>NZ_KB903360.1 GCF_000379665.1 Butyricimonas synergistica DSM 23225 | reverse complement strand
CAGTCTAAAACTCCCTCCCGCAAAGCAGGTTTCCAGTTTTCCGGGAAAGTATTGTCCAGGTAGAACACGATCGGTTTTACCGGTTCAACAAGTTCACCCCGCTCCCAGGCTTGAACATCTTTCGGTTCCAAACGCCAACGATTGGCAAATGAATAATATTTAGATCCTTCCCTGGGAGAAATATTTTGTTTCCCGGTCAAGAAAATCCCGATACGGGGATCAGAAATTCTCGGCTTCATTTTTTCTTCCGGCAACAACAACACGGTTTTCACGGTATTAACGGAAACATCCCCTAAATTAAAAGAGAAGAAGAGGAAACTAGCGGTACAATTATACACTTCCTGAGACTCTATCGAGATATTATCATCAAAAGATTTTATCTTTCCCGAGGAAGAAAGCTCACTCTTCAACTTTCCGCTAATAGGCAACATACCCATAAAATATCCCCCGATAGGATTCATTGAAGGATCGGAGAATATCTTTCCCACCTCAAATACAACCGCAGTGCTATCTTTATTGTAAGCCTCCAGTTTGAATTTTAATTTACGAACATCCATGAAATTCAAAGCCGCAGCCTCTTGCATTTCTTTTGTTTGATCAAAAGTGGTATAAGTAGCGCACTCGTTCATAAAGATTGTACTATCTTGCAATTTAAAACGAACGTGCAAAGGATCTGAGGACTTATAGCCCACGTTTACCGTGGAAGGATCACTCGTAGCGGAAGGAGTGGAAGCAATTAAAACATCCCGTCCCATATATTTTAACGGGTACTCGAAATAAATTTTATCTCCAACCCGATGAACCGTGATAAAGTTTCCGCGAAATTCCTCGTGTTGTTTTCCCTTGAACAACTTCTCGTATTTCGATTCTACTTTTTTAGCGGTAGAGTCTTGTTGTTCAGTTTTTGCTTTCTTCTTTTTCTTCTTACCCCAGGCGTACAAGGGTTCCGTACACGGGAGCAAGAATAGTGACACAAGTAACAATACTAATCCTTTTTTCATACAACAGATTTCTAAATGTTAATAATCTATTTTAATTATTCTAAAACCAAGGGGCTGTAAATATATAAAATACATAAAACACATCCTCGCTTTATTGTGTTATATTTCTCTTAAATTAAAAACACCCCTCGATGAAATCAGGAGGCAATCTCCCCCATTAAAAATAGACCCTACTTTTTTGATTATAGTACCAAATTTAAATATTTTTGTAGCCATATTACGAGAATAGAAACTCTATACAATTTTGCAAGCGAAGAAAATATATTACCATAATGATACACAGAAAATACCATTCTTTTTTCAAGTGTGTGATTGTGTTAATCACATACTTGGTTTTTACGTCTGCCCTTATCCCCAAAACAACTCAAGCGGAAGAGCAGCAACGCCTACTTATTATCAATTCTTATAACGAAGGGGCTCCCTGGAGCCAAGAATTGATCACCCCAATCACGATGCAAACAGCCCAGACCGCAGGAGTATCTGCCGAAATCGTTCACATGAACGGTACGTTCATCCGTAATGATAAACTATTCAAACAGATGGAGGATGGTATTTTTACCCGTTTTGAAAGCAAAAAACCTACTTACCTCGTACTGATCGGCAACATGGCTTTTACTTTAAGAGATCGAATCAAACAGGAATGGGGCGACATCCCGATGATACTAATCGGCAACGAAGATTCATTCGCATCAACCGAATACTATTTTACAGGTGGTTCTTTAAATATATTGGACGGCAAATTAACTCCATTATCCCAAATCAGACAGCAATACAATTTCACGTTCATCGAAGTACCAAATATGTATAAAGAAACCATAGACATGATGGTACAGATGCAACCCCAAATAAAAAAAATCGTCTTTATTGCAGACGAACTTTACACGAACCGTTACCTGGACAAACTTGTTCACTCGCATATTCTGGCGAAATACCCTACCCTCGAATACGAGTGGCTTGTCGGTAATAATCAAAACGCCGATCACTTTCAGGATTACCTGGTCAGCCGGGATCTGACTATTGGATTACTTTTCTCGACTTGGTTCTACGAACGCAAAAATGTTCACGGGTTCCCAATGCTCATTTCCGGTGATACACGTATGATATCCGCATCCCCTCATCCTGTTTTTGCCCTACGAAGTGCCTACCTCCAAGACGGTGTTTTGGGAGGTTATTTCCCCGCCAGAGAACAAACACAAGAAGCTCTGACAACACTCGTTGTCAAAATGTTGGAAGGAAGTTCCATGCGCAACATTCCCTTTATCTATTCCACGAAATCCTACCCCATTGTCAATTACACACAACTAAGCCAAGACCATCTCTCCATCGAAAGGTGTCCCGCGGGAACAAAGTTTATCAATAAACCGAAAACCTTATGGCAGCAATACAGCTGGCAAATCATCATATGCGCCATTATTTTTGCCGCATTGATTATTGTGGCAGTACTAAATTCATTATTTCAACGCAAGAAACTCGCCCTTTTCAGGACTCACAACATACTGGTGCGCAATATGCCAATCTGTTACGCGCAAGCCGCTATCGATCTCGATAAAAACGGACACATAACGCACGTGACTTACCTCTCCACGAACGAATCATTTCATGCTTTAACCGATCAGAATACTGCCGAGAATCAACAAAAATCACTTTTCCCTATCGATTATATTTCACCTTTCATTGAAACTGTATTCGAGAAAGAACGTTCTGTCACATTCACTCATTACTTCAAACAGACCAATACTTTTTATGAATTCATCATTTGCCAATCCGCCGAAAAAAACGTGATTGATTTTTTCGGGATAGATGTCACAAGCCGGAGCAAAGCGGAAAACGATTTAAGGGAATCAGCCAAGAAATTGGATATGACATTGAGCGTGGCACGTATTATACCATGGCGTTGGGATTTGAAAAATCATAGAATTGCCTGTGAAGTACAACGTGTGCTAAGCCACATGAACTTTACCAAAGTAGACGGTTCGACCCACTCGATACACATGATCGAGGAAAACGAATACTTCCAGAGAATACATCCGGATGACGTAGACCGCATTAAGCAGATACACGGCAACTTTTTAAACGGCAAATTACAATACACCAAGGCGGAATTCCGTATTGTTTCCCAAAAAGCCGGGAAAGAACACATCGATTGGCTAGAAATCAATGCGGCGGTATCCCAATATGATACTACCGGACAACCCACCACTCTTATCGGCTCATTACTATTGATTACCGAACGTAAGAAACAGGAACAGGCTCTTGTATCGGCAAGGGAAAAAGCGAAAGAATCCGATCGCCTGAAATCTGCTTTCCTCGCCAACATGAGCCACGAAATACGCACTCCACTGAATGCTATCGTAGGTTTCTCGAACCTGTTGACCACTACAGAGGACGAAGATCAGAAACAACAATTTATAAGAATCATCGAGAATAACAACCAATTATTACTGCAATTGATTAATGACGTGCTTGATTTGGCTAAAGTCGAATCGAACACACTTGATTTTAATTATCAATCCACTGATCTGAATGAATTAATTCGTTCCGTGGAGAATACAGTACGCCTACGCGTCCAACCGGGAGTAACATTGAACTTCACTCTCGGGGCAACTGATTGTTACATTCAAACAGAGCCCAATCGCTTATCCCAGGTATTGATTAACTTACTGACAAATGCCTGCAAGTTCACTCCCAAAGGATGTATCACTTTCGGTTATGAATTGCAAGAGGATGAAATCCGTTTCTTCGTACGAGACACCGGATTAGGTATATCACAAGAGGGACAAAAACGAATTTTTGAACGTTTCACCAAATTAAACGATTTCGCCCAAGGAACCGGGCTCGGGCTTTCCATTTGCAAAAGTATCGTTGAAAAAATGTCTGGTCGTATCGGCGTAGAATCCCAAGGTGAAGGCAAAGGCAGCACTTTCTGGTTCTCCGTCCCGTACCTGACCGCCACTATCGAGAAAAAAAAGCCTGGAGCTATCGAAATACAAAAAGAAAACATAAAACAGAAAGACATTGCGATTCTGGTTGCGGAAGATAACGAAAGCAATTATCTGCTGTTCAAGTCGATACTTGGTTCAACATACAAAATCATCCACGCGTGGGACGGAAAAGAAGCTGTTGAACTATATAAACAACATCAACCTCAAATCATCATCATGGATATCAATATGCCTAACATGGATGGTTACGAGGCAACACAAGAAATCCGGAAATTCTCTACCACAGTACCTATTATCGCCGTCACGGCATATGCTTTCGCTTCAGACAAGGAACGGATCATGAAAAACGGCTTCAACAGCTATGTTTCCAAACCACTAAACGCAAACAAGCTGATGCAGGAACTTAAAACAGCGCTAAACTCAAGTTTCACGCTGGTGTAAACACATTTATATGCCCTTTATCAAAGAGGGAGCCGAAAAGCGCTCCAAGCTTTTCAGGCTCCCTCAAAAAATATACCCGATACTTTAATGTCGCTATTATCTCATTTCTTAATAGATTTAATCAACAACAAAATAGACTGATAATGCGCTTGATCTTCTTTATGAGCCGTATTCAAACGACTTTGCACCATTTTTTCCACCTTGTGTATCATTGCCGTATAATAAGCCGCAGATTCGTCAATCCCGTCAATGGCAACAGGCCGCATGAAATTATACCCGGGATTCACCTCCTGGAATTTTACCTGGGACGCAATAATCCCGCTACCATACGTGTCTTCAAATTTTTTCAATTGCTCATAATTAGCCTTCACTAATCCCGACTCATCCAAACCAAAAGCACAAATTTCCTCCACGGACGGAGCAAAGGGATTTAAATCAACAGCCAAACCATTCAAAAATAATCCGCCTCCCTCCTTCGGCACCAACACGCTTTTCGCGGTAGCCATCAAAGCCCGTTGCATAATTTTGTCTCCACTTGTAAGTTTACGACCATTAATGGTTGACTCAAATACATTGCCGTACAAGTCCTCGAAGTAATCCCTCATAGAATAAGCATCTTTAGCAACATGGGAAGACAAGGTTACACGTGGAGCCATGGACAACAAGGACTTCATCACGGCATTCTGTACCAACGCTGAAGATTTCGTCATCAACTTGTACTTGCTGATATTCTCCTCGGCATCCAACCAATCACTGTTCCGCATCTGCCGGATGACCCAATTCATAGAATTTCTCTGTACATCCTTCGGCACAGATTGATAACGGATTGCCGGAGTTCCGTCTTTCGCTTGATTAAGATAAATACCTCCTACATTGTAAATCGCATTCAAAAGATAACGATAGTACTGTACCACGATATTCTCGTACAAAGCATAACGATGGGAAGCATCCGGATCATCCTTGATCCAATCATTCAAATGTCCGATGATGTATTTCAGATTTTTAATTCCGTAAGTTCCCGCTTTCACCGGATCATCCCCTAAATCCTCTTCCAACGAACTCGGGTCATAACGACTGAATATCTGCTGTACGCCATAGCGATAGAGGGGATCTCCCACTTTTTCGTCTATCCACCGCTGTAAAATTTCAGCTTCTTCCTCTACCGACTTATTCCCGCTAATCGGAGAATACAACCATTTAATCGCGTAATAATCATATACTCCCAAATCCGGAGGTGTCAATTTCACCTCGCCGTCAGAAGGTTGAGCCACGTAATTAAATCGCGCGTAATCCATGATTGAAGGAGTTGTCCCGTACTTTTGGGTAAAAGCAACAGAGCGCAACGAATCCACGGGGAAAGCCGCGGAAGCAGCCATATTGTGCATCAACCCCAAAGTATGACCGACCTCGTGAGCCACGATATAAGCCATCGTTTCCCCGAGGACATCATTCGGCAACTTTCGACCGCGTACCCGGGGATCGATTTGAGAAGTCTGTACAAAACGCCAATAATTAGCCATTTGCACCACATCACTCCACACGATCACCGAAGCGTTCACGATTTCACCCGTGCTCGGATCCACCCACGAGGGACCCATGGCATTAGCTGTCGCTACCGGCAAATAACGGATACACGAAAATTTCAAATTATCGGCATCAAACGAAGGATCATTTTTCGGGAAATCGTAGATACGAACAGCGTTTTTAAAACCTATCTTCTCGAACGCGGCATTCCAACGCAACACGCCCTCTTTAATAGGAGCTTTCCAGTTCTCCGGGAACAAAGAATCCAGGTAATAAACAATCGGTTTCACGGGTTCCACCAGTTCACCTCTTTCCCAAGCCTTCATGTCCTTGGGTTCCAACCGCCAACGATTTGCCAAAGTATAAGTTTTGATACCATCTTCTTGATTCGTCAACAATTGCTTGCCAGTCAAGAAAATCCCGATACGCCCGTCAGAAATACGAGGTTTCATCTTCTGTTCCGGCAACAACAACACGCTATGCGTTACTTTCGTGGTTACCTCTCCTTCCCCCAACACGAAGAAAAGAACATTCATCCGGTAAGTATACGACAAGTCTGCATCAATAGACACATTATCCTCAAAAGCCTTCAAATCCCCCAACGAACACAACTCCGGCTTCAAAGTAGAATTTACATTTACCAACCCAGAACCTTCCGACACGGGAGAAAATGCTTTTTCTTCTCCCAAAAACATTTTTGTCATCTCGAACACTACGGCAGAACTATCCGCATTATACGCTTCCACCGTCATTTTCTTGAAATCCGAATCGGAATAATTCAAATCCCGGGCTGCCTGCATCGTCAAATCTCCCGGGTCACACTCCATGGAAGCGTTAACCTTCCGGAGGAACACCAAGCTATCCTTCAAAACAAAGCGCACGTGCAAAGGATCCCGCATTTTCATTCCCACCGTACTTAACGAAGGATTCGTGGTTTTCTTGACAGTAGCGGCCATCAACATCTCCCGCCCCATGTATTCCAAAGGCATCTCGAAATACAATTTCCCCTTCACCTTGTGCAGGGTGATAAAATCACCTTGCACACACACGTGGCTTTTATCTGCAAACAACTTTTCATACTTGCTTTTCTCTTGCTGCTCCGTGGTATCATTATTTTTTCCCTTTTTCTTTTTTTCGGCTGCTTCCGCAGTCATCAAAGAAACACTAACAAACAGTGTCATTACAAAAAATACAAACCATTTTTTCATACACTTCTTTTTTAATTTACTATTTATTTTCACACACTTCAATATTGCTAAAAATCATTTTTTACCGCCTATCACGATCTACTTCTCCACGGCATCCCCTATACCCTGGATATCAATCCCCAGACTATTAAAATACTCGATTACCGCCTTATACTTCTGCCGAATCAATCCGTTCACGTCTTTTGCATCCGTCAATATCCCTTCATGAGTAAATGTATTCGTAGAAGGGGACTCCAGAAAACTTTTAGGATTAGAAAGAATCACCTCCACGTATTTATTAAAATCCCTGATCGCATCCCGGGATTGATTCAATGCCAAAAAGCCCAAACCATACATCTTATCCCGGGAGTAAGATACAGAATTATAAACAGATACTTTCGAGAAAGCTTCCGGTACCTGCAATAGACCATTATCCATTAACCTTTTCACGAAAGCCTGATTCACGTCCGTTTTAAACGCGTTGCGTTGTGCGGCCGTCATATTGTCGATAGAATTATCTCCCCAAGCCATCGCGAACCCGTCAAAATTCACGTAAATATTATGCTTGTGGACATAAGAAGAGTAATCATCCAATTGCCCTAACAACATAAGTTTCAAAGGCATCCCTTCCCGCAAAATATCTAAAGAATAAAAATTCAGGAACTTGGACTCTATCAAATCAAGCTGTTTGTTAATATAATTCGTATCTGCAAACGTATAGGTAATTTCCTCCTCATCCAGCCAAGTATTATACTGCCAGCGGATATCTTTATCGGCAAATTTGTATAAAATAAAAAAATTCGCTTTTTCCTGCCATGCCACGATACGTTTGTCAAAATCATGATTCCCTTGCGGAAGAACATATCCCATCTCGGGTTGCTCTGTCGGGGTCAAAGCACTCTCGTCGTGACAAGCAATCATTGCCATCAAACAAAGGCAAATCGAACTACATAATAATATTCTTTTCATCACGTAATCTTAAATTATTAATACTTATTTTGTTCCAACCTGGCGTTATCCTTCATTACCGCCTCCGGTATCGGCAGAACATAATGCGGACTTCCAACTTCCAGCACGTAAGTCGTCGCCGGACTACCTACTTTATGCTCCAACCGGGGCATTCCCGTGCGGCGCAAATCAAACCAACGATGGTCTTCAAACATCAACTCCCGACGACGCTCGAGCAAACAGAAATCATATAATTTATCGGCAGTGCTCACGTCAATATCCGTACGACTTTCCACGGGCACATAAGCCACGTGCCGGGTATCAAAACGGGACTCACGCAACCTATTCAAATCAGTCAAAGCTCTCTCACGGAAACCGGCACTCCCTTCCCTACGGTATTTCTGGATATACGCCTCCGCCCTATTCAAATAAAGCTCCGCGGTACGCAATCCCTTGGCAGAACAACTATACGAATAAATGCCATTAGCCCTCCCCTGCTTCGTCACCCAATAGGGATAGTAATGTTTTACTCTTTGGCTATCATAGTAATATCCGGAAACGATCTCGTAGCATCGTCTTAAATCTCCGGCATCCACTTTCGAATCATTCCCCGGGTTATTCAATTTTTCAAAACAATCCACCAACTCATCCGATATGGCATATAAAGCCGGATCTAGCGAACCGGAAGTCATACTTGTATAAAGTGTATTTTCTTTGGAATTGCCATACATCCAAATAATTTCATTACTGACACTCGAGTTATACACGCCACTGTAAGTTTTATCTATATTCCCGCTAACAGCATTCTCGACATCGTCAAACTTGGAAAAATCACATAGACCGGAACGAACCTCCAAGACCGAATCCGCGTAAACAATAGCTTTATCCCAATTCTCCATATACAAATACATCCGGGACAACAAAGACATCCCTGCCAGATAACTCATTTTCCACGCTGAAGTTTCCGTGCCATACTTTTTTAACAATGCCGTTCCTTCAAGCAAATCTTTCTCTATCTGCCCGTACACCTCTGCCACGGAATTCCGGGGAAAAAGCTCACCGGTCACTTCCATCGAAAGTTTCAAAGGAACCCCGGGATTCTTCGCGGGATCACCCTCGTTGTAAGGCAACCCGTAAAGATTTACCAGCTGAAGATACCACCACCCGCGTAATACAAGTACTTGTCCTCTCATATCATACTTTTTCTCCACATCCCCACTCACCCGGTCAAGATAATCGAGCACCACATTACACCCGCAAATCCGGCTATAATAAAGATCCCAGGTCCCCATTCCGTTCACCAAGGCACACTCTTCATACATCTCTTTTTTCCACGAGAAAATAGGCCTGAACTTTTCTACCAGGTTCAATACCGCTTCGTTCCCACTAACCACATCATTAAATTGCATGTTGTCCGTGAGCAACTCCAGATAAGGCATTATAATATCGCCATTCAAACTCGTCATTCTCGGGTAAGCCTCTCCCAGCATCACCTGGTACAACTCCTCTACCGTGGAAGGACGCACCTCGCTCTGACTGGTTTCTTCCAAGAAATCATTACACCCGGTCAATACACAAAACACGAGCAATATACTGTATCGTGAAATTAATCGTCTCATAATCCATTTTTTAAAAACTAACACTCACGTTCAAATTATAATTCCTTGCCATCGGCTGACTTCCCGTGGCAACCTCAGGATCACGCCCCTTGAAATCGTTACTGACAAACTGGAACGGGTTCGTCACGCTGAATGACAACCCTATACTCTGGACAAAACCTTTTATCCACTTTTCAGGAAAGGTATAGGAAAGAGAAATATTATTACATTTCAGGAACCAGGCATCCACCACCCGTTCGTCACAATAATTATAAATTTCATGCGGGTATAAAAATTTACCATCAGGAGCTTTTATCCGTCCCTTATCCGCGTACGGGAGTGAAGGAATATTCGTGTATACTTCGTCTCCCGGTTTACGCCAACGTTTAACCAACTCTTTAGGCAAATTATTATAATCACTGGGAATATCATTCTGTATTCCGGCATCAAATGCCGGTGCCAGAAATTTCTTCCCGCCTAATTGCAAATTGAAAGAAGCAGACAACGCTAACGATTTATACCGGAAAGAAGTACTAAGCCCTGCCGTGAAATCCGGGTCAAGTTTCCCCATGTACTTCATGTAAGTCGTGGCATCCGTCTTCACTTTCGGGTTCTCCTCCGCGTCAAAAAAATCAAACAAAGGCGAACCGTCTACCGGGGAAAGCCCGTCAAAAGCAAAAGCCCAAAATGCAGAAACCGGATAACCGTCCCGGCTCAACCCGCCACTGGCAGCATTCGTCCAAGTCGTATTCTCCTCCAATTTGGAAGTAATCTTGTTATAATTCTTGGAAGTATTCAAACTCAAATTCCACACGAACTCGTCCAAACGCAAAGGAACGAAATTCATCGTCAACTCCCAACCCTTGTTTTCCATGGTTCCACCGTTCATATACATGGATGTCACCCCGTTTGCATGAGGCACGGCTCTCCGCACGACAATATCTTTCCCCCTCTTGTAATAATACTCGAAAGTACCCGACACATGATTATTCAATAAAGTGAAATCGACACCCAAATTTACACTTCTGTTCTTTTCCCATTTCAACCGGGGATTGGGCAACCGCGAAGTAGTCAAATAATATTCACCCGTCGGTCCCCAAACACCACCGTCCGAGGGGATTCCGGCTATCAAATCCGGACCGGACGCCTCACATACATTTCCTTGAAAACCATAAGAAGCCCGGAAACTCATCTCGTTAAGCAACCTTTGCCCTTCCATAAAATGCTCTCGCCCTAAATTCCAACGCACACCGACAGACCATACCGGCTGGAAACGAGCGCTTTTATCCTGCCCGAACTTATTAGAGGCATCCCCACGGATACTCGCGTTAAAGATATAACGTTCGTCATAAGAATAAGTCAACGTCCCATAATAAGACACGTAAGTCGCTGTATTATCCGTGATTTTCTGGTTCATCTGATCAAACAACGGGTTGGCTGTCTTATTGGTACTATAAGCATCCTCTATCTCCACGGGAGGTGTCACGATAGACTTACCCCGGCTGGGAATATATCCCCACACCGTTTCATTATACCCCTCGTTGCTTGTCTTGCGGGCTTCCTGCCCGATCAACACGGTATACAAATGCTTATCCGCGTGCCCCACGTAAGAAAGCGAATTCCGGACAGTCCATGTTTCCATCCTCGATTCCATCAAAGACAACTCTCCACCTTGAGGTAACCGCGATTTTTTATACTGGCTGTCTTCCGGGGTATACATCCCGAACTCGTATCCCCGGATCTCTGCCATAGCGTTAGACAACTCGGTCGCCCAGGTTTCCCCGTGCGTAGAGGAAGTTCCGTAAGAAAAAGTCAGTTCGTACTTCAGCCCGGACAGGATATCCCATCCTCCGAACAAACTAAAATTCAAATTCGTTGAACGATTTTTGTTACCCGATTGCGATAACTCGTGCAGTATATTGTAATCATAACCGTTTCTCTCCTTGTAAAATGCTAAAGAACCGTCTTCATTATAGCAAGGGATCGCCCGGCTCGTCCTGGAAGCGTATTTATACGGGTCAATCTGGTTAAACGCGTTCGTTTTCGTGACACTACCGGACAAACTTCCCGACAAATGGAATTTCTCTTTAAAAATCGTGGTAACATTCACCCTACCGTTATAAGACTCGGAATCGTTACCCTTGGCCGTTCCGTTATTTCCCGTGATTCCGAAACTGGCGTAATACGTGGTCTTGTCGCCCCCCCCGGACAGGCTGATATTATGACTATGGCTAAACGGATTTTCATAAAGAATATCAAACCAATCCGTATTCATCGTTTCCAATTTCTTCACGCCGGCATTAAACTCATCGTAAGAAATTTTATCCTCTAAATACCTTTTCATTATCCCCGAAAAGCCCACGGAAGGAATCTTCGAAGCGAGAGCGGGATACCCGTTTTCATAAATCTCCCGGGAAACATCTATCCGCTCTTTGGAATTCATCAATTCCATCTTATCATAGGTCAGTTTCGAACCGATGGAAAAATTACCGGAATAAGTAACGCTCACCCTACCGGCTTCTCCCCGTTTCGTGGTAATCACGATCACGCCATTCGCGGCCTTCACCCCGTATATGGCTGTCGCCGAAGCATCTTTCAACACGGTAATATCTTTTATATCCGAGGGATTAAGCCAGGAAATGGCACTCCCCACGAAATTTCTCATCATCTCGAAATTATCCATGTTATCCTGACCGAACAATTTAAAATCTTCTGTTTTAAAAGGAAGCGGATCTTCTTGAATAATACCATCTACTACCCACACGGGTTCCTGGCTGCCTAACAACGTGGAGGTACCCCGTACTCTCACCTTTTGGCGCGTACCTATCAACCCGTTCGTGTTCTGAATCACCATTCCCGCGATCTTCCCCTGCAAAGCCTGCTCCAACGAATTTGTCGCCGTGAACATCAAATCCTTCGCCGACACCACGCTGGAAGACCCCGCCATATCAGACTTCTTCAAAGTTTGATACCCCGTCACGACCACCTCATCCATGGCTTGCACATCCTCCATCAACACCACGTTCAACATCTCCTCCCCCCTCCAGGCGATCTCCCTCGTTTTCATACCCACGAAAGAAAAAACCAGCACAACCGTATCCTTTTGATTTACATTTATTTCAAACGTCCCTTCCACATCACTCGCCACACCGGTTGAAGTTCCTTTCAAAGTGACAGTGACACCCGGTAACGGCTTTTTAAACTCGTCCCAAACCTGCCCTTTCACCTTGACCATCTTCACCTTATCGACAGCATCTTCCCCCGGCTTCAAAACAAACGTGATACGGTTATTCACGATCTCGTAAGCGTACTTCGTGCCCCGGAGCAACACGAGCAACGCTTCATCAACCGTGACCTCTTTCACGTTCAACGTCCTTTTACCCAAATCCGCGATAAAACCAGCGTTAACCACGAAATCAAAACCGGTCTGTTGTTTAATCTCTTCCAGAATTTCCTTGACCGAAACATCCTTTTTATTGATTGTAATCCTTTTTTCTCTTACCTGTTGCTGCATTCCCTCGTGATCAGCGGCAAACCCAGGAACGATCAAAAATGTCGAAACCAGTAAAAACATTAAACTGATTCCTTTTTTTAATACACTTCTTTTGTGATGTAATTTTTTTTCCATAATTTAGTTGATTAGTTTTTAACATGTATCTATGTATAGCGACGCCAATCTTTATACACGCGATACGATTATAGGAAGTATCCCCCGGATGCTTCTTATTTTTTCATGAACCACCTTTCATCCCATAGCTACTATCATTTAATTATAAACACTTTATCTGATTCCCGAATAAAATTCAGGCTTGTACTTTTCTCTATCAGCAAAATCAGGTCGGACAAAGGCACATCCCGTTTTGTCGACACGTAAAACTCGATCGGCTCCAATTTCGCCTTGTCATATTTAAACTGCACGCCGTACCAAACCGCGATCTTTTTCAAGAAATAATCCAGCGACACCCGCTCGTAATTGAACTCATTATTCATCCAGGCAACATACCCCCGCACGTCCACGTTACTCACGCGTACCTCTCCACCCGCGGGATTGTAATCGCACTTCTGGTTCGGCTCCATCATCACCTCCTTGCCCGCTTCCGCGTGGAAACCGACACTCCCCTCCACGAGCACCACCTCGATATCCCCCTCCAAATCTTTACTCGCGTTAAACTCCGTCCCGTAAACCTTCACGAACGCATCCCCCATTTTAACGATAAAAGGATGGACCGACTTGGCGACCTTGAAATAAGCCTCCCCGTCCAGTTCCACTTCCCGCTTCCCGCTAATCCCGGCAACGGGATACTTCAACCGGCTCCCGGCGTTCAACGTCACCACCGAACCGTCGGCAAGCTCCACGCTATAACTATACCCTGCCGGCACGATCAGCGTGTTGTATTCCACTCCCTTCTTCGCCCCGACCGCCCCGCGATAGACCAACCGCTCACGAGTCACTTTCTCTATCCCGTGCCGCCCGCCGGGCAACTCGTTACCCGCTTCCTGCAATTCCAGTTTCAAACCGTTATTCAAAACCAACACGGGTCTCCCGTGCTGCCCGGGTTGTTCTATTTTGACAGAACGATCCCTCCCATCGTCCATAAATGGCCAAACACAAAAGCCCAAAACGACAACCGCGGCTGCCACCGTGGAAATTCGCTTGAGCCACCTCCGGGTATTTTCCTTTTTCCTTTTCCAGTCTTTCAAACTCTCCACGAGCCTTTGTACATCCTGGCGTTTATCTCTCGCCGCCCGCTTTTCATGGTACCGCATAAATAATTCCCCGGAAGCCATCCTTTCCAAGAACTCACGATCCGGAGCGTCATCCTGCAAGAAATCAAGCAACTTCTCACAGGATGCCATATCCCGTTTGTCCTTCATCGCTTCCAGCACTTCTTCTACAATTTCATGAATCCTTTCGTAACGACTTTTATCTAGTTCTTTCATCTTATTTTCTCCATTTTAATAATAAGATGCATGAACTCGAAATTTTATCCGACTTTCTCAAGTTTTTTTTCAAAAAATCAAACGAATGATGAAAACATCCCTAAAGACAACTCAAAAAGAACATCAGAACAAAAATATCCTCCTTGGATATTTTCTTCTTCAAGATAGAAATAGCTTCATGTTTCCTTTTATAAACGACCTGCTTGGTCTTCCCGAGCTTCAAGGCGATCTCTTCCGAGTTCAACCCCTCGAAGAAAAGGCGAAGCACCTCGGCACATTCTTGAGGCAACAATCCCAACATATACTCGCAATTCCCCCTCAACTCGCTTTCCAAAACATCAAATTCAAACGCCCTCGTCTGCAATTCATGCTTTTTATATTCTTCCACGTAGTAATTATGCCTCACGCACTGGTTAAACTCGTTCCTCAGTGCCACGAAAAGATAAGCTTTCAACCCCGCCAAACTTTCAAACCTAGTCCTAGGAAACTGCCACAACTTCAAGAACGTATCATGCACGACATCCTGTGGCTCCACGTTCGTGTTCCCGTACAACTTCAAAGCGTAATAAAACAGATCATCATAAAACAAAGAGTAAATCTCACCGAAAGCCGCTATATCCCGCTCATTGAATCTACTCAATAAATCAATCGAACCTACTATTTGCTTTTTATTTTTCACGACAAACACTATATCTCACAGGCAAAACTAAAGAAAAAAAGCAGGTTCACAAAACAACCATTGCAAATTAACAACTGTTCCAACAATTCTTTTCCCGTTACCGAGAAAATTATCCCTAATCTCGTTATGCTACCCAGCATTCACCCTATTCCGAGAGAAGTCTATCCCGTAACGGATATATCTGACATATATTAGTTAGAGTTACCTGTTATCAACTCCTATTCAACTCCCATTCATCTCCTATTCATCCTCTATTAGAAAAGAAAAAATATAGGTTTTTATTACAATTTGAATATGAATTAATATATGTTTCATACCAGATATATTCAGTTAAAATCCAAATATGTAGTAAGACTTCCCCATATACTCCCTGAATGCTCGTCGAATCGTCATCAGAAAGAGCAGAAACAATGCCCCTATTATACAAATAGGGAGCCAAAAGCTCTCTAGACTTTTCTGGCTCCCTATTGAAAAAGCACTTCCGATATTCTATTTCACAATAACAGTGAAGACGGAATCCAGTAGACGGGTATATCCCTCGTTAGAAACTTCCAACGAGATCACATAACGACCGGGAGGCACCGTGTGGTTCCACGGCAACTCGATCACGCCCTTGCGAGCCACTGTGAATTGCGAAGCCGCTTCCGGGTGCCCGTTATCACAAGTGATACTCTTAATGGAATAGACCATGGGGAAAGTTCCCTGCACTCCCTCGATAGAAGTCGATTGCCAAGGGATCTCGAATTTGATCTGGTGCGCATCGTCTTCCGGGTCTAACACGGCTTTCACTACCAACGAATCCGGCGTATAAGCAGCATTGGTTGTCATCAGATAACCGACCGTGATATCCTGACAACAGATTGCCGACACGCTCACGAAAGCCAATAATATTATTATTCTACATATATTTTTCATCCTGGAAATTATTAAAGTTCTGAAAATTGATACGTGTAACTCAAGGAGTGTACGACCCCGTTGTTCATTTCAATGTCGGCAGAAGCGATTCCCACGAGGAAACCGGTCTCCAACGCATGTAACCCCAAGGATTCCGCCCCGATGTCAGCAATACCCATGTAAGAGGATTTCGCCCGAAATACACGTAACTTCGTGCCAGATATAGCATTGATATAGGTTCCACCCTCGAGGGTTCCCTTCACTTCATAATCGAATTCCTCCTTCATCATTTTCTTGGGAAGGACGTGACACAGAATCATTTTCCGGCACATATCCGCAGGGATGTCCTCTATCCGGTTGTACAGCATCTCGTCATTGCTATCCACAGTTTTATACATAAATTGCATGATAGAGAAGTTCGTCGGACCGAAAAACGTGATCTCCGGATACGCCGGGTCTTTCCCGTCAAACAAATCCACCAGTCCCGCACGCTCGATAACCAAAATGGTCGAATCCCAGTTATAGGAATCTTTATGCAGGTATTCCCACACGGTGCAGTCGTGCCGCCCGTTTGCCAGTCCGGTATCGTGGAAATAATCATTATCACACGCACCAAAGCTGAATATAAATAGAATCATTAAATATCGTAGTTTCATAATCTTGCATTTTTAATAAGCATATCCATTCCGTTTCCAGTATATTGTTTGCCGCATCAGGGTATTGTTCGTGAAGGCACCGTTCCCCACGGGCAGATAGCAAGCACCCTCCGCCACGTCCTGCTCGGTCAGAGTCTTGTATTTACCCCTTAGTTTTTCCCGGAAAGTACCGTTCCGGATGATGTCGTAATAACGAATACCCGTTTCCAGAAATAACTCCTTATCCCGTTCCTTGGCAATTGCCTCCTGCAAATCACCCTCGGCACTGGAATACAAGGGAGCTCCCGCCCGGTCACGAATCGTGTTCAAATCGGCAATAGCCCCAGGAGTATCACCTGTCTTGGCTTTCACCTCGGCACGAAGCAGGATGATATCCGCCAAACGAATTAAAATCTCGTTATCCTCGTACGACTTCAAGGTTCCATCACTAGATCCCCCCACATTAAGCACCACGCCCCGCCACTTGCTGATATAAGCGGCTCCTTGAGTCACCGATGTTGCCACACCTGCCATAGAGTCCAACTTGTAAAAATATTCATCCCGCCGTTCGTCCGACTTGTCCTTGTACATTTCCATAACCGTAGTGTTATTGATACGCATGATTGAACGCCGTGTAGCAGGAGTCGTCAAAGGCTGTATCGGCCATTTCTGACAAGCCCCGGCGATGAAAGATCCCGAAGTTTTCAAATCACCCGGCGTATTTTGATAATCTACCTCGAAAATCCCCTCGTCACTATTTCCCAACATCACCACGTCACAAACCTCCTTCGGGTTCTTTGCCAAAACATAACCACCATGCTTAATCACAGAATCCGCCTCGGCTATACTCAACGTGTTCAATTCCGGCTCGTTATTCAATGCCGCTTTCCACGCGTACAAATGTGCCAATATAGCGTGAGCAGTACCTCTGGATGGCACTTGTTTACTGGTCACTTTCACCTTATTGGCATCATACAAATCCCTAGCCTTCGGTAACATTTCCGCAGCCGATTTCAAATCCTTAATAGCAAAATCAGCCAATTCCTGCCACGAGGTGCGGGCTTTTTCACCCACGTCCACCGATTCTTTCACGAGAGGAGCATCTCCCCACGCTCTCAATATATAGAAATAAGTATAAGCTCGAATACAATAAGCCTGCCCAAGATAATAATTATGTCTCTCTTTCGGTAAATTTGCCCTGTCAATATTATCTATCACCAGATTCGCTTGAGCTATCACTTTGTATTCATTTGCCCATGAAATCGCCGGATTACTGGCGTTCCACATGTAGCTGGGTTGATTTTCGGAAGGATATTTCCATACCGCATTCAAATAATCGCAAGGCAATCCTCTATCCCTGTACAACACAACCACATCACCAAACACCGTGCGAAACACCGAATGCAACCCGTACACGGCACTCTCGACATCCTTCTCGTTTTTCCAAAAATTATTGTTAGTTACCGCAATTTCAGGCTCTTCGGTCAAAAAATCCTCACAGCCAAAAACGATCGCCGCAAGAAGTACAAGCAGTAATATATTCCTTTTCATAAACATCAGAAATTAAGGGTTAAACCTAACGTGACACGCGTACTAAGCGGGTAATTGCCAAAATTATCCACACCGGTAACCACGTCAACAGATTCTGGGTCAGGTCCCGTGTAATTGGTAATCGTAAACAAATTCTCCCCGGAAATAAATACCCGCGCACTTTCCATTCCGGCACACCTTGTCCATTTTTGGGGCAAAGTGTACCCGATTGTCAAAGTTTTCAATTTCAAGTAACTCACATTCTCCACGTTAGAACTGAGTATCGTCGTGAAGTTACCCAACCCGGATTCCAAGCGATTCATGGGGAAATCAGCCTTGTCTCCCGGTTTCTGCCAGAAAGTAACTTTATCCAGATCAGCAAAAACAGGCTTGGTCAAATCATCCAATGTCAATCCCAAACTCGTTCCCACGGAAGCACCTTTCCCGGCATTCAAGATATGACGACCAAGCACGTAAGAAAACAACATATTCACGTCAAAACCCTTCCAGTTTAACGTCGAAATAATACCGCCACTAGCTTTCGGCAGAGGCGAACCCGCGTATACCCTATCTTCCAGCAAAGGCCATGAAGTTGCCACCGAACCATTACCATCCATATCCATCAAAATCCTATCACCCGCGCGATAATATTGACGATAACTATCACCGCGTAAATAAATCTTACGCCCGTCCTCGTAAATATAAGGCACCTCCTCATCGCTATTATAATACCCTTTATCTTTATACACGTAAAGACCATTTAGCGGCTTGCCAATAACACTCACGTTACTGTCAAAATAACCGGCATCCCCGTACGTCTGGAAATCCACCCCGTTAAGACTCTTTTCCAAGCGATTCCAGTTACGAGCTATATTGAAAGTCATGTCCCATTTCAGGTTGTCCCGACGTAAAATATCCCACTTGATTTGCAACTCGATCCCCTCGTTGGAAATCGCATAAGCGTTCTGCCACTGTTTAATATATCCCGAATAGTTCCCCGGCAAAGTCACATTGTACAACAATTTATCGGTATAACGATAGTAATAATCCAGCACCACGTTCAACCTATAATTAAATAAATCGAGATCCAATCCGAAATCATACTGATCTGTTTCCTCCCACGTCAACGTGGGATTGAACAATCCTTCATTCCACTCCGGGTTGACTGTCGGATTACCAAGGAACGACGCCGCAGGTTCCAACAATCCTAAAGCGATATAAGGCTGGGAAAATTGTTTTCCCGATTTCCCGTAACTAAGCCGGATTTTCGCATAATCCAACACATTTTCAGCCCAATCCATAAACGGTTCTTCGGAAAAAGCATAACCGACAGCATAAGCAGGGAAAGTTGCCCAACGCACATCCTCACCAAACTTGGAACTTCCGTCACGCCTCAAACTGAAGGAAAGCAAATATTTCTGCATATAATTATAATTCAAACGACCGAATACACCAATCATCGTGCTTTTTTCCCGTTTTGACAAGAATTCCTTCAACTGACGATCGCTTGTCACATCGTATGCTCCCCCGTACCAAGGCACATAATGAATCAAATCACTGGGAGCCTTGTAACCATACCCCCCGACTTTATTCGTTTCATCCGATTGCAAGGACAATCCCACCAGAAAATCCACGTTATGATTTTCAGCAAAAGAACGCTTGTAAGTGAACATATTTTCATTCAACAGCATCATATAACGTTCAATCTGCCCGCTAGAATACGATTCGTTGTAATCGTTCAAGTTTGAAGGCAAAAAGATATTCACGTTTTGCTGAGAATAATCCAACGCAACAGACGTTTTAAAAGACAAACCTTTGATAAACTCATAACTGGCGTCAAAACTAGCTCTTGCACGATAAGAATCATTTTTCTCCTTGGTGCCCCGGAAACGCTTGGTAGCCTCGTCAAAAGCAGGTGTACCCTCACCCGGATAAAGCGTTGAAGTCACCAATAACTCTTTAGGTATTTGCTCCAAGTCGGTTCCCGTGTTAAACGAATACGTGTTCATCTCCTCGGAAGAACGGCTACGATCCGTATACGCCAAGTAAAAACGCAAATTAGCATCCATCTTATCCATCGGTTTCACGGTGATATTCGAAATCAACTTCATACGATTGAATCCTGTACCTTTCAACACTCCCGTTTCCGAATAGTAGCCCAAACCGAAGTTATAAGTCACACGTTCCGCCCCCCCGGTCAATTGCAGGCTCGCATCCGTCACCCGTGCCGTACGGAAATAATAATCAAAAAGGTTCGTGGAATTGTTGTAAAATTTATTCAAGCTATCTTGATACAGGGGAACTCCCGCACCATTTCCCTTACCCCAAAAATAATCATACATGATGTCCCGCAAATAAGCCTCTTTATATGACCCCACGTACACGTAACGGTTTTGCTCATCACTAAAACCGGCTTCCTGGTAATTTCTCAAGGCTTCCATGCGGTGATAACGCTCCCGGTTTCCTCCCATAAGATCCGGCAAAGAGGGGTTAAATATCCAAGTCTGTGACACATTTACGCTCACCTTCGCCTTTTGATTGAAACGTCCTTTTTTAGTCGTCACCAAAATCACCCCATTTGCCGCACGCGACCCGTAAATTGATGCAGACGCCGCATCTTTCAACACTTGCACGGACTCGATGTCCTTGGGATCAATTTCCGCCAAAGTATTCAAACCGCTGACCGGAGAGGTAAAACTATACATAGGAACCCCGTCAATTACCCACAGCGGGTTGCTGAATCGTTGTGCTGCCTCTACCGACAAACTATTGAACCCACGAATGGAAATGGAAGTACCTCCGCCCCCGGGAGCTCCCGTCATGTTGATAACACTCATCCCGGCAACCCGTCCTTGCAAAAGATTAGCAAGTGACGGAGAGGGAATATCCTTGATGTCATCGGCATTCACCGTGGACATCGCCCCGAGTACGTCCCGCTTATTCTGCGTCCCGTAGGCTACCACCACGACTTCGTCTACGTTCTTCACATCCTCCTCCAGCGTCACGTTGATTTTCGTCTGTTCTTTGATATCGACTTCTTTCGATTTGTAACCAATAAAAGAATAGACTAGGACACTCGTGCCTGCGGGGACCACAATCTGGTACTCCCCGTTCACGTTCGCACTAGTACCGATTCTAGACGCCGTTCCCTTCACGACAACCGTAGCTCCTGGCAAAGGCTGTCCCAAGGCATCGGATATAATTCCCGACACAATCTTCGCTTTCTGCTCCTTTTCCGGGATAACTACCACTTTGCCGTCACTCTCCGTGCATGATAACTTAGTTCCCGCCAGACAAGCCCTGACAGCTTCCAGCGTGATTACGTCTTTCAAATCCACGGTGACTCGTTTGGTCTCCTTTTCGACTTCCTCTTTCTTGAAAATGACCGAGTTGCCACTCAAACGGTTTATTTCCCGAAGTGCATCCAAGACGCTTACGCTTTCGAGTTTCAAAGGAAATCGCTGAACCGCTTTTTGCCCGTAGACTACCGAACCCGTAAATGTAGATGCTATTCCCAGTATCAAAATACTGCATAACAACATACTACATTTGATCGAAAGTCTACAAAACTTTTTTGTCTTGTAGTTTTTTTTCATAGCTTTGTTTTGTTTTTAATTAAACACGTTCCTTGCTATCAACAAGGATGATATCACCGGGAACGCCTGCAATGCGTTCCCGGTTTCTTATTTTCTCTCAATTACATGTACTATATCCCCCTCTCGTTTAAATTCAGGACCTCCCGCCAAGGTCAATATCTTCAAAATGGATTCCAATTTTTCATCCTTACTTATTTTCCCGCTAAAAGTATGACGTCCTATACCACCACCGTCCTCCACGAATCGCACGCCATACCACCGAGACAGAACCCGGGTCACCACGTCAAGACAATCCTCATTAAACACGAAAACGCCATAGCGCCAAGCGATCACGTTATCCAAGTCCACTTCTCTCAACTCAAAATCACTAGCACCTCGCTTCCAGTAAGATTGCATTCCCGGTTCCAATACCACGGGAGCCACGTCCACCATACAATCCGCCAAACTGACCTCAACCTTACCGGACAACAAGGTGGTGTAAATAGCTCCTTCGTTCGTGTAAGCGTTTATATTAAAAGAGGTCCCAAGGACACGAGTCTGCATATTGCCCGTTTCCACAACAAACGGTCTTTCCGCATCGGGCATCACTTCAAAATAAGCCTCTCCTGTCAATTTTACCTTCCTTTCTTTCCCCACGAATTGCGCGGGATATTCCAATTCAGTCTCGGCATTCAACCAAACCCGTGTTCCGTCACTTAATACTAGTAAATAGTCGCCCCCGATTGTCGTGTATATTTTATGAATCACCTCTTGCGAGGGGGAAATGGAATCCACAATCGGCTTGTACTGCAAACTTTTTCCAGTCTCAACAATCGTTATTTGTGCCAATTTTATACTATCGGAAGCATCACGTTCCAAACCGATTTGCCGACCGTCTTCAAGTACCAGCATCACTTTTCCCTGTTTTGGAGATATTTCCGTTTCTCGCACTTTCCGTTGTTCACTTGAGACTAACGGCATATCCGGTTGCCGCATTAAATTCCAAATAAAGAACATCCCATATAGACATACAGCCGCAACGCCGGAAGTCCACGCCACTCGAACCCATCGCTTTTGTCCCGAATTCTTGTACGCCAAACGCCTCGAAACGACTCGGTGTACCCGTTTGAAATCAGTTGTCTGGTTGATTTCATCCTCCAACCTCAAGCGTTCCCCGATACATTTCCAACGAATAATATTTTTATACAACTGGCGATTTTCTTCACACTCGTCCAGCCATGCCCCCAAGACTTCCCTTTCTTCCTCGGAAGCCGCACCCAACTTTACCCGAATGATTATTTGTGCCAGTATCTGTGCTTTATTGTATGTCATTATTTTTCCACTTGTTTCTATATAGACACCACAAAAAGAGAGACGGGATGAATGAAAACAAGAAAAATTCAAAAATTATTTTTAAACTTGCAACATGATATTATTTTACCTTCGTTTAAAACAATTCGAGAATACTAGTATATAGCCGCAATTTGGCTTTTATAATAAATTAATAATGAATATGAAAAAGCAATAAAGCTATTTTTGAATATTAAAAAACGAACGATTATTAAGATGAGGAAAAACGATGAATTAGAAACATTCATAAAAGAACACTATGCTGCTTTGTGTGCCGTTGCCGTTCGTTTTGTCGGTTCCTCGGAAGTTGCTAAAGACATCGCGCAGGAAGTCATTATCAAATTTTGGGAAAATCAGCATAAACAACAAGAAATCAACACTATAAATAACTTTCTTTATACCATGGTAAAAAATGAATCCTTGAATTACTTGAGAGGATTACAACGGGAAAACCAAAGGTATTCCAAACTAGAAATTGAGGAACAAGAAGACCCTCAAGTCCTAAACCTGTTGATAGCGGAAGACACAAACCAAGCTTTAATTAACGCAATCAAGACGTTACCACTCCAAAGCGCTCGTATCATGCGCCTTGTATTGTCCGGTTACGAGAACAAAGAGATCGCACAAACCATGGGTATCTCCGTGAACACGATAAAAACATTAAAATACGCCGCCATCCGTAAACTCCGGGAATATTTCAATTCCGGTAACTACGAGATAGAGTAGTTCAGTCCGACAGCAACAAACAGAAAAGGGCAGCCAAGATTACCCCTTTCATATCCCAATTCTGAAACTTTTTTAATGAAATCCTTCATCCTCTGGGAATAAGGGCTCACGAGCCGACACTCTCGATCCTGCCACTTTCCGCAGTTCTTTCAACGCTTTCACATCTTCCTCCTGCATCTCGACCAACACATCATCCTGTCTTTCCCAAACGATAGAATCGTACTTGACGACCTGGTGATATGGAGGCACTGACACGGCAAAAACCAAATCATTACCTATTTCCTTACTCCGGATCACAATCACACTATCAACATCAGCGCCGAATGCTTCTATAATTCTCTTGTGAAGGAACAATTCATACTTGTCCGGAGTACAATACAAGTAATCCAAATCGTCTTGTACCCCAACAGGTTGCCCGTCATCATCCACCCCGATGTATATTACACCGCCTTGACCGTTCAGAAAACCGCATATCGCACGCATCACTGCGTCGATCTGCCTTTCCACGTCAGCACTCTTGGCACCTGCCGAATAAACGATTGACGGCTCGAACTCTCGATCGACACCCCGATCTCCAAACGTCAGTTCTTCTTCGGGTTCCTGCACATATCCCTTGAAAGACAGTAAAGCCAGAAGCTCGTCATGTATCAGTCGGGAATTTCCAACCATACGTCCGGGCAATTCTTTTTCCAATAGATATCTAGCGACATTCGCAATATCCCCGTCGTCCGAATGGGAATAACGGACCAAATCGTCCTCCCGGGAACGATCTTTGCACGCCGCAAGCATCTTGATCACCGTCCATTGCCGTTGCAAGGCGGGGAAATGATGGAAATCCCGTTCCAGAAGATCACAATCGATATTCACCAAGTTCCCTCCCTCTACAAATTCATATCTTATAATCAAATAATTTATCAAGCAATCGTAATACGTCTTTAAACGATTGTTACTCAATATATGGGCGAGCAAACGGATAAAGTAAAGCAGGTTGAGATTGTCCAGGCTAATGTCACGTGTCACGTAATATTGCAACAGGCGAATCAACTCCTTCACGTATCCTTCCGAAATATCGATAGAGCGTTCTATTTTACCCGTGTTGAAATTAGCCTGTACTTCACCTTCCCTAAAACGTTTGCAATCCTCCAAATACTCGTTCACCAGATTCGCTACCGCATCATGACGGTCAAACGCCTCGGCAGAGGGTTGCACGACCTCTCCTTTTATTCGTCCCCGGGTGGGAACTTCTGTCAGTACCAACGAATAACAATCATTCTCCCGTAAATTCATCTCTCCCGCCCCCCCGGTATAGACCATGTACCCATTCTCGGCAAGCCAAATCCGCATCTCATTCTTCTCGTACAAGAACAATGCGTTACACGGGTCGCCGACTTGCAAACGAGCGACAGCCGAACGATTCAATTCCTCCCAGATCGAGAATTGAAGTTTCTCCTCCGTCGACTCGACCACGCTCGCCATCAACAGATCGCCAGGTTGAAAAATACCCTCGAGGGTATCCAACTTTGCCCGGGTAATATGACTCACGTGGAGCACCCCATCCCCCTCGTACTGGTCGTCCACGATAGAAACGAACATCAATGTCGGGTTCTGGTTATATATTAATTTTATCCTGATATTCACCACCGCACCCTCGGGCGGGCGTTTCCTTTTCAGTATATTCTTCTTCAAGTCATCCGAGAAGTCAGCAAACACGCCTCTCCACGTCTTCGTCACTTCCGCAAATTCTCCCTCGAAATTCAACTTCCTCCGGTTACTCCCGACCTTCAAGGCAAGCCCGTCAATTTCCATCACGGCATCGAATTTCATGGAAGTAGCTGACGATATGGTTATCGCCTTGTTGTCCACCAACAATTGCCCCCTTCCATCAAACATCCGTCCCTGGCAATTCCTCAATGCCTCGACCGATTTCAACTCGATCACTGCAACCAACTCGTCGATTGAAAACTTCAACAAATCTTCCCACGCGAATACCGGGTTCTTCTGGTAGAACAAAAGTGAATTGAAAGCATTCTTGCGGAACAACTCGTCTTTCTTACCCCGCAAAATATACAAATATCTGAAGAACATGGAACGCAGGCTTGCCAATTCTTCCTGCACGGGAACTCCCGACAGAAGCTTTGCGCCCAGAATCCAAAGCGCATCAAGGATCTGATCTTCCGTCCTTCCCTCGAAACTCAAGATATCATCCTGCTCCCGAATTAAAGCCACCCGCTCGTTCAAACTCTCCGTGACTCTCGGGAAGTTCTTATTCAACGTGTGATACACCAAAAGGACAAATCCCTCTGCCGGGAGAAGGTATAACCTGGGACTAAAGCGCACGATAGTCGATAAGGTAATCCATACCAATGACTTCTTGAACAAATAGCCGGACAGCGTCTGTTTCTGCAACTTCTCGGTCACATAATCTCCATCGCCTTCCGTGTCGATCAGGCGAATCGCCTCTCTCGCCGCGATAGCTTCATCCAAATAGCGTTCCACGAGCATCCGGGAATCATTCAACTTGACCCCCTCGTAACATTTCAAGTAAGTGGATCCCTCGATCAGCCATTCCAGAATACGAATAAACACGCCGTTCAAGTGACGATAGTCCTCTATCACGATCTCGTCCCCTGCCAATTCCGCCCTAACAACATTCAACAAAGAAAAAATCCACTCCGGTCCTCGCTTCTCGACAGAAGTAAAGTCATAATCACAAGTGTATTTCTCAAAAACGAACGCTTCATCCTCCGTGAAACGAATTTCCTCGAATAATTGTTCAAAAGACACGAAATCTATTGACTTATCCTTTATGTTACAGTTTACCATTGTAAATACATTTAAACAAGCACATTCCCGGGGAGTAAAGTCCCCATCGTAAAAAAAATCCACATGTAATCTTCCCCCTCTCGAATAATGACTATACAAAGAAAGAACTTTTTTTTGAAAATATATTCTTATCGCTATAAAAACACAAGAAAATGTATTCATATTATTTTTACTACATTTACCCTGTATAAATAAATTGAAACATGATTAGAAAATTTCGTCAAGAAGATGAAGACGCCATCATCCGAGTATGGCTGGAAGCATCGAGCGTCGGTCATCACTTTATCCCACTTGCTTACTGGGAAAACCTCGTTAAAGACGTACGTGATATATACCTACCTCAAAATGAAACATACGTCTACACGGATGACACAACCGGAAATATCGCAGGATTCCTCACCCTCTCGGAAGATTACATCGCCGGTATATTTGTAGCCCCGGATTACCATGGACAAGGCATAGGTCAAGCCCTGATGGCACACGCTAAAAAGCTAAGAACAAAATTGGAATTGAAAGTCTATCTAGAGAACACGCAAGCCTTCTCGTTCTATCTACGTCAAGGTTTCAAAATCTCCCGAGAACAAACAGACGAAGACACCGGACACAAAGAATACGTCATGGTATATCAAGAGGCTCTTTCAGTCTAGCACTTGACGCAATCCCGTTTCGATTCCTATATCCCGGAAATCATTTCTCAATTGAACTTTTCCCTTCTTGTCCACGACCATGTAAGAAGGGATGCCGTCAATCTTGAATTGTCGACAAACATAATTCCATTGTTTCCCGTCCAATCGATAGTGTTCGCCTTGTATATCCCCGATCATCTCCAACCATTTCGTTTTCGGGGCATGCTCCCCGGTAATGTAAACGAAAACCACCCGGTCATTTTCGAATTGTTTCTTCCTTGGCTCGAACCGGGCAATGGACTCCCGACAAGGTGCGCACCACGTGGCCCAAAAATCGATAAGCACGACTTTCCCCTTGTAACGGGCAGCGATAGCGTCAATCAACTTCTCGTCCGCTACCCGAGGAGTTTCCCGGATTCGGTCACCCACTTTGACCATGCTTTCGATCACGTCAGCTTCGATCTTTTTTCTCATTTGCTCGAAAGCCTGGGCATAATAAGGATCAACGGAAGCCAGATTTTCCTGCTGTTCTGCCGTCAAGGAATTCAGGTTTTCCAGCTGGTCATATATCCCTCGCAATTTAAAGTAATCTATCAAAAAACCTTTATCAACTCCCAACAACTGTTCCAACCGCTCGAGCGAAGTCACACGGTAAGCAACGCACTTGAAGCAATAGGGGAAATTCTCGGAATACAGCATATCCGAATGATTCAACTCCAACTCTTCCAATATCGCAAAGTGTTTATCCGTGAATGCCGGAGCCTTAAAATCTATTACCCGTTGGTTCCAATCAATATGGTTCGCACGACGATGCGCCTGCTCTAAATAACCTTCTCCACTACAAATCAGGATTGCCGCCCGACTTCTCAAATTGACTTTCATGTATTGCTTCACCCCCTCCGGTAAAGTCGCATCATTTACCAGACTATCCAAAGCTGCCCGATAATATTTCATCACGTGATTCGTGTACTCGTCAGCATTCATCCCCAGAATTTCCGAGTAAAAAGATTCCGGAAAAAACTCGATAGTCGTATTCTGCCCTTGCAAATCATTATTCAACGAGGTATATTCACTATTCCCGACGATATAAGCCAAAGGATAGGCTTTCATCCGATCTTTCTGGTAACGGGATGCCCGCCGGGTTGCTTCTTGCAAATCCACGTACACCTCCACGTCATCACCGGGAGCGGAAAAAAACATCAAATGAAAAAGGGCATTATCCACGTACACCCCACCCGTGGCATACTGATCAAATTCAAAAGTACAACTATGGTTGCCATCTATGCTTTTGGAAAACTCACCCCTCCCGCCGAATAGGTCGCTAACGCTAAGGCTAACCTCTCGCCCGTCCATCAATTCATGGTAACCACACAAGATCACTTTCACCTTCGTTTTCCCCATTTTCAATTCTGCCGGGGGCAAAACATTCGCTTTTTGCCAGTCCCGTGCAGCCATCTCGCACCGAATTGCCGACGGGGCGATCTCTATCCCGGGATTCAGGCTAAGTCCCCAAATATGCCATCCCCTCACGTTCATCCGGTCCTCAATAATATCTACCATGCTCACCCTTCTTGATAGCGGGGGAAAAAACAATTTAAAAGCATACTTCCCGGAATCGGGCATCCAAAAAACTTCATCCAATTTCAACCCATCCGCCCCTCGAATCAGGTATTTCTGTCCTTCTGCCTGAATATACATACTTGAAGCTACCCGAATCCAACTTCCGGGTTCCTGATAAACCTCGGCATACACGACGGTCACGGTATCGTTCCTCTCCAACCTGGTGATCTCCAGGCTGGAAGTATTCTTTACCTGAAACGCCGGGTAATCTATCACATGCACGCCCGTCCGGCAAGCCATGAACAAACCGACAAACACGCAAACAATCAATACAAGAAATCTTTTTATCATATTCATTGATTTAAAACATGAATCCCACTCAAACACAAAAGCCGTCCTTTTTATCGTGATAAATATAATTATATTATTAACAAATCACAAGAAATATTTGCTATCTGCCGAAATAAATGATCTTACACAACAATAGAGGAAAAATATCAAAGTAAATATTTATTTTTACACCCTCAAATATTTTATATGCCACAAGAAATTACAATATACACGGACGGTGCAGCTAGCGGGAATCCAGGACCCGGGGGATACGGGGTCGTGCTCATGGCGGGACCACACCGGAAAGAATTGTCGGAAGGATTCCGGCTCACGACCAACAACCGTATGGAATTGCTTGCCGTTATCATCGGGCTGAACGCCCTGCGTTTCCCAGGAAGCAACGTCACGGTCTACTCCGACTCGAAATACGTGGTCGATGCCGTCGAGAAAGGATGGGTATTCGGTTGGGAAAAAACAAGGTTCAAAAACAAAAAGAATCCTGACTTGTGGCAAAAATTTCTAGTCGTTTACCGCAAGCATAACGTGAAGTTCGTCTGGATAAAAGGACACGCCAGCATACCCGAGAACGAGCGTTGCGATCAACTCGCCGTAGCCGCCTACAAAGCTTCTAACTTACAGATAGATGAATATTATGAAGCAGAAGGTCGTTCCGACGAACAAATTTTCAGTTAAAAGGCAAAAAAAATTCTCTTTTGTTAGTCGCTAACGTTTTAAAATAACTATTTTCGCGCTACAATCTAATATAGAAAAGTAACATCGTTCGTCATAAAAAACTATCGAGATGAAGAAAATATTAATCGTTGGTGCAGGGGGACAAATCGGTTCCGAACTGGTTCCCTATTTGAGATCTATCTATGGAGATAACAATGTAGTGGCAGCCGATATCAGTGCTGAAAAATGTAAAGCATTGGCAGAAGCAGGTCCTTTCGAGGAGTTGAACGCCCTTGACGGAGAGGGTTTCAGCGCCATCGTGAAAAAATACAATATCGACACCATCTTCAACTTGGTTGCCTTATTGTCCGCCACGGGAGAAAAGAACCCGAAATTGGCATGGGACATCAACATCGGGGCATTAACCAATTCGCTGTACATCGCTAAAGATAACAATTGCGCCGTGTTCACGCCGAGTTCTATCGGAGCCTTCGGTAACGATACCCCGAAAGACAAAACCCCGCAAGACACGCTGCAACGTTCAAATACCACAATCTATGGTGTTTGCAAGGTGACCGGAGAACTTTTGAGTGATTATTATTTCCACCGCTTCGGGGTAGACACGCGGAGTGTACGTTTCCCTGGATTGATCTCATACGTGACTCTCCCCGGAGGAGGTACCACGGATTACGCCGTAGAAATCTACTACGATGCTATCCGCAAAGGTTCATTCACTTGTAACGTGGAAGCAGGTACCTACATGGATATGATGTACATTCCGGATGCCCTGCACGCTGTGGTTCAATTGATGGAAGCTGACCCGAGCAAACTGAAACACCGGAACAGCTTTAACATTGCGTCCATGAGTTTCGAGCCAGAACAAATTGCCGCAGAAATCCGCAAGCATATCCCGGACTTCAAAATGGATTACCAAATCGACCCGGTAAAACAAGCTATCGCCAACAGCTGGCCTAACAGCATGGACGACACTTGCGCACGCGAGGAATGGGGCTGGGCTCCGAAATACGACCTTACCAGCATGACCAATGATATGTTGGTAAAAGTGAAAGAGAAATTCGACAAAGGCTTGGTAAAATAATCAAGTTCTTCTATAATATTTTGAAGCTGCCCGTCACTCGCGGGCAGCTTTTATTTTTAGTTTTTAAAGCCATCTTTACGAAAAACAAAAATTATATACTACATTAGTAGCTTAATTACGAATAGACTATGTCAAAGAAGGAAAAGAAAACAACACGAGATATCGGTAAAAAAGAATTACACCGATTGCTATACGATATATTCTCCATGAACCCAACCCAATGCTTTAATTACAAGCAATTGGCTCAACAACTGAGAATTAAGAACATGAATGCCAAACAGCTGATCATGACCGTTCTCCACGAGATGAAAAACGATAATATGCTCACGGAAGAGTCGACCGGACAATTCAAGCTGAAAATAAGCACCATTTACGTCACAGGCATCATCGACCTCACGGCCAAAGGTACGGCTTACTTGGTTTCTGACGAATGCAAGGAAGACGTGTTTATCCCGCAGGTCGGGTTGAAACACGCTTTAAACGGGGATAAAGTAAAAGTGCTGTTATATGCCCGCAGTTCCAAACGCCGACCGGAAGGAGAAGTTGTCGAGATACTGGAACGCAAAAAAGAAACGTTCGTGGGGATTATCCAATGCTCTAAACAGTACGCCTTTCTCGTTCCGACAGGCAAACAACTACCCTATGATATTTTTATCCCGCTGAACGAGTTGAACGGCGCAAAAGATGGTGAAAAAGCCATTGTCAAGATTACCGAATGGCCTGAAAATCAAAAGAACCCGGTAGGAAAAGTACTGGAAGTACTGGGTACTCCAGGAGATAACGATACCGAGATGAACGCCATCATGGCAGAATTTGAACTTCCGGTGCAATTCCCCGCCAGCGTGGAGAAAGCCGCACAAAAGATAAAAGACACCATCCCTGCCGAAGAAATCAAAAACAGAAGGGATTTCCGGGACATCACGACCTTCACGATTGACCCGAAGGATGCCAAGGACTTCGATGATGCCCTTTCCATCCAAAAACTGAAAAACGGAAATTACGAGGTCGGCGTGCATATTGCGGATGTCAGCTTTTACGTGACTCCCGATTCGACACTGGATAAAGAGGCATACAGTCGGGCAACCTCGGTTTACCTCGTGGATCGCACGATCCCCATGTTGCCGGAACACCTGTCAAACGGGTTATGTTCCCTGCGCCCGAACGAAGAGAAACTCTGTTTCTCGGCAGTCTTCGAGTTGAACGAAAACGCCGAAGTCATGAAACAATGGTTCGGGCGAACGATTATCAAATCGGACAGACGTTTCACCTACGAGGAGGCTCAAGCAATGATAGAGGGCGAAGACGGTGATTTCAAATCCGAAATACTGGTACTGAACAATCTGGCACAGAAATTACGTGATGCCCGTTTCCAAAACGGCGCTATCGCATTCGACCGTATAGAAGTACGTTTCGACATCGACGAGAAGGGAAAAACCACCGGAGTATATTTCAAACGCTCGAAAGAAGCCAACAAGCTTATCGAGGAGTTCATGTTACTTGCTAACAAAAAAGTCGCCGAGAGAATCGGCAAGATCAAAGAAGGACAGAAAGCAAAAACTTTCGTGTACCGTATCCACGATCAACCCAATAGCGAGAAACTAGAGGACTTCAGCCGTTTTATAGCGAAATTCGGATACCGGATTCGGACAACTTCTCCCCGGCAATTGTCCTCTTCCATGAACAAATTGATGGAAGACGTGCAAGACCGTCCGGAACAGAATATGATTGAAACATTAGCCATCCGTACCATGGCAAAAGCCGTCTACTCGACAGTAAACGTGGGACACTACGGTTTGGCTTTCGACTATTATTCCCACTTCACCTCTCCCATCCGGCGATACCCGGATGTGATGACCCACCGATTGTTACAACGTTATCTCGACGGGGGGCGCTCTGCCAATGCAGAAAAATACGAGGAAATGTGTAAACATTGTTCTGACATGGAACAAGTGGCATCCAATGCGGAAAGAGCCTCTATCAAATACAAACAGGTAGAGTTCATGAGCGATAAATTGGGTCAGAATTTCATGGGAACTATTTCCGGTGTCACGCAATGGGGTTTCTATGTGGAACTGAACGACACCAAGTGCGAGGGACTTGTTTCCATCACCGAACTGGAAGGAGATTATTACGAATTTGACGAGGAAAACTACTGCATCGTGGGACGCCATCACCGGAAGATATACCAACTCGGCGATCAAGTCCTCGTGAAAGTAGCCAAGGCAAATCTTGTCGCCCGGCAACTGGACTTTTCACTCGTGGGAAGTGAAAGCAATAACACGGCACCCGCAGCTGCTCCCAAAGCATCTGCCAGCCGCCGAGAGAAACCAGAACGAAAACTCCGCCGGGGTCGCCGGGGTAATGCCGCTTCCAACAGGAAAGAAAGAAAAAACAACCGCAAAAAGAAATAAAGAATGGGATGCTTCCAAAGAGGCATCCCATTTTGTCACTACGATTACTTTGTAACTCACTCTATCTTACAATATTCATCTCTCGAATCAGATTATGAGCCCCCGCGTATTTGTCCACGATAAATAACAAGTAGCGTACATCCAGACAAATACAACGTTGCAAATTTCTTTCGAAATTCAAATCTCCGGACATAGCCTCAGCGTTCCCGTCAAAGGCTATCCCCACAAGCTCGCCGTTTGCGTTGATAACAGGAGAACCGGAGTTTCCGCCCGTGATATCGTTATTCGTGATAAAACAAACCGGAAGCCAATCCTCACCATAAGGCGCAAAATCTTTTGCTCTATATAGCTCTGCCAGTTTCTCCGACACTTCATACTCTCCCGATCTCGTACTTTCTTTTTCAAAAATACCAGCCATTTCGGTTTGGTAATTGTAACGTACACCATCCCGGGGCGTGTAACTACACACCTTGCCATAAGTCATGCGAATCGTGAAATTAGCATCAGGAGCCCAAACCCTATCCGGTTCCCTCTCCAATAACCCTCTCACGAAAAGACGACTTCCGCATGCTATGTCATCATAAAGAACCTGAGGAACTGCACGCTGCATCTGTTCAAACAGCATCCCTATTGACAATCCCGTCCGAAAACAAAGATCGTTTTCCAACTTCATTCTATCAGGATGTTCCACGAAAGCATTAAAGCGCTTTTCATCCATAAAGATCGACGTGTGGTTCATATCCCGGGCAAACCGATCAAAATTTCCTTTATACCTCTGTTTAATCCACTTGATAATATCCGGATAAACCTCCACAGGCATTTCCTCCGCGTACAACTGAAGCATTGCTCCTGTCACCCGGGCATCTATTTCTCCATTGAAATCCTTGAAAAAATCACTCGCCACTCTCTTCAATGTTGTCACAATCAGCCCCCGACTCTCCCGACTCATCGTCCGGTTGCATAACGAATCTAATAAATCACTCGTTTGAAAAGCAAAAGCATATGCCTCTCCTCCTTGATAAAGGGCATTGATCACGTAATCTTGCACGAGAGAAAACTCTTTCGTGCCCTCAAACCCTTTTCGCATAGAGGGTAATACCTTCCCGTAACGAGCCTGACGAGCCGGATCGTTATTTACCCACGCCGTGAAATCTTGCTCCAAGCGTTCCTTACCACCCATCAAATTTAACTTCCTCACCGCCGCATTCTGCGCACAAGCATATTTCCAAGTATTAGCGCATTGGGCATACTTCACAGCATATTGAATCTTCGTCTTCGGGTCTTTCTCCATTCCCTCCCGCATCACTCGCAACTTTTCGCCATTCACCTTATAAAGCACATCATTCGTCGCTACCACAGACTGTAAACCAGCCGCCGAGAGGTAACGATTTGTCATCCCCGGGAAGCCCATAACCATCGTGAAATCATTTTCCTCCACGCCTTTCAGGGAGATTGGCAATACGTGCTTCGGCTTCAACGGAATATTGTTCGGAGAATAATCTGCCGGTTCTCCATTGGCATCCGTGTAAATACGAAACAAAGAAAAATCCCCCGTGTGACGAGGCCACACCCAGTTATCGGTATCTCCCCCAAAATTTCCGATATTCCGGGGAGGAGCACCTACTAGACGCACATCCCGGTAAACTTTATAAACAAACAAAAAATATTGGTTCCCGTTGAACATACTCACCACCTGGGCTGAAAGAGTCGTTCCCCGAGTCACCTGTTCCACGATCTGTTGTTGCAGCGACTCGAAAACTTTATCCCGTTCATTCTCTCTCATCTCATCTTTCAAATAACGGTTTACAACTTCGGTCACATCCTCGATCCCCTCCAAAATAGAAGCCGTCAACCCCGGGTTAGACAACTCTTGACTACGGTCATAAGCCCAAAAACCATCTCCCAAGTAATCATGCTCCACGGTGGAATGCTGTTGAATATAGGGTAAACCACAATGATGATTCGTAACCATCAACCCCTCGCCGGAAACAATTTCCCCCGTGCAAAATCCCATGAAAGGTTGCTCCACGGTACCCAATCCCACGATTGCATCTTTCAGGCTAGAGTGATTCATGGAAAAAATTTTCTCAGCCGACAACTTGCACCCCATCTCTTGCATGGTTACTATTTTCTGATTCAACTGAGTCAGCAGCCACATGCCTCCATCTGCACGAGCTACTGTTGCAATAAATAACGCAAATAAAATAATAAAACCTTTCTTCATCTGCAACTATTGTATGATAATCGTAAAAATATTCTCAAAATCTGCCGAGTGTCCTGGTCCCTCGAAATGCAAAGACACCTTGTAACGTCCAGAAGGAATCTCATGCTTAAAGGGTACGGTAAAAGTCCCATCCCCCCGAACCGTCACGTATTCCATGAATTTGTCCACGTCACCCTTATCGGTCGTCACTTTCGCAATAGAGACATAAATCGGATTCGTCCCTTGCACGCCCTGAATAGCCGTACTTACCCACGGTATATCGAAATGCGCACGATCGTAATCTTTACCGGGCACATCTATCTCCTCGTACTCGCCCATTTCATGTAACATTTCCACCCACTGCTCCCATGTCATCGATTTATGTCCCCAATCATAAAATTCCGATACAAAATATTCCCAACTCGGGTTCGGTCCTTTCACCATGCCCGAATCCAAATCCGTTCTCACCAACAAAGAATCAGGATCATATCCGGCATCATTCACGAACAAATACCCTTCCGCAATATCGTGACACGATAAGGTCACGCATACCATAATCAAACTGTATAATAAATTTCTCATTATTCCCCATTTTAAAGTATAAAACTCAATACATAGTTATAGTTTAAAGCATGTACCACTCCATTCTCGGGTTGAATGTCCGGAGAGGACATCGGAATTTGCAAATTGGTTTGCAATGACCATAAACTCATCGTCTCGGCTCCGGCATCTGGCACTCCGGCATAATCTGATTTATCCCGCCAAAAACGCACCTTATTCCCCTGCAACATGGTAATATCCGTGCAACCATCCTGCAAAGGGTCATTTGCTTTATATTCCCGATTGCGGTAAGCAACATCTTTTTTCAGTATTTTTCCTTTGGTCACGTGTTGAAGCACCATAAATTTAGCAATATCAGGATCGATTTGTTGAATACTATCATACCTTTTTTCATACATATACCGTTCCACGGTCATGCTTGGTATACCCAAAAACGTGATTTCAGGCAAGGAGTCCACTCGCCCCTCGAACAAATCACTTAAACCTGCTTGTTCTATCAATTGTACAGTATATCCCCACTCGTAATCATTGCTTCTTAAATAGTCCATAATCGACCCTTCGTAATAAGGGCTACTTATTCCAGTATCATACACCGTCTGTTTCGTGCACGCCACAAATATCAACAATACCATGCATCCCAATAATATTTTTTTCATGATCTTTCGTTTTAAATTCAACCGTTTTATTCGAATCTCTTCCAATAGGTATTCTGACGCATTTTGGGATTATTATAAAATGCAAATGTTCCTAACGCCCAAAATAAAGCCCCATCAATATAATCTTGTTCAGAAAGAGTGCGATACCCACTCCCTAACATACTCCGCACGTAATTATTACGCACGATATCCAAATAACGATACCCTTCGAAAATCAGCTCTTTCTCTCGCTCTTTGAAAACAGCCATTTGCAAATTTCCCGCATACTCTGAAGCATTATAACGTTTCGCCTGGGCTCGATCCCGAACCACATTAATATCGGCAATCGCTAACTCTTTCTTGTTCAAACGAGCTCGACACTCCGCACGCAATAAATAAATATCAGCCAATCGCCACCAAATATAATTTTGATTAATATGAAGATATTCCCCGATTTTCGGTCCACTTGTTTCCACCGCAACCTCTCTCCACTTGTATGGGTAAGCAAATCCACCCGTGATTTCCACGGAATCGGGAGAAGCCATCTCTTCAAAAGCATAAAAATAAGCATCCCGTCGCAAATCACCCTCTTCATACATTTTTCGAACAGTCTCCGTCTTCACGCGAATTACCGCCTCTTTTACTTCTCGTTTTCCATAATTCAACATAGGCCACGTCTGGAAAAGAGGAGCTTGGTCCACCAAATTTTTCCAAGATGGCCCAAAATCATCCCAGAAACCAACATACACACTTTCATATATACTTTCAGCACTTCCACCCACCAACACTTGCGTACACACCTTTTCCGGATTTGCCGCCAAACGATAGCAGCCCGTTGCTTCTCCTTGCTCGGAGCCAATGATATCCGTGCAAGCCTGTTCCGCCTTTTCCCACAATTTAGCCTCATCATAATTCCGCTCGGAAGGTTGTGCCATCCATTTACATCCGGCTTTCCATGCAGCAAGATAAGCTAAAACTGCATTAGCCGCTCCTTTACAAGGAACCGATTTATATGTGGTCGCATTTCCTTGCGAATCCGTCACCTTGTCAAAATCCGGTAACAAACGAACAGCCTCCTCTGCCAATTCAATAGCGTGATCCGCCACTGTCGTCCAGTAAGATTTCTCTCTCGATTCCAAAGGAATCTCCTCTTCCACCAACACACAATCTCCCCAGAAATAAATCAAATCCAAATAAGCCACCGCTTTATAGAAAAGAGCCGACCCTCGGTAATAATCCTTGCGTTCTTGTTTCATTTCAATGCCATCTAAAAAATAGAGCACCACATTCGCCCCGGCAATTACTTCATAACGATCGCCCCAAGGATTTCTGACTACATCACTATATTCAAAATTACGAGCGGCATTAGCGACATCGGTTGTATCACACACCATTCCTCGCACGATCATTCCCCATGCACTATTGTCATAAAACTCTTTTCTTATAACACTCTGCACCCCATTTAACGAACTTTCTATATCCAATTCCGTTTCCAAACCATTTTCAAAAGTCACAGAATTTTCCGGCACCATGTCCAACAAATCGCTACAAGCAAAAGAAACAAGGGAACACCACAAGATAATAGCAATTCTTTGTATCATTTTATTAGAATTTTACTGTTAAACCTAATGTAAACTTACGAGCTAACGGGTAGTTTCTTCCTCCATCATTTCCAGTACGAATATCTACCGTTTCTGGATCCATTCCCGAATAATTCGTGAACGTCAACAAATTCTCCCCACTAGCAAAGAAACGAACCTGTTTCAATCCGATCTTCTTCATCCATACCTGCGGTAGGTTGTAGCCAACCGTCACTGTTTTCAACTTCAACCAATTCACCTTTTCCACGTCTTTAGCCACATCCGTCACACCATTTCCTCCATACGGGTAATCGGCTCGATCGCCCGGTTTCGACCAGAATGTAACTTTCCTTGCATCATATAACAGAGGACCTTGATTTTTCGTCAACGCATTGATCGGCATCAAATTAATTATACAACGTCCCAATTGATAAGCCATAGAAAGATTCAAATCAAAATTCTTCCACTTGAACTCACTGACCAATCCTCCATAAAATTCAGGAAGAGCACTCCCAACGCACACTACATCATCACTACTAATTTGCCCATCACCATTTATATCCACGAATTTGTAATCTCCCGGTTTATAATAAATCGAAGCATACCCGCTATCGCTGATATAAGCCTTGTAACCATCAGCCCGCCAGTAAGCAGGAATATCATCCTGATAATCCACAAAGCCATCCGTTTTCAACACTTTAACCTCATTAATACTCCGTCCAATCACTTTCGTTCCCAAGTCCTGACCGGATGTCGTGGAACGAAGACGGTTCCAATTACGAGCCCCATTGACCGTCACCTTCCAATACAAATCAGAACGGCGGAATATCTCGTATTTCACCAAAAGTTCCAACCCCTCGTTAGATAACGATGCCGCATTTCTCCACTGCGACGCAAACCCTGAAATGTGTCCAAGACCAGGAAGATTATACTTGGACAACATTTTATTCGTGTAGCGATAATAATAATCTACCACAACGCCTAAACGATAATTGAAAAAATCTAGATCCAACCCGAAATCATATTGATCCGTTTGCTCCCACGACAAATTATCATTATACAATCCCTCCTTCCACTCCGGATTCAAAGTCGAATTTCCCATGGAAGGTGCCCCTACTTCCATGATTCCTTGTGCTAAGTAACAATAATCGAAATCCATTCCCGAACGCCCCCAGCTAGCTCGGAATTTACCGAACGACAACCAATTTGACAAAGAAGTCAAGAAAGGTTCCTCTGAAAATGTCCAAGCACCCGCCACGGAAGGAAAGAATCCCCACTTGTTGTTTTTTCCAAAAGTGGAACTTCCATCCGTCCGAAAACTCACGGATAATAAATACTTCCGCAAATAATTATATTCCCCGCGAAAGAAATAAGAAAGCAAAACCTTCTCCTGCATATCGGAATAATAATTTTTTAGGGCGATTGTTTTAGCATAACTACCGTATCCCTCTACCGTTAAAGAAGGAAGCGTAGAGGGAGCATAGTAGATCTTGTCACTCGGGGATTTCTGAGCGTATCCCGTGTTATTTTCCAATTGGTCGTATTGATAGGATAATCCCGCCAATAATGACATACTATGTTGTTCCTCATTGAAACTACACTTATACGTAAGTAAGTTTTCGTTCAACACCATTAAATTGGTACCCTGATCACCAGTACTCTTCGAATAACCACTGTAACTCAACGAGGAGGGTTCAAACAAATTTCTCCGGCTAATAGCATAATCTGCCGCCCCGGAAGTAGAGAAATCTAACCCCTTCAAAATATTATAGGTCAACCGGAAATTAGCCCGTAAACGAATGTTCCGATTTTTATCCACCGTACCTTGCAATTTATCCAACACATTCTCCCATACTGCAGTCCCCTCACCCGGATATAACGAACTCAATTCATAAGGATCTCCAGGAACTACCTCTATGGAATTAGCCATAGAACCGCTTCTCTTCCGGTTTGCCAAAGATGCGCTAAACTGCATATCGACAGATAACTTCTCTACGGGACGAACCGTCATTTGAGATTGCAAATCAATACGATTATACCCCGTGCCCCGCAAAATACCGGTTTCATCATAATATCCCGCACCTATACTATAATTCATGCGCTCGGAACCAGCATAAGTCTGGATATTAGCATTCGTAACCTTTCCCGTGTGAAAATACATTGGAAAAAAATTCGTGGAATTATTGTAAAAAGAATTCAAACTATCTTGCAAAGGACCGCCCCCGTCCATCCGGTTATCCGGTTTCGGTACCCAATAAGCATCCAAGCGAGCACCATCATTCCGATGATCCCAAACCTCTTTGTGTGAAGTCGGGTATTTCCACATTTTCGTGGTCTCATCGCGATAAGCTCTCATATTACGATATTTCTGAGCATACCTACGAAAATCCCGTTCTCCTTTACCGATCGTCACGGGAGGTAATTCGGGAAGTATTGACCAAGACTGTGAAAAATTCACAGAAAACGTCGCATCCTGCCCTTTTTTCCCCTTCTTAGTTGTCACGATAATCACGCCGTTTGCTGCCCGTGAACCATAAATAGAAGCAGCAGAAGCATCTTTCAACACCTGAACCGACTCTATCATATCCGGATTTAAATCAGCCAACATATTCGTACCTGTCACCGGAGAAGAAAAAGAATTCATCGGTACCCCATCAACGACCCACAACGGGTTAGAAAAACGACGATACAAATCCTGATCCAACGAATTGTACCCCCGAATCACGACAGAAGTATTTCCCGCACCCGGAGCTCCAGACATATTCGTTATATCCAACCCTGCAACCCGCCCCTGCAACAAATTCGCAATACTTGGGGAAGGAATACCTTGCAACTCTTCAGCCTTCACCACAGAAATCGAACCTGTGGCTTCCCGTTTCGTGGTCGTACCATAAGCAACAACAACAGTTTCATCCAAAGCCATCACTTCCTCTTCCAGTACAATACGCAACGTGTCATTAGCCATCTTCTCGGAAAATTCCACGCTTCGTTTTTTATAACCCACGAAAGAAAATTCTAGTTTCCCATTCAACAAGGGTAACTTCACGGAAAACCAACCGTTAACATCGGTAGCTGTTCCCACAGAAGTCCCGACCAATTGAATCGTAACACCAGGAAGCGGAGCCTTTTTACTATCATACACCCACCCTTTAAGGGTCAAAGATTTAACATCGTCTGGAGTTCTTTTTTTAATGATAAACGTACGATTCAAGAACTCATAATCCAAACCGGTTCCCTGCAAACAGTATTGCAAAATAGACGTAACCGGTTCGTTTTTAAATTCAGCCGTAACACTTTTAGTTGATGGTAGTTGCTCATGATTGTAAATAAACGAGTAGCCCGTTTGCTGTTCAAGCAAATCAAAAATTTTTTCTAATTTACACTCCTTCACAGAGAAGGTTACTCGGGTTTCCTGAGAATAGGCTGATGCAGTTACTTGCATAAAATTAACAAGCAACAATAAAGTTGTTAATTTCATAATGTTAATTACTTTTTGTAAAATACGATTCCTCAAAAATCGTAAATGTCGATTTTTTGTCATACATTTGTTTTGATTAAATGGTTAAACCTCTGGTTTATTATTGCTAATGCCGGGAAGTGCAAATTCTCGGCATTTGTTATTCCGATACGATCAAAGTTTGTCCATCAAGAGAAAAACGTACCGACCCCGTTTTCTGCAAAAATTGCAAAAGTTCTTCAACATCACTATGACGCTGTATACTTCCCGTGAAATGCAAATTTTTCAATTCTTCTTTTTGATAAAATATTTCAATATTGTACCAGCGAGAAAGAATTATAAGCACCTCTTCCAAACGTCGATTCTTGAACACGAACCAGCCGTCTTTCCAAGCTATAAATTCCCTCACGTTCACTTTAGCTAAAGAAACACTATCATCTGTTATACTGATTTGCATAGAAGGGGTCAGCAAATAGGTCTTGTTTTCCAAGGCAACTTCTACTTTTCCGGTGACTAACGTGGTTGCAAATTTTTCCTCGTAACAATTTATATTGAAACTTGTTCCCAATACCCGTACTTCTTTATTTTGAACCTCGACGATGAAAGGATGCCCCGGATCTTTTTCCACTTCGAAATAGGCTTCTCCCGAAAGAATTTTCACCCGACGTTCTTTGTTCGTGAAACGAGTAGGGAACTCAATGACAGAATGTGAATTAACCCATACTTGACTTCCGTCAGCCAATACTAAATGATATTCTCCGGTTTTAGGCACCACAATACGATTATATTCTACCTCGTTTCCCGTACTACCCTTTTCTTGTACATCCACGACCAAAGAACCGACTTTATCTGTTTTAATAACGACGCCGTCTATCTGGGTCTGAATACACTTTGTACTATCTAGCACAAAGTGTTCACCGGAAGCTAGTTCCAGATAAACCTTAGCCCCACCTTGCAAAGAAGGCGATTCTTGTTGCACAACGCAAGATTCCTGCTTCGTGTCAGGACGTGTATTATTCCAAAAAACAATTGCTGCGCCTACTGATATCGAGACAACAGCAACTGCCGCGTAACGAATAATCCTGCGAAACAAAAAAGAATGATGTATCCGTTTCTGTATGTATTTCCAGCCCTCCTCTCGATTATTGCGTTCGCAGAAACGAATTTTCCCAGCCAAAACCCGTTCATTCTTGATTCTCTCCATCAATCTTTGATGGGTTAGATCCCGCTCTATCCACCTTTCAAACTCCACCTTCTCTTCCTGGCTTAACTTCCCATCTAAATAAGCTTTTATCTGAAAGATTTGCTTTTCGATATTTTCGTGTATTGTTCCTTCCTTCATATTACGCAACAAATAATTTTCCTGTTGTTTATTATAAATACAAAGAAGTTCCCAGGAAGGATGACAAGAAATACTATTTTTTTCAAAAAAAATTATACCCCAATGGCTAAAGCCACAAAAAACAGATCTTTTAACTTCACTTTTAATTGCTGTCGAGCCCGAGCTTTGTGAGTTTTAACCGTATTCACGGAAATTTCCATCGCCTCGGCAATTTCTATATTACTTTTACCTTCTAGATGCAAAAGAATTACTCTTCGCTGCTCTTCCGGCAACAAATTAATTTCCTCCATAACAAGACGATGAACCTCTTCCTCTACAACCATATTACGGTAATCTTCCTCGGATTCCAACAAACGATACTCATAACGATATTTTTCTTCTAATTGAAGAGATTTAAGGTAGTTCATACAACGATGACGCATGGATTGATAAAGATACATCTTTAAGTGCAGCTCGGATTCAATCGTACCACGGGCCTTCCACAAATTGATAAATACATTTTGCGCTATATCCCGACAAATTTCCTCGTCCTTGATGATACGGGTAGCAAACAAGCACAAAGCATCATAATATGTGACATAATAATGATGAAATGCACGTTCATCTCCTTGGATAAAAGCAATTAATGTACTGTCCAATCCACTCATGCCTGGCATATTATGAGAGAAAAACTATAAATTTCATTTCCAAAAATAATTACTATTTACACAAAATCAAAATCATAATACCCTCGAAAATCCGGCTATGACTTTCAAGGGCATTATGTATTGGGATGTTCTTCATTTATTTCCTGCAATGCTAGCATCAACCGCACTTGGATGACCCGCAAACTTTACAGATCAAACAACCTTCTTGGTAAATAACAGATTTAGAGCCACAATTCTCGCACACGGAACCCGTAGCCTCGGTTCCATCGGGGATGAATTTTCTCAAAGCTCTCTCCACACCATTCTTCCACGTATTGATGTTCTCGTTGTCAAATTCCATGGCTGCTACTAAATCCACGATCTGGTTGATCGGCATTCCGTAACGCAAGACACCGGAAATCAACTTAGCATAATTCCAATACTCTTTGTTGAACTTGTAAGACAAACCTTCCACTGTCGTTTTGAAACCTCTCTTGTTGGAGAACTGGAAGTCATAACGGCTATTACCTTCCTCATCGATGTTCTTCACGATCTTACCGTCTGTCACGGCTTTCGGCAACATGATACCTTCCTCGTCATCCGCAATACCAGTAAAGATCTCGTAAGGTCTGCCATCATAAAGACCGATGAAAGCAATCCATTTCTCCTTGTTATTCTGGAAGCGTACAATCTCGGCATCCAATTCTCTCGGACGTTTAGCCGGCATTGCCCCATCATTCTTTTTATCTTTATTGGAAACGAGCACTCCGGCACGCGACCCGTCACGATAAACGGTACACCCTTTACAACCGCTCTTCCAAGCCTCAATATAGAGCTGACCGACCAATTCCTCGCTCACGTCTGCCGGAAGATTCACGGTAACACTGATAGAATGGTCTACCCATTTCTGCACACGCCCCTGCATACGTACTTTGGCAATCCAATCGATATCATTTGACGTAGCCTTGTAGTAAGGAGATTTAGCCACCATCGCATCGATTTCCTCGTTCGTGTAGCGCTCGTGTACGGCATAACCGTTTTTCTCCATCCAAATAGCAAACTTGTGATGGAACACCACAAATTCCTCGTAAGCATCACCCGTTTCATCGACAAAATCAACATGCACGTTCTTATCATTCGGGTTTACCTTTCTTCTTCTCTTGTAAACCGGCAAGAAAACAGGCTCGATACCGGAAGTTGTCTGCGTCATCAAACTGGTAGTTCCCGTGGGAGCTATCGTCAGACAAGCGATATTACGGCGCCCGTATTTTACCATATCCTTATACATTTCCGGATCAGCCTCTCTCAAACGAGCGATAAACGGATTGTTTTCCTCTCTCTTGGCATCAAAAATCTTGAATGCCCCGCGTTCCTTAGCCATCTTGACAGAAGAACCGTAAGCGGCAAGAGCCAATTGTTTGTGAATATCCACGGAGAAATCAACCGCTTCGTCACTACCGTAACGCAATCCCAAAGCTGCCAACATATCACCTTCTGCCGTGATACCAACCCCAGTACGGCGTCCTTCTCTTGCTTTTGTCTTGATCTTCTCCCACAAACGAATTTCAACACCTTTCACTTCGTTGTCCTCTGGGTCCGAACCAATTTTTTCCAAAATAGCGTCAATCTTCTCAAGCTCCAGATCAATGATATCATCCATCAACCGTTGAGCGATACCCACGTGCTTTTTGAACAAATCGTAATCAAAATAAGCCTCTTTCGTGAAAGGATTCACCACGTATGAATACAAATTCACAGCCAATAAACGACAAGAATCATAAGGACACAAGGGGATCTCTCCACAAGGATTGGTTGACACCGTTCTGTATCCCAAATCAGCATAACAATCCGGAATACTTTCCCGGATAATCGTGTCCCAGAACAAGATTCCCGGTTCAGCGGATTTCCAAGCGTTATACACAATCTTGTTCCACAACTTCACGGCACTGATCTGTTTCACGTTCTTCGGCTCATCGGAATAAACCGGGTATTTCTGAATATAATCACGTTCATCGATAACGGCTTTCATGAATTCGTCATCAATCTTCACCGAAATATTTGCCCCGGTTACTTTACCTTCTGTCATCTTGGCATCGATAAAGCTCTCGGAATCCGGATGATTGATAGACACGCTCAACATCAAGGCTCCCCGACGCCCATCCTGGGCTACTTCCCGCGTGGAATTGGAATAACGCTCCATGAAAGGAACGATACCCGTTGACGTCAAAGCGGAATTCTTTACCGGCGATCCTTTCGGGCGAATGTGTGACAGGTCATGTCCCACCCCGCCTCTTCGCTTCATTAATTGCACTTGCTCCTGATCAATCTTCATCACTCCCCCGTAAGAATCAGAAGGACCGTCATGACCGATCACGAAACAGTTGGACAACGAAGCAATTTGATAATCGTTACCGATTCCAGTCATCGGACCTCCCTGCGGCACGATATATTTAAAGTCACGTAGAACTTCAAAGATTTCCTCCTCACTCATCGGGTTGGTGTAAGTTTTCTCGATGCGTGCAATCTCTGAAGCTAAACGACGGTGCATATCATTCGGGTTCAACTCGAAAATATTCCCGTAAGAGTCTTTTAAAGCATACTTGCTCACCCAAACACGTGCAGCCAGTTCGTCACCCTTGAAATAATCAAGAGAACTGCTATAAGCCTCTTCTTGCGTGTACACTTTCTTTTGGTTCACAGCTTGTTTCTGTTTTTCCACTTTTTTTGTAGTTTGTTCCATTTAGCGTATATAATAAATTTATTCCTTAGTCCCTTTTCCAACAGAACAAAACTATGGAAAAAAAACTTCTTAGAAAAATATTTTTACTAACAATCTATGATAGTTTTCCAAAACAAACAGTTATTATGCTGATTACAATACAATTACCAATTTCATTTTTCTTAGAAAATTTCCCAAATATAAAATTAGTCTAAAATACAAATTAATTTCGATGAAAATTTTGCTTTAATAAAAATTGAAGTTTTAGTACAATCCGAACGATCTGGAAAGTAGCACGAATACACGAAGATGATAAAAAAATCACCAATTTTTACGCTTGTATTCCTAAAAAAGTTTAATAAAGTTCCTTGATTTCTTCGGGAATATTTACATGCATCAATTTCTCGTCATGAAGTATGTCCATCACGTATTCATCGGATACCGGAAGAAGAATTTCCTTCGAGAAGATACGGATAGAAAGAACAACATTTCCTGAATAGTTATTTACCTGCACGATCTCCCCTTGTTCACCTGTCGGTTCGTCTATCACAGAATACCCGATCAAGTCGGAGAGTTCCAAAGGCATCTCGTCCTCTTCAAGCAGATATTTATCCATCAACAAATCGCATCCCACCAGACGATCCGCTTGTTCTTTCGTGTCAACAAAATCGAATTTGACAATATAAGAAGAATGGTTTCTATCCGTTACACCATCCTCTGCGATATAAAAGGGAACCGGTGCTCCTTCCAAAAGAATGAACACCGGTTCGTCCATGTATTGTTCAAGAAGATCATTATCCGTATAAACGATTAACGCACCCTGTAAATTATGAGTCTTACCGATCTCGCCGATCTTTATACAATCTTCTCTCTTGACCATAAATTATTCTGCTGCTAGAGTTTCTGCCGGAGCTTCCGGAGCCTCTTCTGCTGCAACTGCCTCCGTAGCGGCAGCTTCTACTTCTGCTCTTGCAGCTGCTTCTGCCTCAGCTTTTGCTGCTGCAATTTCAGCTTGCTTCTTGGCTACAACTTCAGCTTTAGCCTCTTTTACTTTAGCTTCTGCCTCAAGACGTGCCTTATACTCACTTTCTGACTCATTAGCCAAACGAGCGATCTTAGCTTGAATCTTAGCGATCTTTTCTTTCTTCCAAGCCTCGAATTTCGTATCGGCAGCAGCCATATCAAATGCGCCTTTCTTTACTCCTTCCAACAAGTGCTTCTTCAAAAGTACACCCTCGTAAGAAAGAATTCTCTTCGTGGTATCGGTAGGTTGTGCACCCGTCATTAACCAATGCAACGCTCTCTCGAAATTCAAATCAATTGTAGCCGGGTTAGTCATCGGGTTGTAAGAACCGATTCTCTCGATGTACTTTCCGTCACGCGGAGCTCTACTATCTGCTACCACTACATGGTAGAACGGACTTCCTTTACGTCCGTGTCTTGCTAATCTAATTTTAGTTGCCATTCTTTAACTTTTAACTTATTAATTACTACCTATTCTCGATAGGCGTCGCAAAGATAGTTATTTAATTGAAAACTGAAAATTGAAAATTGAAAATTCTTCACGTTTAAGCTAAAAGCCATGTCTTTTCCCTACACTTTTTCAAATTCCGGCAACACCATATCCAGCCATTTGTCGATACGGGCATCCGTTTTTTCCGACTCGAAATCCTCGTCCAAAGGCAGACCGACAAACAAATCATCCACCACGGCTGTCGAATCCTCGTACTCGTAGCCGTCTGTCGGAGTTTTACCCACGAGAGTCGCCCCAAGCCCACTCACGAGTTCTGCCATGTATCCCATGCCATCCACGAAATTCTTGGGATACGTGATATGATCTCCCAGCCCGACAAGTGCCACGAAGCGATCCTTCAAAGAAATTTTACGCATTTGCGGGAAAAACTTTGCCCATTTGTCACGCTGTTCCCGTTCCCAAGTACTTCGTCCCAAAGAAGAACAAACTAGAATTAGATTCTTATAATCCAACAATTTTCCCGCGGGAACATCATTCACGCAAAACATATCGACTTTATTGGCACCAAGCTTTTTCTTCAACAACTTAGCCACCCGATGGACATTGCCTCCCGCCGGAGAATAAAAAATCCCCAACCATTTCATCTCGCTCGTTCGTTCATCTAAAAGATAATTCCCTTCGAGGTCAGCAGTCAAACGCAACGGTTCTTCTTGCTCCTTGACGTTCTTTTTGCCTTTTCCTGTAACTTTATCCATAAAATATAGTTTATAGTGATTATACATTTATCAACTATAAACTATACGACGGAAACACTCACAAAGTTATACCCTGCTCTATTTCTTATGCGTGGCAATAGCCAACAATATCCCTAGGGCAACCCCCAGTAAGGCAGCGAACAACACGCGCATATCTCCCGGTAACAGGAAAGTGATCGTGTGCGCCGGATACCAGAAGAAAGGTATCGTCTTCTTGAACACGAAATTCCATTGCACCCGCCAATTCAGGTTTGCCATGATCTCGCCCATCTGTATCGGCGTGAAGAAACCGGCTAACGTTCCCCCGTGGCTCAATATATGGGTATCCGTGATCTTATGTAAGGTCATAAACACGGGAGCAAAAATTGTATTCATACCCACCGAGATACAGAACGCCACGAAAACCTTTTGCCAGGATAATGCTTCTCCCATCACGGTCATCGCATTTTCCATTCCCATCGTTTTCAGGAAAGCCGGAACCCCGTTAGCGAATATCGTCATCGCCATGCTGATTCCCATACCAAGGATTCCCCACACGATAGCCCTTGGTATCATCCCGAAGCCCTTGCGGTTATACACGCCTGCACTAATCCGCAACCCGATACATTCCCCGAAAGTCGATAAAATACCGAACTTCAGGAAACTCATAATCATACCATGCTCAGCATTAAACGTCTTGTAAAAAGAATAAACGCTTTCAGACACGAAAAAAGGGAGCAGAATCAAAATCACACACCCCAGAACAATAAAATCATTCTTTTTCATTATACATTATTTTCCACTCCACCGGATGCACACGCTCTCTCCCGGGAAGCAATCCATATTATTTTTTTGAGGCTGTGTTTTCGACACAGCCTCAAAAAAAATTCTATTTTTCAATGCGGATACGTGCATCCACGGCAACCACGTTGTCTTTATTACCTAACAGCGGGTTCAAGTCCATCTCGAAAATTTCCGGCGCTACTTTCACCAGTGCAGAAATCCGCATCACAGCCTCGGCGAACTTATCCTCGTTCACGGGCTCCTGTCCGCGTACACCTTGAATAATCTTGTAAGATTTCAATTCCTTGATCAAACTATGAGCCTCGTTCTTAGACATCGGGGCTAAACCGGCTTTCACGTCCTTCAACACCTCGATGAAGATACCGCCAAGCCCGCAAAGTACCATATGCCCGAACTTATCATCACGTTTCGCACCGATAAACACTTGCGTACCACTCAATTGTTGAGCCAACATGATAGCGTAGGTATCTTTGATCTGCATCATCCGTTTAAACTCGCGACGCACGGTTTCCTCGTCATTCACGTTCATCACAACACCACCGACATCCGACTTGTGAATCGGCCCTACCACTTTCATTACCAGCGGGAACCCGATCTCTTTTGCCATCTTCACGATTTCCTCCTCGTTGTCGGAAACACCTTCTTTCGCTCTGGCAACTCCAGCCGCATCCAACAAAGCATGAATCTCTTCCGGCGACAAATAACCGTTTTGAGCGTTATCCACCACCTCACGGATCTTCTTCACGTCCATATCCGGCATATCGAAATGTTCCGGTTGAGGAGCGGGAGTCTTATATATCTTGCAAAGGGCATTTCCGAACAACACCTCATCCGGGAAATAAACCCGTCCCTTGGATACGAAATCGGCAATCTCGTCCTTCACGATCTTGGACGAAGGGAATATCGGGAATATCGGTTTCTTGCTCGTCTTCATCTTCTCGTCAAGCACGTTGTACACGTCAAATACAGGGAACAAACCCGGGCTCCCGAAGATTACCGCCATCCCGTCAATATTATCGAAATCACGGTCACAAGCATCCAAGATTAAACCTAATTGTTCCGCGGTACCCGTGGCAAGGAAATCAATCGGATTACCGACAGACGATCCCCCGAACAATTTAGACAACAACTCTTTTGCCTTCTCTCCCTCGATATGCGGCACATCCATCCCACCATTAGAAAGCGCATCGGTCAACATCACGGCAGGACCGCCCGCATGAGTCACGACTGCCATATTCTTGCCCTTCATCTCGGGATGCATAAAGATTCCGGCAACCGTCATCAACTCGTCGCGTCCGTTACAACGCACGATTCCGGCTTTACGGAACAATGCCTCCACGGCAACATCCGAGCTAGCCAAAGCCCCCGTGTGCGAAGAAGCGGCACGGCTTCCGGCAGCGGAACCTCCCGACTTAACTGCCGCGATGCGGCAACCTTTACGAATCAACGACGACGCATGCTTCAACAACTTCTCCGGTTTATCGATGCTCTCCACGTACAACAATTTCACGCGGGAACTGGTCTTCGGGTCAAACGATTCGTCCATGTATTCCAACACTTCCTCGACACCCAACTGGGCTGAGTTACCTACGGAATACATACTATTAAACTTGATACCTTTCTGCATTCCGGAGTCCATGATAAACAAGGCTGTTGCCCCGGAACCGGAAATCAAATCTACCCCTTGAGGGTTCAATTCCGGAATCGGACTGGTAAATACCCCACTATAATGGTTTGTCAACACCCCGATACAGTTCGGTCCGATCAATGCGCCACCCACGGAATTAATCGTATCTACAATCTGGCGTTCCAACTTGGCTCCCTCTTCATTCTCCTCGTGGAAACCGGCAGACAAAATAATAAACGCTCTAGTGTTTTTTTGTTTAGCAAGAACCTCCACGGCTGCAGGGCAAAATTTAGCGGCAATTGCCAAGATAGCGCAATCCACTTCAGGAAGGTCTTTCACGTCACGATAAGACTTGATACCTTGCACCACATCCATCTTAGGGTTCACCACGTAAAGCTCTCCCTTGAAATTACCATCTTGCAAATTTCTTAACACGGTTCCGCCCGGCTTGTGGATATCATCCGAGCCACCTACAACCACGATACTTTTAGGTTCAATTAACTGTTTCGTTATCATTATAGTATAAATTTTATTTCTCTTTTAATTTCAAATGGATGATCGCTGCTGCCATCATCCATTTGAATTTTCTATTTCTTAGATATTATTGAAGAAAGCCAGAAATTCTTGCACCTTCTGCACCATCTTCTTCGAGCCTGTATAGAGTGGCACTCGCTGATGCAACGCCTCCGGCACAATCTCCAAGATTCGTTTCTCCCCGTCCGTAGCCAAACCTCCTGACTGCTCGGCAATAAACGCCATCGGGTTACACTCGTACAACAATCTCAACTTCCCGGTCGGGTGCGAACTGGTCTGCGGGTACAAGAACACGCCGCCCTTCAACATATTCCGGTGGAAATCGGCTACCAGCGAACCGATATAACGGGAAGTAAACGGACGCTTGGTTGCCTCATCCTTTTCCTGGCAATATTTAATAAATTTCTTCACGCCAACAGGGAAATTCACGTAGTTTCCCTCGTTGATTGAATATATCTTTCCTGACTCCGGAGTCTGCATATTCGGATGCGACAAACAGAACTCACCGATAGACGTGTCCAACGTGAAACCATTCACCCCGTTACCGGAAGTGTACACCAACATGGTCGACGAACCGTAAATCACGTATCCAGCAGCCACTTGTTGTGTCCCCGGTTGGAAAAAATCCTCCATGGACAACGGTTCCCCTACCGGTGAAACTCGTTTATAAATAGAGAAAATAGTCCCCACGGACACATTCACGTCGATATTCGACGAACCGTCTAACGGGTCCATGCATATAACATATTTGGCATCACGGCACAACCCCTCCTCGAAAACCACAATATCTTGATTTTCCTCAGTAGCCACCCCGCAACATTCTCCACTCGCCCTCAACTCATCCATGAATGTATTATCCGCGTAAACATCCAATTTTTGCTGGTCTTCCCCTTGCACATTAATCGTCCCCACCTTTCCAAGAATATCTACCAAACCGGCTTTATTCACCTCTCTATGAACTTTCTTCGCAGCAATACCTATATGATGTAAAAGCCTCGAGAACTCTCCCGTGGCACCGGGAATCTCGGCCTGCCGTTCAATAATAAATTGATTTAGAGTTGTAACTTTATGCGTAGTCATGATTCTGTGTTTTAATTTTTTGCAAATATAGACTTATAATCTGTAATTTAAAAGGTTTGCGTGTCGAAATTCCGAAAAGCTTTATCAATAAGCTCGAACGGCACGGACTTCAACTTTCAATTCTTTCAGTTTATTATTACCTGTACAATAATGTTCTGTTCCTCTATTATCTTTTACTTCTGTTGAACTTCCATACATGATATTCTCTATCAAATTCCCTTTCTCTTTTTCAATATTCACATTCAATCTTTCTCTATGCTCCACTATGTATTTTATTTCATTTATAGCTGGATAATACCATCCTTCACCCAAACCTGCACATTCGTTAAAAGCAGGATAAAGGTCAATTACTTCGTCCTTAGTTGCAATATAATCTTTTAATGCAACCATATTCAACATTCCATCATCTGTATTTATAGCACCAATAACAGTACTTATCCCCGTAGCATTATAAGCTGCACACCATGCTATTTCTCCCATCGACTTATTCGCTACGATTCTTCCTCGATAAGCATTAATTCCGACTATATTTGTTTCAAATTCATTACTTGTTTCATCATATCCCGTCACTTTCCCCACCAAAAATACCGTTCCCCCTGCCCAAGCATCCCCCACCTTCGGTGCGGGTAAAGCAATTTGATCATAATTATTCCCCAGCAACACCTTATCCTCGAAATAATATTCAAAAGACTCTTCGTTATCCGTGTAAAAAATCGCTTTTTCCAACTGCAAACTTCCACCTTCTACTAAACGAGGGAAAACAAACTTCATCTTATTATCAACCACCACAATGTTTTTCAATTCCCGCTTCACGTCTCCCACGAACAGATAAAGATCCGCTTTACTAATACTTACCCCCTCGGCAACCTCTCTCAACATAACTTCCACCACCTCACCTTTTTCAATCACCACATCATTAACATTCCCCGTCTCCCATTCTTTCACTGACAACGAAAATTGCATATCAACAGGTCCCATACCCGGGTATTTATTCACTTTCACATCATACGTGTATTCTTTCCCATTCTCGAAACTATTGGGAGAAACGTTCACCTCAAACGGCTCCTCTATATCCCCGACCTGAAATGAAAACAATTTCTTACCAGCCTCGATTTCTTGCGGCAAAACAATCGCAACCGAATTTGCAGCATTTGGCATCACGACCTCGTCTTTCACATCACCACTAACCAACTCGCCCGTTCCCAGGTCAAGCGTCCCGGCAGTAACAACATTATGCAATTTCACGTTTCCCAACCGTTCCAAATCAATCGTACTAGGTGTTTCAGTCGTGATATTCAACACGATCTTGGAAAACAAATGCTCGAACTCCAAAGTTATAGGTCCTATACTTTTCACAAATCCCTTCACCGCCCGAACATACAAAAAATCAGAACCATCCATCCCGCCACTTTGATCCATTTCCACGTGAACAGCCATTTGGGACAAAATGGTCGGTTCCGCATGCTGTCCAGCCCAATAATACCCGTACACGTCTATCGGCATATCAGGGTAATTATGTTCCCCTCCTTCCTTAAAGACCAAAGAACCATCATTTGTATACGTCATTTCGCAATAATCCCCCGGTGCCGGTGCCTCCACTTCTTCTGCATTTTCCCGTTCGGCAATATAAAGGATCACCTTATCCCCCTCGTTAAATCCATCCACCCTGGATAAATTGCCGGACTTCAACTTTTGAATATTAGAACGAAAACGAATTTTTTGCTCATCAACATTTTCTTCCGAAACATTTCGAGTGCAACTCAACAAAACAGTTGCCAACAAAATAAAAACAAGTGTCCTCATAAGCGATCATTTTAAATATCAGTTAGTAATTCTTCTAGCTCAAGTATCATTAAACCAACGTTTTTTGATAGCTCTAAACATGAAGAAAATGAGTTCACATTGAATATCTTTACTTTCACCTTATCTTCTGAAAACAAACACTCTACACAAACGCCATTCTTAAAACTTCACACCTTACTTCATGCCAAATCAAACGCCGAAAAAACGTTCATTTATTGCCATCTAAATTTATAAAATAAAATCCAAATTACCAAAAATTTAAAGCTTTCTCCACAAAAAATCATACCTACACTTTTTTCTAAAAACATCCACAGACACATCTATCACTTTTTTTCGTACATTTGCATTTACAATCAACATTATAAGCCATGGCACTACATAATATTATCCGATTCGACTGGGCAATGAAACGCTTATTGAGAGATAAAGCAAATTTCGTGGTTTTGGAAGGATTCCTCAGCGAACTCTTGCAAGACGACATTAAAATTCATCGTATCTTGGAAAGCGAAGGCAATAAAGAAGACGAATCAGATAAATTCAACCGGGTTGATGTTTTAGCGGAAAATAACAAAAAAGAATTGATCATTATCGAAGTACAAAACACCCGTGAACTATATTATTTCCAACGTATGCTATATGGCGTATCAAAAGCCATTACCGAATATATTCACGAGGGGAATCTTTACTCGGAAGTACGAAAAGTATATTCTGTCAACATCGTCTATTTCGACTTGGGACAAGGTAACGACTATATATACAGGGGCATTACCAACTTTAAAGGCTTGCACACGGGAGACACACTACGCCTGTCCACTAAACAGCGCAACACCTTTGTCCGGGAGAATGCCGGAGACATTTTCCCTGAATACTATGTTCTTCGGGTTAACGAGTTCAACGATAAAGCCAAAACTCCACTTGACGAATGGATGCGTTTTCTAAAATCCGGGATCATTGACGAAAAAACAACCGCAAAAGGATTACAAGCAGCCAGGCAACGATTGAACGTGGCAAACATGAGTGAACAAGAACGCCGGGCTTACGAACGCCACATGGACAACATCCGTATCCAATGGGATGTTCTCACGACAGCCCACGAAGAGGGCAGAGACGAAGGCATCAAGGAAGGCATCAAGGAAGGCATACAGCAAGAGAAAAAAGAAACAGCCAGAAAATTACTGGAAAAAGGGCTCTCCCTTGAACTTATTGCAGAATGTACCGGCCTACCTATCGACGAAATAAAGAAAATATAAAGGAATAAACCGATCAACTGCATCCCGTATTAATTTGAATTTAATTTTCTATCTTTGTTTCGTAATCTTAAAAACACGAAATTACATGAAGGTATTCAAGTTCGGGGGAGCATCCGTGAAAGACGCAACCGGGGTAAAAAATCTTTCCTCAATTGTTCATAGCCAACGAGAACGACTTATCGTGGTCGTCTCTGCCATGGGCAAAACCACCAATCTGCTGGAAACATTATGCAACGCCTATTTCCATCGGGACAGCAAAGCAAAGACTATCCTGGAAGAATTAAAAACTTTCCACCTGGACATTGTCAACTCGCTTTTCCCTTTAAATGATCCGGTTTACAAAGACTTGGACGAATTATTCACTTCTCTGGAAAATATCCTGAACAGCGAATCCTCCCTCTGCTATGATTACGAGTACGACCGCATCATCTGTTTCGGGGAATTACTCTCGACCACAATCATTTCCGATTACCTGCAAATGGAAGGGATCAGAAATCAATTCATCGACATACGTAAATACCTGAAAACCGACCAAAATTACCGGAATGCCAACATAGACCTTGAACTTTCCGGGCTATTGTGCGAAGAGGTTTTCAATTTTAAAAATACAGCCACCTACGTCACGCAAGGATTCATCGCCGGAACCCGTACTAATCAAACCACCACGCTCGGGCGCGAGGGTTCCGATTACACGGCGGCATTGCTAGCCAACCTCTTGAACGCGAAAAACGTCACTATTTGGAAAGACGTGCCGGGTGTGATGAACGCCGACCCGAAAGAATACGATAAAGCGCAGGTGATTCGTAAAATGTCATACAAAGAAGCCATCGAGTTATCGCACTTCGGGGCAAAAGTCATTCACCCCAAAACCATAAAGCCCATACAAAACAAACAAATTCCCCTGTACGTGAAATCCTTCCTGCACCCGGAATCCGAGGGAACAATCATCGAGGAGATTGACGAGCAACTAAAATTACCTCCCATCTATATCAACAAAGAAAATCAATGCTTGCTAACACTCACGCCTAGGGATTTCTCTTTCATCGCGGAAGAAAAATTAAGCCACATCTTCGCCGTTCTGGCACAATACAAATTGAAACTGAACTTGATGCAGAACTCGGCTATCAGCTTCTCGTTTTGCATCGACTGCAACCAAGCCGTCTTCAACGATTTTTTACAACAACTGCAAGAAGAATTTGAAGTTCGTTATAATCAAGATGTGAAATTAATAACCATACGCCATTACACGGAAGACGCCATTCAAGAAATAATAGGCAACCGCCCGTCCCTCGTTGAACAACGTAGCCGGACAACCGCCCAATTCGTGTTGAGGAATCACGCTAAAAACTAAATCATCCTTGAACATGAGACAACAAACCCTTTCGATCATCATACCCGCATACAACGAGGCAAATACCATATTCACCTTACTCGAAAAAGTATACTATACCCGCCTCGTCCACGGTATCCGCAAAGAACTCGTTATCGTCAACGACTGTTCAAAAGACAACACGGAAGAAGAAATACAACGTTTCACTCGCACCTACCCGGATTGCAACGCCATCTATCACAAACAACCCCACAACCAGGGAAAAGGTGCGGCAATACGTGCTGGCATCCAAATGATCACAGGCGACTGGACAATCATTCAAGATGCGGACCTCGAGTATGACCCGGAAGATTATAACCCGTTGCTGGAATGGATGATAAAGCATGACGGGAAAGTCATCTACGGCTCCCGCTTCCTGAACAAGGCAAACAAACACTCTTACCAAAGTTTCTACTTCGGGGGCAGATTGCTCTCGTTTGTCACTAATATACTCTACCGACAACACTTGACAGATGAGCCAACTTGTTACAAGATGTTCGACACCAAACTGCTCCGGTCAATCCCGTTACAATCCACCGGGTTTGAATTTTGTCCCGAGATCACGGCAAAAGTCTGTCGCCGGGGTTACAAGATCACGGAACTACCCATCCGCTACTATCCCCGCAGCATCGAGGAAGGCAAGAAAATCAACTGGAAAGACGGGCTTATCGCCATTTGGGTACTGGTCAGAATACGATTTGCAAATAAACGTTCACTTGAATAAATATTTTCATCATGAGCATATTTAAAAATATACAACCTAAAACTTTAATATATTTCTGTCTGGCAATTATCATTTGCACGTTCGTGGTCAACTACATAAGCATTTTTGATTTCAAACCGGACCTCAACGGCGACAACGTGCACTACTACGCCTTGGGCAAAGCCATTGCATCGGGGAAAGGCTACACGAATATCATGTTCCTCGAGGAAAGCCCCCATTCCCATTTTCCCCCGGGCTATCCGTTATTCACGGCTTTCATCCTCTTCCTTTTCAAATCCTACACGGCATTGAAAATAGCCAATGGGGTACTTTTCGGGCTATCCATCCTGCTTCTTTTTTTCCTGGCCAAAAGAATCTCGGGCAACCTCCTGTTAGCCTTGTTGACCTGCCTCCTGTGCTGTATGCAGCAAGCCCTTTTACGCTACTCGACCATCGTGATGAGCGAAATGTTGTTCACGTTCCTCTCGCTGGGAGTGCTTTACTTGATCAGCCTGCTCAACACGAATCGCCTCTTCGGCAAAGACCGTTCCCGCCGCCAGATACTCTATTTTACAGGCATCGTTATCGGGCTCAATTACATCTACTTTGTACGTACTATGGGGACCTCCATCATTCTAGCGGTCATACTCTATATGCTGATTACCTGCGGACAGAAGGCTCTCGCGTGGCTCAAAAGCAAGCGGGCAAACCTCGACCTTCAAACCATTCACGCCAACAAACGAACCTTCATCACCAACTTGATCACCTTATGTATCATCGTTGCCTCTTTTGCCGGGGCAAAAACCGCCTGGGATCTGCGCAATAAAAGTATCGGGGTTACCCAAAGCGATTACCTCAAAGACTTCAAAAAGAAACCCAAAGGACAAACCATGGAAACCTTCTCCGACTGGACGGAACGTATCCAGCATAACCTAACCGGTTACGTCGGGAAATGGATTCCCACGGCTGTCATTTCCGATGAACCCGCATTCGACCAAAAAGTTACAACTAAAGACCTTGTCAAAGGAACGTGTATCGTCATCCTCATACTCTTGGGCTTAATCGCATTGCCTCAGTTGAAACTTCTTCTTTTCCTGTATATCGGCATCACGATGGCAGTATTGATGGTCTGGCCGGAACAATACGCCGGGCATCGTTACTTCATAGGCATCATCCCCTTGCTCATCTTCCTGTGCCTGAACGGATGCCAGGAAGCATTACGCCTGCTCACGAGAAAACTACCCCAATCGAAAACGGTACAATGGCTTCCCGCCGGGGGAACCCTCCTCATCGTGCTCTTTTTCCTATTCCCGCAGTACGCCAAAGCTTTAAAACCGCAACAAAATTTTGCCACGTACAAAGTGTGGAATGAAAAAATTGCAGACGCCGCTTTCGTGGAATACATATACGCTATCAATTGGTGTAAGAAAAATTTACCGGACACCGCCCGCATTGCCTGCCGGAAACCGGATTTATTCTACCTGTTCTCGGGAGGAAGGAAGTCAACAAGCTTCCCACAATACGCCACTCCCGAAGACCTTTTAAAGAATTTCGAGGACAAGAACGTTTCACACGTCATCATCGACCGATGGTTCCGGCACGGGTACGTCACCGTCTATCCCATGGTGCAAAAATATCCCAACCGTTTCAAACCGCTCATCCAAATCGGGCAAAACACGCAAAAACAACTCCCGACACTCATTTTCCAATTCTTCCCGGAAACAATAAATTCCCCGGGGAGAGAGGAATAAAATTTTTACTTTTGGCAAAATGGGTGTTGCAAAACTACCCTCAAAAAAAGTATTTAATCATTGATGCCATACATCTTTTTTAAGTGAATTAGCGTTTCATGAAATAAAAATTCCACATTTTCCATATTCTCATTTTGAATAAAGTCATTATTTTCTTTAATATTTCTTTTCAAAAGCCTATAATATTCTAATGGAATCCCTCTTTTTACAAATTCCTTCTTATTCAGGGTTAATACAAATTTATTGTTTTTCACAACAACAAAATCGACTATAACCTCACCTATCTTTCGTTTTAATGCAACTTGTTCCGTAGTAAGTACACTATCTGGCATTAAATGAACTAATTGTTCATTTAATGGACTTTTATATACTACTTTTTGCGCACATGACAACAACAATAACACTGAAAACAGTAACAAATAATAATTTGATTTCTTTTCCATAATTTCATATTTTCCATTCAATTCTTTTTTCAAAATAATTACAATCTCAACTTAACCAATGACACCCCGGTATTATTAGCTACCCCATACAACGCCCCTTCATCACAATCATACGAGAAATCAAAACCGCGACATTTTTCATCTTTAAGATTCCCTATTCACTTTTTGATAAACACTCCGAGTTAAATCGACAATGATTTCAGTCATCAACAAAAACACGGCATTCTTCAAATCTTTATCCTACATAACACATTTTTTCTCATTTTGACGAAGATAAAAAATTCATTCAAAAAAAACAAACAAAAAGGTTACTTGAAAATAACTTGAAAACAACATGATCACGGATACTGTACTGTCCATGAATTTTGGACACAAATAAACAACAAAAGAAGCAAGTAACGCATCTTTTTTGTATTTTTGCATTTGGATGGAGGCAACTCTTTCCAAAAATATTAGAAAAAAAGAAGCGTTATGCTTATCCCTTGCGAATGAGAACGTAGGAAATTTTCAGCCGTGTACGAGGATAGCATAGTGGTTTCACGCTATAGCGTGGGCTGCTATTATTACATCTGTACACAACGGTTTCCTACGACCTTCATTCAAAGATGTGGCATTGCAGTTCCACGCTTCTACGTGTAATGAAATTTAAGGCCTTCGTGGGACTGGGAAGCCCAAATAGTGGAAAAATGAAACTAAAATTCTTCACGATTTGCTTGACGGCCATAGCATTTGCCGCCTGTGAAAAAGAGAATGACACCCAGGACGACTCCATTATCCTGGCGGATGGAACCTCTACAGAACAAACGATCTACGCTGACGAAACCAACAACGAAGACATCAAATTCACGGCAACCACCTCGTGGACCGCAACCGTGGAAGATGCCACCACCTCACGTGCCGGGAGCAGCAACGTCGATTGGCTCACCCTTAGCCAATACAGCGGCGAAGCCGGGGAGTACACCTTGACCCTAACGCTGCAAGAAAACCTGACGGGCAGCAGTCGAACAGCAAAAATCATCATCCGGAGCGGCGAAACCGTCATCACGATTATCGTGGAGCAAAAGGGCACCAAAGAAGACGGCACAGTAGTAAAGAAAATCAAGCAAATCACCTACGAAGAGAAATGCAACGCCAGACTTTACTGCGACGCTTCAGAGAGCATAGACTACGAAAATTGCACGAGAACATTCAGCTATGACGAACAAGGACGGGTGGCTCGCATCGAAACAAAATACCCCAAGCACAGCCAAAACTGGGAAAAAACTTCAGAAATATTAACCGCGGACTACCATATTGTTGGAGAGATCACCATAAAAGAACTCACGTATTACCCCGATGGCTCGGGTGATGACGAGTACGTGGTCCGGCTCAACGAACAAGGCTACGCGAAAAGCGTAGAATACTATGACGATTATTACAAAAAATACGTGGAATGCACACGCTACAAATACACTCCGGAAAACTACTTGGCTCAAGAAGACAGACTTGAAGAAGATTGCAAAAATGATTTCTATTACGAGGATGGCTACTGGACAAAACTCGAATACACGGACGAGTACGATCACCAAGATTCCCAAACTTTCGTTTTAGACCCGGCAAAATGCTACCCCAACCGCTACCCCAACAACGGGCAAATTGACATCATGGGCTATATTGGCTGGGACGATAGCGACGAAACAAGCACACTCTTTCATTTAGGCCGATTAGGCCACATGGGAAAATACCTGCCGGAAATCATTCCTTACGAAGCGGGATACGACATTTCCGCCAGCCCGATTTACCCATATACCACTCCGAGTGAAATTATTCACAAGACGTACAAATACGTGGTATACCCGGAGGACCCGGAATGCCCGCTAAGTTACAAATTCGACAAAGATAATTACCTGACTGAAATCACATTAACAGAAGCATTCACGGCCATGCAAGTAGATTACGATATCGTGGTTGGCAACAAATTGATGGATCCCGAACGCCCTGAAATGGGTTACAAGTACGAAATTCAGAACCGCTCCGAGAAAAAAATTAAAGATGACCAAAACACGATGACCTGGGAAATCACGTATTAAACGACTTTTTGCTGTTAACAAGCAACACAAAGATGCTTGTTAACAGCAAACTTCAATTCATGAATACCTGTTAGTTATCTTTTTAAAATCATTCCTTGTCAAAGAAACTCACGACAACTTGTAAATTTTGCTTGGGATTGCTTCTTTACAAGGCAAGGTAGCGAGTTGAACGGGAGTTTCAAAAGGATGTATCGGGATGGGTAAAGGAGCGAAAGCAAAATCGTCGTATGCTTGCTTTAACGGAATAAATTCACTATCTACTTTACCAAACATGTACGGCTCAACAAACCAAAGGACAACATGGGGAAGGTAACCTATAGGCGGAGAGTCAACCTTAATTTGAAATGATCCTGTAATATAAAATAGTAGAGTGAATTTTGTTCGCTCCGATGTAGATTCGTTATAAATACAAGAGGCATCGTTCGCATCAGCAATGGTTATGGAAACAGGTACCTCAAACTGAAGAGTTAAAGTATACGGGACCTTTGAGGTTACGGGTTTTCCAATAATGAGATCCCCTCCTGTCTGGCTTCGCCCCACGATTCCCGTGAAGCAGACAAGCACTAGTAATAATAATTTTTTCATAGATTTTGTTTTTTTGTAGTTAAGTAATCAAGATATTCATGAATTGTTGTTATCTCTATTCCAGGTCATTCTCGACACGTACCCACTTGATCGCATCCGCAAAAATCACCTGCGCGTGCTCGCTTCCTCTATCATCAAGGGTAACCTTAAACTTTCCCCCTCTCGTGAAAGGGTAAGTACCGATAGAAACCCAGTCCCAACCTTTTTTTAGTGGAAATGCTACTTTCTTTTTTCCACCTTGATAGTAAACCGTGAAATATTGATACGGTATAGGTTGTCCTCTATGTGCGGCTTGTGTACTAGCATTGTACACGAACACTTCATAGTTTCCTGACTTGGGTATAGTTACCGTCCACTCCGCCCCGAATCGCCCGTTTCCCCTTTCTTTATAATAGGCTCCCCGGATGTAATCCCCATGCATCCTCGGGTTATGCCTTAGTGTCCAATAGTAGGGAGAGAGGAAGAACGACATATCATCACCGTACTTGTCTTTGTTCCTGTTTTTCTGGGCATGGTACGCGGCTAACTTGTCCTTTTCAGGTTGAATCAGCCTGAAATTCTTGTCTTCATTGTCAACAATAATTTCATCAGGCGCGGGACGGAACTCACCCGGGGACAGCTTGAATAAGCCAGAGGTGGAATCATTCACGGTGGTTTCAATATCGGATGGCAAGTCGCTTTGCGTGATCATCTTTTCAATCTCCGGTTCGTATAGTTGCTCGAGGCTATACATCGGTCTATTTCTCGAGACGTGGAAATACACGTATATGCACCTGGGCTTTCCGGGTTGAAGTTTCCTGATTTCTATCGCTTCCCCGGGAGGGATGACAAACGTGTGACTGTAACGCCCACCGCCTCTAGTGCTAAAAGTCACCAGCGCCTCCGTGTCGCTCGGGTTATAAAACTTTCCTCGGGCCCTGTACCCGGAATAATCCCCGGTTTCAACCTTGTCGGCACCCAGGTCCTGCGCGATAACGTGACCAATCGCCCTGCCGGAATACCAGGACGCGAGGTATGGCGCGCAATCAACGCCAAGGGAATCTTTTAACTCTCCCGTGAATCTCTCGAGCGACACCGGCGCATACTCGTGCCGCCCAGAGAAGCCTCGCGTGAAATGGCGGAATTTATCGAACGACGTTCGTGCCAAGATCCAGTCTCTCAAGTGCAAAAATTTAACTTTAAGGATATTATCCATCAACACGGCCGAGAGCGTGTCATTCTCGATCGCGTCTTGAAGGCTGTGCCCGTCAAGGTAATCGAGCGCATGCAATTCTCCCGTGTATAGAGATTCTCGTCCTCTTGCATATCTGTAATAATAGTTCATGTCTGTTACAGGCAAATCATTAAGGGCGTTGAATAACGATGACGCCACGGGGTACTCGCCGGAGAACACGTTCGTCTTGCTCGTGGAAAAAAGGGAGTGCAACTTGTACTTGTTAGGAATAACAGATTTTGACTCCTCCTCAAGAACATCATCGCCCATGTTTATTTTACTTCTTCCACCGGAGACTTTCTTCCCCCTCGTGGCAACTTTCCAGGGAGAGAGTTCCCGGGGCTCGAAAATCTCCCTCATGAACAACCGGCGAATAAAATCTTCCAGCTGCCAGGTTTCTAGCTTTAAAGGCGAAGTGAGAACTTTTCCACGTTTTTGATACCACTTCCTTCCTTGGACAGCATTTCTTTCAAAAAATGACGTGAATTCCGGCATGGTAGTCCCCCTTTCCGGGAGGAACACCATTTCCGGCTGCACGTGGTCACTTCTCCCTTGCCACTGCCTGTAATAAGAGGTGAATGACACGGGCACCTCCACGAGCGCGAGTTTCTTGCCGGGATACGGGATGCCGGTAAGTTCCTCGATCTCCCCTTTCATCCCTTTCACGATTCGTGAAAGATCGTCGCGGGTGAGGTGAGAGAACACGCCGGTAAAAATATCTCTTCCCTTGTAAAAGTAAACTTCCAGGAGAAGCGAGTCTAGCGCGAGCGTGTCTCTCGTGTACTTCCCGCTACAAAGGCTAATCCCGGCCAGGTACTCTTTATTCTCGAAGCGAGTCGTGTCGCCTTTCCTGGAAACCTTCCCTTGCGAGATCACCTGTCGGTCCCCGGAACCGATCACGTTCAAGCTAAAACGGGTAAAATTCTGGCGGGTGAAGGTAGGCCGCGACGGCACCACGGGTGGTTCCGTGACGGGATACCACAGGCACTCGGGGAGCAGCAAGGTAATCTCTTCCCCCACGAAAGCGTGCCTTTTCCCGAAACAGAACATGCCGGCTTCCCAGGTGTTATCGTTATACGTTTGCCCCGGGATGTCCAGGTAACACGCGCGTTCGTCTATCTTTCCCCTGTACGCCATGTCAAGGGTCAGCGAATCCCCCGGGAGCAAGGAACGAGTTAACGTGATGACTTGTTCCTCTCTCGTGTAAGGCAACGTGCCGGCGTGATCTCGAATATAGCCCACTTCCAGACCGGGGTTCAAGTACAGGATAACGGAGTCCAACGTTGTCTCGTGGTAATTTTTAACGGTGAACCTCGCGTGCGCTTCCAGCTTGTTCCCGGTTTGTTTTAACGTGATATCTTGGGTGGTTAACCAGGTTTTCGGGGTTCTTTGAAAGCATCGAGTGATGTTGACCAGTTTTCTCCGGAATTGATCATCTCGCTGCTGGTAGAGATAATACCCGGTAGCCAGGATTATCCCGGCGAGAACCATGTAACCCCCAGTTCGTAACGGGCGGTACTTGTATACCGTGTTGGGTATCCTGGGATATAGTGATATCGACGCGACAAGTAGCCCCATCCCGGACAAGAGGTAGATAACACGGTGCGCCAGATAAGGAAGGAGGTAAACATGCCCGGTGAATTCTGAGAACATGTTGGGAATATCCCTTGCCAGGTAATCCAATAAATATGGTGGTTTAAAAAACACGATAAAACCCGTGCCAATTAATAACAAGAGAAGGGAGAATATTTGATTTTTGAGCCATCGCGCCATGAAAACCGATAAACCTAACATGAAAACCAGAGATGGAAAAGTTAACGTGAGCCAGTAAAAGATGTAAGCCGCCACGTCCACGGGAGACGACGACGCGAACAGGTTGATATAAAGTCCCGCCAGGACGGACAGGAGATTCGCTATCGTGAGTGCGCCCCATATCCCCAGGCTTTTCCCCAGGATGTACGCGGTGTTCCCGAATGGCCGCACACGCGTGGATTCTCGCGTGTTCAAGGTCTTTTCCTGCCGGAACCACTCTGTCACGATGAATATCACCATGAACGATTGAGTGATATTGAACAAGTAGGCGTTCAAGAAGGGTAACGAGGAGGGCAGGGCCACCGCGTACCATTCCGGGATGACGATATCGGCTTGAAGTAACAGTTGTATCAAAATATTCCATGATAAGGAAAGAAATAGTAGAATATAAAACAACCAGCTTCGCCATAAAAGCTTAAGCTCGTAACGAGCGATCATGAAAAAGGTAAAGTAGTCCATAATGCATATATTTTTGTGCTAAATTTACAAAAAATATCAATTACAAGATACAAAAAACAAAATAATATTATTTATTACAAATTATTTGTGCCATGTAATCCCTATTTATACTGGCAATACTTTCGTTGCACCCCCTGGAACATAGGGGCTGTCTAATAAGCATTATTGGCGAATAAATCTATAAACTAGCATAAACAACCCGACTAAGAGGGAAGACTAACCCCATACACGTACAAATTCGTTATCAATTCCGTAGTACTTCCGGTTTAATAGAGAATAAAAAATTATAATAATCCTTTTAATACCCTATACGAACGCTATTTATAATAGCGTTCGTATAGGATTCATATAGCGTTCCTATAGCGTTTATGACGGAAGTCATCCGGAATTAATACCTAAGTAATACCGGATTTATTATTGTATTCCAGGCCATTACAACAAAACATCATGTGAACCATAAAAAAAGCCCCCCTATTCCCATCACTATTTCTACTTTCTAAATAAAATGGTATATTTGCAACTTGATTTTTTAAACGTGCAATAATAATATCTTAAAAGTTAGGAGTCACGATGGACAAAAAATTCCAAGAGTACAAAGGTTTGGATCTCTCTCAGGTAAACAAAGACGTCCTGAAAGAGTGGAAAGCTCAACACACATTCGAGGAGAGCTTGAAAATTAGAGAGGGGCATCCCTCGTTTGTCTTTTTCGAAGGTCCCCCTTCGGCAAACGGTATGCCGGGTATTCACCACGTAATGGCACGGACGATTAAAGATATTATTTGCAGATACAAAACTTTACAAGGATTTCTCGTTGAACGGAAAGCCGGATGGGATACTCACGGGCTTCCGGTTGAATTGGGAGTGGAAAAGAAACTCGGCATCACGAAAGAAAATATCGGGAAAACCATATCGGTAGCCGACTATAACAAAGAATGCCGTGCGGACGTGATGAAGTTCACCCGCGAATGGGAGGACTTGACCGACAAGATGGGCTATTGGGTGAACATGGAAGACCCATATATCACCTATGACAACCGGTATATAGAAACCCTGTGGTACTTGTTGAAACAATTATACGAGAAAGGATTCCTTTACAAGGGATACACGATACAACCCTATTCCCCGGCGGCGGGAACTGGTTTGAGTACACACGAGTTGAATCAACCGGGATGTTACCGGGACGTGAAAGACACGACGTGCGTGGCTCAATTTAAAGTAATCCGGGACGAGAAGTCGGAAAAACTGTTCGCCCACGGCAACGAGGTATATTTCACGGCTTGGACGACGACCCCGTGGACATTGCCGTCCAACACGGCGTTGGCTGTGGGACCAACCATCACGTATTTAGAAGTTAAAACTTACAATCCTTATACTTTCCGCCCGGTAACCGTTATCATGGCGAAAGACCGTTTCAGTGCTTACTTTAACAAGAAAGCCGAAGACATCGCGCTGGGCGATTACAAAGAAGGCGATAAATTGATCCCTTACGAAGTGGTTGCCGAATACAAGGGAACAGACTTGGAAGGTATGCGCTACGAGCAATTACTGCCGTGGATGAAACCGATGGGTGACGCTTTCCGCGTGATCTTGGGTGACTACGTGAGCACGGAAGACGGAACCGGGATCGTGCATATCGCCCCGACATTCGGTGCGGACGACGACCGGGTGGCTAAAGTGGCGGGTATCGCCCCCCTGATGTTGATCGACAAGGAAGGCAACAAACAACCGATGGTTGACAAACAGGGACGTTTGTTCCTGCCGAGCGAGATCGACGCCGATTTCTTGAAAAACAACGTGGACATCGAACTGTACGCGGAATTCGCCGGACGTTTCGTGAAGAATGCATACGACCCGGAGTTATCGGATGATGACCCGACTCTGGATATCGATTTAAGTATCCTGTTGAAACGGGAAAATAAAGCGTTCAAAGTTGAGAAACACGAGCACAACTACCCGCATTGCTGGCGTACCGACAAACCGGTATTGTATTACCCGCTGGATTCTTGGTTTATCAAGACCACGGCTGTACGCGACCGGATGATAGAGTTGAACAAAACGATTAATTGGAAACCCGCGAGCACGGGTGAAGGACGCTTCGGCAAATGGCTTGAAAACCTCGTGGACTGGAATCTTTCCCGTTCCCGTTACTGGGGAACCCCGCTCCCGATATGGGTCAGCGAGGACGGAACCGAGAAAAAATGTATCGGTTCGGTAAAGGAACTAGCGGAAGAAATCGAGAAAGCAATCCAAGCGGGAGTCATGAAAGAAAGCCCGTTCAAGGACTTCAAGATAGGTGATTACTCGAAAGAGAATTACGACAAGATCGATTTGCACCGTCCTTACGTGGATGATATCATACTGGTATCCGCCACGGGACAGCCGATGTACCGCGAGAAAGACCTGATTGACGTTTGGTTCGACTCGGGAGCCATGCCTTACGCGCAAGTGCACTACCCGTTCGAGAACAAAGAATTGATTGACAATCATATAAAATTCCCTGCTGACTTTATTGCCGAGGGCGTTGACCAGACCCGCGGATGGTTCTTCACGCTTCACGCTATCGCCACTATGGTGTTCGATTCCGTGGCGTTCAAAAACATCATCTCCAACGGGTTGGTACTGGATGCCAAAGGCAACAAGATGTCGAAACGCTTGGGCAACGCGGTCGATCCTTTCGACACGATCGAGAAACAAGGTTCCGATCCCTTGCGCTGGTACATGATTACCAACTCACAACCGTGGGATAACCTGAAATTCGACATCGCCGGGGTGGAAGAAGTGAAACGCAAATTCTTCGGGACTTTATACAACACGTACAGCTTCTTTGCCTTGTACGCCAACATCGATAACTTCACCTACGCCGAAGCGGAAGTTCCGTTCAACGAAAGACCGGAAATCGACCGCTGGATACTTTCTTTGCTCAACAGCTTGATCAAGGAAGTGACCGAGGCTTACGAAAGTTACGAACCGACCAGAGCCGGACGGGCTATACAGAATTTCGTGATCGAGAACCTGTCGAACTGGTACGTGCGCCTTTCCCGGAAACGTTACTGGGGTGGAGAGCAGACCGCTGATAAATTATCGGCATACCAGACTCTATATACCTGCCTGGAAACCGTGTCTATCTTGTCGTCACCGATCGCCCCGTTCTACATGGACCGCCTGTTCCGGGATTTGAACAACGTCACCGGACGCTACACGACAAGCGTTCACCTCGTGGACTTCCCCGTGGCTAACGACACCATGATCGACAAGCAACTGGAAGAACGGATGGATATGGCTCAACAAATATCCTCCATGGTTCTCGGGTTAAGGCGGAAAGTACAAATCCGAGTACGCCAACCGCTATGCAAACTGTTGATCCCGATTCTGAACGAGGAGATGACCGCCCAGCTGGATGCAGTGAAGAGCATCATTCTCTCGGAGGTAAACGTGAAAGAGATCGAATACATTACCGATACCGCCGGAATATTAATCAAGAAGATCAAACCGAACTTCAAGACCTTAGGTCCGAAATACGGTAAGTACATGAAACAAATATCCGCTCTCGTGGCAGAAATGGACCAGAGCGACATCTATAATTTTGAAAAACAAGGAACTTATTCCTTGCAGGTAGGTACGGAAAATCTGGAATTGACATTAAACGACGTGGAAATCCTTTCTGAGGATATCCCGGGATGGCTAGTGGCAAACGAGGGTCGCCTCACCGTGGCTCTGGATATCAACATCACGAAAGAATTGCGCGAGGAAGGTATCGCCAGAGAACTGATCAACCGGATTCAAAATTTAAGAAAAGAGAGTAATTTTAACGTGACGGACAAAATTGACCTTCAAATCGGCAAACACAAAGACATCAACGATGCCGTGGAGAACTTCAAGGAATACATTGCCAGCCAGGTTCTGGCAGAGAACGTTACGTTGGTAGATAAAGCCGACGAAGATGTACAGCTCATCGAAATCGACGATATTCACACTTTCATAAAAATCCAAAGAATGTAACTTCCTAGGGCTTTAACAAGTAAAAGTGGATATTTTAGCGACAAGGATGTTGCAATACGGATTTTTTTATTAACTTAGACAAAAACTTTACAACTATGTCAGAGAAGACAAGATATTCGGATGAAGAGTTGCAGGAGTTCAAAGAATTGATTCTTGAAAAACTCGAAAAGGCGAAAAGGGACTATGAAGTATTGAAAGCTTCAATCTCTGGAAGTGACGGAAATGACATTGCCGATACATCCCCAACCTTCAAAGTTTTGGAAGAGGGTGCATCCGTTCTCTCGAAAGAGGAAGCTGGACGTTTAGCCCAAAGGCAAGCAAAATTCATCGCCCACTTGGAAGCCGCATTAGTTAGAATCGAAAATAAAACATACGGGATTTGCCGGGTAACCGGGAAATTGATTTCAAAAGAAAGATTACGCGCCGTGCCCCACGCCACGTTGAGCATGGACGCGAAAATGGGACAAGACTCTTAATCGCCACAAGCGATTAAGAGCCGCTATTTTAATATATTACAAGAATGAGCACGGGGAAAAAGCTAATTATTTTTATCATCGCCCTTCTAGTTATCGACCAGGTAGTGAAGATCTGGATCAAGACGCACATGATGATCGGGGATGAATTCAGTGTCTTCGGGGATTGGTTCAAAATCCACTTTATCGAGAATAACGGAATGGCTTTCGGGATGGAACTCGGGGGCGGCAAATGGGGTAAAACCGTTTTGAGCGTATTCCGGCTGGTTGCCGTTGTCGGCATTGCCTGGTACCTAAGACACTTGATCAAGCAGAAAGCCCCGACCGGAGTGATTCTCTCTTTCGGGCTCATCTTCTGCGGTGCCGTCGGGAACATCATCGACAGTATGTTCTACGGGATGATATTCAATGACAGCTATTCCCAAGTCGCAACACTATTCCCCCAAGGAGGAGGCTACTCGTCATTCCTGCACGGGAAAGTGGTCGATATGCTTTATTTCCCGCTTTACGAGGGATTCCTGCCGGATTGGATTCCCTTCTGGGGAAACAAATTTTTCGTATTCTTCCGCCCAGTATTTAATCTGGCTGACTCTTATATCACGGTAGGCGTACTTATGTTATTGCTTTTCCACCGCAAGTTTTTCGCAACTAAAAAATAGGCGTTTCAAGTCTTAAAGAAATGTTATAACGAAACAAACAAGAGGGGCTAAAAGCCCCTCTTGTTTTAAAAATAAGTTAATGTAATTCTCAACGATACTTGCATTCCACATTCTTTCCTAACTTGCGTTACAAATTACCAATAATTTAATTTGCATTTATGAAAAGCCTTATCTCAGTTATTACTTTATTAATACTTAACTTGACGATTTTCGGACAGGGAGTAAATTTCGAACATCTCACGTTTGACGAAGCCTTGGTAAAAGCCAAAGCAGAAAACAAACTTATATTCATGGATGGTTACACCAGCTGGTGCGGACCTTGTAAATACATGAGTGAAAAAGTTTTCACGCAAGAAAAAGCCGGCGAATATTTTAACCCGAAATTTATATGCGTGAAATTTGACATGGAAAAAGGCGAAGGACCGGCATTGGCAAAAAGATTCGAGGTTAAAGCCTACCCGACTTTCCTTATTATTCGCCCGGACGGAAGCGTACAGCACAAGATTGTCGGCGGCGGAGAAGTGGAAGATTTCATTTCCCGTGTCGAGAAAGGATTGAATGAAAAAACTTCTTTGGGTTACTTGGACAAACTACACGAGAAAGGGAAAATGAGTAAGAAACAATTGATAGCTTACCAGATTGCCTTACTTGATGCTTACGAGAAGGAGAAAAGTGCAAAAGTAACCGAAGAACTGGATGCAGTTTTAAAAGACAAGGACAAATTGCAGAAAGAATACTGGTCGATCATCGAGAATGACGGCTACGGTTCCGCTAACTTCAAATTTGTCGTGGATAACGTTGTCCGTTTCAGAAAAAATGTCGGTAAAGAAAAAGTGGACGCATACCTATATAATAATTATAACAGAACCATCGATAATTGTATGCGCCGGGGAGCAAAAGAACCTCTTGCCCAATTGACCCAAATCCGCCAAGAACTACCCAACCTCGGATTGGAAAAACAAGATCGGCTAACCAACAAAGTAGAACTGATCGAAGCAACTTTGAACGGGAATGCGGAGAAAGTCATGTCCTTAGTTTCTCAAGAAAATACAAACGACGACATTTTATCAATAACTTCTGCTCTTCACGCAGTCAAATCCAAAGCGACAAAAGAACAATTGGGACGTATGGCTGCTTTAGGAGATAAATTCATCGCAAACGCCACTTCCGAAAGAGAAAAAGAATACCTAGAACGTACTTTTGAAGAATTGAAGATTGCCGCACACACGGGCGTGTATTTCCAAGACTTGACTTTTGAACAAGCCTTAGCGAAAGCGAAACAGCAAAGAAAAAATATCTTCATAGACTGTTACACCAGCTGGTGTGGTCCCTGCCAGTACATGGCAAAGAAAGTATTCGTGAAAGAAAAAATCGGCGATTTCTTGAACAAGAACTTCATTTGCGTGAAATATGACATGGAAAAAGGGGAAGGTCCGGAATTAGGAAAGAGGTTCGGAGTCCGGGCATACCCGACATTCGTTATCATGACACCTGACGGCAATATCCGCCATAAAATCGTGGGTGGCGGTGAAGAAGAACAATTTATCAAGCGAGTAGAAGAATCATTCGACAACACGAAAGCCCTCGGCGTATCGATCGCCAAATACAAAGAAGGTAACCGGGACAAAGCGTTCCTAGCTTCATACGCCCAAACGTTACTGGTCCTTTATGATCCTTCCGCAAAAGAGATCGCGAATGAATTGTTCAACACGCTAAGTGACGAAGAAAAAATATCTCCCGACTACTGGTTTCTCTTTGAAAAAAAAGAATTTAGCCCCAAAGGTTCGGAAACTGAAAAATACTTGTTAACCAACCGGGACAAATTCAATAAAGCACAAGGGCAAGAGACCGTTGACCAGCGGCTAAGCCAAGACTTACAAAAACAACTCATGGAAATCCTCGCCACCAAAGGGCAGACTATCAATGCCTCCCGATTTGACGAGATCACCAAAGAAGTGAAAAGCTTGAAACTAAGCAACGAGAAATCATTACTCGGGCTTGTTGCCATCGGCAGAGCGGTAAAGGAGGGCAATGTAGACCGTTTTCTGGCAACCTGCGAGAGAGAGATGCCAAAAGTAAAAGCTGACAAACGTTTGTTAAACTATTACTTGGTGCAATTAACCGACCGGGGTGGCACCGATGCTCAAAAGGCCCGCTGGAAAAAAATCGCGGACAAATATCTTCAAGAATAATCCAAAAACAATTTATATCAATATATCACCATGAAAAAGAGGGCGTTTTCACGCCTTCTTTTTCATTTATAATTGTCAACCGTTTTTCATTTTCAATTGTTTTACGTAAGTTTGCACCCTAATTTTAGGACGAACTGCTTGAAAAAGCGATAACTCTGCTTCAGGATGAAGCGAAAAGTAAAAGAGAATCGTGTATGATTGAAAATTTAGTAATTGTCGAGTCACCGGCTAAAGCCAAGACTATTGAACGTTTTTTAGGAAAAGATTATGTTGTTAAGTCCAGTTTCGGGCATATCCGGGATCTTGAAAAAAAAGACTTAGGGATAGATATAGAGCATAATTTCCAACCCAAATACGAAATATCTCCTGACAAAAAAGCGGTTGTAAAAGAGTTGAAACAACTTGCCAAGGAAGCGAAAACCGTGTGGTTGGCTTCCGATGAGGACCGCGAGGGAGAAGCTATCGCCTGGCACTTGTTTGAGGTGCTGGGACTGAAAAAAGAAAACACGAAACGAATCGTTTTCCACGAGATCACCAAAGATGCCATCCTGCACGCCATCAACAACCCGCGGGATATTGACAAAAATCTGGTAGATGCCCAACAGGCTCGCCGGGTGCTCGACCGATTGGTCGGGTTCGAGGTTTCCCCGGTACTTTGGAAAAAGGTGAAACCATCCCTCTCCGCCGGACGGGTTCAGTCCGTGGCAGTAAGACTCATCGTGGAGAGAGAAAGGGAGATCAACCACTTCGTGGAACAAAAGTATTATAAAGTCATCGGCTCGTTTGAAACGCAAGATGCCAACGGCAACACCGTACCTTTAAAAGCGGAATTATCCGAACGTTTCTCCTCGCAGGAAGAAACACTCGCATTCCTTGAAGCTTGTAAAGACGCATCCTTCACGGTGAACGACGTGGAAACGAAACCGGCTAGCCGCAAACCGGCACCGCCTTTCACAACCTCCACGTTACAACAGGAAGCATCCCGAAAACTGGGCTTCTCGGTATCCCAAACCATGGCAGTAGCGCAAAAGCTCTACGAACAGGGATCGATCACTTACATGAGAACGGACTCCGTGAACTTGTCGCAACTGGCTATCGGGGCAGCGAAAGCAGTTATCTGCAACACGCTCGGGGAAAAATACTCCAAGCCGAGAAACTACGCGACCAAAACCAAAGGTGCGCAAGAAGCCCACGAGGCAATTCGCCCGACCTACATGGACAAAGAAACCATTGAAGGCGACCGCAACGAACAACAGCTTTATGCCCTGATCCGCAAACGGACGTTAGCTTCCCAAATGGCAGATGCAGAACTGGAAAAGACAACCGTAACGATCACCATTTCCGGGGAGAAATACACGTTTGAAGCCGAGGGAGAAGTGATCATCTTTGACGGGTTCCTGAAAGTATACATGGAATCGTTTGACGACGAGAAAGACGACGACGAAGCTGCCTTGTTGCCCGCCATCCGCAAAGGCGACCAACTGCAACGTTCGCTCATCCAGGCACAAGAACAATACACGTCACATCCTCCCCGCTACACGGAAGCGAGCCTCGTGAAGAAAATGGAAAACCTGGGTATCGGGCGTCCTTCGACTTACGCTCCCACCATCACCACCATCCAGAACAGGGGATATATCCTCCGGGAAAGCAGGGACGGGGTCGAGCGGGATTTGGATCAGATCGATTTGAAAGGACAAAATATCAAGATAAAAAAAATCAAGAAGACCTTCGGGGCCGAGAAGAAAAAACTTTTCCCCTCGGACATCGGGATGGTCGTTACCGACTTTTTATCCCAACATTTCAATAACATCATGGACTACAACTTCACCGCTAACGCCGAGGATGCCCTCGACCACATCGCGGAAGGAGAAGTAGAATGGCAATCCATGATCGGGACCTTTTACGAACCTTTCCACACGAACGTGGAGAAAACCCTGAAAGAATCCGAACGTAATAGAGGTGAACGTGAACTTGGGATCGAACCTCAGACAGGTGAAAAAGTCAGTGTCCGCATAGGACGCTTCGGACCTATGGCACAAATCGGCGAAGGCGAAAACGTCCGGTATGCCGGGTTGCTCAAGGGACAACTGATGGAAACCATCACGCTGGAAGAAGCTTTGGAACTATTCAAATTCCCCCGCCTGCTGGGAGAATTCGAGGACAAACCCGTTAGCGTGGGCATCGGGCGTTTCGGTCCGTACATCAAGCACAACCAACTTTTCGTTTCCTTGAAAAAAGGAGTTGACGAACCGGGTACGATCACTTTGGAAACCGCTATCGAACGCATTAACGAAAAACGGGAGATCGAGAAAAACCGGAAAATCAAAGAATTCGAGAATGGAGCCCAAATCCTTAACGGACGTTTTGGACCTTATATTTCTTTTAACAAAGAAAACTATAAAATCCCGAAAGGACAGGAGGCTGCCGCTTTGACTTACGAGGAAACTATGGCTATCATAGAGAAAGGTAACGACTCTAAAAAGAAAACAGCCAAGAAAACGACCAAAAAGACTGCGGCAAAAACGACAGAAAAAACTAAAAAAACGACAACAAAGAAGCAGAATAAAAAAAGTGAGTAAGGCAATATATGGAAGGGAATAAAATTTATTTGCATAAAACCAATCCATTTTATATATTCGTACCCTCGAAAAATAGATTATTCGTGTGATAAATATAAAATTTTAATATAAATGGCAACATTACAAAAAATTAGAAATCGCGGCGGAATACTAGTTAGTATCGTGATTGGATTAGCCCTTGTGGCTTTCATTGTTGGAGACGCGCTTAGTTCAGGAGCCAGCCTTCTCAATCGTTCCAAAAACAAAGTTGGAGAAATTGGCGGGGAATCCATCAGTATTCAGGATTTTCAGGATAAAGTAGCACAGAATGAAGAAACGATCAAATCGATGAACCAATTGCCTTCCCTGACAGAAGAGCAACAACGCATGATTCGCGAGAACACGTGGAATCAGATCGTTTCCGAAAACATCATGCAAAAAGAATACGAGGAACTCGGTATCGCCGTGAGTGGTGATGAATTATTCGATTTCACGTTAGGGGAAAATATGCACCCCAACATCAAACAATTATTCACCAATCCCCAAACCGGTGTTTTCGATAAAGATCTTGCCAGACAAAATATCCAGGCTATTTTGAACGCTCCCGCGGACAATATGCAAGCCCAAGCAAGCAAACAATATTGGCTGAGCATGGAAGAACAAGTGGAAGCAGCCCGCAAACAAGAGAAATACAATTCTTTGTTGATGAAAGGTATGTTCACCCCGGACGAGATTGCCAAAGAATACGCACAAAACGCTTTAACTACCGTTGACATCAGCTTTATTTCAAAAAGCTACAACACGGTAAGCGACTCAGCCGTAAAGGTAACAAACAACGAGATCAAAGAATATTACAACTCGCACAAATACCTGTTCGAGCAAAACGAGTCCAGACAAATCGCTTACGTGAACTTCGATATCACCGCTTCAGCTGAAGATATCAAAGAAACGGAAGAATGGGTGAAAGAATCCATGCCTGAATTCGCGGAAGCAGCCAACGTGATTGAATTCGCAAATCTTTCCTCTGAGAAAAAAATGCCATCCAAATATTACAAAAAAGGTGAAATTGGAAATGAAGAGTTAGATGCATTCCTTTTCACGGAGAAAAGTAATGACGTGTATGGACCTTACCTGCAGGACAACGCTTACAATATCGCACGTGTTGCCGATCGCAAAGTAATCCCTGACTCTGTGAAAGCCCGCCACATCTTGATCCCGACAAACACCATGGAAGTAAGCCAAGCCAAGAAATTGGCAGACAGCCTTGCCGGATTGATCCGCAAAGGTAGCGACTTTGACGAACTTGCACGAAAATACTCTGCTGACCAAAATTCAGCTGTCAATGGTGGAGATTTAGGATGGTTCACTCAAGAAATGATGATCCCTGCATTCAGTGATTCAGCGTTCATCGCCAAGAAAAACGAAGTAAAGATCACGAGAACGAACTACGGTTTCCATGTTCTTCAGGTAACGGACAGAACTACTCCGGTAGAAAAAGTATTAGTCGGAATCATTGCCAAGGAAATTACCCCGTCGCAACAGACGATCAATAAAATCTACAACGATGCGCGTACATTCGCTAACAACATCAGCACGCTTGCTGACTTTGATGCAGCGGTTACCGCTAACAACCAAACAAAGCGTATTGCCAACTTGAGCAAAAACGACGCAACAATTCCCGGAATCGAAAGTGCCCGAGAAATCATCCGTCAGGCTTATTTGGCAGACAAACCGGGGTATGTATTAACGGATAAAGAAAAATCACCGATCTTCGAAACAGGTGACAAATTCACAGTTGCAGTATTAACCAACGTTCAGGAAGAAGGCATCGCCCCGTTAAACAGCGTGGCACCCATGATTCGTACCGAATTGATCCGCAAGAAAAAAGGCGAGATCATCTCTAAAGAATTGGAAAGTGCTATTGCAAGAAGCGAGAGTCTGCTCTCCGTTGCTCAAAAAGCAAACGCACAAGTGATGGATGCCACGGACGTTAGCTTCAGTTCATTCCAGATCCCCGGAGCAGGAATCGAACCCAAGTTAATCTCTGAAGTTATCTTGATGAAGGAGAACCAAATCTCTAAACCGATCATCGGCAATCAAGGCGTATACGTGGTAGTAGTGAATTCCAAAACGGCAGAAACGGTTACTCCCGAACAAATTGCAGCCGCAAAGAATTCTCTGCAACAAACTAACATGACTAAAATTTATTATCAGGCTCTCCCTGCCCTAATCAAAAAAGCAGGCGTCATCGATTCCAGATATAAATTTTACTAATAACCAAAACCGCAAAACAAGTAAACCGCTCGAAGGCTCGGGCGGTTTTCTTTTGTCAAAAAAAACGCTATTTTTGTTTTGAAAAACAAATACGATATGGAAGAATATTTCACGCACGAAACAGCCATCATAGACGAGGGGGCAATCATAGGAAAAGGGAGTAAAATATGGCATTTCTCACACATCATGAGTAATTGCCGCATCGGGGAAAACTGCAATATCGGACAGAACGTGGTAATCTCTCCCGACGTCATCCTCGGCAATCAAGTGAAGGTACAAAACAACGTGTCGGTCTACACGGGCGTGACTTGTGACGATGACGTGTTTCTAGGTCCCTCCTGCGTGTTCACGAACGTGACCAACCCGCGAAGCGCCGTCAACCGAAAAAGCCAATATGCCCGGACTCACGTGGGCAAAGGAGCCACGATCGGGGCAAACGCAACCATCGTCTGCGGGCACGACATCGGGGCTTACGCCTTCATCGGAGCCGGGGCTGTCGTGACGAAAACCGTCCCCGCCTACGCCTTGCTTGTCGGCAATCCCGCCCGCCAGCTAGGATGGATGAGTGAATACGGGCACAGGCTGCATTTCGACAAAAACGGCATCGCCGAATGTCCCGAGAGTAAACAACGGTATCGCTTGCAAAACGGTATCGTGGAAAAAATAACAGAATAGCATCAAAAAATATACCATCATGAACATAGCCATGGTAGACCTTCACGGGCAATACGAGCGTATCCGGGAAGAAATAAACCACGCCATACAGGAAGTCCTTGACTCCGCAGCATTCATCAACGGACCACAAGTCAAATCGTTCGCTCAACACCTCGCCGAATACAACGGGGTGGAACACGCTGTGACCTGTGCCAACGGGACAGATGCCCTGCAAATCGCTTTGATGGCATTGAAACTGCAACCGGGTGATGAAGTGATCGTCCCCGTCCATACCTACGTGGCGACGGCAGAGGTGATCGCCCTATTGCAGCTGAAACCCGTGTTTGTCGACTGCGTTGCCGGCCGCTTCACGATAGATATTTCCCAGATAGAGGAAAAAATCACTCCCCGCACGAGAGCCATCGTGCCCGTTCACCTGTACGGGCAATGTGCCGACATGGAACCATTGATGGAAATTGCCCGGCGGCACAACCTTTTCGTGGTCGAGGACACCGCACAAGCCATCGGGGCGGACTACACCTTCAGCGACGGGCACACGCAGAAGGCAGGATGCATCGGAGACATCGGAACCACCTCCTTCTTCCCGTCGAAAAACCTCGGATGCTACGGTGACGGCGGGGCCTTATTCATCCGCGACGCACGGCTGGCAGAGCGTGCCCGCATGATAGCCAACCACGGGCAGGCAATCAAGTACCACCACGACATCGTGGGTTGCAACTCCCGCCTGGATACCTTGCAAGCCGCCATCCTCGACGTGAAACTACGCTACCTCCACGAGTACACCGCTGCCCGCAACCGGGTAGCGGACAGATACGACCGGGAACTTGCCGGCGTCAAGGGCATCATCCTTCCTGAACGTGCCGCCAACAGCACGCACGTTTTCCATCAATACACCATCCGTGTCGGCAACCACCGGCGGGATGAACTGAAAACCTTCCTGCAAGCCGAAGGTATCCCCACGATGATATACTACCCGATCCCCCTCCACCTTCAACCGGCATACGCCATGGAAGGTCAAGGCAAAGGCTCGTATCCCGTGTCGGAACAATTAAGCGAGGAAGTCCTGTCCCTTCCGATTCACACCGAGATGAAAGCAGAAGACCAAGAATATATCATCCGACAAATAAAAGCATTCTTTAACTCATAACATTCGCCTCATGAACATTATCACCATTGTCGGGGCAAGACCCCAATTCGTGAAAGCAGCCGTGGTCAGCCGGGAATTCGGCAAACACGCTAATATCAACGAAACCATCATACACACGGGACAACACTTCGACCCAAACATGAGTGACCTGTTCTTCGAGGAAATGCGGATTCCCGCCCCCAGTTACAACCTCAACATCAACAACCTCAGCCACGGCGCCATGACCGGGAAGATGCTCGAGGAGATTGAAAAAGTACTCCTTGACCGGAAACCGGATTGGGTACTTGTCTACGGGGACACGAACTCCACGCTCGCCGGGGCATTGGCTGCAAAGAAGTTACACATCCGGGTGGCACACGTGGAAGCCGGGCTGCGTTCCTTCAACATGGATATGCCGGAAGAAATCAACCGCATCCTGACAGACCGCATCTCCGATATTCTTTTCTGCCCGACGGAAACAGCAATCCGCAACCTGAACAACGAAGGTTTCGGGCATTTTCCTTCCCGCATCGTGCCGTCGGGAGATGTCATGCTGGATGCCGCCCTTTTCTACCGGCAATACAGTCGCCCGCCGCAAATCGAATTGAACCGGGATTTCGTCCTTGCTACCCTGCACCGTGCCGAGAACACGGATCGCCCCGAGTGCCTGTCGGAGATCATCCGGGCGTTGGAAACCATCTCCCGGGAACGGGATGTCATCCTTCCGCTTCACCCGCGTACCCGGGCAAAATTGGAAACACTGGGCTACAATGTGCAACATTCCCCCATCCGTTTCATCGACCCCGTCGGTTATCTCGAAATGATATACTTGCTGGATAAATGTTCCCTCGTCATGACCGACAGCGGGGGCTTGCAGAAAGAAGCCTTCTTCTTCCGGAAATATTGCATCACGCTCCGCGAGGAAACGGAATGGACGGAACTCGTCGACCACGGGTACAACACCCTGGCGGGAAGCTCGTTTGACAAAATTACCCGGGCCTACCGGGAACAACCACACCCGGACTTCTCCACCCCGCTATACGGCGACGGGCATGCCGCCAAAGTAATTGTCGACACGTTAATCGAGGCATAAAATGATGAAAAAAGTTCTGATTATTACCTACTATTGGCCTCCCAGCGGGGGACCCGGCGTGCAACGGGTGTTGAACTTCGCGAAATACCTGCCCAAATACGGTTGGGAACCCGTGATTCTGACCGTCAGAAAAGGCGAGTATCCCGCCAAAGACCCCTCGTTGGAAAAAGAAATACCTGCCGGGTTAAAGGTATATAAAACGAAAACGTTCGAGCCTTTTGCCCTTTTCAAACTGATCTCCGGGAAAAAACAGGACGACAAGATCGGTACCTACATCCTGTCGGAAAAAAGCCCGAATCTCGTCACCCGCCTCTCCAAATGGATACGGCTGAACCTATTTATCCCCGACGCACGGGTCGGCTGGAAACGGTACGCCGTACGGGAAGGAATGAAAATCATCCGGTCGGAAAACATTGACCTCATTCTGACTTCATCCCCTCCTCACTCGTTGCAACTCATCGGTCAAGCCCTCGCACACCAAAGCGGAAAACCGTGGATCGCCGATTATCGTGACCCGTGGAAAGAAGTGGTCTACAATCAAAACCTGAAAAGAACCGCTTTCGCCGAATGCAAAGACCGCCGTCTGGAACATGATGCGCTGAACGCCGCCGACGGCATCACCTCTATCAGCAAAGACATCCTGCACTTGCTCGAAAGTAAATGCGACCACCCGCAAAACACTTGCCTCGTCTTCAACGGCTACGACAACCGACCTGCCCCGCTCCCGCGCAACGCTTGTCCCATGATCACCTACACGGGCGTACTTTCCGTTACCCGAATCCCGACACCCTTGCTTCCGGCACTTCGGGCTTTGCGGGAAGAAGGCATTCGTTTCCGGTTGAAATTCATCGGGAATACCTGCCCCGAACTCCGGCAACTCATCGAGGAAAACGGCTTGACCGCCGACACGGAATACATTTCCTACCTCCCCCACGACGAGTCCATCCGCCATATCAACTCGTCCGACGCCCTGTTGCTCGTCATCGACAACGTACCCAACAACAAAGGCATCCTCACGGGCAAACTATTCGAGTATATCGGGGCACAACGCCCCATACTGGCTATCGGTAACCCCGAGGGGGAAGCCCGCCACATCATTGACGAATGCCAATGCGGGGAAATGATCGGCTACAACGACACGGAAGGTGCTAAAAATATATTGCGAAAACTCCACGCGGCATGGCAAACCCAAACGCCAGCCTACCCTTTCACGAACAGTTCCCGCTACTCACGAGAAGCCATCACCGGGGATTTGGCTCGCTTCATGGATCACGTGCTCACCCTTCACGCTAAAAAAACAACGCTATGAAACTCAAAAATGCCCTCTTTTTCGGGAAAAGACTGTTGACTGATTTCAACGAGAACAAACATCTGGCAACCTGCACGGACAACCGGAACACGGAATTGACCTACTATTATTTCCTTTTCAAAGAAGACAAGATCAACACGCGGGGAGGAAACCATCCCTTCCAATTCGACGAAGCGGGCATCCCCCTCGTGCACTCATACATTGACGTCGTGGACGGGAAAGGGTATTATTACTACCCGATCACCATCGGGCAATACGCCCTCGCCGTGTTCCATAGTTGGCTGAAAACAAACGATCCGGAAAAGAAAGCCTACTTCCTCCGGTTCGCCGACTGGTTCATGCAACAACGGGAAGAATCCCCCGAACTGGGTTGCTACTGGCTGACCGAAACCGCCAAACCGGAATACAAAGTAACCACCCCATGGAAATCGGCATTTACCCAAAGCCGGGCAATCTCCCTTCTCCTGCGGGCATGGCAAATAACCCGTAACCCTGAATACCTGCAAACAGCAACCCTAGCCCTCGTCCCTTTCACGAAAGACATATCCGAGGGAGGCGTTTCCGTGGATCGGGCGATCGGCGAAACATTCTACGAGGAATACACGGCTACCTGCCCGACACGGGTACTGGACGGACATATCTTTTCGCTTTTCGGTCTGTACGACTACATCCGTGCCGTACCGGAAGAAGTGAATCCCGACGGGCATGCCCTCGCCCTTCACCTGTTCAACGAAGGCGTGGAAGGACTCATCCGCCAACTCCCAAAATTCGACATGGGCTACTGGTCCCGTTTCAACCGTTGCGACCTTCCCGGCTACCCGCAGGACGATCCCTGTACAATCGGTTATCTACGGCTGGTACGCCACCAGTTGCAAGTGCTCCACCAAATCACCGGCAAAGAAGAATTCCACACGTACAGCGAGAAATTCCGCCGTTACGATAACATCCGCAACATTCTAAAAATGTACCGTCACAAATTCAAGGCACTGAAAAAGCTAAACAGGCTATAGTTCTTCCGCCCTTTGCCATGATTAGATCCCCCTTGCCCTACCCCATAAACCAACCATAAACCAATCATGAACCAATCATGAACGCAAATTTACGTTTATGCTACGTTCATGATTGGTTCATGATTAGTACTTGGGGTCAAGTAGGGATAGCCCAACCAGAAAATAAGCAGAGATATTCCGTATCTATCTTTTTTGTGCTACTTTTGTAAAAAAACAATATAAATGAGAATACAAGATGTGCGGGATAGCCGGGATATTTGAACGAAACAAAGATAACCAAGAATTGATGTCGGAAATGCTGACCGCCATAAAACACCGCGGTCCGGACGATCAGGCTATTTATACCCACCGGGATTTTACCCTCGGTCACAGGCGCCTGTCGATCATCGACGTGACGGCTTGCGGCAACCAGCCCATATTCAACGAGGATAAAACGGTTTGCGTCATTTTTAACGGGGAAATATACAATTACGGGGAGATTCGGGATGAATTGAAGAACAAGGGACACGTGTTTTACACGGCAACCGACACGGAAGTGCTGGTACACCTTTACGAGGAACACGGAATGGGTTTTTTCAACAAGCTGAACGGTATTTTCGCCTTTGCCCTGCTGGACATGAAGAACGAACGCCTTGTCCTCGCCCGGGACCATTTCGGGGTGAAACCGCTCCATTATTTTCTGAAAGACGGGGTGCTGGTATTCGGTTCGGAACAGAAATCCATCATCCTCCATCCCAAGTACGAACGGCAACTGAACTTGAAAGCCTTGCATCTTCACCTGAACTTGCGCTACACGCAAGGCAATGAAACCCTGTTCGAGGGGATCAAACGTGTTCCCCCAGCTCATTATGCCGTGTTCGAGAACGGGTTGTTCACAGTGAAACGCTACTGGCAGTTATCCGTCGATGTCAACCGTTCCATCACCGAAGAGGAGGCGAAAGAACGGATGAATGCTTTAATCAAACAAGCCGTGAAACGCCAACTGGTGAGCGATGTTCCCGTGGGAGTATATCTCTCGGGCGGGTTGGACTCCTCCGCAATCGTGCAGAAGATGCACGAACTCGGGGTTCCCGAAATCAACACGTTCACCCTGGGATTCAACGAACCCACGGATGAATTCCCCGACGCCCAACAGATAGCGGATCATTTCCACACGAACCACCACACGCTAAGCCTCTCGATGAACCCGATGCAGCAAATGCCGCAAGTCATCTGGCACGCGGAAGAACCAAAAATCAACCTGTTGCAGGGATTCAATATGTCGGCATTCGTTCATCCCACGGTAAAAGTGGTACTCGGGGGACTGGGAGGGGACGAACTATTTGCCGGGTACGACATTCACAAGTTTGTTTACCCGTTCAACCAATGGCACCGCCATATGCCGCAATGGATGCAACGTATCGGGCGCTGGAAGTCGGATTTTATCTTCAAGTTACAGAATAATTCCAAGTCTTTGCGCTACGACGAATACCGCCGGGGAATACAGATGCTTCTCTCGATTGGCAACGCAGAACGCTTTTACTTGATTCTCCGCAACGTGTGGGACTACGACACGCCATTCTATAAAAACATATACTCGGAGAAGTTTTTACAACAAAACCATATCGAGCAAGTCAAAGTTCACCGGGAATTTGACAAGATTTTCAACGATGTGAAAGACGAAAATGCCTTGAACCAAGTACTGTATACCGAGTTCCAATCCAAGATGGTGAACGATTACCTGCTCACGGACGACCGGATGTCCATGGCTCACTCCGTGGAAGAACGGGTGCCTTTCCTCGACCGGGATCTGGTGGATTTTGGTTTCTCGCTGCCCGTGGAACTTAAAATCAAAAACAACCAAACGAAATACCTGTTCCGGGAAGCCCTGAAGCCCTACTTGCCTCCCAAGATCATCACTAAAAAGAAATGGGGATTCACGGTGAACCCGTACCTCCAGTTCAAAAAGGATTTGAAGGATACCGCCGAGAAGATTCTGACAAAAGAATATATCGAAAAACAGGGAATCTTCAATTACGATTATATCCGGTATATCCTCGATTACCCGGCACACCCGAAACTTCGGTGGCATTACAATTTTATCTGGATTATCCTCGGGCTGGCTATCTGGGAACAACAATTTATCTATAAACGGGTGGAAGACAATATAGAGGCTTACTATTAAAGAAGAACGTATGAAATATTCTATCATCATAGCCGTGTATAACCGATTGGAGGAAGTAAAAGAACTTCTCGACAGCGCCGAAAAGCTGGAAGGCGACCGGGAACTTTTTGAATTTCTATTCGTGGATGACGGTTCAAAAGACGGTTTCCGGGAATTTATCGAACAATATCGCTCGGGAAACGGGTTACAAATTCGTGCCGTTTACCAACAGAACCAAGGCCCGGGGGCGGCACGAAATCACGGGATGCGGGAGGCTAGAGGAGATTATTTCGTGTTCGTGGACTCGGATTGTATGTTTCCCCCATGTTGGCTGCAAGAAATAGAAAAGGCACAAAACGAGCATCATTATGATGCATTCGGGGGACCGGACACGTGCCATCCCTCGTTCTCACCTCTGCTGAAAGCGATCAATTATTCCATGACTTCGTTCATAGGAACCGGGGGTACCCGGGGAAACAAAAAGCACGTCGGGCGGTTTTATCCCCGAAGTTTCAACATGGGTATCTCTCGCGAAGTGCACGAAACGATCGGGGACATGGGAGGCCTTCGCCACGGGCAAGACATGGATTATTCAATGCGTATATATAACGCCGGATTCAAGGTCGGGCTTATCCCGGATGCCTACGTTTACCACAAACGCCGGACAAGTATCCCGAAGTTTTTCCGCCAGATATTCAACTGGGGAGTCGCCCGCGTCAACCTATCCCGCCGCCACCCACACACGCTAAAACTGGTGCATTTACTGCCGGCGATACTTATCATCGGGTTGCTCCTGTTAGCCCTTGTAACTTGCTTCACGGGGATCGCCTTCCTACCCGTTCGGATTTTATGGGAGATTGCGGTCTGTGGGTTTCTTGCCGTCTGCCTTCTCGCTTTCCTCCAATCCCTCGGGAAATATCGCGATATAACCGTCGCATTCCTATCCATCATCACGTTACTGATCCAAGTATTCGCTTATGGATTCGGGCTTCTATGGGGAGGCTGGAATGCCCTGTTCGGCAAGGAGGTGAAGGGATTTTCAAAGAACTATTACGGAAATAAAAAGTAAGGTATGAGAATTGGTGTCATTTTAGATAAGGAAATCACGAAAGATCAACGGGTTTTAAACGAAATAAAAATACTCGAGAGCCACGGGCACGAAATACATGTACTTTGTCCTGATCTATTAAATATCGGACTATCGGGAAATATCGGAAACATAAAGATCAGACGTTTTAAAATGTCAAACCGACAAAGAGAAATTCTATTCGGCATCGTAAATCGTTTCCCGCTATATAATTGGATATGGCAAAAACAAGTTCGCCATTTTATTGCCGCCACACGAGTAGAAGCTTTACATACACATGACTTGTACATGGCAAAACCCGTGTACATGGGAAATCGCAAATATCACCTCCCGATCACGCTCGATTTGCACGAAAATTTTCCGGCAGCAATACAATCCTACACGTGGGCAACGACATTCCCTAAAAGTCTTCTCGTGGTACCCAAACGTTGGGAAAAACTTGAAAAGAAATATCTGGAATACGCTGACAATATCGTGGTGCTATGCCATAGTTTCCAAGAAGAATTAAAACAAAAATACTCTTCACTGGCAAAAAAACGTTTTGTTATTTATCCCAATGTTCCGGACGTGGAAGAACTTTTACAATATGACCCTCTTTCGATAACCATTCCAAAACAAGATTTTATCATGTTCTATTTCGGGGCAATCGGGGTGCGTCGCGGATTAATCTCTTGTTTTGAAGCACTAAAGAATCTTACTCCCAATTATCCCGACATCAAATTGCTACTTATCGGTCCCATTGACAAGGGTGATCGGGAATTATTTAAAAGCTATATGGAAGATCCCCGGATTAGAGAACAGATTATCTATTACAAGTGGAAAGACTTGTCCGAATTCCCCGCTTTCGCCCGTCAATCCGCTATCGGGCTATCCCCCTTGATTAAAAATCCGCAACACGATTCCGGTATTGCCAATAAGGTTTACCAATATATGTTGTTTGAAACTCCCGTACTGGTGTCAGATTGTACCCCCCAATTGGAATTAATTGAAGAAACCGGAGCCGGTATGGTATTCCGGAATGAGGACGTGGAAGATCTTATAGAAAAGATCATCTATCTTTATCAACACCCGGAAGAACGAAAACACATGGGAGAAAACGGGAAGAAAGCCGTATTGGAGAAATACAACTCGGTTGAGGTGGGCAACGCGTTGAACGCGATATATTAATGCCCTTTTCTTAATTGCGATCGCGAAAAGACAACCAAAGTTTACGAACATTCGAGAAGAAATGATGATTCCAGTGTTCGGGGTGAGTCAATAACAGAATAACGGAATCACCTTGCTCGATAGCCTCGCCTGGAGATTTACCATATCGCCAGGCGGAATTGTCGGTAACCGAAGTATCTGATATATACGTCGTGATCCTTTCTCGCAATGATTCATCATAAGCCTCAAAAAGGATATTATAATCCTTTTTAAAAGACTCGTCCACTAAAATATAATTCGGTGTTCCTAATTTTCTATTCCAAGCTGCACCGTGAGAACAAAGAGAGGTCATGGAACCGAAAGCCATTCTAAAATCCTGAATCTCTTTTGCCAATTGTTGCCGGCAAAAACACAGGATTTCGGGTGATATTTCTTTTTTATCAGTCAACCGTAAACGTTTCATTTCTAAGGCTAACGTTTCGTAATGCAAACCCACCTCAAAGCCCTCATGCAAGATACGCTTTATCAGGGCTGGTTTCATTGTCAAATGCCGGAAATAGTAGGATGCATGAACTTGTAGACGCCGCTCCACTTCAAACATCCGTTCCGCTCCGCAAGCATCAATATCTACATCATGACGAAGCAAAAGTACATGACCCTCCGGGTAAGCCTGCTGTACCCACTCAAGCAATGACATAACCCGATAGCCTTTCGCCAAAGCCAACTTTAACAAGTCTTCGTACTCGCTCATCCGGTCTTTCTGTCGAAACAGCTTGTGATATATTCTTTTCCACCCCTTCATCGGTTTATCCATTTCACTTTAGTAGGTTCAAAATGAAAACGCTTCTTAAAAAGAGCCAAGCCCCGGGAATTCCCCCAATAGGAATCGTAAATAATATATTTCAAATCGTTCCGATCAAAATAAACTTGCAAAACTTCCAAAAGCAAGAAATACATAATCCCCGCTTTCAAGTAAGCCCCATGTCCCAGTATATTATTTATGAAAATAGTATCGCCCAAATGTAATGTCCGGATATACCCGACCAATTTATCTTCCATAAATACACCGTAAACTTCCATTCCCTCCCCCCGGGTAATATTTCCTCGTTGAAGATATTCTTGTTTTATGTCTTTTCCCTGCCTTGTTTCCAAAGAGGTATTCACTTCAAAAATATCATCCTCGAATAAAGCCGGATCAATTACCCGAAACTCCGCTCCTTTTTTATAAGCTTGCTGATGGAAATACTTCACAGAATTTTTACCTTTCACCGTCTCGTAATAAGCCGCAAAATCATTCCGGTATTTATCTTTCTCCAAAAGTGCTATCGCTATCGTTTTGTGAGGTATTAAATATAAGAATTTCGCTTTCCGTTTCTTAAATTCTTTTGTCAATCGAATTGCTAACGATGTTTTCCCTAAATTAATTGTCTTCCGAGGCATTGATCTCAAGGAAGCCCAATAATAACTAAACATCAATTTCCAACTATCCCACATTCCAAAAATGCTTTGAAGTTCCACATCATCGTAAAATTTCCACGCGAAGAGTATGAAAGGATAAGCAATCAATAACCCGATTTTTATCACAAACGCTATCCATATATTCAAAGGCATTGTCAACATACCTAAGAGGTAGATAAATATACCCACCACGATGACTTTACCTAATTTACCTAACTCGTAAGGGATCGGATAAGCCTTTTGCGCGAAATAATAGGGAATAATCCAAGAAAGTATTTGCGCTATCAATGTTGCCAATGCAGCCCCGTACATTCCCAAAGCAGGGATTAAAAGTAGATTTAACCCTAAATTGATGAACGTGATCAAAATTATCGACGAACTGATGATTTTTGTACGTTTCGTGATTTGCAAACCGATCACTGAAGTATCCCGCAACATTCCGAAAAATATTCCGAAAGTAATAAAAGGAACAACGTACACGGAAACATAATAAGCAGGATTAGACGCCACCAAAGCGATAACCTCCCGGGACAACAAGCTTAATCCCAAAACACAATACATACCCCCGAAAGAAAGATAAGTAAATATTTTCGAATAGAAACGCCGGTTATTCGGATCGTTTATTTTTTTCATCATCAAAGGAGTCAATGCCAGCTGAACGGAAGCGATAACAAATATTTTTAATGTATTACCGATCTTGTAACCAAAAGCATAAAAGGCGACATCATCCACTCCTTTCATATAATTCAGCATATATTTATCGAACGCTGTCAACAAACCGCCCACGATAGCGGGGAACATTAACGGATAGCTATACGAAAGAATTTGCTTGATAGCCGCAAATTCCAGTTTAAAAGATGAGTTCTTTATAATAAAGGGCGACAAAAGAAGCAACTGGGATATAATACCAATTACTTGGGCTTCATATACTCCGGCAATCCCTCTTTTCAAACCCACCACAAAATACACGGTAACTCCCAATGTAACGGCTAATTTCAATATATTCACGACCGAGAATTGCACCGAACGACTTTTCAATCGCAACAAATCCAATACAGGAGCAACTATCGCGGATAGAACAGAATACACCAGCAACAAGTGAAACACGTATGGCAACTGATCAAAGGATGCCATCTCTTCACCAGCCAGCAATAGAGCCTCTACCGAATCCTTGAATCCCCAAACGATCATCCCCATACCCACGGCAGCAATCGTGGTCATCACCATGATCGTGAAAAATAAACTTTTCTGACGTTCGGCATATTCTTTATCCCAGTACCACCGTACCAGACCAGCATAGAAAGCCAATCCCATGGCTGCAATCAAAATCTGGGAAGTAACATCCAAAAGACTCAACATTCCATAATCCGCGGTTGAAAAGAATGTTTGGTCTGTATACAACGGAATTAAAATAAAACCGACCAGCTTGGAAGCAAAGTTTCCAATGCCATACACGATGGTATGCTTCATGGTTTGTTTTATATCTCCGAACATTTTCTATGACTTTTTTAGCAAACGATAAAAGAGTACCCTGAAATATGTTTTCCAAAATACATAATTACGGTAATGCCTAAAACTACCAATACCCAAAGGTATACTCTCCAACGATAAACCGAAAGGCGTCAAATCACGTTTACCTAACACGGGAACTCCCCGATAAAAACTATTACTCACATTACCCTCGTGAAAAACTTGCATCCATAACACCTGACCGTGAACAAAAACCACGCTTTCGGATTTTTCTCTTAAAGCTTTAAATAAATGGAAACGCAAACAAGACCATTCTCTGTGCAATCGATAAAAAATCCCCTTGATATTTTTTTTCTGACCTATATTTTCGACTAAACTGATAAACGGGCAATCCGGATAATAATAATGAGACAAATGTTTTGTATTATGATCATACACGTAACCAGAACAAAGCGATACCATAAATTCATCCCGCAATTTTACATGTTCCTGTATTGTACGAATAGCATCTTGATGCATACTATCATCGTTATCCAAACGAGAGGTTACCACCCATTCTGTCCCCGGGGGACACATTTCTTGCACATCCTTCACGTAACGCTCATCAAATTGAGGATATCCATCAATATAAATATAATGAATATGCGGATAGCGCGTTACATCGGGTAACATATCTCTTACCGATTGGGGAGTATCGATATCAAGATAAAGTAACCACGTGAAATGATTCGTACTCTGCCCCACCATGGAAGGAAAACAATATTGCTTGAAAAAACCTACACGATTGATAGTCCACGCGAGCCAACGATCATAATCATAGGTCACTTGCGGAAAGTATTTCAAATTAAATTGCGTAATTACAAAATGTTGAAATTCCATTATTATTAATCATCGTTTAGGATTTGAGGCAAAGATACTCTTTTTTATTATTGCTGATAACATTCAGACTTAGTTATTCCCCACAATTTTTAAATACATTCCTCCATTTTGATAATTATATTTTTTACTTTTGCGGAAAATCGAATACACTAAAATACAAAAACATGAAGATGCCGAAGCTCAAATCGTTCTATCCTTATCTTGTAGCTTTTATCCTATTTATCGTCATTGCCTACGCTTATTTCCCGGCTTTATTCGAGGGGAAAATCGTCATGCAATCGGATATTTCCTCATGGCGGGGAGCGGCTAATGAAATTATCCAATTCCGGGAACAAACAGGAGAAGAACCTCTGTGGACAAACTCCATGTTCAGTGGTATGCCAACCACTATGATCTCGACCGAGTATAAAGGGAATTATTTAAAAAACCTATATGACAGTATTTTCGTGGGCCCTCGTCCTGCAAGTTATTTGATCCTAGGACTTGTTAGTTTTTACCTGTTACTATTGGCTTTCGGGGTAAACCCATGGTTATCCGTAGTGGGGGCTCTCGCTTTTGGCTTCTGCTCATACAATTTCCAGATACTCCAAGTGGGGCATAACGCGAAAATGGTAGCAATAGCCATAATGCCCATGGTTTTGGCTTCCGTGGTCTATGCCTTCCGAAAGAATAGATTACTGGGTGCGGTATTCTTCGGGATAACGCTTGCCTTTGAGATTATGGCAAATCACCCGCAGATCACGTATTATCTGGCTTTTATCATTCTGTTCTACGGGATTGCACAATTGTACAAGGCTGTAAAGGAAAAAACATTGCCTGCTTTTTTCAAGACAGCAACATTACTTGTTGTCGCTGTCATTCTGGCAGGTGCGACGAACGTGAATCACCTGTGGCCCACGTGGGAGTACGGGAAATACACCATGCGGGGAGGATCTGAATTGACCTTGAATCAGACGAACCAAAGCAAAGGCGGGCTGAATAAGGAATACGCCACGGCTTGGAGTTACGGGATCGACGAAACGCTTAACCTATTGATACCGAACTTCAAGGGCGGAGCTTCGGCGGGAGCATTAAGCAAGGAATCGGAAACTTATAAATTTTTGAAAAGCCAAGGAGCTTCCAATAGCGACCAAATTGTCAAACAATTGCCTCTGTACTGGGGTAATCAGGCATTTACCGCCGGACCGATGTACATGGGAGCTATCGCAATTTTCCTTTTCGTGTTGGGACTTGTATTAATCAAGGGACCCATGAAATGGTGGATCGTGGGGGTTTCTTTGCTGGCTTTGTTTTTGGGATGGGGACGGAATTTCATGTTCCTGTCGAGTTTCTTCTATGACTATATCCCGCTATACAACAAATTCCGCGTGCCGTCCATGATGCTCGTAGTCCTGCAATTGACAATTCCTCTGCTGGGTATATACACGTTGAACAAGATTCTTAACGGGGAATTCGAGAAGAAAACTCTGATCAAAGGATTGAAAATTTCTATCGGAATCACGGGAGGTATCTGCGCTTTATTCGCCATATTACCCGGATTAGCCGGTAGTTTCATCTCTCCCGCGGATAGTCAATACCCGGACTGGATACGACAATATTTACCCCAAGACCGGGAATCCCTGCTTCGTTCCGATGCTTTCCGTTCTTTGGTATTCATCCTGTTGGCAGGTGTCGCTATCTGGGCATGGGTGATACAGAAAATCAAAAGTACTCACGTGGCAATTGCCATGGGCTTATTGATTCTTACCGATATGTGGACGGTGGATAAACGTTACCTCAATAACGACCATTTCGTGCAAAAACGGGAATTCAATAATCAATATCAGCCTCGCCCGGTAGACAAAGCGATTCTTGCCGACAAAGACCCGAATTACCGGGTACTGGATTTAGCGGTAAACACGTTTAATGATTCGCACACCAGCTATCACCACAAAACCATCGGGGGATATAGTGCTGCCAAATTGCAACGTTACCAGGATATCATCGAATATTTCATCTATCCCGAGATGCAAAGCATCGGGCAAACACTGGAAAGTACCCCGACCCTTTCAGCCTTGGAAGAAAGTCTTTCCAAGCAAAAGGTGTTGAATATGCTGAACACGAAATATCTTATCGTTCAAGCTAATGCCGCTCCTGTCAATAATAAATATGCCTACGGGAATGCCTGGTTCGTCAAGGATTATGAATTCGTGGAAACACCAGACGAAGAATTACTCGGTTTGAAACAAATAGACCCGAAAGAAACTGCCGTTATCAGTAAAGATTTTGAATCTGTCATTCAGGATAAAGGTTTCAACTTCGACGAGAATGCCACGATTCAATTGACCTCGTACGCCCCAAACAAATTGGAATACAAGACTTCGGCAGCAAACGAACAACTAGCCGTGTTCAGTGAGGTATATTACCCCAAAGGCTGGAATGTTTATGTCGACGGCAATAAAACAGATCTCCTTAGGGCCGATTATATCTTACGAGCCATGATTGTTCCCGCGGGAGAACACACGATCACGTTCGAGTTCAAACCGGAATCTTATTACCTGGGAGCCCGAGTTTCTGCCATTAGTTCAAGTCTTCTTTTATTGGCTTTACTAAGTGGGATTGTATTCTATATCACGCGTTACATAAAGAAAAAAGAGTGACAGAAAAATCTTTTGAGGTGTTAAAATTACTCCTCAAATAACCTTATTGACTTCGGTTTCGTATTTAGACAGATGGCATAGAAATTGCTGAGTATTACGAAAATTTAATATGTATGAGAAAATATTACGGGATTCTTTTACTAGCACTAGGAATATTGAGTTCTTGCGAGAAAGTAAGCAAGTTAAGTGATGATGCTAGAATTGCCTCTTTTACAATAATAGACCAGACGGAAGGCGTTATATTAGACAAAGAAGGCATTACAATTAATAATAACGTGGTGACGATTCCCTTGGATTATGGCAGGAAATTGTTCCCGCTTACGATAAAAGCAAATATGAAATTTTCGTCCACGACAGATGATGTCATTAGCGTGGATGAAACTCCTTTAAACCTTAAAGAGATTACATTCAATGATGTATACACTCCTCAAACCTTCTATCTCATTTCGGAAAGCGGGGTTCCTCATTTAGGGCAAATTATATTAAAAGACAAAAACAACGCTGATATTACAAATTTCCATATCACGAATTATACGGAAGAGGAAGTGGGAGTAACTATACATGATAACAATATCCGTATTAATTTCAAAGTTGATTTTGATTGGCCGGTTACGATTGAAGCCGAAATAACTCGTAACGGGAAAGTAAAAATCGGTTCAGCAGAATCTCCTTTCATATTCTCGGGTCCCAATGACAAAAAACAAATCACGTTGATTGCAGAAGACAATCAAGATGAACGGGTTTGGAATATACAAGTTGTTCCGACAATTGAAAATTCTAATTTCGAATCGTGGATTAATGTCGGTACTTCCAAAATAAACATAGACCCGACTCCCGGCATAGGACTAGGATGGGCAACAGCTAACAATTCTTTTGTACAAGGTACCACTCCGGTTCCTTATCAAAACGGGTATGCAGCTCAACTTCAAACAGGTATTCAAAACTTAAGTGGCTTGGGTATCGGAGAGTTAATAACAGCCGGAACAATATTCACGGGATACTTCAAAATGAACATTTCCGCTTTGAGCAATCCCCCGTTAATGACCTATTTCGGGATACCATTCATCATGCGTCCAAAATCTATTTCTATTGATGCCAAATATGAAGCGGGAGTAAAATTCCAACAATCAGAAAAAGTAGGACAAAATTCTTATAAGATAAAAGATCTTGCAGGAACTGATCAAGGACGTATATGGGTTGAATTACTTCGATGGGAAGGTAACGGAAACCTCGAATATCACGGGGATCCCGTCGAAGGACTTAAGGTTTTAGGCAAGGGAGAGATGATTTTTGACGGAGCCAATACAGCTTTACGTAATTGGAATAACCATACAATCCCAATTATCTATGATAACAAGTACAAAGATCTAGAACCAACACATATATCTATCGTAATGACTTCCAGTAGGCAAGGAGATCTGTTTATTGGAGCTAAAGGTAGTACCTTAACCGTTGATAACGTTGTTGTGAACTTTTAACCCGAGAAAAAAATGAAACTAATATACCTTCTATTTGTACCATTATTTTGTACTTTAAATACTGTTGCCCGAGATAGAAATCAATTAAAGTCTACCAAAACAACTTCGGCAGATACAATCTCCGATGAGCAGGTAGAATATCGATTTGCTCTTGGAGTTCAGTTGGGAACAGACATCGGCGGGGCTATACCATTCCCGTTCAGCAATGTACCGGATGTATTTAATCCCTATCCTAAACTTTCGCCATCGTTGGGTGCAAAACTAACCTTCCCCGTAACAAGTAAATGGACATTGGGAGCCGAGGTCACTTACAAAAAAGTTTCGATCGATGCAGATGCACGTATTGACAATCAACGATTCCATGACGATAAAAACAATGTTATTTCCCGTTTCTGTGGGTCTGCCGAGATGTCAATGGATTTCACGATGTTAGAAGTCCCTCTTTATTTTAAATACACATTCAAAAATCAAAAAGATCGTATTTTGGCAGGTCTTTACGGGGCATGGATCATTAATGCTAAGTTTCGCAATACTGTAACCAAAGGTTACATGATGACCGATGACAAAGTCTACAATGGCTCTATCGATCCAGGTAATCCTTTACATATTAATTTTAGTAACATCTTAGACAGTTGGGATATGGGTATGATCGTCGGGTACGAACGCCAGTTATTTCCCCGTATTGAGTTAGGTCTGCGATTCAGTTGCGGATTCAAAGATATATTTAAACCCAGCAATCAATATTTTGATTACAAAATGTTGCACATGAGAGGAACGCTGGTATTGAGTTACAATTTATTCAATATCAAACCACCAAAATTGAATCCATTCAAGTGATATAAAAGAAAAGGCTGCAAAATTGCAGCCTTCTTTATTAGAAATTATCTACCAATTTATACAACTTATCAGACCGTCGCAATTTTGTTTCACAAGGCATAGAAAACACGGCACCTTTCTCGACCTGTTCCACGGGATCCTGCTCGAGGCGAAGTTCCGGGACACTCATTTGGACCACTCCCGTGTTCGGACCTATGATCATAACCTCGTCACCAACCTTTAAATCATACGATTCCAATTTAAACTCCCCAACCTGCAATTTCGTGAAATAATTCGTGACTTTACCGATACATACCTTTTTCTTGGTAGCCTTTGAACCATACACCTCGCTCCACTCTCCCAAACGCTGCCCGAGATAATAACCATCCCAAAAGCCCCGATTAAACACCGAAGCCAACCGTTCTTTCCAATCGGCGATCTTCTTCGCACCATAATTCCCATCCACGTATGCCTGCAAAGCCTCACTATAACACTCGCAAACCGTCTTCACGTATTCGGCAGAACGGGCACGCCCCTCTATTTTGAAAACCCGTACCCCCGCATCAATCATCTTATTAATAAAACCGATCGTACATAAGTCTTTCGGGGACATAATGTATTTACCATCCACCTCCAGCTCAATATCACTTTCCGTATCTTTCACGGTGTAGGAACGTCGGCAAATCTGATAACAAGCTCCCCGGTTGGCAGAAGCATTCATCTCGTGAAGGCTTAGATAACATTTCCCGGAAACAGCCATGCACAACGCCCCGTGGGCAAACATTTCGATCTGGATTAACTTCCCCTTGGGACCTCTCAAATCATTCTGCACGATCTGACGATGAATAGTCATTACCTGATCCATATCCAACTCACGAGCCAACACCACGACATCGGCGAACTGTGCATAAAATTTTACCGCCTCGTAATTCGTGATATTGCATTGCGTGCTGATATGCACCTCGACACCGATAGAACGGGCATAAAGAATTGCCGAAATATCCGATGCGATAATTGCGGTCAATCCCGCCTCCTTCACGCAATCGATGATTCGGTGCATTTTATCCAACTCGTTATTATATATGATCGTGTTCACCGTGAGATAAGTTTTCACCCCTCTCCCGTTACAACGCTCCACGATATTCCGTAAATCATCCAACGTGAAATTCGCGGACGAGCGGGAACGCATATTCAATCCCTCGACACCAAAGTAGACGGAATCCGCCCCTGCCTGTAACGCTGCCTCCAACGATTCGTAAGAACCAACCGGAGCCATCACCTCAAAATCTTTCCTTGTCATATCATTATTTTAATGATACAAAAGTAATCCGCTTCATCGAAAAAACACCCTTTTTAGATTTTAAAATTTACAAAACTCTTCATTTCATTGCAAATACCAAAATTTCATTCTATATTTAGCTGTAATAAAAGAATGAAATCTATCACACAAAGACACGAACCATGATATTCAAGCTATACACCCTTAACCGACAACTTGTCACCAAGTTACAGGTATTACTCGTGAGCATTTTCCTCTTGGCTGGAAATTCCCCAAGTACCGCGCAACATCATTCCGAACAAGCCAAAGACAGCACGGAGAATGAAAAAGTATATATGTTCGTTGAAGAAATGCCGATTTTTCCTGGTAACTTGAATTCCTGGATATACAGTCACGTGCAATACCCGGAAGAAGCAAAAGTAAAAGGCATCGAGGGGAAAGTATATGTTCGTTTCATCATCGAGAAAGACGGAACGGTCAACGAGGTAAAAATCATCCGGGGCGTATCCCCCGAACTGGATAACGAGGCAAAAGAAGTCATCACTTCCATGCCGAAATGGTATCCCGGCAGACAAAATAATACTCCCGTTCGGGTATATTACACCGTACCCGTTTACTTCGCTTTAAAAAGTGCAGCCCCTGCTATTGAAAGACGTACCTTTGACAGGTATTTGAAAGCACTTTCCGAAAATGAAGAAAAATTAAAACAGGGCACGGATACCGTAGCATCGTCTTCTGCCGAGATGTATCGTCTTTACCTGAAGAAACGCTACGGCTCGGACAAAGCTGCTTATAAAGGAATTATAGCCTCCGCCCGAGAGCAACAACAATCCGCGGAAATCATGCTGAGCATCGTGATGCCTTCCCTCTCTCTTCCGGCAGAAGATAAAAACATGATCTTGAAGTATTACAAGGAAGAATGGGACGAGCAGATTAAACTTATTGATAGCCTGCCAACCGAGAACTTTATCAAGGATTACGTGAACATTACCCCCCGTTTCCAAGACAATAAAGTAATTCGGGAAATCAAGATCAGGGACTATCTCGGACTAAAGAAATTCCGTAAATATGTCGAGGAATGTATCTTCAGTCCGGGTAAACTGTTCCGTACCATTATCGCCAACCCGCTCGCCGGGAAATGGGAAAAAATATCCGAAAACGGTGTTGAAGTCAAACACCCGATACAAAAGGAATATTACGATGACTTCTCTTTCATGACCTCCGAGGGGACAAAAGGAACATACAGGATCACAACAGGGCAACAGCTTTCCGAATCATCGCAAAACGTGAAAGTAAAAGATATCATAGAGTATTCCGCCATATACCAATTCGAGGCAAATAACCAGATTCTGGTACTCACGGGGGAAGCCAATCTGAAATTGGCAAACGGCACCTTGAAAAACGTGCAGGTAAAGGAAACCTGGCGCAGGATAGAGTAAAAATGCAGATTTTTTTATACCTTTGTTTGGTTCGTTATGTGAATATTAAATCAAACTAAAAATTATATGAACGAGGAAGTACAATTTTATCTCGACGAGGCAAAAGAGAGAATGGAATCTGCTCTGAATCACTTGGAATCCGAACTTAGTAAAATCAGAGCGGGAAGAGCCAACCCGAAAATCTTACAAGACGTGCTGGTTGACTATTATGGTAGTCCTACCCCGTTATCACAAGTCGCCAATATCTCGGCTCCCGACCCTAGAACGATTGCCGTTCAACCTTGGGAAAAAAGCATGATAGCCCCCATTGAGAAAGCAATCATGAATGCTAACCTCGGACTTAATCCCGATAATAACGGGGAAATGATCCGTATCAATATCCCGGCTCTCACCGAGGAACGCAGACGTGACCTCGTGAAACAAAGCAAGGGAGAAGCCGAAACTGCCAAAGTTAGCGTTCGTAACGCCCGCCGGGACGTGATCGAGCAGGTGAAGAAAATGGTGAAAGACGGGCTCCCCGAGGATATGTCCAAAGATGCTGAAGCCGTGGCTCAAAAGATGACTGACGAATACGGTAAGAAAATCGAGGAATATCTCGCCAAGAAAGAAAAAGATATCATGACAATCTAACGCTGTCAGAAACTAAAAGCTAAAAGAGAGAGAAAATCGAACTTTTAGCTTTTTTACTATTCGCACCTCATTCGTACTAACTCGATGGCTTCTTTGCCTGTCATATGTTCAATCGCTAACTCAATAATGCAAACGTATTGAAATAACTTATCAATTTCTTGCAAACGTCCTTGTTCATGATTCGGTGAATACTTTGCAGCCAACTTTTCAAGAGCATCCCTCTTTTCCATTTCATTTTCTAAAACCCGAGCCCTTCCAAAAACAACAATACTACGAAAATATGTCGTGTATTCTTGAGGTATTACATCATCTTGGTCTATAACGCAAAAAGAAACTTTATCATTTCTAGCAATCGCATCCAACTTATACCCGGTTCGAGCACTATGAAAAAAGATTTTATCATCATGATATACATAACTAAGCGGCACCGTGTACGGATAATCATTATCCCCCACAACAGCCAATACTCCGGATGAACGAGCATGAAGAATCGCTTTACATTCCTCTAAAGATAAAAGTTGATTCTTGCGGCGCATTTCTCTAAACCTAGTCATGCCCCATCGCTAAATAATGATCTTCTCCAAATCTTCCGGAGTATCAATCCCTATCGATTCGTGATCCGTGATACTTATTGCTATCGTGTATCCGTTCTCCAACCAGCGCAATTGCTCCAACGACTCTGCCTGTTCCAGTATTCCTTGGGGGATAGAAGTCACCGCTTTCAATATCTGCGGGCGGTAGGCATACATCCCGACGTGTTTGTAGTAAGGAGTGCGGGCAAGCCATCCGTCACGTTCCACGCCCCGGCAATAAGGAATCGGATTGCGGCTAAAATAAAGCGCCGTGTTTCTCGCGGAAAACACGACTTTCACCTTGTTCGGGTCAAAAATATCATCGTTCTTCTCGAAAGGCTTTGCCAACGTGGCGATTTGTATTGTCGGCTCTTCAAAGCAGGAGATTAAGGACTCAATCTGTTGTGGGATAATAAAAGGCTCATCGCCCTGCACGTTGACCACGACTTCGAATTCACGATTCAAAACCTTACACACCTTCTCGTACGCCTCGTAACAACGGTCGGTACCGCTACGATGCTCCGTGGAAGTCATCACCGCACGTCCCCCGAATGACTCAACGGCATCATAAATCCGAACATCATCCGTCGCCACGTAAACATAGTCAGAAACTACTGCCGCTTTTTCATAAACATGCTGTATCATCGGCTTTCCGGCAATCTCCACCAACGGTTTTCCCGGAAAACGGGTAGAAGCGTAACGAGCCGGAATTAATATCAATGAATTTTTTTGAAGTGTCATAATCTATAAACATTTAACGTTCACGCTCTTCTGAATGAAGACGTCGTAAATGATCTGAATTGGACAATATTTTTAATTTCAAATTCTGCGGATAATTCGGGTGTTTCTCCAAGAAAGTGTTAACAGCGGAATAAGCATTCTTCCCGGTATGTCCGGAAAGCCCGGCGTTCAACCATGCCGACGGGAAGAATATATCTCCCGTTTCCTGAATCTCTTTCAATTTATCCAACATCCGGGGTATATACTCCTCGGCGTCCATTCTCCGCCGCGGATGGTTCAACCAACGCAAACATTCTTCCACCCACACTTCGTTTATTCGGTTCTCGTTTTTTAACAAGGCATTGAACACGCTGTCCCTGACCTGCTTATTACCGGATACCGAGGGTAACACGTAAGCGAAACGATTCTGCAAATCCTTATTCTTAACGGAATTCATGATATACATATTCATCACCTCGTAAATATTGGAATCCCGCAAAACAAGGTTAAACGCGATATTCAATTTATCATTGTCATTGATCGTCAAGTCTTGCAACGTCCTCTCCCCTCCCAGTATGTCTTTGATAAATTCACCGACCTTGGGTGAAGAATAAATAGCCAATAAAGTATTGAAATAAGATTTCTTATTTCCCGCATCGTGGTCGAGCATATTCACGCAAAAACGTTCCAATTCCTCTTGCAACAATTGACGGCTTCCCTCGTCCAGGTAAGTCGTGTAAACCGTCCTCAAGAAACTCAGCGTGCGATTTACCACCAGATTATTCTTTTCGTGAGGCAAGTGCTTCATGCAAAGTTTCAGGAAAAACTCGCCCTTCACCTTCTTGTTTAACACGCCCTCGTACAGCAACTGCCAGGCAACCGCCCGGTAAAGCGCATGGTCTATCTGGCTCAACTCTTTACCAAGAAATTGGATGCCAAATTCCGTCGGCAGGAAACACCCGTATCCCAGCACGTCACAATCCGGCAAAACCACTCTGTTATTCCGGAATCCGGTTAATGTATCTTTCAAGAATATCGGTTGGCGACGCAATTCGCCGAAAGAAGTCATCCAACACACGGATACCGATTGAGGCCAAACCCGTTTCTTACCGCTCGGGTCTATCATGGAAACGGCTTCCTTGCCGAATTCGATCACGGGCGCACCGCTCTCCTTGATCCAAATTTCATTCCAAGCCTGCAAATCCTTCCCGGTAGAATTTCCCAACAACTTGATTAAATCATCCCAATCCGCATTGGAATACGCCCAACGCCGTAAGTATCTCCGCAATCCCATCTGCAACTGGAATTCGGAAATTTCCTCTTCCAGCATACGCATCACGATAGGAGCCTTGTGATAAATAATATCCCCGTATAATGTCCCCGCATCTTTCAAATTATTCAATTCCTGCATGATCGGGTGAGTCCCTTTCGTACGGTCTGTCCGCAAAGCGGGTTCATAATGATTCAAAAAGAAATTCAAGCGATGGTTTACTTCAGGGTATAACTGCGCTATAATCTTATCTGCCATAAACCCGGCAAACACTTCCTTGAGCCACACGTCATTAAACCACTTCATCGTGACGTAATCACCGAACCACATATGTGCGGTTTCATGGGCGATCAACTCGCTCCGTTTCACCTGAGCCGACAAATCGGCATTCCGGTCGAGGAAAAGAGAAGATGACTTGTAGAACGTGGCTCCCGGGTGTTCCATTCCCCCGTATTGAAAAGCGGGAATCGCCACCACGTTATAGTTATCGAAAGGATATTCGATCCCCGTGTAACGCTCCATCCATTCCAGCGAATGGCTCACCTGTCTCACGATTTCGGGAATACTGGCATTGATCTTTGCCGTATCCGTTTCCCGGTGGTAAATCCCGATCCAGCGCTTTCCCACGAATCGCTCCGTGTACGAGAAACGTCCCACGGCAAAAGCGAACAAATACGTGCTCAAGGGTTTAGTTTCCCCGAACTCGCAAAGCTGGTAATCATTGAAGTATTCTACCCGGATAGATTCCCCGTTCCCGATCGCTTTCCACCCGGCAGGTATTTTAAGCGTCAATTTAAAACGTGCTTTTATATCCGGTTGGTCAAAACAAGGCATCAACGTCCGGCAACGATCCGGCACCAGCAAGGTGTACATCATATCCTCGCTCCTGTTTAGTGACGACTCTCCCGCGATAAATTGGATCGACAACTCGTTCCGCCCCTCTTTCAGATACTCCGGTTGAATAATGATGTGTTCATTCTTAAACGTGTAAGGCACTTTCTTACCCCCGGAAGTCACGGACAACACCTTGCCCTCTTCCTCCTTGAAATCCAGAACTACCGGAGCCAATTCCGATAATTCAAAGAATATCTCCGATTCTGCCATAATAGCCTCATTCTTTTCCCTGGGAATAGAAAAGTATAGCCGATAGGATACGCCTCCGATATTGGATTTACGTTCTTTCGCCAATTCGAGGGAAACCCCCTTCTCTACTTTATCCTGGACCTTATTACAAGCAACCAGCGATAGCAGCAAAGACACGACTATGGATACACGACACACCACGTTGTTATTTATTTCTATTTGACATCTCGTTCGATATGGCATTCACCATTAAAAATAGCCCCCGACTCGATAGCGATATAAGCCGCCTTGATCGTTCCCGTGAACACGGCTTTTGCTCTCAACGACACGGAACCCGTCGACACGATCGTTCCCTCCATCGTACCCAGGATATCCACGCTCGGCGAAGTCACCTCTCCCTCTACTTTTGCCATCTGCCCGATAATCAACCTCCCCGTCGTGTTTATCTTTCCCTTGATACTACCGTCTACCCGAATATCGTTCGACGCATGAAGATCTCCGGTAATCTGAGTCCCTTCACTTAATAGGTTAATCGCAACTTGTTGTTGTACTTCTTTTCCCATGATCTTGCATTTACTTTATTTTCTTACCAGACGTAACCATTTTATTTCGTATATCTCCCCTTCCACCCGCAGCTTCCCCGTCTCCACCTTCCCCTTCAACGCGGCATTTTCCCCGATTATTAAAGAACGAGTTTCCACGTTTCCTTCCACTACCCCCTCGACGTATAACTCTCGGCAACGCACGTGCCCTGTCACGAGAGCACCTTGCCTTACCTCTACCCGTCCCCCGGCTGTAATATTACCTAAAATCTTACCGAACAAGCATAAATCCCCGGGTAGGTTTATATCTCCCCCGACCACGGAATCTTCCAAAACTACAGTTTGTTTACTTCCCGGACAGTCCGGATTCACACTTTTTCCCATCTTAGTTAAGTAATAAACGACCAAATATACAACAAGAAATTGAAAATTGAAAATCTTTTTTTCGCTCACGAGACCCACAAAATCATAAAGTCCATAAAGTCAAAAAAAAATCGACCTCATGGACTTCATGAACTTTTAAACCTTATGGACTATTTAGTATAACCCCACTTCACGTAAATGGCTCCCCACGTGAACCCGGCACCGAAGGCAGCGAGAATCAGATTATCCCCTTTCTTCAGTTGGTCTTCCCACTCGTACAAGCATAATGGGATAGTCGCCGACGTGGTGTTCCCGTATTTTTGAATATTTACCATCACCTTAGAAGCATCCAACCCCATTCTCTCGCCGGTAGCCTTGATGATACGCAGGTTTGCCTGATGTGGCACCAACCAAGCGACATCTTCCGATGTGAGGTTATTCCGTTTCATTATCTCGACTGACACGTCTGCCATGTTCGACACGGCATGCTTGAACACGGGCTGTCCTTCCTGGTAAATATAATGCTCTCTTGCTGTAACGGTTTCGATGGAAGGCGGTTTCAACGAACCACCCGCTTTCATATGCAAGTGCACCCGTCCCATGCCGTCAGACCGAAGGATATGGTCGATCACACCCACGTCCTCGTGCGTCGGCTCGAGGAGGATCGCGGCAGCAGCATCCCCGAAAATCGGGCAGGTTGCCCGGTCGGTATAATCCGTGATTGCCGACATCTTCTCGGCTCCCACGACAACGACCTTCTTGTAACGCCCGCTTTCCACGTATTGCGTGGCTGTCGTCAACCCGTATAAAAATCCGGAACATCCGGCATTCAAATCAAAACTAAAAGCATTCTTGATTCCCACCATGTCGGAAATAACGTTCCCGTTCGCCGGGAAATGCATATCTGCTGTCACGGTACAGCAGATCAAGAGGTCAACTTCTTCCGGTTTCAACCCGGTCTTGCGAAACAGGTCTTCCACCGCCTTGGCTCCGAGGTAAGCACTACCTTTATTCGTATCCCGTAATATACGCCGTTCCTTGATTCCGATCCGCGTCATAATCCACTCGTCCGTGGTATCCACCATCCGGCTCAATTCCTCGTTGTCTAAAATGTAATCGGGATAAAATGCGCCTACCCCCGTGATTACCGCTCTTGGCCTTTCCATAAAAAATATCTTTTCAAATTAAATTGAGGTCAACTACCCGTATACAATCATAGCCCCCTGGATTACAGGGGGCTCTGTATTATTCACAGCAATTCATCATTGCATCAATATTATGCAACGACTGCTTTCTCAATAGCTAATTTACCCCTGTAATACCCGCATTCCGGGCATACGGTATGATACTGTACTGCAGCACCACAATTTGAACACTTTGCTATTGCAGGAACAGTTGCCTTATCGTGAGTTCTTCTCTTATTCCTTCTCTGTTTAGAGATTCGGTGTTTAGGATGTGCCATTTCTCTCTAGTTTTATTTAGTTATTATTAATTAATTTCCTCAATTCATCCCAACGGGGATCAATCTTCTCATTCTCTTCTATCGTCAAGTCCTCAAGGACCCGTTCCATCTCCTCGTTGCATTCTCCCTCCGGGTGAACCACTCGAAGCGGATAATTCAACATGTATATCTCGTACAGCGGCTCGCTCAAATCCAGATAATCCTCGTCTTGTGCCAAGACTATAAAATCATCATCATTCCCCTCTTCCCTTTCCCCGTACTTCGCGTACAAGTTAAGTTCCCCGCTAACCGGTAAATCCATCTCTTCCAAGCAGCGATCGCAAATAGCCTTCACTACTCCATCGATCTTCATCCGAACTTCCATCAGAAGGGATGATTTCACGATCTCCACTCTCGCGTTTACTTTCCCTTTCGTTCCCTTTGTCGCTTCAAAGCAATCGAAAAAATCGTCATCCATGACAAACTCGAAAGAGTGAACGCCTTCTCCTAAGCCTCTGTGGGCTATCTTATATTCTTTCAATCTGTCCACAACTCTTGAAGTAAAACGGCGCAAATGTACAAAAAAATAATATATAGTACCACATCCTGTCAGTTTTTTTTCTCCGCGCTTACTCTATCACCTTCCAGTCGTCCACGGTTCCCGTGTCTGAAGAAAAACTAACTCCAACACGATGCAGATGACGGCGATCCTCCAGGTAAGGCAAGGCATAACCCTTCTCTTCGATCTGGCGCAAAGCCTCGTCGGCTGTTCCGTCCAGCTTGAACTCAAAAATGTAAACGTGATTGTCGGCTTCCTCCACGCAATCCACACGCCCCTCGCTCTGTTGCTTTTCCGTGTAAACACTCACCAAGCGCATCAACAGATAGAAAGTGTAATGAAAATAACGCTCCTTTTCCCGCTCGTTCTCCTTTCGGCGCATCGTGTAAGGAATACTACTCAAGAACGAGGTCAACAAACGACGAAAACCTTCCGTGTCCCCGTCCTGCAAAGCATCAACCGTGTCCTGTACCCAGTTGTTTACACTTGATCGCGGCTTCAAGTAATCCGAGGCTACCATGGCAAGAAAACCATTTTTCACCTCGTTATTCGGGAAATCAAGCAAAAACGTGTTGCGACGCATGTTATACCCCTTGATCGTCAAGTAACCACTCTGGTAGATCATCGGTAACGGCTTTTCAACATCTGCCTTGTAATCCACGAATTCCGGGGCCTCGTAATAACGACCGGTCAATTCATCCAAATTCTCCCGCGTGTGGTTCAACAAACGGATAAGATAAGACGGCGTGCCACTACGGAACCAGTAATCCTGAATCATCATCGAATCCAAGGCATTCAACAAACTGAACGGGTTGTAAACATCCACCAAACGTGCCCCGAAATGATAACCGTCATACTGCCGCTTCAACATCTGCCGCATCCCCTCCGCGTCCTGCCGGTAAATCTCCGCCATGCCCGCTATAGACCCCATGAAATAATTATCCAGTTCTTCCTGGGTAATCCCGCAAAGTGCCTCGTAACGAGGATCCATGCTGATATCTTTCGGCTGGTTGAAACCACTGAACACGCTCACCTGAGAGAACTTCGTCACGCCCGTCAGGAAAACAAACTGCAAGTGCTCGTCCGCGGCCTTGAACACCGAGTAAAAACCCTTCAACACGTTGCGGTTTCGATCTTCCATCGACATCCGGTTTTCCCCCACCACGGTTTCCAGCCCCGTGTCTAAAACGTCGAGGATTGGCTTGTCGTACTCGTCAATCAAAACTACGGCACGCCGCCCCGTCCGGAGATGAGCCTCTTTTCAGCACTTGAATGAAACGCATTCCCCGATCTTGGCTTTGATCCGGGAGAATGGCGTAAACCTTTTCCCAGGCGGAAATATGCCCCTCGATCACCTTCTCCAGAGTGCCCTCCTCTTGAAAATTGCTCCCGTTAAAATCGATATGAAACACCGGGTATTCCAACCAGTCTTTTTCCAGGCCGTCGATCGCCACCCCCTTGAAAAGCTCCTTCCGCCCCAAGAAATAGTTCTTCAACGTCGATACCAGGAGGCTCTTCCCGAAACGGCGCGGACGGCTCAAGAAATAGATTGAACCTTCCTTCACGAGGGAGTAAATCATCTCGGTTTTATCCACGTAAACGTAACCGTCTTCGATAATCCGGTCAAAACTCTGGATGCCTATCGGGTATTTCATGATACAAATCCTTTTTATGTTACGAAATACAAATGTACGAAAAAACAACGAATAATCTCACTCTCTCGTTTCCCTTTCCTATCACCCTCGTTTCAAAAACTTTCCTGAAGGTCTTTGAAACGAGTTTAAAACGAGTTTGAAAGGAATTTGTTCCCTGTCTTCACCGGGACTACTCCCCGTCTTCACCGGGAATCCCCCTATCATAAATCCAAAATCATAAATCGTAAATCACGAATTGCCAAGCCTTCCACCGGAGCCCGCCGATAAACTTATCCACGAGACCGGTGAATATTAAATTACAGGATTACTCCTCACGCCCCGTTTTCGGGTACTCCCGGGAGGTATCCAGTATATTGAAACAAGCCAACACGTTTTTCCGGTAATGATCACCGATCGGGAACCATTTCCCGACGGCACGCAAGGAATTCCCCGCCCACGTGTCGACATAACGAAGGTTCAGGATAAATCCACGGTGTACACGGGCAAAATACGCGTCCGGCAATTGCCGCTCCACGACTCCCAAACGGCACGCCACGGTGATCCGGGATTTATCTTTAAAAAAGAAATCACAATAATTAGCCGACGCCTCAATCCAAACGATGTCGGCGTAAAAATATTTCTTGTAATACTCGTCCTGGCGAATAAACAAGCCGTCTGCCACCAAAGGTGACTCCCTCAAAGGCGCGTCCACACCCGATAAATCTGTTTTCATAGACAATTAAAGTTATGCCTCATGAAATATTCACCGACGGGCGAAAACTATAAACAAAAAGGGAGGGAGCCGCATGTATAAAGCGAACTCCCTCCCACGCACGCACCAATTATAAAAAAACTATTCTTGTTTCTTCCTCTTCCTCGTCAACTCCGCCAGTTTATCGCGAAGGGCGGGAAGTGCCATTCCCCGGGCAACGACGCGGTTCTCGGCGTCGAGCAGGAAATAGGCGGGAAGGTCGTTTACTAGGTAAAGGCGGGCGATCCCGGAATCCATGCCCTTGAGGTCGGAGCCGTTCGTCCAGATCATACCGTCAAGCCCGACGGCTTGCTTCCACATGGCGTGGTTGTCGTCCAGCGCCACGCTGACGATCTCCAGACCGCGCGGGCGGTATTGCAGGTAAAGCTTCACCAGGTCGGCGTTGTCCCGCCGGGAACTTTCCACCCGTGCCGCCCAGAAATGCACCAGTTTCCATTTCGCGGGAACGTCGTGCAGGCTAAACGTGTTGCCATCCGGCTTGGCGAGCGTGAAGTTCGGGGCCACCTCGCCGACGGCGAGTTTCCCGTACTGCTCGAGGGCGGCGGCGATCCGCTTGCCGGGAACCGTGGCACGTGCCGCCTCACCCAGCAGTTCATACTTCGAGCGCAAGCCCTCTTCCGTTTCACTGTCGATGCCAAGGGCGATCACGTGCACCGTGGCGTACTCGTCGGGGTGCGCCTTGATCAACTCCAGCGTGGCGTTCACCGACGCCTCGTAAGCCTGGTCCACCCGGGCTTGCAAGGCGGCTACATCCGCCCCGGGCTGTCGCGCCTCTGCCGCCACCTTGGCTTGCTCCGCCATGAACGACTGGCTGATCCGGGTGAAGCGGGACAGCAATTCCTGTTGCTTGCCACCCTGTATCAACGCCCCGGCGTTGCTGACGTTTATCATGAAATTGGCGTTCTCCAGGATCAGGGGGATCATCCCCTCCCCGTTAGCCGGGGAGAGGTAAGCCGCCACGGGGCGCTCCACTTTGCCCGTGAAAACAAACGTCCCGTTTTTAACCCCGATCGTGCCCAACGTGTCGGGCTTCTCCCCCTCGTTAGCGATTAGCAGGAGCGTGCCGTCCGCCATCCCGCTCACCTTACCACTGATCTGATAGCCTTCCTGCGCATGACAAGCAACCGAGGAAAGCAACGCTAAACCGATTATTAATGAAATCTTTCTCATAATTTTAATGCAACAATAACATTACCACTGATATTTATTAAATCTCTTATCTTCTAACTCTCCGGAACAATGTTTTCCGTCAACATACACATCAACCACTCCCCATTTTTTGAATACTAAACGAAAAAGCAAGGATTTCTCTTTTTTCAATTTATAATCCATCACCCAAACCGTGAATGTAACCTCTTCATTTTCGTTTTTCAATTTTATCCGCCGATAATCATAAATCTTCCTGTAATGCTGAATTTAGGAATGATAAAAAGTTGCCGGAATTTTACCATATTCGGGAACATCAAACCACATACTCGATACTAAAGTATCACCATCAACACGAAAATTCCAATATCGGTAATTATGGTTATCACCATCAGGAGAATACACTTCCATTCCTACCCAATATTCCCGAGCATCAAGCTGTTCTTGAATCAACGTATTGTATTCCTGCCGTGTAAATCCATGCTTCATAGGAGTACACGCTCCAATTAACACTACTATTATCCCCCCAATTAAATACATATATCGCATAAACTTTCAAATTTTATTGATCCTATTTCCCCAGCAACTCTGCAATTTTCTTTTCCAGTGCCTTGCCCCGGAGGTTTTTGGCGATGATGCGGTTATTCTCGTCGAGGAGGATCGTGTGGGGGATGCCCCGCACGAGATAGCGGGCGGAGATTTCCTTGCTCTGGTCCACGATGTTGAGCCAGGTCATTTTCTCCTCCTGCATGGCTTTCACCCAGTCTTGCGGTTTCGTGTCGAGCGACACGCCAAGGATTTCCAACCCGGCGGCATGGTATTTCTTGTAAATCTTGCACACGTTGGGCATTTCCTGCCGGCAGGGACCGCACCACGACGCCCAAAAATCAACGAGTTTCACTTTCGCCTTGATGCCGTGCAGGGAAACCGCGGTGCCTTCCGCCGTGGTGCCGGAAAAATCGGGAGCCACGGAACCCGGTTCCACTTGCTTGAACACGGCTAATTGCCGGTCGATCATCTGCCCGTACGGCGAGTTCTTCGCCGGTTCCCCGAGCGCGTCATAAAGAGCCTTCAACGAGGTGTAATCCATCTGCCCCATGCCGGAAGCTATCGCGTAGGCGGCAACAAAGGAATCCTTGTACGTCCGGAAGAGTTCCTGTTGCCGGGCTTCCGCCTCCGCCGCCACTTTCCCGAACTGCTGCTGCAAAGCCTGCAACTTCATCTGGTCCTGCCGGGCATAGGCGTCCCGGGCTTCCTGCTCTATTTTCATTTTCTCCCGGAGTACCCGTTTGTTGACCGCATCGAACCGGCTCCAAATTTCCTGTGCCTCTCCCCCTCCCTGCACCTCAATTCCATCGTTCCCGGCGACAAGCACGTATTCCAAGTTTTCCAGCATGATCGTGGCTACCGGTTGTTGCTGTTCCCCGGCAAGGATATACGCCGGGATAACCCCTTCCACGGAGCCCGAGAACTCGAACTCCCCGTCCACCATCACCGCCTCGTCCAGCTTAACCAACCCTCCCGGACCACTCGCCGCCAACACGAGATCACCCCCGAGGGTTCCACCCAGGCGACCCGTGATTTTGAAACTCTGTTGTGCGAATCCCGCGAGCGTAACACACAACACGAACCATAAAGAAAATACAATCTTCATCATAATTATTATTTTAGCTATTTTATATTCCTTTTCCTTCTTCCAGCAAATCTTGCTTCATTTCATCCTTTACTTCAACGTTCCAAAAATCGCCAAGCTGCACGTAATTATCATAAACAACCTGACGGACAACTCGCCCACATTCTACCTTGAAAACAAATTCCCGATGTTCCTTATCATCACAATAATACCCACCGCTTACCGGACCACCCGCACCCGCCTCGAACGTACCCGAGTACCAGAAAGCTTTCACCGGCTCCCCGTTATTACCAGGTACAAGCGTGGATAAAGGTATTCGCTCTCCCGTGCGCGCATGCCGGATTTCAAGCAACCACAAATACCCGTCTGTAATTTTCCACCGGGCAACATATCCCCGGGGATTCCGCGTGGTGAACGCTCCTTTCAAATGAGGACGCAAACGTGTCATCATATCCGGATCCTGTTGCAATGGATGGGTGATTAACGCACACACTTCATTCTCTATTTCCAGTGAATCTGCTTGTTCTAACCAATGGTACGACCAAATTCGATGGGGCTTCGATTGATCCCGTCCCCACTTCAAACCAAGCCGTACGGGTTGAATCTTCCCATTGAGCATGAGAACTTGCCAGTCATTCATCAGATCAAGACACTTCTTAACTTCCCGCACGTATGGATGATTTCTCTTGTATCGCTTCTTTTTCAGGGCAAGACTTTTCCACCAGCAGGCTGAATCTTGATTCGGTTTAAGATAAGAATACCATGAACGTACCTTCACTTGCCCCGTTGTCCCGTCAGGTTCAGGAACAACTTCTATCGCTAAAGAGGAATCACCTTCCCACTTCATTCCCTTTCCGTTAAAAAGCAGATCCAACGTATAATTGCTTTCCATATTCTCGCTTTTCCTCAGGCTGTTGTGTATTTCCTTTTTCTTCATTATCATGCCATCACGCAACGTATAGATCGTTTCATGCTCATAATGCTGGGCGAAACCTATGTGCTCGTAAGATACTTGCTCTCCCCTTACCACACGAATTTTCCCGCTAAACCAACGGGCAACAATTCGCCCGTTCTCCCGGTAATCATCAAAAATTCCATCCAAACTTATCCGAGTCCCGCTTAACATCTTGATTTCTTCCAAATACAAGATTCCATTTTCCAACCGCCATGTCCCGATATACCCTCGCCAAAGAGCCGTACACATGACTTCCGGGTCAAGCCGCTCACTCACCTTTCTCGAAAGAGTTGTATCCGCCTTGAGAGGACAACTCAACATCCAAAGCGTATCTCGCCCGATAATGATTTTCTCCCCGATCTGTCCCGTTGCGTGTACCAAAGTACTAAGGCTACAAAGAACGAGAGTCACCACGATAAATATCTTGTTTTTCATAGTTTATATTAGTAGTTACTGTATCATTTCTTTTTCACGGATTCCTCCTCCGTAAATTAAAATATACTCAAAAAACAGAACAAAGCCCCCGGATTATAATTATCTGGTTCCGAGAAGGAATTTTCTCTAGCCCAATTTTCGTAAACTTCATTATAATCAGCCAAAACTTGAGATTCAACGCCCGGGTCTATATGCCCTGATAAATTTACTAAACGACTCACCAAACTCATATATGTATAAGTTTTTATGCTAGTAACTACATTCCCCGTTATCATAGTTTGAATCACATCACAAAGAACCATCACCTCAAATTCCATGTGAGCTTCATTTTTATCTGTCATTTTTATCCCAGCTAATTCACACTGAACCACATGCCAAAATTCATGGAGAATTATCCTATCCGAAAAAATATTCTCCTCTTTTTTTAACAATACTGTTTGCGATGAAGCATCATAAATAGCATCCCGCCCTGGAAAATCTTTTTCAAAATCAGGATAAGTTGCAAATTTAAGTCGAACTATAGGTCGCTTTTTCTGAGCCAATTGGTATCCCAATTTTCTCAATATAGAATTTTTATAAAATAATCCCTCATTTGCTGTCTTTATTAAAAACCAATATTGATTATATGATAAATTCAAAGCCATTTTTATTCTATTGAGTACATTTATTGAATTCCTATAATTTGGATTTTTCGAATCCGGTAGTTGTAAAATATCCCCAAAACTAAAAGCAACATCCCCCTCATACATTACGATCTCTTCCTCTATTTAAAATGATGTATCTTCAGACAACATTTCCCGCGCACAGCTACATAACCCCAAAATGAAACATATAACAATGACAATTCTACACATAGCACATTTCAATTAAAGATATTCATGGAAAAACATGTTACCACACCATAACGACATGGCATTTTCTCTTTTTTTACCATTCTTTTGTAAAGAGCCAATCGTTCTAACTCATTCATATCAGAATCCCTTGTTATGCTGATGTATTTTTTTACCAACGTATGATTAACTCGTGAAAATTCTATCTCATTAGCATTAAATTCCAAGCATATAATACTATCATAAATCGCCTGTAAATCTTCTTCCTGTAGCAAATCCAATATATACCCGTTTATTCTAAAATAAACGGAAAGTATTTTACCGTCATTATTCACCAAGGCATCCACGAAAAAATATGCCGAAGCTCCTCCCTTTATCTTACTCTCGTATTCCCGCAACTTTTGTTTGAAAGAATCGGGAATTATCTCGTCACAGGGTATATCTCCAAGATAAATATGTTCACCGAACCAATATTTTAGACTATCTGTCAATTGCAATGAATCTCGAAGACGATGGCAATCGTGCGTTAAAAACTCTTCTTTCAAAATTTCAAATTTTTGCTCGAAATCCAAAGGCAATATAAACAACACATCATACTGTCCCTGTTGCACGTAAAAATTCTTAAAGGGCTTTTCTTGAGCATCCAGTTGTATCCCTAAAAATAACAGAACAAAAAATAACAACACGTTTTTCATCATTTATAGTAGATTCGCAGTTAGTATATTACATCATTCCTTCGTCTCAGATTCCTTAGCATTCAAAGCCTCAAGGAGACCTTTATAACTAATCTTAACGTATAAGAACGAGCCATTTGTAAAATCCATTTCACGAATCCATTCCTTATCAGCCTCTTCTATTAAAGGATTCATTTCCATGATCTCTTTTTCTATCTCAGAATAGAGATCCATGGAAAGAGTTATCCAAAAATCACGTTCATCATTACCTCGCAAAAACTCTCCATGTTCTAAAAAAAACATGATCTTTTCCACTTTCAATTCTTTATTCAAAATAAAACTGATAGCAAGAAATCCATATTCCTCAAATTCCTTGTAAGATAAACTCAAATCTTCCATTTTAATATGCTTGTACACGATCTCTCTTATTTGTTCTCGCATTTTCTTTGGAGCAAGTTTCCCGTCAAAATGATACCAGAGAGTATCCTGTATAACAACATTTTTAATCATATAGTAAATATCATCTTTCAAAACTCTATAAGCCACGTTCTTACCTTTAATGATTTCTCCGGATTTCTTACCCTTGACAATGTCACTTCTCGTTTCTCCTTGATTTTGAGAAAACGATATGCTAGAAAATAGCATAAACACAAATAATAATATAAAATATTTCATACTCTAAGTTTTATTACTTTCTTAAATACTTTCTTCCCCCATATTCCACGTTTCTCCGGCACAACCTACAAGAAGAAAAAATACAAGAAACAACTGCAAAAACTTAAATTTACTCATCACTTTATTATTTAAGAGTAAAGTTGAACCTCCCCGCCGAAGCGGGGAAGTTCGCAATAGTGAAATTATCGATAGGTATAGGGGATCAAATCGCCGATGCGAAGGCTATAAATAGGCATCCCGCTGGTTGTCACGTCCACGACTTTCGTATTCATGCTCAAACGGATATATCGCACGTCTTCGCGCTTATCAAGCGGGATTTCGATGAAGGTGGTTTCACCGATAGCGTTCCCAAGGGTAACCCCGCCCTCGTCGAAAGTGGCCTTTTCCCAGCTATAGCCGTTAGCGGAAACCTCTATTTTCAAGGAAGAGAGCAAATATTTCAATTCTTTCTCCGTGTCCGTTGAGCCCGTGTTTGCCTGCACGAACTTGAAGCCGTGAAGGGGTTGCAACTCCTTCATGTCGATATTCACGATCACCGTGAACAAGCTGAAATCCGACCCCGGCTCAAAAACAGTAGAGGGATCATTGTCCAAGAGGCAAGCCACCCCGTTTTTCTTGTCACCATTGTACATGGTGTCCGAGCAGGTCAATTCCCAACCTTTCGTGTCCACCGGCACGATTTCCGGCATCTCGCTCAAATTCCCGCATCCTTTCTCGGTCAACCAATTCATATCGATTTTTGCCGGGGTAGCGGGAACTCCCCACTCCGGATACCCGGGCTCCCCCACCGACAAAAGGTCGATATACGACATTCCGTAATAATCGGCAAAAAGGTAGTGCTGATTATAACATTCCACTTCCACCCCGCGCGTCTTGCTCAAGTAGTACAACGACGTCAATGCCAAGTAGGGATCGGTGGTACTCAAATTCTCCAGATGCCCGGGCAACATGTAACGGTTTTTACCCAAGATCACCTTTTCCAAGTTCGGGAAATAGAACAAATCCTGAAAGGTCGACAAAGTGTAATCCAACTCGAGCACCCTCACGTTGTCCACCTCGCTCTGCCAATCCACGCCATACTTGTGCATCATCACGTTGACAAACCCGGAAGACCATACCCGCTCCTCCATCGACAAGGTGACGGGATCAAATTTAATCGTGTCGATACACCCGGCGAGCAATCCCCGGCGTTCCACCGTGAGCGGTTTGCTGAAATCGATTCCCACGTTCCCGGCGACGCTCTTGTCCTCGTCGGGCAACATAAACATGATGTCGTTCACGATATATTGAATATCACGCCCCATGTTTTCAAGAACATTCCAGGAATATTCTTTATTATCGGTACCCCAGTATTTCAGGTTAATCTCTTTCAGGTTGGCATTTTTCCCGTCCAACGTCACCACCAGCCTGTCGTTCACCGGATAGAAATTGACAATACCGCGGGTGAAGGAGCGCAAATCCTCGTGTACTTCCGTGTAAGGACGGCCGTAATTGCTTTCCACGAGCGATTCCTTGCCATCGGCAGCCACGTTGCTCACTTTCACGGCGTAAACGGCATCCTGCAAGTTTTCAAGATAAATGGTATCCCGTAAATCACCCGCCAGCACATCCTTGGGTGTCACGTAAACCACCAGCGGCTCGGCATCAAGCTCCGACTGGTAAGCAATCTTCACTTTCTCGATATCGGGGTCGATATTCCCTTTCCAGGAAACCCGCAACCGCTCCCAGCCCGGGTCGATATTCAAACCCGAGCACTTGCCCGTGTAACGGATTACCCCGTCACCGCTAAACTCATCGTAGGTATCCTCCAGGTCCTCGCAACCCACCGCGAAGAGAGCCGCGAACAACCATGCCATATAGTATAATCTGTTTTTCATCATTTCTGTATTCTTCGATTTATTCCGCTTTTACACACACTTCCATTTCATTGAATGTCACGTACTCGCGAGCGTTCATGTCCGGAGTCATCCAATTTCTCGTATTATAAGTATCCGTGACCACCAAAATCAGGTAACGGAATTTTCTCCCCGCCTCGTAATTACATAACATGCGCAAAACGACCGGTTCAGCAACCAAGACGGACGATTCGTCTTCCTTTGTCCAATCTTCCCGCCAGCCGGCACCACCCTCTCCTCCAAGACAATCAGTACGGGTTGCCCAAGAACTCCTAAGATCATCCACATCATCGTCCAGTTCGTAAAGAAGCGTGCATGACGAGAGATCCACCGTTTTAGGATCATCATTCGTGCCGTACAACTTTGCCTTAGCCGGAAGATGTGAAAAATAATAACCGTTCCATACATCTGCCAAGAGATCCGGATATGTAACAGACATATTTTCAGCATTTCGAGGCCACAACGTTTGATAATTCAAAAAAGCATAGAGAGAAACCGCAGCCGGCACTTTCTCCTGCTTCAAGTCGATGATAAAACGGTTACCATCTCCGCTTTCCTCGTTATAAAAAGCATTCGGACCAACCACGTAAGTGCAATACCTGAACTTGTCACCCGCGAGCTTGTTCCTGCGGTAATTCACTCCCTGTTTGTCTCCATCAAACAAATATTCTTGTCCAAAAGAGTAGGTTGCATGAGTCACCGTTTTTCCCCCGAACTCGTAAAGGAAATCTTCCTCGTACTTCAACGTATCCATCGAAAGGCAAGGCAAATCTTCATACACCTGGAGCTTCACGCGTTTCCCGTCGAAATCATCAGTCCGCACGATGACATCCGTGGTCTCCATCACCTGTGTCATCTCGAAGTTTAGCGTATCCCCTCCTGCCTTAATCGGGGTACTCGACACCAGTATCGAGTCCTGTTTCCCGGTCAAGGGATTTGTTCCCAGGTAGAACACGTGTACCATACCGGTCACCGTTTCCGGCGCGGTGTAGGAAACCGAGAAGCCTCCCCAGAACTCTTGTACCTTCAAATCGTCGAACAACGCCACGGTTGCAGAGTTTTCCGTGTTGAACGTCATCTCGACCGACTCGGACTCCACCATGGAACGATTGAAAAGAGAAACTTGCGCAGGCACATTTTGACGCGCCTCCGTGAAGCCGTTCAATAACAAGGTATCCCCCAGGTACGACCCCTCCCGGGTACGCAACTCGCCCCACGCGTCGCGGTACCGAACACGCACGCCGTACACTTCGGGGCTTTTCACGAAATATTTCATCACCGCACCTCCCGGGACGGGCTGGAATTCCACTTTACGGAATTCCACGGGCACGTCGAAACGCAACTCGTCGTCATCCTTGCAAGCGAGAAAACCAACCAATATACCTATAAAGAATAATATCTTTCTCATAATTATTTTTGATTTATAATTCTGAAATCGTCAATTAAATTTTACCACCCTAAATTCTGCACGCAACCGGAATTCATGATCTCCTGGCTATTGATCGGCCAAAAATAATCCCGCGGAGCCACGAACTTATTCGAACTCTTCACGATCACCGGACCTTTGCCATGGTTGTAGAAATTCTGGGCATCATTGCCCGTGACCACCCAACCGTACTGCTTGTCGTTCATCTCCACGTGGGCTGTTTTCCAACGACGCAAGTTCCAGAAACGCATCCCCTCGAACGCAAACTCGATGTTCCACTCCCGGCGGATAATCTCGCGCAAACCCGATTTCTCTTTCACTTTACTCTTATCCTTTGCCATCGCCCAAGAATCTTCCACATCCGGGATTCCGGCACGTTCACGAACGACATTCAAATACTTGTAGGCATTCGGCATATCGTCGATCTCGTTGTAAGCCTCTGCCGCCAACAAATACAATTCTGCCAGGCGGAACACGGGGAAGGGCCTTATACCCCGGGAACGCAGGTCGTTTCCATAATTATGGAGGGCACAGGAAGAATAGGTCCATTTTTTCAGGAAATAACCTGTTATATTCTGACGAAACAACGAGTTCAAGCGAGTTTCTTTCAAGCCGAAGTCCTCTCCCTGGTACACCTCTACCCGGTATTTTTGATTCGCGGTCAACCCCAACTGCCAGTAAGTCCGGTCGGCAGCGATATCCGCGTAGAAACGCGGCTCCCGGCGCGTGTGCAAGTAAGGGATATCCTCTTCCAATATCACCACGTCGTTATACTTCGGATCGCTCACCTTCACCAACTGGTAGGGATTTCCACCCCCGTAAGTGGGATCCTGTTCTATAGGCAAGCCGTTATCCGTGTAGAACATCTCCACCATCTTCATGCTCGGGCTGATGCAAGCCCCCTGCAAATAAGTCTCTCCCGTCGGGGTGCGAGGCAAGGTATAATTATAAAATTCCCCGGATGTTCCATAGGGTTTGATCATCAGCAATGCCTCATCGCTAAAAAAGTTAAACGTGGCTGTCGATTCCTCGATATTCTTCATGTAGCCTAACAAATCGGTTGTCCCGCTTTGCCCGTCAACCAACTTCTTCCCGTTCTCCAGGCAAACTTCTATCGCCTCCCGGGCCGCTTCGGCCGCCCGACGCCATTTTTCGGGATCATTCGTCGTGCTAAACAAGGGTTCCCCGTTCTTGTTTTTGAAATCCCGGTAATCGGGGTTTCCGTTAAATAAATCGGAAGCCTGGTACGCCAACGTGCGGGCTTTTAACGCTAAAGCAGCCTCTTTGCCGAAATAAGCCCTCCGGCTCGACTCCTTCTGGTTCAACGGGAAAAGCAGTTCTGCCGCCTCGTCGCACAATTTAACAATCGCGTTGAAGCAGGTATCCACGTGGCTACGCGGAACTTTCATCGACTGGATATCCACGTTCGGGTCGATATTCTCAGGCACCAAAATGATCGGACCGTAACGACGTACCAGTTCAAAATAGTAGTATGCCTTCAACGCCATGACCTCCCCTTTCCGCTCGCGCTTCTCGGCAGCTTCCAGATTATACACTTGGTCTATTTTACTGATAAACACATTACACATATTGATCGCCGTGTAGTAATCCGTTCTACCCGCTAACGAAGTCGTTGTACCTACTTTTTTCGACCAACGGTCGCTATACGGCTCCAACGAATTCTGCATGCCTTGGGCAATCATTACCCCGGAAAAGACCGGTTTTTGATAATAATCAATGATCGATTTCACGTAATCGCCGGCAACAAACTCGTCGGCACCCAAGAAAGCTTCATTACTCGCAACAGAAGGCACGGGGTCCTGCAAAAACATATAACAACTCCGCAACCAATCTTCCGCCACCTCGCGTGTTTCAAACTCCGTGTCCAAGGTGGTCATGTCTTCCTCCGGCACGATGTCCAACCAGCTATCGCAAGCGGAAAAGAGGAAAAGCGGAGCCAACAAAACGGATGATAATAAATGTTTCATATCGTCGTATTCTTTAAAATTAAAAACTAACGCTCACGCCCACGGCATAAGTCTTCTGTATCGGGTAGTTAAAACCATCCTCTCCCAACTCCACGTCCCATAACTTGAAATTAGAGAACATGAAGGGATTATTCGCCCGGGCAAAGAATTTCACGTTTTGCATCCGAAGTTTCGAACGCAATTTCGAGGGCAAATTATAGGCGAGTTCCAGCGACGTACAACGCAAGAAGGTACACTCGCGCATGAAATAGGTCGATTTCCGATCCCCGTTGTTCACGCTACTCCAATCCTCCTGGGGATTGTTGACCGTGATGCTCTGCGTGGAGAGCCGGGGCCAGAAAGGACGCTCGCTCACGTTCTTTTCCGTCCAATGGCTATCGTATATCTCTTTCAACATGGCGTGATCGTTTACGAAAGGCGACAACGCCGAAGGATTGAGGAAAAATCCCCGGTTACCGGACCCTTGGAACGCGAAATTGAACTCCCAGTTCTTGTAGTTGATGAAACCGCTGAACCCGTAAATGATACGCGGGGTTTCCGGGAAACCGATGTGCACGGCATCCTCCACGTCGATCACGCCGTCCCCGTTGATGTCGCGATAGCGGATATCTCCCGGTTGAGCCGTGGATTGCAAGGGGGAGTTATCAATCTCCGCCTGGTCGTGGAACAAGCCCTCGGCGATGTAGCCCACCTGTTGCGAAATCTCGTGACCGCGCTTCCATTGCCACCGAGGCTTGTCGGTTGCCTCTTCCAACTCCTTGTAAACAGCCTTGTTATACGTGAAGGTCCCGTTCAAGATAATCCAAAAGTCAGGCGAAAAAGCGTGTTGCACTTTCGCGGACAAATCCATCCCCCGCGAGCGCACTTTACCCATGTTATCCAACGGGTATAATTCAATCCCCATGTTAGCGGGAATCACAGTACGGTTGGCGATAATATTATGCCGGATCTCTTGATAGATATCGACATTCAATTCCAACACATCCTTGAAAAAACGGGACTCCAATCCCACGTTCACCTGCTCGGAAATTTCCCATTTCACGTCCGGATCCCCGTAGTTCTTAATCTGTTTCCGATAAAAACTTTCATCGTTTCCCGCATCCGGATAAACCCCTGCATTCACCACATCCGTCTTACCGATCTGTGGCATATACACGAAGCGCGGGGTGGCGATGATACCGTCATTCCCCACTTTCCCGTAAGACCCACGCACTTTCAGGAAGGAAACCACGTTGCTCGCTCCTTGCAAGAAATTTTCTTTCGACACGATCCAAGCCCCGCCCACGGACGGGAAAAAGCCCATGCGGTTGTTTTTCGTGAAACGTTCGGAACCATTGTACCCGAAGCTGGCTTCCACGAAATAGCGGTCCAGATAACCGTAGCTGCCGCGCATGGAGAAACTTAAATTACGATTCTCTATACCGTCATACAAATCGGTAGTTGGGGCGTGGTTTGCCTGCCGCGCCTGGAAGACCGCGGTCAGCGAGGTTTGATGATCCCCCCAAGCCGCCGTGTGTAACAGCCTCCCCTCGTACACCCACTGGGTTGAAATGCTACGACCACTTCCTCCTCCCATCGGTTTTTCCAACGTCCTGCGCCCCGGGGAAGCATTAACATTAGTCAAGAAATGCTCTCCCGTTTCAAAATTGTACCCGCCACTTTCTGGGTTACAAGCATAATAAAAAGGAGAAGTCGTGTAAGTTTCCTGGAAATAATTGGAATTCGAGTACGACACGCTGGCACGTAACTCCAAACCTTTTACCAAAGAGGACAAATTATGGATATATTCCAACCGCGAGGTCAACGAAAAACGCCCGCGTTCTTTATACCCCGCCTGTATGGAAGCATAAGGATTCACCACGCCATTGTCCGGACCGCCAACCACATTCCCGAAGCGGATATGCGGCCAGCCATTCTCTTTATCCCCCGGGTAAGTGGGAGCGAAATTCACGGGGGAAGCGTTAAATGCCATCGCATAAGCCGTTTGCACATCCGCACTCGGTCCGTAATATTTATCCACGGAGAAAGAAGTGTTCGCCAGCAAACGGATACCGGCATTCAGGTTCACGTTCAGGTTCAAACGGGAAGAAAGCGTGGAATTCTTGATATTCACGTCGAACTGGTTCAATTTATCGGTTTTCAACATACCCTGGTCGTTCACGTAATTCACGGAAGCGTAATATTGCACCAACTCGGAGCCCCCTCGCACGTTCACTCCCACGCGGTGGTTGATCGACATATCCTTGAACAAAATCTTGTACCAATCGTTGGCGGGATAAAGCCAGGCAGGATAGTTGGGATCGCCCGTGCGCTCGATTTTTGTCAACGAATAAGCCGGTGTCGCGCTTGGATTACGCGTCATCAACGCCTCGTTGTACATCAACATGTACGTTTTCGGGTCCACCACCTCAATTTTATCCGTCGGCATGGAAGCCACCGCCTCGTAACGCACGGAGGTGTACACACTCCCGGCTTCACCTTTTTTCGTGGTCACGAGGATTACCCCGTTCGCCCCGCGGGCACCGTACATCGCCGTGGCGGAAGCGTCTTTCAACACGGAGAAACTCTCGATATCCTCCGGAGCCATACGCGCCAAATCCAAACGGGAAGATTCCACCCCGTCGATCAACACCAAAGGCTCGGACACCCCGTTGGATGAACTGATACCGCGGATGTAGAATTTCGTGTTCATCTCCTCCTCGGTCAACGCACCCGGGGCACCTCCCGTCTGCCAACCGATGATACCGGCTATTTTCCCGGCAAAACTGGAAGTCAGGTCGCTGCTGGACGATTTCAAGTCCATCGGGCGAACGGTAGTAATGGATGAAACCACGCTCTCTTTCTTTTGCTCGCCGAATGCCACAACGGTCACCTCCTCCAGGTTCTCCTCGGTGGGATTCAAGCGGACATTCAACTTGTCCTTCCCCTTGATTTCAACCACTTTCGTTTCATACCCGATGAAAGATACCCGTAACACGTCGTCCGACTTGGCGGCAATAGCATAATGCCCTTCCGCATCGGAAGCCACCCCTTGCGTCGTTCCCACGATCACGATGGTCGCCCCGGCCACGGGATTACCTTTCTCGTCCACGATTCGACCGCTGACTTTCAGCAAATTCACTTCCTGGGCTTGCTCCTCTTTCGCTTTTTTCTTCACCACGATTACCTTACCCTCTATCGAGTAATCATACCCGTGAGCCACAAGCACCTTCTTCAACACCTCGTCCAACGTCGCGTTCGTGAAAGTTTCCGTGATCTTGATCTCATCGGATATATCATTTTGCTTGTGCACAAAAGTATATCCCGTTTTGGCCTTCAAATCCTCAAGTACTTCCAAGATGGTATTGTTACGATACTTGGCCGAAATTTTCTGTTGCCGCAAAGAATCATTTTGCGCGTACACGACAGCGCACGACAACAACATCAAAATAAAATTTGCTAAAACAATCTTGCTCCATTTCCGAATTCCCACCCGAAAAATGGCGTGATTAGATTTTTTTTTCATACATTTGTTTTTGAATTAATAAGATATCGTCTGCTACCAACAGACGTTACACACGTAAGCGGGAGAATTCCTTGAATTCTCTCTCTTTTTTACTCTAGTTTCTGAACTTCTATTTTCCCATCGGCATTCATTTTAAATTTAACATCTGCCACTTTACCCAACACGGCAAGAAACACCTCCAGCGTCTCGTCACTCGAAATACTCCCCCGCAGGATAATGTCTTCCCCGGGCAAAGACTCCGTCACGAAATCCACGTCGTAAGCACGCGAAACGACTTTCAGGACTTCGCTCAACGCCATATTCTCGATACTGATCATCCCATCTTTCCACGCCACCACGTCACTCACGTTTACCTGGCATACTCGCAAACTATCGGCACCAACGCCCAGAACGGACTGTTCCCCCGGGGAAAGCACCACTGCCTCCGTCCCGTGGATAGGGACTACCTTCACCTTCCCGGCTGCCAGCGTCGTCAACTCCGGCTCTGACGGGTAAGCCGACACGTTAAACTTCGTCCCCAGCACCGTCACCGACTGTCGCACCGTTTCCACGACAAACGGTCGCACCGTATCCCGCGCCACCTCGAAAAACGCCTCTCCCGTAACACGCACCCTCCGTTCGCCCCTCGCAAACTTTTCCGGGTATTCCAACCGACTGTCCGAATTTAGCCACACCACGCTACCGTCATTCAGCGATATCCGGTACAACCCGGCACCCCGGGGTATCGTGATCCTATCATAAACCAGTACATCCTCTTTTTCTTCCCCCGCGTTCTCCTCCAATTTTTTATCGTACACGACCTTACCGCTGCTGATCGCCACTTGCGCTCCATCCCGCTCCTTAAACTCGATCTCGCGACCGCCCAAGTAATGCTGCCCACCATTTGCCATCTCCAGTATAGCCTTGCGGGCGGGCGAACCGATAGAAGCCATCGTTTTACTCTTGTCAACGGCATCATCCTGCCATAGCACGACCGAAGACACAACCGCGGCAACCACCGCGGCAGCCGCCACCCCGTGCCACAACTTGAATGACCGGCGTCTTTTCCCACCAATACGTCCCCGTATCGAAGAGTAATCCCCCTTGATCAACTGTGCCCGCACAACCTGCCGCATCACGAGATTCTCCTTCCGCACAGTATTAAATACCCTGCGATTCTCGTCACAAGCCTCTTTCCATTCTAAAACCTCCTTCTCTTCCGTGGCAGAAAGCTTGCCATTAAAAAAATCCAATAACTCGGATTCGGTAATTTGAGATTCTCTTTCCATTCTATCATATCAATTTCTTACCCCATAGACCGGAAAAATGATAAAACGGTTGATTCAAATCATGAAAAAAAAATCGGAAAAAATAACTTCTTTATAAATCATAGTAAAAACACGAACAAATCTTTGAATTATATTCATATTTTTACTATATTTGTATCGTAATCAAGCCTGAGAGGCCATGAGCTATAAATCAGTAAAAGACGTAATAACGATGCTACAAGAAAACGGTTTCATTTTAAAAAGCCAGAAAGGAAGTCACATGAAATTTGAAAAAGCAGGGAAGACGGTCATCGTTCCAAATCATAATAGCAAAGGCGTAAAAAAGGTACTTATTACAACATTTTGAAGCAAGCAGGGCTAAAATAATTAAACACAGAAAACATGAAAACGGTAGAAGTAATTGTCGAACATGCAGGAAAGAACTTGAGCGCATATATAGAAGGCGCACCGATCATAATAGTAGGCAATAACATGACTGAGATCGAAAATAATACCCGTGAAGCTATCGAGTTATATCTTGAAGACAACCCAAATCCGATTGATATTCTTTCTGGAGAATTCGAGTTGAATTTCAAAATAGATGCGGCAACTTTTATCAATTACTATAGTAGTATTTTCACGAAAGCCGCATTAAGCCGAATAACTGGAATAAACGAACGCCAATTATGGCACTATGCAGCCGGAGTACACAAACCTCGCAAACAACAGTTAGAAAAGATACAACAAGGAATAAAAGCTTTGACGAAAGAGTTATCCTCTATTAGCTTGCTTTAGGGGAAAAATCGAGGAAAATTAGAAAAAACTTCCCGAAGTCGTTTTAATGCATTTACTAGAAGCGTTTTAACCGTGGCAATAGAAATAACAAATTTTTCAGCTGTTTCCCGGTAGCTCAATCCGTCGATATACACCGCCCTCAAAACCTCCCTCATGCGCGGGGGCAATTTCTCGATCTCCTCCTCGACAGCCTGCAATATCTCCTCCGTAAGCCAACCCGCGTCGCTCTCGTCCGCCAACACGGGCAATACCTTGTCCGACTCCCGCAAGACATCCCTCTTTTCCAACAGCTTCAACGCCCTATTCCTCACTGCCGCGAAAAGGTATCCCCGAAGACTACCCGACGTGATCCTCTCGTAAGCCCGTTTCTCCCAGAAATCCACGAGAAAATCCTGTACCACGTCCTCCGCGGCAGGGATGTCACACAAAAACGTATCCGCCCACAGCACCAACGGTCGATAATAATATTCAAACAAGACCTCCATCCCCCGGTGATCGTGTTCGCCCAAAAAACGACATATCAACTTATCATCAACCTGCATAAATTAAAAAACTCACACGCGTGTATAAATTATTGACCTTTCAAAGTTAAATAAAAGCTTCCAATTTTATAGTAATACGGTTCATAAAATGTATTCCATGCCAAACGAATGATACTATTTTCGGTATTTCTCCTCCCCTTCCTCGAACATACTCACGTAGCTGAAATAACGGCTCTCGCTGATCTCCCCGTCCTCCACGGCTTGAATGACGGCACATCCCGGCTCGTGGATATGGGTACAGTTATAAAAACGGCAATCTCCCGCCCGCTTGAATATCTCCGGGAAATAATGGGATATTTCCGCTTTCTCCATGTGGATCACCCCGAACGCGCGGATACCGGGTGTATCCACGATATAGCCCCCGAAACTCAACGGGAACATCTCCGCGAAAGTCGTCGTGTGCTTCCCCGTGTCGTGGGATTCCGAAATCTCCGCCACTTTCAGTTGCAATCCCGGTTCCACCCGGTTGATTAACGAGGATTTCCCCACGCCCGACAGACCGGAAAAGACGGTCACTTTATCTTTCAACGCCGCCACCACATCTTCCATACCCTCTCCCGTCAGCGAAGAAACATGCAAACACTCGTATCCCGCCTCCATGTACACTCGCGTCAAGGCTCCCAACATCATCAGATCGTCCTCGCCGTACAAATCAATCTTGTTGAACACGAGCACGGCAGGAATCCGGTACGCCTCCACCGAGGCTAGAAAACGATCGATAAAGACGGTAGACGTCACGGGATGATTCACCGTCACCACTAGCATCGCCTGGTCGACATTCGCCGCTATAATATGCGCCTCTTTCGACAGGTTGGTCGATTTGCGGATGATGTAATTCTTCCGATCCTCTATCCGGCTAATCACGGCTCCATCGGGATTCACCACTACTTCCACGACATCACCCACCGCAACAGGATTCGTGGTCTTGATTCCCTTCATCCTGAACTTTCCTTTCATCCGACATTCCAGTATCTCACCCGATTCTACCCGCACGGAATACCAGCTTCCGGTAGACTTGAAGACAATCCCTTTCATTCGTTTTCAATTTACAGTTTAAAACTTGCTTCCAGATATCCCGTAACGAACATACCCGGAACACGTTATCAGACTGCAAATATATCTAATTTAACGTGAGTCCGGTGTATCCGTTAGCGGAGAAATTTGCAAAGACCATCTATTTCGCTAATTTTGCCGTACACGAATTTTAGACAAAGATGAAATTAGTTTTCGCGACCAACAACACGCACAAGCTGGAAGAAATTCGGGAGATGCTGGGCTCCCGGCACGAGATCGTTTCCCTGAAAGACATTCAATGCCAAGAGGATATCCCGGAAGAACAAGGTACACTGGAAGGAAACGCCTTGCAAAAAGCCAGGTATATCCACGACAAATACGGGCTTGATTGTTTCGCCGACGACACGGGTCTGGAAATAGAGGCTCTCGGGAATGCTCCCGGCGTCTACTCGGCACGCTACGCCGGCACCGCCCATGACTCGGAAGCGAATATGCGCAAGGTACTCCGGGAGATGGAAGGAACGGCGAACCGCAAAGCCCGGTTCCGGACGGTGATCGCCCTTATCCTCGACAACCGGGAATACCTTTTCGAGGGCATCGTCGACGGGGAAATCCTCACCGAAAAACACGGGCACGAGGGATTCGGCTATGACCCGATATTCCGTCCCGACGGGTTCATGGAGAGTTTCGCGGAGATGCCCCCGCACGCCAAGAACGAGATCAGCCACCGGGGGAGAGCCGTGCAGAGATTATGCCAGTTCCTGAACGAGCGGTAAACCCCACCCCATGCAAACGGTCAAAGCGGTCATATTGAAAAGCCTTCCTTACTCCGAGCAGCAACAAATCATGCACGCCTACTCGGCAGAACGGGGGTATATGCAATTTATCACCCCCATGGCGCTTTTCAAGCGGAAGAACAACCACGCCGTGCAATGTATGCAGATCGTCGAGATCGAATATTACCCCAACGAGCGAGGCGCGCTTCACAAATTGAAAAGCGTATCTTCCCTCGTGAACACGTCCTCCATTTATTTCGACGTGTACAAGATGAACATCGCCCTGCTGTGGGGTGAAATCCTCGACCTCACGCTGCGGCATTCCGACCCGAACGAAGCATTGTTCGAATACATCAGGTACTCCGTGGAATACCTCAATACTTCACGGGAAGATATTGCCAACTTCAACCTGCTGTTCCTCTTCCGGCTTAGCAAACTGATGGGTTTTGGCATCGACAACGATTCTTATCGCCCAGACCACGTTTTCAACATCAACGACGGATGTTTCTATCCCACGAGTACGCCCGAGAACTACTGCACGGGACCACATTCCGCCAAGATCATACACGAACTTTGCACCACCCCACTGGATTCCCTCAAAAACATCCCCCTCAACCAACAAAGCCGAAAAATTCTTCTCGACATAGCCCTGCTCTTTCTCGGTTTCCACCTGAACTTAGATTTCAACACGAAAAGCATCCGGGTGATCCGAGAAATATTCTCGTAGACAAAATTCCCGTATTCATCGACATTCCTGCCTTTTTTACTTAAATAACTTGCTAACAAACCATTGTTGCATATATTCACGAAAACAAATAAATAGCCTTATATGAAAAATTTAATACTTCCCCAGAATGCCCATGGGCAATACTTTTATCCAAAATAACACAAAAGAAGGCATACTGGGCGGGTTTTGTTAATATTTTGTTAAAAAATAAACCTTTTTAAGCAAAACAGGTCTTATTCGGATATTCATATTTCACATTTTATTAACATACATTCCTACTTATTATGCATAGATTTATACCAACCTAAAATACCAATGTTATGCGTATCAAAATTGTAAATCTAAACAAAGTTTACCCGGGAGGTAAAAAAGCCTTAAAAGATTTGAATCTTGAAATCGAACCGGGAATGTTTGGTCTGTTGGGACCGAATGGAGCAGGAAAAACCACCCTGATGCGAATCATGACGCTCTTGCAGAGCAGCACATCCGGGACAATCTTTTTTGACGACTATGACATCGCGAAAGACAGGAAGGCGATTCGCTCCATGCTGGGCTATCTCCCGCAGGACTTCCGCTTCTTCGAGAAGTTGAAGACATGGGAATTCCTGGATTACGGGGCAGGTCTTGCCGGAATCAAAGGCAAACAACACCGCGGCGAAGTGGTAGACGAAATGCTACGCAAAGTTGGATTGTTTGAAGTACGCGACCGCTGGGCAAACAAATTGTCCGGGGGTATGAAAAGACGGTTGGGGATTGCACAAGCAATTATCGGTAACCCGAAAGTAATCATTGTCGACGAGCCGACGACAGGTCTTGACCCGGAGGAAAGAATCCGGTTCCGGAACATCCTCTCGGATATCAGTGACAAGGATTCCATCATCATCCTTTCCACCCATATCGTGGGAGATATTTCCAGTACTTGTAAGAAATTGGCTCTCCTGAACCGGGGCGAGTTGAAATTCGAGGGTTCGCCCGACGAGATGATCGACTTGGCAAGAGGAAAAGTGTGGGAAATTTTCGTGACCGACCAGGAATACGAGGACATCAAGGAGAAATACCCGATTATCTCGACCATCCCGACAGACGGAGGACTAGAGATTCAGGTCGTGGCTGAAAACATCGAGGAATACTCGCACAAAGCCATCGAACCGAATCTTGAACACGCCTACGTTTACTACATGGACTACCTGCTGAAAGACAAGATGAATATGCAGGTGGAAGCTATCCAAGAAAATGAATTGTTCAAGTAAACTTATAGCTAAAATCAGCGATGAATATTCACAATATTAGCACTATATCAAGATACGAAACCAAACTATTGCGCCGGAGCTGGTTATTCCGGATCTTTGCCGTTTTATCCCTTTTAATCATTGTCTTCTTCCAAATCAGCCTGCAATCGAACATTTTCGGCTGGTACAGGTGGAGCATGATCGCCATGCCCTCGTCGATCCCGTTTGTCAACATCTATCTTTTCAATATTGCCCAGTCCATCATAGCCATATTCCTGGCGGGCAGTTTCCTGAAAAGAGACCAGAAACTCGACACGGCGGAAGTGATCTACGTGCGCCCGATGAGCAACGCAGACTATATCGTCGGGAAGACGTGGGGGATTATCCGGGTATTCGTGTCGCTAAACATTATTGCGTTAGTCATCGCTGGTTTTATACACGTCTTCGCGAGTGATTCTCCATTCGCCTTTTTCCCTTATATTTTCTACTTGCTCACCTTATCCATCCCGTCACTGGTATTTATTCTCGGTCTGTCCTTCGTGCTCATGAGTCTTGTGCGCAACCAGGCCGTGACATTTATCATCATGTTGGGATTCATCGGGGGCACACTCCTGTACCTGGGAGGCGTGGAACAAGGGACTTTTGACTTTTTCGCGCTTACCGTGCCGAATATGTTCTCGGAAGTTCTCGGGCACACGAACCTGACTCCTTATCTCACGCAGCGTTTCACGTTCCTGTTCGTGGGGATGGGATTGCTTTCTTTCACGATAGCCATGGTCAACCGCCTTCCCCTGCACCCCAGGAAGAACATTTTGCTCAACGGGGTCGGGTGCATAATCACCATCGTGGGATTGGGATGCGGATACCTTTATTATTCCACGTACCACCACATCGACAACCAAAGACACTTGTATTCCGAGAAATACCAAAAGTACAATACCTCGGACAAGGTCAACCTGCTGAACGAGAATATCACGTATTCTCAAAACAGCAAAGAAATTATGGTCACGGCTGAGTTGACCGTGCAGAACCGGAATCACAAAACGATCAACACGGTGTTGTTGTACCTGAACCCGTCGCTGAAAGTCGAGAAGTTGACAAGCAAAGGCGAAGACGTTTCGTTCGAACGGGACGCCCAGGTGATCGTGGCAGATTACAAACTTCGCCCGTATGAAATAGCCGAGTTTCAAATCAGCTACAAGGGCACGATAGACGAGAATATTTGTTACCTGGACATCACGGACGAAGAATATTATGACACACAAAACGGGAATAGTATTCTTCGTTTCGGTAAAAACTACGCTTACGTGCTCGACAAATTCACCTTGCTGACGCCGGAGTGCCTCTGGTACCCGACGACATTCCCTCCCGTGAACCCGGAGGCCCCTTATAATATAAGGAAGAATTTTACCACCTTCTCGCTGAAAGTGTACAACCCGGAGGAACGTACTGTTCTTTCCCAAGGGACTTTCTCGCAAACAGGCGATACTACCTCGTTCGCCAGTGTAGACCCGTTACTGGGAATCAGCTTGGCAATCGGGGATTACGAGAAGAAAAGCATCACGGTTGATTCCGTGCAAATCGAATTATATAACTTTAAAGGGCACGACTATTTCTCGAAAGAATTTCCGAACGTATCAGACACGCTGGCAGATTTTCTTTTGGATATAAAGACAGAGTACGAGATGCGCAAGGGACGCAAATACCCGTTCCCCAAATTCGTGCTGGCGGAAACACCCGTTTCCTATGCCGGGTACGTGCGGAACTGGAAAGGCAACAGCGAACAGTTGCAACCGGAAATCGTGTTTTTGCCGGAGCTTGCCGCCACTCTACCGCGCAGTGATTTCAAGGCATCCATAAAAAGAATGAAAGAATGGTCCCGCAACGACCCGCGGGGAGGCATGACAGAAGATGTTAACTTTGAAATGAACACCATCCGGGATTTTATACGCAGCGTATTCCAATCTGAAGAAACTTACCAGGAAGAAGGCAATTCCTTCGTCAATATGTTTACCAGTGGATGGTCGGGTACTTCCAAACTGAATAAATACGATATTTCGTCCATGTACTTCAATTACGCGAATTCTATCTATTCGCAGGACTTCCCGATCATAGACATCGTGATAAACACCATGTTGAAACAGGAAGAGTCGAATCCCATGCGGAGATGGTGGCGGATGTTCTCGGGCATGGGCGACAGCCAGAGAGCCTCGGCATACCTGAACGGGAAGAGTTTTGAACAAGCCGTACTGGACAACTCGCTTTCCACGGAAGTCTTCTACGAAATGATGAAATTGAAAGGGTTGTACCTGCGGAATTACATTACTTCCCGGATTTCATCGGAAGATTTCACGAAATTCATGTCCGACTTTTCGAAAAAATACAAATTCCAGGAGGTCAACTTCACCCGCCTGAACAACGAGTTTATCCGTAAATTCCATTTCAACCTGATGGACTTCATCCCCAGCTGGTACACGATAAACACGACTCCTCTATTCATCGTGAAACGAATCGACGCAGACGAGGTAACCATAGACGAGTACACGAAATACATGGTACATTTCCAAGTCTACAACCCGACGAACGTGGACGGGATTATCTCCGTCAATGTCGAGCAAGGTGGTTTCCGAAGTGGTCCCAGAGGAGGAGGCAGAGGACGTGCCGCCCAGATGGAAGCCAACCCGCCCAAGAACTTCGTGATCGGGGCAAGGAGCTACAAACAAATTAAAATACTTTGTGACGACCGCCCGAGCAACCTGACAATCAACACGAATATCGCCCAGAATCTACCGAGCGACATCATGTACAATTTCCCAAAGGTTACGACCACGACTACCGACACGACTACCGGGATTTTCGAGGGTAGTTCTGCTGCCTTCGCCTTCAACCCGAAAGAAATCATCGTGGATAACGAGGACAAGGGATTCCGTGTCATCGAATCAAACCAAAAGAATACCTTGCAGTCCTTATTTAAAAAGGAAGACGAGGATAAATATAAAAACTTGAATTTCTGGTCACCCCCAAGCAAATGGACTGCCACTGTCGGGACAAATTACTACGGGGACTACATCAATAGCGCCATGTACAAAAAATCGGGAAGTGGAAACAACCAGGCGGAATGGAACACGCAAATTCAAATCCCCGGTTTCTACGAAGTTTTCGTCTACAATTCGGCGAACATGGACAGGATGATGTGGAGGCAAGGCGAACAACCCAAAAAATACCAATATTATATTGTAAAACACGATGACGGCGAAGAGGAAGTATCCATCGAAACAGGAGGCAGAAGCCCCAGCGGATGGGTATCCCTGGGCAGTTTCTATTTCTCCAAGGGAGATACGAAAGTGACCCTAAGCGACAAAGGCTCGGAACCTCGCCAATTCATCATTGCCGACGCTATAAAATGGGTTTACACGAGTAATAACAAATAACAACAATAACAGTTTATGAAAACACGTACGTCATTATCGTTGATCATTTCCGGGATCCTGCTAATTCTCTCGGGAACAACGTCCGCTCAAGAGATTTTGACGCTGGAAAAGGCTTTGGAGATCGCTTATCAACAGAGCCCGTCTATCATCCAAAGCAAAATGAGCCTACAACAGAGCGAACTCGCCCTCATCCAGCAGAAAGCATCGTTAAAGTCGCAATTCAGCCTGAATCTAAATCCATTTCAATACACGAGAAGTACCTCTTTTGATGATTATAACACAAAATGGTACACGCAAAAATCGATGAGTTCCGGAGGGGATTTTAGAATTTCCCAGCCTATAAAATGGACAGATGGAACGATATCACTTAGTAATTCTTTCAATTGGCAAGACAACGATAATCAATCCTTCGGGAATAAAAGTACGTCTTTCACGAACAATCTTAGCCTCCAACTGGAACAACCGATATTCACGTACAACAAGACGAAAATCCGATTGAAAACATTGGAATTCAACTTGGAAAAAGCGAAAATCCAGTATGCTTTAGCGCGATTGAATATTGAAAAAAATGTAACCGCCGCATTTTATGGCGTTTACCAGGCATATCAACGTCTTGTCACTGCCCGGGATGCCTTCCAAAGTCAAAAAGAAACTTATGAAATGGTCAAAAATAAAGTCGGACAAGGACTTATCCCTCAAGAAGAATTATTTCAAGCAGAAGTTACTCTCGCGTCCAACGAGAATTCTCTAGCAGATACGGAAATGTCCTACGAAAACACGAAAGACCAATTCAAACAAACCTTGGGTTTACCATTAGATATAGATATAAGCATATTGCCTGATATTCAGATCGAAACTGTTAACATTGATCCGAACTTAGCTGTAAAATACGCACTAGACCAAAGACTAGAGATCCGGAATCAACAAATTGCTATTGAAGAAGGTATATTCAACTTGATTGAAGCCAAGGATAATAATAAATTTAAAGGTAGCATCTCGGCCAGAATAGGACTAGTGGGACAAGGCGGTAAATTTAAGGGTGCTTTTTCAAAACCTGACGACAACGAAACTATCGGGGTCACGTTGACGGTTCCCATCTTCGACTGGGGTGCCCGCAAAGCAAACATACGAAGCACGGAACTAGCCAATGAAAGCACAGAAATCAGTAACGAAGAAGAAAGAAAATCCATCACTCTTGATATTCGCCAATTATGCCGGGAACTGCCTAAACTTTTAAGACAAATCGAGATTGCCCGCCAAACAGTTAAAAACGCGGAAAGGACATACGATATTAATGTGGAAAAATACCGGAGCGGTTCTCTGTCGGGAATGGAATTAAAAAATCAACAAACACAGCTCACCGATGCCAAAAACGCTCTCACGGATGCTATTATATCTTATAAACTAAGATTACTGGATTTGAAAATCCAAACCTTGTGGGATTTTAAAACCAATACCTCTTATTTACCCGTGGATTTGCTAAAATAAAAACATCAAAAATATAACGACTATGGCTACAAATAAATCAATAAAATATATCGGGTTCATTTTACTCGCTTTTTCTCTAAACGCCTGTAACGAACAACGCTCGAGTTCTTCTTCCGAAACGACAACTCCGGTCTGGCTATCGGAAGTCGGTCGACGCAATATCAGGGAATTGACCACCACCACGGGAACGGCAAAAGCCAGTAAAACCGTGGAACTAAAATCAGAGATCATCGGGAAATATGAACTACAGACGAACCCCAAGACCCAACGTCCCTACAAATTGGGTGATGTTGTCGAGGCGGGAACTGTTATCATTAAGTTGAACAATAAAGAACACGAGAACGGCGTATCGATGCAAACCAAAAAAATGCAAGTCGACATTGCAAAAAAAGAATGGGAAGGACAAAAAGCCGTGTACGATAAAGGAGGAGCAACCGAAAAAGACGTGTTAAACGCCGAAAGCAGTTATATCCAAGCACAAGCCGCGATAGAAACCGCGAACACGGAACTGGAGAAAATGAATATTAGAGCCCCGTTCAAGGGCGTGATCGTTTCCCTCCCGTACTTCACGCCGGGAGTTGATGTTGCTTCCGGGGAAACCATGGTCGGCTTGATGGACTACAGCCAGATGTACATGGAAATCGCTCTCCCGGAAAACGCCATCGAGAAAGTGAAAGTCGGACAAAAAGTACTCGTGACAAACTACAATATAAAATCAGATACCCTATCCGGAATCGTATCGCAATTATCCCCGGCTATCAACGAGGAAACCCGTACATTCTCCGGATACATCACCATAACCAACCCGGAGCTGAAATTACGTCCCGGAATGTTCGCCAAAGGTGAGATTATTACTTTGCAAAAAGACTCCGTACTGTTTATTCCCAAGGACATCGTCAACGCCCGCCGGGGAGCACGCAACGTGTTCACGGTGGAACAAAATCGTGCCATGGAGAAATACATCACGACAGGCATCAGCGACGACCGCTACATCGAGGTCGTGGAAGGCTTGAACGAAGGGGACAAGATCGTGGTCAAAGGACACGAATTCTTGAGAAACAGAGGCAAAGTAAAAATCATGAAATAAAACGAGATGAACAGTATCACCAAATTTGCAGTAAAATACCCGGTGAGCGTGCTAATGCTCACGCTGGCGGTATGCTTACTGGGTACGATATCCTATAATAAACTAGGGACAGACCTTTTCCCCGACCTGAAGAATCCCGCCCTTTACGTGGAAGTAAAAAGCGGGCAAAGACCACCGGAAGAAGTTGAAAAACTCGTCGCGCAAGACGTCGAATCCACGGCGGCACGGCAACAAGGCGTGCAAAGCGTGTACAGCATCAGCAGGGTAGGTTACTCCAAGATCACGGTCGAATACGGTTGGGACCAGGATATGGACGCAGCCTTCTTGGACTTACAACGTGCGCTCTCCTCGTTATCCCAAAGAGATAATATCGACGAGGTGAACGTCACCCGTTACGATGCCAACGCCAGCCCGATCATGACCATTGCCCTCTCGCACAACGAGATCAAGGACATGAACGAATTGCGCAAAATTGCCGAGAACTATATGCGGAACGAGCTTGTGCGCGTGGACGGTATCGCCGACATACAACTGAGCGGACAGGAAAAAGCGATTGTAGAAATATCCACGGATGCTTATATGCTGGAAGCCTTTGGACTAACGGCTGACGGGATTGCCTCTCAAATCACCTCGTTGAACCAGAACGTGTCCGGGGGAACCATCACGGACAACGACATTCAATACACGGTGAAAGGGGTTAACCTCATCAACAGTATCGAAGACATCGAAAACATCATCGTCGCTTTCAAGGAAAACACGACCTCATCTTCCGGCAGTTCCTCCACGCAATCCACCACTGGATCAAGCAAACCGAAAGCGCCCATCTACCTGAAAGACGTTGCCACGGTAAGCATTCGTAACCAGGAGCCCGAAAATATCGCCCGTTACAACGGGGAACGTTGCCTAGGCATCAGCATTTACAAGGAAAACAAATACAATACCGTCGACGCAGTCTATAACCTGATCACGAAACTCGATGATTTCCAAAAGAGTCTGCCGGGATACGAATTTCACGTGATCAGCAACCAGGGTGACTTCATCGGAAGTTCCATCAACGAGGTAAAAGATTCGGCATTAATGGGTATCCTGCTTGCCGTGATTATCCTTTATCTATTCCTGCGACGGGTGAACATGACTCTTATCGTGAGTGTTTCCATCCCGATTTCCATTATTGCCACGTTCAACCTGATGTATTTCAACGGGCTGTCCATAAACATCATGACACTGGGAGGACTCGCGCTGGGAGCGGGAATGCTCGTGGATAACGCCATCGTGGTCATGGAAAACATTTTCCGAAACATGGAAGAGAACCATCTCTCGCCGACGGAAGCAGCAGTACGCGGGACATCGGAGGTTGCCGGGGCTATCACAGCCTCCACGTTGACAACCATCGTGGTTTTCCTCCCAATCGTCTACTTGCAGGGAGCAGCGGGCGAATTATTCAAGGAACAGGCATGGACGGTCAGCTTCTCGCTACTCTCTTCGCTTTTCGTTTCCATTTTATTCATTCCCATGCTGGTATCAAAATTCTTGCGCAAAAAAGACAGCGTGAAAAGCCATGCCATCACGATAAAAGGCTTCGGCAACTTCGTGGGACGGGTATTGAAAGTAAAATACGCCATTATAATAGCCGCCTTGATTTTAATGGTAATATCTTACATGATGCTTCCATTTATCGGGATGGAGTTTATGCCAAAAGCCGAATCCAAAGACTTCTCGGTACTAATCACCATGGAACCGGGCACCCGGCTTAAAAGCACGGACAATGCCGTGGCAACCATAGAAGAAGCCGCACGCACCTTAGGCGGGGAAGACATCGAATGGATTTACACCCAAGTCGGTCCTTCCAACCTAGAAAGCAATAGTGGCGGAAAACTGGAAAATGACAACCAGGCACAAGTTACCGTGAAGATCAAGAAAGACTCTAAACTGGATGCCGATTATTTCATCACGAACATAAACGAAAATTATCAACTCCCTGAAGGTATTGAAATCTCCTACGAAAAAGGAGAATCCGCCCTCCAGAGCATACTCGGCACGAAAGGGGCCCCCCTCGTGATCGAAGTCAAGGGAGAAGAATTAAGCGAGTTGAACCAACTATGCTCGTCCATTAAAGAAAAAATCTCGGGCATCCCCGGAATCTATGACATTAAAACCTCCATGGAGCAAGGCGCACCCGAGGTAAATGTTAAAATCGACCGTCTGAAAAGCGGTATTTACGGCATTAACCTCTCCGATGTCACTACCCAGATAAGTGATAAACTGAATGGTAAAGATGCCGGAACTTACGAGAACAAGGGAGAAACGATAGACATCAGTATCAAAGTTCCCGAGGTTTCCCTTGCCGAAATCGAACAGATTGAAATCATACAAGGAGAGAAGAAATACCGCCTCGGTGAAATAGCCGACATCGAGATCACCTCCGCACCCCGGGAAATTAACCGGGTAAATCAAAGCCGTACCGGAATGATCACGGCTATGATAGAGAAAGAGTACACCTTGAGCCATATCACACCTGCCGTGCGTGCAAAACTGGCTGAAGTCGAATTCCCGGCAAAATACACGGCAAAGATCACCGGGGAAGAAGAGAAAAGACAGGAATCCTTCGGAGGACTAGGTTTCGCGTTATTCCTGTCCATCCTGTTGGTTTACATGGTGATGGCTGCACAATTTGAATCCCTGCGCCACCCGTTCACCATCCTGCTGACCATCCCGTTAGCGGGAGTAGGCTGCGTGTGGGCATTCCTCCTCACGGGACAAACGCTCAACATGATGGCATTTATCGGAATCATTATGCTTGCCGGTATTGCCGTGAATAGCTCTATTATACTCGTGGATGCAATCAACCGCCTGAAAGCGGAAGGTCACCCGCTGGAAGAATCCATCAAGATGGGAGCCCAACACCGAGTGCGCCCGATCATCATGACCAGTGCCACCACCATACTGGCATTGCTTCCCATGTGTTTCGGGTTCGGCGAAGGAGCCTCGCTCCGTTCTCCCATGGCACTCGCGGTGATCGGGGGGCTTTTGACCTCTACCATTATGACCTTGATCGTTATTCCGTGCGTGTATTACATTATTGATAGAAAGAAGTCATGAAGACCATTATAAAAAGAAGAGTTCTCATCTCGATGTTATTCCTCGGGCTGGTTCTTATGGGAATCTTCTCCCAGAAGCATCTCCCCATGGAAATATTCCCCAACGCCGAACTGCCGATGTTGGGGGTAAGCATCAGTACGCGCTCGAACATTGAACTCGATCCCACCTACGTTGAAAATCATGCCGCCATACCGGTAGAAGGAGCTATCAGTTCGCTCAACGGGGTGGAAAAAATAGAAACTTACATCCGTTCGTCAGGAGTAAGTATCAGGATTTCGATGAAACAGGACGTCGACCTGAAATACGCTTTCCTGCAACTGGAACAAAAGATAAAAAGTATCTCCCAGAACATACCCGAAGAATTCACCTGCACGGTAAGCAAAGCCTCTACAAGTTCGGCAACCGACAATTTCATGCAGTTGCAAATCCTCGGGGAAGACGACGTGGACTACGTCCGCAACATCGTGGACAAGGATATTTTGCCTTATCTCGAAACCATTGACGGCGTGGCGGAGGCTCGTATTTCCGGTGGTCGCCAGAAAAGTATCGAGATCATCATCGACCTGGAAAGGTGCAAAGCGTTGAACCTCACGCCCTCCTCGATCGGGAGCAAAATATCCGCCAACCTGGCAGAGAAACAGTTCGCCGGTTCCGTGTACAACGACAACAAGCGTTATTTTGTCAACGTGACTGCCGAATACCTTGCCACCGAAGACCTGGGAAGCATTGTTGTAGCCGAGGGTCCCATCCAGTTAAAAGACATCGCGGATATTCATTTCGGCGTAAAGGAGGAAGATTCCTATTCACGTGTAAACGGGAAAGAAGTCGTTACCTGCCAGCTTTACAAATCGCCATTGACCAACGTGATCGAACTGTCCAAAAAAGTACGGGCTGAAATCGACCGTCTGAACGGAGAGATTGCATCCAAAGGCATCAGCATTGACATTCAGGAAGACCAGGCAGAAATCATGAGCCAAAATATTGACGAGATCGTTGATCTCGCCATATCGGGAGCTTTTCTGGCAATCTTCGTTCTGTTCCTGTTCCTGCGCAAGATACATATAGTATCTATCGTCGCTTTCGCCATACCGATTTCCGTGTTCTCATCATTCTACTTCTTCTACCTTTTCGGTATCACGATCAACACGCTTACCCTCACCGGTATCGCACTTGCCGTGGGAATGCTGCTAGACAACTCGATTGTCGTGATGGAGAACATCTATCGGCTGAAAGCCTCGGGCATGCCCACGGATGAAGCCTGCGTGCGAGGCACCACGGAAGTATGGAAAGCCGTCCTTGCCGCCACGATAACGACCATCATGGTATTCCTTCCCTTTCTTTTTGCCGAACACTACGAGATAAAACTCATCGGGGAACACATCGGGGTATCTATCATTTCCACTCTGACGATATCACTCGTCGTGGCTCTGTTATTGATCCCGATGGCAATAAACGCTATTTTAAAAAGAAAACCGGATGACGTTAACTTCAGCAAGTTGTCATTACACAACCGCCTCGTGCAGATCTACGTGGCTATATTGAAAATGTCACTTCGCCGCCCGGCACAAGTTATCATCGCCTCGCTCATTGTACTTCTGGTTACGGTGGTATTATCCACTTCGTTAACCTTAAATACCCTCCGGGAAATTCACACGAACACGTTCGAGGTATATATTACTCCCCCGACGGGATACACGTTACAGAGAATAGACGATATGATTCGCCTGTTTGAAGACGAATTGAAAGAGGTTCCCGAAATCGAGTATTTCACGTCCAACGTCCGCGAGGACGAAGATAGCCGCCTTACCATCCGGTTGAAAGATGACTTTGAAAAAATCAACAAAAAATCCATTCCGCAGCTCAAGGACGAAGTCCTGAAACTTGCCAATAAAGTAAATATCACCCAGATCAGCCTCGAGGCAACCGAAAGTGCCGAGAGAGGTGCCGGCGGCGGAAATATGCTCGGCAACGCCTCATTGCTCCGCATGATGGGAATCGGGAGCCAAAGCGAGCGAGTGGTTATCAAGGGACAAGATTTCGAGGCAATGACCAACTTTGCCGAATACCTCAAGTACCAGTTTGAAGACCTCGACAATATTTCCTATTCCAGTGTCAGCGCACAAGCTGGAAGTTCCGTGGCAAAGATGTTCTTCAATCAATACTTGATGGGTGTAAACGAAGTTACCCCTAACAACGTGAGCAGCGAACTACGTAATTTCGGACCGGAAAGTAAAACCGAAACAAAATACAAAGCAGGAGATGAAGAATACGATATCATCATCCGCGATGCCACTTATGACGAAAAGGACAAAACGACCCAAACCCGTACACTCGAAGACTTGCGTAATATGCAAGTCACAAACAGCAAACAGGGCTTGGTAGAATTGCGTAATTTCAGCCGCATCAGCCTCGGACGGGACAAGGGAAACATCACCCGCATCAACCAGGAGAAAGAAGTTAATCTCTATTACGCCTTCAACTCGGACATCAACGAATCGAAACCGATGCTCGAGGCGGCACGGGAAGAAATTGACGAACTAGTGCAAGGTCTGGATGTCCCTGCCGGTATAGCCGTACAGGTCATCCACGAGGAAAACGAAATGGATGATTTCACCTTCCTTATCCTCGCGGCATTCGTTCTTATCTACATGATTCTTGCCTCCGTGTTTGAATCGGTGACTGCCCCCATCGTGCTGATGTTCACCATTCCGCTGGCAGCAATCGGCTCCTTGCTTGCCCTGCTATTCACAAGCAACCCGTTGATGAATGCCAACGTCTTTGTCGGGTTTATTATCCTGATCGGTATCGTGGTAAACAACAGTATTATCCTTATCGATTATACCTCATTGTTACGCCGCACGGGCAACCGGAAACAAAGGGCTATTATCACCGCCGGCTTATCCCGCCTGCGACCGATCCTGATCACGGCAATCACGACTATCGTTGCCATGGTCCCGTTGGCTCTTGGCACGGGCGAATACGTGTCCGGACTGGGAGCCCCGTTCGCTATCACCGTGATCGGCGGACTCACCATGAGTACCCTGCTGACACTGGTCATTATCCCTACCCTCTACTCGGGTATGGAAGACGCACTCGCCCGCCTGCGTACTCAAAGCTGGATGATGAAGGTGATACAAATCGTTTTAACCATCGTGGCGCTTACTTGTGTCTACTTCTGGACATACACGATTCTCGACCGGATACTTTATCTCATCCTGAGTGTTATCCTGGTTCCGGGAATCACGTGGTTCCTGGAAGATAGTTTCCGCCGGGCGCAAAGCAATATCATACCTGCCGACGAAGAACTGGAAATCAAAATAAGTAACCTCGTGAAGATATACGGTCGCCCCTCCCGTTTCGAGCGGGAATGGACTTCCGGGCTTAAAATCAGGGAACGCTTAGGCTTGAAAGAACAGTACAGGGAATGGAAAGACCTGCAACCCTTGATATGGTCAGTCCCCATCCTTGGCTTCATGTATTACTTCACGTTCAGCTACCAAGTACTATTCCTGTGGGCAGTTATCTTTGCCTTTATCTCGTGGATGATGACCTTGGGCGTCATAAACATCATCCGTGATTTCTGCGAAAACTGCGGGTGGGCTATCGCGGCTAAGGTATTGCGTATTGTCGCTATAACGGTCTACTACGCCGGACCTGTAGCCATATTGGTTTGGTCGAACAAGAAATTCGACAACAGCGGGGGAGCCATCTTCCTCGGGATGTTCTGGTATATCGGTATCGCGGCACGCTACCTGTCCAGCAAGATCAACAAGGAGAATATCAATATCGACCTGATCGACGGCCGTTTCCGGATGCTGAAGAAAACCATCTTCCGGATGGCTTCCAAAGCCCCGTTCATCGGCGTGAAGAAGAAACCGTTCAAGGCGTTGAGTTCCGTTTCCATGGACATCCGTACCGGAATGTTCGGGCTGCTCGGTCCCAACGGGGCGGGTAAAACCACGCTGATGCGTATCATCTGTGGCGTTTTCGAGCAAAGCTACGGTAAAATCTTTATCAATGGCATCGACACCCAGAAGAAGCGGGAAGAATTGCAAGGCTTGATCGGTTACCTGCCACAGGAATTCGGCACTTACGAGAACCTCACGGCATGGGAATTTTTGGAGTACCAAGCTCTGCTGAAAGGTATCTACAATAAACGGGTACGCCAGAACCGGATTGCCGAGGTGCTTTCCGCTGTCCACATGTACGAGAACAAAGACAAAAAAATCGGGGGCTTCTCCGGCGGTATGAAACAACGTATCGGTATCGCCCAAACGTTGCTCAACCTACCCCGAATCCTCGTGGTAGACGAACCTACTGCCGGTCTTGACCCGCGGGAAAGAATCCGCTTCCGTAACCTGCTCGTGGAATTGTCACGCAACCGGATCGTGATCTTCTCCACCCACATTATCGAGGATATTGCCAGCTCGTGTAACCAAGTGGGCGTTATCAACAAAGGTGAACTAAAATACCACGGTACCCCCTCCGACATGGCAAATATCGCCAAGGACGTCACGTGGACTTTCGAAGTGCCGGTACGGGATTTTGCCAAACTCCCCTCCGACCTGCTTATCGTTCACCACATCCGCCAGGGTGACATCATCAAAGTGCGCTGCCTCAGCGAGCAAAAGCCCGCCGAGAACGCCGAACGGATACTCCCCGCCCTGGAAGACTCTTACTTGTGGCTGTTGAGAACCGTCAAGATAGAGAACAAGGAACAAATTATAACACAATAAACCGATCCCTATTATGGTTCAATTTTGGATAGCGATACAGAAACTGGTACAATACAACATCAAGATCATCTTCGGGAACAAATTCCTGTACTTCATGTTGAGTGCCCTCGTGTTCTTTATCATCACCGTGGTGGTGTACCTGTTGGGTGACGACGAAATCACGCAAGCCACCGCCTACAAGATGTTGATGTTGCCGAGCATCCTGCTTGTCTTCTACCCGATGTGCTTCGGGCTGCAAAACGACCAGGATGCCAAAATTGTCGAGATCATCTTCGGTATCCCCAACTATAGCTACAAAGTATGGTTGTTCCGTCTTCTGATCTCGTACATTCTCTGCTTTGTCATCACGTTCGTCCTGGCAGTGCTCACCGACCTCGCCATCGTGTCCGTCCCCCCGATGAACCTGACCCTTCAGGCAATGGTTCCCGCCCTCTTTATCGGCACGCTCTCCTTCATGCTGAGCACCACCATCAAGAACGGCAACGGAACCTCCGTAGTCATCATCATCATCGGGCTCATCCTTTACATGATGGACAACAGCCTCGGAGTCAGCCAATGGAACATCTTCCTCAACCCCTACGATGTTCCCGTTGACAAGAACCCGCAGATATTCTTCAACGCCGTTTTCCATTGCCGGGTAAACATGTTGATCGCCTCAGCCCTCTTTATCATCATCGGACTGAACAACACCCGTCACCGGGAGAAATTCATATAATAAAAAATGCCACTAGATGTGGCATTTTTTATTATATATCCTCCATGGAAAGCCCTCTCAAGCTAATCTTATAATTGTCTAAATCCCTGCCGACCACTTTACGAAAGTGCAAACTTTTTTCATTCAGCTTATCCATATCTATCTTAGCCCGATTACGTTTCACTTCTATGATTTCAGCCGTTTTATCCAATTCGTTAACAAGGACTAGATCAATCTCATTCTCTCCTCTCCGATCCCAATAGCCTCCTATCCGGGTAAAACTTTTCTGTTCAACAAATTTAGTCCGGAAATAACGCTCTAACATCTTTCCACTGAACATGGGATAATCGCGGACAATGACCTCCCGCAACTGCTCATATCCCCCGATTTCAAGCATATAACTATATTTATAAATAAACCGGAACCAAAATGTCAAGAAATTATCCTCCACGCGATACCGGACATTCTTTGTTTCCACCTTCGAGAATATAGGTGTAACTTTAGATAAATGTAAGATAAAAACAAATCAAACCAAAATTTCAACATTTCCTATAAAAAACCAAAACAAATGCGTATATTCGCTCAAATACAAAACAGCGTTTGTTATGCAAGTATTCCGTCAACCTTTCTGGAAAGCCGATGCTTCCCGGATGACACTAAAACCATTTATATACATTAGTGCCATCTTTTTAGCCATTGTCGCCAATGTCGCTTGCAGCGACACGTTTGTATTCCACCCCATCATCATCATCGGTCCCATCATGTACCTGATGATATTCCCGGCGTGTCTGACCCAGTACTTTTACCTCACGTTCACGGACGACGAACTCCTCATCAAAAATGGCGTCTATACCTTCTGGCACAGGGAATACAAATATAGCGATATCACCAAAATCAGCTTATCGGGTGGTACCGGGAAGGTTGGTCCTTACATAAAAGTCTACACGAAAAACAATCCCAGGTACGCCTGGAGTTACGTCATCGAACTCGTGTCAACCAAAGACTTCCCCGACCTGCTCGACCTCATGAAATCCAAAAATCTTCCCGTGGAAACCGATAAAGGCTTTGATTATCTCGTGGACAGAAACTTCACCCGGTTCTAACCTCCTCCCTCAATAATTGCACAACGGAAGTGCAATCAACTCGCAACCTTCGCTAATATACCAATATCAATTCCTTCCTCTAGGCTCTTGGGTGTTATTTCGATTGTTATTGGCTTCATATCGTTCTATCTAGTTCAAATATAGTATACACGATCGTGAGAATTACAATTCTATTTCAATAAAGAATTTAAATACTCATCTGTAATCTCCATCACAACTACTTCTTTCCCTTCTTCTTTACATCTCTCAACCCAATCGTTACCAGCTTTCAGATTTTTTTGTAGTATTGAAAAAAGATTCTCTGAAACATTAATTTCACGCGCATCTTTCAACGAACAAATATTTTTGCCATCTATTGTTTTTACATGACTATAAAACCGATATAGCACAGCCTTCATTTTATTAAATTCATCATTTTCGTCAGCAGACCTACTCGATGTATTTATACTCGAAGAAAGAACTTGAACATCTACATCCAAATAAATTTCCTTATCAAGATACTTTCTTACTTGTTGTCCATCAGTTTTCACTTCCTGCACCATCGAGATCAAGTCTTGCGACTCTTTCGTTCCACAGCCACAAAGGAAAACGATCATAGTAATAAATAACAATTTTCTATTCATCAAATACATATCATTTCTACATTCTAAATAAATCATACCGTTCATTTCACTTCTTTTCCATGCCAACATCCTTCTTGGAAAAGACATTTCTCCCATTTATGATACCAAATATAACCATTCCTCTCAAAAAAACAAATAAATATCCACTCGCAACCTATTCGACTTCAACCGTCACTCCTTCTGCTTTAATGGCATCAATTAAAGTGGAGTAATCCCCGGTATCGACAAGGGCAAGCGTGTATTGCCAGAATAATCTAGAGTTCTTTTTAGTAAACACCCTCATGTATGGATATCCCTGGTACCATTTTATTCTCACTTTTACAATATCCACATATCGAGTTTCTTTCTTCCCAAACGGATAAATCCCATTTTTTATTATCAACTCATTATTTGTCAAAATAATATAGAAAAATCGGGATATTAATATGTGTACGATACACGACAAAAATATAACCAAAAATAAAAAACCGGGAACATTAAATTCAACACTAAAAAAAGTAGGAATACCCAATAAAGTAAAAAGTATTGCAAAAACTTTCACCTCAAATATAGCATCAGATTTCCTAAAAGAGCAACGAAATATCTTCATATTGTCATTAAATTACGGTCTTAAACTTTCATTCATAAATGTACACGCCTACCTCACGAGTACACATCCATACCAACCACATCAACTTCAATACCATTTTCTCTTAAAGATGCTACCAATTCCGACAAATCCTATAACAGCGGAAAGTCCGAAAGCAGTTTTCCCAAAAGATTGACGATACACTTTCATAACAAATGAACAAGATTTTTAGTTTCAACATTCACTCCTTTTTCTTCAAGCATCGGTACCAATTGGCTATAATCCTTAGGATCAACGAAATCAAGAATATACTTCCTATTGTGCCTTTTACTTTCTCGAACAATCACTTGAATATAACAAACACCTATAACACCAGCCTGTTCTATATACACTTTTTTTATACTACAATAATAAAACCCTTCCCTCCAAAAAGGGAAAAATCTGTTCTTCACAACTAATTTATCATCCGCCAAAATGAGATAAAAACACCGTATAACAATCCCCACACCCCCGACAATATAAATAGTTACGAAATAAAGCCATACCACCAACGACATTTCCACGTCATAAAGCAAATACCCGCCTAACAACAAAAGAAATATATAACTTGGCAAAAGACCATATTTAAATGTACATGTTTTCCAAAAAGAACGACGATATACTTTCATAATTCAGGTTTATCTTTATAAATACGGGCATAAACATCAAGCCCTTTCGCTCCTGCTTGTAAAAATATAACTTTTCCCTCGAATAAAAGAAAAAAAAGGTTGCGAGTTGCTCTTCCGAAAATAAATGCAACTCGCAACCTATTCGCAACCTTTTCACGCGGATGATATCCCCGAAATTGTTTACTTCGCGCCAAAATGATTTACATCATGAAACGAAAATACATCTGTATCATCCTGATCGCCCTCTTCTCCTGCCAAACCCGAAACGAGGCGTTAGAAACAGCCCTGAAACTAGCGGGCGACAACAGGGGTGAACTCGAGAAAGTCCTTGACCATTACTCCCGAAACCCCGCAGACTCGCTAAAACTGCAAGCCGCCGAGTTCCTCATCGCCAACATGCCGGGGCACTACACCCTGCAAGGCGACCTCATCAACGAATACCGGGCAAAAATAGATACCGACACCACAGCGTCCTATTTCGCGAAGAAAGCCCTCGACATCTCGTTAAGCCAAATCGATCAAATACGCCAGGTATCCCGTAAAGAAGAAGACGTGGAACACGTCAAAGCGGATTTCCTCATCCGCCATATTGACATATCCTTCGAGCATTTATACAAATACCCGTGGCTCAAGGACATTCCATTCGACATATTCCTAGAATACGTCCTACCCTACCGCTTCGAGAACGAACGATTGGATTCATGGCAAGATTCCGTGCAAATTTCTAATAACGAACTGCAACAATTTACCTATTACGATAATATAAAATATACCCTGACCAAAATATCTCCTTACTTATTTTCATCAACACGTCATATTAACATAGCGAATAACATCGCGCAAGACTTGTTTCAACAAAACTTGTATGGCGACTGTTATCACATTTCTCTAAAAGAAAACCTCGAATATCGCGCGTTAAGCCTCCCCGCTACTATCGATTGTATCCCACGCTATGCCAACCGAAACGGCTACCACTATTGGAATACGCCCGTATCCCCGGAATCTAAAAACACCGAGGTACGAGGAACCTTCGAGCGTAAAACAGCCAAAGTTTATCGAAAAACCTATTCACGCAACGAAATCCCGATCCCCGGCAAAAATGAATATATACCGGAATTCTTTCTAAATCCTTTTTACAAGGACGTCAGCGACCAGTATATACATGCTGCGGATGCAACCGTCCAACCAGCGAAACAATCACGTGCAAATCCCCGCCATTCCTACTTGTGCGTGTTCAATAATCTTACATGGCAACCCGTTGCCATCGGGCACGCCCGAAAAAACAATTTCCAATTCAAAAATATAGGAAAAAATCTGGTCTACCTACCGGTCTATTACCGAAACAAAAAAATGCGTCCTTTCAACTATCCTTTCATATTCAATTTGAAAGGAGAAATCAAATACCTCATTCCGGACACTAACAACCGCCAAGAAATCGTGATTAAAAGAAAATATCCATTTGGTAAACACTTACACGACTACAATCAAGCACTCGAAGCAATCATGATTGAAGCATCCAATCACCCGGACTTCATCACCACGGACACGATTCTCCCGGGACTTGAAACATCCCATATAACCTACGCTCAAGGAAAAATCGAAACAGACCAAAAATTCAAATACTGGCGTATCTCATCACCTGTACAAGTAACTATAGCCGAGTTATCTTTTCTCGACAATCATGGGAACACGTTAAAAAGCAACACCTCTCCCGCTGATTCATTAGGTTTTGACAAGAACCCTCTAACAAACATATATCTCAATCACAACAAAAATATCACTATCGATTTCAACACCTCAACCCATGTATCAAGGATCATCTGTTTGCCACGAAACGATGGTAACGGAATCTACCCGGGAGATGTTTACGAGTTATTTTACCATGACCTAGACGGTTGGCAATCCCTGGGACGACAAACCGCTACCGGTTATTCCCTCCACTACAACAACGTTCCGCAAGGAGCGCTACTCTGGCTCCATAATCATACCACTGGCATTGAAGAACGAATTTTCACGTACGAAAACGGGGAAATTCGATTCTGGTAAACAAGGCAAATATCATCCGTATCTCAATCAAACATGCAAATTACGAATAAATACGACAACATCATTATCGATACAATAATTTTCCGTATCTTATCATTATCCCAGATAAATGGTAACGAAACAAATGTAAAGCCTAAAATTAATCTTTCTAATAATTGACTCAATTCGTTCGAGCGTATTCCTTGTATAAGACAAACTAAACCTACAAGAATAAATAACCAATCTGTCAATTTAAACATTTTCATAATTCAATTTCTATCATTTAGATTTATCTCGTTCATTCATCCAATACTTTTTTTGCCATATCTTTTATCCGGTCCACCCGCACAGAATGTATTTTAATCGGCTTATTTACCAAATCTCTTGCGTATCGTTTTGCCTCCTCAATTTTCCCCTCCTTCAAACATATATTCATTAATTTATACAATGGGACAAATCGAACGGGACACATATTAGACGCCATCGATAAATGCGTTTTCGCTCTCTCAAGCATATTAAGCCGAGTATAGTTTTCTGCCAAAAGTAATTGCACATCATAATCATTTAAACGCAAACAACATTCTTCCAATACACGGATACTTGCTTCATATTCCCCAATCTGCTGCAATTCTGCTCCGAAATTATACAAAAACAACCCATCTTTCCCCAGCCAACCGTATAGTTTTTGATACTCAGGCAGCACCTCTCTCGTTTTTCCCGCAAAAGAAGAATTCGCAATCTTATACCACACATATTCCGATCGACCATAACAATAGACTATCCCCAAGAACAAGAGAGCGAAAATTGTAATTCCTCCCGCTACAGCTTTCAGCAATATTTTCTTTTCTATTTTCCAAATCGTCGTTTGATAAGTGTTCAAAATTGCCACGTTCAGAACAAGCACGAGCACGACTCCCGGACAATCCAAAGGATAAGAAAAAAATGCCAACACAGCTATCGCCGACACACTCCAAAATACTGGCAATAAATAAATTTTATCCCGATTACAATTCCACGTCTTAATTAAATTAATCACGACCACCATAAACAAAAAGAAACCTACTATCCCATATTCCACCAAAATTTTAATATATTCGTTAAAAGGATTTTTCACGTTATCTGCCAAACTAGCGAACACACTATCCATATTTTGCTGGAAATACTCCGCTTGATAAAGCATATATTCTGCTTGAAATTTTCCACTACCTATACCTAACAACCAATGGTCGTGAAACATATCCCACGAACACAACCAAATTAATATTCGACCATCTGCTGAATCTTTCTTCCAATAATATAACCATAAAAAATAGAAGCACGACACATAAAATTAAACACAAGAATAAAATTCTTTTTATCCTTGCCCTCCATTGTATCGAAACAATTTTTTGAACGACACTTGATACACAAATTAAGACAATAACTAAACTCCCCGTTCTAGACCCTGATAATAATACAACAAGAATGATCAATAAACTAGCAAACCTGCCCCATATCTTACAGCATACCCCCCGTTGCTTCATAAAATAAACAGAAAAAGGGAAAAGAGCCGACAAAAACATAGCGATCCCAGCAGGATTTTCAAAACTCCCGGTAACGGGCTCTACCATACTGTAAATTTGTACAACATTCAAATATTGTAACACTCCCCAAAATCCCATCCCCACCGCCACTAACGAAACAATAAAATAATAATGTTTCAAACATTCCTCATTACATTCTTGTCCCGAACACACAAAAAACAACAATACAAAAGTAACATATTCTATTAAATCATGCCATGTTAAAGCCACTCCTGCACAAGAAGTAAAAAACAAAAGCATTGAAATAAAAAACACAAGCAAAGTTAGTGAAGTTACTTTTAATACTTTTACACGCCATCCCCAACTTATAGAATACACAATCGTGAGAATTGCTATCCCTAACATTCCCGTGGTAACATGCCTGCCAACAAAAATATCGGGAATCAAGAACACTCCGCATACGAACAATAAAAACAAGAAAATGTAATACATCAATTTAATTTTAAAAATTCAAAAGATCCAAGAAGTTTCTTGAATCTTTTGAATAATATAATTCAAATCGCCTTTTATATTTATTTCAATAAAGAATTCAAATACTCATCTGTAACCTCCATCACGACGACCTCTTTTCCTTCTTCTTTACATCTCTCTACCCAATCATTGCCAGCTTTCAAATTTTTTTGCAATATTGAAAAAAGATTCTCTGAAATATTAATTTCACGCGCATCTTTCAACGAACAAATATTTTTGCCATCGATTGTTTTTACATGACTATAAAACCGGTATAGCACAGCCTTCATTTTATTAAATTCATCATTTTCGTCAGCTGACCTACTCAATGTATTTATACCCGAAGAAAGAACTTGAACATCTACATCCAAATAAATTTCCTTATCAAGGTACTTTCTTACTTGTTGTCCATCCGTTTTCACTTCATTTACGATCGAAATCAAATCTTGCGACTCTTCCGTTCCACAGCCACAAAGGCAAACAATCATAATAATACTAAAAAGATAATTTTTCATTGTTCCAAAAATTTAATAATTTGTTTTTGCCGTAATAGATACCACTGCCGCATCTGAAATTGTTGATATTGTAAAACGCCACCAAATTGGGACATAACCAAACATATCATACTCTTGAGTTGTAGACCCCATTGGTAAAAGCCAATACCCAGAATCTTTAGCTGTAGTATGACAAGATACTGTTCCACCAACGCCTAATATATTATTATTCGCCAATGTTAACTGAACATATTGACCTCCACTAAAATTAAGTTCAACAGAACTATTAGGCGGATTTATCAAAGATGTTGAATAAGTTTTCCAATTTCCTCCTGATTCTGAACTTCGAACTTTTAAGCGAGGTGTTGCAAACGACATCAAAAACAAACAACACATCAATACAATCCCTAATATCAATTTATTTTTTTTTCATTTTTCCCAATTAAATTAAAAACAATTTGTAATCATACATTATCTCTCCAAACTATATTTTAAAATATTCTATTCCATCATCACACCTCCCTCCTTATTTAAAATTATTATTCTCACCCAACCTCACCAAAGTCATCTCAAAATCGCAAGTAATCCCGTACACGGCACCCTCCTCCCCATCATAAGTGATCCCTTGCAATGCGACATCCAAAAGAAGCGATCGCACCAGATTCCCCTCCCAATCATACACCAGCAACGTCTGGCACTCGAAAGCCCGTCCCCGGTCTACCCGGTACGTCTTCCCGGAATAAAGAGCGTACACCCTGTCCCCGGTCACGGCAACATCCATGAACCCGAAACGATTGTCCGGAGTGTACGCAACACGGGAAGAAGGGACTTCCGCTATCTTCACTTTCGGGTAATGCAAGCGAACTGTTTTCACCCGCTCGATAGCCCCACCCGCGACACGGCAAAAATCAATCACGCCACTATACATGTCCGCGCACACGAAAGCGGACCGGTCGGGACTGACACGTAAAACACTACTGGCGTAAAGCATCGCTTTCGTGTTTTCCCGCAAACCGGGAAACTCCGGGGTTTCCGGGTAAGAGAGAAAATAACGGGCAGACCCGTCCACGAGGGAATAAAGCAAATAACGCCCTTCCTCGTAAAGCCCCGTGGCAATCACGAAATCATCCGCCTTCACCGCGCTAAGATGTTGTTTGTCCTTGGGTAATTGAGTTATAGACTCCGGACTTTCACCTCGTGCAATCGGCGCAACCGGACTTTCTATCAATTCCCCCGTTCTGAAATCCAAAGCCGTCACGCTGGAACCGTCAAACGAATTAAAAGAACTTAACGAACGTATCCCACCGGAAGCGGACACGCTTCTCGTTATCTCCCGGTCTTCCAAATTCACACACCGGGCAAAACCCTCCTTCGCGTACGTGGCTCCCACGACCAGCCTATTCCCCCGTTTCACGAACCCGCTTATCTCATCCACGCCAACACGGGACAAATCCACCACCCGTTCCGACTTCACCCGCTCGTTCTTTATCACATCGATACCTTCGTCCCATTCCCGACGGTCGGAGCACCCGAGCAAAATGCCCACGACCAACATATACAATAACTCACGTTTCATTCCCATACCAAATCCAAATTTTTCACTTGAATTCCATTTCTCAAACAATACCCACTCCCCTTCACACAAGGATCATCATTATTTCCTCCCGACTCGGAGGAAGCCAACGCTTCCACATGTTCCAAACTCAATTCCATTTTCCCGGTATCCTTCCCTACCGCCAACCGCGAGTTTACAACCGCACCTGAAACCACAAGCACGAACCCGCCAATCTTTATCCATTTTTTATACATAACGATATATTTAATTTCACTTGCCACAAAAATCTAACTTTTCCCCGGGAAAAAAGAAAAAAAAGGTTGCGAATAGGTTGCGAGTTGCATACCTTTGCGAAAAAAAGACGAAGTCATGGACAATACGCCCAAAATTATATTATACACTATTCCCATCGCCATTTGTCTTCTCTTGTGCAATCAAGCCATTCACCTGCACCATATCTATCAGCAAGAAAAAACTCGCTATCAGAACACACGCAATAATAACCTCAAGAACACGCTTTACGTGTTCCACATGAAAGCAGCCAATAAAGATGATATATGTAGCTTTAATGCAAACACACTTGAACTGAAATTCCTCATTAACAAAAATTTCTTTGCCTACAAACTTGATCCTCAAAAAGATATTCAAACCATTACAAGACAAGCTGATTATGACATTCGTGATCCCAAACGCTGGACACTAGAAAACTTCGCCAACTATTTCAAAGAAAACCACGATTTAACCCAAACGTGGACCGCTTCCCTCCAATTCGTCCTCACCGACAGCACGGGCAACATCAAAGACTCCTACCCACGTTCCGTGAACAAAATACCCGCCACTCCCGAGTACATCGACACGCTGGGATTTCTCACCCGCGACATCCTGTACGCCACGTACGACTACCCGCTTGCCGCCTTCGTTCAAACGGCGGCATGGCCCATCGCCACCACCCTCTTCATCTCCCTTTTGCTGGCATTCTGCGTCATTTACCTTTACCTGAATTACCGCAACGAGAAACGGCAACGGGAAAACCAAAAAGAATACATCGACAGCATCGTCCATGACTTGAAGCATCCCGTGGAGAACCAAAAACACCTGTGCTACCTGTTGCCGCACCTCTCGAAAGAGGAACAAATCGAACAGGCGGAAAAAAACCGGCAGGAACTGAACAACATGCTACACTCCATCAACCGGATGCTGCTCCGGTCCACCGATGCCCACGGCATCGTGCTAACCCCGAAAACGTTCAACTTGCAAGAGATGCTCGAAACGGTCACCGCCCCCGACCGTTGGAACACTCCGCCGGGCAAATCGTTCCACATTCGCCTCCATTTCAACACCCCCGACCCAATGATCTCCGGCGACCCGGATTTCCTGCAAGCCGTGTTCCAGAACCTCATCGACAACTCGCTCAAGTACTCGGGCGAAGAAGCGGAAATAGACATCACCTGCACCGCCCCAGACGACAAACACGCACGAATAACCATAAAAGACAACGGCCAAGGAATCCCCTCGCGGGAATTGCGCCACATCTTCGAGCGCTACCACAGGGCACAGCACCAGGGCGACAAGAAAACCAAAGGACACGGGCTGGGACTCTACCAATCCCGCCAAATCATCATCGCCCACGGGGGTAAAATCAACGTCGACAGCACTCCCGGCAACGGTACAACCTTCACCATCACCCTACCTAGAACAACCAAAAGACAAAAATACTAACCCCATGGAACGCCAACCGAAAAGCCATACCCGCGTACTCTACGCCGAGGATAACAAACGAACCGCCGAACTCGTGCAAAAAATACTCGAACTGCACGGCTACTCCGTCGAAATCGTCCCCGACGAGAAAGCCGCCTGGAGAGCCTACCGTCGGGAACGACCGAACATTCTACTTCTAGACCTTGACCTACCCGAGGTCAACGGGGTGGAACTCACCCACCTCGTGCGGGCAAAAGCCCCCGAGACACACGTGATCATCTACACCTCGCACGGCGACCGGGAACACGAGATAGACGCACTGGACGCGGGAGCCGACGAATTTTTCAGCAAAGACAAAGACGCCGAATTACTGGCACGCCACCTCAACAACCTTCGCGACCGCATCACCCAAGAGATAAAACAACCACACTCCTACCGGCTTTCGCCCGTGACCTCCTACAACAGCGCCTCCCGCGTATTGATTATCGGGGAAAAACAGACTCAACTGCCACCGACCGACGCCCGCTTCCTGCAATTGCTTTGCGCCCCAAACGACGAAATCGCCGCCCGCGATTATCTCATCCAGGGCATCTGGGGAAAAGCCTCGCTCGGCAAGGATTCCGAACTGAAAAAATACGCCAGCCGGGTACGCAAAGCCCTCGAAACCGACCCCTCGCTACAAATCAAAGCTCAAAACGGGGGATACATCCTCCTCCACTCCGAACAGTGACATCCCCTGTTCCCAACCCACCCCCATAGACCATCTTTAAATGGATTATTTCAACAACATCTTCTCGTCATTATCGCCGTTTCCCAACACTTCATGCCGAGAACAGTGTGATGTCCTGCCGAAAATCTATCCTAATAAAATATCAATAGGGTATGAATTCCGGTCTACTTCCGTTTATCATATTTTAATAGCCCTATATAAATCCTTTATGAACGCTATATATAATAGCGTTCGTATAGGGTTCATATAGCGTTCATATAGCGTTCATGACGGAAGTGAACCGGAATTCACACGGAAATAATGCCATATTCAGACAGGACTTCCCACCGTCTACTCATGGAAATCACCATGAACAACAGGTCGCATGCCACCTAAACCCCACGAACTCATCAAATGCTATAATGTACTGATTTAATGAATACCGGTGCGCCCGAGTTTCTCGTTCAGTTTACGGCGAATGGCGTTGATCGTGTTTTTGCGCTTGAGAAGGTCGATAATCTGCCGGGGATCGGGGTTATTTTGCGACTCGAGGATGCGATTGTCAATCTCCCGCGAAAGCATCTCCACTCTTCGCATCTTGTAATTATCCAGGATTTTCGGGAGAAGTTCGGCGAGTTTCATTTGCTCGGTTTCGACGTAATTATCCATCTTGTACCAGATCTTGCTCAACTCGTAGGGCTCGCTCAGGATATTGGCGGCGACGGTACTGATCTTGATATCCGGGTGGGCGATGAAATGGCGTGCCGGGATAAAGGAAGGCGACTCGTATTGCTGCTGGTACTCGGTCTGGATGGCACGGAAAATCGGGTTTAAGAGTTCGAGATCGTCCTCTGCCAGTTCACGGACGATGAATTCACCCACGGAAACACTACGCATGAAACCGTTGCGTTCTTCCTCGTACAACTCGTTGTTGCCGAACAACAGCATATAGCGGATCAGCACGCTCTCTTCCAGGTCGCAGGGAGTGGCTCCCCGCGCTGGAGTTGCAACGGAAATCTCGGGAACGACGGCAGTCGGATGCTTGGAGGTTTGTTCCTCGTTTTTCAGGCGCACCTTGGCAATCTCGGTATAAAGTACACGTTCCTCCACGTCCAGCTGGTGGGCGGTTTCCCGCACGTAGACGGAGCGGACGATATTGTCGGGTATCTTGGCGATACTTCGCACGATGTCGGTGATCAAGCGGGCACGCTCCACGGGATCGTCACCGGCAGTACCTAACAACAATTTGGTTTTGAAGTTGATAAAGTCGGTTTCGTTGTTCGCGATAAAGTCCGCCAAATCTCGCGTGGTGTGGCTTCGAGCGAACGAATCGGGGTCTTCCCCGTCCGGCAACAACAATACCCGCACGTTCAACCCTTCTTCCAGCACGAGGTCTATCCCGCGGAGAGAAGCTTTGATACCGGCGGCATCCCCATCATAGATGATCGTGACGTTGGGGGTCAGGCGGCGGATCAGGCGGATTTGCTCGATGGTAAGGGAGGTACCGGAAGACGCCACCACGTTCTCGATACCCTTGGCATGAAAGGAGATAACATCGGTGTATCCCTCCACGAGGATACAGCGGTCTTGCTGCACGATCGACTTCTTCGCGAAGTAGATACCATAAAGCGTTTTGCTCTTGTGGTATATCTCGGACTCCGGGGAGTTGAGGTATTTCGAGATCTTTTTGTCGGCAGTCATGGTACGCCCGCCGAAAGCGATAACCTTCCCGGCAAGGTCCTGCACGGGAAACATCACGCGGGCTCGGAAACGGTCGAAAAGTCCCCGCTCGTTCTCGATGGAGAGCCCCGTTTTCACGAGGAATTCCTGCTTGTAGCCCTTTTCCTGTGCCGCCTTGGTGAAAGCGCCCCACGCCTCGGGATTGTAACCCAAGCCGAACTTGCGGATCATCTCGTCACTGATCCCCCTCTGGCGAAGGTACCCCAGGCCGACGGAGCGCCCCTCGTCGGTGTTCCAGAGCTGGTACTGGAAGTACTCGTTGGCGTAGGCGGAAACAATGAGCATACTTTCCCGCTCCGTCTGCTCCCGCCGTTGCTCCGGGGTGAGTTCTTTCTCCTCGATGGGAATATGATATTTCTCGGCAAGATATTTCAATGCCTCGACGTAAGACATCTGCTCGTGTTCCATGATGAAATTCACGGCATTGCCGCCCTTCCCGCAACCGAAGCACTTGTAAATGCCTTTTGCCGGGGAGACGGTGAACGAACCGGTCTTCTCGTTGTGGAACGGACATAAGCCTAAATAGTTCACTCCCCGCTTCTTCAAACTCACGAAATCGGAAACTACCTCGTATATATCCGCTGCATCAAAAATTTTCTGTATTGTAGCCTGATCAATCATACGACAAAGATAGGCATTATGGAATTGAAAATGGAGAATTGAAAATTGAAAATTGTCTATTCATGCTAAAATGCATGAAAAGTTGTGCCAATCAAGTGATTTAACAATAATTTAACACGAGCGTAGTATTAGTGGAACGATATTTGTATACTTTTGCCTGCGGAAACGTTCTGTATTCATTTCGTTTCCACGTACGAACTGTTTAAAATTAATCGCCTATGGACGAGAACATACATCAAAACGAGGAGCTTTTAGCGGACATCTCGGATCTTTTCTTAAGATACGGGCTGAGAAGCACCTCCATGGATGATATAGCGAATCATTTGAAAATTTCGAAAAAAACGCTCTATCAACAATTCGCCAATAAAGACGACGTGGTGGAGCAAGTGATGCTATACAGAAGACGAGTGAGGATGGTTGCCTCGGACACGAAAGAACTGGAAGGGCTGAATCCCATCGAGATCGTGGGACGAATCAGGGACTTCATGGTCAGCGACCTGGGAAGCCGGTTACCCGCCAATTATTTCGACATGAAGAAATACCACCCGGCGGTATACCAAAAGATTGCCGAGGCGGAAGAGGCTGTCACGAAAGATTTCCTGGTGAAATGGCTGGAAAACGGCATCAAACAAAAATATTTCAGGGAGGATATAGATAAAGAACTGCAATTGTACTTGCTGAGCAAGCAACTGCATTTCTTGAGAGACCCGAACATCGTCGGACAAATAGAGTATCCCCTGCGGGTAATCATCACGACGATTTTTACCAATTTTGTCTACGCGATATCCACTGAAAAAGGCATAAAAGAGTATGAACGATTAAAAAATAATTCTAAACAAGTGAAAGATGAATAATTTTACCCTTTGAGGATTTTTTTGGTATAAGATTTGTACCGAGAGAAAAAACGCGTGAGAATTTCCCGGAAAATATAAATAATTAAAATCTATAATCTATGAAAAAAGGAATGACACTCTTCCTACTAATGCTTATCGTGCCTTGGATGCTTCACGCCCAAGAAGCCCCGCAAACGATCTCGCTGCAACAAGCAGTAGAGTTTGCTATCAAGCACAATAAAGAACTACAGTCCTCGCGGATGAACATCGAAGCGTACCGCCAGAAGGTAAGGGAATCCGTATCACAAGGATTGCCACAGATCAACGGTACGTTGACCTACACCACGAATTTCGGGTACAAGATGGATTTCGGCGGGCAAACGATTAAAATGAAAGACCAATCCAACGTGGGAGTCGGTTTGCAACAATTGCTGTTCAGCGGGTCGTGGATCCTGGGGATGCAAACCAGCAAGATCGCCGTGCGCCTGTCCGAACAACAGGTGGAATCCTCGGAACTGGATATCATCGAGAATATCTATAACTCGTATTACACGATACTCGTGACCGAACGGATGCAAGAGATTTTGCGCCAGAACCTGGAGAACATGAACGAGATCTACAAACACACGGATAATATGTATAAGGCCGGAACGGTTGAAATCACCGATGTGGACCAGATCCGCATTAACGTGGGACAACTGAAAAACAGCCTGCTGTCGATGGAGAGGACGGTAGCGGTAAACTACAACTTGCTGCGCCTTCAACTCGGGCTGGAAGCCGGAGCCCCGGTAAAGCTCTCGGACGGATTGGACGTGTTCCTCGAGAATGACAAATCAAGCCGATTGTACTTGGAAAAATTCGATATCAATAATAACGTGAATTATCAATTAATCAACACGCAATCTGAGTTGAACAAGAAGTTGCTGGGCATCGAGAAGTGGAGTTACGCTCCCACGATTTCCGGTTCATACAATTTCAACTACAAGATTTTGAAACCGGCACTAGACATGAGCCCAAAACACACTGCCGGCTTGACGATGAGTATCCCGGTCTTCTCGGGCATGCAACGTGATTCCAAAGTGAAACAGGCAAAAATCACGCTGGAACAAACTTACTTGCAAAAGGATTTACTGGAAGACCAGCTGAACGTGCAGGACGAGCAATTGAAATTCAACTTGAAGAACGCCATGGAGAATTACAGTTTGCAAAAAGAGAATATCGACGTCGCCACGCGGGTGTTGCAGAACTACCAGAGAAAATACGAGCTGGGAGCCGTTTCCAGTTTGGATTTGACCCAGGCAAACAACAATTACCTGCAAGCCGAAACGAACTACACGGAGGCGGTTCTCACGCTATTGCAAGCACAAGTAAGCCTGGAAAAATTGTATAACCAACTTCCGCGATAAAAACAACTTTGAATAATAAAACAAAAAAGAAATACAATGGTAAAGAATCTTATTCTATCGACAATAGCACTAGCTATGCTTGCCGGGTGCTCCGGTAACAAAGACAAAGCGTCACAAACTGACGTCGAAGAAGCTATTCCCGTGAAAGTATTGAAAATGAAAAAAACGGATATAGCCAAGACCTTGGACTACGCCGCCAACCTGGAAGCCGACAAACAAGTGTTCTACGCCCCGGCTGCCACGGGAAGAATCGAGAATATATACGTGGAAGTGGGTGACCGGATCAAGAAAGGCCAGTTGCTCGTGGAAATGGATAAAACCCAATTGCACCAGGCAGAAGTTCAATTGCAGAACCTGGAAACGGAATACAACCGTGCCGTTCAGTTGAACAAAACGGGAAGTATTTCCAAGCAGGCTTATGATGCAGCCGTGACCCAATACGAGGTGGCAAAATCGAACGTGGATTTCTTGAAAGAGAACACGCGGATGGAAGCTCCTTTTGACGGCATCGTGACCGGGAAATATTTCGAGAACAAAGAGCTTTACACGGGTGCGGCTTTCGGGGGTGCGACCAAACCTTCTATCATCGCGATCGAGAAGATCAACCCCATGAAGGCATACGTGAACTTGTCCGAGCAATATTACCTGACCGTGAAGCCCGGGACGAAGATCCAACTGAAGAGCAACATCTATCCCGACCAGGTATTCGAGGGTACGGTAAGCATTGTTTACCCGGCAATCGATCCCGCTTCCAGAACGTTCACCGTGGAGATCAAAATCCCGAACAAGGACGAGGCTTTAAGACCGGGTATGTACGGAACGATCGACTTCTTTATCGGTAACACGGAAACCATGGTGGCACCGGCTATCGCCGTGTTGAAACTACAAGGTTCGAATGACCGCTACGTGTTCCTGAATAAAGACGGCAAGGCAAAACGGGTGGCTGTGAAACTCGGCAGACGTTTCGAGGATCAAGTAGAATTAATCAGTGATGAAATTCACGAGGGCGACGAATTGGTCGTTGTCGGACAAGGCAGATTGGTTGACGGATCCCCGCTTTCCATCTCGAAATAAATAATTTAGATCATGGATGTATTTCCCGCAATCTAAAATTTAAAATCTAAAATTTAAAATTAGAAATATGAGTATATACAATACAGCGGTCAATAAACCCATTTCGACCTTGATGGTTTTCCTTGCCATTATGGTATTGGGTATTGCCTCCTATATACAATTGCCGGTAGACCAGTATCCTAAAATGGATCCGCCTTACATCACGGTTATGGCTACCTATCCCGGAGCTAACGCCGCGGATATTGAAGAGAACGTAACGAAAATCCTCGAGGACCAGTTGAACTCCGTGGATGACCTGAAGGAAATGACCTCTACCTCCTATGATAACTTATCTGTTATTTCACTGGAGTTCGAGTGGGAGGTGAATCTTGACGAAGCATCGAATGACGTGCGGGATGCAGTGGATAAATCTATGTCAAAACTGCCGGACGATATCGACCGACCGACGATCATGCGTTTCAACACGTCGATGATGCCTATCTTGATTTATGCCGTTACCGCCGAGGAGTCTTATCCCGGTATCGACAAGATTTTGGACGATAAACTGATTACCCGCTTGAACCGCGTGGACGGGGTTGCTTCCGTTATCGTAGCCGGAGCCCCGGAACGTGTGGTTTACGTGGATCTGGACCCGAATAAACTGGACGCTTACAATCTGACGCTCGAGCAAATCGGTAACAAGATTCTCGCAGAGAATAAAGATATTTCTTCCGGTAACGTGAAGATGGGTGACATGGACTACACGTTGCGCGTGGAAGGAGAATTCGAGGAAAGCGACCAGATCAAGAATATTGTACTGGGCACGCAGAACAACAAGATCATTTACCTGCGTGACGTGGCTAACATCCGCGACACGTTGAAGGATATTACCCTGGAACAATCGATCAACAGGGGCAAAGGTGGCGTTTTGATGGTAACCAAACAAACCGATGCTAACGCCGTGGCTGTGGCAAAACAAGCCAAACAGGAGATCGAAAAGACTATGAAAGAGTTGCCGTCGGATATCAAATTCCAGATCATCTCGGACAACTCGGACTTCATCATCAAGTCTATCAACAACTTGCAGGACTCGTTGATGTACGCGTTGATCTTCGTGGTGTTGATCGTGTTCTTGTTCCTCGGACGCTGGAGAGCGACTTTCATTATCGCACTGACGATCCCGATCTCTTTGATCGTTGCTTTTATCTATTTGTTCGCGACAGGAGAATCGTTGAATATCATCTCGCTGTCCTCCCTCTCTATCGCCATCGGTATGGTGGTGGACGATGCTATCGTGGTACTGGAGAACATCACGAAACATATCGACCGGGGTAGCCGCCCGCGGGAAGCTGCCAAGTACGGAACGAACGAGGTGTGGTTGTCCGTAATCGTGACCACGCTGGTAACAGTTGCCGTGTTCTTCCCGTTGACGTTGGTAAGCGGTATGACCGGTATCTTGTTCAAGCAATTGGGTTGGATCGTTTGTATCACGGTATGTACTTCTACGGTAACAGCTATCTCGCTGACCCCGATGCTTTGTTCTCAATTGATGAAGATTCAGGAAAAGACGGATAGCAACAAATTCAGTTTCTACAATTTCGTATCCCGGATGCTGGAAAAACTGGATAACGTTTACGAACGTCTGATTCGTTGGGTACTTGTTCACAAGACAGTGACCATCTTATCCATGTTCGCTTTGTTCTTCGCTTCTTTGTTCCTGTTCAAGATGGTCAAGACGGACTTTATGCCCCAGAATGACCAGAACTATCTGAACGTGTACGCAAAGATGCAATCCGGTCAACGTGTTGAGGTTACAAAACAAGTGGCTCTGGATATTGACTCCGTGATCCGCAATAGCATACCCGAAATCACGTTGATTAACCTTTCATACGGTAGTGAAGAAGAGGCTTCTTTCGCTTCCATGATGAACAGCACGGGTAATAATATCTTGAATATGCGTTTGAGAACGGTAGACTTGAAAGACCGTAAACGCAGCGTATTCGAGATTGCCGACCAGGTGCGCGGTATCTTGAAGCAATTCCCGGACATCCTGCAATACACGGTAACCACGTCGAGCGGTGGCTCCATGGGTGGCAACACGGTGGATATAGAGATCATGGGACACGACTTCAACACAACGACAAATCTGGCACACACGATAGCCACACAAGCCCGTACTATCCCCGGAGCCGAGGATATCAAGATCAGCCGGGACGAGGATAAATCCGAGCTCCGCGTGATATTGGACCAGAATAAATTGGCCCGCCACGGGTTAACGACTTCCGAAGTGGGCTCTTACTTGCGTAACCGCATCTACGGGTACCGGAACAGCAAGTTCAAAGAGAACGGTGAAGAATATGATATTATCGTGCGTTTCGACGAGAAATACCGTTCTACCCTATCGGAGATCGAGAACATCATTATCGTTGATGCCAAAGGACAAAAGGTACGCCTGAAAGAACTCGGGGAAATCGAGGAATTTTTCTCTCCGCCAAACATCGAGCGTAAGAGTAAACAACGTATCCTGAAAGTGTCTATCACCCCGGCGGCAGGTATTGCCTTGGGAGATATCGCAACCGCCGCTCAATCCATGCTTGATAAGTTGGAAGACGTACCGCAAGACGTGAGCTTGTATATCGGGGGTAGCTACGAAGACCAACAGGAGTCGTTCGGTTCTTTGATCATGTTGTTATTGCTGTCGTTGATGTTGGTTTACATCGTGATGGCTGCACAGTTCGAGTCATTCAAGATGCCGTTTATCATCATGTTGGCCATTCCGTTCGCATTCACCGGTGTGATCCTTGCCTTGTTGCTGACGAACACGACGATGAGTATCGTTGCCGCCTTGGGTGCTATCATGTTGGTGGGTATCGTGACGAAGAACGGTATCGTGTTGATCGACTTTATCAACTTGATGCGTGAACGGGGAATCCGCTTGTACGACGCTATCGCTCAAGCCTGTCGTTCTCGTTTGCGTCCGGTGTTGATGACCTCATTGACAACCATCCTGGGTATGGTGCCTATGGCATTGAGCGTGGGTGAAGGTTCTGAAACATGGCGCCCGATGGGTATCGCCGTTATCGGAGGTATGATATTCTCTACCATTATCACGATGATTATCGTACCCGCCGTTTACGCTGCCATGGACAAGAGCGGAAGCCGCGATAAACAGAAAAACCTCAGGAAACAGTTCAAATTCATGAGTGATTTCGATGCGGAAAGAGACCTTCCGAAGAAAAAATAAATAATTTATGATGCTAGATTCACGATTTCAGTTATACTTTAATCGTGAATCTAACTTCTAAAATCAAAAAAGAAATATGAAAAAAGCAGTATTTATCACATATAACCAAGCCTTGACAGAACGTGTTGCTTACATTCTCGATCAATTGCAAATACGGGGCTTCACGCAATGGCCACTTGTCAATGGTGCCGGAACTATCGACGGAGAACCGAGAATGGGTACACACACCTGGCCGGAAATGAACTCCGCTACATTGACTATCGTTGAAGAAGAAATGGTTCCCCTGATCCTGAAATACGTCAAGAATCTTGACGAGGTGAACAAGGAAAACGGTATCCGGGCCTTCGTCTGGGACATCACGGGGATGTATTAAAAAAAGAGCCTTTCGGCTCTTTTTTTTTGCTTAACAGATATTCTTTTCAAATATTCTATTCGTCATTTTTCAATGACTTGAATCCTCTTCCGAGAATTTCCCGGGAATCAATAACGTTGATAAACGCATCCGGATCGATCTCACGAATGCGATGGCGCAAGATCATCATTTCACGGCGAGTGAGGATCGTGTAAACAATCTCACGAGTTTCTCCTTTATAAGCACCGACAGCGGGCAATATGGTGGCACCCCGGTTGATATCGTTCAAAATGATATTCTTGACGGTATCGACCTCTTTGGTCACGATCATCAAGGTCTTGTGCACGGAAGCTCCTTCCACGATCAAGTCGATCACTTTACCCTCGATAAAGACTATAATCCAAGAGTACATCGGCAATTTCCAATCCCCGAAAGCAACCACGGTGGTCAACGTGATCGTGCAATCCACGATAATCACCAAGGTTCCTAAAGAGATGTGCGTGTACTTGTTCAAGATCATGGCGATGATGTCCGACCCCCCGGAAGTAGCCCGGGATTTGAAGATCATACCGATACCGATACCGTAAACAATACCCCCGAAAATAGAAGACAACAACGGTTCTTTAAGCATCGCACGTTCCGTTATGCCCGGTTCGAGCAAAGCATCAAACCCGTAAGTCTGGTGAATTAACCACATAAATCCAGGTATCGCAAAGGTACAAATCACCGTCTTGATACCGAATTTCGCTCCCAAGAAATAAATACCCAACAACAATAACGGGATGTCCATACAAAGGGCTGTCGCCTCCGTTCTCCACCCCCACAGGTGATGGAACACCATTGACAAACCATAAGTACCTCCCGGTGCAAACCCGTAAGGTTCTGCAAACATCACGGCACCCACGGCAAACACAAAACAACCACCAAGCAACCAAGCATAGGTGATAAAGAAATCCTTAGAGAATAATTTCTCCTTAGTTACAAATCCCATACTAAATTTATTTATTATTCGACTTATTAATCGCACTCTTTCGCGGCACAAAAGTACAACTTGTTTTCGACTTTTTACAACGTTTTCATCGCTCGTGATTTTATTATAAATATATCACTATCAATAATATACAAATTCATTCGCACGCATAATTATACAACACATCTCATATTTATCCAAAAATTCAAAATGCCCTCGCCAAAATAATTTTTCAATTCTTCATTTTCAATTATCAATTATTTTCCCTACGTTTGTAACTGTATTGGAGCGTTAATGTTAGTCGTAACATTACAAGGGAATCCCGTGAGAGTCGGGAACTGTGCCCGCAGCTGTAAGCTTCGTAACTTTAGTCTCTACTGCCACTGTCTGTACATGGATGGGAAGGCGACGAAAAGGAAGCAAGTCAGAAAACCTGCCAAGACGTAACTGTTTATGTAGCTTTCGGGAATTGAAGCTGGCAAGATGTTTATCGTGGGAGCGCGATTTTCCTCTACCCCAATTTTCCAACAAGCATTGTTCTGTGAATGAGTGAGCACGTAATTCAGATATAAAATATCTCTGCCAACTTGTTTTACATCGAATTTACAGGCTCACTTATTTTTTATTCCCTTTTCCATAGAATTGTTTGACCAAAGGTACTGCCTCCGCGGGAACCAGGGCAGAAATATTTTCACCCCGCAATATCATTTCTCTTACTTCCGTCGCGGACAAAGGAAACAGGGGGGCGTCAATCACGCTCATTCCCCGGGGTAATTGTACCGGGAAAGATTCTCCGGAACGGGGATACACGAAAATAGGACAATTCATGACAATCCAATGATAATCTTTCCACCTCGGGAAAGCCGCCACATTGTCCGCACCCATGACTAGAACAAATTCCCGACCGGGATGTTTATCGAGCAGGAAACGCAATGTATCTACCGTGTAAGAAGGTTTTGGCATGGTAAACTCGACGTCACAAGCCTTCATCCGGGAGTCATACCCGATAGCCGCCTCGACAATTTGCAATCGCTCCGCCTCGGGCAACAGGAAACGGTCTACTTTGAAAGGGTTACAAGGGCTGACTACAAACCACACTTCATCGCATAGCCTATTCTCCAGCAAATAGCGGGCTATGCCCACGTGCCCGTTATGAATCGGGTTGAACGATCCGAAGAAAAGTCCCGTGACGGGACGTGTGCTTTGTTTGGTTTCCCGGAATCCCATGTTTACTTCAAAAAATCTCTTACCGCTTTTTCTGCCTCTGCCAATGCCGTTTCCAGATCGTCATTTACAATAACCACATCGAATTTATCGGCAAAAGTCATTTCATATTCCGCCTTTGCCACCCGCTGTTCTATTTTTTCCATGGAATCCGTTCCTCGCCCTACTAACCGCTGGCGCAAAACTTCCACGGAAGGGGCTTTCACGAAAATAGAAAGAGCTTGATCCCCGAATATTTTCTTGATATTCACTCCCCCGACAACATCCACGTCAAATACCACGGCGTGCCCGGCTTTCCATATCCGTTCCAATTCGCTTTTCAATGTCCCGTAATAGCATCCCGGATACACTTCCTCCCATTCCAAAAAATCATCCTTCCCAATCCGTTGTCTGAATTCATCCGTTGAAAAGAAATAATATTCCTTCCCGTGTTGTTCCTCTCCTCTCGGAGCCCTGCACGTGGCTGAAATCGAAAACTCCAACCCCAAATCCAAGGAAAGCAAATAATTTACAATGGTACTTTTCCCCGATCCACTGGGGGCTGAAAAAATAATAACGTCTTTCATAATCAATTATAGGTCTATAAGGTCCATAAAGTCCATAAGGTCTATAAGGTCCTTTTTGATTCATCCAATACTTTTATAAAATTCGATAGCATCTTGGAAATTTTCTCGGTTTCCAAAATCAAATCATCACAAATATCACTTTTTATATAATCCAATTCTTTGGCCAATATCAACATGGAACGTACCTCTCCACAAGATCCTTTAGCGACAAAAAGAAAATGCTTAAATTCTTTATCCGAACGACGTTCAAAACCTTCTGCAACATTATTATTCATAACAGAAACAGCAGCCCGTTGTATTTGGTCTTTAAAGCCATAATCCTTTGTTTGAGCCAACAATATGTATATTTTCTTTGTTACCTCCTTCGCCTTTTGCCAAGCAAGAATATCTTCAAATCTCTCTATTTTCATGACCTCACGGACTTTACGGACATTATGGACCTTATAGACCTTATGGACTTTATGAACCTTATGAACTTTATAAACTCATAAAACGTTAAGGCTTTGTTCTTTTATCTTTTCCAACTCGTCTTTCATGCGGACTACGAGTTTTTGGATGTCGTGGTCATTGGCTTTGGAACCCATGGTGTTGATTTCACGACCGATTTCTTGGGCGATAAAACCAAGCTTACGACCGGGGGCTTCTTCTTGCTCAACGGTTTCGATGAAATATTTACAATGATTGGCTAGACGTACTTTTTCTTCCGTGATGTCAAGTTTCTCCAAATAATAGATGATCTCCTGTTCCAATCTATTCTCGTCGATATTCTTGATTTCGCACCACTCTTTCATTTTATCCTGCAAGCGTTGCTTGATGGTCACCACCCGTTGTTTCTCGAATTGCGGCACTTCAGCAGACAAGCTTTTTATCAAATCGACACGTTTCAATATATCGGCAATCAACACTTTTCCTTCCTGAATACGGAATTGATCGACGTCAGCCAAAGCTTTCTCGATAGCGCTCTTCAATGCGTTCCAAGCCTCCTCGTCCAACTCGTCCATTTTTACTTGCATGGTATCCGGGAATCGCATCACGGTTTGCAATAACTCGCCTTTATCGATTTCAATTCCCAGGGAGGAAGAAACCTCGAGCATCTGTTTGTAATATTGTTTCACAACCGACTGGTTCACCGCAACATCTTTCTCGTCTTCCGCGTTATCAAAATAGATGTACATATCCACCTTCCCGCGTTCCAGTACATTTTTTATCATGTTCCGAATCTCTATATCCTTCTCCTTGTAAAGACTCGGGGTTCTGAGATTGATATCCAACTGCTTTGAATTCAGACTTTTTACTTCTACTATTACTTTCTTTGTTCCGTAGTCCACGGTTGCTTTACCGAAACCGGTCATTGATTTTATCATATGCTCTTGTTTTTATACAAACATTTAACCACAAAAGTAAGGCTTTTTTTGAAATCCTCCGTCGAATATTTACCTTTGTTGGGTTTTAAACACAACATTATGGATGCAAATCGTCTTTCTACCTTCCAGAAAGGAGTTGTCGGCGTACAATTTCTTTTCGTAGCCTTCGGTTCAACAGTTCTTGTTCCCCTGCTTGTCGGACTCGACCCGTCTACCGCTCTCCTCACGGCAGGAATCGGGACATTGATATTCCATCTTGCCACGAAAGGTATCGTGCCGATCTTCCTTGGCAGTAGTTTTGCCTTCATCGCCCCCATCATCAAAGCCAGTGAATTGTACGGTATGGCGGGAGCCCTATCGGGAATGGTCGCCGTCGGCGCCGTCTACGGGATTATGAGCCTACTTGTTAAACTACGCGGAACGGATTTTATCAAAAAACTATTCCCTCCTATCGTGATTGGTCCGGTGATTATCCTGATCGGTCTGTCTTTGGCTGGTTCCGGGGTAAAGATGGCTAGCGAGAATTGGGTGCTTGCCCTAGTTGCCCTCGTCACCGCGGTCGTCGTATCCTTGAAAGGAAAAGGGCTGTTGAAGCTAATCCCCATTTTCTGCGGGATTATCGTGGGGTATCTCGTGGCACTCTTCTTTTACGATATCGACACGAAACCGATAAAAGAAGCCGCCTGGTTCGCCATGCCGCAATTGGTCACCCCAAAGTTTTCCTGGGAGGCAATCATTTATATGCTACCCGTGGCTATCGCTCCCGTGATCGAACATATCGGGGATGTCTACGCCGTGAACAGCGTCACCGGTAAAGATTTTATTAAAAATCCCGGATTACACCGCACTTTACTAGGCGACGGTATCGCCTGCGTATTTGCCGGACTCATCGGAGGTCCCCCGGTAACGACCTACTCGGAAGTAACGGGAGCCGTTTCGCTAACGAAAGTAACCAATCCTGCCGTCATCCGGATTGCTGCCGTGACAGGTATCATTTTCTCCATCTTCGGCAAAGTAAGTGCCCTGTTGAAATCTATCCCGGCTTCCGTGCTGGGAGGCATCATGCTACTTCTTTTCGGTACTATCGCCTCTCTGGGCATGAGTAACCTAATCCAGAATAAAGTGGATCTCTCGAAGACCAGGAACATGATTATCGTTTCCCTGATTCTCACCTTCGGCATTGGCGGTGCTGCATTTGAATGGGGAAATTTCTCCATGTCGGGAATCGGGCTTGCCGCTTTGCTCGGAGTCATTCTAAACCTCGTGTTGCCACAAGAAAGCACGAAGTAAAACACGTTATTCTATTCATTTTTCTGTCCCGGGCTTAACTTAACAATTAAGTCTTCATGCTGTAACAAAAGGTTCACAATATCAGCGGAACTTGCGGTTGCAAAAGAGAAGGAAAAACAGATTACTTAAATGAATAGAAAATGAAAAACTTATTTCTAACAACAATTCTTATGCTGGCTGTTATTTTCAGCAGCAACGCGAACAACGGGGAAAACGTTCCCGCCAAAAAAGTATCAATCTCAGGTGCCGGGGCAACCTTCCCGCTCCCATTCTACAACTTGGCTTTCAAGACTTACCAGGATAAAACCGGAAACTCCATTACTTACGGGGGTATCGGTAGCGGCGGCGGCATCCGTAGCTTAAAAGACAAAATCGTGGATTTCGGGGGATCGGACGCTTATCTTTCCGACAAAGAAATGAGCGAAATGCCCGCGGCAGTCGTTCACATCCCGACCTGCATGGGAGCCGTGGTACTGGCTTACAACCTGCCGGGAGTAGATAACTTGAAATTAACAGGAGAAATCGTGGCTGACATTTACCTGGGCAAAATCACGAAATGGAACGACAGTCGCATTGCCGCTATCAATCCCGGCGTGAATTTACCAGACAAAGACATGAGTCCCGTGTATCGTTCTGATGGTAGTGGTACCACTTTCGTGTTCAGCGACTACATGACTAAAATAAGCCCGGAATGGGCAGAGAAGATGGGAACTGGAAAATCATTGAAATGGTCGGTAGGAATGGCAGCCAAAGGTAATCCGGGAGTTGCCGGAGTCATCAGCCAAACGGAAGGTTCCATCGGTTACGTGGGTTCCGAGTATGCTTTCGCCATGAAAATTCAATTCGCGCAAATGAAAAATGCAGCCGGCAAATTCATTACCCCGAACACGGAAAGCATTTCCGCTGCCGCCAAAGGAGATATCCCTGCCGACACCCGCACGATGATCACTAATTCCTCAGCTCCGGATGCATACCCGATTAGCTGTTTTACCTGGATTCTCCTGTACAAGGAACAAGCCTATGCAGACAGAAGCCAAGCACAAGCAGAGGAAACGCTAAAGCTTTTAAATTGGATGTTAGATTCAGAGGCTCAAACCCTGACCACGAAAGTAAATTACTCCCCGCTTCCCGCCAAAGCCGTAAAAAATGCCAAAGCATTACTGAGGTCAGTTACCTATAACGGGAATCCTATTTTAAAATAGGACTTGAGTTTATCAAGATAAAGCATATACCAAAGAGCATCCCGCCCAGGATGCTCTCTTTATGTCATCGTGTACTTAATTTATTCAACATCTCATTTATCTTCACCTTATATTTTAATACAAAACATCCCGAAGTTGCTATTTCCGATTATATTTTGAACCGGAAATTCATTATCTTTGCATCCTAAATCTAAAAAATCGTAGATGAAGAACATTAGGAATTTCTGTATTATCGCGCATATTGACCACGGCAAGAGTACTCTTGCCGACCGTTTGCTGGAAACGACGGGTACCGTCGTGGGGAAAGACCTGCAAGCACAGGTGCTTGACGACATGGACTTGGAACGGGAGCGGGGGATTACCATCAAGAGCCACGCGATACAGATGGATTACAATTATAACGGCGAAAAATACGTACTGAACTTAATTGATACCCCGGGACACGTGGACTTCTCGTACGAGGTTTCACGTTCGATCGCCGCCTGCGAGGGAGCCCTTCTGATCGTGGATGCCACGCAAGGAATACAAGCCCAGACGATCTCGAACCTTTACTTGGCTATCGATAATAACCTGGAGATTATTCCTGTCCTCAATAAAATGGATATGCCGAACGCCATGCCCGAAGAGGTAAAAGACCAAATTGAAGAATTGATCGGTTGCGACCGAGAAGATATCATCGAGGCGAGCGGGAAAACGGGCTTAGGGGTCGACAAGATACTTGAAGCCGTGGTTGAACGGATTCCAGCCCCGACAGGTGATCCGGATGCACCTCTGCAAGCTTTGGTCTTTGACTCGGAATTTAACTCTTTCCGGGGAATTATCACCTATTGCCGCATCATGAACGGCAGCCTCAAAAAAGGCGATAAAGTAAAATTCGTCAGCACGGGCAAAGAGTATGATGCCGACGAAATCGGGGTACTACGATTGGAACAAGAGCCTCGCAACGAATTGCGTACCGGGGACGTGGGATATATTATCTCGGGAATCAAAACTTCTTCCGAAGTGAAGGTCGGTGATACCATCACCCAAATCAGCCGTCCATGCGAAGCCGCCATAGAGGGATTCAAAGAGGTGAAACCCATGGTCTTTGCCGGAATTTACCCCATTGATTCCGAAGACTACGAGGACTTACGCGCTTCCATTGAGAAATTGCAATTGAACGATGCCTCGTTGACCTTCGAACCGGAATCCTCCGCAGCCCTAGGTTTCGGGTTCCGTTGCGGATTCCTGGGAATGCTGCACATGGAAATCGTGCAGGAACGCCTCGACCGCGAGTTCGACATGAACGTCATCACCACGGTTCCCAACGTAATGTACATCGCCCACACCACGAAAGGCGAATCTTTCGAGATGCATAACCCCTCGGATATGCCGTCGCCCACCGTGCTGGATTATATCGAGGAACCTTACATCAAGGCGCAAATCATCACTCCCACAGACTATATCGGACTGATTATGACACTCTGTCTCGGGAAACGAGGGGTACTGATAAAACAACATTACCTGACAGGAAACCGGATCGAGTTGAATTACGAGATGCCTCTTGCCGAGATCGTTTTCGACTTTTACGATAAATTGAAAAGCATCACGAAAGGGTACGCCTCTTTCGACTATTTCCAGATCGGCTACCGCCGGGCAAACCTCGTGAAACTGGATATTCTGCTCAACGGCGAATCGGTAGACGCCTTGTCCGCCCTCATCCATTTCGACAACGCCTACTCCTTCGGGAAGCGCATTTGCGAGAAATTGAAAGAACTGATCCCCCGCCAGCAATTCGACATCGCTATACAGGCAGCCATCGGGGCGAAGATCATCTCCCGCGAAACCATCAAGGCGGTTCGTAAAGATGTGACGGCAAAATGTTACGGAGGTGATATTTCCCGTAAACGTAAATTGTTGGAAAAACAGAAAAAGGGTAAGAAGCGAATGAAACAAATCGGTAATGTTGAGGTTCCGCAGAAAGCATTCCTTGCCGTACTGAAACTGGATTAAAGAAAATGGGAGCTGTGTTGCGACACAGCTCCTATTTTTTCAACCATCTTTTTAACATTCCGATAGCCCGAGATTTCGTGTTATACACGGTGCGAATACTCATACGCAACCTATCGGCAATCTCTTCTGCTTCGTACCCGTTTAAATAGAGCCGCATCACCTTCCCCCCGGGATCAGGCATTCGCTCGACATATTCCAACAGAAAAGCTCCCAGCTCACTTTCCACTACATCTTCCGAAAAACCGCCATCCAATTCTACTACATTTTTGTACCTCCGTTCCACATCAAGATGGCTGATATAATTCTTGAATCCGTTTTTGAGCGCAACAAACAAAAACGCCTTGATTTTCAAGAAACTGTCAAACGTAATATCCGCCCGCTCCCAAAGATTACAAAACACATCCTGCACCACATCTTCCGGTTCTACCGAAGTACCCGCATAAAGACGCCTCGCGTAAACATGAAGTTCCATGAAATATTCTATATACACGGACGCAAAAGCCGACATATCACGTCGATTAAAACGTGCTAGCAAAACCACAAGTTCATCATCATTCCGACGAAACTCCATACACGACACTTTAATATTTTTCTCCTCAAAGTTATAAAAAAATCATAAAGAAAAATGTTTCAAAATAAATACTGCTCAAGAACTAGGTCAACAAACGAATCAAACAAGACGGCGTGCCACTACGGAACCAGTAATCCTGAATGAACATGGAAAAAAACGTTGAGCAAACTAAAAGGATTATAAACATCTACCAACCGTGATCCGAAATGATAAAGGTATGAAAAAACAACTAATAATCTCTCTCTCTCGTTTTCCTTTCCTATCACTCTCTTTTCAAAAACCTTCCCGAAGGTCTTTGAAACGACTTTGAAAGGAGTTTAAAAGGACTTTGTTCCCTAACTACACCGGGAATCCTCCCTATCATAAATCTAAATACTCGTCCTGGCGAATAAACAAGCCGTCTGCCACCAGCGGTGACACGCTCAAAGGTGCTGTTACACCCGATAAATCTGTTTTCATTGGCAATTAAATTATGCCTCATGAAATATTCACCGACGGGCGTAAACAATTTCTAGTAATATAATTAGGGTTCAGATAAAAAAGAAGAGAGAAGCCAAGTATTTAGCCTCTCTCCACCTCCACGTGCACACTAAATAAAAAAGAAAAACTTCCGCCCCGGTTATTTCTTTTTCAACATCACCGCTATTTCCTTTTTCAAGGCATCAGGCGTTAAATTTTTACCCACGATACGGTTCTCCTCGTCCAGCAGGAACGTGCTGGGGATGTTCTTCACGAAGTAGAGGCGGACAACTTCCGAACCCGTGGCGCCTTTCAAGTCGGCACCGTGTTTCCACGCCATGCCGTCCTCGCCGATAGCCTTCTTCCACGCCGATTCGTTCTCGTCCAGCGAGACGCTGAAGATCTCGAACCCTTTCGAGTGATATTTATTGTAAAGTTTCAACAACTCCACGTTGTTCTCCCGGCACACGGTGTTGTCCGACGACCAGAAATGCAGGAGTTTCACCTTGCCCTTGATCCCATGGAGGGAAATTGTATCGCCCTCCCAACGTTTCACCGTGAAATCCGGGGCGATCTCCCCGGTTGCCACCGTCTTCTGTTGGGAGAGGGAGAGCATCACTAGTTGCCCGTAGAACGTAGCCTTTGCCGGGAATCCGAGCAAATCATAACGGGCTTTTAAATCCTCGTAATCGAGCTGGTCGATAACTGATGCCACGATGTACGACGCCACGAAATGATTGCCATGTTCTTTAATCCACGCCAGTTCCTGCTGGCGTCCTTCCTCCGCTAATTTGTCACACTGTTTCTGGATGGTTTTCATCATCTCCTGGTTCTTCATCCGCATGGCAAGTTGGAACTCCGTCTGAAAACTTGCCTGTCCCGCGGCGATGGATTGTATCAATTGGAGGTAATTGTTATACAATTGCTGTGCCTCGCCACCCGTGATGGAAAGTTTTCCTTCCACAGCCTTCACTTGAATCAATGTGTTTTCCAGCATCACGGGAATCGTCACTTGCCCGTCAGCAGTCTTGAGCAACGCCACGCAACCATCCTCCACTTTTCCCTCGAAAGTGAAGGCTCCACCTTTCAAATTTGTAGTTCCGAGAGTTCTCACACCCTCCGTAGTCGGGAGTACCAAGTAAAGCTCCCCGTCGGCAAGCCCCGGGATGTGCCCTTCAACCCTGTAACCTTCTTGGGCAAAACCTGTCCAAGAAATTAAAAATATAACTAAAAATAAAAAGTATGCTTTCATCATTAAAACTTTATTTTGTTAACGGAAATTCATCTACCATAAACCCTACCCCCACTTCTTTCAAGAACACGCTATCCCGGATCATCTCATTCCGATCAATAAGCCACAGTAACTTACCGTGTAATCTATTAATAAGATTTTGAGCTTCCTCTTTCGTTTTTATTATTCCCATTTGATCAAAATCTATCAATTCTACACCTACAAGGGAATCTTTATGCAATTTCTTTATTCTGCTATTTTTTTTCAAATGATCCATTCGAATAAATGAAATTTCACATTCTTTTTTTTCCGCAAGTAATGTATAAAATGTAAAATAAACTTCACCATTTTTATTAGGAATGACTTGGACTCTTTTAAACACTCTTTTTGCTAAAGTTGTATCTTCACTAGATGTCAGTATAATAAAAATTTCGTTATCCTTCAATTCTACTGAATCCCGTTCACAAAGATATTCACGGTCTATAAATTCACAACATTCCTTACCCATCACATTAATCCATCCTAAAAAAAACAAAAAAAGGTATGCTTTCATAAACTAGTGATTTGATTTTTTCTCTCGTTCCTTTTGTATCGCTTTTTCTCTAAATCTTATTTGCCAAAAAGGCCTATAGGTAACTCTCCAGTAATTAAAATTTTCCGACATAACGATGCCATACTTATTCATGTCCGTTTTTACTTTTACCAAGCGATTGTAAGTTTCCCGCAACAATTCATCAGAAGGAACATATTCCGTCTGGCTATTATAAACAAAAGAAACCGTAATGATATTCCCTTCCCGGTCTAAATAAAAAATAAAAGAAAAACTCAATAACCGCGAATACTCCTCGAATGATAATTTCTCAAGCGCTTTCAAATTTTCTTTCTCGATATTCATTTTTAATGAATCGGGAAGATTCCCCGCAATGATTTCTTTGGCTATCATTTCGCCAATGGAATCATTTATCGCCTCCGCTTTTCGGGAATCAAGCAATTCATCCATATTCGTTACTCTGCAAAGAGTTGTTAAACTGGAATATATTCTTTTAAACTCTTGTGCTTGCAAACACATGAACAAACTACAAAACACGGACAATAATAATATTTTTTTCATATTTCACTTTCTTTTAATGGCCAAAACGTTGATATCAAATAAGGGGAAAAATACTTATTATATTGTAATGTTTCTCCCTTCCATTCTTCTGACAATTCCTTAAATTTATCGTTAAAAAAATCTCCCCAGCCCCAGTTATACAAACAAGCAATAAATATTTTATATTCATCTTCATACCCTTCTCTTTCCAATCCTGATATCCCAAAATAAGAACTAGGTATACAATTCATTTTAACAGCCTCCCAAAGATCTCTAAACACTTTTACTTCAAATTCAATATTTTTGGAAGACCTTGACATCGTACTTGCACCACACAAAACCAATTGTACTGCATGTAAAATTTCCTCCTCAACAGATTCTTGTGTTATTGAAGCTATATCCCGAAAAGTTATCGTCCAATTACTAGTGTCAAACATAGCCATTCCGCTCAAATACGGATCTATTTTAAATGTAATTATAACACCATTTTCTATTAAAAATTCCAATAATTCATGTCCCAACTGGTCCTCGTACATGAATGATGCCACTTCCAAAAATTTATAATATTCTCCTGTTTTTGATTCAGAAGAATCAAAAATCCTTGAAAAATATTCTTTTATATAAGCAGGGGGATCATAAGGACGATATAAAGCAGATTCTAAAATCTCCTCATCTCCTTCGTGCATATCAAAAACATCTTGACAAGACGAAAAAATACATACAACAAAAGATGTTATTATAAGGCGTATATATTTCATATCCATAATTATTTATTACTATTTCAACATTTCCGCCACTTTCTTTTTCAATTCTTCGCCCCGAAGATTTTTGGCGACGATGCGGTTGTTTTCGTCGAGGAGAATCGTGTGGGGAATGGCTTTCACGAAAAAGAAGCGGGCAACGAGGGATTCTTTCAAACCTTTCAAGTCAGAACCGTGATACCATGTCAAACCGTCCTTTTCGATGGCTTCTTTCCACTTGGCAGCATCCGTGTCCATGGAGACACCAAAGATTTCCAATCCTTTCTTGTGATATTTCTCGTAGAGTTTCACCACGTTTTTGTTTTCATCACGGCACGGTTTACACCAGGATGCCCAAAAATCGATCAATTTCACCTTTCCCTTAACATCGTACAAGGAAATCGGCGTACCTTCCGGAGTATTCACCTTAAAATTGGGAGCGACAGCTCCGACGGCACTTTTCGATTGCAAATCGATAAACATACTGACCATTTCCCCGTAAGTAGAAGCCTTGGCATCGGGGCCCAACAGATCGAACCTTTTTTTTGACTCCTCGTGGGGCAAGCCTTGTTGCACAGTCGTATAAAGGATATAAGCCGCCACGAAATGATTGCCGTTCTCTTTCATCCATTCCAATTCTTTCGCCACAACCTCTTCACGAAGTTTCATGATTTGCTTTTGGAGTATATTCGCTTTCATTTGATCCTGGAGTCCCATGGCTGTTTTATACTCTTCCATCATCTTCTTCAATTCCCGTCCTCTCTCGCTCATCAATTCGGAATATTGATTGTAGACTTGCTGCGCCTCTCCCCCCTCTACAAAAATGCCGGTTACCCCGATATTCACGTTGATGTCCGTGTTTTCCAACATCACCGGTATTGCTCCTTTCTTCCCGGCCATCTCGATCAATCCCACGCACGGAACGTCCACCTGCCCTTCGATCCGAAATTCACAATTTACCATATCACACGTTGCCAAAGTATCTACCCGATCCAAATGTTGTACAAGTAACAGCAATTCGCCATCCGGAGCCCCAAAGGCTTTCCCTGTAATTCGGAATCCGGACTGAGCCCTAGAAGCAATTAAGCCCAAGAAAAAAACGAGTAAAAATAACGTGATTCTTTTCATATTTCTTTCATTTATTGCACGTGCAAAGTAATGGAAGGGGGAATTTCACTCTCCCCTTCCAAAACAGAAGCACACTACCGATTCATCTCAATTAAAAAACAGCTATATCTCCCAGGGAAACATTCGTTACCCCTTCCCCGTTCGCCTGATCGCTCACAACAACTTTAATGTAACGGGCTTGTTTCGGTTCCGGGGCTCGATACAAGGTAGATTCTCCCAAACCATTGCCCAAGGTATTGTTTTGCATATGAGTGAACATTTCCCAGTCATACCCGTTGATCGAAGTTTCAATCTGCACCGTACCCGGAATAAACTCCATCGCATTCGCCAAACCAGCCTGGGTTATCTTTATCCCGTTAACCGTCTGTTCCTCCTGCATATCGATAATAATATCATAGGTCAACAACACCGTGTGAGCCCGGGGCATCCAGAACGTAACTAAAAGATTATCCAAGAGATTACGCAGAGGAAATTGTTCCGTCACATTGCTTCCCTGGGAATGAGAAATTGTCCATCCCGCTGTCGGAAGGTAATTTATATCCCCCGGCAACACGGGGATACCCATCTCATTAATTTGCAACGTGGTCGTTTCCGGGAAATAATGCTTGTGGTAACGATTGATTTTCACCCCTCTTAATTTTTGGGCAATCCCTAGCACGAATTCACTCTTCTCCAACTCGGTCAACACACTACACCACTCGTTGGGATAGACCGAGAGAGCCACCTCGTACAAATAACGATTTTTCCCCAACTCTATTTCCTCCAGGTCAGGGAAGTAGAGTATATCTTCCAAGGTCAGGATGTCGTAATCGAATTGCAGGGATTTCGATGCCAGGAATTCTTTCCCGATCTCGTCCAAGCAATAATGTTCCTTGATCCACCCCCTAAAAGCAGAAGTAAACACCGGGTCGGCAGTCAGGACGTAAGGCTCCAACGGTATTAAATCCAAACACCCTTCCAGTCGTCCTTCCCGGGTAATAAAGATTTCCTCTTCCGTGTTAATGCCTTCCAAAAGGCAATATTTTTCGGCAAACATCTCCTCGGTCAATGGTAATACCTCGGCGTTCCCATCCGTACGGGTATAATTCAACTCGAAATTCACGAAATTCTCAGACCATTTGTCCATGAACAGCACCAAGTTGTTTTCCACGAAAAAATGCTTGATAATCCCCGGGGAAAAACTCCGTACCTCCTCGTGCAAAGAGGTGTAAGGACGGGCAAATTCCGATTTTTTGCTCAATGACAAACGCCCGCCCTCTCCCACGGCGTAAACATCCACTTGATAACTTCCATCCTCCATATTCCGGATATCACAAGAAGTAGTCCCCACTTCCAACACGGTATCACGCACTATATCTCCCGCGGCACATACCACTTTTATACTCTCGATCCCGGGGTCCAAGCTATTTTTCCATTCCACGTGCAAGCGTTCCCACCCGGGAGTTACCTTCACGTCTTTACATCTTCCCACGTAGCGCACCATTCCGTCCCCCGCGTAATCACTATACGTGTCTTCCAAATCCTCGCATCCTGCCAAAGCGAAAACCGCCACCAACATCCATGCAAAATATATTTTCTTTCCCATAAACTACTCTTTTTTTACGTAAACTTCCAATTCACTCAAGATAACAGCCTCATATGTATTCTGGCTTGTAGAAGAAGCATCAGCATACCAAAATGTATCATGCGGCACTATTTTAATATAACGGTACTCTTTCCCGTTCGCAACACAATTGAGATCCGCATAGATCGGTTCCGACCGTTCCAAAACAGCAACCTCTTTAATCGGAGTGCTGCTTTTCGCCGCCCACCCCGGCAACAAAGGAGATTCATAGAAAGAACACAACTGATCCCACCCCTCTTCATCATCCAAATCATTCCCTCCATAGACCTTCAATTCATTAGGGAAACGATCATAAAATTTACTAATCCGAAAATACCAGCCTGTTTCCATTGCTTCCCAAGCATAAGCGGCAAAAATTCGTAATTTAGCAATCATTCGCTCTTCTCCCAAATCCAAAATCCAATATTTTCCCAAGGCGTTAGGTCCTAAACCGAACAGGCAATACTGTCCCTTGGGATTATCCGTACCCCTTCGTAGCACACCCTTCGTGTCCCCATCAAAAAGGTATTTGCTTCCTAACCGATAAGACTCATTCTCCACTACAATGCCACAAGGATCTTCTACTTTTATTCTATCCGAAGGGAATTGCGCAATAGCATAAGCTTCCACGTTCTCCCATACCTGCCGCTTTACCCGATAGCCCCGGAGATCTTCCGTTGTAAGAATGACCGTGTTGGATTCCCGTTCTTGTTGCACGGAAAAACTAAGTGTATTATACCCTTCCATTATCCTCGTAGACTGCAACCAGATCGTGTCCGGTTCATTCGTCAAGGGATTTATCCCCAAGTAAAACACGTGCAACAATCCGGTTGTTTCCGGTGCTTCATAGTTTATTTGAAATCCATTCCAACCAGGCAATACTTTCACAGTCTTGAAGAAAGCCGCAGGCGCAGAATCCTCCGTGTCAAACGCCAACTCCATCTCCCCGGATTCCTCCAATTTATTGTTCAAGAAGGTCAGATATACCGGGACTCCCTGCCGCGCATCATCAAAACCGATCAACTTAAGCGAATCGCTCAAATAGGTTCCGTCCACGGTGAGTGATTCACCCCGGGTCGTCGTGTAACGGGCACGAACCGAAAATATATCTTTATGTCCCTTGAAATCATAATACATAATTGCCCCACCGGGAATCGCTTTAAAAGAAATGTTCTCACGCGATATCATGGAATCAAACCCACTCCCGTCATCGTCAGCACATCCCCAAAGTCCCAGGAACAAAACCAATATCCATATTGTATTCTTCATATTCATATTTTTAATATAATCCGTAAATTTCTCAATATTACCAACCAGGATTTTGCACGACAGAAGATACCATCACTTCTTGCGCCCGGATGGGGAAAAGATAATCACGCGGGGCTACAAATCCCCGTTTAGACCACACCACCACGGGACCATTAAAGTTATTATAGAAACTCTGCGCATCCTCCCCGAGAATGTTCCAACCGTATTGCGGGTCATTCAATTCCAAGTGAGCTGTTTTCCAACGTCGCAAGTTCCAAAAACGTTGCCCCTCGAACGCCAGTTCTATATTGTACTCCCGTTGAATAATCTCCCGCATTCCTTCCTTGGTATCCACCTTTTCCGGAGACTTGGAGAAACTCTTCCACGCTGTCACAACATCGGGGATGCCGGCGCGTTCACGCACCTTATTTAAGGGGATGTATACCTTATCGCTCGGTCCCTCGTACTCGTTCCATGCTTCCGCCTGCATCAGGTAAAGCTCAGCCACCCGCATCACAGGCACGGGATCTTCCCCTTGCGACTTTAACGCCGTGTAATACGTTTTTGACGGCAGGGAGGAATACAAGAATTTCTTCAAGAAATATCCGCTGATGTTTTGCGGGTTATCTCTCTGTATAGAACTATACCCGGTACCAAATTGTTCCCCTCGATGCGCATACACAACATAATTTCTCTTTTTCGTTCCCTCGTCTTTCCCAATGCGCCAATAACAACGGTCTGCCGCAATATTGGCATAAAAACGGGGTTCTCTCCGTAAATGCAGTCCCAACACCATCTCTCCCAAAGGAATCACATCCGTGTATTTCGGGTCTGACTCCTGATTCAACTGGTAGCGCCCGGTATGATCCCACGTGCGATCCTGGTCGATAGGCAACCCGTTCTCCGTGTAATACATTTCGACCATTTTGATGCTGGGAGACAACGTACCTAACGACAATGAATTATGAACATCGGCATAAGTCGCACTATTGAAAGCCGGAAGAATAAATTTAGATAAAAAATCGTCGGCATTCTCACTATAAGTTTGGGCAGTCTTTACCGCAAACAGACACTCCGGGTTATTAAAAGAAAGATTGTGAACCGATTCCTCGATATTCTTCATCGTGTTCAACAATTGCGTCGGCTGGTCATTCGTCCCATCATATAAAAACCGTCCATAGGTATTACACGCATCCACCGCCTCGTCAATCGCCTCTGCCGCAATACGCCATTTCTCCGCATCATAGGTCGTGCTCACTAATGGTTCACCATTTTTTCCCTTGAAATTCATGTAATATTCATTCCCGTTAAAAATCGGAGAAGCAGCCAAAAGCAAAGCCTTTGCCTTCAACATCAATGCCGATTCCTTGCAAAAATATCCTCGCCGGTCAGGATCTTTCTCCGCATCCGGCAATAAATCCACTACCGCCTCATCCACCAGACGCACGATTTCCTGAATACAGGTATCCACATGTACCCGAGGTTGCCGCATCTCTTCCACCGGAGTTTCCATCGAGATATTCTCATCCACGAGAACAATCGACCCATAATGGCGTACCAAATCAAAATAAAGGAAAGCCTTCAATGCTTTGATTTCCGCCGTCCACTGCAATTTCTCGTCCGCCGACATATTATGCGTCCCGCTGATATGATTAATAAACGTATTACAATAGCGAATCCCATTGTAATGTATTCCCTCCCAAATATCCGCATACGGCTCCTGGGACATTTGCAAACCATCTGCAATCAAAAGTCCCACAAACCTTTCATTATTACGCATGTAATTGCCCGTAACATACTCATCCGTACCCAAGAATGCAGGATTTTGAAAGAGCGAAGCCAACGGCAACACGGTCGTATAGGCAGAGAAAAGCCACTTGTTCGCTTTCTCCCGCTTTTCAAAGATTGTTTCGGTACTTTCAATATCCCCCTCCGGCACAACGTCAAGGTAATCGCATCCCCCAAGGAGAAGCAAGAAAGAAATTAAAATTGACTGAAAAGATTTCATATATATTGTTTTTAAGATCAGAAACTAAAATTCAATCCTACCGAGTAAGTTTTTTGTATCGGGTAATTGAACCCGTTTTCACCCAATTCCACATCCCATACTTTAAAATTAGAAATCAGGAAAGGATTGTTTGCCCGAACGAAAAACTTCACGTTCTTCATTTTCAATTTGTTTTTCAAATTTTCCGGCAGATTGTAAGCCAACTCCAGGGACGTGCAACGCAAGAAACTGCATTCCCGCATGAAATAAGTACTTTTCCGTATATCGCTAACTTCAGCATACCAGTCTTCTTGCGGATTGTGTTTTGTAATATTATATGTTGATAACCGCGGCCAAAAAGGCTTATTACTCATATTCCCTTCCGTCCAATGGTCTTTGTAGATCGCCGTCAACATGGCATTATCCCCGACGAAAGGAGAGATTTTAGCCGGATCCATGAAGAAAGAACGTTTTCCTGACCCCTGGAAGGCAAAAGAGAACTCCCAATTCTTGTAATTCACAATGCCACTAAACCCATAGGTGATACGTGGCGTTTCCGGGAAACCGATATGCACGGCGTCATTAATATCAATTTTTCCATCTCCGTTTATATCCCGATAACGGATATCCCCCGGCTCTAAGTCCCCCCCTTGAGTGGGAGCGTTGTCAATTTCGGCCTGATCACGGAAAAGCCCCTCGGCAATATACCCTACCGCCTGTGAAATCTCGTGTCCCACCTTGCGTTGCCATTCCGGTCTGTCTGCCGCTTCTTCCAACTCCATGTATTTGGCTTTGTTATAAGTAAATGTTCCATTCAAAATCACCCAGAAATCCGGGGTGAAGGCATGCTGAATTTTCCCCGAGAAATCAATACCCCGGGATTTCACCTTTCCGATATTATCCATTTGAAGCGCATCCAATCCCACCGTAGCAGGAATTACCGTTCTGTAAGAAAGAATGTTGTGACGAATTTCCTGGTAAGCATCCAAGGTAAACTCCAGTATGCCGTCAAACCATTTGGTTTCCAAGCCAATATTCATCTGTTCGGCAACCTCCCACTGGATATCCTCATTACCATAATTACTGATAACATACCTTTTGTCTTGTGTCTTTCCCGGCTGCACAGCAATAGCGTTACCTTCCCCGATTTCCTCCACGTAAACGAAACGAGGTTTATTAATAATACCATCATTCCCGACTTTTCCCCAAGAAGCCCTTAATTTCAAGAAAGGGAGCCATTGGGACGCTGATTGCATAAAATTCTCCTTGGACACAACATAAGCGACTCCAAATGCAGGGAAAAAACCCATACGGTGTTTCTTGGCAAAACGCTCGGAACCGTTGTACCCGAAACTAGCCTCGGCAAAATACCTGTCTTTGAAGCCATACGTCCCGCGCATGGAAAATCCCAGGTTCCGGTTTTTCAATCCATCGATCACGCTCTCAACAGGCATTGTCATAGATTCCAGCGCATTAAAAACCCCTGTCAAACTCGTCTGATGATCTCCCCAAGCAGCAGTATGCAAAGCCCGTACTTCATATGTCATCTGTGTTTCTCCTTTTTCATCACTACTATTTAATTGTAATGTCGGATTTGCGCCATCCGCATTTATAGCATTCAAATAGTGTTTCCCGGTTTCCTCATCATAACGATCCAGAGCATACGTATAGGGAGTCGTGGTAAATCTCTTTTCAGAAAGCGAAGCCTTAGTCAAAGAAACTGCCGCCCTCAATTCCAATCCTTTCACCAGGGAAGAAAGGTTATGAATATATTCTACCTTATTGATCGAAGAATAGCGGTAACGATCCTTGTAACCCTGTTGTAATTGCATATAAGGATTTTTCTTTCTGGAAGCCGTTGTCCCAAAACGAATGTGTTCCCAATTATAATTATCATCGGCAGGATACGTCGGCGCAAAATCCACAGGAGAAGCCGTGAAAGCCAGACTATAAGCTCCTTTCGAATCTATCATCGGACCGTGATTATCATCCAACGCCGCATACACGTTCACCAGCAAACGAATACCGGCAGCCAAATCGATATTCAAATTCGCCCGCAACGTGGTTGTGGCATTTTTGATGTTCACGTCAAAATCATTCAATTTATCCGTCTTCATCATACCGTAATCCAAGTTATAATTCACGGAAGCATAGTATTGCATCACCCGAGAACCTCCCCGGATATTCAATCCGAAGTGATGGTTGATGTTGTAATCTTTAAAAAGGATTTTATACCAGTCATTTGCCGGATAAGCATAAGATTGTACATTCTCATGTAAGTTATCGGGTCCACCACGTCTATCGTTTCCGTGGGCATACTGGCAATAGCCTCATAACGCACGGATGCGTACACGCTACCCTCTTCCCCTTTTTTAGTGGTGACCAAGATGACACCGTTTGCCCCGCGGGCTCCGTACATCGCCGTCGCTGAAGCATCTTTCATCACACTGAACGTCTCGATATCCTCCGGGGCTATACGGGACAAATCCACTTTAGATATTTCAACGCCATCCAATAAAATCAGAGGATCTATATTTGCTCCTGTTTGAAAAGAAGTAATACCGCGAATATAAAATTTTGTGTTCATTTCCTCCTCCGTCAAGGCTCCCGGAAGACCTCCTGTCTGCCATCCCACGATACCGGCAACTTTCCCGGCAAAACTGGCAGTCAAGTCACTATTGGAAGTTTTCAAATCCATCGGTCGCACTGTCGTGATTGCCGACACCACACTCTCTTTCTTTTGCTCTCCAAACGCCACAACAGCCACTTCTTCCAAACTCTCCTCCGTGGGTTTCATCCGCACATTGATATTCGTCTTATCCTTCACTAAAACAGATTCATTTTTATAACCGATAAACGAGAACACCAATACGCTATTCGGGCGTAAAGCAAGGGAAAAACGTCCATCTGCATCGGTAGCCATTCCTTGAGTCGTTCCACTTACCATCACCGTAGCTCCCGCAAGCGGATTCCCCTTCTCGTCCACGACCTTACCATTCACGGTAATCATTTCCTTTTTATCCTCTGCCTGTTTTTTCTCTTGTTTCGTCAGGATCAAAATCAAATCCCCCTCGATCTGGTAAGTGTATCGAGAATTCTTTAACAATACCGTCAAAGCGGAATCAACGCTCACGTTATGCACGTTGATAGAGAAACGTTCGTTTTGAACTGCATTCCGGCTATCTTTAAACCCGTACGCAAATCCTGTCTGTTGCTTAATTTCAGACAATATGTAAGTTAAATTCTTGTCTATAATATTTAACGTAACTTTTTTTCCGTCCTTTTGTTGCACGTTCACGCCACTCGACGACACGGCAGCAACTAATCTCGCGGGACCCCATAGTATCGGCATAAATATGATGAACACACCGATAATAACTTTAATCCCCCTAATTTTGTTCATTACTTCTTTTTTTTCCATATATTTGTAAGAATATTAGATGTAAACGTTTTTACTAGCGTTTATTATTTGACACGACCGAAGGTATCTGACCTGCAAAATCGAACCTTCCGGTAATGTTTTAAAAGGGAATCTACTCTAAGCGGATTCTCTTTTTCGTTGAATGAAATTAATTTATATAGTAGGCACCTCCTTCTTGTTTAATGTTCTTATCAATAATCAACCCAAGGGCTTTTATCACCCAATCGATAGTAGAAGATTTATCAAATTCAAGACTAAATGTTTGGCTCTCCAGTTCCGGGGCAAGCTTGATCTCCACCCCGTACCATTGAGATATATCGAAAACAATCTTATCCAACCTCGTTCCATTATATTTAAAACTACTTCCCAACCAAGCGATATAATCCACGGGATCCACCCTCTCCATCCGCACCGTACTATCCTTCATTGTATAATACACTCGCTCATTCGGCTCGATCTTTACTTCTTTGCCTCCCGCCATCATGCCGATACTTCCCTCCACGAGCACAGCTTCAGAAAGTGCAAGTTTCTCGCAATAAAACATATTGAATTGCGTACCATAAACCTTCACTTGTGTCTCCCCGGCTTGCACGATAAAAGGCATATCCGATCTCTTTACATTGAAATAGCCTTCCCCCCTGATTTCCACTTTCCGAACAGAATCCCGAAACTCCTCCGGGAATCTTAATTCACTGCCGGCATTCAGCATAACCGTGGAACCATCCGCCAATTGAACGCTATACGTGAATCCGGCTGGAATCACGATGCGGACATTACGAATCGGCTTCCCCTCCGGCTCATTTTCCTCGACTGTTCTAGTCTGACTCTCTTCTCCCACGACATACACGTCATTTCCTTGCTTCACCTCCAGCGTGTCCAATGCGACAATCGCATCATCCTCTCCGGTCGTGATTAACGTCGGCACTTTTATCTCTGCCACGTTCACGAGCACGGGAGTCTTCTCCATCACCCGCTCTTTTTCAGGCAACATCATCGTCACCATAAAAAACAACACTACCGCTGCCGCCACAGAACTCCCCACATACAGCCAACGACGGAATGCCCGTTTTCTCCGCTCCATCCCCCGTAATCTCGATTGCAATCTAGCCGCTGCTGCCTCCCTGTCCAGCCGTGCCACCCGGTGCACATCCTCTACCATCCGCTCCACGACACCCGTTCCGCTCTGTTCCATCCCCTCTTCCCCGGTAAATTCCCCCCCCCGCAAAAGCATCTCCTTTTTCATCGCCTCCGCCCGCTCCACCGCCTTTTGGGCAATCTCTAAATCTTCTCTCTCCTTATCATTAAATTTCTTCATAATACTCTCGATAAATCCATTTTTAATCGCAGTTTTATTACAAAACAATTTTCCCTCCCCATTTTTACCTGAAGCTTTTAATGTTTAACATGTTTTAGCAATTAAAGCGATAAAACAGTTCAAAATACACATCTTTTCACATCCAAAGAAATTAACCTATTTCAATTTCGAGGGATTTTTTAAAATAACAACCACCCTTATTTTACTTTTAGAGCAAAAACTAAAATAAGAAATTTCCTTATTTTATTTTTAGGACAAAAACTAAAATAAGAAATTCTTTATTCTATATTTGCGTGAAATCCTAAAATAAAATCTAATGAAAAACTTTAAATCGGGTATAAAAATAAACCAAGGTTACTACAAAAGTTTCCAACCGAACTTTATAAATAAAGCTTGGATATTAGATAACATGGAAATTATCACTCTTCTAAGCAAAGCAGATAGGATGCTTGGACGACTAGATATGTATTCGGAACATATCCCCAATATTGATTTATTCATCAGTATGCATGTAATGAAAGAAGCGACACAATCATCTAAAATAGAAGGAACACAAACAAACATGGAAGAAGCTCTTCTTGCGAAAGAAGATGTCCCTTTAGACAAAAGAAATGATTGGATGGAAGTCCATAATTACATCAATGCGATGAATGAGGCGATTAAAATGCTGGAAGAACTTCCTTTTTCTTCCAGATTGATACGGAATGTTCATAAAGTATTACTTAGTGGAGTGCGAGGAGAACATAAACAACCCGGAGAATTTAGAAAAAGTCAGAATTGGATCGGTGGCGCATCAATCAATGATGCGATATTCGTTCCACCCGTGCATACGTCCATTCCAGATCTAATGAATGATATTGATGAGTTTGTACACAACGACAAATTATTGATTCCTGAATTATTGAAAATTGCTTTAATCCATTACCAATTTGAAACTATTCACCCTTTTTTAGACGGGAACGGAAGAACTGGACGATTAATGATAACCCTCTATTTAGTAAGTAAAGGTATTCTAAAACGCCCAATCCTATACCTATCTGATTACCTGGAAAAGCATCGGAATTCCTATTACACAAATTTAATGCGGGCACGTACAGAAAATGACATTACTAGTTGGTTTCGATTCTTTTTGACCGGAGTAATTGAAACAGCAGATAACGGAGTCAAAACTTTTGAAAATATTTTATGCCTGCAAAAGGAATACGAAGAAAAAATCAAATCCTTGGGAAGCCGATCTGCAAACGCATTAAAAGTCGTAACCGAATTGTACAAACGACCTATTGCAAGTGCCAATTGGATTGCAGAAATTGCAGACATCAGTACCGCATCCGCTTACAAACTAATTAGAAACCTGGAAGAAGTCGGTATTCTATCTGAAGTGACAGGAAGCAAAAGAGGACGGATTTATATATTAAAAAAATATGTTGACATATTCAACTCATAAACAGCGCAGCATGAATCCCTGTATATAACCACTTATCATCCATTCCCGCAAATCACTCACAAATTGAACAAAAAATTGATAATCAATACAAACGCCATGTCAAACACCATCATATTCAACGCCCGAATCCTCACCATGAACGAGGAGATGGAGATAATTAAAAACGGTTCTATCCTAATAGAAAAAAATTGCATCAAAGAGATTCGCCCCGGTAAAATCGAGATGCCTGATGCCGAGAACTTCGACGCAGAAGGCATGATCGTGATGCCCGGGTTCGTGAACACGCACACGCACGTCCCCATGACCATGCTGCGCGGGTACGCCGACGACCTACCCCTCCACACGTGGCTGAACGACCACATCTTCCCGGCAGAAGCCCGCATGGTGACGCCGGAGAATGTCGTCATGGCCACCCGGCTGGCATTCATCGAGATGATCAAATCGGGCACCACCTGTTTCAACGACATGTACTTCTTCGAGGACATCATCGCCGCAGAAGCCCGGAAAGCCGGGATACGTGCCGTTATCGGCGAATCGCTCATCGACTTTCCCACGCCCAGCTTCCGCACGCTTGACGAGGGGATCGCCCGTTGCGAATCCCTCGTGCAACAATGGTACGGGCACGAGCTGATACACCCGACCGTCTGTGCCCATTCACCGTACACCTGCTCGAAACAAACCCTGAGAAAAGCAAAAGACATCACGGAAAAATACAACATACCTCTTCACATCCACGTGGCGGAAACCCGCCAAGAAGTGGAGGACATCACCACGCGGACAGGCTTATCCCCGGCAGCATACCTCTACTCGATCGGTCTGCTCGACCGGAACGTAATTGCCGCCCATTCCGTCTGGCTCAACCCGAATGACATCGAATTATACGCCCGCACGGGAACGTCCATCGCACATTGCCCAAAAAGCAACCTAAAACTTGCCAGCGGGATTGCCGACACGGACGCCTACCTGAAAGCCGGAATAAACGTGGGCATCGGGACGGACGGCACGGCAAGCAACAACACGCTGGACATGGTGGAAGAAACGCGTTTCGCCGCCCTACTCCCCAAAGGAGTACATTACAACCCGGAGGCAGTCTCCGCGAAAACCGCCTTGCGGATGAGCACCATCAACGGGGCAAAAGCTCTAGGGTTAAACCACCTGACCGGCTCCCTCGAACCGGGCAAACGGGCGGACCTGATCGTGGTTCATGCCGACGCCAGCAACATGATTCCGATGTACAACGAATACTCCGCCATCGTGTACGCAGCAAACAGCAAGAACATCCGCTCCTCGATGGTCAACGGGAAATGGATCATGCTCAACCGGGAAGTTATGAACATCGACAAAGAAGAAACCATGAATGCCATGCGACGCATCTCCGAAACCACTGTTTGACAGCCACAAATCGAAATAACAGATTAATTTTTCATTTTCAATTTTCAATTTTCAATTCTCAATTATATTCGTTAGTTTTGCAGACCTTTTTATAAAGAAAGGAGTTTATAAACACTATAAACCCAATTAGATATGGAAAAGAAAAATTATGGAGGACTCGAGGATGAGTTTACGGCATACGAAAGTGCCGAGATTGTAGTATTGCCTGTACCTTATGACGGAACAAGCACGTGGTTGAAGGGAGCGGACAAAGGTCCCGATGCGATCCTTGAAGCATCGGCTAACATGGAACTCTACGATATCGAAACGGATTCCGAAGTTTACACCCGCGGCATAGCGACACTAGACCCGGTGACGGAAGCCTCCTCCCCGGAAGCCATGTCCCAAGAAGTTGAAAAACAGGTTGATAAAATCTTGACAGATAAAAAATTCCCCGTGATACTGGGCGGAGAGCATTCAGTCAGCATCGGGGTATTCCGGGCTTTCGCCAAACACTATGACAAATTTTCTGTCCTGCAACTGGACGCTCACTCCGATATGCGTAGCGAGTACGAGGGTTCTACCCACAATCACGCTTGCGTGATGGCTCGTGCCAAAGAAGTAGCGACTGTCGCACAGGTGGGTATCAGAAGTTCAGCCATCGAGGAAAAAGAAAATATCATGCCCGACCGTATCTTTTACGCTCACGACTTGCATGACGCCAAGGAGGGGAACAACTGGATGTACATGGTATCCCAGAAATTACACGACAACGTGTATATTACCATCGATCTGGACGTTTTCGACCCGGCTATCGTGCCCGCAACCGGAACCCCGGAACCGGACGGATTGTATTACAGAGAGGTACTGAACTTCCTCAAACTGATTAACGAACGTCATAACATCATCGGTCTGGATGTGGTAGAACTTTGCCCCAACGACGTCAACAAGTCATCCGACTTCCTGGCAAGCAAACTGATCTACCAGATATTGAGCATGAAATATCAAAACCAATGATCAGAAATCACATAATCAAGAAATTGAGTCAATAAGGTCCTCATAATTGTACCTTATATTTTTAAATAAATAAAATGGAAAAGAAAGATTTATTAAAAGACACTATCAAACACATCGACATCAAGTCGTATGACTCAACCCAATTGATCGACGCGATGCGCGATATGTCCTTCACCTCTCGCGATACAGCCAGAGCAACTGATATTCTGATGAAAATGGTTGGCGAGAAAGAGTGTACGAATATTCTTACCATTGCCGGGAGTACCAGTGCTGCCGGATGTATGCAGGTTTACGTGGATATGGTTCGTAACAAGATGATCGACGTGGTAGTATCCACGGGTGCTTCTATCATTGACATGGACCTGTTCGAGGCTCTTGGCTTCAAACACTACAAAGGACACCAAGACGTGCCTGACATGCAATTGAGAGAACTTTACATTGACCGTATTTACGATACGTTCATCGACGAGGAGGAATTGCAAGCTTGCGACCACACTACTTACGAGATCGCCAACAACTTGGAACCCCGTCCTTATTCATCACGTGAATTTATATGGGAGATCGGGAAATGGCTACACGAGGGACACGCCGTGAAAAAAGACAGCTTAATCCAAACTTGCTATGAATGCGGGGTACCCATCTTCTGTCCGGCATTCTCTGATTGTAGCGCAGGATTCGGTATCGGTAAACACCAATGGGAACACCCCGACAAACACGTGTCTATCGACTCCGTGAAAGACTTCGTCGAATTGACCCAAATCAAAATCAAGGCAGGAACCACCGGATTATTCATGGTCGGTGGCGGAACCCCGAAAAACTTCGCTCAAGACACCGTAGTCTGTGCCGAAATCTTAGGTTTTGACGTGCCCATGCACAAATACGCCATCCAAATCACCGTGGCTGACGTTCGCGACGGTGCATGCTCCTCTTCAACTTTGAAAGAAGCTTGTTCATGGGGTAAAGTAGACGTTACCTACGAACAAATGGTTTACGCCGAAGGAACGACCGTTATTCCCGCTATCGCCAGCTACGTTTACCACAACGGACCTTGGAAAGAGAGAGAATACAAGAACTGGAACAAATTATTCCAAAAATAAGAGAACGAAAGGGACTTTGCTGTCCCTTTCTTCATTTTATAAACTCCCGCTTGCGGAAAACTTCTACACTTCCGCGGGGATAAATTCCTCATCATCCTTCCCCGCTTCCTTTCTATTCTCCCGGAAAATTTCTATATTTACTTCTTGAAAAAGGGAGATGGAAAACAGGAAAATCATTCACATTGACATGGACGCCTTTTACGCTTCCATCGAGCAACGAGATCATCCGGAATACCGGGGAAAGCCCCTTGCCGTGGGAAGAGCGGAGAAGAGAGGGGTTGTAGCGGCTGCAAGTTACGAGGCTCGCCGTTATGGCGTACGCTCTGCCATGTCGTCCATGAAAGCCAAGCAATTGTGCCCGGACTTGATATTCGCCTCTTCCCACATGGAGCATTATAAAACGGTTTCCGAGCAAATACACGAGATTTTCCGGGAATACACGGATGTCATAGAACCTCTTGCCTTGGACGAGGCATTTCTGGACGTCACGGAGAACAAAAAAGGGATTTCACTCGCCGTGGATATCGCCCGCGCAATAAAAAAAGAGATAAAGGAGAAACTGGGGCTTATTGCCTCCGCCGGGGTGTCTTACAATAAATTCCTGGCGAAAATAGCTTCCGATTACAAGAAACCGGACGGACTTTACACGATACATCCCGACCGGGCGCCCGCCTTTATCGCCAAACTACCGATCGAGGCATTCTGGGGAATCGGCAAGGTAACCGCCCGCAAGATGCATTCTCTCGGGATACACACGGGTGCCGACTTGAAGAAATGCACGTTGACTTTTCTTACCCGCAATTTCGGGAAAGCCGGAAGCCTGTACCACGATTTCGCCAACGGCATAGACCCAAGAATCGTCTGCCCCGAGAGAATCCGCAAGTCCGTGGGTTGTGAAAGTACTTTCGAGAACGACCTGACGAATTATATCGCCGTCATTATCGAGCTGTATCACGTGGCAACGGAACTCATCCATCGGCTGGAAAAGTCTAATTTCAAGGGACATACTCTCACGCTAAAAATCAAATTCCATGATTTTACTCAAAAAACACGCAGTGCCAGTGTGGCACACGAACTGTTTACATTAAAAGAAATACTCCCCCTGGCAAAAAAACTTTTGAAAGACTTAGAATTAACACAGTTTAGGATTCGCCTCATAGGTCTTTCAGTTTCAAATCCTTATGAAGAGATCGCAGACACTTCTCCTTTACAATTAAAGTTTGATTTTGATTAATTAGGAAACCTTTACGTTATATTGACGTATATAGGCATACAATTTGAATTAAAACATAGTGTAACCGGAACTTAATAGAAAAGTAACTTGGTTACGATGTAAAACCGATACATTTGTATCGGAATTCAAAAAGAGAGACTTCGATTTTTTTTCATAAATTTGTTATTGGTATTTTGGGTCCCCGCTGAGACAGCGCGGACCATTTTTATTTTCAGAGTTCATTAAAATTTTGCAGACAATCTTGAAACCTTTACATCGATAATACGTTTACATGTGTAGATTTCAATGATTAATCTATATAATGGAAATTTAACGGAAAGAATTTTCATATATAAAGAAAATCCGATACCTTTGTATCGGATTTCAAAAGAGACTTCGATTTTTTTTCATAAATTTGTTATTGGTTGCCTCCTGCTGTGACAGCACGAGGCTTTTTTCTTTCACCGTTGCTAAGCTATAAAATCTTTCTTTACCTACAAACGTTTGCGGGACTTTTAATAGTGTTAAATTCACGTCGCCATATAACACATTGATTTTCTGTGTGAAAATATTTACATTAACATTTAATCGTGAGGATTTTTACAAAAAAAGAGACGTGTCAAAACTCCATTGAAGTCATTGACACGCCCTTTCAATATCTAGTAGATTTTATTCTGCTTATTCCAAATAGGTATATCCATACAGTCCAGAACGGTAATTTGACAAAAACTCGCGACCTTCTTCCGCAGAAATAATTCCTTTCTTCACGGAACTGGTCACCCATACCTCAACGGTACGTGCCATTTTCTTCGGCATAAACTGCACGTATTCCAACACGTCTGCCACGGTTTCACCCTCTATCACCTTGTCTATCACGTACTCGTCGCCTTTCACTTTGATATGAACGGCATTCGTGTCGCCAAACAGATTGTGCAAATCTCCTAGAATCTCCTGATAAGCCCCCACGAGGAATACCCCGAAATAATAAGGTTCTTTCCCGTTCAGCTCGTGTACCGGAAGGTGGTAGGAGAAGTTACGCGTAGAGATAAAATTATCAATCTTCCCGTCGGAATCACAGGTAATATCCTGCAAAGTTGCCGATTTGGTCGGTTGTTCGTTCAAGCGGGAAACCGGGATAATCGGGAATATCTGGTCAATCGCCCAAGAATCGGGCAACGACTGGAATAACGAGAAATTACAGAAATATTTATCGGGTAATAACTTGGAAATCTTTCTTAACTCATCCGGCGAGTGCTTCGTGTTCACCGCCATGTCGTACACGTCACGTGCTACCGACCAGAACAAGCGCTCAACCTGTGCTCGGGTATACAAATCGATCAACCCGAGATTGAACAACCCCAGTGCATCCTCGCGGATCTGCATGGCATCATGCCACGTTTCGATCAAACGGGGCTGATTGAGGTTTTCCCAAAGGTCGTACAACTCTTTCACCAACTCGTGGGCATCTTCCGCGATTTCCTCGTTCTCGTCGAAAGCCGGCAAACTGGTACTTGCCAATGCCTCGAAAATCAACACGGAATGGTGTGCCGTCAAGGAACGCCCCGATTCGGTGATGATATTCGGTTGTTCTAGCTCGTTTTTCTCGCAGGCATCCACTAATGCGGAAACTGCATCATTCACGTACTCCTGAATCGAGTAGTTCATGCTGTTACCACTCGTGGCGGAACGGGTACCGTCGTAATCGACCCCCAGTCCTCCGCCGATGTCGACGAAGTGTACATTATAGCCCATCCCTTTCAATTGCACGTAGAACTGGGAGGCTTCTTTCAATGCCGTTTTGATACGGCGGATATTTGTTACCTGGCTGCCGATATGGAAATGTATCAATTGCAGGCAATCAGTCATCTTATTTTTCTCGAGCACCTCGAGTGCTTCCAGCAATTCGCTCGAGTTCAAGCCGAACTTGCTCACGTCGCCTCCCGATTCTTCCCATTTGCCACTGCCGGAACTTGCCAGCTTGATCCGGATACCGATATTCGGGCGAATTTTCAAACGCTTGGATATAGTCGCTATATTCCTCAACTCGTTCAACTTCTCTACCACGAGGTAAATGTTCCTTCCCATCTTCTGTGCCAGCAATGCCAACTCGATATAGTTCTCGTCCTTGTATCCGTTACAGATAATCATGGCATCGTCGTCAATGTCGATGGACAGGACAGCGTGCAATTCCGGCTTGGAGCCTGCCTCCAACCCGATATTATACTTTGTACCATGACTTACAATCTCCTCCACGACCGGACGCATCTGGTTCACCTTGATCGGGTAGATAATAAAGTTCTTCCCCGTATAACCATATTCCGTGGCAGCTGCCTGGAAACAACTTGAGATTTTCTCGATCCGGTTATCCAGAATATCCGGAAACCGCAACAACACGGGAGCGGACACATCCCTCACCTGAAGCTCTTCCATCAATTCTTTGATGTCTATCCTGGGTCCTCCCACCTTCGGCGTTACCGTCACGTGTCCTTTCTCGTTAATCGAAAAATAGTTCAGCCCCCAACCGTTAATGTTGTACAGTTCTGCTGAATCGTCAATGCTCCATTTTCTCATTTCTGTTCTATAAGATCTTTAAGATTGATTGTCCCGCAAAGCTACAATATATTTTCAAAAATAACGCACTTTTACGCGGGATAGTCCGAACCTAACCCTCTAAATTATTTAACTTTTAGTATCTTCTCTATAATTTTTGGATTTCCCGTATCCCGTCACGGGTTATCATTAAACGAAAACGCCGGTACTCGACATTCCCCTCGTGCTGGAGTTGAATCAAAAAATTGACGTAATAGATTTTCTCCCCCTTGATCGAGGCGTGGTCTGCCTCCCCTTCCGGGACATACAATTCATAAGCAGGTTCGTCCATCTTCCGGGCAAAACTCCCCAGGTCGAAACGAATAATCTCGTTTATCCCCGCAATGTCATACTGCCCATACTCGTCCAGAATCTCCGCGTTTAACTGCACCCATTTCCGGTACAGGATGATCCGCTCGCTCGAGTTCCGGTTGTCTGCCGCCAACAAGTCGGTACGTGCCCGCCGGCTGATGATCTCCTCCGGCACTTTATTTTCCGAGATAAAGTCCACGCCGTCCTTGATCTGCCCGACAACCTTGTCGCCCATGCTGACTTTTATTTTCCGGTCAAAATAATTCTTTCCCAAACGGTGTGCAAAGTAGAATCGCATCAATTCTTTGATGCGGTCTTTCAGCATATAACTCACGACTAAAGCCACGAACAAAGGCATCGTAAAGTTACCGTATTTTTTCTGGAAGGAGAAAGCGATTACCGTGGCAAATATCATCGACAACCCGGCAGCTATACTATAATATATTTGTTCAACCAGTACCCCGTCCCGTTTCTTGGATGCTTTCAAGAAAAGATCGCTCTCCGCATATTTTTTCAGAATACCCCGCCGATAGATCACGGCTCGATTCTGATCTTTACTGTCCTTTTCCGCCACGAGATAGCCGTTTTTCTGCTTGTAGCCGATTTCCCCGTGTATCAACTCCAACAATCTTTTCTTTTCCAGCTTGTAGCATTTTGGATCGAACTCCTTCAACCCGTCCAACAAGCGGAAAGTATGAAACTCTATCAGATTCGAGAGATACTCATCCCCGAAAGAAAAATAGTTCGCCGCCTCTTTAGGCAGCCCCGTGACATTAATGATTTTTTTTAATTCCCGGTAACGCCGGGCTATAACCCGAACACAAGTCACGTAATGCTCCACCTGAAGCTCCCGTTCGCTCCTCTCTACCTCGTGATGAATTGCCTCGTTCACCTTCCCCCGCAAGGCACTTTTAAATATGGAGGTAAACATCTTGATCTGGTACTCGTAAGTTTCGAGCGCTTCCTTCGTGCGTTCTTCCACGAGATGCAGGAAAGCATCCTCCAAAAACACGAAAGGCGTCCACTCCCCCTCGGCAATTTCTTCCAACGAGTAAATCGGAGTTATCAACCGCACGTTGGAACGCACATCTTTGTAGAAATCATCTTTCGAGTAAGTCGACGCACTAATACCAAGACTATGTGGCACGAAAAACCACGTGTTCATCCTGAACTCGTTCTCCTTCCGGTTGCGATCCACCACGTACCCCACCTTCATCTCCACAGAGTACTTATCATGCAGCTTTACTTGAATATCAATCATAACGAATCTACATCCTAAAATCGTTATGCAATGTACGCATATTTTTCAGAATAGAAAAACAAAAAAGAACGCTTTAAAAGCGTTCTTTTTATTGTTTGGTCGAGATGACTGGACTTGAACCAGCGGCCTCCACGTCCCGAACGTGGCGCGCTACCAACTGCGCTACATCTCGTTTCCGTTTTGCGAGGGCAAAGATAATAAAAGTATCAATTATAATCACTATATTTGTGGAAATTTTTTATTGAATAATTTTTTTTCTTGCTATGGACTCGATAAGACAAAATAAAGTAGGGCGTTTAATACAACGGGATTTAAGCGAAATGTTTCAAAAAGAGTGTAAAGAATACACCGGAGGTGCGATGCTTTCCGTTACAGCAGTGAGAGTTAGCGCAGATATGTCATATGCCCGGGTGTACTTGAGCATATTCCCGTCCAAGCTCTCGGGGAAGGTGCTGGAACTTTTGGATGAAAAGAACAAAAACATCCGTTTTATTCTAGGGAAAAAGATCGGAAAACAAACCCGTATCATCCCGGAATTGCGATTTTTCGTGGATGATAGCCTGGATTACATCGACAAGATTGATTCCTTGTTGAAGCAATAGCCCCGTTCACGATGAACCTGTCGATATTCATTGCCCGGAGGTACCTGTTCTCGAAAAAGAAGCAGAATGCCATAAACATTATTTCCATCATCAGCATGGTGGGAGTCATGATAGGCACGACAGCATTGATTGTCGTGCTTTCCGTGTTCAACGGCATCGACACGTTACTTACAACGGTCACGGACAGTTTCACCCCGGACGTGACCATTTCTCCGGTACAAGGGAAATTTATTACCACGGATTCCGTGTTGCTGGAACAATTGAAAAAGACGCCCGGCATCGCTTCTTTCGACGCCGTCGTGGAAGAAAATTCACTGGTTAAATTCGGGGACAAGCTCGTTCCCGTGGTCGTGAAAGGCGTGGACGAAGATTACGCCCGGCACGTGGGCATCGAACCCACAATCGTCAGCGGGAAATACGCTTTGCAAGAGGGTGACAAACCGACCGTGGTACTCGGGTATGGCATTGCCGCCGCTCTAAAAACCCGTCTTGGTGTACAGAACCCGGTGACCTTCTATTATCCCGATAAAACAGCCTCGTCGGCATCCATGTCAGCGTTGAACAACCAACGGATATACCCGATCGGGATATTCTCGGCACAACAAGATATTGACGGGAAATACGTGATCACGGGTATCGAAACCGCAAGAAAGTTGTTCGGGGTTCCGGGAGAGATATCCAAAATAGAGATCAAACTGCAAAACCCGGACGACCTCGCGTCCTTCAAAGCTACACTCGCCTCCCAAGTCGGAACCGAGTATAAAGTACTCGACAAATACGATCTCAACCGCTCGTTTTACGCCATGATGAAATCGGAAAAGTTGGCGGTATTCCTGATCTTGTTGTTTATTTTATTGATTGCTTCCTTTAATATTGTAGGATCTGTTTCCATGTTGATTATCGACAAAAAAGAAGATATAGGAATCTACCAAGCCCTCGGGATGACAAAAGAAAAAATCATTTCCATCTTCAAACTCGAGGGCAACTTGATCACGGGCATTGGGGCTCTTATCGGGCTGATTGTCGGAACGGTACTCTGCCTGTTGCAAGAATATTACGGATTCATCACCCTCGGGAATGGAAGCTACATCATTAGCGCCTATCCCGTGAAGGTAGTCACTTCGGACATCTTGACCATCATGGTCACGGTGATTGCTATTGGCTTTATCGCCTCGCATTTCCCCGTAAAATTCCTTGTCAACAAAATCGTCAAATCATAAACAACAATATATGTATAAACTTCTGATATTCTCGTTCATTCTCACCCTTTTCACTTTCCCCGGCAAAGGACAGGAAAAAGAGCGCATTGTGCTGATAGAAACTAACATGGGGAATCTTAAGGCTAAATTATACAACGACACGCCGATTCACCGGGATAACTTTATCGAACTGGCAAAATCCGGTCAATATGACGGAACATTATTCTACCGGGTGATTAAAAACTTCATCATACAAGGAGGTTCAGAGGACAGCCGGAATGCCGTCCCCGGACAAGAACTGGGTTACGGCAGAGAAATCACGATAGATGCGGAAATCAAACCGCATCATTATCACAAGAAAGGAGCCCTGGCAGCACCCCGGCAACCGGACGAAACGAATCCGCTCAAGAAATCAGACATCTCGCAGTTCTATTTTACTGTCGGCAGAAAATACCCGCTCCAAGAACTGGAATATATCGAGAAATCGGTTAACTCCCCTATCAAACGAGCGATACAGAATAAATACTATACCCCGGAGAAAAAAGCAATCCTAGATTCCTTGAAAGCCCAGAAGAATGTCCCGGAATTTCGGAAAATAGCCAACAAGATCAAAGAGGACATCGCCCGGGACTGGGACAAGAATACCGACAAACTCTTCATGGACGAAGCGAAAAAACAAGCCTACACGACAGCGGGCGGCGCTCATGACCTGGATGGCGAGTACACGGTGTTTGGAGAACTGATCGAAGGTTTCGACGTGCTCGACAAAATCGCCGCCTTACAGACGGATAAAAAGAACCGTCCGGTAAAAGACGTAAGAATAATCAAAGTAAAAGTAATTGAATAATGATCGCACGCAAATACATTCTATTATCGCGAACACTGATATGGGCAGGAATCATTTTCTTCCTGTGTGCCATTCCGTCGAGCTCCATTCCCGACCCGAAACTCAATATTCCCCACCTGGATAAAGTAGTTCATTTCGGAATGTTCTTTATCATGTCGATCTTTCTGTGCAGCGAATTACGCTACCAAACCAATTTGTCCCCACGGGCTTGCTACCCGATCGCCATCGGGTTCAGTTTCGTGTATGGCGGACTGATCGAAATATTGCAATACTCGTGTTTTCACCGGGGTGCCGAGTGGTGGGATTTGATTGCCGATATACTCGGGGGAGTGGCAGGCTGTTTGCTATACCCCACTGCAAAAAAGTACAAAGACAAACTGATTGCTCGTTTCTGGAAAAAGAATTAATCACGATAGCAAGAATGTGTAAGACTTTTTTATTAACTTTGCCCTCCAAGGATTTCAAATTTTTGAGAAGATGTTAGATAAGATAAAACAACTCCGTGATGAAATAGCAAACTTCCAAGCCACGACGCTGGATGAAGTAGAGCAATTTAGAATCAAGCATTTAAGCAAGAAAGGTTCTATCGCCGCTCTGTTTGATGATTTCAAAAGCGTCCCGGTTGAGCAAAAGAAAGCCGTGGGACAGGAGTTGAACGTGTTGAAAAATACGGCATTAGAGAAAGTAAACGAGTTGAAAGAGATGTTGAGTAACGCGGAAGAAGGGCTCAGCGGGCTGGATATGACCATGCCGGGAGACCCCATGAAACTCGGGACTCGCCACCCTCTGTCTATCGTTAAAAACGAAATCATATCTATCTTCAACAGACTTGGTTTTACCGTGTCCGAAGGACCCGAAATCGAAGACGACTGGCACAATTTCTCTGCATTGAACTTCCCGGAGGAACATCCGGCTCGCGATATGCAGGACACGTTCTTCATCCAGAAGAACCCTGATCTGGTACTCCACACGCACACCTCATCCGTGCAGGTTCGCGACATGGAAACACACCAGCCTCCCATTCGTCTTGTTACCCCAGGACGGGTATTCCGTAACGAGGCTATCTCGGCTCGGGCACACTGTATTTTCCACCAGATCGAGGCACTTTATATCGACGAAAATGTTTCTTTCGCCGACTTGAAACAGACTCTCACTTACTTTGCAAAGGAACTATTCGGGGCTGACACGCAAATTCGTCTGCGTCCCTCGTTTTTCCCGTTCACCGAACCGTCGGCAGAAATGGACGTATCCTGTACGTTATGCCACGGGAAAGGCTGCAACGTGTGCAAAGGCACGGGTTGGTTAGAAATTTTAGGTTGTGGAATGGTTGACCCCAACGTACTCGAACTAAATGGTATAGACAAAGAAAAATATACCGGGTTCGCACTGGGAATGGGAATCGAGCGTATCGCGATGTTGAAATATGGCATCAAAGACATACGCCTTTTCTTCGAGAACGACATCCGCTTCCTTGAACAATTTTCGGCCGCAGGCAAATAATATATAAACACAACACAAGAGAGATGAGGATGCCGTTTATGCGGCTCCTCATTTTTTATTCACTCGAAAACATTTGTTATGAAAAAAAAACTTCTCTTGTTCCTGGTTATCCTTCCCTCTATATTCCCGGGATGTAAGGCTCAATCATCTATATCCCCGGAAGATAAAGCCACTCTCACCCGATTCTTCGAGTACGCCTCGGAAAAGGGATTATACAAATTTCCCTTGAACGAACGGATTGTAGCTATCGGGCAATTCTTTATCAATACGCCATACAAGGGAGGCACGTTGGAAATCAACCCGAAAGAACAACTTGTCGTAAACCTACAGGAACTCGATTGCGTGACTTTCGTGGATAATGTACTTGCATTAGCTTTGTTGGAAAAATACGATCCACAACAAACAGAAACATTCTTGAAAAACTTACAAAGAATACGTTATCGAAACGGTGAAATCACCGACTACACGGCACGCCTTCATTACTCTACCGATTGGTTATATGAAATGAGCCAAGCAGATATGCTGAAAGATGTTACCCGGGAGAACGAAGGCATACCTTTCCCTAATAAAGTTGGTTTCATTTCCCGTAATTGGCAAAAATATCCTGTATTAAAACAGGATTCCACCCTTGTCGAAAAGATCGTCCGCATTGAAAACAATATCAATAACCGGAAATATTACTATATACCCAAAGATCAAGTTTCCTCCGCAACCGGACAAATCCAACCGGGAGACATTATCCTTATCACAACGGATAAAAAGGGACTGGATACCGCTCATGTGGGAATAGCTATCGAACAAGAAGGACAAATTCATCTGCTCCACGCCTCTCTTTCCGCCCGAAAAGTGGTCATCACGGAAAACACTTTACCAGAATATTTGCAGGGCATTCGCTCCCATTCAGGCATAATAATTGCACGTCCTGTCAATTTTAAATGAAATTAACATCCTTAAGAAGCGCTAATACGTATATTTGGTCAAATTATTGTTATGAAATTTGATATATATCGTGGAATTTGAATATAAACCTAAAATCGAAAGAATATGAGAAAAGTATTTATCGGAACACTCGTCGTGTTAACCTTCGCGATACTGAACGGATGCGGGAGCCGGAAAATTGCCCGTTTAGACCCGAGCGAAACTATTGATTTGAGTGGACGCTGGAACGATAGCGATTCACGCCTCGTGTCAGAAGAAATGATCGGGGACTTATTGACCTCTGCCTGGATTCCCCGCTATTTAAAAGCGAACGAAAAACGCCCGGTAATCGTGGTCGGGCTAGTGGAGAACAAGAGCCATGAACACATTAATTCTGAAACTTTTATCAAGGATGTCGAGAAAGCTGTCATCCGTGATGGAAATATCCGTTTGGTCGTAGCAGGAGAGAAACGTAACGAACTACGAAAAGAACGTGCAGAACAACAGGATTACGCTTCCCCCGAAACCACCAAGAAATGGGGTAAGGAACTAGGAGCAGACTTTATCCTGCAAGGTACAATCAACAGCATCGTGGATTCGTACAAGAAACAAAAAGTAGTCACCTACCAAATTGATTTGCAACTTACTAACATCGAAACGAATGAAGTTGTCTGGATGGGGGACAAGAAAATAAAGAAACAAATCACGGATAAAGTATTCTAATTAGTTTGTAAAGCTTATAAGGTTCATAAAGTTTATAAAGTAATCCAACGCTACATGATACACGTTCATCATTCATATTTTAGCAGAAATGCCGCAAGGATTCACAAGCTTTATGAACCTTACAAACTCTTCGGGTTCATTATCGTTCTCTTCCTCTTTTCCGGATGTGCCACCTGGTACCAACGTACCGCCGAATTTCAATCAGCCGTGACTGCCGGGAATTTTGAAAAAGCAAACAAACTACTGGATAAAGACAAAAAACAAGCTACCGGGAAAAACCGGATTCTCTACTATCTCAACAAAGGATACGTGGAATTCATGCTGGGACACCCCCAAAATAGCAACCAGTATTTTGAAACTGCCGAGAATCTAATTGATGAGCAACATCGCAATCTCGGTTCGGAAGCAGTCGCCTTAATCACGAACCCGGAAGCACGTCCGTATCACCCGGAAGATTTCGAGGTAATCATGATCAATTTTTATAAAGCATTGAATTACCTTGACTTGAACGACATGGAAGGGGCTTTGGTGGAAGTCAGGAAAATAAACATCAAACTGTATCAACTGAATGACAAATATCCCGACCACAAGAACCGCTATCAACGGGACGCTTTCGCCCATTTACTGATGGGATTGATCTACGATGCCTCCGGGGACGCCAACAACGCATTCATTGCATATCGTAACGCTTACGAGGTCTACCAATCCGATTACACGAAAAACTTCGGAGTGCAAGCCCCGGAACAATTGAAACAAGATCTGATGCGTTCCGCCTATAACTGCGGATTCACGGCAGAATTAAAGCAATATGAGAAAGAATTTAACACTACTTACAAGCACACCCCACCCCCGGCAAACGGGCAACTTGTTTTCTTCTGGCTAAACGGAATGGGGCCCGTGAAAGCGGAATGGAGCATCAATTTCGCCAAACAAAAAAGAGGCGACGGGGCAATCGTCTTCCACAATGACGAATTCGGATTTGCATTCCCCTTCTTTTTTGATTCCCGTTACTCGGATGCCGAACGACAAAGCATTGCCAACCTACAAATGCTGAGAGTCGCTTTCCCAAAGTACATGGAACGTCCGCCCTTGTATGCCAACGGCTCGCTCGTGCTCGACGCAAAAACCTATCCCCTGGAAATTGCAGAGAACATCAACGAGATTGCTCTCAAGACTTTGCGAGATCGCATGGTGCGTGAATTTTCTACTTCCCTCTTGCGTGTAGCCGCCAAAAAAGGAATCGAGTACACCGCCCGAAAACAAAACGAATGGCTCGGGTTCGCCGTCGGCATTGCCAATTCCCTGACAGAAAAAGCAGATACCCGCAACTGGCAAACACTCCCCTATTCCATTTCTTACACTCGTGTCCCTCTCAATGCCGGAATAAACAACATTCCCCTGCAATTTACCACTCGCAACGGTTCCCGCAACACGGATCAAATCTCCATCGAAGGCGGTGGCAGGAAAACCCGCTTTCACGTGTTCCAAACGATGGACTCCCGCCAATTCTAACCTTGTCCACGCACCCCTGTTCCAAAAGTACAAAACATTTTTCCCCCTTTTAAATCCTTCCGTGTTCATTCCGCACACGAGGTCTATCCTTATTTCTCAACATGAATAAAACCGCCCCCTGTCGGCTTTAACTCGGCTATAAGTCTACTTTATTCCATCTCCTCACCCTAAAACAGCAGAAATATACCCTGATGCGCAGGACAAAGCCACAAATTTACTTTTTGTCCTGCACGCAAAACAAATGCCTAAAGATTTTCACAATTTTACCATCTGCAATCCCATCGGACACTTCATCAACTCGAAAAAAGGAACCTGCGACAAGATTAAAACCACCCCGGAAGAAGCCCGCCCCGCGTAATTTTGATTAATATCATCTCTCGTTACAAAACCTTCCTTCAATATCTTATTTACCGCATACTTAAAAATCTCAATCTTAATTTTTCCTATTTTCCCATTAGACGTAATTCTTTTCACTTCACCCCAATCTACTTCAAGTATTTGATTTTCGTTCCCATTTTCCCGCTTCAACGTTTTGCCTGCCAAAGGAATAATATATTTACTCCAAATCGTATCAAAATCAAGTCCTTGTGAATTAACATCTACATCCCTCTGTCGTGAAACAGATTCATTTCCCTTCCCGTCCAAATAAATAATATCAATTTCCAATTTTCGTGCAACCATTACAGCATCATCCATCACATCACCACTTGTCACCATTATCGCCCTCGTGCAATCAAAATATTCTTTTGTACCGCATAACTCCATCACCATTTGTCGATTGATCTTTCTCGTTCCCCCTCCATAATTTTTTACTTGAATAGCAATTTTTTCATTACTCTTCCGTGCAAAAATATCTACTCCCCAATCTCCCGTTTCCGGAGTTATTTCAATTTCATATCCTTGTTGGCGAAAATAATCGCCAACAAACAATTCGTATTCTCTCGGTTTCATTAATCTCTCAAATTAGCAAAAGGTCGTTTACCAGAATATTCTTTTTTAAATGATTGTATCAATTCTCGTTCCATTTCTTCCGGATCCTCTACCGGTTTCCAACATATTAACAAATCACCGGCATTCTCTATTTGCCAAATGTATCGACCTCCCCAATGACCAACATTTTCCCCTTGCCCAAACTTCAAGTACTGCGACAAACGCCTATACAAGGTTGCCAAGGATGTTTTTCCTCCCGCCTTTCCAATATAAATCACGGGAGTATCAACAACCCAATTCTCTCGTAATTCACGTAATGAAACATTCGGATTTTTCCCCTTGAACAATCCCCCGCACCCCTTCTCCAAGAAAATCGGCATCCCGTCATTCACGTACAACACGAGATAAACACCTTTCTCTTTCGAGATACAAGAAGCATCTCTCCATAACTCGTTTATTGACACGAAACCAATAAACCCTTCTTTTTTTAATTCTTCGATAGATTTAAATTTCATAACTCATAACCTTTTCCTCGTTCAATTTCAAAAAAACTTACTTCATTATTAACCTACATTACAATAAAGATAAAGAATAAATGAACATAAAAATGAATATTCCAATAAAAAAAGCAAGAAGAATTTTATTAGCCATCTTTTCCTTATTATCCAAATTCGCCGTATCAATTGCTTTATAAAGTCTTATAACTTTTTTCGAACAAGCACTACCTTCTCCATATGCACTCAAGTAAATAACTTTACAATTCGCATTACCAAAAAAGATTCTAACAGATTGATTTCCTTGTAAAGGAATTTCTCCTAATTCAGAACATGTAACTTTAATTGCATTCTTTACATCCCAATATAACATGATTTGTTCTTTATCTTCAATTAATTCTTTGGGTGTATGAAAATGTAATATTTTAGGGTTGCTTATATCTGCTTGCTTTAAACATATCTTGGAATACGTAGTATACTCGTGCTTACTAGCTACTAATTCAAACACACAGCATCCATTCGTAAATTTATTTATTCTAATATTTTTACTTCCTGCTAAAGATTGTCTTCCCAAGTTTTTGATATAAACATTTTCTGCATATAAAACTTCCCAAGATAATGTAATTATGTCACCAACATGCACTTCATCTCTAGAAGATGTAAAGTACATAATTTGAGGTTCCTCTAAATCCATGTAATCAGAATAGTCTTGCTCATCATCTTCTGAATGTGATTTCTGATTCAATAGAATTTCATATGCTTCTTGAATTTCTTGAAATCTTTCTTTAAAAAATTCGTCATTTTGATGCAAATCCGGATGAAATTTCTTAGCATACTTTTTATACGCTTGCTTTATTTCATCTTGTGTAGCTCCTTTTTCTAACCCTAATATTTGCCAATAATTTTTCATAGATTATCTACTTTTCTATCCTTAAGAAATAACAATATTTACCAAGAATAACTACCGATTACATTCAAAAAGTTAAAATCACGTTGAGATCAATCAAATATTAAGGCTATAATCCCAGAAATCAATATCAAAAATACAATTAAAGCAAAACATCCATTTAGCGCATTCTGCACTTTTTGCTTCTTACATTCAATCTCTTCCGGAGTCATTGTCATGGCTTTAAACTCCAAACCTTTTAGGATAAGCCCACCAATTACTACCCCAATAATAATCAATATTACAATCATTTTTATTAATTTCAAATTAAAAAATCACTTCTTATTCTCCCTGAAAAAAGAATAAAAATTATTTCTAACGCCTTTGAAATGACTTTCATTATTGCACGGTATATAAAATCAATCGACCAGCTTTCGTGATTTTATAAATAGGTCCTAATTCATCACAAAAAGTTAATGACCCATCTTCTCTAAGTAAAATGTATTCTCTCATTTCGTCATTATAAACAAATTTCTTCATCCCTCGCCACATTGAATATTTCAAAGACTGTATTCTAAAATCGCCATAAACATCTGTCTTTTTCATTTTATAGACCGTACCTTCTTTATAGATTTCTATCCAAAATACACCACCACCAACACTCGCCATATAAGTATCTTTCCATTTACCTAAACTTACTCTAGTCGACTTTATAACTTTCTTCTCTTCTACTTCTTTTACAATTTTAGCTGAAACTTTTTCTATTTTCTTCTTTTCCTCGAATCGTTCTTTCAATTTTTTCTCTGCTTCTTTATTCCCTTGTGATGTAGCTTTTTGATACCATTTTTTAGCCATCTCAAAATTTCGTTCTGCATAATAAATATCCCCAACCACAACTTGTGCATCCCTATCCCCCCGTAAAGCTACTCTCTCAATTAAATTGAAACCTCTCTTTTTATTAAGCATCGTACCTTGGCTATTGTATAACAAACATCCTAATACAAATTCCCCTTCTCGATATCCACCTAAAACTGATTTATTTATCCAAAAATAAGCCTGATTACTATCACGCTTCACCATTTTCCCTTCAAAATAACAACTTCCAAGTGTAAATTGCGCTACCGGATATCCTTGTTTCGCCGATTGAATACAATATTCTATAGCTTGATTTGAATCTCTCAGCACCCCACATCCCTCCATATAGCACAAACTCAAATAATACTTTGCAATAGAATCATTCAACGACGCCGCTTCCCGCCAACATTCCAAAGCTCTTAATGTATCTTGCTTAAGAAAAAGAGTATCTCCCTGTTTACGCCATTCAACACGACTTTTCACATTACTATTTATTGCACTTTTGTTAGTTCCTCCACACCCGAAACAAACAATCAACAAAATCACGATCAATAATCTCATATTAATTCATCATTTAACTGTACTTACTCCTTCCAAAACAATAAATTCATTACAAATTTCGTAATCACTTTCATTTGTTTTTATTAACAAATGCTTTTATTATCAAACCTATTATCACCAAAGAAAGAAAACCTATTATAGATAAAGGCAAAATACTTTTAGATCGTCGATAAGAATCATAGAGTTTCTCATATTTTTCTACTAATGCCAAATATTTTATCTTTTCTTGATTTTCGACACGTTCTTTGTAATACCTTTCAAGATTATCTTTAGGTTCCCACTCAGGGAAAAGATCCTCCACATATTCTTTTGCAAAAAACAAATCTTTCGGATTAACTCCCTGTTTTACATATTCTTCTACTTTTTCTGAAGTACTTAAATCAACGATTGCGACCTCATCCAAATTCCTTTTTACTTTTTTCTTTCTCTGATAAGTTCTCTCCCCACCACGTATTTTCCTAACATTCTGTGTATCATTAAAAATAATTGAAATTCCATTCCAATTATCCCAAATAACAAAATCTTCAGGTTCATAACCTTCATTAAACAAATTCATTACCGACTTTCTAATGGATACTTGTCTTTCAGTACTAATATCTTCAAATCTTGTTAATTCTATTTTTGGAACACCTGAATCACAACATGATAACATCCAAAAACTAAATACAAAAAATATCCCTGCTCGCAAAATATTGTGATATATACATCTTTTAATTTTCTCCGTAATCTCAGCCGCCGTCATCGGGTGATTTTCATCTTTCAAAACTTTCTCGATAGCTTCATGTAACTTCATACTTTATCTATTTTAATTACCTCCGCCTGTCCCCGACACGGAAAATTCATACACGAAAAAAGCGTGGGAACTGTATGCTTATCCGATAAAGTGGCTCTGGTAAACCATTGGTACAAATAAACAACAACCCACGCTTAACCGGTATATATGAAGTACATATACGGCAAGCATGAACGTTATTCGTTTGTGTTCCTGTACCTTGAAAATTTACCAGACTTTCTTTACCAAGAATCAAACAAAACGCTTCAATATAAAATATGTTCACCACATGGCATTTTCATGCCAGTGATGCAACAAATTTACAATTTTATCACGAATTAAACAACGTTCGTGGGTTGTTGCAAGAACTTTAATCCGGGACAAAGAAAAACGATAACAGGGACAGGGTATGGCACGCGCTCGAAAAAATATTATCTTTAAACCGATTTACACGACATATTATGGCAAAAAGCGATTACACTAGACGATACTTGTATATCATCCGAAAAGTACAGGAACATCCTTACATCTCGAGTAAAGAATTAATCCAGCACGTGTCACGACAACTCGTTCTGCATGACTCGGAAGCAACCTCTTTCTCCACTCGTACCCTGAAACGGGATTTAAAAGAAATACGCGACAAACTTGGTTTTGCCATAGAATGGGATAACCGGAGGAAAGGATACTACATCCCCGATAACGACGAGGCGAACGATCCGGAAGGAATTGCTCGTTTTCTAGAATCTTTCGAGATCCTGAACTCCTTGAACGCGGACAACGGGCTCTCCCGATATGTATTCCCGGAACACCATCATCCTTCCGGGACCCAACATCTTTACCCTCTCGTGCAAGCTATGAAAGAAAAGCGGGTTATCACCTTCAATTACTACAAATTTAGAGAACAATTGATAACCTCTCGTGAAGTGGAGCCATACGCGGTAAAAGAATGCCGGGGACGCTGGTATCTAATCGGGAAAGAATCCGGTTCGAATATCTTTAAAACATTCAGCTTAAACTACATCTCAAACTTAAATATAACCGCACGTACTTTCAAAAGAAATAACGACATCAACATCGACCTCTCGTTCCGGGATTCTTTCGGGATTATCAACGACGAGAAATTCCCCGTCGAAAACATAACCCTATCATTTGACTCTCTCGACGGTCAATATATCAAAACCAAACCTTTTCACCACTCGCAACAAATCATCAAAGACACTTCCGAGGAATTTTCCATTACCCTCCGCTTACGCATCACTAACGATTTTGTCATGGAACTTCTTTCCAGAAGCCGATCTCTACGAGTTATTCAACCACTAAATCTCAAAGAAAGAATTAATGAAATATACAAACAAGCCCTACTACGCAATTCTTAACCAACAAGACAAAATCAATGCTAAAAATTCACCCCAAAATTCAACGAGAAATTTCTATTTTTTGCAGTAACTCCTTCCAGAATCTTCTTGTTCGCGATATTGATCATCCCTAAATCGTAGTACAATCCCACGAATAATCTTTTAATAGTAACACCCGTGCCGAAAGTAAGCCCCCAATCAAATTTCTTTAGAGTACCCTGTTCACCGTCTTCTCCTTCCGTGAACAGGCTCACCTTCACGTTCGCACCTTTCTCCTTAAACTTCGCCTTACCTCCTATAGAATAAGCCACATAAGGACCTGCATACAGATGCCATTTCTTCCCGGCAGACTTCATTTTAAAATTAAGGCTTCCCAACACCGGCAACTGAAAATAGAATAATCGGTCAGACTCAGTCGTCTTCACCCCTTTTATTTCCCCTTTAAATCTTGATCCAATCATCGAAAGATACAATCCCGGCTGTATCGAAAACATTCTCTTGTTCTCCACGTTCCCGACAAACCCAATCCGGAAGCCCTCTTTGTACTTGTTGCTGTTTCCTCCCACGAAAACAGCTTCCGTCATATCAAGCGTGGACATATTCAATCCACCCCGGATACCCCAATTTTGCTGCGCCTTAAGGGATGCCATCCCTCCTACACAGAACACCGCTAACAATAACATTTTCTTAAACATACACGACAATATTTTTATTGCTATAAATATACGTTATTAAAGATTCTTTTCAAAATATTGAAATACCATTTTTATAATTAAAAAAACCGTCCGACAAAATTCGGACGGTTCACACCTAATTTCAGGCTATTTCTTATTTCTTCATAATCTCCCCGAAATACTTGTAGAACAACGGGATCGTCGTGATTCCATTGAAGAATTGTTCCAACGGGTAATTCTCGTTCGGCGAATGGATAGCGTCAGCACCTAACCCGAAGCCCATCAACACGGATTTGATACCCAACACTTCCTCGAAAGTGGCAATGATTGGAATACTTCCACCGGAACGTACCGGAACGGGTTGTTTACCATACACTTCCTCGTATGCTTTTTCTGCAGCCTTGTAAGCCGGAAGATCAATCGGGCACACGTAAGAAGGTCCCCCGTGCAAGTAATCTACTTTCACTTTCACGTAATCGGGAGCGATAGACTCGAAGTATTCTTTAAATAATTTAGCGATCTTCTCGTGTTTCTGGTTCGGAACCAGGCGACAGCTGATCTTGGCATACGCCTTCGAGGGCAACACGGTTTTTGCACCTTCTCCGGTGTAACCGCCCCAGATTCCACAAACGTCAAACGTCGGACGAATACCCGTGCGCTCGTTCGTGGTGAATCCTTCTTCGCCTTTCACCTCTTTAATATCCAACGACTTCTTGTAATTTTCCAAGTTGAAAGGAGCTTTCGCCATTTTCGCACGTTCTTCGGCAGTCACTTCTAACACGTCATCATAAAAACCGGGGATCGTGATATGCCCCTTCTCGTCCTGCATTTCGGCAATCATCTTGCACAACACGTTAATCGGATTTGCCACCGCTCCACCGAAAATACCGGAATGCAAATCAGCGTTCGGTCCGGTCACTTCCACCTGCCAATACGCCAAACCTCTCAATCCTGTCGTGATAGAAGGCACATCCGGCGCAATCATGCTGGTATCGGAAACCAAGATCACGTCAGCCTTCAACATATCTTTATGTTCCTTGCAGAACTTCGGCAAATTCGGAGAACCGATCTCTTCCTCCCCCTCGATCATAAACTTCACATTGCAATTCAACTTCCCGGACTTCACAAGATACTCGAAAGCCTTGGCGTGCATGAAAGCTTGTCCTTTATCATCGTCAGCACCACGAGCCCAGATCTTACCGTCTTTCACAACCGGCTCAAAAGGCTTCGTGTTCCACAAGTCGATCGGGTCAACCGGCATCACGTCCATATGCCCGTAAACCAATACCGTCGGGAGAGCGGGATCAATGATCTTTTCCCCGTATGCCACAGGATTTCCATCTGTTTCATACACTTCAGCTCGATCTGCCCCGGCGGCTAACATGATCTTGGTCCATTGCTCGGCGCAACGATACATATCCGGTTTGTGCTCTGACAATGAAGAAATTGAAGGAATACGGATCAACTCGAACAACTCGTTCAAGAAACGTTCCTTATTCTCTTCCACGTACTTTTTGATTTGTTCCATTTACTTGAATATATATTGATTAATAAATAATAAACACTCTTTCGCCGTGTAAATATAATACTTTCAAACGAACGGATCAAACCATCGGCACAAAATCGCCCGCCACCTGTTACATTTCCATTAAATATTTTTCAATATTCAATTCTCTATCTAAGATTAATTTCCTACTTTTGCGGGGTGTTTCAACTAATCAATTAGATATGTCAAATTTGCCCGAAATTAAAGTTTTTGCCGGAGAAAACAGCCATTACATCGCTGCAAGCATCGCTAGTTCTCTAGGGCTTGAACTCGGTAAAAAAACGTTTACGAGATTTAGTGACGGAGAATTCGTCACCTCTTTCGACGAAACGGTGAGAGGGGAACATGTGTTTATCGTGCAATCCACCTTCCCGCCCAGTGATAACCTCATGGAATTACTCCTGATGATCGATGCTGCCAAAAGAGCATCTGCTTACAAGGTAATTGCTGTAATCCCTTACTTTGGGTTCGCCCGTCAAGACCGGAAAGACAAACCGCGTGTTGCTATCGGGGCTAAACTTGTTGCTAACATGTTGCAAGCTGCCGGTGTAGACCGTATCATCACGATGGACTTGCACGCCGACCAGATTCAAGGATTCTTCGATGTCCCGGTAGACCACCTTTACGGCTCCACGATATTAATCCCTTACATCAAATCATTAGGATTAAGAGATTTCGCCATAGCCTCTCCTGACATCGGCGGTGCCAAACGAGCTAATTCATGGGCAAAATACTTCGATTCAGGCTTGATCATCTGTCACAAAACCCGCATCAGAGCCAACGAAGTTGCCGACATGAAAGTAATCGGGGACGTTGAAGGCAAAAACATCATCATCGTGGATGACATGATCGACACCGCGGGTACAATCTGTAAGGCTGCCGACATGCTTGCCGAAAGAGGAGCTGCCAGCGTGCGTGCAGTCGCCACCCATGCCGTACTTTCAGGAAAAGCATACGAGAACATCGAGAAATCAAAACTAACGGAAGTAATCTTCACGGATTCCATTCCGCAAAAACAAGAATGCTCAAAAATCAAGGTGTTACCCGTTGCCCCAATGTTCGCCGATACCATTCGCAACATCTACGAGCACAAATCAATCAGCGATCACTTCCTCATGTAATTTTATTGCATAAGATAATATAAAATGGCGCACGAAAATCATGCGCCATTTTTATTTTTATAACCTTTCTTAAAATCTCTCGTATAACATTTATATATCAAAAATGAAAGGTTATGAAAACAATATTACATAAAGCAGAGAGCCGGGGATTCTTCGACCACGGGTGGCTAAAGACCCATCATACATTCAGTTTCGCGGACTACTACAACCCGCAACGTATTAATTTCGGTGCCTTACGGGTTCTCAATGATGACCGAATCGACGGAGGCACGGGATTCGACTTACACCCGCACCAGAACATGGAAGTAATCTCCATTCCGCTAAAAGGCGACCTGGAACACCAAGATAGTCTCGGGCATAAGGATACTATCCAGGAAGGTGAAATCCAAGTCATGAGTGCCGGAACAGGCATCATGCATAGTGAATATAACCGGAATGACGACCGTCCTACCGAATTTTTGCAGATATGGGTATTCCCGAACAAAAAGAATGTCCCGCCCCGTTACGAGAATGCCGTGATTTCCGATCTCGTGCAACGTAACGAAATCAGTGAGATTGTATCCCCTTACCCCGGAAACGGCAAAGGATTATGGATTTACCAGCAAGCCTGGTTCTCCATTGGTGATCTGGATAAAAACGTGCTTCAAAGCTACAAAATGAAATCAAAAGATAGCCTGGGTGTTTATATCTTCATCATCGAGGGGGGGATCACGATAAAAGACTTGGAACTCAAACGCCGGGACGGAGTCGGCGTGTACGACACGGAAGAAGTTGAATTTAGAGCCACCGAAAAATCAAGAGTACTATTCATTGAAGTTCCACCCTACCATTAATATATAAACACATCATCAAGTAGGAGAAAATTAAAGTAGTTTGCTCCTACTTTGATTTTCTATCTCTCACGATGACTATACCCCTGCTGACTCTCACGATTCATTGTTACCGCCTGTTTTTTCTCGAGCCAAAGAAACCTCCTTCGTTACAAATACTCCAGACTTCCAATATACAAGACATACAGAGAACCCACTGTAAACCCAAAGAAGATTAACCCTAATCATACCACACTACTGTTGTATCTCCGTTTCCGCCGTAGACATCCTATAATCTTTTATATAGAAACATAGGAGCGGGAACACCCGCAACACGACAGTGAGAGATAATTGCCTTGGATTTTCTTCGGATTCTCTTCGGTTCTTCAATAGCTAATGAAAAAGAAGGTATCCATTCACACGGGATACCTTCTTCTTTATATCATAATCAAGATTATCGAATTGTTTTCAACCTCTTTTCAATCTCAACCAAATTATCCTGAGCTACACTCACCCCCTTTTGCAATGCTTGGGTCAATTCATCTTTCGCCTTATCCAATTCTCCGGTAAGCATATAATATACACCTAGATTATTTCCGTATTCAGGCGCATTTTTATCCGCTTTATCTAAATACATTTTTGCCTGAAGCGTATCTTTTTGGGATAATGCCATGGCAGCAGCATTCAGATTGGCTATCGGATCATCCGGATAGGTACGGACTGCTATTTCAAAAACCCTCCGGAATTCCTCACTATCTGCCGGATAAGAATTAGCAATCCGATACATCTCGTCCAGACTCAAGTACCGCGGATTCGTTTCAAGCATCTCTTTCCCTTCCTCTACACTCAAATTCCGCACGTGGAAAGAAACAAAGCACTCCACCTTCCGAAGCTTCGGGTAAAGATCGACTAACATTTGACGATAAGGCTTTCCATTATCAAAATTCCTCAATTCATTTTTCCGGGCATTAATATCTTTCGTGTTTTTTATCAAAGCCATGATCTCTTCCTTGCCTTCTATTGTTGAACTTCTCAACAACTTCAACAATCCATCCCAATTCTCCTCCCCGTTTTTCACGCGATAAACATCCGATGGGAAAAGATTTTGCGCCATAAGCCGTCCTTTCAAGGCTTTGGCTCGTTCGCAAGCCAACCATTCGTTATGCTCCCGTGTGCCCTCAGGCGAGGCGTACCCCGTGATATCAACACGTGTCACTTCTATATTTTTGTCCGTCCGAATCTCGTCGAGAAAAATTTCTATCTTGGACAATTCCTTCCGGTTGTTCATGTAGTCGGGAAGAATTTTTATTTTTCCCACGGGAAAATCAAGTTGTACTTCTTGCCGTTCGCTCCGCAATTTGACCAACTCCTCCCGGGGTTGCGCGCAAATCACGATCGGTTGCATTTCATACGGAAGCGGAAGTAATATCGACTCTTCGTTGACTTCCTGAACGTGTCCGCCACAACCACATAAATCTTCCACAACCACAAAATCCGCGTCACTCATCCATACTTCGTAAGGCAAAACAACCGAATAATCAAGTATATCCTTCGTATCCCGCCCTGCCCGAAGCACTCCATACGGTTGTTCCGTACCCGACAAATCCCGGTCTATTGCCATTGCCCGAACATATGCTTTATGCTTCATCGTTCCATTAATCAGGATAAAAGGTAATTCCACCCGATGAACTCCTTCCGACAAAACCGGCGTTAACGTCAATGCCCGTTCCCGGTCTACCTGCAAGCGAGTCATATCCAACTGCATATTTATATACAACATATTATCCTGTCGCCTCAATTCGACCGAGGTAATCCCGATCTCCCCTTTGTATATCTGTTGTTGCGCCATCAGCGGGATACTCGCCACCGATAACAAACAGGCTACAAATATTTTATATAGTTTATTCTTTTTCATAACCGTGATATTATTATTTGATGATGTAAATCAAATTGATCCCTATCTTTGTCGGACCCACATAATTTCGCCTGCCTTCTTTCAACTTGGGTCCGCATTTCTCACACCTGTACTTGTCATACGTGATATGGGCATACCCGACATCGAGCGTTCCCTCCAAACTCCAACGTTTACCCAATATCCAGTGATAACCGTAGGAAATACCTCCCCCGTACAAATCTCCCTGGTAACGCTTGTGTTCCCAATCGAACATCTTGATTCCGCACATATTGAACTGCGCATAAAAAGCGTGTATCCCGAAGAAATGTCCATTAAAGCGATCACACGACCAGTATCGTAATTCCGGCTGAACCAACCAATGCTTGAACTTCTTGCTACCCGACCATTTCCATGGATTGTAATTTCCCGAAATATCCATCGTGAACTTCTTCGATAAAGCAAATTCCACGCCCAAGTTCGGGGTTACCGTTGCCCAGTAAAGCGCATTTGTCTTGACTGCCAGCACGGGCATTTCAGGAACCTTGTGTTTCTCCTGCCCCATGACACTCATCATCGACAAGATCAACATATTCAATAAAAGAATCCGTTTTTTCATCTCTATTTTATTTTAAATTAAGTACAACCTGCTGTAAAAGTTGTTTTACGGTATAAGACCCGGAATACTGCGATCTTCCCGACCGGATATAAAACGTGACAACATCCGAAATTTTCACCCCGGGTTGTATCATAAAAGTATAAGTACTTGTATTCGATGTCGTGAAATTAGGAACAATACTCTGGTTTGAGGTCGTCACTTGGAAACGAGCTACCGTGTAAACATCCATTACCCGGACATACCCGCTCGCCCATACACCCTCCGCAAGTTGATTGTCGTAATATATTGTTGCACTTCGGAAACCGGGTGCAGAGATCACCACTTGCTCGCTACTTATCGGCTGATTCGACAAGAATTGTACAGTTTGTTCTCCTTGCGGGGCAGAAGTGTACACCCGCTCGTACCCGTCGCTGACTTTTGTCCATCCGGCATCACTCGTCTTGAGATTCCGTGTCGAAATATGCACCTTTAACGGGTACGTCGAGGGAAAATCAGGGAAGTCCGGTATCGTGAAATGAAATACTGCCGTACTATTCGGTCCATAGTTCACAATGTTATTCCCATTTATCGATACGTTCGAGAAATAGCGGGATTGCAATTTTACATTCGCCGTGTGGAAATAATCATTCTCTATCGTTATGGTTTCATCGTTATCCTCGTTGCTCGTCTTAAAATTCAAACTCTTCTCTCCCGGCTCTTCCGCCCAATACACGTATTTGTATGTTCCGTCCTCGAACAAAATCTCCATATTCTTGTTAGGAGCAACAGGATAGAGATTATTTGTTGAAATCACGCATTTCACGGGAAACAAATACTTCGGGATAGAAGACGGAATCGTGAATTTCAACGTCACGTCCTGATCCCTTTCCGTGTACAACTCCGGGGAAGTGGATGCCGGTAGAAAACTATACAAAGACGTGGAAGTTATCGTCATAATCCTCGACAACACCCCTGCTTTCACGGAAATGGTTGCCATGTTCTGCCCGGATACCACCTTTGCCACGTTAGCCGAGATCAACCCCGTGCTACTATCATAAGAAAGATTCGTCAATATATTATTCAGGTCTTCGATAACAGAAACATTTATCTCGCCATCAGCAGCGACGTCATTCTTCGTGTAGTGAGCCGATACGCTCAATGTTCCCCCTTGAATAAACAACAGGTTCAACTGTCCCACGGTCAACGTGTTCTTCTGGTTATCCGAGATCGTCGGCGAATCTTTAAAAATCTCCGCGTAGATATTATTGGACGGCTCCGCCTCTTTCGCATCATCAAAAGAAGTACTACCATTCGCCTGTTCGCTGAACGATTTGATTACCACCCGATAATGATAGTTACGCACGATAGGATAAGGCTTCTTATCCCCGTCTAAAAGTTGAATCTTATAATATTTCTCGGAAGTACCCCCGGTTAATTTTCCCTTCACGATCACGTAGCATTGATTGTTAAACAAGTTCAAATTTTCACTCATGTATTTAGGGGAAAGATCACAATTCTCCGCAGTCTGATCCACTTTCTGCCCTTCCACCAAAGGAATTGTCGGGGTATTTTCCAAAATAACGAAAGGAGAAGATGTTTCCGTGGGATTAAAAGGTGCCGTGGTCCCCACCGTGGTGTAATTACATAAAGCATACCCGGTCACGTCAAAATTCGTGGTTTCATTCTCCACGGTCACTTTAGCCTGATTTCGATACAAAACCACGTCCACGTTCGATCCATTCGCCAATTCCCCGCGTCCCCAAAATACCATTCGATTGCCATACAATGCCGGAATCAACTCTCTCTCGTCCTTTTGCAATGCCGCCCGGTCATCATAAGATGCTATTTCATCACAATTCGCGATAAAGTGGATAATTTTAGTTCCAAACGGAACCTTCACCTTAAAAGACCCCGTTCCGATACCCCCGGTTTCTTCCACTACCAAATCCGTCGCGTGTACACGTGCCAAAAACAACCCCTTGGCATCAAAGGCGAACAGCCAAACATCATTAATAGCGTTCTCGTACGACACGCTTCTCGACTGCATCTCGGTATACTCCGGGATATGAAGCGAAACGTTCAAAGAAGTACCGTCCCCATCCGGTTCTTCTAACTTTCCCGGCATATCCGTACAAGCGAGAATGGAAAAAGATACGGCTAAAAATATATATACTAACTTTTTCATAACCAAAAATTTAATCACCTACCTGTTGTCATTGACATCCCTGACACAGCGAACGGCTGCCCGCAACCCGTAATACCCCAAAGTACTTCCCACTCTCGGGTCCATAAACTCCACGTTCTTTTCCTCCCTGGCACTCCAGTACGCTCCTCCTTCAAGAATCTTCTTCACCTCACATAAACGGATATTCTGAAGTATATCGATCATATATAATTCCGCTAACGTGGGCATACGCCAATCCGAGTAAGTTTCCCCGGTCGTTTCATCCCTCTCGACATAAGAAGCACATTTATCCCTTGACAAAACATAGGTGTCTGCCGTGGTTGTCCCATGCTGCGAGGCAAGCATAAACCGGGGAGAAATACGTCTGTTATTCTCCTCCGTGTCTACCGTGTTCCCCTTGCTATCCCTCTTCGGGTATCCTAAAACCGCATTATTCCTGATATAAGAGGCGTAAGATGCTCCCAAAGCAGGGTTTGCGGCGGAATGAGTGTACCCGGTACCGAAGTCCTCGTCAAACTCGTCAGGATCGGGCAAGGTCGAGAAATCGGCAACAAATGAATTTATAATAAACATCTTGTTGTTATTTTGTCCCTCACTTCCTCCCGGGGCATCTGCAGAAATATCATACCCGATATACAATGCCGGAAACTGTTCCACCTGAACGTCTTGCTTCATCCCCGATTCATTCGTCACCGTGAATGTCAATTCCCTGGATACAAAATTATTCGGGAGTTCACTATTAATCACTATATTACCCGATTTCGCATCCTTCGTCCACACGATGCTCACCCCGCTTCCGTCGGAAGGTTTGCCGTTCACTTGTATATTGCTTATTGCGACAGGGGTCGACGATTGAAATGTCGTCGTATACTTCGTGCTGTTCGGCATCGTGATCCGGGTGTCCTCCACGTACAAAAAGTCGATTCCTTCCACGGTGACAAGTACATCTTTCGTCGTCCAGTCTTGAATCGTGTATCGTGTCGTCAACTCCACGGCTCCTTCCGGGGTCGGAGTGCCTATTGTATCTATCTGTACAGAAATATCATAAAGGCAATTCCGTTGTAATTTGTACAACTCCTTAACCGCCTCGCTATCGTCACTGGCTGATAGGCGATAATTCACCGGTATCCGGAAATAACTATTCGGGTATCCAAGAGATCCTTTCGCCAACGGAATATCTACAATAATATAAGTTTCGTTATCCGCGTTATCATTCCAGTCATTGGCATAAGCATACAAGACAAAATCCGCATCCGCACCAGCCCCGACCATCACGCTGGAGAAATCTGCCATCTCTTGCAAATCCGGAGTAAACGAATTGCCACGTTCCAGCACCCTGCTGTTTGTCGCATAATGTACAAGTTTTTTTCTTATCGGAGAATCTCCGTATGTTGTATACCCGTTCGCGTAGTTAATCTTAACCCGTATCTTTGAAGCCGCACGCTTTAAAGATACAGGAATCTCTTTATTCACAATGATTCCGTCATTCAGCACCATTTTAGCAGAAACCCCATCCATCAAGAAATAATCCTGCTTCATGTCGGGATTCAACCCGGTGACGGATAAATCTTTCAATGCGCTCAATGCCATTCCCCCGCTAGGGATTGTTCCCGAATAATTCGCTACAACATAAGTCTCGTGATTGGCATTAAATTCGAACACTTCCTGAGTTGCATCCAAATCAACAACATATTCTCCAACCCCTGTCAACTCGGAGTCCGGCACAATATGCTGGTAAAAAACGCAATCATCACCACCCTCTTTGTATATAAACACATCCAGCGTCTTTATTCTGTTCTCATTCAGGTCATCATTCCCAATTTCACTCGTTGCCCTCGCCACCGATCTGCTGCTAAATGAACATCTCACGGAAATATTTCTGTCATGCACGCCCTCGGTATTTACCAGTTCCTCCCGGGAACAAGACAAAACCACGGATGACGTGAGCAACAGAAACAATATTTTATAGATCATACTTTTTTTCATAATCCTACCTTATTAAAAACCCATTTGCGTAATCAGTATGTCCGTATCGTTATTACCCGGAAACTTCCTCTTGTTATCACTTTGCAAAGGATTAATTTTCAACTTCTTCCCGTTGACAGTAATGTACATATAGGTACTCCTTTTCACGCCGCCCCAACTCTTGGTCGCTCCAACCCGGATAAGATACTCTTTCTCCCGGGCAATCCCCCTGGAAACGGCAATCTCATCCTCGGTTACGCCTGTATTGCCAAAAAAGAATTCCAAACCGTTCGTTATCGTCGCCGTCCATACCGCCCCAGCCGGAGCTGTCAACTTAAAACTATAACTGGCGTAAGAAGTCGCGTTCACGGGAGCGTTGTTCAACACGTAAGGGAAATACACGTTCCCCGTCGTTGCCCCGGAATCATTTCCCCCGTAAGCATCAAATGTATAGTCCCCCTCTGTTACCTGACCGCCCACTTGAGATTCGGCTACCGTCCAAGGCAACGGTATAATCTTCAGGAACAACTCGTTATCAGGATGTTTAAACATAGCTATAACACGATAAACCGTATTTTGGTTCAAACTATATTTATCAGTCGTCTGCCCGTTATCCGTGATATACCCCTTGTATTTATAATCCTTCCCGTCAATATTTATCGTTACCAGCAAATAAGGGGTGATATCATCATCCACAACAGCAGAAGGCGATATAACATTCTGGTAACTATAAAAAGACGCGTGTGCATTCTCCGGAATAATCACGCTCAAATCAGAAGGCATATTCTGCAAAGTTGTATTTGTCGTGATCACACGAGTTTCATGCAGCGTCTTCACTGGACTCACCATTTCACGCTCCAGATTACACCGGCTATTCATGACTTGATTGACAAACTCAACAGAAACAATCTTCACGTCACTATCTTTCAAATCATTATTCTTAAACACGTAAATATCCAAACGTGCTACCAATCTTTTCATCGGGACTTCTACCTCCACGAAAGGATTATCTACAACGATTTCTTTTTTTCCCACCATGAATACCGAACTGCCGGAAAAAGTAGTATTAGTCACGATCATATCCTCCAAGTCCTGCATCGTCGTGTTTTTATCCAAAGAAATAGAAAGGGACTTATCCGAACCGACATAATTGCCGATAGCATAGACGATCTTCGCCCGTGAAGTTACAGCCACAACCTGCCGATATTCTTTTATTGCTTCCGGGGTAATATCCGGCAGGAACTCTGAATACTCGCAATCCCCATTCTGTTTGTCAAAAATATATATCGCCAGACTCGAAAATTCGCTATCATTGCCTTTCGCCAAACCGTCTGCCGCCAATTCTGCCCTGAAAGCCAAAGACAATCGGGCATCTTTATCTGGCATCACCACGTCGCCCTCGTTCTTTCCACACGCCACAAACAACATGACGAAAAAAAGTGACAATAGACCAGTTCGTATATTATTATTTTGCATCATAATTCCTCAATTACATACCGGGTTTTATGCTCTCCTCCTCCCAAGGGGTTACCGTAACGCTCAAACCATTCACTCTAAATCGGATGCCCACGAAAGCCTCGTTAATACCATCTACCGTAATCTGATTTCGTTGCATGAAATCTTTCAGGTCCAGATTATATATCAACTGATTTGTCTCGTTATTATACAAATTGACATACACATCGTTATCATCATTAAAACGCAAGACATTAAAATCAGCCATAAAACTCCCCGTTCCGGATTGAGCTTGGGCAGCGGGGTAATAATGTTCCTTCTCTCGCGAGAAATTTCTAGCGAAATCCACGGTCGGGCTCAAATTCCCGACTTCAATCTGCAAGGGCATCTTCGTTTCATGCTCCAACCCGACAATTTCCACCCGCATCTTTATATGAGAACTATTAAAATAAACGGTATCCCGTTCCCATTCATCCCCGTGTATGGCTATCTCTCTCTCCCCGAAATACAGGCTATCATTCGTCGTTATCAGTTCCCTGGTAAAATAATGGGGAGCGGCAACTATTCCGGCTGCTAACGATTCCCCGTTATTTATCCGAGTCGTCTCGTGGGCATTACCCCAGCAAACCAAATGATAATTCCCGTTTGGCAAATCCAACATTGTCCCCTGGGAAAGCCGAAGCTGATCCCGATCAAAAACGCTTGTTTTCACCAACACCCCAGATTCATCATACACGTACAAGTTCACTCTTTCGATCTTCTCCGGGAATATTTCTTTGTTGAAATCACCCAAATAACTAAAGTAAAGATATATACCGCAATCATCCAGATCTTCCTTTATACACGAGGAGGAAAGAATGAGCAGGAACAAACCCAAAATTATTTTTATATATTTCATCTTTCCATATATTGATTTCCATGCAAGAAGACAAGATCACAAAGTACCCTGTCTCTTCCATAAACATACTTACTGAACGAAATCGAAATCCGGAATAATTGTTTCCTCTACCCATGGCTCGATTGTCACGTGAATCAATATATTATACTGAATATTACTTAAATCATTATCAAGCATAGGAACTACCTTAATATCCATATTATAAATTGTTCCCGGCTTAAAATCCGCGGGTGTCATTTCCGTGTCAATATCCTTGTAGAACTTCACGATATTCGCGAACCTCGCGTTCTTAACCAAATCCGGGTTAAACACGGCTGTATTTGTCGAAGTCATACCAGTCACGTTAATTTGGTCAAGGTCCAAATGTATTGTCGGCATGGCTGTCCCGGGGAAGAAATTAAAAGCATAACACTTATCCGCTTCCTGCAAGGGAAGATCGTTGTAAACTCCATTGGCATAATTCACGTAACTTGCATAATCCGAGGCGTCCATTGTCGATGTCCTGTCAAAAAGCCACATCCCGTCCGTTATATGAGATTGGAATGTCGTATTTTGGTACAGATCATCCAAAATGCCCGGTTTATTATACTTGAAATAGAAATTATTAAAGTAAATACCTTTCAAAACAGCCGAAAATCCTGTCCAAGAAACCGTAGCTTCTTCAGCGACACCATTTATCTCCCGGCTGAATTTAAAACTTCCCGTATTCTCGAAAGATATACTCTTAATTTGCATCCGGGCTACGATCGGCACGATACTCACGTCCGCCGTGTAAGTCTGCCCGGAAGTAGGATTCGGATCAATCGGCTCGTTTTGGATAGGAGTCAAATCCTCATCCACCCCGTAATAGATCACGCCCGACCCCTGTTGCTTTTTGATATCTGTCGAGATCACGTTATCCACCACGTCCTCTCCGGGATTACCATACACGTACACTTTTGAAACAGATTTGGGAACATTAATAAATTTCAATCCATCACCGGACTCCGTGAGAGCCACCCAATCGGAATTCAATGCCGTACTTTTACTTATTTGTCGATAAACGATAATTTTGCCGTTGACATCCGTGATATTAATACAAACACTCTCAACATTCTTTGTATCCTTCGTGTAAACATCCGTTGGACCCGTAGCCCGGGATGCCGATAACCCTTTTAAAGAAACAGATACAGATACCGAATCACTCTCCAAATCATTATAGTTTCCATTGTCACTACAAGCCAAAAAAACTGCGCTTGCCAGAAAAACAAAAAAATAATAACCTATTTTCATAATTTTAAAATTTTGTGTTACAAATATTTATTGTGGAAAAAAAGAGATTAAAACGTCTACAACCACTTCTTTAGCAAAGAGATGGCAACACTTCAATCTTCAAGATTCCTTTATTATAGGGCTTGTACGACACAAATTAAAATAGGTTATATTTTTGTACGATTTATTAGAATGATTTTAAATTACATGGTTAACCTTAGCAATAATCAACGCGAAATCAGGTCAATACGTTATTTAATCTTACATTTCCTATCGGGATAGAAAGAATTCAACCCCTTTTTTAACTTACACAATAACAGCAAAGTATTGAAAAAAGTATTGTAGTTTTGCAAACCAAAAAAAGTCCATCCCGTAAAGAAAAAATAAATTAGGGAGATAATACAAATGACACCGGAAGATATAAAACAACTCACTGCTTTTCAAGCAAATGAGATCACAGAAAGTAACATATACCGCCGATTAGCAAACATTCAAAAGGATTCTCACAACAGTGAAGTTCTGAAAGAGTTATCCGCCGAAGAACTCAAACACTATCATATACTTAAGAAACACACGGGAAAAACGCCATCCCCCAAGCACTGGAAAATCATATTTTACATCTTGGTCGCCCGACTCTTCGGACTCACGTTCGGGATAAAACTAATGGAAAAGGGAGAAGTCCATGCGCAGGGTTCTTACCGCAAATGGACGAACGAGAAAGACCTGCAAACCATGGCGGACGAGGAAGAAAAACACGAGAACAAACTCATCGCCCTGATCGACGAAGAAGGGCTAAGTTACATGGGAGCCGTCGTATTAGGACTCAACGATGCCTTGGTTGAGTTCACGGGAGCCCTAGCGGGATACACCTTCGCCCTACAAAATCCCAAACTGATTGCGCTAATCGGAAGTATCACGGGTATCGCCGCCGCTCTCTCCATGGCAGCCTCCGAATACCTTTCCTCCCGAACAGACAATGACGGGAAGAACGCCATAAAAGCAGCCGTGTACACCGGGATCGCTTACATCATCACGGTTGTCGTCCTCATCATGCCTTTTGTTTTGATGTCCAACCCGTACTGGGCTTTAGTAGTCTGCCTCGGCGGGGCTGTCACGATCATTGCCACATTCAATTACTACTACTCCATCGTGAAAAACGAAAGCTTCAAAAAACGATTCCTTGAAATGGTGACTATCAGCATCGGTATCGCGGCAATCAGCTTTGGCATCGGTTACGCCTTGCGGGTATTCACCGGAATTGACTTATGACGTCTTTCCCGGATAAACAATAACCCGAGATAGCAAAGCGCCCCGTTAAACAACAGAATCTCGAAACCGAACCTGTAACCGAAAAGAAGTTCCTCCGAATAACAATTAATCACGTATGCCACCACCGGGGAAAGCAAGCACACGAGAGGAATATATTTCTCCCGCACTTGGTAACGGGTCGTCAGACCAAAAGTAAAAAGCCCCAGCAACGGACCATACGTGTACCCCACGGCTTTAAAAAGAGCCGAAATCACACTGGAATTATTCAACTCCCGGAAAAGCACCACGACAAAAACCATCAACAAAGAGAACACCAAATGCACCCCCATGCGTTTCCGCTTATCCCGCTTATTCCGGGGATCTACCTTCAAAAAGTCGATGCAAAAAGAAGTCGTCAGCGAGGTCAACGAAGAATCGACAGATGAATAAGCCGCCGCCGTGATCCCCAGCAAAAAGAATATCCCCACCGTCGTTCCAAAATAATTCAACGACAGAAACGGGAACACGTCATCCGACTTCCCGGGCAACACGATACCTTCCCGTTCGGCATATATATACAACAAAGCCCCCAGCATAAGAAACAGCACATTGGTCACCAGAAAGAAAAACGAAAAAGTAAACATATTCGTCTTGCAATCCCGCAGCGAACGGCAAGTCAAGTTCTTCTGCATCATATTCTGATCCAGACCGTTCAAGCTCACGGTTATCGCAATTCCCGCCAAGAACTGTTTTACCGTGTTTTGCCCGGAACGCCAGTCAAAATCGAACATCCGGGAGAGAGGGCTCTCCTTCACCGCCGCCACTGCCGAAGAAAAATTGAGATCCAACGCTTCATTCACCACGGCAATCGTCAGCCCCACGGATATCAGGATACATACCGTCTGCAAAGCATCCGTCCACACGATCGTCTTGATACCTCCCCGCACGGTATAAATCCACACGAAAGCAATCGTGACAATCACCGTCACGGGAAAAGGAACCCCCACGGCATCAAAAAAAGCCAACTGCAACACGCCCACCACCAAAAACAAGCGGAACGAAGCCCCCACCAACTGCGACACGATAAAGAAAAAAGACCCCGTCAACCGGGCTTTCTCCCCGAAACGGGAGCCCAGCCATGAATAAATGGAAACCAGATTCTGCTTGTAATACAACGGCAAAAGCACCAGTGCGATCACGATATACCCCACGCAATTCCCCGCCACCAGCGCCAAATACGTCCAGTGAGTATTGCCGACCTCCCCGGGGATGGATATAAAAGTCACCCCGGAAAGCGTAGTACCGATCATCCCGAAAGCCACCAGATACCAGGGCGAATTCCGGTTCGCGGTAAAAAACATTTCACTATTCGCTTTCCTGGTTGTCACGAAGCCAACCAGGATCAACAACAGGAAATAAGCCAGCAATACCGTTAAAACTACACTCGTGGACACAGACACTTGTTTTTAAAATCCACGACAAATATAGCATACTTTACGCTCCGTTTCTATTCCGGAACATAAATAATTTCGCCATTCTCAAGTTCATAAGCAATACCCACTTTCTTTCCCCTCTTCCCCGATTGCTCCTGATTTTCCGACGGTGTATAACGATTGATCTTTTCTCCCTCTTTCGTGATAATCTCCATATTCTCCTTCCCCGGATTCTTCACCATCGTGAAATCCTCCGTCGAAAGCATCTCCGTCATGTCATACCGCGTCACCAGCGCCACCATCAATGCCACGGCAAACACCATCGCCACGTCGAAAAGATTCGACACCGCGCTGATCGGGTCATTATCCTCTTCCTTTTTCAACAAATTCCGTTTCATTTCCTCTCGTTTTTTTCATTCAACACCTCTACCAGGCACTCCAAATTCGTCATGTCCTGCAAATACCAACGTTGCTTCACCTGTTGCGTCAGAAAACCGATCGCACCTGCCACCAACCCGATCACCGTCGTGGCAAAAGCCACCTGCATATTGTAAGCCATAGAGGCAATATCCCCCGTCGACAACCCTACCAGCGCCGGACCCATCGGGATCAAAGTTCCCATCAACCCCAGGATAGGACCCAACTTCGTCAACGTCTTGGAAGTCGCCAAATCCTTGTCGGCAGCAATCTCGAAATTAGCCAGCAACCGCTGCACCTGAGCCCTGTTCCCCTGCTCCGCCAGTATCCGTTTCATAAACATCACCACCAAAGAACTGCTCTTTTCCGGCAACTTCGTCCCGAAACTATCAATATTATCCACGTGCAACGTTTCCATTTGCTCCCGGATCAGCTTGTCCGTCTTACGAATAGAAACATATTGCCCGAAAAAACTCCCCACCAGCAGGAGTGAGCGGAAAAACAACAAAATCAACAACACGATAACAGGCACCAACAACCCTGTTGAAATCCAAAACATAATATCAGAAATCGCATTCATTATCTTCTCAATTTAAAAGTTAGTTTTCTTTTCATTACATACACCATCCATCCCACGACAGCTCCCGCCACGAAAAATCCGACGCACCCGGACAATGCCGACCAGTCCACCCGTGTCGTCCCGTCCACGGCAGTACGCCCGTTCACGGTAGCAATAATCCCCAGAACAGCCGCCAAAGCATTGGTCAGGAAAAACAATTCCAGCCGCAACTCCGCCTCCGGCAACAACCATTTGACCAACCAGCGTCCCAATGGAATAACCACCGCGACAAAGGCGGCAAACAACCAGGCTATCAACTCGAACGATACCCCCGGAAAAGTAAATACCGCCTGCGTCAACCCAAAAAACAAAACCGGCAGAATCAACACCCCCGGGAACCAGTACAACACCCGGTAAGCCCACATCATACGCCTTTTCACCGGGGAGAAATTCGCCACGTGAACCGACAACAGGCAAAAAGCCATCTGCAAAGACAACTCGATCGTTAAAATCACAGACGTATCCAGCATCAACTGGTTATTGGACAACCAATCCGCGATCTGCGTCTTCGACTGTTCGATAGCGTAATGCCACGTCAGCAACACGAAAACGGCGGCTATACCGGTAGCGACACACATCGCTACCGGCTTCCAAAAAGTCTGTTTCAACAAAAAATTAAATGCCGTCAATAAAATCAGAATCCAAACAATCGTATCCATGATTACATCCTGTTTTTACGTCTTTTCCGCATCAAGACAGCCAAACCCGCCAGCACCACAATCATCCCTGCCGCGATCCACGGCGTGCTCACCTCGTTCGTGCGCTTCCGCGTTTCCGAGGCAATCTCATCCTTCTTCATCACCACCCCTTGGGACTGATCCGCTGCCACTTCCCGCACCTCCTGAATACTATTCCGGTACTCTTTCGCCGTTTCGGGAGTTGCCTTGGAAGCGATAAAATCACGCAACTTGGCATTGTCACAAACGAACCCGGAACACGCCGGTTTATATTTTTTAATCAAGTCGGTGTGCAACTTCGACAAATCAGCTAATTGCTGGTCGGTCGCCTTCCACATCCCCTTTCGTGCAGTTTCCATCATCACCGCCGTCATCTCCTGCAAGGCAGCGGGACTCTGTTTTTCAAAGAAATCCTGTACCCCAAGGTTAAATTTATCCTTCACGTACACGTTATAAATCTCATCCCACATCTCGTTGTCGATCACCGAAGGTTTCATCACGTTCCACCCGTAAGTATTACGCACGATCTCGGCAAACCCGGCAGCAGAAGTAGCCTCCCCCTTCATCTTCTCTTTAATATAAGAGGGATTGAAAATCGTGGTTCTCGACTCCACGCCAATAGCCTCCTTCACCTCCTGCATCCTATTATTATTCCGGTTGCGATAGTCACTGAGATAAGCATCCGGGTCTTTCCCCGTCACGTTCCGCACCGTCAGGTTCAATCCGCCCATAAACTCGAACACGTGATCCAGGCTCAACGCCCCCCACGTGTTGCTCTGCCGGGGCTGAACCACCACGTCCGTATGGGTCAGCGCCGCCTCGAAAGCAAACTGCTGGAACTTCTCCCAATTCTTCTCGCTACCGTAATACGCGCCCATGTTATTCAGGTAAGTCGCGGCAATCTCCGACTCGTCCTCCCAGCGGTCGCCGGCATCCACCATCCCCGTGATACCCGTCCCGTAACCGCCATTCGCACCCCCGAACACCCGGAATGTCGAAATCTCCCGGGCATCCTTCGGCGAAATTCCCTTATCAATCAATGTCTTTTCCGCTTCCAGCACACCGGCTGCCACCTGATTCTCGTACTTGTCGTCTTTAGCAGCAGCAGCCATCTCCACCGCCCGGTTCACAAGGAAAAGGCGGGAAGCGGCAATATCACGCAACTGACCGGAAGTCTGCACGATAGCATCGATACGGGGGCGTCCCAATTCCTCGGAAGGAATCAATTTCAAATCGCTCACCCGCCCGAAAGCATCCCGCACGGGCTCCACCCCGAGCATATACAGCACTTGGGCAATCGTGGCTCCTCCCGTTTCGATAAACTCACCAGACCAAAGCGTGTAACTCACCTTCTTCGGGTACTCCCCGTCATGCCGCTTCCGGTACATCTCGATCGTGCTCTTTGCCAACTGCATTCCCTTCTCCCAGGCAGATTCCGTCGGAGTTTCCTCCGCGTTAATGGCAAAAAGATTACGTCCCGTCGGCAACGTATTCGGGTTCACGATAGGATCACCTCCCGGCGAAGGAGCCGTGTATCCGCCATTCAGCGAATGGATCAACGACTGCAACTCAGCGGCAGGACTCTCCTGTAATGCCCGCTTATAATTCGTCACGTTTTTCAATGTCCGTTCCACTTCCATGATCGCCAAAGCCTTATTCACCACTTCTTTCGAGTACTCCTTCGACTTCTTCCCCATCATCGCTTTCATCATCGCACCCATATCCGTCTTCTCCTCTCCCGACTTCGTCATCGAGGCTTTTACCTTCTCGATCGCTTCCTTAGGCATTCCCATCTTTTCCGCCATCTTCATCATCTCCTCGGGCGACTTGCCTTTCGCCATCTCGCCCATCTTCCCCTTCATCGCGGCTCCCATATCCTGCTCCCCCTCTTTCGATTTCGCCATTGAAGCCTTCACCTTCTCGATCGCTTCCTTGGGCATTCCCATCTTCTCCGCCATAGCCAACGCTTCCTCGGGCGTCTTGCCCTTCCCCATCTGCTTCATCATATTTTTCATCATACCCGACATCCCCTCTTCCTTCTGCTCCGTCCTCACCGCCGGTTGTTTCGTGGCAGCAGCCATCATCATAGCCATCATCCCCTTCGGGGCATTCCGGTCTGCGTCTATCTCACGGGCTTGAGCCAATTCTTCTCTCGTGATTCCCGCCACACGGCAAATAAAATCATCATCCGCCTTCTCCCTGCCGTTCAACAATCTTTCCACCAGCCTCTTCGCCGGGTCTAAATAACGATCGGTAAAAATAGTCTTCCGCTTCAACACTCCGGCATCCGCCTTTCCCCGCAACCGATCCAACCCGTACAACCCGTAAGCAATCGGGTCTGTCGCCATCGAGTAGACGGACGACTCAATCCGGGCTGCCTCGTAAGGGACTCCCATCGTGTACAACTGCCCGGTGATCTTCTCTGCCGCCAACTCGTCGGCAAAATTCTCTATCTTCAAAAGTTCCTCTTCCGTGTAAGGCTCCGTCAACACGCTATCCAACCCCAACTCCCGGTGCATTCCCAGCGAAACCGCCAACTCCTTCACCGCCAGCGAAGCCTTCTCCACCTCCTTCGGGTTGGCATCCCCCTTCTCCGGGTACAACTTCTGGTTATATATCTTTATCTTTTCCGTCAGATTCCGGTAAATACCCCGCACGTTACTCTCCATAAACGGCGGAGTCAAATAGGACTGCAACACCCCGTATCCCCGGCGTTTGGCTATCATGCCCTCGCCCACGTCGCCAATGGAATAGATGTAGAAGTGAGGTACGCTGCCCACCAGTCGATCCGCCCAATCCAAATCGCACAACGCCGCCTGCTTCTTGGGCGTAAACTCCAAACTCCCGTGCGTGCCGAAATGAATCATGGCATCCGCCTTGAAACCGTACTGCATCCACAAGTAAGCGGCAACATAAACATGCGGAGGCGCCTCGTCCGTCCCGTGCACGATCTGAAAAGCATTGTCACCACCGCCCGCCGCGGGTTGCGGCATAATCACCACGTTGCCGAATTGAATCCGGGATATTCCCAGTTTACCGTCGGCAGTGCTCATGTACTCCCCCGGGAACTCCCCGAAAGCGGCAACCACCTCGGCATACTTCTCCGGGCGCAACCCCTGCTTCACCCAACTCTCGTACTCTTCCTTGGACACCAACAAAGGGTGGCTCTCCTTCAAAAAGCGATCTACCGCGCCGTCCGCGTAAGTCCCGTACACGGCTCCTTCCGCCATAATGATCTTCTCCAACTCCTTGGAACTCGCCGGAAGGCCATCCACCCGGTAGCCCTCCTCCTTCATCTTCTTCAACAGATTATACAACGAGGGCACAACTTCCATCCCCGCCGCGCTCATGGCGCTCTGTCCCGGACCCTTGTAGTAATAAATCACCACCCGTTTCTCGCTATTCGGCTTCTCCTTCAGCGCGAGCGTCCTTTGTATATTCTCCACGTATGTCTTCAGACGGGAAGGCACCGCGAAGGAATGCCGCAACCCTTCCTCATCCTGATATTGTGCAAAAAGAGCCGACGTGCGGATAGCCCCGTCTATCTCCGGGGTCACGATACTCTGGGACATAAAACCACCGGACATCCCCATCGGGTCACGTTCCCATTCCTCCACCAAACCATTCACAGTCAGTGGCGAAAACAGCAAAATATCACGTTCCTTCAAATAGTCCACCATACCATCGCCCAGCCGACCGTGCGCCATATTGATAATAGCATCCGGACTGATCTCCCGCACGAAATCAAGCAAACGCCGGAGCGACAGGATCGGGTAAACATTATACCCCACCCGTTCCAACGTATCGATCAATCCCGTGGCATCAGCCATCTGCCCCGTCACCACGATCTTCTTCGCACCCTGCTTGTACAACTTCCTGCTTTTCAAATATCCCTCGTACTCCCCGACAGACACGAAATCCAGTTCATCCCCGGGCTTATCCACATCAGCATGATACAGGATATCCGAAGCTCTCTCGATCGGTGCCTCCGGTTCGTCAACCGACATCTTCTTCCTGTCGATATTCTTCCGGATATAATTCAACATATTCCGGTAATTCCGTCTTCCCCCGCTACCCAAGTAAGCCCGTATAGCCACTTGATCGACCGAATCGATCGTGCATATATTATTCGCCGGGTTCGTTGCCATCGACGTGTACACCGGAACACCCTTGTCCGCTGCCCTTTGTATCTGCTGCCGCTGCTCCTCCACGACGCGCAACCCCATCCCGTTCACGAACACCATATCGAAACCGGACAACCGTCCCAATTCCTCCACAGGAACTTCCTGCAATTTAATAAACGAGTTGTCATTCGCCTTCGCGATGCCTCCCATCGTCATCGTTTGGAAATTCACGAACGCGATCCTGGTGGTTCCGAACCATGTATTATACCCCCACACACCCAACAAGATCACGATCAAAAGACAACCTAACGCAAGCCATTTCTTTTTCATCAGTCTTCTTTTTTTATCGATTATAATTTAAATAAATCCGCCAAATTCACGGACAACGTCCCGATCACTCCGATTCCCCGTTGCGGGATCACCGACTGATCTGCCGTCACGTTCTTATCCCTGAAATCAAACAAGTTGTCAACACCCGCGGTAAAACGTATTCCCCTCGGGAAACGAGCCCCGAGATTCAACGTGCAGAACGTCCGGCCGTCATACTTATTCCGCACGTAACCTCCCGCGCTATTCTTGTACCACGTTTCCACCGACGACATCCACCGCCCGTTCACCGCCGCCGACAAAGTGACCTTCCCGAACGTCTTGGAGTAATTCGCCGTGAACGTCACGCTATGCGGGCGGTCGCTCGCCGTGTTATAACCATCCACCTCGGAATGCGCATCAATATACGCGTAAGCTCCTTTCAACATCAACCCGTTCTTAAAACGGAATTGCGCCATCACGTCCACACCCGTCCGTGTCGCATCGTCCGCATTATAATACTGTTGATTTTCCCCGTCAGGAGCCGTCCCCAAGGCGATTTCGTCAAAATACCGGGTATAATACCCCGACACGGAACCGTTAAAAATCCCCTTTGTCACCTCCAGGGATAACGTACCCTGGTGGCTGATTTCCGGTTCCAAATCCTCGTTACCAAGAATCATAAACCAACCGTTACCCCCCATATCATACTCGCTATACAACTCTTTCAACGAGGGTATACGGAATCCCATCCCGTAACCACCCCGGGCTGTCAACACCCCGAACTTATACATCAGGGAAATCTTCGGGCTGGCATGGAAATCATATTTTGAATGGTAATCCCCACGCACTCCCGCCAGGATACTGAACTTATCGCTCACCCTGAAATCTTCCTGCAAATACATCACGTACATCTGGGCATCGAACTTCTTGCCCGACCCATTATCAAACCAGTAATGTTGCAAATTTTGCGTGTTCACCTCGATACCGGCGGTCAACGTGTGTTTCTCGTGTAAATACCCCGTGTAATTCAACCGCACGGTATTCGTCAAATCACCGAACACCTTCTTCACTCTTTTAGAATTATCTTCTTTCTTCTCGTAATTCTCCGTCACGTACGAGAAATCCAAGATATGATCGTCACTGATAGCGTAATACACCCGCGGGTTAATAGTATAGGTAGAGAACACGTCCTGCACCTTACCTTGCTTATACTCAAGCACGTGATTATTATAATAAGTACCATTCAGCGACACCCGGAATTGCTCGTTAAACGTGAAACTCAACTTCTGGTTCACCTGCCAGATCTCGAATCCCTTCACGCTCGTTATTCCCGTTGACGAAGTATCCGTAACCACGGAATCCTGCCCATGCGAATCCACGTAATGCGTGTACGCCACTTGTCCCTCTTTATCCTTCAGCGCGTAGGCATCCCGTGTACGATAAGAAAACGACGTCAATGACGAGAACCTCCCCTGCTTTGTCCCCAGGGATAAAGAATACTTGCTCTCGTCGTTCGTGCCGTAACGGGCGGATACATTCCCCGTGAAAGGACGATTGGCATCCTTCGTGATAATATTCACCACCCCGCCCATCGCCTGCGAACCGTACAAAGTAGACATCGGACCTTTCACCACCTCAATCCGCTCCACATTATCCATATCGATTAAAGTATAATCGATATTATTACTGGAACCTTCCCCGGCGATACGTTCCCCGTCCATCAAGAACAACACGTACCCCCCCGCAGATCCTTGAAATTTCAATTCCGGCAAACCCGAACCGTGCGCCAACCCGAATTGCAATCCCGGCATCTCGTATTCCAATAAACTCTGAAAATCCAATGGATTGATCTGCGCGATATCCTCTCGCGAGATCACACGAGTAAGCACGGGCACATCCTTCAACGGCTTCATCGTGCGGGTTCCCGTGATTACCACCTCATTCAAAGAATTATCCGTCGGCTTCAACGTGAAGCGGAACAAACTGTCCACTCCCGGCGTCACCTCCTGTTCCCGCGGGGTGTACCCCATGAAACTAACCCGCAATACACATTTCTTCTTCGAGGATAATTTTAATGAAAACTCCCCCTTTGCATTCGTTCCCGCCCCCACGACAGTCCCCTTCACCCACACGGAGGCTCCCGCCAATGGTTCGCCTTTCTCGTCCGTCACGACTCCCTTCACTTCAACGGAAGGAGCCTCATTTGCATTCTCGTCCGCGAACAAACACGGCAACGACCAAAACATCAAAAACAATAATAATAATCCGTTTTTCATCTATTTCCACTTTACGGCAAAAACCGTAAGGGAAGATCAACTTCTCCCTTACGGTTAATGAATCATGAACAAAAATTATTTTAGAGGAAATTCGTAATCAAAAGCCGCATAAACCGTCTTATCGTCATCGTTAGAATAATCCGTGAATCTGATCTTGGCATATTCCCCATCAGCCGTCTTCACCACGAACACATTACGATTCAATTCGTAAGTATACGGGGGCATTGAACCCGTGGGTGTAGCTGTCACCCAGCCACACAACACCTCGTTCAACTTCGTGGATTGATATCCCACGAACCCCTGTTGCATCTTCGACATATCCACCATTACTTGATGGTCGTCCGTGTCAACCGTAAAATCCATCCCGGTAATTGAAGCCGCAGTCACGGAAACCAGATCCGTCGTGTTCAACTTCACGGCAGCCCCGCCATTGGTCTTAATATCATATTTGTGGAACGCAATATCCCAGTCAAAAGAAATCTCATCACCATCCAACACGTAGGTCTTATTGTCCCCAACCGTTGCCGTATAAGTCCCGGAGAGGGCAAAAGGCATTCCTTTCGGTTGAAAACTAACCGTAAGCACCGCTTGCGTACCTTCTTCTTTTCCTATCGTCCCACTAAAAGACACATTTTCCAATATAACGCCCCCACTTTCGATCTCTGTCGGCGCTCCTGTCAACACCCACTGGGCACTTCCTTCTTCCACTTTCGCTTTCGCAGAAAAAACAAATTTCGATGCGGACGAACCACTCATAGCAAGTTCTATCGTATCCATGGAAATTAACACCGTATCTTTAGAAACCGTTGAAATAATTACTTTCACGTTCTCCGTCGTTCCCACTCTGGGAATCACCAAATCTCCCTCATACATCCCGGCAACTCCACCTTCCTGTGATTTCACGTTCAATGTCTTCGACATACCCGTTTCAAAATCAAAATAAGTCCATGACTCATAAGCAGCTGCATTCACCACAACAGAATTTCCGTCCCAGGAATCACCATTGTCATCATCAGAACAAGCCGTAAAACAAACCGCACAAACCATCAGCCCCCACGCAATAAACTGATTCATCTTTTTCATTATATTTAAAATTTTAGTTTAACAGACTATTTAACGCCACAAAATTAGAACGGCGATCACCCCCATACAATCCCTAAAAATGATGAAAAAACGTACTTCCTGTCATCTATATCGGGTATCGTCCAAGTACTACCGAGAACAAGCAAGAATACCATTTCAATCAAGGTTTACTTCCGGTTCAATTCCGTGAGAAACGCTGTAGATTCCCTGTAGATTCGCTGTAGCAACGCTGTACATATACAGCGTTGCTACAGCGAATCTACAAAATATCAATAGCTCATTTTACACTAATATACCGGAATTAAAACGGGAATATTCCGTAATTGATTATAGACTTCACCTAATCACGATATGATACTCTCTGAAAAATTCGCCTATCTATTTGAATGATAAAATAGCGCAATTTTTTTATATCTTTGCCGTTCATTACGAGAACTAAAATAAGGAATAACATGGAATACAATTTCAAGGAAGTCGAGAAAAAGTGGCAAAGCTACTGGCAAGAGAACAAAACTTACCGGGTTGAAATGGATCCTTCCAAACCCAAATACTACGTGCTGGATATGTTCCCTTATCCCTCCGGGGCAGGGCTACACGTGGGACACCCGCTAGGCTACATCGCTTCCGATATATATTCCCGCTACAAGCATTTGAAAGGTTTCAACGTGTTGCATCCCATGGGATACGACGCCTACGGCCTGCCGGCTGAACAATACGCCATACAGACGGGGCAACACCCCGCAATCACGACGGAGCGGAACATCAACCGTTACCGGGAGCAAATGGATAAGATCGGGTTCTCGTACGATTGGGACAGAGAAATCCGTACCTGCGACCCGGGATATTACAAGTGGACGCAATGGACTTTCATTCAGATGTTCAATAGCTTCTTCTGCAATGACGAACAAAAAGCGATGCCGATCGGCGAGCTGGTAAAAGCATTTGAAACGACCGGCACGGAAGGGCTGAACGTGGCTTGCGGCGAAGAACTGCATTTCACGGCAGAGGAGTGGAAATCCAAATCTGAAAAGGAACAACAAGAGATATTACTAAATTACCGAATCGCTTACTTGGCGGACACGATGGTGAACTGGTGCCCGGAACTGGGAACTGTACTCGCCAATGACGAGGTGAAAGACGGGCTGTCCGAACGGGGAGGCTATCCCGTAGTGCAAAAGAAAATGCGCCAATGGTCGCTCCGGGTTTCCGCTTACGCCCAGAGATTGCTGGACGGGCTGGAGCAACTGAACTGGTCGGACTCGCTGAAAGACGTGCAACGCAACTGGATCGGTCGCTCGCAAGGAGCCGACATCGTTTTCGACGTGAAGGACTCTGACGTGAAACTGGAAATCTTCACCACCCGCCCGGATACCATCTTCGGGGTTTCTTTCATGGTACTGGCTCCCGAGTCAGATTACGTGAAACCGTTGACAATGGCGGAACAAGCGGATGCCGTTGCCGAATACCTCGATTACGTGTCCAAACGCACGGAACGGGAACGCCAGACGGAAGTGAAAAAAGTAACGGGAGTGTTTACCGGATCATACGCCATCAACCCGTTCACGAACGAAGCGATCCCGGTATGGATCAGTGAATACGTCCTGTCCGGTTACGGAACGGGGGCTATCATGGCAGTACCGGGACACGACAGCCGCGACTACGCTTTCGCGCGACATTTCAACCTGCCGATCGTTCCCGTCATCGACGACGGGGAGGGACACGATATGTCCGAAGGATCGTATGACGCGAAAGTCGGCAAGCTAATTAACAGCGGCATCATCAACGGCATGGAAGTAAAAGAGGCTATCGCCTATATCGCGCAAGAGGTGGAAAAAAGAGGCATCGGGAAAAGCAAAATCAATTACCGCCTGAGGGATGCCATTTTCAGCCGCCAGCGTTACTGGGGCGAACCGTTCCCGGTGTACTACAAGGATAACCTGCCTTATATGCTCGACGAGTCAAAATTGCCGTTGGAATTACCGGAAATCGACAAATACTTGCCGACCGAAACGGGAGAACCGCCTCTCGGTCGTGCTAAAAACTGGAAGACAGAGGACGGTTACCCGTTGGAATTGAACACGATGCCCGGTTTTGCAGGTTCCTCGGCGTACTTCTTGCGTTACATGGACCCGCACAACGACAAGGCGTTGGTGGACAAGGATATTTGCAACTATTGGCAGAACGTGGATCTCTACCTGGGAGGTTCCGAGCACGCCACCGGTCACTTGATCTATTCCCGTTTTTGGAATATGTTCCTTCATGACATCGGCGTGGCTAGCGAGGAAGAGCCTTTCAAGAAACTGATCAACCAGGGGATGATCCAGGGACGTTCAAACTTCGTGTACCGGATACAAGGCACGAATACTTTTGTTTCCCTGGGATTGAAAGACCAATACAAGACCACGGAACTACACGTGGACGTGAACATTGTCAAGAACGACGTGTTGGATCTGGAGGCTTTCCGTGCTTGGCGCCCGGAATTTGCCGATGCCGAATTTATCCTGGAAAACGGGAAATACATCTGTGGCTGGGCGATCGAGAAGATGTCCAAATCCATGTTCAACGTGGTGAACCCCGACACGATCGTCGAAGAATACGGGGCCGACACGCTGCGCTTGTACGAGATGTTCCTCGGACCGCTGGAATTTAGCAAACCGTGGGATACCCAAGGTATCGACGGGGTATTCAAATTCCTGCGTAAATTCTGGCGCTTGTTCCAAGTCGGCGAGGATTTCCGCATAAGCGATGAAGCCCCGACCAAGGAAGAGTTGAAAGTACTGCATAAAACGATCAAGAAAGTGGAATACGACATCGAGAACTTCTCGTTCAACACGTCCGTACCCGCGTTCATGATCTGCACGAACGAGTTGACCGCCTTGAAATGCAACAAACGGGCTATCCTCGAACCGCTCGTGATCGCACTTGCTCCTTTTGCCCCGCACATGGCGGAAGAATTGTGGAGCCTGTTAGGACATACCCAGAGCATCACGAAAGAATCGTTCCCCCAATGGGAAGAGAAATTCCTCGTGGAGGACGAGTTCGAGTACCCGGTTTCCTTCAACGGCAAAGTACGTTTCAAACTTGCCCTGCCGGCAACTGCCACGAACGCGGAAATAGAAACCGCCGTGAAAGCCGCTCCCGAATTCACGAAATGGCTGGATAACAAAGGTATCAAAAAGATGATTATCGTTCCGAAGAAAATCGTGAACGTGGTGATCGGATAAAGAACTATCGCACGCTTAAATTGCATAAACCGGAGGTACTTTTCCAAGTACCTCCGGTTTATGCAATTTAAGCGTTCCAATCACGAGTCGTGAAGATGTATTTAACTTTTATTTACCCACTAGCTGTCACCCGTCAATAGCATTTCGGGATATATAGCAAGTGAAACGATATACAAATTATACAGACCAACTAACAATTTGGCTATTTGCCATTTTATTGCCAGTAACAGACAAATACAATATTTGTTTTACGGGGCTTACTACTTATACTTTAATTTTTAGCATACTCGTTGCACACACTCTAAGAATATTATTTAAACACGAAACCTATACATGGAATAAAATAGATTTATTATGGGGACTCGTTATTTCATGGAGTATTATTCGTTTATTAACCTCATCTTATCCCGTAGATTCAATTACGATATTCTACTTTGTATGTTTATTCATGCTATATTATTGGACTCGCAATGCTCATTACAACAACACGTTTGTTTTAGCCCTATCTATTTCAGGAATAATTCAAGCCATTTGGGGTATCTTACAATTTATAGATATACTACCATCCTACCATGTATATTTCAAACAAACTGGAAGTTTTATAAATCCTAGTTTATGGGGTATTTATTTAACCCTTTCTATTATCAGTTGCTCTCTTTTACTATACCACACTTCAAAAAACATATACAAAATTTGTCTCATAGGTGGGCTATGTATCATGTTAACAGGAATTTCGTTAGCTCACTCCAGAGCTGCTTGGTTTGCTTTAATTAACGGAATGGTATGGATATACTGCAAAAGCAATAAATACCATTACCAACAATTCAATAAAAGAATGATTTACTCATGTACCTTAATAACATTTCTTACACTACTCTTGTTAGGAGGAATGTACTTGATCCATCCTGCATCTGCTAATGGTAGAATTTTAATTTATTTGGTTTCATTTTCAATTTTCGGACAAGCTCCATGGTTTGGGCATGGTATATCTTCATTTAAGGCTATGTATATGCCACAACAAGCTTTGTGGTTCCAGCAAAACTCTAATTCAATATTCATACCCATCGCTGAAAACAATTATACAGCCTTCAATGAATATATCAAAATTGCATGCGAAACAGGCATTATCGGTTTAACATTATTCTCCGTACTTCTATTTTATTGTCTCAAAATTTCACCCAAAGAACATAATAATATTCGGCATTATCAAGTACTATTAATTTCATTTTCAATTTTTAGCGTATTCGGATATCCCTTTGAAAATATATCTATCACACTCATTTTTTGTACGATAATCGCTATAATTGCCAAAGAAACAACATTAAAACGACATACCATTTATATATCAAGATTTACCAAGAAGATTTTAACAATCATATTATTAATCATCTCATTCCTATTTTATAATCAAATTATTTTAAGGACAAAAGCCGAACAAACATTAAAAACAGTAACCACAGAAAAAACGTGGATGAAATATTATCCTCAATTAATAAACTCTCCCGAATTTGTTTTATGGCTAGCAGAAGAACTTTACACTTGCAAAAAATATAGTGAAGCCCTCCCCGTTTTAGAACAAGCGTACAAATTACGCCCCAATTCCATGGTCTTAAACAACATCGGTTTATGTTACCAATATTCTCAAAAATTTGATAAAGCTCAAAACGCCTTTCAACAAGCACATCTAATGGTTCCCGCACATATCCTTCCACAATTCTATTTATTCTCCCTGTACCAAGAAACAGGTGAAAAAGACAAAGCTGAAAAAATCGCAAAAAAAGCACTCGCAACAAAAGCCAAAATCACGAATACAACTGTTTTAAAAGCCCGCTATATCATGAAATCTTTTTTAAAAAACAGCTATAATAAAACAAAAGAAAGGAGGTGTTATGAAATAGACAGAAACAAACAAAACTTCAAAGAAGAATTATGTGATGATTAATTTTTTAACGTAACAAATCATGAAAAGAAAAAAAATTATCCCGCTAGGAGTTGCTTTATTGCTACTGATTTATTATTCTTGCCGAGATTACGGATTGGATAACAATTCTACCCAAAGCAATGATTATCCGATATCATTCAGTATCGGGGAAGCTCAGGAGTTCTTTGAAATGAATGCAACAGATCTAGCACCACTATCTTTCAAGGAAAAGACGCAAAGTAGAAACACATTAAATGTTCACCCGGAAATGAGTCCCGATTGGGGAAAAGCCATTATATCCGGACATAAAGGTGTTACTTTAATAGAAATACCTTTACGATCGACGTCAACAGTTCACGTTGCAAGACAAATTTACCATAACCAAAAACACGTGTACACTTGCGAGGTCCCCGCCGGAAGAAGATTAGTTATCGCCAAACGTTCCGATAATGAAATTGATATGTTTGTCACAACTATCATTCCGGAGATACAAGGAACTCGAGACAAGGATCCGCACACACTAATCGAGAATTTTAAATACTTGGGTGGAAATAATTTCACAGGGATGGTTTTCTGTTCTACTCTAGAAGGGAAATTTGTGAAAGCATTCGGGTACACAAACGGAAAACTTAACGGAACACTTTGCACACGCATAACGAATCAAGGGGACTCATTATGTTCTCAAGAGAATTCTAATTACGAACACATGCGATTTAACGAAGTGCAAACAAATGTTTCAAGAGCTTTCAGTTCTATTGAAAACTCTTCTATTAGAAAATGTGAACATGGCTATGCATATGCAGACTGTCCCTTTAATTGTTCACTTCCAGGAGATGATCTTGAAGAAGTTATTGTAGTCGTATGTCCCTATTGCGGAACCCGTGACGGATGCGTTTGTCCCAAATGCATTTATTGCGGAGCGAAAGAGCGAAATTGCCTATGTGTAAGATGCGCATTCTGTCACAAAAAAACGCCAGAATGTACTTGTTACGACTATCCCGATCCGGATATACCACTTGATCCGAACGATCCCACCACTTCCGGAGGAGGAGATAAGGATGATACACCAAAGGATCCTAATATACCGGATCCATGTGACGGCCTATTATTCGAGGGGGTTATGGAAAAAGTGCTGAAACACGAGGGTGGATTTGTTAATCATCCCAAAGATCCCGGCAAAGCGACCAATAAAGGGATTTCTTGGGACACGTGGCAAAGATTTGCAAAAAAAATTTTAGACATGGAACCAACTTTAGAGAATCTGAAAAAACTCACATCCGAACAAGCAATTTCCATTTATGAAGCGGCATTTTGGAACAGAACTAAAATGGAAACAATTGACGATCCTGATATGAGATACGCTTTTTTCGATTTCTATATCAATGCAGGAGTTAATGCAACAAAAGTATTACAAAAAACCTTAAACACATTACAGTCAAAGGTCGTTTTGGTGGAAGATGGTGCTATTGGTCCTAAAACAATCGCCTGTCTAAATAGCATTGACCATAAACTTTTATACAACACTTTTATAGAAAAAAGAAAAGAATACTATCAAGATTTAGTTAAATCCGATCCTGGAAAAAAAATCTTTTTAAAAGGATGGCTCAACCGAACAAATACGTTTAAACAAAAAACGGATTCAAATAAATATAATGTTAACTGTTAATATCGAATAATATGAAAACACTAATTATCACAATCATCACCCTATTCGCCATCGTATCCTACCCAAACTATAATGGGAAGTGGATAGAGGAAACTGAAAGTTCATTATTTTCCCTAACACTAACCCAAAAGGATTCTATTGTGACTGGAAGACATTCCTCTATAATGCTGTATGGCAATAGAATAGATGACAGTGGGGAAGAAGAATCTATTCAAGGAACAATCAAAAATGGAGAATTGATTGTCAAGATCAAAAGTGCTTATGAAATAGGGGAACCGGGAACAGCCAAAATCACTTTCATCGGTAAAGATTCTATACATTTCAAACTTATAACTCAACCATCATGTGAAAACTGGATTCCAAATGAAGCAATACTGACAAAAGTTAAATAAACTTTTCATTCACCATGGCAGTGTAAAGCCATGGTGAATTCCATCTGTTACGTCATGAAACTTACATACTTTACAACTATATTTTCTATTGTTCTCTTTTCTTGCCAACATCATCACTCAAAATTAAAAACGGCTCTTGAGTTGGCAGGCAATAATCGACCGGAACTGGAGAAAGTACTCGCCCATTATACACAATCGAAAGATTCTCTTAAACTCGAAGCCGCAAAATTTTTAATCGAGAATATGCCCGGACATTACACTTTGCGTGGAGATTTAATAGATTCATTCCGGCTCGTCAGCAAGCATGTACAAAACACCTGTTTTGAAAAAAAAATTATAAATACGAGCGGCATAATCAAAATGAAAACCCAAGATACAGTCACTTATCTTGACACAAAGATATTTGATATCCTAGCCAGTCACACCGAAAATATTAAAAACATATCTCAAAAACAAGAAGACATAAAACACATTTCTTCCGATTTTCTCATCAAACATATTGATGCATCATTCAAACTATTACAAATATATCCTTGGCTCTCGGATATTCCCATGAACATTTTTTTCGAATACATATTACCATATCGATTCGAAAATGAATTTATAGACACTTGGAGAGATTCTATTCATGCTTCCCAAACGATGAATGATGTTATTGCTCATGCTGATAATATCAAACACGACATTTTAAAAATGTCGCAATACATTGAATACCAAAAGCATGATTTGATTTTTAATCGAAGTTTCATTAATCAGTTTCTTAAAATCGATTTTACAACTAATTGTTACGAATCCTATGCCACACGCCTATTCCAATTTCGCACATTAGGTATTCCTGCAGCATTAGATTACATACCATTTCATCCCAATCGCAACGGTCAACATTACTGGTGTACAATTATTACTTCAAACATTCAAAACGGGAACAAAACTTTATTCGTAAATTACAAAGCAGCTAAAATTTACAGGCTCACGTATTCACGAAATAACGATATCAATTTTTTAGAAAATGAATATATTCCTGAGATATTTCGAAATCCTTTCATCAAAGATGTCACCTCTACTTATCTAAATACCAGCAATATTAAAGTAAAAGTAAGAAAACAGATTCCCCAAAAACCACACTACTGTTACTTAGGTGTATTCAACAATTTATCATGGCAACCAATAGAAATTGCTAAATTTGAAAAGGACGAAATTGAATTTAAAGATATGGGTAAAGATATTGTTTATCTACCTCTATATTATAAAGGAAATATTCAATATGCATTCAATTATCCCTTTATACTAAACTCCCGGGGAGAAATAAAATATTTAGCACCGCACCCCCAAAAAACACAAAATTTGACTCTAACAAGAAAATATCCATCAAACGAATTATTACTCAAGTATTGTAAAAATTTGAATGGTATAATTATCGAAGCATCAAATAATCCTCAATTTAAAAAAGAAACAAGAGATACCATCCTTACGCTAAATTTTACAAACTTAAATTACATAACACAAAACACAAAAAAAAATAAATCATTCCAATTTTATCGAATTCAAGGGAACCCAAAAAAGACATTCGATATTGCAGAAATTAAGTTTATAGATGAGCATGATCATATTCTAAATGGTACATGTAAATCACAATTTCAAAAAGCATTTGACAATGATCCTCTCTCGTATGCATCCATATCAACGGAAGAACTCATCATTGATTTTGGAAAACCAGTTAAAGTTTCTAAAATCATCTGTATTCCAAGAGGAGATGGAAATGGCATATACCCCGGCAATAGATATGAATTATTCTATTATGATATAGATGGATGGCGCTCCTTAGGTTCACAAAGAGCTATCGATTACTTTCTCGAATTCTCCAATGTACCAGAAGGCGGTTTATTATGGCTACGCAACACAACTTCCGGAACAGAGGAAAGACCATTCACTATTGAAAATGGAAAAATTCATTTTTGGTAATTAAAGTACAAAAAACTATCATTCCCTTTGATTCGGCACGATAAACAACACGCAACACGTCCCAATTACCCCTAATGCCATTAATAATATCCGAACGTGGAGATTCTCGAGCACCGCGAAAGCCGAGATACTGATCATCGTCCACATACAAATGATTGAAACCGCTTTCGTTTTCCAGCCTACTCCTTTCTTCTCTTGAAAACGCCGGATGTAAGGTCCCAACCACTTCGAACGATGCAGGGCATCGTGCAAACGCTTGGAACTATTATAGAAAAGCCACGAACTCAATAATAAAAACGGCGTTGTCGGCAAGCCGGGCATGAAAATACCAATGACCCCTAACACCACGGAAATACAACCTATTATGATATATATCGTTTTCTTCATCCGGGATTATTCCTCATCTTGCCCCGCCACGAAAGCCCGCACGAGCGCCTCGTTATACTGGGACAATTTATTACTCTTGTGGATCTTCTTCAATATCTTCCGGTCGGTCAATGGCATAAAATACACCCAAAATGTCTTCATCTTCATCACGAGCTGATGTTCTCCCTGCAAACGCTCGGCGTAAGCGGCAAGCAACTCATCATGGAACAATTTGAATTTCCGGAACCTTTCTCCCGAGGTCAATTTCTTATCTTGAACGTATTCCATCGCCAACGCGGGGTTTGCCAATAATCCCCGACCGACCATCACTCCCTCCAAACGAGGGAAACGAGTTGTCACCCGTTGAATATCTTCCACGGTCAATAAATCCCCGTTGTAAAACAAAGGATGCTTACATTGGTTATAAAACATCTCGAAGGCATCCATGTTGACCTCCCCCTTGTATTCCTGCGTCCCGACACGGGCGTGCAAGATGATCGCTGCCAAGGGCGTTTCATTCAACACGGGAAGCAATGCCAGACATTCTTCCGGGTTCTCCCATCCCAAACGCATCTTCACGGAACAACGGATTTCCGGGTATTCTTTTACCACGTCCATCAATTCCCGCACCCGTTCGGGATAAGGTAATACACCCGCTCCTTTTCCTCTCCTCGCAATCATCGGGAAAGGACACCCCATGTTAACGTCCACCCCGGTATATCCTCTCTCCCCCAGCATCTCCAAGCAAACGTCCAATTCCATCGGATCACCTCCCAAGATTTGCGGGATCAACCGCTGCACGCTATTCAACTCGGGATCGCAGTCTTTCATATCCCGAGAACGAAAACTATCCCCTTTCTCCACACGGATGAACGGGGTGTAATAAGCGTCAATACCTCCAAAATGTTTCTCGTGCAGATTCCGGTACGTCCAATCGGTGTGCCCTTGCACGGGTGCAAAATGTATTTTGTATTTCTTCTGTTCTTCCATATCGATATTCATTGGTGGAAATGTTTTAAAACAACAAATATACCGTATTTCTCCCCGCATACGAAAAGAAATGAATAATTCCGATCATTTTTCCTATCTCACACGTACAATTATCAACAATAATCAGTAACTATGCCTTAAAATTTTAGAATATGCGATTTTTACTCTGTCCACAATGCGGCATACGCCGATTTCACGTGAAAGACGCACAAGGTAATAAATGCCTCGTGCAAGTAACCACGGATTACGTGGTTGTTCCGGTCAACGAGAATGATTCTTTAGAGGGATTCGATACGACAACCCTCTATTGTCTGGGTTGCTCGTGGAGCGGCAGCCCGAAAAGCCTGAAACGATATTAATTTAATTCAATCCAATATGAAACATTTAACTCTGATATTACTATTATTCATGACTTGTTCTTGGGTTCAAGCCCCCGAGGACGACAGGGGATATCTCGTGAAAGTGGGAGATAAAGCACCCGACATTGAATTAATCTTCCCCGACGGCACAAAAAAGCAACTGAAAGACTTGAAAGGGAAAGTCATCATGCTGCAATTCACTGCCAGCTGGTGCGGTGTCTGTCGGAAGGAGATGCCTTTTATCGAAAAGGACATCTGGTTGAAGCATAAAGACAACCCGGATTTCGTGCTATATGGCATTGACCTTAAAGAGCCAAAATACGTCGTAGAGAAATTTGCCAAAGAAACGGGGATCACGTATCCCCTTCTGCTCGATCCGGAAGGGAAAGCCTTTTATTCATTTGCCGCTCAAGGTGCGGGCGTAACTCGCAATATTATCATTGACAAAGAGGGAAAAATCGTTTTCCTTACCCGCTTGTACGAGCCGAAAGAGTTCGAGGAACTGACCAAGGTGATCGATAATTTATTGAAAAAGAAATAAGCCATCGTGGCTTATTTCTTTTTCTTCACGGGTTTCTTGGCTTTTTTCTTTTTCTTCTTGCCCCCGAATTTCTTAATCAAAAAATACACGAGTAAAAACAAGATGACAGCTCCCGCCACGGCGATAATTTGTTCCTTCCGGGTCGGAGGATAGGATTTACCCGGCTGTTTCGGCATATGCTTCAAATGCGAGAGAGTATCCGCTTCCAGTAATTTTTCCAGATCATCCGGCAATTGCGGGAAAAAATCGATACCTGTCATTTTCTCCACCTTCGACACGGGTACAGCAAAACTATTCAACGAACGTTTACTTTCCTCGTTAGGCAACACGTAAGCGATCATCTGTTGTTTTGAGGGGGAATAAAACAGCTTGTAATAATACCCGGGAACGGTCACTTCCCCTTTCCCTATTTTTCCTTTATTGCTTTTAAAAATGGGTCCGGTCACCACGTGCAATACTTCCCGTTTAGCCCGTTCCCGCACGTGTTCTTCCAGCTTCTTCCAAATCCCCCGGTTAAACATCGGCACCTGCGGTGACATATTCGACATATAGAAAGTTTCGCTCATCGCTTTCGAGTTGAACGACATATCGGCGGCAGGGCATAGATGCCCCCGGTCATACCCGCTCCCCTTGTAATCGGCAAGCGTGGCACTCCACTGGCTTAATTTCGGATCGACCCGGAAGTTATCTTTCCGGCTTGCTTTACCCGTGAGATTCTTGGCTCCCAACTCGTAATACACCCAATTCGCTTGTTTGTGTTCTTTGTTAAACCCTAAACAATAATAGGAATACTCAACCAACATCCCTTCGCCAGAGGGAATATAGCGATTTTGAGCAAGACTGCCCAGTGTAAAAAATAGAAACAGGAGACCGATCAGCCTCCCGTGTATCCTGTTCATTCCGGTCATTGTTTTATCGCTTCCTGCAAAGTGTTATCAATTTGACCGATTATCGGGTAAAAACCGATGTCGTCCAATACATGGCGACCGATGAAAGCCTCTATCCGTGTTCTCAATATCTGGTAAGATTCCTTGATCTCCTTGTCATTCCGTTTCAAACCACGGCGAGCGGCATAATTTGCCATGTCGTTCACCAGGTCAAATTTCTTCAAATACCGCTGAATGGCTTTGTAATCTTTCAAGTCCGTCATCTCGTTCCGGTGCTTGTCCATGAAATCAAAGGTGTAATCATACAGGAATTGAGTTCTCGTTACCGCAGCCAGGTAACGGGTAGCCCCGGTAGTATCCGCCGGCACGAAAATATCCGGCATGATTCCACCGCCTCCATACACGGTACGCCCGCCAACAGTCTGGTACTTCAAGTTCTCGTCAAACGTGATACTATCTTTTTGGGAAAATTCGCCATGCAACATACGATTGTATATATCATTATAATATTTCTCTTTTCCTTGGTCATACGGTTTCTGGATAGAACGACCGGAAGGCGTGTAATAACGAGCCACGGTCAACCGTACGGCAGAACCGTCAGACAACATACGTTGTTCTTGAACCAACCCTTTCCCGAATGAACGGCGACCGATAATCAATCCCCGGTCATTATCTTGTATCGCTCCCGCGAAAATCTCACTCGCCGAAGCACTGAACTCGCTAATCAGCACATCGACCCGAATGTCCTTGTAACGTCCTTGACCGTTAGAAGTGAAATCCATGCGGGCACGAGCTTTTCCCTGAGTGTACAGGATCAATTTGTCGGCATCCAAAAACTCGTTAATCATCTTGATTGCCGTTTCCAATACTCCGCCTTCATTCTCCCGCAAGTCGATAATAATCTTCTTCATTCCCGCCTGCTTCAAAGTTTCCAGCGCATTCATAAATTCGATATAAGTAAGCATACCGAAAGTATTGGTTTTCAAATATCCCGTCGTGTCATTTATCATGTAAGCGACATCCACGCTTTTCACGGGGATACTGCCACGGGTAATAGTCTTCTTGATCGGTTGCGGTTCACCCCTTCTCACGATAGTTAAATCGACCTTCGAGCCAAGCTCGCCTCTCATCATTGCCATGATCCGATTCGTGTCCATGTTCACTCCCGCAACAACAGAATCGCCGACCTGGATTATCCGGTCGCCATCCTTCACGCCCGCCTTCTCCGAAGGTCCGCCGGGAACTACTTTTACCACGGTCACCGTGTCCAGATACTTGTAGAATTGTACTCCCACACCCCCGAAATTGCCAACAATCCCCTCGTTCGCCCGCTGCATATCTTTCGCCGGAATATATATCGTGTGAGGATCCAGATCGTTCAGAATGACAGGTATCGAATTCTCTATCAACTCCGTCATATTTACTGTGTCAACATATGAATGTTGAACCATTCCCAGTATCACGTCTAATTTATTACCCACTTGAGGGTAACCACCCACGGGTACGGGAATTCGCGTTCGATCTGGTAAAAACCGGTTTATCATCATCCCGAGCACGATGGCAAGCGCCAACACGATCGGTGTCAATAATGCCCTTAAATTACTCTTGTTCATTACCGTTCAATTTAATCTTTTATCCCTTTATCATCCACTAATTCAATATACTCCACTTCAATACCTGCCTTTTGCAACAACTCGATCCCATCCGTACTCCTGTAATGTTCCGAGTACACCACTCGCCGGATGCCCGCTTGAATGATCAATTTGGAGCACTCGATGCAAGGAGAAGCCGTCACGTACAACGTTGACCCGAAACTACTGTTATTCGATTTCGCCACTTTCGTGATGGCATTCGCCTCAGCGTGCAACACGTAAGGTTTCGTTTTATTATCCTCATCTTCACAGATATTCTCGAACCCGGAAGGAGTCCCGTTATACCCGTCTGAAATAATCGCATCGCCCCGCACGATCAAGGCTCCCACCTGACGCCTCACGCAGTACGAATTTTCTGCCCATATCCGGGCCATCCTCAAATAACGCTCGTCTAGTAACCGTTGTTTAGATTTCTCCATTAACGCATCATTATTATTTCTTCCGATTCCCAATCTCATCCAGCATTTCGTAGAGATCGACTTTTCGTTCCGCCGGAACTTCTATCTTATCCAGAATCTCCCGGCTCTTTGCCAAATATTTCTCAATTGCCGCAAAAGCGACTTCTTTTATTCCCAAACGGTCATATATACGGGTCACAGCCTCCACTTTCTCCTTGTGATCGAAATCTTTCTTCTCGATCCATCCCCACAGTTCCTCTTTCGTTTTCGGGTCAGCTAACTCCAAAGCCTTGATAAGCATATAGGTTTTCTTGTTTGACACGATATCCCCACCTATATTTTTCCCGAATTCGGCAACCTCTCCATACACGTCGAGGTAATCATCCTGCAATTGGAAAGCCAACCCGAGTGATCCCCCGAAATCATACAACGCGTTGTACTCGTGTTCGGGAGCCCCGCCGAGCAATGCCCCGTGACGCAAACTACCGGCAAGCAACACGGCTGTCTTCAAGTAAATCATGTGGATGTATTCCTCCTCGGTCACGTCATTCCTCGTCTCGAATACCATATCGTACTGTTGTCCTTTACACACATCCAACGCTACCTGGTTGAAGAAATCAATCGCCCGACGCAGATATTTATCCTCGCAATGTTCGATACTCTTGTAAGCCGTGATCGCGGCTGCATCACCACTCAAGATCGCCACGTTGCTATTCCATTTCTTGTGCACCGTCGGACGTCCTCTTCTCAAGTCGGCATCATCCATCACGTCATCATGCAAAAGCGTGTAATTGTGAAAGATCTCGATTCCGATAGCAGACTTCAACACATTCTCGACATCATCCCGGTAAAGATTATAAGCCATCAGCGTAAGCATCGGTCGCAACCGTTTCCCGCCATCCTCAAGCATATACAGTATAGGCTCGAACAATGAATATGGCTCTTGCATATACTCTTTTTTCTCCAACTCTTTTCTTATAATCTCTTTTAGTTCATCTAGTGTATACATGTCTTTCACTTTTTACGAATTAGTTCGGCTAAAGTATAAAAAATATTTCTCTTACTCACGAGGTTCGCCCATTTTTATTTCCAACAAGCACTATAGGCGAACAATCAATTTACATCCTGAAGGAATCGTATCCATACCATCTTAATAATCAACAGGGGAAAAACAAGAGATCATCTTTTCTGAAAAAGCCTATAACCAAAAAAGCCTTATCCCCCAAAGAATAAGGCTCTCCACGTACCCCCGGGCAGAATCGAACTGCCATTTAAAGTTTAGGAAACTTCCGTTCTATCCGTTGAACTACAGGGGCGCACCTATTTTGAACCACAAAACTAATTGAAAAAAACATTTCTTCCAAATCTATTCCAAATATATTTCAGCAGGCGCAGAGGCAAGCACTCAACGAGCTTCGGGAACCCTTCCTATGTATTCCCATTTCACAGCATCACCGATTACAATCTGATAATCAGCTGCACCCTTGTCACTTAGCGCAACCTTGCATTTTCCGGGAGTACAGTCAAAAGTACCTAAAGAAATCCACCCGCAAACATCCTTATTGTCTGCCCAAACGACTTTTACATCCCCGCTCGGCAGAGTCACCGTATATTCTTGTTTCCCTACTATTTTAGCATGCCCTGCGGTTTGCAACATGATATTCGTACCTCGAAATTCCGGCAGATACACCAAGATTTCATATTGACCGTTTCTCGTCAGCGTAGCACTCCACTCTAAGGCGGACTGCCCGTTCCCGCTATTCCGAGCCACGAGACTTCGGCAATATTGCCCGTAGGCATTATCTTCCGCCAGTGTTTTCCACTCGTCGTTCAACATGACATAACCATACAAATTCGCGGGTTTCACCTGCTTCGCTGTCACCGTATTTCCGGCAAACCATTGCCGCAAGTTAAAGCGCAGATTCTCAACCACCCGAAAACCATCATCCGTATTATCCACGATAATCTCATTTTCGCCCGGCAAGAATTCCTCCTTTTCCACCGACTTGACATACTCTTCATATCGCTCTATACGCTCGACACTCTCGTCAAAAGCCGACACGATACGAGGGATATTACGAGAAATACCCGTGTTTAAACCCACGTAAGGCAAACTCTCGGGCAAATAGAGGGATACTTTCTTTCCAGTCCTCGCCTTGATAAGGTAGGGTTTCCTAAGCTGTTTCACGCTATATTCTCCTAACGAAGGCGCAATAATACCTCCGGAATAAAAAGGAGACACGGAAGTTTGTAGGCTAATGATACCGTCAACATCACTATCATTAAAAATACTAAACTCCACAAGCATAGCGCATGCGGAATACGGACCATTGTGAAAAACTTTTCGAGCGTGAAAATCCTGAATCAAGTACACGGGAATTCGTGTACCCGTGAAACAAGCAGGAAGCACGCTCTTCCAATCTATCCCGAACTTTTCCCTGAAAGCAGCATTAAAGCGGGAAAAATCCACGCTCTCGAACTGGTGTCTTTTTAAATAACCGGAAATAAACGATTTCAAGTCATCCAGATCTACCCCATGATAGTTAAAATAATTCACTAACTCGAGTGATTTCAATATCAAAACATCCTGCAAGACTTCCGGGGCAAGTGCCCTGTCATCCAACGCCTCCCGCAGGCAATGGCCATCCAAATAATCCAATGCCTCCCAAACCGTCGCTTTCATTCCCCCGATGACATCATAACGAGTGAAAGCACCATCCACGATATATTTATTCATCGCGTTCAAAGCCAGATAATCCTCCGATTGCAAAAAGGCATCATATTCAAAAAACAGGGGATACACGTAATACGGGTTATTCGTGCTTCTCAGGGTGTTCAACAAGAAATCTTTCATGTTCCTTTTAAAAATCATACCATTGATCCAAGAGTTGCAGAGGACTACTTTAGCATTATCAGTCAAAATAGAGGTAAGATTTTTCAAATCTATTGAAGGAGTATATTCAGGCAACTCCTTAAACCTTTCCGGCGAATCGACTTGCCCCGCAAGCCTCTCGGGCAGAAACACCAACTCCGGCTGGACGTATTCACTACTCACCCGTTCTTCCCGGAAATAAGCGGTGAACGACACCGGGGTCTCCACCAAACTGAAAAAGGGGAAAGGATACGATCGTCCTTTGAATTTCCAAAATTCACTTTTTCCTGTATCCAACGAGTTCTCACACGAGTCTATGACATCGAAAAACGAAGAACGTCGACGAAACACGTGCAAGTTACATACCACGGAATCAACCGTCATTGAGCGGGTTTCGTAGTCCCCCATGCAAAGGGAAATGCCCACCATGGGAAGATCGTTACGGAAGGACGTCCTATCCTCACGGATCTCTTTATGCCCCTGGGAGATAACAGTTTTCCCGCCGGGAGTCATCACGTTCAACATATAACGGGTGAAATCCTTGTTTCTCTCGTAAGGTGACGCCCCCACGTTCACGAGAGGCTTCGTCACGGGATACCACAAAACGTCCGGGGTCAGCAAGGTAAAGCGTTCATCCAAGAAAGCGTACCTTTTCCCGAAACGGCAAGTTAGGTATCGCCGCTGCCACGTGTCCCGCGTCACCTCTTCCGGTACATCCAAGTAACAAATCTTCTCGTCAATATTCCCCTCGTATGCTATTTGCAACAGCAGCGAGTCCCCCTGATCAACAGGCTGACTTACCACGATCGCTTGGTGGTCTCGACTAAAAGGCACGTCCTTTTCCTTTGCCCGCACGGAAATGACCTCCAATCCGGGGTTTAAATAAAGCACGATTCCCGGCACCTTCCCTCCTGTTTGATTCTTCACGCACAATCGGCAGCTCACTTCCATCCGGCATCCCGTTTGCTTAAAATCGATATCTTGACTCAACAATGCCAATGGCTTTACACGATTATATTTTTCATACACTTCCCTGAATTTCTGGCGAACAGCATATTCTCCATGATTCACAAGCACGATACCGCACAACATCGCTATTCCCGCTCCCCACGCCACATAGACCGCAATGGTCAACTTGGTCCTTTTCGGCGTGTTAGGTATTCGTTTGAATTTCCTCGCGGACAAAAGGATACACCCCACCCCTATCATCAACCAAGCAAATCGTTGAACCAGATATCGCACAATTCCGGGATGCCCATCAATCTCGGAAAAAGCATTGGGTAGCGTTGTACCCGTGAAGTCGAATATTCCACCCCATTTGTTTCCGACAAAAAATATCGTAATCGTGAAATATAGCATCAAGAGCGTCAGACTCAATACGCGTTGCCTCACGAGGCTTTTTACAAGCAAACAAATCCCAAACGAAAAAACATATGCCGGAAATGTCAACGTGACAAGGTAAAACAAGTAATGCCCAAAGTTGAAAGGGGCATTATTCCCTATTAAATGAATTAACACCCCTAACACTAATGAAGTCATTGCCATTATTATAAATACACACGAATACCCCAATGTTATTCCCCACACGTATTCTACGTTACTTTCCTGGCGATAATACACCGCATCCATTGAATCCAATTTCTCATCGCTTCTCACAAGTGTGGTCACCGAAAAGAGTAGCGGGAGTATTTGAAGCAACGTGAACAAATAGGCATTCATATACGGGATACTACAAGCCAAATTAAATTCCCCGAGGAAAGCATAAAATGCCCATTCGCTTTGCTCCATGACATGAAAAAACGTGATACACACCGTGATAACCAAGAACGACAACTGAAATACTCGATTCCGTAACAACAATTTACTTGAAACACCTGCAATAATCTGTATATTATGCTTTTCCATAAAAAATAGGATTATCAATCACGACAACAAAGCGCACATAAAAAAAACAAAACATCTCCAAAATTTGGATACTTGCAACAACATCCAATCTAAAGTCATGGAATAGAGATGTTTTGAAAATTTTAGTTACCCATTCACAACTATTATTATCAACCTTCAATTACAGCCGGAATTGTAAAAGAAAAAATAGCTTCCCCATTTTCATCTAACAATTCGACTTTAAAAATAAACTGAAGTTCTGGGAGCTCATTTCTAACGTTTAACCTGAACGTGAATTCATGTTCTTGCTGCTCTTGCAATGGTAAAATAAGCCCGTTTGTCACCAAACTTTGATCTACAGGATAAGGGACTGGCACTCCTTTCAAAATACCATACATTCTCAAAGTACATTTTGTACATTTTTTGTTAGAAATAAACTTAACCGTCATATGTTCGTACGTTCCTTTCTTAAAAACAATAGGAGTCGTATTAGAACCTGTCATTGAAACACTAACAATTTTTCCAACTTTAGATCCTGCATCTGAAAAAGGAAGATTTTGAGCCCAAGTACATCCAATACCTATAAAGGCAAATGTCAACAACAATACAATTTTTTTTTCATAACATTTTTCTTTTAAGTTAATAAATAGAATCATATCATGTGCACATATTTTATGATTGTTTCAAAGTTATGAAAAATAAATATAATTACAAAATATTTTTGATCCCAATGGTATAGATACAATGCCCAATAATCTAGTAATTTCATCACCTGCATATTCAAATTATTATCATCTTTCCTTTTTAACACGTTACCACGGCACAACCTAACTTTTCAAGATAACACAAATATACGAATAAAAACCATAAAAGGGAACGCCATCAGGCAAACAGCCGTAAGTCCCCGCAAAAACCTCAATAAATATAGAATTAAATCTGTATAAAACTTGTATCAAACCCATTTACACAATTTTAGTTCACCTTTCATAACCCTTTATGAACACTATTATAAATAGAGTTCATATAAGGTTCATATAAAGTTCATATAGAGTTCATGACGAGTTTAAAACGAAAATAAAATAGGATTCATTTAAAATTCACCATGGTTATCCACGTGATACTCACGCGAAAATCCATCCACTCGCACTCCGGATTATTACTAAAACGACTCAAAAACATCAAAATTGAAAGTTTTGCAATCGATTTTATTAAAAAATTGATATGAAAAATTTTATTTCAAAAACTTATTATTAACTTCGCAACACAAATACATAACAGCGTATATTCACTTTAAAACAGATAAACATGGTTAGCGACTACAAAGAAATTTTATCAGACAGCGCCAAAGGAATGAAGCGCTCTGCTATTAGAGAGTTATTGAAGTTAACTCAAAAACCGGAAATTATCTCTTTCGCCGGGGGACTACCCGCTAAAGAATCTTTCCCTCTGGAACAATTGCAAGAGATTTGCGCAGAAGTTATCGCCACGGATGGTGCTGCCGCTTGCCAGTACGGTTCAACCGAAGGTGTGCCCGAATTACTGGAAATTCTTGCACAACGTTACCGGGATCAAGGTTTAAGCTATGTGACCAAGGAAAATATCACGATCATCACCTCTTCCCAACAAGGTTTGGACACAGTGGGTAAAATTTTCTTGAATCGCGGCGACAAATATATTTGCGAATTGCCTTCTTACCTGGGGGCTCTCGGCGCGTTCAACTCTTACGGCGGCGTGGGTGTAGGTATCCCGCAAGACGAACAAGGGATGAGTGCCGTGGAACTGGAGAAAACTTTGGCTGAAATGAAGGCTAAAGGTGAAAAACCGAAATTCATTTACTTGATCCCGGACTTCCAGAATCCCGCCGGTATGACCATGCCGGAAGAGAGAAGAATCGAGATTTTGGGAATAGCCAAGAAATACGAGATCATGATTATCGAGGACAGCCCTTACCGTGAATTACGTTTCTCCGGTAAACCGCAACGCATGTTGTACGACCTCGATAACGGCGAAGGCAACGTGATTACCCTGGGTACTTTCTCCAAGATTTTCATGCCGGGATTCCGCATGGGTTGGGTATTGGCTCACCCGATGGTAATCGACAACTTCGTGAAAGCAAAACAAAGTACTGACCTTTGTACTTCCGCTTTCTTGCAGAAGATTACCGTGAAATTCTTCCAGAAGAACTACTTTGACGCCAACGTGAAAAAGATCGTTGACATGTATCGCAAGAAACTGGAAGCGATGCTAGGTGCTTTCGAACAATACATGCCAGAAGGTGTTACTTGGACTCGCCCGGAAGGTGGTTTGTTCCTGTTCTTAAACCTGCCGGAAGGATACGACGCAGAAGAGTTGTTCCAGATCGCTATCGAGAAAAACGTGGCTTTCGTTCTCGGAACCGTGTTCTTCGTTAACGGTAAAGGTAAAAACACCATGCGTATCAACTTCTCTTACATGAGCGAAGAAAAGAACATCGAAGGTGTCAAGAGACTTGCCGATTCTATCAAAGAGCTTTACGCAAGACATAAATAATTTAGAATTTAAAATTTAAAATTTAGAGTGGAGTATATAAGCGAAAATGTTTATATATTTCACTCTAATTTTAAAACCTAAATTTCAAATGAAAATCGTTATTCAAAGAGTCACACGGGCAAGTGTTACAATTGAACAAAAAATATTCTCATCTATCAAGAGCGGATTACTCATTTTAGTCGGCATTCAAGCTGATGACACGGACGAAGATATTGCATGGCTAGCTTCCAAGATCGTAAACCTTCGTATTTTCGATGACGAGAATGGAGTGATGAACAAATCTATACTAGAAACCGAGGGTGAAATTCTTGCTGTTAGCCAATTTACTCTAATGGCTCGTACAAAAAAAGGCAATCGCCCCTCTTATATTGATGCCGCACCACCTGCAATTTCTGTTCCTTTATACGAAAAATTCGTATCTACTTTAAACAAAGAACTCCACAAAGAGGTTCAAACCGGACAATTTGGAGCAGATATGAAAGTCGAATTAATAAATGACGGACCTGTAACTATTATAATCGATAGCAAATCTAAAATTTAAATTCTAAATTCAACACCGTGGACATAGCAGAATTACAAACAGCAGTAGACGCTTGGATTAAGACTCATGGAGTCAGATATTTTAGCGAATTAACAAATATGACGATTCTCGTGGAAGAAGTCGGGGAACTAGCCCGGGTGATCGCGAGAAAGTACGGGGAACAATCTTACAAGGAAGGGGAAGTAGACAACCTAGCCGACGAGTTGAGCGACGTGTTGTGGGTACTGGTGTGTTTGGCAAACCAAACGGGAGTGGATTTGAACGAGGCAATAAACAATAATTTTGCAAAAAAAACAGCAAGAGATGCTAATCGGCACAAAAAAAATCCCAAACTCTTAAAAGATTAACCACATTTATCCTACTTTTGCCTACAAATGCGTAAACAATAAAAACATCATGTGGACTAAGATAGCAGGGATTCTTCTTCGTAACCGGATTGCCTTTATTACAGGCATCTTAATCATAACCATCTTCATGGGAATTCAAATTCCCAAGGTGGAAATGTCGTACGAATATGCCAACCTACTACCTGCCACGGATAGTGCTTACCTGGATTATGTCGATTTCCACGAGAAATTCGGACAAGAAGGCAACGTTATGGTTTTTGCCGTCCAGGACAAAGATTTCTACCAATTGGACAAGCTGAACGACTGGATTGCCATGTGCGACAGCTTGAAAACCTTACACGGGGTGATTGCCCTCGTGGATATCACGCATTCGTATAACTTGCAAAAAGATACCGTCAATAAAAAATTCGAGATCCACTCCATCTTCCCGAAACAAATCAAAGACCAACGAGAACTGGATAGCCTAGTCAATATCATTGAAAATTTACCGTTCTACGACGGGACGCTTTTCAATAAATCGAAAGACATCTACGGGATGATGGTTTCGGTTTCTGCCGAGGTGATGAATTCCCCCGCTCGGGTTGGCTTAGTCAAAGAAGTATTAGAAATCACGGAAAATTATTCGGCGAAATACAACATACAGATGCATTACTCGGGAATGCCCTACATACGAGTAATCAATGCCGAAAACATCAAGGGGGAAATGTATATGTTCATCTTCCTGTCCCTGTTGATTACCACGTGCATACTGTATCTATTTTTCCGTTCTTTCAGAATCATCAGTTTCTGTTTGCTGATCGTGTTGATCTGCGTGAGTTGGACGGTCGGTGTCATGTCTATGCTAGGGATTAAGATTACCTTGTTGACTGCTATGCTCCCGCCTTTGTTAATCGTGATCTGTATACCGAATCTGGTGTTCATGATTAATAAGTTCCACGCGGAATACGATCGGCACGGTAACAAAATCAAGGCACTGCAACGCATGATTCAAAGGATTGGAAATGCTTCCTTTTTGAGTAATCTAACCACGGCTGCCGGGTTTGCCACGTTTATCGTGACTTCCAGCCAAATCCTTGTAGAATTTGGAATCACGGCATCGATCGGTATTGCCTTTGTTTACTTCGTATGCCTCATCATGATTCCCTGCGGGTTCAGCTTTATGCCCGATCCGGATAGCAAACAAATCAAACATCTACACAATAAACTGGTAAATAACACTATAGATCGTGTAATTCAGCTTATCCTCAATCGCCGGAATGTCGTGTATGCTATTGCAATTATTGTTGTTATCTTGGGCGGGATAGGGATATCCATGATAAAGTCTACCGGTTACATGGTAGATGACTTGAAAGAAACGGATCCCATTCGTCAGGATCTCTCCTTCTTTGAACAAAACTTTGACGGATTGATGCCCCTTGAGGTTACTGTCGATTTCAAAAAACCAAAGCAAGTTTTAAACCTGCCAAATCTTGAAAAGCTGGACAAGCTCTCCAAGGAACTAGCCAAAGATGAAGATATATCTAAGCCTATTTCTATCGTGGAAGTAATCAAATTTGCCAACCAGGCATTTTATAACGGCAAGCCGACTTATTACAAGCTCCCGACCAACATGACGAAGAACTTTATTCTGAAATATGCTTCGCAATCCACGGGAGAACTTGGCAACCAAGCGAATTCATTTGTTGACTCCTCCCTCCAGCGAACACGACTAAGTTTCCGCATCAAAGACATCGGCACCAAAAAAATGCAGGAGAAAGAGAATAAACTCTACGAGATTGTTGAAAAATATTTTCCTAGCGATCGCTACACGGTGAAAGTCACAGGTTCAAGTATCATTTTCTTTAAAGGTACTCAATATCTTGTATTCAACCTGTTTACCTCGCTCGCCTTGGCAATCTTCCTGATCGCCCTATTCATGGCATGGATGTTCAAGAGCAAACGTATGGTACTCGTGGCTCTCCTTCCTAATATTATTCCACAGATCATTACGGCTGCCATCATGGGATACTTCGGAATCCCGATCAAGGCGTCCACGATTCTGGTATTCAGTATCGCGTTCGGTATCTCGGTGGACGGAACGATCCACTATCTGGCAAAATACCGCCAGGAGTTGCAAGGAACGAACTGGAGTATCCGTTCTTCCGCTGTATTGGCATTGAAAGAAGCCGGGCAAAGCATGATATACAATGCTATCATCCTATTCTTTGGCTTCGGAATCTTCGCCCTTTCCGATTTCGGGGGAACCGTCGCTTTAGGTATTCTGGTATCAATCACGTTGTTAGCCGCCATGCTCTCCAACTTGATACTCCTCCCGTCGCTTTTGCTGACGCTGGACAAGCATACCACGAACAAGACATTCCAAGAACCTAAAATCGATATTTTCGCGGAAGGGGATGTAAAAGAAAAATAAAAAAGCGGAGGCATCATATCAGCTTCCGCTCCTTCAAATCTAGGTAACTATTAATACTATTTACCGTGAGGGCTTCCGGTTTGGAAAGGATCACCCGAATGCCTAATTGGCTCAACTCTCGCACCATTTGCCGTTTCTCCATGGCGAATCCGGTAGCGATCGTTTCAAAATAAACATCCTTGACTCCACGTACGGGGCGTTCCATTGCCTTATTCAGTTCCGAGTTTTCAAATAAAACGACCAATACCAAATGCCGGGTAGCCAACTGCCGTAATGCAGGGAGATGGCGTTTCATCCCGGTCACAGTATCGAAATTGGTAAAGAGGATCAACAAACTACGGGTAGGAATTTGCCGGACAACCGAAACATACAATTTCTCGAAATCCGCTTCCTGATAGTGTGTTTCCAACCGATACAGGGATTCACTAATCTTGTTCAGCTGTCCCATCCGGTTATCTGCCTTCACGCAATTTCGGGAAGTATTCGAGAAAGTGATCAAACCTGCCCGGTCACCCTTCTTCAAGATCACGTTAGACAACGTCAGCACCGTATTTATCGCGTGGTCGAGCATCGTCATACCATTAAAAGGCGATTGCATCGTACGTCCCTTATCCACGAGGCAATAAATCTGCTGAGAGCGTTCCTCCGTGTACGTATTTACCATCAAATGATTATGCTTCGCCGTGGCTTTCCAGTTTACGGTACGGGGATCATCTCCCACCACGTAAGGCTTTATCTGCTCGAATGCCATATTCCCTCCTAACGCACGGGTACGGATAGCCCCATTCTCCGGGTGATAATTCCCGTAAGCCATCAACTCGTAGCGATGCATCATCATAAACGAGGGATAAACAGCGACTTCTTGCTCCAGATCAAAAGAATAACGCCTTTCCACGAGTGACAACCGGGTAGATATAAACGCACGTACTTTGCCAAACCCGTACGCACCTCGTTTAGTCGGGCGCAAAGTATAATTTATCTCTTTTTGTTCTCCCGGGGACACGCTTACATGAAAAGAAATATCCCGATTTTGAAACTCCACGGGAATTTCGTCAATCAAGCGGCAACGCACCCCTACAGGATAACCGTTTCGGATTACCACACGAACGGGATTATCCTCCCCGTTGGAAAATTTGTCCGCAACGACACGGGATGCCTCAAAGCCTTGCTTGTATCGATAAAGAGTTATTAATTCTAACAACAACATCACGCACAACACGCACAAGGCTCCCGTCACCCATATCCATAGCGGGGGGATGATATAAACCATCACCAGTGCAAAAACGCCCAGCAATAAACAGGTGAAAAACCGCCCGGTCAGATATGTTTCTTTAAAGCCTCGCACTATCTTGGTACTTCTATTTTAGACACGATTTGTTGCACGACTTGATCAACCGTCACACCCTCCAATTCCTTCTCGGAAGACAATTGCACCCGATGCCTCAACACGGGAGCTGCCAGCTGTAACACGTCATCCGGCACCACGAAATCCCTTCCTTGGATAGCCGCAAACGCCTTCGCCCCGTTCATCAAGGCTATCGAAGCCCGAGGGGAAGCCCCCAGGTACAACCACCCGCTCTTGCGCGTAGCGTAAACAATATTTACGATAAATGTTTTGATCTTCGGGTCGACAACCACTTGGGACACCGACTTCCGCAATTCCCTCAACATATCCGCACTCAACACGGGTTCCAGCGTATTCCAATCCTTAATCGCCCCCCGGTCATGCAACTCGAGCACCTTGATCTCCTCCTCTACGGACGGGTAAGTCACGTTTATCTTGAACAGGAAACGATCTAACTGGGCTTCCGGCAAACGGTACGTTCCCTCGTGTTCGATCGGGTTCTGCGTTCCCACTACGACAAACGGGTAATCCATCTTGTACTCCGTCCCGTCATTCGTGATCTGCCGTTCCTCCATTACCTCGAACAGCGCCGCCTGTGTCTTTGCCGGAGCACGGTTGATCTCATCCACCAACACGATATTGGAAAATATCGGTCCCTTCCGGTACTCGAAACGTCCTGTTGCCGGGATAAATACCGAAGTCCCCAGAATATCGCTTGGCATCAAATCCGGAGTAAACTGTATCCGGCTGAAACTCACGTCCAGCAACCGTGCCATCACCTTTGCCATAAATGTTTTCGCGATTCCGGGTACTCCCTCGATCAATATATGTCCGTCAGCCAACATCGCCGTAAGCAACAAATCCGCCACTTCCCGCTGCCCGACAATCACTTTGCCCATTTGCTCTCGCATCCGGGCTACCTTCTCGTGCAGACTCGTGAAGTCAATTCTCGACTCGAAATTTATCTGATCTTCCATGCTTCTATCTTTTAGTTTTAAACAACTCTATATATTTCATTAACTCTCGTAACTCCTCCTTATCCACGTGTTCCGCCCCACGAATCGACAGAATCAACTTTACCAACTTTTCCACCTCTCCTTTCGACACGCCCGAACGCTCCGACAGCAATACCATAAACTCCTCGTTCAACTCATCCGTCCGCAATTTATAATAATAACGGACTTCTTCCAGGAAACAATCCACCCGCTTATTAGCTATCGCCACGTGATCCCGGTGTTTGTAATACAAGGAACTCACCACCCCCACGAACTCCAACGTCCTGTTTTCCGGCGGGCGAATCACCGGAATATACCGCTGCTCCCGTTTTGAACGGAACAACACGTATAAAATTCCCCCTAACAACAACAAGATATACGCCCACTTCAACGCCGGATACTGAAGAAGCACCCGGAAAGGGGTCGCTTGCCCCTTACGTTCGTTTTTCATGTATTCATCCCAAACAACATTCAAATCGGGAGGAAGGAATGACAATGCCTTCTGATAATAATCTCCCGCCAAAGAATCCAGCAAATAAAGATTCGTGAAAGCGATCGGATTCGCATGCAGATAAATCATTCCTTCACCATATGGCAGCCGAATAAAATTCGGCATATTCACCGAATCCACGTATCCCAATACCTCTCCGGCAAAAGAATCTTCCAACTTGAAATACTTATGTTTTGTCCGGAAAGGATATGCTTTTTCATTAAATCCGCGGATATAATCCATCCCTCCCCGAGAATCCTGAACTTCCTTCACTCCCGCAACGGTCAGCAAGGTATCCGGTATATATTCGGCAGAAAGGAAAAGCGTGTTCCCTTCCCCCGTGTAATCCAGCAACAATTGTGCCTCCTCGTTCATATTCCCGAAATACATACTCACGAAGAAATACACCTCGGGGAGATCGCTATCCTTCAACCGCCACCTCTCCCACGGGGAAACCCTCGAAACGATCACCTTCCCTCTCGGAAACATATAAGGCAATGCATCCTTCATGATATAAGTCCCGAAAGGTCCTTTCTTATCAACCGAAAAATTCATACTCCAATCCACCGGTTGCGGCTGATTCACCTCGTAAACCGTGTAAATACCCATCAGCGCTACCACGAGAAAAACGATCCACAAATTCTGCCTGCGCTTCATTTCTCCACCTCCTTTCTGAAATCTGCGAAACACTGCTTGATATTCCGGTACACCGCCTCGTCTACCGGAAAATCCCCGTAAGAAACATAATCGAAGATACGGCTCAAATCCTCGAAAGCACGGCTCCATTCCGGATTCCGGATCTCGTACACGTAATCCCGGTTTGTCTTGGAAGCCTCCCAGCGAATCAGCTGTTTTTTATCCAAAGCTTGAAGTAGTCCCGAATAACTTACTCTGACAGCGAGTGTATAATCCTTTTCCTGTTCCGCCTTCTGTAACATCCGCGAGAAAACATCCCCCTCCTGTTCTCCGTTGTATTCCACGGCATCCTCTCCGAAAAGTCCCTCCCCTCGTTTCCTAAACACGAAGCTCTTTCGATGCTTCACGATCAAAAACACCAGCCCCAGCACGAAGAAAATCACAAAGGCATACAACACGCCATCCATCACTTGTGAAGACTTATCAGACCATTTGACACGAAGCAATCGCTCCAAAATCCAGCGTTTGATCCAATCCCACAACCCGGGAGCGGTCGTCATATTCCGTTCATAATCAAAATGAGCATCTTTCCTGTATTTTTCTAGGAAATCAGCATCCGGGGAACGCATCACGTAAGAAGAATCCCGCGGAAGTAATATCCCCGTGGTCTTCCCTTCCACCAGAATCGTCCCCTGGCAAAAAAGCAAGGCAAACAGAATAATATATTTAATCAATCGCCTCATCTGTTCTCTTTTCGGGAGATGTCCCCAATTCCTCTATCCGGCTCAATAAAGTCGTATGCTCCATTTCTTCCGACCGGGAGAAAAACAACATTCCGATACCGAGAAACAAGATTGTGTACAGCGTGTATTGCCCTAGATAAGCAAATAACAAGCTAAATGTCAACTCGTAAACTCCCGGAGCCTCTCCCGTGAAAGCCGTCGTCATCGTCACCGCCATGTATGGAATACTAAACACGTAAGCAACAACACCCACCAACAATTGCAACACCAGGGCATACCCGAAAATCTTCCACCAGTTACCCTTTGCCATCGCCATCGCTTCCGTTATCAACGCCCCCAGCCCCTTATCCTTAATAATAATCAGATATACCCCGAAAGTCAACGCAACACCGAAATAGATACCCGGCACGATAAGGAAAAAACACCCCACCACCACGATAATGAAATAAAAAAACGTCCATCCCAAGTACAGTCCGAATTTTTTCATCATCATGCCAAACACCTCGCCCACCGTGATCCGTTCTTCGATACCACCCCGGTAATGATCCCAATACACCCGGAGATAACAAATCGAAAACAATTGTACCCACGCCACGATAAACATTGAGGCAAATCCCGTCAGAATTGAATTACCCGCAATCTCCATAAAAGAATCCGCCCCGTATTCTTGCGGATTATATGACATCTCTAGCGATCCCAACAGCAAATCTTTTATAAGAAACACCATCAACAATACAACCGGGAACCCGATTATCGCAAAGGCTCGAATAAAAGGCACGAATTCCTGTTTTACAAGATTGATCGTTGCTGTTATCAAATCCGAAAAAGAACGCTCTACACTCAAATTAATCTTTTCCATACAACTCGCTTTTATGTAAATAATAAGGATAAACTATAAAATAACCGACCACTCCTCCCAAGGAAAGCAGTATCGCCACTGCCCCCACGAACGGGTATGCATCGGCATATCTTGTAATAAAACTTTCTATCCATCCGGCAATCACGAAAAAAGGAATCAATCCCGTGACAATCTTTATTCCCCGCAAAGCACCCTCCTTGAAAGAATACATCCGCCGGTAAGTACCCGGGAACAAGAAACTATTCCCCATCACCAATCCTGCCCCGCCGGCAATGATAATGGAAGTAATCTCAAAAGTCCCGTGCGCCCAAACCGAAAGCACCGAGTGCAACAACAACCCATGCTGGAAAAAGAAATACTGGAAAGCCCCGATCATCAAACCGTTCGTGAAAAGCATCCACAACGTTCCAGCGGAAAAAAGGATACCGAAAACAAAAGCGATAAACGAAACCCTTATATTATTCGTCGTAATCATCACAAACATATCCAGTTCGTCCCCGGAAGCGTAAATCCCCATGGGAGTCCCGTCCTCAATATTACGAATAGTCCTTTCCACGTATGCGTCTCCCAGAATAGAACGTACAAAGGTTTCATCATGAGCTGCGGAAAACACCCCAATCAATGCAGAAAACACGAAAAAAAGCAAAGCGAACAACAACGTCCGTCGTTCCCGGTAAAGCAACAGGGGAAACTCATGCCCCCAGAATGCCAGTACGCCTTTTCTCTCTGACACCTGTCCCTTCCCGTATATATTAATCTGATAAACAGAGATTAACTGGTTCAAATACTTCTCCACCTCGCTACCCGGGAAAAAAGTCTTGGCATAAGAAAGATCATCCGACAAAATCACGTAATTCGAGGCGAGCGTGTCCGTGTTCTGGCGACTCACGTTCTCCATCTCTGCCCATTTTGACTTATTCTTGTTTACAAACCTCGACTCTTTCATAGTCCTGTTACCACGCATTTTTCCTGTGCTAAAATTAGTGTATTTCACGAGAAAAGCTATATTTTTGTAAAAATATTTCTACGAATTATGAACATTTCTATCCATACCGCTCACAACGTTGCCATTAATTACACCCCCGCGGGTGTACTCGAACGTGTTTTAGCAACAATCATTGATTTCGCATTCCTATTCGGACTATTTTTCATTGGAGGCATGGCATTGAGTATCATGAATAAATTCACAAGTATGAATCTAGCCTTAATTATTTTCGTGATCTTGTTATCGTTTTACCATTTGGTCTGCGAGTACGCTTTCAACGGGCGTAGCCTCGGTAAATACACCATGCGCCTTCAAGTCGTCAAATTAAACGGTAAAAAACTTACGTTTTGGGATTGTATGCTTCGCTGGATATTCCGTTTAATAGACATCTCGATTTCCAGTGGAGTCGTGGCACTCGTTTCCATCGTTGTTTCCAAGCGTTCTCAACGCCTTGGCGATATGTCAGCCGGCACAACCGTCATCCGCCACGAGAGAAGCGTCACCCTCAAACAAATGAGCCAGTTCGACGCCCCAGAGGAATACGAGGTTGTATTCCAGCAAGCCGCCCTTCTCTCCGACAAGGACATCAATATTATTAAAGACGTATTACGGGAAGTCAATAAAAACAGGAATTACGGGTTGCTTGCCCCTTTGGCAAAAAAAATTAAAGAGGTAACAGGCATAGAAACAAACATGATACCTCTCGATTTCGTAAAGACTATTTTAAAAGATTATACGCACCTGGCAAACGGCTATGACTAAAGATTGCCATCCTTGGCATTGTTCATCGTCACGACCTTCATTTCTTTCAGAACATCTTCCAATAATTGTGAAGTCCCAATTCTGAAATATTTCGGGCTGATCCATGCTTCCCCGAGCACGTGTTTCACGATCGTCAGGTAACGGATAGCGTTTTGCACCTTCGTGATTCCCCCGGCGACCTTTATCCCGACCATCTTACCCGTCTGCGCATGATATTGGCGCAATGCCTCGCAAATCACGTAAACAGCCTCCGGAGTAGCATTCATCGGCACCTTACCCGTGGAGGTCTTGATAAAATCCGCCCCGGCATACGCTCCGATCAAGGAGGCATTAAAAATACTTTCTATCGTCTTCAACTCCCCGGTTTCGAGGATCACCTTCATCACGACTCCGGCACACGCTTCACGGATAGCAACCAATTCATTATATACTTGCTCATAATTACGTTCCAGCACATCACCCACGGAAATCACCACGTCGATCTCGTCCGCACCAGCAGCAATCGCTTCTTTGCATTCAGCCAGCTTCACGTCCAGAAAAGTCTGGGCAGCCGGAAAACAAGCCCCGACCACGGTAGTCTTGATAGGCGTACCAACCAATCCTTTTTTCACAACTGGAGCGAAACGAGGGAAAACACAAACAGAAGCCACGTCCGGCAACGTATTCTTCTTGATTTTCTTTAAAAGTTCTGCCACAAAAGCAGCTACGGACTTCTCTGAATCAGTTACTTTCAACGTCGTATAGTCCATGCAGGAAACGCATAACTCGAAATTCTCGTAACAGTAAGCCGGGGCGATCTCTTTCTCTATCACGCCATCCAACTCAAATTCAATACGATCTTCCAAATTTGAATACCCGTAAGCCGCTAATGTCTCCAATATATTCTCCATATACTTTAATTTATTACTTAGGCTTTTCCCCCATACCTGTTCTTTTCATACGAAAAAATTCATCCCCAGGTTATCACCCTCACACAACTTCGTCTACCCTTAAGCCAATGCAAATTTACACAATGTTTGTGAGGTTTTAAAGCAAATCTCATGCAAAATAATTAATTTTGGGAGGCGGAAATCAACCTAAAATATATAAGCTAAAGATAATAAAACATATGGCACCTAAAGCAGAAGAACAAACAACCCCGTTAATGCAACAATACTATTCGGCAAAAGCGAAATACCCTGATGCCATCCTGCTATACCGGATGGGAGACTTTTACGAAACTTTCGGGGCAGATGCAATACTGACCGCCAAAATTCTGGGAATCACCCTGACCAAACGTTCCCACGGTTCACCGGGAGATGTAGAATTAGCCGGATTCCCTTATCATGCCATCGACAACTACTTGCCGAAACTCGTGCGTGCGGGACAACGTGTTGCCATTTGCGAACAATTGGAAGACCCCAAGAAAACTAAAAAGATCGTCAAAAGAGGCGTGATCGAATTGGTTACCCCCGGTGTTTCCTACAACGAAAACACCATCGACAACAAAAACAACGTCTTCCTCGCCGCCGTCTATTTCACGAAAACCAAAGCCGGGCTCTCCCTCCTGGATCTTTCCACCGGGGAATTTCTCGCCACGGAAGGCACCCCGGCAACCATGGATAAAATACTGAACAGCTTCCAACCCAAGGAAGTGCTTTACCCCAAAGGCTCTGAAGCCCGGTTCAATGAAATCTTCGGGTCTAAATACTACACTTACCCCATAGAAGAATGGTTCTTTGAAACGGAATCCTCTGCCGACCGGTTGAAAAAACATTTCGAGGTCACCACGCTGAAAGGATTCGGGATTGATAAAATGGATTGCGGCATATCTGCCGCCGGAGCAATACTCTATTATCTCGATGCCACCAAGCATGAACTTGTCGGGCACATTACCTCGATTTCCCGCATCGACGAATCCACCTGCGTGCTACTCGACCGCTTCACGCTTCGCAATCTCGAGATTCTCGATACCCTCCACGAGGGAGGATGCTCCCTGGCTGATATTATCGATAGGACAATTACCCCTATGGGAGGTCGTACCCTGCGCCGCTGGTTATGTATGCCCTTGAAAAATCCGACAGAAATCAATGAACGCCTCGATATCGTGGAATGCTTCGTGAACCACGAGAACGAACGCGTCGAGCTGGAACAAATCCTTCGCACGATTGGCGACCTCGAACGCCTCGCTTCCAAGATTGCCGTAGGACGTATCTCCCCCCGGGAAATGGTACAATTGAAAGTTGCCCTGCAAGCTATCAAACCCTTACGGGAACAGGCACTTGCCACGGGCAACGACATCCTCCGCAAATGGGTAGACCAACTCGACGACCGCGAGGAATTATACCGGACAATCGAACGGGAAATCCGGGAAGACGCCCCCGCCCTGATTAGCAAAGGCAACATCATCGCCGAGGGAGTAAACGCCGAACTGGACGAATTGCGGAATATCTCTTCCCACGGGAAAGAACTCTTGCTGAAAATGCAGCAACGGGAAATAGAAAACACCGGAATCCCCACCTTGAAAATCAGCTTTAACAACGTGTTCGGGTACTACATCGAGGTCACGAAAGTCCACACGCACAAAGTCCCCGATACCTGGATTCGCAAACAAACGCTCGTCAATGCGGAACGCTACATCACCCCGGAACTAAAAGAATACGAGGAAAAAATATTAGGCGCAGAGGAACGGATTCAGACCCTGGAAAGCGACATCTACAACGAACTTCTGGCGAAAGCGACCGCCTCCATCCGTCCCATCCAACTTGATGCCCGGATCATCTCGCAAATCGACACGCTGATTTCGTTTGCCAACGTCGCCGTGACCAACAATTACCACCGCCCCGAGATCAACGACTCATTCGTCATTGACATCAAAGCGGGACGCCACCCCGTGATCGAGAAACAACTGCCTCCCGGGGAGAATTACATCGACAACGACCTCTACCTCGACAACGAAAAACAGCAGATCATCATCATCACCGGACCCAACATGGCGGGTAAATCCGCCCTCCTGCGCCAAACGGCACTCATCGTCATCATGGCACAAGCCGGATGTTTCGTCCCTGCCACGTCTGCCAAGATCGGGTACATCGACAAGATATTCACCCGTGTAGGAGCCTCTGACAATATTTCCCTCGGGGAATCCACCTTCATGGTCGAGATGAACGAGGCGGCAAACATATTGAACAACATCTCCGACCGCAGCCTCGTCCTCTTCGACGAGTTAGGACGCGGTACTTCCACGTATGACGGTATATCCATCGCCTGGGCTATCGTCGAATTTCTGCACGAGAATCCCAAGAACAGAGCAAAAACACTGTTCGCCACCCACTACCACGAGTTGAACGAGATGGAAAGCTCTTTCCCGAAAATCAAAAACTTCAACGTATCGGTCAAAGAAATAAACAACAAAATAGTATTCCTCCGCAAACTGGTAAAAGGTGGCTCGAACCACTCTTTCGGTATTCAGGTAGGAAAAATGGCCGGATTGCCTCAATCCGTCATCAAACGTTCCTCCGAAATATTGAAACAACTCGAAAACGACCGCAACACCAACGGCTCCATTCAGAAAAACGTGGCAAACATCGGGAACGAACGGGAAGGCATCCAATTGAGCTTCTTCCAACTGGAAGACCCCGTGTTGCTTCAAATCCGTGACGAAATCGCCGGACTCGACATCAACAGCCTCACGCCCCTCGAAGCGCTGAATAAATTGAATGAAATCAAAAAAATAACAGGAATTTAAAAAGAATAAAAAGCCCCCTGAAAACTAGATTAGGGGGGCTCTTTATTTAATAATTATTTTATTTTCACCCATTTGACAGCATCGGCGACCACCATTTGATAATACGTACTACGATATTTCTCAACCTCAATGGGAGCTATTCCCCGGTCATCCAACACGACACGGGATTCCCCTTCCGGTAGAGTAAATCTACCCAATGATACCCAGGCTTCTTCTTCCGGTAGGGTAAATTTGACCGGCAACCAATCTCCTTCTTGAACTTCGAGGATAATTTCCTCTTTCCCTTCCGGAGTATGAACGGTATAGTAGTTTTTCATCCCAGGGTGATCCGTTGCATAAATCTGACCCTCAACAACTTCACTAAGATGAGGTCTATAGATAAATATCTCATATTTGCCCGCTTCTGGAAGGTTTGCCACCCATTCCGCTTTGAACTTTCCCGTGCCGGCTTTTTTTACAAAAGCACTGCGAATATGATCACCGCAAAATTCTTGTGCTATAACAAGACTCCACTCGTTAGCTCTAACATTACCAAAGTGTATGTATTCCCGCTCATCCTCTTTTTTGACCAGATCGGTCAATCGTTTTCGATTGTCTGCCGAATCGATCAAATGGAAATTTTCGTCCTTATTGTCAACAACGATCTCTCCCGAGGGATAGAATTGATTTCTCTCAAGTAAAGTAATGCCTTCAGCAGGCTCGGCTCCCGATAATGGTGATTCTCCATGATTGAATGAAATGTTTCTTGGGAAACATCCCGAAAAATTAGTGCTCAACTGCAACTCATTTTCTATATCCTCATACATGATAATTCGCTTGCATTCCCCGGGTTTAATCAGGTAGCTTCGACGGTAGCAGATTGTTGCGCCACCGATTCGACCTTCACGTGTAATGAGCGAAACAATACCATCCGCCTCACCGAAATTACCCACTTTGAACTCAATAATTTGCGTATCTTCTATCGTTTTTCGGGTTTGATCTTTTATCGTTAACAATGGAATCTGGTGTCCCGAGTACCACTCGTCCATGTAAGATTTAATATTCTGCCCGAAACGCTGTTCGAAGCCCTCGATAAACGAATCAAAGCTGACTTCCCGGAAGCGAGTACTTGCATTAAATTCCTGCATGAACCGGGTTAGGGCATCCCAGGTGGTTATTGTTGTAAGATAGCCCAGTAAATAAGAAACCTTTAAAGAAATAAGGGAGCTTTGTTCCCTGCTGTATCCTTCCGTGATAATTCCTTCTAATCCCTTCTCGGCAATACGATTTAACATTTTCGGAGTCACGCCACCTCTAATTTCTTTTGGATTCATCATTTGCCTGAATATTTGGTCTATGCCCTGATACGTGTCAGACGTGAGGCTGCTATTGTAATCCGAGAAAATATGCCCTACGCCTATCTGGTCTAAAATGAAAGGAATCTTATAGTTCAGCAGAAAATCTTGCACGCTTATGCCTCTGTCAGGCTGACCGGTAAAAGTACTGGGATGCGTGGTTTCAACCTCGTATAATCTTTCACCGAAAAGTGCTATTTCCGGTTGAACATTATCTCTGAATGAATTTGAGCCTGAAAAGTACAAGGATGCGGGTACTTCGACCAATTTTAAATATTTAAAGGGGTAAGGATTAGGCTTGCCCCCCTCGATAACATCCTTGCATTGCTTCGATATTTCCGTTAACTTTTCCTCTCGGTTTGGATTATCTTTTTTCAGCGCTTCCCACTCATCGAAATACTTCATGTAGAAATCATTTCCCGGGTACGTGTAAAACTCCACGACCACAGAATCGATGGTGATCGCTCTTTTCTCGTATTTCCCCATGCAAAGAGTCAACTTGGTCAAATCTTGTAAATTATTGAATGTAACGTCATCTCCTTCTTTCACAGGTTCTCCTTGCGATAAAACGGTCATTCCTCCCGGATTCTCAACATGAAGGGTGTAACTTGTGAAATTAATCTCTTTAGACGCTTGAAATTCGACGGGAGGAACTGTCGTCGGGTACCACATCACTTCCGGTACAAGTAGCGTGAATCCATCGGAAACGAAAGCCCTGCGTTTGCCATAATTTTCATGGTATGAATAAGGAATGTCGAAGGAGAAGAAATTCTCGTCGGAAACATTTATCTGGTAAACATCCTCGTCAATGCCTCCCTCGTAGTCTATCGCTAATTCGATAGTTTCGCCGGGAACCAAGGGACGTTCGATAATAATGATCTGGTGCTCCCTGCGAAAGGGAACATTTTGTCCGTCGGATTCAATCTTGTTAATCTTCAACCCCGGGTTTAAAAAGAGTAAAAACTGATCCATCTTCACTTTTTTCTGGTTTTGGATACTCATTCGGCTTGTTACCGAGAACTGATCTCCCCCGGGACGATACGCGAGGTCATGCATGAGCACACGTGCCGTGGGGTATTCGTTGTATGCAAGAAACGTTTCGCGATACGCGCTTCTGTTATTCAAGCGGGTTTGAAACTTATTAATATAAATATATCCTAACCCGAGGGAAAACACCAAAAGCAAAGTGGCGGAAACGATAAAATAAGGTTTCCGACGAGGAGCTTCGGGCAACCTCTTCATAAGGGAAACGGAGAAATAAAACAAACTGATCCCCAATAGTAAAAAAACGCCTCGCTGGAGCAAGTAATCCCCTATACCCGAGAACCCAACCATGGTGGAAAAAACATCCGTCTGCAAACTTCCCCGAAAATCCAGCATCCCGTGAAGAGGTGTTGTCAAAAAACTATACGAGAAATAGAGAAAACCAATCAGGATAGACCAACTGATAAAAGGAAGTTTGACCAACCTGTTTACAAACAAAGACAACCCGGTGACAAAAACGAGCGAGGGCAACACGCGTGTGAGAAGATAAAAAAGATATACCCAGAGATTAACAGGCGAATCGGGAATGGCTATATTAATAAGCACGCAGGCAATCATGAAAATCACATCTACTGCCAAAAACGGTATAAGAATACCTAAAAATCCCCCGAGGAGAGATTGTCCGTTGCCGATAGGTCGTGTAGAAAGCACCTCCCGAGTTTCTGCTTTCCTTTGCTTTCTTGTGACATCACAGATAATAAAGGCGACGATTAATGATTGAAATAGATTCAAAAAATAAATTCCACGTAAAGGCATTGAAGACGCAAATACAACGTCCTCCCACGAAATCCAATCCCGTCCCCATGGGACAAGAATACCTAATATGCACAATACCCCGAAAATGAAGAAATAGAACAACCAATTTCTTCTTACCAGCTTCCCTTCGTAATAGATCGCTGTTTTTAAAGCAGTTGTTTTCATGATTGTAAGATTTATTTTTAGTACAAAACAAAGGTATAAATAAAAAATAGTGTTATGCAATACATGACACTGTTAAAAATGAAAAGATTTCTCGTGTACAAAAATTAGAGGCTAGAATATAATGAAACGCCCCTTAAAAGTTAAACACTTTTAGTGGGCGCTTTATTTATGGGAATATCCACAATTTTGTACAAATGATAATTTTAAACTCGGGATATAGTTAAGTGTTATATCCCAATCCTTTGTTCAAATATAGCAACCAATAAATTGGCTTTACAATCTCTTACTCCTTCCTCACACTATAAATCACCACATCCTTCACCGGGCGGTCAGCCCTTCCCGTGTTCACGGCGGCGATCTTATCCAGCACGTCCAATCCCTCGATCACCTCGCCGAAAACGGTATATTGCCCGTCCAGATGCGGTGTACCCCCTACCGTCGTGTAGGCTTTTTTCTGTTCTTCCGTCAGCACGAGTTCCTCGTTCACGAATAGGCTGTCACACGCCTGAGTCAATTTCTCCGACAATGCCGTAATCCCGGCGGTATCATTCGCCTCTTGCAAACGGTTAAACTCATCTACATACTGCATTTTCAAGCTATTATACAACGCCAATTTACGTCTTCCATTAATACTTTGTACCACGGTAGCCAATTCCTCCGGCTCATACACTCGTCCCTGGACAATATAAAACTGAGCTCCGCTCGAAGCCCGTTCCGGGTTTACCTGATCGCCTTCACGGGCGGCAGCCAAAGCCCCCTTCTTGTGAAAATATTTCGGCAATTGGAACTCGGCATCCACCCGGTAGCCGACATCACCTTCTCCCAGCATCACGTCCGGGGCGGCATTCTTGGAAGTCGGGTCGCCGCCTTGAATCATAAAATGATCAATCACCCGATGAAACAACAAGCTATCATAAAAATTCTCTTTAACCAATTTCATGAAATTATCCCGGTGCTTGGGAGTTCCCTCGTACAAACGGATTCGCATATCACCGTAATTCGTCGAGATTTTCACGATAGGTTCCGCCTCCTCCTTACAGGACGCCGCAACAAACAAGAGCAACAAAATGCCAATAATTTTATTCATAACCGATATAGCTAATTAGAAATTCTTACATTCAACACAAAAATAGAGGAAAATACTTTACTAACAATAAATTTGTTCGTATCTTGGCATGATAAATTACAAATATCACTGGATATGAAAGCATATTTATTCCACACGCTTGTTATTCTAGCCACTCTTTTCTCCTCATGCGCGGAGAAAACGGTCAAAAAAGAAACCGTACAAACGGTTCAAAAAGAAACAATTATAGTTAAAGACACCGTTTACGTTAACAAGGAAGAACCAAAGGTTGAGCCCGTAAAGGCAGCTCCCGCCTACTTCCTCATTACCGGGTGTTTTGAATACAAGAATAACGCGGATCGCCTATGTGAAAAACTTCAGAAAGAGGGATACAAAAACGCTTTAGTCATGCCCTATTTTGAAAACCTGTACCTGGTCGCTTATGAAGGGTATGCCACCCACCAGGAAGCCGTCACCGCGGTTCGGAAACTTCACAAAATCCCCGGTAACGAAGAAGCTTGGATACATCCTGTCAAATAATTGAATAACCATGAAATTCGTTTCATTTCTGTCTTTTATCGCTTTGCTATTCCTATCGGGTTGCCAGCGTGATAAAATGAGTCCCAACAACCTGACTACCGTAAATGTAAAACGAGAACTCCCCCCGGCAAACACCGAGGCGACTTCACCTGTCAAGACCCCGACACGGGAAACTACCGCGGAAGTTAAAACGGCTCCCAGCGTGTCACAGACCGTCAAACCCGCAACTCCCGCCAAAAGCTATCATATCATCGTGGCAAGCCATCCCAACGAAAAACTGGCACGGGAAGACGTTGCCCGGCTAAAAGCCCTGGGATACAACGATGCCCGGATCATCACCAAAGACCAACGTTACCGGGTAAGCATCGCGAACAATCCCGACAAACAAGAAGCCACAAAAAAAAGAAATGAACTGGCTATCCAACTAAAACAAGAAGATATCTGGATTACCCTTTATTAAACAACAGGCTGACCACGATCACCCCGTAAATAAACCCGGCATAAATCTGTGCCGGCGTGTGACGTTTCAGATACAGCCTCGAGAATGCCAGCACACCCGCGATCAGGATCAGCAGGGGCAACAAATTAATCACCTCCCCGAAATACTTCATCCCCAGGATAAAAACAAAAGCGCACAACGCCCCGATCGCCGTCATGTGCATGCTCATCTTCCAGCGCATCGTCACGATCATGAACCCGGAAAGCAGAATCACCATAATCAAATACAACTCCCGCACGATATTCGAGAACGGCAAATTCCGGGAAAGGTAAAACACCAGGAAAGCCCCTATCACCGTGGCAAGCACCGGAAAAACCCGATCTTGTTTATGCCTCAACTGATAATCACCGACCAGTCCCAGCCATTTCAACAACGGAAGACTCGCCAGCGGCAACAATGTCACCCCCAGTAATGTCAACAAATAAGACATATTCTGCGTGTAATCCGGGATTCCTGAAAAAATAGTATCGGAATTAAACGTAACAAACAACATATACAACGGCAACAACAACGGGTGAAAGAGCACCGACACACTCCATGCAAATAATTTCATATCAAAAAATCATATTAAACTTCACGACGAAGACGGGCAACCGGAATATCCAACAACTGGCGATACTTCGCTATCGTCCGCCGGGCAATCTGGTAGCCTTTATCCTTCATCAAATCCACCAATTCATCATCCGTGAACGGTTTTCGCTTATCTTCACTTTCCACGATATCCTTCAGCACATTCTTGAGCTCACCCGTGCTCACTTCCTCCCCGCTACTCGTCGGCATACTGCCCGAGAAGAATTGCTTCAAAGAATAAATCCCGAACCACGTCTGAATATATTTTGAATTGGAAACCCGAGAAATAGTAGAAACATCCAATCCCGTGATATCGGCAATATCCCGCAAAATCATCGGTTTCAACTTGCTCTCGTCCCCCGTCATAAAGAATTGTTTCTGAAATTGCACGATAGCCGTCATCGTCAACATCAACGTGTTATTCCGCTGCTGCACGGCATCGATAAACGAACGGGCAGAACTCAATTTATACTTCACGAAAGAAACTACATCCTTCTTCTCCCGTGAATTAGAATTCTTCTGGTAATCCTCCAGCATATTCACGTAGGACTTGTTCAAGCGCAACTCGGGCACATCCCCCGTGTTCAAGCTAAGCTGCAACTCCCCGTCCACGATATCCAGGTTAAAATCCGGGATAATCTTCTCTGCCCCCGGAACCGACGAATCGGATATCTGTCCTCCCGGCTTCGGGTTCAATTTCAGAATCTCGTCCACCGCCACCTTCAACTCCTCGTCCGAAATCTTCATCCGCTTCGAGATCTTCTCGTAATGCTTTTTAGAAAACTCCTCGAAATAATCTTCCAGGATCACACGGGCATTCAGCAACGCGGGAGAAGACGCTTCCGTCAAACGGCGCTTCACCTGCAACAACAGGCACTCGCGCAAATCCCTTGCCCCTACGCCCGGCGGATCAAAGCATTGCACCACCTTCAACAGCGACTCGATCTTCCGGTCGTCCACCTCGACCCCTGCACCGAAAGCCAGGTCATCCACGATATTCTCCACGTCCCGGCGCAAATAACCGTCGTCATCAATATTACCGATAATGTACTCGCAAATCTTACGATCCAAATCGCACAAATGCTGCGTCCCTAGCTGTTCCACGAGATTCTCCCGGAACGAGATTCCTCCCGAAAGCATAAACTCCCGCGCATCATCATCTTTAGACGCGTTCGAAGCCGTCAACCTGTAATCCGGGATATCATCCTCGTCGCTAATATAATCATCCAGCGAAAACTCGTCATCCGCGTGTTCATATTCCTCCTCTTCCGGCGTATTCTCATCGTAATCCACCTCATCCCCGTCCTCCTTGATATCAACCTCCGGCTCGGGCTTCTCCTCGCCCTCCTCCAGGAGGGGATTCGACTCCAACTCCTCTTTTATCCTCTGCTCGAGTTGGTACGTGGGAAGCTCAAGCAGCTTTATCAGCTGGATCTGCAACGGATTGATTTTCAATCCCAATTTCTGTTGTAAATTCTGCTTGAGCATCCTTATCCTATCTAAAAATTAAAATTCAGCATTCTTCGGCGCACGCGGGAATGGAATCACGTCTCGGATATTCCCCATTCCGGTCACGAACAACAACAAACGCTCGAATCCCAAACCGAAACCGCTATGCTCGGCAGAACCGAAACGTCTTGTATCCAGATACCACCACATGCTGGACACCGGAATCCCGACTTCCTGCATACGGGTTACCAGCTTATCGTAATTCTCTTCACGCTGCGACCCTCCGATAATCTCTCCGATCTGCGGGAAAAGCACATCCATCGCCGCCACGGTCTTCCCGTCCGGGTTCTGCTTCATATAGAAAGCCTTGATCTCCTTCGGGTACCCCGTCAGGATCACCGGTTTCTTGAAGTGTTTCTCCACCAGGTAGCGCTCGTGCTCGCTCTGCAAATCCACGCCCCAACCCGTCACCGGGTACTGGAACTTGCCATTCTTATTCGGCTTGCTGTTCATCAAAATATCGATCGCTTCCGTGTAAGTCACCCGCTCGAAATCATGGGTCAACACGAATTGCAACTTCTCTATCAACTCCATGGAACGCTCTTCCGCCTTCTTGTCCTTCTCCTCCTCCTGCAAACGCTTGCTCAGGAACTGCAAATCATCCATGCAATTATCCAAGGCATACCGGATCAAATATTTCAAGAAGTCTTCCGCCAAATCCATGTTATCGTTAATATCATAGAAAGCCACTTCCGGCTCAACCATCCAGAATTCCGACAAATGGCGTGTCGTGTTCGAATTCTCCGCGCGGAAAGTAGGTCCGAAAGTATAAATACGTCCCAAGGACATGGCTCCCAATTCACCTTCCAGCTGACCGCTCACCGTCAAGTTCGTCGACTTCCCGAAGAAATCCTGCCTGAAATCAACGCTCCCGTCTTCCAGCAAAGGCGGATTCACCGCGTCCAACGTCGTCACACGGAACATCTCGCCCGCTCCCTCGCAATCGGAAGCCGTAATTAACGGCGTGTGCAGGTAATAGAACCCGTGGTCGTTAAAATACTTGTGGATAGCGAAAGCCATCGCGTGACGAATACGGAAAACCGCCCCGAAAATATTCGTGCGGAAACGCAAGTGCGCCACCTCCCGCAAGAATTCCAGGCTATGCTTCTTCGGTTGAATCGGGTATTTGTCCGGGTCAGCCTCGCCCAACACGATAACCTCCGAAGCCTGAATCTCGTGAGCCTGCCCGCTTCCCGTGCTTTCCACAAGCAAACCTTTCACGTGAATAGCCGCCCCCGTCGTCACTTTCTTCATCAACTCATCCGGAGTCTTCTCCATATCAACCACCACCTGTATATTATTGATCGTAGAGCCGTCATTCAACGCGATAAAATTTACTTGTTTATTACCGCGTTTGGTTCTTACCCATCCTTTAACCTCAACCTCTTTACCGCAATCCGTTGATTGCAACAGTTCTTTGACTGACATTCTACTTGTTTTCATCTAAAAAACATTTAAATATTAAACTTACACTGCAAAAATAGTATTTTTTCCACTATGCTACAGCCAAAAGCTCATAGATTTTAGATTTTAAATTTTAGATTTTAGATTTTCCCCCTCCATGCGAACATTTTCTCCCGCCTCAAACCCTGCGTTCAACTTTACACCACGAACAAATCACTCAGTATCGCATCGGAAATCACCCACCCCGATTCGCTGATTCGCAATTTCCCGTCCCGCTCCACCAGGTCGCCGGAATCCAGGTATTTCCGCAACGCCCCACCGACCTGTTGCCAAAACATCCCGTATTCCCCCTCGACCTTCGCTGTATCGATCCCCCACATCGTCCGCAAATTCGTCATCACGTATTCGTTATACAAATCCACGTCCGTTAACTCCTCTTTTTCAAAAGACAATATACCATCACCTAAACTCTCTATATAAGTTTTCAAATTCGCCGTATTCCATTGCCGGGAATGCAAATCATACGAGTGCGCCGATGGTCCGAACCCGATATAAGGCTTTTGCTGCCAATACGAAGTATTGTGAAACGAGTATTTCCCCTCACGGGCAAAATTCGAGATCTCGTAATGTTCGAAACCCATATCCTTCAAACATTTACACACTACACCATAACGTCGTGCCATCACCTCCTCATCCTCCAGCTTGAATTTCCCCTGCCGAACCATCACCTCAAAAACCGTATTTGAATCAATACTCAACATATAAACCGATAAATGCTTTATGGGCAAACGATTTACAACAGCCATATCCTCCAGCAACTCCCCCTCCGTCTGTCCCGGCAAACCGATAATTAAATCCACGCTGATATTGTCAAACCCCATATCTGCCGCCAACCGTACCCCCTCCATCGCCTGCCTGCCCGTGTGTGTCCGGTTAATTTGCTTTAAATGATCATCAGAAAACGACTGTACCCCAACACTCAACCGATTAAACCCCATATCCCGGATTCCCGCAAAACGCTCCCGGGTCAAATCCTCCGGGTTCAACTCGATCGTCCGTTCCGCCCCCGGCAAAATATCGTAATGCCGTTCCAGCGCATCGACAATCCGCTGCAGCTCCCCCCGCTCCAAGTACGAGGGAGTGCCCCCGCCGAAGTAAACCGTACTCACCCGCCGCTCCGGCAGATACCCCTCCCGCAAGGCTATTTCCCGCTCAACTGCCCCCAGGTAAGCCTCCTTCAGCTTCAACGAAGCCACCGAATAAAAGCCGCAATAAAAACATTTACTCCGGCAAAAAGGTACGTGTACATATATTCCCATGACATGAGTTTTACTGTTAATCTGCAAAATAACAACATTTATTCACACCCCCGACCATGATTCTACTAATTTGTTTACTACATTTGTAAAGTTTCAGAATCACAATGGTTGCACGTATGGTGAAATGGTTTGTTATCCTGCTCCTATTTATTCCTGTTTCCCTCGACGCCCAGACAATCGTCATGGGGAAAGTCATTGCCAACTCGGGCGAACCCGTGAGCGGGGTAAATATCTATTGCATGGACAACAAAAACGGCACCACCACCGACTCGCTGGGGTATTTCCGCCTGGAATGCGACATCCCCTGCACGCTGGAATTTTCACACATCAACTACAAAAGTGAAACTTACAAGCTGACAAAAAGCGACGCTCCCTTCGTCATCACGTTGCGGAACAAACACAACAACCTGAAAGAAGTCGTCGTCAGAGCTCTGCCGGCAAGCGGGCGTGTCCTCTCGTCCATAAAAAACATCGAACGGATTCCAGCCATACTAGGGGAACAGGACATTCTGAAATACCTCGCCACCATGCCTGGCATCGTGACTACCAACGCACTGAACTCGGGAATTTACGTCCGCGGGGGCAACAGCAACGAGAACGGATTCCTGATTAACAACATGGTCATCGCCTATCCCGACCACCTGACCGGCATCCTTTCCACTTTCGACCCCTACATCCTGGGCAACTCCACCCTCTTCAAGAGCGGATTCCCTGCCCGGTACAACAGCTTCCTCTCCTCCTACATCAATATGCGTCCCGACCCGGGCAACAAGAACAAACACGAGGGCGAAGTCACCATAGGACTCGTGTCCTCCGCCCTCAAAGCCAAAGGTCCCCTGCTGAAAAACCACACTTCTTTTGCCGTTTCCGCCCGCACCTCCTACCTGCAACACATATCTAAGCTATACAATCGTTCCATGAAGGACAACCGGAATCCTAACTATATGCCGGAGTACTCTTTCAGTGATATTACCGCAAGTATAGATTCACGCCTTTCGGACAAGTGGAAAGCCTCCGCATTCGGTCTTTTCTCCATCGATCACATGAAAATGAAAATCAGCGACCACATTCAATACGTGTTCGACTGGCACACGCTCTCCGGCAACATAAACGCATCCTACACCCCCACTTCATGGGAACAATGGGACTTCCAATTCGGTAGCAAAAACACGTACAGCGAGGGCGACGCATCCGGCAGCATCCCCATGGGAGGCGGCAACCGCCATTACGCCTTGCTGGGACAAGTATCCTACGCCCGCAAGCTTTCCGATAACATAAATATAAACACGGGCGGCAAATTCGAGTATTCCCGTTTCGAAACGGCAAACAAATCCAACGAGAGGGAAGACCTGCTAATAAAAAGTTCAGACAAGGACTTCAATTTATATGAAATATACCTGGATATAAACTACCAGTTAAACCACAACTTCATGCTGAATGTCGGGGCAAACTACCAGTATTATCGCGGAGACACCCACACCCACACGTTCTCCCCCCGGGCGAAAATCAGCTACACGTTCAACAAACTCACTTTATGGGCAGACTACGCGAAAACCGTCCAATACCTTAGCCTTTATCCCTATTTCACGGTAAAAACCCCCATCGACATCTGGTACCCATTGGCAAAAGGCACAAAACCCGCTACCTGCCACCAGTATTCCATCGGGATAAATCAAGAAATCGGGCAACTCCTTTCCCTCTACGCCGGGGTATTCTACAAGGATATGCGCCACGTGAAGGACTTCGCTTCTGATATCCAAACCGAATACTCCGCCTTGACTGACAACCTGATACAAGGCAAAGGTTACGCCAAGGGCATGGAATTCGACCTCACGCTAAACCATCACGCCCTATACGTGCGGGCAAACTACACCCTATCGGAATCCAAGCGCAAGTTTGCCGAAATCAACAACGGCAAATCGTTCAATCCCCCGTACGACGTGAAGCACAACGTCGTTCTGAACCTGTCGTACGAGATCTCCCCCCGACTCCTGCTGAACACGCTTTGGACATTTTCCTCCGGGGTATACACCACTTTCCCCAAAGGCATGGTGGTAGCCCAAAACATCACGGAAATCCAAACGGGCGAGAATCCCGTGCTGATCCCCGTCTATACAGACCGCTATAATTACAAATTACCGGACAACCACCGGTTGGACGCCAGTTTGGACTACAAATTCAGCGGCAAGAAGACTTTCTACAAACTGAGCATCGGGGCATACAACGTGTACAACCAGTCGAACCCCTCGTTCGTCTACTTCCAAACGGAAACCAGCCAAAACTTAACAAAAATTATCCCGAAATCTAAGGTAATGTTACCATTTATTCCTTACCTTTCACTGCGCATTAACTGGTAAGCACGTATGAGGAAGATGATCTCCATATTAATACTCGCGAGTTTATTCTCCTGTATGCCCGAAGAAGAACTCCCCATCAAGAACATGGGAGCCATCTCCGGTTACTTTATCGAGTGCTACTGCATCCCAGACAAATCTTACACACTCAATGCGGCAAAAATACTCCCCCTCACCGAAACCATCGACCCGGGAGCCGCAGTCGATCTGGACGTATCGATCAAAGCCGACACCGTGATTCGCCTGGAACCCGTGCCCGGCACCCTCTCCTTCCTAGGCAATTACCAGCACATGACCCGCTTGGCAAACTACGGGATCGATTCTCTATTCCTGAGCATCCTTACCCCCGAGAACGAACATATCACGGCAAAAACGGCAGTCCCGGATGCCATCGAAATCGCCTCATATTCCGTTTCCGGGACAAACAATTCCGCGACAATCACGTTTCAAACTTCCCGCAACCCCAAGCAGAATTACTATATTTTCAGTATGCAAGCCCGAAAAAGCGACCGTGACGACCCGGTATTGAAAAAAGAAACCACCTATCTCGACTTATCCCGCTATTCCCCCGGCGCATCGATCGAAAAAACAATCAGATGCCAGGAAATCGAGGAAGCCGACGGGGTATTCATCACCTTGATGCGCATCACTGAGGACTGCTACAATTATCAAATTTCCCTCTACGAGGCAAACAGCGCCAACCAGGGGAGCATCACGACTCCCGTCCCCCTCGTCGGCAACATACAAGGGGCTATGGGCATCTTCACCTGCTACACGAAATGCAATAAATTCATCCCAAGAGAAAAATTCCAATAACACTACTTTGCAATCCTGTCTTCCCCATAAACCCATTTCACGGCATCCCCAACAATAGATTGTTTTGATCTTCCCTTATTAGTCAAGAAAATATGATGTAGCCCGGAAGAATAATTATATTTCCCTAGAGAGAGCCATCCTTTTTGCCCAGCAATATTCTTTTCTAATCGAATTTCTTTACCATTTTCACAACTAATCAAATATTCTTGTTCTATAACACGATTCTGATCCGACACACTAGCTTTACCATCCTGTATAAAAACAATATTAGGGATATGAACAAACAATTCATAAGTTCCCTCCTTCTCTATACTTGCATACCACTCTATTCGAGATCCCCCGCTTCCAGCCTCACAACATACAGCACTTTTCACGATATCCCCGTACGCATCATAACTAATATATTCCTCCCATGCCTTGGGCGGTTGAACCACCATCACCTCACTTTTGTACTTGGGATAATTCCTATTATTCTCAACAAACAAATCCTTAAGTTTCGGCCAATAAGGATGAACCATGTTAAAACTAGTATCCCTATTATCGACAAGAACCTCATCGGTACTCCCGTAAAATTCTTCCCTATTAACAGTATGTATATATTCAGAATAATCCATGACATCCGCATTCATATCCTCATGAAATGACAATGATACGGGAATATTGTTTGAAAGATTTGTGTTTATGACCAACCGGGTAGAGGCTGTTAAAACAAATGCCACGTCTAATCCCGTTCCCGCCTTGACATAGTAATGTCGGTTAAAAGAAAAATTTGGATCATTTGAAACAGCCTCCGCAAAAATCATAAACATACTGGCGGCGTTGCCTTTAACAGCCTCCACGGAAACAACTCCATCCACATCACTATCATTATACACTTTAAACTGGACATACAAAGGATTGCCGCTACCGCTCTCTCCCGAACTTCTAATCAACCGGACAAAACAATCCCGAACAATCAAATTAGGCAAACCTCTTTGATTAAACCAAAGCTCTAAATAATCCGCTAATTCTACCTGAAAACGCCTATTAAAATGCTTGCAAAAATGCGAAAAAGAACAATTTTCAAACTTGTGTTTATCCATATAACTCCCCACAAAAGAGATTACCGAATCATTAGGCACACCACAAACCGCTGACGCCATATTTATAAACTGCCTGGATTTCAATGCCAATATTTTGAACAACACGGGAGCAGCAAGCCCCTTGTCACTTAAAGCATCACTTAAACTATTCGACGATAAATAATTTAAAGCATCCCGGGTATAAGCGTAATCATTTAACTCATCCATTCCCTTACCTCTCAGTGCCAAATGGGCAATAATATTCATACATGGATATTCATCACTCACCATAAAAGTATGAGGCAGGAATAGCGATGAAAGACGGTATGGATTATGGGGAGTTAAATAATTATCGTAATCGTATTCCTTATAAAAATACGACGCGAAATTCACTTCTTTTTTCCATAGAGAACCAAAAACATTCTCAAACATCCCCAACTCTTTAGAATGATAATCAAAAAAATACTTATCCAACAATGCTGTAAATCCCCGGCTGGACAATTTTCCTTTTTTTGCTCTTATTCCTACCCCCTTTTCCGGCAAAAACACCAATTCTGGTTGTACAAATTCTGTTTTATCATTTCCATTCCTAATATAAGATGCAAATGACACGGGAACCTCCGTCAAAATCAAACGTTCAAACGGGTAAACCCGGTTTAATTCATTCTCCTTCTCATCCATATAATTCCTCAAACAACTGGCAAGAAAACAAGAATCTATATTTGAAAACCAATCTAAAATCGAAATATGCTTTTTAAACAAGTTCAATGTATAAGTTACGGAATCCACTGTCATAGATGTCGTTTTATAATCCCCCATACAAAGAGAAATCCCTTGCATCTTGGAAGAATTACGAAATAACACATGATCTTCCCCCCGCGTTTCCTCCCCTTGTGATATAACTGTTCTATTTCCAGGATTAATCACGTCCAATGTAAAACGCACATAATCTCTAGGCACACTATACGGGGAACTTGGATTCACGGGCGGATGTGCCACCGGATACCATAAAACTTCAGGAATCAATAAAGTAAAATCAGCATTCAGAAAATAATAATTCTTCCCGAAATAGAATGGGAATCGCCCGTTCATCCCAGGATCCTCTATGTCTTTACCCGGAACATCCAAATAACAAACATTTCCATTGATCTTTCCCCCGTATTTTAACTGTAAACCGATTGAATCATTGGGAGCAAGATTTTTTTGAACTCGAATGACTTGCCCCTCTCGCTCAAATGCAACATCCCGACCGTCACTCTTCAACGAAACAACCTCAAGTGCCGGGTTCAAATACAATATGAAACTATCAAGAACCTGCCCTATCTGATTTTGCACGAAAAGACTCGTCAAGATATCCATCTTTGTTCCTTCTTGTTTGTATTGTATGTTCTGTTCAAGCATCGTGACATTCTCCATTCGCGAATACTTATCGTACACACGTGCAAATTGTTGACGTTCCGAGGAAATTTTACAACGCATCAAACAAAAGGCAGCTCCCGTGAAAACACCAATGCCAAGTAGCAAAATAGACCCTAAGATTTTCCGTTTTCTCTTCGGATTATTGGGAATACGATCAAAAAAAATAGTTGTCAAATGAATAAAACCTAACCCCAGAAATAACCAACACACCCGTTGTAAAACGTATTCACTCATATTCGGGAAACCCATTACCTCCGAAAATGTGTTAGGCAATTTAAGGGCTAAAAAATCGAAAACACCATATCTCGTCCCTTCAATACAAAACACCCCTAATCCTAAAAGTAAAAATAACAGCACTATCAATATACTATTCCGCAACAGAACAGAAAGAAACACGAAAAAACCAAGTGCAAAAACCAACGAAGGCAAGAAAAACAACAACAAATAAAATATATACAGCAATATATTTAAATGGGTCAAACTAAAAAAAGATTGTATCACGCCAGAAATAATCGCGAAACCTACTGCGGTCAAAAGAAATGCACGAATAATTCCTAGACACATCCCCCAAACATATTCCGTGTTACTTTCCGAACGACAATAAAAAGTATCTGCAGTATCTAATCCATTCTTCCTATTTAAAACATTTACAGACAAGAAAATAATGGCAATTGTTTGAAAAAGCACCAACAAATAAAAATTCATGAATGGAATAAAAGAATCCAAGGAAAACATTCCCGACATATTTCTACCAAACAAAGAACTCTGGTAATACAATTGGAAAAACAAAATAAAACAACATGACACGAACAGGAAAATTCGGAACAAAATACTCCTTGTCAACAATTTACAACTATACGTTGTAACAATATTCAACCTATAAAGATTCATAAAATACATTTTCTTCAAAAATAAAAAAACTTGATTAAACTATTCTTTTTACATTGATTAATTATGTTTTTTTCGTATTATTTCATCTGTCAATTTTTACTAATTAAAAACATCATGAACGAACCTCCACACTTTAATCTCCCATAGATTTATATCCGAGCATAACTCCCAAATATCACGAATCTAGTTTCTTATTAAAATACCATTATGAAAAAATACATTACCTTACTCTCCATTTTACTTTTAACTGGAACATTTTCTTATAGCTTTCAACCTTGGGCTATAGACAACATCCCTCCATTTGATTATGTCTTTGCACCTGACGGAGTTGACGAACATACTATTGTATCGTACCCAGGAGGATCCACAAGCATTATCGTAGAAATGATCGCCCCACATGAAGTTATATTTCCTTCCGTAAAAGGTATCGCCCATATTTTGGGTGCATCTGTCAATATTCCAATACCCGATGCAGGTCACCTTTCGAGCTTTCCCCACAAAATAGGTGAACGCATCATACTAGAAATAACTTTAAATTTCAACCCAAACATGCCTCCTATAAGTTTCGAGCTAGATCTAATTGTATATGACCAAACAAATTCACCCCTTGGAGGAGGAAAATTTACCATTGACTTACTTGATCTCACTGATTTTTAACATGATAATATACTGATTCATATAACCAAAATGGAGCTTATTCAATGAGCTCCATTTTATTCCTTTTTTATCATCTTAAACTATTTTACAAACATTATTACAAATAACCTGGGATAGAAAATACTACGAAAAGATGCTATTAGCGGAATTTGGTATACGCCCAAAAGCGCAGGAGGGAAAAACAATTCCCGCACTTGGCATCCCTAGTTCCCGAACCTGATGAAAGGTTATCTCGTGAAACTAGCCAACCAGGGGAGCATCACGACTCCCGTCCCCCTCGTCGGCAACATACAAGGGGCTATGGGCATCTTCACCTGCTACACAAAATGCAATAAATTCATCCCCAAAGAGAGATTCAATTAACAACCGCACTCTCTCCGAGAACCCAAGATACCTTTCTTCCCAAAAAGCAACGGGCTAATTTTTCCCTCTTTTATTGTCACCCGCTCAACCCATCTTGGGATATATAAAACAACAATGACAGTTCCAATAAAAACTCAAAACAGTAAGAAATCCTACCGGAATACAATATAATTTTCGTATGAATTCCGGTTCACTTCCGTAATGAACGCTATAGAAACGCTATACGAACCCTATATGAACCCTATTATAAATAGCGTTCATATAGTATTTATAAAGCTGAACTAAAATATTATAAACGGTAGTGAACCGGAATTCATACCCAATTGTTACCGAATTAAAATAGGTACCGGGTAGAACGTCATACAATTTTCAACATAAAACATTTGCCACCGCCCCCACTTCGCCCTCGAATTTTCACGGAATGTTTTGGAGTTCAAAGATTTTTGTGTACTTTTGCCCCTCATTTTGGAGTGGAATGCTCGAAAATTCGCGAGGAATACCTTAGCCATGCTCCCCGTGATGCTTCTGATTCCGTTGAAAACTAATAGTTTGCCCGATAAACCTCGTTGTTTTTAACCGGATGAAAGGACGCGAGAGTAACCACGAAAAAATACAAACAGAAGTTTAATAATAAATTAAAAAAGAAGTGGATCAGATTAGTTACAAAACAACTTACGTCAACAAAGCCACAGCCCAAAAAGAATGGATTGTGATTGACGCTGAGAATCAAGTTGTGGGACGTCTTGCCGCTAAAGTTGCGAAACTGTTGAGAGGCAAGTACAAACCCAGTTACACTCCCCATGTAGATTGCGGAGACAATGTAATCATTATCAACGTGGAGAAAGTAGTCTTCACTGGAAAGAAATTAACCGACAAAGTGTATCGTAGACACACGCAGTATCCCGGAGGACAAAGAACTTCAACTCCCGCACAAGAGATGGTTCGTTTCCCCGAGAGAATACTTGAACATGCCGTGAGAGGTATGCTTCCGAAGAACCGCCTTGGTCGAGCTGTATTCAAAAATATGCACCTGTTCGTGGGACCGGAGCATAAACATGAATCACAACAGCCGAAAGTAATCGATATAAATACACTTAAATAACAAGGTATGGAAGTAGTAAATACAGTAGGTAGAAGAAAAAGCGCGGTAGCCCGTGTTTATCTTAACGAAGGAAAAGGCAATATCACGATCAACAAAAAGAGCTTGGAAGAATATTTCACGTTGCCTACCCTCCAATTTATTGTAAAACAACCGCTTGAATTATTAGGCGTTGCCGGACAATATGACATCAAAGTAAACCTTGTTGGAGGTGGTTTTAACGGACAGGCTGAAGCTTTACGTTTAGGTATCGCCAGAGCATTGGTGAAAATCAACGCCGAGGACAAATCTAAATTGAGAGCGGCAGGCTTCATGACCAGAGACCCGCGCGAAGTTGAGCGTAAGAAACCGGGACGTCCGGGCGCACGTAAGAGATTCCAATTCTCTAAACGTTAATCAGAGTTTAGTATCTAAATTGGCGGGACTTCTCTCGAGAACTACCCGGCAATTGAGCAAATTTAAGAATGTAAACTTAAAAAAAGACACAAATGTCAAAAACGAATTTCGACGAATTATTAAATGCAGGTTGTCACTTTGGACACCTTACCCGTAAATGGAATCCGAAAATGGCTCCGTATATTTTCATGGAGCGTAATGATATCCACATTATTGACCTGAACAAAACCGCTATCATGTTGGACAAGGCAAGTGCAGCCTTGAAACAAATAGCTAAATCAGGCAGAAGAATTCTGTTTGTTGCAACAAAGAAACAGGCTAAGGACATTGTTGCTGAAAAAATTTCAAATATCAATATGCCGTACGTGACTGAAAGATGGCCGGGCGGTATGTTGACCAACTTCCCGACCATCCGGAAAGCCGTGAAGAAAATGACCACCATTGACAAAATGGAAAAAGACGGTACTTTCGCTCACCTTTCAAAACGGGAAAAACTCCAGATCTCTCGTCAAAGAGCAAAATTGGAAAAGAACTTGGGCAGCATCGCTGACCTGACTCGTCTTCCTGCCGCTCTTTTCGTTGTTGACGTGATGAAGGAATATATCGCGGTAAAAGAAGCTAACGCTCTTGGAATACCCGTGTTCGCTATCGTGGACACGAACTCCAGCCCGGAAGGAATCGACTTCGTGATTCCGGCTAATGATGACGCTTCAACTTCTATCTCTTTGATTATCGGGAACGTAGCTGATGCTATTAAAGAAGGATTGAGCGAAAGAAAAGCCGAGAGAGAAAAAGAAGGCGACAAGAAAGGCGCTGAAAAAGAAGAAATTCAAGAGGAAGTAGCAGAAGTAGAGGCAAAAGCTACTACTGAAGAATAAATTAATTGAAATCGAAAGAATATGGAAATAAAAGCAGCAGACGTGATGAAGTTGCGTAAAGCAACAAACGCCGGAATGATGGACTGCAAACACGCTCTTCAAGAAGCCGAGGGTGATTTCGACAAAGCCGTTGATATCATCCGCAAAAGAGGTCTTATTGTTGCCAGCAAACGTGCAGACAGAGATGCAAAAGAAGGTTGCGTTTTAGCCAAGACCGACGGTAAGAACGCAGTAATGGTTTCATTAAATTGCGAAACTGACTTCGTTGCCAAAAACGAAGGATTCATCGGTTTTACCACTCGCATCCTTGACGCCGCTTTAGCCAATATGCCCGCCACCACGGAGGAATTATTAGCTATCCAATTGGACGGTAGAAGCATCGCCGACCAAATTTCAGAACAAACCGGAGTAATCGGTGAAAAACTGGAATTGAGCTACTACGGAAGCTTGAAAGCAGAAGATTGCGTGGTTTATATTCACCCGGGAAATATGTTAGCAACCGTTGTTGGTTTCAACAAAACCGCTGACGCCCAAGTGAAGAAAAATATCGCGATGCAAGTAGCTGCCATGGCTCCTATCGCCGTAGACAAAGACGGGATTCCGCAGAACGTGATCGATCACGAATTTGAAATCGGTCGTGAGAAAGCACGTGAAGAAGGCAAACCGGAAAATATGTTGGAAAAAATTGCTCAAGGTCGCTTGAACAAATTCTTCCAAGAGTCTACCTTGTTGAACCAAACTTACGAGCAGGACAACAAGATGACCGTGAAACAGTACTTACAAAGTGCAGATAAAGATTTGACCGTCACGGGCTTCTTACGTTACACGTTGAACGCTTAATAAACGACAAATCTGTCAACATAAAAAGCAGGCTTAGCGATAAGCCTGTTTTTTTATCCTTTCATACTCACGAAAATATGCAGAAAGATTACAAGTACATTCTTTTAGACCTCGACGGGACCGTCACCGATTCCATGGAAGGAATCACCAAATCGATTCAATACGCCCTGAAGCATTTCGGGATTGAAGTAGACGACTTGAACCAACTTCGCAAATTCGTCGGTCCCCCTTTGAAAGAATCACTCATGGAGTTTTGCCATTTCAATGAAGCACAAGCAGAAGAAGGCATCCGGAAATACCGGGAAAGATTTACCGACATTGGTATATACGAGAATGCCGTTTACCCGGGCATAGAATCCCTCTTGCAAGAATTGAATGCTGCGGGGAAGCAAGTGATGCTGGCAACCGGGAAACCTGCCTATTATGCCGAAAAGATTCTCGACTACTTCCACCTCAGCCCCTATTTCAAGTTTGTCGGGGGCAGCGGGCTCGACGGCTCCCTGTCGCACAAAGACGAAGTTATCCGCCACGTGCTGGAAAGCAATGACATTCACGACCTGAGCCAAGTCGTAATGGTCGGCGACCGCAAGCATGACATTCACGGAGCCAAACAAGTAGGAATAGACAGTATTGGTGTTTTATACGGCTACGGGGACAAAGAGGAGTTAATCGAAGCCGGAGCGGAACTAATGATCAGTTCTGTGGAGGAATTAAAACAAGCATTACTATCATAACAGAATCAATAATCCGCTTTCTTTTCTAAAATCGTCACGTAGCGCACGAATTTCGGGGAGTAGCGTTTCTTATCGGATTTCGGGCGGGTGTTGTTGTCGTAAACGTCAATAAAGTGAAGGTTTACCCGTTCCAACATCGCGGGAGGCAATACTTCCGCGGCAGGTTTGCCGGAAACCAAGACGATCGGAAGCGAATCCAACAGAGTGGTATCCTTCGCTATATCCAAAGGTAAAATGCGACGTCCAGCCTCGTACACCAGCTCGATACGCAATTCTTCTTCCGACGGGTAGTAGAAGGGCAGATGATTCACTTCTTCGATTTTCCTAACGGCACTGATGCTCTTGATCTCCGTGTTGTTGAACATATTGGCAACACGAGGCATAAGCAGGGTTTCCACGAGAATCATCAATAACACGATCCCTGTAAAGACTTTCATTGATTTCATCCTTACCCCACCCGCGAAAATAGAATAAGCCGCAACAAGGAAAAGTATGGAAACAATAATCAGAAGCATCAGCCCGATTTGCCCTTTTGTATAAAACAGGAAGTATATTGCCACTGGCATTCCCAAAGCAATGAGAGCCGGAAGGAACGCATTGATCCGGAAGACCACCCGGTCACTTTTGGTAAGTGCCTTTTCCTTCGTGGCAGTAAAGATATACACCACGTAGTGTGCCACAACCATAGCGGCTGGAATAAGCAACGGCAACAGGTAACGGGTTTTCTTTTCCGGGAAGAACGAGAGAAGTACTAAACTCACTAACGTCCACAACACGGCAAAGGTATATTCTTTTTTCAAGGTCACCTTTCGTTTCAACCAGAACCAACCTACCAACCCGGTCAACAGGAATAACGACCATATCCCGGATTCCGCGAAGAATTGCCAGTAATAATACCACGGACGAACGTTTCGCTCCATCCAAGCTGTCGATTCTTTCGCCCACACGTATGTTGTCATGTCCTTGTGGAATACGTACAAATACAAGTACCACCAAAAGCTAACCGTCGCAAAAATCAAAATCATCACCACGATCTGCAATCCTTTTCTCTTGAAGGAGGGACGGAACACAGCGATATAACTAATCAGGAATGATAGTAACAAGGCATAGAACGCCACCGGACCTTTCCCCAGAAAGGATAACCCGAGAAATATTCCCGCCCATACAAACGAACCCCAGCCTGTCCGCGGGCTGGTAATCCCTTTGTAGAAAAAGAATATAGCGCCCAGCATAAAGCTATGGCAATAAATATCCCAAGTCGCTACACGACCTGCCATAACGACATTGAAACTTGTCGCCAATACCAAAGCGGAGAGCAATCCCAACAACCTGTTCTTGGTTAATGCCGAAGCGAAGAAATAAAGGAAGAACGCCATGAGGGTCGCCATTATTCCGGCTGCCGCCCTTTGCAAAGAGATATTGTCAGGTTGGAGATACTCGATCCCAGCTGCCACCCAAGTAGGCAGAGGCGGTTTTTCCAAACGAAGTTTCCCGTTCATGGTAGGCACCAGCCAATTGTCATATTCTATCATCTCGTGAGCCGTAACCAAATTACGCGACTCCATAATATCCTCATAAACAGCCCCGTTATTCACGAAGAAAGCGAACCAACAAACAATAAGAATAAACAGGTAGTGTATATAATTTCTTTGCATAACCTCTTTAAATTACACTTGCGATTAAGTGGCAAATTTAAAACAATAATATTATTTTTACTTGTATCTCACTCAAATTATCAAGAGAAACGTATTTTAATATTTGATAAAATTTTGCTTAATCGCTTTTTTACACTAAACTTGCAACACTAACACTATTATTGAAAACACAATTATGAAAAAAGTCTTTTTTTGCATCCTGCTAACTAGCATTTTGATTTCATGCGCAAAAGAGGAAGGTAACGATTGGGGAAATCAGAAAATATTAAATTACAATGGTTCTAACCCCGTAGGCAAATTTCTTATTTCTAAAATAATTGAACGAGATCAAGGGATAGAAGAATTAAACCTCACGCTATCACATCCCGCAAGAGAATTGCTATTCGACCACGCTATCTTCGGGCAAGGATTTGGATTTGGAATACATTACGCCATCCCCGTCCGAAACACGAATACAAATATTGTCGAGGGATGTATCATCTATCAAATTAATGAAGAAATTCATGACAATTTTAACCTGAAAGCTAAAATTAAAGCCCCCTTATTCATAGATTCTGAAAAATACAACACACTACCAATTCAACAAAAAAGCTGTCTTGTATTTTTCAAAAGATGGAAAGAACAAGGTTTAGAAATTACAGAGAAATTGTGCATAGCAGAAAAATGTTTTTCAAGAACAAATACAGAAATCGAAAACGAAACATCATTTTATTCAACATCAAATGAGTATTATCATATAGAAATCGAATATTGGATTGATCTTGGAGGTTATTTACCTAACGATGCACATGCTTACGCAATAGGATTAGAAAAACGAAGTAAAATATTTAAAGGGAACTACCAAGCCTTAACAACATCCAACACAGCAGGTCCCCCTGAAATTTGTGTCAATATGGAAAGAATTAATATAATATTAACTTTTTATAATGGCATCAATGGTTCACTTGAAACGCTTTTAACAAATTACATGAATCAATGCGCTAACGATTTTCGCAATTGTCCAGGAGCTCCACGATTAGAATATCACATCATCACGCCAATAGGAAATCAAGGTGGTTCTAGTTCTGGATCAGGAGGAGGCTCTAACTCGGGTTCAACACCGGGAAGCGGCAATGGCTCCTGGAATCCCCAAACACACCACGGCATCCTTGAAGCAATACAATCCCAATGTCGGTTAAACGATACCGACCTAAAAATACTTATTGATGCAAATGACTACTGCGACAATTTACTAGAAGGCAATCAATTCTCCTCCAAAGCATATTACCATGCCATGAAAACATCTGAAAAGATATCAGAACAGGCGGCAAGAGATCGATTCAAACAACATTTAACAGAAAATTTCATCATGTTTTTAACTAAAAAAGAAACGAATCACATAGACGCCATTTATGCATTAGGGATTGCAATTCATGGAATAGTCGATAGCTTTTGCCCCGGGCATAAAGGATTTCAATATTACTCCCTTGCCAACTTTTCTGAACACGCAAAACAAGACAAAGGAGCACTTTCTCCCGAGCAAGTCGGAAATTCTATAAAAGTTACAGTAACTATTTACAGAGAACTAAACCGACCAGAAGCAGATGATCAAACAATAGATAATGTGATTGCCATGTGGGAAGAAGCATATAACAAAAATTTAGAAGAAAATAATTGATATCATGAGAATCATCGTTAAATGTATAAAAATATTCATGATAGGAATAGCAAGCATTATCGTATTATTCCTAATCACAGTAGCCATAAACAGAACATTGGCGAGCAAATGGATGCTAGAACTCCGGAAAAAAGAGTTAAAAACACCCAACCCGACTGCTTACACATTCAACTACCCATTATTGCATGTAAGAAAAGTCATTATAGAAAAATTTAACAAAAAAGAATTTCGAGACATGTTAATACATGGTAAAGGAACATTCTTTGGAAATATTGATTATTGCACTGAAGGTATTATAGATAAAGTAGGCAATGAAAATGATTTCGTTTTAGGAGGAAGCCATGTATTGGAATCTTTCACGTATCGAACAGGGAAAAGGGGACGCTACTGTAACATGAGATTGCAAATTCATTTAGATTCAATTTCTCCCACGGAAACAAGAGTGGAGGTCATCAGCCACGATCGAGAGATCATTTCCGGGTACAAATTAGGCATCGCACACATGTCTTTTATTGTCCCCATATTTCAAACTTTCGATCCAACAACCATTGAAGAGTATCAAGTTTTGTATAACATAGGCAAATACCTAGGGGTGGATATGCCTAAAGTTAATTACCCGGAAGATTTATCCGATCAGCAAATATTCGCAACGTTTTGTAATGGAGTAAAACACCGCATAAATTCAACATATAGACCATCACACTTGATAGGAAACGAGAAATAATCTATTAGATAAATAGTGGCAATCTGCATATAATTCAAAATCTAATATTGCTTTTACGGGAAAGTTAATTTATCTTTGCCGCTCAAAATCAAATTAGTTTATGAGAAAAATATTTGCATTCTTTTTACTCTCTGTATCAGGCATATTGAGTGTGTGTGCGCAAGAAAAGAACAGATTTAATCTGACGGGAGAAGCCCGGGTTGATTACCTGCATAACCTAGGTTCCGCTTCGGCTTCCGATAACGGCTTCCGGGGAAGCATGGTCAATTTAAAAATAAACGGCACGTTCGGGGATGGATTTTCCTACGCTTATCGTCAACGTTTGAATAAAGCAAACACGGAAAGTTCTTTTTTCAATTCCATTGATTACGTGTATCTTAATTACGCAGTCAATAATAACTGGACTCTTTCCGCGGGAAAACAAATCGTTAACATCGGCGGATACGAGTATGATTTAGCCCCTATCGATATTTATACTTTATCCGAGTTTTGCAACAATATCGCTTGTTATCAATTCGGGGCGAGCGCTTCTTATCTCCTCGACGGGGGGAAGGATATGTTCACGTTGCAATTATGCCAATCGCCATTCCAAATCGAGGGCAGCCGGGATATTTACGCTTTGAATTTCGCCTGGAACGGGAGCCACGGTTGCTGGAACACGATTTATTCCGCGAATTTAATTGAATATCAACCACACGATTTTATCGGATACCTCGCTCTCGGTAACCAATTCAAATCAGGAAAGACTGTTTTCAACGTTGATTTTATGCTCCGTTCCACGGGTTCACAAGTGAAGGACGGGGATATGTTCAAAGATTTTTCTATCATCGGAAGTATAACGCAAGAAATCGGGGAACACGTGGTCTTGCGGGTCAACGCTTCGCATGACGCAAATAAAAACAAAAGCGCGGGAGATTTGTGCGTGTTGCCCGGAACAAAAATAACAAATATCGGCGGTGGCGTGGAAGTGTATCCCGCTCGCACGCGAGATGTCCGCCTGCACGCTTATTACAGCTATTATTCAGGAGATAATCATACCGAGGGGACCCTTCAACCCGATGACATGCAACTCAGTGTAGGATTGACCTGGAGAATAAATTTCATTAAAAAATAACTCTAAGTATCACTCATAAAATTCAAGAAGAAAGCATCATGAAGAAATTTATACCCACCGGGATTCCATGCCTAATTATCGTGGTTGGAATTTTCTATTACATCGCTTCCATCATGGGAATCCCGAATATGCTCAATACAATCATGAATACCGCTCATGATTTACTGTTAAATACTGTATTCTATTTAATGGGAATTTGTGTCATCACGGGAGCCCTTGGACGTATATTCGTGGAATTTGGTGTCGTGAAGCTTTTGGAGAAGATTCTGCGCCCGTTGATGAAGCCCCTTTTCAACTTGCCGGGTACGGCTTCGTTGGGTGCGGTGTTGACCTTCCTGTCGGATAACCCTGCTATCATTTCGCTGGCAAAGGATAACCGTTTCGGTAGTTATTTCAAAAAATACCAATTAATATCTCTTACCAATTTCGGTACAGCTTTTGGAATGGGATTACTTGTTATCGTTTTCATGATCGGTCAAGGATATTATTCCGCTCCTTTTATCGGGTTGTTCGGGGCTTTTTGCGGTTGTATCGTATCCACACGATTAATGCAACGTTTTACACTGAAATCGCATCCTCATTTCAAGGAGGAATGCGCTGTAACAGAAGTCGTGGAGATCAAAGAAGATGAAGACAACTCGAACAAATCACTTTTTTTACGCATTTTAGACGCCTTACTTGACGGAGGACGCTCGGGGGTTGACATTGGTATAGCTATTATACCGGGAGTGTTGGTTATATCCACATTCGTGATGATATTAACTTTCGGACCTTCAGCAGAAGGATTTACCGGAGCTGCTTACCAGGGAACGGAACTCCTTCCCTACCTTGCCGGCAAGATAAATATTCTTTTTGAATGGCTGTTTGGCTTTAAAGACCCGCACCTTGTTGCTTTCCCGATCACGGCTCTCGGGGCAGTAGGCGCAGCCCTTGGGCTTGTACCGAATTTCGCCGCACAAGGCTGGATCGATGGCAATGCCATTGCCGTGTTTACCGCTATCGGTATGTGCTGGAGCGGTTATTTAAGCACCCATACCGCCATGTTGGATTCTCTCGGGTTCCGCCAACTAACTTCCAAAGCCATCATCGCCCACTCGATAGGCGGTCTTGTTGCCGGGGTGGTTGCTCATTGGATTTACGTGTTGTTCCAACTATTTTAATACTCCAAAATAAACGGAAAGGTTTTGTAAAACCTTTCCGTTTATTTTTCCGTAACACACATAATTATAGCGAACAATCATGAAAAATATAAAATCATATTCATATTTTTTGCTATTCATTCTAGTTCTGCCCGTGTTATTATTTCGGGATTTTACCCCAAATAACGAATTAAAATACTTGAGCATAGCGGATGAAGCCTTGCGTGACGGACATCTTTTCGCGTTTTACCATCAAGGGGAAGCCTACGCGGATAAACCTCCTTTGTATTTTTGGTTCATTATGCTGAGCAAATGGATCTTTGGCGAATACCACATGATTGTACTTTCCCTGTTCTCCATTATCCCCGCTCTCGTGTCCATCCACATCATGAATAAATGGGTGGAGGAGGAAACTTCCCGTACTTCGCGCTGGAGTGCTACTTTGATGCTCTACACGAGTGCCCTTTATATCGGTTCCGCACTTGTACTGCGCATGGATATGCTGATGTGTATGTTTATCCTACTGGCGTTATACACGTTCTACAAAGAATATTCCGGCAAAGGACGCCCTATAGATAGCATTCTACTGCCGTTCTATATCTTTATGGCAATATTCTCAAAAGGTCCGGTCGGGTTTATCGTCCCCGTGGTTTCGATCCTCGTTTTCTTGATCGTGAAAAAGGAAGCCCACCACTTCGGGCAGTATCTCGGCTGGAAGCAATGGGGCATTCTTCTCGGGTTATGTGCCATATGGTTCGGCTGCGTGTTCGCGGAAGGCGGAACTGCCTACCTAAATAACTTGCTCTTTAATCAAACCGTCAACCGGGCTGTCGATTCGTTCCACCACAAGGAGGCATTCTGGTATTACGGGGTTACCATATGGTATTCGGTTGCCCCATGGTCGCTCCTGTACGCGGCAACCATTATTATTGCACTCCGTAAAAAGCTGCTCACGACGGATAAAGAAAAGTTTTTCTTCACGATCATCGCTTCCACTTTCGTATTGTTATCCGTGTTTAGCGCGAAATTAGATATTTATATGTTGCCGTTATTCCCGTTCTTTACTTATCTGACGATATTGTTATTGCCCAAGATGAAAGAAAAATGGGTAGCGTTCACGGTGTATATCCCGGTAGTCGCTCTCGTGCTTGCCCCTATCGTTGCTTTCGCCATCCGAAACAAAATGGAGTTCCCGTATTCAACATTCATTCCAATTGCCTTGGGACTATTATTCATGTTTTGCCTGTTAGCTTTTGTATTCTTGCTGCGGAAAAAATTATACAAGGCGATTAACTATACTTCGTTGGGAATTTTGTGCATGCTATTCACTGGGGCTTTCGCTTTACCCAAGTTCAACCCAAGTATCGGATTATCCGAAATGGCTGAAAAAGCTTACGAAATTTGCGAGGAAGAGGATATCGACCATTATTACTATTATCGCTTCCGTAGCGGAGAGAATATGGATGTCTATTTGCATGAAGATGCTATAAAGATCTCCGATGAAAATTCTTTGTTCAAGACTTACGAGCAGGGCGACTGTATGATTTTCTTAAAAGAAAAAGATGTATCCCGCTCGGAGAATATCATCAATTGGCTTAAAAATGTACATCACGAGAAAATTGGGACATATTATTTAGTATACCCGCAATCAGGTCACTTAACAACTACTCTTACGGGAGAGATAGATGTTCCTGCCGTAAGCCAATAGCCCGGTGGATTGTCCTAGGATCAGAACCGGATCCCGACGATAGATAGCGTAAGAAACGATAATCAGAGAACCGAACAAGCTGATAATCCAAAAACCGATCGGAAGCAACGATTCGTCTTTCCGCTTGGAATATATCCACTGGTACACAAAACGCAACGTGAAGATAATCTGTCCCATCGAACCGTAAATCAATAACCACAAGGGTATTTTCTCGTTGCGGAAGAACTGGTCGACAAAGGCGCCCACGTCCTCAAGCATATACACGATTGCCGCAATAGGAGTAAGCAGAAGTACCACACGCAACAGCAGCGGCAACCATTTCCACTGATGTTTTTTGTTCAAGTTCCAGATATAAATGTAATAAGATATGATCTGCCCGAAGATGATTGCGAAATCGTCCCTCAACCAACCGTAAACAAATAACAGGTAAGACCCCAATATGCTCAACTGCCAGAATATTGCCGGGGAGATTACTTTCTTTGCCCGCTCGGATAAAATCCATTGCAACAGTATTCGGGCTGAAAAGAACACTTGGGCGAGGAATCCGATAACGTAAATCATAGGTTGTTTTCCGCAACTTGATAGTTAATATAACGTTTCCGCATCCAGCGGTAAGCAAAACAATCCTTGAAAGGACCCACCAGACGATTTGCCAGGTTGTATTTTGATTTTCCGGCAATCCGGGGAAAATGACGCACGGGAACTTGTTTTACTCGCGCATGTTGCAATTGAATCAACGCAGGCAGAAAACGATGCATTCCCGTAAAAAATGGAATCCGCTTCGCGTAATCCGTGCGCAACACTTTCAACGGGCACCCGGTATCCTCTACCCCATCATGTGTCATCATGCGGCGGAAGCCGTTAGCGATACGGGATGACATATTTTTCACGAAACTATCTTTTCGCCCGGTACGGATACCCATAACCAGCTCGTACTCGTCAGCATGTTCCAATAAACTATTGAAGTCCTGGGGTGTCGTTTGCAAATCGGCATCGATATACCCGACCCATTTGGAAAAGGAGTTATCGATACCCGCTTTCATAGCAGCACTCAATCCCCCGTTTTGGGCAAGATTCAAGAAGAAAAAACCTTCATTACGAGCGCAAACCTCCCGCATGAGGCGTTCGCTATCATCTTTCGAGCCATCGTTTACAAACAATATACAAGAAGACACCTTGGATGTTTTTAAAAATTCACCTAACTCTTCCTCTAATCTTAGGATATTCCCTTCCTCATTATACACTGGAACTATGACAGTTAGATCGTAATTTGCGGTTTTATTCATCTGCCGTGAAATTTATATTCTCAAATTAAATTATAGTTATAACAAAAATCATTAGTTTTGTTGTTACGTTTTACGCTAACGAGCGGCGTGTATTTCTAGTACAAATATATATACTAAAAACTAAGTTTTTTGTTATAAAATTTAAACAGACAAAGATATGCAATATAACCGAATTTTGTTAAAACTCAGCGGAGAATCTTTGATGGGCGGGCAAAAATATGGCATAGACACCACGTGTTTGGAAAGTTATGCCCGTCAAATACATGAAATCGCGAAGATGGGCGTCCAGGTTGGTATCGTCATCGGCGGAGGTAATATTTTCAGGGGACTGAGTGGAACAAACAAGGGCTTCGACCGGGTGAAAGGCGACAGCATGGGGATGCTGGCAACCGTAATTAACAGTTTGGCTTTAAGCTCCGCTTTAGACAACGAGGGATGCAAGAACAAAGTACTCACGGCTATCCGCATGGAGCCAATCGGGGAATTCTACTCGAAAGCAAAAGCCGTGGAATATTTGAAAGAAGGTTATGTCACCATCATGAGCGCCGGAACCGGTAATCCTTATTTCACAACCGACACGGCAAGCAGCCTGCGTGCCATTGAGATCGAGGCGGACGCCATGTTCAAAGGAACCCGCGTGGACGGTATCTATACTGCCGACCCGGAAAAAGACCCGACTGCCACGAAATTCGACAAGATCACGTATGACGAGATATATAACCGGGGGTTGAAGGTCATGGACTTGACTGCCACGACCATGTGTAAAGAAAATCATTTACCGATCATCGTGTTTAATATGGATCAACCGGGTAACTTAAAAAAAGTCATTTCAGGCGAGAATATCGGGACGATCGTGTATTAATTTCCCTTTCAGGCTTTTTTCAAGGGTGAATCATGAGTGAAGAGAAAAGAATATTAGATACAATAAATTCTCCCGAGGATTTAAAGCAAGTACCCGAGGATGACCTTATCCAACTATGCCGGGAACTACGCGAAAAAATCATCGACGAGTGTTCGGAACATCCCGGGCATTTTGGGGCAGGATTAGGTGTTGTCGAACTTACCGTGGCATTACACTACGTGTTCGATACGCCTTATGATAATATCGTGTGGGACGTGGGGCATCAGGCTTACCCCCACAAGATACTTACCGGAAGACGGGATAGCTTCTGTACAAACCGCCAATACAAGGGACTCAGCGGCTTCCCTAAAAGAAGCGAAAGTAAATACGACGCGTTCGGCACGGGGCACTCCTCCACCTCTATTTCCGCAGCCCTTGGAATGGCAGTAGCGGCAAAGATGAACGGGGAGGAAGACCGCCAATCCGTGGCAATCATCGGCGACGGAGCCATGACCGGGGGACTGGCTTTCGAGGGATTGAACAACGCGGGAACGAATAACGCCAACCTGCTTGTCATTCTCAACGACAACAACATGGCTATCGACCCCAACGTGGGCGGGATGAACGAGTACCTTCTCGACATCACGACCTCCAAAACCTATAACAAATTAAAAGAAGATATCTGGCATATCCTCGGGCGTATCAATAAAATCAGCCCGGGAGCCCGTAACTTTATCCAAAAAATAGACAACAGCGTGAAATCGTTGATGTTGCGCCAAAGCAACTTGTTCGAGGCTCTAGGATTCCGGTACTTCGGTCCCGTGGACGGGCATGACGTCAACCACCTGATTAAAGTCCTCCGGGATTTGAAAGGCATCAAGGGTCCCAAGCTATTGCATTGCATCACGGTGAAAGGCAAGGGCTTCAAGCAAGCCGAAATAGACCAGACCACCTGGCACGCCCCCGGTAAATTCAACAAGGAAACCGGAGAGATTATCAAAGAGAATAAAGGCAACACGCCCCCGAAGTTTCAAGACGTATTCGGCAACACGATATTGGAATTGGCACACACGAACCCAAAGATCGTGGGAATTACCCCGGCAATGCCTTCGGGATGTTCGTTGAATATCATGATGAAAGAAATGCCCGACCGCTGTTTTGACGTGGGTATCGCGGAACAGCACGCCGTGACGTTCTCGGCAGGGTTGGCGGCTCAGGGCTACGTGCCTTTCTGTAATATCTACTCCTCTTTCATGCAACGGGCATACGATCAAGTGATACATGATGTTGCCCTGCAAAAACTCAACGTCGTGTTCTGTCTTGACCGGGGAGGACTGGTAGGTGCTGACGGGGCGACACACCACGGGGTTTTTGACCTGGCAAGTTTCCGTTGTATCCCAAACATGACGATCGCCTCTCCCCTCAACGAGGAGGAATTGCGTGACATGATGTACACGGCTCAACTCCCGGATCAAGGACCATTTTCCATTCGCTACCCGCGGGGCAACGGCACGATGATTGAATGGCGTACCCCGTTCAAAGAATTGGCTATCGGGAAAGGACGCTGCCTTATCGAAGGCGAGGAGGTTGCCATTCTCTCGCTGGGGGCTATCGGGAACGAGGCTCTTAAAGCCATCGAGAGGGGAACAGGGCGTTCGGTAGCGTTCTACGATATGCGTTTCCTCAAACCGCTGGATGAAAAATTACTTCATTCGGTATTTCATAAATTCAAAAAAATCATTACCTTAGAGGACGGAACTATCGTGGGTGGCTTGGGTAGCGCCGTGTTGGAATTCATGTCTGACCACGGCTATTGTGCAAAAGTCGTACGCCTCGGCGTACCGGATCATTTCGTGGAACATGGCACCCAACAACAGCTATACAAGGAGTGTGGTTACGACAGCGAATCGATATTCCAAACTATTTGTTCGATGTAAATAGAAAATATGAAAGAAGAGGCTTTTATCCCTGACATTACGGAATGTATCAGCAAGTTCAAGCTGACATTCAAAGACGTGCCCGACCAGGACATCAAAGCCTTGTTCACGGATACCGTGATTAAATTTTACAAAAAAGGCGAATACATATACAACGAGGGTTCCCGCATCAAGGGATGTTATTTTCTTTTCTCGGGTATCGTGAAAATCTTCCAGACCGGAATCGCCGGGAAAGAGCAAATCATCCGCTTCGGAAAAGAAGGCGATATTTTCGGGTTTCGCTCCGTCATCCGTAACGAACCGGCTTGCACCTCGGTAGAAACTCTCTCCGATTGCGTGTTATGTTACATTCCCAATACTTCGCTGATGCACATGATTACTCATAGCCCGGGATTCGCTTACGAGATGATGCAAATTGCCTGCGAGGAATTGGGTGATGCCAACCATTATATCCGTGATATCGCTCAAAAATCGGTGAAAGCCCGATTGGCGGAAATACTCTTGCTCATTGCCTCCGATTTTGGCGTGGAAGAGGACGGAACGTTGAAACTGAATATCACCCGCGAAGACTTGAGTAATTTCGTGGGAACCGCCACGGAAACCCTTATCCGCCTACTCTCTGACCTCAAGAATGAGGGATTGATTGAAGCTAAAGGAAGAAAAATAAAATTATTAGATCATGATAAATTAAAAAGATTGGCTGATTGATTTAAAATCAGTCAATATGTCTATATTTGTGCCGTTTAAATTTAAACTCGAATAACTTATGCCACAGATCTCAGAAAAAGGAATGGCGATGCCTTCTTCGCCGATACGCAAATTAGTTCCGTTCGCAGACAAAGCGAAAGAAAGAGGAATTAAAGTGTACCACTTGAACATTGGACAACCGGATATTCAAACCCCGGATGTCGCTCTCGAAGCTTTAAAACATTGTAACGAGAAAGTAATTGAATATACCCATTCTGCCGGAAATCTTTCCTACAGAAAAAAATTAGCTAAATATTACCAGAACATCGGTATCAATATCGACGAAACGAATATCATGATTACCACCGGAGGTTCCGAGGCTATCACGATCGCTTTCATGTCCACGTTGAACCCGGGCGACGAGGTGATTATCCCCGAGCCGTTCTACGCTAATTACAACGCTTTCGCCCTGATGTGCGGCGTAAAAGTAAAAACGGTAACCTCTTCTATCGAAACGAATTTTGCTTTACCGGCAATTCAGGAGATCGAGAAGGTAATTACTCCCCGCACGAAAGGTATCGTGATCGTGAACCCGAACAACCCGACGGGATACTTGTATTCCAAGGAAGAACTCGAGCAACTCGCCACGATCGTGAAGAAACACGATCTTTACTTGTACGCTGACGAAGTATATCGCGAATTCTGCTACGACGGATACAAACACTTCTCCACGATGCAATTGCAAGGCATCGAGCAAAACGTGATCTTACTGGACTCTGTTTCCAAGAGATACAGCGAGTGTGGCCTGCGCGTGGGTGCGTTGGTAACCCGCAACAAAGAAGTGATGACTGCTGCCTTGAAATTCGGAATGGCTCGCTTGTGCGCCCCGGCTATCGGTCAGATCGTTGCTGAAGCATCCCTCGATACCCCCGCCGAGTATTTCGAGAGCGTGTATAACGAATACATCGAAAGACGTGACTTTATGGTAGAAGCCCTCAACAAAATGCCGGGAGTTATTTGCCCGAAACCCAAAGGAGCTTTCTATGCCGTGGTAAAATTACCCATTGACGATGCCGATAAATTCGCGCAATGGTTGCTCGAAGATTTCGAATACAACAAGCAAACCGTAATGGTAGCCCCGGCAAGCGGATTCTACTCTACACCGGGCTTGGGCAAGGATGAAGTCAGAATTGCTTACGTGTTAAAGATCGAAGATCTCAAGGGAGCCATGGAAACTTTGGCAAAAGCCCTGGAAGTTTATCCCGGTAGAAAATAAAAATTTCTTGCCCCATGTTCTGAGGCAATACCGATAAATATAATAACGAATAAAGCCCGCATAATGCGGGCTTTATTCGTTTTGTTTGCTCACGAATTACACTAGACTCGGATGCAAGGGTATTCAGCCCCCTCGTGTGTTGATTCTGCTCCTTGTTTTCCCCGGGTCTTCCCGCACTCCTCTCCCACTCCTTCCTACTTTTTAAACGGTTGTTATCCGATTATTATTCGATTACAAAATGAAATAACCCGTTTAATATCCTTTTAGTTATATAATATATCAACTCTTATTTATAGAGAAGAGCGAGGGAAGACTCGGAGAAGAGTGGGAGAAAACAGCCACAATAGTAAAAAATGAGGTGTTTCGCTCATTTAGAGCGAATATAAGCTTAGTCGACACTCTTTTATAAAACATTTTTGCCTATATTTGTCACGTGATTTCTAATTTTAAAATTACGACATGACATCGGATTCCCAATTTAATAGTATCAGACCCTACATAGGGGAAGAGATTCCTGCCGCCGTGGAGCGGCTAAGCCAAGCAGAAGAATTTTTGGCTCTTTTCTCCCAAATGACAAGGGTGGATAAAGATAAAATACAAAAACAACTCGAAGGTATTACCACGAGAAAAGAGTTCCAAGAACGTTTCTTCGGTCCCACGATGAAGCGGTTGATCGCAGGAACTACCGACGGGGTCACTGCCACGGGATTGGAATACATCGAACCGGGCAAAAGTTACTTGTTCGTTTCCAACCACCGCGATATTATCCTTGATTCAGCAATACTCAACGTGTTGTTATCAGAAAAAGGATGCCACTATTGCGAGGCTGCCATCGGAAGCAACTTATTGATCAACAAATGGGTGACGGATCTCGTGAAACTGGATGCCTGCTTTATCATCGAACGGGGACTTCCCGTGCGTGATATGATCACCAGCGCTAATTTGCGTTCCCACTACTTACGCAATGTTATCCTCGAGAACCAGGATTCCGTGTGGATCGCGCAAAAAGAGGGAAGAACCAAGAACGGCGATGACCGCACGCAACACAGCCTGCTGAAAATGTTCCGCATGAGTGGCCCGAAAGACTTCGTGGAAAACTTCCGGGAATTGCGGGTTGTTCCGGTATCCATTTCCTACGAGTGGGAACCTTGTGATGATTTGAAGACCGACGAGTTATATCAAAAAACGGTGGGCGAATATATCAAGACACCTGCCGCGGACATGAGAAGTATGCAACAAGGTTTGTCCGGGTACAAGGGACGGGTACATTTTGCCATCACTCCCCCGATTGACCGGGAACTAGAGGAAATCGACACCCGGGATAATAACGGTGACCGCATCGCCAACCTGGCAAATTTCGTCGACTCCAGAATACAGGGAAACTTCAAGTTGTGGGAAAATAACTACATCGCCTACGATTTGCTCCACGGCACGAACAAGTTTACCTCCAAATACACCGAGAAAGAAAAGGAGAATTTCATCCGCGTGATGACAGAGAAAATGGATAAACTCGAGGGCAATCGCTCAGTATTGAACAATATATTCCTCGAAATCTACGCTAACCCGGTTAAAAACGCTTTAGAAAGACATTTATGCGAATAGCGAAATACTTGCTGATTTTAACAGCATTCCTTATCATGATTTCCAGTACGCTCAGCCTCTTTCAAGGAGGTAACCGTACTGCCGTGTACGTGAATATCGGTGCCATGGCATCATTGGCTATTGCCGTCGGAATAATGAATTTCAAGACCCCTCCCAGAAATAATATATAATGTACAAGTTCAAGCGCAACATATATCTCGAGGACAAGTCAATAGAAATGTGGTTCGGGCTGACAAGCAAAAGCCGTGACCGCCACAGTAATTTCACCCTTTACGTCCTCACGGAGGGTCCCGACAGCCCATTCAGCTATGCCGAACAAATCAAGAGCGGCATTCCTTCCAAGAAAGAAGCCGAACGCTACGCGGTCACTTACGCTAAAAGCCTCTTGAGCCAACTCCTGGAACGGGAAAAAGAAGAGAAATCACAAGAAGACCCGCTCAAAGAAGACGAGGAAGAGGCGATCTAAACAGATCAACCAGTCATTATAAAAACTAAAGATATGATTTCCGATAGAAAAGTCAGAGTAAGATTTGCCCCCAGTCCCACGGGAGCCCTCCACTTGGGAGGAGTCAGAACAGCTCTTTTCAACTACTTGTTTGCCCGCCATAACGGGGGCGACTTCCTTTTAAGAATCGAGGATACAGACCAAACCCGCTACGTGCCGGGAGCCGAAGAATACATCATCGAATCGTTGAAATGGTGTGGCTTGACCGTAGACGAGGGCGTCGGGGTAGGAGGAGAATACGGACCTTATCGCCAAAGCGAGCGCAAACCGCTCTACAAACAATACGCCCTCCAGCTCGTGGAGTCGGGCAATGCCTATTATTCTTTCGATAGTGCCGAGGAATTGAACGCGCAACGTGCCGCTCACGAGGCAAAAGGAGAAACATTCATGTACAACGCAGCAAGCCGTAAACACATGAAGAACTCGCTCACGATGAACGCTGAGGAGGTAAAAGCCCTGTTGGACAGCAACGCCAATTACGTGATTCGCTTTAAAATGCCGGAGAATGAAGACCTTTTATTACACGATATCATCCGGGGGGAAGTACATTTCAACACCTCACTCTTGGACGACAAGGTGTTATTCAAGGCTGACGGGATGCCAACGTACCATTTGGCAAACATCGTGGACGACCACCTGATGAAGATTTCTCACGTGATCCGCGGGGAAGAATGGTTGCCGTCCCTCCCGTTGCACGTGCTTCTGTACCGGGCTTTCGGCTGGGAAGACACGATGCCGGAGTTCGCGCACTTGCCCCTGATCCTGAAACCTGTCGGCAACGGCAAGCTCAGCAAACGGGACGGGAATAAAATGGGCTTCCCCGTGTTCCCCATGGAATTCACGGATCCGGAGAGTGGAGAGAAATGGCACGGCTACAAGGAAGACGGCTATCTGCCTGATGCCTTTATCAATATGCTCGCTCTATTGGGCTGGAACCCGGGTACAGAACAAGAGATATTCTCCTTGCCTGAGCTATGCGAGCAATTTACCCTGGAACGCGTGAACAAAGCGGGCGCCCGCTTCAACCCGGACAAGGCAAAATGGTTCAACCACAAGTACCTCGTGGAAAGAAGTGATGCGGAACTGGCAGCCTTGTTGAACGAGTTGCTGGTAAAAGACGGAATCGCTTATGACACCCGGAAATTGGAAAAGATTTGCCACTTGCTAAAGGAAAGAGCAAACTTCGTGGCGGACATATACAATACATCTCAATATTTCTACAAAGCCCCGCAAAGTTATGACGAGAAGGGCGTGAAGAAATTCTGGAAAGAAGAAACGCCCGCCCTGATGCAGGAATTGGTCGGCGTACTGGAAAACGTGGAAGACTTCACCTCACCGAACACGGAAGAAGCCGTGAGAGAGTGGGTTACCGGAAAAGAAATCGGATTCGGTAAGGTCATGAGCCCGTTCCGTCTGGCAATCATCGGTGCCGCCGACGGTCCCCATTTGTTCGATATTATCGAAATTCTGGGTAAAGAAGAAACTTTAACACGCCTTCACCGTATTATAGATATATTGCGATAACTCTATAAAACAATAACCAAAAATTAAAAGTTGGAAAAGATCACATTGACCATTTCTAACTTTTAGTTTTTTAATACCGATACTATATGGATATTTCTAGAATAATGTATTGTTAACCTTCACGCAATCCTTTCTTTCCGGCTTGCCAGAGCCCCTTGGAGCGATTATCGGCTTCGTGCTGATATTTCTTCATCGGGATTAATGCCGTCGTTCTAGACGTTTTATTCGCATTAGTTGCCGGCATCATGGTTTTTACTCCCTGGACGAACTGCTCCCCACCGCCAAAGAATACGGGGCTCACCACCTCTCCATTTACGGTTTGATCACCGGAATGGGACTGATGGCTTTTAGCTTGTTGTTATTTTAGAACTTATTCCGATGAATCTTACTTTCATCATATTTGTCTTTCGCTTTCTGCGGACCATCGGGATAACCGACAGGAATGATACAAAGCGGGACAATCTGTTCCGGCATATTGGTATATTTCCGCACGATTCCGATACGATCCTCGTAAGGATAAGCCGCCGTCCATACTGCACCTAACCCTAACGCTTCGGCTGCCAGCAGAACATTCTGCGTCACGGCGGAACAGTCCACGTACCAATAAGAGGAACGGGTGGAATCCCCGCATACCACGATAGCCATAGGCGCTTGCGTTAACATCTTGGCGTAAGGCAACCCGGCTGCCATAGAATCGAGCGCAGCCCGATCCGTCACCACGACAAACTCCCACGGGCGTCTGTCCATCCCGGAAGGAGCCGCCATGCCCGCCTTCAACATAGCGGTAATCTTTTCCTCCTCCACTTCTTTCTTTAAATACTTGCGAACGCTCTTGCGTGCGGCAATATTTTCTAAGACCGCCTTAGTCTTCAAGACCGGGTCATCTTGTTGTTTCGCATCTCCCATACATGATGTCTTTAAAAATACAATCACCAATACTACGGCAAGTAAGATGTAAAAGGTATTCGATCTCTTCATTTTTTCTTATTTATTTTTCAATAATTGTTTTCATAAGCTTAATTTGCAACCTCGAATATACGAAAAAAAAAATCTCCCGGTTAAACTTTCCGGTTTTTTCCAAAATTCAGTACACACTTTCAGTGGCAAGTCGTATCACTAGCCTCAAGGCAATAATTGCAAATGTTCCTTTTATATATGTAACCGAATTAAAAAAAGTACGTAAAAGAATCTATAACTACATTACTATGAAGACAGCAAAATACATACTTGCACTAGACCAAGGGACAACCTCCTCCCGAGCCGTGCTTTTCAATCATGACGGGAACATCCTCGCCATGTCGCAAAAACCGATAGAACAACATTTTCCCCACCCCGGTTGGGTAGAACACGATCCGAGTGAAATCTGGTACACGCAATCCTCCGTGGCGGCAGAAGTTATCGCCAAAGCCGACCTCACGGGATTGGACGTGGCTTGTATCGGGATCACGAACCAACGTGAAACGACCATCATATGGGACAGGGAAACTTCCATGCCTGTCTATCGCGCCATCGTGTGGCAAGACCGCCGCACTGCCGACATTTGCCGTGAACTAAAGGAAAACGGGTATGCCGACATGATCCAGGAGAAAACAGGACTATTGATTGATGCCTACTTTTCCGCCACGAAAATCAAATGGATTCTCGATAATGTCGAGGGTGTACGTGAACGGGCAGAAAAAGGAAAACTGTGTTTCGGGACCGTGGACAGCTGGCTCGTGTGGAAATTCACGCACGGGCGGGTACACGTGACGGACGTCAGCAACGCTTCCCGCACGATGTTGTTCAATATTCACACCATGCAATGGGACAAGGAGTTATTGGAACTTTTCGGCATTCCGGAAGCCATACTCCCGAAAGTAAAAAGCAGTAGCGAGATCTACTCGGAAACATCGACGACCTTGTTCTCCACGAAAATTCCGATCTCCGGGATAGCCGGTGACCAACAAGCCGCTCTCTTCGGTCAACTCTGCCTGGAACCGGGGATGACCAAAACAACTTACGGGACAGGATGTTTCATGGTAATGAACACCGGCAAGGAAGTCGTGAAATCCGAAAACAACCTGTTGAGCACGATTGCGTGGAAAATCGGGGATTCCGTTACCTACGCACTGGAAGGCAGTGTCTTCGTCGGCGGAGCCGCTATCCAATGGCTACGGGACGGGATACAGCTCATCAACAACGCCTCGGAAAGCGAATCCCTCGCCACGTCCGTACCTGACAACGGGGGTGTTTATTTCGTGCCCGCTCTCACGGGAATGGGTGCGCCCTACTGGGATCAATACGCCAGAGGTGCCATCCTGGGGATTACCCGCGGGACAACAGCCGCACATATCACCCGGGCAACCCTCGAAGGAATCGCATTTCAAGTGTACGATATTCTGAAAGCCATGGAACACGATACTCAACGCCAATCCCTGGAATTACGGGTAGACGGAGGTGCTGTCGCCAACAATTTCCTGATGCAATTCCAAAGCGATATTTGCAGAACGAATGTCATCCGTCCCCAAATACTGGAAACCACGGCTCTCGGCGCAGCTTATCTTGCCGGGCTAGCAACCGGGTTCTGGCGTGACACGGAAGAATTGCGCAAACAATGGAATGCCAACAAAGAATTCTCCCCCGTGGCTACGGAGGAAGAAGTCGACAAACAACTCCATATGTGGCATAAGGCTGTCGAGAGAGCCCGCAATTGGGAAGAACTGGCATAACGCTATTCTCCCGGATAAACAAGAACAAATCACCGGATCGATAATCACAAAAGAACCGTCGATCCGAGTGACCGTAACCATAAATCTAGAATTTAAAACCTAAAATCCATTATGTCCCCATTTATAGCAGAGCTACTCGGAACAATGACAATGATTCTCTTGGGTGACGGCGTAGTAGCTAACGTCGTGCTAAAAAAAACCAAAGGATTCCAGGGAGGCTGGATCACCATCACCACGGCATGGGCACTTGCCGTATTCACGGGAGTCGTGATCGCCGGACCTTACAGCGGGGCTCACCTGAACCCTGCCATCACTATAGGCTTTGCCATCGCGGAAAAATTCCCGTGGGCAAGCGTACCTTCTTACGTGATCGCGCAAATGCTAGGTGCCGCCCTCGGCGCATTCCTCGTGTGGATCATCTACTACGATCATTTCAAAGCCACGGAAGAACCTGGGACAAAACTCGGGGTATTCTGCACGGCTCCTGAAATTCGCCATAACATCGTCAACTTCGGGGGTGAGCTTATCGCCACTTTCGTCTTGATGTTCTCCGTCTTCTACATCACCGGGGCGGAACTTATTGCCGATGTCGACACCACCACTCCTATCGGGCTCGGTTCGATAGGAGCTATCCCCGTGTCCTTCATCGTGTGGGTTATCGGGCTTTCCCTGGGTGGAGTCACCGGGTATGCCATCAATCCTGCCAGGGACTTCGCTCCCCGTGTCATGCATGCCATTCTCCCCATCCCGGGAAAAGGCAGCAGCCAATGGGATTACGCCTGGATTCCCATCCTGGGACCACTAGCCGGATCGCTCGTGGCAGCAATAATTTATATGGTTGTATAGTACCTCTCCTCTATTTTTTCGAACACTTCCCACAACTTTTCTATCGTCGGGGCTTGAAGCATTTGAATCCGTAAATCCCGGAAATGGGGCAATCCCTTGAACATACAAGCCATATGCCGGCGCATATGGAATAAACCCCGCACTTCATCCAGCCACTCTTGTGACAACAATATCTGCTCCTTGATGACTTTGATTTGCTCGTGTATCGATAATTCGGGCAAGTGCTCGCCCGTCTGTAAATAATGCTTGATCTGCCGGAATATCCACGGCTTCCCGATAGTAGCACGCCCAATCATCACCCCGTCCACACCGTAACGTTCGAAAGCCTCTTTTACCTTCTCGGGCGAGTCAATATCTCCGTTCCCGATGATTGGAATCTTGATTCTCGGGTTCTGCTTCACACGGGCAATCGGTTCCCAATCCGCTTCACCCGTGTACATCTGCGAACGGGTACGCCCGTGAATCGCAAGTGCACTTATACCCACATCCTGCAAACGTTCCGCCACATCGTCGATAATAATATTCTCGCAATCCCAACCCAAGCGGGTCTTTGCCGTGACAGGAATCTTTACCGCCTGCACGATCTGCTTCGCCATCTCCACCATCAACGGCACATCCCGAAGCATTCCGGCTCCTGCCCCTTTCGCCGCGACTCTTTTCACGGGACACCCGAAATTTATGTCGATAAAATCCGGCTGCACTTCCTCGACAATCTTCGCCGCCTCCACCATCGAATCAATAAAACGACCGTATATCTGTATCGTCACGGGACGTTCTGATTCTTCTATCGTCAATTTCTTGACAGTCTTATTTATCGAACGCACCAGTGCATCCGCTGACACGAACTCCGAATAGAGCCAATCCGCCCCGTATCGTTTACAAAATTTCCGGAAAGGGGGATTTGTAACCTCTTCCATCGGCGCTAAAATAAGCGGTCGATCACCTACGTCTTTTCCTCCGACTATCATCTTCAATCAAATAAGTTTTGCCACAAAAATAATAATTTCTATCTTTAACACATGAAATAAACAGGATGGATATGTCTATACTTAAATTTATTCTCATCGGGTTACTTGCATTCGCCCCACAAAAAGAAGAATGGGTAAAAATAAGAGGCGACTACCAGATCTCGTTCCTTTTCCCAAGCCGGGGAGAGCGGGTGAAAAAAGACGTGAACAATATTCGTTCGTGGATATTCCAAACGAAAAATGCCACGTGCGTCTTCGGGGTGGTATGCACCCAACTCACCAAGGAAAAAGGTACGCTCGACGCCTACACGCTCAACCAGTTATATATAGCCATGAAGAAAGAATCGGTTTCAATGCCGACTGCCAAACTGGTCAGTGAAAAGCGTTTACCGTCAAAGAATACTGAAATATGGGAAATCTGCTACACGATAAAAAAAGATCTTGAAGAAATGACCTATTTTAAAAGGTTTATTTTCAGAGATAATTGCATGTATCAAGTTTCCATCGGGGCTAAAACCGAAGATCTGAAAGAAATGGAACCTCAGAAAAATAAATTCTTCAATTCCATTGCCTTCCTCGATAGTTCTGAAAAATAAAGCACTCACAACCGACAAAAATAAATCACCATGAAAAGTATCATCATTTCCCTTGCACTACTGCTATCTTTTCCTGCCATGGCACGGGACAACCGGACGGGCAGCATCGATACCCTCGACCGTAAGGTCAAAGAAATACATTTCCGGAACGGACAGGAAAAGGCTCACGTCAAGAAGACCGAGGTATTGAGCGATCCCATCCACCAGGCTATCTACCAGCGTAGCCAGAACCCCCGTTTCAGAGGACACTGGAGCGGTTTTAACCTTGGCTTTGCTGACTTCGGGGATTACGACGTTATGCCGGGAGGCTCGCCATTCATGGATTTACAACGCAAGAATTCGTTCGTGATGCAATTCAATATGTTCCAGTACAGCATGCGCTTGAGCAAACTGAACAACTTCGGATTGGTTACCGGGGTAGGACTGGAATACCAACGCCTTCGTTTCCAACACAAGAATAGCATCCAACGGGGAGAAAACGGGACAATACATCCGTTGAGCATGGAACGTGTAAAGAAAAGTTCGCTGAAAAACCTTTACCTGACGGTTCCCCTCATCTGCGAGTATCAATTCCCCGCCAAACAACATCGCCGTGCATACGTAGGTGCCGGAATCATGGGCGGTTTAAGACTACACACGAAAACCAAAGTCGTGTATAAAAATGAAGATGGGGAAAGCCGCCGCTATAAAAAAGCCGGTAATTACAGCATGAACCCGATAAAAGCCGACGTTATCGTCCGGGTAGGTTATGACAAAATCGCTCTCTGGGGCAGTTATACCCTCACCCGAATGATGAAATCCGGTAAGGCACCCGATCTCCACGCTTATGTCATCGGGTGCGGGATAAACTTCTAAACACATACAGCAAGCTATACCCTTCGCCGGGACTCAACTCCAGCGAATTCCCAGTTCAAGGAACAAGCTTACGGGTGAAATGTGCAGAAAGAATAACCGTAAATCGTGACTTTACAGACTTTATTTTGAATAGTCCGCTCATTTTTATATTTTCGTCCCTCAAATACTCAAACACAAATTTTATAAAAATGAGAAAACTATTCCTATTCTTATCTTTAAGTATTCTACTGTTCTCTTGCAAAGAGGCAAAGAAAGAAACCAAACAGCCCAGCCCTTATCAGCCTCTCGCTGACCAATACGCCGAATTCCCCTTGACAACGGATGTCAGCAAACTGACTGAAAACGAGAAAAAAATGATTCCCCTCCTTATCGAGGTAGCACACATCATGGAAGATATTTTCTGGCAAAACGCTTACGGCGACAAGACCGCGTTGATGCAAAAATTCGCACAAGACTCGGCTGCCTTGAAATACCTCTCGATCAACTATGGACCGTGGGATCGATTGGACGCAAACAAACCCTTTATTGACGGGATTGGAGCGAAACCGCTCGGGGCGAACTTTTACCCGACAGACATGACACGGGAGGAATTCGATGCTTTGAAAGATCCCCGCAAAACGGACTGGTATAGCATCATCCGCCGGGATGACAAGGGCAACCTAGTTGTACTCTCGTTCCACGAGGCATACCCGCAAGAAGTCGCCAAAGCTTCCGAGTTATTGAAGCAAGCCGCGGAACTGGCTGAAGACCCAGGGTTGAAGAAATACCTGTCTTTAAGAGCGCAAGCCCTCCTGGACGACGATTATCTCGCCAGCGACCTGGCATGGATGGATATGCAAACGAACACGCTGGACTTCGTGGTAGGTCCCATCGAAACTTATGAAGACCAACTTTACGGGTACAAGGCTGCACACTCCGGGCAAATCCTAGTGAAAGACAAAGAATGGAGCAAACGCTTGTCCGAATATGCTAAATACCTGCCCAAATTACAGGAAAACCTGCCCGTACCTGCCGCTTACAAGAAAGAAAAAGCCAATGCCAACCCGGACATGAACGCTTACGACGTGATTTATTACGCCGGGGACTGCAATGCCGGAAGCAAGAATATCGCCATCAACCTGCCGAACGACCCGAGAGTACACGCTGCCAAGGGAAGCCGCAAACTGCAATTGAAAAACTCCATGCAGGCAAAATTTGACAAAATGGTAGTTCCGATTTCCAAACTGGTCATTACCCCAGAACAACAAAAGTATGTCAATTTCGACGCATTCTTCGAGAACGTGATGTTCCACGAGGTTGCTCACGGTCTTGGAATAAAATACACGCTTAAAAACAAACAAGACGTACGCTCCGCCCTGCAAAACTACTACACGTCTATCGAGGAAGGCAAGGCAGATATCCTCGGGTTATTCTGCGTGACGAAATTAGCGGAATGGGGGGTTCTTAAAGATAAAGACCTCATGGAAAACTACGTGACCTTTATAGCCGGCATCTTCCGTTCTGTACGTTTCGGTGCTGCCAGCGCTCACGGTAAAGCAAATATGCTGCAATTCAACCACTTCATGGAAAGCGGAGCCATCACGAAAGACGAAACGACCGGATACTACACGATTGACTTCGACAAAATGAAGAAAGACATCGAAGTTATCGCCGGGGAATACATCACAATCGAGGGCGACGGCGACATCCAGACGGCAACAAAACTCGTTGCTGAAAAGGGTGTTATTCCCGCCACCCTGCAAAAAGACCTCGACCGTATTGCCGGGGCTGGTATCCCGAAAGATATATTCTTCAAACAAGGAGTTGAAGTTCTCGGGCTTTAATATCGAAGTTTAAAATAACAGAATAAAGGATGTCGCAAGGCATCCTTTATTTTTTCACGTAACCAAATCCGCCCCCGAACGATATAAGCATAAAAAAAAAGACATGAGAAGACTATTTTCCAGCACAATATCCAAATTGATCCTTGCCGTGATCGTCGGTATCCTGCTCGGGCTCATCGCCAACGAGGGTTTTATGAATATCATCGTCATCATGAAATACATTCTCGGGCAACTGATCTTTTTCATGGTTCCCTTGATTATTCTCGGTTTCGTTTCCTATTCTATCGCCAAGATGAAGGATAACGCCTCGAAGATGCTCGGGCTGGCACTCGTGATCGCGTACCTTTCTTCCATCGGGGCGGCATTTTTCGCCATGGTGACGGGCTACACGCTTATTCCCCACCTGTCTATCGAACCGGTGAAAGAAACCCTGCAAAAGCTACCCGAACTGGTGTTCCGCCTGGATATTCCGCCCGTGGTCAGCGTGATGACCGCCCTCATGCTTGCCATCATGATCGGGCTAGCCACGGTATGGACAAAATCGGAAATCTTCGAGAACTTGCTCGACAATTTTCAAAAGATGGTACTACTCCTCATCAACCGCATACTGATCCCCATCCTGCCTTACTTTATCGCCGCCAATTTCTGCACGTTAAGTTACGAGGGGGCAATCACCAAACAACTCCCCATCTTTCTCGGGGTTATGGCTATCGTTATCTTGTCGCAATTTGTTTGGCTCTCATTCCTATATGCCCTTGCCGGGGCGATCTCGAAAAAGAACCCGTGGCAGGTATTGAAATACTATGGACCAGCTTATCTCACCGCGGTCGGCACCATGTCCTCCGCCGCAACGCTTGCCGTAGCTCTGAAATGTGCCAAGAAAAGCCCCGTGCTAAAAGACGACGTGATAGATTTCGCCGTCCCCCTGTTCTCGAACATTCACCTCTGCGGCTCTATCCTGACGGAAGTATTTTTCGTCATGACCGTGTCGCTCATGCTATACGGAACGCTACCCTCACTGACCGTGATGATTCTCTTTATCCTCTTGCTCGGTATTTTCGCAATCGGGGCTCCCGGGGTTCCCGGCGGTACAGTGATAGCCTCTCTCGGCATCGTGATCTCCGTGTTGGGATTTGACGAAGCAGGCACAGCATTATTGCTCACCATATTCGCTTTACAGGATAGTTTCGGTACGGCTTGCAATATCACGGGTGACGGAGCCTTGACACTCATCATGACCAAAGCATCCAGCCGTCGTCCTTTAAAAACAGAAGCGGTTAATAGTTAAACTAAAAAAGGGATGAATCGCACATAGCTCAACCTTATTATCAAGCGAAATAAAAAACCTCTTGACTTTTCCATCAAGAGGTTTCTTCATTTTGTTGCCCCACTAGGATTCGAACCCAGACAGACAGAACCAGAATCTGTAGTGCTACCATTACACAATAGGGCAATTGTTTTATTGCGGTGCAAAGATAGTAGTTTTTTGGAATTTCAAAAAACTACTATCTATTTTTTCCGTCTACTTCAATATTTTTTGATATTCCTCGTCGTTAGCCAATACTTCCAAGGCTTTGGCGATATGCTTATCATTACGGATATGATATTCTATCACGCCATCCTGCATATAGTAACGCTCCATAAACTGGTCCGCCAATATATCCGAAATCTCGTCTTTAAACGTGTCCAAATCTCGATCGATGGAGTGTCCCAAATCCTTCTTTAATTGCTCCACTTGTTTGGATATCTGGTCATAATACTTCTCATCCTTTGCTGTCTTTACCAGTTTATCCAACATTGCCTGAGTAGCCGTTTCATACTCGAACTCCCTCGTTTTCAAATATGCTTTGAACTCGTTGAACAGTTCATCTGTCAAGATGAATTCAGAAGGAGAAGGCAACGAGGAATGCTTTGCCGCGTATTCATTCACGAAATCAAAAACCATATCCTGCATCACCAATTCCTGGGAAACCCGTGCATATTTTTCCGGTTCGATCTTGATGTCCGGCGTGATTCCTCCTCCGTCATATACAGTACGCCCGGCTTGCGTCTTGAACGGTTTGATTAATGAATCGGGTATCACTCCCACACTCCCGTCCGGGTTGCGATGCGTGTAGTCTACGGCTTGGATACAACGTCCGCTGGGGATATAATATTTTGCCGTAGTAACCTTCAATTTCGTGTTGTACACCAAATCACGAGTCGTCTGAACCAATCCTTTCCCGAAAGAACGCTCTCCCAAAACAACGGCACGGTCATAATCCTGCAAAGCACCGGATAAAATTTCGGCAGCAGAAGCAGAAGCACGGTCGATCAACACGGTAAGCTTCATATCCGGCAACAACGGATTTTTAGTTGTCTTGTATTCCTTATCCCATTGCTTCATCTTCCCCTTGGTACTCACGATCAAAGAACCTCTCGGCAAAAAGAAACTGGCTATCTCAACCGCCTGATCGAGCAATCCGCCACCGTTTCCACGAAGATCAAGTATCAATGATTGTGCCCCTTTATTCTTCAACTCCATAATCGCTTTTCGCACGTCGTCGGCAGACTTGTCCGTGAAACTGGTAAAATAAATATATCCGGTCTGATCATTCAACATCCCATGATAAGGCACACTCGGCATTTGCACGATTTCACGCAATACCCGTTTCTCCATGGGCTTGTCTTCCCCGATACGTTGTACTTTCAACACGACCTCTTTACCCGGTTGCCCCTTCAAACGGGAACTCACGTATTCAACGGTCTTGCCTTTCATATTCTCCCCGTCAATCTCTAAAATCAAATCACCGGGCAACAACCCAGCTTTATTGGAAGGAGAGTTCCGATACGGCTCACGAATCACCACGTAATCCCCTTTTACCCCGATGATCGAACCGATTCCGGCATATTCTCCCGTGGTCATCATCTTGAATTCATCCATCCGGGATTCGGGATAAAACTCCGTGTAAGGATCCAATTTTTTCAACATGGCATCGATTCCGTCTTTCACCATCTTCTCCGGCTGGACATCATCCACGTAAAAAAGATTTACATCCCTAAAAAGCGTAGCAAAAATATCCAACCCTTTGCTTATCTGGAATCTCTTGTCATCTTCCTTCAAACTTAACGCCCCGAAAGCTAATAATAACACTCCCGAGATGAAAATAATAATGCGTGTATTTTTTCTCATAACCTTATTTTAATATCAAAATCTAGCGAAAATAGTACATATCCGCCAAAATAGCAAATTTCAAGGCACCGGATCGTATCCCGAACCTCCCCACGGGTGGCAGGAACATATCCGTTTAATCGCCAAGTACAATCCTTTTATAGGTCCATGCTTTCGTAACGCCTCCACGGCATATTGCGAACACGTCGGGGTGTAACGGCAACTCGGGGGCGTCCAGGGGGAGATGCAAAGCTGATAAAATTTAATGGGAATCAGCAATATCCCCACCAGTATCTTTTTCAATATAGACCATAAGTTTTTTAATAGCACCGGTAATCGCTTTTTCTATTTTCTGAAATTCAAAGATATTATCTTGCAAGTATATAAACAAGATATCCATTGTTTTATCTTCCGGAATAGCGGTATACAAAGTATGTTTGTTCAACCGGTACCCCTCCCGAACCAACCGTTTCACCCGGTTGCGTTTCACCGCCCGCTTGAAACGCTTCTTGGAAACACTTATCGCGACACGAGCCGGGGCATCTTTTTCTCCTCTTGGATAAAAACGAAATACCACTCGCAGGGGGTAGCTCACGAAACTTTGCCCCGAGGCTATCAATTCCTCGAAACTGCCTTTACGACACAAGCGTTCCTCTTTACTAAACGTGTATTCAATCGTTTCTTCCATATCTGAATACAAACATACAAAGAAAATGGACATCGTCTGATGTCCATCCCTTTCTATTTTGCTTTATTCTCTTTATTAAAAGCTTTAATGAACTGCTCTAACGCCATGGTCATCGAAGGAGCTTTCTCCGTCGGAGCTTTTATATCAAGCCTTAACCCGGCTTCGACGGCAGCTTCGGCAGTTGCTTCCCCAAAAGCTGCGATAATTGTTGTATCTTGCTTGAAGTCCGGATAATTCTGGAACAATGACTTGATTCCGGCAGGCGTGTAAAATGCGATAATATCAAATTCCTTCAAATCCGGAATTTCTTTTGCCACTTCATTTGCCACCGTTCTATAAAATACTACTTTCGTGTATTTTAAGCGTAATTCGTCCATCAATGCCGGAATATTTTCCTTGTGAACATCAGAAACGGGAACCAAGAAATTTTCGGTTTTGTGCTTCAACAAGATTTTTGTCATATCCTCTACTTTCTTGTCTCCATAGAAAATTTTCCGTTTACGATAGACGATATATTTTTGCAAATAGAATGCTATTGCCTCTGATATACAGAAATATTTCATTGTATCGGGAACTGTTACCCGCATTTCTGTACAAATACGGAAGAAGTGATCAATAGCTGTACGACTCGTGAAAACGATCCCGGTAAAATCCAATATATTGATTCTTTCTTGACGGAATTCTTTTGCCGTAACACCTTCCACCTTAATAAATGACTTGAACTCTAATTTCAAACCAAGTTCTTCAGCCAGATCAAAATACGGGGACTTCTCTGTCGTCGGCTTGGGCTGCGAAACTAATATCTTCTTAATTTTCAAGACTTTCTGTTTTTAAATTTAACCACATTATCTCAATCACACTAATAGCTTGTATAACACAAGTATCGGTACGATTTCGAGCCCACAAAGGTACAAAATCATATACAAAATTGAAACTTTGTAACCATATAATATTTTAATCAATCTTATAAATCTAAAAATCAAAAGAATAACAAACAAGGTCAAAATCACGTGAAACAACATTCCTACCGCAGAAGGCGTTACGAAGAACAATGCCAATACCAAGGGAGAAATCGACAGCCCCAACACGATACCACTCACCCGCAAATTTAATATAACATCCGAAGCACAATGCCGATTGTTAAATGTCCAGCCAAATATTCGTACCACTCCCATGTACACGATATGATAGCCGAATATAATCAGAAAATAAAATAACGCGTTTGAAAAAACGAAAGACTGACTCGTGAAAAACGCAATCCCCATCGCCAAAGACGAAAAAGAGAGGCAAATCGATAAAAATATAAAAGCATAATTTTGCCGTGTCCCCTCCGACAGTACTGCCGCATCTTTTTTCCGGCTAAAGAAATAAAAATAAACTGACAACAAAAATCCCCGCCCCTGCAAACGCAGCCAAGCCACGAGCACGAGAAAAACCACCATGTAGATTAGAATCCCCGAAGTAAAATGAATATCCCATCCCTTCAAGGGAGTCCCCTCAACCAAACCAACATAATCCGAGATGGTATCCAAAGGCGGTAACGGCATCCGGGAAACCTCTTCAACCAAAGAAGCCGGGAACCAAATCGAATCCCGCACCTGCGCCACACTGTCCACAACTTGTTCCTCTAACATATTTACTCTCGTCTATAAATCACCTTTTAATGCGCCTCATACCAGTTTTTACCGTACCCGGTACCGACCGTCAAGGGTACCGCCAAACTCACCACGTGTTCCATGCAATCCTCGACCAACTGCTTCAGTTCCTCGATCTCGTCGTGGTGACATTTAAAATTCAACTCGTCATGTACCTGCAATATCATCTTGGAACGCAGTCCCCGTTCTTTAATTTTTTGATGGATACAAATCATCGCCTTCTTGATTATATCCGCAGCAGAGCCTTGTATCGGGGCATTTACGGCATTTCTTTCCGCCACACCTCGAACCACGGCATTTCTTGAATTGATATCCCTCAAATAACGGCGACGTCCCATGATAGTTTCCACGTATCCTTGTTTCCGAGCTTTTTCCACGGACTCCTCCATATAGCGTTTCACTCCCGGGTATAAATTAAAATATCCGTCGATCAGTTCCTTACCCTCTTTACGGGAAATTTTCAATCGTTCAGCCAATCCCCAGGCTGAAATCCCATAGATAATCCCGAAATTAGCGGTTTTCGCCCTTCTCCTCATCTCGGGAGTGACTTCATCCAAGGGCACATGGTATATTTTTGAAGCAGTTTCCGCGTGTATGTCCTCACCGTTCAGGAATGCATCAATCAAACCGGGTGCACCGCTTAAATGAGCCATTAACCTCAATTCCACCTGGGAATAATCGGCAGAGAAAAAGCCATAGTCCGGATCACCCGTGATAAAAGCCTTCCGGATATTCCGCCCTTCTTCCGTCCGGATCGGGATATTCTGCAAATTCGGATTCAAACTGCTCAACCTCCCCGTGGCAGCTTCCGCCTGGTTGAAATGCGTGTGAATCTTTCCGGTTCCAGAATCGATATAAGTCGGTAAAGCCTCGGCATAAGTGGTCAACAATTTTTTCAACCCGCGATAATTCAAGATATGCCCCACGATAGGATGCGCTTCTTCCAGTTTCGAGAGTACTTGCTCGGAAGTGCTATACTGTCCGGTTTTTGTCTTTTTATTTCCCGGGTCAATATTCATTTGGTCAAACAAAATCTCCCCAAGCTGTTTCGGGGAACTGATATTAAATTCTTTCCCCGCTATCTCGTAAATAATCTTTTCCTCCTCGGCTATTTTTCCTTTCAACTCTTCCGACAATGCTTTCAACGCTTCTTTGTCGATGGATACCCCCTCGTACTCCATATCTGCCAAAACCGCGACAAGAGGCATCTCTAACTCTTCAAACAATTTATAGAGCCCGACATCCTTTAAAGCACTCTCCAACTTCCCTTTCAGGCGGAAAAGAATATCCGTCCGCTCGGCATAATCCTTCTCTTTTTTACCCTCCTCTTCCGAGAATAAAGACAGTTGCGGATTTTCAGTATTATCCCCTTTTATCAAACGATAGTTCAACAACTCCAACGCTACCCGCTCTAATTCGTGCGAACTGTCCGGTTGCAACACGTAGTGTGCGATCTTAATATCAAAAATCCGGTTTTTTATCTCGATTCCCGCTCTTCTCAACCAAATCATATCATCTTTCACATCATTGGAAATCAGAACTTTTTTCTCATCCTCAAAAACGGGGGCAAACAACCGTATCATCTGTTCTGCCTCCCCTTTTGCCGCAGGAAGCCGAAAATAACAAGCGCTATTGGAAGCTACCGAGAAACACAGGTAATCCGGGTAAGAATTATAAATCGTCCCATCCCCGAAAATAGCGTTCAACACGAACTCCGGGGCTTTTTTCAAAACCTCCAACAACTCTTGTCGCTCCTCCCCGGTCGTCAATTCCTGATAATTCACCTCTTCGGGATGTATTGTATCCGCCACCTGTTCGTCATGTTCTATCGCGAATACCCGCTTTGCCAAAGAGAATAATTCCAATTCATCGAAAAGCGGTTTCAATACATCATCCTTTATCTCTCCCAAAGATAAATCAACCACATTCACGTCCGTGGGTACTTCCGTGTTGATCGTGACCAACTCTTTTGACAAAAACACGGTATTCTGACAACACAGCAAACGCTCTTTCTGCTTTCCCTTCAGATCCTCTATATGTTGATATATGCCTTCAATACTCCCGTATTTATAAATCAAAGCTGCCGCACTTTTCGGTCCAATCCCGGCACATCCCGGCACGTTATCCGCCGTGTCGCCCATCAACCCAAGTATATCGATTACCTGTTCCACCCGCTCTATTCCGAAATGATCGAGCACTTCCGGGATTCCCCACACCTCCGACTTGTTGCCGGCACGTCCCGGTTTGTACATAAACACCTTATCGCTCACCAGTTGGGCGTAATCCTTGTCCGGGGTAATCATATATACTTGAAAACCTTCTTTCTCTCCCCGCTTTGCCAAAGTCCCCACCACGTCATCCGCCTCGAAACCATCTACCGTAATGGCAGTAATTCCTAACCCCTCGATAATCTTTTTGATATAAGGAATAGATTTCTTCAAATCCTCCGGCATAGGAGGACGTTGCGCCTTGTACTGCGGGAACATCACGTGCCGGAACGTCGGACCTTCCGGGTCAAAAACGACAGCCAGATGCGACGGTTTCTCCAACTCTATAATCTCCAGTAAAAAATTAAAAAAGCCAAAAGTCGCCGACGTATTTATTCCCGTGGTCGTGATCCGGGGATTGTTGATAAACGCGTAATACGAACGGTAAATCAAAGCGTAAGCATCCAGCAAATACAGTTTTTTCTCCTCGTTAGTCATCATCTTTCCTTTTCAAATTATTCCTACAAAGTTAGACTTTTTCTTTTACACCGACAGCCACTTTGAAAAAAAGACATCATATACTTTATAACACCCTTTTTCTTCGTAAATCATTTCTTTATCCAGCAAAGCCTTTATTGATCGTTGAACCGAACTGGCTTGCCCCAGTTTATATTTCGCGAGGAAATCCTTCGACATATATTTCTCGAAACCATTTTCTTTCGCCAAAGCTCTCAGCAGGTTAAATTGATTATCCGTCAACAGATTTCTATAATTATAATATACATACTCACGTTCCAGCATAATATTCTCCTTCACGTGCTCAACCAAATCCCGGGTAATATTGTTCACACCTGTTTCAAAAATACGATTAAACATGAATTGAGTATAAAACGTGTACGTATCGTAATTCCGCAATACTTCCAAAACGAGTTCCTTATCTATTGTCCGCCGGAACCGAACAAATTGTTTTAAAATAAAATCGGCATAAACTTCTTGATCCAGCCGATCAAGAAACATAAAATCGCTACTTTGATAAAAAGGGCGTCCATAATCACTAAACATGGACATCAATAAATGTTTATTACTCCCTGAAAATATAAAATTCACGTTCGTCAATTGCTGCACACTACTCCGCAATAATGCCTCGACATTCTTTTCCGCGTAATTAACAATTTGCTGGAATTCATCTATCGCGACAACATATTTTACTTTTTGAGATTCTAAATAATCAAACAAGGCGGCTAATCCCTTTTCTGCCTCCTGGGGCATCCGATAATCAACCTCGATTTCCGGCATTCCTGTAATATCATTAAATACAACTTTAGCCCTTATTCCAGAAAGAAAGGTAATCAACTTGTTCAAAAAATTTGCAGAACGTTCCTTTTCTTCCCGAATCACAGCATTCCCCAGTTCCCGAACCAGTTCCGCCATATTGTTTGTTGCCATAATATCAACATAAAGCAATCTAAAAGGGCGTTCTTTTTTCAAATAGTAAAAAACATTCTTAATCAATCCGGTTTTTCCCATCCTACGTAACGACAATAACGTAATATTCCGATTGTTATCCATAGCCGAGATTATTCTCTCTGTTTCTTTTTCCCGGTCACAAAAATATTCCGGGGACAAGTAACCCGTCACTAAAAATGGATTCTTTACATTCTCCATAGTTTTTGGTTTTATATTTGCATTACGCATTTTGCGTTATGCAAAATGCGTAATGCAAATATAAAACAAGTTTTACAATCAAACAAATCCCGTTTTTCTCCTTCCTTTTAAAAGAAAAGAATACCTTTGGACTCGTAAACAGAGAAAAAGATCAAAATGGCTTGTCAACTGGATATTCAACCTTGTTCGGAGTGGAACCTCTTCTCGCGATTACAGCGCCCACTAGTCATCGCGGGACCTTGTAGTGCTGAAAGTGAAGAACAACTTTCCAATACAGCTACTCTTCTCAAAAATAACGGTATAGAAGTTCTGCGAGCCGGAATCTGGAAACCCCGTACCCGTCCCAATTGCTTCGAGGGAGTCGGCGAAAAAGGGTTACCTTGGTTACAGTACATTCAAAAGACATTAGGACTAAAAGTCGCCACGGAAGTCGCCAATGCCCATCACGTGGAAGCTGCCTTGAAACAAGGAATCGATATGCTCTGGATCGGAGCCCGTTCCACTGCCAACCCTTTTGTTGTTCAAGAAATAGCCGAAGCTCTCAAGGGAGTCGATATCCCTGTTTTAGTAAAGAATCCCGTTAACCCCGACATCGAACTTTGGGTGGGAGCTTTCGAGCGCCTTTATATATGCGGGATAAAAAAACTAGGAGCTATACACCGGGGATTTTCTTCTTATAACAGCAACCGCTATCGCAATACACCACAATGGCAAATCCCCATCGAATTAAAGCGACGCATCAAACAACTTCCCCTGTTTTGTGACCCTAGTCACATTAGCGGGCACCGGGAATACATACAGGAAATATCCCAAAAAGCCATGGATCTAGGTTTCGACGGGTTAATCATCGAATCCCATATCCAACCGGATTGTGCGCTAAGCGATGCCGCTCAGCAAATTACGCCACAGCAATTAAATAACATTTTAAAGCAACTTATCATTCGGGATGCTCACCCGAACAACTCCTCCAATCATTTAATTATCGAGGAACTCCGGGAGAAAATCGATACCCTCGACAACTCCATCCTGGAAGCCCTGACCCATCGCATGAAGATCATCGAAGAGATCGGTCATTATAAAAAACAAAACAACATTACCATCCTCCAACCCGACCGCTGGGAAAACATTCTTTCCCGGGTCATAGACGAAGCCCGCAAAAATAATCTCCCCGTGGAACTCGTGGAACGGGTATTCAAAGCCATTCACCAGGCTTCAATAGATCGCCAAACAGACATCATGAACCGTCACGAGAAGTAATAAACACGAGATATGTAACGAAAACAAAGGATACACGAAAAGGAAGTGTCAAAACACACCCACGAGTCCATAAGGTCGAAAAGTCCATAAAGTCGGAAGGTCGGAATGTTATAAATGTTGCAGTTGATCGTCTGATAACCAGAAACTTATGCAATAGTTGACTTTAAGGACTTTCAGAACCGAAGGTTCGACTTTATGGACATTATGGACTAGGAGGTGTGTTTTGACACACCTCCCATTCTAATTCATATAACAAATTGATCAGAAAAGCCTTTTCAGATTACCTAAATTTTTCAAAATAGGCTTGAACTCTTTTTCGCGTGTTTGCAGAAGAAGAGAAATATCCACTCACTCTCTCTTCTAAGGCAAAAAGTTTTTGGACATCAACTTTCTCTCCGTTTGCGTTGACAAAATCCAAGGCTGATAACAACACCCACACGTCAAAATTCCACTTCGGGTTTTCTTGTTTATTCAACCCGAAGTCCAGACAAGCATAAATACTCTCGGAATCCTTGGCAAGACAAGCTTGAAGCAGTTTCATTTTATTTTGCAATCTTTTCTCCGGCTCCCATTTCATCGAAGCCCATTCTTTTGTGATCCGCCCCAAAAACTCTTTCATGGTTTTCTCGTCATTTTTTCCTTCTCTTTGTATCACTTTATCTAAAATCCCATGATACCTGCTTTCCAAATATTTATTAACCGTTTCTTTACCAACGCTTTCTTTTAATTTGGAATAATTTGCCACAACAAAATTGCACTCTTCCGAGCCATAAGGGCGTTCTTTCAGCATAAACCAATATTCAGGTTGCAATCTCTCCTTCGTATCCAATTTTCCCTTCAATTCTCCCAATATCGTATTGCTTTTCTCATTTTCACAGGCATAAACAAGAGTCCAATAATAATCTAACAATTGCTTTTTGTTCATAGACCCTTTTTCATACAATTTATCCAGATAATCCAAAGAAGTTTCCTCGTTCAAACCTCTTTCCACCCAACCCAAAAACGAATTCAAAGGTCCAGCCCCACCGATTTTATGCTGAATTGTACCGTCCGGACGAAATATAAAAAATGTCGGGAAGCTTTTTATATTAAATTGCTTTGCCAACTCAATCCCTTCCCCTTTTTCCATATCGTATTTCACATTCACGAAACGGGAATTGAAAAAATCACCGGCTTCTTTCTTGACAAAAACCGTATTCAGCATCTTTTTACACGGGCCACACCACGAGGTATAGCAATCCATGAAAACAAGTTTATTCTCCGCTTTAGCTTTAGCCAACGCCTCTTTAAACGTCAGTTCTTCAAATTTAACTCCTTCTTGGGCGTTTGCCGTGATGCACAATAGCATCACGACAAATAACAATACCGTATTCTTCATATTCATCAAATTTTTATTCCTTCCGTCATTTGCATCAACATAAACAACATCGCTTGATAATGCTGCTTTGAAACCTCATCCGGGGCATTCATCGCCCTTTCAAGCAATAATGTCCGCAATTTCATGCCGATAGCGCAATAATTAGCCAACGTGCCATCTATCAGTTCGGTATTCACAGGACGCTGCCAACCGTAACCGTATCCTAACCCGAAACTATTCAAGATTTCACGCTCTTCTTCATTTCGAGTGTATTCCCCGTCAGATCCGATCAGTTCCATTTCATGCAAACCGTACAGTTCCATTTCATCCGGAGAAGGAACACCCGCCTCGCTTGTGATTCCTCCTAAAAGTCCGGCCAAACCGGAGGGCGGTTTCAACAATTGTTTCATGAAAGCCAACATGCCTTTTTGCATGATGATGTCGGCTTGGGTTACCTTGCGGTTCGTGATGGCACTCTCCCATACGCCATGATATAAATCATCGAAATAGGCTTCCAGCGTGTACGGATTTTCTGAAATATGCGATGATAACACCACGTTTTGACTTGCCTTAAGCAAGAGCATGACTACTAAATTTTGAAGTCGTGCGGAAGATGCGATATTCAAACCGAATTTTCCCGTCACCTCTTTATTATCCAACCAATCACAATCATTCAATTGTTTCAATACCCATTTCAAGGAGGCCTGCTGCTTTTCGCGGCAGACCGGCTCTACCCCCTTCTCGGGAGAACCGTCTTTCACGTCTGTCAAATAAACTCCTCCGACGTTGTAAATCACGTTCGTCACGTAACGGGCATACTGGTTTACAATACTTTGATACAACGCTTTCCGGTGCATGGCATCCGGATCATCCTCGATCCATTCATTCAGATGACCCAGAATATATTTCAAATTCCGAATCCCGTATTCACCCGCTTTTATCGGATCATCACCCAAATCTTCCTCTATCGCGGTAGGATCAATTCTCGAATATATTTGTTGCTTGCGGAAACGATAAATCGGATCCCCGACTTTCTCGTCCACCCAATTTTCCAATATTTCAAATTCCTCTTCCGAGTTTTTTGCCTTGGGGAAATACGTGTACAGCCATTTGATGGCAAATTCATCATACAAGCCCAAATCCGGCGGAGTCAATTTCACCCCTTTGTCCCCGGGTTGTGCCACATAATTAAACCGTGCGTAATCCATGATAGAAGGCGTAGTTCCATATTTCCGGGTAAAGCTTGCCGAACGCAAGGAATCCACCGGGTAAGCACTGGAAGCCCCCATGTTATGCATCAATCCCAACGTGTGGCCGATTTCATGAGCCACCACGTAAGTGATCGACTCATCCATCACATCCTTCGGCATCTTTTTAGCGCGCACGCGAGGATCCACTTGTGCCGTTTGAACAAAACGCCAATGATTAATCAACTTTACAATATCATTGTAAACAATCACCGAAGCGGTCATAATTTCCCCCGTTGTCGGGTCAACCCAAGAGGGACCCATGGCATTCTGTGTATTCGAGGGAATATACCGGATGCAAGAATATTTCAAATTATCGGGATCAAAATCCGGATCGTTTTTCGGGAATTCGCGTGCTTGCATGACATTTTTAAAGCCGATCTTCTCGAAAGCCTGGTTCCAGCGCAAAACAGCTTTCTTGATCGGTTCTTTCCACGACTCGGGGAAAGCATCGTCAACATACCACACGATCGGTTTCACGGGTTCTACCGACTTGCCTTTTTTGTAAAGTTCCGGATCCTTAGGCTCTAACCTCCAACGATTCACGAGAGAATAATTGCGCAATTGGTCCTCGGCTTCCGTGATACACTGTTTCCCGGTCTGGAATATACCCAACCTGAAATCCGGGTATCTCGGACGCATTTTCTTTTCCGGCAACAACAGCAACGAACGAGTGGCTTTTACCGACAACGGGGCATTATTTACCAAAGTAGAACGTCCTCTCTTGACGGTCACATTGTAAGCATACCACGTGGAAACCATCACGTTATCCTCAAACGCTTTTATCTCATCCAATTTCGTACCCTCCTTCAAAGGCGATGCATTAATCGTAAGTTGTCCCCCGCCTTGATTCACCGGAGAGAAATCACTCCCCGTAAACAACGAGGTCACGTTAATCACCACGGCAGAACGGTCTTTATTGAACGCTTCCACTTTATAAACCTTCAGCAACGGGTCGATAAAATTCCTTTGCTTCAACAACTCCCCGCGCTCCTTGTCCACCTGTAAATCCAGTGCCGCGTTGACACTACGCATGTACACGGTAGTATCTTTTTCAAAAGTAAATTTAATATGCCAGGGAGTATTCGTTTTGAAACCGTTCGTGCAAAACATCGGGTTGCTGGATTCCGATGCCGTAGACCCGAGCAACATCTCGCGCCCCATGTATTTCAACGGAATCTCCATGTACAGTTTATCGCCCACCTTATGCAAGGTCATGAAACCTCCCTTCGTGGCAACATGTTCCTTCGTGTTGAACAATTTATCATACTTGCTTACCGGTTTTGCCTTCGGCTTGTCGGAGCTCTTTTTGGCAGAAACCGTCTCCTGCTTGCCCTTTTTCTTCTCCTGTTCATTTTTGGATTGCCCGGCACCCGACGCCACTCCATAAAAAGAGAGCAAAATCAAAGGTACCAGTAGAAATACAATACTTTTTTTCATACATACAACATTTAAACATTAAAACATTAAAATTATCTACCTGGCTTTTCGGAAGTTCCAAATCGCCCAACTGTTAAATACAACAATAAAAACACACAAGGCTCCCACCTGGGGCAACACATGCCTTAACTCACTGCCATAGGCAAAAAACAGACGCATCACCTCGATATAATAGCGCAACGGATTTATGTCTGCGATCACCCTCGCCCATCCCGGCATACTGTCAATCGGCGTCCACATGCCACATAACAAACAAATAATCAACAAAAAGAAGAAACAGAGCAACATCGCCTGCTGCTGATTACGGCAAGCCGTGGAAATCAATACGCCAAATCCGACCATCGACACAAGGAAAAGGAATGAAACCAAGTAAATACACCAGTAACTACTCTGGGGCACAATCCCGTACATGGCCCACACGATGATCAAGCCAAGGGTAAGAATCGCCATGCCGATGATCCACGAAGGAATAATCTTCGAGAAAATAAAAGCACTTCGTTTCACCGGGCTCACGTTCATTTGCTCGATGGTACCGTTCTCTTTTTCCGTCACAATATTCAATGCAGACAATACCGCCCCGATGATACAAACCAAAATAGCCAACAGGGAAGGAATCTGGTACAGGCTGGATTCTCCATCCGGATTATAACGGTAATCCACGGCCACATGGATTTGTTCAAACTCCGGATCCGACGGTTTTTCTATCAGCGGGATATCCACATCCGCCTTCCCCGCGTCAATGGCCAACTCGGATAGCGTGATCTCTTCCCTTTTATCCCATTCATTCATCTTTGCCGTCACCGAAGATGGGTTTGCCTGCTGAATTTCAAACGATTCCTGCAATGGCGATTCCATTTCCGCCCGTGACGACATCAGCAGTCGAGAGCGTGCCAACCGTGTTTCTGATTCCGCGCTCTCTTTCGCCCGCTTCGTCATTTCGGCTTGCGCCTCCGCTTCCACGCGGGCCATGATCTCTTCCTGCGACTCGATCCTAAAACCCGGCTGAAAACCGAATCCGTCCACGTATTCCCATATATATCGCTCCAGCACTTGCAGGAAATAAAACGAGGAAAGCCCCGCCGTCACACCGTTAACGGCATCTATTTCCAACATGATCGGCGCTTGGGTACGCCCCGTGACATTTTTCTCGAAACCTTTCGGAATCTCCAGGATCCCGGAAGCCTTGTTCTTCTCCAACACCTGCAATCCCTCCTCGTAGGTATCCGCGTAAGCCCCTATCCGAAAGTGATTCGAGCTTGTCAGTTTCCGCAAGAAACTGGCGGAAGTACTCGTGCGGTCATGATCCACCACGCTCAAAGCTATCGTGGAGGTCCTCACCTTGGCGGCAGGAGGAAGAATAAACAAAAGGATGGAAGTGATCAAAAACAAGATCAGCAAAATCGTTTTATCCCGAAATATCAGAATAAACTCTTTCTGTAATAAAAAGCCCAACATCCTCATGACAACCGATTTTTAAAACATTTGATACTAATGACAATCAAGACTATCGTTATCGCCAATAACCCGAACAGTTCCGGGTAGACAGCATCCATCCCCAATCCTTTGATCATGATGTTCCGCGCTGCCGAAATAAACAGCGTTACCGGCATGAGATGCACGATCACCTTCATCCCTAAAGACAAGGAATCCAACGGGAAAATAAACCCGGACAACGTGATTGCCGGAAGCATCAGTCCCGCGATGGAAATGATAATGGCACTCCGTTGTGTTTTGGTCAGCACCGACACCATAATCCCCAAAGCCAAAGAGGAAAGGGTAAAAACAATGCCGATAAAAAACAGTAAAAAGATATTCCCCGTTATCGGCACTTTCAACACGGTGACCGATATGAGCAGAATCACCACGATATTAATCATGCCGACCAGCAAGTAGGGTACTAATTTTGCCAAAACAATCACCGGAGGTCGCACGGGGGATACCAGTAATACCTCCATCGTGCCGGACTCTTTCTCCTTCACGATTGCGAGGGATGCCATCATTGAGCACACGAGCATCAACACGATGCCAATGACTCCCGGCACAAAATGAAAAGCACTGTCCAGTCGGGGATTGTAACGCATCTTTATTTCCGGAACAATCTGTATCGGCAACTCCCTTCCGGCATTGATCTTCCGTTGGTAATTCAATAATGTCGCCAATATATAAGATTCCAGCGTGGATGCGTTAATCTGTAAACTGGCATCCATGATCACCTGCACGTTCCCGACTCCCGTCCGCTTGATTTCTTTCTCGAAACCGGGCATAAACACGAACACTTGCGACAAGTTTCCTCTCTTGAACAATTCATCCACCTCATCCATAGAACTCACGCGCTCTACCACTTTAAACGTGGAACTGGCATCTATCTCCGCCACGATCTGCCGGCTCATCCTATCATTCGACATATCCAGGACCGCCGTGGGCATCTCGGTCAAACTGCTATTCAAAGCGAAACCGAAAATCAACAATTGCGAAATCGGCAAAACTACCAATACCAACAGGGTCTTCCGGTCGCGAAGGATATGATAAAACTCCTTCCGCGTAAAAGCAAAAAACTGATCTATAAATGTCCTTATCTTCATTTCATCCCTCCTTTCTTTGGGCCCGTCGTGCCAGTAAATAAAAAACCTCCTGCATCCCGGGAACGCCATATTGTTGCTTCAACGCGGCAGGTGTGCCCAATGCCTCAATCCGCCCGTCCACCATGATGGACACCCGATCGCAATACTCCGCCTCGTCCATATAGTGAGTTGTTACAAACACGGTAATCCCATCGGCTGCAGCCTGGTAAATCAACTCCCAAAACATCCGGCGCACGGCTGGATCCACGCCACCCGTCGGCTCGTCCAAAAATACAACTTGCGGTTCATGAAACGCCGCCACCGAAAACGCCAGACGCTGCTTCACCCCTTGCGGCAGTAAACGCACCTGCGTATTCCGCTCTTCCAGAAGGCCTAAATCTCCCAGCACCCGGTCCATTTTGTCCCGGATCTCCGAACGCCGCATCCCGTAAATTCCCCCGTACAGGCGAATATTCTCCCGCACCGTCAGATTCTCGTACAACGAAAACTTCTGGCTCATGTAACCGATACCCCTCTTTATCTTTTCCGACTCCCGGGCAATATCGAAGCCGACCACCCGTCCCGTTCCCGAAGTCGGTTTGCTCAACCCGCACAACATGCGCATGGCAGTCGTTTTTCCCGCCCCGTTCGCCCCAAGGAATCCGAATATCTCTCCCCGCTCCACGTGAAAACTGATATGGTCCACCGCCGTGAAGTTCCCGAATTTCTTCTCCAAATGCTCTACTTCAATGACCCGTTCCATCGCTAATATCGTTTGTCAACATCATAAAATAATCTTCTATACCCGCCTCGATTTCATTCCACTCCACTCCGACATGTCCCGCCTCCCGCAAGGATGCCGCGAACCGTTCCACGGGATAATCTCCCTCCCGGAAGGTCGTGTGAAGCGAGTCCCCGAATGTGAAACAGGAATAAACCCCCGGTTCTTCCCGGATGTCCCGCAATAACCGGTACATATCCCGGGCCCGGAAGGCGACCAATTTTTTATCGTGTTTCCGGATCAACCGGTCCGGCGTATCCACAGCCAACAGCTCCCCGTGAAAAATCAGTCCGATCCGGTCACACAACCGGGCCTCATCCATGTAAGGCGTCGACACCAATACGGACATTCCCTCCTTGCCCAACCGCTTCAGGACATCCCAGAACTCTTTCCGGGAAACGGGATCAACTCCCGTTGTCGGCTCATCCAAAAACAACACTTTCGGTTTATGAATCAAGGCACAGCACAAGCCCAGTTTCTGCTTCATCCCTCCCGACAAAGCGCCCGCTTTTCGATTTTTAAAAGGAGCCAATTGCTCGTATATCTCTTTTATCTGGTCATAATTGGACTGTATCGTCGTGTCGAACACGTTGGCAAAAAAATGCAGGTTCTCTTCCACCGATAAATCTTGGTACAAGGAAAATTTTCCCGGCATATATCCCACGATATTCCGCACCTCGCGATACTGGTCGATCACGTCGAATCCTCCCACGAAAGCCCTTCCCCGGGTGGGCAGAAGAAGCGTTGTCAATATCCGGAACAAGGTACTTTTGCCTGCCCCGTCAGGCCCGATCAGCCCGAACACTTCTCCCTCCTTCACCTCGATCGAGATCTCCTTCAAGGCAACAATCTCTTTCAATACCTGCCGGTACGTCATGCCGATGTTTTCCGCCAAAATCATAGCCAGATTCATCGGGTATAAAATTTCACGTCGGCATACATCCCGACCCGCAGAAAACCGTCGTTCTCGACGTGTATTTTCACGGCGTACACCAGATTGTCCCGTTCGTCCTGGGTCTGCACCGTTTTGGGCACAAACTCCGCCTCGGAGGCGATCCAAGTGATTTTCCCCCGGTACTCCCGTTCTTCTCCTCCCCCCAACTGGGCAAACACCCGTACCGGATCTCCCACTTTTAATCCTCCGACACGTCCACCCTCCAGGTAAACCTGAAGCATCATATTTTTCAAATCCCCGATTTTATACAACGCCTTTACCGGGGCTGCCAACTCTTTCTCTTCCGTGTACTTTGCCAATACCGTCCCCTCGATCGGGTTTACAATGATGCAACGCTGGATCTGGTCATTTATCTGATCCACTTTCAAAGCAATGGCATCGCTTTCAGCCTTTGCCCCCGCGATCATAACCTCCGCCTGATGGGTTTGGCCCGCCAATGCCGAACGTCCCTCGTCTACCATCGCTTTCACGTCATCATACTGTTTCTGGGTAGCCGCTTTACCTTCCAACAAACGTTCCACCCGCTTTAATTCTTTCTCCCCTTTTTTCACCTTCAAACGATACACTTCCAACATCTTATCCAAATTCGGAATACGTTCGTCCACTGCTTTCACCGCCTGTTGCGCCTGTACTTTCAACCAATGCAACTGCATCGTGTCTATCAGGCCGACCACTTTACCCGCCTCGATATAATCTCCTTCCATGACCTCCAAACGCTCCACTCTCCCGCTCATCTCCGACGACACGATGACCTCCCTCACTTCAAACATTCCCGAGGCATCCCGCTCTTCCGTTTTATCTTTGCAACCAACTCCAAGACAAGCCAAAACAACTAAATACAATATCCTATTCTTCATCTTCTCCAATCATTAAATCAAAAATCATAAATCATAAATCCCCAATCGTCAATCATAAATCAAAGTCCCCTATCGTAAGCCTCTTCGTGTACACCATCATCTTCAATTCCACCTCCCGCAACGCCTTCTCTTGGCGGGCGATCAATGCCTGGTTCACATCTGCGATCAACTCCGAGATCGTGTACACCCCATTCGCGTACTTCACTTCCGACGCTTTCCAGATACTCTCCCGCAAACGCACAGCCTCCTCGTCACTCTTCACCAGCTCTTGCAACTTCCGGATCTCCGCGTCCTGCATCAATACCTCCATCTTCGTGTTGAAAATAAAACTCTCCCGCTGGTTCCTCACACTCTCCTGCTGTACCTGAATCAATTTCCGGTCATTTCCCCGGGTATTCAATTTCCCGAAATTCCAACTGACCATCACCCCGCCGATAAAATAAGGCTTGAAATCACTATCAAACGTATTCAATCCCGACTTACCGTATCCTCCCATCGCGAACAAACCGATTTTAGGCATGATCTCCGCATTCTGCATCTTCAAATCGGCATCCAGTCGCTTAATTTTACGATCCAGGTAGTTCAATTCCGGTCGCTTCACTTCTTCATTCTCCCCAGGCACCTCCACGACCGGCACCTGCAATTCGGTCTCTTTCGACAACGGGCGACCGATCAAAGTCGACAACACGTTCAAACAAGCTTCCCGTTTGGCTTCCAATTCAACCCGCGACTGTTTGTATTTAATACGTTCCACGTCAATCACATCCAAATCCGTTTCGTATATCACCCCTTCTTTCAAAGCCACCTCGGCACGCACCCGCAAACTGTCCAGGATCTCATCCGCCCGGTCCAACTGTTTCTCTCTTCCCTCGATGGTCAACAAACCGAAATACAACTGTTTCACTTTATCCTTAATCTCGTATAACTGGGCGTCCAACCCGGCATGCATCATATCAACCTCCCGGTTGGCGATCTCTTTTCCCGCTTTCATCCTTCCCCCGGTCCACAACGCCTGTTTCAACGACAGTGATGCACTATAACGATCCCGGTCGCTCACGGGTATCGTCATCGGGGGGATCGCCACCGGTACATTTACCGTCGGCAAATCATGGTCCTGCCTTTGGGCAACCTCGTTCAAATCCACGCTGACATTCACCCGGTCCGGCATCTTCAAATCCAGCTCCATCTTCTCCGACTGCCACGATGCCACTCCGGAAAAACTGAATTCCGGCATATACACCCTCGAAATATTCGATAACGTGTATTCCCGGCTCTGTTCCAACAAGCCATGTTGCCGGATGGCGGGGTAATTATCCATCGCCCATTGTTGACACTCCTCTATCGTAATCCTCCGCTCCGGTTGCTCCCACCTCCTCGTCTCCTGTCCCCAAAGCGAAACATGTAACATGATAACACAAAAAAAAGCAAATACTCTCTTTCTCATAAACTCCAATTGTTAGCAGAACACATACTGATCTTCATTTTAAATTAAAACGAACGCTTCCGCGAAACCGGGTACACACGACCTACTATTTATTTTAAAAAAAAGGAAGGTGTGTTGACACACACACCTTCTGGTCCATAAAGTCAAAAGTCCATAAAGTCGTAAGGTCGAAATATCACAAAGTTGTAAACAAATTATATTGACAACCAATATCTTGTATAATGCTTGACTTTATGAACTTTCAGAACCGAAGGTTCGACTTTATGGACCTTATGGACTAAAATCAATCTATTACTTTTTGATAAATTGCGTCAGTCCCGCGTCTTTCAAGACCTTCAACAACGCCTCGTATCTTCTGATAACCATCTCGTAATCGGCATGTTCCTCTCGGATCTCGGCATCACTCTTCGTGTAGATCATGCGGGTAAAATCCGAAAGATCCTGCAACACGGAAGGCATCCAAATGGAAGAGCCATTATTTTGCCCAAACGTCAGCACGCCATATTTCCTCGGGTTGGTAATATCCATCGCGTAATTTCTTATATTAAAACTTTTTCCCAAAGCATAACAATCCGTTGATGAGCTCGGATTAGGATCCGGCTCCGGGGCCTCTTTCGTGATATCCTGGTAAGCCGTAAACTCCTCGGTATAATATTTCCCTAAATAATCCTGCAACACATACATACTTAAATTCCAACCGTATACGGCCTTCCTCTCTTCTGTCATATCCTCCAAAGAAAAATAAGTAACATTCAAACCCTTCTTTTCTTTCGTCATCATATATCTCGTACTCAAGCCGATATTTCCCAAATCCTTCACCAACGTATCCGGCTTATGCTGTACACTTTTTTCCAAAATATCCAAAAGGATAAAAGCGTGGGGACCGAACTGCCCTTTAAACTGAGGTCCGAAATTATCGGGAGCCATAAAAGGCTCCAAAGCGTAATCTCTTAACAGTTCCACCATCTCTTTCAAGCGTTTCTCGTCCTTCTCCATGGTATAGGTTATCGAAGAAGCTTGTTCACCCGCGTTCAAAGAATAACCGGGACGGAACAGCTCGTAATAAACATACGGGTTACCCCCTTGGTCATAACGGGTTTGTGTTCCCAACGTATCACTGTAAAAAATAGCGAATCCCGTCTCTTTGTATATCTCGTAAATCAATTGGTCCACCTCCCCGGCATTCGGGTCGTATTCAATCACGTACCAATTTTTCTCCATGCGCGAAGGTTCCGCTTCGTCATTACCGCAGGCTGCACAAAAAAGCAACAGGAACAACCCGCCAATCATCATATTTAATTTTATCATTCTAGTTTCCATAAAACATACAATCTTCTCGGTTATTATCTACAATGGCTCCTTCTGTCTGTTTGATCTCGTCCGTCGGGATTTTAAACACCCAACCCCCGTCCGGGTACTCGGGCAACAGGTAATACCCGTTATAAATTCCCGGGGCTCTCTTACCCGCGTAAGAATAATCATAAGTTTTGTGCTTAATACGCTTCAACTCCGGATATTTCGGGGAAACGGCATAACGTCTCAAATCAAACCAGCGATGTCCCTCGAAACACAACTCCCGGCGACGCTCCTCGCGAATCAACTGCACCAGCGCCTCCCCGCTCTCCGTGATCGGCTGCAAATTCTGAATACGCGTCTCCATCAGCTTTCTCAGGGTCTCGCGGGCAAGCCCCTCCTGATTCGTCATGGCATAAGCCTCGGCAAGATTTAAATATGCCTCCGATACGCGAAGGGTGAAGACATCCGAAACAAACTGATACTCCTGATTTTTCGCTCCCTCGGCAGTCGCTTTCGTCTTGCGCGGCAAATAATAGTCATGGAAAGCATCCTTTATGAAAAATACATCCGGCCGGCAATCCTTTTCTCCCGTCGCTTCATTCGTTCTTTTCTTGAACGTGTTTACCAGATCATCCGAAATACGGAATGCAGCCATGGACAGTTTATCGCTCGAACCCACCTTCATCAGCGCAAACACGCCATTTATACTATTGGACCCTTGGGTAAAAATCACCTCCGGGGAATTCGTGTCCATCCACGAAGTATCTTTCGACGTGGAGACCATCGGGTACACCTTTTTCAAATCCTTCAACGAGTATTGCAAGTGATCGCTCAACACCGCGTTGCACAATGCAGGAACGGAATCCCACTGCCCCATGTAGCAATACACGCGGCTCAAGAATACTTGTGCGGCAGCTTTCGTCGCCCGCCGTTTATTAGTCGGTTCGTATTTATCCAGATACAGAATCGCTTTTTTCAAATCATCCACGATCAGGTTGTACACGCTTGCCACCGGGTCCCGGACATAATTCTCGTCCACCACGTAAGGCGTCGTCTTGATCGGCACGCCCAAATCCGAACCCGCCGTGATCGGGTCATACGCCTTCGCGTAAAAATTCACCAGGAAATAATAATCTGTCGCCCGGATGAAATGGGCCTGTCCCCGGATGGCATTGCGTGCCGCTTCCGTGTCGTGCGTAAACTCCTCTACCTTGTTTAGCACGACATTCGCCACGTTGATATGCTCGTACAGCCGGCTCCAGTTCTGGTCGATGTAAAGTACACCCTCATCGTTATTGGGTTCCGCCTGCCACGTGTAATACCCGTACAGTTTCGTGTAAGGAAAGGTCGCTGAATAATCCCCGGCAAGAAACCCCTCGGCATCATCGTCCATCACGAGCAGCCAGGGGAAATAGACACTCCCCTTTTTCCCCTTGGCATTCAAAGTGCCTTCACTATTATTCGCCACTTTATGTTCCATATAGCCGCTACCCACCAGCAATTCGTCCAGCGCTTTGCAATTCGTGGCATACGCTATCCCGTTCGACTCTTCCTCCAGGAAATCACTGCATCCCGTCAATCCCCAGAAGAGCAATCCGATCCATATTACAACGCTATATCTTTTCATATATTCCATGTTTTAAAATGCTAGATTAACACTTAAAGAATACGTTGGGGGAACCCCCACGCTAATTTTGTCTGCCGAACCGGACTGCGAGGTCGGGTCTTGTCCCTTCAGCTCTTTCGCGCTCCAGGTAAACAAATTCGTCCCTGACAACGACACGTAAAGCGAACTCAGGTTCAATTTCTTGCACACGGAATCCGGGAACACGTAACGCAAATTCAAGCTCTGCAATTTCAGATAATTACCGCTGACCACCCGGATATCCGCGTAATTATACATCTCCCAGATATTTTTCCCGAAATCGTAGGTCTCGCTTCTCCACCACACGTCATTCAAGGTGTTTTGATAAGCCGTATTACCCAACACTCCCGGAATATTCGTGTATTTCTCGTCGCCCGGATGTTGCCAACGCTTTGTCATCTCCTTCCGGATATTCTGAATCGGGGAATAGGCCATGGTAGCCGCCTCCGGGTTATACAATTTCAACAGACGTACCTTCGACCCGATACTGTAAGCCAAATTAAAATTCAACACGAAGCCGTTCCACGAGAACGTATTATTGATACCGCCTTGCAGGTAAGGCACCCGGCAACCCGAGTATTTCATCACGGTGGTGTAGACTTCCGAGTCCTTCATATCCACGTACTGCTCGAAATACTCCTCCCCGATGCGGGCAAACGTCGGGCGCCCGTCATCCGGGCTCAAGCCGGCAAACTCGTAAGAATAGAACGAATTCAACGGTTTCCCCGAAATATGGGCACTCCCGTTCAGGTAATCCGTGTACACGTAATCATCGTGCATCGGGTCATATTTATCCGTTTCCAGCACCTTGTTCAACAATTTATTCACCACTTGCCCCAACTGCGGGTCTATTCTCCAGGAAAAGCCCTTCCGGTTTCCCCCGACAGCCGTATTGACAGGGTTGATGTTAAATGAAACCTCCAAGCCCTGGTTCTCTACCGTCCCCTCGTTCACCGTGTAAGAAGAGACCCCGTTCACCGCGGACACTTTCTTTGGCAAAAAGGCATCCGTCGTCTTCTTGTAATAATAAGACAACGAACCGTTCAACTTGTTCTTGAATAACGAGAAATCGATCGATGCGTTGATGCTGTTGGTCTTCTCCCACTCCAGGTCCGGGTTGGGGAAAGATTTGATCGTCGACCCGAAATCCCCGCCGAAAGCCAGATTGGCACCTCCTTGCGTGATCACCAATTCCGGATTCATGGAGGCGTGGGTCGTTCCCTGCCAACCGTATGAACATTTTAACGCCAATTGATTCACCCACCACGAATCACTCAGAATATCTTCCTTGATATTCCAACGTCCCGAAACAGACCAGATCGGTAAGAATTTATCCCGGGTGCGATCCCCGAAGGCATTCGAGTAATCCACGCGCATATTGGCATTGAAAATATAGCGGTTCTGGTAACTGTAGTTAAAAGCCCCGTAAGCTGAAATGCGGTTGGTCTTCTGGTCTTTCAACACGCCCAAAGCTTTCGAGTCTGTCGTGTACCATTTCGTGTATTCTCCATATTCTTCGGAATTGAAATTACCCACCAACATCCCCCGATCCGGCAAATAGTTCCGGAAGGTTTTATTCAAGCCCGTGTAATTCGAGGACGAGAGCTCCCAACCTCCCATGAACGTCATCAGATGGTCACGCGCTTCGTCCAGGTAAAGGTTATACTGCATCTGCAAACGGGCCATGTAATTCTCGTTTTTCGTCTCGTTCCGGGAGAACTCCCCGCCATAAGGGAGAAGCGTCCATTGCTTATAATACGATGACGCTAAATACGCATCACGCTTCTGCTCGTTATCCGTGCTATAGTTTAACTTTTTCAACGATTTCACGTAAGACGTTTCCTCCCCCCAGTAAGTTTCGTCCTTCGTGTTGGTTGTTCCGTACGAAAAAGTACCTGTCAATTTCAAATTCTCGAGGATATTATAGTTTATACTGGTGGAAAAATTCAACCCATTTCGGTTAATATTATTATACGAGTGATCCCGTTCATTCAGGATATTATACCACACCTTCACATCACTCCCCGTACCCTTTTGCGGATAAAAGAAATAGGAACCGTCCTCGTTGAAAGCCGGAACGGCACGGCTCGCGTTATAAGCGTAATCCATCAATCCCACGGAATTAGGCGTATGGTCCTGTTTCTGGACATTTCCCCCCAATTTGAATTGCACGTTAAACCGGTTGTAATTCAGCGTGATGTTCGTGTTTGCCGTGTAACGGTCGCCCTTTTCCTTCTGGAGTACGCCATTCTCCCGGTTATACCCCACCGACACGTAATATTTCATGTTCTTCGAACCTCCCGACACGGAAAGCGTATGGTTGTGCGAAAACGCGTCGCGGCAAATCACATCAAACCAGTCGGTATTCAAACTCTCGTAATAGGCAACTTTGTCACTATATTCCTCGAACGTCATCAAACCGTTCCGATAATTCTCGTAAGCTTCTTCATACCCGATCCAGCACTCTGAATAATGACTCTTGTATCCCACGCCCTTCTCGATCACGTCCCGGGAATACGCCACACGTTCCGCCGAATTCATCACATTCACCGCCCGGTCCGAATAACGGGGACGCCGTGAAAAAGTACCTCCCAAACTGTATCGGATCTGGGGTGGCCCCTCTTTACCTTGTTTCGTGGTAATCACGATGACGCCATTCGCCGCACGGGTTCCGTACAATGCCGTGGCGGAAGCATCCTTCAACACGTCAATCTGTTCGATATCCTCGGGATTCAGGCCCGAAATGGCGTTTCCCAACAAGTTCACGAAATCCAAATCATTCAATTGGGCGGAATCCACATTGACCGGATCCTCTTGAATGATACCGTCAATGACCCACAACGGCTCCTGCGAACCCAACACCGTGGAGGTTCCCCGGATGCGCAAACGGGGCGAAGCCCCCACCTGTCCGGAATTCTGCATGAAGATCATACCGGGAACACGTCCCTCCAGCATCTGGTCCAACGTGCTCATTCCCGGGGTCATAATATCATCCATCTTCAACGTGGTGACCGCACTCGTCAATTTACGCTTGTCGATCTGCTGGTAACCGGCATTGATCACCACCTCCTCCAAGGCCTGTGCTTCATCTTCCAGCACCACCCGCATCATCTCCTGTCCCGTGTATTTCACCTCTTTCTTTTTCTTCCCGACAAAAGAGAACACCAGCACCACGTCATCCCCGTCCGGAATGACCATCGTGAATCTCCCGTGCACATCGGTGGTAATCCCTCTCGTGCTCCCCTTCACCACGACCGATACCCCGGGCAACGTATCCTTGGGAGAACTCCCCAATACCACCCCCTTCACGGTTCTCTTCTTCACTTGTTGCATCATCGTCATCCGCTTCAGAATGATCAACTCGTTCTCGATCGTGTACATCAGGTTCGTCCCCGACAAGGCCATATCCAGGATCTCGCGTAGCGTCTTTCCCTGCACATCCATCGAAATGTCACTGATTTTCTCCACGTCGGAGGCAGAGTAGATAAACGAAAAACCGGATTTCAGTTTAAGCAAATCGATCACCTCTACCAAAGATTTGTGCTCCACCCGCAAATCCAATTTCATCTCCTGCGCCGTAACGTTCGCCCATAACGTACTCGCCGATAGCATGACAAACAAGACTAACAATTTCATCTTCTTTACTAATTTTACCAGCCTCGGGTCTCCCCGAAACAAAGAGTATAAATTCCTTTTTCCCATAAATCAGTATTTGGTTAATTAAACATTGATATTTATTCTGTCTTTTTATAACCAAAACGTAAACGATTGCATTTATGGGTACATAAAATTATTTTTTTTCTCCTCGATTCCCAACTTTTTTTCTAATATTATACAACAAAAAAAGAGGTATGTCAAAAAACACACCTCCTGGTCTATAAGGTCCATAAAGTCGAACCTTCGGTTCTGAAAGTCCATAAAGTCAAATATCCCACAAATTATTGATTTTCAATATAATCATCCACAACTTTGTAATATTCCGACCTTATGGACCTTACGACCTTATGGACCTTATAGACCTTATGAACCTTATGGACCTTATAGACCTTATGGACCTTATAGACCTTATGAACCTTATGAACTTTATGAACTTTATGAACCTACTCCTCCTCCTCTACCACAGCCTCATCTTCTCCTTCCCAGTAACCGTAACGCTCCGCGATATCCACGTAATAATAAGACTCCCAACCCACTTTATCGCGATACACGCGGTACCGGTTGCGCAATCCCGGTTTCACCTTCCCGTCCAAGGATTCGGCGGGACCTTTAATCGAAACCGGAGCATGCGGGTAAGCCATCCCGTTCTTCCCGACAAAACGGAAACGGAGTTCATGCAGGCAGTACCCGAAATTCTCCACGTATCCGGTACCCGTTCCTTGTGCCGTCCAATCCCAACGGCTTATATTAAAATGATTCCCCAACGGGAACTCGAATTCCACCCGATACCTGTTGTTCCCGAGCGGTTCAAAGGTAGAAGAACTGGCATACACGCCACACGCGTCAAATCCCGACTCGAAAGTGGCTTTCCGGTCATTCAAAGTATCCAACCGACCGACACTCGTACCTATACTCTGCCATGGGTCATCGAACAACACGACACCATCCAATTCGGCATCCGTCCGGAAAGTACAAGCAACACGTATCGTATCCGTGGTATGATAGGGCCCCACGACCCTTCCCGTGTCTGCCTCCACTGAAGAACGGTACACCTTGGAACGGATATCGACCCCTTCAATATCCACGTCGAACGCCTCGTAAGAATAATGATCATTAAACAACTGTGTCCCCATCAAATAACGGACATCCCACAACATCAGACGAACCTTGTCCGGGGTCCCTAAAGTCGGACGTATACCGGATTGTCCCGGTTTCCCGGCATACATCCGGCAATTATAATTCGGGGAATAATTCAAACTTGAAGAAGTAGTCCCCGTACGTTCAAAAGCTCCCATCAAAGACAAAAATGCGGACTCCGATCCGGCATTACTCTCCGGCAAAAAGCAAGCCTGGGCGAAAGCCTTCAACACGTATCCCAACTTCGACAAGAAAGTCGCACGGGCACGTGCCGATTCAAAATATTTGATACGGAACCGGTCATTCACACACCCGCAAAATGCCATGCCCTCGTACTCGGAGGGATAATAGTGTTGGATAAAACTCCCCGTGTACTCCGGCATCCACACCAAATAATGGTCGCTCTTCTTCTCCGTCGCGTTCTTCTCGAAATACGCCAACACCTCTTTCGCCATATCCGCGATGTTCGCCACCTTCATGTCGAACGCGTTCCGTGCACTCTTGATATAATGAATCCGCACGAATGCCGGATTCACGTCATTCAACTCCAGCCCGAATTTCCGGTCCACCCGGTAGCGCATAAAACATTCGTGAAAGAATTTTTGGATATGCAACGTCATTCCGGACAACCGGTAGTGCCAATCTGGATTGTCCTCCACGTCATTCGGGACATAATACACGACATTTAACGTGTGTGCTCGCTCTTGCGTGTATGTATCACCGGGAGGAATGACTTCCTCGTCTTGCGACAAGTCTGAATCATCTTCCTTATACACATCCGTACAAGCTGCAATAAAAATGGATAAGAATATACCCCATAGAATTCCTACATTTTTTTTCATCATGTTATTGTTTTAGGTTGCTATATTAATTCTTTTTCTCTAAAAACGAAAAACATCTCTAAATGGGGTACATAGTCCTCATTTTTTTTAAAGAAATCTCTATTCCGCACGCGAAGAGGTTCGACGCATATACTCGTCAATCTCCGTGTACTGCTCCATGGAATAGTCATGCAACAGATGTTTGGCAAAATGAAACCACATCTTGCGCCTGAAAAATTCCAAGGATTCCCCCCGGTAAGCATGACCTTGTCCGGGAAGAACAAGCATCTCAAAATTTTTCCCGGCTCGAATCAGGGCATCCACCATACGGAGTGTATTCGCCGGATGGACATTATTGTCCGCATCCCCGGCAACCAAGAGCAAATGCCCTTTCAAATGCTTCGCCAACTCGATATTCGTCGGAATATTGGGTTTCTCGAAACATGCGCTCTCTTTAGTTGTTTTCGTCGTATCAGCCGCTTGTGGTTTCTTTTTTGCGGTTTTATCGGTCGCTTCTTTGATCCCGTGATGCGTCTCTCCCCACCAGATATTGTAGATATTGTTATCATGGTTCCCGGCTGAAGAAACAGCCGCCGTGTAAAAATCCGGGTAAGTGCAAAGAGCCGCCGTTGACATGAATCCCCCGCCGGAATGGCCGAATATGCCGACTCTCGACGGATCTATAAACGAATGCCGGTGAGCCAATTGCTCGATACCGCATTTGTCATCCGCCAGCGGATAATCCCGCAAATTACCGTACCCGTAAGTGTGGTACCACCTGTCGCGCAAAGGGCTTCCTCCCCGGTGACCGAAAGTCACGACGATAAAACCGACTTGGGCGAGAGCCGCATTATTGAAGCCCGTGGAAACGGAAAATTCCAAAGGAATGGCCTCGGTTTGCGGTCCGGGATAAACATAAGAGATGATCGGGTAATTCTTGGTTGAATCAAAATCCGCAGGCTTCCACATGTAACCGAAAAGATCGGTCTCCCCGTCTGCCGCCTTCACCGTGAAAGGTTCCGGCATACGCCACCCCGTCTCGTAAAGCAAAGCCAAATCGGGCGAACAGAGTTCCACAACGACCTTCCCGTCCGTGTTTCTCACCACACTGTGCGGTTCCAGGTCTGCCCGGGAATAATTATCCACGAAATACTTCCCTCCCGACAAGAATATGGTCTTGTGAGTGGCCTGTTCCGGGGTCAATATCTTACTTCCTCCCCGTCCGTCAAAACGGGCTTTATTCAACCGGGCGTAATAAGGACTCTCTCCCGCTTCTCCTTGCCCGTAAGCCTCGAAATAAATGAGCTGCTTCACGGTATCTATCCGCACGATTTTGCCGGAAGTCCAGCCTCCCGAGGTAACGGCGTTCTTCAAACGACCCTCCCCGTCGTAACGGTACCAGTGTCCATGTCCCGTGCGTTCCGACCACCACAGGATCTCCTCCCCGTCATTCAGAAGATGAAATTTGAAAAGCTGGTCATTGAAATAGGGTTCACACACCTCGTTGATCAACACTTTCACCTCTCCCGTTTCCGGAAACACCCGGCACAGTTCCATCTCGTTGCAACTCCTCTTTTTCCGCACGAAATAGAGCCGTTCGACAGGTCTCCCCACGGTGTGCACGGTCAGTTTCTGGTCTTTCCATTTCCCGACAGCCAGATCCACCTCTTGCTGTGCGGCAGCATCAAAAAGATGCAGCTCTTGTTGCGCCACATGCTCGTCTCCCGGCATGGAATAGTCGTATCTGTTCAATGTCGGACGTCCTTTCCCCGTCGTGTTCACCAGGTAAAGTTCCCCGATCTTCCGCTTATCGGTACGTTCCGCGTAAAAATAACGGGAATCGGCAAACCAGGTAATATCCGGTACGGTAATTTTCGCCGAATCCTTGTTTTTAGGCGTGTAAGAATATTTTTCACATCCATCCTTCGTCAAACAAGTTTCCACGGAATCTTTTGTCGATACAAGATAAAGGTTATGATTCCTGCCATACACCACGTAACTGCTGTCAGGCGAATATTTACCCACCCACTTCATTTTCGATGGTTTACCCGGAAGGGAAGCTTTCTTTTTCTTCGTGACGGTATCGGGAAGCACCTGACTCAGTCGCTCGTTCCGAAGGTCATACTTGAACTGCACCCCCTCGGAACTGAAACACAACACGTTCTCTTTCTCTTCCAAAGAAAAACCGGTTAATTTTATATCTTTATAATTCACCGGCTTATGGGTCACGCTACTGATTTTACCCGCCAATTCCTGACGGTCAAACAACTCCCGCTGCAATCCGGCAACCGGATCTACCAGATAAAAACGCACCCCGTCCCTCGTTTCATACCTGTACCAGAATTTACTTGACCCCTTCAATGTATTAGGCATCACATTAGTAGAACCTACCAAACTTTCCAGATGAAGAAATTTCTCCGCCTGCCTGTAATTCGCTTTTTGCCCCATTCCCGTCAGCACGAGGAAACAGGGCAAAAAACACAAATATTTTTTTATCAAACGCATCATTATTTACGGTACTCTTTCATGATTTTTTTCAAAACCTCCTCTGTCAATTTTTCCGTTCCCAACGGGTAGCCTTCCCAACGGACAATACCCTCCGGATCAATCAGAAGTACATGAGGGATAGCCCCGATCTGCAACTCATCAAACATCCGTTTCTGGGTATCGATGGCATTATAATACTCAATGACAGGCTCCTTCATGGCTTTCACTTTCTCTGCTTTCTCGTTCGAAATTCCAATAATTACCAGATCTTTCTTGTACTTTTTGTGCCACTCGTTCAATTCCGGAATCAATTCCTTGCAAGGATTGCATTTCGTGGCCCAGAAATCAAGCAAAACAAATTTACCTTTCGTATCCGGCTTTTTACTCAACCACTCTTCAACCACAAATTCCGGTGCCGGTTGATTAATAATTGATTTAGCGTACAAGCGCAACGGTATTACTTTCGAGGTAGCGGCTTTCTTTTTGCCATACTTCTTGATAATACCGGCGATCACTTCCGCGGTCAATTCATGCTCCTTCAAAAGAGGAAATCCTTCCCAGCGGACGATACCCTCCGGATCAATCAATATCGCGTGAGGTATACCTGTTATTTCGAGCTCTTTAAACATCACTTTTTTCGTATCGACAGCACTGTAATATTCTATTACCGGTTCCTTCATCGCCTTGACTGCTTCCTCATTCCTCGACAAGCCAATGACAACCAAATCGTCCTTGAATTTCTTACTGAACTCGTTCAAATCCGGAATGCCCTTGCGACAAGGAGCACAAGCTGGTCCCCAAAAATCAATCAACACGAATTTCCCGCGGGTATCCGGTTCCTCCGTCAACCATTTTTCCACCACCAATGCCGGGGCCTTTTGATTCAGATACGATTTCGCCCACATTCTTTTATCCCCATTACTCTCTTGTGCCATCACCAAATTCGCAATAAACAGCACACAAACCATAAACAATACTCTTCTCATAATATTTTCCTAATACTTGATTATTTATATTTAGCTATGATCTCCTTGATCTTCTCCGTCGTCAAATCCACGCAAATCCCTTCCCAACGAACAATCCCCTTCGGGTCAACCAACTGTACATAGGAAAGAACGTGCAATTCCATAGTCTTCCAAATTGCTTCACCGGTATGCGCCAAATAATATTCTATTTCAGGTTCTAAAGTCCTCAATTGCTTGATTCCGTCTCTGGAACAACCGATAATCACCATATCGTCTGCAAACTCCTTGTGCCATTTGTTCAACTTCGGAATGGCTTTCCGGCAAGGACCGCAATGGAAAGCAAAAAAGTCTCGCAACACGAATTTGCCTTTCGTCTTCGGTTGTTCCGGATACCACTCTTTAACATCCAATTCCGGAGCTTTCTCCCCTACAAACGGTTTCGCGAAATGCCTTTCCACCCCTCCATTCTCGTAATTGTATTTCTTCATCAGGTTTTCGATCACCTCCGCCGTCAATTCATATCCTTTCAACTCCGGATGTCCTTCCCAACGGACAATTCCCCGCGTATCAAGTAAGATCGCGTGAGGATAATATTTTAGTTCAAAATACTTCTGGGTATACTTTTTCCCTCTTATGTCTATCGCACTATAATACTCGATAACCGGTTCTTTCATATTCCGCACCAGTTCCTCGGTATTCGGGGCAACACCGATCACGACAAGTTTATCCTTGAATCTCTTACTGAATTCATTCAATGTAGGAATATTTTTCCTACATGGGGTACAAGTAGGTCCCCAAAAATCAATTAACACGAATTTGCCTTCCGTATTGGGCTCTTCAGTCAACCACTTATCAACTTCCAAATGTGGAGCTTCCCGGTTTAACCAAGATTTGGCATACAATTTTTTATCCCCATTGGTTTCTCCCTTTCTGTTATTCTTCGTGACGGTTGTCTCTTGCTTATTACCCGTTTCTTTCACATTTACTCCCCCGAAAGCTTTGAAAAGATTCTGCAAATCTTCCATGCTCTTCACTTCCATCTTGATCGTCTTACGAATGTTACCGTCACTATCTACACTATCCTTAACTTCTTTTGTATTTTGTGCTTGCCCATTATAAAACATTCCCAACAAAGCAAATACCGCCAAAAAAATCTTACTTTTTTTCATACATTCCTTTGTTATCAAACTCTATTCCTTATTTATACTTCGCTATAATCTCTTTGATTTTCTCTTCTGTCAAATCCGCACAGATCCCTTCCCAACGGACGATTCCTTTCGGGTCAATCAACTGCACGTAAGAAAACACGTGCAATTCCATTGTTTCCCAAACTTTATCAGTAACATATGCCAAATAATACTCTATTTTAGGTTCCATGGTTACTATTCGGCTAATACCATCTTTAGGGCAACCGATGATGATCATATCGTCTGCAAATTCCTTGTGCCATCTGTTTAATTTCGGAATCGCTTTCCGACAAGGACCGCAATTGGAAGCAACAAAGTCCCGCAAAACAAATTTACCCTTCGTGTCCGGTTGTTTCGGGTGCCATTTGATAACCTCCAACTCCGGTGCTTTTTCTCCAAGAAACGGTTTTGCAAAACGTCTTTCTACTCCCCCGTTATCCCGGCTATATTTTTTTATCAGATTCTCGACCACCTCGGCAGTTAATTCATACCCTTTTTGAACCGGGTTTCCTTCCCAATGAACAACTCCTTGTTTATCAAGCAACACGGCATGAGGATAACCCTTCACTTCAAAATATTTTATGAATTTCTCTTTTGTAGTGTCTATCGCGCTATAATATTCAATCACAGGTTCTTTCATCTTCCGTACAAACTCCTCTTTATTTGGAGAAATACCTACGACAACAAGTTTATCCTTGAATTTTTTACTAAATTCATTCAACGTCGGAATACTTGCCCTACACGGTCCGCAAGAAGGTCCCCAAAACTCGATTAACACGAATTTGCCTTCCATATCCGGTACATCAGTCAACCATTTTCCAACTTCCAAACGCGGAGCTTTCTTATTCAAAAAAGATTTGGCATACAATTTTTTGTCACCGTTTGTCTCTTGTTTAGCACCCGCAGGTGCATTCGTTTTTACATTTCCTCCTCCGATAGCTTTAAAAAGATTCTGCAAATCTTCCACACTATTCACCTCCATCTTGATCGTCTTGCGAACGTTACCATCACGATCTATACTGTCCTTGACTTCTTTCACATTTTGTGCTTGCCCGTTATAAAACATTCCCAATAGGGCAAATACCGCCAAAAAAATCTTACTTTTTTTCATACATCCCTTTGTTATTAAACTCTATTCCTTATTTATACTTCGCTATAATCTCTTTGATTTTCTCTTCTGTCAAGTCCACACAAATTCCTTCCCAACGGACTATTCCTTTCGGGTCAATCAACTGCACGTAAGAATACACGTGTAATTCCATTGCTGTCCAAGCCTCATGACCGATATTTGCCAAACAATACTCTATTTTAGGTTCGATAGTTCTTAATCGACCAATATCATCTCGAGAACAACCGATGATGACCATATCGTCTGCAAATTCCTTATGCCATCTGTTTAATCTCGGGATCGCTTTCCGACAAGGACCGCAATGAAAAGCAAAAAAGTCTCGCAAAACAAATTTACCCTTCGTGTTCGGTTGTTTCGGAAACCAGTGTTTAACATCCAACTCCGGTGCTTTTTCCCCAAGAAACGGTTTTGCCCACTGTCTTTCTACCCCTCCATTATCTCTACTATATTTTTTCATCAGATCCTCAATGACCTCGGCAGTTAATTCATACCCTTTCCGAACCGGATTTCCCTCCCAACGAACAATTCCGTGTTTATCAAGTAATATAGCATGAGGAGAAGCCTGCAATTCAAAATATTTTATGAATTTCTCTTTTGTAGTGTCTATCGCACTATAATATTCAATAACCGGTTCTTTCATCTTCCGTACAGCCTCTTCTTTATTGGGGGAAATACCTATGACAACAAGTTTATCCTTGAATTTTTTACTAAATTCATTCAACGTCGGAATACTTGCCCTACACGGTCCGCAAGAAGGTCCCCAAAACTCGATCAACACGAATTTGCCTTCCATATCCGGCACGTCAGTCAACCATTTTCCAACTTCCAAACGCGGGGCTTTCTTATTCAAAAAAGATTTGGCTTTCAAAATTTTATCACCGTTTGTCTCTTGCGCAGATAAATTCATCGCACTTACGAATGTTCCCAATAGAACCAATACCGTAAAAAAAATCCTATTTCTTTTCATACATTCCTTTGTTATTAAATTTTATTCCTTGACTTCAATTTTCATTTATTGCAAAACGGGAAAAAATTTAAAACGGGGTACAATCGCACCCCGTTTTAATAATAATTTAACAAAAAATGTAACGCCTACTTATTTTACTGTCGAAACATTAATCACGTTTCCTTTGATTTTAAACGTCACCTGACCGGTTTTTTCAAATTTATCCAAAAGCTCATTCATATCGCTATAACGGTCTATATTGGCATAAAATCGTACATCTTTCGCTTCCTCGTTCACGTAAAAAATATAAACGTCATACCATTTGCTCAACCGGTTCAAAATGTCTTCCAAACGTTGGTTTCGAATATTCAATTTCCCGTTCTTCCAATCCACAAATTCAGCCACATCCACGTCCCTCTGCACCATATTTCCTGTCTTTTTATCCAACACGCTCTGTTGATTAGGAGCCAATATACAAGATTCATCCCCGGTAGATACTTTTACCTTACCGGAAACCAAAGTAGTTTCCACGAATACTTCGTCCTCGTAATCTCTCACGTTGAAAGTTGTACCCAACACCTCTATCTGTTGATTTTTCATTTCAACGATAAAGGGACGAGCGGTATCTCGGGCCACTTCAAAATACACTTCCCCGTATGCCTTCACCACCCTCCTGTTTCCCGTGAACGTCACCGGATACTCTATCTTAGAAAGTGCTCCCAAATAAACTTTAGTTCCATCCGCAAGTGTTATACCATACTCTCCTCCCCGTGGAGTCGTCACGTTATTGAAAATTTCCTCCCGAACCAACGTATCCTGCTTTTTCTCATAGCTCAATAACGAACCCGTATTCACTATTTTCGCTGAAGCCTCTTCCAATTCATTGGAATAATTTTCCAGTTCTATGCACTCCCCAGTAGATAACTGCAAAATAGCCCTGTTCCCTCCAGCAGGAATAGCCACTATCTGTCCGGAAGGAACAACATGCTCCTCTTTCTCCAAAACAAAAATCAAAACACCAATCAATAAACAAGCAGCAACACCCGCAGCAGACCAATAAGAAAGAATACGTCTCCGTCCTTTTTTACTCCCCTTCTGCCGGGTAACAAACTTACTCCAAGAAATATTTATATCTTTATCAGTCACCTCCTTGACAAAGCCATTTTCACGATAAAACTTCTCAACTTTATGGAAATAATCTCTATTCTCTTTGCTTGCCGTACACCATGCCTTAAAACAACTTTCTTCTTCCGAAGAAAGTCGCCCTTCTAACTTGCGCTCTATGATATCCCACTCTATCTGTCTCATAAGTCTCCTCATCTTCTTTTGTGTGAATTCAATTTAATCTAGTTCTCTTAATACTAAGAACGAACTCATTTCTATTCCGGGGTACAACAAAATCACTCTTTTTTCCATAAAATCATTATTTGAATATCACATACAAAAACAACAGCAAAAAAAGCAGATGAGTCTTAATATATTTATACGCTCTTTTAATATGCGTATGCACGGTTCCTTCCGCTATATTTAAACGCTCCGCCACTTCTTTATACGTCAATCCCTCCATAACGCTTAATTTCAAAACCTGTCTCTGCATATCAGGCAATTCGGACAAAAGTTTTTTCACCTTTATTTCTCGTTCCGTCTCTTTCTCTTCATACGGGAAATAAACAAAAGCTTCAGATTCAACAAGATGTTTTTGATATTTATCAACAATGTTCAACTTCCGATGATGATCCACACACAAATTTCTTACTGACGTGAACAGATAACGTTCCAAAGGTATATCTCCAGGCATATTTTTCCCTTTATTCCATAATCCCATAAACACATCTTGGATTACATCATCTGCAAGTTCTTCATCCATCAAAAAATTTCGTGCAAGAATATACAGTCGTTTGTACATAGATTTGTACAAAACTTCAAAATGTACAGGATAATTCTCATTCAACCATTTTACTGTATATAATTCATCACTCATAGATTCAAATATTACATTCCTCTATGTAACAAGATATTAAATTTTAATAGAAAAATTTACGTATAATGTATTGGCAAATATAAAAATTATCTCCGAAAATTTTCAATAAAAAAAAGAAATGATAGATATACCCACGACTCCCCCTTAAGCTACCCTTTCCCTATCCCATGGACGTAGCATAAACGTAGTATATTCGTAATATAAACGTAAACGAGGGTTCATGCTACCTTTTTGATTGGTCAATGATAGGTTAATAAGGTCAGGCAAGGGTATGGAAATGGTCGTGCACGATCTTCGCTTTGGCATTTCCAATGACTTTTGCCAATTCCTCACGAGAAGCGGATTGAATAGCATTTACCGTTTTAAAATTTTGTAATAAAGCTATTTCTGTCTTTTCTCCTATACCTTTTATTTCACTCAATACACTGACAGTTTGCTTTTTTTCCCTCAATTTACGGTGAAAAGTAATACCGAAACGATGGGCTTCATCCCGGATATGCATCAATGTTTTCAAGGCAACAGATGTCTTTGCCAATAAATAAGGATCTTTATCACCCGGGTAATAGATTTCCTCCATCTGTTTTGCCAACCCGATAATAGGCACCCGTTCCAATAAATCCAGTTTCTGCAAAGTAGCAACAGCAGAACTCAACTGTCCTTTACCTCCATCGACAACAATCAAATCGGGAAGCTCCAAACCTTCTTCCAGTACCCGATGGTATCTACGGTATAAAATCTCTTCCATAGAAGCAAAGTCATTCGCCCCGATGACAGTTTTCACGTGGAAACGTCGGTATTCCCGCTTTGCCGGTTTCCCATCGATAAAGACAACGCAGGAAGCTACTGGATTGGTCCCTTGTATATTAGAGTTATCGAAACATTCCATCCGATGCGGTAAACGGGGTAATTTTAATTCATTTTTTATCGTGTTCAGCAGGTCTAATTTGGTATCCTGTCGGCGCAATCCCCTTTGCCGTTCCCGATCCATTTTAAAGAATTTCACGTTTCGCTCTGACAAATCCAACAATTGCTTCTTCTCCCCCCGCTGCGGAATAGCATAATTCAATCCTTTCATCAGGACATCCGGGTAAAAAGGTACTAAAATTTCCTTGGATTGGCTATTCACGAGTTGCCGGATTTCAAAAATACCGAAAGACAGTAAGGATTCTTTCGATTCATCGAGTTTCTTTTCCAATTCTATGGTATGCACTTGATTTACCGCACCGTGAACAATACGTAAATAATTCACGTAAGCATACTTTTCATCTTCCAGGTACGAGAATACATCAATATCATTCATAGTAGAACTAACAATAGTCGATTTTGTCTGATGCGACTTTAAGGCTTCTATAGCCTCTTTCATCTCTTGAGCTTTCTCGAATTGAAGCGAAATAGCGTATTCTTTCATTCTTTTAGACATGAAATCGATCACGGAAGAAATATTTCCCTTCAATATATTCCTAATCTGGACTATATTCTCCATGTATTCTTCTTCCGGCATGTATCCCACGCAAGGACCAAGACAATTTCCTATATGGTACTCAAGACATACTTTATATTTTTCACCATATATTGCTGATTTATTGAGATTTAAATTACAAGTACGTAATTTATACAAACTTTTTATCAAGGAAATCAGCGTGTTAGCGTATTTTGCAGAAGTATAAGGACCAAAATATTCCGAACCATTCCGAATAAACTTGCGAGTAATGAATACCCGAGGGAAAGCTTCTTTCGTGATACAAATCCACGGGTAAGTTTTGTCATCTTTCAACAGGATATTATACCGGGGCTTATACTTTTTAATCAAGTTATTTTCCAGTAGTAAAGCATCTTCCTCCGTGTTGACAACAATATACTTTAAATCACGTATCTTTTTGACTAAAACCATGGTCTTTGAAGACTGGTTTGTCTTCACGAAATAGGATGAAACTCTATTTTTCAGATTTTTAGCTTTACCTATATAAATAATAACTCCATTTGCATCAAAATATTGATACACTCCCGGAGAAGTAGGTAACTTACTCACCTTTTCTTTCAATCCCAATTCATCCGTCATAGATTCAAACTCCTATACAAATCCAAATTTTTCAACATCAAATATTCCCTTCTCGCCTATCTTCAGCGTGGGTATTACAACTAAAGCCATAAATGAAAGTGTCATAAACGGTGAATTTAAGGATGTTCCCATCTCCAAAAGCAATTTATTCAATCGCGTATAACGATTGGCAACTTCCTCTCCGGACAGATCACTCATAATTCCTCCTACCGGCAGAGGCAAGGTATATAGTTTATGACCATCATTGACTACTAAACCACCTTTGGATTTGATGACTTCATTAATGGCAACAATAATATCAGTATCCGTACAACCTACCGCAATAATATTATGGGAATCGTGGGAAATAGAAGAAGCAAACGCCCCCCGTTTTATTCCTATACCGGATATAAAACCAACTTGAGGCGGCGTATTAAAATAACGATTCACGTAAACTATTTTCAATATATCCGAAGAAATATCCGACTGGAAGTGTTCGCTTTTCTGATCAAAATGCAATACTTTTCTTTCAGTGACAATACTGTCCGGGATTATTTTTATACAAGAAATATCTCCTTGTACATCTGTACAAATATCCGTATCCTTTATTTCATCATGATGAAATAAATTCAGAACCTCTATTTGGGATGCGGGTAATTTATAATCTCTTCCTTTCCGATAAACTTCTTCCCCATTGATGTAAGTAGAATAAATATCGAATGATTCCAGGTCTTCCAAAACAATAAAATCGGCTTTGTCCCCGACATGAAGGGTTCCCACGTCCAAATGATAAAAATGTACCGGATTAATACAAGCCACCTGTAAAACATCAAAAATACCGAAACTATCTGCCACTGCTTTTCTCACGATATAATTGATATGTCCTTTTTCTAAAAGATCGTCAGCATGGGAATCATCCGTGCAAAACATCACGTTATCGGTACGGGTAGCAATTAATGATTTCAATGCCTCGTAATTCTTTGCCGCACTTCCTTCTCGAATCATGATTTGCATCCCTTTTGAAATCTTTTCTTCTGCTTCATCCAAAACGGAAGACTCATGATCTGTTTCTATCCCATGCGCGATATATGTACTTAATGCATCTCCCTTCATTCCGGGAGCATGCCCGTCTATTCTTAAAGAATACTTTTTAGCCATTTCCAATTTTGCCAGAACTTCCGAATCATTATTCAATACTCCCGGGATATTCATCATTTCGGCAAGCATGGTAAATCGACCGGTTTTTGCCAATGTTTCGGTATCCTCCACCGTTAAAATATTACCCGGTTTATCTAATGAAGTAGCCGGAACGCACGAAGGAATCCCCCAGAAAATATTTAACGGAGTTTCTTCCCCGTTCTTTATCATCATTTCAATTCCTTCCACACCTAAAACATTAGCTATCTCGTGTGGGTCAGCCACCACTCCCACTGTCCCATTTGGGATAACTAATTTGGAAAATTCAGAAGGCATCAACATGGAACTCTCTATATGAACATGGGCATCTATAAATCCCGGGGAAATATAATGATCATAGGAATTTGAATTACGTTCTATCGAAATAATCTTCCCTTCAGAAATAGTGATTGCACACGGATAAAATTCTCTATTATCAATGTCAACTAAATTTCCTTCTATTACTTTCATATAATAGTAATTTATGTGGTGTTTTTACTCTTTCTTTTATCCCTTTTCAAGGATTCGGTGTAACTATATTACAAGGTGCCCTTCGCACCATTTTGAAATGTTCCACGTGAAACATTCGATTATCTTCCCATTAAAATCAATAAAACATTAATGTCTGAAGGGGACACTCCTGTAATACGAGAAGCCTGTCCAATAGTTTTCGGATTAATCTTTGATAATTTTTGACGCCCCTCGTATGACAGAGAATTTATCTCCATATAATTAAATTTATTCTCAATAACCAAATTTTCCAGCCGATTCAATTTATCGGCTATCAATTTTTCACGTTCAATATATCCCGAATATTTTATTAAAACTTCAGCCGCCTCTACAATTTCTTCCCGAATCGAATTATCAAAAATAAATTCTTTCAGTGAGGGTATATACTCCACGATCTTAGGAATTGTAATTTGAGGACGTGAAATAATATCAATCAATTTCAATTTTTGACGGATCGGAGAAGAAGCAAAAAGTTCCAGAGTAGGATTTATTTCCTCTGGAGAAATACTAAAATTAGTCACGAAATCAATCAAGCGATCCCGTTTCAAAATCTTATCTTCAAAAATAGAATAACGATTCTCTTTCACCAAACCAATAGAATATCCCAAAGGAGTTAATCTTACATCTGCGTCATCCTGTCGCAATAAAATACGATACTCGGCACGTGAAGTAAACATCCGATAAGGTTCGTCCACTCCTTTCGTCACCAGATCGTCAATCAAAACTCCTATATAAGCTTGATCGCGATTCAGTATAAAATCCTTATTCTCGTGCAGAGAAAGATGCGCATTGATTCCAGCCATCAAACCTTGTGCAGCGGCTTCCTCGTACCCGGTAGTCCCGTTTATCTGACCCGCAAAATAAAGTCCTTTTATCAATTTAGTTTCAAGCGTCGGATGCAATTGTATCGGTTGAAAAAAATCATACTCTATCGCATAACCGGGGCGGAATATTTTCACATTCTCGAATCCTTCCACTTGTTGCAATGCACGCAACTGTATATCCCAAGGTAAAGACGAAGAAAAACCATTCAAGTAAAATTCCGTTGTCCTCTCCCCTTCCGGTTCCAAAAATAAATGATGGCTGTCCCGGTCTGAAAAAGTATCCAGTTTAGTTTCTATACTCGGGCAATAACGAGGTCCTATACTTTTAATAGTCCCGTTGAACAGAGGACTGTCTTCAAAACCTTCCCGCAAAATATCATGAACGACTTTATTCGTGTAGGCAATATAGCAAGGTCTTTTCTGAAGTGAATTCGTATAAGCGAAATTCAGAAAAGAGAATTTATGGAAATCATTATCTCCATCTTGTCTGGTTAATTTGGAAAAATCTACGCTTCTACCGTCGATGCGTACCGGCGTACCCGTTTTCATACGTCCCATAGTAAAACCCCGCTCAAACAATTGCTCGGACAAACCATGAGAAGCAGGTTCGGAAATACGACCACCGGAAAAACTTACCCGCCCGATATGCATCAGCCCGTTCAAAAAAGTTCCGTTGGTAAGTACCACCCGGGGTGCCGAAAAAGAAACACCCAGACGAGTCTTTACCCCCACTACCCTGTCTTTATCCAAAATCAGCTCGGTAACATCATCCTGCCAAAGATCAAGGCGGTCGGTATGTTCCACCGTGTCCCTCCACTCGGAAGAAAAGACCATACGGTCACATTGCGCACGGGGACTCCACATGGCAGGTCCCTTTGACAGATTCAGCATCCGAAATTGAATCGTACTCTTGTCTGTCACTATACCCGAATATCCTCCCAAAGCATCTATTTCTCTGACAATCTGTCCTTTAGCTATACCCCCCATTGCCGGATTACAAGACATTTGAGCTATCTTATTCATATCCAGAGTAATAAGCAAAGTTTTAGATCCAAGATTAGCTGCCGCACAAGCTGCCTCACAACCGGCATGACCAGCTCCCACTACAATAACATCATATTCCGGTAATAATTGTGACATATCAAAGTGTTTTAAGCAATTCTAAGCAATGATTTTCATTGGAACGCATCTCTTTCGCGTCTTCATCGGATTTATCTTTAAAACCAATTAAATGAAGTACGGAATGAACTATCACCCTATGCAATTCTTCTTCATAGGTAGTCCCGAATTCCAAAGCATTGGATTGAACCGTATCCAAACTAATGAATACATCACCGGAAAGTATCTTACCCTCCCTGTAATCGAAGGTAATTACGTCCGTGTAATAATCATGATTCAAATATTTCCGGTTCACATCCAGAATATATTCGTCATCACAAAAAATAAAAGAGATAGAACCCAACTTTAACGCGTAATCTTCAGCGACAAGCTGAAGCCATTGAGTCACTCTCTCTTTTGAAAAAAAATCAGGGAATTCACATCCCTCGTTGAAAAAAAAAATCTCACTCATTTAATCAATTCATAAATTGAAAACCATGGTCACCTTAGATCCTTCGTCTTCAAAAATCAAATCGTCAGAAAGCGTTTTCATCAAATAAAGCCCTCTCCCGGCATCTTTCTCGATATTATCCGGCAAGGTGGGATCGGGTATATATGAATAATCGAAACCTTCACCTTCGTCCTTCACCGTCACGAACAAACGCTTATCCTCCTCATAAACCGTGAATTTCACGTGTTTCGAAGGATCCAATTTATTACCGTAAAGAATAGCATTATTCACGGCTTCTATGACGCATAAACTAATCTTGCCGAACACATCCGGTTCAACATTATAAACGTCTGAAAAATAATCGATAAAATTCTCAACTTTAACGATATTGCCTATTTCCGAGGCAATTGAAAATTCTAGTTTGTCCATGCTTCCTAATATAATTATCTAACACGTTAGACAAGATCATACTTCAAATACTCCATTAATTTATAAACTAACATACGTAAATATACCCACAATGTCCCACAATTTACAGTCTAGCGAATGTAGGTAAAATATTTTTAAATATCAACCCGAGCAACATAAAATAATCTACCAAGGCGTCAACCATAATTGCGGGTCTAAATTATCCTTATCTTTCCATACCTGAAAATTTAGTGTACTACTTTCTCCACTACTCGCCAACTTACCAATTTTCTGTTTCACATTCACGGTGTCCCCCTTCTTTATGAAGATTTCCACCAGATTTGAATAGACCGTAAGATAATTTCCATGGCGCACAATAACAACATTATTATCTCCCGGGATAAACATTATTTCCGTTACCACACCTTTAAATACCGCTCTGACATCAGCATTCCGCGATGTAGTAATAGTAATACCTGCATTATTCAACTTCACCTGTTTGAACACCGGATGCACGTTAATCCCGAATTTCTCGGAAACGAACCCTTGTTCGACAGGCCAAGGCAACTTCCCTTTATTTTTAGCGAAATCATCGGAAATAAGTTTCTCTTCCGGTGTTAATTTATAGTTAGAATTTTTACTTCCTGACTTTTTCGCTTGAGCTGCAATAAGTTTCTCCAATTCTTTTTTAAAACGTTCCCGATTTTTTATTTCAGCGTTCAATTTTCGAACGAGTTCTTTTTCTTTCTTCTTGAGTTCAGCGACGTATTTATTTGCCTCGTTCTGCTCTTTAATCAACTCGTTATTCTGAGTCGATATTTTAGACTGCGCCAAATTCTTTTGCGCTATCAATTTTGCCAACTGGGTATTAATCTTCGTCAAAGAATCATTCGTTTGCTGTATCTGTTTTAACTGGCGCTTGGAATAATCCTGAACCTGCTCAAAATACTTGTATCGCGCATAAGCTTGAGAAAAACTGGAAGAAGAAAAGATATATACCAATTTATCCGAAATATTTCTTTTCTTCCAAGTCTCGTAAACCATTTTAGCGTAAAAATCAAGCATTTGCTTCCGGTTCGCCTCTAATCCCGACTTAACAGACTCATTATCATCTATATTCTTCTCAATATATTTTATCTCACTCGTGAGAGATTGAATCATTTCCTTTCCCTTCACGATCTTTTGATTGATGATCGTGATTTTTTGAACGGTAGCCGATTGATCATTACGTGCTGTATTCAACAACTTGTTCAGATAAGCGATCTCCTTTTCCGTCTTCTCGTTCTTCTTTTTAATAGCCTCAATAGATTGCGAATAAGCAATCGTGAGAGTGCAAGAAAAAAACAGAACTAATATGACACGAAAAAGATTCATTACTAATACATTCTTTGATATTTACTCGATATTTTAAAATTAGGGGACACCTCTACATCAAATTCCAGACGACTGAAATCCAGTTGAACTTCCCATTCATCTTCATCAGTAAAGATATTAAAAACTATCTTCTCCGGGAACAATTTTCCCTCGAAATCTTTAATATTCTCGTATTTAACACTCATACCCACCTTTTCATCCATGTCTTCGATAGAAACCAATCGAGGTCTGAAACAATCCGGGTCAATATGTATCTTTTGTAAAATCACGGAAAACTCTTTATTTTTCCGCTTTTTCTTGTACAATTTTTTCAGTTTCCTACCTAAAGCCTTTTCTTCCAACGTGTACAAAAGATAGTCATTACCCGACTTATCGAATTTGAATCGTCTTCCTCTATCCACTTCTGAGGTACAGGATTCAAAATCAAAAAAACGATTCGTCAGCATCCGCTGGAAGCAATCATAGGTAAAACCAACATCAAAACGATCGATAAAGTAATTGTAATCCGAAATAAAATATTTCTTATCTCTCGGGCTGATAAATTTCACGCTATCAGGTGTCAACAAAATACGTGCTACTTCTATTCCCATGGGAGCAGTAACCGATACCCAAATGAAGCTATCTCTTTGAATTCTCATAATCGCTTTCAGACTATGAGATTTTTTCTTCTCCTTTAAGGTCAAATCGATTTTCTTCGCATATATCGTGTTATAATCCAATTCGTTAAAGTAAACATTCCTCAGCAATCTTGCTTCAGTTATATTCGGCAATTCTTTTTTAACTTCAACTACTTTTTTAACGGACTTACACGACACCAATAAGACCAAAACCAAAATAAAAATAAAACTATTCCTCATGCTCTACCGATAAACCGTTCTCTATTTTATTTTTTAAATCATCACTAATATCATCACCCAATTCCAATGCTTTCTTCCACATTTTCAATGCTTCTTCCTTATCTCCGTTCATATAAAGAATATCACCGTAATGCTCGTACAACACGCCACTCGGTTCAGTTGTATTCTCCATGGCAGAACGCATATAAAAACGTGCCAAAGAATAATTCTTCAACTTGAAAAGTACCCAGGCATAAGTATCCAGAAAAGTAGCATTATTCGGATCGGCACTCAATGCCGCAGAAATCATTTTTTCTGCGTAATCCAAACGCTCATTCCGTAAAGAAAGATAATAACTATAATTATTCAAAGTCATTATATCATTCGGATTGATAGCTATCGCACTATCAAACATGGAAAACGCTATATCTACACTGTCTTGCTTGTAATAACATTCACCCAAATAAGCATACAATTGCGATTTTATAAAAGAATTCTCCGGTGCCAATTCAAGCCCTTTCACCAAATAACCTTTTGCACCCGCATAATTTTCCTCGACCAACATAGGTAAACTTATCATCATGTAAGGCAGAGCCTCGTTCGGGAAATAATTCAAACATTCCAATCCTTCCCTTCGCATAGCAGCCGTATCCCCCAACTGATTGGACAATAACATCAATTCTTCCCAAACCAAATAATTATTCTTTTCCCTGGAAACAATAAACTCCAATTCCTTTTTGCACTCTTCTAATTTATTCTCCCGTTTCAGAAAATCGGCATTCAAAGTTCTCACACCGAGGTCATTCGGGTATTTTTCCAGCAACAATTGAACGTAAGGATAAATTTGTTCGGGTGACATCTTTGAATTATCTTGATTCACGAGTAATTTCAATAAATATTGAACTTTCAACCCGTTATCAATATTATCATTCAAAAAAGCTGAACGAATATATTTTCTAGTATTTATCGTGTCATTTTTAACTCGATAATAATCTGCCAAATAAAGTCTTACAAAACCATTATTGGGATCGTCTTTCACTATTTTATCCAGAAGTTGCAATCCTTTTTTCTCCTGGCTATGGGACAAATACAATTCAGCCAATAATCCTAAATAATCCGTGTTCTCCGGATACTTTTTGATTAATTTCATTACCTCGGAAGAAGCCTTCTTGACATCCCCTATCTTCGAATACAATTTAGCTTTCTCTATTACAGCCGGTTCATTGATCCCGAATTGCTTCTCGTATTTATTCAATACCTCTATTGCTTTATCCCACTTCTCTACCGAAGTATAAAGATCAACTTCTATAATATAAAAATCTTCCCGTTCCGGGTGCATATCAATCAGGTTGTCATATATTTTGCAAGCTTCCTCTATCATCGATTTTTTTTGCAAAATATTAGCCAACAATAAATTATACCAAATATTATCGGGTTCCAACTGAACGGCTTCCCGCATTAATTGAAGGGGAACATTTAATTCCTCACCTAAAGAAAGTATACTCGATACTTCATACCGTACTGCGGCACTTCGGTTATAAATTTTCATGCACTGATCGAAACAGGCAATAGCCGATTTCAAATCGCCCAGTATTTTATAACGTACACCTTCCATGAAAGCATAATCGAACTGTACTTTAGCTTCACCTTCTAAAGTAGGTTCAACCCCTTTCTTTTTATCTGCAAATACTTGAACCGTGCAAAAAAGAAACAGAATAACAAATAACGATTTAATTAATCTGGTCATCCTAAATTGTTTATTGTTTACCTGTATGACCGAAGCCTCCCCCTCCTCTTTCCGTTTCATTTAAAGTTTCCACCTCTATCAATTCAGCTTGCTCTACTTTATTGATTACCATTTGGCAAATACGCTCGCCATCATTGATTTGAGTAACTTCATGCGACAAATTGACAAGAATAACACCAATCTCTCCCCTGTAATCGGCATCGATCGTTCCCGGTGTATTCAACAATGTAATTCCTTCATTTAAAGCCAACCCGCTTCTCGGACGCATTTGTGCCTCGTAACCGTCAGGCAGTTCTATAAATAATCCCGTGGGAACAAGTCTTCTTTCCAATGGCTTCAACATAATCGGGGCATCGATATTTGCCCGAATATCCATACCTGCCGATGAACTTGTCTTATATTCCGGAAGTGCATGCTTCGATTTGTTTACAATCTTTATTTTCATTTCTATCTAATACTTTGGTAGTTAGTCATCCAAATGGATGATTTCATAAATCGTGCTAAGATAGCTATTTTTTATGAATTAACCTGTATATAAAGTCTTTTGTCAGTAAAAAACTCATCTCTCTTCTCACGAATATGTACACAAAGAGTACAAATAACGGTAAACGAGCCAAACAAGTTATCCAATTCCCCTCAAATTTTATCATACACCCTACAAAATAGAAAACAAGGCAAATAGCAAAGTAAAAAATGATTTTTGGAATATCGTAATTGATCTTATAGAAATGCCTTCCCAGGATAAAAGAAAGCACTGTCATAACAAGGAAACAAGTAAACACGGAATAAGCAGAAGCCATAAATCCTATACGAGGCAGAAAGATCACGTTTCCCGCCACGGTAATCACGCATCCTATTATCGCCATGTAAGCACCATATATAGTCTTGTCTGTCAACTTATACCATAAAGAAAGCGAGTAATATATGCCTTGAAACAAATTTGCCATCAATACCCACGGCAATATAACCAATCCGTCGAAAAACTTTTCGTCCAGAAAATATTTCAAAACATCCAGGAAATACATGACTCCCAAGAAAATCATTAACCCAAATCCGGTAAAATAAAGCAATACATCCTCATATATCTTTTTGGAATCATTACTTTTGGCATAATTGAAAAAGAAAGGCTCGAAAGCAAAGCGGAACCCTTGCGTGAAAATATACATGATTAAGGCTAACTTATAGCTAGCTCCATATATCCCCGTAACCGCCAAAGCTTCATCCCCGCTTCCCAATATTTTAGGCATTAAAATTTTATCACCCTGTAAATTAATCATTCCAGCTACACTTACAATCAATATCGGGTAAGAATACTTCAAAATATCCTTCAACAAAGAGAAAGAAAACACGAATTTAAACCGGAATATATAAGGTAATAACATTAAAAACGTGACAATGGAAGCCACCAGATAAGAAACGAATATATAAACGACTCCCCCGTCTGCCTGATAAAAAGGAACCGTGATTCCTTTCTTTTCCAAAAATGGGCAAAGCAAGTAAAAGAACAGGTTCAATCCCACGTTAATCAATATATTCACTAATTTAATGATACCGAAACGAATAGCTTTTCCTTCCATTCGCAACAACGCAAAAGGTAATGTACTGATTACATCTATTGCAATTGTTACAACTAAAAGGATAAAGTAAAGCGGATGATTTCCTACTTCCAAAAAATCAACGATTTGAGGAAGAAAAGCGAAACAAAGTACCAAAAATATAATTGAAGTAGAAGCCAAAGAGGTCAACAAAGTAGAAAATACTTTATTCTTATTATCCTTGGTAGCAAAACGAAAGAACCCAGTTTCCGTACCATAAGTTAACAATACAACCAATAATGCAACATATCCCATTAAATTCGTGAAGATACCATTATCTACGGTTGAAAGTACCCGAGTATACAATGGTACTAGCAACCAATTGATAAATCGCCCAAGTATCGTCGTAAAACCATAAATCACGGTTTCCCCCATTAATTTTTTCAAAGGATTCATATTTTCTTAATTTTTGCTTCAAGTTCATTGACATGGCAAAAATAGCAAGTTCTCAACAACTATATCATATATATATTATCTTTTATTTTTTTAAAAAGAAATATGAATATTATTATAAGCTGTGAGTTCTCGGGATAAAAATAATGGATTTTCCTTGTTTCTATTGTTATTAAACGTTGGTGTTGTAGTTACTCACAATTTATATTTGAGTTATCTATTGATAATCAAAATGATTTTTGAGTTATCCACAATTGTTAGTAACAATAAGACGGAGAAAGTAATTTGTGAAAAGACCCGATTTTGGTGTTAGTATTTTGTAGAAACGAATTGGAATAATTTGAAAAACTATTCTTGGATTTCTGGTTTCAATTGTTACTTGATTCTCTTTTTTAAAAATGCAAATGAAGTTATTCTTTTTAGTTCTTTTTTTATGCACAGTTACTAACGAGGTTACTAACAAATAATTGAAAATGGAGAGATAAAAAAAAGCCACTTATCCAATGGATAAATGGCTCGTTTATATTGAAAATTTTAGCGAATTACTTCATTTTCTCGATCACCGAAGTGGTAGAATAGCCTTCAATGAAATCTAGGGTAACAACTTCACCTCCTTTAGCTTTCACGATATCGTACCCGACAATGTCTTCTGGTTTGTAATCTCCTCCTTTTACCAGTACGTCCGGTTGTACCATGTTTATCAGGTCGTAGGGTGTATCTGTATCGAAAAGGATAACTTTATCGACGAAAACCAATGAAGCCAATAATAAAGCCCGGGCTTTCTCGTCATTCACGGGACGGGATTCGCCTTTTAATCTTTTGACCGAATTGTCGGTATTTAAACCAATAATTAGTTTAGTCCCGAGGGAAGCAGCTTTTACCAGGTATTCGATGTGTCCTTTATGTAGAATGTCGAAACAACCGTTCGTGAAGACGATTTTGTCGTTTTTAAATCTCCACATACTGATGGTTCTGGAAGCTTCTTCCGGAGTGTAAGCTATTTTTTTCTCTATATTAGGTAAAAAATCCATGGCAAATTAAATTAGTTTGTTTGTAGCCGTATCGGGAAACACTAGTACGGGTTTGTGTGATTTTGCTTCTTCGAAATCCATAGAAGCGTAAGAAATGATAATAACCACATCCCCCACGGCGCATTTGCGAGCAGCTGGACCGTTTAAGCATATAATACCCGAGTTTCTTTCACCTTTGATGATATAGGTTTCGAATCTCTCACCATTGTTGATATTCACGATTTGAACTTTTTCGTTTTCAATCATGTTGGCTGCCTCGAGAAGTGCTTCGTCAATGGTGATACTACCCACGTACTGAAGGTTAGCTTCAGTAACGGTAACTTTGTGAAGTTTAGATTTTACTACTTCTATAAACATCTTTGTGCTTGTTTGATATACGTTTTAAAATACAATATTATCAATTAGTCGGATTTTCCCGGCATATACCGCTATACAACCGACTTTCACGTTGTTCTCTTTCCAATCCCGGATCGGTTTCAATTCAGTATCGTCTACAATCTCGAAATATTCGACTTCAAGATAAGGATTTTTATTGATTTCTTCTGTTACCCATTTTTTTATTTCTTCCACGTTCATTTTGGAAGTCAACGTTGTGGCTTCTTGAAGAACTTTATGGATATGCGGGGCATTTTTTCGGTATTCCGGTTCCAGTAATGTATTTCTAGAACTCATGGCAAGACCGTCTGCTTCCCGGATGATAGGGCACGGAATGATTTCCAGGTTATAGTGCAATTGTTTCACCATATTTTTGATCACGGCAATTTGCTGGAAATCTTTCATTCCGAAATAAGCTCGGTGTGGCTGAACGATGTCAAACAGTTTGCTCACGATTTGTCCCACGCCATTGAAATGCCCCGGACGCCTTGCGCCTTCCATGACGCTTTCCACGTATCCGAAATTGAATACCCGGGTGTCTTCCTCGGGATACATTTCTTCGACGCTGGGTGCGAACACATAATCACATCCGTTTTTTTCCAGTAGGGCGACATCTTTATCCAGCGTACGCGGATAACGTTTAAGATCTTCTTTATCGTTGAATTGCGTGGGATTGACAAACACGCTGACGACAACCACGTCGTTTTCTTTTTTACATGCTTTTACCAGAGAGATATGTCCCTCGTGAAGTGCACCCATTGTAGGTACGAGACCCACCGTCTTCCCTTCTTGTTTCAGCTTCTCTATCGTGGTGGTTAATTCCGCTTTCTTTGTAATAATATTCATGATTATAATCTTGAAAATACGGGGTGCAAGTTTACAAACTATTTTCGAGATAATACCATATTGAAAGTTGAAAATTCAAAATGATTACTTAAATAACGAGTGAATATTAGGGTGTATAGAGGAAAGGGCGTCCAATAGTTCCTTGTGGGTTACCCCTTCACGCATGACGATCAGTACAGTATCGTCTCCCCCGATAGTTCCCAATACTTCAAAATAATTTTCATTGTCAATCAATACCGTCACCGCTTTTGCATACCCGGGGACTGTTTTCATAACAGCTATATTGCCGGAAAAGTCAATGCTTGAAATAGAGTCCGTGACGATAGCAGAGGTTTTTTCATCTGCCTGTTCGTTTTGTATGCTATCCGGGATAATATATATGTAACCCTTATCCTTGTGAGGTATTTTTGCCACTCTCATGAATTTGAGATCACGCGATAAGGTGCTCTGTGTTGCCTCTACGCCCAATTCTTTCAATCTGAATAATAGTTCTTCCTGAGAACATATCTGTTCGTTCTCTATGAGCTTTCTGATAGATAACAAGCGTTTGGTTTTATTTCTCATAAATGTTTTGTATTACGCACTACAAAACTAATCAAAAATGTTTGATTTTCAATGGACGTATATATTTATTGCATAATTATTTATTCAATGACATAAATATTCTTTGTAGTGTCGATTTTTAGTGCTATTTTTGCGCAGTATTTACATATAATCTTTAGCTGATAGAATAAATATGCAGAAATTAAAAAAAGCTCGTCTGATATTGGAAGACGGGACAGTTTACGAGGGAACTTCCTTTGGTTACGAGAAATCGGTGTCCGGGGAAGTTGTTTTTTATACGGCAATGACGGGTTATCCCGAAAGTTTGACAGATCCTTCTTACAAGGGACAGATACTGGTTCCTACTTATCCGATGATCGGCAATTACGGGGTTCCGGTCGACGATGAGCGGGACGGGATCTCCAAGTTCTTCGAGTCAGACAAGATTCATTGCAAGGCATTGGTGATTTCGGATTATTCCTCTCGGTACAGTCATTGGAATTCACAAAAAAGCCTCGGAGATTGGTTGAAAGAACAACGGATTCCGGGGCTTTTTGGTATAGATACCCGGGCATTGACTCAAAAATTAAGGGATAACGGCGCAATGGCAGGAAAAATACTGTTCGATGGCGAAGATGTGCCTTTTTATGACCCGAACAAAGATAATATTGTAGCGGAAGTTTCCACGAAAAAGATTATGGAGTACGGGAACGGTAAATACAAAGTGATGTTGGTGGATTGCGGGGTGAAAAATAATATTCTGCGATGTTTGCTAAAGCGTGACGTGACCGTGAAACGTGTGCCCTGGGATTATGATTTCACGAAAGAGAAATATGACGGGCTTTTTCTTTCCAACGGACCCGGCGATCCGGCAATGTGCAAGGAAACGATAGAGCATATACGGAAGGCTCTGAAAGGAGATACTCCGATCATGGGAATTTGTCTCGGAAATCAATTAATGGCGAGAGCTGCGGGTGCGTCTACTTATAAATTGAAATACGGGCACCGGAGCCATAATCAACCGGTGATGAAACCGGGAGGTACCCGCTGTTATATTACTTCGCAAAATCATGGATTCGCGATTGACGAGAAAACGCTTCCGGCAGATTGGGAACCGCTTTTCGTGAACGTGAATGACGGTACGAACGAGGGGATTCGGCATAAGAAAAAGCCGTTCTTCTCCGCACAATTCCATCCGGAAGCGTCCAGTGGTCCGGTGGACACGGAGTTTTTATTTGACGATTTCATAACTGCGATGAAATCATCGAATAAAAATAATTGAAAATGCAGAAATTACTGATTCAGTGATTTTTGAATTCATAAATCGTAAATCATATATCTAAAATGAAAATAAGTAAAGTTTTGCTTCTGGGATCGGGAGCGTTGAAGATAGGGGAAGCCGGAGAGTTTGATTATTCCGGTTCACAGGCATTAAAAGCCCTTCGGGAGGAGGGTATTTATAGCGTGTTGATTAACCCGAATATTGCTACGGTACAGACTTCCGAGGGTGTGGCGGATAAAATCTATTATTTGCCGGTCACTCCCGAGTTTGTAGAAGAGGTGATTAAAAAAGAACGTCCGGATGGAATATTGCTTTCTTTCGGGGGACAGACGGCGTTGAATTGTGGTGTGGAATTGTATAAATCCGGGGTACTGGAAAAATATAATGTGCAGGTATTGGGAACGCCCGTACAAGCTATTATAGACACGGAAGACAGGGAAATATTCGCGGGAAAATTAGCGGAGATTGATGTAAGAACACCCAGGAGTATTGCCGCGAATAATATGGAGGAAGCGTTTGCGGCGGTGGATAAATTGGGATTTCCCGTGATTATCCGGGCTGCCTATACTTTGGGTGGTTTGGGTTCCGGTTTCTGTTCCGATAAAGAGGAATTGGAAAGGTTAACTTCCAGTGCGTTTTCCTATTCCCCGCAGGTTCTCGTGGAGGAATCACTGAAAGGATGGAAAGAGGTGGAGTATGAGGTAGTTCGCGATAAATATGACAATTGTATTACTGTTTGTAATATGGAGAATTTCGACCCGCTGGGGATTCACACGGGTGAAAGCATAGTGGTGGCTCCTTCGCAAACATTAAGTAATAGTGAATACCACAAATTGAGGGCTATAGCGATCAAAATAATCCGGCATATAGGGATTGTGGGAGAATGTAACGTGCAATACGCCCTAGACCCAAATTCCGAGGATTACCGGGTGATAGAGGTGAATGCTCGTCTGTCGCGTTCCAGTGCTTTGGCATCGAAAGCTACGGGATACCCGTTGGCATTCGTGGCGGCAAAACTAGGAATGGGTTACGGGTTACACGAGATTAAAAATTCGGTGACCAAAGTAACCACGGCTTGTTTTGAACCAGCGTTGGATTACGTGGTATGCAAGATTCCCCGCTGGGATTTAAATAAGTTCGAGGGGGTTTCCAAAGTGATCGGTTCCTCGATGAAGAGCGTCGGGGAAATTATGGCTATCGGCAGGACTTTCGAGGAAGCTATTCAAAAAGGAATCCGTATGATCGGGCAGGGAATGCACGGTTTCGTGGGTAATGTGCTTAAAACAAAAGATATAGACGAGGAGTTGGTGAACCCGACAGATGCCAGAATATTCGCCATAGCGGGAGCTTTTGACAAAGGGTATAGCGTGCAAAAGATTCACGATTTGACGAAAATCGATCACTGGTTCCTGCAACGCCTGGAGAATATCCACCTGCTGAAAGAGGAATTGTCAAAATTGAATAGTGAAATTGAGATTGGTGCGGATTTGTTGCGCGTGGCAAAACAATACGGATTCTCTGATTTTCAGATTGCACGGTTGACGATTAAAAACACTCCTCTTTCTCATCATGAGAAGATGTTGAAGGTAAGGGAATACCGAAAAAAATTGGGTATTCTTCCCTCGGTGAAACAGATCGATACGCTGGCGGGAGAGTACCCTGCCTTGACCAATTATCTGTATATCACGTATAACGGTTCTGAAAATGACGTGCAATACGAGCATGACGGTCGCTCAGTGATCGTGCTTGGCTCGGGAGCGTATCGTATAGGCAGTAGCGTGGAGTTTGACTGGTGTGGGGTAAGTGCTTTGAACACGATACGGAAAATGGGGTACCGCTCGGTGATGATTAATTATAATCCCGAAACGGTGAGCACGGATTATGATACCTGCGATCGCTTGTATTTCGATGAACTCTCTTTCGAGCGGGTGATGGACATCGTGGAACTGGAAGAACCGAAGGGAGTGATTGTTTCCACGGGAGGGCAAATCCCGAACAACTTGGCAATGCGGTTGCACGGGCAGCACGTGAGTATATTGGGAACTTCTCCCGAATCGATCGACCGGGCGGAAGACCGTCAGAAGTTTTCTTCCATGTGTGACGAGTTGGGTATCGACCAGCCCCGATGGAGCGAATTGACGAGTATAGAGGATATATACGCTTTCGTGGATAAAGTGGGCTTCCCGGTATTAATTCGTCCTTCTTATGTGCTCTCGGGTGCTGCTATGAACGTGGTATCGAATAAAAACGAGTTGCTGCACTTTCTGGAACTGGCAGCCGAGGTGTCGAAAGATCATCCCGTGGTGGTGTCTGAGTTTATCGAACAGGCGAAAGAGGTTGAAATCGATGCCGTGGCACAGGAGGGAGAGGTGAAAGCTTATGCGATCAGCGAGCACGTGGAGTTTGCCGGGGTGCATTCCGGGGATGCGACAATCGTGTTCCCTGCGCAGAAATTATACATAGAAACGATTCGCCGCATCAAGAAAATAGCCCGGTTGATAGCGAAAGAACTGAATATCTCCGGTCCTTTCAATATGCAATTCTTGGCAAAAGACAATGATATAAAGGTGATCGAGTGTAATCTCCGGGCTTCGAGAAGTTTCCCCTTCGTGTCGAAAGTGTTGAAATATAACTTTATCGATATGGCAACCCGGATCATGTTGGGCGAAAAAGTGGAGGCATTAAACAAATCCGTGTTCGACCTCGATTACGTGGGCGTGAAGGCTTCGCAGTTCTCGTTTGCCCGTCTGCTGAAAGCCGATCCCGTGCTGGGTGTGGATATGGCTTCTACCGGGGAAGTGGGTTGCATCGGGGAAAATTATTACGAGGCGATATTGAAGAGTATGCTTTCCGTGGGGCACCGGATTCCGAAAAAGAATATTCTGATTTCATCGGGTCCCATGCGTTCCAAAGTGGAATTATTGAATTCCACCCGAATGTTAATCGAAAAGGGCTTCACGATATATTCCACAGAAGGAACGGCAAAATTCTTCAAGGAGAACAACATCGATGTGAATATCCTATATTGGCCCGATGAAGACAAAGAACCCAATATCATGGAGTATTTGCATGACCGGAAAATAGATTTGGTGATTAATATCCCCAAGAATCACACGAAACGGGAATTGGATAATGGGTATAAAATCCGTCGTGCCGCGGTGGACTACAATATCCCGCTAATCACGAATGCCCGTCTGGCAAGTGCATTCATTTATGCGATCTGTAAAGTAGACTCAACCGAGATCGCTATCAAGAGCTGGGATGAGTATTAGAAAACTAAAAGATAAAATTGGACAACTGTGTAAAGTTGTTTTTATGTAATTAAGAATCTCAGGAGTGTTTTTGGTATGAAAAAGGACTGTCGTCACGATAGTCCCTTTTTTAATGACTTGAACTGTTATTTTTATTTAATGAATTTCTATATTTGTAGAATGGTAATGATTTTAATAATATAAATTTGGATGATGGATATGTAAAACGGCGGATAAAGATTCCTGATGATTACACTTTTGAGGATCTGAGAAGAGAAATAGAGAATGGAGGTAGATTTATTATGTTTCCATACACTGTTTCTATTTTAGCCATGCCATTATCTTTTTTTTCACCTGCTATTTTGGTAAAAAAAGGAGAGTCGATAAGAAAGTATCAGTGGCGCTATAATTTAATCTCATCTATTTTCGGTTGGTGGGGAATTATCCTTGGTCCTTGGGCGACAGTTAAAAGTATTCGGAGTACTTGTAAAGGGGGAGTGGATGTGACTGACGATGTCATGTTAAATTTGGATCAGGAAGGGTTTGACAATCGACAGTTCGAATGGAAGCAGACAAACCAGCTATTTTGTAAGGTCGGTAAATGGGATAAGAAAGAATTTGTAAAAGCGTTATCTCCTGTTTACGAACAGGATTCAAATATTCGCAAAATAGTGATCGGTTATTATATAGGAGAAGGTAGTGATGAAAATATCTATTATATAGGTTTGAAATGCGTGTGGAATTTCAAGAAATATAATGATATTTTTGGTGCTGCAATTTATACTCGCTTTAGGGAAAATACGATATTTTTTCTTTTAGATTTAGATGGGGATAATTTTTTGGTAGATTATTTACTTCAACAAGGTGATGTTATTGTGGATAAAACAATTTGTGAACAAGATAATTTGTAAAGAAAGATATAATATTGTTTTGATATTTGGAATTTAAACAGTCGTGAAGGGGTACCTAAAGATAAGAGGTTTTTCCTTGAAAAATATGTGATAAATGGAAAGTGAAAGTCAGATAAGTTGCCGGTTCAAAATAGCAATTTTTTGGAAAAACGCTGTTTTGAACCGGCAATTTGTTTATGTGACAATGGCTTGCTTGATTTTTATTAAAATAAAATGATGGAATAAAACGACTTATTCAAATTATACTTATTTTTGTAATGGTCATTATTATAATATCCATTACAAAAATAAATGCTATGAAATTCTATGGTAGAAAGACAGAGTTAGAGATACTTGAACGGACATTTGAACAATCTAAACAGACGGCTTGTTTTACGGTTATGATAGGACGTCGCCGCGTTGGAAAGACTTCATTGCTTTTAGAAGCGATGAAAGGGCGTCGCTTTTTATATCTGTTTGTTTCTCGTAAAAGTGAACCTCTGTTGTGCAGCCAATTTCAAGAAGAAGTTGAAAGATCGTTAGGTTTGCAGATTTTTGGTTCAATTACAGATTTTCGAACTCTCTTTGAGCAATTGATGATTTATGCGACCCGGGAGCATTATACGTTGATTATAGATGAATTTCAAGAATTTGATAATGTAAATCACTCGATATTCAGTGATATTCAAGATCTTTGGGATAGATATAAGGAACAAGCAAAGATTAATTTTATTGTTTGTGGTTCTATTTATTCTATGATGAAAAAAATATTCGAGAACAATAAAGAACCTCTGTTTGGACGCTTGACATCAAAGATCGTACTTTCTCCTTTTCCGACCGGGACGTTGAAAGAAATTCTAACGGATTATAACCCGGATTATACTTCGGAAGATTTGTTGGGACTTTACCTAATCACAGGGGGAGTGGCTAAATATGTAACTTTACTTATGGAAGCCGGGGCTGTGACTCGAGATAAAATGTTGGATGTTGTAATTTCCCCTGATTCGCCTTTTTTGGATGAAGGACATGATTTACTTGTGGCAGAATTTGGTAAGGAATACGGAGTTTATTTCTCTATTCTTCAGTTGATAGCTTCCGGTAAGACGACTCAAAGCGAGATAGACTCTATTATTGAAAAGAGTACGGGAGCCTATCTGGTCAATCTTGAAAAAGAATATTCATTGATCAAGAAGAAAAGACCGATGTTCTCGAAGCCCGAAAGTCGAAAGGTTCGATGGGTTTTGAATGATAATTATATGTTATTTTGGTTCCGCTTTATCTATCCGAACCAATCTATGTTGGAATTGAAGAAATTCCAATTGCTGAAGGAATATATCTTAGACAATTATGAACAATTCAGTGGTTTGATCTTAGAACGTTATTTTCAGGAGAAAATGTCAGAAACAGAAGATATTACAGATATTGGGAATTATTGGGACAAAAAGGGAGAAAATGAGATAGATATAATTGCTTTGAATCATTTACGGAAGACTGCTATCGTCGCTGAAGTGAAACGTAATCCGCAAAAGATAGATCTGAATGCCTTGTCCCGAAAAGCGGAGGTACTTACTAAATATTTGGGAAAGTACAAGGTTGGATTGTGCGGATTTTCTTTAGAGGATATGTAGTGTATTTATAAAAATCATGTCTGATAGAGTGACCTGTAATGAATAATCTTTATTTTTGTGGAGCCTATTCTTTTAAAAGGGGTATTATAAAAACAAGTGCTTATGAAAAATAAGAAATTACGGGGAATACTTTACTTGTGTGCTGTTCTGGTATTATTCGCTTTGGGTATGTTCATTTGGATGAAAACGGCTAAAGTTATTGAAGAAAAGACTTTCACGGTAAACGGGCAGCAAGAAATGACTTTCGAGTATAACACGAAAATGGAGTTACCTAAAGTGTTACGTGTGCGTTTTGACGGGAAATTGGATTGCGATGCGATACTGGTTATCAAGGAAAATAGGGAGGGAAATTCCGTTCGTTTCCGTCGTTCATTCCCGTTGAAAGCTGGGGAATTGAAGGATTATGATTTTCAGACAACCTGGACTCACCCAGGAATGATTATCGAGTTGCGTTCTAAAGATTGCGAGGTGAACAACGTGAAGATTTATATCGAGGTAGAGGGGTAACGAATTAGAAAAGATGAAAGAAAAGGTAAAGCAGTAAAAGATATTTTGATTCATCCGGATTTTTGTCAATGAAAGAACGGATTTTCGAGTATGCTTTTTTGATGTTTTTGTGTACTTGGGAATGTGTGACGTTTAATTCATCGGATATTTCCTCGTAACTTTTCCCGGCTAGTTTCATTTCTACGATTCGTTTTTGCAGGTCAGAAAGGCTATCCATTGCCAGATTTAGTTTCGAGAATAAATCGTCATACGTGGTGTCGTATTCGGATGTGGTGCTGAAGATGAGCGATTCGAAATACTTCAGGTTGTTGCGGTCTATCACGTTCTTGTGTCGTAGAAAGCTGATACAACGATTTTTAGACATTGCCAGAAGGTATTGCTTCGTGTTAATCTCTTCCGGGATAGACTTGTATTTCTCGAAAAAGCCGATAAACACGTCTTGAACCAGATCTTCCGCATCATTTCTATCCATAATATAGTGATAAACAAAATTATAAATGTCACTATAATAGCATTTGAAGATATGTTCGAATTTCTCCCCAGACATATTCAGAATTTAAAATCTCTGCTTTTTTGTAAAAACCACATGACAAATATATACTATTAAATTCTTATTTTGGAATAGTCTTGAATAAAAAATGTATGTACACTTGACATCTAGATTCTATTTATAACACTGATATCAAGTAATATATCTGGGAAATAGACATATATTTTATTAAAAAAGAGTATTAATTTCCTTGCATACAGGGTGCAAAGCCAGAATAAAATGCCCCGTTAGCGGTTTTGCTCTGCTTTAAAGCGATTTTAATCCCTATTCTCATCGAAATTTCTCTGGAATTTCACGAATTCAGGAGAACAAGCCTAAAAGGAATAATTTCGAAAAATATTGAAATAAAGGGGACCCATTTTTTCGCTTGAGCGTTTTTTGTATAAAAAGACATTGTTTATGCAGATAGATTGGAGTAAATTGTTTTCATATATCAATGATAGTGCAAATCAAACGACTATCAAGGAAGTGGAGCGTTGGCGGAAAATGGATTCCCGAAACGAGGAATTTTATCGGCAGGCTCGTGACTATTACAAGGATAACCCGACTCGGAATGAATTTTTTTCAGAAGAACAATTGGATGTTCTTTACAAGAAGATGTTGAAGAGTAAGCGAGGCAAACAGCGGCGTGTATTGTGGCAACGGATGACGGTGGCAGCATCTGTTATTTTGTTACTCTCGGTGGGAATCTGGTGGTATAATACCGGAAATGTCTATGACGAGGGCAAAGTGCCGATAGGGATGACGTACTCCAGCAATCATTTGGCAGAAGTGGTTGTTGTCACCGAGAGTGGCGATAAGTTCACGACCGAGCAATTGGATTCCGACGTGGCCCGGCAAGTCGCTGATAATAAGTTGGAATATTCGGTACGTGAAAACAGGCAGGAAGAGGATACAGTCCGTGTGGAGAAGCAAATCCCGAGGCACACGATAATTGTGCCGAAGGGAAAGACTTTCGAGTTGGTTTTGTCCGACGGGACTTTTGTGTTGCTCGGACCTTTCAGTGAGTTGACTTATCCGGTACAGTTTGACTCTTGTTCCACGAGGGAGGTAGCTCTTCGAGGAGAGGCCTATTTTGAAGTGACCAAATCATCCAATCGTTTTGCGGTGAACACGGGGCGCATGAAATTGCAGGTGTACGGGACTACTTTCAACGTCCTTGCCCGGGAAGAAGCGCCGGATGAAGCCGTTTTGGTTGAGGGACGTGTTGGAATTACACCTAAAAATGGCACGGGAGAAACGATACTCCGTCCCGGGGATATGTCTTCTATCGACGAAACGGGGGGTATTAAAGTAGTTCAGGTGGATCTGGCGGAGTACAAGGCAAAACGAAATGGTTATATTCTTTTCAACGGGAAAACGATAGAACAAATCGCTCGGAGTCTTGAATTGTATTATGATGTTGATTTTGAACGTGGGGATACGATTCCGGATATGCGGGAATACGTGTTCTCGGTGAAACGTACTTCCTCTCTTCGGGAGGTTTTGGACGTGATAGAGTCTGTTGCTGATGTTAAATTCGTTATCAACGGAAAGGAGGTGAGTGTCGTTCGGAAGTAACATGATGTGTAAAAAAAACAGGATACCCGTTGGCTGACGCGCATCCTGTGGAATGAATTAATGGTTCAATGTGTATCTCGAAAATCACGAACCGGTTAATTAACTCGATAAATATTAAAAACAAAGTTATGAAAAAAAGTTTACTATTTCGCAATAGTGGCGGTTCTTTTTGCAAGATATGCTTGTGGGTCTGTCTGCTATTGGGAGTTACGAGCGTGAATGCTCAGGACGTTTTATCTAAAAAAGTGACACTTGAATTAAAAGATGCCCCCATTATTGAAGTGTTGTTGGAGATTCAAAAACAAACGGGGGTAAATTTCGCTTACGAGAAGACACAGTTGGAGCAATTGAAACCTATTACGCTTAGCGTGAAGCAAATGCCGTTGGAGGAGGTTTTGAAAATCGTGTTGAAGGATACCGGTTTCACCTACAAGATCACGGGAAATAATATCGCTATCGTTCGCCAGGAGAAAAAAGCGGAAGAGAATCTGCTTAAAGTCAGCGGTCGCATCGTGGACGAGAAGGGAAATCCTATTGCTGGGGCGACCATCGTGATCGTGGGGACTACGCAAGGGGTTGCCTCAGACGCAGAGGGAAGGTACACGATAGCGGCTAAACCGGACGATGTGTTACGGGTTTCTTTTATCGGTTATAAGACTGAAACTATTGATATTAAAGGAAAAACGAAATTGAATATTCAGTTAAATCCCACGGAAGAGAATTTGGAAGAGGTACAAGTGGTTGCTTTTGGTACACAAAAAAAGGAGAGTGTGGTATCTGCTATTACCACCGTACGCCCGATGGATTTAAAATCCTCCAACAGTGATTTGACTTCCAGTTTTGCTGGTAAGATTGCAGGGATGATCGGGTGGCAGACGGGAGGTATTCCTGGGGCTTTGACAGAAGAGGAAATGAATACTAAATTTTACGTGCGAGGTATTACTTCTTTTCAAACGTCAGCAAATATAGATCCATTGATTTTGATAGACGGTATTGAGTCTTCTAAGTTAGATCTGGCCCGTATTGTGCCTGAGGATATAGAATCTTTCAGCGTTATGAAAGATGCATCGGCAACTGCCATGTATGGAGCTAGAGGTGCTAATGGGGTGATTTTAATTACCACGAAAAAGGGAGAAGAAGGGAGTGTGTATACTTCTGTGCGTTACGAAGCAATTCTTTCTAAGCCAACAAGGGAAATTGATGTGGTGGATCCGATCACGTACATGAAAATGTATAATCAGGCTTTAATTGGGCGATCGCAAGCTGCAACCCCCAAATATAGCGTCGAAACAATTAACCGAACGGCATCAAAAAATTATCCTTCATGGCTTTACCCGGCTAATGATTGGTATGATCAGATGTTTAAGAATTATAATGTAAATCATCATTTCGGAGTAAATATTCGTGGGGGATCTAAAGTTATACAGTACTATGCATCCATTAATTATAATCGAGATCAAGGTATGTTGAAAACGGATAGGTTGAATGATTTTGATTGTAATATTACGAATAACCAAACTTCATTTCGGGCGAATTTGAATATAGATTTGAATGCTGGTATTAAATTGGTTATTAATTCATCTGCCACCTTGGATAAATATCATGGTCCGTTAACTGATGTGTCACAAGCCTATCAACTTGCATTTGCTGCATCTCCTGTAGATTTTGCACCAACTTATCCGGGAGATGATACTTATAATTGGGAACATATCCGTTTTGGTGGAACGGCGGCCAATCAACGAAATCCTTATATGTCTTTGCAAATGGGATACAATCAAAGAACACGTTACGCGACTTCGAATAGAGCAGAATATATTCAAAATCTTTCAAGATTGGTAAAGGGACTTGAAGTTCGGGCGAGTATTTCTTTTGTTCAATCGGGTTATTATATGACGTCATTTGCAACAATGCCGTTCCGTTACGCTTTGTCTGGTTATGATTTTGAAACGGGTAAACATACATTGCAGGCTCTGAATCCGGAACAAGCTCGTAGAACGTTGAGTGTTGCTCAAGATATGTCGACTACTGATACTCGTGTCACGTACGAGGGCAGGTTATTGCACACGGCGGCCTGGGGGGATCATCAGACTTCATTGACGGCTGTTGTGCAAGCTCAAGAACAGACTTATACCCCGATTTCCGAAGTTCTGGAAGGAATGCCACGTCGTAATCTGACATTTTCCATGCGGGGTAGTTATGGCTTTAAGGATCGCTATTTTATAGAAAGTAGTTTTGGTTACAATGGATCAGAACGATTTGCCAAAAAGAATAGAATGGGATTTTTCCCTGCCGGAGGTCTTGCATGGCTTGTATCAAGTGAACCGTTTATGAGTTCAACGGCGAATTGGTTGCCATTTTTGAAACTTCGATTGTCTTATGGGAAAGTGGGTAATGATGGAATTATTAATAAGCCTCGTTTTGTTTTTCTACCGGTAGTGGAACAACCGCTAGAGTTAGCTTACAAGGATCCTACTCCTTTTTCAACTCAAGGGATTCAGCGTTTTAGGGTGTCTTATTACCCGAATGAGAATATTAAATGGGAGATTGCAGAACAAGTGAATCTTGGGTTGGAGGCGAAATTGTTTAATGGAGTGGTTGAGTTTACTGTGGATGCCTATCAAGAAATACGTCATAATATTTTGTCTTACCGGACAACCATCCCGTCAGCAATGGGAGTTGAGCTTTCTCCGTTAGATAATATCGGTAAGGCTCGTTCTCGGGGTATAGATTTTTCAGGCAAAGTGCAACATGCTTTCACAAATGATTTTTGGGTGATATTGAATGGAACTTTTACTTACACGAAGGCTATTTATAAGCAATTGGATGAGGCGACAGATAAGCCATGGTGGCAGAAGAAGGTGGGTAAAGAATTGTCTCAACAAATCGGGTATATAGCGGAAGGTTTATTTCATGATTATGCGGAAATTGAAAACTCTCCGACTCAGGGTGGTGACGTGATGCCTGGGGACATTCGTTATCGGGATCTTAACAATGATGGTGTCATAGATGTTAATGATGCGACATATATAGGCTATCCAGAGACCCCTAGAATGATATACGGGTTTCAAGGATTTATAAACTTTAAAAATTTTGAGTTCAATTTTTCATTTCAAGGTTCAGGTCGACGTTCATTCTTTATGAATCCGCAGCAAATTTCTCCTTTCGTGGATGACCATGCCATGTTAACGGCAATTTATAAGGATCATTGGTCAGAAGATAATATGTCTGATAAACCTTTTTGGCCTCGTTTGTCTACGTACAACCTTGTACAACATAATCCTCAAGAGGATTGGTATAATGCGAATAACGCAGAAATTCGTAAGAGTACTTATTTTATGCGGGAGTGTAGTTTCTTGCGTTGTACGGCTTTGGAGTTAGCGTATAATATGCCCAAAGTTTTGATGAATAAATGGAAATTGCAGAATGTGAAATTTTTTGTACGTGCCAATAATCCTTTTTTGATTACGAATTTTAAGGTTTGGGATGTTGAGTTGGGAGAGAGCGGTTTTAATTATCCGATTCAAAAAACTTATACGGTAGGGTTGAATTTTAGTTTTTAATATCAATAATTAATGAATATGAAGAAGCTTTCGTGTATTATCACTGCTTTTATATTCCTTTTTCAAGGATGTGATTATTTGGATGTCGTTCCCAAAAATGATGTACAAACGGTAGAAACTATATTTGAAAAGCGTTCGGATGTAGATGTTTGGCTAAAAGGTTGTTATGTCTTATTGACAAATCCGATAGCTTCTATACTTGGCAATCCGGCTTATTTGGGAGCAGATGAAATTGTTTCGGGGGAATATTTCCGGCAATATTCGTCAACTAAGTCTTGTACGGGTACTTTTATCGGAGATGGATTGCAGATGTCCCAGGAACCTTACGGTAATATTTGGAAAAGAGATGGTTTTTACGCGGCGATCCGTTATTGTAATATTTTCTTCGAGAAAGTAGGGGGTGTCAATAATATGCCGGATAGAGAGAAAAGATTGTGGACCGCTGAATTGAAAGCTTTAAAGGCACATTTTTATTTTGAACTGATGCGTCGTTACGGACCTATTATTTTAGTTCCCGAAAATATAGATCCTTATGCGGAAACGGATATTATGCAACAGCCAAGGCAACCCATCGATACAGTTGTAAAGGCAATCGTGAGCTTGCTGGATGAAGCGATGAAGGATTTACCTCCATTGGCGGAAAAGGATGTTTCTCGTTGGGCTTTTCATAGTTTAGAGTCTGCCGCGACTTTAAAGGCTTACACGTATTTATATGCGGCTTCTCCTTTATTTAATGGAAATACGGCTTATGCTAATTTTACGAATAAGAAGGGAGAATTATTATTTCCTGCTTATGATAAGGAGAAATGGAGACAGGCTGCTGAAGCAGCGGATTCTGCTATTCAGATTTGTTTGAATAACGGGAAGCAGTTGATAGCTGGTATTTCAAACAAAAATACGGATTTGCTAAAAACAATGGAAGATATAGAGTATTCTGTACACGCGCAAAATTTTATAAATGCAGAAGCTACTTATATGTTGCGGAAAGAAAATGATCCTTATAGTCAATTGCCGGCAGTGGCATTACCTTATTTTGAAAGTACAGATGAGGATTATAATGCATTTCTTCTTGGTTGTGTGTCTCCAAGTATGAAAATCGTTGAAATGTATTATACGGAACATGGCCTTCCAATTGATGCAGACAAAGAATGGGATTATTCGGCTCGTTATCAGATGGGTAAAGAAACAAATCCTCAATATCGGGATGTGGTTCCGTTAAATGAGAATGTGTTGAATTTACATCTTCGCAGAGAACCTCGTTTTTATGCTAATATAGCGGCAGACCGTTGTTATTGGCAACGTGGTAAAGATGTAGAACAAAATATTTTGGTGAGAGCTTATCGAGGAGAACGTTTTGGATCACAATCAAGTCTCATTATGAATAATATGCCACAAAATTTAAGTGGTTATTGGATTAAAAAAGGGTCTTATTCGGATGTGTCTGGTCGTAATTATTCCGAGGCAATGAATAGGGAAGATGCTGTGATTATTTTCCGGTTGGCAGATCTCTATTTGATGAAAGCAGAGGCGTGGAACGAGTATGAGGGACCTCTTGTAGACCGCACTCATGTTTATGAACCATTGAATGTTGTGAGGGAACGGGCGGGAATTCCTGATGTGGAATCCGCTTGGCTTACTTATTCGAAGACTCCAGATAAAGTAAAGACTCAGCAGGGAATGCAAGAAATTATTCGCCGCGAGTGGAATATTGAATTTGCTTTTGAAGGTCGTCGTTTTTGGAATTTGCGTCGTTGGTTATTAGCGGGAGAGGAGTTGAACACGAAACTTTATGGATGGAATATTTTGGGGACAACAGCTCAACAATTCTATAATAATTATGAAGGACCCGTGGTGGTGTGGTCAAAACGTCAATTCCTGTCTCCACGAGATTACTTGTTCCCGATTAGAAGCGAGGAAGTGATGGTTGCAGGATGTGTACAAAATCCCAATTGGTAATTAAATAAATGAACTAATATGAAGAAAATTACAATTTTATTATTGATAATAAAGGTCTTCTGTTGTTGCCAAAAGGAGAATGAGATTTTTGATATGGTTTTATCTCGGGAGTCCCTTTCTTTTGAAGCAATAGCAGGGGGAGCTATTATGCGTTATAACTTGCCATCCAATGAAGATATTTTGGCTATTCGCGTACGTTATCAGGATGCTTATGGACAAGAAATATTACGTGCGGGGAGTTATGCATGTGATTCGCTAGTATTGACTGGATTTAATGAAGCAAAGAAGGAACATCCGGCTTTCGTTTCTTTGTTGAGTAGAGATCATGTCGAGTCGGAAGCTGTTGAAGTTACTTTTGACACGGAAAATTCTGCGCCAGTCGCTTTTTTTGATAGTGTGAGGGTGGAGTCGAGTTGGAATGGTTTTCTGGTTATGTATGATGCACCGGCTAATGCTTCCGGAATGGCTCATGTGTTGTATGCCGGGACTGATCCTAGGACGGGACAACCGGATACCTTGTTAGTAAATAGCTTTTTGATTAAAGAAGGACGTGATACGTTGTTATTTGCTTTGAAACAACCTTCTTCTTCTAATACCGTGGTTATTCGTACGGAGGATTTTCGAGGATATATGGTAAAACAGAAAGTTTGGGAAGGTATTTTGGCTTATAATATGGATAAAATGGATCCTTCCGAATATGAATTTATAGATCCGTTAGGTCTTTCTAAGGAAGATCCGGATCGAGGTTTAGGTAAACAATTTTTGTTTGACGGGAATACGAAAGGAGAAATAACGAGTACTTATGCTCCATTTAATACTTATCTAGCAGGACCAAATTGTAAGGGGAAGCCTCTTTTTATTTTGGATTTGAAAGATAAAAAGATGACAGCAGAAATGCGATTATATGCCATGTTGTATACGAGGACATTCCCTAATGATGGGACTATTGGGAATACGGATCTTATTTATGGCCCGATTTGGAAAAATAGGTATTATTCTAAACTTCCATGTAAAGTGTCTGTTTATGGTTCTAATGATATGAATGACGATAATTCATGGGTCCGTTTGGCTAAATTTGAACAAGAACGTTATCTTGCTTACAAAGAAAGATGGACATATGGAGCGGCTAGTACGGATATAACTAAACGTATTCAAAATATTGATGATCTTAATAATGCTGATCCTATTTACATGGATATAAGTTTTCCTCCAACGGGAGAGGCGTATCGTTATTTAAAGCTGGTAGTGGATGATATATTTGGGGGAAATGTTGCGACTTCTGGAGATCAGAACGTTGGAGAGTATGTGACAATTCAGGAATTAGAAGTTTTTTGTAATAAAGATTAGGTTATGATGATAAAAAGGTATTTATGGAGTTTCGTTTTATTATTTGCCTTGGTGAGTTGTAATGATTTAGAAGATACTTATAGCGATTTTTCCGGGGATGGAGTAATTCGTTACGTGGGGAAATGTACGGATGTGACCGTAACACCTGGGTGGAGGAAATTAACTGTAACGTGGGATAATTCTGTAGATCCTACAATTGATAAGATTAAAATCAGTTGGAAAGGTGGCAATATTACAGGGGATTCTTTATTAAATAAAGATGCTACCACGTGTGATATTGTAGGTTTGGAAGATGGTATGTATGAGGTGTCCGTATGTGGGGTTGATAGAAAGGGGAATAATTCTTTAGCAATACCCGTTTTTGGACGTCCTTATACGATGAATCACGAGAATGTAATTTCATTTTCGAGAATTATCGCAAAACATTATTTCGTGGGAAATCGGTTAGTACTTTTTTTCTCTAACTGGGATAACAATGTTACTTCGGCATCGCTTAAATATTACACGGTTGATGGTGAATTAAAAGAATTGTCGATAACAATGTTTTTGGTTTACTTAAATCCAATTTGTTATTTACTTCCAGATAAGATCGACCCGGAAAAACCAGTTGTTGTAGAACGTTCGGGTAAAATTGAAGGATGTGACGATATTATTGTTTTTGATCCATACGAACTTTCTCATGATAAGTTATATACGACAGATTTTAAGCGTTATGTGAAGACTAAGTATGGTCTTTCTGAAGTTTCAGAGGCTTTTGCGAATTCATTAACGGAGTTGGAAATAGATTATTCTTATTCTTCGTTAGAAGATATATTGAATTTACCTAATATAGAAAAGGTGATTTTGGGAAAAAATAGGTATTTGAAAGAGGAGTATTTGAAGAATTACGGGAAAGATAGTTTGAGGTTGAACGAGAGTGCTAGTGAATTATACGAAATTGATCGTAGTATTAAGGTTCTTGAAATTGCTAATGAATTGTATGGGTTAACAGTAGACCGTTATAATCAACATTTTCTTTCTGATGCTATTTTGAGCGCAAAACGGAAAACACTTTCTTTTATGAACAAATACCCTAATCCTTTACCTCCCGAGAAACAGTATTTTGATGGAAGTACATGGGAGATTAGTTGTTCGGAGAAAGATGAACATTCGTTTAATTCTCATCTTGAATATTTAATTGATGGGGATTTGGAAACTTATTGGCAACCTGAAGTCGCTTTATATGTCCGTACGTTTGAGATTACAATTGATATGAAAGAGGTAAAGACTGTTGCGGGTATACGGATAGTACAAAAAGATTTTAATCCTAGGATAGATTTTGCAAGTACGAGTATGTTGCCAGGGATAATAAAAATAAAAGTGTCTAAAGATCAAGTTTATTGGCAAGATGCTATGTATATGGAAGAAAATACTATTGGAGATACTTGTGGGGAAATTACAATATTTGATTTTCCTGCAATCAAAGAGGCGCAGTATATAAAAATTATTGTTGATGATCAAACCTATGGTCAATATTTTACAACGGCTTTAGGTGAAATTAGCATTTTCTAATTATAGGCTTAAGCAAAATTGTGCGTGCTTTTCGTTGAAAAGGTGTACGGATTTTATCCGGATACCTTTTCTTCGTTTGGTGTGAATAGGCAACAAGGATGCGATGTGAAAGATCTGTGGCTGGAAGAAGCTTACAGGGAAAGAGTTTTGGAATCGTGGCCAAGCGGATTAATTCTAGAGAGTCGCAAAACCTGAATGGTTATTAGTTAAGGAAATGGTTGAATTCCCAGGCGGTTCTTATGGATTATTCGTCTGCATCTCGTTCGACAAGAATCGGGGTGACTGGCGTTACGCCATCGGTCTGGATGGCATGGAGTGGACGAACGGTTTGAACTTGCGGGACTTTGCGTCGTCGATGGCGAGAACCGCATTGTGGCGAAGGGGCTTCGTGAGGATGCACTTCGTGACATAGTGGCGAAATTGCTGAAAAGAGCAAGAAAAAGTAATAGTCTTTTACAACTGGTGCGTGTTGGGGGAAAGTTACTTGGCGGCTTTCCCCTTTTTTATTTATTGTTTACGCTCGTCGGTGAATATTTCATGAGGCATAAATTTAATTGTCAATGAAAACAGATTTATCGGGTGTAACCGCACCTTTGAACGTGTCACCACTGGTGGCAGATGGCTTGTTTATTCGCCAGGACGAGTATTACAAGAAGTATTTTTATGCCGACATTCTTTGGATCGAGGCGTCGGCTAATTATTGCGATTTCTATTTTAAAGATAAATCCCGGATTACCGTGGCGTGCCGTTTGGGCACGGTGGAGCGGCAATTGCCGGACGCGTATCTTGTCCGGGTACACCGTGGATTTATCCTGAACCTGCGTTATGTCGACACGTGGGCGGGCAACTCCTTGCGTGCTGGTGGGGAATGGTTTCCGATCGGGGATTATTACCGGAAAAACGTGTTGGCTTGTTTTAATATACTAGATACTTCCCGGGAGTACCCGAAAACGGGGCGCGAGGAGTAATCCTATAATTTAATATTCACCGGTCTCGTGGATAAGTTTATCGACGGGCTCCGGTGGAAAGAAATGAGCTTTGAACGAGAGTATTACACGATAATAGTTGTACTCGTACCTGAGTATTCCCGGTGAAGACAGGGAGTATTCCCGGTGTAGTTAGGGAACAAATTCCTTTCAAACTTCTTACAAATTCCTTTCAAAGACCTTCGGGAAGGTTTTTGAAAAGAGAGTGATAGGAATGGGAAACGAGAGAGTGAGATTATTAGTTGTTTTTTCGTACCTTTGTTGAGCTAACGTTAAAAGAAATAGTAGAATGAAATACCCGATAGGCATCCAGAGTTTTGACCAAATTATAGAAGATGGTTACGTTTACGTGGATAAAACCGAGATGATTTACTCCCTCGTGAAGGAAGGAAAAATCTATTTCTTGAGCCGTCCCCGTCGTTTCGGGAAGAGCCTTTTGGTATCGACGTTGAAGAATTATTTCCTAGGGCGGAAGGAGCTTTTCAAGGGGCTGGTGATCGACCGTCTGGAAAAAGACTGGTTGGAATACCCGGTGTTTCATATCGATTTTAACGGGAGCAATTTTCAAGAGGAGGGTACGCTGGAGAAGGTGATCGAGGGGCATATTTCCGCCTGGGAAAAGGTTTACGCCATTCTCCCGGATCAAAGCCGGGACCGGGGAATGCGTTTCATTCAAGTGCTGAAAGAGGCTCATCTCCGGACGGGTCGCCGGGTCGTGGTGTTGATTGACGAGTACGACAAGCCGATCCTCGACGTTCTTGACACGGGTCTGGAAACCGTGGTGGGGGAAAACCGGATGTCGCTGGAAGATCGAAATCGCAACGTGTTGAAGGGTTTTTACTCGGTGTTCAAGGCCGCGGACGAGCATTTGCAGTTCGTGTTCCTAACGGGCGTGACGAAATTCTCGCAGGTGAGCGTGTTCAGTGGATTCAATCAACCTATAGATATCAGCATGAACCCTCGTTACGAGGCTCTTTGCGGGATTACCCAGGAAGAACTGGATAGTTATTTCGTGGAATCGATAACGGAGATGGCAGAGATTTACCGGCAGGATGCGGAGGGGATGCGTCAGTTGTTGAAACAACAATATGACGGTTATCATTTCGGATCACGGCTGTTGGATGTTTATAATCCTTTTAGTTTGCTCAACGCTTTTTTTTCTATGTCCATTCAGGATTACTGGTTCCGTAGTGGTACGCCGTCTTATCTTATCCGTTTGTTGAACCACACGCGGGAGAATTTGAATGAATTGACGGGTCGTTATTACGAGACCCCGGAATTCGTGGATTACAAGGCAGATGTTGAAAAGCCGTTACCGATGATCTACCAGAGCGGTTACTTGACGATCAAGGGGTACGACGGAAAGGAAGACACGTATTTGCTCGATTTCCCGAATGATGAGGTGAAGAAAGGGTTTGTGACCCTGGTGGCAGCAGATTATTTTAAATCATCGGACGAGTCGGTTTCTCCTCGGACACGGGAACCGTGGACGACTGGAAAGTGATAGAGTAAAGTGGTCTGCGGTCCGGGTGTGATCGAGAAATACCTGTTGAAAACGAGGCTTTGAACGAGAGTATTATACGATAATAGTTGTAGAATCAAGAATAAGTGACTAATTTTGTACTGACAATTAGTGTCACAAGTGACATTCAAAATCAATAATATGATTATTCAGAGACCTCATTATCTTCAAAAGCTCGTAGATTGCCGTCATAACGGGATGATTAAAGTTCTTACAAGTATAAGGAGATGCGGTAAATCATTTCTTCTTTTTCAACTTTACTCGTCATGGTTGAAAGAGCAAGGAATATCGGACGACCATATCATAAAGATAGATTTGGAAGACCGTCTGAAGATAAGATAAGGCAGGAGGAAGCATCATTAAGAAATGTGGATGACTCGTTCAAGAAAATAATAGTTGTGGCTGACAATATCATAATCCGTCGTGATGAAATTGGGATAACGACAATGGGTATTTATGATTTCTTGTTGAAAGAGAATTCGTTAGAACTTTAAAATAAATAACGTGCCGTGGAATACGTGTTCCCGTGGGGTTAGGGAATAAAGTCCTTTCAAAGACCTTCAGGAACGTTTCTGAAACGGGAGTGATTGGAAAGGGAAACGAGAGAGAGATTATTAGTTGTTTTTTCGTACATTTGTAGCAGAAATGCAAGAGAAATGAGCAACGGGTTATATCCTATCGGTATTCAGAATTTTGAAAGTTTGCGGAAAGACGGGTATCTTTACGTGGACAAAACAAGGTTGATTTATAGGCTGGTAAAATCGGGGCGTTACTATTTTTTGAGTCGTCCGCGCCGGTTCGGGAAAAGTTTGCTTATCTCGACGATTGAGGCTTATTTTCAAGGAAAACGTGAGCTGTTTCATGGTCTTGCCATGGAGGAGTTGGAAAAAGAGTGGTTGCAACATCCTATTCTGCATCTTGATTTGAATATCGAGAAGTATGATTCTGTCGAGGGCTTGGACAATATTCTCAATGATAACTTGACCCGATGGGAGAACCTTTACGGGCGGGAAGCGTCGGAGGTGTCGTTTTCGTTACGATTCGCCGGGGTTATTCGCCGGGCTCACGAGCGGACGGGACAACGGGTGGTAATTCTTGTTGACGAGTACGATAAGCCGATGTTGCAGGCCATCCATAACGAAGGGTTGCAACGGGAATTTCGTAATACGTTGAAACCGTTTTACGGGGTTTTGAAAACCATGGACGGGGATATCAAGTTCGCTTTATTAACAGGTGTTACCAAGTTTGGGAAAGTCAGCGTGTTCAGTGACCTCAATAATTTGAATGATATATCCATGGATAACCGGTATGTTGCTATATGTGGGATGACGGGGGAAGAGATTCATCGTTATTTCGAGGCTGATTTGCACGAATTGGCTTCTGCCCAGAAAATGACGTACGAGGGGGCATGCGCCCGGTTGAAAGAGTCTTATGACGGGTATCATTTCGTGGAAAATTCCGAGGGAATTTATAATCCCTTTAGCGTGTTGAACACCTTTTACAAGATGAAATTCGGTAGTTACTGGTTTGAAACGGGAACCCCGACTTATTTGGTGGAATTGTTACAGAAGAACCATTATAATTTGGAACAAATGTCCCGGGAGGAAACGAGCGCGGAGGTACTGAATAGTATCTACGCGGACGAGAGCCCGATTCCCGTGATTTATCAAAGCGGGTATCTCACGATTAAGGATTATGACCCCCGCTTTGAAAATTATGTTCTTGGGTTCCCGAATCGTGAAGTGGAGGAGGGATTTGTCAAGTTTTTGATGCCGTTTTACACGAGAGTGAACAAGGTGGAAACACCTTTCGAAATACAACAGTTTACACGAGAGATTGAAACCGGTAAGCCGGATGCTTTCTTGTGTAGGCTTCAGAGTTTTTTTGCCGATACGCCTTACGAGATTATCCGGGATTTGGAAGTACATTACCAGAATGTACTTTTCATTGTTTTTCGTTTGGTGGGCTTTTACGTGAAAGTCGAGTATCACACGTCGGAGGGAAGGGTTGATTTGGTGTTGCAGACAGACCGTTATATTTACGTGATGGAATTCAAGTTGGACGGAACAGCGGAAGAGGCTCTGCGTCAGATAGAGGAGAAGCATTACGCTCGCCCGTTCGAGGCTGATTCCCGGCAGTTGTTCCGGGTAGGAATTAATTTTGACAATAAAACTCGAAATATTGAGAAGTGGATAGTGGAATGAAAATAGGTAATAAATATTTAACAGGATGCAGATATTAAAAAAATACTGGAAAGACTTTGCCATCTTTTGGGGGCTGTTCGTGATATTCGTGGGAGGAATATTTTTCTTTTTTTACTTGGTTTCCGACGGGAAGTTAGGATTTATGCCGACGTTTGAAGAACTGGAGAACCCGAATAACAATTTTGCCACGGAGGTGTATTCTGCTGACGGGAAAATCATCGGGAAGTATTTCGAGGGTAGCGAGAATCGTCGCTATATGGAGTACAAGGATATTCCCCAAAGTGTGATCGATGCTTTGATTGCCACGGAAGACGTGCGTTTCTATAACCATAGCGGTATTGACGTACGCGGATTGTTTCGTGTGGCGAAAGGAATGGTGACAGGCGATGCTGCCGCCGGGGGTGGTAGTACGGTTACCCAGCAATTGGCAAAGATGTTGTTTCCCCGGGAGGCAAACCAGAATTTCGTGGAGTTGGCGATGCGTAAGTTCCGGGAGTGGGTGATTGCCGTGAAGTTGGAGAAAAGCTACACGAAAGAGGAAATTATTACCATGTATCTCAATAAGTTCGATTTCTTGAATTTGGCGGTAGGCATCAATTCTGCCGCGAATATATACTTTTCCACTTCTCCCGATTCGTTACGGGTAGAGCAGGCGGCAATGTTGGTGGGAATGGCGAAGAATCCTTCTTTATTTAATCCCGTGCGCCGACCGGATAAAACGCTGGGACGTCGTAACGTGGTGTTAAGCCAGATGTTGAAATATGACAAGATTTCCGAAACGGAGTTTGATTCTTTGAAAAATTTGCCTTTGGGATTGGATTTCCATAAAGAAGACCATAAAGAGGGTATTGCTACTTATTTCCGGGAATATATGCGTTTATACCTGACAGCAAATAAGCCGGAAAGAAGTAATTACAAGTGGAATAAAGACCAGTACGCGGTTGATTCTCTCGCATGGGAAAAGGATCCGCTTTACGGGTGGTGTAACAAGAATCTGAAATCCGATGGTTCACGTTATAACATATACACGGACGGGCTAAAGATTTACACGACTTTGGATTCCCGGATGCAAAAGTACGCGGAGGAAGCCATGGCCGAACATCTGGGAGGAACGTTGCAGCCGGCTTTTATGGCGGAAAGAAGGCATAAAGCGAATCCGCCTTTTTCTAATGATTTGTCGAAGGATGTTGTTAATGAGATTTTAAACACTTCCATTCGACGCACAGAACGCTATCGTTCCATGAACAAAGCCGGTAAGAGTTTTGCCGAGATCAAGAGAGAGTTCGAGAAACCGATAGCTATGTCCGTTTTCACGTGGAATGGCGTGCGTGACACGATGATGAGCCCGTTGGATTCTCTGAAACATTACAAGTCGTTCTTCCGTGCCGGATTTATGGCAATGGAACCTGCCACGGGGCATATCAAGGCATACGTGGGAGGTCCGAATTATCACTATTTCCAGTATGATATGGTGAGCACTGGAAAGCGTCAGATCGGGTCTACGATAAAGCCGATTCTTTATACTTTGGCAATGCAGGAGGGCTTGGGACCGTGCGATAAGGTGTTGAATGTACAACAAACTTTCGTGTTGCCGGACGGGACGACTTGGACTCCTCGTAATTCCACGAGTAAGAGAGAAGGAGAGATGGTGACCTTGAAGTGGGGATTAGCCAATTCGGTGAATAATATTTCCGGTTGGGTGCTGAAACAATTTACCCCGGAGGCGGTAGTACAGATGGCTCATAAGATGGGTATTACAAGTTATATAGATCCCGTGCCTGCTATATTTTTGGGTTCTTCGGAGGTTTCCGTGAAAGAAATGGTTTCCGCTTTCTCTGTATATGCCAATAAAGGGGTGTACAATTCCCCGACAATGGTGACGAAGATCGAGGATAAATATGGTAATTTGTTAGCGACATTTCATCCTGAATCCCGGGAAGTTATCACGGAGAACACAGCTTATCTGATGGCAAATCTCTTGAAGGGTGTTGTAAAGGATGGTACGGGTGTCCGTTTACGTTACCGTTATCAATTGATGAATCCGATCGGGGGAAAAACAGGTACAACACAAAATCACTCTGACGGTTGGTTTATTGGGATCACTCCCGATCTTGCCGGGGGAGTGTGGGTAGGTGCTGAAGACCGTTCCATCCATTTCCAGAATCTGGCGAATGGTCAAGGGGCTAGTATGGCACTTCCGATTTGGGCATTGTTCATGCAGAAAGTGTATGCTGATAAATCGCTTGCCGTACCTCAACGGGATTTTGAAAGGCCTAACGGGGTCACGAAGGTTATCGATTGCGACGACGAGGAAGGAGATGGAGTTGTTGAAGAGACAGATACTTCCGAGGAATACTTTGATTAATTGAAAATTGAAAGTTGAAAATTGAAAATGAAAGAGAAAAATGTCGTCGCGGGGAAGTCTTTTCGATTTGCAGTACGAATTGTCAATTTGTATAAGTATTTGTGTGTGGAGCGTAGGGAGTTTGTGTTGTCAAAACAGTTGCTTCGGAGTGGAACGTCCGTGGGGGCTTGATTAGGGAAAGTGAACATGCACAATCAAAAGCGGATTTTATTAATAAGGTGAATATAGCTTTGAAAGAAGCTAATGAAACGGAATTTAATTCTATTATTGAAGAATGTCGAGAATTAATTCGTCTTACAGCTAGTATAGTAAAAACAACAAAATTGAGTATTGAAAACTAATCATTTTCAATTTTCAATTTTCAATTTTCAATTTTCAATTGTTATGGTGAAGTCGAAGACGGTTTATGTTTGTCAGAATTGTGGGGCGAAAGAATCAAAGTGGGTAGGAAAATGTGCTACTTGTGGAGAGTGGAATAGTTATGTCGAGGAAGTGGAAGTTTCCGTGAAGGGGAAACGGGCGGCTTCTATTATCGGGAACAGTTCTTCTCGTCCCTTGCGGCTGTCCGAGGTGAAAACCAATGCCGACGAACGGATGGATACGGGCGACGGGGAATTGAATCGGGTGCTGGGAGGCGGAATTGTTCCGGGATCTATGATCTTGCTGGGTGGGGAACCGGGAATCGGGAAATCCACTCTTATTTTGCAATTCGCCCTGCACAACCATAACGGGAAAGTGCTCTACGTGTCAGGAGAGGAAAGTGTGTCCCAGATCAAGATGCGGGCGCAGCGTTTGGGTGCGGAGAATGACGATTGCCTGTTTCTTTCCGGTAATTCACTGGAAGCGGTGTTGGAACATTCCCGGGCGATTGAACCGAAATTACTAATTATAGATTCTATTCAGACCTTATCCACCGAGGCGGTGGATGCAATTCCGGGCAGTCTTTCTCAGATTCGGGAATGTACGAATGTCTTGCTGCGTTATTCCAAGGAAAACACGATCACGACGATATTAATCGGGCATATCACGAAAGACGGGCAGCTTGCCGGTCCTAAGATTTTGGAACACATGGTGGATACCGTGTTGCAGTTCGAAGGCGATCAACAGCATATGTATCGCATCCTGCGTTCCATGAAGAATCGTTTCGGTTCGACCTCCGAGATCGGGATATACGAGATGTTGCAATCCGGTTTGCGTCAGGTTGCCAATCCATCCGAATTGTTGTTGTCAACTCATGACCAGAACCTGAGCGGAGTGGCTGTTGCGGCTACAATGGAAGGCGTCAGAACGATTTTATTGGAGGTTCAGGCATTAGTAAGCACTGCCGCTTACGGGACACCCCAAAGGTCAGCCACGGGCTTCGACACCCGTCGTTTGAATATGTTGCTTGCCGTACTTGAAAAGCGGGTAGGTTTTCGATTGGCGGCGAAGGATGTTTTCTTGAACATCGCAGGAGGTATCCGGGTGAGTGATCCGGCATTGGATTTGGGGGTGGTTATGGCGGTACTGTCCTCGAATATTGATGCCCCGATACCGTCGGACACCGTGTTTGCCGGAGAAGTTGGACTTTCGGGTGAAATACGTGCAGTCAGCCGTATCGAGCAACGTGTACTGGAAGCCGAAAAACTGGGATTCCAACAAATATTTGTTCCCGCCGGAAATAAGAAAGCGCTTGTCAAAACTCCGGCACATATAAAAGTAAAATTTGTTTCCCGGGTAGGAGATATTTGCAGGGATTTGTTCGGTTCATAAATTACCGTCTACCATGTATTTGCGTAGGATGATAACTGCTTCCCGGCGTTTGTTGTAGACGGTTTGAAGGGCAAGTCCTAATTTAGTTGCAATCTCTTCCGGTTTCCAGCCTTCCAGGTACATACGGATCACCGTGGCGTAATCATCCGGTAAGATTTGCAAGGAATCGTACAGGGTTTTGTATAGCTCTACACGTTCCATATTATCCGAAAATTCATACTCTGCCTTGCATTCCAGTTCAAAACGCTGTTGGTGTCCCAAATGTTTGAGTTTATTCTTGTAAGCGTTTTTCAGTGCGATAAAACAAAACGTTTTTATGTATGCCAGCGTGGGAAACTGAACGGAATCCCGTCGCCATATATCAGCCATGACATCCTGAATAACATCTTCGGGTGGTATGTTCAGAGGTTCGAATAGGCGTGTAGCGTATAGATATAGTTCCCTGTATATCATACGATAAACAACCCCGAACGCATGGGCATCCCGTTGGTTAAACGATTTTAAAAGTACATCATCCGATTCGTTTGAATGAGGTATCATATTCTTTTGATTTTTACAAATGTAGTTTTTTTCTAGAAAAAACGATTTTTTCGCGGTAGTTTTTCATGTTTCGATTTATATATATGTAAAAGCATAGATCATGAAGACAGAAAAAGAGATTGATGAATTATTAGATACGGTAAGGATTCCCTCGGACAAAGAGGTTGAAGCGGCGGGGCTTCGTTTTGATCGTCGAATCCGTGGAATGAGGTGGCGTCGTCGATTGATTTGGGGGATGAGTTCGGCTGCGGCAGTGGGATTGATAGGAATAATATTCATTTTATTCTGGCAAGATGATGGCAAACATGAGCCCGTAGAAGTGGCTAAGGTGATAAAGATAGATTCCCATGTGACAGCCCCGACGTTGATATTGTCGAATGGGAATAGCGTGAATTTGAAAGAGGAAAAAATTGAAATGAAGATTCAAGAATCAAATATTCGGGTGGAGGACAACCATATCACGTATGATTCTGTATCGGATATTCAAAAAGTAGAATACAATACGCTCGTGATTCCTGCCGGATATACTTATAATGTTACGCTTGCCGATGGTACTCGGGTAACGCTCAATGCGGGAAGCCGCTTGAAATACCCGGTTGAGTTCATCGGGGACAAGCGGGAAGTAGAATTGTCCGGGGAAGCGTATTTCGATGTAACTAAATCGGAAAAACCATTCGAGCTAAGTGTTTCCGATTCTAGAATCCGAGTTTACGGGACACAATTTAATGTAAAGACCTCTCGTGAAAATACCGTTGAAACTGTGTTGGTAGAGGGAAAAATCGGATTCCGGGCACCCGGTCGGGAAGAAGTGAAAGTTGTTCCCGGCGAGCAGGTTTCGTATAATGCGGCTTCCGGGAATGTCGATGTTCGGCAGGTGGATACACGTTATGCTACTGCATGGATGGATGGTGTGTTTAAATATCAGGATAAAAAATTGAATCTTGTACTGGAGGATATTTCTGCCTGGTACGGGGTTGAATTTGAACCACAAACTGACATTACGATGATTGAGGTTACCATGAATCTGAACAAGAAGACACCGATAGAGGAGGTGATTTCATTTATCGAGTTGATGGCAAATTGTAAATTTATAAAAGAAAGGGGGCATTACATTGTAAAGAAGTAATGGGGAATAAAAAAGATATCCCGCCAGGCGGGATAATCTTCAAAACAAAATCGCGGTTTCATAAAATTGGACCTTTATCAATCGCGACGTTGGTGCAGTAAATATTATTTACCATTTAAACTAATTAGTACTACAAATTTATGCAAAAAAAATCAAGGGCGGTACATTTATCGCTAAAAAAAAGTGTGTTGTGCGTATTATTGATATTCACAACGCTTAGTTCCATACCGTTGAGTATGTATGGGGCAATGAATTCTATTTTGGATGATATTCGGAAAAAAGTGACTATTTCAATGAAAGATACCACTTTGGAGAAGATTCTTACAGAAATTAACAGACAAACAGGAGTGGATTATGGTTTTCAGAGTAATGATAAAATCGATAAAAATCGTTCTTTCTCTTTGATCGTGAAAGATGTTTCCGTCGAGGAGGCACTTGATACTTTGTTAAAGGATAGTCCTTATGGCTATGTCCTTGAGAAAAATCGTATCGTGATTATTTTACGGAAAAAAACTGCCGAGGGATTGTTGAAAATTTCCGGTAGAGTTTATGACGAGAAAGGGCATCCTCTTCCCGGCGCAACCATTCGGCTTCTCGGTACAAACCAGGGAGTAACTTCCGATAGCGAGGGTGTTTTTTCAATTGTTGCGGGTCCGAAAGACGTTTTACAGGTTTCATTTGTCGGATATAAAATGGGAATTGTTGAAATTAAGGGGAAGACAAAGCTAGACGTTATTCTGGAAGAAGATGTAAAAGCGATGGAAGAAGTCGTCGTGACGGGGTACCAGACATTGCGCAGGAGCGATATGGTCGGTTCTACCGCTACCGTGAGAGCATCAGATATCATGATGCCGGCGTACACATCCATTGACCAGATGTTACAGGGGCGTGTTGCTGGGATGATGGTGATGAATACGAGTTCCCGCGTGGGAACAAGTCCTAAAATCCGTATCCGGGGGACATCTACCATTTTGGGTAACCAAGACCCGTTGTGGGTCGTTGACGGGGTGATCCAACCGGACCCGCTCCCCTTGGACCAGAACGATATGATGGTGGATGATTTGAAAAACATCTTGGGTAATCAGATTTCTTGGTTGAATCCGGCGGATATTGAAACGATCACGGTATTGAAAGATGCTTCTGCAACTGCTATTTATGGTTCTAAAGCTGCTAATGGCGTGATCGTGATTACCACGAAAAGAGGACAAACGGATCGGATGACAGTAAATTACAGCGGGACCTTTTCATTCCGAGCTCGTCCTCATTACGGGTTGTTCAATTTGATGAATTCGGCGGAACGGATTCAGTTCAGCCGGGAAGCTTTCGCGGCGGGAGCCGTGTACGAGAGCGCTCCTGTGGCATCTTTGGGCTCGTATGAAGGAATCATGACCATGTTCTATGATAAACTAGTCTCCAAAGATGAAGCGGAGCTTGCCATACAGAAATTGGAAGAAACGAACACGAATTGGTTTAAGCTGTTGACCCGTAACTCTTTTAGCCATAATCACAACGTGAGTATATCCGGGGGAAGTGAGAAAATCGTGTACAACGCTTCGTTGGGATTCAACGATCAGTCGGGCGTGGAGAAAAATAATGACGCGAAAAATTTGAGCGGGCGTCTTAACCTCGGGGTTAGATTACATCCCAAGTTTTACTTGGATATAAGCTTGATCGGTAGCGTCAACCAGACTTGGGGATATTCCGCCGGGGTCAATCCCATGGGGTATGCAACATCAACCAGCCGTTCCGTCTTGGCGTACGACGACATGGGCAACCGTTATTTTGAGAAATTGAGGGGTAAATACAGTTACAACGAAAATCACGTGTTCTTGGGTTTCAATATATTGAACGAGATGGATCACAGTTATTCCAAGAATAAAAATTCCCAGTTAAGCGGGAATCTGAATCTCTCGTGGGACATTACGCCTTGGTTGAAATACGAGTTCGTGGGAGGTATTAATAATAATAATGGCATATCGGAATCTTACGCGGGAGAACAAACTCATTACGTTGCCTTGAAATACAGGGGATATGATTTTGGCACGGAAGCGTTCGGTTCGGATAAATACAATGCCGCGATGTTGCCGTCCGGCGGTGAGTTATATAACGGGCATTCGGATGTGTTGAGCTGGAATGTGCAAAATAGGGTTACTTTCCAAAAATCGTTTAATGAAGACCATCGGATTAACGTGTTGATAGGTACGGAAGTGGCGTCAGCGAAAACGGCGAGCAGGGGACAAAAAATATATGGATACGTGAAGGAAAGAGGCGAAAGTCTCGTGAAACCGACCCCCTTGGATGAGTTGAAGCCTATCGGCAGTATTCCTGTTTCCGGATGGGGTATACTGGATGATTTTTATAATGGTGCCGGGTGGAGCCGCGGCACGATGACGGACAATAGATTCTCGTTGTTTGCCACGTTGGTTTACTCTTACAAGAACAGATACGTGTTAAATGCCAGTATGCGTAACGATGCCTCCAATCGTTTCGGGCAAGACCAGAATAAACGTTTTGACCCGACCTATTCTTTCGGGGTTTCTTGGAACGTGGCTCAGGAGCCTTGGTTAAATCGGATCTCGAATGTATTGAATCAATTCAATATGAGAATCTCCTATGGTATCCAGGGAAATGCGGTAAATTCCATTAGTCCGGAATTGATATTGAGTATGGGAACGACGAAGCCTTATTACGGGGATTATATGTCGACCATTTCCCGCATTCCTAATCCCAACTTGAGCTGGGAACGCACGAAGACTTGGAACTTTGGATTGGATCTTCAATTGCTTCAATGGATCACGATGAACGTCGAGTACTACACGAAGCGGTCTAATAATATCGTGAACCAGCCTATCGCGTTGGAGTACGGTAGAGATGGGACGGAAGTCAATGGTGGGCGTATCAATAACTCTGGAGTAGAGTACACGTTGAACATCACGCCTATTCGCACCAAGGACTGGGCATGGACGCTCGGTTTTAATTCATCCAAGAACTGGAATAAGGCTAAAACCCGTTCCGTTAGCGAAATCACGATGAGGGATTATTTGTCAGGTTCTTCCGATAAGGTATTGAAGGAGGGATACGCGGTATCCAGTTTTTGGTCGTTCTCTTACAAGGGGGTGAATCCGGATAACGGGCTCCCGGAATTCAACTTGATTTACGAGCAAGACGCAGAGGGAAATTACGTGAGGGACGAGAAAACCAACAATCTTATTTTCAGGAATGTTTCCGATTACACGGACAATCTGGTCTACTCGGGCAAGAACGAACCGGACTTCACGGGAGGTTTGACAACCCGCTTGCGTTGGAAAGGTTTGACTTTCGGGGCGAATTTTTCTTTGTTGTTGGGGGCTAAAAAAAGATTGCCGAACCCGTATCCCGCGAGTGGAAATATTCCGTTATCTAACGTGAATCTAAGTAAAGAATTGCTACGGCGTTGGAAAAAGCCCGGGGATGAGAAGTACACGAATATCCCGGGAGTCTATTCCGGTCGTATCGAGAATCTGCTGACGCTTGGGCGTGAAGAAAGATTTAACGTGTATGATATGTGGGGACAATCGGATATTAGGGTCGTGAGTGCCGATTTCTTCCGTTGCCAACAGATGTCTTTGACTTGGAATGTGAATGAAAAGTGGTGCACGAGAATGGGGGTAAAGAGTTTGTCATTGAACGCGGTGATGAACAACGTGTTCGTGATTGCTGACAAGAAATTCCATGGTTTCGACCCGGAATTGGGTGATAGCGTGCAGCCCAAGACGTACTCTGTCGGTGTAACTGTCGGTTTTTAACTAAGGAGGTTTTTATGAATAAAATAATAATGAAATACGGATTATGGATAGCCATGTTTATCATGGCATCATGTAGTGATTTTCTGGAACCGAAATCTCAGAGCGAATACGTGCCCAAGCTGGTCAAATCGTTGGACGAGCTGTTGCTGGGAGAAGTATATATGGGACCGGGATATAGTGACGGCAGATTGTACGGGGTATTGGGGTTGTTTGATGACGATGTGTCCGTTCGTCCGGATTGGCAAACGAGTAGCACGGAGGAAAGCAAAGTGAATAAGCTCCGCTTGGCTTACACGTGGTCTAAGTATATGAAAGATGATTTCGGCGGGTATAACACCTATGGGGAAGTGTATAAAAAGATTCTCGGTTGTAATTCCGTTTTGGATTATATTGATGAGGTACAAGGCAGTGAAGAGGAAAAAAGCAGGGTAATGGCACAAGCCTTGGGGCTCCGGGGATATTTCTATTTCCATTTGATTAATTTGTACGGGAAACCTTACTTTGCCGGCAAGGATACCCCCGGCGTGCCGTTGAAGTTGACAGCTGATTTGGGAGAAGACGGGATGCCGAGGAATTCGGTAGGAGAGGTTTATGGCCAAATCGTGAAAGATTTATTGGAAGCGGAACGCTTGTTTAAAACGTTGCCGGATGAAGAATGGGGAACGCAAAAACAAAAGATCCGGATGAATTTGCCTTGCGTGCAATTACTTCTTTCCCGCGTCTACCTGTACATGGAAAATTGGGAACAGGCGTTGGCATACGGGGAGAAAGTCACCGGGGAATATAATTACGGGGTGAAGGATTTGAACGAGGTGCCTCAGCCTGCTTTTTGGATGACACCTTATATGGAATATTACCGTTGGGATAATCCGGAAATCATATTCTTGTTCGGGAACCAGGGGGATGTGTTGGATTTGCCAATGACCATGATACACTATTCCGGAGACAAGGGGTACACGACTTATTACCCGATGGTTGCTTCAGATGATTTGATCAATTCTTATGTACCGGCGGATTTGCGGAAAGAGCGTTATTTAATGGCTATTTATGAAAATTATGCTCCAACAAGGTTTAAAAGAGCCACTAGTAAATTTAAATCGACAGATCTGCTCGATATAGAGGTTTCCTGGAGTGCCGGGAAATGGGGTGTCGGTTTTAAAGTTACGGAGGCTTATTTGAATGCGGCAGAAGCGGCGGCAATGCTTTATAAAGAAACCGGTAAAGGAGAATTCCAAATCAAGGCGCAAACCTTGCTTGATAAATTGCGGGTAAAAAGATTTGCTCCCGCGGCTTTCGAGGAAACGGATATTGCCGAGGCAGACGGCTTGGTCGATTTCGTCCGGGCAGAAAGACGGAGAGAGTTGTGCTTCGAAAATCACCGCTGGTTTGACCTGCGCCGTTACGGGATGGAAGAGATCAGGCACGTGTGGCGGGATGGTTTGGGGAACGAAACCGAGTACGTGTTGGAAAAGAATGACCCAGGTTTCACGCTTCAGCTGCCGAAAGAAGCTTTCGTGTACAACCCGAGTTTAGTGCAAAACGAGGAAAGGAAATGATTTACAATATTAATAGAGTTTATATGATGCGAATAAAACAAATATATTGGGTGTTGTTGCTTGCCTTGTTTGGGCTGGCTTCATGCGCGGAGGACGACGGTGTGGAAACCGTGAAAAGAGTGGATCTGTTTGATTTTGAATTTCCGCAGGGGGATAACCCGTGGGATAAGGAGATCGAACAAATCGCAAAAGATTGGGGAATGTACATTATCTATAAAGAAGTGGATAGTACACGTTTGAACCGGATGTGGACAGTCCCGGTTTATAACGCCCCGATTTACGTGTGCACGACTCCGAGCGACGAGGATATTCAAGTGTACTTGAACCTTGTGAAGGAGTGGTTGTTGGGAAGTTTGGATCAAAAGAGCGACGAGGACCGGAAGTCGTTGCCTTTTTACTTGTATTTGGTAAACGATCTCAACGATGGGAATCCCCGTTCTGAAACATATCAAAAGAGGCATATCCAATTCAAGAAGGACGGATTTGATTACTGGAGTTTGAGTTTTACCAGCGAGGAGTTAGCTGCAGGTTTGACACCCCAACAAATTCACGAGGTGGCGTGTGCGTTTAGTTATCCGGGTTTGAAAACTCGCTTTATGGCGGGTGAGTACGAGATAGCTCCGGGGTTTATTGGAATGACGGATTATGAAACTAGAATCGGGATTCGTTATTTGTCTTTTGAAGAGTGGAAAGTACAGAATCCTTGGGCTCCGGATCAATATTATGAAAGTTGGGTGAACACTTACGAGAGAGATCCACTTAATATTTATACGCGTCGGGGAATTGCGGCACAAGTGGGGGAAGATTTTGAGGTGGTTCGTGATTATTATGGGGCTCCCACGTGGATGCCTTGGATTCTTGCCACTTACAATGGTGAGGAATTTGACAAAAGTCCCGGTCCGGTTGCCGAAACAGTGGAAGATCGTGCCTTGCTGGATTTCCTGAACATGATTCGCGTGGCAATGAGATACACGGAAGCTCAAGTGCGTGAACTCTACCCCATAGACGTGGAAGATCCGTTAGATCGAGCAGGTTATCAAATCATTAATGACAAATATGATTTGGTTGTGGAATACATGAAAACAACTTATGAGGTCGATTTACAGAAATATGCGGAAATATTGGAGCAATAGTTGAAGGAGATTTGTATGGAACATAAAAGAATAAATTTTATCGCACTTTTTTTGATTGTAGTGGGAGTTATTGGATGTTCCTCTAGGGAATATAAGATACGGGGAAGTGTGGAAGGAGTGGATGAGGGAAAGGTTTTTCTCGTCACTTGCGAGGGGAAAATGTGTGATACGCTATCTGTAGCAGAGTTGAAAAATGGGAAGTTTGAAATGCAGGGACAGGTTCCCGCGTTGACGGTAACAACCTTGGTCCTTGAAGGTTTGTTCGCGCAGACCGTGATTTACTTGGAAAATGCAGAATACGAGATAAAACTGGATCCCCGTAATTTGGGGTCCGGTAAAATCTCGGGAGGTGGTGATGTGCAGAAGCTTGCCAACGAATATTCGGCGATAGATATAAATTTAGCGAAAGCGATTGCTGAAGTTCGGGATGAATATATGGCGGCAATCAGGAATCCTGAAAGCAACCGTTTTCAGGAATTAAAAGGATTCGTGGATTCGCTGCAACAGGATGCCCAAGAACGGAAAGAGAATTTTTTGAAGCAGCATGCCGATTCTTATATTGCCCTGAAAGATCTGGCAGAAAGAGCGGAAAGACTCTCCCTGGATGAATTGAAGAAAAGATTCGCCTTGTTGCCAGAGGGGTTGCGACAGAATTCCATGGGGAAAATGATAGACGAGCAAATCCGGAAAAAGGAGGCTTTGGCGGTAGGTCATCCCGCCCCGGACTTCAAGGTGCAAGATGCGGAGGGTAATTTCTTTACATTGTACTCGATCAAGGCTAAAATGAAAATCGTTGATTTTTGGGCTTCGTGGTGTGCCCCTTGCCGGGCACTTACCCCTCAATTGAAAGCGCTTCACGAGGAGTTTCACAACCAGGGGCTGGAGATAGTGGGGATTTCTATGGATGATAACAAAGAAAGGTGGCTGAAAGCGATAGAAGAAGAAAAGATGACTTGGATACAAGGTTCTAATTTGGAGGGATTCAGCCGGGAAAATTCTTTGTGTCAATTGTATAATATTACTAACGGGATTCCTTATCTCGTGTTGATGGATGAAAATAATCGTATTGTTGCGGCAGGGGCTAAATTGGAACCCCTGCAAAAAGAAATCATGAAATTTTTTCAAAAGTAAATTATGTGTATGAAAAGAATTATTGTTTGCTTGTTTTGTATCGGTTTGTCGTGCGGGCTGTTTGCCCAAAGGGCGAATTATGAACAAGCGGAAAAAGCTAAATCGAATTTGAGTGTCTTGTCTTGGGGTTATGACCAGGTAACACCATTTTTCACGGAAGGGAGTGATGACTTTTGGTTCCGGGAAGATAGAGGGGGAGAGGAAAAGTATTATTACGTGGATCTGAAAGCCCGAAAGGTGGAGGAGTTCCTGGACCCGGTTTATTTGGCAGCGGAAATGGAAAAAGTTACGGGGCGGAAGTATGACCCGAAAAAACTCGGTTTTTGGCAGATTTATTTCAAGAAAGGCGGGGAAAAACTCGTTTGGCAGGACGGGAACGTGACTTTCGAGTACAACCGGAAAACCCGGAAATTGACTCACACGCGGGATGAAAATATGCAGTATGACAGGACGCCGCGAAAACTCATGACGTATAATACCGGTATGTCGCCTGACGGCAGGTATTTGGTTTTCGGTAAAGACCACAACGCTTATATCCGGGATTTGCAGGATTCGACCGTGGTGCAATTGACATTTGATGGAATCCCCAATTACAGCCACACGGAGGGATGGCCTGCCGGCAAGGAGGTGCCCTTGGCTCCCGTCTGGTTCGAGGATAGCCAAAATTTTTGTCTCTTCCGCCAGGATTATCGCGGGATGGGAGAGGTTTCGTATGTAAATTATCTGAAGGGGCGACCGGTGGCTCAAAGTACCCAGATGATTTTAGCGGGGGATTCCGTGATGCCGTACACCGAAGTCACCGTGTATGACGTGGCAACGAAGACGAAGAAAGTCGTGGATATCGATCGATGGAAAAACCAGCAAATGAGAATACTTCACTCGAACGTGAAAGCGAACAAGCTTTACCTGGAGCGTCGGAACAGGCAAAATACCATGCTGGACGTGTGCGAGGTAGATGTCTCGACAGGGGCGGTGAAAGTGATTATCCACGAGGAAGGAGACCCCTACCTCGGCATCGAGCTGGCATCGATCTTTTTCTTGAATGACTACAAGGACATCATCTGGTGGTCGGAGCGTTCCGGGTACGGGCATCTCTACCATTACGATGGGGAAGGCAATTTGAAAAATGCCATTACTTCCGGTAATTGGACGGCGGGGAAAATCGTGGGGATAGACGATAAGAGCCGGACCGTCTATTTCCAAGCGTATGGCGTTACTCCCGGGGAAAATCCCAGTTACGCTAAAATCTGTAGGGCAAATATCGACGGGAAAGGGAAAATGGTAGTGCTCACGCCGGAAGAGGGTACTCACAACGTGGTGTTCTCCCCGAGCCGGAGGTATATCATCGACGCTTACTCGCGTCCGGATCTTCCTTATCAATTTAAGGTGAGGGACACCCGGAATGGGGAGCTGGTAGTGGACTTGTACGGGCAAAACCTGGATAACCTCTATGCGAAAGGGTGGAAAATGCCGGAAACTTTTTCCGTAAAGGCGGCAGACGGGGAAACGGACCTCTACGGGGTGATGTGGAAGCCGTTTGATTTCGATTCCACCAAATCTTATCCGATTATCTCCTGCGTTTATCCCGGTCCCCACACGGACAACGTCCCCCTATCCTTCGAGATAGCCTCCACGAACGAGGCGTTGGCGCAAGTCGGCTTTATTGTTGTTGCTTTCAACCATCGGGGCGGGCTTCCTTTCCGGGGAAAAGCGTATCACACGTACGGCTACAGTAATATCCGCGATCACGCTTTGGCAGACGATAAATGCGGTTTGGAGCAATTGATTGCCCGCCATGCATTCATCGACGGCAACCGCGTGGGCGTGTACGGGCACTCGGGAGGAGGAATGATGTCCACCGCGGCAATTTGCACGTATCCCGATTTTTATAAGGCGTGTGTGTCGTCAGCGGGGAATCACGATAATAACATTTACTCGCAATTTTATGTCGAGAGCCATTACGCGATGAACGGGCCGTTGCCCACTAATATGGAGCTGGCGAAGAACTTGAAAGGGCACTTGATGCTGGTGGTCGGCTGCATGGACGGGAATGTCCACCCGGCTCACACGGTGCGCATGGCGGATGCTTTCATCAATCACGGGAAGGACGTGGAATTGGTTGTGCTGCCACGCGGGCGCCACACGTATGATGGGGTATCTTCCTGGTATTTTGAACGTAAATTGCGTTCGCATTTCGCCAAATATTTACTGGGGGATTTCGAGTCTTCCGCTTTTTATGATATTGAGATTAATGAATTTGATCAAGTAAAAAAATAATAGGTTATGAGAATGATTGTATGGTGCTTGTGCATCTTGTTTTCCCTTCACGTGTTCGCGGAAGGTGACGGTTTGGCTAAGGAAGGGGATCAGTCGCCCGACTTCAAGTATGAAGATAAGGACGGGAAAATCCATTCCTTGAAAGAGTTTAAAGGTAAATACGTTTTGATTGATTTCTGGGCGACGTATTGCGCTCCTTGCAAGGGGGATATGCCTTATATGGAGAAAATCCAGGAAAAGTTTAAAGAGAAGAAAATCGCTTTTGTCGGGATTTCGATTGACACGAGCAAAGATGTATGGATTCAGTTTTTGAAACAAAATCCATTGATGGGCACTCAGTTGATAATCAATTTAAAAGATATTTCTTTTATACATGCTTATCAAGTGACCACCATCCCCCGCTACGTGTTGTTGGATAAAGAGGGTAAGATTGTCAATATCAATATGCCCCGTCCCTCGAATCCGGAATTCGTGAAGATTTTGGAATCATTGAAAGGATTGTAGTGCTTGCGTAGGATTTTTATGTCACGTTATCATGTGGTGTTCAGTGGGAATATATGTACAAGTCAGTTATAAATCAATAATAAATTCCGTGTGAATTCCACATGACTTTCGTCATGAACTCTATATGAACTCTATATAAACCCTATATGAACTCTATTTATAATAGAGTTCATATAGGGTTTATATAGTTTATCTAAAATTTTATACACGGAAGTTATATGGGAGTTATACACTGGTGATAACAAATTCAGTCGTGATTTGAGTAGGAATACGGGTTCAATAGGTCTTATAAAACTCGGGAGGAAGTTTTTTTGACGTATAGCCCAAGGGGAAAAAAATGAGAATAGAGGAAGTTTGTAATTTTTTCCTTATAATTGCAAGGTAAAATGCAAAGAGTGAATTGGGAAACTCAGATATTGATTGATTTCCGGAAAGGAAAGTTGGATTTGTTGTATCGGGAGGTATATCCGGGGCTGATTCTCTATGCTGTGAAATATCTGGGTGGTGAGAGTGAATTCTTGGCGGAGGATTGCGTGCAGAATGCTATTTTTAATGCTTGGCAGCGACGGACGAAGTTCGATAACGTCTATACGTTTAAATCTTTTCTTTACACTTCAATTAAAAACGAGATTGTCAGTATCCACCGGAAAAATTCGGCAAAGGAGCGTTATGTGTCGCAATTGGAGAATGAGGCATTTTTTCAAAATTCGGTGATAGACCAGGAGGCGCAGACGATTTTGTATAACGCGATAGAAAAATTGCCGGAGAAAGCGAGAATCGTTTTCGAGATGAGTTTTATCGAGGGGTTGAAAAACGTGGAGATTGCCGAGAAGTTGGGATTGTCTGATAGTTCGGTCAAAAAATACAAGGCGAGTGCCCTTGATTTCTTGCGGGAAAAGTTGGATCCGAACCTATTTTCTTTTTTGTTTCTTTCCTTGTAATTAGCCGGTTATAATTATTTTGAAAAAAAGATGCCTTTTTTATTACCCCATTTTTGGAAGGTTGCGTTATAGGGGTAAATTTAAAGAATCGATATGATGCGTGATAATAGAATCGGATTCCGAATAGCGAAATTGTTGGCTCGCCAGCGAGCCGGGCAGATCACGGACGAGGAGGTGCGGGAGTTGGAAGCGTGGAAGGGGAAGTTGCCCGAGAATGAAGAACTGTTCCTTCGTTGGCAGAAAGGTGATTTCTTTTCGGGTGAATACGCTAAATACAAAGAGATAGATGTTTCCCGGGCAAAGGATATCATGCAAAAAAGAATCGACCGGGAACGCCGTGCCGGGTGGCGGTTAAGAGTGTTGCGTATTAGCGTGGCTGCCGCCGTCGTGTTATTGGCTGTCGGTAGTTTCTACTTCTTCAAGGGCGAAGGGGATGGGAAGCGTGATACTGTACCTTCTATTGCTTTGATTTCTGCGCAGCGCCCGACCTTGAAGTTGAATGACGGTTCGGTCGTGTTGCTAGATAGTGTTGCTGCCGGGTTTGAGGAAGAGGGGGTGACCGTGTCGAGGAGGGGAGGATCAACGTTGGCTTATCTGGCGGGGGATACTCTCGGCAGCGGGACGTTGGCTTATAACACGTTGAACGTGCCCAAGGGGGCGGAGTTCAATTTGGTGTTGGCGGACGGCACGCAAGTATGGTTGAACGCAGAGTCAAAATTGAAATACCCGGTGGTTTTCGGGAGCGAGGAACGAGTGGTAGAATTGGAAGGCGAGGGATTTTTCAAGGTATCGAAAGATGCGTCACGCCCGTTTCGGGTGAAAACAAAGAGCCAGGTGGTGGAAGTGCTGGGGACGGAGTTTAACGTGGATGCTTACCCCGACGAGGGATATGTTTACACGACACTGGTGGAGGGAAAGGTAAAAGTGGATGCCGAGGGGAAGAGCCTGGAACTGGTTCCTGGTATGCAATCCGTGGTTGGGGGACAGGAGATGTACTCCCGGAAAGTGAATACGGGGGATGTCGTGAGTTGGAAAAACGGGATGTTCGTGTTGGAGGATAAATCCTTGGAGGAGATTATGTCGAAATTGGCTCGTTGGTATGATTTCAACATCTTTTACCAGAATCAGGCGGTGAAGGAGATTACTTTCAAGGGAAAGATTCCCCGGTACGCCTCTTTCGAGTCTATTTTGGATATTCTGGAACGGACGGGCGAGGTGAAATTCAAGGTATCGGGACAAACGGTGACTGTATACCAGTGATATAAATAAAAAAGGGGAATTTGGTCGATTCCCCTGTTACAAAACATCTGTTGGTCGCAGATGCATGTTTAACTGTAATGCTTTACAAATGTATGAAAAAAAAGAGTACAACGTGTAGTCTTCCGGGTGGAAGATTGCGAAAAATTCTGTTAGTTATGACATTGAAGTTTTTCATTCTGTTATTGACGTTCGGAACGGCGAGTGCGGTGGGATACGCGCAGGAGCAGAAAATGAACGTGGCGTTTCATGATGAAATGCTGGAAAACGTGTTGGAATATCTCAAGAAGAACACGGATTACGAGTTCGTGTACCGGAAAGAGATTCTGGGGGATACAAAAGTGAAAAATCTAGAATTGAAGGACGTAACCTTGAGAGAAGTGCTGGATCTGGTATTACGCCGGAACGGTTTTGATTACGAGGTGGTCGATCAGGTGATCGTGATTCGTAAGCTCCCGACGGTTCAACAAAAGAAGGAGGTTAAGATTGCCGGACAGGTGACCGATGAGCAAAAACAACCCATGCCGGGCGTAACCGTCATGGTGAAAGGGTTGACGATCGGGACGGCAACAGACCGGAACGGGAAATACGTGTTGCGATTGCCGGAGGTGAAAGATCTGACATTGATATTCTCTTTCATCGGGATGGAATCGAAAGAGGTGAAATACACGGGACAGGACACGATCAACGTGGTGTTGAAGGAAGCCGTGAACGAGATGGACGAGGTGACCGTGGTAAGCACCGGGTATCAAAACGTGAACCGCAGGGATATGGTGGGTTCCTACACGACGGTGAAAGCGGAAGATATTATGATGCCTGCTTATGCCACGATCGACCAGATGTTACAGGGGCAGGTGCCGGGTATGATGGTATTGAGTTCCAGCGCCCGCGCGGGTACTACTCCTAAAATTCAGATACGCGGAACTTCTACATTATTGGGAAATCAAGATCCGATCTGGGTGGTAGACGGGATTATTCAGGATGACCCGATCTCCATTAATGCCAGTTCCAATATGGCGCAGGATATGCGGGAGATTATCGGTAATCAGGTGTCTTGGTTGAACCCGAATGATATTGAAACGATCACCGTGCTGAAAGATGCTTCTGCCACGGCGATATACGGCTCCCGGGCTTCCAATGGTGTGATTGTTATCACAACGAAGAAGGGGAAAATGGGACGTATGTCTATCAATTATGCCGGTAATTTCTCGATCGCCCCTCGTCCGAGATACAAGAATTTCAATTTGATGAATTCGCAGGAGCGTGTCCAGTTTAGCGAAGATGCTTTCGCGGCGGGATTGAGGTATGAATTTGAACCGGTAAAACAGATTACAACTTACGAGGGAGCCTTGAAGATGTTCCAGAACGGGGAAATCACATCGGATGAATTTATAAAGACACGTAATTACCTGGAAACGGTGAACACGGATTGGTTGGATTTATTAACCCGGACTTCTTTCGGGCACAGCCATAATGTGAGTGTCACCGGGGCATCGGAGAAGGTGAATTACGCTCTTTCCGTGGGTTACAATTCGAATGACGGACAGGAGAAGGGAAACAGTTCCGAGCGTCTGACCGCACGGGCAGCCGTTACTCTGAACTTGCATAATAATGTCCGTATGAACCTGACGATAAACGGAACAACCGGTACGAATAAAGGATTTAACGGTGTCAATCCCTTGAACTATGCTTTGACGACGAGCCGTTCTATCGCGGCTTTTGATGAGGATGGAAATTATTCCTATTACCGGAAAAGACTTGCTTATAAATATAATAAAGAAGTAGAGTCTATCGGTTATAACGTGCTGAATGAGCTGGAGAACACTGGTTCGGAGGTCAACACGGGTAATTTGAAATTGAGTTTCGATTTTCAATGGAAAATATTGAGTTGGCTGACTTACCAGTTTACCGGGGGATATTCGTACAACACGACGAATAGCCAGTCGTGGGCATTGGAGCGTTCTACTGCTATTGCAGAGGCATACCGGGGATATGATTACGGTTCGGTGGATGCCGAGAACCCGTGGTTTAGTGCGGCTCTTTTGCCGTTCGGGGGAACTTTGTTCAGTTCTGCCGCCACGGTGACTTCGTATAATGTCCAGAATAAATTGATGTTCTCTAAATCGTTTAACGAGGATCACCGTTTGAATGCCATGGTGGCGATAGAAGCCCGTTCTACCAATAACAAGAATGACCAAAACATGCGTTACGGGTATGTGCCCGACCGGGGTAATTTGGTTGTTCGTCCCACTTTACCGGAGGATTTTGTCCCCGTGGGAGGCGGTTCGGTGATGGATGGTTATGGGGTGTTTGAAGATTTATATAATGGTAGAAGTGCCTTAAGCGAGAAAACGGATAATTTCTTTTCTGTTTTTGCCACGTTAGCTTATTCGTTGAAAAACAGGTATGTTTTTAATTTCAACGTGCGTAATGATGCTTCCAACCGTTTCGGGCAAAACACGAATAAACGTTTTGATCCTACTTATTCTTTCGGGTTATCCTGGCGGATGACAGAGGAGGCGTTTATGCAGACTCAACGGGTGTTGACAAACGTGAATTTGAAAGCCACGTGGGGTATTCAGGGAAATGCCCTGACGAATCTCAGCCCGGAATTGATCCTGAACCAAAAGGGAGTATTGGGTATGTTTAACGAGTATTATTCGTCTATCAATTCTATTCCAAACCCGAACCTTTCCTGGGAGCGTACGCATTCGTGGAATTTCGGTTTGGATTTGCAATTTTTCGGCAAGGTGAATGCCAATATTGATTATTATATCCGCCGTTCCAATGCAATTATTTCCAGGGATATTCCTTATGAAAACGGGAAGCCTTCAATGTCTGTCAATGGTGGTGTTATTTATAACAAAGGTATCGAGTTCACGGTTTCGTTCACCCCGGTAAACACGAAAAATTTTGGTGTCAACATGAGTGTGAACTCTTCCAAGAACTGGAATTCCGGGGGAAAAGTGGATAAAGAAGTCGTGGATGTGGGCACATTTTTAAGTGGACGTAGTGACATGATTTTGAAAAAGGGATACCCGTTAGGAAGTATGTGGTCGTTTGATTTTGCCGGGTTGAATCCTGAAAATGGTCGTCCGACGTTCAATCGAATTATGTCGGAAGAGGAGTTTAATGGGGACAGGACAAGTTTCTTGAAATATTCGGGACAGAAAGATCCCTATTTCACGGGAGGATTGAATTTGAATATCCGTTACCGTTCTTTCACGTTAGGGACTTCGTTTTCTTTATTGTTGGGAGGTGTTACCCGATTGAGTTCTCCGTATCGCGATATGAAAGATGGGTACTATATGCCGAATGCAGAGAAAAATCTCAATAGGGATTTATTGAAGCGGTGGAAGGAACCGGGAGATGAGGTATTCACAAGTATCCCGGGATTCGTGATCGGGGGAAAGGACAGGATGATGACATTGCCTACAGGTGGTAGTTATAATCTTCTGCAAGCTTACGCGTATTCGGATGCATTAACTGTTCCGAGGTCATTCCTGCGTTGCCGGGGATTGAATTTGAGTTGGAGATTGAATAACGAGATGACGAAGAAGATCGGGTTAAATAATTTGACGGTAACGGCATCCGTGAATAACCTGTTTGTCATCGCTTCCAAACGATATAACGGATTCGATCCGGAAATGCAGGATCGGGTGATGCCGAAGACTTATTCTTTTGGAATTAATGTTGGTTTTTAAATGCTTTGATATATGAAAAAGATATTATTCAATATAATTTTAGCCGTGAGTTTATGCGGGTGTTCCAGTTTCCTGGAACCGGATTCTCCCAGCGAATACGTGCCGAAGACTGCTAATGCATTGAACGAAATGTTATTGGGGGACGCTTATCCATTAGCTAATTCCACTTGTTTATTTACTTTTCACAATGCTCTGGATGATGATATCGAGATGAGTGAAGATTGTATTTTGCAGACTTCTTCTTCGGGTATCGAGGGTTTACAGTACGTTTATTCGTGGGATCCCCAGATGTTTGATTTATATCCGGCGCAATCTAGTGTTAAGATATGGAGTACGTATTACCAGTATATCCTGGGAACGAATGCCGCGTTGGATTATCTGGATGACGTGAGTGGCTCTGCCGAGGATAAGGCTTACGTGGCAGCCCAAGCTCATGCGTTGCGTGCGTTCTTCTATTTTAACTTGGTAAATCTTTTCGGGGAACCGTACAATCATAATAAAGATGCCGACGGGGTGCCCTTGAAACTGGCGAGCGGTTTGTCAAGCAGTTTGGAGAAACGGGAATCAGTTGCCAAAGTGTACGAGCAGATTGTTAAAGATTTGAATGCGGCAGAAGAAAATTTCCTTACATTGCCGGCAACACAACAGAAAAAAGCGGGTTATCGTATAAACTTGCCTGCGGTGCAGTTGCTTCACGCTCGCGTGTGCCTGCACATGGAAGATATGGAGGGGGCTGCCAAATATGCAAAAAAGGTGATCGAAGACTGGGGATACGAGTTATATGATTTGAAGTCATTCGAGAAGAAGACTACGATTGTTGTGGGGGAGGATGCTTCTTATCCTAGCTATGTAACTTTAGATAATCCGGAAACCATTTGGGTGTACGGGAATGCAGCAGATTTTAGGGGAATCATTGGAATGCAAGACAAAATGGAAGATGGAATCACGTATGCCTATTTTGTTAATGCTTCCCGGGATTTAATTGCTTGTTATAAGGATGAGGATTTGCGGAAGACGTTGTATCTCGTGGAAGAGTTGCGAGGACCTTTAAGTGCTAAACCTTCAGAGCTTAAGCCTGCCGAGGGACATTATCTCCCGTGGAGCAAATGTGTCATGCAGTACAATAATGCGGTGAAATTCAATACGGAGTTCGGTATGTCATTGCGTTTGTCGGAAGCTTACCTGATTCTTGCCGAGGCTGTGTACGATACGGACGAAACGTTAGCTCTGAAAATGATTAATGATTTGCGCGAGAAACGATACGCGGAGAATGTGGATTACGAGGTTCACTATTCCGGTGAGGATTTGTTGAGTTTTATCCGGGAGGAACGCCGCCGGGAATTCTGTTTCGAGGGGCAACGTTGGTTTGATCTGCGCCGTTACGGGATGCCTCGTTTCGAGCATCGCTGGGTAGAGTTGGGGGTTAACTTGGGTAAGTACGTGATCGAGGAGGGGGATGCCGCATATACCTTGCCGATTCCTTCGGACGTGATGGAGCGCAATTCGGCATTGAACCAGAATAAATTAACAACAACGAAGACATTACAATAAAACGAGGAACGATGAAATACAAGAATATTTTTAGTTTGATATTTTTACTGGCGACGCTTGTTGCTTGTGACGATGAAAAAAAATTGTATCCCCGGAGTGAGGATGCTTCCAGTATCAGTCGTTTTGAATTTCCGCAAGGGAGTAATTCTTGGGATTCGGATTTGGAAGAAATGGCGAATACTTTTGGAACGATTCCAATATACACGGCTTTTGATACATTGGATTTGAATCAAGCTTGGTCTGGGACGTATACTATTAAATATTATGGGGAACCTTTGAGTGACGAGTATGCGATATTTTATACCGATTTTTTCAAGAATCATGTATTTGGTTTCTTAAAACCGGAATTGTGTAAAGGTGTGTTGCCTAATTATATCTATTTGGTCGATGATCTTCGTCAGGTGGTTGCTGGTGCTATTGGATATGCGCCTTTGCTCTGTTTTTGGGACGGGTTGGATTATTGGGCGTTTTCTTTCCGTGCGAAGGAGGAAAATTTGGCTTACTATGATTACGGGAGCATAATTATTAGACCGTATAAGCCTTACGATTTGCCGAAAACTCCATGGGAGTATAAGATGCGGCGTACCGTTATTCTGCAAAACATTTTGGCTAAAATGGTGGAGAAAGGCAAGATTGCGATTCCGGCAGATTTCCAGACGGGAGGGGCTTTTGATTATTCTAAAAAATTCAGCATCTCGGTGAATGCTGAGAATTATTACATGAAACTCGGTTATCCCGGGAGAATGCTTGCGGCGGCTTACGATTTCACACCTCTTCAGACAAATGTGACGATGGATGCTACAACCAATTTCGCGAGTTATTTGAAATTGGGTATGCGCTACACTCGTGATTCGGTATTGATCAAGTACCCGGAAGATAAATATCCGTTGATCATCCGGTACTATGATTTCACGGTGAAGTACATGAAAGATAAATATGATTGGGATATTACTCGAATGGCAGCTTTGAAAGAAGATTAATATGATGAAATTATTGGTATCTACTTTATTTATGTTGTTGACGTTAAGCGTTTCCGCACAGTTTTCCCTGAAGGGGAAACTGCGGACGCTGCGTCCGTTGACGATCAAGGTGACTGATCTGGCGGGAAAGACAGTTGTCGAGTGTCCGGTGAAAAGTGGAGAGGAATTTAAGACAAAAACCGTGCATATCAAGAAGGATTTGTATAACGTTCATTTCGGGGAATATTCCGAGATGATGATCCTCACGGATCGTCCTGTAATATTGAAAGGCTTTCTGAATGAAGACCGACCGGAAGAGAGTTCGATGGAGTTTGACGGGATTGATTTGTATATGCAATACATGGATATCATGACAAAATTTCGAGCTTCGGGTTCCAGACGAGCCGTGATTCAAGAAGCCGTGGAGAAGGATTTGGTGATAGATCCCGTGGTACGTGTCTCGTTAATGTACCAGAACAAGGGATTCTTTGAACTGGATTACGAGTCCTACAAACGGATATTGGATCTGATTCCTGAAAACGAGAGGGAAGCGCAAGTAGTGAAATATCTTGTGGATGAAGTAGCACGCCGTCAGAAGTTTGCTTTGGGGCAGCAGGCTTACAATTTTACTTTCGTGGATTTGGACGGGAAAGAAGTAAGTTTGAGTGATTTTAAAGGAAAATACGTGTTGTTGGACTTCTCTGCATCCTGGTGTGGGGGATGCCGGATGGAGGCGAAGAAGTTAGTGTCGGAGTATGGAGAATTGAAAGGGGATGATCTGGTGATTATCACGATATCAATGGATAATCGAGAAAAGGATTGGCGAAGAATGGTGGAAGAGGATAAGTTGCCTTGGGTGACTCTGTGGAATCCGGAAGGATTCACGAAAGGGAACAAGCAGAATGTCATTCAGGATGCTTATGGTTTTTACCAGATTCCTTTTATCGTTCTGATCGATAAAGAAGGGAAGATTATTGCCCGGGACTTGCGGGGTGATAAGGTGAAAGAGGCAATAGAAAAAGCGAGAAAGATGGATCAATTTTAGATTTTAAATTTTAGATTGAGGGATTAGGGAATTTTCAATTTTCAATTGAAACAGGGTTTTGTATTGTGTAAAAATAATAAACTGTAATGATGAAAAAGTATTCTATGATTTTGATGATGAGTGTATTAGTCGCTATTGGCAGTGCGGCAAAGGCTCAACTGGTGAAACAAAAGGCGAAAGTGGAAGAGCAGAAACAGTCGGATCGGGACTGGTACAACTGTTCTTTTGAAAAAGACGGTGTGTATGGGGCTTGCGTGAACGAGGCATACGAGTTTTTGAAAGGAAAAAAAGCGAAGACGAGACCGATCGTGGCACTTATCGGTACGGGTGTTGACACGGAACACGAAGCTATGAAGGCAAATATCTGGAAAAACCCGAAGGAGAAAACCGACGGGAAGGATAATGATAAAAATGGGTACACGGACGATGTGAACGGCTGGAACTTCATCGGGGGGAAGGATGGGCAGGTGATGCCGTTCGTGAACCGGGAGGGGGAACGCGAGTTCTTCCGCTTGAAAGATAAATACGGGGATATCCTGAAAGACGGGGATAAATATTATACCATTATTAACGGGGAGAGAAAAGAATGTGCCGCTCCCGAAAACATGGAGGAATTTCGTTACTATAATTCCGTGGTTCGGGGTGAGTCCCGTTTATTGCAGGCTTATAGTGCCGTGAATTCAGGATATAATTCTCAATATTACATGGGGGTGTTCGACCGAGAGGTACAGGCGGCTTTCCCGGATAAGACCGAATTCACGGTTGGAGATGTAGTAGAGGCGTGTTCACCTAAAACGGCTCAGGATTCTACAAGCCGGGGAATATTGATAGCTGCCTTACAAATGAGGGCTAGTATGGTGAAAAACAATGCTTGGGAATCTAACCGGGATGCTTTTCTAAAGGAAAGTTATATTGCGGATTTGAAAAAGAAATACGACCGGGCTGTTCAGCAATATGGTAATGACGGGCGTCGGGCGATCGTGGGGGATAATTATTTGGATATAAACGACAGTAAATACGGGAATAACGTGTTGTTGACGGCGGATGCCGCTATCGGGACGATGATCGCAGGTGTGATTGCCGGACAACGGGGTGTGGAAGGACGGAATAATCCGATCGCAGACGAGGCGGAAATCATGACCTTAGTGGTAGAAGCCGGGGCGGGAGAGCCTTATTTGAAAGATATGGCTTTGGCGATTCGTTATGCCGTGAATCACGGGGCTTCTGTCGTGGTGTTGCCGCAACAGAACTCGTTTTACCCGGAGATGCAGAAGAAATGGATGAGCGAGGCGATTCGCTATGCCGAACAGAAAGGGGCATTGGTTATTGTTCCCGTGCACGATATGTCCCGTGACTTAAGTGAGGATACGTTTTTCCCGAATCGCTGGATGGATGGCGGAAAAGAATTTACCAACTTAATGACGGTGGGAATGTCCGACAAAGACGGGTTACCTTCCGAGAATTCAAATTTCGGGGCGAAAGAACTGGATATTTACGCTCCGGGGGTAAAGATGTTGTCTACTTGCACGGGGGATACTTATCAATACGGGAATGGCGTGCCGATGGCTTCAGCCACGGTAGCGGGTGTTGCCGCTTTGATTAAAACGTATTACCCGAAATTGACGGGCAGCCAGATTCGTGATATATTGTTGCAAACAGTGACTTCCCGGAAAGGCGTGGAACTGGAAAAGAATGTTACCAGAGGCGGGAAGAAAGCTGTCGACCTGTATCTTTTTGAACAATTGTGCCTTTCCGGTGGTATTGTGAATGCTTTGGAAGCCGTGAAAGCTGCCGATAAATTGAGTAAATAAACCATGAGGTATAAGATAATCATTTTGTGTTTGCTTTGCGTGATCGCTTTCCCGGCGATCGCGCAGCAATACAAGGCAGAATTGCCTTACCGGATGATCGGGGGTAAGATGGTCGTGGAGATGAAACTGAACGGAACGCTTCGTTCATTTATTTTCGACACGGGGGCATCCCGAACAACCTTGAAGGGTGAGTTTTGCCGGGAGTTCGGGTTGGCGGTAACGGATTCGTTAGAGGTGACAGACGCGAACGGGCGCAAGTCATTTTATCCGCTCGTGCGGGTGGATAGTATCGAGACTCCCGATAATGTGTTCCGCTTCAAGAGCGTGGCGGCAATGAAAATGCCGGAACCGTCGCCTTTGGCTTGTTTCCCTGTTGATGGGTTGATCGGGAGCGATTTGTTCGCCCAATTGATTTTGGTTATCGACGGGGAGAAAAAGACCGTGACAATCTCTACGGCGGAGAAAGAATCGACCGTGTCGCTTCGGAAAATGACTCGTTTCGTGCAAGCGAAAATGCCGATTATTTCGGTTCAGGCGGGAAGCGGGCATAACATTGTTTGCTTGTTTGACACGGGGTGCCCGAGATTCCTTTCATTGAAGGAATCCGATTTCGAGGCTTTGTCGTCCGGTTCCGCTTATGAATTTTTGTCCGAGGGATGTAGCGTGGGAGCCATCAGCGTGGGGGGAGTGTCTGCGGAGAGAGTTTCCCGGCGGGTAAACTTTCCCTTGTTGTCCGTGGCAGGCTCTAAATTCAGGAACGTGGTAGCCGAAACGGCTACACCGCCTTACACGTTGTTGGGCGTAAAATTGTTGGATTATGGCAGGGTGACGATAGATTATCCCCGGGCTCGCTTTTATTTCGAGCCATACAAGCCGGAGAGTGATCTCGCGGAGAAGCCCCATGACGTGAGGTTGCAGGTGAAGGACGGCGATCTGGTGGTTGCGGCAGTATGGGGTGCGATGAAGGACGTGGGGGAGATGGGTGACAAGGTGCTTAAGATTAACGGGAAGCCTATCGGGAAATACGATTTTTGCGAGAGTATCATCAACGGAATCCCGGAATTGAAGGCGAAGAAGAAAACAAAATTGACGGTTCTAACCCGGAAGGGCGAGAAGGTGATTGTTTATTGAAATCAGAACAAAAGATGAAAAGTAAATTATTTGTATGGCTTTTTGTAGCGCTGCTGCCCTTGATGTCATGGGCGCAGACGAAGAATAATGTTTCCGAGGTGAGAGATTACCGGGTAGTAGACGGGAAAATCATTATAACGTGTGTCGTGAACGGCGTGGATGCCGATTTCGTGTTAGATCTGGCGGGACAGACGGCTATTTTGCCGGAGTACGTGGAGAAGTTGAATGTTGACCCGGATAGCAAAGGAAAACTTCCGTACGATACATTCCAATTCAAAAAAATACCGACGTCTAAAGTGGTGTCGATTAATTCGGTTTCTTTCGGGAATAGCGCTTTCGCTAACGAACTTGGAGCTTTTGTGCTGGAAGATGAGCCTTATCTGCGGGAATTGGGTGTTGCCGGTATCATGGGGGGAGCTCTTTTCCGGGGTGTCGTTTTAACCATCGATTCCCGCAGGAAAAAGATTACGATGTCACTGCCTTATCGTCCAGCTTACATGAAATTGGATCATCGTGCGAATGCCAAGTTATTGCAAGGAGTCGGGATGGAATGCCCGGTAATAATAGACGGCATGGCTTTTTCTTGTATACTGGATACCTGGACCCCGGGATTGGTGGAATTGAACGAGGCTGATTTTACCCGTTGGAAAGGAGAGCCCGGGAATGCGGTATCGGTGTATAACGGGTATGGCAATACTCCGGTGTCCAGCCAGACAAAGGTGGCGTCACAATGTGATTTTGTACGGGAATCTTTTCAAGGAACGGTGATTCCCGTGAATGGTTCTCTCGTGCGTTCCGTGGTAGGAGCCGGTATATTGGAATACGGGATTCTTTCGTTGGATTTTTCTCGACAAACAATTTATTTCCAGCCTTTTGACTTGGTGGAAGTGAAGGATGAGGTAGCGGAGAAAAAAATCGTGATAGAACCCGGGAAATTAAACGAGATCACGGGAATCTATTTCCGGGAGAATATCCATGATTATAAGAACGGGACCGAGTTCACGTACAAGGGTGACAAGCCGGTTGTGATTGATTTTTGGGCTTCGTGGTGTGGTCCTTGCATGAGATTGTTGCCCGTGATGGAGCAATTGGCGGAAAAATACAAGGATCAGGTGATATTCCTGAAGGTAAATGCTGATAAGGAAAAAGAATTGTGCAATAAATTCAAAATAAATGCGTTGCCTACCTTGTTCTTTTTACCCGTGAATGGCAAGCCTATTATCGAAATCGGGGCAGAGCCTGCAAAGTACGAGAAGATTATACAAGAGCAATTGTTGAAATAAGCACTCGTGACAGCTTAGAATCTATATTGAGAAGTAAGCGCTTCACTTCTTTTGGAATGCTTAAAAGTCCCTGAACGGATTTTTAAGCATTCCTTTTTTGGTGGTATGATAATTTCTCCTAATTTTGTAAATATGGATTTGAGATGAGAGAGTTGTTAATTATTAGAAATAAAGCGAGTGGATAATTCCGGGAAAAATAAGGATCAGGAAATATGTATCGTGTTGTGTTCCAAAAGCCAGAAGGGGATGGATATGCTATTTGATGTATACTATAAGCCTTTGGTTGTTTGGGCTGATACCTTTTTACGGGATTTGAATTTGGCGGAGGACGTGGTGCAGGATTTATTCGTTTCTATTTGGAAAGATAAGGTTTACCTGAAATTCAAGCCGGAGACGTTGGCTTCTTTTCTTTACGTGTCTGTGCGTAACCGTTGTTTCAAGCGGATAGAAAAACGGGATGTTTTTCGGAATGCTTTGGAGTTGGATCACGTGAATTTGGCTTTCGAGGAGTATAATGAACGGCATGATCAGATCGTGTCGAGAGTGTTGGAAGAAATGGCATTATTGCCGGAGCGGAGCCGGGAAATAATGAATTGCGTTTTTCTGGAAGGCTTGAAATATCGCGAAGTGGCGGAGCGGTACGGGATCTCCGTTTCCACTGTGAAAACGTTGCTGGGTAACTCCGTGAAGAAGCTAAGAGAGCGGTTGGATAAAGAGCTGTTCTCGGGCTTTTTGTTTTTCTATTGTCGTCGGGAATAGTGTTATTGATAGGGTAGAAATACCCGCTTGCAAAAGTAAGGCTTTGGTGTGGCGATAAAAAATAATTTGAAAAAAAATTGTAAATCCATTAGACCTTTTTGAAGTTTTCCGGTATTATGCATGAAAACAAGTTGAACTATGGAAAAAGATTTAATGGGTCAGGAAAAGGAAACACTACTGCTGGATTATTTCAACGGGGAGTTGGATGACGTGCAGGGTGCTGCTGTCGAGCGGTGGCTGGATGCTGATCCCGCGAACAGGGAGGAGTTCGAGCGTTTGGTGAAGGACTGCTTGCACATCCGATGGGCACGGAAGGAGCAATTGGTGGATGCGATGACAGGGAAGAAGTTGGTGTCACGTCGAATAAGCAGGATAAAAGTGCGTCGGGTGTGGTATGGTGTGGCGGCTTCGATAGCCATCCTTGTGGCGATAGGCGGGATGTATTTGGTCAATAAACCTTTGCCCGAAAAAAAGTCGATCGCCCGCAATGAGGTGATCCGTCATGGATTCCCGCAAGCGAGGCTCGTGCTTTCTTCCGGTAAAGTTATTGATTTGACGGACAATGAAGACTCGATCTTGGAACAGGATGGTTCCGTCGTGAAGATGAAAGATGGTAAGGGAATCGAGTACAATACGGAACAAGCGGGAGTAGCAAATCAAGTGATATATAACAAGATTATCGTGCCAAGAGGGGGAGAGTTTTTCGTGACGTTGGCAGACGGCACGGAAGTGTGGTTGAATGCTGATTCGGAGTTAGAGTACCCGGTGAAGTTTACTTCCGACAAGCGGGAAGTACGCTTGAAGGGGGAGGCTTATTTTAGCGTGAAGAAAGACACGGAAAAGCCTTTTCTGGTACGTTCCGGGGAGTATCAGCTGAAAGTGTACGGCACGGAGTTTAACTTGAATACTTACAAGAACAACGAGATTCAGGCGGTACTGGTGAAAGGTTCGGTCGGTTTTAAGGCGAATCGTACCGCGGAGGAAGTGCGGTTGAAACCGAGTCAACTGGGAGTGGCGAATGAGGTGACCGGGAAAACGGAAGTGAATAATGTTGACGTGTATCCTTATATCGCCTGGAAGAATCAGGATGTGGTGTTCGTGAACGAGCGGTTGGAGTCGATCATGGAAAAGGCAGCACGTTGGTATGACGTGAACGTGTTCTTCCAGAATGAATCGCTCAAGGACTTGCGCTTCTTCGGGAATATGCAGCGGTATGCCGATATTCAGGAGTTGTTGTTCTTCCTGGAGAATACCTCGGATGTACGTTTCAGCGTGAAAGATAGAACTGTAGTAGTTAGTGGTAAATAAAAAACGGAGAGTTGTGGCGACTCTCCGGATTGTAGTAATCCGATAACAACATCTTGGGGGATGCGGTTATCATGTTTAACACAAAAATTCTTATACAAAAGTATGAAAAAAAAGAGAATGTCGTGCCTCTTTTTGGGTCGAGTGCGCGAAAAAATTTGGAAAATTATGAAATTAACTGTCTTTTTGATCGTGTTTTTCGTGTTCTCTGCTGTTGCGGAAGGCTTGGGGCAGGAACAGAATGTGACGTTAAAATTAACAAAAGTTAGCTTGTACGAGTTGTTCGATGCTATTCATAAGCAGACGGGGTTGCGTTTCTTGTACAATGCGGAACAGATGCAAGAGATTTCCACGGTCGACGTGGATGTCGAGAATAAGAAAGTGAAAGAGGTCTTGGCGGATGTACTTGCTGGTTCTTCTCTTACTTTCAAGTATGACAAGGATGTGGTGATGCTAGTGAAAAGAACTGCGGTAGCCCAACAGAAAAGCGTGAAGATCTTCGGTTTGGTGACCGACGAGAAGAAAGCCCCGCTACCGGGAGTTACAGTGATGGTGAAGGGCTTGACGGTAGGCACCGCCACGGATAAGGACGGGAAGTATCGTCTTCAGATCCCTAATCTGGAACAATTCTCTTTGGTCTTCTCTTTTGTCGGGATGGAAACCGTAGAGGTGAAGTATCAGGGGAAAGACACCATCAACGTGGTGATGAAGGAGGAGTTGAACACGATGGAAGAAGTTGTGGTTACCGGTTATCAAAATATCAATCGCCGGGATATGGTAGGGTCTTATAATACCATGAAGGGAGATGATATTATGATGCCGAATTATAATTCTCTGGATCAAATGTTGCAGGGACGTATGGCAGGAATGATCGTGATGAACACGAGCAGCCGCGTGGGAACGAGTCCCAAAATTCAGATTCGAGGCGCCTCTACTCTGTTGGGGAATACCGATCCCTTGTGGGTGGTAGATGGTATTATTCAGTCAGATCCGATCACGTTGAATGCGACGGCTGTGATGACGCAGGATTTGTCCACGATTATCGGGAACCAGATTGCTTGGTTGAATCCGCAGGATGTTGAAACGATCACGGTGTTGAAAGATGCGTCTGCCACGGCGATTTATGGGTCGAAGGCTTCCAATGGGGTGATTGTAATTACCACGAAACGGGGAAAAGTTGATCGGATGACCGTAAATTACACGGGAAATTTTTCGTTTACAACACGCCCCACGTATGATCGTTTCAATTTGATGAATTCCCAGGAACGGGTGGCGTTTACTGACGAAACGATAGAGGAAGGTTCTTATTATACGTATAGGCCTATAAAACAGATGAATGTTTACGAGGGACTATACCGGATGTTTCTCGAGAGAGATATTACGGAAGCGGATTTTCTGAAGCGTAAAAAGGAGCTGGAAAGCGTGAATACGAATTGGTTGAAATTGCTTACCCGGAATGCTTTCAGCCATAAACATAGTGTCAGTGTTTCTGGAGGGTCTGAAAAGTTTACTTATAATGCGTCTATTGGGTATTCGAAAGAGAACGGTCAGGAGATTGGTAATGACAAAGAAATGTATACCGGGAGAATTGCTTTCAATACGAAATTACGGAAAAATATTACTTTGGATGTTACCGCAAACGGAACGTCGATGATCACGAACGGTTTTGGTCCTGGCGTAAATCCCATGGATTATGCTCTTTCCACTAGCCGTGCAATTCCGGCTTATGACGGGCGTGGGGATCTTTTGTTTTACCAAAACCGGACAACTTACACTTATAACGGAAACGTGGAATCGCTAGGATATAATATTATTAACGAACGAGATAACAGTGGCTCTGAAGTACGTAATTTTACGATAGCTTCGTCTGTTGATTTCAAGTGGGAGATTATTAGTGGTCTGACTTACCAGTTTACCGGTGGATATAGCCGCTATACCAAGAGTAATGAAGTTGAGGCGTTGGAGCGTACATATTATATCGCTAAAAATTATAGAGGATATGATTATGGAAGTAAAAGTACGGGGGATCCGGAATTTAAAGCTGCCATGCTGCCTTATGGCGGTTCTTTGTACACGAACGAGATCACGCAAGCTTCTTATAACGTGCAGAATAAATTATTATACACGAAGACGTTTAATACGGATCATCGCATAAATGTGATGTTGGGGATGGAAGTGCGTTCTAATCGTAATATGACAATTGAGAATATGGTATGGGGATATATGCCTGAACGAGGCTATAAATTGGCTCGTCCCACGGATGCGGATAAATTGGTGCCGATTAATGCTCCTTATTCTACCCCGAAGCCATTGGGACCATTGGAAGATATATATAATACACTTCGTCCTTCTTGGGGTAAGAGTGACCAAACGGATAATTATTTTTCGTGGTTTGGGACGTTGGCTTATTCTTACAAAAACCGCTACGTGTTGAATGCCAATATTCGTAATGACATATCAAACCGATTTGGTCAAGATGTAAAGAAACGTTTGGACCCAACTTATTCATTCGGTTTGTTATGGCGGGTTACCGAGGAGTCTTTTATGGAGTCAACGAGCAATTGGATCAATAATTTGGCTTTTCGTGTGACTTACGGTATTCAAGGGAACGCTCTTTCGAATAAATCCATGGATTTGATTTTAAAGATGGAGGGTGTCGATGCCGTTTATAACCAATATTATTCGTCTATTAACGACATTCCTAATCCCCATCTGTCCTGGGAACGTACGACCTCGTGGAATCTTGGCGTTGATCTGGAACTTTTCAAGATTTTTAATGTAACCGCAGAGTATTATACTCGTTCGTCAAATGCTATCGTGAGTCAGGATGTGGCTTATGAATACGGGAAAACTTCATTAGATCTCAATGGGGGAATGATTGATAATAAGGGGATGGAGTTTACTGTTGCTTTTACTCCTGTCCGGACAAAAGATTTTGCTATAAGTGTCAGTTTGAATTCATCTAAAAATTGGAATAAGGCAAAGTCAACGGTGAAAAATCCCAAATCAACAGAGCTGGTTACCGCATTTACCGATAGGTTACAAAAGGAAGGGTATCCCGTGGAAAGTTTTTGGTCGTTCTCGTTTAAGGGGTTAAGCCCGGAGGATGGTCGCCCGCTATTTAATTATTTTGATGTACCAGAGGAGGAACGGGATGCTAATATGGACCCGACAAAATTTATGGTTTGGTCGGGACAGAAAGATCCTTACTTCACGGGAGGTTTGAATCTCGGAATACGTTATAAAGGGTTTACATTGAATACGGATTTTGCTCTTTTGCTGGGAGGCAAAAAGCGTCTTCCGAGCCCGTATAGTTCTTTTATGTCCGGAAAAGTACCTGACTCTTACCAAAATCTTAGCCGGGATTTATTGAAACGTTGGAAGCGGCCGGGAGATGAATTGAAAACTAATATTCCGGCATTGACTCGCGGAATTTCAGATCCGAGAATAACAGCTCCGGATAATTATTCGACAAACTGGTATTGGTTTTGGGCAAATTCGGATGTTTTGGTCGTGGATGCTTCTTTCCTGCGGTGTCGTGGAATTAACCTGACTTGGAATATGCCATTGGATTTGTGCAAACAGGTGGGAATCAAAACACTTGCCTTGAGTGCCACGGTGAATAACGTGTTCGTGATCGCCAGTAAGCGTTTTGACGGTTTTGATCCGGAATTGTCGACACAAAGCGTGATTCCACAGACCTATTCTTTGGGTATCAATATAGGATTTTAAATGTATGAACAGATGAAAAAGAATTTATTATTAATAACTGTTATTCTTGGATTGATGGGCTGTGATAGCTTTTTGGAGCCCAAATCCGATACCTTGTATATTCCAAAAGATGTTACTTCTTTGGATGAGATGTTACTGGGAAGCGCTTATCCCCGCCCGACCTCAACTTCGGTGGTAATAAGTGCTGGACTTCAGTTGTTGGATGATGATGTCACTTGTACGTCGGCATCTGGTGAAGTTTCGAGTTATAATGAGCCAAAAGTGAATAGCGTGAGGTATATTTATTCGTGGCAACCGAATATGTTTGAAGAGGCGGCGAAGGTTAGCATGATGTATAGAGGTATGTGGGAGTCCCAGTATAAATTGATTTTGGGGGCAAATGGGGCATTGGACTACGTGGATGGTGTCGATGGCACGTACAACGAGAAAACGCTGGTGAAGGCACAAGCATACGCATTGAGGGGGTTCTATTTTTTCAATTTGGTGAATATCTTTGGTGAACCTTATAATCATAACCCAAAAGCACTTGGAATCCCGTTGAAATTGAACAGTGGGGTGGAACAAGAAGATATTGCCCGCAACACGGTCGAAGAGGTTTATAAGCAGGTGCTGGAAGATTTAGGAGATGCGGAAGAGCTTTATCTCTCTTTGCCGAAAGATATGCAGCATAAAGCAGATTTACGTACGAGTTTGCCGATGGTACAATTGCTGAAATCAAGAGTGTATCTTTACATGGAAAATTGGAAGGAAGCCGCCCAATATGCCAAAAAGGTAATTGATGATTGGGATTTTGCTTTAATTGACCTTAATACCTTGGAATTGTCGACCGGAACTAGAACTTATTACCCGTTTATAACTAGGGAATCATCCGATGTGATATGGTTATTTGGTCAAGGTGGGGATATTACGAATTACTATTCATTAGAAACAGTTGGAGCGGGGTACACTTATCGAAAGATTTTTAACGCTTCGGCGGAGTTGACCGATGGTTTCAAGGAGGGTGATTTGAGAAAAGAATGGTATATTTTTAGAGAATCGTATAGATTCCCGGACGTGTTTTTAGCTCACGGTAAAATTAAAACCTCTTCTTCGACAGGAATCCTACTAGAAAATAATGCATTCACGCAAGCGTTTCGTTTGGCAGAAGCTTATTTGAATTTGGCGGAAGCGGCAGCAATGGATGGAGATGAAACAACAGCATTGAAGGCGTTGAACGATTTGCGGGAGAAACGTTTTACTCCCGGTGCTCCGGATGTAGAAGTGTCAGGTTTAACAGGAAGTGCGCTGGTTGACAAAATCAGGCAGGAACGCCGATTGGAATTGTGTTTCGAGTTTCATCGTTGGTTTGATTTGCGTCGTTATGGAATGCCATCTATCAAGCACGTGTGGAATGATGGAAAAGGACCGGTTGAGTACGTGTTACAGGAAAAGGATCCCGGTTATACATTGCCTATACCTGAAGTAGTGATGAATCAAAACAGGGCTTTGATACAAAATAAGTTGGCAAGCCCGAGATAATGTCTGATGTAAAAAATGGAATTTATGAGATATATCGTATTAATATTATTGACTTGGGGATTACTGGCTTCGTGTAACGATGAAGACACGATAATTCCGAGAGAAGCAGAAGTCGTACTTCGTTATGAATTCCCACAAGGTACGAATGAATGGGATGAGATCGCGAAAGAAATCAAGGAAAAACATGATGTGTATTTGATTTACAAAGGGTATTCTTCCTTGGATTTTAGTCGAGCTTGGACGGTTTCCTCTGGAACCAATTATTTCGGGGAATCTTTGACGGATGAGAAAGCCAGCGTTCACGTGAAATTTATGAAGGAGCATATATTTGATTATTTACCTGTAGAATTGACTCGTACAGTTTTGCCTTTATATTATTTTTTGATTGATAATTACCGGACAGAAAAACTCAATTATTCAGGGGGTATAGATAAAACGAATGTTACTAACTCTGCTGACGGATTAGATTATTGGGCGAGCTCGATCTATACGGAAAACTTGACAGAATTTCCCTCTACATGGGAGAAATTGAGAGAGCATCGGACAAGAATTATGAGGCAATTATTGGAGGCTGCAATTAATCGCGAGCGAATAGTTATTCCAGCTAGTTTTAATGAGGGATTTGATTACGTGAAAGCAATAAATTCATGGAATACTAGCGATCCTGATTATTATGTGAAGCGCGGGTTTTTAGGCTCTTTAAATGTGGATGCATATAATTTCGGAAGTATTTATAATATTACTAGTACAAATCCGACTTTGAATTTCCTGACTTACGTTTTCTTGGGAATGCGTTACACGGAAGAGGAGTTCCTTGCTAATTCTTTGGCTACTTACCCGTTGGTCGTGAAGAAACGCCTGGAAGTCATCAATTACATGAAAGAGAAGTATCATGTAGATTTGGAGGCAATAGCACGAGGTCCGGAACTTTAATTATGTGTTTTTTTCATTTCACAATAAATGTCGGTAGGATAACTACCGGCATTTAGGAGAGAATTGTATGTTTTTCAATTATATATGAATTTTATTTTAAAATGAATTTTATGAAAAGATGGATGTTAGTATTGTTGGTAGCCGTACTCGTGCTACCCGTTAGCCAAGAGGCTTTGGCGTCTTCCCGGAAGAAGAAAAAGGCGACCGTGGAGAAGAAGGAAACGGCTCCCGCCCAGACGGAGTATGACAAATTGCTGAAGAAGCCGGGGAAAGTGACGGCTACAAGTAATTTTATCACGTTGCACAAGTTGAACGGGAAACTTTATTTTGAAATTCCGTTGAAATACTTAGGACGGGAGATGTTGTTGGCTTCTACGTTGACCGAAACTTCAAGTGATCTGATTGGCGGAACCGTGGGTTACAAGCAGCAAAATCCTTTGCACGTGCGTTTCGTGATGGGTGATAGTTGTCTTTATTTAAAGAAAATTACGACATCGGCAACCGTTGATCCCGGTAACGAGGCTTTGCAGAATGCTGTTGACCGGAGTTTCAGTGATGCCATCGTGGGAAAATACAAGATCGAGACTTATAATAACGACCGAACTGCCGTGGTGATCGATATAACGAGTTTGTTTACCACGGACGTGAAAGACTTCTCATTCTTGCCTAACATGGGAATGCTTACCGTGAAAGGTGATTTCCGTAGTGATGCTTCGGGTTTGGATGAAATCAAGAGCTTCGACGATAACCTGGTCGTGAAATCTTATATGTCATATCGGGTGTCGGTTGGTTTTTGGATCATCACGTTATTGAGTGATGTCCCCGTAACCGGTAAAGTGACCCGTTCTTTGGTGTTGTTGCCGGAAGATAAAATGCGTCCCCGTATTTCGGATTCACGCGTGGGTATTTTCAATACAACCAAGCAACACGTTTCCACGAGAGAGGATGGAATTCAGGTATATTCGCTAGCTCATCGTTGGCGGTTGGAACCCAAGGATATGGCTGCATATCAACGGGGTGAATTGGTGGAACCGGTCAAACCGATCGTGTGGTACGTGGATGATGCTTTCCCGGCGGAGTGGAAAAGCCCCGTGAAGAAAGCTATCTTGAGATGGAACAAGGCTTTCGAGGCAATCGGTTTCAAGAACGTGATGCAGGTACGGGATTTCCCGAAAGACGATCCCGAGTTTGACCCGGATAATATTAAGTACACGTGTATCCGTTATTTGCCCTCAACGACGGAAAACGCGATGGGACCGTCTTGGATAGACCCGACGACAGGTGAGATCGTGAACGCTACCGTATTGATTTATAACGATGTGATTAAATTGCTAAACAACTGGCGTTTTGTTCAGACTGCACAAATCGATCCCAAGGTAAGGACAAAAAAATTGCCGCAAGATGTGATGGAAGAGGCGATGATTTATGTCGTGGCTCACGAGATCGGTCACACGCTTGGGTTCATGCATAATATGGCAGCATCCGCTTCTTACCCGGTTGATTCTTTGCGTTCGGCATCATTTACCCAGAAATACGGGACAACGCCGTGTATCATGGATTACGCCCGTTTCAATTACGTGGCTCAACCCGGAGATAAAGGTGTGAAGTTGACTCCCCCGGATTTGGGTGTTTATGATTATTTCCTGGTTAAATGGAACTATCAACCTATCCCGCAAGCAAAGGATATATGGGAAGAGCAGGCTACGCTGGAAAGTTGGGTAGACGAGAAAGCCGGTGATCCGAGATTCCGTTACGGAAGACAACAGATATTGTCTCGCTATGACCCGAGTGCTATCGAGGAAGACCTGGGTGATGATCCGATCAAGGCAAGTACCTATGGTATCAAGAATTTGAAGTATATTTTGCCTAATTTGGAACAATGGATCGAGGATGATGCGGATTATAGCCACCGGGCAGACCTGTATAAGTCGATCGCTAACCAGTATTTCCGGTATATCACGAATGTTTCTTATAACGTGGGTGGTATTTATTTGACGGAGATCAAGGAAGGTACTCCCGGGGAGCGTTATGTAGCGGTTCCGAAGGATGTACAAAAGGCTTCTTTAGCTTGGTTACTGAACGAGTACAGAAATGCAGATTGGTTAAGCAAATCTCCTTTGTTGAAGAAATTCCCGATGGGAGTGGATATGACTACGGTATTGAGAATAAGATTGGCAGGAAACTTGACGAAATTGAAAGATAACGTTGTTCTTTCCGCATACATCGCTTCCAATCCTTATACGGTAAAAGAGTTCTTGAACGATTTGTATAACGGTGCCTTCGAGAGCGCAATCAAAGGTAAGAAGTTGACGGACGGTGATAAGTTATTACAAAGTACACTCGTGGATCTCGTGATCGCTCCTTTGGCTGACAAGAAAGAATCGGGCGGGTTGTTTGGCTTGAACTCGGCTTATGCCCCGAGTCTTGACGAGATATTGGCTTATGACCTTGATCCTAGCGGGTTGGTTGGTCGTTTCGAGGATCAGCTTCGGGCTATCGAGCAAGAGCATGGTGCGGGGTTCATCGCTTCACAGTTGAGATTGGACGAATTCGGAGCTCCCGGGTATGGTTTCTTGCAAAAAGTGGACACGAAGGCGATAGACAATTCCACGGTTTATTTGATAGACCTAGCATTTAAGGCTCAAAAGTTGGTTAATAGTAAGTTAGCTACTTCCACGGGAGAAGACAGACTCCATTATCAGGCTTTGGCTGCTAAGATCAATAAGACGTTGAAAAATAATAAATAGATGTTGTTTTAATGTTTTGTGAAAAGGGGCTGTTCAATACAGCCCCTTTTATTTCTAGGTGGTGTGATGCCTGTCTGTTATTTTGTTTGTTCTGCAGAATGTTTTATATTTGTCGGGAATCCAATGAAGAGAAAGAAAAGGAGTATAATTTGATGCGGGAAGAAATTTACCGGGAGATGTATTTGGCTATACAAGAATTACCGGATCGTTGCCGAGAGGTTTTCGAGTTACACTTACGGGGAAAAAAGAATGAAGAGATTGCCGAATCGCTTGATTTGCCTGTGCAAACGGTGAAAATGAGCAAAAGGGAAGCTATCGCCTATTTGAAGAATCGTTTAAGAAATAGGTTCTGTTGGTTTATTTTCATGCATATAATTTAAAATTGTTGCCTGTTATTGAATAAGGAAAAATTTTTAACTTTGCAAGAGGAATAAGTGGGAAAGGTGGTGCAATTTAAGGCATGGTATGTAATTAAAGCATAAAGGACAATGGGGAGATCCGTGATGAACAGGCAGATTTGCGATTTGTTGAATGCGCATGACCAGAAAGGGATGAAGCTTCTGTTTGAGGCTTATTATAAATCTTTGGTTTCATGGGCAAACACTTTTTTGAATGATCTGGATCTGGCGGAGGATATTGTTCAGGAGTTTTTTATCGCGTTATGGAACCAGGAAATACACCGGGAATTGAAGCCGGATACGCTTGCTTCGTTTTTACGGGTATTGGTGCGTAATCGGTGTTATAACCGGATGGTGAAACGGGATGTTTTCAGCCGTTTCGTGGGGTTGGAAAGAATTGAATGTATATTTGAAGAATATGATGATTCCCGGGATCAGGTGGTGGCGAAGGTGATGGCAGAGATAGATCTTTTACCCCCTCGTAGCCGGGAAATATTGAATTGCGTTTTTGTCGAGGGAATGAAATACCGGGAGGTGGCGGAACGATATGGCATATCTGAATCGACCGTAAAAACTTTATTGGGAACATCCGTACGTAAACTTCGGGAGCGGATGGGACGGGATGGATTTGCCGATTTTTTACTTTTCTATTGCCGGTATTGTTAAATTTTTGAATTCAGTTCATTTTTTTTGAAAAATCACTAGACTTTTTTCTCCTCTTTTTTGTACTAAGTATGAAAAATGAGGTGATTTATGAAAAAACTAAAGTTAGATCAGGAGATAGAGGATTGGTTGGTTGCCTTTTTTAATGGAGAATTGGAAGAGGCGGAAGAAGAAAACGTGAGCGAGTGGCTTAAGAAATGTCCGGAAAACCGGGAGGCTTATGACGTGTTATTGGAAGATTACTTGCGAGTACGTTGGTCACAGGAAAATGTCCGGATTCGGGAAGACCGGGCAAAGAAAGTAATTTTCTCATCCTTGAAAAAGAAGCGGCATCCGTGGTTATATTATAGTGCGGTGGCATCCGTCGTCCTGTTGCTTGTCTTTGCCGGGATTTTATTCACGAGGGAGAAAACGAACGTGTTACCGCAGGGAGCGGTTGCCGTGGAGATAAAGCCGGTTCGTTCACAGGCTGTTTTGGTCTTGTCATCCGGAGAACGAGTGGAATTGGCTTCTTCGCATTTAGAAATTCGGGAACGGGATGGCTTGATCGTGAAAGTGGATAGCAATTCTGGGATTCGTTATGATTCATTAGCAACGGAAGTATCTGAAAAAGTAGAGTTGATTTATAATAAAATCATTGTTCCGCGAGGGGGGGAATATTTCGTGACGTTGAGCGACGGGACGAAGGTATGGCTGGATGCCGAGTCGGAATTGGAGTATCCTGTTAATTTTAGTGTGGATTGCCGGGAGGTAAAGTTGAAAGGGGAAGCCTATTTTAGCGTGACTAAGGATAAGGGGAAGCCTTTCCTTGTACAGTCCGGGGAGTATGGCGTGCGGGTTTACGGGACGGAATTTAACGTGAACGCGTATAATCCCCGACAGATTGAAACGGTGTTGGTGGAGGGGACTATCGGTTTCAAAGCGAATGTTTTGTCCGAGGAACGTATGTTACAACCGAATCACTTGGCTGTCGTGAATATGGAAACGGGGGTGAGCGAGATTCGCAAAGTGGATATTTACCCGTATATCGCATGGAAAAATCAAGATATCGTGTTCGCGAACGAGCGTTTGGAGTCGATCATGGAGAAGGTGGCACGTTGGTATGATGTAGTGGTGTTTTTCCAGAACGAGGGGTTGAAGGATTTGCGCTTCGATTGTAATATGCAGCGTTACGCGGATATCAAGGATTTGTTTTTCTTTATGGAGAAGACGTCAAATGCCCGTTTTTCTATAAACGGAAGGACGGTGACCGTGAGTAAAAAATAAGTGATGAAATAGATTGAGCCCTTTTCATCACTTACGTTAACCCAATAGATAGGTATCCTTAACCCATACCTATCAAGTATTAATAGTTCAATTACAAATGTATGAAAAAAAGAGAAATCATGTGCCATTTTTTTGATAAGGCACATAAAAAATTTTGGATGATCATGAGATTATGTGTCATTTTTGTGGTTTTTCTGGAGTTTGCGACTTTTGCCAATGGAGTGGCACAAGATCAGGTCGTTAGCTTGAATTTGAAAAACGTGAGTTATTACGAGTTGTTCAGTGAGATTCACAAGCAGACGGGGTTGCGTTTTATTTACAACACGAACCAGTTGGAGAAGATGTCGCTGATAGATGTGCAGGTTCACCGGAAAAAGGTTGCCGATGTATTGAGCGAGGTACTCGCGGGAACTCCTTTCACGTGTTTGTTTGACAACGAGGTGGTTATGCTGATTCAGCGTGAGGATGAAGACAAGAAGGGATTTACGATTGTTGGGAAGGTGGTGGACGAGAAGAAGGAGCCTATGCCGGGGGTGACGGTGAAGGTTGGGGGCACGACTTGGGGTACTGCCACTAATGTCAAGGGTATCTTTCTGTTGGTGTTGCCTATTCAAAAAGGGTCGTTGGAATTTTCTTTCGTGGGGTATAAAACGCATAAGCTGGAGTTTTCGAAAGTGACAAAAGACACGCTTTTGATCGTGATGCAGGAGGATGTACAGGTGTTGGACGAAACGGTTGTCGTGGCATATGGAACGACTACACGGAGAGAATCTACCGGTTCTATCTCTGTCGTTAAAGCTGATGAATGGAAGGGGATACCTTCACCAAGTATCGCGAACCTGTTGCAGGGGCGTGTTGCCGGATTGGACATCACGAATATGTCCGGGGCTCCCGGTAGTGGAGGTACGGCAATCACAATACGGGGGTACAATTCTTTGGATGTGGAACAAGGACGTCGTTTTTCCAACCCGCTTTGGGTGGTAGACGGGGTACCGATGAATACTTTTACTTCTCCGATTACCGGAACGAATCTGTTGGCAGAGATTAACCCGGATATGATCGAGTCCGTGCAAGTCTTGAAGGATGCTTCTTCGGCAGCTATTTACGGTTCCCGTGCCGCGAATGGAGTAATTTTGGTGACCACGAAAAAGGGACGAAATGGGCAAAAAGCTTCTTTTTCGGCAAATGTTTCCCAGTCGTGGAATGTGTTGCCGAGATTACCTTTGGTGACAATCGGGCGTGCTGAACGAAATTTTCGCTTGAAAGCGTTGAAAAATGATTATAAGGCTTATTTGGATATGGAAACTTATCGGTACAAGTATCCTACTTCTTTGCTAGAATCTTATTTGCATAATAAGGGTAGTATTGATCATTTTTTTAAAGCTCAGCCAGAGGATGCTGATGGATATTTTTTACAAGATAGTTTGAACTCGTTTTATAATAATTCTACGAATTTCTTCCCGGTTTATTTCGAGAAGGCGAAGATCACTAACGCTAATATACAAACTTATGGTGGTACTGAAAATGTAAATTACGCTCTTGGAATAGGGTGGTATGATGAATCGGGTATTTTGAAAGGAACCGGTTTTAACAGGATTGACTTGAATTCCACGTTGAGCGTGAAACCGACCAAGCGATTGGATGTTGATTTACGGTTCGTGGCTTCATTGACTAACAGGAAACGGGGAAATAAGGATGATATGTTGGGTTATAGTCCGGCAATTGAAACTGTACCTGGTGATCCTTATAAATTGTCATCTTTATACCCGGGGAAGGGCACCGAGGTGTGGAATTATATTTTAGAGAAATTAGGTGGGACGAAAGAAAAAAATCGTTCTGTGCGTTTTCGACCGACGTTTAAATTGGGATACGAGGTGGTTGACGGGTTGTATTTGTCCAGTTCTTTCGCTGCCGATTATTCGGTGCATCGGAGAAATTATTTTTCACCTTCTTATTTGAGTGATGAAGGTTTTTCTAATTCGGTCGGGGAAACGGGTGTGAACTTGATGGTGTTGAGCGAAAGTTTGCTTTCTTGTAATAAGACCGTTCGAGAAAATCATAATTTCAATTTCGTGGCAGGATTTTCTTACCAGTATGACCAGATGGAATACAACGGGGGTACAGCGGAAAATTCCCCAAGTGATAAAATTTATTACGCACCATCGGGAATGCCGGAGTTGATAAAAAAAGATTATGATTCTGGTGGTGAGATTGTTTCCGGAACAACTGATTATAGAGCGTTGCAGCATTATCAGTCGGATATGCAGGAGAAAGTGTTGATTTCTTATTTCGCTCGTTTGGAGTATAATTATAAAAAGAAATATTTGTTGTCAGCAAGTTTCCGTAGGGATGGTAGTTCAGTGTTCGGTAAAAACAATAAATGGGGAACATTTCCTTCTGTCGCCGTGGGATGGGCGTTCACGGAGGAGTCTTTTATGGAGCGTTTTTCTTCTTGGTTTAATTTTGGTAAGTTCCGCGCAAGTTGGGGTAAATCGGGAATGCATTTCGATTCGCCATATTTAGCCTTGGGTTTGATGCAGGTTGGTTCTAAGTCTTTTTTGGGTAATGGAATTATTACACCTCAGTATGGTACCGGTTTATACAATGAAGATCTTTCTTGGGAAGAAACGGATCAATACGATTTCGGGTTGGATATGGACTTTTTGAATTACCGTTTGGGGATCACGTTCGATTATTATTATCGTTATTCGGATAAAAAGTTGATGCTAGTGGGGTTACCGGGAGATCATAACGGCTATGGAGCGCAATGGCGTAATGCGGCAGCTGTTTCGAATGAAGGGATTGAGTTGTTGGTGAAATACGAGATATTCCGGCAGCAGGATTTGTACTGGAAAGTATCGGTTAATGCCGCCAAGAATTGGAACCGTTTCGAGAAGTCATATGACGGACGGGATGTTGCTGATAATAATTGGATTATCGGTAAAGCTTTAAACGGTATATACGTGGGAAAGACAGACGGGTACGTGAATCGTCAGGATGAGTTGCCGATATATTATAATGCCGGAGGTGTGAGCGCATATTACGGTAGTAAAAGTAATTATTACAAGCCAGGTGATTATAAGTTAGTGGATGTGGATGGAAGTGGTTCATTTGGAGGTGATAATGTTTATGCCGGGAGTGCATTGCCGGAACTCACGGGTGGTATTGTCAGTGAGGTGCGTTGGAAGAATTTTGATTTGAATTTATCGATGTCGTTTCAGTTAGGGCGGCATATGATTAATTTGACGGAGCCGAACTCTGTAGCCACGGATGCTAGTAGTAATTTGATGCATCCATTGTTATTTGATATTGGTAAAGTGACATTTTGGGAAAAACCAGGTGATAAGTCCGATTACCCGATGTTGCAGTACGATCATAACGTGGGAAATTTTACCGGTTATTTGGATAGGTTCGTGGAGAAAGTGAATTGGATAAAATTGAAAACAGTTACGTTGGGTTATAGTTTGCCGGACAAGTGGATGAGGCGTTGTAATTTGGAACAGGTGCGGATTTTTACCAGTATTGAAAATGTGTTTACGCTCACGAATTATTCGGGTTTGGATCCGGAAATTATTTCGATCAATTCGGGTATTGATAAAGGTGACGGGTACCCGTTACCCCGGAAATTTACCTTGGGTTTAACCGTAAAATTTTAGGATTATGAAGAGGATTATATTTTTATTGGTCATGTTAGCGGGAAGTTTTATTTCTTGCGAGGATGCGTTGGATCTTACGCCTGAAAACTCGTTGACATTTAGAAACGCATTGGAGACAGAGAAGGATTTGGAAGGTGTTTTGTCTGGTGTGGGATATTATATGCGTCAATTGGCTATAAACGGTACATGTCAGTTGATGAAGGGGGCTTATATGGATTTTGACCCACATGAACAATTTACTTCAGAAAGAACTTTGGCTCCCGACGGGGGTGAAGTAGATGGAATGGGATGGGGGAGATTCTATGATGTTATAACTCAGGCGAATGTTGTGTTGCATTTTGCGGATCAGGTGAAAATGACGGATGCTCGCAGAAAGGTTTACAAGGGACAGGCTTATTTTTATAAAGGTTTGATGTATTTGGAATTGTTACGGCGTTGGGGGGATTGTATTTTGGTGAAGGATGATGTTAGTCTTGTGCCGCAAGGGCAATCACCGTGGGGAGAGGTATGTGATTATGCTATTGAGATGGCGCAAAATGCGGTGAATTGTTTACCGGAATTTCCCCAGGTAACCGATCATTTGGGAAACGCACCTCGCTATAAATCTACACCGAGTAAAGGGGCTGCGAACGCATTGTTGGCTCATTTGTGCGCTTGGAAGGCGGGGGGCAAGTATTTTGCTGCAGATCAGGATTATGATGACCAAACGTTGTGGCGAAGAGCGAAAGAGGCTTGTGATAGTATTATCAGTTCAAATATTTACGCTCTGGAAGATTCTCCCGAATTGGTGTGTACTTCGGCTTTGGTGGGTGATAGTAAGGAGAGTATCTACGAGACGATTTATAAAGATTTTTGGCATGAAATCAATGATAATGATCGAGGGATGATGATGTTTTGTTTGGCAAAAAAGTATCAATCTTACCCGGTAGAACCTAATAGTACACCTTATGATGCCTTGGATCAACCTTGTCAAATTTATTTGTCCGAGATGGAGAAGATGTTCCCGGGGAGTGACGAACGGAGGAATGCTTATTTTTATAAATTCGACGAGTATAATTGTCCGGATAGTGTAAAAATAACGCACGGGTTGGCTTATCCGTATAAATGGCGGAATCCTTACGTGGAAACAAGTGGATGGAATGCCGGATCTATGATTAATTATAACCAGAATCGTATCTGGTGGCGTTTGGCGGATATTATTTTATTGCGCGCAGAGTGTGCGGCTCGTTTGGGAGATACGGAAACTGCGATTAAAGATTTGAATCGAGTGCGGGCGAGGGCTAATGCAAAATTGTATGATGCTTCCGAGTACGAGGGGGATGTGCGTTATGCCGTGTATAAGGAAAGGGAGAAGGAATTGCTGTTCGAGGGGTATCGTTATTATGATATTATTCGCAACGGGTATTACAAAACCGAATTGGAAGGAGGTTTTCGGACGGCGTCGGAGCAGGATTTTAGAGATGGAGCGTTTTTCCTTGTGATTTGGGTGACTTCGATGGATAATAATCCCGCTATACGGCAGAATAAATATTGGTTGAAGTATTTTTAAGGAAATTTTAAAGTGTAAATCAAGAACGATGAAAAATGTATTTCTTATGATATGTGTATTACTGGGCATGAATGCTTGTAACACGCAACAAGATGTGATTGATACCGGGGTGGCATCTCCTTATTTTGAAGGTACGATAATGGATTTTTTGCGAGCCGATTCATATAATTGGGAATTGACGGTAAAAATGATCGAACGAGCCGGTTTGGTAGATCTTTTTGAAGGAAAGGATGATGAATATCCAGAAATCACGTTCTGGGGACCGAAGAGTTATTCGATTCAGCGGTATATATGGGACGAACAGTTTAAGAATGGGAGTAATATTCAGTCTGTGGATGATATCCCGGTGGAGGATTGTCGGGCGTTTATTTTGCGTTATGTTTCTAAAGGAAAGTTGTTGAAAAAGGATGTCGCTTATCGGAACACGGAATACCAAATTAATGATAAACGGCAGGATGGGAGAACTTTGGTGACGTGTCTTGCCGGAAATTCGTTTTATGCTTATTTGGAAGTGCAACCTTACGGGGGTGTCGCTGACGGGGGACCGGTAACGTTGAGATTATATTCGCCTGTGTATTCGAAAATACCGATGGCAACTCCTGATATTCAGCCTGCAAACGGAGTGGTACATGCATTGAATTATGGTCATGCTTTCGGAGAAATTTAAACGATTGAAAATTTGAAACTATGAAAACTGGAATTAGAATAGGGATAATTGCATTATTTGTTTGGTTGATAAGTGTCCGGTGTCAAGATGTGACGGTCGGTTATTTGTCACTTGATTATGCTGGATACGAGATTGATTCATTGGTGGTGAAGAAAGAGTTGGATATAACTCCGCCGATAGAAACTCCTAATCCAACTTTTCAGACTTTTGTTAATATATTTAAAATGGATCCCGGTGATGTTATTTCGATGGGAATTTATCCAACGATTAAAACCGGAGGCGGTGAAGATTATGATCGTAATTTATACGGAATTCCGTGGACTTCAACTCCGATAGAAGGTGTGGATGGAACTTCCCAAATCTACGTGGATATAAAAAATGTCACGACGGACACTGGAGATGTGGATCTTTTATTAAATGAATTGACCATTCTATCTAGTGGGGTATTTAGCCTTCCGTTGCATAATAATGTCCCGAAAGGGCGGTATAAAATATCTTTGACTTTCTCGAACGAAGGTTATTCCAAGGATTTAGATAACTGTTTCACGATTATCGTGAAATAATAGAGTGTAGTGTGTTAGTAAAAGAGGTGCCCGATGGTTTCGGGTGCCTCTCTCGTTTTTAAATAAAGAATTTTGTTGTGATAAGATGGTTGGTTGTGTGTACTACGCAAATGGAAAATTGGATGTAATGAGTACATCTGATGTGGAAATATTAACAGCCTCTTATGGCATATACCGATATCCCGTGTGATTGCTGATTTCAGCGTTATTGCCGATAGGAATAATCATGACGCTCCAATGGTAGTCCCGGTTTGCCGGTAGCGTGTATTGCGGATAGGGACGGGAGCCCCAGCTATCATCTCCGGCGACACCCATCATCCGGTGGTCGAGGCAAATTTCCACGAAATTGCGGGGATAGATGTCATTGATGTGGGTTTGTTTGGGTTTACGGTTTTGTGCCATTAATGGGTCGTGGGATTCATCTTTCGTGAAGTTCTGCCACTGGTAGGGGCGTGTGGATTCTTCCCCGTCGAAATCTTCAATACGACTGCGGGAAACATTGAATTCCATTAAATTGGAGTCGGCAATGAACAACAATCCTTTGCCTGTTTTGTCTGTCAGGGTTAACCAGCGGATGTCTGTCTTGTGCCCGTTTTCTTGCGGTCGCACGTAGGGCACGTACTGTTGTTCTGCGGTACTCTTGTAATGTCCGACATGGGTACTGTGATTGCGGTCACAATAATTCTCTTCGGGTCCTTGTCCGAAATATTCCATTTGGTTCAAATCAGATGGCATGCGGAACCTAGCACCTATTCTGGGTATTTCCGGAGCGTTGGGATTGGCTTCCAGGTGACATGCCACGTTCAGGTATCCGGAGGGATAGATCGTGTAGGACACGTGGTAACGGGTGTTGCATTCCTGTAACCGGTACGTGACGGTTAGGTTCGTGTTTACAGTAGAAGCGGAAGTCCTGATTCCCGCGATTTTGAAATTCTTGCTGGCTTGTTTCCATGCCTGCATCCGGTTGGGCATACCGTTCCCGTAATCATTGTCAGTTGGAGCTCGCCAGAAATTAGGTCGGAATCCGAAGTCATCCGCAATATACTGTATGTTGTTCACTTTATAGGAAGTAACGTATCCTTTCTGTTTGTGGAAAACGAATTCCATGGTAGAGTTGAAGATGCGTATTTCCGGTCCGTTTTCTTCCATGGAGAGTACTTTGTCCGGGGCGGCTTGGTAAACAGGTTTCGGTGTCGTTGCCGGAATTGGGAATTGTTCGGAAGCCACGATAAATCCGGTGGGGGCAAATTGACTGGATTTCTTGGTTTTTACGTGTAAGTTCAGGAAATACTCTACCCCTGGCTTTACCTTTAGATTTTTGAGCGGAATCGTTACTTGGCGGCTCTTGCCAGGTGCGATGTTTAGTGAAGGAAGTGTACCGCTGCTTAATGTTTCCGTGTTTCCGATAAGCGTGTATTCTATCGTGAACTGATCGAGGTTCGTGAAATCATGCCGATTTTCAATTTTCACGATCCCTTTACTAATATCGATAGGTTGGAACCAAACGTATTGATATGCTTTTTTTACTTCTGCAAGTCCCGGGTGCGGTTCCCGGTCGGGACCAACAAGACCGTTACACAGGAAATTACCGTCGGAAGGAGCGTTTTCCCCGAAGTCCCCGCCGTAAGCCCAGAAAGGTGTTCCGTTCTCATCCTTCACGAGGATGCCCTGGTCAATCCAATCCCAGATAAATCCGCCCTGAAGGTTGGGATAACGGTAAATCACATCCCACAAGTCCATGAAATTTCCGGTACTGTTACCCATGGCATGAGCGTATTCAGACATGATATATGGTCGGTCTGTTCGTGTGTTTCCCCATTTCTCGAGGGCATCGGCTCCCGGGTATTGGGGGCAATAAATATCCGTGTTCCACTCGAGCCCGGCTCGCTCGTATTGTATCGGGCGTGTCGTATCTTGTGCTTTTAACCAGTTATAAGTCATGTAAAAGTTATACCCGTTACCGGCTTCGTTACCAAGCGACCAGAACGTGACGCAAGGATAATTTTTACTCGTTTCATACATATTCATGGTACGATCCATATGGGCATTCAGCCATCGGGGATTGTTGCCAAGCGTGCGCCCTCTGCGAAGATCATAACCCATGCCGTGAGATTCTATATTCGCCTCGTTGCACACGTAAAAACCGTACTCGTCACACAGTTCGTAAAAACGGCGTTGTTGAGGGTAATGGCAACAGCGGATGGCATTGATATTGTGGCGTTTCATGTTTTTGAAATCTTTCCGCATATCAGCTTCACTAAGCACGTGTCCCGTGTATTCGTTATGCTCATGGTAATTGACACCCTTGATTAGCACGGGACGTCCGTTCACGAGGAATTGATTCCCTTTGATTTCCAGTTTGCGGAAACCGACCCGGAAGGGGATAATTTCGGTTTGTTTCCCCGGTTGTTCGATGCGGATAAAAAGTTGGTATAGATTGGGAGTTTCCGCCGTCCATGCTTCAACTTGCGGAAGCGTGGCATCAAACCGGACGTGAGCGACGGAATCAATGCTGATTGCTTTGTGTCCTTTTGCTACCCGTGTCCCGGCTGGACTTTCCAGTTGATAATGCACGGTGATTTGTCCCGTTTGCTTTGGATTCTTATTTTCAAGGAAAAGATCGAGTCCGAAAAGTCCTTTGGAATACGTGCTATCCAGATCCTGTTGGATGGAGAAATCCCGGAGATGGACAGGCGATTGGGCAAAAAGATAAACATCCCGTTCGATGCCGCTGATACGCCAAAAATCCTGGCATTCAAGGTAACTGCCCGTCGACCAGCGATATACCTCAAGGGCAATCAGATTCTGACCCGGTCTCAGATAACGGGTGATATTGTATTCCACGGGATCTTTCGAGTCCTCGCTATATCCCACTTTTGTACCGTTCACGTAAAGATAACAGCCGGATTTCACCGCCCCGATGTGCAGGAATATCTCTTTCCCGTTCCATTGTTCCGGTATTTCAATCTGTTTGCGGTATGAACCTACCGGGTTTTCTTCTGGCAGGAGTGGAGGTTGTGGGTTGCGGGGACAGAATTCATACGGGTGATTCGTGTATAGTGCAATCCCGTGGCCACTGGTTTCCCAGTTTGCCGGAACATCAATTTCATCCCACTGTGAGTCATTAAAATCCGTGCGGTAAAAATTTATCGGGCGTTTCTTGTAGGAGGTAACCCAATGGAATTTCCATTTCCCGTTCAAAGACTTGTAGTCTGCCGATGCCTTGAAATCGTTATCCCGGGCTTTGTCCATATCCCCGTATGTCATAAATGGAGTCCGCGGGTATTCTTTCCCGACAAATGGGATCGTTTCGTCCTGCCATTCCGGTTTATCCTGCATATAGGCGGTCAGACAGATGAAATAACAGAAAATTGTAAAGAATAGTCTTTTCATCTTTCGTGTAGTTTGTAGGTTATCGTGTCTAAAGATAGTACATTTTTGTTAAATAAACCTATTGTTAATATGATGAATAGAAATATTTCTTTGAAATCAGAATCGGTCGTATTCTTTGTATCGGATATAATAAAAACGGCAATAGGAGAAACCTATTGCCGTTTTATACATCCAACGTGATTAACATCAGCGTTTGATTCCCTCGAAAATACGGGCTTTCCCTTGTTGCAATAGCTTCCCGTTCATCGTGAGGGTGTTTGAATTGAAGGAAGGCGAAATCCTTGCGGAAACGCTATTTGAACCGGGGGAAAGTGAAATACTAACGTAAGCGGAAATACTCACACCCTGGACAAAAAAACTGTAAATCACGTTTCCCTTCTTGTCTTGTTTCATCTTGACATCTGAAACATTACCTTCCACCGTGAAACCGCCTAATCCGTTTTGGAGAGGGCGAGGGGTATCGAAACTTACTTGCACGGTAGCCTTTTTGTTTGCCATGGAAATAAAATTCTTTATGGAAGTTACGCTTATCGACCTGCCTCTTTTGAAGATCAAACGATCGGCTTCCAGTACGAAATTATTATTCTCCAGTGCTTGAATAGCCTCCTTGTGCAATCGTTCATTTTCTTTTTGTTGAGCGATTTTACGTTCTTGTCTGGTTAGTTTGCGTTGCTCTTTAGCCGTCATGCTATTCTGTGCGGTCAGAGATGCGAATGTGCCTAGCACGAGTGCCAGCGTCATGAATAATGTAGTGATGTGTCTCATAATATAGTGTATTTTATGATTTTTACGGGGAAAAGAGAAGAAAGTTTATTGTCTCCCAAAAAGAAAACCACCTACTTTCGTAAGTGGCTTATTTTCTGTGACCTCGGAGGGGCTCGAACCCTCGACCCATTGATTAAGAGTCAATTGCTCTACCAGCTGAGCTACGAAGTCTTCCTTGTTGCAAGCGGTTTTAACCGTTTTGCGGGTGCAAATATGCAACAATATTTTTTAATCTGCAAGAAAATTACTCTTTAATGTTGTGATAAACGTTGGTTACGTCATCATCTTCTTCCAATTTTTCCAGTAATTTGTCGACAGTTTCTCTTTGTTCTTCGGTTAATTCTTTTGTATCAAGAGGGATACGTTCAAACTCTCCACTTACCATTTCGTAGTGGTTATCCTCCAAATATTTTTGAATAGCGCCGAATGCTTCGAATGCCCCATAAATAATTACATGGTTCTCGTCATCTTCAAAGATTTCGTCGGCACCGTAATCAATCATTTCCAACTCGAACTCTTCGAGATCGAAGTTTTCGGGACGGGTGATTTTGAAAACGCATTTCCGGTCGAACAAGAAATCCAAACTACCGGTTGTTCCAAGCGAGCCGCCGTATTTAGAGAAACAGTGGCGCACATTAGCAACAGTACGTGTGTTATTATCGGTAGCTGTTTCAACAACGACAGCAATACCGAAGGGGGCATATCCCTCGTACACGATTTCCTTGTAGTCCGAAGTATCTTTTGAAACGGCACGCTTGATGGCACGTTCCACGTTTTCTTTCGGCATATTTTCCGCTTTTGCGTTTTGGATAAGGATACGCAGACGGGTATTATTTGCTGGGTCAGGTCCTCCTGCTTTTACGGCAATATCAATCTCTTTTCCTATTCTCGTAAACGTGCGGGCCATGTTGCCCCATCTCTTTAGCTTCCGTGCTTTACGGTATTCGAACGCTCTTCCCATATGATTGTGAATATAATTTTATAATACAATTTGGAACGCGAATTTAGTTTTTATACTGAAAACTAAAAAGGAATTCCATGATTTTCTGACATGAAAGTATCTCATTCGACGAGTTCTACACTAAAATCGTCTATATAAATTCCTTCCCCCGGGAGGATTTCTTTACCGTAGGTACGGATTTCTACCCGTAAAAGTTTTGCGCCTTCCGGGGCAGTGAATGTTTTGCCGTTGAATACGTTAAACCATCCATCGGTCTGTTTTTGATAGCTATGTGCTTGAATGGGTTCGTTGTCTTTAGCCGGAAGTGCCGTACTTTTGCTTTTTCGCCAGTAACAATAATATTTCCATGAAAAATTGGAAGATGCGGCATTCACGAACATTTTAATTTCATAACGTTGAAGAGCTTTAACCTCAACATCTTGATATAAATAGGTCTTACCTTGTAGAAATACGGCTTGTTTTCCTGAATGTACTTTATCCTCGTTTACTTTTACGGCTGAACTATCCCGTCCGTCCTTGAAGAAACGCCAACCATCAGGTTCTTTGGAAAGATCATTCCAAATCTCGAAATCCCCGTTTTGCAATAAGTTAATCCCGTTCCCTTGTAAACCGCCTTCTTCCAGTTCCGGGAAATTCTTTTCTATCCGGATGATTTGATTCGTGTCCACACTTTCCGAGAATGGGATGATTTTACGTTTTTCTTTATCCCCCGTGCGATAAGTTACGGACAGGGTAGCCTCCCCCTTTTTAGCGGGAAAAGTCAGGAGTTCAACACTGGCTTGGTCTGCTTCCCGGTTGAAAGGCTTCGTGATCGTGCCGAACGTGTTCGTGTTCGTTCCCGTGAAGTTTATGGCAGACGGTACGAATGATAGTTCAAAATTCAAATGATCGACATCTTCGGGAATGTCATTCAGGGTAACTTGTAACCGAGCCACTCGCCGGGCAAGGCGTATCACGAAAGTTGCATCCTTATTTTCCGAGATGCTGACACTTTGGAGGGCTGTCCGTGTATCATTCGCTTCTTGAAAAGTATCCCCTTTTCGGGGTAGGCGGAGTAGAATATTTTCCAGTGTTTCTCCCGTGTTAAAATCTATATCAGGACAATTGGCAACACAAGCAACACGATAGCGTCCCAGGGGAAGATTCGCTTGAAGCGTGTTATCATGTAAATCCTCTTGGGTGAAATGCTCGTGACGGACAATACGGTTGTCCCGGTCTATGGCGAATAAATCCAACGTGTTAAATTCACTCTGAAACACGAGTTCTGTTTCTTTACCCGTGACCTTTTCATCTTGGTTACAGGAAAAGAGCAACAGTAGCCCGAAAAAGATGATTCTTTTCATATACACGAATTTCTACATACTTAACAAAAGTAGGGAATAAGTATTAGAAAATAGAAATCCCGATGTTCGTGGTGAACCTTTCCAGAGTTTCTATCCCCATGTAAGAATTGCCGTGTTGGTTCAATTCCGGGCTCCAAACAGCGATACTCAGTTTGCCGGGAATGATGGCAACGACACCGCCGCCGACACCGCTCTTGCCGGGCATCCCTACGCGGAAAGCGAAATCACCCGATTCATCGTAGAACCCGCAGGTAAGCATCAAGGCACTGAGTCGTTTGGAACGGCTTACGGTCAAAATGTTCTCGTTATTATGCGGGTTGATTCCATGGTTTGCCAGGAATAAGAACGACTTGGCAAGGTCTTCACAAGTCATGGCGATACTACATTGATTACAATATACATCGATCAGCGAATCCACGTCATTGTCGATGTTCCCGAAACTTTTCATGAAATGCCCCAAAGCTTGGTTACGGCTGGCGTGTTCCAATTCCGATTGGGCAACTATCTTATCGAAATAAATATCTTCTGATCCCGCTATTCCCCGAACAAATTGGATAATCGCTTCTTTGGGTCTATGATAAAGATTCATCAGTTTGTCCGTTACCACGAGAGCCCCGGCATTGATAAAAGGATTACGCGGGATACCGTGTTCATGTTCAAGCTGAACCAGTGAATTGAATGGAGTCCCGGAAGGTTCCCTGCCTACATATTGCCACAAGTCGCCTCCCATGTGGCGTACCACCATTGCCAACGTGTACACCTTGGAAATACTTTGAATGGAGAATTTCGTTTGGTAATCCCCCGTCCCGATAATTTGCCCGTCGAGAGTGGCAATAGCGATGCCGAATTGTCGCGGGTTGACATTAGCCAGTGCCGGGATATAATCGGCGACTTGTCCTTTGCCGAAAAGAGGTTTCACCTCGTTGTATATGTTTTCGATAACTTCCTTGTAATCCATGAGTTCAAAAACTTTGTTTTTGAGTTACGGCTTGTAGCCCTAATTTGTATGTTTTTCACGGGCAAAGATAGAAAAGTTTTTGTTATATTAGTTTCCGGATGATTTTTCCCGAGTAAGTTTCCATGAAATGTTCCCGGAAGTAAATCTTTTTAGGTATCTCGTACGGGTGCAACTCTTGGCGTAGTTGTTCCAGCAACTGCTTTTTCTGTTCCTCGTCCCATGCTCTGCCTTCAATGACGAGGACGGCTCGTTGTCCCAAGCGGGCATCTTCCTCGGGCATAATAAAGAAACGTTGTTCCACGAAAAGGGCAATTTTTGCCTCTATTCTTTCGGGGAACAGTTTGACTCCCCCGGAATTAATCACGTTATCATGGCGTCCCAACCATTCAAAACGAGTATCGTCAATCAATCTGGCGATATCATTCGTGACGAACCTTTGTTGTTGCAGGTGCGGAGCCCGAATCACGAGGCAACCCCTCTCGTCTGTTTCGAAGTGGACATCTCCTAGGGCAAAATAGAAAGGAGATTTACCCTTTCCGTTAATATCCCTCAACGCGACGTGCGACACTGTTTCCGTCATCCCGTAAGTGCAGTAACAGGCGGTCGGTACTGTTTGCAGTTGTTTTTCCATGCGGACGGAAATAGCGGCACCCCCGATGATTACTTGTTTCACGCGGGTAAACCGTTGAGCCGTTTCCGGCGTGCTCAGGGAAGTTTCCACTTGCATGGGCACCATGGCAACGAGATCAAATTCCCCGTCCGTGTCTTTTAATGGGGATGAACTTACTTTTACCGTGCGTAAATCAGCTCCGGACAAGAGGGTACGGACGATCATCATCTTTCCGGCAATATACCGTGGGGACAGGCATAACAGCAACCGGGAATCCGCCCCGATATGAAAGAAATCATTCGTGATCCGTGCGGACGCCAGCATATCTTTTTTCAATAACCGGATCTCTTTCGGTGCTCCCGTGGAGCCAGACGTGTGCCCGATGACATATTCTTCGGCATTATACCATTCCCGCAGGAAATCAACAACTTGCGAGTCGTCGATCTCGTGCAACGATTCGAGCGTCGTGTATCGTGTGCCGTTGATTCTGATATTGATCTTCATTGTTTAAAATTGAATCAAGTCCGTTTCCCATTTGCTTGTAGGGCAATACCGGATAGTAGAGCCTGTTTGTTCCAGGGGCGAAGGAATATTATTCGTGTACAATTGCCCGGTGCCCAGTCCCTGGGGCATAGACGCGTGTAAGGTAAAAGTCCATTGTGCGATAGCATTCAGCCCGATGTTGGATTCCAGTGCGGAGGTCACCCACCAGCCGATATTCCTTTCCCGGGAGAGGTCTATCCATTCTTGCGAACCGGCGAAACCTCCGGCAAGGGAAGGCTTCAGGATGATATATTGCGGGCATATCGTATCAAGCATTTCGATTTTTTGGTGGCTCTCGTTGATCCCGATCAATTCTTCGTCCAACGCTATTGGGATCGGGGTATTCCTGCATAGGCGTGACATCGCCTGCCATTGCCCTTGACGGATAGGCTGTTCGATGGAATGAATATCATATCGAGCCAATTGTTCCAGCTTCCGGGGAGCCTCTTCCGGGGAGAATGCCCCGTTGGCATCTACCCGGAGTTCTACCATCTCCTTGCTGAATTGCGACCGTATCGCGTGCAACAGGTTCAATTCCGATTCAAAATCGATAGCCCCTATTTTTAATTTGATACAGTGAAATCCGGCATCCAGCTTCTCTACAATCCGTTGGCGCATGGTTTCCCGGTCGCCCATCCATATCAAACCGTTAATCTCGATGGTTTCCCCTCCCTCCGTGAAGGTGGAAGGAAAAATCAAACGTTTTCCCCCGTTTTCTAAATCCGCGAGGGCGGTTTCCACCCCGAACCGGATAGAGCTCCACTCGCTTAAAGAAGGCGGGTCTATCTCGTTGATGCGGAGGCAAACTTCTTTCAGTTTATCCTCGTATCCCGGTCGGTCGTCCGCTCCCAATCCCCGGAACACGGCACACTCCCCTAGCCCGAAGATTTCCGGTTGTTTCGAGTCCCAAACCTTGATAAACCAAGTTTCTTTCTCCGTGAGAACCCCCCGGGAAGTACCCGAGGGTTGTTTGAATCTCAAGATATATTTAGAGTATTTTGCTTGTAACATGTCTGTAACATCATGAAGCGAATACGATTACGGGAATTTCGGGAATTGCTGGAAATCGGGATCGCGTTTCTCCAGAAAGGCATTTTTACCTTCTTGCGCTTCCTCCATGAGATAATACATCAATGTGGCATCCCCGGCAAGTTCCATTAACCCGTGTTGTCCGTCAAGTTCCGCGTTCAAAGCCCGTTTTATCATGCGGATAGCCATTGGGCTACGTTGCATGATCGTTTTGCACCAATCTACCGTTTCGTCTTCCAGCTGGTCGAAGGGCACCACTTTGTTTACCATTCCCATCTCTTCGGCTTCCTTCGCCGTGTATTGGCGGCAGAGGAACCAGATTTCCCGTGCCTTCTTTTGTCCCACGTGGCGGGCGAGATAGGAGGAACCGAATCCCCCGTCGAAACTTCCCACCTTCGGTCCCGTTTGTCCGAAGCGTGCGTTCTCCGAAGCAATCGTGAGGTCGCATACCACGTGCAGCACGTGTCCGCCGCCTATGGCGTAGCCGTTGACCATGGCGATCACGGGTTTCGGGAGTGAACGGATAGCCTTGTGCAGGTCGAGCACGTTCAATCGGGGTACCCCATTCTCGTCGATATATCCGCCCACGCCTTTCACCTTTTGGTCGCCTCCCGAGCAGAAGGCCTTGTCGCCTGCTCCCGTGAGAACCACCACGCCGATGTCGTTGCGTTCGCGGCAGATATTCATGGCGTCCAGCATCTCGAAATTCGTTTGCGGTCGGAAAGCGTTGTACACCTCTTGACGATCGATCGTGATCTTGGCAATTCCCTCGAAGAACTCAAATTTAATATCTTCGTACTCCTTGATAGTTGTCCAGTTTCGTGTTGACATATTCTTGTTATTTTAATATTTATACATCGTGGTTCCGATTATTCATATTCTCCGCGGAAGTGATAGACAAGTTGTGTGAAAGAGTCGAGTTGGACGCCTCCTGCCCGAATCCCCACGGGCGAAATATTGAACATGATAAAATTCGAGTTTTTTTCAAAATCACCGCCAAATGAATTGGAGAGGACTATTGTAATGTCCGGCGTAGTTCCATTAGCCGGAATGACAATGTTTTCCGGAATGAGCCCGAAATGTACGGAGTATCCCTCGTTGTCAATTTGTAAGAATTGGTATTCGGCTTTAATTTCCACTTCTTCAACCTCGCGCAATGTGGCGGCAATTTCTTTATCGTTGATGATGTCGGCAATGGGCGCAAGCGGCAACATGAATGAAAGCGAATCGCGGGACGAGGCTTTTGCATCATCAATCTTTACAATTTCAGCTCCATGATAAAATGCCACTTTGATAGAACCGTGGTATGTCCCTTTCATATCAAACAAGGCTTGTTGGATTTGCTTGCCGCTAATCTTTTTTTCATCATCATTGCACCCTGCTAAAAGGATAATAAGAGAAAGAATGCTTAAAATCTTAATCCTAATTAATTTTGTTTTTATTTTCATGGTTTAAAAGTAAATAAATTTAGTGCCAAGTTTATTTCAGAGCCTCGAAATATCCTTTCAAAATCTCGCCGCTCGTGTCCCCCGGTGTTTCGATGATGAGGATTGCCGGGTGTTGCGAGGGAAGGAAGAACTGAACCAGCGCCTGTTGCAAGGACATCTCATCCGATACCTTGTAAACATCGAAATTGTAAACACTCGCGAGTTGTTTCAGATCCACCTTGTGCGGCGTTTGGAAAAACTTTTCCACCTCTTGCAGGGCAGAAGGTCCCGGGAGGAAGCGAAAGATGCCGCCGCCACCGTTCTGCATCACGATGATCCGCAGGCGGGGAGGAATGCTCTTCATCCAAAGGGCGTTCGAGTCGTACAGAAAACTGTTGTCCCCCACGATGAGGGTGGTCATCCCGTTGAAGGCGCAAGCCGCACCGATAGCTGTGGAAGTACATCCGTCGATGCCGCTAGTGCCGCGGTTGGCATCCGAGCGGGACACCTGCGAATAGCGGAAAAGCTGGGCGTAACGGATGGGAGTGCTGTTGCCGAGTTGCAGGCGGCTGTCGGCGGGAATCGCGGGCATCAGTATTGAAAAAGCCTTTAGGTCGCACCACGGGATGCGGTTCACGTAAGCCTCGTGTTTGCTTGTCGCGGTTTCCGCTTTTTGCAACCATTTCCAGGCATACCCGGAAGCCGATACTAACGGGAAGGGCGTCGTTAAAAATTGTTTGAAGAACTCCCCGGCGCTCATTTGCACGTGGCGGGTCATCGATTTGTAGGTGTCCGGCGGGCTCGTGCGTTCGTCGATATGCCAGTGTACGCGTGGCGGGTGGTTGCGGATAAATGCCTTTATCATGCGGGAAACGATGGCTCCCCCGAACGTGATAAGCAGGTCGGGAGCGTAAGCCTTGCTTTCCGCCGGGCGTACCGTCGAGATGATGCGGTCGATGGTCGAGAAAGAACAAGGCGTGGTCAGGTTGGAGATGCTTTCCGTGAAAACCACCGTGTTGGAGAATCCGGCGAGTTGCTCGATACGTTGTTGCAACGCCGGGTCGGGAGCCTGGAATCCGGCGATAATCATCACATTGGTCGCCGATGAGTATTCTTGCCTCAATTGATTCAAGACTTCTCCCGGGATGACGTTTCCCGCGGGGGTGGGGTCAATCTCCCGTTCCGTCTGAAGAGCCTTGTGGTGGAATTCGTACAGGGGTTCCCGCAAGGGTATGTTGACGTGTACGGGTCCTTTGCGCGGGGTGCGTGACAGGTTGATGGCTTCGTTCACCAAGCGGTTAGCGTGCCAGTGGTCTTCCTCGTTCGTGATCACGGTTGGCAATTGGTAGCTAGCCTTCACGAAAGGGGCAAGGGCATTCTGTTGGCGTATTGTTTGGCTGTCATCCTGGTCGATCCACTCCGTCGGTCGGTCGGCGGAAATGACGATCAGCGGCACACCTTGATAGTAAGCCTCTGCCACGGCGGGAGCGTAATTCAAGAGTGCCGTGCCCGACGTGCAGACGAGAGCCACGGGCTCCCCGCTTTGTTGTGCCATGCCCAAAGCGAAGAATGCGGCGGAACGTTCATCCACGATCACACGGTGATGCAAACGCCTTGCCCGTGAGATTGAAACCAGCAGGGGGGCATTGCGCGAACCGGGCGATAGAACGACGTCGCGAATCCCTTTTTGGATCAGCAGGCTCACGAGAATGCGGACACTCTCTATATCAGAATGTAGTTTTTCCATAGTTGATTTGGCGTATCAGGTTGAGTAACGTGTCAGCTTTCTGGCAAGTTTCCTGCCACTCGGTTTCCGGGTCGGACAAGGGCGTGATACCGCCTCCCACGTACAATTTCAAAGCGTCGTCGAACACTTCCATCGTGCGCAGGTTGACGAAAAGGTCGAATGCCCCCGATTCTTGCAGCGGACCGAGGTACCCGGCGTAATAGCCCCGTTCTTGTTTCTCGATCTCGGAAATGACCTGCATCGCCCGTTTCTTGGGAATGCCGCAAACGGCGGGTGTCGGGTGCAATTGTGCTACCAGTTCGTCAATCTTGTCGGCGGGAAGTTGCTCGTCGCTTCTGAAAAAAGTGCAGAGGTGGAACACGTTGCCGGCTTGCAGCGTGATCGGTCCTTCCGTTTCGAGATGGCGGGTAAAGAACTGTTTTAGCGTGTTTTGTATATAGTCGGTCACGATCTGTTGTTCTTCGATGTCCTTCTCGCCCCATTGCGGCGGGTCCTGTGCGGTAGCCACGGGTTGCGTGCCTGCCAGCGACATGGTGAAAAAGCCGTTACGGTCGTATTTCAAGAAAGTTTCCGGGGAAGCCCCCATCCACGCGCATCTGCCGGGTATGGCGGCGAGAAAGAGAAAAGCATGGTGGTATTGCTTCATCTGCTCGAACAACACGGGGGCTATCCGCAGCGAGTCGCACGGGAGGGTGATCGTGCGGGATAGCACTGCCTTCCTCATCCCCTCTCTTTTCAGCGTGGCGATCAGGGTTTGCAATTCATCCAGGTACTCGAAATGCTCGCAGTCTTGCTTGGTGAAAATCCGCCCGGGCGTATTGAACACCGTGTTCCGGAGATTGACGATCGCTTCCCGGTCCGTGAGGTAATCCGTGAACGTCAGGTCTGCCTGTATAAAGAAAGGGAAGCTCCATGACGCGTGATTGAAGGGGGTAATGACAAACCCTTTCTCTCCCCGGTGTTTCTCGAACCCCTTGAAAAGGCGGGTGTCGTTGGATAACTGTGCCCCGAACACGACTTCACGCGAACCGGGCAGTCGGTAAGTGTAAAAGGGAATATTGTTTCTCAGGCAAATGGCTTGTGCCTCTGCCACGGATAATCTGTTTTCTGTTTGTTGTGTCATGGCGTTAAACGTGTGTACCCTAATCTTTACGCGAAAGTAACTAAAATTCTTCCGCTATGCTTCATGATTCCGTTAAAAACTAACTACTTTTGTAAGTTGTTGTGGCTGCGCCACGTTGCAAGTTACAAGTTGGCACGGTAAAAAAAATAGCATGGACAAAAGTGACGGTAGATATAAATTCTTGGGCGGTTGGCGTGGACTCCGTGAGCTATTGCCGGATAATCCCCAGGCATTCTCGCGGGTATTCTCGTCGTTGAAGAATCGCAATTTCAGGCTTTATTTCGGGGGGCAATGCGTGTCGCTCATCGGGACGTGGATGCAACAGATCGCCATGAGTTGGCTGGTATTCCGCTTGACGGGTTCCGTGTTCCTGCTGGCGACGGTGACCTTTATGGCTCAGATTCCCATACTGGTTGTCACGCCTTACATGAGTGTTTTCGTCGATCGTTTTAATCGGCGTAGCCTGCTGGTAGTGACACAATCGTTATCCATGATCCAAGCCTTATTGATGGCTTTGCTGACCTTGACAGGATGGATCGAGGTATGGCATATCATGGCGTTGAGCTTAATGATCGGGTTAATCAACGCCTTGGACAATCCTACCCGGCAATCCTTCTACCCGAGTTTGGTACCCAAGGAGAATTTGGGTAACGCTATCGCTTTAAATTCAGCCGTGATTAACGGTTCCCGTTTGATCGGTCCCGCCGTCGGGGGCGTACTGATCGGTCTATTGGGCGAGGGGATATGCTTTCTGTTGAATGGTGTCAGTTATGTTGCGGTGATTATTGCCTTGTTGATGATGAGGATACAACCTAACCGGGAAAAGATCGTGAAACAGCGGGTGTGGGAAGATATGCGGGACGGGTATTTGTACGTGGTACATGATATGCCCATTCGTTCGCTGTTACTGCTGATGAGTGCGATTAGTTTTTTCGGTCTGCCGTTGATGACTTTTATCCCGGCTTACGTGAAGACCATCCTTGGCGGGGAGAGCGAGATGCTGGGGTTGTTGCTCTCGTGCGTGGGTGTCGGGTCGTTCATGGCGGCTTTATATTTGGCAGCACGGAAAAGCGTATTGGGTTTGGGAAAAGTGGTGATGCTTTCCGGAGCCCTGTTAGGGATCGGTTTGGCAGCGATGTCTTTCGTGACGGTGCCGTGGGTGGCAGCCGTGTTGTGCGTGCCCGTCGGGTTTATGATTATCGCGGTGGTGGCTTCTATCAATACTTTGTTGCAAACCTTGTCGCGGGAAGATAAGCGGGGACGGGTGATGGGCTATATGGCGATGGCATTCACGGGCATGGCTCCCGTTGGGAGTATGGCGTTGGGGGCTGTCGAGAAGTTCGTGGGGTTGCAGAGTATCATCCTTTTGTCCGGTATCTGTTGTTTCACGGCTTCACTGGTCTTTGAACACTACCGTCCGGTGGTGAGGAAATATGCCCGTCCGGTTTATGTCGAGAAAGGAATCATCAAGGAAATAGCCGAGAGTATCGGTTCCGCTGAAGAATATAAATTCTAATTTCTTTTTTTTATATGTTATTCCGTGAGAAGTCACGGGGAAGTACTGTTGACAATACAGTGGAATCAAGTTGCAATAGTGTATCAGTTCCGTATGAATTCCGTCATAAACGCTATAGGAACCCTATATGAACCCTATACGAACGCTATTTATAATAGCGTTCGTATAGAATTATAAAAGCTTATCTAAAAGTTTTTACACGGAATTAAAACGGAATTAATACACTATTACTACTTGATTTATATATGAATTCTTATTGTCTGGAGTATGTCTTTGCTTTCTCATTTTTATATATTATTTTTGTAGCTTTAAGGTGTTTTTATGAAGAATTTGTTTGCTTGCTCACGGATGAGATAATCGTGAAATGAATTTGCGTAGAGAAGTAGTTCGTGGTAACAAAATAAAAAGGGAGTGCGAGGTGAAAAGTAAGTTCGATATATTATTTGAACAGTATTATGAGCGTCTTGTCTTGTTTGCCGAGAGTTACGTGGGGGATTTGCAAACGGCGGAGGATATGGTACAAGATGTCTTTTTGGCGCTTTTTTCCCGGAAGGATTTTAATGAAGTGGCGTATACTCGTTCTTATCTTTTTAGTTGCGTGAAAAACGGGTGCGTGGATTATTTGCGCAAATTGAAGATCACGGATCCTTTGGATGTGAAGTTGTTTGATGCAGCTTATTACACGGGTGATTTTGATGTGTTGGAGCAGGAGGAATTGATTCGCCGGGTGGAGGAGGAAATCGAAAAATTGCCGGAGCAGCGACGGGATGTATTGAAAATGAATGTTTACCAGGGGATGAGCTATCCCCGGATAGCGGAAGTGACCGGGTTGTCGGTTAACACGGTGAAAACACATATGAAAAAGGCGTACCAAGATTTGAGGGAGGCTTTGTCCGGGGATCGCTTGCATTTTTTCTTATCTTTTATCTTGTTGAAAATAAAGCGTAAATCAATATTTGAAATTGTTTAGGGTATATTTTTAATTTTTTCGTTCACCCTATTTTTAATTTTTTACGTCTTAGGTGCAAAATTATAAAACAGATGAATGAATTGGAGTTTATAAATGTATCTCTTTTGTACCGGAAAATGACGGGAGAACCGCTTTCCGGTGAGGAACAACAGGCATTTGACACTTGGTATGCCGAAAGCGGGGAACATAGGTTGTATTATGAACGTTTCTGCCGCCAACAGGAGAAGACCATGGCGAGGGAGTGTTCCCGCGTGGATGTTGAAAAATGTTTGTCAGAGGTGAAACGCAAAGGGAGGGCAGGACGATTTATTGGTTGGGTACGGTGGAGCGGTGTTGCTGCCGGTGTTTTGATTTTATTGACAGCGGGGTGGATTATCCGGGCGACAAGTGAAAAAAAGAAGATGTTTGTGCCCGTGATAGCACAACCGATGCCAGGTCATGCCGCGGTTACTTTACAGTTGAGCCATGGGGAGCGAGTCGTGCTGGATTCTACTTTAGCAACGAGAACCATTAATAAAGACCATGTGGCGATTCGGGTGGAAGACGGAGTGTTGAGGTATGATGCGGATTCTGTTGCAACAAGCGGGAGTGTTTATAACGAACTGGCGGTTCCCGCTTCCGGGGAGTATATGGTTGTTTTGGGGGATGGGACGAAAATACATTTGAATTCGGCATCCCGCTTGCGTTATCCTACCGTTTTTTCAGAGGGCGAGAGGCGGGTGCAATTGACCGGGGAAGCTTATTTTGAAGTGACCCAAGGGGAGAGTCCTTTTGTGGTGGAAACGTCGCGTGAGGAGGTGAAAGTGTTCGGAACGGAATTCAACGTGATGGCTTACGAGGATGAAGATATTTCCAAAACGACCTTGATAAAAGGCTCTGTCGGGGTACGAGTGAAAAATACCGTATCTGTTGAATTCCAGAAAATTGTTCCCGGGGAACAGTTCCTGTTGAATCGAGAAACGGGCAAGCCGGAAATCGTCAAGGTGGATGTTTATCCTTACACGGCATGGAGAGAGGGGCTTTTTGTTTCCCGGAATGATAATCTGGAAACCATTTTGCGAAAAGTAGCCCGGTGGTTTGATGTGGAAATTTTTTACCAAAACCCGGGTTTGAAGCAAAAACGTTTTTTCGGAATCATGAAACGACAAACGAGTTTGCAGGAAGTGCTTGATGTGATAGCGGAAGCGGGTGATGTGCATTTCAACGTGAAGGGACGGACTGTCGTGGTGTGTGAATAAATTGGAAACAGGAGTTGTTAGCAGCAACTCCTGCTTTAGATAATCCACTGGGAACAAGTGTTTAGCAAGAATTGTTCCCAATATGTTTCATTTAATTACAAATGTATGAAAAAAAATCAGAGGTCTGTTCCCATCAGAAGGAATAGTTTACGAAAATTATGGCTTATGGCGAGATTTTTATTTGTTTTTGTGTTTGTTGCTTCGCTACACGTGTCGGCGAAATTGCATTCCCAAAATAAGGTAGTTACCCTGCAAATGAAAGGGGTGGACCTGGAGGAGGTGATCCAGGCGTTGAAGTTGCAGACGGATGTCGGTTTCTTTTATAACATTGATAATTCCGAAATTCGTAAGGTAAAAGAGATTGATGTCGATGTTCGGGAGGTTTCCCTGGAAGATGTGCTGGAACAAATATTACGGGGAACGAATTTGACCTACACGCTCGTGAATAACGTTGTTATTATCAAGTCGAGAAACGTCACCGAAGAGAAAAAGGAGTTCCGGATTGTCGGCAAAGTAATTGACGAGAAGAAAGTGCCGATGCCTGGGGTGACGGTAAAATTGGGAGGAACGGCTGTAGGTACCGCGACAAACACGAAGGGATTTTTCTCGTTGCTGTTGCCCGTGGACAAGGGAACGCTGGAATTCACGTTCGTGGGTTATAAACCGCAAAGGGTAGATTTCACGCGGGAAACAAGAGATACTCTTCTAGTGGTAATGGCGGAGGATGTGCAGGTTTTGGATGAAACGGTAGTGGTGGCTTACGGAACAACGACAAGGCGGGAAGCCACGGGATCTATTTCCGTGGTGAAAGCGGAGGAATTGAAGGGGATTCCTTCGACGAGTATTGCCGGATTGTTGCAAGGGCGTGTTGCCGGATTGGATATAACCCAAATGTCCGGTTCTCCCGGTGGCGGAGGTACGGCGATTGTTATCCGGGGATATAATTCTTTTAATGTTTCCCAGCAAAATCGTTTTTCCGATCCGCTTTGGGTGGTTGACGGGGTGCCTTTGAATGCTTTTGATTCCCCGGTGACGGGAACAAATCTTTTATCGGATATTAACCCGGACATGATAGAGTCTATACAGGTGTTAAAAGACGCTTCCGCCGCTTCGCTTTACGGTTCGCGTGCGGCGAACGGGGTGATTATCGTGACCACAAAAAAGGGGCGGAAGAATATGAAAGCGAATTTTTCGGCTAACGTGTCATATAGCTGGAGTTGGGTACCGGAGCTACCCACGATTACGGTGGGTAAGGCGGAACGCAATGCCCGTTTGTTAGCTATCGCGAACACGAAAAAGGCTTATTATGATCCGTTGACACAAGTGTACAAGTACCCGGTTTCTAATGAAGAGGCGTTTGAGAATAAAGAAACTATTTACGATTATTTTTTTTCGGCGCAGCCGGGGGGACCTGCCGCGTTGATTTATCAAGATAGTTTGAATTCTTTTTATAATAACCAGACAAATTTTTTCCCCACTTATTTTCGCACGGGCAAAGTGTTGAACGCGAACGTGCAAACCTATGGCGGAGGTGAAAACATGAATTATGGCATAGGTTTGGGATTTTATGACGAGTCGGGCGTGTTCGTGGGGACCGGATTCAGGCGGGTAGATTTGAATACCACGTTGAACGTGACGCCGGTAAATCGCCTGAACGTGGATTTGCGGATGAATGCCTCGCTTTTAACCCGTGACAGGGGAGAGAAGACGGAAGAATTGGGTTGGACAGCGCCATCAATAGAAGCCGTGCCGGGTGATCCTTTTTGGTTGAGTTCCCTTTACCCGGGAGAGGGGTCCCAATCATGGCAAGCCACGTTGGACGCGTTGCGGGGAACCAAAGAAAAGAACCGGGGCGTGCGTTTGCGGAGTAATTTTAAGGTCGGTTATGATGTGATTCCCGGGTTGAATGTATCGGCATCTTTGGCTGCTGATTATTCTATCCATCGGCGGAATTATTTCCAACCTTCCTATTTGGATGATGACGGTTTTTCTAAATCTATCGGGGAAACAAGTATTAATTTGATGGTGTTGAACGAGGACCTTGTTTCTTATCAAAAGGTTTTTAAAGAGCATCATTCCTTGAGTTTTATGGCGGGTTTTTCTTACGAGTATGACCAGATGGAGTACAACGGGGGAAGCGCCGAAAATTCCCCGAGCGATAAAATCTATTATGCGCCTTCGGGTATGCCGGAGCTCGGTTATGTAGACCGATGGGGACAACAGGTTCCCGTGGCTTTCCAGCATTATCGTTCAAATATGGAAGAGAAAAAGTTGATTTCCTTTTTTGGGCGTATGGAATATAATTACAAGAAGAAATATCTTTTTTCTGCCAGTTACCGGCGGGATGGGAGTTCTGTTTTTGGCAAGGATTGCCGCTGGGGGGCTTTCCCTTCCGTGGCTGCCGGATGGACGTTCTCGGAGGAAGATTTTGTTAGGGATAATTTCGGTTGGCTTTCTTTCGGGAAATTGCGCGCAAGTTGGGGTAAATCCGGAAAGCAATTTAAGGATGCTTATTTAGCTTTAGGGTTGATGTCGTTGGGGGAGAGGCCGGAATATGGGAATTCCGTATTGGAGCCCAATCTTGTAGGAGGGTTATATAATAATGATCTTTCGTGGGAAGAAACTGACCAATATGATTTCGGTTTGGATCTGGATTTGTTTAATTGTCGGCTGGGGATTACTTTAGATTATTATTATCGTTACACGGATAAATTATTGTTTCGGGTTCCTCTTGTGGGTGATTATAATGGTTATTATCACCAATGGCGAAATGCCGGGGCGATTTCGAACGAGGGCTTGGAGCTTTTGGTGAAGTTCGAGATTTTACGCAATTCAGATTTTTATTGGAAAGTATCGGTGAACGGGGCGAGGAATTGGAACCGGATTGAAAAATCTGAAACGGGCAAGGATTTGAACACGCAGCTTGTCGTGGGGAAACCGTTGAATCGTATTTGGGGGTATTTGACGCAGGGATTTATTAATCAACAGGAGGATGTGCCTACCATGTTCTCAAGCGGGGGAGAAAATTGTTATTTGTACCCGGATTATAGTAAATCAAATTTTTACACGGTTGGGGATTATAAGTTTGTGGACGTGAATGGAGACGGGAGAATTGATTATGCCGATCCCGTTGCTTTGGAAAGCGCATTGCCCATAGCTAATGGAGGTATCGTGAATGAATTCGTGTGGAAAAATTTTGATTTGAACCTCGTGATGCATTATTCTATTGGGCGACATATGGTGAATCAATTGGGAATTAATTCTTTGATATTCGTAACGGATCCATCGAACAAGTATTATGATCATCCTTTGTTGTTGGATTTTAACAAGGTTTCTTTCTGGGAAAAAGCGGGAGATAATAGTGCGGAATATCCCTTGTATCAATTGGCGGGGAAATATCAGTATGGAACTTATCCTTTGGACCGCCAAGTGGAGAAAGTGAATTATTTGAAATTGAAGACCGTGACTGTCGGTTATAATTTGCCGGAGCGAATCACGGAACGTTGGGGAATTTCTCAAATGAGAGTGTTTCTCACGGGAGAGAATCTGTGGACATGGACGAATTATTCCGGAATAGACCCGGAAACAGTAAGTATCGAGAATGGGGTAGATCCCGGGTGGAATTACCCGCTTGCCCGGAAATTCACGTTAGGTTTAACCGTTAAATTTTAAGGAGGAATGGTTATGAGAATAGTGGTATTGTTGCTGATTTTGGGTTGGTGCGTGGTTGGTTGCGATGATCAATTGGATGTTTTGCCGGAGAATTCGTTGACGTTAAACAATGCTTTGACGACCCCGCAAGATTTTGAATCGGCTATTGCCGGAGTCGAACAAGAATTAAGGCAGACGTGTATTATGAATGATCCGTTGGTACAGGAGCAAAAAGGTTTTTACGTGGATGAAATTGCCGATTGGGTAACGGGGGGATGCACGAATGATTATACTTCGGAAGAGATTGTGAATTATAATACAAATCATTGGCAAGGTTATTATTTAGGGATAGCCAAGGCTAATGCCATATTGAAGAGGGTGGATGATGCTTCTTTGTCCCGTGAACGGAGGAATATTTACAAAGGTCAGGCATTGTTTTTTAAAGCGATGTTTTATTTGCGCCTCGTGCAACGTTGGGGGGATTGTATGCTGGTAAAAGATGACGTGATTTTTAAGCCAACGGCTAAGTCCCCGTGGGATGAAGTTGCTGCTTATGCCATCGAATTGGCTCGGGAAGCGGTCGATATACTTCCTGAATTTGACAAGATGACCAATTGGAAAGGGGAAAATTATGCGAACAAGGCAACCCCTGGCAAGGGTGCGGCTAATGCATTGTATGCTTATCTTTGTGCCTGGCGTGCCGGTTGCAAGTATTTTGCTTCGGATCAGGATTATAATGAGAAGGTGTTGTGGGAAGAGGCAGAAAAAGCTTGTAGCGGCATTATCGGTTCCGGCGTTTATTCTTTGGAACCGAACCCGGAAGCTGTCTGTACCCGGGGATTGGTGGAAAATAGTCCGGAATCTATATATGAAACGATAAATAGGGGGTTTGAGTATGAATTGAGTTCCTCCAGTGATATGATGGCGTTGGTGAAATTGCTTGCTTATGAAGTTTACATGAATTATCCTTTTAATCCTTTTGCAAATGAAGAAAGCATTAAGCATGGGGCATATAAAATAAAGGTGGCAACCGTGAACAAGTGGTTTGCGAATGGAGATTCACGTAAGGAGGCGTACTTTTATAAGGTAGATGAATTGGCAGAGAAGGCTGGTGGTAGCGCACACGTGTATAAATACAGGGAAGCCGTGTTTGATAAAGATATGGGATATATGTGCGGGTTGAACCAAAACAGGGTTTGGTGGCGATTGGCTGATATCTATCTTTTAAGGGCGGAGTGCCGGGCAAGGTTAGGCGATACGGAAGGTGCAATTGTTGATTTGAACGAGATCCGGAGGCGTGCCGGGGCGAAAAGTTACGATAGTTCCGAGGATAACGGGGATTTGCGTTACACGGTATTTTTGGAAAGGCAAAAAGAGCTTTTGTTGGAAGGGCATCGTTATTTTGACGTGATTCGTAACGGTTACGTGAACACGGAGTTGAAGGGGAAGTTCAGAACTCTTAGCGAGCAAGATATAAAGGACGGAGCGTTGTTTATGTGTATTGGCAGCAGTGCTTTCTCGAATAACCCGTTGATGCGGCAGAATGTTTATTGGTTTAGAAGGATGTAAAAATAATTTGAAATTCAGGATTTAATATGAAGATGTTACGATATATATTATTGAATAGTTGGGTGTTGCTGTTCCTCGTGGGGTGTGACACGAAGCAGAATGTGATATACACGGGAGTTTCCAATCCCTATTTTGACGGGACGATAATGGATTACTTGAGGTCGAATAAAGGTAATTGGGAGTTGACGGTGGAGATGATAGAACGAGCAGGTTTGGTCGATTTATTCGAGGGAAATGACGAGAGTGTGCCGGAAATGACGTTTTGGGCACCGCCTTCTTATTCTATATTGCGATTTTTGTTGCAATCGCAAAAAGATGCTATCCCGGGTGCTACTTACCGTACAGTAGGGGATATTCCTGTTGATCTTTGCAGGAGTTATATTTTGAGATGCGTGGTAAAAGGGAAGTTCGTGAAGGATAGTATCGGTTTCAGGAACGAGATGTATCGAATTTCTGACGATGAACAGGATGGTGGAATGGAGTTTATGGCTTTGGATGGGAATCGGCTTCGGGCATGCCGCGAAAAATCGGATTGGGCAGGTGTTCCGGATGTGGGGCCGGTGGCATTGCAATTGTGGTCGATCACGAGGAACGCGCTTATAGAGGTTGCATCGCCGGATATTCAACCCACGAATGGGGTGGTACATGCCTTGGGATATGGTTTTGAATTTGGTAAAATCTAAAAAAATCGCTATGGAAGGAATGAAATTAGGAATATGGGGAATGTTTTTTTGTTTGTTGATGATTGGTTGTCAGGGAATTGATGTCGGTTTCTTGAGTACGGAATATGCCAGTTATGGGTTGGATTCCATGGTGATCCGGAAAGAGTTGGATACGACGGAACCTTACTGGGGGCCTAATCCGGAATACCAACAGTATTTGGAAGGGGGATTCTTACCGGAACAGATAGAAATGTTTTTTCCTGGTGTGAAGCCAATAACTCTTGTCGGTGCGGGAGAAGATTATTATCGGGTGTTGAATAATCAACCTTGGACGGGTAGTGCTATTGAAGGGGTAGAAGGGTCGATCCCGATATGGGTGAAGGTGAAATCGGTGACAAGCACGAACGGGGATCCCTCGAAATTAATGGAATGCGTATCGGTGCGAGGCAATGGGGTGATTGAGGTCCCTCTGGAGAATGATATCCCTGTTGGAAAATATCTCATTTCGTTGACATTTTGGAATGAAGGACGATCAAAGGATGTAGATGATTGTTTCACGATTATCGTGAAATAATGTTCGTGTGTTGTTGAAGTTTACCCGGTGTTGTATTTTTCGGAATACGATACCGGGTTTATGTATCGGGGATGCTATTATTTATCTTCGTGCCCTTTCAGTACCGGGAGGCTGATATGGTATTTTACAGCTACGATCCGGGCGAGGATAACGCTTCCGGCAGTGACGATTTGCGTGGAAACGTGCCCGACGCCCAAGGCATCACAGGTGAAATAGATGAATCCACCGAGGATGCAGGCGATGGCGTAGATGTCTTTCCGGAAGATAAGGGGTACCTCGTTGATGAAAATGTCGCGAATGACTCCCCCGACGGCACCGGTGGTCATACCCATGATGATGGCGACCCACATGGGGAATCCGGCAAGCAGGCTTTTTTCGATACCTACCACGGTGAATAGCCCGAGACCGATGGCGTCGAAGATGAAAAAGGTATTATTTAGCCGAATGACATATTTGCCGAATATGATGACGAACAGGAGAGCTAGTCCCGTGACAATGAGGTAGGACGGTTGATGCATCCAGAAGGGGGTGACGCCTAATAGTAAATCCCGGGTGGTTCCTCCCCCGATTGCCGTGGCTGCCCCCACGACGTAAGCCCCGAACCAGTCAAAACGTTTGGCGGAAGCAAGACGGATACCACTGATCGCGAAAGCGAAAGTTCCGATATAATCGATGATGGTTGTAAAATCAATATGCATAATTCAACTTTTTTGAGCGGACAAAAGTAATAATAATGTGTTTCGGTCAATCTCGTTTTTTGATGTTCTTCAACATCTTGTTTCTCTGTACTTAAATACGTTTGCTGGAAAGAAATGTTAATGCCGATTTTTTGTTCTTATCGATTGAAGAATAACTTATACATTGTTGCTCTACGGTAAGAATCGAGGTACATTCTAAAAGTTTGAATCAACTTTCATAGAGATATTTTATTTTGAATGAATTCTTTATATATTTGCCGCCTAACGGATCTCTACGTGTATTATTATTGTGAGCAAGTGATGGTAAAGAGAGAATACGAAAAAGAATTTGAAGGAATATACCGGGAGATGTACGTACGTCTGTGTGTCTATGCAGAGTCTATCGTGGATGATGCTGATACGGCAAAAGATATCGTGCAACAAGTTTTTGTGCGTTTATGGGAAAGGGTAGATTCAATCGTGTGGACGGGGGTGCAGGGATATCTTTTTCGTAGTGTGTATAATGCTGCAATGAATGTTATCAGGCATGAGCGTGTGAGGCACGAGTTTATGAAATTTATTCAGGCTCAAGGGGAGGACGAGGGAGAGAATAATCCATTGTTTTGCGGACAGGATGATCAGGAGTTTTTGCTTCAAAAAGTGAATGAATTAATTACTGCAATGCCGGAGCAGATGAGGGAAATCTTTTTGTTGAGTCGTTTTTCAGGAAAGAAGAGTGCTGAAATTGCATTGGAATTGAATTTGTCTGTACGAACAGTAGAAAATCAGCTTTACCGGGCAATGAAGTATTTGAAAGAAAAATTGCATACAGCAGATAAAGGAAACTTGCTACTTCTTCTGTTTTTCTATAATGATGATATTTAATTGTTTGTCGAAAGTTGTTTGTCCCATGATAGCTTTATTCGGGCGTTTGTTAATTGTGAATTATTCTTAAATAAGTTCCTGTAGTTTTTTTTTGCTCATATCGTGTGAGTATTTTTCATAGTGAACGTGTGTATTGTGTATAAATGGAAAACTATGGAAAACGTAGATCGCATTAAGCACGGATTTGAGCAGTTAGTTGTACGTTTTTTGGAAAAGACGATAACTGATGATGAATTGAGGAGGCTACGATTGTTGATGGAAAAATCGGAAGAGAGAATGCTGCAATTCCGGGAGATACGACAGATGTGGTTGCAAACAAAATTGTTGGACGCGGAGAAGTTGTATGATACAGAAGGGACATTAGGTGTTTTGAAGCGAGAGTTAAGGCGAAAACGTCAAATTTCTTTGTGGAAGAAATCTTTGGCTTATGCAGCCGGGATTATTATATTGTTGAGTGTCGGAGGATATTTTTTATATCAGAACTTGTGGCAGATGAAGGAGTATCCGGTTATAGTGTCTAAAGTAGAAATGCCGGATTTTGGAAAGGTGTATCTGGAGGTAAACGTCGGAGAAACGATCGAGGTGACCGATACAATGCCTGTGCAACTGGCAAAACTGGATGTATATGATAAAGCCGGGCAAGATTCTGTTGGCTTAAGAGTGGATGAATCTAAGTGGAATCGATTGTTCACGACAAAGGGGGCAGAGTATTCCGTGGTGCTGGCTGATGGTACGAAGGTATGGTTAAATGCGGAGAGCGAGTTAAGATTCCCGGATGTGTTTGAAGGAAAAAAGAGAGAGGTATATTTGAAAGGAGAAGGTTATTTTGAGGTCGCTAAAAATAAGAATTGTGAATTTGTTGTTCATTGTTCCGCGGGAGATATTACTGTACTTGGGACTCAATTTAACGTTAGTGATTATGTGGAAGAGCGTGTTTGTGTGACCTTGGTCGAGGGGTGTGTGGCTTTACAGGATCGGGAGAATCGGGAGAAGAAGATTCTGGCTGGTCAACAAGCTTTGTTTACCAATACAGGAATTGAAGTGAAGAATGTGGATGTGGAAGAATATGTCGCTTGGCGGGAAGGGCGTTTCGTGTATAAAAAAAGGTCGCTGGATTATATCTTGAAATCACTGGTCCGGTGGTATGATTTTGAATATTTGTATCAGGATGCGGAGTTAACAAAGGAGATTTATACGGCTAAATTCGAGCGTTTTGATAATGTGGATATTATTCTAAAACGTTTGGAACAAGTTGGGAATATAAAATTTGAAAGAAAAGGAAATACTGTTGTTATTAGTAAAAAATAAGAGGGAATAGAAAGTGCGAAATGCTATCCCCCCTTTGTCAATCAATAAATGATTTATAAATTTTAATTACAAATCTATGGAAAAAAAGCGAAAGAGTGCTTATTATCCTCGAGAAAAAATGAGGATGGTTGGTGTGTTTTTATTTTTTTGGATTTTTTGTTATTTCGGTTGGTTCCAACAAACCGTTTATGGGCAAAGTAAAGATGAGCGAGTGACATTGAAATTTAAAGGAATCTCGCTGGAGCGGTTATTTGTTGAGATTGAAAAACAAACTTCGTTAGCATTTGTTTACCGGGCAGATGATTTGGTCAACCAAAAAAACGTGGATGTTGATGTGGTGAATAAGAAAGTGGAGGAAGTTTTGCAATCCTGCTTGAAAGGTACCGGGTTGACTTTTACACGTGAGGGGAATAATATTCTATTGAAGCGGGAAAATGAAACGAAAGCGAAAAAAATTATTGAGATTTCAGGTAAAGTGAAAGATGTTAAGGGTGAGTTTTTGCCGGGTGTTACAGTTTTGTTGAAAGGAACGACATTAGGAGTCGTGACAGACACTGCCGGTTGTTTCCAATTGAAGTTCCCAAAATCAGAGAAACAGGTTTTAGTTTTTTCTTTTTTAGGAATGGAAACAAAGGAAATAGACTTGGCGAGTGTAAGTGATTTAACGAAATCTTTGGTCGTGACATTAGAGGAGGATGTGAAGGCTATTGAAGAAGTGGTCGTTACTGGATACGGGAATTTTAGGAAGACGTCTTTCACGGGTAAAGCCGTGTCCGTTAAAGGAGAGGAGTTGAAGAAAGTTGCGACCAGAAATATTATTAGCGCTTTGCAGGTATTTGACCCGTCGTTGCGAATCCGGGAAAATAACCAGTTCGGTTCAGACCCGAATGCTTTGCCGGAATTTAATATTCGAGGCAATTCCAGTATTGGGGTGACAGGATTGGACCAAGTACAGAGCTTGAGTAAAGCAAATTTACGTAACAATACGAATTTGCCTTTGTTTATCATGGATGGTTTCGAGGTTTCCGTGGAAAAGGTTTATGATATGGATATGAGCCGAGTGGAAACAATTAATATTTTGAAAGATGCGGCGGCGACTGCCATGTATGGTTCTCGGGCGGCAAACGGGGTGGTTGTAATCACGACGGTAAAGCCTAAAGCAGGAGAGGTCCGAGTTTCTTATAACTTTTTGGCAGAAGTGTCTGCCCCGGACCTTTCGGATTATAATTTGATGGATGCGGCAGAAAAGTTGGAAGCGGAACGTTTGGCTGGTTTGTATCTGTCCGATAAGCCGAATGAGCAGATTGAATTGGAAGAGGATTATTACGGTAAATTGCAGCTAATCATGAAAGGGGTGGATACGGATTGGTTGTCCCAACCCTTGCGTAATGTTTTCAACCATAAGCATACGCTTTATATTGAAGGAGGTGCAGGCGATGTTATGCGTTACGGGATTGATTTTAAATATGATAAGAATAATGGTGTAATGAAAGGTTCGTTCCGGAAGACGATGGGGATCGGGTTAAACGTGGAATACCTTCTGGAGAAGTTGCAGATCCGAAATACGGTAAGCTATAATAAGATGAATTCGGAAGAGTCGCCTTACGGGTATTTTAGTGATTACTCCCGGAAGCAGCCTTATGACCGCTTCAAGGATGAAAATGGGAATCTTTTGCTTAAAACGAATGATTTGTTGTATAATGACCAAAATCCTTTATACGATGTTCATTTGGATAGTTATAACAAGTCGGATTATGATGAGTTCGTGGAGAATCTGAATGTCAATTGGAATATCATGCAGGGGCTTCAATTACGGGGGACGTTGGGAGTGACGCTTCGTAATGGGTCTTCTGCCCGGTTCGTGGATCCCGCTTCCAGTAAATATAGAATTGATGAAGATCCGTCAGAACGCGGTACATTGGATTTGACGGACGATAAAACGGTGAGTATAGATGGAAACGTGATGTTTTATCTTTATAAGATGGTGAATGACCATATGTTTAATGGAAATATCGGTATTAATGTTCGTCAGTCGGCTTATTCTCAAAATTCATATAGCTACCGGGGTTTCCCGTTAGGAACGATGGATGAAGTAACGTATGCCCGGGAGATTGTTGATAAACCGGGAACAAGTGAGCAGACAACCCGTTTATTCGGGTATGTCGCTTCGTTGAACTATTCTTACAAGGATATTTATTTGGCAGATATTTCCGGGCGATTGGATGGTTCATCGGAATTCGGAACGAATAATAAGTTTGCGCCTTTCTGGGCTTTCGGGTTGGGATTGAACGTGCATAAATACAAGTTCATGGAAAATCACGCGTGGTTGACTCGCTTGAAAGTGAGAGGTTCTATCGGGCAAGTCGGAAAAGTAAATTTTCCCGCTTACGCGGCGATGTCTCAATATAAGCCGTTTACTGATTGGTATTCAACTGGATCTGCTTCGAAGCTGGTTTATATGGGAAATCCTGATTTGAAATGGGAAATTACGAAGACGAAGGATTTAGGAGTGGAAATAGGTTTGTTCCCCGGGGAACGGTTATTTTTTGATTTCTCTTATTACAATAAACATACTCATGATTTGATAACAACCGTGACAATCCCGACATCTTCCGGATTTAAAGAATACCGGGATAATATGGGAGAAATTATCAATGAGGGGTTCGAGGTGGATATGCGGGCAACATTGGTACGAAATCAAGATATGACTTTGGTTTTAATGGGAAACCTGGGGCATAATAAGAATACGATTGGCAAAATTTCGGCTTCTTTGGATGAGTATAATAAGCGCGTGGAGGAGTTGTTGAACGAACAAGCGAAAACAAATATTGCTAATTCGGAAGTTCGTTACGAACCGATTCCCCGTTACGTGGAGGGAGGATCGACAACCTCTATTTTCGCGATGAAGTCTGCCGGGATTGATCCCGCAAATGGTAGGGAAAAATATATTCGCCGTGACGGGACGAGTACCTATGACTACAATGCTGTTGATGAGGTGATTGTTGGAGATGAATTGCCTGATATTCAAGGTTCGTTCGGGGTGAATTTCTATTATAAAGGTTTCTCTCTTTACGCTACGTTTATGTACGAAGTGGGTGCCCAAAAGTATAATTCGACTTTGGTAAATGCTGTTGAAAATGCTGATATCAGTTATAGTAACGTGGATAAGCGTGTGCTTTACGACCGATGGATCAAGCCGGGAGATAGAACGCCATTGAAGGATATTAAGACCCGGGAATATACGACAAAGCCTACTTCCCGTTTCGTGCAGGATGATAATTGGCTTAGTTTAAGTTACTTCTCCATAGGGTATGATCTGAACCAGAAGTTGTTGAAAAAGATAGGCTTTAGCCAATGCAACTTCCAGTTGAGTACCAGTAGTCCATTCCGCTGGTCTTCTATTAAACGGGAGAGGGGGCTGAGTTACCCTTATGCCCGGACTTATAATTTCACGATGAACCTAGTATTTTAATTTTAAAGTAAAGGAAAATGAAATCGACGTCTTACATTTTTTTAGCTATATTGTGGATGTGTTCGGTTTGCTGGTCATGTAATGATTGGTTGACGGTAGATCCGGAAGATTCCGTGAGCGAGGATGATATGTTTAGTTCTGCACGGGGGTACGAGAGCGTGTTGAATGGGTTGTACCGGAACATGGCTGAGTCCAATTTGTACGGTAATTTTTTGTCATTTGGCTTGATCAACGTGATGTCTCAAACCTATGATGTTTCGAAGTCAAAAACAAAATCTTTTTTGCAGGCAGCAGGCTATAAGTATAATGAAGAGGAATTTAAAAATGCGAGCCGATTACTTTGGGAAACGGCTTTTAATTGTATTGCCAATGCCAATAATTTGATCGCCAGATTGAATGAGGCTCCGGATGAGATGTTCGATCAAGAATTGGATCAAAAAAATCTGATGCTTGGAGAAGCGTATGCCGTACGGGCGTACGTGCATTTCGATTTGTTGCGATTGTACGCTCCGGCTCCTGTTTTGAATGACGGGAACAAGTATATTCCTTACGTGGATTATTACCCTTGTAAGTTTGCAACCCGCCTGACCGTGGACGAGACGTTGGAGAAGATCATATTTGACCTTCAGAAAGCAAGAAAGTACTTGGCATGGGATACTACGGCTATGGGGGCAAACAATTTTTCAAACCAATGGAATTATCCGAATAGTGGAAGTACGGCAAATAATATGTTCTATGGTTACCGGGCAACCCGTTTTAATTTTTATTCTGCCACGGCTACGCTGGCTCGCGTGTTATGGTATCGTGACGGGGAGAGTTATCCGGATCCGGAACAATTGGAAGGGACGGAGCCGAGTTCTGACCGGGATATGGCTGCACGTTTTGCTAACATGATAAAAGGTAATTCAACGTATCGTTATCATTCTGAAAATGATATTCGGGCAAGTAACCTGGAAGAAAGGAAAACGATAAAGATGACGAAAGAATTGTTGTTTGCCTTGTGGAAAGAAAATCATAGTGAAGAGATTGGCAGTTATTATGAGAGTTTGTCCATGAACTATAACTTGTCCGATTTTGACGGTTTGTATAAAAAGCCGGGATATAGTAATGATTTCCGTTATAAATATGGGATTTATACAAGTCCTAAAGGAGGGTATCGATTGACGAATCGTTGGATGCCGGTAGCTAATTTGAGCAACGAGGAGCCTATTATTCCCATGATCCGTCTTTCTGAAATGTATTATCTTTTGGCTGACTGCCTGTTTTATACAGATAAAAATAAAGCGGTGACGACGTTGTATCAAGCTCGAAATTATAGAGGTTTGCGGACTCAATTGAACAAGAATATGGAGCGTGATGAGTTCTTGAAATTGTTGATAGAGGATGCGCGGAAGGAATTTGCCGGGGAAGGGAAATTATTTTTCCTTTATAAGCAGTTGAATGAAAAGGTTATAATAAGTGAAGGCGAAACGATAGAGTTGGGAAGTAAATTTACCTTGCCCATACCGGATAGTGAATTTGTATTAAAATAAACATGAGTCATATGAAAAATATCATATTGTTTTTAATCGCTTTTTGTGGAATAGGATTTACCTCTTGTGACGAACGAGAAATTCCTTTGTTTGAAGATGCGAATGAGCTTTATTTCGATTTGCCATTCGTGAATACGCCTAGAGATGAAGCGGATACGGTAATGGTTTCTTTCTTTTTTTACAAAGAATCGGTAACAGAATTGGATGTGCCGTTGTATGTTTGTTTATCTGGAGATTTGTTACAATCACCGGCTGCTTATTCGCTGGAAGCAATCGCCAGTGAAACCAGTTTGCCACAAGAAAATTATGCTTTGGGCAAATACATGTATCCCGTTCGGCAGACCATGGACACGATTATTTTTCAAGTATATAAATCCAAGCGATTGGAATCCAAAGTGGATACATTGACTTTGACTTTTGAGGTGAGCGATTATTTTAAACTTGGACAGAAAGAATATGCCAAGCGGGTTATCCTTGTTACGGCAGAGGCTTTGTGCCCGGGATGGTGGAATCGAGATTTTTCTTTTGCTATGTTGGGGGAGTACTCCCCGAAGAAGATGCGCCTTTTCGTGAATACTGTTTCTGATGAGGTGGAGGATATTTTGCATTTTGATGAATTGGATCCCGCTTTGCAGCGAAAGGCTTGTTTGAAGTTTAAGTATTGGCTGGAAGAGGAAAAGAAGGCGGGGCGTACCGTGTATGAGGATGATGGCAGAGAGATGACAGTTAACGTGATTGGTTAAATTAAATTCTTGAATTATGACGCGACAAAAGATATATTATTTAGTGTTTTTATGGTCATTGTTTTTATTGTCTTGCGTGGACGATAAAGGTAATTATGACTATTTGGAAGTAGATGATATTCGTATCGATGAACCTTATTATGTAGAGGTAAACGCGAAGGAACCTTTATTGATAAAGCCGAAATTTGCTTTTGCTTCAAAGGAGCCGGCGAATCGGGATGATTTTACATACGAGTGGAAAATTGGAGAAAATATAGTCGGGACGGATAGTATATTGGATTTGCCTTCCGCGGATTTGGAGCTTGGAAACCATAAAGGGATGTTTTCTGTTATTTCCAAATCGACGAATATTCGTTACGTGAAGACTTTTACGGTTGTCGTGAATACAAAGTACGCTATGGGTTGGTTAGTGCTTTATGATAATGGAAACGAGTCTGACTTGGTTTTTCTGAAAGGTAAGAAGGAGTATAATTATGATACTTATGGATACGACTGGATATATACGGCAGAAGATAACGTGTACCATAAGATGAACGGAGAGTTTTTGCCCGCGGGATGTAAAAAACTTGTAGATCATGGGTATAAGGCTGGTGATAAGAAAAGTATAGGTCCTGGAGGCGTGACGATTATTCATAAGGGTGTTGATGGGGGTATTGAATTAAACGGGGCATCTCTGACGAAGGATTACACGATAAGAGAGTTGTTCTTGGAAGAGGAATTGCCTGCCGGGTTTGAAGTAAAAGATATTGTATATTCCGGGACCGGAATATATTTGTTGGGAGAAGACGGGCGGTTGTATTCCGGGCGTTACGTGGATAAAGTATTTTGGTCTTCCCGGTTGTCACATCTACAAACGAAATATCAAGGGGAGAATTTGATGGTTGACCATTTTATCCCGACAGAATTTCACCAAAGTTCTTTCGTGTGGATGATGTATTCAAAAGACCAAAAAAAGTTTTTGTCTGTTTATGATGATGATAGTAATATCGATGATCCGGCATATAGCGAGATCGGAGGGGTGAATGACCCGGAATTTTGGTTATCCGGAACTTTTATGGAGAATCCGTTCCTCGGGAATGAATTGCCAGACCGGTGTGATGATTTCGTGATGCTGGATAATATGACCATGGAGGTTGTTGCTTCTGGGTACATGAGTCCGGGATGGGGTATGCACCGTGCTGATTATTTATTGATTTTGAGAGATAAGAACACGGGTGAATTTATACTTCAACGCCATGAAGATCAGTTAGACCGCTATACTCCGGCAAGTGTAGTAACCCCGTTATATAGCCATAGGGTGACTTTGCCTGTAACTGATGATGCATTATTTTTAATTAACGCGGTAGGTGACCATGATGTATTCTTCGCTTCGGATGGCGTGATTTATGGGTTCAATCCGGATCTTGATGCTAATGGACTTAAAATTTACACGATGGATGATACTTACCGGGGGAAAAAAATTACAACGATGGAATTTAATAATGATGCGAGTCGGCTTGGCGTAGGTTTTTCTGACGGTACGGTTGTGATTTATAAAAAGCCCACTATAGGAGATATGGGAGATGAAACCCGTTATAAACCTGTTGAGTGGTTTCATGAACAGTTTAAAGGACCGATTCTTGATATCGTGTTTAAGAATGGTGCGGAGGTTCAGGGAAATCTTTCTAGTGACGAATCAGGTTACTAATGGATAATTGAAAGATGATTTGTATTATATAAGTTGTATTGTAGGTAAATTTAAATTATTTGAGAATGATTAGAAAATTGTTGTTGTTGACACTATTTTGCATAGTGTCCGGGAGTTTTTTCGCGGAAGCGTCTGTATTAGGCAGGAAGAAAAAGAAGCAGGAAAAGACGATAGAAGCACCGGCTGAAAAGAAAAAGAAGAGGTCTAATTATGATGATCTTTTGGCAGATAAAGACCGTAAAGAAGCCAAAGGTGTGATGACTCTTCACATGGTAAAAGAAAAGTTGTATTTGGAAATGCCAATGGAACTTTTAGGACGGGAGATGTTGCTTGGATCGACGATTTCTAAAATTAGTGATAATGGAGAAGCTTTAGTGGGACAAAAGGTGGTAGATCCGATTCTTGTCGTGTTCGAATTGGGTGACTCGACAACTCAAGTTCTTATGCGGAAAGTGGCAGTAGAAAAGATTGCGGGAAAAAATGATGGAAATATCGCGGAAGCATTGAAATATAGTAATACTTCAACGATTATTGACCGTTTCACATTAAAAACGTATAATAATGATACGACGGCGGTCGTGTTTGAAGTAACTCCTTTGTTCGAGAGGGAAAAATCTTACTTGGGAGGATTAGATCCATATAGTACAAACACTTATGGCGGATATGGGCGAAGAACGGAACAATTCCAATCTTCTTTGTCACGTGTGATAAGTTTTAAAGCATTTGAGGATAATATCACGGTACGAAGCCAGTTGTGTTACAAGTCCTCCGTTACAGCCGGGGCAGTGAGTGTGCATAAAGATTTGCCCGTGACGGTGGAAGCTACCCGGACGTTGTTAGTGTTGGGTAAGGATGAGATGCGTCCCCGTATCGCGGATCCCCGTATTGGTATCTTTTGGAATTATAGAACTCGTTTTTCAACAGAGAATATAGGTTCCGATTATCTATTTTACACGAATCGTTGGCGAGTTGAGCCGGAAGACCTTGCTGCTTATGAACAAGGTCAATCGGTAAAGGTGAAGAAGCCGATCGTGTTTTACATCGATAATAATTTTCCTGAAGCTTGGAAACCTGCGATTCGGAAAGCCGTGTTGAGTTGGAATAAGCCTTTCGAGAAAATACGCTTGTTGAACGCTATTGAAGTGAAAGATTTTCCAACTTCTGAAGAGGACCCGGAATTTGATCCGGACAATTTGAAATACAGTTGTATCCGTTATGTGCCGCTTCCTGTTCAAAATGCGATGGGACCTTCTTGGATAGACCCGAGGACGGGAGAAATCATTAACGCTTCTGTTTTTGTATATCATGATATTGCCCGGTTGATTAATCATTGGCGTTTTGTACAGACGGCAGCCGTGGATGAGGAGGTGAGAACAAAAGTTTTGCCGAAACATATTTTTGATGAATCTTTGAGTTACGTGGTACGCCACGAGATAGGTCATTGTTTGGGTTTTATGCACAATATGTCAGCCTCCGCATCGGTTCCCACGGATTCTCTACGTTCCCCGAGTTATACTCAAAAGCATGGAACAACGCCTTGTATAATGGATTACGCTCGCTTTAACTATGTGGCACAGCCGGGAGATAAGGAAAAGGGAGTTTGTTTGACACCGCCGGAATTTGGTGAGTATGATTATTTCTTGGTGCAATGGTTGTATCAGCCTATAACGGGGACGAGGTCGGCAGAAGACGAATTGCCTGTATTAAGAAAAATGTTATCGGAAAAATCAGGAAACCCGATGTATAAATACGGGAAGCAACAAATATTTCAAAATTTAGATCCGAGTGCGCAAACGGAAGATTTGGGAGATGATCCGGTAAAAGCTTCCCAATATGGAGTGAAAAATCTTCAGTATATAATGAGTAATTTCGACCATTGGTTGAAAGGGCAAGATGAGGATTATTCTTACCGGGAAAGCCTTTATTATTCCATCGCAAACCAATTCCTAGGCTATATGAAAAATTTGCTTCAAAACGTGGGGGGTATTTATATGCAGGAGAAATTTGAAGGGGATTGCTGTAAATCTTATGAAAGTGTGCCTAAAGAAAGGCAGGTTGCCGCGTTAAAAATGTTATTGAAGGAGTTGAATACTTTGGAATGGATGAATCCGGAGGTCGTGAAGAATTTTGGGTTGAGTTTGAAAGTAACAACTTTGATACAAAATATGTTATCAGAAGAATTATTCAAGCAATTCAATCGGGTATACCTTTGTTCGTTGAAGTCGGACGATCCTTTTACCGTGAAGAATTATTTGGATATGTTGTTTAAGGCGGGATGGAACTGTGCTTCTTCAGGACGTATGCCCAATGATTTTGAGAAATTGATGCAAGGACAGTTTGTGAAAGCTTGTCTCCATAATTCGGGTTTGAAGCCAGAGGAAAAGAAATTCGGGAGATGGATTACAGACCCGGCATATAAACGTATTCTCCATGCAGCTATGCAAAATAATGCTTGTAGTTGCTCTCGGGAGCATAGTGTACAAATAAATCCGGTGGCAGGAATGGGATACGACAGTGATATTCAAACGGAATTGAAGCCTTATCTGAATGATGTGTTTTATGAATATCTGTTAAAGGCACAAACTGCAGCGAAGAGAAATTATAATCATCCTTCTATGGAAGTGAGAATGTATTATAGAACTATATTGAAACAAATAAATGATGTCGTGGAATAACGATAAAACTTTAATTCGATGTCGATGAGAAATATATTATTTTTATTCATGGTTTGTTTGTTTGTGTCTTCTTTCTCTTTGGATGTTTCTGCCAGAAAGAGAAAAAAGGAGGTCGCAGACACGACAAAATCTAAAAAAGAGAAATTGTCAAAATACGATCAATTCTTTAAAGAGCGCGAGAAAGCGGGATATAAGGTCGATGGTGTGATCGGACAATTTGTAAGCGGTCGTGAATTGTACTATATATTTCCGGTAAAATTACTGGGGGCTAAGATGTTATTGGGATCCACGATAGAGTCCGTGAGTGATAATGGAGAGGCTTTGGTCGGGGAAAAACCGTATAACCCGATGTTAATCTGCTTCACGTTGGCAGGAGATAAAATCCAAATACGGCAAGATCGTTCCTATTCTTCTTCAGACGACCCGAATATACAGCGGGCAATTCAAAATAGTAACGTGGAAACTATCTTGATGGAGGTGCCTCTCATTGCCTACAATAACGATAGTACTGCCATCCTGTTTAATCCGAAAGATTTGTTGGTCGGGGAAGGTATTCAAGAGTTAAGTGCTATTTCCCCGTATGCCTTGAATTCGTATTACGGGAATATCATCCGCACGGGCGAGGTGGTACGGGATCAGTGCTATTTCACGAGTGCCAGGGGATATGAAGATAATATATCTTCGTCAATAACGTTATCGTATAAAATGAATGCCCGTTTTTGGGGAATGTTTGAAGTATATCGGAACAAACCTTATACGGCTGTCATGAATCGTACTTTGATGTTATTGCCCCAGAACCCGATGCGTCCTCGTGTGGCAGATCCTCGTGTGGGCGTGTTCCCGACAGGAAAGTACAATTATTCGTTGAGTGAGAATGGCGTGGGTGTTAATTGGTTTGCGAATAGATGGCGAATAGAACCTTCGGACTCGGTTGCATACGCGAAAGGAGAATTGGTGGAACCGAAAAAGCCGATCATGTTTTATATCGAGAATACGTTCCCCGAGGAATGGGTAAAGTATATTCGCCAAGGTATATTGGATTGGAATATAGCTTTTGAAAAGATCGGGTTTAAAAATGCTGTGCAGTGCCAGATGTTCCCGGAGAATGATCCTGATTTTGACCCGAACAATTTGAAATATTCTTGTGTACGGTATGCCCCCACGATAGAAGAAAATTCCATGGGACCGTCTTGGGTGGATCCAAGAACGGGGGAAATCTTGAATGCCAGTGTGTACGTGTATCATGATATTGTTTCGTTGTTGAATAGATGGCGTTTTATCCAGACAGCCGCCGCCGATGAAGATGTGCGGATGATGAAGTTACCGGAAGATGTTTTGGGAGAAGCGATTCGCTATGTTATAGCACACGAGATCGGGCATTGCTTGGGATTGATGCATAACATGGGGGCTTCTGCGGCTATTCCTACAGATTCTTTGCGTTCTCCGTCTTTTACCCAGAAATACGGTACAACTCCGTCGATAATGGATTATGCCCGGTATAATTATGTTGCCCAACCCGGTGATAAAGAGAGAGGTGTCCGGTTGACTCCTCCCGTGTTGGGGGTTTACGACGAATACGTGATTCATTGGATGTATACTCCTATTTTGGATGCAAAAACTCCGAAGGATGAGATCGCAACACTGAATAAATGGATCGAGGAGAAGAGTGGTGACCCGATGTATCGTTATGGGAAACAACAAATTTACACGTATGATCCAAGTAGCCAGACGGAAAGTTTAGGTGATGATGGCATAAAAGCTTCCTCGTATGGAATAAAGAACTTGAAGTATATTTATAAAAATATTCCGAATTGGGTGAAAGGTGATATTGATAATCATTACAAGAGTCGGTTGACTTATACGATTAATACTCAGTATGCCACTTATATTTCGCATGTCCTTCACGAGTTGGGAGGCATCTATTTGACCGAACATAAAGAAGGAGATCAATTTGAACGCTTTAAACCTGTTCCGCGTGAGAAACAACGGAGGGCTTTGGCTTTTTTGATGGAACAAGTGAGAGATATGGATTGGTTAAATGATTACGCCTTGGAGGGACTACCTTTGAGTAGTGATTATGCCAGAACGATGTGTGATTTTATTCATCGAACTTTGTGGAATAATCGTAGGCGTAATGTTGGATTAGCAGCAGAAAAAGCTAGTGGTAAAGAGGTTTATTCGCTTCAAGAATATGTTTCAGACCTCACCGGACATATTTTTAAATCGACTCGGGAGAAGAGGAATCTAAACGAGCAGGAACGTTATTTGCAAAATATGCATGTAAGTGCTTTAATCACGGCAAGTGGTTACGAACTGCCTGGGGGTAAAAAATCTATGTTTGGGTTTAAGGACAATGTAAGTGTGGATTGTTTGGTGGATTTGTTGAAGAAAGATCAACTGATGATGTCAAAATATGGAATTCATTCTGATGATTTTTATGCATTGCAAACTCATGCTTGTAAGCTTATTGAACGGGGAGAAGGAATTTTACCAGCAGAGGTGAGTGGATTCTTTTTTCAGGATTGGGTGAATTTCAGGGAATCAAACACGGAGAGTATTTACGTGGGTGCGCTGGAAAATGTGAAAAACTGGCTAAAACAAGCTTTGCCGTTAAGTTCTGGACAAACGAAGAGTCATTACCAATATTTGTTGAATTTGATTCGCTTGGCGGAATCCGATAAATAATTGTGCATTGATAATAAATTCAAATTATTTCCCCAAAGATTTATTCTTTGGGGAAATTTTTATATCCAGTCTTCACTTTTAACTTCTCCCTCCACGGAGAGTACGATCCGTTTGATGGGAATGTTGCGTGTAGCCATTTCTCTGGCTTTTAGAGCCATCTGTAAAAGTCCTCCACAGCAGGGGACTTCCATGATAAGTACCGTAAGCGTATCTATTTTGGCATCGTCGATCATGGAACGGATTTTATCCACGTATGAATCGGTATTGTGGTCTAATTTCGGGCAGGCGATAGCCAGGATTTTTCCTTTTAGAAAACGTTCGTGAAAATTTCCGGCGGCAAAAGCCGAACAGTCGGAAGCCAGTAATACGTTTGCTCCTTGGAAATATCCGGCTTGCGGGTTAAGCAAGTGTAGTTGTACAGGCCATTGGCGGAGTTCGGAATTTCCGGCACAAGCGACCGGGACGGCTTTCGTGACAGGTTTTAATTCCCTTGCCATGGAACCGGGGCAACCACACCCGAGTTTTTTCTCTTGGTGGAGTGATTGCAGGTTGACGGTTATATTATGGCGTTTCAGGTAGTCTACGCCTTGTTTTACCAATTCTATTTCTCCGTGTTCTTTCAGGTGGCGCAAATGAGCTAGAATCACTTGCTCTCCTTTGGGTGCAATTCGCTCCATGACGGCTTCCTCGCTATAAGGTTCTGCTTCTCTCTTTTCCAGTTCTATGGCGCCGACGGGGCATTCTCCAATACATGCGCCCAGCCCGTCGCAGTACAAGTCGCTAATCATGACGGCTTTGCCATCAATTAATTGCAACGCTCCCTCGTGACAACCTTGCACGCATAAGCCGCAACCGTTACACTTTTCCTCGTCTATCTTGATTATCGTTCGTTTCATCTTGTTGTTTTTTATGGTTTCTGATGCAAAGATACGACACAAGGGGACGATATTTTGTAATGATTATTACATTCGGATAAAATGTTTGTAAAGTTTATGAATCTACGAGAATGCTTTCTTGATTCGTTCGAGTCCCTCTTGCACGGTGGCGAGCGGGCATCCGATGTTCATGCGGAAAAAGCCTTCACCCTCTTTGCCGAAATCAGTTCCGCTGTTGAGTCCTAATTTCGCTTCATGAAGTAGTTTTTCCCGTACCTGTTCGTGTGTCAACCCGGTATCCCGGAAATCCAGCCAGAGCAAGAAAGAGCCTTCCGGGGGGATCATCTTTACCCGGGGAAGTTCCCGTTGCAGGAATTGTTCCGTGTAGGTGATATTCTTTTCAAGATACCGGAGCATTTCGTCCAGCCATGCATCCCCGTGCTTGTAGGCAGCCTCCAAGGTGATATGCCCGAATATATTTCCCAGATCCAAGTGCAGGCACAAGAGTTCCTTCTCGAACTGGCAGCGTAATTCCGGGGAGGAAATCACGATGACGGAGTTCATCATCCCGGCAATGTTAAATGTCTTGCTGGGGGCCATCATCGTTATGGTGATATTAGCGATTTCGGGAGATAGGGCAGCCATAACAGTGTGCTTGTGTCCGAACAGGGCGAGGTCGGAGTGTATCTCGTCGGAGAGAACGGTTACCCCGTATTGTAAACAGAGATTTCCCACGCGGGTCAGTTCTTCTTTCGTCCATACCCGACCTACCGGGTTATGCGAGTTGCTAATGATAAGCAGCTTTACTCCTTCTTTCAATTTTTGCTCGAAATCTTCCCAGTCGATGCGGTAATGTCCGTTTTCTATTTTCAGAGGGCTACACACGAGTTCCCGTTGGTTGTCTTTCACCACGGCATGGAATGGCGGGTAAACGGGAGTGAAGATGAGTACTTTATCCCCTTTCTGGGTGTACACTCGCACGGAAAGAGATAATGCCGTCACGATACCTGGGCTATTCAACATCCATTCTTTTTTCACTTGCCAATTGTGGCGGCGAGCTACCCAATCAATAAAAGCCTGTTTTGCCTCGTCGGTTCGGAAAGTATATCCGAAAATACCTTTTTCGCCACATTGGCGTACTGCTTCCAGAATTTCCGGGGCTGCCTGGAAATCCATATCCGCTACCCACATGGGAAGAATATCCGTGCTGCCGAACACGTTTTTCAAGTTATCGTATTTCACGCAAGCCGTGTTTCGGCGATCTATTATCTGGTCAAAATTGTACATATCGGTATAGTTTTTTAGTTGCTGCAAGTTACAAAACTCTTTCGTGAAATCAAATCATTCAAAACGCTTCTGAAACGGGATAATTGTACTTAATCTTATTATTTATTACGTGTCTTGCATTCGCATTGCAGAAGCAACTTTGTTCGCACAAGATTTCAAGCAATATATTTATATGAATCTTGAAATAGAGATGTCCTGACAACTCCGGGAGGAAAGAATTACACGTTATTAAGTTTGCCATATTATCTGACGGGAAAAATTGGCGAATACTTGGAAAATAATTTTTGAATATAAAAATAGAGGCTGTCAATTCATGAAAGACAGCCTCTATTGTTTATTTATTAGCTTTGAATTACTTCTTAGCCAAGTCGATCAAGATCTCGAGCACTTGGATAGCACTCTTTGATACTTTGGTACCGGGACCGAATACGGCGATAGCACCAGCGTCGAACAAGAATTGATAATCTTGGTGAGGAATTACACCACCCACGTAAACGAGGATGTCTTCGCGTCCCAATTTCTTCAATTCCGCGATAACGGCAGGTACAAGGGTTTTGTGTCCGGCTGCAAGAGAAGATACCCCGACAACGTGCACGTCGTTCTCGACGGCTTGTTTAGCGGTTTCTTCCGGGGTTTGGAACAACGGTCCCATATCCACGTCGAAGCCGAGGTCGGCGTAACCCGTAGCCACTACTTTAGCTCCGCGGTCGTGTCCGTCTTGACCCATTTTGGCGATCATGATACGCGGACGGCGTCCGGTCATTTCTGCGAACTGGTCTGCCAGTTGTTTTGCCTTCTGGAAGTCTTCGTCTTCCTTGGCAACGCTTGAATATACTCCACTCACGGTTCTGATAACTGCTTTATAACGTCCGGCAACTTTTTCACACGCGTCTGAGATTTCTCCCAGTGATGCTCTCTTTTTGGCTGCGTCAACGGCTAATTCAAGCAAGTTGCCTTCTCCTGTTTCAGCACATTTGGTAATGGCAGCCAATGCAGCGTCAACCTCGGCTTGGTTACGGTTAGCTCTTAACTCGTGCAAACGACGGATCTGAGCCTCGCGTACTGCCGTGTTGTCCACCTCAAGGATATCGATCGGGTCTTCTTTCTCCAAGCGATACTTGTTGGTACCCACGATAGTTTGTGTGCCACTGTCGATACGGGCTTGCGTGCGGGCGGCAGCCTCTTCGATACGAAGTTTCGGGATACCGGATTCGATAGCGGCAGCCATACCTCCCAGTTTCTCCACTTCTTGAATGTGAGCCCATGCTTTCTCTACCAGTTCCTGAGTCAGGCTCTCCACGTAGTAAGAACCTCCCCACGGGTCGATAGATTTGCAAACAGTAGTTTCATCTTGGATATAGATCTGCGTGTTACGGGCGATACGGGCGGAGAAGTCCGTCGGGAGGGCGATAGCCTCATCCAGCGCGTTGGTATGCAAAGATTGCGTGTGTCCCAAAGCGGCACCCATTGCCTCGATACAAGTACGTCCCACGTTGTTGAACGGATCTTGCTCGGTCAGTGACCATCCTGAAGTCTGGCTGTGCGTACGCAATGCCAAAGATTTCGGGTTCTTCGGGTTGAATTGTTTTACGATCTTTGCCCACAACAAACGTCCGGCTCTCATCTTGGCGATTTCCATGAAATGGTTCATACCGATAGCCCAGAAGAATGACAAACGAGGCGCGAAAGCATCGATGTCCATTCCGGCGTTTACCCCGGCACGCAAGTATTCCAAACCGTCAGCCAACGTGTAAGCCAATTCGATATCGGCGGTTGCACCAGCTTCTTGCATATGATACCCGGAGATAGAGATAGAGTTGAACTTCGGCATATTCTTGGAAGTGTACTCGAAAATGTCAGCGATAATCTTCATGGAGAATTTCGGCGGGTAAATATAAGTATTACGCACCATAAATTCTTTCAGAATATCGTTCTGGATTGTTCCAGACAATTGATCCAGAGTGGCTCCTTGTTCCAACCCGGCAACAATATAGAATGCCAGGATAGGAAGTACGGCACCGTTCATGGTCATAGACACGGACATTTTATCCAACGGAATCTGATCGAACAGAATCTTCATATCCATGATAGAGTCCACTGCCACACCGGCTTTACCCACGTCACCGATTACACGCGGGTGATCGGAGTCATATCCGCGGTGGGTAGCCAAGTCGAATGCCACGGACAAACCTTTCTGTCCTGCAGCCAAGTTACGACGGTAGAATGCGTTAGACTCTTCAGCGGTAGAGAATCCGGCGTATTGGCGGATTGTCCACGGGCGCATGGGGTACATTCCTGAATAAGGACCGCGTAAATACGGGGGAATACCGGCAACATAATCCAAATGTTCCATCCCTTTTAAATCTTCAGCCGTGTACACGGGTTTTACCGGTATCAGCTCGGGTGTCAACCAGTTCTTTTCGATATGATTAGCCTTTTCCCATTCTGCGGCAGCAAGGGTAGCTTTTTCTGTTGACTTGATATTTATATCTTTAAAATTTGGTTTCATCTTCTAATTTATGATTTATGACAATCTAAAATTATTTAATTCCCAATTTTTGTTGGTATGCTTTCAAGTCTTCCAACACGTTGCATTTCACGTGAACGTAATTCTTGATACCAATTTCTTCCAGTTGGGGTCTGCATTCCGGGTTACCGGCAACAACGATGATTGCCTTGTCTTTCAGTGCGGCATATACCTCTGGTGCGATTGTAGCGTATTCATCGTCGGAACTACAGATAACCACGATGTCGGCTTTGTTGTCCATGCAGGCTTTAGCGCCTTCTTCCACGGTTTTGAATCCGTTGTTGTCCATTACTTGGAATCCGGCACAAGCGAAGAAGTTGCAAGCGAATTGTGCTCTTGCTTTACGCATAGCCAAATTACCCATCGGGAACATGTAAACCACCGGACGGTGTCCGTTCTCTTTGGTGAACATATCCGTGCGGATACGCATAGCCTCGAACGCTTGAGTTCCGCGGTAGGGTTTCAGCGTTTCAACCACTGCATCGGGAGCCGTTTTGTCTTCCGGTTCGAGGATGCAAGCGCAAAGAGCCTTGTCCATCTTCTCGTTGAAGTTCGGGAATTGGTTCGTACCCAGGAAGTTTTCTTTCCGGTTGGCGATGTCTTGGTCTCTTTTCTGCGCGGTAGCTTTCACGGCTGCCTGAACGAATCCGGATTCAAGAGCTTTCACCATTCCGCCTTGTTCTTGTACTTGCAGGAATAATTTCCATGCAGCCTCGGCGATGAACTGGGTCAATTCCTCGATATAATATGAACCACCGGCAGGGTCAACGATCTTGCTGAAGTGTGATTCTTCTTTCAACAACAATTGTTGATTACGAGCCACGCGTTCTCCCAGTTCGGAAGGATGGCACTTGTAGATATAGTCATACGGGTGAACCGTGAATGAATCGACACCGCCGAGGGTTGCTGACATAGTTTCCGTTTGCGTGCGGAGCATATTCACGTTCGGGTCGTATACGGTCTTGTTCCATTCAGATGTTTCTGCATGGATGTTCATCTTGCAAACACAGTCGCAGCAAGGATTGTAAGCCTTCACGATGTGAGCCCACAAGTAACGTGCTGCTCTCAGTTTGGCAATCTCCATGAAATATTTTGAACCGGTCGCGAAGTGGAAACGCATACGGGGAGCGATGTCCTTCACGTCCATTCCCGCGTCGGTCAGTTTATCCAAGTATTCTACTCCGGCAGCCAGGCTGAATCCCAATTCCTGAACGATAGAAGCTCCGGAATTGTTGAAAATGTATCCGCCTATTTCGATGGTCTTGAAGTTTTTCAGTTCAGCGGTGCTTTCCGTGGTAGCCTTTACCACATCGAACGGGTGCGGGTCACAGAATTTGCCTTCCAGGACTAACTTGCTGATCGGGTCGATATTGATACCTCCCTTGATTTTCTCGGGGTTAAATCCTTTTTCTTTTACATATTCCTTGAACATATTCAGGATAGCCACTTTGTTGCAGCAAACGACAAAGTTGATCTCGATACATTCCAAACAAATATCTTTCAACAAGGCAGCCATATCGGCTTTCGTGAAGTTCTTGCAATTTGAAAGTACGAATCCGAGTGAATCAACACCCTTGTTCAGAACATCCAACGCTTTTTTATTCGCCTCGGCAACATCCTCTACCACGATGTCCTGGCGTACAAACCATTCGTTGTTGTCTTTCTTGTTACCTCTCACGAAAGGATATTCTCCCGGGAAGCACTCTAGGTTCTTGAGGTCTTTCAAGTCTTCCAACCGGTACATCGGTTGTACGTTGAAACCCTCGTTTGTTCTCCAAACCAGCTTTTTATCGAAGTCAGCCCCTTTAAGGTCTGCAATGACTTTGTCCTTCCACTCTTGTGTCGTGTTGGGAGCAAATTCATTGAAAAGCTTTTCGTTTACATTCTCTGCCATAATAGATTTTTATGTATTTATTCTGTAACTGTTTGTTATTAAAAACGAAAAGCAAAATTAGGTGTTTTTGTATAATAAAAAAAGAAATTCTTCTTTATTTCTCCCCATTGATCGCATTATAAGTCTTTTTAAGAGTTGGAAGGGAGGGTTAATTTTAGATTTAATGATTTCAGATTTTAGATCGTGTCCGGTAAGAGATTTCGGACGGGAGCCAATTTCCGGTTATGTCAGGTAGGTATTTTTTCTTCCGAGAGTTCGATTTTTTGGCAGAAAACTTCTTCCATGCGGGTAGAATTGCCAGTAACAAGTGCTTTTATTTAAAGAATTTTTGCAGGAATTCAAAATAACCTCAATCAATTTTGAATTGAGCGATTTTAGATTGAATGCTTGGTAAACTATCCCCTCCAACTCCCCCTTAACACAGGGGGAGTTGGAGGGGATAGTTTAGTTCTCCGCTTCGCTTTATTTTTTATTCACCATCTGATCCGCCAGTTTCACGGCTTCATAAGCGTTCACTATTCCGCCGGCGATGCAGAGTGACGAGAAAGGAATTTGTTCTCTCTCGCTGTATATGGAATATCCCAACCTCCGGGACACGGTATCGCCTCTCCGGGTGACAGCAGTCCGCATGATAATGTCTTTCACTTGAACGGCTGACAATTCCGGGTAATATGCCATCAATATCGCCGCAACTCCTGCCACCATTGGCGATGCCATACTGGTTCCGCCTTGTTGGGAGTATTTGTTCCCCGAAATCGTGGAATTAATCGCATCCCCCGGGGCGAACACGTCAACACGCTGCTGTCCGAAATTTGAAAAACTTGCCGGATTACCTTGCGCATCGGATGCCCCGACGATCAGAAACGAACTGATTCGTCTTTTTCCGATATAAGGATGGGGGTAAAGAATTACACTATCCACGTTGATTCTGCTATTCCCTGCCCCGCGAACGAGCAGAACACCTTTCTTCTCGGCATATGCCAACGCCTTCTGTACCCATTTCTCCCGTGGTGACATCCACTTCGAGAAACTCATGTTTATAATATTTGCCCCGTTGTCCACCGCGTAACGAATGGCATTCGCCACGTCCTTGTCATACTCGTCTCCATCCGGGATTGCCCGTACAATCATCAGCTCCACGTGGTCGGCAACCCCGTCCATCCCGATGCCGTTTCCCCGTTCGGCACCGATGATCCCGGCGACGTGCGTGCCGTGATCCCGTACCCGGATATGCAACGAAGCCGACCAAAGGGTATTGTTCCCGTAATAACGATCATTCACTTTTTCCAGATTATCCCCGATCTGCGGTCGGTGATCCTGCATGGGGCCGAACAAATCCGTGAACATTTTTTCCGCTTTCGCGATCTCTGCTTCGTTGCCTTCTTCTTTTGCCTTTTCCACTTCAAGATATCTCTTTCCCACGGCAGATGTTTGAAAAAGATCACGCAACCGGCTCAATTCCTTTTCTTCCCGTTTATTCCGTTCTTTCGAGAATAACTCATCGTAACGTTCACGATTCAACATGAAATACCGGTTCCTCTCGTCCATCCCTCGACCGATCACCGTGCCGTCGCTTTTGCCCAGGAAATTCCAGCCATGAATATCATCCACGTAACCATTCCCGTCATCGTCTATGCCATTCCCGGGAATCTCGTTCGGATTTACCCACAAATTCGCCTTCAAATCCTCGTGGTCTATGTCCGTTCCCGAATCAATGACCGCCACGATTACTTTCCTTTTTTTCGGTTTATTCTTTAAAAACTCGTAAGCCCGGTTGACTTCCATCCCGTACACGGAATCCGTTGAAAACGAGAGTAACGCCCAATCCAGAGGTGGCTTCTTTATCTCCTTGAAAATTGTCGAACCGGCACCTCCATTAACCTGAGCGGAACCCCTTCCTGCCATACAGAAAAGTACGGCTAAAATAAATACTGTGATCTTCATACCATTTATTTGAAGTTATATATAACACACTCGACACATCGTCCATTGATGAAACAAGGATTGTATCTTTATTTTATTTAGAATACCGGAAAATCTTGAAAAGGTCTATCATGACTTTATGAATTAACTATTTTTTAATATAGTCCCTACTTTCTTATCGATTGCCTTGTGTTTCCTCTTACATTAGAATAATGCCCTGGTACAAGAGAATGTATAGGGGAGATAAAGCCTTGCGTGGGTGTTGAATTTTTTTTATCCGGGAAAACAGGTGTAGAATATTTAACAACCGGGTGAATTCCATGTGCTTGTCTTTTGTCGGAAAAATATTATTTCGTAATTTGCGACGTTAATTTTAAAAGCAAAAAACAAATGAAGAAAATTAGAGCAGCCATCGTCGGGTATGGCAATATCGGTCACTACGTGCTGGATGCACTGGTGACAGCCCCCGACTTTGAAGTAGCAGGAGTGGTACGCCGGGATGCGACGAATGTTCCGGCGGAGTTGAAAGACTATATAGTCGTGTCGGATATTGCTCAAATCAAGGATGTCGATGTGGCAATCTTATGTACCCCCACCCGTAGCGTGGAGGCTTATGCCTCTCGAATCTTAGCCATGGGGATCAATACGGTGGATAGTTTTGATATTCACACGGAAATTACCGGTTTGCACCGGCGTTTGGGTGAAGTGGCACGGAAACACGGGAAAGTTGCCGTTGTTTCTGCCGGTTGGGACCCGGGAAGCGATTCCGTGGTACGTGCCCTCCTGGAGGCTTGTGCCCCGAAAGGAATTACCTATACAAACTTCGGACCAGGCATGAGCATGGGGCATACCGTTGCCGTGAAAGCCGTGAAAGGAGTGAAAGCCGCCCTTTCCATGACGATTCCCGTGGGTACGGGCATCCATCGCCGCATGGTATATATCGAGTTGGAGGATGGGTACGACTTCAAAACCGTGGCGGAAACCATCAAAGCCGATCCCTATTTCGTGCACGACGAAACACACGTGATGCAGGTAGAGTGCGTGGATAACCTGAAAGATATGGGGCATGGCGTGAACCTTACCCGCAAAGGCGTGTCCGGCAAGACGCAAAATCAATTGTTCGAATTCGATATGAAAATCAATAACCCGGCACTGACGGGGCAGATTCTAGTGGCTACTGCCCGCGCTTCCATGAAGCAACAACCAGGATGCTACTCCTTGATCGAGATTCCGGTGATCGATATGTTGCACGGCGATCGTACGGAGTTAATCAAACGTTTGGTGTAGCCCTGCCTCGCGAACATAGCATACACGCTTTGTAAGGTTGATCATAGAACCTTATTTCATGAACCCTACAGAAACCCTATTGCAATAGGAATTACTAATTTGTATGAATATAACATATTGATAATCAAAAATTTATATATTTGGTAAATTTTAAATATTATGATACAATAACATTAGTTAATAATTAGTCACTTTTTGCTTTTAGAATAAAGAAGTAGTTCTTACCTTTGAAAACAAAAAGCATCATGGAAAATGAAGAGAGAAAAGACGAGAAATATTTAACTTACCACTTCAACGGTGGTGATCTAAAAGAAATACTTCCAATTTTAGAGAAGCATTTTTCATTCACCCTTTTTGAGATACAGGGGATGCTAGACTGGTGTAATAATCATATCTATCATGGAGAGGCAACAAAAACCACTTACGATGATGATGGTTTTTTCCATGACGAGTTTAAACCAGAGAAATTTTTCATTGAAGGTAACAAACCTATCCATCTAGCCTATCCAGAAGCCTTATATAACAAGATTATTGCATTTTTTAATGATGAATCCAATTTAATCACTGATGATAAACAAGACACGATCCTTTGGATAATGTTTTACGTTTACAGTGAATCATCTATCGAGCCAAATTATTTTGAATCGTGTGGGGATTACAATTACAGGATATTCCATGAATTTGTAAGACCAGATATGTTGGCATTATATAAATTCCTCCATGATAATTACAAGCAATTCCCAGATGCCCAAAAAGGATATAAAGATCATCCAACTTACAGACCAATGGACGCTTGGAATAATCCATATAAAGATGTAACACTTACACTTGGCAGGCATTCTATCACCTTAAATAACAGCAATAACTGGTTTCTCACCCACCTCACAGAATACATCAGCCAGTATCTAAAAGAGGATAATATCAAAGATGTGGAATTTGAATTGAAGGAATATAAAAACAAGGTGGGTGCTAAATCCGATCATGATTTCCATAGAATAGTTACCCAGTTATACCACTTCTTACAGGATGAAACACCTTACCACAGTCCAGAAGGTAAAATAACTGACAAGATTTGCACCTTCATCACTAAATTCTTAGAGGTTCTTGATTTTCTTACCGTTGTCCCAGATGATGATGAATTTAATATAGAGGAAAAGGACAAGAGAAGAAACAAAATTCTATCGACTTGGATCATTAATATGCGTACGAATATCCAGTACAATTTAAAGAGGGAGAAAGAGAGAGGTTCGTACAAAAGCAAGAAACAAGAATTTTTTGAGAAAGCCTCTGTCAAAGTGGGAACAAACGAAGAGGGAAAGAATTTAATGGAACAATATAACCCGAAGTACTGGTAAAAAAATACACTTGAAAATCTATCTAATTTATTGATTCCCATTACATAGAAAATACACCCTTATCTACTGGAATTACATTTTTTCCTGCCAAAATCCATTGCCATACTTTTGCATTGTAATCAACGACATAAAGCTGGTTACGATGTTCTTTAGCTATTGAACAAAACGATGAATGTAGGGTTGAGAGGGAGCAAGTCTTACAAGGTAAGACACTCCAGTATAAAAAAGAAAAAAGGAGAATTTGAACCTTCACCCCCTAAACTCATCACCCCTAGAAAGGATAAACTGATCAATTATTCTGCATGGGGTTATTATTAACATGTAAATTAAGTAATTATGAACAATCAAATGGAATTTGTAACCTATACAATGGTGGATGAAGAAAAAGAAGGAAATAATCTTTTAAATTCAGTAAATATGAAATATAATAGTTCAACAAGTGAGGCTCAAGATAGAACAGCCATGACAACGGCTGTTGTGCTATACAAAGAACCTAGTACCCTCAAGAGGCAAACCACAAAGAAGAAGGTAAGAAAAGAAAGGAAAATTCTAACATTAGATGCACTACAACAAGCAGTGAAAACTGCCCAAGAGAAACTAGAAGAATGTGAAGAGAGGGAAAAAGGGAAAGTTCAAAAGCAGCTTGTAAAGGCTAAAAATGCCTACAAGAAAAAACTACTACAAACCTCTCTTCTTATGCCTGTAGAGATATGGACATACGAAGAGGATGAAAAGAGATGTTTTCTTAAAAAGGAGATAAAAGAAGTAATGATTGCTCAAAATCCCTCTTTTTGCAGCCAAACAAAAATTTGGCAACAAGCCAAGGAGATATTTAATGATCCAAATTTTGAAAAGGATTCTCCAAAGTATATGACTCATGCCCAAATATTTTTTGATGCAAATATTGAATTAGCTGATCCTAATGGTAATCTTATAGAGAAAGGAACACAAAATACCTTAATTCCAGTTTGCTCTGTAAAGGAACAGGTAATGATCCAAGCGATCTACAACCTTAACATAGAGGCTATGGTGGAAGGAAGAGAATTAATACCCGTAACGAATGTACAAGTGAAATCATTTGATTCATTACAAGAATGTGCACAGTATGAAGGAACAAATCTCTCTTTAGATAGAGGGTTAAAAGGGAAAGAGAAGGTTGAACTTTCTTGCTTGGCTACACAAAATGAATTTATGTTGAAAGTGCAGCAAGTAAGCAGGGAATATAATATGCCAGCAAGTACTGCTGTAAAATATTACTTGTTTGGGAAAAAATTAACCTCTTCTCAATGGAATGATGCAACAAGAGGTGTGCTACCTCAACAATTCCAGTATGATTTAAATGTAGGTGATAAAATTATAGAAACCCTGCTTAATATTGGGTTAGATACACGTGACATCAAAAAAAGATATTTCATTGATGCGTTCACAAAATACCAGAACGCAATTTCACCTCAAACCCACCAACGCAATGGATTGGAGAAAGCAATGAAAATACTTGAAACTCTAACATCAAATGATGTGGAATTCATCAAGAAGCTTACAGATAATCAAGTATATAGCATATTAATTTTACTACAAACTAAATGTGATAATAATCAATAAAAAGAAAATGACAAGGGGCTATACTATTCCCTAGTCCCTTGTCTTTCTCTATTTCAATCAAGCAAAACATTATTAAATCTTGTTTCATCAAAATCTGGATAAAACAAGAAAGAGAAGATATTGCTTGAATATACCACATCAAACTTACCTCCAAAATCAATTTTAATTCGGGAGGTAAAATATTAAATTCTACCCAAATTCATGATACTTCATGTAACAACAATATAATGAAAAGTAATAAAAAAAGCAGTGCATCCATAAATACTATACAAGATCACATTTATACTCCTTGTTTTTAAATACAAATAACCTTATATTTTATAAACCAAAGGAATATATAGAAACAATTCATTTTATCTACCCCACCAACAACAAACCATAATATATAAACATGGGAGATATAAAACTAAAAGCATATATTCAACAAGATTCAATAACAACAAACTCTTGCATGAATATCTCTCAAATTTATTCTATATCTTATTCATTATAAATACGATACTATAAAACACCTCACTACAATCTCTTTTTAACAACTAACCAAAAACAAATCAATTAAACACCTCCTTAACCCACTAACCTCATGTTGCAAACTAGAGTTATTTATTATAAAATAATAATCATGATTTGCAACAAGTAAAAGAAGAAGGAAATAGAGATTTATGGCTAGCCATTATAAGTTTATAAATGGATTGAATAGAATTTAAGTTTTATCATCCAAATCATTTGCATTGCTATAATAAATATCTAATAGATACAGGAGATAAGCATTTTACTTGTTTTCTTCCAATACTCTTTCATTAATACCATGTTATATAAACTAAAAGTTATCATTTAATGAATTTTACAACTTCCTTGTCTTTTCATAGTTTTTGATTTTTTTAATCACTATCTTTGTGATAATAAACAAGATAAGATATAACCATTATATCTACTTTCTCAAAATCTACATGTATAAACATTCTCTGGCATCAAGGTATGAAACCCTGTCAATTTAATCGATAGGGTTTTCATTTTACCTGAATTGTTGCAAATGGATATAGTATGTAGAATAGAATGCTTTTATATCTAATCATCCAGACAAATATAGATTGATATATCATTAAAAAGAGTGAGAGATTAATGAATCGAATGATATTCTAATCATTTATAATAGATAAGACTATCAATAATACCTTGAATCATGCTTTATAGAGGATAATAGTTTTAACCACTTCTTGAACTATTTAAATCTATACAATACAGTTGCAATCTGGATAGATTTATATATAAATAATAACCATGGTTTGCAACATCAAAATGATGAAAGAAGTGGATAATTTAATCATGTCAGAATGTTTTTCATAAACAAAAAAGAGATTAGAGATTTAAATTACAACAAGCATCTATCAGAAACAGTTTTTTTAGAGACACTGGATTTTAACGCTAGATTCAAGATTTCCATTGAAGCACCAACAGGATGTGGGAAATCTTATTACTTGCTAGATTATTTAAAAAGGAATAACATTCCATTTTTATACGCCACGGATACATTATTCCTCATGGAGGGGTTATCTAGTAGACATGAGATACCTTATTATTGTGCAGCCGATAGAAGTAAAGAGGAAGAGAGACAATTAATAACTGTTTATCAACATATTCCTAAATTTATTAGAAAGGGTATGACGTTAATCATTGATGAAGCGCATTCACTTGTTACAGATTACAGCTGGAGAAGAGAAACGGTAGAGAACACTCTTACTGCGATGACAGGATACGATAGAGTGATCCTTCTCTCTGGCACTCCTTTATTATCTAATGATTCAGCGTATAATGGAATTGAACAAGTTAGAGCCATTCCAAATGAGGTTAGTAAAAGAAAATTATGGGTAACAAGATATTCACAGAATTTAGAGGGAGCTATACTTCAACTGGCTGGAATGATTAAAGAAGAGGGTTACATACCTGTACTATCTCTACTGGATAAATCCGATAAACTGGATACTATTATAGAGAGATTACCTAACCATGGATTTAATAAAATAGCCGTTATCAATTCCTTGACGAACAAGAAAACTAGAGGGAAAGATGTTAAAGGTGAGGGAGAGATGGAGAACGATATAGAGGTTGAAGGTGATCCAGGTTATTACGATCAATTAATCACAACTGGTAAAGTCGATGCCGATATAATTATTACCACTTACAGGCAAGGGTACGATATTAAAGGAGATAATTATAAATTAATCATAGCACCAAGTAAAAACAGGCACTCCTACACTGATATTATACAGGTGATGAACAGGTTTAGAGATTGCACCACGAGTGAAGGGTATCTATTATGTAATAATTTATATGAAGAACAAGAATTTAATTATCAACAAGTGTACTCTACCATATTAAACAAGATTACCCAAAAAACAAGAACGGAATTTAATAGAATACAAACACTGGAAAAAGATTATAGAGCCATCAAGCTGGACCAACAATTGAATTGTAATTACTTCTCTCGATTTATTTATTCTACCCTTTACATGAATCACCAGAAGATAGCTAACACTACATACAATAACATGAATAACGTTGCTTACAACAATTTATACAGGATGAAGAGAATACTTGAAACATTTAATATCGACATGGAACTATCAAAAGATTGCATGGATTTAAAAGAGGAAATAGAGACTAAAGAGAAGAAGAAATACACCCAAGAGGAGATAGATATTGCGGTTGATACTTTCTTTCATGATTATGCCTATCCAAAAGAAAAGGGTATGCCTGTACTACTAGATATAAAAGAACGTCCTATTTACCAGACTATAAATGAATATTACGAAACCTTTCATGCGATAGGAGTCCCTTCTTGTCAGGTAATTAATAAATTAAAGCGATATTTAATAACTCCCCAAAAAATGAAGTCCATCAAGAAGGTTATAATAATAAAATTCGGCACAGACCCAAGCATAAAAGCGTACAGGCTCATGTTACTTAGAGCGTTTAATGTTGGAGAGAGATTAACCAGTCCAGAGATATGTAAAAGGATAAACAATTGCAGGCAACAGGTGGGTGATTCCATTTTAAAAGAGAAAACGGCAGTCGAGTTTTTCAACCTGTTATTTAAAACGAAGAGGGTGAAAATGAATGTTGAGGGCAAAGAAACATGGGGCAGGGAGATTGAAAAGACTTTCTAGCCAGTTAATCATATATATAACTAATTTAAATCATAACATCATGAAAAAAAATTCAAAAGCAGGAGAAGGCTACACTGAACTTGTTCCCTCTAAAGTTACTGAAATTTACCATAGAGAGATGGAATTTATTAACAAGGATCTAGAGGATGAAACCAACAAGTTATGCAAGCGATTTTTAAAACTCGTGGAGGAAGGGAAAATGGATAACGTTATCTCTTACTTGAAGAGGTTAGATAGATAAATAACGAAACCAAGGACAGGGTTTGATTGAAGGATATAACTTTCATCAAATCCTGTCCTTTTTTTATGCGCTATATAATAGCAAGAAACGAATCAATTATTTTTTGGAATAAATCATGGATAAATCCACACAAACTCAATCGATGCCGAACTTGATAATTTTATAAAAAGAAGAAGTGCATGAAAAAATAATGAAGTGAATCACCATTCCCCCTCAACACTTTGGACTATTATTATATAGTATATATATTTTACCGAAGTGTTGAAGGGGAATTATCATTTAAAAGGCTACTTTATATAAAATCCCCCCTGTGTAAAAAAATTTAGTGTTAATCGAACGGTAGGATTATTCACTCTCTAACGCCCCCTAACTTCCATTTGAGAAATCGAAAAGAGAGAAGAACTAAAGTGAAAGTTCTCCACTTTTTTAATTTCTATTTAAATCAATGTCTTATCAATTAAATTTATCACTAATGAAAGAAGAATACTTATCACCAGAGATTAAAACTGGAATAGAACCGAATCTACATTTCGATGATTTAACAAGATTATCGGAGGTAGAGATTAGATACAAGCTGAAAGTACGGCCAAAAGACAGACCCAAAGTGACGATGGCGATGGAGGCATACAAATTAATCAGACCCTTTTTCGATGATTGTTTGCATCACCATGAAGAGGCATGGATCATGTTGTTAAATAGAAATTTAAAGGTGCTGGGTGTTGCAAGGCTTAGCGTGGGTAATCAAGAGAACACTATCATTGATCCAAGGACTGTTTTACAGTTAATGCTAAAAACTAACTCCACCTGTTCAATCATCTTTCATAACCACCCAAGCCAGAATTTAGCTTTCAGTCCGGAGGATTTAAAAGTAACAAAAAACATCATGGAGGCTTGCAGGTTGTTGAACATGAATTGTCTGGATCATGTTATAGTCGGTGAGGAAAGTTACTCCAGTTATTCGGAGGGAGGTTACTAACGTGAGTAATTATATAACATAGATGAGAGATAGAAAATTCGAGAGGGGTTCAATATGGATCATGGTGATGGCTGTGATCACTTTCATCATTCATGTTGTCGCTATATTCACCGTTTACCCAAGGTCAGCAAGGTTGGAATTTATTGCGGTTATTATCTTTATCATGATCTTGTTACTATCCAAGAAAAGGTAATGATTGCATCTTTTTGGTTGTTTGCTCTGGATGGATGGCTAAAGAGGTGAATTGTAGAACGGTTATATATTAAGAGCGATCACAAGCTATTCACGTTGAAATTTAATATTTTTGCCATGCAGCCACCCCTGTTGAGCGTTTGTAGAATGCTAATTATTATTTACATTTGTGGTGTCCTTTGGAGAAATCTGGGGGGCAGACATATTTAATAAGAAGTGTTTGGTTTTATCCTAATCTTGAAAACGACCAATTTTAAAGCAGAAGGATAGACGGTACAAACGCTCATGCTTGCCATATATAATTTCTAAATATATTATGGTCTAGTGTGGGGTGGCTGTTTATTTCTGCGAAGGTTACTTGGTCGTACCTCAAGATTAATAAGCTAGCAATCTCCACACTTCTTTTTTTATATTTAAATTACCCTTGGGGATTGGGGTAAATAATATCTAGCTATATGAAAACAGCACAGGATATTTTCGAAGTCAAATTTTCTTGGAAAGGAATTGAAAAATTGAAAGAAGTCCAACAAAAATTCAATACTTTATTAGAAACAGAACAATGGAAACTCAATTCTATTGAAAAGTTCTATAAAAAAGAGGAACAAGTAATAGAACATTCGTTAAAACAACTTTCAACTCCAAATTCAATATTTCAATTCCAAATTGGAAATGAAAATTATCCTGTCAAAAAATTTGAGGGGATAAAAGAATTATTACTACAAATGATTCAATGTAAGGATATTGAAGATTTAGAAATTCATGATATAAACCTAAAGGGAATTAAAGAAGAGTTTAGTGATTTTCTACATGAATTATCTCTTACTTACGATAAAGAAGAATGGCATACTTTAAAATAGCAACACGCTATCATGGTGAAAAAGCACCTAATATTTAATTTTTAATAAAGAAATAGCTTATTTACAAACCTACATTGTTATATAATTATGAGAAAATTAATATTTATATTTATATTATTATCGACACTTTTAGCAAATTGTGGCAAAGATAGTGGAACTGATGATCCCAACAATCCAAATGGGAATGGAGGGGTACAAACAACATTAACAATCTCTCCAAGTGAATTAACATTTAAATCGGAAGGAGAAGAAAAAACATTTTCTATCACCTCCAATTTTGATTGGATTATTACAAACCCAAGTACATGGTGTAAAATTAATCCGACCCAAGGTAATGGAAACTCTACAATAACAGCTATTGCTGATCCCAGTGACGAATACGATGATAGAAACTTCAATCTAACCATTAAAGCAGGAGAGACAACAAAAGTAATGACCGTCACCCAGAAGAAAAAAGATGCGATTATTCTAACCAAGGAAAAATATGACATTCCAACAGAAGGAGATAACATTACGGTTGAAGTTAAAAGTAACATTAGCTATTCCACCATTATCCCAGAGGAACACAACGAATGGATCAAGCAAGTAGAGACAAAACAACTTGGGAGAGGGTTAGAAACAAAGAATCTTAATTTTGAAATTTCAGCAAATCCAACCACCAACAAAAGAGAGGGGATTATCGTGATTAAAGACAATAGTAGCTCTTTAGCTGATACAATTCATGTTTACCAAGCACAAAAAGATGAATTGATTCTTACACAAGACACGTACAATGTTTCTTCGGAGGGAGAGAATATAAATGTTGAATTAAGGAGTAATGTCGATTATGAAGTGATCATTCCGGAGGATGTGAAAGATTGGGTTAATCGAATCACAAGCAGAAGTTCAAGGGTGGATAATCTTATATTCAACATTGCAGCAAATCCGACTTATGACAACCGTTCTGCAAAAGTGATTATCAAAGATAAAAATAGTGAACTTGCAGACACACTTAACATCAACCAGACACAAGTCAACGCTATTATATTAACACAAAAAAAATATGAAATTCTCTCTGAAGGGCAAAATATTAAAATTGAAGTCAAGAGTAACATTAAATACGACATTATCATTCCTGACAATGCAAAAGAATGGATCAAACAAATTCAATCCAGAGCATTAATAACGAATATTATCAATCTAAGCATATCCGAGAACACATCATATGAACAAAGGGCTACAGAAATTGTTGTAAAAGACAAGAATAGTAATTTATCAGATACTATACGAATTACCCAGAAACAAAACAACATAATTATATTAACACAAAAAAAATACGATATTCCAGCAGAAGGGCAACAAATATCTATTGAAATAAAGAGTAACATTGAATATGATATTTTGCTTTCTACCGATGCTGAAAAATGGATAGAAAAAATTGATTTATCTAGGGCTTTGATAACAAACACTCTAAATTATAATATATTGCCTAATACTACTTATAATGAGCGCAAAGCAGAAATTATTATAAAAGACAAGGGCAGTGATTTATCTGATACGGTGAAAATTATACAAAATCCGATGATTCCAACAATGGATGAAATAATACTTACTATCAAAGTAAACCGTAATGACATATTCTCTCCTTTTAGTAGTCCTGAATATTTTAATGATGATAAAGAAGAAAAATATGGAGCATACCATAAGATTCCACAAGATTGGGAAGTTAAGTGGGGCGATGGACAAACCACAAATTCAACAACACATCAATATAAATTAGAAGGCATATATCAAGTTATTATCAAAGGGACTGGAATAACATCTATCTGGAGTGATGAGAAGTGTAAAAACATGATTGAAGAAATTGACGTTACAAAAGCCCCTAACCTAGTTATTTTAGGCATTTTATACCAAAATCTTAAGACATTGGATTTAAGTAAAAATACTGCACTAAGATTTTTAGAGTGTGAATATAACGAATTGAGTTCGTTAGATTTAAGCAAAAATATAGCACTAGAAAGTTTACAATGCATGGCTAATAATATCACATCATTAGACCTAAGTAAAAATATAGTATTAACATTCTTAGAGTGTTGCGGAAATAAAATCACGACACTAGATTTAAGTAAAAGCTCTGAATTAATATATTTGGATTGTGGAGAAAATCAACTAAGTTCATTAGATTTAAGTACAAATACAAAAATAGTTGAGCTATATTGTACCGATAATCCATTCACACAAGAATCTGTCAATAACCTTTTAAATAGTCTACCTATGGGCAAATATGATAATGGAAAATCTATTTCAACCCTTTGGATTGACGATAAATGGGACACTTCCATTGCAGAAGAAAAAGGTTGGAGAATTAATTCTTATTTTTAAACATCAAGAAGGTGCGTCAAAATGCGCACCTTTTCTTATAAAACTACTCTCCTACTCCATAATCAACAAAATCATTCAAAAAAAACAAAGAACTATCACCACCACCTACTAAATCTCTATCACCTACACTTCAAATAATGATATATCACTTTATATAAAGTTCAAATTCAACCACACACAACAAAAAGATATTAGATAATTTATAAAATGAAGACTTATGAACAACACTAGCTAAATTTCGACTACCTACACTTCGATCTGTTATTATATAGAATATAAATATCTTCGAAGTGTTGAGGATAAGATAATTTGTAAAGCATCATTTTTACTTGTTATCTTATGAATTTCATTAGAAACTTCTCTTTACACTAGAGAGAAAAATCCATGCCTCACTAGATTTTCAAAATTTATAATTCTAGCTCCATTACAAAAAACTAGCATGGATATAGTTTCCAATTATCATACTTCATTAAAAATGTTCACTTTGTCTATTAGTGAACGTTTCTCTCATTATCAAATACTTACAAAACTAGACTATTTGGGGGATCTAGAAAACATTCACTTATATGTTGTATCTTATAAATTTGAACATTATGAGTTTAAAATATACTAACACCACAGCAGACTGTTTAGATTGGGATGATATGCTTAATCTTGTAAGAAAACTAATACAAGACAATAATCACAAAATCGCTTTATTTATCACACTTGGATCTTTCTGGGGATTACGAGTGTACGATATAAAACAACTCACTTGGTTGTTGATTTTAGATAAAGATGAAATCATAATTACAGAGCATAAAACGGCAAAAAAAAGAAGCATTCCAATTTCTTCACAATTAAAAAAATTTATAGCTGATTGCTATAATAACATAAAACCGATATGCCTAAATGCTCCTATTTTTCTAAGCCAAAAAGGGACAATTTATTCAACACAACAACTAAATCGGATTCTAAAACAGATCAAAATTAAGTACAAACTAAATATAAAAAACTTCTCTTGTCATACTTTACGGAAAACTTTTGGAAGACAGGTTTATAACCAGAATCCAGAGAACGCAGAAAAGGCATTAGTTATGCTCATGGATATGTTTAATCATTCATCTTTAGCCATTACTAAAAGATATATTGGTTTAAGACAAGAAGAAGTAGCACAAACTTATGAATCTTTATCTTTCTAGCTTATAAATCTATTCCCCTAAAATGAGGGGATAGATTTATCCTTTTTAGTGTAAACAATCATCTTTTCAAAAGGTTTGTAATCTTCATATTGATTATAACGCTCTAATATTTCGCACATTTGAGAATAACTGTAATTTCCAAATATCTCTTCTCCAAATACAGAATTATTGTTAGAAGTTACTTCAAAACAAACATCTACTATCTTATGTTTAACAAATTCTGGAATTTCATTATGAGGTAGAAAGGTTGCAACGTCATCATCAATATAATAATAACGAAAATGTTTCCTTGCTCTATACATATAGAGAATATTTACCACTTTATTTACTAATGCGATTTGTAAAACTACATTACTACGATTAATTCTATACACTTTTATATTTTCAATAGCCAAATTGATAATATCTTTCATTTTTTGTCTACTTTGTTCTAGTTCTAAAATATCATCTTCTGTTAAAAGTTGGTTATCTATTTTATTGAGTTTTATCTCTATCAGAGTGAGACTTGATTCTATCTTTGCAAGATCATTGTTATATTTTTCAATATCTTGATCTATACTTTTCTTCTTACGTTGGATGTCTTGCATGGTAAAGACACCATTTGCAACCATATCAAGTAAATTATCAATAGCTTTAGCTTGTTTATTTATTTCTTGTTCTGTCCTATTTCTGTCCTTAATTAACTCTTCCTTTTGTGTCATTAACTCCTTTTTAAACTCTTCTTTCTCTTTTTCCTCGATTTTGTTGAAAATGTAAGTATGTTTTTTTACAAAGTCCCATATAATAGATTCCACTTTTTCGTATCCTAACGATGAATTTCCACAATTTAAATGTGTAGTATTAAAACTAGAACAGATGTAATGATTACCTTTATAACTGTAATGCCCGTAAAACATATTGTTACAAAATCCACAAATCATTAATTTTTGCAATAAATGTGTATGTTTTCTACTTTTCTCTTTTGTCTTTGGATTTTTGGCAAGCCTTTCTTGAACTTGATCGAATAGATTCTTATCCACAATAGCAGGAACACTTTTAGTAATGTCTTGGAAATGACTTTTTCCTATATATATCAAATTTTTAAGCATACCTCTGATAACAGCTTTATTCCAATGGACTGTTGAGATTGATTTTAAACGTCCTGTGTTGGTTGTGAACTCCCCTCTTTTACTATTTTTTTTATATCTAGGTAAATTAGGAGTACTATTTGCATATCTAACAAGATCTCCTAAACTATATTGTCCTGTTGAATACTTTTGAAACAAGTCCTTTACAAAAATAGCTTCTTCTTCACAAATTTGTATCTTACCTGTTTCAAGCTCTTTCTCGTATCCATAATTTAGATAACCTCCCGTTGCCAACCCATCTGAAGCATTTCTTCTTTTACCTCTCATCATTCTATTTCTCATTGTTTTTAATTCTGCCTCAGCAAAATCAAAAAACAAACCTATTATCATTTTCGTAGTGTTATCTTCTTCTAAAGTTTCTGGGTCTAATGTCCAAATATTTCGATCTTTAAAATATATTGGGATCTTCATTTCATTAAATTCATTGATGAACATTCGCCCAGCAATACTGCTTCGGCTTAAGCGGCTTACTTCCCATATAAAAATAGCATCTACTTTACCACTTCTACAAGCTTCTTTTAGTGCTGTGATTGATTCTCTTTCTCGTCCTCTATAATCATCCTTACCTGTAATAAATTGCCCAAAGATTAAATCATCTGATATTTTGTATCCCAATCCCTCTGCAATAGGAATTAGTTCATTTTTTTGACTTTCAAATTCCTGCTGTTCAGTAGAAACCCTTAATAATAATGCTCCTTTTTTCATAACCATTGTTTTATTTACAAGCAAAAATAAATAAAATCACTAAACATACAAAATAGTAATTTCTATTGCAATAGGATTTCTGTAGGGTTTCAATTTAAAACATTTCCTGTTTGGCAGTATATTTCAATAATTTATTCATATTGTCTAGATTGCAAAACAAAGTATGACTTTTTTATTACCACGATGTTCTTGAAGGCTAAAATTACAGAAATTTATTGTATGGCTGACGATTTTTGCGAGGAATTTGCAATCCTATAAGAAAAGTATATGCTTAAGGATACATCCCATAAGCATCGTAACAAATCCAACCGGATGTTACTCCCATGGGCAATCTTCATCAAAGAGGTGCTTTTAGGAACCTGCACGGGTATCTGCTTTGCAGATTTCACTCCCTTGCGTGTGTGCCGTAACCAATGAGTATTGATTCATAAGACATTTCAGTGGCTTTCCGAGAGGGGGAAATGCTCGATGGAATGGTTCTTTGGATTTGATTTTCTAATGTGTAACTACCAGATATGTATAGAAGTACTACATAAATTAAGTATTACACCTGTGTGAATTCCGTATTAATTCCGGTAAAAGTATTATTTATAAGTTATAGCTATACTATAAGAACGCTATTTATATAGGGTTCTTATAGGGTTTCTATAGCGTTCATGACGGAATTTATACGGAATTCACACGGAAGTAATACTATTTTCAGTATGGATTTTTACAGGTTATCACTATTATTTTTGCGTGAAACCTCTATTTTCTTCCTGTATTTGTGATTCTGCCATAAACTTCGTACTTTCGTTCCATCTATACTAGAATCAGGTTTCATGAATGATGAGAAATTGAAAGAAGAAGTTCGCGAGGCTTGCGAAATTTTAAGAAATGGTGGGGTAATTCTTTATCCGACGGACACGATATGGGGCATCGGGTGTGATGCCACGAACGAGGAGGCGGTGAGAAAAGTGTACGAGTTGAAGCGCCGGGAGGACTCGAAAGCGATGCTCGTGCTGCTGGATGATGTTGGGAAACTGGCTTCTTACGTGGAGGTGCCCGATGTCGCTTACGATTTGCTGGAAGTAAACGATAAACCGATGACGATTATTTACCCGGGGGCGAAGAATATGGCGAAGAATCTGATTGCGGCGGACGGGACAATCGGTATCCGGATTACCTCGGAGGTTTTCACGAAAGCGTTGCTTTACCGTTTCCGTAAACCTATCGTGTCGACTTCTGCCAACATCAGCGGGGAACCTTCCCCGAAGTGTTTTGCCGAGATCAGCGATACCGTGAAATCGGCTGTCGATTACGTCGTGGATTTCCGCAGGAATGAAACCGCTAATCCCGCCCCCTCGAGTATTATCAAGCTGGGTGCCGGAGGCGAGATTCAAATCATTAGGAAGTAGTTATTTCAATTTTCAATTGTTTTATGGCTTTAATTTTAAATATCGATACATCGACGGATGTTTGTTCCGTGGCAATAGCCCGGGAGGGTAACGTGATTGCGTTGAAAGAAAACGACGAGGGATTCAATCATTCTACTTTATTGGGCGTGTATGCGGATGATTTGCTGAAAGAGAACGGCTTGACGGCAAATGATCTGGATGCGGTAGCCGTGAGCATGGGACCGGGGTCGTACACGGGATTGCGCATCGGGGTTTCTCTGGCAAAGGGAATTTGTTTCGGAGCGGGCAAACCGTTGATTGCCGTGAGTACTTTGGAGGCTTTGGCGAATGCCGTTGCTCGAAGACGGGGCGAAGAGGGATTGTATTGCTCCATGATTGACGCCCGTCGCATGGAAGTGTACATGGCAGTTTTCGATCGGGAAGGGCTTGTCGTGTGGGATATCCATGCCGAGGTGATCGAGGAGGGGGCGTTTGCCGATTTGCTGGAAGGACACAAAATGTTCTTCTTCGGGAATGGGAGCGATAAGGTAAAAGATATTATTCGCCACCCGAATGCCGAATTTATTTCGGGTGTGGCGACTTCTGCCACAAATATGATAATGCTTGCCGAGAAGAAATTCAAGGCGGCGGATTTTGAAAATGTGGCTTATTTCGAGCCTTTTTACTTGAAAGATTTCGTGGCTACCGTGCCGAAACGGAAAGTTTTGTAAAATAATTTGTTTGATGGAAATAGAATTACTGACCCCGTCGCATTGGACGGATTACGAGTTAATTGATAGTGGCGCTTTCGAGAAGCTGGAACGTTTCGGACGTTACGTGATTGCACGACCGGAACCACAGGCAATATGGAATAAATCGCTTTCTGACGACGAGTGGCAACAACGGGCGGATGCTTATTTTAGAAAGGATAAGCGGAGCGAAGACCGGGGCGAATGGGTTTGTAAGCCCAAGATGGCACAACAATGGTTCGTGAATTACCGGTACGGGGATATGGGTATCCGGATGCGGTTGGGGTTGACTTCTTTCAAGCACGTGGGGGTATTTCCGGAACAGGCAGAGAATTGGGATTTTATATATGACCAGGTGAAACGCATAGGGACGGAGGCGAAGGTGTTGAATTTGTTCGCTTACACGGGAGGTGCCACCTTGGCTGCAAAGAGTGCCGGGGCGGATGTCACTCATGTCGATTCGGTTAAGCCTGTCGTGACTTGGGCTCGGGAGAATATGGAAGCCTCCGGCTTGGACGGTGTCCGCTGGATCGTGGAGGATGCCTTGAAGTTCGTGCAACGGGAAGTACGGCGAGGGAAGAAATATAACGGGATTATCCTTGACCCTCCTGCTTATGGACGCGGTGCCAATGGCGAGAAATGGGTACTGGAAGAAAATATCAATGAACTAATCACCCTCTGTGGGCAGTTATTGGAACCCACGAACAGCTTTTTAGTGTTGAATCTATATTCCATGGGTTTGTCTGCATTATTGGCCCGGAGCGTCGTTCGCCAATTGGTTGGGGAGTGTAGCGGCGAACAATTCGGCGAGCTTTATTTTACCGATTCCTTCGGAAAATCGTTGCCGTTGGGTGTGTATTATAGGTTATGGCGTAAATAAAAGAAGGTGTATGACAGAAATTGTAAATTTAAAATTTTCAGAGTTGTGCTGATTTTCTTATCTTTGCATCCTCAATGAAAATATTAAATCTAAAAATTATAAAATAGATGGCAACTACCGCTGATTTTAGAAATGGATTATGTATCGTTTTCAAAGACGATCTATACAGAATTGTACAGTTTCAACACGTGAAACCCGGTAAAGGTCCTGCTTTCGTGCGAACTAAGTTACAGAACATCAAAACCGGTCGGACAATCGAGAATACGTTTACTTCCGGAGTGAAGATTGATGTTGTGCGTATTGAAAGACGCCCGTATCAATTCTTGTACATGGAAGGAGAGGATTATATCATGATGCACACGGAATCTTATGAGCAAATTCCAATCTCTAAAGATTTGATCAATGCCCCGCAATTCCTGAAAGAAGGTGATGCTGTTGAAATGGTTGTACATGCCGACACGGAAACTCCTTTGTATGTAGAATTATTGCCGACGGTTGTTTTGGAAGTAACCTACACCGAGCCGGGATTAAAAGGTGATACCGCTTCTTCTACCGCGTTGAAAGCAGCTGAAGTTGAAACCGGGGCAAGAGTAATGGTTCCTTTGTTTATTAATACCGGGGAGAAAATCCGTATCAAGACTGAAGACGGTTCTTACGTGGAACGAGTGAAAGAATAATTAGATTTCAATTTCTCCATTCGCTTCGGCTTGGAGTTTTTGGATGACCTTTTCAGCGGAGTTTTGCTCCGCTTCTTTTTTGGATGCTCCTAAGCCGCGAGCCATGATTTCTTCACCAATGGTAATCGTGCAAATGAATTTTGAGCGGCGGGCATTTCCCTCCAGCGTGTCGATTTTAAGGTCAGCTTTTTGTTTTTGGGCCCATTCGATAAGGCGGCTCTTGTAATTCTTGTCTACATAAACAAGATCTTCCAAGTTGACATAGTGAGGGAAAATATAATTCTCGATAAATGCTTTCGTCTTGTCGTATCCTTGGTCCAGGTAAATCGCTCCCGTGAAAGCCTCGAACACGTCCCCGTAAATGTGTTTGTTTTTGGAAATATCCGACTTGGCGATCACTTCCTCGCTCAAGCCCATTTTAATAGCGATAGCGTTCAATGATTCCCGGCTCACGATCTTGGAACGCAAGCGGGTCATGAACCCCTCGTCTTTATTGGGGAAGAATTTGTATAAAATTTCGGCAACAATAGCTCCTAGAACCGCATCCCCCAAGAATTCCAATCGCTCGTAATTCAGGACGGTTCCGCTTTTCGTGTATCTTGATGCCGATTTATGCAATAATGCTAGGGTATACAAGCCTTTATTGCCGGGTACGAAACCCCATTCCGTAATAGACAATCCATAAAACTTTTCTTTCCGATGAAGATAAAGTTTTATGGATTGAATTATTTTACTAATCACTTTCCAAAGTTTTTTAGTTAGTGATTATTTTTTGAATACTACACAAGCATTGTGACCTCCGAAACCGAAAGTATTACTAATGGCTACATTGATTTCTTTCTCTTGAGCCTTGTTGAATGTGAAATTCAGCTTGGGATCCAGTTCTGGATCAAGGTTACTGAAATTAATGGTAGGGGGTACAATGTTGTTTTTCACAGCCAGAACACAAGCGATCGCTTCCAAGGCACCGGCGGCACCTAATAAATGTCCTGTCATTGATTTGGTGGAACTGATGTTCAGCTCGTAAGCGTGTTCACCAAATGCTTTTTGAATGGCCTTAGGTTCTGCTACATCTCCTAGCCCGGTTGACGTACCGTGTACATTGATATAATCAACGTCCTTCGTGTTCAGTCCGGCATCTTCCACGGCGAGTAACATCACGTCAGCAGCGCCTTCTCCGTTTGGATCGGGAGCCGTCATGTGATAAGCGTCGCAGTTTGAAGCGCCACCAGCGAGTTCGGCATAGATGTGAGCACCTCTTTTAACTGCATGTTCGTACTCTTCCACGATCAGGCAAGCACCGCCTTCTCCAATCACGAAACCGTCACGATCCGCATCGAAAGGACGGGAAGCCGTTTTCGGGTCGTCATTGCGGGTTGATAAAGCCTTCATGGAATTGAAACCGCCTACTCCCGGAGGGGTAATGGCTGCTTCCGATCCACCGGCAATAATCACGTCTGCTTTTCCTAACCGGATCAGATTTAATGCATCTACTAACGAGTGTGCGGATGAAGCGCAAGCTGAAACCGTCGTATAGTTCGGACCTTTCAGACCTTCCTCTATAGCGATCATGGCTCCGCCCATGTTGGCAATCATCTTGGGGATAAAGAATGGGTTGAATCTGGGTGTGCCATCTCCCAATGCAAATGTTTTACATTCTTCGTAGAATGTATCCAATCCCCCGATACCTGCTCCCCAGATTACTCCGATTCTCTTTCTGTTCTCTTGCGAGAAATCGAGTCCGGCATCTTTCACAGCCTCTCTGGAACAAATCAGAGCGAATTGGCTGTAAAGATCCATTTTACGGACATCCTTCCTATCGAAGTATTCCGTGGGCTCGTAGTTTTTAACTTCACAAGCGAATTGCGTGCGAAATTTAGATGCATCAAAACGAGTAATAGGACCGGCGCCACTGACGCCAGCTTTCAGATTTTCCCAAAATTCGGGCACATTATGCCCCAAGGGATTGATAGTACCAAGACCAGTTATTACTACTCGTTTGAGGTTCATAAATTAAATATTAAATTATTGAGCGTTAGCTTCAACGTATGCAATCGCATCACCTACGGTAGCGATTTTCTCAGCTTGATCGTCCGGAATAGTGATGTTGAATTCCTTTTCCAATTCCATGATCAATTCTACTGTATCCAAAGAGTCAGCGCCTAAATCATTTGTAAAAGTTGCACCCGGTGTAACTTCTGATTCGTCAACTCCTAATTTATCAACGATGATAGCTTTAACTCTGTTTTGAATGTCAGACATAACTTTAAATTTTAATTAGACATTTTTTAAATTCACACTAACGTCTATAACAGACGTCATAACTCTCTAAGTTCGGGCGCAAAGTTAGAGAATTTATTTTTCCTAGAAAATTTTTTGGCATGAATAAACTCTTTACTATCTTTATGCGATTGATTTTTAACAGATTACAAGATGAAAAAAGTTGCAATATTTGCCTCTGGATCAGGTTCTAACGCCGAAAATATCATTAATTTTTTCCAAAACGACACCGAAAATGTCGTGAAAATCGTGTTTTGTAACAAGCCAAACGCATATGTATTAGAACGGGCAAAACGATTGGGGGTTCCTTCTTTTGTGTTTAATCGGGATGAATTTTATCATTCTGATCTGGTGCTGAATGAGTTGAAACGTTTAGAGATCGATTTTATTGTTTTGGCGGGTTTCATGTGGAAGGTGCCGGATGCGATTCTTGAGGCTTACCCGAACCATATTGTCAATATTCATCCTGCGCTCTTGCCTTCTTACGGGGGAAAAGGAATGTACGGGATGCACGTGCACGAGGCGGTTATTGCGGCAGGGGAAAAGGAAAGTGGCATCACGATCCATTACGTGAATGGTCATTATGACGAGGGGGCAACGATCTTTCAGGCAAAATGCCCGATCATCCCGGGGGATACACCCGATACTTTAGCGGAGAAAGTACACGCTCTCGAATACGAGCATTTCCCGCGGGTGATAAAAGAAGTTCTTGAAAAAATCTGATGATTTTTTCCTTGATTTCAGATTTAATGATTTTAGATTGAAGATTGGTGGAGTTTCCCGATAATAGTCCGGTGATTTCATTCTCAATTTTCAATTCTCAATTTTCAATTATTATTATGAGGTTTACTGTATTACTAGGATTATTGTTGTTCAGTTTCTTGTTGCAAGCTCAGGAAGCGAGATTGTTAAGGTTCCCGCATAGCGTGGGGGACAAGTTGGTATTTTCATACGCGGGCGATCTGTATATCGTGTCCACCGAAGGAGGCACGGCACGTCGGTTGACGTCCCACGTGGGATACGAGATGTTTCCCCGGATCTCGCCGGACGGGAAATATATCGCTTTCACGGGGCAATATGACGGTAATACTGAAGTATTCGTGATTCCCGTGGAAGGGGGTGAACCTCGTCGATTGACCTACACTGCCACGTTAGGTCGGGATGACTTGGGTGACCGGATGGGACCGAATAATATCGTCATCGGCTGGACGCCGGACAGTAAACACGTTCTCTATCGTTCCCGGAGATATACTTTCAATGATTTCACGGGACAATTGTTCACGGTTCCCGTGGAGGGAGGTATGTCAGAAGAACTGCCCTTGAAAAATGGCGGTTTTGCCTCCTATTCTCCCGACGGAAAAAAGTTGGCGTATAACTATATTATGCGGGAATTCCGGGCATGGAAGCGTTACCAGGGCGGAATGGCGGATGATATACGGGTATTTGACTTTGCCACGAAGAAATCGGAACGGATTACCGATAACGTGCGTCAGGACATTATCCCCATGTGGTCGTCCGACGGAAATACTATATATTATATCTCCGACCGGGGCGACGTGATGAACCTTTACGCTTATGACGTGAACACGAAAGAGGACAAACAATTGACTTTTTACAAGGAATATGATATAAAATTCCCGGCTATCGGGGATAAGCGGATTGTTTACGAACAGGGCGGATATATCTATGCCCATGATTTGCAGACCGGGAAGGACAACAAGATCACCATCCGTATTGATAATGACCAGGTATATTCCCGTCCGAAGTTGACGGATGTCAGCGGTCAGATCACCACCGTGGCGACTTCTCCCGGAGGAGAACGTGTGGTAGTTGCCGCGCATGGCGATATTTTTTCATTGCCGGCTAAGACGGGTATTACCTACAACTTGACGAACTCGTCGGATGCCAACGATATGCAGGCAGGCTGGTCGCCTGACGGGAAATACATTAGCTACGTGTCCGACAAAGATGGCGAATTCAATATTTACCTTCGGGATGCCGTAACCGGAAAGGAACGGAAACTGATAAAAGGATTGAAAAGCTATATCTTCAATTACAAATGGTCGCCCGACTCCCGGAAAATCGTGTGGAGCGAGAAAGGGAATACCTTAAATATCTCCGATGTGGAATGCGGCAGCCGGAAAATCGTGGAACAATCGGGCATCCGTTCCATGACTTCTTACAACTGGTCGCCGGACAGCAAGTACATCACTTACGTTCGTCCGGAAGCCGCGATGGATAATATTATCGTGTACAACACGGAAAGCGGTGAAAAGCATCAGATTACGGATGGCTGGTTCGGCTCTGCGTCGCCTAACTTCAGTGACGATGGCAAATATCTCGTGTTCGTGTCGGCACGTGCCTTTTCGCCCACCTACAGCCGCACGGAATGGAACCACGTGTACAACGACATGAATAAAGTGTACGTGTTGCCTTTGGCAAAAGACGCCCCGGTACTTTTCGCGCCGAAGAATGATGTTGTTCCCGTGGAAACGGAAACGAAAGCAAAATCCAAAGATAAAAAGACCGAGCCCGAGGCATTGGTGTACGATTTCTCGAATCTCAACAACCGGTTGATAGAATTACCCGTGCTTGCCTCCAATCATTACAACGACGTGCATATGTTGGGTCATCGGGTATATTACAACCGGGGCGGTCGCACCATGTATTTCGATATGGACAGCAGGCGGGAATCCGACTTGGGCGGGTACGTCGAGTTCTCCCCGGGTTACAAAAAGGCGATTGCCTTCTCCGGTTCGTCCTTTCAAGTCATGGATTTACCCGTTTTTTCTGCCAGCGTGGGAACTCCCGTGCCGACAAAAGACGTGAAAAAAGTGATCGACTACCACCAGGAATGGATGCAGATATACAACGAAAGCTGGCGGCAAATGCGGGATTTCTTTTATGCCAAGAATATGCACGGCGTGGATTGGGATCACGTGTATGAAAAATATAAAGTATTGGTTCCTCACGTGAACCACCGCACGGACTTGACTTATATTATCGGTGAAATGATCGCCGAGTTGAACGTGGGGCATGCTTATTCCATCAACGGTCGTGTTCCCGCCCCGGAGAGAATCAAGATGGGACTCCTGGGAGCTAAATTCAAAAAGGACAAATCCGGCTATTTCCAGGTGACCAAGATTATCGAAGGGGCAAACTGGGATGAGGAAACCCGTTCGCCGCTCACGATGCCGGGCGTGGAAGTGAAGGAAGGTGATTATATTCTGGCTATTAACGGGAAATCATTGAAAGACGTGGACAATATGTTCTCCGAGTTGATCGATATGGCAGGCAAGACCGTTTCTTTGAGGGTGAACTCTGCCCCCGTCGAGAAAGATGCCCGGGAAGTATTGGTTACCCCGCTTGCCGACGAATCGAAGTTATACTATTATAATTGGGTACAAACCAACATCCGTAAAGTGAACGAGGCAACCAACGGTGAGGTCGGCTATATCCATATCCCGGACATGGGTGTCGACGGGTTGAACGAGTTCGTGAAACACTATTACCCGCAGTTGAATAAAAAGGCGTTGATTATCGACGACCGCGGCAACGGGGGTGGCAACGTTTCCCCGATGATTGCCGAGCGACTGATGCGTACCCCGACATTCTATACCATGCATACCAACCAAACTCAGGGATCAGTAAATCCCGTGGGCACCTTCCTCGGTCCGAAAGTATTGCTCGTGAACGAGTATTCCGCCTCGGACGGTGACTTGTTCCCCTATCGTTTCAAGTATAACAAATTGGGAACTATCGTGGGACGCCGCACGTGGGGAGGTGTTGTCGGTTACAGTGGTTCCATCCGTGTCGTGGACGGCGGTTCCATTGTCACCCCCTCGTACGCCCCGTATGCCGCTGACGGCAGCGAATTTATCATCGAAGGTCGAGGTGTATCTCCCGACGTGGACGTGGAGAACGATCCCCACCTTGAATATATGGGTGATGACGAGCAATTGAACCGTGCAATTCAAATCATTCTCGAAAAGCTGAAAACCGAGAGGAAAGAAATCCCGGCTATCCCCGCCTTCCCGGATAAGTCCGGGAAGAAAAAGTAGGGTATGTATAGCGTTTGATTTAAATCGCAGGAACGAAAATAGAATCAAAAGTAAAGATGGGTAAGGATTATAAAATCATGTTGAGTGATGGCTCTTGTCTTGATTTTAAACAGGTGTTTCATCAATATTTTCATTCTCTAGTTTTTTTTGTTGATCGTTATTTGGAGGAAGAGGAGGAAAGTAAATCAATAGTTCAAGATGCTTTTCTTGCCCTTTGGGAAAAGCATTTGGAATTTTCTGATGAACTTTCTGTTCGGGTTTATTTATATTCTTGTGTGCGGCACAAGGCGTTGGATGTGTTAAAGCATCGTAAAGTGGAGCAACGTTACGCTAGTGAAATATTGCAGGATGAAGCGGCAGAATCGTATTATATGGAATCAGTGATTGAGGAAGAAACTCGCAGGTTAATTTCTGCTGCCATTGATTCTTTGCCGGAAAATTGCCGAAAAGTGTGTTTGTTAATCTTAGATGGATTAGATAACCAAGAAATAGCAAACGAATTAAAAATTTCTTTGAACACGGTAAAATTTCACAAAAAGAATGCTTACAAATTGTTGCGAGAAAAATTGAAAGACCAATTCTACCTAATATTCTTGCTTTAGAGCAATGTCCTAATTTTTTTTTCAAGTTTTTACTACCCGTTTTATCTTGTTAGTCGTTCTATCGATATAAACAGATAGAACAATGACTAGAAAATATATTCATGTAGCGGATTTAATTTATAAAGATAAACTTGGTATTATAAATGAGACCGAGAAAAATGAATTACTTGGTTGGATGGGAGAATCTGCTCGTAATCAACGGATATATGATAACATATTGAGGAATTATTCTTTCTATCAAAGGAATATAAAATGCAAGGAAATGAATATAGAACAGGAGTGGAATGAAGTAGAATGTCAAATCACTCCTATTCGTCGTCGTGTTGCGTGGAAATGGATTGGTTATGCGGCATCAATATTGGTATTGTTGACAATTGGATGGAATTTGTATTTTATGCCGGGAGAGAAGAATGTATTGCAAGATAACACTTCAATAGTTGCGGGAACACAGAAAGCAATTTTGCACTTGGCTTCGGGTGAAAAGTTCGTTTTGTCAGACAGTGACGGAGTTATCATTGAGGATAGTTTGTCGGGTAGAATCGAGCAAATGAATAAAGTATTAATGTATCGGACAGACTCTGTCGCGAAAAAAGAGCAATATAATGTATTGGAAGTTCCGAATGGAGGGATATTTCAGGTTATATTATCCGATGGAACGCGGGTATGGTTGAATGCCGGAACCCGATTGACTTATCCAGTGAATTTCGTGAAAGGAGAACGGCGGGTGAGCTTGGAAGGAGAGGCTTATTTCGAGGTTAAAAGAGATGATGCGAAACCGTTTGTCGTGGAAGTGAAAGGTATGGATGTTACGGTGCTGGGAACATCTTTTAATTTGAAGTCTTTCGCAAGCGATGATAGGACAATTGCCACGTTATTAAGTGGCAAGGTCGAAGTCAAAACCTCTTCCCGGAAAGTAATTTTGATGCCCAATCAACAAGCAGAATTACTGGTTAGTAAGGAACAATTGGGTGTGCGAGAGGCTGATCTGAAGTCTGTTATGGCATGGAAAAATGATATGTTTATATTCAAAAATGCCACATTGGAATGTGTGATGCAAGAATTTTCCCGTTGGTTTGACATGGAGGTGGAATTTGAAGCGGAAGATTTGAAAGCACTGAGAGTTTATATCTATATCGAACGGAGTAAGACTTTGAAAGAAGTCATGGATAAAGTGGCTATAATAGATGAAATAAAATGGAGCATTAGAGGAAAGAAAATAGTGATAGAAAAACAATGAAGAGAGAAGAACTCCTACATCCTTCTCTCTTTGCTTTAAATTTTTAAATACGTTAAATTTAAGTACACAAAGCTATGAAAAAAAAACGAAGAAAACTGGGAAGAATTCCCCAATGGGGTAAAAAATTGTTTAGTCGAATAATTTATTTGATTTTCATTACTTTAGGAGCAACACAATCATTCGCACAGTCAGATAAATTGCCGAAAATAAGTATTCAAGTTAAAGATGAAACCTTTGTAAAAGTCATCGAATCTTTACAAGAGCAGTCCGGCTATGAATTTGTGTTTAAAGCCGAGGATGTAATGAAAATAGAGCATGTTACTTTATCGTTAAAAAACGTCACGTTGGATCAGGTGTTAGATACTCTTTTGGCAAAAACCAATCTTATTTATTTAATTGAAAATAAGGTAATCCTTATAAAGAAAAAGAATGCAAAAGTGCAACATGAACAGACTGTTGTTTCTCGAGTAATACATGGAATCGTGCTGGATAAAGATGATATACCCTTACCGGGAGTAACGATTCGTTTGAAAGATTCACGGATGGGTGTCGTAACCGATAACAGTGGAAAATTTCGCTTTGCCATTTCTCGATTAGATCCAGTTGTGTTTGTCTTTTCTTTTGTCGGTTATAAGACACAAGAGGTCGAGGTGAAAGGAAACGATGAATTGACTATCCGAATGATCGAAGATGTGATTGCGGCGGATGAAATCGTGGTTACTGGATATGGAAATTTTCGCAAGGGGAATTACACTGGAGCTTCGACAACCGTGAATGCCAGGGATGTTATTGTTGCTGGGGCGAGTTCTATTGACCAAATGTTGCAAGGAGTGATCCCGGGAATGATGGTTAAAAATTTGTCAGGGCAAGTGGGTAGTACGCCAAAGATTCGGGTGCGAGGAACTTCTTCTTTGTTGGGAAGCCAAGAACCGGTGTGGGTAGTCGATGGCGTAATTCAGCGTAATCCGCAACCGTTTAATTCGGATGATAACACGACGTTCACGATGGATGCTGATGATATCAGTAAATTAGCGGGGAATGCCATTTCCTGGTTAAATCCCTATGACATTGAAACAATCACAGTTCTTAAGGATGCTTCTGCTACGGCTATATACGGTTCGCAGGCAGCAAATGGGGTAATTGTGATCACCACCAAGAAAGCACAATCCGGAAGAGTATCTGTTTTGTATAATGGTGATTTTTCTATCGGGCAGCGTCCTCGTTACGGTTTGTATGATTTGATGAATTCTCGGGAAATAATGGAGTTTTCGAAAGAGATGTATGAAGACAGATTATCTTATCCCTCCGTTATTTTACCTCTCGGTTATGCTGGATTGGTCCAACGATTGGTAAATAAAGAAATTACTCTCGAAGAAATGAATCGGGAATACGTGAAAATGGCGAAGGAAAATACGGATTGGTTTGACTTGTTATTTCGCAATTCTTTTAACCATAAACACAATATCAGTATTAACGGGGGATCAGAAAAAATTAGAAACAGAACGTCATTTAGCATCAATCAGGAAAAAGGCGAAGCGAAAGGTAACGATTTGTTGAGTATTAGCATGGTATCCAACACGGAAGTTCGTTTGGGAGAAAAATTGATCGTGAATTTATTGTTGAATGGAGGAATGCGTAAGGTTGAAGGATTTGCGTATGGTGTTGATCCTTTCACTTATGCTTACAACACCTCTCGTATTTTTCCGGCTTATAACGAAGATGGCACATATTATTATCATGAGAAATGGGGTGAAAGGAGTTATGCCATAAATAACAAATATAGTTACAACTATAACGTGTTGAATGAGCTAAGTAACACGGGAAGTGAGAATAACACGAAAAATTGGAATACAACCTTGGATTTGAATTGGAATATATGTTCCAGCATACGTTATCAAGGTGTGGTTTCTTATGCATCTTCTTCTGCTGAAACAAAGAAATATGCGACAGAACGTTCATTTTATATTACTCAATATCGGGGGTACGAGTTTGGCAGTGTTTTGCCTAATAGTGAGGAGGAAAAATCTGCTCGTATTCCTAAAGGAGGTCTACTGGAAACGGGGACAACCGTAGTGGAAACAATTACTGTGCGGAATAGTCTCACGTATGATCAATTATTTTCTGATAAACATCGGACGCTTTTTCAAATCGGTTTAGAAACAAATTCAACGAAAACGACAGGAGGCACAAACAAACGTTATGGTTATTTGAAAGATCGTGGGGAAACATTTGCCAATGTACCACAGACAATTTATGAGAATGGTTCTACTTATGCGCAGGATAACTCTGATTATGCCTATGGGGCAACTTCTGTTTTGAATCGGAAAAATAATTTATTAAGCGCTTATGCTCAGGCTGTTTATACTTATGATGAACGTTACATCCTTAATTTCAACGCTCGGGTGGATGCTTCCAATCGATTTGGTCAGGATAAAAATAAACGTTTCGAACCCAATTGGTCTGCCGGTATTAAATGGAGGGTCGGGAATGAAATTTTTCTAGGAAATTGCAACTGGTTGAATTCATTGGATTTGACGGTTTCTTACGGTTATCAAGGAAACTCCGTGGAAAGTGTTTCTCCTTATCTGATTGCGGTTGACGGGGGGCTTTTTGGGATAGGTAACTATTATCAATCTTATGTGTTACGTGTGAAATCATTGCCATATCCGAATTTGGGATGGGAGAAAACAAAAACGTATAATTTGGGATTGGATATCGCTTTGTTGAATAATAGACTAAATGCCACGTTTAATTATTATCGGAAAAATAGCGACGTGCTATCTTCCCGAGATGTGCCTTATGAGAATGGAATGGTCAATTGCGTAGTATCCGGTTCCGAGATGGAGAATACGGGATATGAATTTGTGGTAGAGGTAGTGCCGATTCAAACAAAAGATTTCACGTGGAAACTTTCTTTGAATTCCAGCTCTACTCGGAATAAAATAACCAAGAACAATAGAGGGAATACTTTAGATGATTTTTTATCCGGTAAAGCAGTGGTTAAAGGCAAGCCGTTTTCCACGTTTTATTCTTATAAATTCAAAGAATTAGATCAAACAGACGGGACTCCTTTGTTCGAGAATATGGATATAGAGAGTGCTGAAACCCCGCTAGATTATCTAGTGGAGAGTGGTAAATTTACTCCGGATTTTTCCGGAGGGTTAAATACGATGTTGAAATATAAAAATTGGACTTTATATGCTCTTTTCTCCTTGCAATGGGGAGGAAATGGACGGTTGCCTGTACTTTATGACACGCAATCGAATGGAGGAGTGCCGACTCCGGAACAAAATGTATCTCGAAAATTGAAAGATCGCTGGAGAAATGCCGGGGATCAGACAATTATCCCCTCTGTTCCCGGAATAGGACAAACATTTATGTATTTGCCTCCGAAAACGGGAAATGATTATCGAGAACTGAAGAATGTGTATGAATCGTATAATAACTCTGATCTTCGAGTAGCTAAAACAGATATGATTCGTTGTAATTCTCTTTCTTTGGCTTATGAGTTTAATCAAGAGTGGTTGAATAAATGGCATGTGAATAGAATGATGCTGAAAGCAACAATGATGAATCCGTTTATGTGGGTAAGAGATAAGAAATGGGATGGCATAGATCCAGAAACCGGTAATTGGCCAACGAGGCGCGTGACTTCTTTGTCTTTTCAAATAGCATTTTAATCTTTTAAAATTTCGAGATCATGAAAATAATGCGAGCAATAATATTTATTTTATTCCTTTTAAAAATTAGTACGGCCTGTTCTGATTTTTTGAAGGAAGAATCTCAAGATGAGGTGATTGTGCGAACAACAGCTGATTATAGCGAGTTTTTGTTAGGATCGGGATATCCTCAGCCAGCTATTACCTATCCTTATGAAACGTTATCTTTATTGGATGATGATGTGGAAGTAAATGAGTCCAGATTGACATCTGATGAAAATTCAGCATTACTTTCTCGTTTTCCCGTTTTTACTTGGCAACCGGATGTGTGGGAACGTGTACAGACGATGCACGAAAGTTATTCCGGTTCTTACGAGAGAATTATGGGGTGCAATGCCGTGCTTGATGGGATTGATGATGCTATTGGCACTCAGTACGAGCGTGATAGGATTAAAGCGGAAGCTTTGGCTGTTCGGGCTTATTTATATTTTCAATTAGTGAATATATATGGGGAGCCATATAATGAAAATAGAGAAGCATTGGGAGTTCCGTTGAAATTGACTGCGGGAATTGTCGAGAATGGGGTTGCAAGAGACCGAGTAGTAACGGTTTATAATCGGATGGTAACAGATTTGGAAATGGCTTCTTCTCTTTTGGAGAATTACCCGAAAACACGTGGTGATTATCGGATCAATTATTCTTCCGTGAACATATTACTATCTCGAGTATATTTATACATGGAACGTTGGGATGATGCTATCACTGCTGCTAATCGGGCAATAAAGACGGGGGGTGTATTAACAGATTATACCAAAGTGGATGCCAGTTCGTTCTATTTTACCGATTATGAGCATTCCGAGGTCGAGTGGTTGTATGGTGCCAATAATAGAAATCAAGGAATGAGCTCTTGTATGATTCCTTCTTCCGATTTGATTTCTCGATACGAAAGAAATGATTGCCGTCTGTTGCTTTATTTTTCTTCAGACATGCGAACTGTTTATAAACAAAGATGGAACGGTACTGTGCGTCCTGCTAACACGTTGCGTGTATCCGAAGCTTATCTGAATCGGGCTGAAGCTTATATGCAAAAGGGCAATGGCATGACAAATGCATTGGCGGATTTGAATGAATTGCGTCGTCACCGGATTAAAGAGTATACGGAAGCGACTACCACCACTTTGGAGGAAATACGTTTGGAGCGCCGTTTGGAACTCTGTTTCGAAGAGCATCGTTGGTTTGATCTGCGGCGTTACGGGATGCCGGCTATTTCACATCGCTATAAAAACAAGAGTACGGATGCCTGGTTGGAATATACCTTGAAAGAACGCGATCCCTTGTACACGTTCCCTATTCCCAACGTGATCATAGAAAAGAATAGTTCGCTGGAGCAAAATGCAAGTGCTTACGAGCAGGAGAGAACGGGGGTTACTGTAAACATTAAAAATGAAAACCATGAATAAAATAGCGATAGCAGGATTAGTGTTAATGTGCGTGTGCGCCTCGTCTTGCGCCAAAGATGATGAATTGGGAGAGGTGCAATCATTGACCACGGATTATATATTACCGCAGGGGAAGTCCGCGGACGACGATCGGGTGGTAAAATTGTTTCAGAAATACGGCAGTTATTTCCTGTATGATTTTACGGAACGGGATTTTGAATGGACGTTTGTCAATAATTCAACGTTACGGGGAACGTATCTGTACACGTTGGGAGATCCTAATTACTTGGGTGATATGTTGGATATGTTGGAGGATATTTGGTTTAAATTCTATCCTGATGAATTTTTGAAAAAGGCGATACCTTACCGCGTGTTTTTGACTTCAACATTGGAGTGGACGGTGTGGGGTGATCCTGATCCAGAATATTGTCGTGCCGGTAATAATCAGATTGCGATTAGTTATTGTTCGGATACGTTGAGAAAAATGTCAGGGGATACAAAACAAGAATTCATGGAACGATTACAAAATCAATTGTGGTCTTCTTGGCAGAATCTGGGGATTGTGACGATTCCGGATGCTTTTTATGAAGTAAGTGATTATTCCTTTGCGGCGGACCCGTATGATTCGTCTTCACCCAACTACGTGCGCGCCAGGGGATTTTTTGGAGATAATAAGTATGGGTACGAATGGAGTGAGTATATTAGTGACTGGTCGATTTTGGAATATTTGAAAAGTGATGATGTGACTTATTTTATTCAAAATATGTTACAGCGAACAGCAGACGATTTGCGGGAGGAATTAAATACTTATCCGCTTTTGAAGAAAAAATATGATATATTGAGGAATCATTTCAAAGAATCGTATGGGTTTGATATCCAGGAGATCGGCAATACAAAATATAATTAAAGAATAACGTGATGGTGCACGTTCATACGACCTGAGTATGGGTTGTCATGAAAGGTCGTGTGAACGTGAAATTCCATATCCGGTGTACAAGTCTTGTCATCGAGTGTGGCGATAGATGCTTGATTCCTATCGTTTAGCTTGTCGTGTCGAGTGATAATTCGTGAATGTTGTATGTAAATAAATATTAGAAAATGAAAGAAACAATTGTAAAAGTAGAGCACTTATTCCATCGTTATAGTGCCCAGTGGGCAGTTCAGGATATAAGTTTTGAGATTAATCAACGTGGAGTGATGGGATTGTTGGGGTCAAATGGAGCAGGAAAATCGACCACGATGAATATTATATGCGGGGTATTAAATCAGACACGAGGTAACGTGTATATTCAAGGGGTAGAATTGCGAAAAGAACCGGAAAAGGCAAAAATGCATATCGGTTTCTTGCCACAAAAAGCTCCCTTGCATTTAGATTTGACCGTGGATGAATATCTTGAGCACTGTGCGGAATTGAGAATGGTGGAAAAGAAAAAAGTCAAGTTAGCCGTGGAAGAAGCGAAGGCCCGTTGTGGTATTGCCCATTTCAGCAAGCGATTGTTACGGAATCTTTCCGGGGGATATCAGCAAAGAGTGGGCATTGCACAGGCAATTATTCATAATCCGAAATTTGTGGTACTGGATGAACCCACGAATGGTTTGGATCCGAATCAAATTGTTGAAGTACGTAAATTGATTAAAGAGATTGCCGAGGAACGGGCGGTAATGCTTTCCACGCATATTTTATCCGAGGTGCAAGTGACGTGCGAGCGAGTCATGATGATCGAGAAAGGACATTTGTTTTTTTCAGGGACTATGGAGGATTTCGACAACCAGATCGTACCGGATACATTAGTGGTCATGATGGAGCAAGCTCCCTCCGAACAGGAATTGTTGGCGATTCCGGGCATCACTCGTGTGATTGCTGTCACGGCCAAAAAATATCGGATGTTTTTTGATGAGGATCAACAACTCGTGGCGCAACGTTTTATCGAAACCAGTGTCGCCAAGGGATGGGGATTGACGGAAATAGCGATTGAGCGAAGTTCTTTGGATGCAATATTTGCGAAATTATCGGGAAAGGAGATTCTGGGATGAGAATGATAGTAAGAATAGCAAAAACGGAATTACAGTCCTTGTTTTATTCACCGATAGCCTGGTTCGTGTTAGTTATTTTTACTTTTCAATGCGGGTTGGCATTCATGGAAAGTTTTGAAGCGATGGTGAGAAGACAAGTGTTAGAAGAAGCAGTGTTGGGAGTTTCTTCCGGATTATTTGAATATGGGGTACTGCAAAGTGTATTGAATAGTATTTATTTATACATTCCGTTGTTGACAATGGGGTTGATTAGCAGGGAGCTGAATAGCGGTTCTGTAAAGTTGTTATATTCGTCTCCAGTGAAAAGCAGGCAAATCGTGTTGGGAAAATTTGGAGCGATGATGGTATTTGGGTTCGTGTTGATCGCTATTTTAGGTTTGTTTTTTATTACAGCATTTTTGACTGTGGAAAATTTCGAGTGGTTAGCCGTTCTAAACGGGGTGCTTGGTATTTATTTGTTGATATGTGTATATGCGGCAATTGGATTATTTATGTCATGTTTGATGTCATACCAAGTGGCTGTTGCGGTTTGTACCTTAGCTTTGCTGGCCGTTTTGAATTTTATCGGGAACGTGGGCCAAGAGATCGCTTTTGTACGGGAAATCACGTATTGGCTTTCAATGTCAGGGCGGGCAAATCATTTTTTGCAGGGTTTGTTAAGCAGTGATGATGTGGTTTATTTTTTTATGGTAATTGTATTTTTCTTGACATTGAGTGTCATGAAATTACAATCTACAAAACAAAGTCGCCCGTGGTATGTTCAAATAAGCAGGTATGGAGGTGTATGCTTGCTGGTTATTTGTTGCGGTTACCTTTCTTCTCGACCATTGATGAAGAAGTATTACGATACGACTACAATTAAAAAGATGACATTAACTCCTGCAAGTCAGGAAATCATAAAAGGATTGGACGGCGCATTGACAATAACGACCTACGTGAATCTAATGGATTATTCGTATTCGGATTACGCTTTACCACGTTTGGTAATGATGGATATGCAACGATTTGAACAATATATTCGTTTTAAGCCGGAGACGAAATTACGTTACGTGTATTATTATTGTGATATTCCCGGGCAAGAAATTTCAGAAAAACATTTGTCTTTAAAAGAACGGGCTCGGAAAGTAGCAGAGGCTAAAGGGTTAGATTTTTCTTTATTTCTTTCTCCCGAAGAGCTTCGGGAAGAGGTAGATCTTTCTTCAGAGAATTACACGTTCGTTCGGTTACTTGAAAGAGAGAATGGGAATAAGACCTTTTTACGTGTCTATAATGATTTAATGAAATTACCGGGGGAAGCGGAAATTTCTGCTGCTTTGAAAAAATTAGTGGGTAATTCACCTAAAATAGCATTCCTGACCGGGCATGGAGAACGAGATATTGAAAGACAGATGAAACGGGATTATAGTTTTTTCACGGATAACAAGAACTTACGGGAAGCTTTGATTAACCAAGGATTTGATGTCATGACGTTAGACTTGTCCGTGAACGAAAGAATCCCTGCCGATATTTGTGTGTTAGTTATTGCTGATATGAGTAGCTCCTTGTCCCCGGGGGAATTTCAAAAAATAGAACATTACGTGCGAACGGGAGGAAACGTGGTATTGGCTTGTGAACCCGGACAACAAGAGATTATGAATCCTTTGGCGGAATTGTTGGGCGTGTCCTTTAAACCGGGTTACATTGTTGCAAGAAACAGAGAATATCTTCCCAATTTTATCATGGGTAACATAACGGCTGAAGCACAGAAATTGATGCCTCGTTTGGCAAGTATGGCTGCTCGTGGTGGAATTGTATCGGTTCCCGGAGCTGTCGGTTTGTATTATTGGGGAGAAAACCTTTCTACATTTATTTCTCCGATAGTTGCTGGCGAACAAAACCAATACATTCCGTTACTAACTTCTCCCGCATCTGGAAGTTGGAATAAGTTGGAAAAAATGAATTTATTGGAAGATTCTTTGATAATAAATTCACGAATAGGGGAACAGGAAAAATCAAATACGTTAGCATTGGCAGTGTCCAAAAAGGTGGGAGATAAAGAGCAACGGGCAATTGTTTTAGGAGATGCCGACATGTGGTCGAACGGGGAATTAAACACGAGGAGGTTAGGTGTGTCGGCTACAAATTTCTCGTTTATAACAGAATGTTTTCGTTGGTTGGTTTACGAGAAAGCACCCGTTGACGTGAGTCGTCCTTTGCCCGTGGATAACAGAATCTTTTTTGAATTTGAATCTTTAGGATGGTTGAATATATTATTTTTAGGACTATTCCCTGTTACTTTAATCGCAATTGGATTGAGAATATGGTGGTTGCGTGTACGGCGATAAGTGTTATGTAAAAAAAAATGAAAATGAGAACAATATTAAGGATAGCGAAAACGGAATTGCAAATGATGTTTTATTCTCCCGTGGCTTGGATCATTCTTGTTGTTTTTGCATGCCAAGTTGGAATTACTTTTGTTGGAGAATTCGAGCATTTATTAGTTCGGCAAAATTTGGGATATTGGAATGGTAGTTTAACTTATGATTTATTTTGCGGACAAACTGGGCTCTTCACGTTAGTTCAGCTATATGTTTATCTATATATCCCATTATTAACGATGACATTGATGAGCCGAGAAACGGGAAGCGGTTCAATAAAATTATTACAATCCTCTCCCGTGAAAATCAGAGCGATAATTTGGGGTAAATATTTATCGGTTATCGTGTACGCTTTAGTACTTATTGGAATTTTAGCCGTGTTTGTTTTGTTCGCTGGCGTGACTGTCGAACATTTTGAGTATCCTCTGGCATGTTCCGGTTTATTGGGAATCTTTTTGCTAATTTGTACTTATGCTGCCATTGGGTTATTCATCTCTTGTTTAAGTTCGTACGAGGTTGTTGCAGCGATCGGTACTTTGGTCATTTTAGCCATATTGAATTATATCGGGAATGTGGGTCAAAATATCCCTTTCGTGCGAGAGATTACTTATTGGATGTCGCTTTCGGGACGTGCGAATGACATGATTTCAGGGTTGATCTGTAGTGAGGATGTTATCTACTTTTTGTTAGTAATCATGATGTTTTTGTCATTTAGCATGATAAAGTTGCAATCGGAGCGATCGGTACACGGGAAAAGAATCATTGCGGGACGTTATGTACTTGTGCTACTAGGAGTACTTTTGTTTGGGTATTGCTCAAAATTGCCTTCTTTAATGTCTTATTATGATACGACCGTAATGAAATCTAATACTTTGCTTCCGGAACACCAGAATATCATGACTCATCTGGACGGGAAAGTGACAATTACAACCTATGTGAATTTGTTAGATCGAGATGCGGGTATCGGCTTACCCTCCAACGTGATGTGGGACATGGAACGATTTAAAGACTATATTCGTTTTAAACCGGACATTAAAATGAAATACATTTATTATTACGATGATGGTCAGCATGGTAAGAACCCGGATTTGAAAGCTATGGCCCGAAAAGTGGCTATAGCGAAAAATACAAGTTTCAAGCGTTTTTTGAGTCCGGAAGAAATGAAACAAATTATAGATTTGGAGCCCGAGGGATATCGTTTCGTGAGGCAAATCGAACGGGAGGATGGACGAAAAACTTTCTTGCGTTTATTTGATGATATAAGTAAAATGCCTTCGGAAGCGGAAATTTCGGCAGCTTTTAAAAGAATTTCCATGAAATTGCCGAAGGTTGCTTTTCTCGAGGGACATGGCGAACGGAATCTCTCGGGAAAAGGCAATAGAGATTATCATTTATTTGCGGCAGGTAGGCATTATCGGAATGCGCTTGAAAATCAAGGCTTCGATACAGAATCGATTTCGCTCGATACTTTGCAGGAAGTGCCTGATGATGTTGATATATTAGTAATAGCCGATGCGCGAGAAAGTTTCACGGAACGGGAATTGGGTATGCTAAAGTCTTATATTGACCGGGGAAAAAATTTATTGCTAGCATGTGAACCCGGTTTTCAGCACGTGATGAATCCTTTGGCGGAACTACTCGGGATTAAATTTTTGCCCGGAACGTTAGTACAATTGCATGATGAAGAACAGGCGAATTTAATTTTAGCCCGAGTAAGTAAAGAAGCCGAAAAATTGGGTAAAGGTTTTTATTGGTTAAGGCGAGAAAATCGTCGAGTTGTAATGCCTGGTACCGTCACGGTGCAGTGGAATATTCCAGGTGAATTTTCGGTACAGAGAGTTTTGGAAACAGATTCCGTGAGGAGCTGGAATGAAACGGGAAAAGTTAATTGGCTAGAAGAACAACCCGTTTTGAATGATGGTGAAGTCATGTGTTCTAATCCGACTGCAGTGGCATTAACCCGCCAAGTAGGAGAAAGAGAGCAACGTATATTTGTCATGGGTGATGCTGACTGTATAAGTAATGGAGAATTGGTTGGAAGCCGCCCCGGGCTATCAACCATTAATAGTTCACTTATCCATGAATTATTTTATTGGTTTTCTTATGGGGAAGTTCCTTTGTCGACAGGGCGTGAAATCGGACCGGATGGATTGTTTCAATTTGACAATGAAAAATTGTTTATTGTAAAAATCTTGTTTCATTTCATTTTGCCTTTACTGTTAATCGGGGTAGGTATATTTATTTTAGTTTGTCGGAAAAGGAGATAATGGGATTGAAGTAGCAAATTGTTTTTTATTTGAAAGAAAGGTGAGCCTTTTATTGGTGGCCTCACCTTTCTTTTTTGTATCTAAATTTTATTCTTCCATTAGTTTTACTAGATCTGCTTTTTCTGTGACACCATAAAGAGTATTAGAAGAAAATTGAGTTCATACATATCGGCAATACGGAAATTATGCGGGAAGAAAAATGGAATCCATATAGAAAAAGAATATGGGGGTGCATACATTTTTATTGTTGAACAATGATAAAAATGCGAAGAGTTGAATTTGATCTTTATTTCGTAATTTTGCAACTGAAACTAAATTAAAAATGGAAACAAAAGAGGTTGAGTGGGATGGTATTCCTGTCCCGAGGCGGTATTGGGCAATCCTGGCGATTGCCATGGGAATCACGGTATCCGTGTTGGACGGAACGATTGCTAACGTGGCGTTGCCCTCCATCGCGGGGGATTTGAATGCCACGCCCTCGATGTCTATCTGGATCGTGAACGCCTATCAGTTGGCTATTGTTGTTTCGTTGCTCTCGTTGTCATCGCTGGGAGATATTTGGGGATACAAGCGGGTGTATATTGTCGGGTTGTTGATCTTCTCCGTGGCCTCCTTGGCGTGTGCCCTTTCTACTTCTTTGACGCAATTGACCGTTGCCCGCGTGTTCCAGGGATTCGGGGCGGCAGCTTTGGCGAGTGTCAACACGACTTTGATTCGGATTATCTATCCCCGTCGTTTCCTGGGACGGGGATTGGGAATCAACGCCTTGGTTGTTGCTGTTTCCGCTGCCGGGGGACCGACGATTGCCGCCGGGATTCTTTCCGTCGCTTCCTGGCAGTGGCTGTTTGCCATAAATATCCCGATCGTGATAGTCGCTTTGATCCTATCCTGCAAGTTTTTGCCCTCCAATCCGATGAAAGTCACGGGGCGCACGTTCGATTGGCGAAGCGGTATCATGAACGCGCTGACCTTTGGGTTGCTGATCTTCTCTATCGAGGGATTTACCCACGATATGAACTGGAAAGTATTGTTCCTCATGATAGCGGCGGTATTCGTGATCGGTTATTTCTTCGTGCGGCGGCAGTTGTCACAAACCTACCCGTTGTTGCCTGTCGATTTGTTGCGCATCCCGATATTTTCCCTTTCCGTGGGAACCTCCATTTGCTCGTTCGTCGCCCAGATGCTGGCAATGGTGTCCTTGCCTTTCTTCTTGCAGCACACGCTGGGAAAGAGTGAAGTCGTTACCGGGCTCCTGCTTACCCCTTGGCCCTTGGCGACCATGGTGGCGGCACCCTTGGCGGGAAAGCTGATCGAGCGTGTACACGCCGGACTGTTGGGGGGCATCGGTTTGTCGATCTTCGCGTGCGGCTTGTTCTTGCTTGCCACGTTGGCGGATAAAGTTTCCGGTGTCGGGATCGCTTTCTTCATGATGATGTGTGGTGCTGGCTTCGGTTTATTCCAGACGCCTAATAACAGTATCCTGATCTCCTCCGCCCCGCAAAACCGAAGCGGTGGCGCCAGCGGTATGCTCGGTATGGCTCGTCTGACGGGGCAAACCACGGGAGCGTCCCTCGTGGCATTAATGTTTGTCATGTTTCCCGTCAACGGAACATACGCCTCGCTCTACCTTGCCGGGATATTCGCCTTTGTCGCCGCGGTGGTCAGTTTTAGTCGCGTGTCTCTGCCTGAGCCGGAATTACTGCGGGGTAATGCCAAGAAAAACAGATAGCCGGGTAGTTTTTAGCTTCTTTTTTATATACTTTTGTCCCCTGTAAAATGCATTGGTATAAATGGAGTTGTCGCATGAATAACACGGGATGGATTTGGATAACGGTTGTTTTTTGGGGAATAATGCTTGTTGGGGCTGTTTCGCGAGTGGATGGGCAGGAACGGGATAGCCTGACGGGGCCGCCTTTGCGTAAATTTACTCATGGATTGAAATTTGAAGGACGTCCGGAATATATTTTTCAGACGAGTTCTTTTTTGCAAGGCGATAACCCGGAGGGGAAACTGATTAAGGGGGCTTCCTCTTTTCACTTGAAATACTTTTTCCGCTATCGTCCGGGAAGTGCTGCCGAACGTGCCTACGGGGACGTCTACCAGGGAGTGGGTTTCGGGTATTATACCTTTGGCGAGCCTCGTTTATTGGGTAACCCGGTGGCGTTTTACTTGTTTCAGGGAGCTCGTATCGCTCGTTTGTCCCCTTGGCTGTCTTTCTATTACGAGTGGAATTTGGGATTGTCCACGGGGTGGAAAACGTATGATTCCTACGACAACCCGTATAATAAGATGATGGGTTCGAGGGTAAATGCCTACATTAATGCCGAGTTCTACTTGCGCTGGAAACTTTCCCCGGCGTTAAGCCTGACCACGGGACTCACCGTGTCGCATTTTTCTAACGGCAACACCACGATTCCTAACGCCGGTTTGAACACGATCGGTGGAAATTTCGGGTTGGAGTGCAATTTTTACCGGCAGGAGGATCTGAAGCCGTTGAAAACAACGGGTGTTTCCGCGTACCAACCCTTCCGTCCCTATGTCAGTTATGATTTTGTATTCTTCGGCTCGTGGCATAGCCAGGGCATTAAGACGGCGGACGGGCTTTCCGCTTCTCCCGAATCTTACCCGGTATTCGGGTTTAATTTTGCCCCGATGTATAACGTCAACCACAGGCTTCGGCTGGGGGTGTCGCTGGACGGTACGTTTGACGGGGGAGCGAATTTATACACGGAGTACGACGTGTACGGGCAGATCGACAAGTCGCAAATCCTCCGTCCTGCGCTTGGTGACCAGTTTGCCCTGGGGCTTTCCGGGCGGGTGGAGTATGTGATGCCTTTTTTCACCGTGGGAATCGGGATGGGAGCCAACGTGATCGGGAAGGGCGATTTGAATATGTTCTACCAGTTGTTCACGCTGAAAATAGCTGTTTCCCGGGCGGCTTTCCTTCACGTGGGATATAACCTCCGGGAGTTTCACGAACCTAATTTCTTGATGCTGGGTGTCGGTTTCCGGTTCAATGGCAAATCTATTGTTTTTTAACGTCTTGATTTAATGCTGTTTTCTCGATGAGGAACTACCCTATTCATCCCTGAATCAAGGATGAATAGGGTATGAATTCCGGTTGACTTCCGTCATGAACGCTATAGGAACCCTATAGCAACGCTATATGAACGCTATTTAAAATAGCGTTCTTATAGGAAATTAATAGCTTAACTAAAAGTTTATATACGGTATTCCTCCGGAATTGATACGTGATTAATACTGTATTATATTGGGACTTACTCGTTATCTCTCACGGATTTCATCAGGATGATGAAAAATGTATGTGTGTGGCTTTTGTTTTTTAAGGTAAAAACGGCTATATTTGTTTTTGTGATGTTTGAGATGTGGGGAATATTTTGTCGTTTATTTCCACGGAGTTGAGAATTGATTTTGTAATTTTTTGAGAGGAGTTTTTTATGCCATTTACTCATTTTCACGTGCACTCGCAATATTCCATTCTGGACGGTGCGGCAAGTGTGCCGGGATTAATAGATAAAGCTATCGCGGACGGTATGCCGGCGATAGCGTTGACCGACCACGGGAATATGTTCGGGATAAAATTGTTTTACGATTTATGCCGGAAGAAAGGGATCAAGCCGGTGCTGGGCGTGGAGGCTTACGTGGCACGGGTATCGCTGTATAACAAGGAGAAGCCGGTGGATCGTTCGGGGGAGCATTTGATTATTCTGGCAAAGAATTTGCAAGGGTACAAGAATCTGGTGAAGTTGTGTTCTGCGGCTTTCGTGGACGGGTATTATTATCGCCCGCGTATCGATAAGGCTCTTTTGGAAAAATATCACGAGGGTTTGATTATTTCTTCGGCTTGTCTGGGTGGGGAAATCTGCCAAAAAATTATGGCGGGAGATATCGAGGGGGCGGATCAGGCGGCCTTGTGGTACAAGAATTTGTTAGGAGAGGATTATTATTTGGAGGTGATGCGCCACCCGGCGGAAGCGGCGAAGGAGAGAGCCGAGGTGTATGAGAACCAGGTGAAGTGCAATGCCGAGATCTTGCGCATGGGCGAAAGATTGGGAATTAAGGTGATAGCCACGAACGACGTGCATTTCCTGAACGAGGAGGATGCCGAGGCGCACGATTTGTTGATTTGTTTGAATACCCGGAAGGATTTGGACGATCCGAACCGGATGAGATATACCCGTCAGGAGTGGTTCAAGACCACGGCGGAGATGCAAGCCTTGTTTAGCGACATCCCGCAAGTGTTGGAGAACACGCAGGAGATCGTGGATAAGGTGGAAGAATACAAGCTGGATTCCGACCCCTTGATGCCGGTGTTCCCGATTCCACCTGAGTTGGGTACGGAGGAGGAGTACCGGAAGCGTTTCACGGCAGAGGATTTGTTCAACGAGTTTACCCGTAACGAGAAGGGCGAAGTCGTGCTGACACAGGAGGAAGCCGAGAAGAAAGTGAAGAAGTTGGGAGGCGTCGACCGCTTGTACCGTATCAAGCTGGAAGCGGATTACCTGAAGGAGTTGGCGATGAAAGGAGCCAAAAAACGGTATGGCGAGGATATTCCGCCGGATATCATGGAGCGGTTGATTTTCGAGTTGCATATCATGAAGACGATGGGTTTCCCGGGGTATTTCCTGATCGTGCAGGACTTTATACAGGCGGCTCGTGATATGGGCGTGATCGTGGGACCGGGACGTGGTTCGGCGGCGGGAAGTGCCGTGGCGTACAGTTTGGGTATCACGAATATCGACCCGGTGAAGTATGATTTGCTGTTCGAGCGTTTCTTGAATCCCGACCGTATTTCATTGCCTGATATCGACGTGGATTTCGATGATGATGGTCGGCAGAGGGTACTGGAGTGGGTAACCCGGAAATACGGGGAGGACAAGGTTTCGCATATCGTTACGTTCGGTAGTATGGCGGCAAAGATGGCGATCAAGGACGTGGCACGTGTGTTGAAGCTTGATTTGTCGGAGGCGAACCGTTTGGCGAAGATGGTGCCGGAGGTGCCCAAGATCACGTTGAAGAAGGCGTACAAGGAGAATCCGGATTTGGAGAAAGAGAAAGATTCCCCGAACCCGCTGGTGGCGAAGACGCTTCATCTGGCGGAGATTCTGGAAGGATCGGTACGGCAGACGGGGGTACACGCTTGCGGTATCCTGATTAGCCGTGATCCCTTGACAGATCATATCCCGATTATGCCGACCGAGGGGGAGAGTTTGATGACCACGCAGTACGACGGGCATTTCGTGGAGCCGATCGGGTTGATCAAGATGGACTTTTTAGGGTTGCGTACCCTTTCTATTATAAAGACGTGTCTGGATAATATCAGAAAGTCCAAGCACGAGGAGTTGAATGTCGATGCTATCTCGCTGGAAGACCCGGAGACGTTCGCTTTGTTTTCACGGGGTGATACGACCGGATTGTTCCAGTTTGAGTCGCCGGGAATGAAGAAACACTTGCGTGCATTGAAGCCGAACCGTTTTGAGGATTTGGTGGCGATGAATGCCTTGTATCGCCCGGGACCTATGGAGTATATTCCCGATTTTATCAAGCGTAAACACGGGGAAGAGCCTATCGTGTACGACCACCCGATGATGGAACCTTACTTGAAGGATACCTACGGTATCACGGTGTACCAGGAGCAGGTGATGTTGCAATCGCGTGCCCTCGGTAATTTTACCCGGGGTATGTCCGACACGTTGCGTAAGGCGATGGGTAAGAAGCAGATCGATACGATGAATGCCTTGAAAGCCCAGTTCCTTGATGGATGTAATAATAATCCCGAGTTCGTGAAGGGCTGCAAGGAGATGGGCAAGGAAGTGAATCCGCTGGTGGAAAAGATTTGGGGGGACTGGGAGGCTTTCGCTTCTTACGCGTTCAACAAGTCGCACTCGGTTTGTTACGCTTATATCGCTTACCAAACGGGATTCTTGAAGGCGCATTACCCGTCGGAATTTATGGCAGCCAACTTGAGCTGTAACTTGTCGGATATCACGAAGGTGACGGTGTTTATGGACGAGTGTAAGCGCATGGGATTGAAAGTGTTGGCGCCGGACGTGAACGAGTCGGACAATGACTTTACCGTGAACCAGAAGGGGGATATCCGTTTCGGTATGGCGGCAATCAAGGGCGTGGGCGTGGCGGCTGTCGACTCGATCGTGCAGGAACGCGAGAAGGGTGGACCGTTCAAGGATGTGTTCGATTTCTTCGAGCGGGTGGATTACAGGACGGTGAACAAGAAGACGCTGGAAAGTTTGGTGACTGCCGGAGGACTGGATAGTTTCGGGCTGGACAGGTCGCAATATTTCCATATGCCGGACGGGCACACGACTTTCCTGGAAAACCTGGTGAATTTCGGGCAAAAGAAGCAGCAGGACAGTATGTTGATGCAGGCGACGTTGTTCGGGGGCATGGACGAGTACGACGTGAAGAAGCCCACGATTCCGCTGTGTGAACCGTGGACGGACGTGGAAAAAGCGCATAAAGAGAAGGAATTGATCGGTATATACCTAACTTCTCACCCGTTGGATTCGTATAAGTTAGAGATAAACGCGATTTGTACCCCGCTGGATAGTTTGACGGATCTGACTCCTTTTAAGGACAGGGACGTGACTATCGCGGGTATTATCGTGAATATGCGAGTAGGGAAAACGAAGAAAGGGAATGATTTCGGTATCCTAACAATCGAGGATTTTACCGGGACGTTCGAGATGGCTTTCTTCGGGGAGGATTTTATCAAGTTCAGAAATTATTTTATTTTGGAGACGGCAGTTTATATCAAAGGCAGGGTGCAAGCAAGGAAGTGGGGGAACACCGGGGAGCTTACTTTCAACGTGGTGAGCATGGACTTGCTGAGCGTGATTAGCGAGAACCTGATCCGTTCGATCACTTTGCAGGTGAACGTGGAAATGTTGACGCACGAGATTGTGGCAGAGCTACATAACCAGTTCGTAAACGAGCAGGGCGATCTTCCGTTGAATTTTATTTTGTACGATAGCTCGGGACACCGAGTGAAGATGTTTTCAAGGACTTGTAAGATAGGACGTTCGAGAGAATTGTACGAATATTTCGAGAATAATGATGCTATTAAAATGAAAATTAATTAATTTCGCCGTGTCGAAGCGTTGGATTTATGCAAATATTCTCCAACGCTTTTAGCATGAAAATTATTATAAACTTTAAAGATAGAAGTATGGCTATTGCAGTTAATGATTCAAATTTCGAGGAAGTTGTGCTGAAGGCAGAAGTTCCCGTGTTGGTAGATTTCTGGGCAGAATGGTGTGGACCATGTAAGATGATGTTGCCTATTGTTGAGGAAATCTCTAAAGAGTTCGAAGGCAAAGTGGTTGTTGCTAAGGTGAACGTGGACGAAAGTTCCGCTTCTGCTAAATATGGTATCCGTAACATCCCGACTATTCTTTTCTTCAAGGGTGGTCAGGTTGCAGACAAGCAAGTCGGTGCAGTGCCTAAAGCTACATTGGTAGACAAGATCAATAAATTACTTTAATAGTTTGTTGTTTTGATAAGATATGAAACCGCTGAAAGGCGGTTTTTTTTATTTCGTGTGTTTTTAATAAAGGATGTATCCCGCGATTCCGGCGAGGATGATCATGAGGATGGGGTCCATTTTGAATTTGAAGGTGGCGATGAAGGCTACGGCAAAGATGATGTAGCTTTTGTAGTCGGCGAAGTTTTGTTTGTTCATGAGCAACAGGGCGGCGGCGCCGATCAGTCCGAGGACGGTGGTTTTCAGTCCCTTCATTGCCCAATCGACGTATTTGTTGTCCCGGAACATGAAAAAGAATCTGGAAATGGTGATCATGATGAACAATGACGGCAGGCTGACGGCGAAGGTGCAGATTGCCGAACCCCAGACGCTTCCCGTTGCCGTGTAGCCGATGTAGGTGGCGGTGTTGAAAGCGATGGGTCCCGGGGTACTTTGGGAAATGGCGACAATGTCGGTGAAGTCGGCAACGCTGATCCACTGGTGGGTTTCCACCACGTCGTGTTGTATCAGAGACAGCATGGCATAGCCTCCGCCGAAACCGAACAAGCCGATTTTGAAGAAGGTGATAAATAGGCTGATATATAATTCCACGCTTTCCATTTCCCTGTCTTTTATTTTTTACTTTTTGTTCTTTTTTCCTTTATCATGCCTACTGCAAGACCTCCCAAGATGGCGGCGATAATAATATATATCGGCGATAGTCCGGTTTGCCAAACAATCAAGGCGGCAAGGGTGGGGATGATGACCGTTTTACGGGTTATCCCGGCAGATTTTCCCATCTGGTAGAGGGGGGCGGCGATGAGGGCGACCACGGCGGGGCGGATGCCCTTGAATACTCTCTCTACTCCCGGGTTATCCTTGAAGTCGGTAAATATCATGGCGATAAGCAAGATCACGATGAAGGAAGGGAGTATCGTGCCGAGGCTGGAGAAAATAACGCCTTTTACTCCCCGAGCCTTGTAACCGACGAAAATAGCCGTGTTGAGGGCTATCGGTCCGGGGGCGGATTGGGCGATGGCGAGCATCTCGACAAATTCGCTTTCTTTTAACCATCCTTTTTTGTCGACGACCTCTTTTTGGATCAGGGGGATCATGGCATAGCCTCCTCCTAACGTGAAGGAGCCGATTTTAAAAAAGGATATGAATATTTGCCAGTATGAAGCCATAATTTGTATTATAATATCAGTCGCAAAGATACGATATCCCGGTTTAATTTCTTAATATTGTGACATCGAAATAGCGTAGCGGAGTGAAATATATGCGGAAAAGTACGAAGAAAAAAATAATTGTCCTGTTGGGTCTGTTGCTCGTGTTCGGGACGCTCGTGTGGTTCGGGGTTTTCCGGAACGTGGGGAAGTTCAATACCCTGCAAGCGGTGCCGGCTGATGCGGTTTTTAAAGTGAATATTCGCTCCGTGAACAGTGTGCACGAGCGGCTGAAACGAAATTTTATCTGGCGTTCGCTGAAGAACTATCCTTATTTCGAGGAGTATCATTCGGATTTGCAATATATCGATTCGTTGGCGAATAGTTACCCGAAGATGAAACGGATCATGACGGATCGCCCCGTGACGATCTCTTGTCATCAGGTGGCGTTGCGTGATTATGATCTCCTGTATGTTTGTGATTTGGGAAAATTGAACGTGATCCGCTTGTTTGAGTCTTGGTTGCTTGCGCTCGTGGAAGATGACGAGATTCAGGTGGAACGTTTTAAGGACCCGAACGGGGAGATTCGGGAATTGACGTGGGCGGATTTGCGATTTTATTTCACGATCCGGGATAATTTGTTGATCGTTTCGTTATCCCGTTCTTTGGTTTCACGTTCCCTTGCCCGTTGTAAGGTGAATAAGGAAACTGAGGTGCTGGAGGCATCGGGAGATATCATTTTGGATATAGATCATCGGCAACTGGGAAAATGGATTGCTTCCGTCATGGAAACGTCGGCGGTGACGAAGGAGGTCGCCATGTTGAAAAATACCCGGTTGATGTTGCAGTTGAACGATAAGAATCTGCGTTTCAAGGGTGAAACGAATCCGGATTCGAGTAATTTTTCGTTGTTGGATGTGGTGAACTCTCTGGAAGGGGGAACTTCTTCCGTGAAGAATATCGCGGGGGAGAATACGGCGGCTTACGTGTCTTTCTGTTTTCCTTCTTTTGCGAAGGTGGAGTCTTTGTTGTTGGATAATTACAAGACGAGTAACCCGCGGTCTTACGCGGAGATCGAGAAGTCCATGGAAAGGATAAATAAGTGGTTGGGTGTGGATGTGTTAGACTTGTTTTCTTCCTGGATCGGGGATGAGGTGGCGATTATCAAGCCCCGCCTGGAAAGCGGGCAACGGACGGATAATATCGTGCTGGCAGTCCGGAGCAAGGACGTCGATCTGGCAAAAGACCAGTTGGCTTACCTGGCTGAACAAATACAACGAACGACCCCCGTGAGGGAAAAGGCGATAGAGTATAACGGGTACACGATTCATTATTTCCGGCTGAAAGGGTTCTTTAATCTTTTTTTCGGGAGTATGTTTGATCGGTTCGATAGGCCTTATTATACTTTCCTGGAGGATTATGTCGTTTTTAGTAATTCGCCGGAAACGCTTACCGAGATGATCAAGGAATACGTGTTGGGAAATACTTTGGCTCATAACGAGAGGTATTTGCAGGCAATGGATAACCTTGGGAGCAAAAGTAACGTGTTCGGGTACGTGCAGGCTCCGAATACATACGAGTATTTGTATGGTTCTTTTAAAACGGAATCTAGGGGAGAATTGGAAAAGAATAAGGGGGCTTTCCTGAGTTTCGAGACGGTGGGAATGGCTTTATCCAAGAATGGGGAGGCTTTCGAGACTCAGATTGTGGCGAATTATAATGCCAAGGCGCCCGAAGAGTATCGTGCGCGGGAGCTGAGCCGTCAGTTTGAGAACCAGATAGACCAGATTGAAGCGGGATTTTATTATCCGGTTATCCCGGATAGTATCGCGATTAGTTCCCGTGAGTATTACGAGTATTCTACTGGTAAGGCTCTTTTCCGGGGTGCGTTGAAGGATGGCGACCCGGATGGGGTGTGGTGCGTGTTTAATAAAGCGGGGAAGATGATCGGGCAGTTCCCTTATGATGCCGGGAAGATTGATGGGATAGCCCCGTTCTTTTACGAGGATGGCGAGTTGTTGGCACAGGTGACTTACAAGAAAGGGATGATCGAGTATTACAAGGAGTTTTTCCCGGATGGCACGGTGCGTGCGGAGATCGAGTTTAGAAAAGGGGTGCGGCACGGGACTGCGAAGTTTTATTACGGCACGGGACACTTGTGGTGTGAGGGACGTTATAAAAAAGGGCTTCACTCGGGAAAATGGCGTTATTATAAGGTGACAGGGGAGAGATTGGGTGATTAAGTGATTTGCGTTTATGATTTTTGATTATAGGACAATGAGGCTCTAAATTTCTTTAGATCTGTTTTAGTATGTTCACCAGTGAGTCTTTTGCTTGGATGAAACGAGGCATATTTTCGGGTGAAATGGGTTCTTTTGGAGGAGAGCTCATTTTCAGGGGATTGATGGGGGTTCCATTTTTATATACCCGGAAATCCAAGTGCGGACCGGTAGCGAGCCCGGTAGCTCCGACGTACCCGATGGTTTCTCCTTGTTTTACACGTTTGCCGGGTTGAATCCCTTTGGCAAATTTGGAGAGGTGCATATAAGTGGTGGAATAGACACTGTTGTGTTTGATGGTCACGTAATTCCCGCCCCCGTTGGCTTGGTAGGCTTTTTTCACGACAACGCCATCACCGATGGTTTGAACGGGAGTTCCTGTCGGGGCGGCATAATCCACGCCGTGGTGTGCCCTGTATTTTTTCAGGACGGGATGGTAACGGTTGTTGGAGAAGCCGGAAGATATGCGGGAATATCTTAACGGGGCTTTTAAGAATGCTTTTTGTAAGCTGCTGCCGTCTTCGTCAAAATAGGCGAACTTTTCATTTTGCTCGAAGGGTATGGCGTAGAAGTCTTTGCCGGCGTTCGTGAAGATCGCCGCTTTGATATTGAAATCACGCAAGGGCTTGTCTTCGACATATGATTGTTCATAAAGTACACGGATGGAGTCTCCCTTTGCTATGCCGTAAAAGTCGATAGACCAAGCGTATATTTCCGATAGGGTAATCGCTAGGGTCGGGTCTGTACCGGCTTCAACCATGGCGTTCCAAAGAGAAGAGGTGATGCCGACTTTTGCCATGTGTTCTTTTTTCACGACATCTTTTTGTCCCACGTAAACTTCTGAAGTTTCCTTGAAGTCAATAACCACGTATTCTAGAGCGTTTTTCTCGTAGATAAAGAATTCCGGGGTTCGAAGACTGTCTTTTGCCAGGAAAAGGGTATAGTTCTGACCGCTTTTGATGCTTCGCACGTCGAAGACGTTTTTGCAACGTTGAGTGATTTCATGTATTTTGGCGGGGGATACCTTGTATTTTGCCAGGATCAGGGAAAGATTCTGGTTTTTTCCCACGACTCCCTCTTCTACCTCGAAGTTATCGGAAGGTATTCCATATTTATAATGTATTTGTTGTAGTTCTGTCGTGTCCACGACTTCATCTACCGCGTTAGCTTCAAGTATTGCTTCTTTGTTTCCTTTGTTGCTGGGCCAAAAGATAATAATCCCTAGAACAAGACCTATTGCAGCCCAAATCCATATCCATTTTGTCTTTTTCATGTTATTCATTTATTCACGTCGAATCTGGCTCGCAAGTTAGGTGATTTTTGTGAAAACTTTCTTAATGTTGTTATTAACAAAACGTTAAAGTTGCTTTTTTATTGTTGTTCCGATTTGTATTTTACTATTTTTGACGTGATGGAATATTAAAAAGTGTTTTTGAGGATAAGTGAAGAAGATTTAGACGTGAAAATGATAACGTTTTATTTACCAGTTGTTTGAAAAATTGTAAATCTTAAAGTTTTCATAAAATTGATTTTGGGATAACACTAAATCAATTTTGAAACGTCTATTTATAAAGTTTGCAAAAGTGTTGTTGTAAGAGCATATTAATTTTAATAACAAATTTATGGAAGAGCCAATTGTAAAAGTCGAACACCTGTCACATCGGTACAGCATTCAATGGGCGGTACGCGACATCAGTTTCGAGATTCCCGTTCGGGGGATTTATGGTTTACTGGGATCGAATGGTGCCGGTAAGTCGACCACGATGAACATTATCAGTGGTGTTATCAAACAAACGGAAGGTAATGTTTTCATTCGGGGAATTGATGCCCGGAAACATCCGGTGGATGCTAAACGTCATATCGGTTTCTTGCCGCAGAAGCCGCCTTTATACGGTGATTTGACGGTGGAAGAGTATTTACTGCATTGCGCCAGATTGCGTTGGGTGCCTGACCACGAGCTGAAGAATGCTGTGGAAGAGGTATTGAGCCGGTGTGGAATCACGCATTTCCGCAAGCGTTTAATAAAGAATTTGTCAGGTGGTTACCAACAACGTGTTGGTATTGCGCAGGCGATTGTCCACAAACCTGATTTAGTAGTGTTTGACGAGCCGACGAATGGTTTGGATCCGAACCAGATCATGGAGATCCGGCATTTGATTAAAGAGATTGCGGCAGATCGTACCGTGATTCTTTCCACGCATATTTTGACGGAGGTTCAAGCCGTTTGCGACCATATCATGATGATCGAGGAAGGAAAGCTCGTGTTTATGGGTTCTGTTGATGAATTTGATAATTATATTGTGCCGAATACCCTGTTCCTTTCTTTGGTGGATCCTCCAGCCTCGGAAGAACTTGCCAAGATTGAAGGTGTGTTGGGAGTGGAAGAATTGGGCAACATGAAATTCCGAATCCGTTTCGAGGAAGCACAAGAGGTTATTGATCGTATCGTGAAAGAGAGCGCCGCCAAAGGCTGGCGTTTGTCAGAGATCCGGGTAGAGAAGAGTTCCTTGGATAGTATATTCGCAGAATTATCTAAAAAAGCACATTAAAAAATCAGGTTATGTTTAAAATGATATATAATATTGCGAGAACAGAATTGCAAATGTTATTCTATTCTCCTGTTGCGTGGTTGATATTAGTCGTTTTCGGCGTACAGGCAGGAATACTTTTTGCCGATAATATCGCCGGATTGGTAAGTTCTCAGGAAATGGGATATAGTGTCGCGGGAGCCTCGATGAGTATCTTTACCAGCCCTTGGGGAGGTATTTTCCCCAGTATACAAAATTATTTGTATTTCTATATTCCTCTTTTGACCATGAGCTTGGTCAGCAAGGAATTGAGTAGTGGTTCTATTCGTTTGTTGTACTCTTCTCCGATTACCAATTTCCAGATTATCGTGGGTAAGTTCTTGTCCATGATGATTTACGGGCTTTTCATGATCGGTATTCTTTTCTTGATCGTGCTTTGCAGCTGGGGAGTTGTTAAAGATTTCGATTGGCCAATGGTGTTTACCGGGTTGTTGGGATTGTACTTGTTGATTTGTGCTTATGCGGCTATCGGTATCTTTATGTCCAGTTTGACTTCATACCAGATCGTGGCTGCTATCGGTACGTTTGCCGTGTTGATGATGTTGAGTATGGTCGGCGGTTGGTGGCAAGAGTACGACTTGGTGCGAGACGTTACTTATTGGTTGGCTATGTCGGGTCGTAGCGGTAAGTTTATCGCCGGTTTGATTTGTAGCGAAGATTTGCTGTATTTCATTATCGTGGTTTGCTTGTTCCTGGCATTGACGATTATCCGTTTGAATGCAGTACGTCAAAAGATTCGTTTCGTGATCACGTTGGGAAGAAATCTTGGTGTTATTCTTTTGGTTTGTGTTCTCGGGTACATTACCTCTATGCCGCAAATGAAAGTTTATTATGATGCGACCGCAACGAAGAGCAATACATTGACCCCCAATAGCCAGGAAATCGTGGCTAAGCTGGATGGCGGAATGACGATTACCACGTATATTAATGCTCTTGACCCGGGTGCATCCTGGTACGCCGCATTCCATTTCTTGAAACCGGATATGGAGCGTTTCGACCAGTACTTGCGTTTCAAACCGGATATGAAATTGAAGTACGTGTATTATTATGACACGACAGCTAATCCGCAATTAGATAGACGTTTCCCGAATAAGACGCTTCGCGAGAAGATGATAGAGGTTTGTAAAATATATGGAATGGATTCCAATAGATTTATGACCCCGGAGAAGATCCGTGAGAAGATTGATTTGTCGGGAGAAGGTAATACTTTCGTGCGGCAGATTGTCCGCGATAACGGACAAAAAGCTTGGTTGCGTATATATAACGATATGCAACGTTTCCCGAGTGAACGAGAGATTACGGCTGCTTTCAAGCGAATGGTGATGGAACTTCCGAAGGTAGGTATCGTGCAAGGGCATGGAGAACGTAGTTTTTATGGTAATAAAGACCGTGATTACAGTGCCTTCGCAAATGATAAGGCTTTCCGCCATTCTTTGTTGAACCAAGGTTTCGACGTGGAGGAAGTGACTTTGGACGAGCAAGTGCCGGTGCATATCAATATCATGATGATTGCCGATATGCGTGACTGGTTGAGTCCGGAACAAGAGGCTAATTTGCAACAATATATCGATCGCGGTGGTAACTTGTTTATCTTGGGTGAGCCCAAGCGTAGAGATGTGATGAACAAGCTTTTTGCTAAATTTGGTTACGAGATGACGACCGGAGTTTTGGTTAAACAGGATACGAATTTGCTGGCAGACGTGATTATTTCTTACCCGACGAAGGAGGCTGCAGACAGTATAGCTTATGATTTCGGAACGATGCGTAGATATAAAATGGCTATGTCTACCCCGAGTGTTGCCGGTTTGGAAAAAATTGCGGACAAGGGATACAAGGAAACCATCATGTTCAAAACAGATACGATTGGCGTTTGGAACGAGTTGGAAACAACAGACTTTGTTGATGATACGGTTCGTTTGAATCCTGCTATCGGTGAAGTAGAAAAGATCTATACTACGGTTGTGGCATTATCCAAGAAAGTTGGAGATAGAGAACAGAAAATTGTCTTGACAGGTGATGCGGATTGTATCAGTAACGGCGAGTTTGGAAGAAGAGTGCCGACGGTACGTACTTCCAACTACACGTTGATTACCGGAAGTTTCTTCTGGCTGTCTGATAACGAGGTGCCGATCGACGTGAGACGCCCGCCGCTACCGGATGATAAGGTGTACGTGGCAAAAACGGGTGCTGCGGTTATCAAGTGGTCGTTTATGGTGATTATTCCTTTGCTATTGGCTGTTGCTGGAATCTTGATTTGGGTTCGTAGAAAAGGAAGATAGCGTAATTTGCGATTTTAGATTTACGATTTTAGATTTCGTGTTATGAACGGGATGGAAATAGGAGATTTAAGATCAAAGAGATAAGAGAATTTGAAAATGTGGAATATTAATATTCCCATTTTCAATTCTTCATTTTCAATTTTTAATTGATATAGAATGAGTTTTAAAATAGACAAACAAACTTTGGACGATCTGGTGATCTTCGGGAATAATCGGACCAAATCTGTCTATGAAATCTTCAATCGCACGCAAACGCGTGGCGGGGCAAGAATTCTGGAAGAGATGTTCCTTTATCCGTTGTCGGATGCAGACCAGATTAACGAGCGGAGCGATGTGATCCGCTATTATCGTGATATGGAGGCCGAGTTCCCTTTCAGAAGCGAGATTTTTGACACGATGGAATTCTATTTGGGGAACACCGACCGCCGTACCCAATTGATGGCGCAAGATAATACGCTGGGGCGTAAGTTTAAAAATTTGGTAGGGACAGACACGGAATATACCCAATTGCATAATGGAATCGTGTGTTGCATCGAGTTGTTGAACACGCTGGATTCTTTCCTGAAAAATTCGAAGTCGGACACGGATAACAAGACGATAGCCGATTTGACGGCTAACCTGCGGGCTTTGCTCGATAACGAGAAATGGGCTTGGTATACTTCTGAGAAGGGGAAAAAGAAACTTGTTTACGAGCAAGCGGTGGTTTATGACCGGGTGTTCCGTTTCGAGGAACGCGATAAAATGATGAAGATTCTTTATTATGTTTATCTGCTCGATGTTTATATGGCAGTGGCGAAGGTAGCAAAGGATCGTGGTTTTATTTTCGCTAAGGCACACCCGAATGACCATAATGTGTTGAAGCTGAAAGGTGTTTTCCACCCGTTTTTGACGAAGCCGGTGGGTAACAATATAGAGGTTGACGAGAATAGTAACGTGATTTTTCTGACTGGTGCGAATATGGCAGGAAAATCAACGTTCATGAAATCTTTCGGGATTTCGATTTTCTTGGCTCACGTGGGATTCCCTATTCCTGCCCAAGAGATGGAATTCTCGGTACAGAACGGGATGTTCACGACGATTAACTTGCCTGATAACTTGAGTATGGGGTATAGCCATTTTTACGCAGAGGTATTGCGGGTGAAGAAAGTGGCACAGCAAGTACGCCAGACTCAGCATTTGATTGTTGTTTTCGATGAGTTGTTCCGGGGTACGAACGTGAAAGATGCTTATGATGCAACGGTGGCTGTAACGGAGGCTTTCGCCGAGATACGGAATTGTACGTTTATTATCTCTACTCATATTATTGAGGCGGGAGAAGTTCTGAGAGAGCGGTGTGATAACATCAACTTCGTTTATTTGCCCACGAAGATGGAGGGTAGTAAACCGATTTACACGTACACGTTGGCTCAGGGTATCACGGATGACCGTCACGGTATGATGATCGTGAATAATGAACGGATTATTGAAATTATTAAAAACGGTGAGGCATGAGTTTCGAGACAGATAAACAGACACTAGACGACTTGAACTTGCTAGGCAAGTACAAGAATAATTCCGTTTATAGTATGTTCGTGGGAACAATTACCCGCGGCGGGGAACGCATGATGGAAAATATGTTCCTTCACCCGTTAACAAATGCTAAAGCTATTAATGAACGGTCTTCCGTTTTCCGTTATTTCCGGGATCACGATTTCGGATTTCCGTTCGGGAAAGACGAATTTGACGTGGTGGAGCAGTATATTACCGGGGCAAGTAGCAAACATGGATTCCGGAATATATTCCAGATTCTGAAAGCAAAGTCAATGCACTATATCAGCAACGATCCGGAATTTAATATTCTCCGTGATCGGATTTTGATGTCGATCAAGTTTTTCCAGAAAGCCTGCGAGTATTTCGATAAGTTAGCGGTTGATGTAGCTGGTAATCCTTTCCAGAGTGTTGTAGAGAAAGGACGTTCGCTGTTGAAGGATTCCCGGATTGATAAATTGTTGGGACACCCCCGTCAGGATAATCCGGGGTTGGCAAACTTGATATCTTTTGACCGGGTATTTCGTTGCTTGCTGAATAAACAATTCAAGGAGGTTATCGAGTTATTGCAAGGGATTGACGTGAACGTGGTTGTTGGGGGCGTTGCCAAGGAGAAGGATTTCTGCTTTGCTACGGCTGCTGATGAAGGCGAAGTGTTGGTTGCAGCAACGGGTTTGCATCATCCCCGTATTGATGGGGCAATTTCTAATGATTTGGAAGTGACGAAATCCAAAAATATATTCTTCTTGACGGGGGCTAATATGGCAGGAAAGTCTACTTTGATGAAATCTTTCGGTATTGCCGTTTACATGGGACACATGGGTTTCCCGATTGCAGCGAAGACCATGCAATTCCGTATACAAGATGGTATGTATACTTCGATCAATGTGCCTGATAATATAAACTTGGGATACAGTCACTTTTATGCAGAAGTGTTGCGCGTGAAGAACGTGGCTATCGAGGTGAGTCGCAACAAGCGTTTGATCGTGATTTTTGACGAGTTGTTCAAGGGTACGAACGTGAAAGACGCTTTCGATGCAACTTTGGCGGTAACCGAGGCTTTGGCGGAAAGACGTAATAGTGCGTTTATGATTTCCACGCATATTATCGAGGTGGGACAAGAGTTAGGCAAGCGTTGTAATAACGTGACTTTCGCTTATCTGCCGACCGTGATGAAAGGCAAGTTGCCGACTTATACTTATAAGCTGGAGCCGGGAATCACGGGAGATAAGCATGGTATGATTATTATCAATAACGAGAAGATTATTGAAACGATCAAGGGCGAAGTCGTGTAATATTCTGTGAATCGGTAAATATATAAATATCCCGGACTCTATAAGTTCGGGATATTTTTGTTTATGCCTAACCTCGGAATGTTAAAATCCGAAACGGTTGTTGTTGTGTGTGTATATTTCATTATTTTTGAACAATAGGATTATGTAATGGCGAGTTTTGATTATTTTATAGTTAAGAGATGTTTAGTAATGAGTTAGTGGAGGTTGTGGATTTATCCGACGCCAAACAGTTTAAGAAGGGCTACGAGCGATATTTTACCGCTCTAAAGTATTTCGCTATGCATTATTTGGAAGATGAGGATGTTGCTCTTGATCTATTACAGGATTTTTTCCTGAAATTGTGGGAAAAAAGAGAAACATTTAAGAATGAAGATACATTTAAGGTCTATCTTTACCGGGGGGTACGTAATAATTGTTTGACTTATATACGGGATAGAAAGAGGGTGGAGAAACGTATGAAAGGATATGTCCCCGAGGAGATTGAAGAAGATTTTGTCAGTTGCGTTATAGAAGCCGAAGTTTTTTCGATGATAAATGAAGTTTTCGAGGAATTGCCGGAATCTTGCAAGAAGGTGTACCGTTTAAGTTTGGAGGGAAAATCTCATCAAGAGATTGCAGATGAACTGCATATCGCTATAAATACTATCAAACGACATAAAAATAATGCTAATCATTATATCCGGGAACGATTAGAGAAGTTGTTGATATTAATGATATTACTCTCTTCTGATATTTGATACTAGGGAATATTTCAAAAAAAGTGTTCTAGGTATATAACACTTCCCATGATAAGTGGAGTCTTTAATATAAAATCTGGAACATAGTGTACCGGAATTTGTAATAGAGCAAATATGTATAGAATATCTCGAATATTGTTGAAATATTTTACATTCGGAACAAATGACGAGGAATCCCGTTTGTTGAACCAGTGGCGGGAAGAGTCCGATCGCAATGAACGACTTTTTGATAAGATCGGTTCCCGTGAGTTCTTAGGAAATGCGATGGATCCGAAACATCGGAAAATACGGGAAGAACAATGGAAATTGTTGGAGAAAAAGATCATGTTCACGAGGCGTCGGGAACGAATGATTAAGAGTGTTCGGTGGGCGGCTGCTATTTTGTTCCCTGTCGTGTTTGTTATGTTTTATTGGTTAGAACGAGAGGATGTTGCTAAAACAAGGATTTACACGGCAAGTGAGTTGCCTGCTAGTTCTAAAGCCGTGATTCATCTTGCGGAAGGAGGGGAGATCGTTATTTTGCAAGATACGGTTTTTCAGCAGGAGATGAAAACGGTATTGCTAGAGAACCGTCTTGATACCATTCGTTTTCTTCCGAAAGAAGTGGAAGAGGATTTTTCAGATAAAGTGTACCGGATAGAAGTTCCTCGCGGAGGGGAGTATGTGGCTCGCCTTGAAGATGGAACTATCGTGCATATGGATGCGGAATCAGAGTTGGTCATACCTCAAAAATTTGAAAGAGATTCGAGAGAGGTTGAATTGAGAGGTCATGCTTATTTTATTGTAACCAAAGATAGCACACGTCCTTTTACCGTGAAATCGGGAGATCTGAAAATTCAAGTGTTGGGCACGGAGTTCGATTTCAATGCTTACGAGGGACAGGAAATTACAACGACATTGGTGAAAGGGAGTGTGGAAATTTCCTATTTGGAGTCGAAGTGCAGGTTGAAACCGAACCAGCAGGCAAGAATCACTATGGACGGCGGAATGAAGGTTTCGGATGTCGATGCGTATCCCTTTATAGCATGGAAATATGAACGTATTGTATTTATTAATCAGACGCTCGAGTCTATTATGAAAGTTTTGGTAAGGTGGTATAATCTGGAGCCTGTTTTTCTTTCTAATGAGATTAAACAGGAATGTTTCACCTTGGATATAGAGAAGTACGGAGAAATAACTCCTGTGTTGCAATCAATAGAGAAGACTAATAAAGTGTATTTTGAAATAGGTGGTAAACAAATTCTTGTTTATAAAAGATAGATAAGAATAATTAAAGCAAATGTAGGAGAGGCTAAAAATATATTTAGGCTCAAGGGGTTTGTATCGCTTTTTTAAATGGTAAATTAAATATGAACTAAAAACAATTTTATGAAAAAAAAGGACTACATGAAACGCTTGTGTTTTTATACATGGAAGATAAGGCGTATGCTGTCTGTGTTATTTCTTTTTGTGTTTATGGGGATAAATGCTTTAAAGGCAGACACGATTGTTGAGAAGGTCGAGTTGAATATCTCGGTAAAGAATGCATCTGTGCTTCAGGTTTTTGCCCAGATAAAGCAACAGACGTCATTCAACTTTGTTTATAATGACCGGGATATTTCCCAGATCGGTTTGAAAACGATGGATTTAAAGAAAGCGGATATTGTTACCGTGTTGGATAAATGTATCGAGGGAACGGATTTGGTTTATGAATTTATGGATAATATTGTTATTTTCAAGCGACGTGCCGATATTGTTCGGGATAGCGTGAAGGAGGGTAGAATAGTCGGTATGGTAAAGGATGAACGAGGATTTCCGTTGCCGGGGGTCACGATACAAATAAAAGACATGAAATTGGGGACGGCAACGGATAAAGACGGGCGGTATGCTTTTCGCTTTGTTCTTGACAAACAAATTGTTCTGGAATATTCTTTTATCGGGATGGAGACCGTGGAAATAAAATACACCGGTCAAGACACGATCAATGTTGTTATGAAAGAGAGTGAGGTAGCGTTGGAAGATGTTGTCGTGACGGGATATGCCAATATTTCCAGGCAGTCTTACACGGGAAACGTGAAAACAATGACAGCCGCAGAATTAAAGAAGATTTCCCAAGTAAATGTATTGAAATCCATTCAAGTGTTGGATCCTTCTTTTCGGATTGCTGTAAATAACGAAATGGGTTCTAACCCGAACGTGATGCCGAAAATAAGCATTCGCGGGGATTCCGGTATCGGGTTGACGGAGTTGGATGAGGTGAATGTGTCTAAAACGGCGTTGCAGAATAACCCGAACCTGCCGACATTTATATTGGACGGTTTCGAAGTGAGTGTCAATAAAGTGTATGATATGGATATCAACCGTATCGAATCGATCACCCTGTTGAAAGATGCGGCAGCCACGGCAATATACGGTTCCCGTGCCGCAAACGGGGTTGTGGTGATAACAACCGTTACTCCCAAGGATGGGCAAATATTGATTAATTACGGGTATAATCTGAATGTACAGGTTCCTGACTTGCGGGATTATAATTTAATGAATGCCCGAGAGAAAGTGGAGGCGGAGAAAGAAGCCGGATTGTTTGACGAGGAGTATTATCAACTGGCTTATTATCATGCGAAACTAAGATTGCTGGAACGGGGAAATAATACGGACTGGCTGGCTTTGCCGCTTCGGAATACCGCGAGTAGCAAACATTATTTAAGAATGGAGGGGGGAACAAACGGTTTTCGTTATGGAATCGATATAAATTATCAGGGAAATAACGGGGTGATGAAAGGTTCTGAAAGAAAAACCTTCGGATTGGGTTTGGAGCTACAATATAATATCGGAAAATTGTTGTTTAAAAATAGTGCCACGTACACGGGTGTTAATTCGGAGGAATCCCCCTTCGGTTCGTTTAGCAAATACACGACGATGAACCCCTATTATTCTTATTTGGATGAAGACGGGACTGTCGCTGAAATGATTAATACGGCAACGTCAAAAGGTGCGATAAGTAATCCGTTATACGACGCTTATCTAGGTAGTTTCGATAAAACGAAAAGCAAAGAATTTATAGATAATTTTGCGATCCAATATTACCTCACGAATAAAATTTATTTCAAAGGTTCTATTGCGTTGACTTATACGATGGGATCTTCTAATGCCTATACTTCACCCGAAGCCGGGCAATATTACAACAAATCTTATAAAGGCGAAATGACCGTTGGTAATACTACTGCTACAATAATAGACGGTAGTGTATTCGGGTATTATAACGATATGATCGGGTATCATAGTATAAATTTGTTTGCCGGTATAAACGTGAAAGAGAGTTCCGACGAGAGCCGTAGCGTGTACGTGAGAGATATTCCTGCGGGAGGGTTTGCCAACCCGCAATTCGCAAGAGAATTTCCGAATGCTCCGACTACTTTTCAACAAAAAACGAGATTGTTCGGAACGATCGTATCTTTAAATTACACATATCGGAATATTTATTTGTTGGATGCCACGTGGAGAATGGATGGGAATTCATCTTTTGGAAGTGAAACCCGTTTTGCGCCTTTCTGGTCGATGGGATTGGGGCTGAATATTCATAATTATGCTTTTATAAAGGGGGTAGATTGGCTCTCGGAGTTGAAAATCAGAGGATCGTACGGCGTTACAGGTAAAGCTAATTTCCCCGCTAACACGGCTCGCACCTTATATTCGATTAATAGCGAATCTGTTTATCCTACTGGGTTAGGAGGAAATATTACAGCCATGGGAAATAAAAACTTGAAATGGGAGAAAACGAAGATAACGGATATAGGTACCACGATAAATATTCTGGATGGTTTTTTAGTGTTTACCGGGACATATTATTTCCGCAGGACAGTGGATTTAATTGCTGATATGTACATTCCTTCGTCTTCGGGATTCCTATCTTATAAGGATAATATTGGAGAGATTACCAATAATGGTTACGAGATGAGTTTGCGGGTGAGAGCATTAGCCAAGCCTAACGCACAGCTTTATTTCACGGCTAATGTGGCAGCCAATAAAAATGAAATAAAGAAAATATCAGAGTCCCTGAAGTCGTATAATCAAAAGATAGAGGAAAAGTATCAGGATAGAGCCAATGTTCGTGAAGCCAAAAAGCCTTTGTTGAAATATGTAGAGGGTGCTTCGACGACATCAATTTACGCGATGCGGTCATTGGGGATAAATCCGCAAACGGGAGATGAGATGTTTCGTTATAAAGACGGGAGTTATGGTACGGAATGGCTCGCTTCGGAGAATGTTGCTATTGGGAATTCGGAACCGAAGATGAATGGTACGTTGTCTTCAAATTTGTTTCTGTATGGTGTTACGTTAGACGTGTATTTTACTTATACGTACGGGGGACAACAATATAACCAAACACTGCAAACAAAGATTGAGAATGCAGATATTGAAAATAATGTGGATAAAAGGGTGTTTACAGACCGGTGGAAAAAGCAAGGTGATATAGCCGGCTTCAAGAGCTTGAAGCAGTATAATGTTCCGACGAATCCTACCAGCCGATTTGTGCAAGATGACAACACGTTGACTCTACAGTCTTTATCTGTTGGTTATGAATTACCTGCAGACATACTCAAGAAGATTCGTTTTAGCCGGGTGAAATTTGCTTTTAACATGAACGATGTATTCCGTGTATCATCAATCAAGCAGGAAAGGGGCTTGTCTTACCCGTTTGCCAGAAGTTATAGTTTTTCAGTAAATGTAGGTTTTTAAAGATATAGATCATGAAAAAAAGATATATAATAAATATTGTCTTGCTGGCATTTATATTTTCGTCATGTGATAAATGGTTGGATGTAAAGCCGGAGCTGGATATATACGAAGAAACATTATTCGAAAAAGCACAAGGGTATTACATTGCGTTGAACGGATTGTATATTGATATGTCCGACAAAAAATTGTACGGGCAGGAATTAACCTGGGGAGTTGTAGAAGCCTGGGGACGCAGTTATAGCTTGAACGAGAAGACACATCGCTCCTATTTGGACGTGGCTAATTTTGAATATGACAGGAATGAAGCGAGATCGGTAGCTGCTTCTATTTGGTTGGCTAGTTATAAAGTTATTGCAGAGGCGAACAATTTGATTCAAGGGCTGGAAAAAGACGGGGATGTAAAATTCAAGTATGGAGATGTTACTAAAAATATGATTCTTGCCGAGGCATATGCGATTCGGGCTCTGATGCATTTTGAATTGTTGCGTATCTTTGCTAAGGCTCCGATTGCAGACAATGGCGGAGAGTCTGCTTTTATTCCTTATGTGACAGAATACCCGTCTATCGTCAATCCTCCGGTGGCGACGAAGAGTATTTTGAAGTATTTGATTGCGGATCTGGAGAAAGCCAAAGACTGGATTAAACCTTTTGACACGGATGCGCAATATCCCGGGGGAATGGCTTTTCGTGATTTGAGCGCATCCCGTGTTAAACTGGATAACGGATCGGGGATAATTTTAAATGTTGATGAGTTTTTCAACTATCGTGCTAATCGCTTGAATTATTTTGCTATATCTCAATTGCTTGCCCGTGTATGTTTGTATGCCGGGGACAATGATAAGGCTTTCGAACACGCAAACGAGGTGGTAAACGTGGTGGATAAAGGAACGAATTTACGGTTTGTTGCCCCTGGGTATATCGGAGATCCTATGGAGTTAAGTACGATAGAACCCCGGTTACATTCGGAAATACTTTTTGCTCCCTATAATTCAGACTTGTCGACTTGGACGGAAAACTATTTTAGTTCTTCAGCTAAAGATTGGCTTTTAGTACTGAACGACAAAAGTGGAATTTTCTCGGAGAATGCGAATGATGTGCGTTTGAAAGCGATTCCCAAAAATATGGTAACTAAATTTTCTTTGGAAGGAAGGAACGAGAGTAACATGATTGCGGCAAAATCTTTGGAACCGGTACTTCGATTCCCGGAATGTTATTATATTGCGGCAGAAGCTGTTTTTGATAAAGACCGGGCTTTGGCTGTCGAGATATTTAATAAAGTAGTGGATGCCCGGAATAATTCGGTTTATAATCTGAAGGTAGACGTGGATAAAGATGCTTTTATGGAGGCGTTGGTCAAGGAATATCGTAGGGAATTTTTATGCGAGGGACAAATGGTTTACGTCTACAAGAGATTGAACCTGCCGTTAAGAGAGAATGGAACAACCGTCGCTCATAATGGGAAATTAGTTATGCCGGTACCTGACACGGAAGCCGGGGTACAGTAAATGATGTGTAATATAAATGCAGATAATTATGCGAATCATATTTTTACTTATTTTACTAGGTTGCTTGGCGTTTTACGGGTGCCAAGAGGAGAAACCGGAAATGTTCATTCCCGAAAGGTTTATCAAGTTTATGTTCGGGAATGAAGCCGGTGAGGATTACTATAAAATCGAGTGCAATTTTGCGTACGAGAATGATAATACCATGGAAAAAATTATTTCCGTGCCAGTTGAATTCCGGGGCTACAATTTGACCGAAACGTTGCATTTTGCTGTCAACGTGGATAAAGAAAAAACGACACTCCCGGAAGATTGTTTTATTTTGGAAACAGAACAAGCGTTTCAACCGGATGGGGATTTTGTTGACACGATGCGTGTGAAATTACAGCGGAAGGCTATATTAAAAGAAAGGAGTAAAATCTTGAGATTACAATTAGTGCCTAGTTCGGATTTTCAAGTTTATATGGCAGATTCTTTGTTTGTAGAGATTACGGTGTCGGATATTTTCTCGCAACCCGAATGGTGGACTGATGATATCGCAAAGGCTTATTTGGGCGATTATTCTAAAGAGAAATATGATGAATTCGTAAAAGAAACAGGCATTCGTGATTTCGGGACTTTGGATCCTTCGGAAAAGAGATTTTATGCTATCATGTTTAAAAGAGCGTTGGAAAAAACACCCAGATTCGAAACGGATGGGCGTGTAATGTCTGTTACGATTACAGGATGATTTTTATAGAACTAAGAAATATGTATTGTAATGAACCAAAAAGATAGGTTATGAGAAATAAGATTTTAATGATATGCTTCTTAGGCTATATTTTATTAACCGGTTGCATGGATGACAAAACAAATTTGGATTATAAAGATATTGTATTGCCTGATTCCGTGATAATAACAAATATAGAGGATCAAGAAAGGTTTTATCTTCACGAAAATGCAATAGGTGCCCGATTCAAGGTGACCGCGGGTGATGAATTGCAATTAGACCTTGAGGTGAAATACGATGGGGATGATGAATTGGCTTACGAGTGGCGGATGGATGGTAAAGTGATTTCCACGGAGCAAAATTTGCGGCATGTATTCACGGAAGAAGGAAACGGGCAGTTATTTATTTACCGGAAAAATGCGGGTAATGCCACTATTTATGGTTTTCTGGTAGAAATACGTCGACCTTTTAGTACCGGGATCGTTGTGCTGGGCAAAAGTAACGGCGTCATCCAAATGGATTTTGTAGAACGTTATTGGGAGAAGAAAAACGTGGTGCTTGATGGAAGGCTTTATTCCAATTTCTCGGTCACGGAATATATCCCGCATGAAAACGTGTACCCTCTTTATAATGACGGGGAAGAGTTGGGACAAAATCCCGTGAAGGTATCTCGCGTTTCGGGACTGGCTCCGAATCCTGATGATCGATATAATGCTTTGCAAATCTTAGACCGGGACTGGCGGAAATCCGTTTCCGTGAATTCTGAGGATATGAAAAGAATCGTGTCCATGAAAGATGAGTTCGTGGGAGAACCGGTTAATTTGGTCCCGGTTAATTTTGAAAGTGTCGGAGCCCTCTCTTTGGTATTGGATGAATCAGGGAAAATATATACGCGAGTGAATTATGATGCGGGAAATCCGAACACGGGGCGCTTTATTCTTGAACCATTGGTTTTTGATGATCCTTATGATGTGCCAGATAAAGGCTCTGAAGAGATTAATGCTAAATATGTGACTGCAAAAGGAAATTTAGCAATTATTTATGAAAAGGAAAGAAAACGTTTTCTTGCACTCACGGCTTCAGACGGATATTACCAAAGTTTGGATTATTATGCGGTTCACGATTTATCTCGTCCGAGTAATATAGCTAATCTGCCTGCTGGTTTTATACCTCTTGCTGATTTTGATAAAGAGATCTACGCGATTCTTTTTCATGAGAGTTTTCTGAATGAAAATATTTATATTATCTATAAGGATGGTTCAGATTTTTATATACAAACATTCGGAATAAATACGATTTTGTATACGGCAGAGCATTCGGTAAGTTATACGGCTGTTTCTAATTTGAAATTGCCTGCCGATGCGGCAAGGTTAATAGAACAAGGGCACGGGCTCGTGAAAATTGCGATGGATAAGCGTTATAATGACTTTATGTATGTCGGGGCTGGTAATGCCCTGTATTCGATGAGTATGCAAGGTACCGCTATTTCAAAAATACATGAATTCACGGAAGAGGGGAATATGAAAGATTTTGTTATCACGACAACCTGGAGGGGCGACGGGGAAAATGCAGCCCAACGATATTTTAACGGGCGTGTATTTGGAGCTATTTTTGACAATGGGGATTTTAGGGTTCTAAAGTTGTATGACGATCCGCAGAAACCCGGGGAGATACAGAAACATTATTGGGTAAATAAAAATTTTGATGGGGGAGCTGTCGTGTTATATTACTATTGATTTAAAGGGATTATAGTAGTGTGTTTACGTGATGTTAGGCGGTGTCGTACACGACACCGCTTTTTTGTTTGAAGAAATAAAATTATATGAACATATGGCAAATACATTCCGGAGCGGAAAATAGGTTTGGCGGATTCGAGAACGTTTAAAGAGGTATATGAGCAATATTTTGCCGCTTTAAAGTATTCCGCTATGCGTTACGTGGGAGATGAGGAATTGGCGTGCGATCTCCTGCAAGATGTTTTTGTTAAATTGTGGGAGAGAGTGGATGAGTTTGAGAATGAACTGCAATTAAAAACGTACTTGTACCGGATGGTGCGTAACCATTGTTTGACTTTTTTGCGGGACAAGCAAAGACAGGAGAAACGAATGGAAGGCTTTGAAGTGGAGGAAACGGAGGACTCTTTCGTGTATCAAATGATTAAAGCCGAGATATATGCTTTGATTAATGAGATTTTTGAAGAATTGCCCGAAGCCTGCCGGAACGTGTATGCGAAAAGCCTGGAAGGAAAAAGCCACAAAGAAATTGCGGGGGAATTGAATATTATATCGAAATTCAACAAGTAATCTGATAGGTTCTCATATTGTTTTTGGGCTTTGTTTTTCTCGTGTAGGGGGGACGTTGATTTTGACGTATCGTTCCCGGTGAAGGTTTTATATCCCGAATAAAATGAATTTGAGATTATTCCTCAGGATCGTCATGGCACGTTTGAAATGGGTTTTCACGGTTGTTTCGGCAATATTCATTTGTTCCGCTATTTCCTGAATCTTCTTTTTTTCTACAATGTGTAATAATACTACTTCCCGTTGTTTGTCGGGCAGTAAGTTCAAAATGTGATTCAACCGTTCGTGAATGTCTTCGTCGATTTCGGGGTCTTCGATGTTTGAGAATAATATCGCTTCAATGATTTTGTCTTGATGTTTATATTGAATATCGAGGTTTCTCAGGTAATTCATGCATTTATTTTTCACTATCCCGAGCAGGTAATACGAAACGGGCTGCCTTTCATCGTACCTTTCCGGGTTTGACCACAAGGAGAGAAAAGCTTCCTGTACCATATCTTCGGCTTCTTTCCAGTCGTAAAGATAACGCATGGCGTAGTGCTGCAACGGGAGGAATGAGGTTTTATACAATTCATGAAAAGCCTTTACATCCCGCTTTTTTATTCGGGAGCCCAGTTCATCTTTTTTCATGAATTCATCCATTCGAGGTCGAGTATTTTTGACAAAGATAATTTTTTTTTCAAAATCGTGTCCTCCATTTTCGAATCTCGTGTTAATATAGACAAAACCGAATGATTGAGAATTGAAAGTTATGGAGAGAAATCATATTAGTTGGGATATTTTGCTGCGGAAAGTCCGGCGGACGTTGCCGCCGGAGGAAGAGGCGGTGTTTCAGGAATGGTTGGCGGGGGACGAAAGGCACCGGGAGTATTACGAGCGGGTGCGGCGGGTATGGTCGGCAGAGGAAACGACGTGCGAGATGGATACGGATATAGCCAGGGTGATAGCCGGGTTTGATGATTACGTGCGGAAGGAACGGGAGTTGAGGCGGAAGAGAATGGTTCGCCACGCGTATCGTTATGCAGCCTGTTTGTTTTTCCTGTTGGTTGTTGGCGGGGGGATTTTGTTTTTGAACAAGGGAGAGAAGCAGGCAGAGAGGCTGGCTAGTGTGAATAAAGAATCGGTCCCCGGTGGGAATAAGGCAATTATTCTTTTGGGGGACGGGAAGAAGGTGGACGTGGAGATGTTGGCGGACACGATGTTCTATAAGGCGGAAGGGATCGAGGTGCAGAAGAACGCGGGAGTTATTAAATATAGCGGGCTTCAGAAATCGGAGGTGACGTACAATACAATCATGATTCCTAGGGGCGGCGAGTACCAGGTGGAGTTGAGCGATGGCACGATGGTCTGGTTAAATTCAGAAACCCAATTGAAGGTGCCGACGGCGTTTGTCGGGGAGGAGCGGCGTGTTTTCCTGTTGGGAGAGGCTTATTTCGCGGTTACAAAGGATGACCGGAAACCTTTTATCGTGGAAACGGATCTGGGGAACGTGAAGGTTTACGGGACAGAGTTTAATGTTAAGCGTTACCGGGACGAGAAGCAGTTGAAGGCAACGTTGGTGGAGGGTGTGATCGGGTTCAGCAGTGACCGGATAGGGGAATTGAAGTTGAAGCCGGGGTATCAGTTGAGCCTGACGGAGGGAGCCGGGAAGCCGGAGATAAAACAAGTGAAGATTTATAACGAGATCGCGTGGAGGAACAAGCAGTTCTGTTTCGAGAACGAAACGTTGGAGGAGATTGCCCGGGAACTGGAAAGGTGGTACAACGTGAAGATTGTCTTTGCTGACCCAGTGTTGAAAGATTTGGTCTTTTCGGGGACGTTAAGCCGTTACGGGAAGATCGAAACGTTGTTGCGTCTTTTCGAGGAAGGGGTAGAGGTGAAATTTGTGGTGGAGAAAGACACGGTGAAAGTGATGAGAAAGTAAAAAAGTAGAGAATGTATCCTGTAGTCGGCAAACTTTAGATAGCATTCTCCACAGATTCATTAATATTAACGAATTAATAAGACAAATGTATGAAAAAAAAGACACCTGACAGGCATATTCAGTCTGTATTTTCACGGAAAATGTTGTTGGTGGTACTCTTGTTGTTTCCTTTTTCGCTGGTTCGTGCGGCGACGGAGGATTCAACACGTTTGGTAACCTTTAGCACGAAAGCTGAAAGTCTGAATCATGTTTTAATCAAATTCAAAGACCAGACCGGGGTGGAAATTCTTTTTAACCGGCAACTTTTGGGCGATCAGGTATGCAAGGAATTGAACTTGGTGAAGGTTTCGGTTGACGTGGCTCTCGGCAAGATACTGGAGGGTACGGGATTCGAGTTCTCCAAAGTGGATGGCGTGTATATTATCAAGAAGAAGACGAAGGAGAAGATTACACGGGTAGAGCCTCGTGTGGTTACCGGGGTGGTGAAAGACGCACAGGGAGAACCGTTGCCGGGGGTAACGGTTGTCGTGAAGGGTACCACGTTGGGATGTGCCACGGATGCGGATGGAAAATATAAGTTGCCCATATCGTTGGAGGGGGATGTCGTTCTGGTATTTTCGTTCGTGGGGATGCAGACGAAAGAGGTGACTTATAAGGGGGAGGCGGAGTTGAATATCACGCTGGAGCCGGATGTGACGGAGATAGAACAAGTGGTGGTTACCGGTATCTTTACTCGCAAGGCAGAGAGTTTCACGGGGGCGGCGACGACGTTCAAGCGAGAGGATTTGAAACGGTTGGGAAATCAGAATATCCTGCAAAGTTTGAAGAATATGGACCCTTCGTTTATCGTGACGGAGAGCGTGGATTTCGGTTCCGACCCGAATCGTATGCCGGATATGCAGATACGCGGGGCTTCGAGCTTGCCGAACGTGAAAGGCGATTATGCTTCCAACCCGAACCAGTCTCTTTTTATCCTGGATGGTTTCGAGGCGACGGTGGAGAAGGTGTTCGACCTGGATATGAACCGGGTGGCTTCGGTGACACTTTTGAAGGATGCGGCGGCAAAGGCTATTTACGGTTCCCGTGCGGCAAACGGGGTGGTGGTTATCGAAACGGTTCAGCCGGAGAAAGGAATGTTGAAGGTGACTTATTCCGGCGATCTGAATATTACCGGACCGGATTTGAGTAGTTATGACTTGTGTAACGCAGCGGAGAAGTTGCAGGTGGAGTGGGATGCCGGGCGTTATGATGCTTATTACCCGAAGGATGACCAATTCCGCTTGGAGGAATATAATCAGTTGCAAAAGGAGATTGCCCGCGGGGTGAACACGTATTGGCTGGCAAAGCCGTTACGGACGGGTGTGGGACACAAGCATTCCTTGTATCTGGAAGGGGGAGATGATTACTTGCGTTACGGGGTGGATGTGTCTTACAACAAGGTTGCCGGGGTTATGAAAGGTTCCGACCGGGAGAATGTGGCGGGAGCGATCACGTTGTCATACCGCTATAAAAGTTTGTTGTTCCGAAACGTGTTGAGCGTTACGTTTAATAAAGCGAATGATTCTCCTTACGGCAGTTTTGCGGAGTACACGAGGTTGAACCCGTACTGGAGTCCCCGTGACGAGAACGGGAATCTGAAACGGGTGCTGGGTGAGTTCCGGCTGGCGGACTGGCGGGATGCTACGGTGTATTACAATCCTTTGTATAACGCTACTTTGGGAACAAAGAATTTCTCGAAATACACGGAGGTTACCGACAATTTTTACGTGGAATGGCAGATGTACAAAGATTTGAAGTTTATCGGTCGTTTCGGGTACTCGCAGAAGCAGGATAGCCGGGAAGATTTTTACCCCGGGAATCACACGAAGTTTGCCGATTGGACGGGAGATAATTATTTTAAGCGAGGATCTTATTATATCAAGGACGGGACGAATAAGACGTTGAAGATCGACGCCACGTTCAATTATTCCAAGCAGTGGGACAAGCATTTGTTGTTTGCCAATCTGAACTGGAATTTGCAACAGGATAGTTACGATTACCACGGGATGGAGGCATGGGGGTTCCTGAACGATAAGGTGGATCACGTGGCTTTTGCCAAGCAATACGCAGAGAACGGCGTCCCGACGGGTGATGATGCCACGACCCGTGAGATCGGGGTTGTCGGGGCTGTGAACTATTCTTACGATAACAGGTATTTGGCGGATCTTTCTTATCGATTGAGCGGTTCGTCGGTGTACGGGGCGGACAATCGTTGGGGAAGTTTCTGGTCTGTCGGCATCGGTTGGAATATGCATTACGAGAGTTTCCTGAGCGGGCAGGAGTGGTTAGATCAGTTGAAGGTGCGGGCTTCTATCGGGTATACTGGAAGCCAGAATTTCAATCCCTACCAGGCGATGGCGACTTATAGATATTTCACGAACGCGGAATATGACAATATCGTGGGGGCTTACTTGATGGGAATGGCGAATGACAAGTTGAAGTGGCAGCAAACGAGGGATATTAATATCGGTTTTGATGCCCGTTTGCTGAAGGGATTGACGTTGCGTTTCGATTACTATATCAGTAATACGGATAATCTGTTGGTGGATTTTGATTTGTCAGGTTCCACGGGGTTCAACACGTTTAAGGAGAATTTGGGCGAAGTGCAAAACCGGGGTTTTGATGCCACGTTGAGCTGGCGGCTGTATAATAATGTCGAGTCGGATTCTTATTTCACGGTTTTCGGTTCGGTGTCTTCCAATAAAAATAAGATCGTGAAGATTTCGGATGCGCTGACAAAGTCGAATGAGGCACAGGATGATGAGGGAGTGAATCCCTCGAAGCCTTATACCCGTTTTGAGGAGGGGCAGTCCACGAGTGCCATCTGGGCGGTGCGTTCCCTGGGTATCGATCCGGCAACGGGTAATGAAATGTTCTTGGATCGAAACGGGCGGAAGACTTACGAGTGGAATATCAACGATCAGGTGGTGTGTGGCGAGTCCAACCCGAAGTTGCAGGGTAATTTCGGCTTCAATGCGGAATACAAGGGGATTGCACTGAATTGTTCTTTCAGTTATAAGCTGGGAGCTGATTATTACAATCAAACATTGGTTGACCGGGTGGAGAACGTGGACGTGCAGTATAACGTGGATAGGCGAGTATTCACGGGTACGTGGAAGAAAGCGGGGGATGTTACTTTCTTCAAACGGATTTCCGATACGCCGACGACGACCCGACCGACCGATCGTTTCGTGGAGCGTCAAAACGAATTGTCGCTGGCGTCGCTGAACGTGTCGTATGATTTGAGGCACGTGCATATAACGAAGTATGTGGAGCGGATGAAGCTGTCATTTTACATGACGGACGTGTTCCGGGTGTCTTCGGTAAAAGCGGAACGGGGGTTGGAGTATCCTTTCGCCCGGACTTATTCTCTGGGTTTGCAGGCAACTTTTTAACGATAACAGGACAGAATTATGAGATATAGAATGAATTTTTACAGGAAATACCTGTGTTTTAGCTTGGTCGTGCTGATGTTTGCGTCGTGCAACAGTTGGTTGGATGTTGAACCGAAGTCACAGGTGAAGGATAAGGATTTGTATTCTTCCGAGAGTGGGTTCAAGGAAGCGTTGGCGGGTGTTTATAGTATTATGACACAGGAGTATCTTTACGGGAAAGAGTTGACTTTCGGGATGTTGGGCGTGTTGGCGCAGGAGTGGGATTACGAACCTTCGGAGTATGCCGACGATAAGTTGTATAAATACGAGAGCACGAAGCCGGAGATTCGGATTGACTCGATATGGTGCGGTTTGTATAATGCGATTGCTAATGCCAATAAGTTGTTGGAGGAGATCGACGCGAAACAGTCGAAGTTCACGGGGGTGAATTACGAGGTGATTAAGGGTGAGGCTCTGGCATTGCGGGCATACCTGCATTTTGACTTGTTGCGGGTGTTCGGAGCCAGTTACGCGGAGAAGCCGGACAAGATGGCAATCCCTTACGTGACGGCTTATACTTCGGATGTGTTTCCGCAGAAGACGGTGGCGGAGGTTATCGGCAAGGTGCTGGAAGATTTGACGACGGCATCGGAGTACTTGAAGAATGACCCGATGTACACGGGGAAGGTGGTGACGGAAACGGATGATAACGGGTATTTGCTGAATCGGCAGGTGCATTTGAATTATTATGCCGTGAAGGGGTTGATGGCTCGGGTGTATCTTTACAAGAAGGATTACACGAATGCGGCACGTTGTGCTTCCGAGGTGGTGGAGTCCGGTAAGTTCGAGTGGGTGGAGCAAGCCAACCTGACGAACGAGAATATGGCGGATGTTTCTTTTTCCTCGGAGCATTTGTTTGCGTTGAACGTGGTGACGCTGGGGAATCGGGTGGAGAAGTATTTCTCCGGGAGTAGTTCTTTTTTCGCGATGGATGAAGCTACCTTGTTGGATTATTACGGGTCGGCGCAGGATTATCGGTACCTGTACCAGTTCAAAACGGGGACGGGATTGAATAGTACGTTGCGTTATCCCAGGAAGTATGACCAGCTGGAAGGTGACGGAACTACGGCATGGTCTGTGAGGTACCGGAATAAAATGCCGTTGATTCGTTTGTCGGAGATGTATTATATCCTTGCCGAATGTCGTCATTATACTTCCGGGGATGCGCTAGGGGCGTTGAATGAGGTGCGCCGCCACCGGGGTGTTGCCGATTTGGGAGAGTCTGACGTGGCGGATTTTGGAGCCACGTTGTTGTCGGAGTTCCGGAAAGAGGTCGTGGGAGAAGGTCAACTTTTCTTTTATTACAAACGGGTGAACGCGGAGTCCATGAAGCGAACCGATGCCGATATGGTGGGTATGGGACTGTACAAGTTGCCGTTACCGAAAGCTGAATTGCAGAATCCGGGTTGGGTAAGTAACAAATAAGGAGGAATTATGAAAAAACAAATGATATATTTGGGGGTGATGATAGCTTTTATGCTGTGTGCCTGTGAGGAAGACGATAAATTGATGTACGACGAGAGCTCGCGGGCGTTGAACCTGTGGTTCGGGACTGATGCGATAAACGGCAGGCTGGATAGTACGGTGTATAATTATGCTTTTCGCCCGTTGGATACGGATTTGGATTCCGTGATGTTCTACGTGAAATTGGCGGGAGTACCGTCGGATGAGGATCGCACGTTTGAATTGCACGCCGTGGGTGGGGATTCCGGTTCGGTGGTGGAGGGGAAACACTATGTGTTGCCGTCTTACGTGCTGAAAGCCGGGTCGACCGGGGGAAGTTATCCGATATATTTGAAGAACACGGCGGATTTTAAGAACAAAGCGTTTTCTCTTTCTTTTGCCTTGAAGGAAAATGAATTTTTCCAAGCCGGGGCGAAGGAATACGCAACGTTGAAGTTGAATATCAAAGACCGGGAGGAGATTCCACAGTATTGGAATGAAGATCCGGTGACGTATATGCCGTTGAAGAATTTCTTCGGTACTTATAGCCACAAAAAATACCAGTTTATTATCAAGGTGACGGGGAAGGTGATTCTCCGGGTGATTTACCAGGGGACGCCGACACCACCGAATGAGATCTCTTATTTTGAAGCCCAGTATTTACAAGCCAAATGCAGGCTTGCTGTCGAGGAGTATAACAGTAATCCGGATAACCCGGATAGACCGTTGTCGGATGAGAATGGACCTATTACTTTTTAAAAATGCAGATTATGAATGTATTGAAATATATTGTATTGGTTGTCGTTGCTTGTAGTGCGTTATGGGCGTGTTACGACGATAAGGGAAATTACGATTACCGGGAATTGGACAAGATTGTGATAGATTCGACGGGAGGAGTGGTGCAGTCAAGTTACTCGATAGCCCGGCTGGATGTGTTGGATATTCCTTTGAAAGTGTACTATAACGGGGAGTTGGTGAACGGTGTGGAGGAGCGATTCCCGGATTTGGAATTTAATTGGGTGGTTTACCAGCAAGGGATAGAAACCCCGATTGCCGAACGGGATACGATAGCCGAGGGAATAGCGTTGAAGTTGCCGATAGAGTTGGAAGAGAAGGATTGGGAATTGGTGTTCACCGTGTTGGACAAGAAAACGGATTCCCGGGAGTTTATGAAGTTCGACCTGAAGGTGAATGCTGCCTTGAGTGAAGGATGGATGGTGGTGTACGAGAGGGATGGCAAGACGGATGTCGGTTTGATTGTTAATAAGTTGATCGCCCCGAACGTGACGAAGGAACGGACGTGGGTGGATATATACTCGGCTTTTAACGGTGTCCCGCTGGACGGCAAGCCTGTACGGGTGTTGTATTCCGTATCGACGAAGCCGGAAGGCGTGGTGGTCGTGACGGATGAAGACATGGTTACTGTAGACCCGTCTACTTTTAGTTGCCTGTATCCTTTCAGCGATATGTTTTGGGCTGCCCCTGGCGTGAAAGCTCCGGATCATTACACGGCTTTCTTTAATAAACGGGAACTTGTAATTAATGACGGAAAGGTGCACACGGTGAATTTTTCGACGAGCGGTTCAAACCGGACAAATTTGTTTTTCGGGGTGCCTTGCACGGGAGAATACGGGAAGCTGGCTGACTGGAGTGCCAACATGAGTTCGGCGTATAGCGGTGTCGTGTACGACCAGGTGGAACAGAACTTTAAATGCATAAAGTCAAATCAGACCGTGGTTGTTGGTTTGCCCGTGCAAAGTTCGGGGATTGCTTTCGATTGTAATAACGTGGGGTTGGAATTGGTTATGAGTGATTACGGGTGGAATCATTATGAATACATGGTCATGAAGGACGAGGGGGAGCACTATTACTTGTTGGTTGCTGATTTCTGTAGTTTTATGACCCAGAATATGATTGGAGTGGGAAAATACGATATGGCAAATTGCAAAGGATTGTCTGATGGAGTGTCTTCCGTAACAGCCGGATACAAGGGTGAGATATTTTATTATGCAGCCGGGGACGGGGTGTACCTGTACGACTATAAATCTTCAAATACGACTGGAGATCCGGTGTGGGAAGCTCCGGAGGGGGAAGTGGTGACTTGTGTGCGGTTGCAAAAATATTACCAGGGAGCACAGATGATGGCAAATACTCCGCCCAATGCTTGCGAAGTGTTGTATATCGCTACTTATAACGAGAAGGAGGGAAAGGGTACGGTATACCAATTGAAAGTTAATCCTTCTAACGGAGTCGTGGATAAGAGTAGCGAGAAGCCGTTTTATGGTTTCGGGAAAGTGAAAGATATGGGATGGAAGATTAAATAAATTAATTTATAAATAATAGAGGATATGAAGTTTTGTTATTTACTTACAATTGTAAGTGTTGTTGGAATGTTGTTGGCTGGCGTGAAGAGTTCTTCGGCTCAAATGACAGTTAATTTGCCCGTGCAGGCAGGTGCGAGTGCGGATGAGGGTGCGGGTATTCGTTTTTTCGAGGGTTCTTGGGAAGAGGCATTAGCCGAATCGAAGAAAACGGGGAAGCCGATTTTTATGGATTGTTATACCGCATGGTGTGTGCCCTGCAAGATGTTTGCAAAGGAGGTTTTCACGTTGCCGGAGATTGGGGAGTATTTTAATGCCCGTTTTGTTAATGTGAAGATGAATATGGAAACGGAGCAGGGGAAGGTATTGAATAAGCGGTACGAGGTGACGGGGTATCCGACGTTGCTTTTCCTGGATGGTGATGGTAATATGACTCACCGCATCGTGGGTGCGCCGGACAGGAAGATGTTATTGAAGGAGGCTGCCCGGACGATCGAAGGGAAAGGGTATTCCCCGATGAATAAGGCATATGCCGATGGAAATCGCCAACCCGGCTTTATACAGGAGTACATGGAGGTATTGGACATTGCCGGGGAAGGGGCGAAAGCGGCACAGGTTTGTCTGGATTATTTCGAGACTTTGGATAAAGCGAAATTGAAGGAACGGGAGTATTGGGATTTGTTCTGCAAGTACGTGAAAGATGTGGATGCCGGGGTATCGAAATATGTGTACAAGAATCGGAAGGAGTTTATTAGCCTGTTCGGGGAGCAGGAGGTGAACCGGAAATTGTTCCAATTGTATGACGGAGGTGCTTGTCGTTATTGGAAAGAGGAAGACGGAACGGGGGTGTTCGACGAGAAAGGATTCGAGAAGTATGTCCGGGATTTGATGAAAAAGGATATTGACCGGAAAGAGCAGATTATTAGCAATGCCCGCATGAATTATGCCATGAAGGCGGGAGATTGGGCGAAATATGTGCAATTGGGAAATGAACGTCTGGAAGCCGGGGAAAATAACGACTTCGTCGTGTATAACTGGGGATTACGAGTGAATTTTGCTTGTAAAGATATGGCTTTGCGTGAGGAGGTGGCGAAATGGATGGATCGGTTCGCGGATGCCTGTGACCGGAAGCCGAATGCCAAAGAGATGACGGGTTTGAAAAATTCCTACATGAAAGTTGCTGATAAATTGCGACACCCGGAGAAAAATGACAAAAATTATCGTCCTACCATTACAATTCAGGGAAAAGTAGCGGCATTGCGTGACGGGGAAGATATGATCCGGGTTATCAAGAAAGATGGCTTTTTTAAACAAACGATAGATTCTTGCGAGATTAAGCCGGACGGGACGTACGAGTTAAAGATGAAAGTGGAACAGCCGGGGGTATATATGCTGGAATGCCAAGGAGGTCAACGGGTCAGCTTTTGGGCTGGCGATGAAGACGTGAACGTTGATTTTCCTGGCTTCGGAAATGCTAAATATAAGATTCTCCGTCCGATGTATATTCATGTTAGTGGGGGAAAGAACAACGAGGTGATGAGTCAGTTGAATTGGGAAACCTACCAAAATGTGCAGTTGATGGGAGCGTTTTCTCGTCCGATATACCGTCAGGAAGGACTTACCGATGCCGTGAAGGAGCAGTTTTCTCTGGAATTGTGTGGAATTGCCAATAGTGACATGTTTGATCGTTTGCAACATTGGGCGGAGGTGTATGCCGACCGGGAAGCGGTTTTGGTGATTATTGAGAGATTGAGAGGAGAGAAGTATGCTGGGACGGTTCAAAAAGTGATGGCTATAGCGGAAGAGAAGTATCCGAATAGTGCCTTGTTGAAAGAGGTTAAAGCTTCGTTGGCACAGCAAAAACTCGTGAAACAGGGAGGGATGGCACCCGAGTTTTCTTACCCGACTCCCGACGGGAAAAGGAATTTAGGACCTCAGGATTTCAAGGGGAAATATCTGGTATTGGATTTTTGGGCTTCGTGGTGCGGTCCCTGCCGGGGTGAGATTCCACACTTGAAAGAGGCTTACGCTAAATATGCGGATAAAGGAGTTGCCTTTTTTAGCGTATCGATAGATAAAAGCGATGCTGCTTGGCGGAAAGCTTTGACCGAGGAGAATATGCCCTGGGAACAAGTTTGTGCCCCGCAGGCTGGAAAGGATGTGATGAAATTGTACCAGTTTGCAGGTATTCCTCATATCCTGGTGCTGGATAAAGAGGGGCACATCGTGGGAACGAACTTGCGAGGTAAGGCATTGATGGATAAATTGGAAGAATTGGTTCATGGGAGTAAACCGAAAGCATCCATGATGATTGTGCGGTAAAATTATAGAGCCGGGATGTTCACGAAACGAGAGATATTTATGCTTCTTTTATTACACAGCTTTATCGTGAACTTCCCGCTCTTGTTTTGTGCTGTTGTGCCCGTGAAATAAAATGGGAGAGTTTTATCGAATGACGGTTTGTTTGTGTTTTGCAATTTTTGTCATAAACAATATGAATAGTCCTATTCCGACCACGATCCCTGCCGGGTAGCTGATGGCGGGATTGATGAATAATCCACCTACCTTGTAGGGGGCAATCATGAAATAGGTCGCGCATACAACACTTAGGAAGGTTGCCGGAAGCGACATCATCCAATGCGGTTTGCCTTTCTTGGCCAGATAGGTGGCGGCAGTCCACAGGGTGATGGTTGCCAGTACCTGATTGCCGATGCCCACGTATTTCCAGATAGTGGAGAAATCCACGTTGCAGAGCAAGTAAGCCACCACGAAGATAGGGACGGATACCATCAGGCGGTTCCGGATGGGCTTCTGGTTGAATTTTAGGGCGTCTGCTATAATCAGCCGCATACTGCGGAATGCCGTGTCGCCGGAGGTGATCGGACAAACGACAACCCCGATGATGGCAATGATAGCCCCGAAACGTCCCAGCCAAGAGTTGCATATTTGGTTCACGATGATAGCAGGGGTAGCTCCTCCTTCGGCTGCCGTGTTAAGTCCTTCTGCCCCGCCGAAGAATGCCATGGCTGCCGTAGCCCAGATCATGGCAACGATGCCCTCGCAGATCATTGCCCCGTAGAAGATTGGTCGCCCGTATTTCTCGTCTGCCATGCAGCGTGCCATCATGGGTGACTGTGTGGCATGGAAGCCGGAAATGGCACCACAAGAGATCACGATAAACAGCATCGGAAAGAGGATATTGTATTGTGGGGCGGCGTGCATATTGCGCATGGTGTCGAAAGTCAAATTTTCTATGACGAGTTCTCCGCTTAATCCTCCGTAAATCAGATAGCAACCCACGCTTAATGCCATAAAAATTAAAGCCATCCCCATGAACGGATAGATTTTACCAATGATCTTGTTGATGGGTAGTAACGTGGCTAGAATGTAATAAGCGAAAATGATATATAACCATGGGGTCATGCTCATTTTGGTCAGGCTGCCTAATAGTTCCGCCGGACCGTTCACGAAAGAAACTCCCACGGCAAGTAACAGAAAGCCCGTGAAGAAGGTCATGAATTTGCGCACCCCGTTACCCAGGTATTTTCCCACGATGTCGGGCAAGCTTATCCCGTCGTGGCGGGTGGAGAGCATCCCGGAGAAATAGTCGTGGGTAGCCCCCATAAATATGCAACCGACAACAATCCACACGTATGCCATGGGACCATAGGCGGCACCCAGGATTGCCCCGAAGATCGGACCCAAGCCCGCGATGTTTAGAAACTGTATCACGAAGATGCGCCAAGGCTTCAACTCATGATAATCCACGCCGTCGGCGAGGCGTTTGACGGGGGTGGCAATATTAGACGATGCCCCGAAGAATCGTTCAACGAATTTCCCATAGGTGAAATAAGCGACGACCAGTAATCCGATAGAAATAATGAATGTTAGCATTTACTTGGAATTTTTGCACGAACACAAAGTTATAAAAATGTGTTTTAATTGTTTTCAATTTGGATGAAAAAAATAGTGAAAAAGAAATGGCGACCAGTCTGGCTTTGAAGGTAGTAGAGGTGTGCTAGAGCTGGTCGCCTGGCCTGGGACACGATAATGAATAATCCGCTCTACGGATTACTTCTGGATGTGGAATTGGATGTGGCCATTGGTGATGTGATGCTTAATAATCATTTATGTAAATTCTTTCGTCTTGTGACCTATTTGTTATGAAACAAATTTATAGCGCAATTTCTTAATTTCGATAGAAATGAGCGAGGATTTTTGCCCGTGTCCGTTCTAAAAGAAAAGGATTATCAAGGGTGTGTTTTTATTTTTGAAAATATATCTTTACTTGATTCGTCGAATCCTCTTTTTTTGAAATGAAAGTTTTTTAGGTCGATGTTTACTGGAAATCGGTGATTTTCGCGATCATCCGGTTGTGACCGAGAAAATGCGATGTGATAAAATCGGATAATGATATGTAAAATGTTTTTTGGTTTATTTTGAAAATATCGTATCTTGTCGGGTAATCGAAGGGGGTATGTTATCGGCAAAAAAGTATTGTTTACAGGAGTATTAAATAACGGCAAGGGAAGATATGAAACAAGAAGTTTTACATGATAACTTATTGAATGCCATACGTGCGAAGGTACCTCAAGAGGAAAATTTGGCGAATGTTTTAGGAAATATATTGTGTATCGGCAAGGAAGCGATATATCGTCGGCTACGGGGAGATGTGCCTTTCACGTTGTTGGAAACTGCAATGATCTCGAAAGAGATGAATTTTTCGGTGGATGGTCTTTTAGAATCCGTATCCCAAAAAAGCAGACCTTTCCAGTTGAAGTTGACGGAATTTTTTAACCCGTTGGAAATCGATTTTCTGATGATGGAAAATTACGTGGACGTGTTCCGGAGTATTGATGCGGATACTTATTCCGAGTGTGCCTCGTCCGCAAATATTCTTCCGCAACCTCTTTACCAGAATTATAAATTTCTTTCGCGGTTTTATTTGTTCAAGTGGAAAGCCCAGCGGGATGGTCTGGATTCAGTGAAAGCCTTGCACGAGATCGTGCCGGAAGAACGTTTGGTGCGCATACAACAATCGTTGGTAATGGAAGCCCGCCGGGTGAAAGATACTTGCTATATACTGGATAATATGCTTTTTATTTACCTGATTAACGATATCAAGTATTTCGCCAGTGTCAATTTAATCTCCCGGGATGACGTACAGGAATTGAAGGAGGAATTATTCCATCTGTTGAATTACCTGGAACGCTTGGCGGCGAAGGGAAAGTTCGAGAACGGGAATAGGATACATTTTTATATTTCCAATATCAATTTCGATACGACGTACACGTATATCCACACGCAAAAATGCAGTCTCAGTCTGATAAAGGCTTTCACGTTGAACGGGATAGCTTCTTTGGACGACAAGACTTTCGAAAGCGTGAAGAATTGGATTCTTTCGTTGAAAAGATTTTCAACGTTAATATCCGAGAGCGGTGATTTGCAACGGATTCATTTTTTTAAAAGACAGCGAGAATTAGTAGCCTCGTTGTGATTCGTTGAGAAATAATATATAACTTTGAGTGTCCCGTTGCCGTAAATCCGGCAAACGGGTTAGTGTTTTACAACTAACTTGAATGATATGAAAACAATAATCACGATTCTTTTAATGGTTGCAGGGATGACAGGTATGGCACAGAAATTCGAGTCCGATTCATTCGTGACGAAAGACGGGAAAACGTTGAAGATTACTTTTATTAAGCATAGTAGTTTGATGTTTGAGTTCGACGGAAAGATCGTTTATATTGATCCGGTGTCCGATTACGCGGATTATAGCAAGTTGCCCAAGGCGGATGTTATATTGATTACTCACGAGCACGCCGATCATTTGGACCCGAAAGCGATTGCCGACGTGGAAAAGAAAGATACCAAAATCGTGATCAATGCTTCTGCACAAGAGAAATTGGGAAAGGGTGAGGTCATGAAGAATGGGGACGAGAGGCAAGTGACTTCTTGGTTGAAGGTGGAGGCTGTACCTGCCTATAACACGACGCCCGGAAGGGAAATGTATCATCCGAAAGACCGGGATAACGGTTACGTGCTGACTTTAGGAGGAACGAGAGTGTATGTTGCGGGAGATACGGAAGATATTCCCGAACTAAAAAAATTAAAGGATATCGAAATCGCTTTTCTACCGGTAAATCAACCTTACACGATGACCGTGACTCAAGCTGATAAAGCTGCCCGGATGGTGAACCCGAAGGTGCTTTATCCTTATCATTACGGGAATACTTACGTGGAGGATTTGCAAAATACTTTGAAAAACACGAAGATTGATGTTCGTATCCGGCAATTGCAGTAAATTTGTTTTTGTGAAAAAAATTAACAGGGGAGCCCCTGTTAATTATATTCAAATAAGAACTTGAATGAGGGACTATTGACTAAATCCTTGGCTGCATTTCCCGCGTAAATCTCTCCGTTTGCCATGTTTAATTTCTTTACCGGAGCCCCTTCGGTGAAATCCAGACCTTTCAAGTCAATCCAGAATACGTTTGGGGTTATGGTGGATTCAAAGAAATAGACTTTGTTCTTTTGGTCGGAAACGGTTCTCCAGCGGGTGGATGAGATGTTCGGTTGGTCTGGGGTTGATATGCCGAGGGGAACCGATACGTTACGAATAACGCTAAATACTCCAGCCACGGCTTCTTGTTGTTTGTCCGTCTGCGGGATGGCATTGATATAAAAAGATGCCCTGACGAATCGGTCTGCGGCTCGGTTGGTACCCGGCAGCATCACCAAACCGCCGATTTGTTTCCAATAGTTATTCAACGTGATCTGTTGTTCGTAAGAGGGAGAGTTCGTCATCACCTGGTAATCTTTTCCTTCATGAATAATCAGATTGCCGTTGATGTATTCGAAAATGGCACTATTGCCTGTGGCATCCGATATGGCGAGATGTAACGTGGATTTGGCTCCGTTCGGCATATCCGGGGCATCGATACGGAAGGTTTCTTTGCGCAGTTCCTTTACGGCTTCGTCCACCGTGGCAAAATTATCGAGCACGTATTGTGTCCAGATGCTGATTCCCAGCACGGGGCGGGTATCGTTCGGGCGGTAATAATCGGATTCTGCTAGGTACAGAAGATTGGCGACCAATCCTTTTTCGTTCATCCCGTCGGAAGTCCCGATGTCATACCCGGCAGTGATGACACTCCCGTATTTCGATTTCCAGTGGATGGTGTTTCCTTGGTCAGCTCCCGATCTCTCGATCCCTCTCGGGAATACGTAGATATTTGATTTTAGGTTTTCTTTCCAGTCCATGGTTCTACCGGTTACGACCATGCCGTTTTGTCCGATATATACCACACGGGTGCATGCCTCGATATTTGATACCAGCATTCCTGCCAATAATAATGTTGCGGTAAATAATGTTTTCTTCATATCTTTTATTTTTTCTGTTAAACGAAAATGATGTTTGAAAAGTTTCTTGAAATAATATGAAAATCAAAGATTATTCATTCGAAAATCGAATCCTTGTTTGGAGGAAAATCGATATATTTGTCATGTTAGAATCTAAATATCAAATGTTATGAAGAATAAAATTTGCCAGAGTTGCGGTATGCCCATGATGACAGACGACCAGTTCGGGAGTAACGAGGATGGTAGCTTGAATACCGAGTATTGTACTTATTGTTATCAAGACGGTGCTTTTACCAGGAACTATACCATGGACGAGATGATAGAACATAACCTTGAATTTTTGGATGAATTCAATAAAGATGCGGATCGCCCGTTCACGAAAGAAGAGGCTAGAGCCGGGATGAAAGAATATTTCCCGACGCTGAAACGGTGGAAAAATTAGATGATTTAGCGATTGACGATTCAATGATTCATGGATTATTGGATCGTCAATTGTATGTTGGAATATAAATATAAAAAGTCGTGTGTGATGAAAAAAGTTGTATTGTTTGTTATTTTGGATAAGTACTCGGATTGGGAAGGTGCTTATTTGGCTCCGTTTATTGTTGCTTTAGGACAGGGAGAATATACCGTGAAAACAGTTTCTTTGACGAAGGACGGAGTCCGATCCATAGGGGGCTTTACCGCCCTGCCGGATTACACGATCGAGTCGGCTCCGACGGACTTTGAAGGAGTGGTTTTGGTTGGCGGAATGTCTTGGCGGAAAGAAGAGGCTCGACAAGTGATGCCTTTGGTACGGGCTGCCTTGGACAAGGGGAAAGTCTTGGGTGCTATCTGTGATGCTGCCGGATTTTTAGGAACCATGGGAGTCTTGAATGATGTCCGCCACACGGGTAACGATTTGAATGACTTGAAGCAATGGGCGGGTGATGCGTACAAGGGAGAAGAGAAATATATTATGCAACACGCGGTGAGGGATAAGAATATCGTTACTGCCAACGGCACTGCAGCTTTGGAATTTGCCCGGGAGGTTATACTTGCCTTGGGGGCTGTACCCGAGAGCAAGATTACCGAATGGTATAATTTCTATAAACAGGGATGTTACGATGTTGCGATGCCGAGTATGTAAAAGATTGGGGTAGCAGTTTATCTTTGAAATAACTTGATGACTTCTGCCTTGTCTTTTTCCAGTTGTTCCCGGAGTTCTCTAATATCTTCAAATTTTCGTTCTCCCCGGAGTCTGGCAATCAATTTTATCGAGATCGTTTGATTGTAGATGTTCTGGTTGAAGTCAAAGATATGGACTTCGCAGGATACAATGCCTTCCTTGCTTACCGTCGGGCGTATGCCGATGTTTAGCATACCATGAAATATTTGATCTCCGATCAGGACTTCCACGGCGTAGACTCCTATCGCGGGGAGTAATTTCCTTTCATCCGAGATCTGTACATTAGCCGTTGGGAAACCGATTTCCCGACCTAATTTACGTCCGTCTACCACCTGTCCGGTGATGGAATAAGGATATCCCAAGAAACGGTTTACTGTGTTGACATCCCCGACAGCCAGGGCATTTCGTATTTTCGTGGAACTGACATTCACGTCGTTTTCCTCGAATACAACTTCCCGTTCCAGAAAGAAACCATACTTTTGAGATAACTCTTGCAGGCTCTCGAAGTTTCCGGCACGGTTCTTCCCGAACCGGTGGTCGTATCCCACCACAAGTCCCTTGATGTGAATTCTATCCACTAAAATATTCTTCACGAAGTCTTGGTAAGGTTGTTGGGAAAATTCTACCGTGAATTTCAAGATGATTAAATGGTCTACTCCGTATTGTTCCAGAATAACAATCTTTTCTTCCAGAGTTGTCAGGATTCCGGGCTTTTTTTCCATGGGATATAATACCTCCCGCGGGTGTGGCTCGAAACTGATAATTGCGGATTCACCCCCGATATTGGCTGCTTTTTCTTTGAGATGTTGAATGACACAAGCGTGCCCTAAATGCACCCCGTCAAAACTGCCGATAGTAACAACCGGGTTCTTGATATTAATACCTTCGACTCCGTAGTGAACCTTCATTTCAGATGGATTGAATAGTTTGACGCGAAAGTAATATAAATAACCGATAAAATGAAAAAGTCAGTGAAGTGTATAGGTCTATAAAGTTATAAAGTCCATAAAGTCGAGAATAGAAAATGACTTTATGGACTTTATGAATATTGTAACTTTCAGACTAGAAACGATATTGTATCATCGTGTTGATACGATTGGCGTTACCGTAATCTTTGTTGAAATCGTTGCGGCGTCCGAAGACGTATTCGATACCGCATGAACCGTATTCGCTGAAATCCCAGAAAAGGTTAGCCGCGGCGTATTGCGCGTATTTATATGAGGTGATTGGCATCCCGAGCCGGTCTTCTACCCGGGCATAGCTGTACATGATGTTGGAAGAAAGTGATTCATTCCATTTGTGGGAAAATCCGCCATAGGCTCCCCATGCACGGGAGGCTTTCAATTTTCCTTCTGCCGTGGCGCAGGGAACGAGGTCAAGGCCTATTCCGGATATGTCTTGAATGTAGTTGGCAACTCCTTTACCACAGACTCCTTGAAAACAGAAAGAGGTGTTTTCCGTGAATTGCCAGATACCGCTAAGGGAGGCTCCCCAACCTGTCACGATTTGATCTTTGTCTTTGATCTCATCTTTGTAATACATGTTTCTTAATACCGCACCGGCTTGTAAATGGCTGCCGTTCTTGAAGCTGTATCTCACGTTGAGCGGAATGTCCGGAATCCTCTGGTGGATGTAATCCGTGAACTCCCCTTCCGTGTAGGAAGGTTCGACGTACTCGAGCGCCAAAGAGGCTTGCCAGTGTTCGTTGAAATCTCGTGTGTACCGGATTTGCGGTTGGCGCAATGCCACCTCGCTACTCGGTCCTTCCTCGTCGATTGTGGCAGGTCCTGCAGAAATGTCACAGAATGTACTCCACGTTTTACCGATCGTGAAACCCCGGAATTTAATAAAAGCCTGTCTTAGGATAGGCGTGTTCTGCGATCCCTCGAATTCCATTTCCATGTAGGTCACGAGCCTGCCCACGTCGGTATCGCCTACCAATTTGAAGAATAGGCGGGATTGCCCCACGTCAATGCCGTAACGTCCGCCGGATTGATGCCCTTTCAGGGCGATAGAATTTGTTTCGAAGTAATTGTCATTGGGAACCCCGTTAAAATCGTAAATCCCCTGCACTTGTACAAACCCTCCTACACCGAATACGAAGTTTTTATCCTTGTTGAAAAACACGAATCTTGGGGACGCGGGATCATTAAAGGATAGCGGAAAAGCTTCTTTCATCATTTTGTAAAAGTTATCCGCATCATTTTTTGCCGACACGGAAGTCACGTTGACTTGCGCTCGTGCTCCCGTGTAGAATCCACAAGAGATAGCAATCAACAATAGCAATGTCAATTTTTTCATAGTGCTACAAATTAGTTGGTTAATTTAGTAACACTATATACGGGAAGGGATAGTAAAGGTTAAAGTAATTCCGTGATTTCCGATTTAGTGATTAAAGAATCACCCAATCACTAAATCGGAAATCACGGAATCATTATATTTTGACTTCTTTCAGAATTTCCCGCAAGTCGGTTTTCTTTTTCAGAATGTCATACAATTGGTCGATAGCCACACGCTCCTGTTCCATCGTATCCCGGTAACGGATTGTGACGGCATTGTCTTCCAAAGTTTGGTGGTCAATGGTGATACAGAACGGGGTACCGATGGCATCTTGGCGACGGTAGCGTTTACCGATAGAGTCTTTCTCGTCGTATTGGCATCTGAAATCAAGTCTTAGCAATTTCATGATCTCTTCTGCTTTTTCCGGTAACCCGTCTTTTTTTACTAGCGGCATAACAGCTAATTTGATAGGAGCCAGTGCTGCCGGTAATTTTAGTACGACACGGGAATCTTTTGAACCGTCTTCCTTCACGATTTCTTCTTCCTGATAAGCGGCAGAAAGGATTTGCAGGAACATACGGTCGACACCGATAGACGTTTCGATCACGTAAGGCACGTATGATTCGTTTAGTTCCGGGTCAAAATATTGGATTTTTTTACCGGAGAATTCTTGATGGCGTTTCAAGTCAAAGTCTGTACGAGAGTGGATACCCTCCACTTCTTTGAAACCGAACGGGAATTTGTACTCTATATCCGTGGCGGCATTCGCGTAGTGAGCCAGTTTCTCGTGGTCGTGGAAACGATAGTGATCGTTTCCGAAGCCGAGAGCCTGGTGCCAACTCATACGGGTCTCTTTCCATTTCTTGAACCAGTCCAGTTCTGAACCGGGGCGTACGAAGAATTGCATTTCCATTTGCTCGAACTCGCGCATACGGAAGATAAATTGGCGTGCCACGATCTCGTTACGGAATGCTTTACCGATTTGGGCGATACCGAAAGGAACTTTCATCCGTCCTGTCTTTTGCACGTTCAAGAAGTTCACGAAAATGCCTTGTGCTGTTTCCGGGCGGAGATAAATCTTGCTTGCCCCTTCTGCAGTGGAACCCATCTCGGTCGAGAACATCAGGTTGAACTGGCGTACTTCCGTCCAGTTACAAGTCCCGGAGATCGGGCAAACGATCTTGTTGTCGATGATGATCTGGCGCAATTCTGTCAGGTCGTTATCGTTCAACGCTTTTGCCATTCTAGCCGTGAGTTCTTCTTTTTTCCGGATTGTTTCCAGTACTTGAGGGTTGGTTTGACGATACAACGTTTCGTCGAATTTCTCCCCGAATCTTTTCCTTGCCTTTGCCACGTCTTTCTCGACTTTCTCCTCGTATTTGGCGATATGGTCTTCGATCAGCACGTCGGCACGGTATCTTTTCTTGGAGTCCTTGTTGTCAATCAACGGGTCGTTGAAAGCATCCACGTGTCCGGATGCTTTCCAGATCGTCGGGTGCATGAAAATAGCGGAATCCAGCCCCACGACATTCTCGTGTAAGAGTACCATGGAATCCCACCAGTATTTTTTGATATTGTTTTTCAGTTCCACCCCGTATTGACCATAATCATATACGGCTGCCAATCCGTCGTATATCTCTGATGACTGGAACACGTACCCGTATTCTTTACAGTGCGCTACCAGCTTTTTAAAAATATCCTCTTGTCCCATTTTAAATTTATGATTTATGATTTATGATTTTAGATTCAGTTTGTGCGTTATATAATCGTAAATCTGTAATCTGAAATCGTAAATTAATTGTTTACTCCAATTTCTTTGATCGCTTCGGTCACATTGATAACGTAATCCCCGATTTTCTCGCACTCGAAGAAAATGTCGCTATAGATGATACCTGTCGCGTAATCATATTTTTTCTCTTCGATAGCCGTCAAATGCTCCTGTTGCAGGATAGTGCGGTAATCATTGATGGTCTGTTCCACCTCGTAGGCTTTCTTGGCTTTGACTTCTTTGTATTCTATTGCCAGGTTGGCACACATGACCACGATAGCCTCGTCCACGATAGCCATCATGTGTTGTAGCTTCTCGTCGATGAATGGAGGAAATTCAATATTCTGTTCGTTCCGGCGCCCGATAGCCTTTGCCACGTTCAACGAGGAATCTGCGATACTTTCAATTTCAGATACAATTCTGAACATGGCACGCACGCGTTGGGAGTTCTCCGTGGAGAGTTTTGACTCGGATACTTTGGTCAAATAGTCTGCGATCTCGACTTCTACCACGTCACTTTCATCTTCCAGTTTATCAATGCGGTTGAATTTCTTTTCAAATTCTTTGGTTGGCGTATGCAGGCACTCTACTACTTGCCGGTACATATCCAGTGTATTTTTGGCATAATGTGAAATCTCTTGTTTCGCCTGGAATAAAGAGGCATCCGGTGTTGATAACAAACCGATTTTAATGTGTTTCAGCGTGAAGGCATCGTCTGCTGATTCTTTCGATTTTATCATGCGGGTCACCAGTCGGGCAATCACTTTCGTGAACCAAATCAGGATGAAAACATTGGCAACGTTAAAACACGTGTGGAATAATGATAAGGCAACCGGAACAGACCCCGTGTCCGTGAATGGGTTACCAATTCCCAGGCTGATACTGAGTTGTGCCACCCACCCGAGGAATAACGGGAAAATGGCAAGTACCCATACCACCCCGAACACGTTGAAAAGGAAATGTGCGAAAGCAGCCCTTTTCGCTGTCGTGTTGGCAACCATGGCGGCAAGGTTTGCCGTGATGGTGGTTCCGATGTTTTCTCCCAGTACCATGGATGCGGCAATATCAAAACCGATCCATCCGTTGGCACACATGACGAGGGTCAATGCCATTGTGGCGGAAGAAGATTGTATCAATATGGTTAAGGCGGTTCCGATCAGCATGAATAGGATATAGGAACCGTACCCTAAGTCCGTGTAATTGTGCAGGAAATTCAGGATAGCCGGATTCTCGTGTATATTCGGCATATTCTCCTGCAAGAAGTTCAACCCGATAAACAAAAGACCGAATCCGATGATTAATTCACCCCAGCTCTTGCGCATCCGCTTTGCTGAGAACAGGAGCGGCAAACTCAAACCGATCAAGGGAAGTGACAGGCTGACCATGCTTACCTTGAACCCGAGGATGGAGATCAACCATGCCGTGAACGTGGTTCCCACGTTGGCACCCATGATGACCCCGATGGAGCCGACCAAGTCGAGCAGCCCGGCGTTTACGAAACTGACAACCATTACCGTGGTAGCTGAAGAACTTTGAATAATCGTGGTGATTAGCAGACCGGTGATAACACCTTTCACGCGATTGGATGTCATTGCGGCGAGGATGGTTCTCATTTTGTTACCCGCTACCTTTTGCAAGGCCTCACTCATCATCTTCATTCCAAAGAGGAACACACCCAATGATCCGATCAATTGCAAGAAATCGAGAATCGTGTAATTCATAAATAGTTATTTGTAATAAATAGAATTTGCGACGGTAAAGGTATAACAATCTAAATAAAAAAAGCTCCCATGCGGGAGCTTTTTTTTATTTTAATTTCGAGGGTATTACATCATGCCCGGCATTCCTCCACCCATCGGCGGCATGGCAGGAGCGGGATTCTCCTGTTTCTCCTCAACCAATACGCATTCGGTAGTCAAGAACATTCCGGCGATAGATGCGGCATTTTCCAAAGCCACGCGGGCAACCTTCTTCGGGTCGATTACCCCGGTCTTCATCAAGTTCTCGTAAACCCCGGTACGTGCGTTGTAACCGAAGTCTTTCTTGCCTTCTTTCACTTTGTTTACTACAACAGCACCTTCTACTCCGGCGTTTGCAGCGATCTGGCGAAGCGGCTCTTCGATAGCGCGTTTCACGATCTCGATACCCGTGGTTTCGTCCTCGTTCTCGCCTTTCAATTTTTCAAGAGCTGAGATAGCGCGGATGTATGCAACACCACCTCCGGGGATAATACCTTCCTCGATTGCGGCACGCGTAGCGCTTAAGGCATCGTCGATGCGGTCTTTCTTCTCTTTCATTTCGATCTCTGAAGCGGCTCCCACGTAAAGAACGGCAACACCACCGGCTAATTTAGCCAATCTCTCTTGCAGTTTCTCTTTATCGTAGTCTGAAGTAGAGTGTTCGATCAATTTCTTGATTTGGTTTACGCGTTCAGCGATAGCTTCTTTAGCGCCACAACCGTTCACGATCGTCGTGTTTTCTTTGTCGATGGTCACTTTGTCTGCGCAACCTAACATATCCAAGGTAGCGGTTTCCAGCTTCAAGCCTTTTTCCTCGGAGATAACAACACCACCTGTCAAGATGGCAATATCTTCCAGCATTTCTTTTCTGCGGTCACCGAATCCCGGGGCTTTTACTGCCGCAATCTTCAAAGAACCTCTTAAACGGTTTACAACTAAAGTTGCCAATGCTTCGCTCTCCACGTCCTCGGCGATGATAACCAAAGCACGTCCTGCTTGTGCGATCGGCTCAAGAACAGGCAGCAATTCCTTCATCGTGGAAACTTTCTTGTCATAAAGCAAAATGTACGGTTTCTCGAATTCTGCGTTCATCTTTTCCGTGTCGGTCACGAAATACGGGGAAATGTATCCACGGTCGAACTGCATACCTTCAACCACTTTCACTTCCGTTTCCGTTCCTTTGGCTTCCTCTACCGTGATAACCCCTTCTTTGGTTACTTTTTCCATTGCCTCGGCAATCAAAGCACCAATGTTGTCATCCCCGTTAGCAGAGATTCGTGCTACTTGGCGGATCTTATCGTAATTTTCTCCAACTTCTTCTTTCTGGCTTTCCAAGTTTTTAACCACCTCGGCAACGGCTTTGTCGATACCTCTCTTCAAGTCCATCGGGTTAGCTCCGGCAGTCACGTTCTTTAATCCCACGTTGATGATGGATTGTGCCAAAATAGTGGCTGTCGTGGTTCCATCCCCGGCATCATCCCCTGTCTTGGAAGCTACTTCTTTTACCATCTGGGCACCGATGTTTGCGTACGGGTCAGATAACTCGATTTCTTTTGCCACGGAAACACCGTCTTTCGTGATGTGCGGGGCTCCGAATTTTTTCTCGATTACCACGTTGCGTCCCTTGGGGCCAAGTGTCACTTTCACGGCGTTAGCCAACTCGTCAACACCCTTTTTCAATAAGTCGCGGGCTTCAACATTAAATTTTATCTCTTTTGCCATAACCTTTTCAATTTTAGATTTATTACAATACTACCAGAATATCGGATTGATTCATGATCAAGTACTTCTTGTCGTCAATGTTGACCTCGGTTCCTGAATATTTACCGAATAAAACAGTATCGCCTACTTTGATTTCCATCGGCTCGTCATGTTTTCCTTTTCCGGTTGCTACCACGATCCCTTTTTGTGGTTTTTCTTTTGCAGAATCAGGGATGATAATGCCTGATGCGGTTTTAGTTTCTGCCTCTACCGGCTCTACAATAATTTTGTTAAGAACTGTCTTAAGTGCCATAATTCTTAATTTAAAAGTTTATTATTAATTGAATTGATCTTTATTTTTAAATTCAAATACGTCATTGACAAGTACACATTTCGTGCCAAACAAAAAAATGTCAGTATGACTGACATACTGACATTTTTATATCGGAATAAATCTTATTTTTATTCTTGGGTATCTCCGCTATTGTCATTTGCGGGAGTTGTGTTGACCGGCGAACCGAAGTCCGGCACCGTTTGGGTCGGGGCTGATTGGTTCAATTGTTCTTGAATCGCGGATTGTTTTCCTCCCTGTTGACCTCTCGGGATCACCATAGCTGCCACGATACATAAAACAAGCATAGCACCAGCTAATGTCCACGTTGCTTTTTCCAGGAAATCGGTTGTTTTTCTCACACCCATGATTTGATTTGAAGAAGCAAAGGTTGAAGATAAACCACCGCCTTTTGAGTTTTGCACTAATACGATTAATATCAATAAAGCGCAAACAATAAAAATCAAAATAGAAACAACTATGTACATATTAGTTCGTATTATTATTTAATTTCTCGTTTATTTTTTCAATCTGACTCGCGAAGTAAATACTTTTTTCCGGATATTTCAAACTTAATTTCAGATAAGTTGCGATCGCCTTATCATATAATTGCTGTCGGACATATATTTTAGCCAATGTTTCTGAAAGAAATTCCATGGACGTGTTTGTGTCTGTTGCCGTGATTTCCGGGGGAACCGGGAGTTCTTCCGAGAATTTTGAGATCGAGGGTGCCGTCTCGATAAATTTGTCAATCAAAGAATCCTTGCGTTGCTCTTTTTTCTTTTTGTTAGAGAGCCATTCGCTGGCAAGTTCATCCAGCGATAGTTCTTTCTCGTCCGGGAATTCGTTTTCCAATTGGTAATACGGGGTTGCCAAACGGTTCTTCTTTTCTTCTTCCCGGTCTTCGAGAAGTTCTATGGCGACTTGTTCCGGCTGGTAAACTTGGTTTTCTCCGGGAGCATCCAGTGATAACAAATTATTCAGATAACGGTAGAATTGTTTGTGATCCGGAATAAAAATCGTGTTATGTCTTAATTTATCGGGATATGCCGAATGCCCCGTGTCATGCAACATTTTCAGGTACACGACACGTGCCGTCGAGAAATAAGGGTATTGTTCGATCAGTAATTCAACTTTCCGAATCTTTTCGCCCTCGTTGCGTCCCGAGCGTATAATATCGATTAATTCTTCTGTGTTCAAATCTTACCAGTTTACAAGTGCTTTGTTAAAGACGTCCTCGATAATTTTCTCGGTAATCGTTTTGATTAATTCGGGTTCGGCTGAGTCGTAATTCACGTCGATACCATAGTCCGCGTAATGCGAGAAACTACTGTTGAAATCCGATTTACCCGTTTCGTCTTTTGTGTTCGTGTACTTCACTTGAATCGTGATTGTCAACCGGTTTTGGGCGGCGACCTCATCTCGTTGGATATCCACCGGACGTTGCGTGAATCCGGTGATCTGTCCCTCGAACCGGATGTCCCCGTTATTGTCTGTTACTTCTGTCAAGCTGGTGCGGTTTCTCAAGTATTCTTTCAATGCTTCCGTGAAATCTGAGCCCAAGTTGGGGGCGAAAGCCGTTTTGTTCGAGAAATAATCGACGGAGAATGTCTTTTCCCCGTTCGTCAAAGATACTCCCGAAAAAGCGTATCTCACGCTTGCCAATTTGCAACCGCTGAACGATACTGCTAGTAATAATATAGGTAAGATCCTTTTAATCATCTGATTTTTATAAAGATTTCGTATAACAACTTCTCGTTAGGCAAAGATAATAAAATTAGCTGAATCTATCTTTTTCATTTTCAATTCTGTATTTTCAATTATCAATGTCGTATTCTTTCAATTTCCGGTACAGTGTCCTTTCCGATATACCCAAGTCCTGTGCTGCCAGTTTCCGCTTCCCGTGATTTTTCTCAAGAGCTTTGATAATCATTTCTTTTTCCTTTTCTTCGAGAGATAACGATTCCTCGATGACGGCTTCCGTGTCCTCGATGTGATTCTCCTTTTCTGCCGAGAAAGATTTTGGTGCTTGTGGGGCAAGGAACTCTGACTGGGGTGTTTCGTAAAGATTACGCAACACGATGGAGGTCGGGGGGGCTGCTTCCGGGGCGACGTGATCTTTTTGCATGATGTCATAAACCAAGTGTTTCAAGTCATTCATGTCTTTTTTCATGTCAAAAAGAATCTTGTACAGGATCTCCCGTTCATTGGCAAAACTATGGTCGTTCTCCGGGGTTGATGTTAATGCCGGCAGGCTGTTGTTCTGCGCCGGCAGGTATCCTTTTAGCGTCAGGGCATCTACGGATCGTTCCTGTTCGAGAATAGAAATTTGTTCTGTGATATTCTTTAATTCCCGCACGTTACCCGGCCAACGGTAGGTTTCCAATACTTGGACTGCATCTTCCGTCAGTCTTACCGGGGGCATCCGGTATTTTTCGGCAAAATCGGCAGCGAATTTCCGGAATAACAATGAAATATCTTCTTTCCGTTCCCGTAAAGGCGGGATAGAAATAGGTATGGTGTTAATTCGATAATACAGGTCTTCCCGAAATTTCCCGTTTTTCACAGCTACCGGGAGGTCTACATTCGTGGCGGCAATCACTCGTACGTTTGTTTTTTGTACTTTGGAAGAGCCTACGCGGATAAATTCTCCGGTTTCCAGTACTCGCAATAATTTTGCCTGCGTGGAAAGGGGTAATTCTCCGATCTCGTCCAGAAAGATCGTGCCCCCGTTGCTCACCTCGAAATATCCTTTTCGGTCGGACAAGGCTCCCGTGAATGAACCTTTCTCGTGACCGAACAATTCGGAATCGATCGTGCCTTCCGGGATTCCCCCGCAATTGACCGCGATGTATTGTTCGTGCTTGCGGGTGCTGTAACTATGAATTATTCGGGGAAATATCTCTTTCCCGACCCCGCTTTCGCCCGAAATCAACACCGTGAAGTCCGTGGGAGCCACTTGCACCGCTTTTTCTATCGCCCGGTTTAATTTAGGGTCATTGCCTATAATCTCGAAACGTTGTTTGATATTCCTGATATCCTCCATATTCCATTAAATAATTAAATACTTGTGATTTACGTTGCTGAATAGCAAGGCGTGAATCCCCATCCGTGAATTGTTATCTGCAAAATTAGCAGATTTAACTGACAAAATAGCATAGAAGCGGGAATAAATTTGAAAACCGAATTTCTGTTATGTAAATTATTTCTGTATATTTGTAGCTATAATTGAACGTTTAATAATAATTCGATTCTTCATAATGCTGAATTTTTGTTGAATTATAAAACGCTGATTATTAGATTTTACCCGGAATGTAAGAATGTGTAATATTTAATTTTTCAAATATCAACAAACGTTGGTTTTATGATAGAGGGACCTCCTATAAATATTAGTCGTTTAATAGAGGGAGATGAGAATGTTTTCCAGGCTCTGTTTATTGATTATTATCCATCATTGATTTCATTTGCAATAAAATATGTTGACCGGGAAGAGGCTGCGGAAGATATTGTACAAGATGTTTTCGTGAAGGTTTGGGAAACCCGGGCGAGGTTGCGGGAAGTGGATAATCTTTCAGCTTATCTCTATCAAATGGTACGCTTTAGGTGCTTTAATCATCTGCGGGCGGAAAAAATACGCCATGATGCGACTCGTTCTTTCACGGAAGAGATGGACATAACGGAGATGAACGAGTATATCAAGGAAGAAACCTTCAGAATCGTGATGCACGTGATTGGCGAATTGCCCCCGGGTAGCCGGAATGTTTTCTCCCGGGCAATACAGGGGTATTCCGCTAAAGAGATTGCCGATGAATTGGGGATTACCGTGGAAACGGTGAAAAAGCAAAAACAAAATGCCCGCCGGATACTGAAAGAGCGGTTGGGTAATCTCTTTACTCTCTTTTTCTCCGCTATATGATCTCGTGTATGTTGATGATACTTTTTTTTTTTCGAATATAAGGAAAAATGTAACCAAGAGTTTTTTTCTGCAAGTGTTAAATAAGCATTTTGTTTGTGAAAACGTGGGTTAAGAGTGGGCTAACAGTAGGCGATAAGTGGGTGAAGCCGCCTAATAGCCGCCTAATAGCCGCCCAATAGTCACCTCTTGCGTCTTTTTTAGTTTAGTATTTCGATCTTTTTTTCCCCAATGGCATACCTCCTTTTTCTTTTTGAAGTGTCATAGGGGTATAAGTGAATCGTATGATGAAGAATAACAAGATATACAGAACTATACCCGAACTTTTGGCAAAAGCGATAGCCGGGACGTTGGACGAGGAAGAAAGCGCTAGGTTGCGGGTGTGGCGGGAAGAGAACGAGGTAAACGAACGTCTTTACGAGGAGGTCGTGAGAGCCGAATACATAGAACGTAAATGCCGGGAAGCGACACGAGTAAATATCGTGGAAGGATACATGGGCGTGCTTCGGAAACGGAAACGTCATGCCCGGGTGCAACGCGTAAGACGGGTGTCTGCCGTGGCGGCAGGGATATTGATTCCTTTGTTGGCAATCATGATCTGGTTCGGGCAAAAAGAGGAAATTCCATCGGTTCAAGTGGCGGAAGTGATTCGGCATGGCGAGGTGAAAGCGGAACTGATATTTTCTGATGGTACAACAAAGTTTCTGGAGGCGAAGGTTAAAGATTCCTTGCTTTTGCAACAAGGGGCGAATATCGTGATCCGCAACGAGGGATTAAGTTACGTGGGCGATACTTCCACCGCCGAAGTTCAATACCATACATTGCGGGTACCCCGGGGTGGTGAATATTCTATCACGTTGAGTGATGGTACGGTGGTGTACTTGAATTCCGAATCCGAATTGCGCTATCCCGTGAAATTTGCCGGAGAAGATCGCCGGGTGTATTTGTCAGGCGAGGCTTATTTCGACGTGACGGTGGATAAGGAACACCCGTTTATCGTGGATTTGAAAACTTCTGCCGTGAAGGTGTTGGGAACCGGTTTTGACGTGCGGGCGTACAAGGATGAAAATGAAATACTGACAACCCTGGTGAGCGGGTCAGTGGTATTTTCCGCGGGGAAGGAATCTGTCGTGTTGAAGCCGGGGGAACAAGCCGTGCTGGATCAGTCGGGCGAGTTGGAAACACGGGAAGTGGATACTTATTTGTATACGGCGTGGAAAGAGGGTGTTTTTGCCTTCAAACAGCAACGATTGGAAGAGATCATGAAAATTGTTTCCCGTTGGTATAACGTGAATATTTTTTGGGAAAATGCTTCTCAAAAAGAAGTAGTTTTCACTGGAAAAATGCGACGTTATGATGATTTCTCGAAGATCGTGGAGATGTTGGAAATGACGGGAAACACGGAGTTTGAGATTAAAGGGAATAATATTTTTATCCGGGAGAAATAAAAAATAATACCGGGATATACCTCCTTTCTCTTTTTGAAGTGTCATAGGGGTATAGAACACTAAAATGATATATTGGAGAAAAATAGAAAAGACGGGATATTGACCGTATCCCGCCTTTTGAAACCGGACGAACCGGAATTTGTTTCATTAAACGTTTACAAATGTATGAAAAAAAATCAAACGCATGACCTTTCTTTGCGCGAAAGGTTGCGAAAAACATGCTTAATCATGAAATTTTTAGTTTTATTGTTGTTCGTGTCGACGCTGCATTTGTCGGCAAAGGTGTATAGCCAAGAGGTTAAAGTGACGGTTAGTTTGAAGAATGCTTCTTTTAGTGATGTCGTGAATGTACTGGAAAATTCCACGAATTTTACGTTTTTGTATCGTGACCATCAGGTGGCTCAGATCAAAAATTTGAATTTGAAGTACACGGAAACCGATATCAAGGTGATTCTGGATGCTTGCCTGAAGGGTTCGGGGTTGACTTATCGTTTGGTGGATAACACGATCGTGATTCAGCCGGTACTTGCGGCAAGCACGGATTCGATAGCCAAGATTACGGTGAAAGGTATCGTGAAAGATAAAAACGGGGAAATATTGCCGGGTGTGACTATTCGTGTGAAAGGGACAACGTTGGGGTTCGTGACGAATGTCAGGGGTGAATTTGATTTTGATTTGCCGAAACGAGATAGCCTGGAATTGATATTCTCCTTCGTGGGATTTAAGCGGCTGAATATACGCGTGAAAGACGGGATGAAACCGTTGACCGTGGTGCTGGAGGAGGATATGCAGACGGTGGATGAAGTGGTTGTGACGGGTATTTTCAATAAGCCGAAGGAGAGTTTCACGGGTGCGGTGACAGCGGTGTCAAAAGAAGAGTTGCGAGCGAAATTTTCCAGAAATTTGTTACAAACTTTATCAAATCTGGATCCTGCCCTGCGAATTATACAAAACAATGCGGAGGGGTCGAACCCGAATGCCTTGCCGGAGATTCAATTACGCGGAGCTTCGACGTTGTCTGATATTAGCGATTTGCAATCTACATCTAGGGCCGAGTTGAATACTCCTCTATTCATTTTGGATGGTTTCGAGATTTCTTTGGAACGGATGATGGACTTGAACGTGGAGGAGGTTGAGAATATAACCGTGTTGAAAGACGCCAGTGCAACATCTCTTTATGGTTCTCGCGGGGCGAATGGGGTGGTTGTCATCACGACGATACGCCCGAAAGCAGGGAAATTGACGGTTACTTATCGGGGCGAAGTGAAAGTTGAAATACCAGATTTAACCACTTATAATTTGACGAACGCGAGAGAAAAGTTGGAGTTGGAACGTGCAAGTGGTGTTTGGGATGAAGATTATCTTCAAGATGCTTACCAGGCGTTGAAGGTAGCGGTAGATGGCGGTGAAAATTTTGATTGGAAGAAAGTGCCGACCCGCACGGGAGTGGGACAACAGCATACGTTGAATTTTATGGGAGGAAATGACGAGTGGCGTATCATGGCGAATTTGGCTTATAATGTAGTGACGGGTGTCATGAAAGGTTCCGATAGAAAGAATTTTAACGGTTCGTTAAAAGTGGATTATACGCACGATAAATGGTATGTTAGTGAAATGTTATCTGTCGGGACAAACAATTCTGAAAATAGTCCTTACGGGGCATTTTCAAATTATGTGCAGATGAATCCTTATTGGAATCCTTATGATGATGAAGGGAAGTCTGTATACATGTATTATCACCCGTTAAGGCAGGACGGGATTCGGAATCCGATGTATGACCAAAGTTTGGGGTGTTGGAATAAAACGAAATACACGAATGTCAGTAACAATTTTATGATACGGTATCAATTTACCGAATCTTTTAGGGCGAGGATTTCTTTAGGATTGAGTCGTAATATAAAGAATGCCGATACATTTAAGGTGCCTTCCCATGAGTCGTATGCCGGTGAAGACATGAAGCATAAAGGACGCTATGACCGTAGGGAAGGAGTCGAGAATAAATGGCAGGTTCAAGGAGGGGTGGATTACACGAAGACATTTCTGGATAAGCATATGTTGACGGTGAATTTGAATGGAGAGATGAGTGAGAATGTGAGAGAAGAGGTGAATTGGGCTGCAACCGGTTTTATAAATGATGATATCGATCATTTATCAACGTCGTTAGGTTATCCTGCTAACTGGGGGACCTCGGGGAATAAAGAGGTCGCCCGGCGATTGAGTTTTATCGGTTCCGTGAATTATTACTATAATATGCGTTATTTTGTTGATTTGTCTTGCCGCATGGATGGTTCTTCTTCTTTCGGGGAAGAGAGTCGTTGGGCTCCGTTCTATTCAATTGGCGCAGGTTGGACGGTTACGAATGAGGATTTCATGAGGGGGCTTTCCGGGTGGTTGAATAATTTGAAATTCCGTTATTCATACGGAGTGTCTGGAAATATGGGATTTTCCCCGGAAAAGTCGATGACCGTGTATTCGGTAGATGTAAATCAAACGTATTTGTCCGGTCTGGGCGTGAAAATGTCGGCTTTTGGCAATCCGGATTTGAAATGGCAAAATACATATCAACATAACGTGGGAATTGATCTCGGTTTATTTTCCGAACGTTTGAGCTTCACGTTTAATTACTATAATAAGTTGACGGATAATACCGTTTCGGATGTTTTATTACCTATATCACATGGTTTTGAAACTATTTCCGGGAATATCGGGAAAATACGTAATGAAGGATATGAATTGAATGTATCGCTTTATTTGCTTCGTGATAATGCGCGAAAGATAAATTGGAGCGTTACGGGGAGATTTGCGAGACAGATTAATACAATCGTGGAACTTTCGGAAGGGTTAAAAGAAACGATAAAATATCAAGTGAAAACGATGAGTGGGGCAAGTCAATATTATCGTTATATTGAAGGACATTCTATGGATGCTATTTATGGGCTGCGTTCATTAGGAGTGAATCCCGCGACAGGACAGCGTGTGTATGTAAACAAGGACGGAGAGGCAACATTTAATCAGTCCTCGGATGATATGGTGTATTTGGGTGACCGTCAACCGAAAATAAACGGGAATGTCAATATGTCTTTTAGTTGGAACGGGATCTATCTGAATGTCGGTTTTGGCGTGAAATGGGGTGGTAAGCAGGAGAATTTCACGTTGTTGTCCAAGGGCGAGAATCTTGAGTTGTTATATAATGTAGACCGTCGGGTATTAACCCAAGCTTGGCAAAAACCGGGTGATAGGGCAATGTACAAGGGATATATTGTTGATCAGTCGGAGAGAAGTAATGCTTATACTTTTCCATGTGACGTGTTTGTACATAAAGATAACGTGTTTAGTTGTACGAACCTTAACATCGGATATAATTTCCCTCGGGAGCTTGTGAAGCGTTATTTAGGTATGCAGTCTTTATCTGTATCGGCTCAATTGGCAGATGTATTTTATTTGTCGACGATAGAGCGGGAGAGAGGTACGTCATATCCGTTCTCGAGAAATCCGAATTTCTCTATTTCTTGTACGTTCTAAATTTAAAATCGAGAAAAATGAAAAGGAAAATATATACATTAGGGATAGCTTTACTGTTAGGCTGTAGTGCCTGTAATGATTGGTTGACGGTTCAGCCTGAATCTACAATTGTTGCCGAGAATTTGTTCACGACGAATGAAGGGGTGCAACAGGCTTTGAACGGGGTCTACTTGATATTGAGAGATGAATTATACACTCCCGGGGGATATATGGGAGGGGCGGACTTGGTCGAATCCTTGGCGTGTACGTGGACTGTGACATCAGGATCGGATGCTTATGATTTGGCAGATCATGTTTATGACCAAAGCGAGACCGTGAAGTCTAAACTTAATTCTTGCTTTATGTCCCTTTATAAGGTGGTTTCGAATTTGAATCCATTGCTGGAAGGAATGGATAAGAACCGGTTTCAATTGGATTCAACCGTCTACAACATGGTGAAAGGTGAGGCTTTGGCTATTAGGGCGTGTGCTCATTTGGATTTAATACGCCTTTGGGGACCAATGCCCTCTAAAATAGACGCTTCGAAAGAATATTTGCCTTATGTAACGGTAAATGGTACGGCATATTATACATATATCACTTTTGAAAGATATATGGAGTTGCTTTTGGCAGATTTGAACGAGGCAGAGAGGTTGTTGAGGAATTCTGATCCGATTATTACGATAACTCCGGATGGAACGGAGGACACGTATTCTACTTGGCCCCGTCGCAAAAGCCACTTGAATTACTATGGTGTTCTTGGCTTGCAGGCTCGGGTCCGTTTATGGATGGGGGATACCGAGAATGCGTTGAAATACGCCCGTATGGTTAAGGAAGCCGAGAACGAAGACGGATCTCCTAAATTCAGGTTGGCGAATGAAGAAGATGATTTCCCTATGCAAGAAAACGGTCTTAATTCTTGGACGGACGGAAGTTTTTATAGTGAACATTTGTGTGGTGTGAACGTGGAAAACTATGATTATAATCTGGGTGGGTGGATTAGCGGTCGGGCGAGTGTTTTTTTCTACACGATGAATTATTCCATGTTTATCCAACAAGTATTTGGCGGTAATTCACGGGATCTACGATATCGATTCCTGTGGACGTGGGAAAGGACATTGATGGGGATGAACGCGAATGTTTTAAGGAAGTGGCGTGGTTTTTATCCGTCAACAACTTCTTCCATGATGAATTTTCCGATTATGCGTTTGTCTGAGATATATTTGAATATTATGGAGCACGGTTCTTTGTCTGAAGCTAATGTGGTTTATGAAGAGTATTGTGAGGCACGGGGTATGACATACGTGCCTTTGACAGAGAGCGACCGCTTGGCTAAAGTTGAATTGGAATATATCAGGGAGTTCATGGGAGAAGGTCAGAATTTTTATACATATAAGCGTTTGGGAGTAACGAATATGTACTGGAACGGACTTAGCGAGTGCGGTGAGGCTCAATATGTATTACCATTACCTGAAAAAGAATTGAAAAATTAACGTCGTTTTAAGTTAGTAAGATATGAAAACATTGTTGATCGTATTATTTGCAGGTCTGTTCGTGATAGCCTGTACCGAGGAAAAGCCCGGGTTTTATAGGGGTGATAACTATATATCTTTTACAAAAGCGGGGACACGTTTGTATGCACAGGATACTATTATAACCCTTAATAAATCTGTTGGCAACGAAACTTATACCTGGTCCGCGAAACGGATAGATACAACGTATATCAGGGTGAAAGTGATAGGGAATGTTTCCAGGGAAGACCGTCCTATAAAATTTGAACAGTACACGATAGAGGGAAATGCTGCCGTGGATGCCGAGCCGGGTGTGAATTATGTGGCTTTTGATGATCCTAGGGTGAAAGATTTAATGGTTTTACCCGCGGATTCCGTTGAGGTGAATATCCCGATTATTGTTCTTTTTGACCCAAATTCAGCGGGACAATATTTTAGTAGGGTATTGAATTTCCGGCTTGTTGAGTCGGAAGATTTTCGCCTTGCAACGAAAGCGCATTACACGACACCGTATCGTGGTCGTGTGACTATTAGCCAACAAAATAATTAATTAAAGGATTATTGGAATCTTGTCAGGGTGTGTTGAATTTCAAATTATTATTTAAGTTCAACATATCTTGACGGGATGTCGTTTACAAATAATAAGGGATTAGAATATGAAAAAGTTAGTATTGGTGTTCACCTGTATGTTCGTGGTGGTGTCCGTGTTCGCGCAGACGAATTTTCAGGATTTGACGTTGGAAAAGGCTTTGGAGAAGGCGAAGGCAGAAAATAAATATGTTTTCGTGGATTGTTATACTTCATGGTGCGGACCGTGCAAGATGATGGCGGAGAAGATTTTGCCGTTGAAGGATGTGGGTGAGTTTATGAACGAACGGTTCGTGAGCGTGAAGTTTGACATGGAGAAGGGCGAGGGACGGGATATCGCGAAGAAGTTTCGGGTGACGTCTTACCCGACATTTCTGGTGTTGAAGACGGACGGGAGTCTGTTGCACCGGGTGATCGGGGGGACCCGTACCGGGGAGGAGTTCGTGAAAAAGGTGGAAGAGGGACTTAATGAAAATTCTGCTAGTAATCTGGATGCAAAGTATATAGCCGGAAACCGGAATATGGATTTCCTGATGATGTATATCGAGGCTTTGCTTCAGGCTCGTGACGTGGAAAAGGCTAAAACGATAGCCCAGGAGGTGTTGGTTTCGCTGGATGACGAGGAGAAATGCTCGGAACCTTATTGGTTTATTTACGAGAATAGAGAGTTGTCGCCCGTGGGATCCGGTAATATGGTGTATTTGTTGAAGCACGTGGAGAAATTTCGGCAAGGCGTGGGAGTTGAGAAAGTGGATGCCGCTGTGGCGGGATTGTTTGAAATGCAATTGGAAGATATTCTCCGCGGGCGGAATCGTAATGCGACTCTTGCTGACGTGGAGGATGCCGAGAAGTTGTTGGCATCTTACCACTTGACGGGACAGGAGCATTTGAACGGGTATATAGCCTTGATAAAAGCGATGATGACAGAGAATACGGATGAAACTTTGCGCTTATGCCAAGAGATATATCCTAAATTGTCAGATGAGAAGATTTCTTATTTATATTTTAACCCGATCACGACGCTTGGGGATAAGTGGGATAAGAATCAAAAAAAGGAGTTGGTGGTTTTGACAAAGCAATTGGCGGATCAGGTGCAGATGTCGCAATTGAAACATTCATTGACTAGTTTTGCCAACGTGGGAATTTCTATGTTGGATCAAATGAAAAAGAAATAAAAATTGGTGCGTGCTTTATACCTTTTTCTCACGGATAATAAGACGTGAGAAAGAAAATAATTTTGGGTTATGATATATGAAAAAGGGATGGTCTATTTACTTTTAGATCGTCCTTTTTGTTTTTTTATTACCTTTGCCATATTCGAGTTATGAATTAAATGGTGTGTGAATGAAGTCAGAAGCTTCAATAGAAATACAAGGGTTAGTGTCTGGTGACCGGAAGGTGTACCAGAAGATCTTTGATGTTTTCTATGATAGCTTGTGTTTATTTACTCATCGTTTCGTGGAAGATATAGCCGTGTGTGAAGATTGCGTGCAGGAGGCTTTTATTTCATTGTGGAATAACCGGGAAAGTATTGCGTCGACGGTTCATTTAAAGTCTTTCCTTTACCAGGTTTGCCGGAATAATGCTTTAAATTATTTGAAACACGAGCGGATTAAAAATGAATATGCCGCCGGAATGGTGAATGAATTGGATTCGCAAGTTTGTTTTATTAATTACGTGATCGAGGAAGAAACGGAACGTATCTTGGCTCAGACGGAACAAGAGTTGCCTCCCAAATGTAGGGAGATTTTCGTGTTGGCTATGCAGGGAAAGGATAATGAAGAGATCGCACGATTGCTGGGTGTGTCGGAAAATACGGTAAAGACACAAAAAAAGATTGCTTATAAACGCTTGAAACAGAATATCGCGGGTATAAGTATGCTGGTCGTTTTCTTGAATCAATAAAAAAAAATCATACTTTTTTATTTTTCTTTTCACCCCGGAGAGGGTGTGAGTTGTAATAGGTATGTAAAAATAAAAATAGATGAAAGAATTGGACGATTATATAGAAGATATTCCCCGGTTAATAACGAGTGACCTGCAAGGGAAGATTACCCCGGAGGAGAAAGTGCGCTTGGAGAATTGGATCAGGGAGAGCGAGGAGAATCGGAAGGCGTACGAGCGGTTGCGTGCGGGGGAGGATCGTTCTAGCCGGAGAGGGTTGGTTAGGAAATTAAATAAACGTGCTGCTTGGGAACGGGTGAATAAGGCGACAGGTGGAAGGCGATTGTTCCCGATGGTGAAAGTCGTGAGATATGCGGCAGGGATTATGTTGCCGCTGTTATGCGTGGGATTGGCGTTCCATTTTTTGGGGAAAAAGGAGAAAACGGTTGTCGCGAAAGTGGAGAATGTGGTGGAAATAAAACCGGGAGAGATAAAAGCAGAATTGGAATTAGCCGGGGGAGAGAGATTGTTTTTGGGAGGAAATTTACAAGATTCGTTGACAAACGAGAATGGCGTGGATATTTTGAAAGACGGAGAGGGTATTTCTTATCAGGGAAAGAGTATGGAGAATGAGGTGTTGGCGTATAATACGTTGAAAGTCCCGAGAGGAGGAGAGTTTAAAGTGAAATTGCAGGATGGTACGGTTGTTTACGTGAATTCCGCTTCCCAATTGCGTTATCCCGTGAAATTCATGGGAGAGGAACGACGGGTTTATCTCTCGGGAGAGGCTTATTTCGAGGTAGAGAAAAACGAGGGAATGCCTTTCGTGGTAGAGATGGAAGAAGGAGAGATCAAGGTGTTGGGCACACAGTTTAATGCTCGCTCGTACAAGGAGGAGAAACAGCAATTGACGACACTGGTGTCGGGTAAAGTGTTATTGACCACCAAACAGGGAAAGAGCGTGGAGCTTACTCCGGGAGATCAAGGTGTGATTTGTGGGGAAGGAATTAGTAAGGGAAAAGTGGACGTGTATCCTTACACGGCCTGGAAAGACGGAAATTTCGTGTTTCGGAAACAACGTTTGGAAGATATTATGAACATCGTGGAGAGGTGGTATGACGTGAAAGTGGTGTTTGTGGATGATTGGTGTCGTGAGATCAGTTTTTCCGGGAACGTGCGGCGTTATGACGGGTTCAATAAGCTGGTGGAGATGTTGGAAGTGACAGGAAGTGTGAAATTTAATATTGAGGACAATGTGATATATATAACCAAAAAATGAATTGAAAAAATGAAAGACGGAATATTGGCACTATCCCGTCTCTCGTTACCGGATGAACCGGTATTTGTTTTACTCTAATGTACAAATGTATGAAAAAAATTAGGATTTTGGATCTTCTTTCGAAAAGAAGGTGGTTAAAAACATGGTTAGTTATGAAGTTTGTGATGCTGTTATTATTGGTATCGGCGATGCAAGTGACTGCCGGAGTGTATAGTCAGGAGGCGAAGGTGACTCTGCAAGTGGAGAACGCTTCGTTCGAGTCTGTTATCCGGTTATTGGAAAAGAGTACGGATTACACGTTCCTGTACGAGGATCGACACGTGGAGGGCGTGCAACATCTGAATCTGCATTACGAGGATGTGGATATTAAAGAGGTGTTGAATGCTTGTTTGAAAGGGACAAATCTGACCTATAAGTTAGTGAATCACACGATTATTATTCAACGGACTTCTGTTGTGGCTGCCGATACCTTAAAAAAGATTACCGTGAAAGGTATCGTGAAAGACGAGAAAGGGGAAATCCTGCCGGGAGTGACGATTCGAGTGAAAGGTACAACGCTGGGATTTGTTTCAAATGCCAAAGGTGAATTTGATTTCGATTTGCCGAAGCGGGATAGTCTAGAGTTGATATTTTCTTTCGTGGGTTTCCAACAGCAGAAGGTACAAGTGAAAAGTGATATGAAGCCGTTGGTTATCGTGATGAAGGAGGATGTGCAAAAAGTGGATGAGGTTGTTATCACGGGTATTTTTAATAAACCGAAAGAGAGTTTCACGGGAGCGGTGACGAGTATTTCGAAAGAAGATATTAAACAAAATTTTTCCAGAAATCTATTACAGACAATATCTAATTTGGATCCCAGTTTCCATATCGTGCAGGATAATAAAGCAGGTTCTAATCCGAATGCCTTGCCGGAAATCCAATTACGGGGAGCTTCAACTTTTGCAAACGTACAGGATTTACAATTAGCAACACGTGCAGAATTGAATTTGCCTTTATTTATTTTGGATGGCTTTGAGGTTTCTTTGGAACGAGTTCAAGACTTAAATAATGAAGATATTGAAAATATTACGATTTTGAAGGATGCCAGTGCGACTTCGTTGTATGGAGCTCGAGGTGCGAATGGAGTTGTGGTTATCACTACGCTTGTACCAAAAGCAGGAGCTTTGCAATTGACTTATCGCGGGCAAGTTAAATTGGAAATTCCTGATTTGACAACTTATGATTTGCTGAATGCCCGGGAAAAATTGGATTTGGAATACCGTTTAGGAACTTGGGATGACGAACTTTGGCAAGAGGAATACCAAAGACTGAAAGAAAAAGTTGATAACGGTTTGGATTACGATTGGCTCTCTCTTCCTGTAAGAACAGGTGTGGGACAGACCCATAATTTGAATATCATGGGTGGAAGCGAAGCATGGCGTTTCAGTGCTAACTTATCGTATGACAAAACCGTCGGAGTTATGAAAGGTTCTGATCGTTCTAATTTTAACGGTTCGTTAGGGATAACTTATCAAGCAAAAAAACTCATGGTTTCCGAGAATTTGAGTATCGGTACGAATAACAATGCAAACAGCCCTTATGGAACATTTTCTGACTATGCTGGCATGAATCCATATTGGACTCCGTATGATGAAGAGGGAAAACTCAACGAGACTTACACGCATCCTCTCTCCACTTCCGGTTATCCGAAAGAAAATCCCGCCTACAATAAGTATATCGGAAATTGGAATAAAACGAGATACACGAATATTCGCACGTCCACTCAAGTACGTTATAATATCACAGAGAGTTTTTATTTGTCCGGATTGTTGGGATTATCTCGGAAGTTTAATATAAGTGATAACTTTACTCCTCCTTCGCACAAACAATTTGCGGGAAAAGACCTTGACCAAAAAGGACGTTTTAATCGAACGGAAACAGAGAGCAATCAATGGAATGCACGATTGGGTGTGAATTACGCCAAAACGTTCAACGAGAAGCACATGTTGACGGTGAACGCATCCGGAGAAATGGAAGAACAAAAAGAAGAGAGAATTTCGTGGGCAGCAACAGGTTTTTCCGGTGACAATATTGACTTCCCGTCTATGGCTATGGGCTACGGAGCGGAAACTCGTCCCACGGGAAGTGAAGCAACAAGTCGTCGTATAGCATTGATTTCCGGATTGAACTATTACTATGATATGCGTTATTTTTTTGATGTAAATTTTAGCATGAATGGTTCATCTTCTTTTGGTAGCGAGAGCCGTTGGGCTTCATTCTGGTCCGTGGGTGCAGGATGGACGGTTAGTAACGAAAAATTCTTTATTGAACATATTCCTTTCATCCAATGGTTGAAAGTAAAAGCATCTTACGGAGTTTCCGGAAATATGGGATTTAGCCCGGAGGATGCTATGGCCGTTTATAAATTGGATCAGTCTGCTACTTATTTATCTCATTTTGGGGCTTATCTGGATAAATTTGGGAACACAACCCTGAAATGGCAAAACACTTACCAGATGAATCTGGGTGTGGAATTGCATACATGGAATGACCGGTTAGAATTCGAGTTCTCTTATTATGATAAGCAGACGAAAAATACGGTTGCTGAAATGTTTATTCCTATTTCACATGGATTTAACACTGCCAAGGCAAATTCAGGAACTATCCAAAATAAGGGATGGGATCTTCGGATGACCATGAATTTGTTCCGTAATAGCAATAGAGGATTTACATGGAATGTAATCGCATCTTTCAGTCACACGAAAAATATAATCAAAAAAATATCAGATGGTTACAAAGAATATTTAAAACAATCAAATACGAGTATGTACTCGGCAGAAGCATACTACCGTTATCGTGAGGGATATTCAATGGACGCCATTTACGGATTGCGCACCGTAGGTGTAGACCCTGCAACGGGTAAACGATTGTTCTTGACGAAAGATGGAGAAGTAACTTTCAGACAACGTGGCGAAGATATGGTTTACTTGGGAAATCGTTTGCCTAAGGTAAACAGTAATATTTCAACGAATCTTTCTTGGAAAGGTTTCATGTTGACCGTCGGTTTCGCCGTGCGTTGGGGTGCAAAACAATTTAATGGTACATTAGCTAATAAAACAGAAAATGCTTTCTTAATTCTGAATCAGGATAGACGCGTATTGTCGGATACATGGCAAAAACCTGGCGATATCGTACCTTACAAGAAATTAATTGCCACTGGAGAAGATGCCACCACGAACGTGTGTGATGCTTTCGTACAGAAAGATAATATCTTCCAGTGTACTAATATTAATGCTTCCTACACTTTTTCAAATGAAGTTTGTAAGAAGTTGCGAGTAAAAGGATTATCGTTGACAGCTAACTTGTCGGATATATTCTATATTTCAACCATTAAACGGGAAAGAGGAACGAGTTATCCATTCTCTCGTAACCCGAATTTTTCACTTTCAGTTTCATTCTAATCCGGGAATATCATGATAAGAAAAGGAATTTATATGTTATGTACAACATTAGCACTTGGATGCAGTGCATGTAACGATTGGCTTACGGTTGTGCCTGAAACAGCGCTTGTTGCAGATAATTTGTTCGAATCAGAGAAAGGATGTCTTCAAGTTTTGGACGGGGCTTATATATTAGCAGCCGCCAATGTTTATAAACCCGATGGTATTTTGGGTGGAGGTGGATTTGTTGAAAGTTTGGCATGTACTTGGACAAGCACGGGTATAAATGCCTCTTTGGCTGACCACGTGTATAATATCGACAATGAAACATTCGGAAAATTACTGGATGGAACTTTTATGGGTATTTATAAAATTATCAATACCTTGAATCCTTTAATTGAAGGTTGTGATAAAAATAAAGACAAGTTGAGTAAAGAGTATTATAACATGTTGAAAGGAGAGGCATTAGCTATGCGAGCTTCTTTACATTTAGATTTAATACGCGTGTGGGGACCTATGCCTTCAAAAATTGATGCAGGCAAAGAGTATTTGCCTTATGTAATTGAAAACTCGATAAAAAGATACCAGTATTATACTTTCGAGCAGTACATGAAACTTTTATTTGCTGATTTGGACGAGGCTGAACAGCTTCTATTAGAATCAGATCCCGTTATAAAGTATTCGATGGATGGCAGTTCTGAATATACCGGAGATTGGACTGACCGGAGGAGCCATTTTAACTATTACGGGGTATTGGGTTTACAAGCCCGTGCCCGTTTGTGGATGAATGATAAAGAAGGGGCATTACGTTATGCGAGGATGGTAAAGGATGCGAAAAATGAAGATGGGACATCTAAGTTTACTTTAGCGAGCGAAGGTAATGTTGGGAATAAACTTTTTTACACGGAGCATTTGTGCGGGGTGAACCAAAATAATTTCGATTATCAACGGTCAGGTTTTAATCCGGGAACCTCTACTATCACATGTTATAATATGAACTATTATACCTTCGTAAATGATTTATTTGGGGGAAATACAAGTGACTTGCGTTTCAAAAATCAGTGGAGTTGGACTTACAATCAGATGAGGCAAAGTGTTCGTATCACAACCAAGTATAGTGAAATGTATCCAAGTTCTTCTGCTGTAAAGAATATGCCCATTGTACGGTTGCCTGAAATGTATTTTATCATGATGGAATTGGCAACATTGGACGAGGCTAATCAGGCTTACGAGGAATTCTGTACGGCTCGAAATCTCACGTATACACCCATGACGGAAGAAACCCGGTCCGAAATAGTGAAATGGGAATATCTTCGGGAATTTATTGCTGAAGGACAAAATTTCTTTACTTATAAACGTTTTGCAGTGAAACGGATGCTTTGGCAAAGTGCGGAATCTTTGGATTGTGAGGAAGAACAGTATGTATTGCCATTGCCCCCGAGTGAATATTAGAAATTAATCATTAAACTAGGTAATTATGAGAAAATTGTTTATTATATTGACGATAGGATTGATTTTGGGTGCTTGTACAAAGGAAGAAGTCGGCGTGTATTCGTTGGGCGATGATTATATTTATATGCCTTATAACCAAAGTATTTATGGCACGATGACAACTCCTGATACTGTATATATGTTTTATAATAGCAGTCCTCTTACTATCAGTTCTACACAAAAAAGAGATACTTTTTATTTCAAGGTGCTCGTTGCCGGTTTAGCCAAAAACGTAGACCGCAAGATAAAGATTGAACCATATTCTTGTGATATCAGTTATAAGGAGGATGCTGTTGCGGGGGTAAATTACGTGGCTTTTGATGACCCCGAAATGGAGAAACACCTGGTAATACCCGCTAACTCATTGGAGTCCGAAATCCCCATTATTGTCACTTATGACCAAGCTATAGCGGGACAATACAAGTCGTTTGCCGTGAAATTTAAACTTGTGGAATCAGAAGATTTTAAGCTTTTAGGTGTAAATTCAGACCTCACGGCAGGCAACTCTGCACGAACTCATGCTTACGTGCAATTCACTCAAGTCAGTTGGTAATTTTAATTGATGTTTATATTCTTCATGACCGGCAATTTTGTCGGTCATGAAAATTATATGTTCGTAATTTCAAAAAATTAATTGTATGAAAAAGTTCGTGTTGTTGTTTGTTTGTATGTTTGCGATGGCGTCTATGTTCGCACAAACGAATTTTCAAGAGTTGACATTAGAAAAGGCGTTAGAAAAGGCGAAGGCTGAGGATAAATATGTTTTCGTGGATTGTTATACGGTGTGGTGTGGACCTTGCCGGATGATGTCAGAGAAAGTATTGCCGTTGAAGGAGGTCGGAGAGTACATGAACAAAAAGTTTGTTTGTATTAAGGTTGATATGGAAAAAGGCGAGGGCTTGAATATGGCTCGCAAATATCAGGTGTCGGCTTATCCCACTTTTTTGGTATTGACGGCGGATGGGAATTTATTGCATCGGGTAGTCGGGGCTTCTGTAACCGGAGAGGAGTTTATCAAAAAGATTGAAGCCGGATTTGACGAAAATTCTGCTTCTAACTTGGAAAAGGAATATGCGGCAGGGAACCGGGATATGAATTTCCTTGTAAGATATATTAAAGCTTTACTTGTTTCCTGCGATTGGGATAAGGCGAAAAATGTGGCTCAAGAAGTAATTGCTTCATTGTCTGATGAAGAGAAATGTATGGAACCTTATTGGTTTATTTATGAAAATATTGATTTATCCCCGATAGGTTCCGGTAACGTGAATTATTTATTGAAACATATCGATCAGTTTCGTCAGAAAATGGGTGTAGAAAAAGTAGACCGGAAATTAGCCTCTTTGTTTGAGATTCAATTGGAGGATATTCTTCGCGGACGCAATAGGAAAGCGACCCTGGAAGATGTTGAGAAAATCAAACAGATGTTGGATTCTTACCAATTGGTCGGGCAAGATTATTTGTATAACTATATAGAATTGATCAAGGCAGTTAAGACTGCAAATACAAATCAGACTTTAGATCTGTATAAAAAGATATTCCCGAAATTGTCGGATGAAAAAATAGCTTACTTGTATTTCATGCCAATTTTGGATTTGAAAGAAAAGTGGAATGAGGCTCAGAAAAAAGAATTGTTGGTGTTGACTCAACAGATGGAAGAGCAGGTGGAATACTCGAAACTTAAGGCTTCCTTGCGGAATTTCAGAACCGGAATGCTCGAGAGAATGTAACTTGAATTGTAGAGTTATGATAGGTGGAATGAAAAATATTCTGGTTGTATTTGCTTTGACGCTTTTGCTTGGGGCTTGTAACAGGAATGCTGAAACTACTTTCGAGTTATTGTTCCCGTCGGATGATGCGAGAAAAGTGGAACTAGAAACGGTAGACGGGCGAATGTCTTTGGATTTTGTACAAAAGGATTCGTTACGCGTGGGGGCTTTTCGGCTTCCCTTGAAAGGAGGGGAGTACGCTCGCCTGTGGGTGGGGGATTTGCCATACACGGTTTGGTTGGAAGAGGGGAAACCTTGGACTGCGAGATTCAAATGGAACGAATGGCATTTCGAGGGAAAAGGTGCGGATATTAATCGTTATTTGAATAAACGATTTCTTCATCAAATCTTTTTTATCGATTATTACCGTATCCCGAATGAGCAATTCAGAGCGAAGTTGCAGGAGGCGATTGCCGAGCGGGAGGATTCTCTGCGGGAAGTCGCTTTGCCTCGGGCATTTAAGGAGAGAGAAAAGAAACGTATCAGGTATTTTAGGAACAATCATTTGGCTTCTGCCGTTGTTTACGGGGAGGTGAAGGACGGAAAAATGAACTTGCCGGAAGATACTTACGCCGAGTTGTTAGAGGCGGCTGCGGAAGATTCTACCTCGTGGAAAATCCCGGAGTACCGGGAGTCGATCAACCGGGTATTGACAGCGTTGGCTAAGATTGATGAACTGGCAGGAGATTTTTATGATGTGGTAATGAACGTGTTGGGACGTGCGACGAAGAATTACGAGGATGGACGGTTGGTGGAGTACCTTGTCAATAGAAATGTCATGGATTACGTGAAAGCGATGGGAGCGGTGAGTTCCGCGGAGATGGATTCTATATTCCGGCAGTGGGTGCATCAATCTGATCACGTGGCTGTTTATGATGATTTATACAACAGGAATAGAAAATTAATGAAAGGGCAGCTCGCCGTACCGTTTACATTTAAAGATATAGATGGCAAAGAGGTGAGCCTGTCGGATTTGAAAGGAAAATACGTGTATATTGACTTGTGGGCTACGTGGTGTGGACCCTGTAATGCTGAACTTCCTGCATTGAAGAAGTTGGAAAAGCGTTTGGAGGGACGGAATATTTATTTCGTGAGTATTTCCTGTGATAAAGACCGGGCTACGTGGGAAAGATTCGTGAGGGAGCGAAAGTTGGGCGGAATCCAGTTACATATGGGAGAGGATAAGCATTATATGCAGGAAATTAGTTGTAATGGTGTCCCTCGCTTCTTGTTGATTGATCGGGAAGGTCAATTTGTTGATGCTAATATGTCACGTCCCTCGGCTCCGGAAACCTTGAAGGTGCTGGAAGGGTTGGATGGTTTGTGATATATTTTGGTGAATTAGTGCGTGCTTCATACCTTTTCTGCTCCTTTGTAAGGGGTGGAGAAGGTATTTGATTCATATCGTATTTATGGTAAAATGTTTTTTGATTATGAAGAAATGGTTGTTATTTTTCTTGATGGTGTGCCCGTTCGCGGGTTGGACGCAAATGAGGGCGACACCCGTGGCGGTATATGATACGGTGGAGTTGAAGGTGGGCGATCGTGTCCCCGAGTTTGTTTTTCGGGATACAGCGAACCGGGAAGTGACCTTGAAGCAGTTCAAGGGAAAATACGTGGTGATCGATGTGTGGGCGTCATGGTGTTATCCCTGCAAACAGGAGTATCCTACTTTGAAGGGATTTGCCGAGAAGTATAAGGATAAGAAAATCGAGTTCGTGAGCCTTTCCTGTGATACCGGGGAGCAACGCTGGCGGAATGAGTTGGCGTGGGGAAAGATGAGCGGGCATCAATGGTGGATCGGGGGTGATGAGTCATCCATGATTGCATTCCGGGTTGTGGCGATTCCGCGGTTGATATTGTTGGACAAGAAAGGTCGTGTGTTAAATTTGAAATTACCGAAACCTTCTCATCCTGAATTTGAAAAGATTTTAGAGGGATTGAAGGGAATATAAGAGCGGGAATGTTTGAGATAGGGAAATCTCTCTTTACTACATCAAGTCAAGAGGGATTTCCTTTTTATTTTTAAGTGGAGGGAAAAGAATAAAAAAACTCAAAAAGTTTATTTGATTTGGGTACAAGTAAATGATTATTTCGTAGCTTTGAAGCTTCGTGTAGGATTATTTGTTTATGAAGAGGAAAGTATCGGTATGGTTTGTCTTTATGTTATGGTGTATTGTCGGATTCGCGGAAAATACACGAGAGAAAGATTATATCCTGATTTTGAATTCGGTAAATTTCGATGAGGCGTGGACGAATAATCTTTACCAGGAAATCTTGTCTAATTTTTCTTCGAAGGAAGTCGATGTACTGGCGGAAGAGTTGTTGGTGCCGATGGTAAAGACGTTGGAGGAAGCTGCTGTAAAAAGAGAGGGCTTGTTACAGAAATACCCGACACCCCCGAAGGTCGTTGTATTTATCGGGGATCCCGGATGGTTGTTATGTCGTGCGTTATTTGATGAGGAGTGGAAGGATATACCTACGATTGTTTGTTATTCCCGGGACTCGATGCCCGTCCGGTTAGAGGATTTACTTGCCGGTAATTTGGGGAAAGGAGTGGAGTTTGTGCCCACGGAAGAAATGATTCGCCCGTATAATCTGACGATATTGAAACAGCCTTCTTATGTGAAAGAGAATATTGAGTTGATGCAGAAGTTATTGCCAGGCTTGAATAAGGTGGTGTTCATTTCGGACGGGAGATATATTAGCACGATGATTCGCCAAGAAGTAATACAAGTAATGAAAGAAAACTTTCCTTCTTTGCAATTGGATCAGCTTTGTTCGCTTGACCTCACGACGGAAAGCTTGTTGAATTCCTTGATGCTTTATGACAATCGTGTGGGTGTTATTTACTACTCTTGGTTTTTGGGACGTAAGCAAGGTGAGAATAGTTATTTGGGGGATAATATCCAGAGAATAATATATGGTTTTTCGAAATCGCCTGTTTTCACGTTGTCCGAGATGGATATGGACGCGGGTAATTTCGCGGGAGGATATTTTATTTCTTCTTCGGATTTTGGAAAATCTTTGATCGCTACTATTCAGAAAATTCTCGATGGCAAGGCAGCCCGTGATATTCCGGAACAGAATGGCGGGCATCCCCGGGTTTATTTGAATTATCATCATTTGGAGCATCATGGCGTGGATGCGGCGCTGTTTCCTAAAGATGCCGTGTATTACCAGATGCCCCCGGATTTTTTCCAGCGTTATAAGATTTATTTCGTGATTATTATCGCGGTGATTATTATATTGGGAGCTTTGATCTTGATGCGTTTTCATCTTTTGCTGCAACGGCAACAACAAAAGACTCGAGAGTACCAGTTGCTCTCGCAATATCGTCGGCTTGTAGATAATATGCCTGTTATTTACGTGAGGAAACAATTGTTGCAGGACGAGAAGGGGCGTGTGGCTGATTTTATATTCCGGGACGTGAATGCTACTTTCGAGGAAGTGTTTAAGACGAGACGGGAACAAGTGGTGGGTAAACGTTTCTCGGAAGCTGATATGGATAATCAGTTATTGGATTATATGCTGGACAAAGAATCCGGGCGTTTGACTTCTTTTGTCTTGCCGGGAGAGGATAAGAAAATACGATATTTCGACAAGCTGACATTTCCCTGCACGGAGGAAGACGTGTGGGATGTATTTTTCATCGACCGGACGGAAGAATATTTGGCTTCGCTGGATTCTCGAGAGCATCAACTATTACTGGAAAGATTGAACCGGAAGTATGATTTGGTGTTGAATGCAACTGGCTTGATCCCCTGGACATGGGATCTCCGGAAACATGCGGTAGAATATAGTATTACTTATGTTCAAGATAAGGCGTCGGGCGAAAATTTTGACCAGAAGGTCATATCGGAGGAAAATGGTTATTTGCGGGTTCACCCGGATGACCGGGAACGAATCCGAAAATCGTATGATGATTTGTTGGAGGGACGTGTTGCCGTGGTGAAAGAAGAATACAGGGCTTGTTTTTCCATCGAAGATCCGGTTTATTTTTGGTTCGAAAGTTTTGTCATCGTGGGAGAGCGGGATGAAGCCGGTCGACCGGCGATGTTCGTGGGTGGTTCTTTGATTATCAATGACCGGAAAAAATTGGAAGAAGATCTTGTGAAAGCGAAAGAGCAGGCTGAAATATCCAATCATTTGAAGTCTGCTTTCCTGGCAAACATGAGCCACGAGATCCGAACCCCGTTGAATGCCATCGTGGGATTCTCCAGCGTGTTGGCGGATACGGTAGACGAGGATGAAAAAAGAGAGTATGTCCAGATCATAGAGAATAACAATACCTTGTTATTGCAGCTTATTGGGGATATACTCGATTTGTCAAAGATTGAGGCGGGTGTGTTTGAGTTCATCTATTCTAGGGTGAACCTTAATTTGTTGTTGACTGAGGTGGGGCAAACCGCCCGATTGCGGCTGAAAAATGATGATATATCTATTGGGTTCATCGAGCGAATGCCCGAGTGCGTGATCTACTCGGATGCCAACAGGCTGATGCAGGTGATGAATAATTTGATTACCAATGCTATAAAATTCACTCGCGAGGGATATATCCATTTCGGTTACAGGGAACGGGAAGATGGGAAAATCTATTTCTTTGTCACAGACACGGGATGCGGCATTCCTGCCGATAAGACGAGAGAGGTATTCGGACGTTTCGTGAAATTGAATCCTTTTCAACAGGGTACGGGACTTGGGCTTTCTATCTGTGAAAGTATCGTGACAAGATTGGGAGGAGAGATTGGTGTGGTTTCGGTGGAAGGCGAAGGTTCCACCTTTTGGTTCACGTTGCCGAAAGAGGCTCCCGGTGATATAAGCCTATAAATTCAAAATAGATTCGATATAAATTCGATTCAGATTCAATGGGAAGCGAGTTTATAATGAGTTTTCTTTATCTATATACTAAATGATTATCCGTATTTCAACGGAAAATTTATAGATTTAAAGATGAAGGGGTGTACTTGCTTATTTGTTAAAAGTAATCCAAGAATAGATGAAAAATCAATATTTTATTTACATTTGACCCATCTTTAGTAAGCATATTGTGCGTGAAATAGGTGACATGAATGAATACTTGGTTAATGGGTTGAGAAATCAATCGCACGAGGTTTTCGAGGTAATCTTTAAAACATATTATCCTAGCCTCTACCGGTTGGCTTATGCTTATTTGATGAGCAAAAATTTAGCCGAGGATATGGTGCAGGATACCTTCGTGTCCCTGTGGTCTGCCGCATCTTCATTGCCCACGGATACCCGTTTGAAAAGTTATCTCTATTCATCTGTGAAGCATGGTTGTCTTGATTATATAAAACATCTGCGAGTGATTGATTCCAACAAAGAAAAATTGACTGAAGCTTTAATTTTTTCTGGTACAGTGGAGTACGAGGACAATCAGGAGTTATTGGAACAGGTAAGACAATGTATGCAAGGATTGCCGGAACAACAGAGGAACGTGTTGGAATTGAAGGTGTTCAAAAAGATGAATTACAGGGAAATCGCACAAGAGTTGAATATCTCGGAGGAATCTGTCCATACTTATATTAAACGGGCGTACAAATATTTGCGTGAATCCGTGCCTTATAAACTGTTGGTTCTTCTCTTTTGCTGACGAATCTTTCCTCCTTGATGAGAATGATCTGTGTTTTGTAATGATGTTATAATGAAAAAAGTGGATAAATTTTGTCCCCCGGTTTCAACGAGAGTCGTCTTATACATGTAAAGCAAATGATAAATAATGGAAATCGAGTGGAAGAAAATAAAACGAATGGCTCTTGACGAAGCCTCCGAGCAAGAAAAGCTGGAGGTGACGGCATGGAAAGAAGAGAATGAGCGGCGGGAGCGATTTTATGAGGATGCCGTTACTTTCTATCAGAAAGGTGCGAGTGTGGATGATCCGTCCCGGGAGGAAATGGAGCAGGCTTGGCATAAAGTACGGCAACGGACACGGAAGTATCGTCATCTGCCTCGCCGTGTGGCGGGATGGATTGCTGGAGCGGCTGTTTTTGTCGGAGTTGTCTTTGGCGTTCGTTTGTTGATGAATGATGTGACTTCTGATGTGCCGCCGGTGATTAAGGTCGCTAAAACGGAAGGAGTCCGGTTGGTATTGTCCGATGGGACAACTCATGTCGTGGAAGCGGGGAAGAATGTTGTTCTTGATGTGCCGGGTTTCGAGGTGAAGGACAAAGGATTAAAGCAATTGGGACAAAAGCAGGCAACGGAGTCCGACCAGAAAGAGTTGACTTATAGTGAGGTTATCGTTCCCCGGGGTGCGGAATATCAATTGACACTGGCTGATGGTACGCGGGTAATATTAAATTCTGAGTCTAGTATCCGTTTTCCCGATGAATTTCAAACAAATGAACGTAGGGTGTACTTGCACGGTGAGGCATATTTTCAAGTTGCCCGTGACGAGAGTTGTCCTTTTCTAGTAGAGGCGGAAGCGGTAACGGTAAAAGTACTTGGGACGGAATTCAACGTGAAGGCTTACCGGGGAAATGATGTTTCGACGACATTGGTTACGGGACGTGTGAGCGTGGCGGTGGGCACGGATTCACTGGTATTGAATCCCGGTCAGCTATGTGAGATGAAGGATAATACCTTGACCGTGCGGGAAGCGGATCTGGTGTCGGTGCTTGCATGGAAAAACGGGGAATTTGTGTTTAAGGATGTAACCCTGGAGGAAATGATGAACGAACTTTCCCGTTGGTATGATATGGAGATCGAGTATGAAGCGGAAAATTTAAAGACCGATCGTTATTATATTTACGTGGAGCGGAGTAAAACTCTTGAAGAGGTGTTGGATAAGGTGGCATTAACCGGAAAAATAAAATACAAGATATATGGAAAGAAAGTGATTCTAGGACAGCAGCAATAAAAAAAGCAAAAGATGCGCGCACATCTCTCGCTTTTAAGGCTGAATTATTCATTAAATAAATTCAAGTACAAAGTTATGCAAAAAAATCGACGAAAATGGTTTGGGACAAGCCCAAACAGAAAATTTATTTTGCTTTTGCAAACGATTTTTCTAGTCAGCGGGTTTTTATTCAGTGCTAATACCCGTGTATGGGGGCAATCTGCACCCAAAGTCAGCATTGACCTGAAGCACGTGACATTCGCGAAAGTGATCGAGAGTTTGCGACAGCAGACGGGATACGAGTTCGTGTTTAACGCACAAGATGTGGAACACGTGAAAGATGTTTCCCTTTCGTTAAAGAATGTCTTATTACAAGTGGCTTTAGATTCATTGGTGAAGGGTAAAGGGTTGACGTATGGTATTACAGGTCAGACGGTGGTTATAAAAAAACAGAAGGCGGAGCCGGAAGTGAAATTGCTGAAAGTTAGTGGTCGTGTCGTGGACGAGAAGGGAAATCCTATTGCGGGAGCAACTGTCGTTATCGTGGGAACGACGCAGGGTGTCGCTTCCGATGCGGATGGACACTACACGATTGCGGTTAAACCGGATGATATCTTGCGGGTTTCTTTTATTGGTTACAAGACGGAGGTCGTGGAAATTAAAGGAAAAACAAAGATCAATATCAAATTGAATCCCACCGAGGAGAATTTGGAAGAGGTGACTATTGTTGCATTCGGAGAGCAGAAAAAGGAGAGCGTGGTATCGTCAATTACTTCCGTGAATGCGAGAGATTTGAAAACTTCCAATAGTGACTTAACATCAAGTTTTGCCGGACGTATTCCCGGTATCGTGGGATGGCAAACCGGAGGTCTTCCGGGAGCGTTAACTGAGGAGGAAATGAATACCAAGTTTTATATCCGCGGTATTACTTCTTTCCAAACGGGGGCAAATATTGATCCGTTGATTTTGTTGGATGGTGTGGAATCTTCCAAATTAGATTTGGCGCGAATCCCGGTGGAGGATATCGAAAGTTTTTCTGTTATGAAAGACGCTTCGGCAACGGCGATGTATGGGGCTCGCGGGGCAAATGGGGTTATTTTAGTGACAACGAAGAAAGGAACAGAAGGAAGTGTTTATACATCTGTACGTTATGAGGCTATCGCATCCATGCCTACGCGGAGAATTGATGTTGTGGATCCGATCACGTATATGCGGATGTATAATCAGGCACTTGTTGGTCGCGAGCCATTGGCAACTCCAAAATATAGTGTGGAACAAATTGACCGAACGGAGTCGGGACTTTATCCTAGTTGGTTGTATCCTAAAAATGATTGGTATAAGATTATGTTTAAAGATTATAACATGAATCACCATCTCGGATTGAGTTTGCGCGGAGGATCTAAGGTTGTTCAGTATTATGCTTCTATTAATCATAATCGTGATCAGGGAGCATTAAAGACAGATCGTTTGAACCAGTTTGATGTTAATGTTAAGAACAATACGACTAGTTTTCGTGTTAATTTGAATGTGGATTTGAAAGTTGGAATCCGTTTCCTTTTTAATTCTTCGACTAATTTGGATAAATATCATGGTCCTTATCAGCAGCCTGCGCAGGCTTATTCGCTTGCTTTTCACGCTTCTCCTGTTGATTTTTCACCGCTTTACCCGGGTGATGAAACTTATAGTTGGCCGCATTTGCGTTTTGGTACTACAACTTCCAATCAAACCAATCCTTATATGTTAGTGCATCAAGGTTATATGGAACGTCAACGTTATTCAACCATTAACCGGGCTGAGTATATACACAATTTGTCTTCATTAGTAAAGGGATTGGAGATACGAGCCAGCATATCGTTAAATAAAACTGGATACGTGGCTGAAGCATATAATACAGTGCCGTTTAAATATACGTTACAGGATTATGATTTTGAAACAGGTAAACATACCTTGAGAGCGATGAATGCTAAATTGGCCAGACGTACATTGAGTTATGATAGTAGATCGTCGGGACAGACTTCATCGACCACGATTACATACGAGGGACGCGTATACCATACTGCAGCGTGGGGAGGAGAGGAAAACATGAAGCATCAAACTAGTTTGACTGCGGTATTGCAAGCGCAAGATCAGGTTAATGATCCGGTAGAAAGTGTATTGGATGGTTTTCCCAAGCGAAATTTGGGATTCTCCATGCGCGGAACGTATGGGTTTAAAGATCGTTATTTTGCTGAAGCCAGCTTCGGGTATAACGGTTCTGAAAGATTTGCCAAAAAGAATCGTATGGGATTTTTCCCTGCCGGAGGTGTTGCTTGGGTGGTTTCCAATGAAAAATTTATGGAGTCTGTTTATAAGACAATACCTTACTTGAAATTGCGTTTCTCGTACGGGAAAGTAGGAAATGATGGAATTGTCAATAAGCCGCGTTTTGTTTACTTGCCCACGATTGTTACAAAAGATTTTATTAAAGATCCTGATGCAAATGGATTGAATAGTATGTCTAGATACAGGATAGAAGCTTATGCGAATAAAAATATCCAGTGGGAAATAGCTGAACAGATGAACTTTGGGTTGGATTTCAAACTCTTTAATGGTATGTTTGATATCACCATTGATGCTTACGAGGAAAAGCGTCATAATATTTTGGATTATCGTCGGGTAATTCCTTTTAACATGGGATTTGAAAATCCTCCTTTGGCTAATATTGGTAAAGTACGTTCTCGTGGTATTGATTATTCGGGTAAATTCCAGTATGCAGTCAATAAAGATTTTTGGGTGATTTTGAACACGACATTTACCTATAATAAAGCGACTTATTTGGAAATAGAGGAGGCAATTAATAAGCCCGAATGGCAATTAAGAAAAGGACATGATATTTCACAGCAGATAGGGTATATTGCCGAAGGATTGTTTAAAGACCAAGCGGAAATAGACAATTCGCCTCGTCAGAACGGAAAGCCGATGCCTGGGGATATTCGCTATCGGGATTTGAATGGCGATGGTGTAATTAACGTGGAGGATGCCACTCACATCGGTCATCCTGAAACACCGAGAATTATCTATGGATTCAATGGTTTCATTAATTATAAGAACTTTGAATTTAGTTTTGCGTTCCAAGGTTCAGGAAATCGGACATTCTTCATGGATCCCGCGCAGATTTCTCCGTTTGCTGGTGATAATGCCATGTTGACCGCTATTTATAAAGACCATTGGTCTTCGGATAACATGAGTAACAAACCTTTCTGGCCGCGGCTTTCCACTCAAAATCTAGTAGTGCATAATGCGGAAGAAAACCGAAATGCCGGGACAGAGAGACGCATGAGTACTTATTTTATGCGCGAGTGTAATTTTTTGCGTTGTACTTCAATAGAATTGGCTTACAATATGCCTGAAAAATTGATGAACCGATTGAAATTGAAAGGAGTAAAGATATATGCCCGAACTAATAATCCGTTTATGTTCTCGAATTTTAAAGTATGGGATGTGGAATTGGGTGAGAGCGGGTTTAATTATCCGATACAGAGAACCATATCATTGGGGTTAAATATAAATTTTTAAACTTACGTAATAAGATTGGTTATGAAACGATTATTACATTCTTTTATTCTCGTGTTTTTTATCATGGCGGAGGTCCGTTGCGATTATTTGGATATGGTTCCCGAAAAGGATATCCAAACTATCGAAACTATTTTCGAGAAGCGGGAAGATGCTGAAACATGGCTGAAAACTTGTTACTCTGCGTATCGATATAATTTTGGCACAGTGACTTTTGATCCGTCTTTTTTGGGAACGGATGAATTGGTTACAGGACAATATGCTCGGCGTGTAGCACAAGGACAAAATTTTTATTCAGGGGTGTTTATAGCTGATGGTCGACAAATGAGTCAGACGCCTTATGGCACGTTGTTGTTGGATGACTATCAGTGGAGAATCAGTATGTACACTTACATAAATTATTGTAATATTTTCTTGGAAAATATTGGTAATGTGTATAATATGCCTAATGAGGAAAAAGCGCTTTGGGCAGCAGAAATCAAAACATTGAAAGCTCATATTTACTATGAATTGATGCGTCGTTATGGTCCGATCGTGTTGGTCGATAAAAATATACCGAATAATGTTTCGGTAGGAGAGATGCAACAGCCGAGAAGTAGTATCGACGATTGTGTTAAGGCTACGATTGATTTGATTGATGAGGCTCTTGTCGATCTCGTCCCTCGAAATCAAAAGAATGCGGGGCGTTTGACGTATCATTCCACGGAATCTGCTTATGCGCTCAAGGCAAAGGTATTGTTGTTGGCTGCTTCTCCACAATTTAATGGGAATCCGGCTTATGCCGGTTTTACTAACCGGAACGGGGAAAATTTATTTCCTACATCGTATGATCCTGAAAAATGGCGACTTGCCGCAGAGGCTGCCGATAAAGCGATTGAAGTTTGTGAAGCTAACGGGATGGAATTGATAAAAGGCTCTACCAAATGGTCTACTAGTTTGTTGAATACGATGGAAGATGTGTCCAATACGGTATTGGCACCGAATTATGATAATAAAGAAGCAGTGTTTATGGTTCGTTCTAATGGACATTATGATTTTTGGCATGCACTTGCTCTTCCTGCGATTGTTGAGGCGAAAAAGCCTGATCAATTCCATTATATGTTTATGGGAGCCGTATCCCCGAGTATCAAGATGGTAGAAATGTATTATACGGAGAATGGATTGCCGATAGAGATGGATAAGAGTTGGCCTTATGGCGAACGTTATCGGATGGGGAAAGAGGCAGATCAAGCCTACCAGAATGTAGTCCCGATCAATACAGAAGTGTTGAATTTGCATTTGCGTAGGGAACCTCGTTTTTACGCTCATATAGCTGCAGATCAGCTGTATTGGCAGAGAGGTCCCAAAGCATCCGATCGTTTGCAAGTATTACCCTATCGAAATGCGTTGTTTGGAACTACATATAGTTCGATACAGACTCATTATCCTCAAAATCCTGCGGGTTATTATTTAAAAAAAGGGACTTATTCTGATGTTACGGGAGAGGGATATGATGTTGTTTTTAAGCGTGAGGAAGGGGTCGTGTTAATCCGGCTTGCCGAGTTATATTTGATTTCTGCTGAGGCTTGGAACGAATACAGTGGACCAACAGATAAGGCAATAGTACCGTTGAATGTAATACGAGAAAGAGCGGGTATTCCGGATGTGGTTACTTCTTGGAAAAATTCCAATGCACCACAGCAGGTGGATACAAAAGAGGGAATGCGTAAAATTATTCGAGATGAATGGAATGTGGAATTTGCTTTCGAGGGACAACGATTTTGGAATTTACGTCGTTGGTGGATAGCTCATGAGGAGTTGAATGAGAAGCAATTAGGATGGAATATCTTGGGTACGGATGCTCGTCAATTCTATAACAATTATGAGGGACCGATTGTGGTGTGGACTGAACGTAAATTTGTGTCTCCTCGTGATTATTTGTTTCCTATGGAGGCAGAGCAAGTGATGATTTCCGGTTGTAAACAAAATCCCGGTTGGTAATTTAAATTCGTGATATATTATGAAGAGAATAATTTCTATATTGTTTGCCGTAGCCTTGTTATGGGGGTGCGAGCAAGATGAAAGTACTTTTGCCCCTGGCATATCGTTGCAAGATTTGTCTTTCACTCCGACGCCGGGGGGGGCGGTGATGCACTATAAGTTGCCTTCAAACGATGATATCGTGTCAATTAAATTGCGCTATCAAGATTTTAAAGGGGACAAAGTTACTGTGGAAGGTAGTTATGCCTGTGATTCTTTGGTGATCGTCGGATTCAATGAGGCTCGGCAAGGTGTACCCGGTGTAGTTACGCTTTGTAACCGTCAAGAAGAGGAATCAGACCCTATTGATGTCACGTTTGATACCCATGATTCCGGAGCAACAGCTTTTTTCCATACTGCAGAAGTGGAATCTTACTGGAATGGTTTTCAGTTGACTTACACGGGGGTAGAAAACGCCAGTGGTTTTGCCAATGTGTTTTATGAAGGGATAGACCCATTGAGTAAACAACCGGCATTGCTTTTTATCGATCGGATTATTATCCGGGGAGGTGAGCATACATTGAAATACTCTTTGCAACAAGCACAAGATGAATACACAATAGTTGTTCGTACCGAGGATTTTCGTGGTTACACCGTAAAAGAAAAGGCTTACGGGGGAATAAAAGCTAACTATATGGATTTATTGAAGCCCGAGAATTATTCGTTTATTTGTAAATGCTCGCAGGAAGACCCCGAACAGAAATTGGGTATGGTTTATCTTTTTGATGGGGATGCCAAAGGGTATAATGCCTTGGGGCGCGATGCGGATGATACGGAGTATTATACATTTTTGGCAGGTCCGGATGCCGTGGGCGCACCTTTCATCGTTCATTTTAATGAACCGCAAGTTCCGGCATCGGTTCGGCTTTATACTATGTTGAATGTTCGTTCTTTCAATACCAAAGGAGGAGGAATTTTCAATCAATGTTATTATAATCGTTTGCCATGTTCCGTTTCTGTTTATGGAACGAATACTCCGGACGATAAAGATTCTTGGGTTTTGTTGGGTGAAAAAGAGGAACCGCGTGAGGCCGCTTTGGCTAGTCGTTGGTGTTCTAGGGCACCGGGGTGTGCTTCCAGGAATATGTACGAGAAAGCAGAAGTAGACGAGGCAGGATCTCAATATTTTAATATCCAATTGCCGATATCGGATGAGAAATATACGGATATAATAATTGTGGTGAATGATGTGTTTTCTGTTTCTCCTTACAATTGGCCGGAGAATGATCGCAATTATGTGACATTTAATGAATTGGAAGTGTATGTAAAACGTTGACAGTTATGAGAAAATTATTGATTATAGTATGGTTGTGGCTTGCTTTGGCAAGTTGTGAAGGCTTGGAAGAAACTTATGACGATTATGCCGGTGACGGAAAAATCCGTTATATCGGGATGTGTAAGAGTATTTCAGTAGAGCCGGGTTGGGAGCGATTGATTGTTTCGTGGGAAAATAGTATAGATCCGGTGATCGAGAATATAGAGGTGGCGTGGATTGTGAACGGGGTTCGTAAAGACTCTTTATTGTCGAAAGATGCGACTACTTGTGATATCCGGGGATTGGAAGACGGAAATTATGAAGTTCTAGTAAGTAGTGTGGATAAGAATGGGAATAAATCCATTGCAATCAATGATTATGGTCGCCCCTATACCTTGAGTCATGAAATTGCACAGACTGTTTCCAGAGTGGTGATCAAAAATTTCTTTATTAAAAACCGGTTGGTGTTGTTTTTTGATAAATGGAGTGCAAATATTGAGTCTGCAGAGATGAAGTATACATTGAGTGATGGCTCTCAAGGGACTTTATTGTTGACACGAGAGTTGGTTGATCAAAAATATTATTTGCTCCCTGTAGAGATCGACCCGACAAAGCCGGTGACAGTTCATCGTAAAGGTTATATTGCCAATAGTGAAGATTTAATACTTTTTGATCCCTATGAATTGGGGCATGGTTATAACTTGACTTCTGATTTTAAATTTTTATTGAAGTCTAAGTATGGGCAATATGAGATTACAAGTGATTTTGTTGAAAATCAGAATGAATTAGAGATAGATTATTCGATAAACAGTATTGAAGATTTGCTTTATTTCCCGAATTTGACAAAACTTTATTTGGGAAGGAATCGATATATGTTATCCAAATATGTTATCTATCCGACCGGAACGGATGGTTATTATTGTGGTAGTGATAGTAAAATTTTGGGAGTAGAAGATATATCTGCTCGATATGCAAAATCTCTTTTTATATTGAATACTATGCATGAACTTAACGGATTGACGGTAGAGCGTTATAACCAACATTTCTTAATGTTTTTGTATACAAATAATTTGTCATTTGTCGAAAATAAAGGGAATCCGGAAGTCCCGGAAAGAGAGTTTCTTTCTAATACTGAGTTTACTTACCAATGTAGCGTGGAGGATGCCGCAAATTATGATTCGCATTTGGAGAATCTTTTTGATCAAGATGTTGAAACGGCTTGGATGCCAGAACAACTTCCCTCTCCCCGTAGATACGTGATAACAGTAGATTTTGAAACCGCAAGAAAAATCAATGGAGTGCAGTTTGTTCAGCGTATAGTGGACCCGCGGACGGATCGAAATTCATTAAAATTCTTTCCCGGTACGGTTTTGATCCAGGGATCAAATAATGGCGTTACGTGGTTTGATGTGGCTTATGCCGAAAATCAAACTTTAGGGAAAACAATAGGAGAGACGACAGAAGTCTCTTTCCGAGAAAATTTAGAAAATATCCGATACCTTAAATTTACGTTGGACGATTCTCCTTTGGGATCTAATTATTCTATTTCGTTGGCGGAATTGGGAATATTTTGATTGGACAGTTTTTTTGTAAACAGAACAGAGTGGGTCGGTGCTTGCTTTCGCTAAGCATCGACTACTTTTATAGAAAAATGGAGATATAATGAAAAGTATAAGTTGTTTTGTATTGTTGCTTTGTTTTGCTGTGACTGGGATAGCGCAAAATCGTAGTATCAAGTTCGAACAAATCAAGGATTGGTCTCAAATTATCGAAAAGGCTAAAGAAACGGGCAAACTCGTTTTCGTGGATTGTTTCACGGAATGGTGTGGCCCATGCAAAATGTTGTCTTTGAAAGTATTTACAAATGATTCGGTGGCAGATTATTTTAACGAGCATTTCGTTTGTGTGAAGTTCGATATGGAAAAAGATAGGGATGGAATGATGCATAAAGATACTTGGGGAGTGACGGCTTTCCCAACTCTTCTTTTTATTGATGCCAAAAGTGAACGATCTATGCAGAAATTAATGGGTTTCCGACCGGCAACGGCTTTATTGGAATCGGCACGAAAAATTGTGGAATTGGCGGCTACAGAGGATCAGTACGAACGGGGGAGAAGCGATGCAAAATCTGTTTGTCAGTTGGTTGTTGCGTTGAGGAATTCCGGTAAAGAACAAGAAGCAATGTTGGTAATGAACGAATATTTCAAAGGCATGACGCCGGAACAGATGGCTACACCTGAAAATTGGGCGATTATTTTTCAATGTACTGATGATATTTTATCGTTTCCATTGAGTGTCGTAAATGAGCATCGGGAACTTTTTTCTGCAATTCCGGGAAAGGATCAGCAACAGGTCGTTGAATACAAGTTGAATAATGCCGTACTTCAGATGGCCGTTCAATTTGCCACCAATCCAAATCTTGCTGTTTGGGATCAAGGGCGTTATAATGCTTTTGTAACTTTTTTAGAAACTTTTCAAGGAGAAGTGCGTCCGATGGCGGCGGTATGGTTGAATACATCGTCATTTGTTCAGCGTAAACAATGGCAACAATTGTTAGCGGCAATAGATGCTGTCCACCAGGATCATATTCTTCCTCTGGAACAATTTGGTCAGTATTTGATTTATTATATGACTGCCCTCGGAAAATCAGGAGAGAAAAAGTATATAGATCAAGGTATTATATGGTTGGATGCGGCTCTTGCCCAAGTGCAAAAAGAGGATAAGTTATCTTATTATACAATGGCTATTTTAGCTGATGCTAAATTACATCTTTGCAATGAATCGGGGAGGTTCGGTACTGCAAAAAAAGCACAGAAAGAATTTCAGGGTTACATCGAAAAATACAAGACATTGAAAAATTAGTGATAGAAAGCAATTTTTTTATCTTCGGGAAGGTCTTTGAAAAGACTTTGATGAGAAGGGGAAAGGAAAATGTAAGTTTATTTGTTTGTAAGTACGCCTAACCATCTCACTGTCTTGTGCTTTTTTTGAAAAAAAAGATAGAAATGTTTGGTGGTGATATATAAAGTTAGTACATTCGCGAGCCAAATTGAATAAAAGTAACTAATTTAAAAGTACTTGTATGCCAACTATTCAACAGTTAGTAAGAAAAGGAAGAACAAAAATCCAGGACAAGAGTAAAGCTCCGGCTTTGGATGCTTGCCCACAAAGACGCGGGGTTTGCGTTCGTGTGTACACGACTACCCCGAAGAAACCGAACTCAGCAATGAGAAAGGTTGCCAGAGTTAGATTAACCAACGGAAAAGAGGTGAATGCCTACATTCCGGGAGAAGGACACAACTTGCAAGAGCACTCTATCGTTTTGATCAGAGGTGGTCGTGTGAAAGACCTTCCGGGAGTTCGTTACCACTTGGTTCGTGGTACATTGGATGCAGCTGGTGTAAACGGTCGTTTACAGAGTCGTTCCAAGTATGGTGCCAAGAGACCGAAAAAAGGCGCAGCACCTGCTCCGGCAAAAGGTAAAAAGTAAAAGTTAGTGATTAACAGGAGTTGTTTATGGGTTGTTCCCGAAAAGTTGAGTAAATGGTCGTGAGACCGTTGAAGACCGGAAAGGGCAGCGAACGAACAAATTCGTAAACTAGAAGAGATGAGAAAGAGTAAACCAAAGAAAAGAATCCTGTTACCGGACCCGAAGTTTAGCGATGTATTAGTGACTCGGTTCGTTAATGATTTGATGGTAGACGGAAAGAAGTCTATCGCGTTTAGAATCTTCTACGATGCAATTGATATTGTAGATGAAAAATTAGCTAAGAAAGAAGAAAAACCAGCGTTGGAAATCTGGAAACAAGCTTTGGAGAATATCACTCCGCAAGTTGAGGTAAAGAGTCGTCGTGTAGGTGGGGCTACATTCCAAGTGCCGACGGAAATCAACCCGACGAGAAAAAGAGCCCTCTCCGTGAAAAATATGATTCTGTTCTCTCGCAAAAGAAGCGGTAGAAACATGGCAGAGAAACTAGCTGCTGAGATCATGGCTGCATACAAGGAAGAAGGAGCGGCTTTCAAAAAGAAAGAGGATATTCACCGTATGGCTGAAGCCAACAGAGCTTTTGCACATTTCAGATTTTAATTGAAGGGATAGAAAGAAGATGGCAAAAAGAGATTTACATTTTACAAGAAATATCGGTATCATGGCTCACATCGATGCCGGAAAAACCACAACGACAGAGCGTATCCTGTATTTCACTGGAGTGAACCACAAGATTGGTGAAACTCACGATGGTACGGCTACCATGGACTGGATGGTGCAGGAGCAGGAGAGAGGTATCACCATTACTTCTGCCGCTACCACGTGTTTCTGGAATTATCAGGATCAGCAATATAAAATTAATATTATCGACACCCCGGGGCACGTTGACTTCACGGTTGAGGTAGAGCGTTCCTTGCGTGTATTGGACGGTGCTGTGGCATTGTTCTGTGCCGTGGGTGGCGTGGAAGCACAATCGGAAACCGTTTGGCGTCAGGCAAACAAGTACGGGGTTCCGAGAATCGCTTTCGTGAACAAAATGGACCGTTCAGGTGCTGACTTTTTCAAGGCAGTGCGTGAAATTCGCGAGAAATTGAAAGCTAACCCGATTCCGTTGCAGTTGCCTATCGGCGCTGAAGAGAGTTTCGAGGGAGTGATCGATCTGATCGAGATGAAGGCTTACGTGTGGGAGAATGGTGAGAAAACCGCTACGATTAAAGAAATCCCGGCTAATTTGTTGGCTGAGGCTCAAGAATGGAGAGAGAAGTTGGTTGAGGCTGCTGCTGTCCAGGACGAGGCTTTAATGGAACGTTTCTTCGAGGATCCGGATTCAATTACTGTTGAGGAGTTGAAAGCCGTGGTTCGTAAAGCAGTTATTGCTATGGACTTCTGTCCGGTGATGTGCGGTTCTTCATTCAAGAACAAGGGTGTTCAGAATTTGTTGGACGCTGTTGTCGCTTATTTACCTCACCCGCTGGATATTCCGGCTGCTGCTGGTAAAAGACCGCGTACCGAGGAGGCTGTGACTTTCGAGATTGACCCGGAAGCTCCGCTTTCCGCGTTGGCATTCAAGATCGCGACCGACCCGTTCGTGGGACGTTTGTGCTACACTCGTGTTTACTCCGGTAAAATTGAGTCGGGTTCATACGTTTACAACCCGCGAACTGAAAAGAAAGAACGTATTTCTCGTTTGTTCCAAATGCACTCGAACAAGCAACAGGCTAAAGATGTAATCGAAGCCGGAGATATTTGCGCTTGCGTTGGATTCAAAGATATTCGTACCGGAGATACCTTGTGTTCAGAGGAAAACCAGATCGTATTGGAAAGTATGACCTTCCCGGAACCCGTGATTGGTATCGCTGTTGAACCGCTTACCCAGAAGGATACGGATAAGTTAGGTATGGCTTTGGCTAAATTGGCCGAAGAAGACCCGACCTTCCGCGTGAAAACTGACGAGGATTCAGGTCAGACCGTAATCAGCGGTATGGGTGAGCTTCACTTGGATATTATCCTTGACCGTCTGAGACGCGAGTTCAAGGTTGAATGTAACCAAGGTGCACCTCAAGTGGCTTACAAAGAGGCTATCACCGGTTCTGTTGAACACCGTCACGTGTTCAAGAAACAAACCGGAGGTCGTGGTAAGTTCGCTGATATTATTTTCAGAATGGAACCCGCCGAGGACGGAAAAGATGGCTTGACTTTCGTGAACGAGGTGAAAGGTGGTAATATCCCGAAGGAATTTATCCCGTCAGTAGAGAAAGGATTCAAGGATGCCATGGTGAATGGTGTGTTGGCTGGTTATGAACTCGTAAGTTTGAAGATCACTTTGCTTGACGGTTCGTTCCACCCGGTTGACTCTGATGCGTTGTCTTTCGAAATGGCTGCCAAGATCGGTTACAAGGAAGCTGCTCAAAAGGCAAAACCGGTGTTGTTGGAGCCGATCATGAAACTCGAGGTGGTAACCCCCGAAGAGTACATGGGTGATATTATCGGTGACTTGAACCGTCGCCGGGGACAAGTTGAAGGAATGGAGTCTAGAGCCGGAGCTCGCGTGATAGAGGCTAAAGTGCCGCTTGCAGAGCAGTTCGGTTACGTGACCGTTTTGAGAACGTTGTCATCCGGTCGTGCAAGTTCTTCAATGGAGTTCTCTCATTATGCAGAGGTTCCGAAGGGAATTGCCAAGGAAGTTATCGAAAAAAATAACGGTAGAGTAGAATTATTGTAAGAATTTTAGATTGTCGATTTACGATTCTCGTTTATCTTGAATCGTAAATCTTAAATCATAAATCATAATTAAAAACATGAGCCAAAAAATCAGAATTAAGTTGAAATCTTACGATCACAACTTGGTTGACAAGTCTGCAGAGAAGATTGTAAAGACAGTGAAGGCTACCGGTGCAGTGGTAAGCGGACCGATTCCGCTTCCGACTCACAAGGGAATTTTTACTGTGAACCGCTCTACGTTCGTGAACAAAAAGAGCCGCGAGCAATTCTTGGTATGCACGTTCAAAAGATTGATTGATATCTACAGTTCAACTGCAGGTACAATTGATGCTTTGATGAAACTAGAGTTGCCGAGTGGTGTTGAAGTAGAGATTAAAGTTTGATAACGGCGAAAACCTATGTCGTTATTAGAGAGATTGAAAACCTATTTTTAAAAAGAAAAAAAGAGATGCCAGGTTTAATTGGAAAAAAAGTCGGAATGACTTCCGTATTCAGTGCCGAGGGAAAAAGTATTCCATGCACTGTGATTGAGGCCGGTCCATGTGTTGTAACCCAGGTAAAAACTGTAGAGAAGGACGGTTACACAGCACTTCAGTTGGGGTTTGATGACAAAAAAGAGAAAAACACAACGAAGCCGCTAAGTGGACACTTTAAAAAGGCAGGCACAACTCCAAAAAGAAAACTTGTCGAGTTTTCTGGGTATGATGTCGAGTACAAGTTAGGAGATGTAATTGACGTGAAACTGTTCGAGGGAACAGAATACGTTGATGTTGTCGGAACCAGCAAAGGGAAAGGATTCCAGGGCGTTGTGAAACGTCACGGGTTTGCTGGAGTTGGAGAGGCTACTCACGGTCAGCACAACCGCCAGAGAAAGCCGGGATCTATCGGTGCTTGTTCTACACCGTCACGTGTATTCAAAGGAATGCGCATGGGTGGACAAACAGGTGGTGATAGAATAACGGTTCAGAACTTGGAGGTGTTGAAGGTGATTCCTGAGAATAATTTGTTATTGGTGAAGGGTTCTATCCCCGGAGCTAAAGGTTCATACGTAATTATCGAGAAGTAATGGAGTTAAGTGTATTAAACATTGCCGGACAAGAAACAGGCAGGAAGATAGAGTTAAATGACGCTATCTTCGGGATTCAGCCTAACGAACACGCTATCTATCTTGATGTAAAGCAGTTTTTAGCGAACAACCGCCAAGGAACCCACAAGTCAAAACAAAGAAATGAGATTTCCGGTAGTACCCGCAAGCTGAAAAAGCAAAAAGGAACCGGTGGAGCCCGTGCTGGTGGTATCAAGAATCCTCTGTTCAGAGGAGGTGGTAGAGTGTTTGGACCCGTACCAAGAGATTATAGCTTCAAGTTGAACAAGAAGCTGAAAAGATTGGCCCGTAAATCAGCATTATCTGTAAAAGTTGCCGAAAATGCGGTAACGATTGTTGAGGATCTCAACTTTGAGGCACCGAAGACAAAACAGATGATTCAGCTGTTGAATAACCTGAAATTAGGAGATCGGAACATCCTGTTGGTTACGAATAGCGAGATAAACGAGAACGTTTTGTTATCCGCTCGTAACTTGCAATACGTGGATGTGATGAGAGTTTGCGATCTTGCAACTTACAATATCATGAGAGCTAAGAATCTCGTGTTCGTTGAAAGTTCAGTGCAGGGCCTGAATGAAATGTTCAATCTTAATGAAGAGTAAGACATGCAAGTAATTTTTAAGCCCATTTTGTCAGAGAAAATGACAGCATTGACTGACAAGCAGAACAGAGTAGCATTCGTTGTGAGCAAAGCGGCGAATAAATTAGAGATTAAGAGAGCAGTTGAAGCAATGTACAGCGTGACCGTGAAGAACGTGAACACTATGGTGTACCAAGGAGATGCTAAATCTCGTTACACGAAAGCTGGTGTTATTTCCGGGAGAACCGCTTCATTCAAGAAAGCAATTGTGACCTTAGCAGAAGGTGATAGTATTGATTTTTTTAGCAATATTTAATTAAGATGGCTGTAAGAAAATTAAATCCTGTAACTCCTGGTCAGAGACATAAGGTAGCGATTACCTTTGATCAGGTGACTACAGATAGACCTGAGAAATCATTGTTAGGACCAAAGAGTAAAACTGGTGGACGTAATAACACCGGTAAAATGACAATGAGATATATAGGTGGTGGTCATAAACAAAGATACAGAATAATAGATTTTAAACGTGACAAGGACAATGTTCCGGCTCGTGTTGCAACAATCGAGTACGATCCCAATCGTACGGCGAGAATTGCTCTATTAGTGTATGCAGATGGAGAGAAACGTTACATCGTGGCACCGGACGGCTTGCAAGTTGATCAAACCGTGATAAGTGGTGCAGGTGTTGCTCCTGAAGTAGGTAATTCTTTGTTCTTATCTGAAATCCCACTAGGTACAATCATTCATAACATCGAGTTAAGACCGCAACAAGGAGCCGTGATGGCTCGTAGTGCCGGTTCTTCCGCTCAGTTAGTAGCAAGAGACGGTAAATACGTTTCTATCAAATTACCTTCCGGTGAAGTTCGTATGGTGTTGGCTGCTTGTCGCGCCACTGTTGGTACGGTGTCTAACTCCGACCATGCATTGGAACGTTCAGGTAAAGCCGGTCGTACGCGCTGGTTAGGTCGCAGACCTCGCGTGAGAGGTGTCGTGATGAACCCGGTTGATCACCCGATGGGTGGTGGTGAAGGCCGCGCTTCAGGAGGACATCCTCGTTCAAGAAAAGGCTTGTTGGCTAAAGGATACAAGACTAGAGCTCCGAAGAAGCACTCTAGCAAGTATATCATAGAAAGAAGGAAAAAATAACTGATTAATTATTGATGTTATGAGTCGTTCGTTAAAAAAAGGCCCTTTTATAGATTTCAAGCTAGAGAAAAAAGTATTGGTAATGAATGAGTCCAATAAGAAATCGGTTGTTAAGACCTGGGCTCGTCACTCCATGATTTCTCCGGACTTCGTAGGGCACACTATCGCTGTACACAACGGTAATAAATTTATCCCCGTATTCGTGACTGAAAATATGGTAGGTCATAAACTGGGAGAATTTGCGCCGACGCGTACATTCAGAGGCCATGCTGATAAGAAGAAAAAATAATGCATGGTAAGGTTGAACTAAAGAAGATGTATTAAAATGGGTGCAAGAAAAAGATTAAGAGCAAATCAGAATAAAGAAGCCAAAAAAGAGAAGGCTTTTGCAATTCTTCGCGATTGTCCTACATCTCCTCAAAAAATGAGATTAGTAGCAGACTTGGTTCGCGGAGTAGATGTACAGAAAGCTTTGGATATGCTTAAGTTTTGTCCTAAAGAAGCTGCTCGTAAAGTTGAAAAGCTGTTGCTTTCAGCGATTGCAAACTGGGAACAGAAGAACGAAGGGAAGCGTGTTGACGAAGCCGCTTTGTTCGTGCAAGAGATTTTCGTTGATGGTGCAGGAATGTTGAAAAGACTTAGACCGGCCCCGCAAGGAAGAGCACACCGGATTCGTAAACGTTCAAATCACGTGACGATCGTGCTGGGAAGCAAGACAGCTGTTGAAAACATTACAAAAGAATAGTTACATGGGACAGAAAGTTAATCCAATAAGCAATAGATTAGGAATCATCAGAGGATGGGATTCTAACTGGTTTGGCGGTAAGAACTATGGCGATAAGTTGGTGGAAGATTACAAGATCAGAAAGTATCTGAACGCCCGTCTCGCTAAAGCCGGAATCGCTAAAATTGTTATCGAGAGAACTTTGAAGCTCATCACCATCACCATCAACACCGCTCGTCCGGGTATTATCATTGGTAAAGGCGGACAGGAAGTTGACAAGTTGAAGGAGGAGTTGAAGAAGATCACTGATAAGGAAGTTCAAATTAATATCTTCGAGATCAAGCGTCCTGAATTGGATGCCGTGATCGTAGGCAATAATATAGCTCGTCAGTTGGAAGGTCGTGTAGCTTACCGTCGGGCTATCAAGATGGCTATCGCTTCAACCATGAGAATGGGAGCGGAAGGTGTCAAGATTTTGATCTCCGGTCGTTTGAACGGTGCGGAAATGGCGAGAGCCGAAATCTACAAGGAAGGTAGAATTCCGTTGCACACGTTCCGTGCTGATATAGACTACGCTCAGGCCGAGGCTTTGACTACCTACGGTCAGCTGGGTATTAAGGTTTGGATTTGCAAAGGAGAGGTTTACGGTAAACGTGAATTGGTTCCGAATGCACTGGTAAGCGCTCCGAAGGAGAACAACCGTCCGAACAATGCCGGCAAAAAAGGCGGGTTTAAAAAGAGAAAAAAATAGTCTTTTAACTTTTAAATAGATCAAGAGCTATGTTACAGCCAAAAAGGACTAAATACAGAAGATCGCAGAAAGGGAGAATGAGAGGGAATGCCCAGAGAGGACATGAACTTGCATTCGGGTCTTTCGGGATCAAGGCGTTGGAGAACATGTGGATCGAACAACGCCAGATTGAAGCAGCCCGTGTCGCGGTAACCCGTTACATGCAAAGACAGGGCCAGATATGGATTCGTATATTTCCAGATAAACCTATTACTAAAAAACCCGCTGAGGTTCGTATGGGTAAGGGTAAGGGATCTCCAGAAGGATTCGTTGCTCCGGTTACTCCGGGACGTATTCTTTTCGAAGCAGATGGAGTACCGTACGCAATCGCTAAAGAGGCATTGCGTTTAGCAGCTCAAAAGTTGCCCATCGCTACGAAGTTTGTGGTTAGACGTGATTATGCTGAGTAGTCGTAGACTATTTTGAATTTCGAAACGAAAAAATGTAAGAGAAATGAAAACATCAGAAATTAAGGATTTAACCACTGAAGAGATAAAAGAGAAGATCGGGACAGAAAAATCTGCCTTGACGAAGTTGAAGATGAACCATGCTGTTTCTCCTCTTGAGAACCCGATGTTAATTCGGACTACAAGAAGAAATATCGCTAGATTGATGACGGAGTTACGCAAGCGTGAATTAAACAAGTAGTAGAAAATGGAAAGAAATCTTAGAAAAGAGCGTACCGGTCTTGTGGTAAGCAACAAGATGGACAAGTCTATCACGGTTGCAGTTCACTTTAAGGAGAAGCACCCGATTTACGGGAAGTTCGTCAGCAAGACCAAAAAGTTCACTGCCCACGATGAGAAGAACGAATGTAACATCGGGGATACAGTAAGAATTATGGAAACTCGTCCCTTGAGCAAGACCAAGAGATGGAGATTAGTTGAAATCATTGAAAGAGCTAAGTAATCATGATACAACAAGAGAGTAGATTGACCGTAGCCGATAACAGCGGCGCTAGAGAAGTGCTTTGTATCCGTGTTCTTGGTGGAACCAAGAAAAGATACGCACGCGTAGGCGATAAAATCGTTGTTACCGTGAAGAACGCCATCCCGAACGGGGATATCAAAAAAGGAACCGTTAGCAAGGCAGTGGTAGTTCGTGTAAGCAAAGAGTACAGACGTCCGGACGGATCTTATATCCGCTTTGATGACAATGCTTGTGTGTTGTTGAACAACGCGGGAGAAATGAGAGGAACTCGTATCTTCGGACCTGTAGCCAGAGAAGTTCGTGAGGGTTATACCAAGATTGTATCTTTAGCCCCCGAAGTACTTTAAGATTTTAGATTTATGATTTTAGATTTTAGATTGAATAATGATCGGAAGTCTTGAAGTCATAAATCGTAAATCATGAATCATAAATAATTTATACGATGAGCAAAAAGTTTCATATAAAGAAAGGTGACTTAGTTCAGGTAAATGCAGGAGAAGACAGAGGGAAGCAGGGAAAGGTACTTGAAATGATTCCGGACAAGCAAAGAGCCATTGTTGAAGGGATCAACCTGGTAAGCAAACATACCAAACCCAATGCAGCTAACCCGCAAGGAGGAATCGTTAAGAAAGAGGCTCCTATCCACATTTCTAACTTGAACGTGGTTGACCCGCAAACCGGTAAGCCGACCAAGATCGGACGCCGCCGGAATGCAGAAGGAAAATTAGTGAGATACGCTAAGAAATCCGGTCAGGAATTGAAGTAAGAATAAATAAAATTGCAGGTTGTTTTAGAGCAACTTGCAATTTATAATTTTAATTTGTAGTTTTGCAGCCGCAAAATGAAAATGATATGCCGTGAGGCATAGTAACAAATATTATAAATGAAATACGTACCAAATTACAAAAAGAAGTATAGCGAAGAAATTGTACCGACTTTGATGAAAGAGTTCGGATACAAGTCAGTTATGCAAGCACCCAGATTGGAGAAGATAGTAATCAATCAGGGCGTGGGATCATCCATCCAGGATAAGAAAATCCTTGAGTTTTCGGTAAACGAGATCGCTACCATCACCGGTCAGAAACCCGTTACCTGTAAATCAACCAAGGACGTTTCTAATTTTAAATTGCGTAAAGGAATGCCGATCGGCGTGCGAGTAACTTTACGTAAAGAACGTATGTATGAATTTTTAGAAAGACTTATTGTTTCCGCCCTTCCGCGTATCCGCGACTTCAAGGGAATTAACAATAAGCTTGACGGAAGAGGAAATTACACATTAGGAGTAGAAGAGCAAATCATATTCCCGGAAATCGTGTTGGATTCTGTCCACAAGATCATGGGTATGAATATCACTTTTGTAACTTCGGCTAATACCGACGAAGAGGCTTTTGCTCTTCTAAGAGAATTTGGATTACCATTTAAAAAGAACTAAAAAAAAAGCGAAATGGCAAAAGAATCAATGAAAGCCCGTGAGGTGAAGCGTGCAAAATTGGTAGAAAAGTACGCTGCGAAACGAGCTAAATTAAAAGAGGAAGGTGACTACGTGGGTCTGAGCCTTCTACCTAAGAACTCCAGTCGCGTTCGTTTGCACAACAGATGCAAGCTGACCGGAAGACCGAGAGGGTACATGAGACAATTTGGTATAAGCAGAATTCAATTCCGCGAGATGGCTTCAGCGGGACTTATACCTGGAGTTAAAAAGGCTAGTTGGTAATATTTAAAAAAATTAGAGAAATGACAGATCCAATAGCAGATTTCCTTACTCGCATTAGAAATGCAGTGAAAGCAGGTCATAAAGTTGTGGATATCCCCGGGTCAAAAATGAAACGGGAAATGACCAAGATCTTAAAGGAAAAAGGATATATCCTGAATTACAAATTTGAGCAAGATGGTGTCAGAAGCAATATCAAAATCGCTTTGAAATATCATCCCGAGACTAAGGCTCCCGCCATTAGGACATTGACACGTGTTTCAAAACCGGGTCTGAGACGTTACACAAACGTAGAGGATATGCCTCGCGTGTTGAACGGATTGGGTATCGCGATTTTGTCAACGTCATTGGGCGTAATGTCTGATAAAGAAGCTCGCCAGAAGAATGTTGGCGGTGAAGTATTGTGCTATGTTTATTAATAAAAAGGGCGGAAAATGTCACGAATAGGAAAATTACCAATAGATATACCACAAGGGGTTACAGTAACTGTAAATCCTAATAACACGGTCGTCGTAAAGGGTCCGAAGGGAGAACTTTCTCAGGACGTACACGGAGAAATGATCGTGAAAGTGGAAGGAGCTCACGTAATCGTTGAGCGTCCGTCAGAAGATAAAGCTCATAAAGCCATGCACGGATTATATCGTGCTTTGATTCATAACATGGTTGTAGGTGTTTCTGAAGGTTACACGATCAAACAAGAGTTGGTCGGAGTCGGTTACCGCGCTAACGCTGAAGGTCAGGTTCTTGAATTGGGATTAGGTTATTCACACGGAATCTTCCTGGTATTACCGAATGAAGTGAAGGTGAGTGTACTCAATGAAAAACGTGCTAACCCGATTATCACGCTGGAAAGTTGCGATAAACAACTTATCGGTCAGGTAGCGGCTAAGATCCGTTCATTCCGTAAGCCGGAGCCTTACAAGGGTAAAGGTATTAAGTTTGTGGGTGAAGTTCTTCGTCGTAAGGCTGGTAAATCAGCTAAAGTTTAATCACCTGTAAAAAAGTAATGTTATGGCTTTAACTAAGGTAGAAAGAAGAATAAGAATAAAAAGAAGAATACGTAAAGTAGTCTTCGGAACAGCTGAGAGACCCCGTTTGTCTGTATTCCGTTCAAACAAACAAATCTCTGCTCAGTTGATTGATGATAATGCCGGAAAGACATTAGTAGCAGCAACCTCTCTTTGCAAAGAGATCGCTGAGAAAAAAGGCAACAAAACAGAACAGGCTCAATTGTTGGGTGCGATGATTGCTGAAAAAGCAAAGGCAGCCGGGATCGACTCTGTTGTGTTTGACAGAAACGGGTATTTGTATCACGGAAGAGTGAAAGCATTAGCAGATGCAGCTCGTAACGGTGGTCTTAATTTTTAAAAGTAGGCAAGCATGGAACAGAAGATTAATAGTGCAGACTTGGAATTGAAAGACAGATTGGTGGCTATCAACCGCGTAACTAAGGTTACCAAGGGAGGTAGAACCTTCAGTTTCTCTGCAATCGTGGTGGTAGGCGACGAAAATGGTACGGTAGGTTACGGGTTAGGTAAAGCTAACGAGGTAACAACTGCTATTTCAAAAGGTGTTGAAGCCGCGAAGAAGAATTTGATTAAAGTGCCTGTTTTGAAAGGAACCCTTCCTCACGAGCAAGAGGCTAAATATAGCGGTGCAACCGTGTTTATGCGTCCCGCTTCTTCAGGTACCGGGCTGGTAGCCGGAGGTGCTATGCGTGCCGTATTGGAGAGTGCCGGAATAAAAGACGTGTTGGCCAAATCTAAAGGATCATCTAACCCTCATAACTTGGTAAAAGCTACTTTTGCAGCTTTGAAGTTATTGAGAGATCCTCGCATGGTAGCTCAACAGAGAGGCATTAGTCTTGACAAAGTGTTTAACGGTTAAAACTGAAAGAACGATGGCAAAGATTAAAATTACACTGGTAAAGAGTAGATGTGGCAGCGACAAACGTCAGATTGCTACTTTGAACGCATTAGGCCTCGGGAAAGTGAGCAGTAGTGTTGAACACGAAACTTCACCCCAGATCATGGGTATGGTAGCCAAGATTAAACACTTGGTACGCGTGGAGGATGTAAAGTAATTGTCGAACCTATTTTAAAGATAGTATACAATGGATTTAAGTAGCTTAAAACCGGCTGCCGGATCAACTCACAGTGAGAAAAGAATTGGTCGCGGTCAAGGTTCCGGAAAAGGAGGTACTTCTACAAGAGGACATAAAGGTGCGAAATCAAGATCAGGTTTTAAATCTAAGATCGGTTTTGAGGGAGGACAGATGCCTTTGCAGAGACGTGTACCGAAATTTGGCTTTAAAAATGTAAATAGAGTAGATTATAAAGCTATTAATGTAGGGATGCTTCAGGATTTGGCTGAAAGAGAAAATCTTACAGTAATTGACAGAGACGTTTTGATTCAAGCCGGATTAATGTCTAAGAACGATCTTCTTAAGGTATTAGGTGATGGAGCGTTAACTACTAAGCTAGAGGTGAAGGCTAATGCTTTCTCTGCTAAGGCTGTAGCTGCTATCGAGGCTGCGGGCGGAACGGTAGTTAAATTGTAAGATTAAAAATTTGGGAGTTTAAAGTTGTTTTTAAAATAGAATTACTATTTTTGAAGCAACTTTAACAAAAACCCAAATCAATGCCTTAAAAGAAAGAACTTATGAAGTTATTTGATACATTAAAGAACATTTGGAAAATAGAGGAGCTCAAGACTAGGATTCTTACTACGCTTGGGCTTATTCTCGTTTACAGGTTAGGAACAGAGATCGTACTGCCTGGTATCGACCCTCACGGCTTGCAGGCCTTGAAAGACCAGACTTCCACCGGCGTTTTAGGCTTGTTGGATATGTTCTCGGGGGGAGCGTTCTCGAACGCGTCGGTATTTGCTTTGGGTATTATGCCTTACATCTCCGCCTCCATCGTGGTGCAGTTATTGGGAATTGCAGTTCCTTATTTCCAGCGCTTACAAAAAGAAGGCGAGAGCGGTAGACGTAAGATCAACCAAATCACGCGGTACCTTACTTTGGTGATCCTGGTATTACAAGGTTCAGCGTATCTTACAAACTTAAAAGCTCAGGTGCCTGTAGAGGCTTTCGTGTCTACTGGTTTTTGGCAATTCCAACTTCCTTCCATTGTCATTATGGCAGCGGGATCTATGTTTGTCCTGTGGTTGGGAGAGAGAATTACAGACAAGGGAATCGGTAATGGTGTTTCCATCATCATCATGATTGGTATCATCGCTCGTTTACCGTTCGCTTTTGTTGCCGAAGTAACTTCTAGAGTAACTCAACAAGGAGGAGGATTAGTGGCTTTCTTGATCGAGTTGATTATATTGTTCCTGGTATTTTGCGGTTCCATTCTGCTTGTTCAAGGTACGCGTAAAGTGCCTGTACAGTACGCCAAGAGAATCGTGGGTAACAAACAATACGGTGGTGTTCGTCAATACATTCCGTTGAAGATAAACGCTGCCGGGGTTATGCCTATCATCTTCGCTCAGGCTATTATGTTGTTGCCGGTATCCTTGATTAACTTCTCTAATGCAGAGGGGTTGTCTTGGTTCGCTGCGGCATTCTCCGATTTTACCGGGTTCTGGTATAACTTTACCTTCTTTGTGTTGATTGTCGCGTTTACTTATTTCTACACGGCTATCACGGTCAATCCGATGCAGATGTCAGAGGATATGAAGAAGAACGGTGGATTCATTCCGGGGGTAAAACCGGGAAGAAAAACGATGGAGTTCCTTGATACGATTATGTCGAGAATCACACTTCCGGGATCTATTTTCTTGGGATTTGTGGCAATCCTTCCGGCTTTCGCCCAATTATCCGGCGTGAACCATCAGTTTGCCCAATTCTATGGAGGTACATCTTTGTTGATTTTGGTGGGTGTAGTATTAGATACATTACAGCAAATCGAGTCCCACTTGTTGATGCGTCACTATGACGGGTTGATGAAGTCCGGACGGATCAAAGGTAAAAATCCTGGAGGACCTGCTGCGTATTAAAGAAAATATTGTACTTTTGCGGCATGATTTTTTTTAAGACACAGGAGGAAGTTGAGTTATTACGGGAAAGCAACCGATTAGTAGGAAAGACTCTGGGTGAGGTGTCCAAACACATTCGCCCGGGTATTTCGACTTTAGAGTTGGACAAGATAGCGGAAGATTTTATCCGTTCCAACGGTGGCATTCCCGGATTTCTCGGGTATGGAGGTTTCCCGAACACACTTTGCATTTCAGTGAATGACGAAGTGGTTCATGGAATTCCGTCCTCTCGTCGTTTAGAGGAAGGTGATGTCGTATCCGTTGATTGTGGGGTCGTGAAGAACGGGTTTTACGGGGATAGCGCCTATACGTTTGCTGTCGGGGAGATCAGTGAGGAAGTGAAAAAACTTTTGCAAGTGACGAAAGATAGCTTGTATAAAGGGATAGAACAGGCAGTAGCGGGAATGAGGACAGGAGATATCGGTTATGCCGTACAATCCTATGCTGAAGCGAATGGTTTTTCCGTCGTGAGGGAATTGGTAGGACACGGGGTAGGAAAGAATTTGCATGAAGAGCCTCAGGTCCCGAATTACGGTCGCCGGGGACAAGGTTGTAAGTTGAAAGTAGGGATGGTGATAGCCATCGAACCTATGATAAACATGGGAGTGCGTAACGTGTTCCAGATGGCTGACGGCTGGACGATTAAGACAAGAGATCATTTGCCGGCAGCACATTTCGAGCACACGATAGCTATCAGGAAGGGAGAAGCTGATATTTTGTCAACATTTGAATATATAGAAGACAGTAATTGTAAATTGTAAATTTTAGATTGTAAATTGTAGAGTGTTGAATACCTGGTTTAAAATCTAAAATCGTAAAATCTAAAATTGAATTATGGCGAAACAGCCTTCAATAGAGCAAGATGGAGTGATAACGGAAGCATTGTCGAATGCTATGTTTCGTGTCGAATTGGAAAACGGGCATATTATAACGGCTCATATTTCAGGAAAGATGCGGATGCACTATATAAAGATACTTCCGGGAGACAAAGTGAGAGTGGATATGTCCCCTTACGATCTCACGAAAGGTAGGATAACATTCAGATATAAAAATTAAATTGTAGAGCAATGAAAGTAAGAGCATCTGTCAAGAAGCGTAGTGCTGATTGCAAGATTGTAAGAAGAAAGGGCGTTTTATTCGTCATTTGCAAGAAGAACCCGAAATTTAAACAACGTCAGGGTTGATTATTAATTAAGTAAAAACGTAAAAGAGTTTTATGGCAAGAATCGTTGGTGTAGATTTGCCCTCCAACAAAAGAGGGGAAATAGCTCTGACCTATATCTTCGGTATAGGTAGAAGTAGTGCCAGGACCATTTTAGAAAAGGCTGGCATCGATTTTGACACTAAGGTAAAGGACTGGAATGACGATCAATTAGCTGCTGTACGTAAGGTCATCAATGATGGGTACAAAGTAGAAGGAGAATTGAGAACATCCGTTCAAATGAACATCAAACGACTGATGGATATCGGTTGTTACAGAGGAATCAGACATCGTCTTGGTCTTCCCGTAAGAGGACAAAGTACGAAGAACAATGCCCGTACGAGAAAGGGTAAGAAGAAAACTGTTGCTAACAAGAAGAAAGCAACTAAATAATTGATAAGAGATTGAATTATGGCAAAGAAGTCTACATCTAACAAGAAACGGCTAGTTAAAGTAGAAGCCGTGGGACAAGCACACGTTCATTCATCTTTTAATAACATCATTGTCTCTATGACTAACGCTAACGGACAAGTTATCTCTTGGTCATCAGCAGGTAAGATGGGATTTAGAGGATCAAAGAAAAACACCCCTTATGCAGCCCAGACCGCAGCTACCGATTGTGGTAAAGTTGCTTTCGATTTGGGAATGAGAAAAGTTAAGGTATATGTTAAAGGACCGGGTAACGGTAGAGAGTCTGCAATCCGTGCAATCCACGCTTGCGGTATCGAAGTTGCCGAGATCGTTGACGTTACGCCACTTCCGCACAATGGATGTCGTCCTCCGAAACGGAGAAGAGTATAATTAAATATTGGGTGTAATTTTTAAAATCAAATAGAAATGGCTAGATATACAGGACCTAAGTCTAGGATAGCAAGAAAGTTTGGTGAGCCCATTTTTGGACCGGATAAAGCGTTAGAACGTCGTAACTATCCTCCTGGACAACACGGAATAGCTCACCGTAGAAAGAAGATTTCCGAGTACGGAACTCAGTTGAAAGAAAAACAAAAAGCCAAATATACTTACGGTTTGTTGGAAAGACAATTCCGTATCTTGTTTGAGAAAGCTGAAAGCAGCAAAGGCGTTACCGGTGAAGTATTACTTCAATTGTTGGAATGTCGTTTGGACAACGTAGTTTATCGTTTAGGTATTGCTCCTACGCGTGCAGCTGCTCGTCAGTATGTATCTCACAGACATATCACTATTAACGGTCACGTATGTAACATCCCGTCATGTCATGTTCGTCCGGGAGATGTTGTTGCCGTGAGAGAGAAATCTAAAGCTTTGGAAGTGATTAACGAATCACTGAGAGGCAGTAGAAGTAGCAGATACTCTTGGTTAGAGTGGGATGCTTCTGCTATGAGTGGAAAACTACTTAATGTACCGGAAAGATCAGATATCCCGGAGAGCATTAAAGAGCAGTTAATCGTAGAGTTATATTCTAAGTAGTAAAATAAAAATATATATGGCAATATTAGCTTTCCAGAAACCGGACAAAGTAATCATGCTTGAATCAACGGACAGATTCGGTAAATTCGAATTCCGCCCGTTGGAGCCAGGTTACGGCATCACTATTGGTAATCCACTACGCAGAATCTTGTTGTCTTCTTTGGAAGGCTTTGCGATTACCGGTATTAAAATTCAAGGTGTAGATCATGAGTTCGCTACGATCTCGGGGGTCATCGAAGATGTGACTGAGATTATTCTGAACTTGAAACAGGTTCGGTTGAAAAGAAAAGTGGAGGACGTGGAGTTTGAGAAGCTGACTGTTGTCGTTTCTGGACAAGAAACGTTTACTGCCGGTGATATGAACCAGTTCTTGAAGAGCTTTGAAGTTTTGAATCCGGAGTTGGTAATCTGTAACATGGATACAGCCACTACCCTCGAGATAGAATTGACTATCCAAAAAGGGCGAGGTTATGTTCCTGCTTCAGAGAATATGCCTGCAGATGCGGAAGTTGGGGTAATTCCTATTGATGCTATTTACACGCCTATCAAGAACGTGAAATACGAAATTGAGAACTACCGTGTGGAGGGTAAGACCGACTATGAGCGTTTGGTGTTCGAGATCGAAACCGACGGTTCTATCAACCCGACAGATGCGTTGAAAGAGGCGGCTAAAATTTTGATCCATCACTTCATGTTGTTCTCTGACGAGAAGATTACTCTTGAGACAGAGGATAAATATGGAAACGAAGAGTTCGATGAAGAGGTATTGCATATGCGTCAGTTGCTGAAGACTAAATTAGTGGACATGGATCTTTCCGTACGTGCGCTTAATTGTTTGAAGTCAGCTGAAGTGGAAACTTTAGGAGAGCTTGTTCAATTTAACAAGAACGACTTGTTGAAGTTTAGAAACTTCGGTAAGAAGTCCTTGACTGAGTTGGAAGCCCTTTTGGAAAACAATAGCCTCGAATTCGGTATGGATGTTGCCAAGTATAAATTAGACAAAGAATAAGTAAGATGAGACATAATAAGAAAATTAACCATTTAGGTAGAACTAGCTCGCACAGACATGCGTTGCTTTCTAACATGGCTTGTTCTTTGATTCTTCACAAGAGAATCCAAACGACACTAGCTAAGGCTAAGGCCCTAAAGGTCTATGTTGAGCCGCTTTTGACTAAAGCCAAAAACGACACGACTCACTCTAGAAGAACCGTGTTCTCTTATCTTCGTCGTAAGGAGGTTGTTGCTGAGATGTTCGGTGATATTGCGGAGAAGATCGCTAACCGTCCAGGAGGTTATACCCGTATTTTGAAATTAGGTAACCGTTTGGGTGATAATGCGGAAATGTGTATGATTGAGTTAGTTGATTACAATACGACTTACACGGAAGTGAAGAAAGAAGAAGTGAAGAAAACTTCTCGTCGTAGAAGATCTACTTCTGCCAAGAAGGAAGAAGCTCCTAAGGCTGAGGTTGCAGAAACTCCGGTAGCTGAGATTCCGGTTGAAGAAGCGCCGAAGACCGAGGAGGAAGCTCCGAAAGCTGAATAATTTAGGTTCAGATATAAAAATAACCCCGGATTCTCTCCGGGGTTATTTTTATATCTGAATGGTAAACTAAAACTCTTCCTCCATTCCATTCATTTCGTTTTGTTGGCGTTGTTGTTTTTTGGGGGTGGCTTTCATATTCCCGAAGTTGTAGCTTAGGGCGAAGCGGAATACCTGTCCTTTTCTCATGCTGTCGCTGTCTTGCCGGAATCCGCTGCCCGAGGTGACGCTGTGCCAATTACGGGAATTGAGTATATCTTGCACGTTCACGCTGAAAGTGACTTTCCGGTTGAAGAACGATTTCCGGGCTCCCAGATCTATGCTGTAATTGGATTTACGATGTCCTTGGGCGATGATTCGCCGGGAATTGTAGTTACCGGTCGCTTGTAAGGAAATTGCGTAAGGAAGCATGGCATTCGCGATCATTTTGGCATTCCAGGAGAAGTTGTCATCCTTTTCGCCAGTTACCGGGGTGTTGCTCCCCTCCGGCGTGTACGAGAATCCGTCCAGTTTATTGTAATACAGGTTCATCGTGGTGGTAATATCCAAGAAGTTGAAAAACTTGTTCTTTGCTACAATTTCGGCTCCGGTGGACGACGACCGGGTGATATTGGCAGAAGTGCTTTTCATGACATCGCTCTCGCGGTACCGGATGCGCTGGATAACATCGTCCGTGTTCCGGTAGTATGCCGATAGCGACAGCGTGTGTTTCTCCCAGTTCTTGATATAATTCACCTCGAAGGAATTGGAGAATTCCGGATCGAGGTACGGGTTTCCGTACGAGATGTTGAGGGAGTCCGTCATGTTCACGAACGGGTTCAGCTGCCATCCCCGGGGACGGGAAATACGGCGAGTATAGTTTACTTGCACTTCGTTGTTTCCCGGAAGACTGTACGAGAGGAACAAGCAGGGGAACAGGCTGAAGTAATCGTCTTTATAAGGTTTTACGTCGCTTTGGCGTTGCCCGTAGCCCAGTGATTTGGTTTCTGTTGCCGTGTATTCACCTCGCAGTCCGGCTTGTATCCCGAACTGGTTTAGTTTGGTCGAGTAGGTGGCATAAAGGGCGTGGATATTCTGGTTATAGATATATTTATTGAATAATAGTTCATCCAGGACGGCTGTTTCTTCTGTCGTGCCCGAATAGGTTTCCACGGGACTCTTCCGGTTGCTGAGCGAACCTTTGTAACCTGCTTCTATTTTACTGTCTTCGGTGAATTCGTTCACGTAATCGGCTTGAAGTTCCCAGGATTGGGTACGGTTGTCACTTTTTTGCTTTTGCCAGGAAGAAGTTTCTCGGTTTCCCGTGTAGAACGAATGTTGCTTGTACGTGTCCGTGCCGTCGGATTCCCACAAATCCCATGAAAAACGGGCGGTGAAGTTACTCGTTTTGCTGAACTCGTGCTTGTAGTCCAAATTGATGTTACTGCCGTTCGAGGTGTTTTTTGAATGTGTCAGCCGTTCGCTCGTGGTGAAAGATTTCGGAACGTCACTTTCGTAGCGAATCGTGTTGTCTGATTTCCGGTTTCCGAGATGTACGAATGCTTCCAGGCTCAAGCGGTCGGCTTGGGTAAAATGATACGTGACTCCCGCTCGGGCAAAGACCGATCCGCCGTTACGGTCGCTTTTTCCTTTTTGATTCAGGTAGGAAACGGCATTCCCCGCTTCGTCCGTGTTTATCCGATTGGTGTTATCCTCGCCTTCCGATTTTCTTTTCCGGTATCCGGCGTTTAGATAGCTTTCTACTTTTCCGGTATTGTAATTTATACTGGCGCTGGCGTTGTAGCCTCCCTGCGTGTCTGCCCCCGTTTGGATACCCCCGTAATATCCTGCTTTCCGGTCTTTTTTTAGAATAATGTTGATGATGCCGGATGTCCCTTCCGGGCTGAATTTGGCGGAGGGGTTCGTGATTAATTCTATTCGTTCGATGCTTTCCGCGGGGATTTGTTCTAGTATTTGCGCTTGGTTGTCTGCCGTTAGCCCTGATGCTTTCCCGTTTATCCAAATCGTCACGCTGGAATTGCCCCGTAGGGATATTTCCCCCTCGTTATCCACCTCCACGGAAGGGATGTTGCCGAGAATGTCACTTGCCGAACCGCCTGCTTGTGAGATATTGGAAGCCACGTCGAATACCTTTTTGTCGATCTCGAACCTCATTTGTGCCCGTTGCCCGATGACCTGCACTTCATTGATCGCTTGGGAGTCTTCCTCCATGGGAATATTCCTCAGGTTGATGTTTCTTTCTTTCGGCGAGATCGTGATTTCTTTCTCCAGGGTACGATACCCGATATACGACGCCACGAGAATATAAGTCCCGTTTTTAATCCTGCTCAGGTGGAACACTCCGGTGGAGTCGGTCACTGTTCCCGTGACCAATGTCTTTTTATCCTTTGTCCGGATACTAACGTTTACAAACTCTAGGGCTTCTTTTGTTTTAGCGTCGATGATCTTCCCCTTGATGTTTCCCGTTTGCCCGGATTGGGAGAATCCTGCGGTACTCAACAAGATCAGGAAGATGACTAAAATAGCATCTTTCATTTTACTCATACACTTCATACACAATTTTGAACATTCCATCGAAGAGCCGATAGCCGTCTATAAAGCCATAGACCTTACAGGTGCTTTGTTTACGGTAATTTAATATCTGCCTTCACAATTTAATTGACCTTGTCAAACTTTATGGGCTAAAGTCGAATCTTCGTACAATAAGACAAATATAATGAGAAAAGGTTTATCGATTCTGTGATTTAATGATTGCCGATTAGGTGATTCTTTAATCACAGAATCGGTAAAATCTAAAATGAATCGCCTCCGCTCGTTTTGTTTATAAACTTTAAAAAACTTTATAAACGAATTCATGTGACTTTTCCGTTTGTTTTACGTACCTTAGTCACAACAATTTATTTACCAACTTTTTAAAGTAAAAAGAGAATGTATATTACTGAAGTTATCGGAAGAGAAGTGTTGGATTCCAGGGGAAATCCGACAGTAGAAGTAGATGTTCTTTTGGAATGTGGAGCGATGGGACGTGCAGCTGTGCCGTCGGGTGCATCCACCGGAGAGCATGAGGCATTGGAATTGCGTGACGGAGACAAAAAAAGATATGGAGGCAAGGGAGTGACTAAAGCCGTGAACAATGTAAACACGGTGATTGCCGACGCCTTGCTGGGTATGGAAGTTACCGACCAAGTCGGCATCGACCGGGTATTGCTTGAACTCGACGGCACCCCGACCAAGAGTAACTTGGGGGCGAACGCTTTGTTAGGTGTTTCTTTGGCTTGTGCCAAGGCTGCCGCTAATGCGTTGGAAATGCCATTGTATCGTTACATCGGCGGAGTGAATGCTAAAGTTTTGCCGGTGCCGATGATGAATATCATTAACGGGGGATCGCATTCTGATGCTCCAATCGCTTTTCAGGAATTCATGATTCGTCCCGTGGGGGCAGAGTCTTTCCGTGAGGCATTGCGTATGGGAGCTGAAGTATTCCACAGTCTGAAGAAAGTGCTTCATGACCGGGGATTGAGTACCGCTGTTGGCGACGAGGGTGGTTTCGCTCCTGCTTTGAATGGAACTGAAGATGTGTTGGAGTCTATCATAAAAGCTATTGAGGCTGCTGGTTACAAGGCAGGAGAGGACGTGATGATCGGTTTGGATTGCGCTTCTTCCGAGTTCTACAAGGATGGTATTTACGACTATTCTAAGTTCGAGGGTGCGACAGGTGCCAAACGTTCTTCGGCTGAACAGGTGGCTTATCTTGAGGAACTGATTTCCCGCTACCCGATCGATTCTATTGAGGACGGAATGAGCGAGAACGATTGGGAAGGCTGGCAATTGCTGACCCAGCGTATCGGTGACCGTTGCCAGTTGGTGGGTGACGATTTGTTCGTGACCAACGTGCAGTATTTGAAGAAAGGTATTGAGATGGGCTGTGCCAACTCGATTTTGATTAAAGTGAACCAGATCGGTACTTTAACTGAGACGTTGGATGCCATCGATATGGCTCATCGTGCAGGCTACACGTCAGTGACTTCACATCGTTCCGGTGAAACGGAAGATGCGACGATTGCCGACATCGCTGTTGCCACGAATTCCGGTCAGATTAAAACGGGTTCTTTGAGCCGTTCCGATCGTATGGCAAAATACAATCAATTGCTTCGTATCGAAGAGGAATTAGGGGATAACGCTCAATTCCACGGTCGAAAATTCTCGAAGTAAATAGTGAGTTATAAAGAAAAGTGAAGGTGCCCTAGTGAAGGGCACCTTTTCTTGTTTTGTCGCTTGACTTGTCATTCGGTATAGTGAAAAATAATGGCGGATGTGAATAAGGGAAAGATATTTTGCTTAAACTTGTCATCTAAATGTACAATTTATCTAAATAGTAAGAATTATGAAAAAGTATTTAGCAGAAATGATCGGAACGATGGTTCTGGTACTTATGGGATGTGGAAGTGCGGTAATTGCTGGAAGTGAAATAGGTTTCCTCGGGATTGCATTCGCGTTCGGTTTGTCCGTGTTGGCAATGGTTTACACGATTGGTGGTATCTCCGGCTGCCATATCAATCCGGCGATCACGCTAGGTGTGCTTTGGGCTGGACGAATGAGCGGGAAGGATGCGGGAATGTATATGTTGTTTCAAGTGATCGGTGCTCTTATCGGCTCGGCTATTCTTTACGTGATTGCTTCCGGAATGGGGCTGGAAGGAACGGGTGCGAATATGTACGGGGAGGGTAACGTGATACCTGCTTTCGTGGCAGAATTTGTCTTTACCTTTATTTTTATTTTGGTTGTGCTGGGCTCCACGAGTGCCACTGCTCCCGCCGGGTTTGCCGGGCTGGCTATCGGTCTTGCACTAGTGCTGATCCATATTGTTTGTATCCCCGTGACGGGAACTTCCGTCAACCCCGCGAGAAGTATCGCTCCGGCATTATTCGAGGGTGGCAAGGCTTTAAGCCAATTGTGGTTGTTCATAGTGGCTCCTTTCCTGGGTGCTGTCTGCGCTGCCGGGGTATGGAAGTATTTCGAATGCCAAAAATGTAAATAAGATCAAGAAGATATAACGAGAAAAATTTTTAGGGCTATAACCCTAGAAACTTCTCAAATCAAGATGCCTTTTAGAGGTATAACCCTAAATCATCTTCCCTTATCCCATGAATCATTACGTGGTAACGAGGTTGCTGCAGTCAGAAGCGCTCTTGCCATTCTTCGTGGTTGCGGAGCAATAGGTGTGGATTTTTGCTGTATCCCAGTCTTCCGGGAGAGCATAGCTTATGCTGCCGCTTTCTCCCCGCTCACGAAGTGTCTCTAGCTTGGTTCAGTTTTTAGTTTCTTCTCTCAGAATTGCATACACATTGTCGGTTGCAAGAAACGGTTAATTTCCGCTTGTCCGAATATTAACCGTTCGTTCGTGCAGGGTAATATCTACCGGGAGGCTTTCACGAGAGTATGGAACGAGCGGTACCGACTCTTCCACAACCATGAATGGACACGTGTCGGGAAATATGCCCGTTGTAAATCTTATAATACCTGCGGCGGAAACGGTATGTACCTGTGGGACGAATCCTATAATGGAGTCCTGAGGTGTTATCGGGAGATCCCGGTGTAATCAGGAAACTACACATTTTCATGGCGGTTTCTTCTTTATAACTGCTTGTGCGGTTGCGTGCGATTTATTTTATTCTTCTTCCTCCATTTCTTTCTTGGGTTTGCCTTCCACGACGATGACGATTTCGCCTTTAACCCCGGTTTCGGTGAAGTGGGTGATGAGTTCTTTCAGTGTGCCGCGTTGAAAATCCTCGAATAGTTTGCTGATCTCGCGGGCGACACAAGCACGGCGGTTTTCCCCGAAAAATTCAGCCATTTGTTCCAGGGCTTTAACCAAGCGGAAGGGGGACTCGTAGAAAATCATGGAGCGGTCTTCTTCGGCGAGCGAGATGAGTTTTTTCTGGCGCCCTTTTTTCTGGGGCAGGAATCCCTCGAAGCAGAAACGGTCGCAGGGAAGCCCCGAGTTGACGAGGGCGGGCACGAATGCCGTGGCTCCCGGGAGGCATTCAGTTTCTATACCTTGTTCCACGCATGTGCGGACGAGCAGGAAACCGGGGTCAGATATGCCGGGAGTGCCCGCGTCACTAATCAGCGCAACGTCTTCTCCCCGAGTGATACGTTCGGCAATGCGGTTTACTTGCTGGTGTTCGTTGAACTTGTGGTGTGAGAGTAGCGGCGTGCTGATCTCGTAGTGCTTGAGCAGTTTCGCTGACGTGCGGGTGTCTTCGGCAAGAATGAGAGGTACTTCCTTTAATATACGGAGTGCTCTTAACGTGATGTCTTCGAGGTTCCCGACCGGGGTGGGTATAAGATATAGTTTTGCCATAGTAATTGAAAATTGAGAGTTGAAAATTGAAAGTGAGGTTTCAATTTTCAACAATTTAATATCCGCAAAGGTAGGAATATATCTATGATTTTATTCATGATTTGACGATATTTCTCTTTTAGGAATAGGGTGTTGCTTTCGTGTTGGGTGTGATTTTCAGCGTTTTGGAGGCGTAATTATCGCTAAAAGCGTGTGTTAGTGAAAAAAAAATAGTGATTTCTTTGGTGGGAATGAAATTTGCCGTATATTTGCAACCGCTAAAGCAAAGCATGGTCCGTTCGTCTAGGGGCTAGGACGCAAGATTCTCATTCTTGTAACACGGGTTCGATTCCCGTACGGACTACCAAGCTAATAGTAATCGATTTAACGATGGTCCGTTCGTCTAGGGGTTAGGACGCAAGATTTTCATTCTTGTAACACGGGTTCGATTCCCGTACGGACTACCGAGAAGGTAGTGGTTTTTAATGGTCCGTTCGTCTAGGGGTTAGGACGCAAGATTTTCATTCTTGTAACACGGGTTCGATTCCCGTACGGACTACAAAGTTGAATTAAATTAATTTGTAGAGATGGCAAATCATCAATCATCAGAAAAAAGAATACGGCAGACTGAAAAAAGAAAATTGCATAATCGCTACTATGCGAAGACTGCTAGAAATGCTGTTAGAAAGCTACGTGCATTGACGGAGAAGGAAGCCGCCACGGATTTGTTACCGAAAGTTTCATCTATGTTAGATAAGCTTGCGAAGAAAAACATTATCCACAAAAATAAGGCTGCCAACTTGAAGTCGAAGTTAGCTTTGCACGTGAATAAGCTGTAATTGTAATAGACATAAGATATTCAGGTAATGAGCCTAGGTTCATTACCTTCGTTTTTATGTGTCGGGTAATCTTGAGAATTTATTCTCGAGATTTTTTTTATTCTTGAAAATTGTTTACTTTTCCGGCTATAAAGATAAGATTATGGCTGGAGAATATATCCCGATGTCCTCGTGGGCGGAAGATGACAAGCCCCGGGAAAAAATGCTGGCGAACGGTGTCGCCACGCTTTCTACAAATGAGTTGCTGGCAATCCTGTTGCGGTCGGGAAGTGGTGGGGAATCCGCCCTCGATCTTGCCCGGCGTATCCTTGCCGATTGTAATAATGACCTGAACGTGCTGGCTCGCTTGTCCGTGACGGATTTCATGAACCGTTACAAGGGCGTGGGGATGGCAAAAGCCGCATCGATTATTGCTGCCGTGGAGATCGGGCGCCGCCGGGCTTTGGCTGCTGCCCGGGAAGAGCCTGTGCTGACGACGAGCCGGGATTTGTACGATTACCTGCAACCGCTGATCGGCGATCTGGATCATGAGGAGTTTTGGGTGATTACGCTATCGAGTGCTTGCCGGATCAAGTCATGCGAGCGGTTGTTCTCGGGAGGCATGGAAAACACGATTATCGATATCCGGATGGTGTTCCGAAAAGTGCTGGAATCCAAAGCCTGCTCTATCGTCATCGCCCACAACCACCCTAGCGGCAATAATCGCCCGAGTTCACAGGATGTCGCTTTGACGAAAAAGGTGCAGGAAGCTGGAAAGCTGTTGGATATTGTCCTGTTGGACCATATCATTGTATGTCCTGACCGGTATTACAGTTTTGCGGATCATGGAACGTTGTGAATTTTAGATTTGATGATTTTAGATTTTGGATTGAGGGTGTAAATCACTTAATTGTTGTATCTTTGTGGCAGCATATTGTGCCACATTGACATTCGTTTTGTTTGTCAATGTGGCATATTGACTGTTGGCAGGGATTTTGCTTAGAAAAAGTAGCTTAAAATGTTTATTCATAAAAAATATATACGATATGTCAGAAGAGAAGAAAGCGACTCGCGAGGAAGAACTGGAAGAGTCACAGAATGTTGAGAAAGAGGCGGAAGAAAAATCTCACAAGGATAAATCTTCTAAAAAGGAGGGGAATCAGCTGGAAGAATTGGGTCAGAAGCTGGTAGAGATGAATGACAAGTATCTGCGGTTGTCTGCCGAGTTCGACAATTATCGGAAGCGTACTTTGAAGGAGAAAATGGAATTGACGAAGAGTGCCGGGGAGCAGATACTGACTAATATTTTGCCCGTGGTGGATAACTTCGAGAGAGCTTTGAAAAGTATAAGTATGACGAAGGATGTGGCTGCCCTGAAAGAAGGGGTTGATTTGATATACGCGAATTTCAAGACATTCCTGACACAAAACGGGGTAAAGGAGATCGAGACGGAGAATGCAGACTTTGACACGGATATTCACGAGGCGGTGACGACGATTCCGGCTCCGGCTCCCGAGTTGAAAGGAAAAGTGTTGGATTGTATCGAGAAAGGATATTACTTGAACGATAAGGTGATGCGTTTTGCGAAAGTGGTTGTTGGCGAATAATTTAAGATGGCGTGGTAATGGAAAAGAGAGATTATTATGAAGTGTTGGGCGTGTCTAAAAATGCCGATGCTACTGAAATAAAGAAAGCGTACCGTAAATTGGCATTGAAGTATCACCCGGATAAGAACCCGGGCGATAAAGAGGCGGAGGAGAAATTCAAAGAAGCAGCCGAGGCGTATGACGTGTTGAGCAATGACGATAAAAGACGCCGTTACGACCAGTTTGGGCACGCCGGAATGGGCGGAGCGGGGCAAGGCGGTTTCGGCGGAGGCATGAGCATGGATGATATCTTCTCTCACTTTGGAGATATCTTTGGCGGCTTCGGAGGTTTTAGTGGCTTCGGCGGAGGGGGACGTACAGCCCGCCGGGTGAACCGGGGTACTAATTTGCGAGTGAAGGTAAAGTTGGACTTGCAAGAGGTCGCAGCCGGGGTTGAGAAGAAGATCAAAGTAAAAAAATACGTGGCTTGCCAACATTGTAACGGCACGGGAGCGAAGGACGGGAAGTCTTTCTCCACGTGTTCGACCTGTCACGGTTCGGGACAGGTGACCCGTGTGCAGAACACGATACTGGGAGCTATGCAGACGACATCGACTTGCCCGACTTGCGAGGGCGAAGGGAAGATTATCAACGAGAAGTGTACTTTTTGTAACGGAGAAGGCGTGCTGATGGCAGAGGAAGTCATCACGATCAATATTCCTGCCGGGGTAGCGGAAGGGATGCAATTGTCGTTGAGCGGTAAAGGTAACGCTGCCCGGCGGGGTGGCGTGAACGGTGATTTGATCGTGCTGGTGGAGGAAGAGGAACACCCGGACTTGGTGAGGGACGGCAATGACTTGCTCTATAACGTGTTTATCGGTTATCCGGAAGCCGTGCTGGGCGATACGGTAGAGATACCGACGATCGAGGGCAAGGTGAAAGTGAAGATTGAGCCGGGGACTCAGCCGGGCAAGATATTGCGTTTGCGCAGAAAAGGATTGCCGGACGTGAACGGGTACGGGAAAGGCGATTTGCTGGCAAAAGTAAATGTATGGATACCTAAGAACTTGTCAAAAGACGCGAAGAAGCTGGTGGAGAAGATGAAGGACACGGAGGGGTTCAAGCCCGGAAATAATGACAAGAAAAGTATTTTTTCCAAGATGAAGGATTTTTTTGATTAATGCAAATTTATGATTACACTGACACAACTGGAATATATCGTAGCCGTTGACGAGTACAGGCATTTCGCTACTGCCGCAGACAAGTGTTTCGTGACACAGCCGACATTAAGTATGCAAATCAAAAAACTTGAAGACGATCTCGGTGTAATCATTTTCGATAGGAGTCGGCAACCGGTGGTGCCCACGGATATCGGGGCTAAACTGATCGCTCAGGCTCGGACGGTGTTGGCTTCAACACAAAGGATGAAGGAAATTATAAACGAGGAGAAGCTAGAGGTCGCGGGTTCTTTGAAGATCGGAATTATTCCCACGTTAGCACCCTATTTGTTGCCTATTTTTATAGGGGATTATATCCGTCGTTATCCCGCTGTGAAGGTGGAGGTGGAGGAATTGGTGTCGGAAGAGATCATTCAGCGGTTGAAGCGGGACACGTTGGATGCGGGGATTTTTGTAACTCCTTTCCATGACGAGAAGATCGTGGAGCGTCCGATTTTTTACGAGGAGATGATGATATACGCTCACCCCAGTCATGAACTTTTGAGGAAAAAGGACGTAGAAATACAAGATATTGCAACTCCCGAAATATGGATGCTGGGGGACGGGCATTGTTTCCGCGACCAGGTGGTGAACCTGTGCGAGATGCATGATACGCAACACAAGAATCTGCCTTTTGATTTCGAGAGCAATTCGCTGGAAACTTTGATGAAGATCGTAGACCGGGAAGGTGGTTTTACCTTGATCCCGGAGCTGGCATTGTTGTACATGACGGAAGAAAAGAAAAAGCAAGTCCGTTCGTTCACGACCTATAAGCCGCTGCGGGAGGTCAGCGTGATCTATTCCCGTTATTTCACGAAGCAGAAGCTGATAAACCTGCTTTGCGAGGATATTAAACAGGTTGTTCCCCCGGGAATGTTAAAGAAAGAGAGGGGAAGAATTGTCGAATGGAAAAAATAAGATAAACGTAATACCCTAAGAAAATGGATAGTATCAAGAAAAGTTTTTTAGAGGCGCAGCAGGTGTTGGCAGATTTTGTAGCAGATGACGAGAAGTTGAAACAGGTTGGGTTGGCAGCCGAGATATTATCCCGGGTTCTGAAAAGCGGAGGTAAAGTGATTAGCTGCGGGAATGGTGGTTCCATGAGTGACGCCATGCATTTCGCGGAAGAACTTACCGGACGTTTCAGGGGAGACCGCCCGGCATTGCCTGCTGTGGCTATTTCTGACCCCACTCATCTGACTTGTGTGGCGAATGATTTCGGTTTCGACCACGTGTTCTCCCGTTACGTGGAGGCACACGGGAAAGCCGGGGATGTTTTGCTGGCGATCAGCACGTCCGGCAATTCTGCTAACGTGGTGAATGCCGTGAATGCCGCACATGAGCGGGGAATGGTAGTGATCGGTCTGACGGGAAAAGACGGGGGACAGATGAAGAACTTGTGCGATGTGAATATTTGTGTCCCATGGAACGGGTATTCCGACCGGATACAGGAGATTCATATTAAAGTGATTCATATTTTGATAGAACAAATCGAGCTGCATTTGTTTGCAGAGTAGATATTATTGAGGTGTATAATAACATGGTTTTAAAACGAAATAGTTATGGGAAACAAAATTAATGACCCTATTGCGCGGTTGATGGGGTTGAGGTACAAGTCACACCCGTGGCATGGGATAGATATCGGCGAGGATGCTCCTGCTGTTGTGACCGCGTTTATCGAGATGGTGCCGACGGACACGGTGAAGTATGAATTGGATAAGGTGAGCGGCTATATCAAGATCGACCGTCCGCAGAAGTATTCAAACGTGGTTCCGGCATTGTACGGTTTTTTACCGCAGACGTATTGCGGGGATCTAGTGGCAGATTATTGTATGGAGCAGACCCAACGGGCGGATATTCATGGGGATGGTGACCCGCTGGATATTTGTGTGTTGACGGAAAAAACGATATCCCACGGGGATATTATCGCGGAGGTGCGTCCGATCGGGGGATTCCGTATGCTGGACAAGAATGAGGCGGACGATAAGATTATCGCCGTGTTGAAGCACGATGCAACGTACAGTATCTACAACGATATATCCGAGTTACCTCACGTGGTGATCGATCGCTTAAGGCACTATTTCCTGACTTACAAGGATCTTCCCGGCGAAGAACGCCGTACGGAAATTACCCACGTGTATAATAAGGAAGAAGCCTACGAGGTCATCCGTAGAAGTGCGGAGGACTACAAGAACCACTTCCAGGGACTGGAAGATATTTTGAGTAGAGTGTAAATGAATGATTCCGTGATTGACGATTGTATGATTCCGTGATTCTATAATCACCTAATCATCAATCATTAAATCACTGAATTACTTTATCCTCCCCATTCTTCCCGGTCGAGGCTGCGGTATTGAATGGCTTCTGCGATGTATTCGGGTTTGATTTCTTTGCTGTGGTCGAGGTCAGCTATGGTGCGGGATAATTTTATAATACGGTCGTAAGCCCTTGCCGATAAACCGAAGCGTTGCATGGCAATTTTTAACAGGGCTGTGCATTTATCATCTAAAGAACAGTATTTTTTCAACAGAGGCGAGGTCATTTGGGCGTTGCAGTAGATGCCTTGATGGTGGCGGAAGCGTGCAGTCTGAATTTCCCGGGCGGCGATTACCCGGGAGCGAATGGCAGCACTGGGTTCACTTTCTGCGGTACTGGTTATCTTGTCGAGTTCGACGGGAACGACTTCGATATGGATGTCAATACGGTCGAGTAGGGGACCCGATATTCTGGAAAGGTATTTTTGTACCGCTCCCGGCGGACAGTTACATTCTTTGGTCGGATGGTTGTAATAACCGCAGGGGCAGGGATTCATGGAAGCGATTAGCATGATGTTTGCCGGGTATTCCACGCTGAATTTGGAACGACTGATAGAGATCATCCGATCTTCCAGCGGCTGACGGAGGACTTCGAGGACAGACCTCTGAAATTCAGGCAGTTCGTCCATGAATAAAATTCCGTTATGCGCCAGGGAGATCTCCCCGGGTTGAGGTGAGGCCCCCCCGCCGACGAGTGCCACGTTGGAGATGGTGTGGTGGGGAGAACGGAATGGACGGGTAGTGATTAACGAATTGTTGTTCTGTATCTTTCCTGCCACGGAATGAATCTTGGTTGTTTCGAGTGCTTCTTCGATTGTCATCGGAGGCAGGATGGTCGGGAGCCTTCGGGCAAGCATGGTTTTCCCCGAGCCGGGCGAGCCGATCATAATCATGTTGTGTCCGCCGGCGGCAGCGATTTCCATGGCTCTTTTCACGTTCTCCTGTCCCTTGACATCCTTGAAATCCAGCAGTTCGTTGTCGGGTTGTTGTTCCATGACTGTTCGGTCGAACTTTGTGGGAGAGAAGGTTTTCTCTTTTTTCAGAAATGCGATGACTTCGCTGATATGCCGAAAGCCGTATACCTCGAAATCTTGGACGACAGCTGCTTCATTGGCATTTTGGCAGGGAAGGATAATTCCCTTGAATCCTTCTTTTTTGGCATGAATGGCTATTGGCAGTACGCCTTTCACGGCTTGTAGGCTACCGTCGAGGGATAGTTCTCCCATGATGACATAGCGTTCCAAGTCGGCGTTGGGAAGTTGTTCGTTTGCCGCAAGGATTCCGATGCCTATTGGCAGATCGTAAGCCGAACCTTCTTTCTTCACGTCTGCGGGAGCCATGTTGATGATAACTCTTTTGCCCGGAATCTTCAGCCCGATTTCCCGGAGTGCGGAGTCTATGCGCTGTTGGCTTTCTTTCACTGCATTGTCGGGTAATCCGACGATAACAAATTTGGCTCCCCATAGAATATTTACTTCTATCGTGATGGTAATAGCATCGATACCGTGTACGGCACCCCCGAATATTTTGACTAACATAACTACCGATCTTGGTTTTACATACAGGCAGTTAAGTTAGGATTTTTTTACACGAAAACAAAGGAAGAAGGTTATTTTTTATCCTCGAGTTTTTCCAGCGATACTTTGTTGCCGTCGAATTTGGCGTAGGTGAAATGCGTGATCCAGTCCCCCGTGTTGATATAATGGCTGGATACTTCTAGTTGGAGGTCGATCGGGAGATGCCGGTGCCCGAAGATGAAATAGTCAAAATGCCGTTCCTGTAATACCTTTTTGCAATACAGTACGATTTCTTCCCTGTCATCCCCGAGGTATTCGGAGGCTTCGATCTTCCCGTTGCCTTTCAGCCGGGAATGGGAAGACCATCTGTTTGCCAGCGCAATTCCCCAATCGGGATGGATGAACCGGAAGCATTTTTGTAGAAAACGGTTGTGGAATACTCTGCTTAGGAAAAGGTAGCCTTTGTCTTTGGGGTTAAGCCCGTCGCCGTGCCCGATGAGAAAGGATTTTCCGTTTATACCGGTTTCATACATCTTCGTGTGCAGAATTACCCCACATTCTTTTTCTAGGTAATCGAAAGCCCAAATGTCATGGTTGCCGGTGAAAAAATGCACTTTTATCCCGTGGTCGGTAAAGTTGGCGAGTTCTGCCAAAAAACGCACGTGTCCTTTGGGTACCACATGCTTGTATTCAAACCAAAAATCGAACATATCACCGAGCAGGTAGAGTTCCGAGCAGTCGGGTTTGATCTTTTGCAGAAAGTCTACAAGCATCAACTCCCTTTCCCGGTTGTTCTTTAATAGTTTAGCCCCTAAATGTGCGTCAGAGAGGAAATAAACGTTCTTGCCCTGCATGATGATATGTCCGTTCTATTTTATTATTTCTTCAATAAAGTGTTCAATCGATCTTCCAAACGATCGCCATACAAGTTTTTGCCGACAATCTCTTTCTTTTGGTTGATGATGAAGTTTGCGGGAATGTCTTTCACGTTCCAGGTTGCGGCAGCCCTGCTCTGCAAACCTCCTTCATCCCATACGCAAATCCAGTCGATCTTGTTTTGTTTTATCACTTCTTCCCATAATAGCCGGTTCTTGTCCAGGCAGACCATATAGATTTCCACGCCTTGTTTTTTGAACTTGTCATAGATGGCTTTCATCTCTTTGATGTATACCTGGCTTTCCTTTGCGGTGATTAACCCGAAGTCTAACACGACCAGTTTGTTTTTCAGAGAAAGCAACGATACCTCTTTGCCTTCCACGTTCGGAAGCTTGATGTCCGGTAGTGATCCTTCCGTGTTGTTAATCATGTTAACCAGGTGCTGGTTTTGGATCGCTTGTGATATTTTTTTCAGGTGGTTCATGATCGCTTTCGTGTATTGCGATTCCGGGTAAAGGGCGGTGAGTGAAGATGCAACTACTTTGTAGTAATGCAAATCCTCGATCTCGTCCATGATGCCGATATTCCCGTCGATCTTCTGATACAGGGCGTAATATGATGCCGGAGAGGTGGCGTGTTTGATGATAAAGTCCCGGGTGAAGTTGATCTGTTTGTTGATGGCTTCTTCCCATGCCTTGGCATATTCTTCCCGTTGCTTGTCGTAAGCGGGTTCTTGCGGGAGAGCCTGGTAGGACTTTCTTAGAGAATCGGTTAACGTGAGCGTGCGGTCGAGTTGGAAATTTAATAACTTGATCCATAATGAATTTTCTGACCCGTCTACCCAGTAATTATTTTTTATATCGTTGTACGTTCCACTCACTTCGATCTTTTCGTCCGGGCTGGCGATGATGGTAACCTGCTCGTTGTTCGCGAATTTAAGTGTATAAAAAGTCGGCAGATCAACATTAATCCCGAATGAGAATTCTCCATTCTTGTTAATTTTTGTTGAGTCAATAACTTTCCGGGAACTCACGTCGATTTGTTCCAGATATACTTTCGTCTTGCCCGCATCTTTGATGGATCCGGTAATCTCGACATTGGTGTCTTTACCACAAGCAACGATAAGAACTACAAATAGTCCAAGTAATAGTATTTTTCTCATAGTTTGTTGGAATGATATAAATAATCTACATCTAAATATTAGATTCGAAAGTAATACTTTTTTTCGATTTTTTACATCAATAGAGGAAGAATTTGAATAAAAAAACCGTTAATTAATTGTTAATGTGCTGTTTTAGAGTGTTTGAATTCAAATAAAGTTTTATTTTTGCAAATGATGAAACAGCGAAAAATAAATATTCCTGCCCTTTTGTTATTGTTCACGTTCCTGTTCGGGACCATAGGGGTGAATGTAAGTAAGGTTTACTGCCATCGTTGCCAGGAAACTTACTCGCACGTGATGTTTATTCCTGCTGACGTCTTGTGCCCTTGTATGCACGGGTGTTCTTGTTGTCAGGCGTGTCACCATATGCACAAGAAAAATTGTGATAACGCGAAGCAGCAGCATACCTATTATAAAGTTTACGGGGACTGGGCGGCGTCTTATTCAGAGATACAGTTTAACGATATGGTACTGGCGGTGGATGTAACTCCTGTTTTTGCCGGTGATATCGAATCTATTGTCAAATCTTTTTATCTTTTCTCTTCGTGCACGGATAATTCTCCACCCTTGGAGGTGCTGTGTACATTTCGTTGTTGATTTAATTTCTGTTTGATGAAAAGGTATCCCTGCGGGTTCTTTTCGGCGGGTCATGCGTGTTTGCTTGACCGGAGTGTGTGACGAGTGAATAGAAATTTAAATAGAGCGAAAGTAATTGTATGAGAAATCTTTTTATTGTGATCTGTTTGTTTGCCTCCATCGGGTTGCAGGCACAAACGATTAAAGGTCGGGTGTTGGAAGAAACCGCCGACGGCGAGGAACCGCTTGCCGGGGCGAATGTGTATTGGGTGGGGACGACCAAAGGTGCAGTGACAGACGAAAATGGAGAGTTTAAACTGAAGTGGGAGAAGGTGGGGAAGCTGGTAGTCAGTTTTATCGGTTATCGGGCAGATACCATTCTGGTGAAGCCGACGGATAAGTATGTTACCTGTACGTTGAAGTCTGGGGCGCAGTTGGAGGAGGTAAACGTGGAAGCCCGGAAACAAAGTACGGTGATGTCTACGAATCGACCGTTGATTGAGCAATTAATCACGGGTGAGGAATTGTGTAAGGCTGCTTGCTGTAACTTGGGCGAGAGTTTTGAAACCAACGCTTCCGTGGATGTTTCTTATGCGGATGCGGTGACTGGGGCTAAGCAGATACAGTTGCTCGGGTTGACGGGAAAGTATGTGCAGATGATGACGGAGAATATGCCTAATTTCAGGGGGCTGTCTTCGTTGTACGGGTTGACTTATATTCCCGGTCCGTGGATGTCGGCGATTTCCGTGTCGAAAGGTACCGGTTCGGTCATCAATGGTTACGAGTCGATGGCAGGGCAGATCAGCGTGGACTATAAGAAGCCCCGGGATGAGGAGTTGCTGTCGGCAAACGTGTTTACCAGTAGCGAGGGGATGTACGAGTTTAACTCGAATTTCAGTATCCGGTTCAATGACAAGTGGAGCACGATGTTTCTCTTGCACGGCGACTGGATGGAAGAACCGCACGACGGGAACAAAGACGGCTTTCTGGATATGCCCGAGAAAACACAGTACAATGTGATGAACCGCTGGGCGTACAAGGATGATTCCTGGTACTTGCAATTCGGCGGTAAATTTATTGACGAGGAACGTACCGGGGGACAGACTGCTCACGGGGGACATGCGACACCCGATCCGGCTTACGGGCTTTACAAGATCGGTATTGATACGCGTCGTTACGAGGGTTTCTTGAAGGTGGGTTATTTGATGCCACAATACGAGAACACCAGTATGGCTTTGCTGTTGAATTACACGGACCACACGCAGGACTCCTATTACGGGCGGAAAATATATAATGCCGGACAGAAGAGTTTCTTTGCGAACTATATATACCAGTCCATATTCGGGAATAATCCGGGACAGATGTACTCGGCGGGTATTAGTTTCAATTACGATAAGTATGACGAGGACTTCCGGGATCAGTTGGTCGGGGATGACGGGCTCACGGGCGTGGATGTCAGTTTCAAACGTGAAGAACGTGTTCCGGGTGCATTTTTCCAGTACACGGGAGAGTTCCTGGATCAACGGTTTATCGTGATGGCAGGCTTGCGTTATGACTACCACAATATTTTCGGTAGTATCTGGACTCCCCGGGCTCATATCATGTATAAACCGGATGAGTTCACGAATATAAAAGCCACTTTCGGGCGGGGATTGCGCACGGCGAATATTCTTGCGGAGAATAGTTATTTGTTGGCTTCCGCCGCTAATTTTTACGTGGAAGGCAAGTTACTGGCTGCTCATCCTGATTTGCTGGACGAGTTGAAGATGGAAGATTCATGGAATTTCGGGGCGAACGTGAACCGGAAGTTCACTTTGTTCGGGCGTACGTTGAATATTAATCTCGATTATTATCACACAAAGTTTAACGATCAGGTTGTGGTGGATAACGAGACGGCATTCGATCGGGTGAATTTCTATAACCTGGAAGGGAAGTCGTATTCCAATTGCTACCAGGCAGAGGTGAAGTACGAGTTAATCCCTCGTTTGGAAGCTACGGTGGCATACCGCTATAACGACGTGAAAACGACGATAAATGGGGAGTTGAAACGTACCCCGTTTACTAGCCGTTACAAGGGGATGGTGAACCTGTCGTATTTCACGAACCTGAAGAAATGGCAATTCGATTTCACCACGCAGTTCAACGGTTCCGGTCGTTTGCCCGAGCAGGGAGGTATTGCGCAGGAGTACAAGATTGCACCTCGCTTCGATTCTTTCCAAATCATGAATGCACAGGTGACGAAATATTTCCGTTTGTGGAGTGTTTACGCGGGATGTGAAAATATAGGGGATTTCACGCAAAAGAATCCGATCGTGAATGCTCACGATCCTTGGAGCAACACGTTTGATTCGTCGAAAGTATGGGGACCCCTTCACGGACGTAAATTCTATATCGGTTTGCGTTTTGCGTTGGATAGGAAGGGATAGGTAGAGTTTGAAATTTAAAGTTTAGAATAAATTAATAATTGAAGATATGAAAACAATGAAGATTTTATTTACGCTGGTCGTGTTCGTTATGATGGGTTTAACCGTGAATGCGCAAGCAAAGAAAGACACGACGGTTATTATGAAGTTGGGTATCCATTGTCCCTCTTGCAAAGCGAAGTTGGACAAAAATATGCCTTTCGAGAAGGGGATTAAAGATTATAAATTGAACATGAAGGATTCCACGGTGTTGATTACTTACCGTATGGATAAAAATTCTTTACCGGAATTGAAAGCTGCTATCGAGAAGCATGACGTGAAGGTTTTGGGAATGTGCGACAAGAACGGGAAGATGATTAAATGTGACAAGGGGCAAAAGAAGTGCTGCGGGGAAGGGGTGAAAGAAGAATGTAAAAGTGATTGCAGCCAATGTGAGGGGGACAAAAAGGATCACAAGTGCGAAGGGAAATGCGGGGATAGTTGCTGTTCCAAAACCGGGAATAAAGACGAGTGTTGCAAGAATAAAAAGAAATAGATAGCAATTAGAAAAGGGGAGTTTTGAAGACCCCCCTTTTTTATTGTTCCAGGATGAATTGATTCATCTTGTCAAACTGTTTTTCCATGTCTTGCAATAGGCGGACTTGTACTTTTGCCCGCTGCAAGTTGTGCTCCGGGTAGGTGACCGGGTAATAGTGGTCGCCGTCAAGATAATCCGTGAGGAATCGTACCGCTTGCAGGTAGGTCATCAAGGTACAGCCTCGTGCCAGCGTCCTTTTCTCTTTCAAGGTAAAGAGATGTTTCGCTTTTTCCATGAAGCCGGCAGTGAATGCCTCGAAGTATGCCATATTGAACGATACCTCGTTCAGGTTACGGGTTTCTTCTCCTGCCGTGTTGCAAGCGGAGCGGATAGCATCCCCGAAATCGTAATGCACGATGCCCGGCATCACGGTGTCCAGGTCTATCACGCACAAGGGATGGTCGTTATGGTCGAATAGCAAGTTGTTTGCTTTCGTGTCGTTGTGAGTCACCCGTAGCGGGAGAAGTCCGTCATCCTTTAGTTGTTGCAGGTCGAGCATCTCTTTGTCGAATCTCTTCAAGTACTCCAAAAGTTCTTTTCCCGCCTCGATTCTTTCCGGGCTGGCTTTTGCCAGGGCTTCCTTTAATTCCCGTTGACGCCGGGGTACGTTATGGAACAAAGGAATTGTTTCGGTCAGCAATCTGGCGTCAAAGTCTGAAATACGGTTCTCGAATTCACCGAACCCGATACCTACCTGATAAGCAATCTGAGAGTCGGGTATTACGTCATAGCTTTTCGATCCCTTGATAAACAGGGAGAGCGTCCAATAATTCCCGTCGTAATCCTTGTGATATGCTTTTCCCTTGTCCGAGTAAAAATACGTGATGTATTTGCGGGTGATATCGCTTACCTTTTGGCGGATGAGGCGATTGCGGATGTGTCCGCACACGAGTTCCTTGTTTTGCACCAGCTTCGGTATATCCTTGAAGATATTGCCGTTAATCTTTTGGAGGATGTACTCGACGTCTTCGTCTGCCTTGACCAGGTAAGTGTCGTTGATATGCCCGGAGCCGTAAGGCGTGGCAGACACGAACTGACCGCTGGCCACGAATGTGTCGTAGATCTTCTTTAGTTTCTCCATGGCGTTGTTTTTTTTGTTGTTTCCCCGTTTTGTTTTCGTCTTTATTGTCCCATGTCCGTGTACAGCCCCTCCCCGTCGAATTTTTGCAGGGCATTGTTCACGAGCTCTGCGTCTTCCTTGTAGGTAACCCCGAACCATTGGGCGGAGGTGTTCAATACCTTTACTTTCACGGCTTGTTGTTTAATCAGCTCGTCTACCACGAACGGGATATATATCTCTGCTTTCGGGTTGTTGCTATTGGCTTGATAGAAGTCGACGAACTGTTTCTCGATTTCTCCGAAAAGCATGGGCGTGAATCCCCAGAAGTTCATGGAAACCACATTGTCCTCGTGGAGGGTGACGCCGGAGTTCATGTCCTTGATTGCGGAACCTTCCCGTCCGATTTTGGTACGCTCCGTGATGCTGGTCAGGAAATTGTCCTTGTCCACGGTGCATATTCCACGGGATACCGTACCGTTTTCCGACAGGGTAGCTGCCAGGCGGTAACCGGCAAGGCTGAAACATCTCTCGTCCGGGTTGTTTGCCACGAAATCATGCATTTTCACGAAAGCGTCCCGACCGTAGAAGTCGTCAGCATTGATGGCGATGAATGGCTCGTTGATACTATCTTTTGCCGACCAGATGGCGTGAGCCGTCCCCCACGGTTTTTCCCGCTCGATGGGAGGCATATTGCCGGGCAAACGATCCATTTCCTGGAAACAGTACACCGTTTCCACCAGGCTCTCCGCGTATTTTCCCACGGCTTCCTTGAATTCTCGCTCGAAACTGCGGCGGATGATGAACACGATTTTGTCGAATCCGGCGTGCACGGCATCGTAGATGGAATAGTGTAATAATGTTTTTTTGTGGGGACCTAGCAGTGCAAGTTGTTTCAGGCTACCGAACCGGGAACCCATTCCCGCTGCCATGATGAGCAGGGTGGTTTTGTTTTTCTTTGTTTCCATGGTGTTTATATCTTATTCTTTTGTTTTCTGTCTTTCGTACAAAACTAATAAAACTTTACCATAGAATCCGGGTTTATGGTAAAGTTTTTACATACAATACCCCGTGAAGTTATACCTGCGGTGGAGATGGAGGAGTGATTGCTTCCTCGTCTTCTTCCGTGGCAGGGATCAGAAGTTGGGACTCATTTTGAGGCAAGGCTTCCACCGACCGGAGGTGGCGTTGTATGGCACGGGTGCGTTTGCCCATGACTTCCTCGAGTTGGTTGTTGGCTTTCTGGAGGTTCTGTTGGGCTTTTTCGAGCATCCCGCCGAATTTATCAAATTCGGTTTTTACGGCACCCAGGATACGCCATACTTCGCTGCTTCGCTTTTGAATGGCAAGCGTGCGGAATCCCATTTGCAGGCTGTTGAGGATAGCGGCAAGGGTGGTCGGTCCTGTAACGATGACATGGTAATCCTGTTGCAATTGTTCCAGCAGGGAGGAACGGCGGATGACTTCCCCGTAAATGCTTTCAAAGGGAAGGAACATGATGCCGAAATCCGTGGTGTGGGGTGGGTCGAGGTATTTGTCCCGGATGTCTTTCGCCATGCCCCGGATGGTTTGTTCGATATTGCGGGAGGCGATTTCGATGCGCTTTGGATCACCGCTCTCGTGGGCTTCCAGCAATTGCTCGTAGATATCTTTCGGGAATTTGGCGTCTATGGGGAGGTACACGGAATTTTCGCCTTCGTCTTTTCCTGGTAGCTTGATGGCGAACTCAACCAGTTTGTCCGAACCTCTTTTTGTCTTGACGTTTGTGTCATATTGTTCCGGGGCAAGGAGTTGTTCCAGGAGCATCGAAAGTTGTACTTCCCCGATCGTGCCTCGGATTTTTACGTTGCTGAGCACTCGTTTCAGTCCTCCCACGTCCTGGGCGAGGGTTTGCATCTCGCCTAATCCCTTTTGCACGTTTTCGAGTTGCTTGCTCACGAGTTCGAACGATTGCCCGATACGTTCGTGGAGCGTCTTTTGCAGTTTCTCGTCGACGGTAGCCCTCATCTCTTCCAGGCGTTTCTCCGTGTTTTGCAGGAGTTCCTGCTGGCGGGTACTTAGTTCCCCGAGTTTCTCCCGTTGCAGGCGGTTGGAAGCGTTCATGCTTTCGGAGAAATTCTTTTGAAAGGCTTCAATGGCTGCGTGGGTTTGTGTCGTGATATTTTTCAAGGCTTCCCGGTGTTCCGTGCGGAAATTATTTAGCGATGCGGCAAGTTCTTCCCTGTCTTGCCGGGAGCGCTTCTCGTCGGCATCCCGGTTATAGCGAAATTCTTCCCGGAAGGCTTTCTCCTGTCGGGTGATACTTTGTTCAAGGGAAGTGAATGCTTCCCGGGAGTCCGTGGTTTTCCGGGCTCGGAGGAGTAGCACGAGTAATATGATGTTGAGGATTACGAGTAATCCCCCGGTGATGTACATGAATAATTCCATATTTCTGAACCTTTAGTGGTTCAAAAATATGGAAAATAACTCAGAGTTTGGTGTACTCTTTCTGAATTTGTTTTTGCCCGTGCGGGACGAAAATCAAGGCTGTCGTGTCGTAGCCCCGTCTTTTTGCCCGGTGTATAAGGTCTTGTAATTTCTTAGGCGGCAGTGCCGGGGTACGGCTCACGATCCAGAGGTGGTTGCGTTTGGAACTGCCGATCAAGGCGGCACTATAATCTTTCTCGACCTCCAGAATGTGGTAGTCCGTGTTAAAGATCATGAAGAAAGTGACTCTTAAAATTCCGGGTTGGGTGGTATCCGGGATGTGTACTTTCCCGATAATCTCTTTTTTCTCACCCGAGAGGCTATCCCGGTAGCCACACCCGATGACTTTGATGTTGCCATTGGGTTTGATGACGTAATTGGTGGTAACCCCGACCAATCCCCGCTCGAAAGGATGGTCGAAACGTGCGATTTCATACCACAGGCCGGCGTACTTTTTCAAGTCGAGAGAGTCGGTCGCCCGGTTGTTTACTACACTGTCGGATTGCGCTGTTGCTGATATGATATTGCATCCGACGAGCAATATCGTTACTAGTAATGCTTTCATAGTACGAGTTGACAGTAAGGTGTTTAGTTGCTCGTAATACGTGAAGCGAGGACTTGAAGTTAGTTTATAAGCTTTATAAAGTTCATAAAGTTTACAAAGTATTCTTTAGGCTTTACTGCTTATTTGTTTTTGTTCGCCAATTGTCCGCAGGCGGCGTCAATATCTTTTCCTTTACTGCGTCGCACGTTAACCACGATATTTTTGCTCTCGAGGAACCGGACAAATTGATCCCTGTTCGCGTCGGGGCTGTGGCGATAGGGGGCGTTGTCAACCTCGTTGTACTCGATAATGTTGATTTTTACGGGGAATTGCCGACAGAATAAAGCCAAAACTTTGGCGTCGTCAAGGCTATCATTTACACCTTTGAGTAGTAAATATTCAAAAGTCGGGCGGATCCCCGTTTTGCCGACGAAATATTTGATCGCTTCAGCCAGTTCCGGTAACGGGTATGCCCTGTTATAGGCATCAGTTTATCACGGGTAGCGTTTATCGCGGAGTGTAGCGAGATGGCGAGATTGAATCGGACTCCGTCGTCAGCAAGGCGTCGGATGCCTTCCGTGATGCCGGAAGTGGATAACGTGAGGCGTGAGGGCGACATCCCCAGACCGTCATTCCCGGTGATACGTTCGATAGCCTGTATCACGTTGTTGTAATTCAATAGCGGTTCTCCCATACCCATGAATACGATATTGGAAAGCGAGGTGCCTCGTTCTTCCGCCAGACGCTTGACGGCAACCACTTGGTCGAATATTTCTTCAGGCAGGAGATTGCGAGTAAAACCTAATCCCCCCGTGGCGCAGAAACTACATTTTAATTTACATCCTACTTGTGAGGACACGCAAGCGGTAGCCTTATCCCGGCTGGGAATCAGAACTGCCTCAATCAGGTTGCCGTCCGGCAAGGTAAACCCTAGCTTGGTCGTTCCGTCGCTGCTTTCTTGTTTGTGGGTAATCGTCCCTGTTTGTAAGATAAAAAGTGAAGCTAGCCGTTCCCGGGTTTCCTTCGATAAATTCGTCATGTCGTCGAAACAGGTAACTCCTTTTTGCCAAAGCCATTGCCATATTTGCTTTGCCCGGAATGCCTTCTCCCCGTTTTGTACCAGAATTTCCGCTAGTTCTTTTTGCGTGTATGCCCGTATATTTGTCTTTTCCATGTTTATTTTCCTTATGATATTCTTTGTTGGGATGATGACTAATCCTTTCCCATATTTTCAATTTCCTCTGCTTGTTGCTGCAATTGGAAAATTTCTTTTTGTCGTTCAATTTCGATTCTTAGTTCTTCTTCTGAAGGCAGATAAGTTAAATATTTGGCGGCGAATAGTTGTGCGTTATCATGTAACACGGAATAGCGAGCAATATCTTGACTCGTTTGAGTACAAAGAATCAAACCTATTGTAGGATTATCCCCTTCTGTTCGTTTAAGTTCATCATACATCCTTACATACATATCCATTTGTCCCACGTCTTGATGTGATATCTGAGTTGTTTTTAGATCAACCAAGATAAAACACTTAAGTATGTAATTGTAGAATACTAAATCTATAAAATAATCCCCGGCGTCTGTATTAATGTGTTGTTGGCGTGCAACAAAAGCATAACCTTTTCCCATTTCCATGAGAAATTTTTGAAGATGAGAAAGAATGCTGCTTTCTAGTTCTGTTTCAGTAAAATCAATGTTCGACGATAATCCCAAGAACTCGGCTACGACTGGATTTTTGATAAACTCTAGTTTGTCTTGTTGAAAAATGTTTGTTTTTTGTTTCATTTCTTCAACAACCGACTTTTGGTTTTGTGATTGTAATAGACGATAATAATATTGTGAAGAAATATTACGGTCGAGAGTGCGTACACTCCATGTTTCATGGATGGCTTCTTTCATATACCAATTTCTAGCATTGATGTCAGTTACGCTAACTAATCGTCTACAATGAGACCATGTCAATTTTCCACACACTGTGTGGAAAATCTCCGGAGAGAACTCTATATAGAACTGCCGACAGTAATACAACAAGCTTTTTGAGAATCCTTTACCAAATTCATGAGTGAGTTCCTTGGATAACAATTTCAAAAGATAAATTCCATAATTGGCTCGTTCCTTGCCTTCTTGTTCTTGTTCCACAATGCGTTTGCCTATATTCCAATAAGTTTCCAACATTGCGGAATTAATAGCCGTGTAAGTCTTGTATCTGCCTTGTTGTACGATTTGTTTTATATCTTCAACAAATTGTGCTTCTAAAGAATTTTCGTAATGACTATGTTTGTTTGATATTTTGTTCATTTTAGTCAATCTCTTCACATTTGTATATGCTAAACTAGTAAAATAATAGCAATAAAAGAATTTTCTAGCGAATTTTATTTTAAAACTCAATCCACACGTCATTCTCGGAGAAATATTCCCTTAATTTATGAATCGCCCGGCTTTTCAATACTTTGACGGTATTCACGGCAATACCCAGTTCTGCCGCGATTTCTTTCGTGCTGTTTCCGGCGAGGGAAAGGTCTACGATGCGTTTGCATTGCGGGGGCAACGTGTCGATAGCTTCGAGTAACAATAAGTTCGCTTCCTGCTCGATAATCGTGTCCCACAAGGAATCTTCCCGTTCGTTGATAAACTCTACCTTCTCGTAACGTTTTTTTTCGCGGGAAATTCCCCGGAGGTAATTTAGGGATTCATTGCGTGCCATGATGAACAGGTAATTTTCGACAGACTCCATTTTTTCATATTGCTTCCTGTTCTCCCAAAATTTGATAATAACCTCTTGGGCTATGTCTTCTGCAACTTCCGAATCACCGGTCAATTTAAAAGCGATTGCGCATAAAGATGCGAAGTGCTCCCGGATAAAATTTCCCAGATCAAAATGATAGCCCGTGCCCTTTTTGTTATTACGCATACCTGAATCTTTTCACTTATTCGACAATATTGGAAGAATAAGTTGATGGCAAATATAGGTATTTCTCCATGATTTTTTAGAAAAAATTCGTATCTTTGTGGATATAGAATAGATCAATGCTATGAATTACAAGGATAAATACATCCGTTTTGATTGGGCTATCAAGCGATTGTTGCGGAATAAAGCTAACTTTGGAGTACTGGAAGGTTTGCTTACAGTGCTGCTAGGGAAGAATATTCATATCTTGGATATTCTGGAGAGTGAAGGAAACCAGCAGAACGAGAATGATAAGTTCAACCGAGTGGATATCAAAGCTCGTAATGACGAGGATGAGATTATTATTGTCGAGGTGCAGATTACAAGAGAATTGTATTTCCTTGAACGTATTCTTTACGGGGTGGCAAAGGCAATAACGGAACATATCGAGTTGGGGCATATTTATTCGGAAGTGAAAAAAATATACTCGATTAGTATTCTTTATTTCGATATTGGCAAAGGAAGCGACTACTTGTATCACGGGCAGAATTCTTTCGTGGGAGTTCACACGGGAGATTTTCTCCAGGTGACGATGAAAGAGAAAGATGCATTGGTTCCACGGCTTCCTGCAGAGATTTTCCCGGAGTATTTCCTTATACGTGTGAACGAGTTTGATAAGGTAGCGGTAACCCCGCTTGAAGAGTGGATAGATTACCTTAAAAATGGTCATATTCGTCCGGATACCCAGGCTCCAGGGTTACAGGAAGCTCGCCAGAAGTTGATCTATTATAGTATGGATGCAACGGAGCGTGCGGCTTATGATCGTCATGTGGATGCAATAATGATTCAGAATGATGTGTTAAGCACTGCTAAGTTAGAAGGATTGACAGAGGGGCGTCTCGAGGGGCGTGAGGAAGGTCGTCTCGAGGGGCGTGAGGAAGGTCGTTTAGAGGGGCGTATGGAAGAAAAAAGACAAATTGTTTATAACATGAAATCATTAGGTTTGTCATTAGATGTTATAGTTCAGGCAACAGGTCTTTCTCCTGAAGAAATCGAGCAATTATAAAAAAGAAATTCAATTTATTCAAGAGGCTGTCAATTAGTATATTGGCAGCCTCTTTTTTCGTGTGGGAGGCAAGGAAATACGAAAATTTTCAAAAAAATTATCTTCTCGTGTAATACCAAACGGTAATCGGTGGTGTCTTTAGGAAAAATAATAAAAGAATGAAAGAATTTCAGAGTCATCAAATCGCACGGATTATCTTACGCGTAAGATACGGCATCGCTACCGGGGAGGAGAAGCGATTGTTTGAAGTCTGGATAAAGGGTGGTAAAGGGCGGCAGGCGCTTTACGACAGGATTATTGCCGACGAGAGTCTGAAAGAACATTTGGATTTAAAATCGGGATACGATCGTCAAACGGATTACGGGAAATTGCAGTCCGATATATTACGCTCGTTGACGAAGCGGAACAGGCAAAAACGGGTAAAACATTATTTCTTGTGGTGCGGTAGCGCCGCGGCTGTTTTAATCTTGGCGAGTATGCTCCTTTTCAAGTACATGAAGGATGCCCCAGTAGAAATGTACCCTAAAAAACTGGAGATTGCCCAGGTCTTGCCTGCCTCGGCGACGGTACAGGATAAAGTGGTATTGGTCTTGGCTGACGGGGAAAAAGTAGGAATGACTAAAATAGAACAGGATAGCTTGCGTGTAGGGACGGCAATGGTCATGGGACGGGAGGAGAAGCTCGTTTACGCTTCCGACCGGGAGAGGGCGGATTCGGTTACGTCTGAAAAGTTGGAAATGAACAAGGTCATCACGACAACCGGGGGCTTCTACTCTTTGGTCCTGAGCGATGGAACCCGGGTTTGGCTTAATTCCGAGAGTGAATTGGAATTCCCGGTTTTTTTCGGCAGGGACGAGAGGGTGGTAAAGCTGAAAGGCGAAGCATTCTTCGAGGTGACATCGGATGCCGCACGTCCTTTTATCGTGCAAACGAGCGGTGTGCGCACGCGAGTGTTGGGAACTTCTTTTAATATCAAGGCTTACACGAACGAGTCCGACGTGACCACCACGCTCTTCACCGGAAAGGTCGATGTGGCGTCATTGGCGGATACCACGGACAAGGTGATGCTTTCTCCCGGGAGGCAGGCGTATTGGAATCAGCAAACCGGGAAATTAAGCGTGTCGGAGGCGAATCTGGATAACGTTATCGCGTGGAAAGAAGGAATGTTCGTGTTTAACAAAGAAAATATAGAAGTCGTAACCCGCCAGATCGAGCGTTGGTATGGCGTGAAATTTATATATGAAGCCGAAGGAAAGAGGGATTGCACTTTCAATGGTTATTTTAGTAAGGACGAAACGCTGAAGTCTATTCTGGATGCGTTCACCTTTACTGGAGGACCTGAATTTAAAATTGATGGAAATGTTGTTTACGTGAAAGATAAATCATAATTAAAAAACAAAATGGAGCAACTTCGCGGGCGCTCCACTTTGAAGACCTTGTTTAGAAACAAGGCTAATGTTAAATTTAATATCACAAATCTATGAAAAAAAAGACGAAACCAAAAGTCTTTTCGGGACTTTTATGCACGTGCAAAAGATCGTTTAGTGTTTTTTCACTATTCTTGGCAGTGCAACTTCTCTGTTCTGCTTCGCTTTTAGCGCAGCAGGCAAACCAGAAAACCATTTCAATTGATTTTAAAGATTTCAGCGTGTTGCGGGCGTTGCATGAGATCAATCGATTGGGCGATAATTTAGTGACTTTTCGGGAAGAAGTGATCATGAAAGAAACGAAAAAGATCACTTTAAAACGGGAAAACATCACCGTGCTCGAGGCGGTAAAGGCTTGTTTGGAAGGAACAGGATTAGTTGCTTCACAACAGGCGAATGGTAAAATTCTTGTTGGACCGAAACAAGAAAGTAATTTATTTAAAGTCAGCGGTCGTATCGTGGACGAGAAAGGGAATCCCATTGCCGGGGCGACCATTGTGATCGTGGGAACGACGCAGGGGGTTGCCTCTGATGGTGAAGGACGTTACGAGATCGCTGTAAAACCGGACGATGTGTTACGGGTTTCTTTTATCGGTTATAAGACTGAAACTATTGCTATTAAAGGAAAATCGAAATTGAATATTCGGTTAAATCCCACGGAGGAGAATCTCGAAGAAGTAACCGTTGTGGCATTCGGGGAGCAAAAGAAAGAGAGTGTCGTTTCTGCGATTACCACGGTGCGCCCGATGGATTTAAAATCTTCTAGTAGTGACTTGACTTCTAGTTTCGTGGGAAAAATATCAGGTATCATCGGTTGGCAAACGGGAGGAGCTCCTGGGGCGTTGACTGAAGAGGAAATGAACACGAAATTCTACATTCGTGGTATTAGCTCGTCTAACGGGGCCTCCGAGCCGTTAATACTTATTGACGGGGTGGAATCTTCCCGTTTGGATTTGGCACGTATGGTACCGGAAGATATCGAGAGTTTTTCCGTGTTGAAGGATGCTTCGGCAACAGCTATGTATGGAGCAAGAGGTGCCAATGGTGTTCTCCTTGTGACCACAAAGAAAGGTGAATCCGGAAGCGTGTACACGTCTGTGCGTTACGAGGCTGTGGCCTCCATGCCGACTCGGAAAATCGAGGTGGTTGATCCGCAAACATATATGCGTATGTATAACGAGGCTTTGTTAGCACGTAATCCTAATGCGACACCGGCTTATTCTTTAACCCGGATTGAACGTACGGGCGATTCTCGTTATCCTTCTTGGGTTTATCCCGCTAATGATTGGTTTGATATTCTTTTTAAAGATATGTCGGTCAATCACCGGATGGGAGTTAACGTGCGGGGTGGTTCAGAGGTGGTACAATATTATGCATCTGTAAATTATGCGTATGACCAAGGGATGTTGAAAACTGATCGTTTGAATCAGTTTGATGTGAATATCAAAAACTCCACGCTTTCTTCTCGTGTAAATTTGAATGTGAACCTGAATGCCGGTATTCGTTTGTTGGTGAATTCTTCTTTTTCTTACGATAAATATCATGGTCCGGTTGCTGATGTAACAGCTGCTTACGGGATGGCTTTTAATGCTTCTCCGGTGAATTTCGCTTTTACTTATCCGGGTGATAAGGAGCATAATTGGCCTCACTTGCGTTTCGGGAGTATGCAAGTCGGGCAGGACTTGGCGCTTAATCCGTATGCCGAATTGCAAGCAGGATACAATGAGCGTAGCCGTTACAGCGTGACAAGCCGCGTGGAGTATATTCATAATTTGTCGGCTTTATTGAAAGGATTAGAATTGCGGGCTAGTGCTTCTTTTTCAAAGTCGGGTTATGACTTCGGTGCATTTACGACCTCTCCTTTCTATTATTACATGGATGCGGAAAACGGTGGTTATGATTTTGAAACAGGAGAACATACTTTAACGGCATTAAATGAAGGAACGGCAAATAGGACGTTGACAAAACCTTATAATAACGGGACTGGTTCTTCCGCCAATACGCAATTGGTGTACGAGGGGCGTTTACTGCATACGGCAGCTTGGGGTGATCATCAAACGTCGTTAACAGCCGTGTTTCAGGCACAACAATCAGACTCGGCTCCCCAGTATGATCTTTTCGAGAGTTTTGAACAACGTAATTTGAGTTTCTCTATGCGTGGTTCTTACGGTTATTTGGATCGTTATTTCGTGGAAGCGAGTTTTGGATATAACGGATCAGAGCGTTTCACGAAGAACAACCGTATGGGATTTTTTCCGTCGGCGGGTGGAGCTTGGTTAGTTTCCAAGGAGAATTTTATGCAAGGTATTAGTGATTGGATTTCTTTCCTTAAATTTAGGTTTTCTTGGGGAAAAGTGGGTAATGATGGAATTATCAAGACTCCTCGTTTTGTGTATATGCCGGAAATAGGGAAAAAATCGGGTTATAGCGATCCGGAACCGGGTAATGGTGATGGTTTCAGTCGTAAAAGAATCGTGAATTATGGTGATCCTGATGTGAAGTGGGAAGTATCCGAGCAATTCAACTTGGGAGTAGAAACACGTTTTTTTAAAGATATTTTGGAAGTTAATGCCGATATTTATCAAGAGATTCGTCATAACATTATCGAGACTCGCGTGACAATTCCTTCTCACGTGGGAGTGGAAGTAAATCCGTTGGATAATTTAGGAAAGATACGTTCTCGTGGTATTGATCTTGCAGCTAAGGTGCAACATGCTTTCTCTTCTGATTGCTGGATTATTCTTAATGGAACTCTGACTTACAGTAAAGCTGTTTATAAGGAAATAGAAGAGGCAACCAATAAGCCACTGTGGCAGTGGAAGAAAGGGCATGAACTTTCCCAACGGGTGGGGTATATTGCCGAGGGATTGTTTTGCGATCAGGCTGAAATAGACAACTCTCCTCAGGCTGGAACTGGTGTTATGCCCGGTGACATTCGTTATCGTGATATCAATGGTGACGGGGTAATAGACATCGAAGATGCGGTGCACATAGGTTTTCCGGAAACCCCGCGGATGGTATATGGTTTCAGTGGTTTTATTAATTACAAAAATTGGGAATTCAATTTTGCTTTCCAAGGCTCGGGAAAACGAGGATTTTTCTTGAACCCGAGGGCTTTGTCCCCATTCGTGTCGGATCATGCTATGTTGAAAGAAATATACGAGAGTCACTGGACTCCGAAAAATACAGACAACCGCCCGTTTTGGCCTAGGCTTTCCGTGCAAAATATTGTGGATTATAACAAGCAAGAAGATTGGTATGCGAATGAAACGGATGTTCGTAAGTCCACTTATTTTATGCGTGAATGTCGTTTCCTGCGTTGTACGTCTTTGGAGTTAGCCTATAACCTGCCACAGGCTGTGCGCCATAAGTTGCGTATGCAAAACGTGAAATTTTTCGTTCGTGCAAATAATCCGTTCCTGATTTCTAATTTCAAGATCTGGGACGTGGAATTAGGTGAGGATGGGTTCAATTATCCGATCCAGAAGACTTACGCTGCGGGTATGAGCATTAGTTTCTAACGTATAAATTGAAGATAAAATGAAAAAACGGATATTATCATATTTACTCGTTCCTCTTTTCATGTTGACCGCTTGTAGCGATTGGCTGGATGTAGTGCCGGAAGAGGATATTGCAACTATTGATTCGGATTTTGAGACTTATGCGGGTGCTTATAGTTGGTTGAAAAGTTGTTATATTTTCTTACAGAACGAGGTAAACCAAATGAGGAATGTAGCTTTTTGGGCATCGGACGAAATGGTTGCAGATGATTATTTGAGAAACGTTGTTAATCCTCGTCCGGAAGGACTTGATATTATTACGGGCTTGCAAAGCGTGTTATACCCGCGTGATGATCATTGGTTTAACAAACAATCATACGAAGCGACCTCTGCTAGAGATGATTATTATACTGCCATAGTGATGTGTAACCATTTTATTACCCGTATTGATAACGTGTATAATTTGTCAGATGCGGATAAGAAGGAATGGAAAGCAGAAGTGAAAGCGTTGAAGGCTTTTTTCTATTTTGAATTGATGCGCCGCTACGGTCCGATTGTACTTGTGCCGGATGAGTTTGACCCGAATCAAAATGTGGAAGACTTGAAGTTGCCCCGGAGTCACGTGGATACTTGTTTTAACGCTATCGTGCGTTTGTGTGATGAGGCAATGGTTGATCTTCCAGCGGCGAGCAAGAAAGCGAGTGAGCGCAGGGCTTATTTCAATAAGGAGGCAACCATGGCGCTCAAGGCAAGAGCGTTGTGTTATCAGGCGTCTGACTTGTTTAACGGTAATCCCGATTATGCATCTTTTGTAAATAAGAACGGAGAAGCGTTGTTTAGCAAGACGAAAGATCTGGAGAAGTGGAAACGGGCAGCAGATGCCGCAATTGCGGTGATTAATTACTCCAACGATGGTGGTGGCGCAACCCTCAAAACGGGAAGTGCGGCTAATACTCCGTTGCAATCTTACATCTTGGATATCGAAACCTCAACTCAAACATTTAACTACATGAACAATGAAGTGTTGTTAATGATTAAGACCGTACCTTACATGAATGGTGGCTACTTGGGCTACACGTTGCCTAATTATGCGGATGGTTCGATACACTCTTTGCCGGGTGCTTGTTTTGTACCCACGATGAAAATGGTAGAGATGTTTTACACGGAAGACGGTTTGCCTATCGATCAGGATTTGAAATGGGTGGGGAGCGGAAACTTCTATAGCATTGGCGAAGAATCTGATCCTAAATACACGGATGTTGTGGCATTGAACGAGCCGGTATTGAATTTACATCGTCGGCGTGAACCTCGTTTTTATGCTGATATTGCGGCAGACCGTTGTTTTTGGCGATTGGGGTCCGTCGAAACGAATATCTATAAGGTAGAGGCTTATCAAGGTGAGAGCTTCGGTTTGAAGGATAAACGTTTGAATTCGCTGGCTCCGCAAAATATTACGGGTTACTGGATGAAAAAATGGTGTAGTTCAAAAGCGAATCTTGCTAATCACCAGAGTAATTTACAGAATTTAGGAGAGAGCCCGGTTCCTATTTTCCGGTTAGCGGAGATGTATTTGATTGCTGCCGAGGCGTTGAATGAATACAAGCAAGCACCAGATGCCGAGGTTTACAAGTATTTAAACGTGATCCGTAAACGTGCAGGTATTCCGGACGTGGAAGTGTCATGGCGGAATGCGAAGGATCCGAACAAGGTGAAGACACAAGTGGGAATGCGTGAAATTATCCATCGGGAATGGAACATCGAGTTTGCTTTCGAGGGATATCGTTATTGGAACGTACGTCGATGGAAAACGGCCAATATCGATTTGAATGAGCGGGTGTACGGTTGGAACGTAGTGGGTAATAATGCTACTAGTTTCTATAATAATGGAAAGGGACCTGTGGTAGTATTCTCCGGGAATAAATTCGTGGCTCCTCGGGATTATTTCTATCCTATTCGGAGTGAAGAGGTGCAGACGTCCGGTTACGTGCAAAACCTTGGGTGGTAAATTTATTAATGGACGATTTTCGAATCGTGAATTGTAAATCATAAATTAAAAATAATTATGAGGAATATATTATTGGTTTTATTACTAGTATGTGGTTTTGTTGCTTGTGAAAATAACGATGAAATAGGTTTTGACATACCGGTTGAATTCCAGAAAATTTCTTTTGAACCGGTACCTGGCGGGGCGGTAATGCGTTACAAGTTGCCGGATATCCATGATATTTATAGGGTGCGTGCGAGTTATATCAATGCTTATGGCCAACGACTGAAAAAAGATGGCAGTTATCTCTCGGACACGTTGTTATTGGACGGGTTCAACGAGAAAAAGACAGATGTGACGGTAGAGTTGACATTTTTGAATAGAGATATGGAAGAGTCTGCCCCGGTGGAGATGAAATTCTCGACGGAAGCGGCAGCCACGGTGGCTCTTTTCGATAACTTGAGCGTGAATTCATTCTGGGGTGGATTTAATGTTACTTACAATGCACCTAAAACGGTGGACGGTACGATTCACATCTTTTATATTGGAATGAATCCTGCCACGCAGCAGTTGGATTCAATCCTAATGGGAAGTTATCCCATCTCGGAAGGGGGCGACACGTTGAATTTTGAATTGAAACAAGTTTTGGATAAATTGGACGTGGTAGTACGCACGGACGATTACGAGGGGCATCGCGTGAAACAGATTATTTACAGGGATATCCCCGCTCTTGCCATGGAAACGTTGACTCCGGAAAAATTTGACTTTAGTTTCACGGGAGAGATTCAAGAGAATGAAAAATATGGGTTTGGAGTAAAATATCTTTTCGATGGCAAGAAGAAAGGTGAAGCATTTCGAAATAATGTTTTAAGTGGAGTCAAAGGTAAATATAACACGTTTATTGCCGGACCGGAAGCTTTTGGTGAGCGTTTCATTTTTGATTTACGCGAGCCTCGGATTCCGGCAGCCTTGTATGCCTATGCTTTTTTGAATTTTAATACGAATTTTCCCGATATCCCTTCTTATATTTTCCCGGGAGATGTGGTTGATATGTATGCCGGGGAGATTTGGCGGGGCAGTTACCCCACGCGTTTGCCAGCTAAGGCGAAAGTGTATGGGACGAACGAGGATCCCCGTACGGTTGATTTAGCATCTTGCGATTTGCTTTACACGTTGGACGATGACGATTCTTACACGTATTGGTACTCTAAATCCTGGTGTAAGGATACAGATTGTGATTATGTCAATGGAAAGAAAGTTTACTTGAATGTCACCGATGAGGAATTTAATGCTGCGGAGCCTATTGTGCTAAGGATGATGTGCAATTATTCAGAAAAATCTTTCCGTTACTTGATACTGGTAATAAGTGATACTTATTTAAGCAATCGTTGGTCGTTCGACTATCCGAATGGATATGAGGAGAATGCTAAAGAGTATATCACGTTTGATGAAATAGAAGTATTGGTAAAAGCTGAATAAATGGTAGAATTATGATGAAAAGAATATATTACGTTATCAGTTGGTTTGTCGCTCTCGTTGCGATAGGGTGTAGCGAGAGTTTGGAAGATACTTATGACGAGTACACGGGTGACGGTGTGATTCGTTATTTGGGCAAATGCTCTGGGCTTGAGGTGAATCCTGGCTGGGAACGCTTGCAGGTAGTTTGGAAGAACAATGTGGACGCCAAGGTGAAACGCGTGAAAATCACGTGGCAGTCGGAAAACGAGAGTACGCCTTGCGTACGTTATGTTGATCGTTCCGGGGAGAAGGATGATGCGAACTTAATGGATACGATATACTTGGAGGGATTGAAAGATGCCGTGTATACCGTGCGTGTGTGTAATCAGGATGTGGATAGTGTCGAATCGCTGGTAGAGGAGAAATACGGTCGTCCGTACACGGAAAATCACGAGGATTTACGCACGTTTACGCGAGGTATCTCTGCCTTTAGTCGGATGGGTGATAAATTGGCTGTGGTGATTGATCAAGATAACGAGAATGTGAAGGAGTTGCAATTGTGTTATCACGACATGAACGGGCAGGAGCGCGCTTGGGACGTGAAAGCACACATGACGGATTCGCTTTTTTATGGTACGACCAATTTGGGACGTGATTACATGTACTTGATTCCAGAAGAAACGGATGTGAAGATTGATTTCAGTCGTCCTTTGTTCATTCAGCGAAAAGGAAAATTGAATAGTTGCGTAGATGAGATCAAATTCAAGGATGAGGAGTTGAATCTGAATGAAAAAATTTGGTCCACGGCGTTTACTCAATTGATGCTTGGGAAATACGGTCCCGATTGGGAGAGCAAAGTGGAGAGCTTGGAAACGTTGGAACTGGATTATAATTTGAATTCAATGCAAGATTTGATCTATTTTCCCAATTTGAAGAAGGTGATTCTTGGAAAAAATCGGTATATATCACTTGATAACATCTCGTACGAGTTAATGGCAAAAGGTTTTAATTACTTCAGTAGCACGGACGAATACGTCGCTTTGGTTGCATTGCAATTCTTGAAAAGAGTGCATGAAGATTTTAGCGTGGTGCGTTACACGAATCACTATTTTGGCATGGACATGAAAACGTACCTTCCTTATGTTGATTTGTTCAAGAGAGCCGGGAAATTGGATAATGATTTCATGATAGAAGAAAAGTATGATGATAACATGAGGCACAAACCTGTTTATACTAGGTTGGACACCACGGGGTGGGTCGTCACTTGCTCGGATACGCTCTATAGTGGTTACAAGGATAGAGGGGCAGCCATGTTACTGTTCGATGGGCCTCGCCATTTCGTGGATGATTACTGGGGAGATGAGTGGGACGAGGAGGTTTATTTTGAACCCGGTCTGACATTGGGGGCTTCTATTGTTACCGTGAATTTTGATATGAAAAATACCCACACGGTGAAAGGTTTTAAAGTATGTCAACCGACTCTCGACAAAGGGAGAGCCACGGATTTCTTGTTGTCATCACTAAAAATTGAGTTCTCTGCCGACGGGTACAATTGGAGGAAGGCGACTCACACGGACGGAAGCGTGACGATCGGTAACACTCCGGGCGAGGAAACCTTTATCCTTGTTCCAGAGGATTTGCAAGGAGCTGTGCGTTATATCCGTTTAACAATGACCAACAGACATGTTGACGAGATTGATGGACATTTGGCGTTTAACTTGCGCTTGGGTATGTTTATACCGCTTGCAGAGATTGTATTGCCTGATTAATGCTAAAGAAGAGGTAAAAAGAATATTATTTTACCTCTTCTTCTTTTGCTAAAATCAATCGAGATTATGAAAACAGCGATATTTTGTTTAATTATGGTGATGTTATCTCTTGGAGCGAGCGCTCAAGAAGAACAATATAAAAACTTCAAAAAAGTGCAGGGAGATGATGAAGGTGTACTGATCGTGGATTTGAATATCAAGCAGGCATTAGATTCATTGCAACAAGAGGCCTTGAGAAAAAAATTTGATATGAAGGGGGTTAGAAAATACCCGAATGGTAGTTTGTACGACTGGTTATTGGGAAATATTTGGGGAGTTTGCCATAAGGAAGAACAGTCTACATGTGATGAATGGGAGGAAGCAATCCCGTCCACCTTAATTTTACGTTTGAAAGAACAGGAGAATCAGCTTTTAGTTACCCGTGGAATTAATCATTATTATTTTCGTGTCGAGGCGATAGCAAATAACAAGGGACAGATTTTGTCGGTATTTTTCTACATAGATGTTCTGTTACAATCGGTGATAAAAGAGGAAGATTTGCAAAACATTTACGATGCGGTTGTGAAAAAAGGGATAGATCCGGATAAATATGAGTTTAGTTATCCTACGATACAATTGTCTGATGATTTTATCAAAAAAGTCACCCATCCAGATACTACTTCAGAGGGGCGTCTGGCTCTCATGCGAGAATTTTTTGAACAGAAAAAAGCATACAAGTGTACTTATGGCATTATCTCGATCAAAGGTTTAGCTAAAGGGCGTGATTGGTAAGAAGAGATGGAAGAACAATAAACTGACGGATAAAAGAGTTCATGTTATGGTGATAGTTTATTGTAAATTTGAAAATGAAATAGATGAGAATGAAATTTTTGCTATTAATCGGCATGGCGATATTTTCCACGATCGCCTGTAAAGCCCAAGAAGGTTATCAAATCAGTGGGAAAATGAATGGGGAGTCCACGGGAACACTTTTGCTAGTGAGCGAGGAAAGCGGTAAGCTTGACACGTTGGGGATTGCCACGCTCAAAAATGGCGTTTTCGTCTTCACGGGAAACGTGAACCGTCCCGTGGCGGCTTACCTCACGCTGGAGAACGGGGGGGGGATGATACCGTTGATTCTCGAGAACGTTAATTTTATGGTGAACATCAGCAGCACCGGGGTGTTGATCCAAGGTGGTAAGCAACAGGAATTGTTGACCCGTTTCACTCGTATCAGTCAAGCTTTCTTGGCAGAACAAGCCAAAGTGGCGGCAGAAGTGCGGCAGCCTGGGGCAAATGTTCAAGCCTTGCAGAATCGTGTAGATAAGGCCTACGAGCTATCGGTGAACGCCACCATCGAGTTAATCAAGGCGCACCCCGACGAGTACGCCACGGCGCACGTGATCGCCCTCGGCATCAGTGGTGAAACGGAAGAGGGCTTGCGCTCGAAGTACGAGTTGCTGGGAGAGGCGGCACGTGCCACGGTTCCCGGCAAGCGGATCGCCGCCGCTCTTGAACAGTACGAGAAACTTGCCGTCGGCGAGGTCGCCCCGAACTTCACGCTGGAGAAGCCCGACGGGAATACGTTCTCGTTGCACGACTTGCCCGCCAAGTTGAAGTTGGTGTACTTTTGGCTCTCGACGAACCCCGTTTGCCGGGAGGACAACACCGGGCTAGTGAAACTTTACCTGCAATATCGCCCGCTGGGGTTGGAAATTGTCAGCATCTCGCTTGACGAGAACCGTGGAGAGTGGCGCAACGCCGTCGGTCTGGACGGAATGGTGTGGACGAACGGATCGGACTTGCAAGGCTTTGCCTCTCCGGTAGCCCGTCTTTACATGGTGCACGACGTGCCCATGACGTACCTCGTTGATGGCGAGAACCGCATCGTGGCGAAAGGGCTCCGCGAGGATGCACTTCGTGATACGGTGGCGAAATTACTGAAAAAGAGCAAGAAAAAGTAATAATCTTTTGCAACTGGTGCGTGCTGGGGGAAAGTTGCTTGGCGGCTTTCCCCTTTTTTTTATAGTTTCCGCCCGTCGGTGAATATTTCATGAGGCATAAATTTAATTGCCAATGAAAACAGATTTATCGGGTGTGGACGCACCTTTGAGCGTGTCACCTTTGGTGGCAGACGGCTTGTTTATTCGCCAGGACGAGTATTACAAGAAATATTTTTACGCCGACATCGTTTGGATCGAGGCGTCGGCTAATTATTGCGATATCTATTTTAAAGATAAATCCCGTATCACCGTGGCGTGCCGTTTGGGAGTCGTGGAGCGGCAATTGCCGGACGCGTATTTTGCCCGTGTACACCGTGGATTTATCCTGAACCTTCGTTATGTCGACACGTGGGCGGGCAACTCTTTGCATGCCGTCGGGAAATGGTTCCCGATAGGGGATCATTACCGGAAAAACGTGTTGGCTTGTTTTAATATACTGGATACTTCCCGGGAGTACCCGAAAACGGGGCGAGAGAAGTAATCCTATAATTTAGTATTCACCGGTCTCGTGGATAAGTTTATCGGCGGGCTCCGGTGAAAGATTTTCTTTCAGCACGAGAGTTGTGGGGTGTCTGTAGGCGTCTGTGTCAGATTTCGGGGTGTTTATACAGTTATTTGGTCTTCTGTGTCATTTAGTTGGCGGCGGGCGACGGGGGGTATATCTTTGTATCGTTGATTTAAAAATAAAAGATGATGAGAATTTTAAAAAACACGGTACAAGAGGTCGGGGATACCTGAGGAACTCCCGGTGAGAATGGGGAGTGGTTCCGGTGAAGACAGGGAACAAAGTCCTTTCAAACTCCTTACAAAGTCCTTTCAAAGACCTTCGGGGAGGTGTTTGAAACGAGAGTGATAGGAAAGAGAAACGAGAGTGTAAGTTTATTTGTTATTATTTTCAATTTAATCAGTATGGCTAAAGCAGATAAGTTGATATCGGGAAAAATCGGGAACACGATCTTTTATCAAGTCGGACCGGATACCCGGGTACGGAGTACCCCGGCGGAATACTCGGACGCGAAGACGCCGGAGCAGATGGATTGCCGTTCTCAGTTCATGGTGGCGATTCGTTTCTATCGACACATGGTGACGACGCCCTTGCGGGAAGTGTGGCGAGTGGCGGCAGGGGGTATGTCGGCGAGTGGTTACAATTTTTTCATGAAGCTGAACATGAAGGTTTTTAAACCGGACGGGAAGATCGCGGATTTTTCACGGTTGCAGTTGGCGGTGGGGATGATGCAAGAGGTGAATAATCTTCGGGGGAAGGTGGACGACCGGGATGTTGTCACCTTGATGTGGGAGGAAAATGCCGGGTTGGCTCCGGCACGAAAGAACGATACGTTGATGATAGTCGTGCTATACGGCGATCGCTCGTTTACGCCCGTGTTTGCCGAGACCGGCGGGGCGACGCGGGGTGACGGGATGGCAACGTTCCGCTTGGAAAGAAAGCGGGGCACGGCGGCACACCTGTACTGCTTTTTCCGGGAGAAGGAGGGAAAGTCGTATTCCTCGAGCCAGTATTTGCGAATGTAGAAATTTAGTGATTTACGATTTAATTTTCAACTTTCAATTATGGCAAACAAAAACGAAAAAGGGGAAGAGATGACCCAGTTGCAGCGGGAGCTGAAGGAGCTCCGGTTGGAGGTAAAATTGGCGATAGAGACGGCGGCGAACGTGTCGCACAGGTTGATGACCGCGAAGGAGGTTTGCAAGGCGATGGGCATTTCCGCCAAAACGTTGCTCCGTTACGAGAAGTTATTCGAGATTCCCGTGCGGCGTATGGGACGCAAGAAGTTTTACTTCGAGGCAGAGGTGAAGAATAGTATTCTAGCGGGATTCCGGTGGTGGAAGGAGTAAAGGGTCTGGTCGGGGCGGTTGGCGAGGTGGTCGACCGCCTGACACTTCCGGTGCGGGAGAAACGGCAACTGGAAGCGGATTTGTTGCGGGTGCTCGCAGAATGGGAGCGGGCACGGGTGGAGGCGCAATCGGCGGTGTTGGTGGAGGAAGCGAAGGGAAGTTGGTTGCAACGATCGTGGCGACCGCTGGTGATGTTGGTGTTCGCGGTGATCGTGTTGGTCGGAACGTTCACGAGCCTGCCGATCCTGGAGGAAACGTCCCGTTTCTGGGACTTGCTGGAAATCGGCCTGGGCGGTTACGTCGTGGGACGGGGCGGAGAAAAAATTGCGGGAGCGATTTTTAAGTTAAAAACTAAAAGATAAAAACTAAAAGATGAATTCATTTTCAATTTTCAATTCTCCATTTTCAATTGTCAACCATCGGTTGATGGGCGAGCGGGTGCGCCATCTGGTTTGCGCGAAGAATACCCGGAAACTGGTGGGACCGGACATGATTGTCTTGCACTATACCGCCGCGTGGGGAGCCGAGGCGGCGGCGATTTACCTGACCCGCCCTGACGTGGGAGCTTCCGCCCATTTGGTGGTCGGGCGGGACGGGGAGGTCATTCAACTTGTACCGTTTGACACGGAAGCGTGGCATGCCGGGCGTAGCTGGTACGCGGGACGGTCGGGTTTGAACCGTTATTCTATCGGGATCGAACTGGATAACCTGGGGTTGCTCCGCTTGTCGGGAGGGATGTTCGTTGCCGAGTGTGGTCGGGTTGTCCCGGCAGAAGATGTCTTCGCGCACGAGTCGGGGGGGAAACTGACTTACTGGCACCGCTACACGAGGGCGCAGGTGCAAGCCCTGGTGAAGATTTGTAGTGTGCTGGAGGAGCACTACCCGATCCGCGATGTCGTGGGGCATTCCGCGGTCACGAACCGGAAAGTCGATCCGGGGCCCGCGCTGGAGGAAGCGTTTAAGGATTTCGGGATTAGGTGATTTAATGATTTGCAATTTGTGATTAAGTGATTTGCGATTAGGTGATTTTTAAATCATGACATCATTTAATCGGCAATCACGGAATAAATAAATTTTTAACTTTTAATTTTCAATTATTATGGCAGAATTTAATTCTTATTTGTTAGGGAAAGCGAGAAAATCAGTAGGTAACATCACGTTGTGTTACACGAGATGCAAGAACATCGCGAAAGCGAAAGTGTTCGCGAGGAAGGATAACCCGACGCCAGAGATCCTGGCGCAGCGGGCGAGAATGAAAGTGCTGGTGCAGTTGTCCCGGAGTCTTTTGCCGGTGATACAGAAAGGGTTTGTCGGTATCGGGAAGGGCTCCACGTCGAACGCGTTCGTGGCGGAGAACATGGGAGCGATAGAGGTGAACGAGAAGAACGAGGCGAGCGTCAATTTTGAACGATTGCTGGTGGCGGCAGGAATGCTCAACCCGCCGAAGGTGACCGTGACGTATAGCGAGGAAAACCAGAAGTTTCTTTTCGAGCAAGCGGAGCAGGAAGAAGAGGACGGGTTCGCGTTGTCTGACGACCTGGTGTACGGGGTACTGTACGAAACGGAACGGGAACGGGCAAGACTGGTGGCGTTGAGACCCCGGGGTGAAAGTGGCAGTACTACTTATGCGCTCCCGGACGAGTGGGATAACACGAAGGTGAAGGTGTATTGCTTTGCCATGCAGAAAAATGGGAAAAGGGCGTCGGACAGCTTGCTGATTTCCTGATCTGATTCATTTTAGGTTTTAGATTCCAGCCGCCCGGGGTGTTGCTTCGAGGCGGCTGGGATTTAATATTCGAGAGCGTATGTTGTTTGCCCTCCAAGTGCTTGTCTTTCCAATGAAAGAGAATGTTATAATAATATTAAATCATGGGAAGTTACGTGATATTTCTATGAATTAAATTGTATATTCGCGATCGTTTGCCGTTGGGAAGTAGGCGGTGAATGAGTGGTTTTGTGGTGAAGGAATGAATAAATTCAATTATATATAACGTGAAATTTAAACAGATGAAGAAAGTTTTATTTATTGTATTTGCTTTACTTTCAACGTCAATCGTGCGGGCGGATGAAGGTATGTGGCTGCTGTCCCTGCTTGGGAAGAATATCGAACAGATGCAGGCGCAAGGGTGTAAATTGACAGCGGAAGATATCTATTCCGTGAACAAGGCGTCGTTGAAGGATGCTATCGTGGGATTGGGTAACGCCGGACGTCCGTTTCGGCATTTTTGTTCAGGGGAGATCATCTCTGACAAAGGTTTGGTGTTGACAAACCATCACTGCGGTTTTGGCGTGATTCAAAAGCACTCTACTTTGGAGCATGATTACCTGTCTGACGGTTTTTGGGCTTATGACATGAAAGACGAGTTGTTGAATCCCGGTATCACGGCTTCCATCCTGCAACGTATGGAGGATGTTTCCGACAAGGTGAATGCCGTGTTGAACGACAACATGACAGAAGAAGAACGTGCTCAGGCTATTGCAGTTATTTCAAAACAACTCTCTACGGAGGCTGTAAAAGGAACTAATTTGCAAGCACAAGTTATTGATATGTTCGAAGGCAACCAGTTCTTCTTGTTGGTGTACAAGATTTACCAGGATGTTCGCTTGGTGGGAGCTCCGCCACAGAGCATGGGTAAATTCGGTGGTGACACGGACAACTGGGTATGGCCCCGCCACACTGCCGACTTCTGTATGATGCGTATCTATACCGCACCGAACGGAGAACCTGCTCCTTATTCACCGAACAATGTTCCGTTGAAGCCGAAACATCATTTGCCTGTTTCTGCAAAGGGTGTGCAGGATGGTGATTTCGCCATGATCATGGGATTCCCCGGAACAACCGACCGTTTCCTGACTTCTTTCGGGTTGAAGGAGACGATGGACGTGACGAACGATATTCGTTATAAAGTGCGTACCGAGAAATTGCGCGTGATGAAAGAAGGAATGAATGCCGATCCGAAGACCCGTATCCAATACGCTTCCAAGCATGCACAATGTGCTAACTACTGGAAATATTCTCACGAGCAGAATATCGCTTTGAAGAACTTGAACACGATGGGTGAGAAAGAGAAGATCGAGCGTGAATTTACCGCTTGGGTAAATGCAGATCCGGCTCGTAAAGCTAAATATGGCAACGCTTTGACGATGATCAAAGAAGGATACGAGGCTATGCATCCGTACAACGAGGCAATGAACTATATGCAGGAAGCCGGTCTTCAAGGTGCGGAAAGCCCCTTGTTTGCCGTTCGCGTAAGCAACACGTTGAAAGCGTATTACGACGAGAAGACCCCCGAGATGATCAAGGAACGCATGATGGAAGCCATCAAGGGGAATGCACAGGAGTTCTTCAAGGATTACAACAAGGATGTGGAGAAAAACTTGATTGCCGTGATGTTTAAAATGTACAGTGATAACGTGGCTGAAGAATGGCATCCGGAGGTGATCAAAATGATCAACAAGAAATATAAAGGTAATTACGAGAAATATGCCAAGGAAGTATCCGATAAATCTATCTTTACTGACCAGGCTCGTTTTGATGCCTTCCTGGCAAAGCCTGACATGAAGAAATTGGAGAAAGATCCCGGGTATATCATGGGTAGTTCTTTGTTCGAAACTTACCAGAAATTGGGAGGTGCGACCGAAGAAATGCGCACGAAAGTTGCCAAAGGCGATCGCTTGTTCGTGAGAGGTTTGATGGAGATGCAACCCGAGAAGGTGTGGGCTCCGAATGCCAATTCAACGATCCGTTTGACTTACGGTAACGTGAAGAGTTACAAACCGAGAGATGCCGTGTTCTATGATTATTACACGACGTTGACGGGTGTTATGGAGAAAGAAGGTCCGAAAGGAACTGAATTTGAAGTACCGCAGAAATTGAAAGACTTGTATTACGCTAAGAATTTCGGTCGTTACGGTGCGGATAATATCTCCGTAAACTTTATCACGAATAATGATATTACGGGAGGTAACTCCGGTTCTCCGGTAATCAACGCTTATGGCGAGTTGATCGGAACCGCTTTCGATGGTAACTCTGAGGCAATGTCCGGAGATATCGATTTCGAGGAAAACCTGCAAAGATGTATCAACTTGGATACCCGCTATATGTTGTTCATCGTGGACAAAATGGCAAATGCACAAAATTTGATCGATGAGATGACGATCGTGTATTAATGGGTCTGTAAAGTCCATAAAGTTTATAAAGTCCATAAGGTCAGGGTTTGATCTTATGGACTTTGTGTTTTTACGAACTTTTTTTCTTTTTCCGGGTAAACCATTCTTGCACGGATTCCATGATGTAATAGAAGTTAGGCATGAAGAGGGTACCGACGAGTGAGGTCATGAGCATCCCGTAGAAGACGGCGGTGCCGAGGGAAATACGGCTTGCGGCTCCGGCTCCGGTAGAGATGATCAGGGGAAATACCCCAAGGATAAAGGCAAAAGAGGTCATGAGGATAGGGCGTAGACGTACCCGTCCTGCCTCGAGAGCCGCTTCGCTGATGGGTTTTCCTGCTGCCCGGTAGTCCCGGGCAAATTCGACGATCAGGATGGCATTCTTTGCCGTGAGGGCGATCAGCAAGATGATGCCGATTTGCGTGTAAACACTGATCGGCAGGTTCATGACCAGGCAGCCGATGACGACACCGAGAAGAGCGATCGGCAATCCCATGACGACGGCAAAGGGGGAAGTCCAACTTTCATACTGGGCGGCAAGAATCAGGAATGCCACGAGGATTGCCAGGATAAAAATGACAGAGGTGGTTGAGCCGGCACTTTCTTCCTGGTAGGACAGTCCCGTCCATTCGTACCCGAACGTGTTGCCTAACTCTTGTTTGACGAGTTGCTCCATGGCTTCGAGGGCTTGACCGGAACTGTATCCCGGGGCTGCTGATCCGGATATGGAGGCTGCCGCGTAGGTATTGTATTTAGGTAGTAATTCCGTTCCTAGGCGTTGTTCCACGGTGGTAAATGCCGAAAACGGTACCATGTTGCCTTGTGCATTCTTCACGTTAAGGAATAATATATTGTCGATCACTTCCCGGCTGGAAGGCAATCCCTGGAGGTTGACCTGGAAGGTGCGCCCGTATTTCACGAAATTGTTGACATAGATCGAGCCGATGTATGCCGACAGGGCGCTGAACACATTGCCGATGGGGATTTGCATGAGTTCCACTTTGTTCCGGTCGATGTCCAGGTAATACTGGGGTACGCTGGCGCTGAACGTGGAGCGGAGCATGGCGAGCCCGGTCGATTGGTTGCCGGCATTGACGAGGTGGTTTGTTGCCTGTTGCAGGGATGCCGAACCGTAGTTATTGATGTCTTCCAACATCAGCTGGAAACCGCTGCTTTCTCCCAACCCCGGTATGGGAGGGGGCGACACGGCATAGCTTTGGGCTTCCGGAATTTCCGCGTAGGCGAGTTCATTGAAACGGGTGGTGATGGCGTCTACACCGAGAGTTTTTGCTTTCCGTTGATCCCAGTTTTCAAGCATCACGAAAATGGAGGCTGCATTGGAACTCTGGGCGTTGTCCATCATGGAGAAGCCGTTGATGGTAATATAGGTTTGTACACCGTCAATGCTGTTCAATATTACCCCGGCTTTAGCGGATGCCTCTTCCGTGCGGGAGAGCGAAGCCCCGTCGGGGAGTTGCATGGAAACAATGAAATATCCTTGGTCTTCGTTGGGTACAAAGGTGGTCGGTCGATACATGAAACCCAGGAAGGCAAGTACCGACAGAACGATGAAAACAAACAAGGTGAGTACCGATTTCCGGATAAAGCCCCTCACGACCCACATGTACCCGTTCGTCGTCTTCTCGAAGAACTTGTTGAATCCCCGGAAGAGGAAAAAACGGGTCGGTTTGGCGGGTTTCAAGAACAAGGCGCACAATGCCGGGCTTAATGTCAGGGCGTTGAATCCACTGATGATGGTAGAGGCGGCAATGGTCAAGGCGAACTGCTTGTAAAGCGATCCGGTGATTCCCCCGATAAAGGCGGTGGGAATGAACACGGCGAGCAGGACGAGGATTATGCCGACGATGGCGCCCGACACTTCTTTCATGGCTTGCGTGACAGCTTCCCGCATATTGGCGTATTTCCCGGTTTCGATCAGCCGGTAACTATTCTCGACAATGATGATGGCATCGTCGACTACAAGCCCGATGGCGAGTACCAGTCCGAAAAGGGTAAGCGTGTTGATGGAGAACCCGAGCAGGTTCATGAATGCGAATGTCCCGACCAGTGACACGGGAATCGCGATCAACGGGATCAGCATGGCTCGCCAGTTTTGCAGGAATAGTAATATAACAATTAGCACGAGAATGAAAGCTGTGCCGAGGGTTTTATATATTTCTTTGACCGAGGCATGGATAAACTCCGTGGTGTCAAGCGTGATGTTTAGATGTACCCCTTCCGGGAGGTAGGAGGAGAGGGTGTTTACCCGTGTCTTGATTCGCTGGGAAACGTCGATTGCATTGGCTCCGGGGAGCTGGTAGATGGCGATGGCGGCGACGGCTCCTCCTTTCAAGGTGGCACTGGAACTGTATGTTTGGCTGCCGAGTTCCACGGTAGCAACATCCTTTACCCGGAGGTATTTTCCGCCGGGAAGCGCTTTGATGATGATGTTGCCGAACTCTTCTTCATCGACAAGCAATCCTTGTGTTTCCAGCGTGTACTGGAATGCCACGGGGGACGCTAAAGGCGGAGCCCCGACGGAACCGGGTGCCACTTGTATGTTTTGGCTTTCGATGGCGGTAATGATTTCTTCCGGGCTGACGTCCCGGATGGCAAGCAGGTTGGGGTCTAACCAGATGCGCATACTGTAATTGCCCGCCCCGAATGAGCCGACGCTGCCTACTCCCTTGATACGGCTCAACTCGTTGACCAAGTTCAGTTCGGCATAATTGGAGAGGTACAGGGCGTCGTAGTTCGGATTGTCGGAGGTCAAGGTAAGGAACATGACCACGTTGGTAGATTCTTTCGTGGTGGTAATACCCAATTTAGTGACTTCCTGCGGGAGTGCGCTTTGGGCTATGTTTACCCGATTCTCGACCAGAACGGTAGCCATATCTAGATCCGTGCCGACCTCGAAGGTCACCGTGAGTTTGTACACTCCTGCGCTGGATGAGGTGGACGACATATAAAGCATTCCTTCTACCCCGTTGACTTGTTGCTCGATGGGGGTAGCCACCATTTGGGCAATGGTGGTAGCGTTCGCTCCCGGGTATTGTGCTTCCACGACAACCGTGGGAGGCGTGATCGTGGGATATTGCTCCACGGGCAATGATCTCAACGAGATTACTCCTGCCACCACGATAAGGATGGAAAGGACGGTTGCGAATATAGGGCGATTGATGAAAAACTTGGACATAATCGATTCTGTGATTTAGTAATATTAAATCTAAAATGGGTTGATTTTCATTCCTGGGCGGATGTTGATGAGGGCTTTGGTTACGTAACGGTCTTCCGTGGTAGCGCCGTTGATGATTTCCCGCATACCGTCGGGGGTGAGGACTCCGACTTTTACCTGGCGGAATTCCACGGTATTGTCGGGTGTCACGAGATAGACGTAGCGTCCTCCCTGGTTGGTGCCGATGGAGGCTTCGGGAATGACGACCGCTTTAGGGACACTTTTGTAAGGCACGACGACTTTCACGTACATCCCGCTCAGTAATTCCCCGTTCGGGTTTCTGGCGATAGCCCGTACCGTGATAGTTCCCGTGCTGAGGTCTACATTGGGCGAGCGGTAATCGAGGGAAGCAATCCACGTTTTCTCGGGATTGTTCACGTCTTGTATCGTGACGGGCAAAGCCGAGGGACTGTCTTGGGGCAGTTGCATGAAGTCGGCGTAAGCCATGTTGAAATAGAGGTACATCTGGTTGTCCTTGTATATAGTTGCCAGTGCCGAATTGTCGGCGGCGGTTCCGACCATGTTGCCGGCATCAATCATGTTGCGGGAGATGCGTCCCGTGAAGGGCGCTTTCACCGTGCAATAGGAGAGGTCGATATTCGCGGAACTCAGTTGTGCCCGGGCATCCTCGTAAGCGGCAACGGCTTCTCCGTAGTCTGATTGTGCTTGCAAATAGTCAATCTCGCTGATTGCCTTGTTTTTTACCGCTTCTTTCATGCGTTCGTAAGATGCCTTGGCGTATGCCAGTTTGGATTTGCAACTTTCCACGTTTGCCTCGGCTTGGGCGACTTTGTCCTTGTACGGTTGGGGTTCAATCACGAAAAGAGTCTGTCCTTCCCGCACTCGTTGTCCGGGTGTGAAATGGTAGGAATCGAGATACCCCGATACGCGGGCAACCAGGTTGACCGTCTGCTCTGCCTCCATGTACCCGGGATACTCGAACGTGTAGACCACGGTACGTAGTCCGGGATGCGCCACCTCCACGGAAGGTGCTTCCGGAGCCTCCTGCTTTTGCTTGGTTTTCCCGCATCCTGCTAATAAGATAGCCAAAACAAAAGAATAGTTTATAAAGTTCTTAAAGTTCATAAGTTCTTAAAGTTTTAAATCCGTAAAGTCCATTTTCAATTTTCAATTCTCCACGGGCCATCCTCCTCCCAAAGCCTGGTAGAGTTCTATCAGGTAGCGAAGCGATGCGGCACGGGCTTCCACGAGCGAATTCTCGTAATTCAATAAACTCAGTTGTGACGTGAGCACGTTCTGGTAGCTGGTTAAGCCGTTTTTATATTGTTCTATCGCCAAGTCCAACGTCAGCTTTGATTGCTGGTAGGCGTCGTTCAAGGCGGAAATCTGCGATAGTGATTTGTTGTAAGTCACGAGGGCATTGTCCACTTCCTGCAAGGCGGTGAGCAAGGTTTGGTTATACGAGTTGATCTCTTCGTCCAATTGCAGTTGGGCGGATTTCTTGGACTCCACGAGATTACGCCCGCTGAATATTGTCCATTTGATGGAAGGGGCAATTTGCCAAATCATATTTTCTTTGTCCGTGAGATGCTCGAAGTTTTCGGAGGCATAACCGATATATCCGGTCACGAGGAATTTCGGCCACCAGTCGGCACGGCTTGCCCCGACGGCTTCGGCAAGCCCGTCAATCGTTCGTTCGGCAGAACGTACGTCCGGGCGTTGGCGGATCAGGTTGGCGGGAATCCCGACGGCAGCCGCTCTCGGGTTCTCCGGAAGCGGGTGATCTTTGAATAAAGAATCCCGGATGGGTTCGGCGTGCTCCCCGATCAATACCCCGATCAGGTTGATTTGTTGCGCGATCGTCGACTCTATACCCGGCAGGGATGCTTTCGTTTGCAAGTAGAGGCTTTTTGCCTGAGCCACATCGAGCCGGGAAGCCAATCCCACGTTTAACTTGGTTTCCGTGAGTTCCATCACTTGTTTCTGGGATTCGATGTTTCTTCGCGTGACTTCCAGTTGTTTTTGGGCACAACGGAGATTGACATATGCCGTGGATAGTTGGGCGGCAAGCGATACCATAACACCCCGGTAGTCTTCCTGTGCGGCGAGATAAAATTCTTTCTGCGAGGAACTTTCTTTACGGATGCGACCGAAAACGTCGAGTTCCCAGTTTAAATTCACCGTGGCACTTCCCACCCGTTCGATTATATTTTTCTTGTCGGCACTGAGGCTGCTCTTTTCGGGAGCATAGCTGCCCGCGAAATAGATCGTCGGGTAATAAGGGCTTCGGTCTACCCGTAATTTGGCTTTTGCCATTTCTATTTTGCGGATAGCATTACGGACATCGTAGTTTTTGACAACGGCTTTGTCAATCAAGGTGTCGAGAATGGGATCTTTGAATAATTTCCACCACTCGTCGTTCGAGGGGAGAGTCTGTTGGAGGTTGGGGGCGTTGCTCGTCCTTTTGTAAGGTTTGTTGACTTGTGGCGGGGCAGCTTTCCCCGCCAAAGTGATAAGTGTAAAAATGATAAACGACAGGATACATCCCGTCCTCGTCATAGCAGCCAGTCTCATAGCGTATAAATTGTGTTAGTCTATTTTCTACTAACTGCTATACGAGAACGCGGGAAAAATGTTAGAACCCGAAATTCATTTCGTCCGTGATGATAACTACTTGGGCGGAGGGTGCATTCAGTATTTTTCGTTCGATGTCCGTTGCCGGGCGAATCTGAATGATTTGCATTGGGTCGACGTTGAATGCCCTCTTGAGCCGGTTGTTGACAAGTAATGACGGTTCGGATAATTTCTCGGGATTCACCGTGAATTCTTGGTTTTTGTGTTTGTATTTCAATGTACCATTTGAATAGCTGATGAATTGTCCGGCTTTTTTCAACGTGTTAATAATCACGTAAGATTTTTTCGCGTTACCCGGTTCGGTTACCATGATCACGTTGGCGATTTCCTCGGGGAAGCCGTTTTTCAGGCTATCGGTGGGAATTTCAACTCCATCGATCAAATAAGCGATTTCTGTGTTGGTAGCGTTTACCTTGATACGGGTTTTTCCGTTTTCCCGTATCACTTCCAGACCGTTTGAAATGGATTCGGATATGCCGTCCTCTTTTGTCCCGTCGAAGAGGGGACCCATGCTGCGGAACATCTCTTCGGCTCGTTTCATCATGTCTTCCATGCTGCCCATCTTGTCAAGTCGCTCCCGGAAAGAGCCGAAAGGATCTTCGCCGAAAAGGGAATCCCTCTTTATCCCGAAACGTTCCTCCATACGTTTGATGAAGTCCATCGGGTTGCCTATTCTCTCCGCGATAGAACTTCCTTCCGCCGGGGTATTTATGTATGCCAGCCTGTCGAGTCCTTTCACGTTCAATGCCGAGGCTATCTCGTCTACATTATCCAGATCAATATCCCCTTTCAACTCGATCACGGAAAGCGTGCCGTTTTCTTCACTCCATAATACCAGAGAGGTGATTTGTTCGTTGTTCTGCGTGACGTACAGACGCTCCTGCCCGTACATTCCGCGGTGGCTGCGCACGAGAGTGTATTTGGATTCGTTCTCCACGACGGGAGATAGTCTTTGGTTGATCTCCTCGACTACTTTGGGGGTCGCCCGTTCTATGTCGACTTGCATCACGTTGATTTCTTTCATTTTCTTCAAAGCCTCTTCTGCCGCGAGAGTCGGTTCGCTTTGTTTATAGAGTTTGTAAAGCGACGGGGTCAACATCGTTACAGTTATGCCTTCTTTGTTGCGAAATGCTTTCATCTCCTTGCCCACCTGCGCTTGCAGCGGAAGGAGAGTGACAAGGCTTATTGCCATACACGTTAATAGACTTTTGATCTTCATAACCTGATAAGTTTTATTGTTATACTAGCACATACTTTTTCCAGACAGTAAATTTAATAGAATAATTCATTCCTTCTTCCCGGCTTAACGTTATTTACAAAAGCTATACCATTGGGCAAGAAATTTTATACCTTTGACGGCGAAAATGATTCAGTGATTCGGAGATTTGCGATTCAGTGATTGTAATCATGTGATCTTGAATCTAGGTAATCACAGAATCTAAAATCATTAAATCACAGAATAATGTTATATAATTTCGGGATTATCGCGTATCGTTGTGCTATCGGAGTCGCTTCTCTGTTTAACGAGAAAGCGGCTTTATGGGTGAAAGGCAGAAAAGGTATATGGAAACGGATGGAAGCTGCCGGTCGGGGAAAAGGACGGCTGGTATGGTTTCACGCGGCTTCGCTCGGGGAGTTCGAGCAAGGGCGTCCGGTGATCGAGAAGTTGAAGGAAAAAGAACCGTACACGAAAGTATTGTTGACTTTTTTCTCGCCTTCCGGCTACGAGATTCGAAAGAATTATTCCGGTGCGGATTATATTTTTTACTTGCCGACAGATACTCCGGCGAATGCCCGCCGTTTCGTGAAGATGTGGCATCCCGATGCCGCGGTGTTCGTGAAGTACGAATACTGGTACAATTACCTTCACGAGTTGAACGAGCGTGAAGTGCCTACTTACCTGATTTCCGCGATATTTCGCCGGGAGCAGCCTTTTTTCAAGAAATGGGGAGGATTGCACCGCCGGATGTTGCACTTCTTTACCCGGCTTTTCGTGCAGGATGAAGAGTCCGTGAAATTACTTTCGTCTATCGGGATCACCCACGTGCAACAGACGGGAGATACCCGTTTTGACCGCGTAAAGCAAATCGCGGATGCGGCTAAACGAATCGAGAAGGTGGAGGCATTCTGTAACGATCGCCGTGCCGTGGTGTGCGGGAGTACCTGGCCCGGGGATGAAGAGATTATCATTGATTATATCAACAAGCAGGAAGGGAATTATAAATGGATTATCGTGCCCCACGAGATCGGGGAAGGGCATATCCGTGATATTTTGAGTAAATGCCGCAAACCTGTGGCTCGTTACACGGACGAGAGTGCCGACGTGACGAAATGTCAGGTGCTCGTGGTAGATACCATCGGGGTATTGTCATCCATATACCGCTATGGTTCGATCTCCTACATCGGCGGGGGATTCGGAAAGGGTATTCACAACACGTTGGAAGCCGCTATCTATGGTATCCCGGTGATCTTTGGTCCCAAGTACCACAAATTCAAAGAGGCGGTAGATCTGATTGCCCGCGGGGGAGCTTTCTCTATTTCTGATAAAGAGCAGTTCTCCTCCTTGCTCGACTCGTTAATAAATAGCCCGGCTATCGCTGAGGCAGCCGGGCAAAGTGCTTTGAAGTTTGTCAATAAACAGTTGGGAGCCACGGATGCGATTATGCGTCAGTTATTAGTAGAATAGGACTTCTTCAACATCCTCTTCTACTTCGACACCCTTGATCCATGCTTTCAAAGTCTTCAAGATAGCGTCTCGCGTGAGATTCTCGAAGCTTTTGATCCGGCATTTGTGGTCCATGTCTGCTTTCACGTATTTGACACACTTGCTATTTTTTTTCAAGTCCACGGCTGTCGCACTCCACGGGTCAATTCCTCCGTAGATGAAAAGCATATTTTCAGCCTTGGTCTGCAACCAATGGTTTATATCCTGCATTTGCTTCGTGTTGAAAGGCGTATTCTCGTACCCCTTGGGCATAGTGAAATCAAACGTGATCACGTTCTCTTTTTCTTCCTTGAAGAATTTTTTGAACGGCTTGATATTATAGGTGTACATACCTGTTTCGGTCAGCGCGGCATAATAGAAGGCTTGTAAATTTTCAATGGATTTGTCATCAAAGAAATCGGGAGGGGATACTTTTACTAGATAGTTGAATATTTCGTTATAGTCCTCTTCTTCCAGTTGGGGCATATCGTTGATGTTGTTTCCCCATTGCCAGAATGCAAACGGGAATTCTAGGATTGTGAGTTTCAGAGCCCGTTCCGCGTCACCGACTTTACGGAATGAATATGCTTTGGTACGAGTTAATTGCTCCATGAACGGCATGAGTTTATCCAAGTTTTCAAAACATCTCTTTTGGAAATCAAAAATTTGCCATTTGATCTCTTTGCCACCGCCTTCCAGCAGATGTTTGTTCTCGGGAGTATCCCCGAGTTTAGAGAGGAATTTTTCCAAGCGGGGATCTACTTTTTCGAGGTTGATCGGGGCAACGTAAGGCACGCTGACTTCCACGTCTTCCGGGTAAAAATAACGATGGTAAACCGTGGTTTGCCCTCCCTTGCTGATTCCGGTGGAAATCCATCTCGTGTCGGGATATACTTTTTGACGCAGGGTTTGGATGATCTCGTGTTGGTCTGTGGCGGCTTGTTTCAATGTTAAGTATTCCCAGGGTGTTTCACCGGCAGGTTTGCTGTTATTGAAAAAGCGATGCTCTATGGTAAGTTGGTTCGTGTTGAATAATTGTGATAATTCGCTCGGCATGGGTGAATATATGCCATATCCTTCCAGGATGGCAACCATCGGAGCCTTGAAGTCGCGATGCCCGAGCAATACCCGTTGTTTGAATGTTCCTTTCGAGGGATTGCCGTGGTCTACCGGTTGTTCGTACAAAAACTCGTAATATTCGCTATACGGGGGAACTTTCAATTCCCGAATGTCGGATATTTCCTTGATCTGTTGCAATTTTTGTAATAACGGACCGTTTGCCAACAACGTCCCGCAGGCTAATAATAGGGATACGACAAGTGTAAATACATATTTCATAGGTCAGTTCTTTATTTTTCAGTCTGCAAGGTATGAATTTTATGTGAAAAAGATACCTTTGTTACACTATTTAAAAATTGTAAGACTATGAAAAGAATTTTATTATTACTCGTGCTCTCCTTGTGTCTATTGAGTTTTGCGGAAGCTAAAACCCCTCAAGATCAACCCTCAAAAGAGTATGTCGAAACGTTGAAAAAGATGATTGTTGTTTCTGGCGGTGATGCTACTTTCAAGCTGGTTATCCCGCAGATGTTCGCCATGATGAAGCAACAATTGCCGAATGTTCCCGAGGAATTCTGGAAAACGGCGGAAGAGGAAATTATGAAAAATATCGTGGATGATGTAGTCGGGATGTTAGCCCCGATTTATTGGAAACATTTGACTAAGGCTGATCTGGAAGGAATTATCAAATTCTATGAAACTCCCGTGGGTAAAAAAATGGCTGCCGCACAACCGAATATTATGACCGAGAGCATGAAAGTCGGTCAGCAATGGGGGATGCAAATAGCAATGAAGATTCAGGGTATGTTGAAGGAGAAGGGGTATATGTAATTATCTTCGTGCTAAGTTGTACAGATCAGCATTTTGTTTTTCCGAACCACTTTTGAATTACTTTCTAAAATAAACAGAAAAGGGCTGTCTATTACTTTTAGACAGCCCGAAATACATTAAAATATTCGTGTACAAAGAATTTTAGCGTCCTTCTTTTCCGTCCCAGAAAGATTGGGCATCAGCTACTTTGTAAATGACATCTTTGATACTTCCCGGGTTACCTTGCATTTGGTATAAAGGTTCTTGGGTTTTCCCGGAGGTTAGAATAACGTTATCGAATTTAAAGATATAGAACTTGCCTTGTTCTGTGGCTACTCCGAGCCGATCGCCCAAGTCTTCGTCTGAAGTGATGGTGATAGACGTGATGCGCTCACCCTTGAAATCGAACTCAAATTTTCTGGGTAATTCATTCGGATCAGACGATTCAGTGCTTAGCCAATATAATTTCTCCTGATTAGCGCCTCCTGTGAAAAACAAGTAGGGGGTCATTCGTCCTATAGCAACTTCTGACTCTTTGGTGAGCACATTACCCGGAAATACGGTTTCTTCATATACAGGATAGACCCCGAAACCATAATTAGCTTCAAATTCAAAATATTGGCGATAGAATTTCTGTTCGCTTTCATCGAACAGGATACAGTAATAATAGGCAGGTGCATAATATCCGCAATCCCTGATGGCACTAAAAATCGGTTCCCGATCACCCATTTCATTTAGGGGGGTGAAATTGTCTCCATATTTATTCCAATTGATGAGACGTATCTCTCCGGATTCTTCGGGATACCATGGACCATCGTAGATAAACATATATTGTTTTGAATTTTTTTCAAAGAAAAGACCGCCATAAAGCGTGTAGAAACAAGAGGGGAGCAGTAAGCTAACATGATACCTCTTTCCTCCCACGGGTTCCGGGTCAAAACGCCCAGCATGGAAAAGCGCTTGGTCGTCACTTAAACGACTGTACATTTTCCCGTCTTCGCTTAATACCCAATGTGTGTTGCAGAAAAACATGGCGTCTTTGATACGGAAATTTGCCGGCAATTGATCCCCGATAAACTCTTCGGCAAGGTAACTTTCATGCTTTAAAGAGGCTCCGTTTAATAGAACCGTACCTTTCTCTCCATTTTGTAGTACCCATACTTCAGCCAATTCGCTTCCCATTGTTTTTCCAGTGAAATGCTCGATTAATTTTACCGGTTCGCTTCCCAATTCTCTTCCGTTTACGTTTTTGTAGACGTCAAATTCTTCGAAGTAGGTCGTGGTGATTTTTCCGTCAGCACCTTCCTCGTGCTTTTCTCTTACCAGGGAAAGATTGGATTTCCCGTCCTTTTCGGAAAGAAGCAACCAGCAAGTTTGGTATTTAGCGTAGACTTCAACGGCGAAAGGAAAGAAATAGGGTAGATCAATATCCAAGTCTGTCACTTTCAAATTGCATATTTTATATCCAAGAGGACCGGGATAAACCGGAACATCTAAAATTTCTGATTCAATGATGGTGTCCCCGATGAGCCATTCGTATTTTAAATTCACGTTTACACTATCGTATTTGAAATGGAGTTTGGGTTCAATTTTTAGCCCGTCCCCTTCATGGATCGTGTACTTCCATTCCATGCCACCATCTTCCGTGATGGTATTCAGTTTTTTATAATTGTAGTTTCCCTCGTCCTCGAAGCATCCCCACAAAAAAGGGAATATGCCGAGTAACCATATACATATTTTTTTCATATTCATTGAATTTTATTGTTTTACTCGCCGATAACTGTTACAGTCATATCTTCTTCATTATCTTCATCATAGATAGGTGGATTCTGGGCTTTCAAATAGCGTTTGAATTTTAAAGCCAAGGCTCGGATCTCGCTGGCGGAGAGACCCGTGATGTCTCCTACTCCAGTTTCTTGCATGAATAGTTCGAATTTTTTTCGTGAGTATTTTCCTAAATAGACATTTGTTATCGTGTTGTTCCACCATTCGGGACGGGTCGGAATGGCACTGAAGATGGTTTTGTTGTAACGGAGTGCTTTCGGTCCCAATTGGTAGTCTCTCGTTGCTTCCAGCGTCAACACCAATGTATAACTTTTGCTTTCCAATTCGTCTGTTTTCTTGAGTTCCATCCAAAGCGTGTCTGCTACCACGTTGGCATGGAACACGGGATTTTTAGGCAAGGCGTAATTGGTCTCCTTTGCCGTGGAGACGGTGTCCACGATTAACTTGACCGGAGTATCTTCCATGAAGGGCATTCCTTGTAAAGAAAGCGGTACGGGGATTTCCAATGTTTCTTCTCCCGGGTAGAAATAGAAAGATATTTCCAAGCTGTCCGTGCTGATATCCGTACTAAAGGTCAAGTGCGTGTTCCCGCCGTAGATCGTGGTATCCTCTTTGTCACAAGCCGTGAACAGGATACCGGTAAAGATGAATAAATACAGGTATATTCTTTTCATAATCATATTAATTAAAGGTTTTCACTGCTCGGGATGTCCCATACCCATTTGCCTGCCATGTTAATTTTATTTCTCTCTCCATCCCAAATAGGAGTGTTCAAGCGTTTGTACATGAAGAACATTTGCCCTTCCTCTACCAATTCGCGACGGGCATCAAGAGCCATTTCCGTGAGGAAGTCGTTAAGCTCGGAAACCGGGGGAAGCGGGTTGATACAGCCTCGCTTTTGGCGTAAATTCGTGTGAATGAAATCGCTTGCGCCTTCGATATCGCCCTTCCTTGCCATGTATTCGCTCACGATGTAGACCATTTCTCCCATACGCATGACTGGGATTAACGGTCCGTTCACTCGTTCGTTGCTTTCAGTCTCTTCCTTTTGATATTTTATGGATATCCGCATTCCTGTTTTGGGTGATGATGACATTTGTGAATAACGGTAGTCGGTTTTATCCGAGAAGAGTAAATCATGGTGGCGAATCGCCAAAAATCCGTATGAAATATCGTTGAAGAAGTCGTTGTGATAATCTGTTACTTGCCCGTTGAAGAAGGCAAGTAGAATATCTCCTTTACTTTTGCGGTTTCCCGAGAACTCCCAAGAGGAAGGATACTTGTAAGCGGGAGTCCAAGAGTTAGTGCCTGGGAATGCCAGTACTTCGCTGGCGTATTCATACGCCTTTTCAAGATTTCCGGCATAGAGGTACACCCTTGCCAAAAGTGCAGTGATATTATGGTAATTCATGTGGGTCCCCCGCATTCTCCAGAAGGTGCCTCTGTTGCCATTACCCCAGCCTCCGTTTCCGATTCTATTATATTCCGTGTTAATTGCTTGTACATTTTCGGGTAGTGTATCTTGTGCTGCCAATTCGCGGGCGGTGAGCAGATCTTTCACAACGAGTTCTAAAACATCCTGTACGCTTTTCCGTTCGCTCATGATGGAGGGGTAAGTAGAAGAGTAAGGGATGTATTTTTGTCCGTTATCCTCTGCCACGGAGGGGGCGAAAAGTCGCAACAGGTCAAAGTGCATGAAGCCGCGTAATGCGTATGCCTCTCCCGTGATCATGATTTTTTCTTGGTTCTTGTACTCGAAAATGTTGGAATCCACTTTCTCGATTTCTTGAATCAAGTTGTTGCAATTGGCAATGGAGTTATACATTTTTGACCAAACATTATTGATCGTGGTTGAGAAACGCTTGTAGTCCAAGTCTGAAGCATAGTATACAGGGTTGTTAATACCTGAATTCAAGTACGCATTGTCGTACATTTGTCCCATCGCTTCCACCACGCCATAGGTTAGGTTCTGCCCGTAGAGATCCTTGCCGGAAAGTTGCTGGTATATTCCGTTCAATGCAGTCCGGAATCCTTCGCCGTCTTTGTATAAGTCGCCGGATGCGATTTCATCGTCAGGGTAGACGGTCAACCAATCTTTGCAAGAAGAGAGGATGCCGGCGGTGAGTATAGTGAATAATAGTATGTATTTTTTCATAATCAATTATTTTAGAATCCTAAACGTAAAGTGAAGTTCACCTGATTGGCAAATGGATAGTTAAGTCCTCGTTCCTGTTTGATGGAGGAAACACGCCAGATATCAGCCATGCTAACCCCGATTTGGAAGGTGGACAGGAATGTCTTTTTCATCCAAGCGTGGTTACTGAAGTCGTATTCAATGTCTAAAGAGGCGAGCTCCATGAAATTGTTTTTTTGCACGAAGCGAGAAGTGGAGCGGGTCGGGTCATCGAAAGTGTCTTTCAAAGCTTTGAAACGCGCAACCTGACCTACCTCGCGCCAGCGGTCGGTAAATACCCGTTTATCGGCATTCGTGAATTTTAGGTTGGCATCTTCCACTTTGTCCACCAGGGTTTGGTTGTACTCGTCACCGCCGAACTCATAGCGGAATCCGGCATAGACGGAGAGTCCCTTGTAGCTTAAGTTCAAGGAAATGGTTCCTCTGGCTTTCGGTTCTTTATCACCGATCACTTGGGTATTCAAGGCTGTCCAATCGTAGCTGATGTTGCCGTCGCGGTTCAGGAAAAGCTCTTTCCCGTTTGCCGGGTCGATACCCAACGAGCGCATACCCCAGATGGCGGTTAAGGATTGTCCTTCTTCATATTTGCTAAGCGGTTTTGACCATTCAGCTTTGTTCGTGGCATCGGATAAATATTCATCTACCAAGTCATTGTAAGCCTTTAAGGATTCGGATATTTTCTTCATTTTTCCTTTCTGGGAGGAGAGGTTGGCGGCGATGCTCACGTACCAGTTATCGTTCCGGAGTAGCACGCTACGGAAATCCAAGGTGAGCTCTTTGTTTTCATTCTTACCTTGGTTGTCGTAGTAAGTCGTAAAACCGGAAGAGGAGGGGATGGTCACGTCGGTAATCATATCCACGGTCGTCTTGGTGAAATACTCTGCTTTGAGGTAAAATTTATCTTGGAACAAGTTTAAATCCACACCGATGCTCCAGGTATTTGCCTTTTGCCATTTCAAATCGGGATTTCCCATGGCTGACAATACGGCGCCATAACCGCTACTGTACCAATAATCCGTGTTGTTCTGGTAGATGGAGGTTGACATGGAAGCCTGGAATCCGGAACTTTGTCCTGTTTGCCCGTAACTGCTGCGCACGCGCAACTCCGTCAACCAAGGGAAAGCATCCTGTACACCATTGTAGTTGTGGATGTTGATACCGGCACCGATGGAGGCAAAAGGCGCCATCCGATTGTTCTCGCCGAATTTGGAAGAGGCATCGCAACGTATGGAAAGGTCGGCAAAATAGATGTTATTGTACATGTAATTCCCCGTTGCCGTGATACCGATGGAACGGTCTTTGGCGCTATAGAACGAGGGTTTATTGGATATTTCGGAAGCGTAATGCGGGGAATCCAAATCGCTGGACGGAAATCCTCGGTATTCTTCGTTTCTAGTGGTTCTTTCACCCGTCATCAGGTCGTAGCGCAACGTGGCGTTGATGCTGTGCTTCTTGATATTTTTGACGTATTGCAGCGAGGCGGAGAATTGCCAATCGATGTCGGTTCCGGAGTTTATCCTTAATTTACCTCGTAATTGGTTGAAATCATCATTTGTGTTTTGGTTTTCATCGGATTGGGATTTCGGGTCAATAAAACGCTTGCCGTCGTCCCATTTTTTGGTAGCGGTCAGGGCAACGTCTGCTTTCAATCCGTCGACAATGTACCACATGACTCTCGTCGTGTTGCTCAACTCCTCGTAATTGGAGCGGTTGTAACTCTTTAAGCTAGCTTCGTAAAGTGGATTCTTGCTGCTAGAGCCTCCGGAGTTGGGTAATGTTTGAAGGTAGTTCCCGTATTCATCCTTTAACCTGTTATAAGGACGTTGGGAGGTGTAGTCCGAGAATGTGCCGTAAGGTGACTCTTGGGAATTCATGCATTCGTAAGTCGTGTTGTTCACTACCTGCAATATGCTGCCTATGCGATAGTCTAATTTCAAGCCGAGGGTGACATTCTTGCGGTAGGAATCTTTCATGACACCGTTGTTTTGGTTGTATCCGAAGTCCAATCCGAAACGAAAATTTTCGGCACCCCCGTCCAAGTGTAAACTATGCTTGTGGTTTACGGCATTGCGTAGCGGCTGTGCCAGCCAATCGGTTTCTACCCCCTCTTTGATCCATCCTAACCGTTTGTAATAATCATCTTCACCCATTGGGGCTCCAATACCATCGTAAAGGCCGGTAAGGCGTTCCGCTTCTAGAAGTTCGGAGCCGTTCATCATGTTGTAATCTTTTAATGAAGGCATGGATACCGTTCCGAGCAAGTTGTAGGTCACGTTGATTTTACCGGGACGGGGAGCCACAGTCGTAACGACGATCACGCCGTTGGAAGCGCGGGAACCGTACATAGCGGTGGCGGCGGCGTCTTTCAGCATGGTGATGCTCTCGATACGGTTCGGGTCCATGTCATATATTTTTTCCGCACTTACTTCGATACCGTCCAGTATAAAGGTCGGCAGGTTTGGATTGGAATTCAAATTGTTCTTGTCCAAATCTCTCACGCCGATACCGGTACGTCCGGAGATGTACATTTCCGGCATGTGGTTCGGGTCGGATCCGAATCGGTTGTCGCGTTCGATTCTAAAGGAAGGGGCAAATGCTTCCAAGGCGGTCAGTACGTTGCTCTTGGATGCTTTGAGCAGCTCTTCGCGTTTTACGGTGACGCTACTTCCGGAGAAGCTTTTCTGGTTGATTTTGGAGATACCTGTTACCACAACTTCTTCCAGGTCTTCTTGTTTTTCTTTCATGACAATCCGGAATTTTGTTTCTTGTCCGATTTTTATCTCTTGCGATTCCATTCCGATGAAAGAAAATACTAAAGAAACTTCTTTTAGGTTGGCGGGGATAGTCATTTTGAATAACCCGTTGGCGTCGGTACTGGTCCCGATGGTGGTCCCCTTGATGGTCACGGTTACTCCCGGTATGGAGTCTCCCTTGACATCGACAACGACACCGGTGATTTCTTTGGCTTTTTTCTCGTCTTCCTTTGATGTGGTTGATTTCGGTGTAATAACAAATACATCGTCAACAATTTTGTAGACTAGGTTTGTGTTTTCGAGACATTTTTTAATGACCTCTTCCAAGGGCTTCTCTTGCATCTTTAAATCAAATTGACGTTGGGATTTGACTTGTTCGTGATTGTACAAAATCTTGCATCCCATGACGTTGGTCAGATGTTCGAGGACGTTCGATAATGTGGTTTGTTTTAAGTTTACGGAAATAATTCTGTTCTGTTGTGCGTATAGCGTACTTCCTAACGTGGAAATTGCTAAGAAAAATTGCAGGAAAAGGAATAGGCTTCCTCCATACAATAGTTTGCAGACCGACTTTTTTTTCCTCATAATTAAATTGCTTTAGGTTATTTGATGTGGGCGGGTGAAAGAGTTTCGCTTCTTTCACCTGCCCGTGAATTGGTTATTTTATTGTTAGTGCTTTTTTTATCGTCTGTAACATTAAAGCATAGTGTGAGCGTGTGTTTTCGTCTCCCGTGTTCTTGGCTTGCTCGAGCAGTGTTTGGCATTTCTCGAGGAAGAAGTAGAATGTGGGAGCCATACTTGAAAAGTGACCGTCTACCATGCGTTGGAAGCCGACACTGGCAACGGGTTGTTGTCCTTCCGGTTGTCCGAAGGGTGATCTATAACCGAACTTTTGGTACATCTGTATAGCCAGCCATTCCTCGACGGACGGTTGATTTGCAATTCCCCATCCTGATACGCGGTCAGCCTGTTGCCCTGTTTCTACGTTGGATTTCGCGATCATGCTGTTCACGAATTCCCGTTGTGCCACGATTTCTGCCTCGGTCAAATTGCGTCTTTTGATCGTTGATTTCCAAACGTAATCATAGATGTCTTGCAGATACTCTTTTTCCGTGTAAGGATCGTCTGATTTGTCCGCGCAAAGTGCCAGCCGTTTGGTCCCGTTGATTAAGTTCGCCATGGTGTAGACTTGCATGTGGTTGGCAATTGAGCCTACGATGGAGATGTTTTTGAAATAGGTTTCATTGTCTAACCATGCCATGTCTTCTTGGGCTTTTAACAAGAATTGTACGGCTTCTTTCTGTTTCGCTTTAGGAACCGATTGGTAAGATGGGCGTGGGTCGCCTACATATCTTTCGTTCAGGTAAATTCCCCCGATTAGTACGTCTACATGGCGCAGGTAAAGTTGCAATTGATTTAATGTCGTGTAGTAGAAATAATCCCTGAACGAGTAGTCTTTGTCGTCTTTGTCCAGCCAATTGTCGATATTCGCAACGACGTATTTCAAGTTTTTAATACCATAAGTGGCTGATTTGATGGGGTCATCTCCTAAATCTTCCTCCATGGCGCTGGGGTCATAATGCATGTAAATTTGTTGCTTCCCGTAACGGTAGATAGGATCCCCTGCTTTTTCACTGATCCAACGGTCTAAGACGGGTATTTCTTCTTCGGCCGTTTTTGCCTCGAGGATAGGGGAGTAAATCCAGTTGATAGCGTAGTAGTCATATTGCCCAAGGATAGGAGGCGTGAGTTTTACTCCTTTTTCCAGGTCTCCAGGTTGTGCCACGTAGTTGAAGCGGGCATAGTCCATGATGGAGGGAGTCGTTCCGTATTTTTGAGTGAAAGATGCGGAGCGCAAAGAGTCCGTGGGGAAGGCGTTCGAGGCTGCCATGTTGTGCATTAACCCTAAGGTGTGTCCCACTTCATGGCGGCTTACATAGCGGATAGCATCGCTTAAGATGTCTTCCGGCAAGTTCAGGGTACGTACTCGCGGGTCAACGGCTGCCGTTTGTACCATCCGCCAATTGTATAGTAGGCTAACGAGGTTGTGGTTCATGTACACGGAAGCGTTCAGGATTTCCCCGCTTCTTGGGTCAACCCAAGAGGGACCCATGGCGTTCTCTACCATATTAGGCGCGTAAATGACGCAAGAGTATTTGATGTTATTCGGGTCAAATTCTGGGTCATCAGTCGGGAACGGACGTACTTGTACGGCATTCTTGAACCCGATTTTCTCGAAAGCTAAATTCCAGTCCTCGATACCTTGGGTGATGCTCTGTTTCCACATTTCCGGAAATTCGGGATCAATGTAGTAAACTATCGGTTTGATGGGTTCCACGAGTTTTCCGCTCTTGAATGCTGCCGTGTCTTTTGGCTCCAGTCTCCAACGGTTGGCATAATAAATGACTTTTACTCCATGGTCGTCATTCGCGTATTTCATTTTTCCCGTGTAGAAGACGCCTATGCGGGGATCGCTGAAACGGGGACGCATGGGTTTTTCCGGTAGCAATACTAGAGAACGGGTTACTTCCGCGGTGAAAGGTTTGTCTGTTTGGTATTCAAACATGCCTAAAGCTCGCATGGTGATGGTAAACGAAAGGTGGCTGTTGATGGAGATGTTGTCATCAAATGCTTTGATGTCCCCCACGAAGGAACGTTCCTTTTTGAATTTTGTGATACGCAACATCCAACCGTAATAGGTACTTGCGCTATACGGGTCGAAGGGGTCAATTTCGTATCGGTCGCTCACGAAGAAGTCCGTCACGTCAAATACAACGGCTGTTTTGTCGTTGTTCCAACACTTGATGTCGAAGTTTTCGATGATAGCTCCCACGTTTGATTCGTCTATCGCATTTTGAATGTTTTGGTCTTCCGCGTTTGTTATCGAGTAGTTGAATACATAGCGTAATTGTACAGTGGAATCCCCTTTGGTAAAGTAGATATGCAACGGGTCGTGAGGTTTTTGACCGACAAGTCCTTCGTCATTGCTCGCCGTTTCCTTGATTGTTGAACCGAGTAGCATTTCTCGTTCAAAGAGGGCGAGGGGAAATTCAAAATATATTTTCCCATCTTTTTTGTGCAGGGTGATCATCCCTTTCTCGGTCTGGCAATCCGGGGTAGCGAATAGTTTATCGTATTCCGTTTTTGCTTTTGTTTCGGTCTTTTCCTTTTGGTCCTTCTTTTTCTTTGTGCCTGCTTGTAAACCTATGGCAGGAATTAGAAAACAAAGAAAGAAAAGTATGGTTATTTTATTCATTTTCATTTTTGATTTAATGTTCCACATCTGTTTATTTCAGAGCCTTTTCTATTTGACGGAGCAGTAATCTGTAATGGTTGCGGGTCTCGATATTTGGATGATTATAATTCTTTTGAAGTAAATCTTTCGTTTTCATCAATATCCCGTAATAAACATGATATTGCTCAGGTGCATTGTTGAAATTGACGTTAAACAAGAAGCCGAAGCCGCTTACTTCTTCCGGTGATTGCAGGCGTTCAAAAGCATATTGAGTGTTATATCCGAAGTCCTCGATGCTTTTTTGTTGCACGTAATCGGGCATTTGAATGGAGTTGTCAGTAATACCTATCATGATGGAATTTTTTGATTGGGTACTTGTCCCCTTGTTTACAACGGCGTCCACGAATGCGATTTGTAATTTCCTGTCAGAAACCGACAATGATTTATTCTTGAGCGTGTTCTCCCAAACGTAATTATACACGTCATTCAAATATTCCTTGGTCGTGTAAGCTTCTTCCGGGGTAGATTTGGTGACGCATAATGGAATTCTGCCACTTCCCGAGTTAATGATCTGGCTTACGAGAGAGGATTGAATGTCGTATGCCGGGCTTCCGATAAGCGGGAAGTTCTTGAGCAATTCTTTGTTTTCGACCCATTCTATTTCTTTGGCTTGTGTCATCAAGAATTTTAGTGCTTGTTTTTGTTTTTCTTTCGGCACAGACTGGTAACTCGGGCGAGGGTCTCCCACGTATTTTTCATTCAGGTAAATACCCCCGATATTGAAGAACACGTGGTTCAAATAACGACCGTATTGCTGCAAAATTTCATTGTATAGCATCCCGCGGTGCGTGTAGTCCTTGTCGTTGGCATCAAACCATGTGTTCAGGTTTGAAAGAATGTATTTCAAGTTTTTGATACCGTATTCAGATGCTTTTACGGCGTCGTCACCCAGGGCTTCGGATAGGGATGTCGGATCCAGAATAAGTGAAAGTTGTTGTTTCCCGTAACGGTAGATGGGATCTCCTGCCTTTTCACTGATCCAGCGGGTTAAAATTTCAGACTCTTCTTCGGCCGTTTTTGTTTCCGGTAAATAGGAATAGTTCCATTTTACCAGATAGTAGTCGTATGCTCCTAAAATAGGAGGAGTTAATTTTACACCTTTTTCTTTGTCACCGGGTTGTGCTACATAGTTAAAACGAGCGTAGTCCATGATGGAAGGCGTGGTCCCGTTAGCTTGAGTGAATTCAGGATCTCTCAATTTTTCAACGGGATAGGCGTCTGAGGCTGCCATATTGTGCATGAATCCCAAACAGTGTCCCACTTCATGACGGGCTACATAACGGATAGCGTCACCCATGATGCTTTCCGGTAAAATTTTTACGCGCACATCCGGGTCTGCGGCTGCCGTGTGAATGAATCTCCAGCTGTAAAGTAGGTTGATCAAATTATGGTAAATATATACTGAAGCATTGATAATTTCTCCCGAACGCGGATCTGTCCAAGAGGGACCCATGGCATTTGCCATGGGGGTAGGTGCGTAACGGACGCAGGAATATTTGATATTGTCAGGATCAAATTCCGGGTCGTCTGTTGGGAAAGGACGGGTTTGAACTGCATTTTTGAACCCGATTTTTTCGAAAGCTAAATTCCAATCCTCGATACCCATGCTGATGTATTTTTTCCACATTTCGGGGAAATTGTTGTCAATATAGAACACGATGGGTTTTTTAGGCTCCACGAGTTTGCCAGCCTTGAAGGTCGCTTCATCTGATGGTTCCAGTTTCCATCTGTTAGAGAAATAAACCACTTTTGCCCGATTGTCTTTGTTCGTGTATTTGATTTTTCCTGTCGGGAAAATACCGATACGCGGGTCTGCGATACGGGGACGTGCCGGAGTTCCCGGCAACAAGATAATACTGCGTGTTGCTAAGATGGTTAGTGGTTTTTCGTATTCTATGTAAGATCTGCCGTATATGATGGTACATTTGTAAGAAAGTACGCTCCGTATGGCGACATTATCTTTAAAAGCTTTGATACCTTCCAAGAAAGATTTATCAGATTGGAAGGTACTTTGACGGTTCAAGTATCCCCCGTAGGTATTAGCCCCGTAAGGGTCGATTACGTCTAATTGCTTATTGTCTCCTGCAAAGAATTCAGTTGTTTCGAATACAACAGCGCTACTGTCCGCGTTGTAAGCCAAAACCTTGTAATTCCCTAGTATCGAACCGATGTTTGATTTAGCTAACGCGCGTTCAATGTTGTCGTTGCCTTCTTTTGTCGTGATGGAGAGCCCGTCAATTAGACGCAATTGGATCGTGCTGTCTGTTTTGGTAAATTGCACGTGAATGGGATTCATCGGTTTTTGACCAACTAAACCGTCTCCATTGTCACTTGTTTCCGTGATTGTGGAAGCGATAAGCATATCCTTGTTTAGTAGATTGAGGGGAAATTCAAAATATAATTTTCCGTCTACTTTGTGAAGGGTAATAAGTCCTTCTGCTTTTATATGGCTTTTTTTGTCGAAGAGTTTGTCATAGGCATTTTCCTTTTTAGCGGAAGTTTTTTCTTCGTCTTTTTTCTTTTTTCTTTCAGCTGCGGTAATATCCGAGAAAAGAGTAACGGATAAAATACAAATGAGTACATACAATTTGTGTTTCATAGTAAATGTTATTTGTTTTACATACATGCGTCTGGTACGCACACCTTTTATTGATTTGTTTATATTGTTACATCCTCATGATGACCACTGTCCGGTCTTGCACCTTGAATTTAATATCTGCGGTTAATTCCAAAATATTGAATGCTTTCGTGATATCGGTGTATTTAGGTATAAAACCGGTAAAGTGGTAATCTTTAATAGATTGGTTCGTGTAAAATAGATTCACGTCATACCATCGGGCGAGTTTCGTCATGACGACTTCCAGTTGTTCGTTGGAAAAATAAAAATTATCATTTTTCCATGAAATGGCATTGTTGGCGTTTATCTTCTTGATACGGATATTATCCCCATCTATTTCAAGCGACTCGTCCGGTTCCAGTTTGTAATTCTTGTTTGCTTTTTTCACTTCCACGCTGCCTTCCAGCAACACGACCCGCGAAACGTCGTCATCCTTGTAGTTGGACACGTTGAAACTTGTACCGAGCACCTGCACCGCGAAATCTTTTCCTTCCACGATAAACGGGTGTTGCTCGTCACGGCTTACTTCGAAATAAGCCTCTCCTTCCAGGTATACCCGGCGTTCGGCCTGGCGGAAGGTCACGGGATACCTGAGTTTGGATTCGGAATTTAGGTGTACTTTTGTCCCGTCTGCCAGTTTCACGCTATATTCTCCCCCTCTGCCGATAACGAGCGTGTGGATACTTTCTGCTTGTGCGATCGTGTCCGCTTGTGTTGCGGCTTGGTAATATAGAGTGGACGAGTCGTTTCGGTATTTTGTCCCGGAATTGTCTTTTAATTCAAGCTGGCAATTCTTGTGTAGTTGTATTTCCTGCCGGTTGGACACGATGAGAGTTGCTCTGCCTTCCCCCGGTTGAATCGTGTTCATGGCGACAACTGTATTCTTTTTTTCGGATTCTCTTGTTATTTCATACTTGTAAATAAAGAATGCCCCGAGCAAAAGAAGGATGGCGGCGGCATATTTGAAATAACGGATTATAAAGTGTCTTCGGGAAGAGGTAACGACCTGTTTCCATGCCTTGTTCGTGTCGATGGTTTGCTTCAGTCGATATTGCTCGAGAATGTATTTTTCATCGTACATACGATGGTATAATTCTTGGTTTTTATCCGATTGCTTCAACCAATTGTCGAGAAAGAGTTTTTCTTCTTCTGTGATTTCCTGCCTTATATCTTTTAAGATGAGGTCAGAAATTTTCTGTATGTCAGATTCTTTTCTCATGGTGATATTGTCTTTTATCTTTAAGACAAAAGAATCAATACCGCGGGTGACAAAGGGGATTATTTTTTATATTTCAAATAATGTGGAAAATGAAAGCTGCCACGGGGAATAAATCCTTTAGATTTTCTTTCAGGAACTTGCGCGCTCTCAGGCGTTGAGTTTTAACCGTGTTTTCGGATATGTGCAGGGTTTCGGCAACTTTGCAAACCTCCATGCCGTCAATATAACTTAATTTGAATACTTTCCGGCATTCCTCCGGGAGCTGGTCGATTGCCCGGAAGATTTCATCCATAATCTCGCTTTCGATGCGTTGGAGTAGGTAACTATTTTCTTCATAGACCTCTTGTTCGAAGTCTTTCATTTTTTCGGTAATGTATGCCTGGTGTTTCAGGTGATTGATACAGGCGTTATGTACCGAACTGTAAAGATAGGCTTTGAGCGATGTCACCCGGTTTATTTTTGCGTTTTTTTGCAATAACGTGATAAACACATTCTGAACGATGTCCTCCGCTTCGTCAATATTATTCAAAATGCGGTTGGCAAAAAGACATAAGGGAGGATAAAATGTGGTAAACAATTGTTTGCCGTATTCATCCGTTGAGAATAAGTGTATGTTAATCTCTTCTTCCATATTTTTGTCTTTTAGTCAAATTATTAACGTATTACCCCTAAATGTAAGACAAATAATATAACACTGCGGGTGACATAGGTTACGATTTTTTTCAAAATTACTTGCTAGAGCCTCAAATGGCGCCCGTGAACAATCATTCAAGGCAAAGTTAGAATATTTTGGGATATATCTCTATTTTTGTGCTCTCAAACGGACAGTATGAACAATTGGATTTCGAGATATAAACAGCATTACACCGATACGATCAGGATCGGGGTCCCCATCGTGTTGGGGCAATTGGGTGTGGTGGTTGTCGGTTTGGTGGATAATATCATGGTGGGGCATTTCAATACGTCCGATTTGGCGGCTTCTTCATTCGTGAACAGCGTGTTTAATATCCCGATTCTTTTCGGGTTGGGGTTTTCTTACGGGTTAACCCCGTTGATCGGGCAGTTTTTCGGGCGGGGGGACAAATTCCGGGTGGGAGGTTTGCTAAGGAATAGTTTGTTGGCGAACCTGTTGATCGGTATCGTGTTGTCCGTGGCTATGGGTATTCTATATTTGAACGTGCATAAAATGGGGCAACCGGAAGAATTGTTGCCGCTGATACGTCCCTATTTCCTGTTGCAATTGAGTTCGCTGGTGTTCGTGATGATGTTCAATAGTTTCAAGCAATTTGCCGACGGTATCACGGACACGAAAACTTCCATGTGGATAATGCTTTCCGCCAACGTGTTGAATATTATCGGGAATGCGGTTCTGATATACGGGGCTTTCGGGCTTCCGGCACTCGGGGTGACGGGTGCGGGAATTTCCACGTTGGTTTCCCGGATATTTATGTTCGTTGCTTTCGCCTTTCTTTTTTTTCGGCGCTTGTCGTACCGTCGTTATCGGGTCGGGTACCGTCGGACGGCTTATAATTCCGTCGATTTGAAAGTGTTGAACCGGATGGGCGTCATGGTAGGGTTGCAAATGGGTATGGAAACCGCTTTGTTCAGCATCAGCGGGGTAATGATCGGGTGGTTGGGAACCATTCCCCTTGCTGCACACCAAGTAGTGGCTTCTATTTCTACGTTGGGATATATGGTGTATTATGGCGTGGGGGCTGCCGTTTCTATACGGGTGAGCAATTTTTACGGGCGGGGAGATATCGTGGGTGTCAGGCAAGCGACCACGGCAGGCGTTCACCTGTTGGCATTGCTGGCGATAAGTGTTTCCATTTTCTTTTTACTGGTAAGGGAACGTATTGGCTTGGTTTATACTTCTTCCGGGGAAGTCGTGGACTTGGTTGCCGTGCTGATGGTGATTCTTGTCTTCTACCAATTCGGCGATAGTTTGCAGATCATTTTTGCCAATGCCCTGCGAGGCGTGTCGGACGTAACTTCCATGGCGGTCATTTCCTTTATCGGGTATTTCGTGATTGCCTTGCCCGTTTCCTATATCTGTGGTTTTGTCTTAAATTGGGGCATTGAAGGCGTTTGGGTAGGTTACCCTCTCGGGCTGACCCTGACCGGAGCCATGCTATGCTGGCGTTTCTATTACTTCCTGCGAAAACAAAAAAAGTTTGGGGTTTAAAGTTGGAATGAAACTTTAATCCCCAATCTTTCCTTTACCTCCTTATTCCCTTTTTGCTTATCCGAGAAGTGTACCGTATTAATCCCGAGTGCTTGTGCCGCCTTGATATTCGCCTCAAGATCGTCAATAAACAACGATTCTTTCGGCTTCAGCTGATAGCGTTGAAGTATTAGATCGTAAATTTCCCGATCCGGTTTCACCATATGCTCGATTGCCGAAATAACCTGTCCGTCGAAATACTTGAAAACTTCCCGCGTTTTAAGATAATCGTAAAAATCGAGAGACATATTGGATAAACAGTATAATTTATACCCTTTGGCCGACAGTTCCTTAATCAACGCTTCCGTTTCGGGAATGGGCTTCAGGGAGAGTTTCACGTGTTCCACGAATGCGTCACATTCTTCGGCGGGTATTCCCGTGAGGAGAGCCACTTTGTTCACGAGTTCTTCCCGCTCGAGCATCCCTTTGTCGAAAGCCGTCCAGTAATCTTTGAAAAATCCATTGCTTTTGATATACATGATTAGCGTGGGATCTCCTTCAAATGAGTTGATTACTCGTTCCCCGTTCCACTCGACAACAACTCCTCCCAGGTCAAAAATAATATTTTTCATAATCGGCGTCTATTTATGTTTTGCTTTAAAAATCAATTATTATACCGACAGAGGGAAGTAGCGTCCCCGTGTCGTTTTTAATATACCGCATTAGGTAATGCCCCGGACGATCGGGGTCTACCCGGTAATTTCCGTTCGCATCCTCTTCCGGGACAAGGCGATCGGGGCTTTTTGTTTTATGGTTGTATATATTTTGTATGTCGGCATACAGGATCAGCGACCATTTCTTGAAATAAAAACTCCGGTCAACCCGAATATCCAGTTGGTGGAACGAGGATGCCCGTTCACTGTTGAAACGGGAATAGTCGAGATAAGGTTGCTTTTTAGCTTCCCAAGCGACAATCAGGGAACTCGTTTCCCGGTCGTAGGGGGTAAAGGGAGCCCCGTTCGTGTACCGCCATTTCATGCCGATATCCCAAAGTCCCAGTTTGCGGGTTGCCGTGAGAGAAAAGATATGTCGGTTATCCCAGCTGCTAGGGATATACTCGGATGTCGGGCGTAAATTATGATCCATTTGCTTGAACTCGGAATAGAAATACGTGTAGGCGGCGGATGCCACGATGCCGAAGAACTCTTGCGTGCGAACCATCAATTCCATCCCGTATGCCCGTCCCTCGCCAAGCGACTTGACGGGTTCATCCCCGACAGCGACATAATCCGTGCCCTTGTTGGCAAGCACGATGCTGTCTTGTAACGATACGGGGTATTTATCGTAGGTCTTGTAGAACCCTTCCAGCGTGATCTGGGTCCGGCTGCCGGGGCGGTATTCTATCCCGGCGGCATACTGGTTCGTGGCGATGTATTTTATTCCGTTGCGTTTGTTGACGAGTGCACCGTTGGCATCAGCATATCCCATGGTCGTGTAGGATGGTAACTGGTAATAACGCCCCGTGCTGGCATTGATAAACCATTCCGGCGTGAGCGAGTAGGATAGGGAAAGACGGGGTGAGAATTGTTTCAGCGGATTGTTCATCCCCGACGTGTAGCTATTCCCGTCTACCCGGGCGCCGAATGACAAGGAGAGGCGTTCCAGGAAAAAACTTTTACTGACCTGTCCGAATACTGACCATTGGAAGAAATCAAAATGCCGGTTATAGCGGATGTCGTTCAGCGTTCCTCCCGTGTACAGTTCCCGTTGTGTCTTGTTCTTGTACGTGGCATACTCTATGCCCGCTCCGAGATTTAGCTTTATGTTTTTCCGGGTCAGGCGGTTGTGCTCGAAACGGAACTTGTTTTCCGTTTCCCCCGAGGTATAGTCTACCAGTTTAGGTTGGCTCTTGTCGTTCCGACTGTATTTTTCTATCTCGTTATGCAGGGTACTCCGGCTAATCACGAAAAGGTGGTTCCATCGTTTCCCGTAATACTTGTATGTTGCCCCTAGGGTATAACTCCATTGCACGCTCTCGGGCAGGTAATTCAGCATATATTTTTGGTCATCGTCGGGGTCTTCCATGTTTTTATTGAGGTTATTCACGTCGTATGCCCCGATACCCAGTATCGTCAATTCGCTCTTGGACGAAAAATTGGTTACCGTCTTGAATTGCAAGTCGTTGTACACCGGAAGAAAAGGCAATCCGATCATATCGAACAGAAACTTGAGATAACTCCTTCGGGCGGACATGATAAACGTCGTTTTCGGGGCAAGCGGACCGTCCAGCGAGAGCCCGAAATCGGTAGCCCCGAAAGTTCCCCTTACTTTTATTTTGTCCGGGTTTCCCGATATTTGCCGGAAGTCGAGCAGGGAACTCATCAGGTTGCCCCGGTTCGCGGGAAAGGCTCCGGAATAAAAGTTTACTTCTTTCACGAAATCGACATTCACGATGCTCACCACGCCTCCAGAAGACCCTTGCGTGGCAAAATGATTGAGATTCGGCAATTCCACGTCGTCTAGGTAAAAGCGGTTTTCGCTGGGACCGCCGCCCCGCACGATAAAATCGTTCCGGAATGCCGGGGAAGAAAGTACGCCCGGCATGGATTGCAGCACTTTCGATATATCGCGGTTCCCTCCGGGGTTTTTCTCGATCTCGGCAATGCCTATGCGTTGTAAGGACATCGGACTGACTGCCGTTTTACGAAACGGGTCGGCTTTCACGGTCACCTGTTCCAGGGCAACGGTGTTTTCCTCTAACCCCACGTCCACTGTGCGTTCGGATGCCGTGTTGACCATAAACTCTTCCGATAACTTCGTGTTGTACCCGACACTGCTTACTTCCAGACGGTTGAATCCCAACGGCACGTTCTCTATCCGGAAGTACCCGTTCTCGTCAGTTGCCGTCCCAATCGTGGTTTTCCAGATCACCACATTGGCAAACGGCACCGGTTCATTGTTTTTACTGTCAAATACACGCCCTTTCACGACTCCCTTTTGTTGCGCAAGTGCCACAATCGGGACAAGGAATAATAGGGCAAGAGCGGATAGAATTATTGCTTTCATCTGTTTAAGTATCGGTATCGCAAATGTAATTAAAATACATCTACTTATGCTATGTCTTGCCCTGTTTTCAATGAAAAGTGATCCATTCCTTCTCGTTGTGTTGAAAAATAATATGACTTTTTTCGTAAAAAAAATGTCATATTATTTGCAGATTGCAAGAAAAGCACTACTTTTGTCCCCGTCTTCAAGCCCAGGTGGCGGAATTGGTAGACGCGCTGGACTCAAAATCCAGTGTCCTTTAAAGACGTGCGGGTTCGATTCCCGCCCTGGGTACAAGAATTCCCTCTTAATCAGTTGATTTTGAGGGGATTTTGATTTTGTGGCTACCCGAAGGGGGGCAATTGAACCGTGTTTTTATCGTTATGTTTCTAATATTCAGGCAAATATTTGAGTTTCTATATTTAACTTGTGTTAAATATTTTCAAGGGTAATTGTATAATACGACAAATAGCCTATTTTTGCAGATAAGATGTCGTGAATAAAGATACTATGTCGAAGGATTTTTTGGAGCACAAGGTTTTTGAGGAATTGTTTGATTTGCATTACGGGAATCTGGTGGGTTGCGTGTATGGCTACGTGAGGGATGAAGAGGTGGCTAAAGATATTGTTCATGATACCTTTCTTACTTTTTGGAATAACCGGAAACGTTTGGATTTATCTTATTCTGCGAAATCTTATTTGTTCACGTTGGCCCAGAATTACGCTTTGAATTATTTGAGGCATTTGCGGGTAGTGGAAGTGAATGAACGGGAGGTAACCGAGCTGCTGGAATCAGCTTCTGACGAGCTGGTAGAGTATGATGAACGTATTGCCCGGGTGGAGAAAAAGTTAGTCCAGTTGCCGGATAAGCAACGGGAGGTTTTTTTGAAATGTGTGGTGGAGGAGAAAAAATATCAGGAAGTAGCTGATGAATTGAAGGTGAGTATTAACACGGTCAAGAAGCATATGGCTCGGGCGTTGAAGTTTTTACGGGATGAGTTGCAGGATGAGACTATCCTGCTTTTCCTATTGTGTGATAAGTGATTGGCTTTCCCCTTTTATTTTTTTCGTAAAAAAATATCTTTTTTGTCACCCTTTTTTGAACGGTGCGTGTGATAGATGTAAAAAAATAAATCTATGAGATACACGGATGAAGATATTGAATTTGCAAATTTGATACTGACGGATCGGAAAAATCTGGATGATGCGAAGGTAGGGGCGTGGATGGAAGATCCGGAACACGTGATGTTGTTGAAGGAATTTGCCGCATTTTATCAAAGACGGGTGAATATGGATTTTAATCGATATAAGAAGGAAGAATTTGCCCGGTTGGAGAATACGATTCAAGAAAGGAAGAGTCGACGGATGACATTGCGTTGGTCGGTAGCAGCTTCTATTATTTTGTTGATCGGTTTGTTTGTGGGACGCATGGTTAATGAATGGAGTGATTCGGATGAATTGCGATTGTTGGCTGAGACAGAACGAATTGTGCCGGGAGTGAAGGTCGAGTTGATTTTGAGTACGGGGGAACGAGTGATTTTGGATCAGCAAAGTGCATTGATCGAAGGAATGAATGAAACGGGAATTCAAAATGATTCGGTGAGCGGATTGGATTATACAGCTGCAAAGGTACAGGGAGAAGAGATCATTTATAATACGATGCGTGTACCGGTGGGAGAATTTTATCAGTTGGCTTTGTCGGATGGAAGTAAGGTTTGGTTGAATTCGATGACGGAGCTTCGTTTCCCGGTTACTTTTACGGGAGAGGAGAGGAGGGTCTACTTGACAGGAGAGGCTTATTTCGAAGTGGCTCATGATTCGAAATATCCGTTTATCGTGGAGACGGAGAAAGGGATGGAAGTAAAGGTCTACGGGACGGAGTTCAACATGAATACGTACCGGGAAAATATGGTACAAACCGTGTTAGTGAAAGGCAAGGTGGGGATTCGGGTAGATGACACGGGAAAAGAAGTAATGTTGGCTCCCGGACAGATAGCAGAGTATGAGGAAAAGACAGGAACGGTTCGGGTGGAAGAGGTGGATCCGTATAGGTATATTGCGTGGAGAGACGGAGAATTCGTTTTCGAACGGGAAACAATAGAGGAGATTATGGAACGATTAAGTAGATGGTTTGACGTGAAAGTTTCCTATGAGAACGAGTCGTTGAAGCGAAAGCGGTTTACCGGGGTGATCAGTCGATATGAGGATATAGAGCAAGTGTTGCGTCTGATCGAGGGACCGGCAACTCTGCGTTTCGAGGTGGAGGACAACGTGGTGACAATCAGAGATGCTAGTGATAGTTATTAAGCAAAATAAAAAACCGTAAGGTGCGTCAACACGCTTACGGTTTAATTTAGGATGTTAGAGCATCCGTTAGTTTAAATTGTTAATTTACAAAATTATGAAAAAAAACAAGATGAGTTTTGTTTTTCTCCAATTTTTTAGACGGAGAAAAGCAAATTTCCGGATTCTCCGTTGGGTATTTGCGGTGATGATGTGTTTGGGATTCTCTTTTGGGGCTTTTGCGCAACAACAGAAAGTGTCGATTAAGGTGGAAAATGTGGACGTGTCGGTGGTTTTCCGGCAGATCAAGGAACAGACGCGATTGAATTTCGTGTATGATCCGGATCAATTGGCTTCAATGGCAAATGTTACATTGGATGTGCAGAATGTAAGTGTTGATTCTGTCTTATGCCGCCTGTTTAGGGGTACTTCTTTTGAATATCGTTTTGAGGCGCAATCAATTTTAATTCGGAAGGTTCAAAAGAAGCTGGAGCGAAATTTAGTACGAGGTGTTGTAACTGATGTTTCGGGGAATGTTATGCCCGGGGTAACTGTCGTGTTGGTCGGTACTTCCGTGGGGACTGTGACGGATTCCAAAGGTTTCTTTCGTTTGCAGTTGCCTCTTGTGAAAGGAAAACTGGAATTTTCTTTTATTGGATTTAAAAAGCGTATCGTGGATTTTTCAGAAAAAACGGCAAACGATACATTACATATTACCTTAGAGGAAGAGGTTTCTTCTTTAGACGAGGTGATTGTCCGGGCTTACGGAACGCAGAATAAACGGGAAGTAGTTTCTGCAATATCTCGCATAACATCAGAGGAGATAAAAGAGATTCCAGCTGCTAGTATTGCCACGTTATTACAGGGGCGAATGGCAGGTTTAGGAGTGGTAAATCAATCGGGTGCTCCGGGGAGTGCATCTGTTGTGGCAGTTCGAGGATTTAATTCGTTACTATCTGGAACTGGTGGTGATACGGGAATAAAAGATGCCGCAGGAAATACAGGTTCTCCGCTTTATGTCGTGGATGGAATACCGATGCATTCTTTCGTGTCGCCTGTTACTGGAACGAATACGTTGGCAGATTTGGATCCTTCGACAATAGAGTCTGTGGAAGTTTTAAAAGATGCGGCGGCTGCTTCTATTTATGGTTCTCGGGCGGCTAATGGAGTAATTTTGATCACGACGAAAAAAGGGCGTGCGGGTGTTTCTTCGTTTGCGGCTAACGTGTCTTATTCTATCTCTCGATTAATGGAATATCCGGAGCAAACAGGTGGACGTGTTGAACGTTGGAGAAGTATTTTGTGGATGCGAAATACGATAGAGCCTCATAGGAGTACCTCTAATACTTATTATCCGTTATCTTGTAATGAAGCTTACGGAACTTATGGAAAATATGATTTATTCTGGGGTAGTGGGTCGCCTAATGTCAACGTGAATAGAAAATTACAGGATAGTTTGAATCCATTCTACAACAATGCCACGAACTGGTGGAAGTATATGTTCCGTGCGGGAAAAGTGCTTAATGCTAATATTCAAACGACGGGTGGAACGGATAAATTCCAGTATATGCTTGGAGTCGGTTATTATGATGAAAAGGGTATAATGATTAACAGTCAGTATTCTAGAGTGAATTTGATCGCAAATTTAACTTCCCAGCCCGTGAAGCAATTTAAGATTGATACCCGTATTTATGGGGCTTATATGGACCGTAGTGTGAATTCGGGAATGAATAATGGTAGATTTGAAGGTCTTACGGTGGATCCCAGGAATACGTCGACTTTGGAAATGGCTAACGGGGTTGTGTCTGACGAGTGGTTAAAGTTGATCAATGGAACAGTGGTGAGAAGTGATGATTATAGGGCAATGGCAAATCTTGTGCTTACATATAATATTATTGATGGCTTGTCGTTGTCTGCTTCTGCTAATTTGGATTTTTCACAAGCCAATTTGAATAAGTTTGAGCCGAGTTATTTGAATAAATCAACGAAAGAGAATAGATCGTCAGGGACAGTGGCTCGAAATGTGTCATTAAATACGGAAGAGTTATTGAATTATAAGAAATCTTTTAAAGAGGAGCATAACATTGATTTCCTGTTGGGGTACACGGCAAATAAATCGCAGGTATTTTCAATAGGAGGGTATGGGAAACGCAGTCCAAGCGACCAGATCTATTATTATGATCCTTCTAAGGCTCCAGCTATTTATGATTATGGAACAGGTTCTTACTCAAGAATTCAATCAACCACGAGTTATGCTTCTTCTTTCACGGAGAAATCATTGGTTAGTTTCTTTGGTCGTTTAGGATACAATTACAAAAAGCGTTATTTGATGGAATTTTCTTTCCGTAGAGATGGTTCATCTACCTTTGGTGAAAACAATAAATGGGCAAATTTTCCGTCCATTGCTCTCGGTTGGGCATTCTCTGAAGAAAAATTAATCAAGGATTATTTGGGACACTGGTTAGATTGGGGAAAATTTCGTGTTAGTTATGGAACTTCTGGACAGATATTCGGTAACGAATATTTAGCGTATGGAGTGTTGAGCGCAACCAAAAGAATGTTTATTGGACAGACCGGTATGATGGTAGAGACGCCTGTTAGTCCTAATCTGACTTGGGAGAAATCTGAACAATGGGATTTGGGATTGGATTTGGATATGTTGGATTATCGTTTGAATATGAAATTGGATTATTACTATAAACTTTCAAAATCTTTGATATATCCGATACCAATGCCTGGGGATGTATATGGTTATGATGTGCATATTGATAATGCGATGGAAGTTACGAATGAAGGTCTAGAATTGGAATTGAATTACGATGTGTTGAGAACGACGGCAGTGAAGTGGCGGACAAAATTTAATATTTCCAAGAATTGGAATCGTTTTAAGAAATCGTATGATGGACAAGATAAGGGATCGTATGTAATTGGACGTCCCATGTATCAAATATACGTGTATGAGGATCATGGGTATTATACTTCTGAAGATGAAGTTCCCGTGTATAACAAGTTGGACGGATCTGAGGTCTATTTGCAAGGAGTATCTAAAAATAATAATTATAGCGGTTTGATTGGTACTCAAAAAATTCGTGATTTAAATGGGGATGGACAAATTACCGTAAATGGTGACAGCTACCCGGCTGCTTCTCCTCTTCCGGTGGCTCATGGCGGTTGGGTGAACGAGGTGACTTGGAAAGGATTTAGTTTGAATATGTTATTTAATTACACGATTGGGCGTCATATGATTAATACTGCTAAAGGAAGTATTGCTTCTACCGGTCTTTTGCTTGGCGATTTGAGGGATTATAAATTTTGGGATGGAATTCGAAACGATTATAATTTTGTTCGCATGGGCTCTAAGTATGAAGTGATGGTACGTTCCAATATTGAAAATGTTAGTTCCGTGAGTTTAAAACAATTAACCTTGGGATATGATCTGCCGAAGAATTTGTTGCAGAAGACTTTTTTCAAAGAGGTGCGACTGTTTGCCACGGGAGAGGATTTGTTTTATTTGAGTAATTATTCTGGGTTGAATCCGGAAGTCGTGAATGTGTACACGGGTTTGGATAGTGGAAATGCTTACCCGTTACCGCGGAAATGGACCTTAGGTTTAACCGTTAAATTTTAATTGATATGAAAAGATTTGTAAGAGAAATCGTAACCGTGTTCATGTTGGGAAGTGTGGGATGCACGGATTTGATAGATATGACACCTGAAAGTGATGTGACATTTTATAGCTATTTCAATACAGAGCAGGATGCTGAAGCTTTGTTGTCAACCATGGAAGAATGTTTGAGATCGAGTGCTGCCAACCAGGGACATCATGGTTATTACGGTTGGATCGCTGATCATGTTAATGAAACTTATGCTCCTTACCGGGAATTGGAACAGACTATGGCAATGAATTGGCAATCGTATTACACGACGTTGAACAAGGCTGATGTGATTATCGATAATGCTCGTCGTTTCCCGAATAGCGTGGATATAAAGCCCTACGTGTTGCAAGCTTATTTCGCGAAAGGTGTTACATATTTTGAATTGGCTCGGAAGTGGGGTGAAGCTCCTATTCGGGGAGAAGATCATTCGGATTATAGTCCCCTGCCTAAAAGTTCCGTGCACGATGTATTGGAAGAGGCAACCAAGTATGCTTTGTTAGCTCTTGATCTCCCAAATTTCGAAGAGTTGAAAGATGGCAACGGTTCGTCCCGTACCGTGAAACAATTTGCGGGGAAGGGTGCTGTTTGCGCTTTATTGGGGCATTTGTACGCTTGGCGTGCCACAATTGAAAACAAGCCTGAATATTGGGCTGAGGCCGAGAAATATTGCTCGATGATTATCGATGGGAAAGCCGGCAATTATGTTTTAGCGAATACTCCTGAAGATCTTTGTCTGAATGAGATGCATCGGAACGGACAAGAGACGATCTGGGAATTGTATTACGAACCGAATGAAGTATATGGAACCGGTAATATTTGGGGTGATGCAGACTATATCGGATTCCCCGTGCGGACGGAAAGTAATTTTTTGCCCAATACAAATTATTATTGGGCTTATTCTGTCGAGATTTATCGTAGTACGGTGAATAAGTTATTTCATAAAGAAGACCGTCGTCGAAATGCCTATTTTTGGGGGACGGATGCTGATTCTCTATTTGTCGTGTATAATAAAGTTTCTGGCAAGGCCAACGCTATTGCTGTTGAGTATGATGAAAATGGTGACAGGAAAGTATTCACGAAATATGATAATGGGAATAATTGTCCTGTAGAGTTAGAATATTTTTTGTCCGAGGGGGATTCGATTATTGAGGGGGGAGGCTATGCGACAAAAGATCATGAAAGGGCTTATGTAATAAAGCATCGTTACCCTTATTATGTGAAAAGGTATGATTGGGAAAGCGAACCATCCTTTGATTGTTATGATGTAAATAAAGTGATTTGGCGTTTGGCAGACATTATTCTTCTGCGTGCGGAATGTCGTGTACATCAAAATGACAGGGATGGAGCTATTGCTGATTTGAATAGAATCAGAGAGAGAGCGTACGGTAATAGAAAATTTGATTATCCCTGTGAGGATGATATCGAAAAGAATTTGACCGCTGATTTGCAATTAGCCATTTTTAGGGAACGGGAGAAGGAGTTGATGTTTGAAGATTGCCGTTTTTATGATGCCGTACGTAATGGATGGGGACAATATGGTTACGATTACGTGCGTAATGAACTCTCGCCGGGGATAGCTAGGTTAACGGACCAGGATATCGAAGATGGTGCATTGTACCATGAAGTTGGTCGCTTGGCATTCACGAATAATGAATTAATGAAACAAAATGCTTATTGGAAAAAGAAAAGACAATAGTTATGAGAATGAGAATATTTAAATTGTTAATGCTGTTATGTGCTATTTCTTGTACTAAGGATAATTTTATCAATACAGGTGTGAGTAATGGTCGACATGATTGTAGCTTGTTAGAATATATGAAAAGGCATCCTTATGATTGGGATTCCACGGTAATTATGGTTCGTCATGCCGGGTTGGAAGCTCTTTTCGAGAAAAGTGAATGGAACGGAAAACATTATGATGGAATTACTTTTTTTGGTGTGACAAACCATTCCATTCGTCGTTACTTGTTGCAAAATTCCTTGAATCGGGTAACGGACATGAAACCAGAGGTTTGCCGCGAGGTTTTGTTACGTTGTATCGTGGAGGGTAAAATCTATCGGGATGATGTCCCGAGAGGAAAGAAAGGCGGTTCTTATAATGTCATCGGTGAAGGAGGGGAAAGTTTTACTACACTTGGAGGAACAACCCTTTGGGTGTACTCTTTTGCTGAGGATTACCAGGGAGTTCCTAATCTGGGTTCTGTGACCCTTTACGGTGCAATTTTGGATTCTAGGAAAGCATTCGAGGTGGCGTCCGCTGATATTGAACCGAATAATTGCGTGGTACACGCTTTAGAGTATAAAATTACCATTAGCGATTTTTTGAAATCGGGAGAGAGTTTGAAGTGATAATGTGTAAATAATTTGTTTTATGAAAATATATATTTTTGTCATTGCAAGTATATTATTTCTAGGTACATGTTGGGGATGCCATGACATTACCGAGGGCTTTTTGGAAATAAGTAAAGCTGCCTATACTCCAGAAGATTCATTAATAGTGCGAAAGACCTTGGATCCGGAAAAAGATGCTATTCGTATTGAAAACGGGGCTCCGTGGGTATCTCTTAAGATGGAGGGGTATCTTGGTACAGAACCGATTATTTTTTCAATTGAATCTGTGACTTCTGTCGATAATGAGAAGGGGGCTGCAGAATTTATAAAACATTTGACAATTCGTGGAGCCGGAGCGTTGGTTTATCCGCAGGGAACAAGTGTTCCGGCCGGTCGCTACACGGTGTCTGTACGATTAACTAACCCTGGCTATAGTAAGGTCGTGGAAGATTGTTTTACGTTTATCGTGGTGGAATAGGGGTTAAAAACAAGAATTATTTTGGTGCGTTTTAGAGACTGGCTAGCTGTTAAATCTCAAAAAGTTAGACAGTAGATTATTGACTAATTGGATAAAGAGGGTGTGTCTCACGGCACATCCTCTTTTGCTCTTCTTATTCTCGTGTGTTTTGTTTGAAATGACCTGTTGGTGGAGAGTGGTGAGGAATGTGTAAATAGGGAGAGGATTCGGTGAAGGAACACTGATAATTTGGGGTAATAATACCCTTCCTTTGTTTGTACAGTTAAGCCGCTATAATCTTTGATATAGGAAGGATATAGCGGGAACAGGCACAAAATGTCCATGGAAGAGGTTTACTTTGGGTCTTCAGTGTGTTTACAGTGGATCTTGGGTGGGTGTGGTTTTTATGCCGGGGGATTGCTTGTTTCTCGAATTTATTCGTATCTTACAAGCATGTTGCATGAATACTCTATCCCGGATATATTTCCGATGCTTTCCCTGGAGGCTTCATACTATATTTATTCATTCCGGAAAATAGATATATCATGCTTGGTATGGCCTCATAAATGTGATTTTTATTCTATTATTTGGTTCACGGAGGGGTATGGTTTTAACGTGATTGATTTCACCGAATACGCAATTATTCCCAATAGATTGTTTCTGATCTCGCCGGAACAAATACATAATTGGTTTTACGAGAGTGATGCCGGCGGCTATATGCTGGTGTTTGATAAAGTGGTGGCTGCCCAGTTGGGGATTGATTTTATATCGCCTTACGCGGATATTGCGGCAGACCGTGTCCCGTTGTTAAAGTCGGTTGTCGAGAATGCGATGAATAAAAAAACGGAGGCGAATATCGAGATCGATTTGTTGTATTTTTATTCCCTCGTTGCAGATGAGATGGTTGACGAGAATTTTGATCTCGGGGGAATGAACACGCTTTTCAGGGAGTTTAAGGAGTTGATTCTTACCAATGACCAGAAAATCCAGTCGATGGACCAGTATGCCGATTCCCTGCACGTGTCGCTTGCTTCCCTGAATGGCATATGCCAGAGCTTTGCCGGGAGTTCTGCCAAGCAGTTCCTGCTTGATATCAAGATCGTGGAGGCGAAACGCTTGTTGATTTATAGCCGGCTGAATGTCAGTGCTATCGCTTACCGGTTAGGTTTCGAGGACGCATCTTATTTCGCACGAATATTTAAGAAGAAAACTACCTTGTCCCCTTCTGTTTTTTTAGGAAAGTACCGGAAATAAGCGGGAAAGTCCTACATGAAACGATCTTTCTGGCTCTACCTTTGTTTGTACATAATCATGAAATATAGAGAATATGAAGGGAAAAGAGAAGAAAAAGGAAAAGAAAAAAGAAAAGGCGACGGACGGAAAAGCGAAAGTTTTGACGGAATACCAGAAAGCCAAGTTGAGTAAACAGGATATAAACCCGGTCGCGAAATGATAGATGTAAAGCGGGAGGGTATTATTCTTGAAAAGACGGATGCGTGTTTTGAAAATGAGGGCGTGATGAACCCGGCTGTCATTGCCGAGGGGCAGACCGTCCATCTTTTTTATCGCGCCGTGCGTGAAGGAAATCATTCCACGATAGGCTATTGCCGTCTGGAAGGACCGTTGAAGATGGTTTATCGCGGTAAGGAATCTTTTTTGCATCCGGAGTTTGAATACGAGAGCCAAGGCGTTGAAGATCCCCGGATCGTGAAAATAGATGGTCTGTATTATATGACTTATACCGCCTATAACGGGATAAATGCTATCGGGGCATTAGCCGTGTCATCCGATTTGAAGCATTTCACGAGAAAGGGGATTATTGTTTCTCGATTTACCTATGCCCAATTCGAAGATTTGATTCCATCGGATGGCAGGCATACCGGTAAGTATTTCAGGAGTTACAACAAGCGAGAGTCCCAGACGGGGTCAGGCAAGCCGGTTTATTTGACGGACAAGAATCTGGTGTTCTTCCCGCGCAGGATAAACGGGAAGTTGTGTTTTATGCATCGGATTAAGCCGGATATCCAGTTGGTGAGTGTCGATAGCCTCGAAGAGTTGACGTATGACTTTTGGATAAATTATTTCCTGGATTTTTCCAACCATATCATGTTTGAACCCCGGTACGACCACGAGTCCAGTTATATCGGTGCCGGATGCCCGCCGATAGAGGTGCCGGAAGGTTGGTTGATGATTTACCACAGCGTGTGCGATACGCCGGAAGGGTATGTTTACACGGCGTCGGCGGCATTGCTGGATTTGGAAAATCCCCAAGTCGAGATCGCGAGGTTGCCGTACCCGCTATTCCGTCCCGAAACGGATTATGAATTGAACGGGGTCGTGAATAAAGTGTGTTTTCCTACCGGAGCGGCTGTATTTGACGGCAGGCTGTATATTTATTACGGGGCGGCAGACAAGTGTATCGCTTGCGTGTCGGTTGGGTTGGACGAGTTGGTAAATGAATTAATGTCTTATAAAAAATGAAAGAAATAATATGCGTGACGACTTATCCGCCCCGGGAATGTGGCATAGCCACTTTCTCGGACGATCTGATTCGCGCAATCGAGATGAAGTTCGGGTATTCTTTTACCGTGAAGGTGTGTGCTTTGGAAGCGCGAAGCGAGCAGTATGTTTATGACGATAAGGTTAAGTATGTGTTGAATACGTCGGAGGCTGATGAGTTCCCGGGGATAGCGCGGGAGATGAATGAAGACCCGAAAATAAAACTGGTGCTTATCCAGCATGAGTTCGGCTTGTTCGGCGAACACGAGAATGAGTTCCTGGCGTTTACGCGTTTGCTGTCGAAAGCTGTTATTATTGTTTTTCACACGGTGTTGCCCCATCCGTCGTTGAAACAAAAAGAGTATCTCGGGCAATTGAGCCAATACTGTTCCGCGGTGGTCGTTATGACCCGGACGTCGGCAGAGATTCTTGAAAAGGAATACGGTATCGAGCGGGAAAAATTGAATGTCATTCCGCATGGAACTCATTTGGTGGCACATAAAGACAAAAAAAAGTTGAAAGAAAAGTACGGGGTTGCCGGACGTCGTATACTTTCTACCTTTGGCTTGTTGAGCCCGGGCAAGAGTATCGAGACTACCCTGGAGGCATTGCCGGCTATTGTAAAAGACAACCCGGCGGTTTTGTTCCTGATTATCGGCAAGACGCACCCGACGGTGCTCAAGACCGAGGGCGAAACGTATCGTGAGATGCTGAAAGCCAAAATCGTTGAATTGGGGTTGGCGGACTCGGTGAGGTTTGTAAATTTGTATTTGGATCTTCCTGTCATCCTGGAGTATTTGCAACTTACGGATGTTTATTTGTTCACTTCGGCAGATCCCAACCAGGCTGTAAGCGGAACTTTCGTGTACGCGTTAAGCTGCGGGTGTCCTATCATCGCCACGCCTATACCGCACGCGGTGGAACTTTTGAGGGATAATTCGGGAGTGATTTTTGATTTCAGGGATTCCGGTCAATTAGCGAAAGCCACCAACAAGTTGCTCGGGAGTGAGAAGTTGCGTTCGAGAATGAGGATCGCCGGGTTGCAAAAAATGGCTGCCACGGCATGGGAAAACACGGCAATCGCCTACGTGCATTTGTTTAACAAGCAATTGGGGTACGCGGAAAAATTGATTTTTAATGACTTTTATCGCTGAAAATCAACCATATAAGATAATAACGGTACAACTATCCGTTAAGGGAAAGAGGGAATGAAAAAGTTGCTTTCAGGGAGTGAAAGGATTAGAAAAGTCATGTGTTTTAAGTGGAAGATTTAACTAAATCTTAACGATTGATAGATATTTTTATGATTTAGGATTGTACGTAAAGAGACACTAAAGTTCAATGGAATACGCTGTATGTCAGCGAAAATGTGTATCTTTGCAGATAAAGACCAATGCCATGCACAAATATATTAGCACAATATTCGTACTGTTACTAACCGCGCTTTTTTGTAGCGGTCAGTCTTTTCTTGGCAAATATCCGAAGTTGACGAAGAAGAATTTGCCTGAATTTTTCGAGGATTGGCAAGCCTATTCTGATTCAGTAGCAGGTACAGTAAATTGTCATTCAGATATATGCAATGCTGTAAATGCTGAATTTGATTCGTGTTTTCATGTTACCAGAGAATTGCAGAGCTGCGTTTCTCACTATGTAAAGAGGTCGAAAAGTAAAGAATTTGGAATTATTCCTCAAAATATTCCGGTTGAATACTATCCTATTTCACCGACACCCAACGACACGCTATTCTTCTCTTGGGGATATTATCAAATGCATCTTGATAAAATGGTTGAATACACCATAACACCTCGGTTGCGACCTAACGAGTTATACCTTACATCGAATATAGATGACCGCCTAATGGAATTTTTAGCAGGTAAGAGTGTAGCACATGAAAGACCGGCTAAATATCTTAAAAAGAATATTAAGGAATTAAAGAAATACCTTTGGCGTTACAATGGAGATTTCAACGGAGGTGTGATTTTTAACAATTTTCCTTATGTCTATTATGTACGAGCGACAAATGATTTTATAGTATTGTCTGTAAGAGATGGGTATTATACCGGCTATGAAATATGGTATATTAAGAAAGATGGTAAGTTTGAACGTGTTTCAGGCAAACATAATACTTGGATAGCATAATTACGCCTTGTTGTTTATGCCTGTGAAGAACACGAGGTTGTAACCGAGTGGAAGAAGGAGCTCGCGCATCGAGATCATCGTGGCTCCGGACGTAACATAATTGTCAAGGAATTGCTCACCACTGCTGAAAATCAACGCTATATCCGATTCAAGAAACAAGCGAGGTACAACCTACGTTAATTAGTAGCCAAAACAGAAGGGAAAGACAGGGAAATGAGGTCGAAACAGCAGAATCACGCCCAATAAGGATAATATTTCAGTTTTTCCGTTCAGTTCAAACACTTTACGCAGGCTAACATAATGGTTTTAGCGAGAATTGTATTAATTTTGTAGCATGGACAATAATCTCGTTTGAACTTTCATGCTCTAATGGGACATTTGTCACATCGAATGTCGATTATTTGTTATGGATATGGAAATAGTTGTACCTGAATATAACGTAAACACGGGACTTCGGCTTTGCTGGAGCGATGGTTATTCCATCAAAATTTCTACGAATGATAATGAGGTCATTATCTCAGCTAATCGAGAGGGGTTGCTTTCGTTGGCCAATCATTTGCTAAATTTGGCACAGACAGAAGTGTCTTGTGGCACACATATACATTTGGACGAATACAATTCATTGGAAGATGGCTCATTAGATTTAATCATTGAGAAAATATGAAATTGACTGATAAACGATTTTGGATATTTAAGAAAATAATGTTGTTTTTCGGTTTCATGCTGATATTCGGGATTGATAAGATTTCAGTTTTTCCATTCAGCTCAAGCACTTTACGCATAGTGATGTTATGGTTTTAGCGAGAATTGTATTAACTTTGTTTTGGTATAATAAGTATAGACATATGAAATACTATCAATTGTCATTTACTTTAGAAAAGAGTATAAGAGGTAATTATGAAATGCCTCATACTATTAGTATAGACACACCTAATTTTCTAAAATACATCTTAGATAATAATAAAACTATCTCAATGTATTTTGAAAATAGAAAGAACTTGTACGAAGAAATGCCGGATAATCTTCGAGGTAAACTAATTAAACGAAATGGCGTGATAGACTTTATGGATTTTACGCCTTCTTGCTTAAGTTTGGTTGCAGTAGTTAGCTATAAAATAAAACAAATTTTTGAGCATTTGAATGTTTCAAAAGACGAGTATGTATTCAAGAAAATATCTATCAAAGATTATGCAGAGGAGTTCTATCTTTTATTTATCCCTATAATACCAGATACTGAGTTTGTCTATCCCAAATGTATATTTAAGGATATGTTTGATAATGGAAACATTAAGACATTCAATAATCGCACAGAATATTATAATGACCCTAATGATTATTGTTTGAAAAAAGTGGTATTAAAGGACACCTATAGAGATTATGATTTATTGTATCCTCAAGGAGGCGGCTTCTTTTTCTCAGAACGAATAGTTAATGCTATGCAACGCGAAAACATTGTTGGATATAACCTTGTTAAAGGTGGATATTTTTATGAAGAAATAGATTTTGTCTAAAACTGCGAAATGCAAATCCAAAACGACCTTTAAACAAAATACAAGAGACCACGAATAGCAACGGAAAATAATGAAACTGACAGATAAACGATTTTTTGGGTATGGAAAGTGAGATATACCATCAGATAAATGTAATTGATTGCGAATGTTCAATCAATTCAATAGATTATGACGCTACCGACCTTAAAATTATGCTTGATCGTTTCGACAACAGAGGAACGATTGCCATTCGATTTAGGAATGTATTTGCTTATCGTGTAACTCTTGAACACTTTAGAATGACTGAGGTTATGGTGGGATTGACTTCCAGCCCCTTATACGAAGTGGAAAATTCCTCTTATCTGGGAGAAATCATGGCAACTGGGATGAGAGCGTTGTATGGAACTTCTCTAAACGTAAAGCACTATGCAATAAAGACAACCGAACACATCGTAGATATTTTAACATCCGAAGCCTACATCATAGATTGAAGTTGACGGATAACCGATTTTGGCTATGTGAGAGTTATAAAGGGATTACAGACTGATTCCACCTCGCCCTCTCTCAATCTTCCAGTCATACCGACCTTCCGCGACATCGCCAACCTCATTGAGTGTATGGCGATGTTTGATTTCATCAAAGGGCTGTCGGTGTTCCGCATAATCACAGAGCCATGCGCCGACCGCTTTCTGCTGTTCGGTGGTCTCGCCGTAGCTCTGCATAACGCTCTTGATGTCGGCGGCTTCGGAGGGAGAGAAGATTGACTTGTGCCGTTCCGTGGCGAAATGGATAATCGCTTCAACGGCTCGCCTGAACACCTCGCTTGCCTTGTAGAGAATATCGGCGATGATATTCAGGATATCCCGGCTCGATTTCAGCGCACCCTGCAACCGCTCTATGGTCTTGTCCTTCTCCGCCGTTGCCCGGCTCACCGCCATGCTGATGCGGTGCTGCTCCCCGCTCTTCTGCTCCCGAAGCTGCCGCAGAGCCGTGTCCCTCTCGGATTCATAAGTGTCAGCGATTGCCATAGCACTGTCGCGCTCCAGTTCGACCGTCCGCTTCGCCTCGGTCAGCTCCTTAGTCCGTTTCTCCACCTCTTTCCTGACGGCATCGGGGAAAGACTCTTTGATATGCTCGTTCTCGGCTTTCAGCTTCTCGTTCTCCTGCTCGATGGCTGCGTACTTGCCCTTACCGAAAAGGTTGGCGATGCCGGACTTTATGCTGTCCGTGTTCTCCCTGTCAACCTCTCGCGCACGTTCTTCCTTTTCGGCGATTTCGCTGTCAAGTTCCTCGCTGCGACGCTGCTTCTCCTCGTTCCCGATTTGTAGCTTTTCATGTTCGGATTTGGCATTGTCCGTTTCACGGATCGCGGCATCCCTGTCGGCTTCGGCTGCTTCCTTTTCCGCCTTTACCTGTTCGGCTTCCTGCTTCTGCTTGGCGATGATGAAATCAGCGCGTTCAAGATGCTCCTGTCCCGTCTGCTCCTTTGAGCTGCCCCTTTCCATGTCAAGACACTCAGCCAAGAGGGTCTGCATGTCGCTCATGGCTTTCTCGTCCAGCTTGCAGGATTTCCCGGTGTCGTGGTTCATCCAGTCCCATACGATATGGGCATGAAGGTTGGGCTTCCATGTGTCGGTATCTCCGGGGATGCCGTAATGCCCCTCGTCACGGTGGATGAAGATTTGCAGTGCCGTGATTCCCCAACGCTCCTTGCACACCTCGCAGAAATGCTGCAACTGCTCCAGCGTGGTATCATCCTTGATTACCACGACACCCTCTTTGAGCGGAGTGCTGCCGCGCACGACGGTCACCTTCCCGGTCTTCTTGTTCACGCGTTCTCGGTCTTTGGTCTGCATGGCGCGACCTGTCTTTTCCTTTACCATCGCGGCTATCTGATTGTAGCGTTCCGACAGCGAAGTGCCGCCGAAATCAGGTGCTACCCATGTCTCGTTTGCCGCCATGAGGTCGGTGCGGACATAGAACTTTTCCTTGCCGATATGAGCGAGGTATTCCGCTGTCCGCCTGTTGTGCGCCTCGCTGCTTCCGATGTTGCAGGGCTTGATGTTGATTGATGTCTTCTGTGCCATAGGCATGATGATGTTTACAGATTTACAATAGGGAAAGGGTCATTAGGGCGGAGCCTTAATCGGAGGGTGCAGGGAGAGGGTCACTTCCTGCTCGGGGTTCTCAGGGGTCGAGACCTCTGAGCGGAGATTCCAAAGAGAGGGTCACTCTTTGGTCAGGGGTGTTGGGGGCTGACAGCCTCCGACCGGGTTCTTAGGGCAGAGCCATAAGTGGGACGGGGCAAAGCCCAGCCCCTCGGGAGAGCCCACAACTACGGAAGCGAAGCGTGTAGTTATAGTGGGCTATATCTGGACAAGTCCAGTCAGTCACTCCACGACAACGGAGTACCGCTTGAAATTCCGCTTTTTGCGCCCGTCTTCACTTGCATCTATGTCGGGATAGCCTCGCCGTCATTCGTGCCGTCCTGCGCCTTTTTATGGCTCTCCGTGGGGATGCTGTCTAACGGTCTATCCCCATAGTCAATGATATGGGGATTGTCCGTTTCTTCCTCATCAAAAAAGTTCGGAGGTGGCAGGTCGGGAGTTTCAGACGAACAAAGGGAAGAAGAAAGAGGGAATGTATCGCACTTTGTGCTGTCCGCTTCCTGTTCATGCCGTTGGTCATTACATTGCCCACCAAAAGAAAAAGATGTGTCGGTGGCAGGTGTCCGTATATCGCCTGTCTGTCCTTTGGCGGTAGCCGAAGGTCTGACATAATGGGGATTGGTCAGAAGAACGCCATCGACATACCAGCCTGTGAGGAAATGCAAGGTATGAACGGAAGTTCGATTGTTGGTTCGGGTGGTCAGCATACCGAGCCTGTTAAAACTGTCTATGAGTTTGCCGATGGTCTTGCGGTTACAGCCCAAGTATTCGGCTAACTCCACATCGGAGGTTGCGACCTGTCCCACCTCCAAAGCAATCTTTATTCCTTTGATGCTATAAACGGTCTTTGTCCGCACGGCTTCGGACATCAGCCTGTACAGGCACTTGTATCGGTTCACGGATGATTTGCTTTCCAAAAGAAAAATCCATTGTTCGGATGACAGGATGGTGCAGTAATGTATGTTCTGTTTCTTGGTGTCCATAATCAATGATATGATGGTGTTACAATGGTCTGCTATCTGCCCATGCCGTATCTCCTTTCGGGCATATAATACTCCCTGTCCTCTGCTATGTGGTTCAGTACGTCTTGCAGACGGTCGAGCTGGTCATGGTCAAGCAAACGGATGGCATTGATGGTTATTTTTTGTGATGCTATCTTGCGGTGGGCGATGTCGGTTTCATTCAATGCACCGCCTTTGTCCGCATGGACAGAACGGAGGTAGTCATTGACCGCTTCCGTCTGTTCCTTGCTGGGATATGGTGCTGCCCATCTGTCTTGGATATAATCAACCATTTTGCTGACCGCCTGTGCCAGTTTGGGGTCTTGATTTGTGATGATGGCTATTAAAGTGTCCTTGTTCATATTTCCTCCTGCATTTAATTGTTCGTTTCAGTTTTCAGAGAACTCGGCTTGCGCTTCTTGCCACTCCGCAAGGATTCAAGCCGTTTGTTGAAATCCTCCTCGCAACCTGTTCCCGATGTTCCGCCCTGCTCAATCCAATGGATGATTTCATCTTCAAAGAAATAGAGTTTGTTTCCTTGTTTATGGTATGGTATGCGCTTCTCTGAAGTCATTGTATAAATGGTGGATGCGGATTTGTTGAGCAATACAGCCACCTCATCCAATGTCAGCAACTTGTGTTTTCTGCTCTGTGGATTGTCATTCTTGCCCAATGCTTCCTCCACTTTGCTTGTAAGCTGTCCGACACGTTCAATCAAAAGAGATACCGCCTGCGGTAACTGTTCAAATGTGATGTTGTCCATATATCTATGTTTTGTGTTACTATTTGAGTGTTATCTGTTCGGAAGCCTTGCGCTTCAAGTCGTTCACCACATCGGCATAAACCTGTGTCGTTCCGACATTGCTATGAGTAAGCATCTTTGATATGGTGTACAAGTCGGTACCGGCAGCCAGTTGCAAGGTGGCATAGGTGTGTCTAAACCCGTGAAAAGTAATGTGTTTCGTAATCCCAGCCGACTTAATCCAATCTTTGAGATATAAAGGGAGAATGGTTTGTGTCAGTCCCTTGAATACTTGTCCCTCTGTGCGTTCACCACACAGGGCAAGGGCTTCTTCAGACAATGGCAGCACGGCTTCCGTCCTCGTTTTCTTGGTTACAATGTGCATACACCAGCCACCATCAGCACCCTTGATGATGTTCTCCCACTGCAAACGGATGATGTCACTTATGCGCAACCCAGTAAGGCAAGAAAAGAGAGCAGCCGACCTTATAACAGGTTTCTCACAAGGAGTGTTCGCAAGCATTTTCACCTCGTCAAGGGTCAGGAACTCACGCTTTGTATTGGCTTCTTTGGCGTGTTTCAGCCGTGGGGCGATATTTTCCTTGATACATCTTTCCTCGTATGCCTGGCGCAACACGCATTTCAACTTGTTCAGATTGTTGTTGGCGGTGGAAGCCATCATCTTGCTCTTGTTCTGTGTGGTGAGTGAGAGCATATAAGTGAGGTAGCCTTGACAGAAGTCCACTGATAGGTCATTGAACGTGCAACTGCCACCGCAATACTTCTCAAAGTGCTTGTAGGCGGTATTCCAATTTCTGAAATTATCATCGTCCGCCATCTTTGAGCGGAAGTATTCCAAGAAACTCTCCTTGCCCCTGTTGTGGTCAAGAAAGCCAAACTCCTCATTGATGATGGCTTCGGTTCTCTTGCACTTGATTAGTTCCGCATTGCGGAGCATGGTCTTGTTGAACTCCACCTCAAATTTCTCTGACGGGTTGGCATAGATGTAGATGCCGAGATATTCACGTCTTGTCGGTTTGCCTGTCTTAGGGTGTCTGATAGGTGGGTAGAAATCCAAATAAAGCGACACCTGCCCATTCTTGATAGGTCGTTTTCTGACCGTTACCTTTGTACAAATGTTTGTCATATCTTTGATGTTTTGATTATTGCTCTTGTTAAGGGGATGCTATACTTCACGTTTGGCTTTCGTGCTTGCGCTTTTCCGCTCTGATACCTTTCGGGCGGCATCCCAATCCGCTTTGAGATAGTACAGGCGGTTGCCGTGTATGCGCTTGGTTCTGACCCCATGAGTGAGGGCGAACCTGCGGACTTGGGTCTTTCCCAAACCGAACAGACGCATAATGTCGAAACAGGAATACCAATGCTCGGTCAGATTAGTGCCCAGCCGTTCACTTTCTTCTGCCATAGCCTTGTCCACTTCCGCTTTGGGGAAGCACTTGGTTGAATTGGCTTTGACACAAGGGATAGAGTAACGCATACGGAGGTTGTAAAACCGCCCATAGGTATAATTGAACTTTTGGCAAATCTCAGCCATTGTATAAAGGTCTCCACCGACATTTTTATCTTCCGTGAATGTGTCACGCACGGATTGTTTGTAGTTGGTCGATGGTATGAGCTGCCGTTTTGTGGGGTTGCTCTTTGTTTTCTTCTTTCCCTCTTGTTGAAAAGAAGAAACCTTGTCTGTATTCTGTATGTCTGCTTTCATCTTCTCTTTATTCTTTTTTATCTGCTTGGCGAATATCGAAGTATTGCGCTTGCAGTAGGTTGTTTCCTTAATCATCAAGAAGAAATCCTCTTTGGTGATTAGCGTAATGTGATACGTTATCTTGCAAGCTCTGAGTGTACCCTTGTATATCAAGTTGTACACGGTTCTGTTGCTCACTTGCAGAAGGTTCGCCACCTCTCCAATGGTGAGGAACGGCTTGCTTGGCATATCCCATTCTGAATGGGACTGACCCGTTAAATTCTGTTTAATATGACGGTCCATAATCGAAGAAATTTATTTGCACACTGTTGAACATTGTTGCACGCTGTTGAAAGGATGTCGTGCCGTGCGACCCCTCTCACGTGGTACAATGGCGGTACAAAATTACTCCAAAAAGGACGATTCGCCAATAGCCAAAATTTCGGTTTGTTAAAAATTATATCCTGTAAATCAGTATTTTATAACGCTAACTTTTGCTTCCGTTTGCCGTCGTTTTGACCTCCGAATCTTCATGTGGAATTGATTTATTCTTTGCCTCCGGTCAAGACGGATCATGTAAAAAGAATGACTCGTTCTTTCGCGATGATTCAATTTTCGAGGGGAAACCGCCCGGATATTCGTTCGGGCTATACCTTGGATGATAACGCCCGCGCGTTGATAGCCTTGTGCCGGGTATATGTTGAAATGAAGGATATGTCGTGTGAAACATATATAAAGAAATATCTTGATTTTATCAGGTATTGCCAACAACCGGACGGTTCTTTTCTGAATTACACGGATAAAGACCTCGCGTTTACTTCCCAGAATGATGAGGTCGGACTGGAAGACAGTAATGCCCGGGCTATATATGCGTTGGGATATTTTGTTTCGCACGGGGGTAAGTTTCCGGTCGTGTGGACGGAAGACGCGATCGAGATTTTCGAGCAGACATTTGATATGATCCTGAAGATGCGATCGCCGAGAAGTATGGCATTCGCCATCAAGGGGTTGTCTTGTTTCCAACAGACGTTTCCCTCGAAAGAAGTGGTCGGGCTTATCACGGTTCTGGCTGATAGGTTGATCCGTTGTTACCGGCAAAGTCGTGAGGAGGATTGGAGATGGTTCGAAGCTTACCTGACGTATGATAATAACGTGCTTCCGGAAAGCCTGTTGTACGCGTATCGGGTCATTAAGAGCGAAACGTACAAGGATGTTGCCGAAGAGTCGTTCCATTTTTTACTTGATATTTTATTTGAGGGGGAACAGATAAAAGTTGTTTCTAACCAGGGATGGCTTCAAAAATCGGTTCGCGGGAAAACCTATGGTGAACAACCCGTGGATATTGCCGGTACCGTGATCGCACTGTCTACTTTTTATTCCGTGTTCGGGGATAAGGAGTTTTTGATGAAACGGAGAATCGCTTTCAACTGGTTCTTGGGGAATAACCATCTTCACCAGATTGTCTATAATCCTTCCACCGGGGGATGTTATGATGGCTTGGAAGAATGCAATATAAATTTAAACCAGGGGGCGGAATCAACGGTTTCTTACCTGATGGCAAGGCTTTGTATGCCCGAAAATTTGTAATTGCGATAAATGCTGTTTTCAGGTATTATAATATTCTTTGAAGAATAATTATAAGAATTTGATAAACGGTCAATTTTATTCTGTATATTTACAACTTGAGCAATCAAGTTTATATTGTATCTTTCTTCTCAATGCTTTGTTCCGCCGTGGCTTAACGGATATCTCCATTGTCAAAATCGACTTCAAGACCGGCTTATTTGTTTAAAGTATTAACTTGTTTTACAAATATGATGAAATCTTTATTTATCGGAGGCATGGAGATAAAACTGCCTATTATTCAAGGTGGCATGGGTGTCGGGATATCCCTTTCGGGGCTGGCTTCAGCCGTTGCAAATGAAGGCGGGATCGGTGTAATATCATGTGCGGGCTTAGGGCTTATTTACACGGGACACGGTAATTTTTTCCAAAATTGTATTTGGGGGTTAAAGGAGGAATTCCGTTTAGCCAGAGAGAGGACGAAGGGTGTTGTGGGTGTTAATATTATGGTGGCTTTAACCAACTTTGCGGATATGGTTCGCACGGCGATGGAGGAAGAAGTGGATATTATTTTTTCAGGGGCGGGGCTCCCGTTGGACTTGCCCTCGTATCTGATTCCCGGTAGTAAAACGAAGTTGGTGCCGATTGTTTCGTCGGCACGTGCGGCAAAGATTATTTGTGACAAGTGGCACAATAATTATAATTACCTGCCGGATGCTATCGTCGTGGAAGGACCGAAAGCCGGAGGGCATCTGGGATTCAAGAGGGAGCAGATATTTGATGAAGCGTATTCTTTGGAAAAAATAATTCCGGAAGTCGTAAAAACTGTAGCCTCATACCGGAAAATGAAAGTGATACCGGTTATTGCGGCAGGAGGAATTTCTTCCGGAAGGGATATATATCATTTTTTCGAGTTGGGGGCGTCCGGCGTGCAGATGGGAACTCTCTTTGTTACTACGGAGGAATGTGATGCGTCGGATGCCTTTAAGCAGGTTTATCTGGCTGCACAAGAGGGTGATCTTCAGATAATCAATAGTCCGGTGGGAATGCCGGGGCGGGCGATTAAAAGTGAATTTCTCGATCGGGTTGCAGCCGGGTTGGAGGTGCCGAAGAATTGTCCTGAACATTGTATTAAGACCTGTGATTATTCTAAAAGTCCTTACTGTATAATGAAAGCATTGTTCAACGCGGCTAAAGGAAATATGAAAAGGGGATATGCTTTTGCGGGAATAAATGCTCATTTGGCTCAAAAAATAAGTAATGTCAGAGAGGTTATCGCCGTGCTGAAGATGCAGTATGCCATGGCTGAAAATGAGGGATGATGAGATTATTTCAAGTCGGTTAGAACGGGATGCCGGGCATTTTTTATTAATATCGCGGAAAACTATTTTTAGCATGGGAAATTTGTTTACGATGGTGACCGTTCGTGCCGATTATGAGCAGGGGGCGTTGGTAATTTTGGATCAGACGCAATTGCCGAATCAGGAGGTGTATTTGGCGTTGAAGACGGCAGAGGAGATTTGGGAAGCGATTTATTCGTTGAAAGTGCGAGGAGCCCCGGCTATCGGGGTTGCTGCCGCTTACGGAATTTCGGTGTGTATGCAGAAGGTGGTAGTGGCTGGTTTCGAGGAATTTTACCGGAAGTTTGTAAAAATAAAAGCGTATTTGGCGTCTTCTCGTCCGACGGCGGTGAATTTGTTCATGGCGCTGGATCGCATGGAGGTTCGGCTATTGCGGCATCAGAAGGAGGATGTGAAGGCTTGGAAACAGGCGTTACGGGAGGAAGCTGAGGCTATTCGTGCGGAAGATGCTGGGGCTTGCCGTCGTATTGGTGAATGGGGGTTGTCGTTATTGAAACCGGGAATGGGATTGCTCACGCATTGCAATGCGGGACATTTGGCGGTGTCCGAGTACGGGACGGCGTTAGCGCCGATTTATCTCGGGCAGGAGAGGGGGTATGGTTTCTCGGTGTTTGCTGACGAGACTCGTCCTTTGTTACAGGGGGCGCGTCTGACAGCTTTCGAACTGCAAAAGGCGGGTGTGGATGTTACTTTGATTTGTGATAATATGGCATCGTCGGTCATGAAACAAGGACGGGTGCAAGCCGTGCTGGTGGGGTGTGACCGGGTGGCGGCTAACGGGGATACGGCAAACAAGATCGGGACGTCAGGTGTCGCGGTGTTGGCGAAATATTACGGAATCCCGTTTTACGTGCTGGGACCTATTTCCACGATTGATTTGGGATGTCCTGCCGGGGAACAGATTCAGATTGAGGAGCGGGCGCATGAGGAGGTGACGGAAAAATGGTATACCCGGCGAATGGCACCGGAAAGAGTGAACGTTTATAACCCGGCTTTCGACGTGACTTCTGCCGATTTGATCACGGCTATTATCACGGAAAAGGGGATAGCTTATCCCCCGTTTGAGGAAACGTTGCGGGAATGGAAAATGAAAGACATTTTGACATAAATAATTGTATATTTAAAGACAAAATGACAGATGATTAGATGTGCCGGGAATTTTTTCTTTTTGAGGAATGGGTTCTCGACGGGTCTTTTCCTGCTTGTTTAACAGGAAGATCGTGTGATTGTTTATTTCGTTTTTCAATCGTGAAACTTTTGGGTGGAACTTTCGGTATATACTTTGTAATTTCCAAGGCAGAAAGGAGTGATTGAGACTATGAATATGAATAATTATACAATTAAGTCGCAAGAGGCGGTGCAGGCAGCAGTGCAGCTGGCGCAGGAAAAAGGTCAACAAGCGATCGAGACGGGTCATTTGTTGAAGGGAATAATGGAGAAAGGTGAGAATATCACCACTTTTATTTTTAACAAGTTGGGTATTAATAGCCGGAATGTTGTCGCGGCATTGGATCGTATCGTGGATGCTTACCCGAAGGTGTCGGGAGGTTCTCCCTATTTGTCCGATGAGGCGAACAAGGTGTTGGAGAAAGCCACGAAACTGGCGGGAGAGATGGGAGACCAGTATGTTTCATTAGAACATATTCTTTTGGGATTGTTGTCGGTGAAAGATCCGGTATCCGCGATGTTGAAAGACGCGGGAATGACCGAGAAAGAAACCCGTGAAGCAATTAATGAATTGCGGAAGGGGTCGAAGGTAAATTCCCCATCAGCGGAGGATAATTATGACGCCTTGGGAAGGTATGCGATCAATTTGAATGAACGTGCCCGTAACGGGAAACTCGACCCGGTGATCGGGCGGGATGATGAAATCCGTAGGGTGTTGCAGATATTGTCACGGAGGACGAAGAATAACCCGATACTGATAGGAGAGCCGGGTGTGGGTAAGACGGCGATTGCAGAGGGATTGGCTCAACGTATCGTGAATGGGGACGTGCCCTCGAATTTAGCATCCAAGAATATTTATTCCTTGGATATGGGAGCCCTGATTGCGGGAGCGAAATACAAGGGCGAGTTCGAGGAACGTTTGAAAGCCGTGGTGAACGAGGTGTTGTCTTCGGAAGGGGAGATCATTTTGTTTATCGATGAGATCCACACGTTGGTTGGAGCCGGGAAGTCTGACGGAGCCATGGATGCGGCGAATATCTTGAAACCCGCATTGGCAAGAGGTGATTTGCGTGCTATTGGTGCGACGACCTTGAACGAGTACCAAAAGTATTTCGAGCAGGACAAGGCATTGGAACGCCGGTTCCAGAAGGTGATGATTAACGAGCCGGACGTGATGAGTGCGATCAGTATCATGCGTGGTTTGAAGGAACGTTACGAGAATCACCATAAAGTGAGAATCACGGATGATGCGATTATTGCTTCCGTGGAGTTGTCACACAGGTATATTTCCGATCGTTTCTTGCCGGATAAAGCGATTGACCTGGTGGACGAGGCTGCTGCCCGTCTGCGGTTGGAAATGAATTCCGTGCCGGAAGAGATTGACGAGTTGGATCGTAAGATCAAGCAGTTGGAGATCGAGAAAGAGGCAATCAAGCGGGAAGGGAAAAGTAAGAAACTGGATGAGATACAAAAAGAATTGGCTGATTTGAACCAGGAGCGCACGAAGTTGCGTGCCCAATGGGAATCCGAGCGTTCTTTGATAGACGAGATTCAGAAGAACAAAGATGCGATCGAGCAATACCGGTTCGAGGCAGACCGGGCTGAACGCGAGGGAGATTACGGTAAGGTCGCCGAGTTGCGATACGGTAAAATTAAGCAAGCGGAGCAACGGATTGAAGAGGTGAAGGCGAAACTTGCCGATATGAAGCACGGGGAGTCGTTGATCCGGGAAGAGGTGACGGAGGATGATATTGCCGCCGTGGTTTCCCGGTGGACGGGGATTCCTGTTAGCCGGATGATGCAGAGCGAGCGGCAGAAGTTGTTGCATTTGGAGGACGAGTTGCACAAGCGGGTGGTCGGTCAGGAAATGGCGATCACGGCTTTGGCTGACGCCGTGCGGCGGAATCGTGCCGGGTTGCAGGATGCCAAGCGACCGATCGGTTCATTTATCTTCTTGGGAACGACGGGAGTCGGTAAGACCGAGTTGGCGAAGGCGTTGGCGGAATTTCTGTTTGATGACGAATCGCTGATGACTCGTATCGATATGTCCGAATACCAGGAGCGGCATTCCGTGTCCCGATTGATCGGGGCGCCTCCGGGATACGTGGGATACGACGAGGGCGGTCAGTTGACGGAAGCCGTCCGGCGGAAACCGTATTCCGTGGTGTTGTTGGACGAGATCGAGAAGGCGCATCCGGACGTGTTCAATATCTTGTTGCAAGTCTTGGATGACGGGCGTTTGACTGATAATAAAGGTCGGGTGGTCGATTTCAAAAACACGATTATCATTATGACCTCGAATATCGGTGCGCATATTATTCAGGATAAACTGAAAGGTATCGACGAGAATAACCGGGATGAGGTGTTGGAGAAGACGAATCTGGAAGTTTACGAGATGTTGAAACAGACGATTCGTCCCGAGTTTCTGAACCGTATCGACGAGATCATCATGTTTGCACCGTTGAAGAAGTCCGAGATCGTGGACATCGTGCGCTTGCAATTCAATGGTGTCAAGAAGATGTTGGGGAACAACGGTATCGCAATTGAGATTACTGATAAAGCGGTGGAATGGCTTGCCGAAGCCGGGTATGACCCGCAATTTGGTGCACGTCCCGTGAAACGAGTGATCCAGCGTACTTTACTGAATGATTTGTCTAAGCAGATATTGGCGGAGGAAGTATCCCGGGATAGCCGTATCGTGGTGGACGTGAAGGATGATAAGATTGTTTTCGAGAACAAGTAAATTATTATACATGTAATGTAGAAGCCTGTAGCCTGATGGCTGCAGGCTTTTGTTTGCTCGAATCGTTGGCGAAGAAAATGGTGTTAATCATTTGTTTTTCTGATATTCTAGGTAGTTTTGCTAATATCTATTCATGTAGATTGAGCGTAATAACCGTAATAGTTAATCATATCTGAAATATTTACAATATAGAAGAGCTATATGAAGATGCAACTTATGTGAAAAATGCACAAGTTCAAGAAGAAGGTTGGAGAATAGTTAAGAGAATCATATCTTATCACATATTATAATTTGGATATGGTTATTTCTGTTGGTTATAGGGTTAATTCGTCGGTTGTAACCGACGAATTAGAAAATGTTTCCACTGATTTGCGAGAATTTGATTAAGCTATTTTTGGGGGTAGAAATTGCTTTTGTTCGAATAAGAAATTAGGATAGAGAATACTAATAAAAAAGAGTTAGCAATTAATGCTAACTCTCTAAAATGTCTGTACTCGAGGCGGGACTTGAACCCGCACAGCCGCAATGGCCACGGGATTTTAAGTCCCGCGTGTCTACCGATTCCACCACTCGAGCAACTTGGAGCGAAAAACGGGACTCGAACCCGCGACCCTAACCTTGGCAAGGTTATGCTCTACCAACTGAGCTATTTTCGCATGATTGCTTGCAAAACTTGAACAGGAACGCTTTCCATTTTTTGCGATTGCAAATATAGAGCAATTTTTAATACGTGCAAAGGGTTTGGGAAGAAAAAACGGTAGATTTTTTCGTTCTATTTCTTAAAATCTGTTATTCATGTAGTTATTTGAGGGGCTGATGAAGAGTTTTTAGGATTTTTTTCCTGAATTGATTGTTCTCGGGAGCAGAATGATTATATTTGTCAAGTTTTTTAAGACAAGAAAATGTCGAGTACAGGAAGCAAAAGAGGAAAAAGTTCATATTTTGTTTCCACGATCAGTATTTCTCTGGTGTTGATCGTGGTGGGTATGCTTGTGTTTATTTTATTGAATGCCCGGGTGGTATCGGATCACGTGAGAAGGAATATCGGTTTTGCGGTGATCGTGAAGGATAACACGAATGAGGCGGAAATCAAGCGGGTGCAGAAGATTCTGGATACCCGTCCTTTTGTTTATTCTTCGACTTATATCACGAAAGAACAAGCGGCTCGCTCTTTTAAAAAGGAGATGGGAGAAGATTTCGAGGCGATACTGGGTGGAAATCCATTGTTGCCGTCGATCGAGATTCGTTTGAATCCGGAGTATGCGAATAACGATTCCCTGGCGGTTATCGAGAAAGGGTTAGCCCGGTTTGATATTATTCAGGAGGTGTATTACCAGAAATCCATGATAGAGAGTATAAACGAGAATATTCATCGTATTACTTTATTGTTCCTGATCGTGGGGGCAGTGTTGGTATTGATCTCGTTCACGTTGATTCGTAACACGATTCATTTGGCGGTGTATTCCCAGCGTCTATTAATTAAGACGATGCAATTGGTTGGGGCAACACCGTTTTTTATTTGTAAACCTTTCGTGTATGGAAGTATGTGGCGGGGATTTTTTGGTGCGTTGATCGCTAATCTGATTCTGTTGGGTGCGATATTCTTTGCACAGGAGAATATTGGTAAGGTGATTAATATCATGCATATGGATGTTATTGTGATGATGGTCGGGTTCGTGATGCTTTCCGGGGTGCTGTTGTCGTTTTTCTCGGCGTGGTTCTCTGTACGGATGTATTTGAACAAGGATTTGAATGAAATATACGCGTAAATAGAAATATATGGCAAGAATTTTAAACGAAAAAAAAGACGGATTTCCTATACCGAAAGATAATTACAAGATGATTCTTATCGGTTTCGGGATTGTTGTAATCGGATTCCTGTTAATGATGGGTGGTGGGGCAGATTCCCCCGAAACGTTTAATTATGATATTTTCAGTTTCAGAAGAATCACGTTAGCCCCGATCGTCGTGTTGTTTGGCTTCGGTTTCGTGTTCTGGGGCATCATGAGAAAGCCTAAAGAGAAAGAAGAAGAAAAATAAATATTAATGTAATTGAATATTGGTGTGCGTGCATTTTCAATTTTCAATTTTCAATTTTCAATTAATAGATGGAGTGGTTTCAAGCATTGGTTCTTGGCATAATCCAAGGATTGACTGAGTTTTTACCGGTAAGTAGTTCCGGTCATTTGCAGATATTTAGTGCTTTATTCGGTATACAGGGGGAAGAAAATCTGACGTTTGCCGTGGCAGTGCATGCGGCGACGGTTTGTAGCACGATCGTGATATTGTGGAAAGAGGTTTCGGTACTTTTCAAGGGATTCTTTACGTTCAAGTACAATGACGAGATGGCTTACGTGTTGAAGATATTCCTTTCTATGATTCCGGTAGCTATCGTGGGATTCTGTTTTAAGGATTACGTGGAAGAGTTATTTGGTTCTGGGTTGCTGGTCGTGGGGTGTATGTTGTTGGTGACGGCTCTGTTGCTTGCGTTTGCTTATTATGCCAAGCCACGGGTGAAAGAGAAAATATCCTATTGGGATGCTTTGGTGATTGGTTTGGCGCAGGCTTGTGCGGTCTTGCCGGGGTTGTCCCGTTCCGGATCGACGATAGCGACAGGTATTTTATTGGGAAATAAAAAAGAAGCGGTGGCTAAATTCTCGTTCCTGATGGTATTGATCCCGATATTGGGAGAAGCATTTCTCGATTTGATGAAAGGTGGTTTTAGTCCTGCCGAGAGCGGAATCTCTGCGGTTTCTTTGCTTGTAGGGTTTGTTGCGGCTTTCGTGTCGGGATGTATAGCTTGCCGTTGGATGATTAATATCGTGAAGAAGGGAAAATTGATTTGGTTCGCACTTTATTGTGCGATAGCCGGTATATTGACGATTGTGTTGGGATAATGAAAGACTGGGGGAATATACGTTTTCGGGAAGGAGATGATTTTCGTGCGGGGGCTGTTCTCGTGGTGGATAAACCATTGCGTTGGACGTCTTTCGATGTGGTAAACAAGATTCGTATTTGCCTAAGGAAGGGATACGGGAAAATCAAGGTGGGGCACGCGGGAACGTTAGACCCGTTAGCGACAGGAGTCGTGATTGTTTGCGTGGGGAAAGAAACGAAAAATATAGAGGAGTACATGGGACAGGAGAAGGAATACGTGGCAGAGATTACTTTCGGGCATACGACACCTTCTTTTGATTTGGAAACATCTTTTGATGCCGAATTCCCGTATACACATGTTGATCGGGAGCGATTGGAACAAGCTGTTCGGCAGTTTGTCGGGGAGATAGAGCAATTCCCGCCTACTTATTCGGCGGTTCGGGTGGATGGCGTTCGTGCTTACGAGATGGCACGCCGGGGAGATGAGGTTGAAATGAAGAGCCGGAAAGTGATGGTGAAGGAGATTGAAATATTGAAAGCAGAGTTTCCGGTAGTGGAACTTCGAATTGTTTGCAGCAAGGGAACGTATATTCGTTCTTTGGCGCATGATTTGGGAAAAGCTTGCGGGAGCGGTTCGCATCTTTCTGCGTTGAGAAGGACTCGAGTAGGGGACTTTCGAGTGGAGTATGGATTTAAAATAGATGAAATTATTGGGATTTTAGGAGAAAATTTGTAATTTAGCAAGATTTGGTTAATATATAAAATTGTTCAACATGAAACTATCAAAGTTTAAATATAAGTTGCCGCCGGAGTTAATCGCTTTGCACCCGACGCCGAATCGGGATGAAGCTCGTTTAATGGTATTGGATCGGAAGACCGGAAAGATTGAACACAAGGTATTCAAGGATGTAATTGATTATTTTGGAGAAAAGGATGTGTTCGTATTTAATGACTCCAAGGTATTTCCGGCTCGGCTATATGGAAACAAAGAAAAGACCGGAGCGGAGATTGAGGTATTCTTGTTGAGAGAGTTAAATCCGGAATTGCGTATTTGGGACGTGTTGGTTGATCCGGCTCGGAAGATTCGTATCGGTAACAAGTTGTACTTCGGGGAAGACGACAGTATGGTGGCTGAGGTGATCGATAATACGACTTCCCGGGGAAGAACCTTACGTTTCTTGTATGACGGGGAATACGAAGAATTTAAAAAAGAATTGTACGCCTTGGGAGAAACTCCGCTACCGCGCTTTATTAACCGGAAGGTAGAGCCGGAGGATGCCGAAAATTACCAGACTATTTTTGCCAAAAACGAGGGAGCTGTTGCAGCCCCGACTGCCGGAATGCATTTTAGCCGGGAGCTAATGAAACGTATGGAAATCAAGGGTATTGATTTTGCGTTTGTCACGTTGCACGTCGGTTTGGGTAATTTCCGGGAAGTGGATGTTGAGGATTTGACCAAGCATAAGATGGATTCGGAACAGATTATCGTGGGGTCGGAAACTGTGAAAATCGTGAATGATGCGAAAGATGAAAAGCGTAAGATATGTGCCGTGGGGACAACTGTTGTACGTACGCTGGAAAGTTGTGTAACAACAAAAGGACGTTTGACGGAATTTGATGGATGGACGAATAAATTCATATTCCCTCCTTATGATTTCAGTGTGCCGGATGCATTTATTTCCAATTTCCATTTGCCTTATTCTACTTTATTGATGATGGTTGCCGCTTTCGGGGGATATGATTACGTGATGGAGGCTTATGATGTTGCTGTCAAAGAAAAGTATAGATTCGGAACTTATGGGGATGCTATGCTAATCATATGATTGGGCTTATTTAAAAATATAGATAGACGGTATGCTGAAAGGTGTGCCGTTTTTTTGATAAAGAGGATATAATTTGGAAGCAAAGGAATTATTGAAATTATTTCAGGCTCATCCTGTTGTCCAGAAAATCACTCGGCGTTTGAGAGAACGTCCGGGAATAAAGGTAAAGCTGGAAAATGGGATCGGGTCGATAGTTTCGTTTGTCGGTGCTAATGTCGGGCAGGAGATGGGGAGTCTTCAATTGTTCGTGATGAACGATAAGGAGGAAGCTGCTTATTTCTATAATGATCTGTTGACTTTTTTTGACGAAGAAAATGTGCGGTTCTTGCCTTCTTCTTATCGCCGGGCTGGTAATTTCGAGGATAAGGATAACGATTCGATACTGGTGCGCACGGAGGTGTTGAATGCTTTGACCGCGAAACAAGTGGGAATGGTGGTGACTTACACGGAGGCTTTAGCCGAGAAAGTAGTCAGTAAAGCCGTGCTTGCAGATATGTCGATGCCCGTGGCTAAAGGCGAAAAGTTATCTATCTCTTTTCTGGAATCTTTGCTTTCCGAGTACGGGTTCGAGCGTAGTGATTTCGTGTATGAACCCGGGCAATTCTCTATTCGGGGTAGTATCGTTGATGTTTATTCGTTTGCAGAAGAGCGCCCCGTGCGAATAGACTTTTTCGGGGATGAAGTAGAAAGCATTCGTTATTTTGACGTGGAAACGCAATTGTCCGAGCAGTTAATTGAACGAGTGGTTATTGTCCCCGATTTGAGCGAAGCAACGAGAAAAGAGTCAAACGTGGGATTGACAGAGTTTTTGGGGAAAGAAACGACGTGGTGGTTGAAGAATTCGTTGTTGATTCATGATCGAATCAAGACGTTGAAAGAGGAAGATGCCGGAGAATTGTTGATAGGGGCGGAGGAACTATTTCTATCGATTGAGAAAAATAGCGTGATCGAGTGGGGACCGGAACTTTATTTCCGGGGGGATGTGCTTCGTCTGGAGGCTGAAGTGCAGTCCGCTGTCAACAAGCAATTCGATTTGTTGGCGGAACATTTGTTGGATAAACAGCAAGATGGTTATACGATATATCTTTGTTCGACAAATGATATGCAATTGCAGCGTTTGAGGGATATATTTTCGGACAAAGGGCACTCGGTTAATTTTGTCCCGGTGGAAGGGACGGTGCATGAGGGATTTAGTGATGCGGATGTTAAAATATGCGTGTACACGGAACACCAGATTTTTGACCGTTACCAGAAGTACCGTTTGAAGACGACTCAAATACGCAAGGGGCGAGAGTCTATCACGATTAGTGAATTGCAGAACTTGCATCCCGGCGATTACGTGGTGCATATCGATCACGGTATCGGGCGTTTCGGGGGATTGACAAAGATAAGTAATGACGGTCGGGTGCAAGAGGCGATACGTTTGGTCTATAAAAATAATGCCGAATTGTACGTGAGTTTGCATTCCTTGCATAAGATATCCAAATACAAGGGAAAGGAAGGGGAGCCTCCAGCCGTGAGCAAGTTAGGAGGCGAGGCATGGAATAAGTTGAAGCAGCGAACGAAATCCCGGGTGAAGGATATTGCCAGAGAGTTAATTGCCTTGTATGCCAAACGCCGTCGTGAGGAGGCTTATGCATTTTCGAAAGACAGTTTCTTGCAGGATGAGTTGGAGGCTTCTTTCATGTATGAGGAGACGCCCGACCAGATGAAGGCTATTCAGGCGGTGAAAGAGGATATGGAGAAACCTCACGTGATGGATCGTTTGGTGTGTGGAGATGTCGGCTTCGGGAAGACGGAGGTTGCTATTCGGGCAGCGTTTAAAGCCGTGGCGGATAGTAAGCAGGTGGCTGTACTTGTTCCGACAACTGTATTGGCTTATCAGCATTACAATACTTTCAAAAAGCGTTTGGAGGGGATGCCTTGCCGGGTAGAATATATCAGCCGGATGAAGAAAAGTGCGGATATCAAACGAGTTCTAAAAGATCTGGAAGAGGGGAAAGTAGATATTATTATAGGTACACATCGCCTGACAAGCAGTGACGTGAAGTTTAAAGACCTCGGGTTGCTGGTCGTGGATGAGGAACAGAAATTCGGGGTGGCTGTAAAGGAAAAATTGAAGCGTTTGAAGCTGAACGTGGATACGATCACCATGACGGCAACACCGATTCCGCGTACATTGCAGTTCTCGTTGATGGGGGCACGTGATATGTCGATTATCCGGACGCCGCCGCCTAACCGGTATCCGATTGTGACAGAGTTACACCGGTTTGACGAGAAAATCATTAAAGATGCGATTACATATGAAGTGAGTCGTGGTGGACAAATCTTCTTTATTCACAACCGGGTAGATAATATCCGGGATATCCAGTACATGATACATCGTTTGGTGCCGGGAATAAAAAGTTGCGTGGGGCACGGGCAAATGAGCGGGGAGGAATTGGAAACCGTTATGCATGATTTCATCCGGGGGGATTATGATGTGTTGATTGCCACGACTATTGTGGAGTCCGGGTTGGATATTCCGAATGCCAATACCATTATTATAAATCAAGCACAAAACTACGGGCTGAGTGATTTGCATCAGTTGCGAGGACGAGTGGGACGCTCCAACCGAAAGGCTTTCTGTTATTTGTTGGCTCCTCCCTTGGAGTTAGTAAATTCGGATGCCCGGCGGCGGTTGAAGGCAATCGAAGATTTTAGCGGACTGGGTAGTGGTTTCAACATCGCTATGCAGGATTTGGATATTCGCGGAGCCGGGAATATCCTGGGGGGAGAGCAATCGGGCTTTATTGCGGAAATTGGGTACGAGGCTTATCAACGTATTTTGAATGAGGCATTGCTCGAGTTGCGGGATGAGGAGTTCCCGGAATTGCAAAAAGAGCAAACGGATGGGCCTACCGCTTTCACAACGGATTGCGTGATCGATACCGATTTTGCTTTGTTGATACCGGACACTTACGTGGAAAACGTGAGCGAGCGAATTCGTTTGTACCGGGAATTGGATAATATCACGGACGAAAGTGCTTTGCAGCGTTTCGAGGTCGAGATGCGAGATCGGTTTGGGGAGATTCCGGAGCAGGTAAGTGGCTTGATGGAGGTTGTACGGATACGGCAAAGATGTATTGACTTGGGAATAGAGCGATTGATGGTGAAAAACAATAGAATGGTGATTTATTTTATTAGTGACCAAGACTCCCCGTTCTATGCTTCTCCGATTTTCGGGGAATTGCTTAAATTTGTACAGAAACAAATCATACCTTGCAAGATGAGTGAGAAAAATGATAAGTTGAGTCTTATTTTCTCGGATGTGAAGGATATTCATAAGGTATCGAAGATTATTGGGGAGATGAGGGAATATGCTTATGAAAGCTAATAGTTAGTATAAACGAAAAACTGGAAGCCGTGAATCTGATTGTTGATATAGGAAATACGCGTACTAAATATACTGTTTATGATGGAGGGGATTGGGTCGTTTGCGGAATGGGAATTCCGGAGGCGTACGAGTTGGCTTCCGGTTATTTGCACCGGGGACAAGAGGTGAATATGATTTTGTCGAGTACGGGATTTATATCCGAAGAAGTACGGGAGCATTTGAAGAGTGTTTCTACTTTTTTTTGCGAGATGTCGTCGGAAATGCCATTACCGATCAAATTGGGATATGATACCCCGAAGACTTTGGGTGTGGATCGGATTGCCGGCTGCGTGGGAGGGGTTACGTTATTCCCTGGAAAAGAACTGTTGATTATCGATTCGGGGACGGCTATCACGTATGATTTCGTGAGTGAGGCAGGGGAATTCCTCGGGGGGAATATTTCCCCGGGTTTGGGGATACGTTTTCGTGCGTTGAACGAGTTTACGGTAAGTTTACCACTCGTAAAATGTGATATAAATCATGGCTATATAGGCAAAAATACACATGATGCTATTCTGAATGGGGTGATGAATGGTATATTTTTTGAAATAAGAGGTTATATAGATGAAACTTACCATAATAATCCCGATGCGGTGGTGATTATTACGGGAGGAGGAAGCGAATATTTGAAAAAGACACTGGATCGACAGGTCTTTTTTGTGGATAAATTGGTAAACTTAGGTCTAAATAGAGTTTTAGAATTTCAAAAAACGGTTAATAGACAGTGAAAAATAGGAGATAGATTTCCGTATTTGAAAAATAGTGGTAATTTTGCAAAGGTGTTCACGTGGACACGGTTGCTATGATGAAAATACTAATTCGAACTATAACTAAATAAGGGATGACCATGAAAAAGATTGCTGTTTTGGCATTGGGAATATGTTTATTCACTATCGGGACGAAGGCGCAAACGTTGGAGTCTAAGTATGGGCTTGATAGTGCAAAAACAATCTTGAATGCTTCTCTTTACACAGAATATTTTAAACAAGGAAATTTCGAGGAGGCTTTAGCCCCTTGGCGGTATTTGTTTTTGAATGCCCCGGCATTTCAATTGACGGTGTACGCTCGCGGGGAAAAAATCCTCGAGCATATGATTGAGAAGACAAAGAAAAAAGAGTACGTGGATACTCTATTGATGCTTTTTGATCGCCGTAACCAGTACATGAGAAATAATCCCAATAATAGAGAGGGAGTTGTATTGGGGAAAAAAGGTATGGCGCAATTCCGTTATTCCAATGGCGATATCAACATGGTGAAGGATGCTTTTAACAATTTGTTGAAATCCTACGAGATGGATAAGGACATTGTTCCTGCCGTACAGGTTCATATGACTTTCCATGCGGCGTGTCAGTTGGCGAGAGAAAATCAATTGTCGAAAGATGATTTCGTTAATTTGTACATTGACTTTGCTGATTTCGCCGACCAACAAGCCGGTACGGGAGAGAAAGGTTGCGAGGCTTTCTTGGTATGTAAGGATAATCTGGAAGCCATGTTTATTGAAACCGGATTGGCTGATTGTATGACGTTGAATGAGTTGTTAGTCAAGAAGTACGAGGCAAACAAGGATAATTTGGATGTGTTGAAAGATATTTACAAGTTGTTGAAAAAGCAGGAGTGTACAGATTTACCTTTGTATGCCACGATAGCTGAAAGTATTTATCATCAAGATCCGAGTGCAGAGGCTGCTTACGGATTGGCAATTATGTTCTATCGTAAGAACGATATTCCCAAGTTCGAGCAGTATTTGAAAGAGGCTATTGACAAGACTGACAACGAGACGGATCGGGGTGATTACAATCTGAATCTGGCTCAAGTATATTTGTCCACGAAGCGGGATTACCAGCAAGCCAAGAAATATGCTTTGGCTGCTTTAAAAAGTAATCCGAATCTGGGACAGGCTTATTTGACCATCGGATTGGCTTATGCTTCAGCTAGTAACAGTTACGAGGGTGACGAATTTGAGAAACGTACCGTATTCTGGGCTGCCGTGGATAAATTTATCAAGGCAAAACAAGTTGATCCGGGGGTTGCGGATAAAGCAAACGAGTTTATCGCGAAGTATTCCGTTTATTTCCCGTCAAAAGATGATGCTTTTTTCCGTTCCATTACGGCAGGAGCATCTGTAAAAGTTGGCGGATGGATAAACGAAACAACGACTGCAAGATTTAAAGAATAATATATGATATTTCGATATCGTGCTTTAAGAATGATAAGAAGCATTACCGTCCTCGTTTTCGGGACGGTAATGCTTTTCTCGTGCAAAACGGATATAAAAGAGGTGAATGCTATTGAGGCGGCACGGGCTGGGTTACCTAATATGTCCGGCGAAAACATGGAATTGTTTTATTCCGATTCGGCACGATTGAAATATCGAGTGACGACTCCGCTTTACAACAAGTATGACGAGGAAAATAAAAAATACGATGAATTTCCGAAAGGGATTCACGCCGAGTTGTACGAGAAAGACGGAACGATGGTAGGTGCTATTACTTCGAAATACGCTAAAAAACTGGAAGATGAAATGCTATGGGAATTGCGTGACGAAGTTGTGGTTATCAATTCCGAGGGTAAGAAGTTGGAAACAGAACTTCTTTACTGGGATATGAAGAAGGAGATTGTCTATTCAGACCGTTATACGCGTTTAACCTCGGAAGAGAATATTATCGAGGGGAACAATGGATTCAAGTCCGATCAATCTTTACGAAAACCGGTCTTTAATAAAGTTACCGGAGTCATTGTAGAAAAACAACAACCTTAAATGTCAGTATTAGTAGCTATATTAATTTGTTTGGTGTTGTCTGCTTTCTTTTCGGGAATGGAGATCGCATTCATGGCATCCAATAAATTGCGTATAGAGATCGACAAATCGAATAAAGGTATCACGCAGCGGGTGATCGACCTTTTTATCTCTAATTCGGGGATGTATATTACCACGATATTGGTGGGTAACAACGTGGTTATGGTTGTCTATGGTATTTTCATGTCCGATTATCTCGATCCTCGTTTGGAAAGTTATGGGATTTCGTTAGGATTAAGGTTGATACTAGTGACTCTAATCTCTACTCTCATCATGTTGGTGTCGGGTGAATTCTTGCCGAAAGCGGTTTTCCGGTTGCGCCCGAATTTGTTCCTTCGTATTTTTGCGGTACCCGTGTTTATCTTTTATATTCTGTTTTTCCCGATCTCTTATTTTTCTGTTTGGTTCGGGGGATTGCTGCTTCGGATATTCACGGGGCGGAAGTTGGCAAAAGAAGAAAACCGGGCATTCGGGAAAGTCGATCTAAATAATTTGATTGAGGAAGGGGAAACGGCAGGAGTTGAAAATGAGGACGAACATGATATAAAACTATTCCGCAATGCTTTGGATTTCTCGGAGATCAAATTGCGGGAATGTATCGTGCCTCGCCCGGATATTGTGGCATTGCCGATAGACAGTAGTTTGGATGAATTGCGGAATCTGTTTGTGAAGACCGGACTATCACGGATATTGATCTACCGTGACTCTATCGACAACGTGATCGGTTATGTGCATTCGTCAGCTTTATTCCATCACCCGGAAACGGTAAAGAAAGCTGTAAGTAAGATATTGATTGTTCCCGAAACGATGTCCGCATTGAGGTTATTGAATCTTTTTACGAAGGAACAGAAAAGTGTTGCTGTCGTGGTAGATGAATTTGGGATTACAGCCGGAATGGCAACGATAGAGGATATTATGGAGGAAATCTTTGGGGAGATTGAGGACGAACATGACCGTCTGAACTTGAAAGAGGAGCAGTTGAGCCCGAATGAATTTATCTTCTCCGGTCGGCTGGAAGTGGATTACCTGAACGAGAAATATGATTTGAATTTGCCCGAGGATGAAGAGTATGAAACGTTAGCGGGGTTGATATTGTATTACAATGAAGATATACCCGAGGAGGGGGAACAGATCGAAATCGAGAATATTGTTTTCGAGGTATTAAGCGTCAAGAGCGCCCGGATAGAAGAGGTGAAAATAAAGATATAAAAAGGAGCTTTTTAAAGCTCCTTTTTTGTATGTTTCAGCATATCGTCAAAATGCCGGATGTTGTCTTCGTGATCCCTGTGGCAGATCATAAGTACGTCATTATTCTCGGCGATAATCACATTTTCAATACCTTCGATGATGACTTTCTTGTCCTGGGGAACATTGATGATACAACCTTTGGTATCTGTCAGTAACACGTGTTCACTGTTGGATACGTTGTCGTTCTCGTCCTTCGGGCTAATCTCGTGGAATGAATGCCACGTGCCCACGTCAGACCAACCGAACTCTCCTTTCATAACATATACCTTGGAAGATTTTTCCATGATACCAAAGTCGATGGAAATATTCCGGCATTGGCTATAAATATGTGTGATGTTTTCTTGTGAATCGGGGTCTTTAGCGTTCTTGTATTCTTGTTCGAATAGCAGGTAAATATCTTCCAGATAAGTTTTGAATTCCCCGATAATATCTTTCACTTTCCACACGAATATTCCGGCGTTCCACAAGAAATCTCCGGATGATAGAAACACTTTTGCCAATTCGATATCCGGTTTTTCTGTGAAAGTCTTTACTTTAGAAATGAATTCAGAGAATTTGTTTTTCTTAATTTGAATATACCCGTATCCGGTTTCCGGTCTGGTCGGTTTAATCCCGATCGTGAGCAATCCGCCGAATTGTTCCACGAAGGCAAGACCTTTTTGTATGTTGTCGACATAAACGGCATCGTTACTGATAAAATGATCGGAAGGGACAACGACCATATTAGCGTCCGGGTTGATCCGGGCAATCCGGTATGCCGCATATGCGATACAAGGGGCAGTGTTCTTCCCGAATGGTTCTTTTAAAATATTCTCGCTTGGGATTTCCGGAATTTGTTCTTTGGTTAGTTCTTCATAAGCAGCACCCGTGACAATAAAGATGTTTTGGGTTTCAAAGATTTGGTTTGCTCGTTCGAAGGTTTGGCGAAGAAAACTTTTCCCGACGTTCAGTATGTCACAAAATTGTTTCGGACAGGCTTTAGTGCTTACGGGCCAAAAGCGTTTCCCCAATCCTCCGGCCATAATAACGCAATACGAGTTCTTATTCATTTCTAGTTATAAGTTTAAAATTAAATTTCATCTTATTGTTGTCGAAATTAGTAATAAATCCGTGAATAATTTCTATTTTTACGATAAAATTTGAAGAAGGAGGACAAGGAGGGTCTTATATAAGGAGTTAATGCAGATGAAAGCTTTAAATAGGATAGGGGAGTACATATTGTTTATGGGGCGGATGTTCACCAAGCCCGAGAAGAAGAGAGTATACTTGAGAGAATTAGTCAACGAGTTGGAGAAACTGGGGCTGAATTCTATCGTGTTGGTGGTGATAATCTCTTTTTTCATTGGAGTCGTGTTGACTTTGCAAACGGCTTACAATATGTCCAGTCCTCTGTTGCCCCGTTATTTGATTGGTTATCTTACCCGGGAAACCTTGTTGTTGGAATTTTCTTCCACCATCGTGAGTTTGATTCTTGCCGGAAAGATCGGGAGTAACATTGCTTCCGAGATCGGGAGCATGAAAATCACGGAACAGATAGAGGCTTTGGAAGTGATGGGAATAAATTCTGTATCTTATCTCGTGGGACCTAAAATTGCGGCAGCATTAATTGTTAATCCTATTCTTTACATATTCAGTGTTTTTATCGGGATTATCGGGGGTATCCTCTCGGGTATCGCTACCGGGGTGGTCAATTATGACGATTACATCCACGGGCTTCATTTTTCATTTAATCCTTATTACGTGACTTACTCGATCATCAAGACCTTGTTCTTTGCCGTGATATTTACATCGATTCCTGCGTTTTACGGGTATTCCGTACAGGGTGGAGCTCTGGAAGTCGGTAAGGCGAGTACGAAAGCGGTTGTCGATAGCAGTATCGCGATCTTGCTTATTAACGTGATATTAACCAAAATATTATTGTAATGATACGGGCGGAAGGAGTATGTAAATCATTTGATAAAAAGCAGGTATTGTTTGATATAGATGCCGTGTTCGAGCCGGGTAAGGTGAATATGATTATCGGAAAAAGTGGTTCGGGAAAAACTGTTTTGTTGAAATCTTTGATTGGTTTACACACGATCGATGCGGGAAAGATATTTTATGACGACCGGGATATTACAGTGATGGATTCCAAGCAATTGAAGGAAATCCGGAAAGAATTGGGCGTGGTCTTTCAAGGTGGCGCTTTGTTCGATTCTCTTTCCGTCATGGAAAACGTGAAATTTCCCTTGAATTTGTTCTCTATGATGACCGAGAAAGAAAAGGTCGAACGTGTCCTTTTCTGTTTGAACCGCGTGAATCTTGAAAACGTCGAGAACCTCTATCCTGCCGAACTTAGTGGAGGTATGAAGAAACGGGTTGCCATAGCGAGGGCTATCGTGTTGCAGCCGAAATACCTGTTCTGTGATGAGCCGAACTCCGGGTTGGATCCCTTGACCTCTATCGTTATTGATAATTTGTTGTCGGAGATCACGCACGAGTATAACATGACCACGGTGATTAACACGCACGACATGAACTCCGTGTTCGAGATCGGGGAAAAAGTGTTGTTTATCCACGAGGGGCATAAGGAGTGGGAAGGTTCCAACGAGAATATCATGTACTCTGACAACCAGGCTCTCAACGAGTTTCTTTTCTCATCTAAACTGAATAAATTGGTACGGGAAAAATTAAGAAGAAAATGCTAGAAACAAAAAGACAAAAGGGAATGAAACATATTATATGGGTATTCGTGATTGCCGTTTCTGTCGTTGCCTGCACGAAGAAAGTGGCGTTGAATAAAGACCAGTTTACGGCTTTGCTGATCGATATGCATATGGCGGATGGCGTGTTGAAAATTGCTAATCCGGAGCATCGTGACGAAAAAGACAATTATTTATATTATAACGACCTGTTTAAAAAGTATGGAATCACTCGGTCGGATTTCGACTCCTGTCTGAACTATTACTCCAAGAACTTCACGGCGTTCAACCGGATGTATGATGCGGTAATCGATACGCTTAATCGTCGGCAGACTCAGAAAATGCGGATATTGAGTCAATTTACGAAAGACGATACGATTAATTTATTCTCGGGCTACACGATGACTGTGGCGGATACGATACGTCCGGATTCCACGAACCCGAAAGCACCGAAGAAAGATTCGGTCGTTTATGCCGAGCGTGTCGTGAAGGCGGACACGGTACATTTTGATAAACGGAATCAATTCGTGCTCGTTGAGGTGGATAGCATTGTGCCGGGTATGTATAATTTCTATACCGCCTTGAAGTGGAACCGGCGGATCCAGGGAAGGAGGTCTTATATACGGTCTTATTTCTTGTCTGCCGAAAACGACACGTTGAAAGTTCGGGATATACCTGTCAGCACGTATGATTCTATCCGTATGCGGGACTATAATTGGAGTCATTACGTGAAGGATTCTATATATACGAAATTAGTCGTGAAGATAGTGGATAGCGAAATCGATAAAAGGGCAAAAGTAAAGACAAAAGAGATAGACGGTTGGGTAACGAATACCCGTTTGAACCGGGTGTACGTGGGTGACAATAGAAAAAAACAATTGGAGAAAGAGTATGATATCCCTACCTCGGTTCAGAGAAGACCGGATGCAAGGAAAAAATAGAGTTTAGGATTTAAGATGCGAAAGATAGCAGCTAATTATATACTGTTACCCGGGTTTGAATTGATACACAACGGCTACGTGGTGTTGGAGAATGAGCGTGTTGTGGAGGTCGTGGATACCGGTGGAGTGATAAGGGAGATCCCCTGTCTTGAGTTTTACGGAGGAATGATTGTTGCCGATTTTATACGGGAAGAAATCGTGTGGCAGGAAGGAGATCATATCCTGGAAAAAGTAAGGGATTGTTATTCCGGTCGGGGCGGGAAAGGTTTGGCGATTATTCAAGGTGCGGACTTTTCTCGTTTTTCTTGGATGAAAGATACCCGTATTTCCAAGCTAAGATAAATTAAAACCAAAATAAATAAAGGATGAATAAAATCGTATTGACTATTACTTTTTTGTTAGTAGGCTTCATGTTGCAGGCAGGACCGCTGTGGATGCGTTACCCGAAAATTTCACCTGACGGGAAGCAAATTGTATTTAGTTATAAAGGAGATATTTATATCGTTTCCTCGGAAGGGGGAGTGGCTCGCCAGTTGACGACTCACCCGGCATACGAATCTCACCCGGTTTGGTCGCCGGATGGGAAGCAGATTGCTTTCACGAGCGATCGTTTCGGAAATTTCGATATATTCGTGATGCCAGCCCGGGGAGGTGAAGCTCGTCGGGTAACCACCAATTCGGCGAGAGAGATCCCCTACACGTTTACGCCCGACGGGAAAGAGATCGTTTATAGTGCTCAAATCCAAGATCCCGCCCAAAGTGCGTTGTTCCCGAAGGGGGCTTTGACAGAATTGTACGCCGTATCGGTAAACGGCGGGCGTTCCCGGCAAGTGTTGGCTACTCCGGCGGAAGAGATTTGTTTTTCCAAATCCGGGGATATGTTCTTGTATCAGGATTGCAAAGGAGGAGAGAACGAGTGGCGGAAGCATCATACTTCTTCCATCACCCGGGATATTTATCGTTATGACATGAAAAGCGGTAAGCATACCCCTCTGATTAGCCGGGCGGGAGAAGATCGTTCGCCTGTTTTATTTCCCGATCAGCAAACCGTTTATTTCCTAAGCGAAAGGGGTGGTTCTTTCAACGTGTATTCTTTTCCTTTGAATAAGCCGTCTGAGGTGAAAGCGGTAACTTCTTTTAAAACACACCCGGTGCGTTTCCTGAGTATTGCCGACAACGGTCGTCTTTGCTTTGGGTACGACGGGGAGATTTACGTGAAGGATGCGCAAGGAAAACCCGTAAAAGTGAAAGTCGATATTATCGGCGACGAGGGGAAAAATAATGTAGCCTCTTTGCGCTTCACTTCCGGTGCGACGAGTGCGGCGGTATCTCCGGACGGGAAACAGGTAGCAATGATTATCCGGGGGAATGTGTTCGTGACTTCTTCAGATTACACGACAACGAAACAGATCACCACCACGCCGGAACAAGAGAAATGGTTGAGTTTTGCCCCGGATAACCGGACGATAGCTTATGCCAGCGAACGGGGTGGAAACTGGAATATCTATACGGCAAGGATAGCCCGGGATGAAGAAGCTAATTTTCCCAATGCCACGTTAATCGAGGAAGAAGCCGTGTTGCCCGCTTCCACGAAAGAACGTTTTGCCCCGCAATTCTCCCCGGACGGGAAGGAATTGGCGTTCATTGAAGACCGCACGAAATTGATGGTTGTGGACTTGAAAACCAAAAAAGTCCGGCAGGTGGCGGACGATAAATATCAATACCGCACTGGGGACGGCTTCACGTACACGTGGTCGCCCGATGGGAAATGGTTTGCCGTGGAAATCATCGGAAACCGCCATGACCCGTATAGCGACATCGCTATCGTGAAGGCTGACGGGAGCGGGGAAATGGTAAATTTGACGAACAGCGGTTATTTTGACAGCAATCCCCGCTGGGTGCTCGATGGAAATGCCATTCTTTTTGCCAGCGAACGTTATGGAATGCGTAACCACGCCTCTTGGGGGTCCTTGCAGGACGTGATGATAGTCTTTATGAATCAAGATGCGTATGATAAATTCCGTTTGAATAAAGAACGCTATGAGTTGTTGAAAGAGGAAGAAAAACGAATAACGGCAGCCGAGGCAAAAGGCAAAAAAGAGGATAAAAAGGAAGATGCCAAAGCGGATAAGAAAGAGAAGAAAGACATTGAGGTCGAATTGAAAGATATTGAAGACCGGGTGATGCGCCTGACTCCCAATTCTTCTTCTTTGGGTGATGCCATCTTGAGTAAATCCGGGGATAAGCTGTATTATATGTCTTCCTTCGAGGGCGGATATGATCTGTGGGTAAGCGACCTGCGGGCGAGAAGTACCCGGGTAATGCATAAGTTGAACAGCGGATGGGCTTCCCTTGAGATGGATAAGGACTGCAAAGAGTTATTCTTGCTAGGTAGCCGTGGAATGCAAAAAATCAACCTGGCTTCCGAGAAAAGATCACCAGTCGCTTATTCCGCCGAGATGGAAATGGATTTGGCAGCAGAGCGGGCGTATATGTTCGACCGGGTGCGCCGCCAAGAGGCGAAGCGTTTCTACACGAAAGATATGCACGGAGTGGATTGGGCAAAATTGACAAAGGAGTACGAGAAATATTTACCTTATATCAATAATAACTACGACTTCTCCGAGATGTTGAGCGAGTTGCTGGGCGAGTTGAACGTGTCGCACACGGGTTCCGGTTATCGTTCCGGCGGGAATGGAGATGCTACCGCGGAGTTAGGGTTGTTTTTGAATCCGGATTACAAGAAAGACGGTTTGTTGATTGATGAAGTGATCGAGAAAGGACCTTTCGATCATGCCCGTTCCAAGGTAAAAGCCGGGATGATCATCGAGAAGATCGACGGTCAGGAGGTGAAAGCGGGAATGGATTACTATCCTTTGCTGAATAACAAGTCGGGCAAACGGGTGTTGGTGTCTGTTTACGACCCTTCAACAAAAAACCGTTGGGAAGAAATTGTCCTCCCGATAGGAAAAGGAGCCCTTAACGGCTTACTATACAAACGTTGGGTAAAACAACGTGCTGCCGACGTGGATCGTCTTTCCGGTGGTCGGTTGGGATACGTGCATATTTCCAGCATGGATGACCCGAGTTTCCGTTCCGTGTATTCAGATATTCTTGGTAAATACAATGACCGGGAGGGAATAGTTATTGACACGCGTTTCAACGGGGGCGGACGTTTACACGAGGATATAGAGATATTATTCAGCGGCAAAAAATATTTCACGCAGGTAGTTCGCGGTCGGGAGGCTTGCGATATGCCTAGCCGCCGTTGGAACAAACCGTCCATCATGTTAACCTGCGAGGCGAATTACTCGAACGCGCACGGTACGCCTTGGGTGTACAAGCACCAGGGACTGGGACGTATCGTCGGGATGCCTGTGCCGGGCACGATGACCAGCGTGTCTTGGGAATTTCTGCAAGACCCGTCGCTTTTCTTCGGGATCCCTATCGTGGGGTATCGTTTAGATGACGGGAGTTACCTGGAAAACCAGCAACTGGAACCGGACGTGAAGATTGCCAATTCGCCTGAAAAGATCATCCAAGGTGAAGACGAGCAGCTAAAGAAAGCGGTAGATGAATTGTTAAAAGACATCGATAGCAAAAAATAAAAACAGAGCGGCAGACCAAAGGGATAAAAGGTCTGCCGCTTCTTTTTACCGGAGAGCTTTGAGTTTCCGGTCTTGCATGATGAATAATGTTTTATTGTCGTTTAGTCCAGAATATAAAAGGTTTGTGTGCCTGTTTTCTTTTAAGTATTTTGCGGTCTGTGGGGTAAATTGTATACGTGTGCCTTCGGGCAAATAAACAAGAATTTCCACTCTCTGCGCCCTCCATTTATCATTCAGTTGAGCGTAATTATCGAATCGTAGGGTATCGTTTCCGTACGTGTAGTCAAAAGTTACACTTTTCCAGTTTGGCTTGTTCTCGTGGGTACAATACCGCACGACGATTGCACCTTTGTTATTGTGAGAAGGGTAGACTGTAAAATGAGGTTTAAATACTCGGTTTTCATCGAGTTGAACTACTTCTTTTCCTGTATAGTATATTTCCACGGGAACGGTGTAGCGATCATTCACTTGAACCGTGAGCGTTTGGGACTTATCTAGTTGTAAACTTTCTTCATAGTCTTTTGTCTGTGGAGTCCAAGTCGATCCTTCGCTAATTCCCACGGAGATAACCATAACTAGACCGATGAGCCATCCGACGAGGGCAAAAAGGGCGATCGCCTTGTTGTTGCTCTTGAAGGAGAACAACAATTTGATCGCCATGAAAATGACCATGATAATAGGAATTCCCAATAGGAACAGTATTCCGATTTTGCAAAAGACTAGGTTTGTTGTCGAGAGGGCATAACTTATTCCCATGTAGCTGTCGCCCCACGGATACCAGTGAGGTAAAAATAGGGCGGAAAGCAGCGAGAACAAGGAAAATATACCACCGGCAAAGAGTATCATTCCCAAGAAAATGACAACAATTCTAGCCACGATTCGTAATGCTTTCGTGATGCCTCTCCCGACATAATTGACGTATTTAGTTCCTTTGCTGTTTTTGACCTCTTGGTATTCTTCTTTGAACGAACGTTCTATATTAGAGACGTTTATGTCTTGTCCTTTCATCTCCAGTTTCTGCATTGCCGTTTTTGCCTTGGGCACGGCAATCCATAAGATAATATACACGATAAAGAATATCCCGTAATAGAACGTCATAATGACAAAACATACCCGGAGCAACAAGGGTGAAATCCCCCAGTAGGCAGCCATTCCCCCGGCAACACCCCCGAGAACCCGGTTGTCCGGGGAGCGGTATAATTTTTTCCCTTGTTTGGGAGTCGTCTTTTGAGGCTGTTCATCCTCGTCGATAATATCGGAAGGGGAACCCATCGTGGCGATCACCTGTTCGACATCATTGATGGTGATTACTTCCCGGTATTGTCCTTTCAGGTATTCCGTGAATAATTCGCCGATGCGGTTTTCGATATCGTCCATGATTTCGTTTCCGTCTTCTTCCCGGGAGTAGTATGTATTGAGCGTGTTGATGTAAGTCTGCAACTTATCCAGAGCGTCATCATCAATATGGAAAATCTTTCCGCTAAGATTAATCGTGTATGTCTTCTTCATGATCGTGGAATTTAGCTATTATGGTTTTCTTTAATGTTGTTCACGGCAGCGGTCAGTTCATTCCAGGATGTTTCCAGTTCTTTGAGGAATTCCCGTCCCGTTTCCGTGATGCTGTAATACTTGCGTGGTGGACCTTGTAATGATTCCTCCCAGCGATATGAGAGCAGTCCCGTGTTTTTGAGGCGGGTCAGCAAAGGGTAGATCGTGCCCTCGACAACGATCATCCGGGAAGACTTCAGTCTGCTGATTATATCCGGCACGTAAGCGTCCTTCTGTGCGATAATCAGCAAGATACAGTATTCCAGAATCCCTTTTCTCATTTGAGCCTGTGTGTTCTCGATATTCATATCTTGATTTGTTTAGTTTTGCATGACAAAGATATGAATAAAAAATAGTATTATGCAATACATAGTACTATAAAAATAATAAGAATTATTCGTTTTTTATTTGTGATGCATTGATATTCATTTGATTAGTGTGTTTATATTTTTTGTCGCGAAAAAATAGACTGTATTGTGATGAATTTTGGAGGGCAAGTCGTTTCGAGGCAAACGTTTTCGTTGATTTTCCCTGAAAATAAGGCGTTAAAGTGAATATTATAATTTAACTTTGCTAATCGTTTAGAAGATAAGAATAAGAATAAATAAAGTAGATATGAAAAAAGTATTGTTGATGATATTGGATGGTTGGGGTATTGGTAAACACGACCATTCAGACGCGATCGGGAGTACGCCGACCCCGAATATCACGGGGTTGGCAAGTTGTAATCCTCGTTCATTACTTTACACGAGTGGTGAAAATGTAGGTTTGCCGGATGGACAAATGGGTAATTCCGAAGTCGGGCACTTGAATATCGGTGCGGGACGGGTTGTTTATCAAGACCTGGTAAAGATCAACCGGGCTTGCCGTGACCACTCGATCGCTCAAAATCCCGAGATCGTGAAAGCGTTCACTTACGCCCGCGAGAAGGGGAAACAGATACATTTCATGGGATTGGTTTCCAACGGGGGGGTGCACAGTTCTCTGGATCATCTTTTCGCCCTTTGCGATTTGGCGAAAGAGTTCGGCGTGGAGAAGGCTTTTGTTCATTGTTTTATGGACGGGCGTGACACCGATCCCAAGAGCGGGAAAGGTTTTATCGAAGAATTGGAAAATCACATGAAACAATCCGGAGGACGGATCGCTTCCATCATCGGGCGTTATTACGCCATGGACCGGGACAAACGCTGGGAACGCGTGAAAGAGGCTTACGATTTGATCGTGAAAGGCGTGGGAACTCCGGCAACCGACCCCGTGGCAGCCATGCAGGCTTCCTATGACGCGGGCGTGACCGACGAGTTCGTGAAGCCGATAGCGTGTGTCGACGAGGCGGGTAAACCGTTGAGCACGATACAGGAGGGCGATGCGGTGATCTTCTTTAACTTCCGTAACGACCGGGCAAAGGAATTGACGATCGTGTTGACCCAGGAAGACATGCCGGAGTTCGGTATGAAGACCCTGCCATTGCACTATTGCACGATGACTCCTTATGACGCTAAATTCAAGGGATTGCATATCCTTTTCGATAAAGACAACGTGGTGAATACCATCGGGGAATATATTTCCAGTCAGGGGTTGAAGCAATTGCGTATCGCCGAGACGGAGAAATACGCGCACGTGACTTTCTTCCTGAATGGCGGGCGGGAGGAACCTTTCGAGGGTGAATCCCGTATTCTGGTGCCTTCTCCTAAGGTGGCTACTTATGACTTGCAACCCGAGATGTCCGCTCCCGTCGTGACGGAAAAGATCGTGGAGGAGTTGAACAAGGGGGAGGTCGATTTTATTTGCTTGAATTACGCTAATGGCGATATGGTGGGACACACGGGCGTGTACGAGGCGATACAGAAAGCGGTTGCCACTGTAGACGAGTGCGTGGGGAAAACGGTCGCCGCTGCCCGCGCCAACGGCTATGACGTGCTTATCATTGCCGATCACGGGAATGCCGACAATGCCGTGAACGAGGATGGAACGCCCAATACGGCACACTCGCTGAACCCCGTGCCTTGTATCTGGGTGACCGATTCGAAATGCGATCATTTGCGTGACGGCGTGTTGGCGGATGTCGCTCCCACGGTGTTGGCTATCATGGGACTTCCACAGCCTAAAGAGATGACGGGTAAATCCTTGTTGGTTTAAACATATAGAATACCACAATTTGCAACTAGTGGAAGGGGAGGTAAGTTAATTCTCGAATTAACTGCCTCCCTTATTTGTTTTTACACGGGTAGCCTTTGAGTTGATATTTTTCCTCCCGTTTTCAAGGAGAGTTCCCAGAGTATTCAGTAATTTTAATTGTATAAATCATAGATATATAAAGTATTTTCTCTGTATTAACTTTTATTTAATTTCTATTAAAATACTATTAATTTCCTTTTATAATAGGTTTTGAATAGGAGATGAATAGGAGTTGAATGGGAGATGGTATAAAGTAAGTATAATAGATATAAAACAATAATATATGTTATTTAACTTATCTCTAGCTAAACACGAGAGAAATAGGGATAAGATTATTGTAACTTTGAAAAAACATTTTCAATTTTGTACTTTCAATTTTCAATTAAAATATGATACAGATAGGAGATACAATTATAAGCCTTGATATTTTCGAGAAGAAGTTTTGTTGTGATTTGGCGGCATGCAAGGGCGTGTGTTGTGTGGAAGGAGATTCCGGGGCTCCATTGGAGGAACAAGAGGCAGAGTTGATCCGGGAGAATTACGAGAAGATTAAGCCGTACATGAAGCCGGAGGGCAGGGCTGCTGTTGTGGAGCAGGGATTCTCTGTGGTCGACATGGAAGGCGATCTGGTGACCCCGTTGATCGGGGGACGGGAATGTGCCTACGCGATAGAAGAGGGGGGAAGTTGCTGGTGTGCTATCGAGAAATCGTGGAGCCGGGGCGAAAGTAGTTTCCGGAAACCTATCTCGTGTCATTTGTACCCGATCCGGGTGAAGCAGTACCAGAATTACGAGGCAATGAATTACGACCAATGGAAGATATGTGACTGTGCCAGGCTGAAGGGTGAGCAAGAGGGAGTTCCGGTGTACGTATTCCTGAAAGATGCCTTGATCGCGAAATACGGGGAGGAATGGTACGAGCAGTTGTGCTACGCAGCCCGGGAGATCGAAACGGGAAAAATTAAATTCCGACGATAAATTTTTTGTGGCTTTTCTTTGCGAGAAACGAAACTTGTTCTATCTTTGCAGCGCAAAAGCAAAATGGTGGATGTAGCTCAGTTGGTTAGAGCGTCGGATTGTGGTTCCGAAGGTCGCCGGTTCGAACCCGGTCTTCCACCCTCTCACGAGAAAGCGGAGAATGAAAATTCTCCGCTTTTTACATCTCTTCTAGTTTGAAGCCACCATTCTTCTTTAATGGATGTACGCCTGTTTTCTAGGTATATCGCCCGAGATCCGTGTTATAAACGGGACCTCGGTATCAAGGAGTGAATTTAACGAGTGGCAATTCCGATATTACCCATCTCGTCGAACATATCCCGGTGTTCGTTGCCCCACGTGTCCATCATGCGGTTAATGGGTACGAGCGATTCGCCGAGTTTCGTCAGAAAGTATTCTGTTTTCATTGGTACGGTGTCGTGGACCACGCGCTTCACGATACCCGTGGCTTCCAATTCGCCGAGTTGTTGCACTAGCACACGCCTTGTTGCACCTTTTATTGCACGTTGAAATTCCACGGGACGATGAATGCCTTTGGTCATACAGTTAATCAGGTAGGGTTTCCATTTCGCTCCCATGACATATTGCGTGATCGTCACGCCGCAATCCAAATCTATCGGGGGTATCTTGTATTCGTACATATTTGTTCGTTATATCCTTTATGTGTCGCGAAAATACGTAATTCCCCCGATATGAAAAAAGAATCATACTGTGATAAATTTATCACATATTGCAGGTAGATAGTCGTTTATCTAATTTTGTCGTCAATAAAAACAGTGAACGTATGAAAAGATTATTAACCGTGGGATTGTTTGCAATCCTCACAATAACATTCTGTATGGCTCAAGTTAATGAAAAGGAAATCCTGTCGGACGAATTGTGCGACAAACTGTGTGCTGCGGCACGTGAAAAGAGTAAAGAATTAGGTATCGACATTAGTTTTGCCATCGCGGATCGTCACGGGTTGCCTCGCGTGTATCGTCGGTACGGAAACGCACTGGTATTGAGTATAACTCTCGTGCCGGGCAAGGCATACACGGCTGCCGTGACGCGATGCAAAACAAAAGATGTGGCAGTCGTGGCAGCCGAAGGAGCTCCATTGATGGGGATTCAGTCCAATGATCCGCGTATAACTCTTGTGGCAGGCGGCTATCCGCTGTTTGTGAATGGGAAGATTGTCGGTGCAATCGGCGTGGGCGGCGGCACGGAGGCGCAGGACTGTGAGATTGCCGAATATGTTGTGGCGGTATTCGAAGAGTTGACGAAATAGAATCATAGTTGTGATGAAATGATTCGTCGCGCGCGTCTTAGTTACTAGGGTGCCGCGTCCTTGAAACTATGGAGGTGTTTTGACACGCCTCCTTTTTGTGTTTCTGCACGTTTTGCTGGAAATCAGTAAAAGTTATACTTCTATCCGTAATTTGGATAGTGTCGGCGTGATTATACATGGCTAATTTTGTATCAGTAAAATAATAGATACAAAAGCATTTTATCATGAAACGAATTCTTTTTTTCCTCTTGGCGCTATCGGCTATTATGTTGATAACTGCTTGCAGTAAAAACGATGATTTCGATCCGGACAATCAAAACTCGGATGAAATACAGTATGACGGCAACCGCAAAATTCTTGTATCTTATTTCTCGGCGACAGGCAACACGGGGCGATTGGCGGAACAAATCATTGCGGCAACAGGTGCAGATGCTTTCCGCATCGAGGCGGCGGAGCCGTACGCGGCAAATCCGTATGATGACAGTGACTGGATACAAAACGAATCGTATAATAACTTGCGTCCTGGCGTGGCAGCCCTTTTGGATAATATGGAAAAGTACGATGTGATTTTTATCGGCTCGCCAATCTGGTGGCACAATCCGGCAATGGTGGTCTGTACGTTCCTCGAGAGTTACAATCTCTCGGGAAAAATCATCGTTCCGTTTTTTACTTATGGAGCCACGACGTATTTGCAGCAATCTCTTGATAAGATTTACGAGGTCACCCCGGAATCCCTTCATTTGGACACTTATTCGGGCAGTGGCAGCGTGGAGGATTGGTTGCGGGGCATTCATATCATTGAATAAAGAGATCGGAATATGGATACAGGTAATAAAATGACAAGGCGGGATGCCTTGAAACGGATGGGGGCTGCAGTAGCAAGCGTGGCGATAGCTTCGTCTGGGATACTTTCACTGGTTTCCTGTGAAAAGAAAGGGAAGCGTGTTATCCTATATTTTACCGGCACGGGAAATTGCCTCTATGTTGCGCGGCAGTTGGCGGGAGATGGCGGTGAACTTCTGAGTATTCCGCAACTGGTGAAACAGAAGCGGTTCGATATCGAGGCAGATGAAATAGGTAGCGTTTATCCTATTTATGGGCATATGCCGCCAAATATGGTTCGCCAATTTATCAAGAAGGTGCGGTTGAAAGCGGATTACAAGTTTGCAATCTTGACATACGGCAATCGAAAGTGCAATGCGGTGGAAATATGGGATGAAATATCCAGACAGGCTGGGACGCGATTCGATTATATAAATACACTCATCATGGTGGATAACTGGCTACCCAATTTTGACATGAATGAGCAGATATTGATCGATAAGCATATTCCGGAGAATTTGTATAAGATAGCGACTGATCTCGCGGGGCAAAAACGATGGCACGAACCTGTTACTGGGGAGGAAAGACGACAGCATGAGGAGTTTCTGGAACGGACGGGTATAGATCCTTCGACGGGTTTTGTCTTGAAAAGCGAGAAATACTTCACGGTGATTGATGGCTGCATCGGTTGTGGTGCTTGTGTATCGGTTTGTCCACGTGGTAATTACGAGCTTACTTCTCAGGGTGTGAAGATGCAGGGAGAGTGCGAGTTCTGTTTCGCCTGCATACAGAACTGCCCACAGAAGGTAATCCGGTTTGCCAAAAACGAAAATGACCCGTTCCTGCGGAATGGGGAGAAAAATCAGAATGCACGATATCGCAATGAACATGTTTCGCTGATGGACATCAAGCGGGCGAACTGGGTTATACAGCGAAGCAATTATTTTACGGGGTGGCTTAAACCGGGGATGTTGTGATGGATAAATTGAAGATTTAAATGATTGAATAAATGAAAGATTTTAATTTCAGAAACGATACGAAGCTTTTCTTCCGCAATGATATACGGGAGGTTGTCGCTGAAGAGACCAAGGGGCACAAGGTGATGTTTGTTTATGGCGATGGGTCTGTAAAACGAAACGGTTGCCATGATGATGTTGTCCGAACTTTGAACGAAAATGGTGTTCCTTTCGTGGAATTTGGGAATTCTTCGAGAGAATTCCCGAAAATACAGGAAGGAATCCGATGGGCAAAAGCAAATGATGTAACCATGATTATCGGAGCGGGAGGAGCGAGTGTGATGGACAGTGCCAAACTGATGGCTTTCGGCTTCTTTCATGAATTTGATCTTTGGGACTACGTGAAAGGCAAACAGCCATACGGGCTGAAACGTCTTTCGCTTGCGTTGATTCCCACTTATCCTTCCAGCGGCTCCGAGAACGGCCTTGGGGCTGTGTCTGTTGACTCGAGAACTGGAGATTTCGGAACGGCATACGGTATTGCTGCCGACTACGCGATTCTTTGCCCTAAATATTCTCTGACTTTGGATAAGGAGATGACTGCCTACACGGGACTTGTGACGCTGGTTCAATTGTCGGCGTGTATCCTTGGGGACAGAAACAGGATGTCATACGACGCGGGGATTTCATACATCAAGAATGTGCTTGAAGCGACAAAGACCTTGCAGAAATACCCGGAAGATCTTGATGCAAGGGGTATCATTATGATGGGAGCCTCGCTATCCACTTCATCCAGAATGGGAATAGGGAAAGAGGATTCTTTCGCTTACGATATTTACGAATTGGAGTTTCTGCCGGAAAATTTATTTGGTAGCTCCTATCGCAGAAGTCTGACGTCTGTCTTCCCGAGATTCCTTAAGGCAATGGGAGTGTATCATGCAGAAGACATCGGGAAGTATTATTTCGACGCATTCGATTTTGATTCGTCTATCGAGGAATCCTCCCGTAAATTGATTGATTTGTTTTCCAGTCTTGGGGTGGATATGTATTGTGATGGTGAAATCACCCGCAAACAAGTCGATAATATCCCGTGTCATACAAAATTGAATGGGGATGAGGTGTTTGAATTAATGAATGCATTGATTAGGCAGAAATAACCATTACAGCTCACGATGACCATTATACTGCCTTTGCGACCGCGAGCCTGCTTGTCGGTAATTTTGTTGATTAAATTACTTCCGTGGCTGGGGTGAGGGAAAATACGATAACTTCTTCCCTGTTTTTTTGTATTGAGCGGAATTATGTCTATTTTTACACAATCGTTGACGAATCGATGATTGTGAGTATAAATTATTAATAATTAGGAATAAATAGATGGCAACAGACAAATTTTTGTGGAGACACATAGGACCGCGTCCGGAGGATATCGAGGATATGCTCAAGGTGGTGGGTGTCAGTTCTCTTGACGAGTTGATAGAGCAAACCGTACCCGAATCAATCCGTTTGAAGAAAACGTTGGATTTACCGGCTCCTCTTACCGAGTTCGAGTTTTTCTCTCGGATCAAGGCGGTAGCTTCAAAAAATAAATTGTACAGGACGTTTATCGGGCAGGGATATTATGACACGATTACTCCTGCCGTGATTCAACGGAATATTTTGGAAAATCCGGCGTGGTACACGTCGTACACTCCCTATCAGGCTGAGGTTTCCCAAGGTCGTTTGGAGGCTTTGTTGAATTTCCAGACGATGGTGGTCGAGTTGACCGGGATGGAGATTGCCAACTGTTCGTTGCTGGATGAGGCTACGGCTGCTGCTGAAGCTATGACCATGATGTATGGTTTGCGAGGCAAGGAGATGAAAAAAGCTGGAGCGAATAAATTGTTCGTGGATAACCAAGTGTTCCCGCAGACGAAGGACGTGTTGATTACCCGTTCAGCCCCGCAGGGAATAGAGTTGGTTTATGGTGATTACGATACATTTGAGTTTACCCCGGATGTGTTCGGTGCTATCGTGCAATACCCTGCCGCTAACGGTGAAGTGCGGGATTATAAAGCTTTTGCCGAGCGTGCGCACGCTAACGGTGCGCTGGTGACTGCTGTCGCTGACATGATGAGTCTTGTGTTGCTGACTGCCCCGGGAGAATGGGGTGCCGACGTGGCTGTGGGTACAACCCAGCGTTTCGGTATCCCGATGGCTTACGGTGGTCCTCATGCCGCTTACATGGCAACGAAAGAGGAGTACAAGCGTAATATCGTGGGACGTATTATCGGTGTAACGATTGATGCACAGGGAAATCATGCTTTGCGTCTGGCTTTGCAGACCCGCGAACAACATATCAAACGGGAGAAGGCTTCTTCCAATATTTGTACTGCCAAGGCGCTGAACGCCACGATGGCAGGTTTCTATGCCGCTTATCACGGGCGTGAGGGATTGGAGCGTATCGCTCGTCATATCCACTCGGCTGCCGTGACTCTGGCTGAAGAAATCCAGAAGTTGGGTTACAAGTTGAAGGTGGAGAAATTCTTCGACACGCTTCGTTTCGAGTTGCCGGAAGGTGTTACTCAAGAGGCTGTGCGTGATGCCGCTTTGGAACAGGAGATGAACTTGTTCTATTGTGATTGTGGGTGTGGAAAAGTAGTTGGTTTGTCTACTGACGAGAAAATCAACGAGGAGGAAATCAACACGTTGATTGGTATTTTTGCCAAGGCTGCCGGAAAGAGTGCCGAGCGTGTCGAGTTTATTGATGACCGCACGGTGTTGGAACCCGCGATGTTGCGTGAGGATGAGATTTTGACGCAATCCGTGTTTAATATATATCACTCGGAAACCGCTATGATGCGTTACATGAAGAATCTGGAGAGAAGAGATATCTCTTTGGCTACTTCCATGATCTCGTTGGGTTCTTGCACGATGAAGTTGAACGCCGCCGTGGAGATGTTGCCTATTACTTGGCCGGAGTTTGGCGGTTTGCATCCGTTTGTTCCGCTTTCTCAAGCAGAAGGCTACCAACAGATGATCCGGGAAACGGAGGAAATGTTGTGCAAGGTGACCGGTTTTGCCGGATGTAGTTTACAGCCTAATTCGGGTGCTGCCGGAGAGTACACCGGGTTGATGGTGATTCGCCAATATCATATCGCTAGAGGGGAAGGACACCGGAACGTGATTTTGATTCCCGCTTCCGCTCATGGAACGAATCCGGCTTCGAGCACGATGGCTGGTTTCAAGATTATCGTGACGGCTACCGACCCGGAAGGAAATATCGATGTGGAGGATTTCCGCAAGAAGGCTATCGAGCATCGTGATAATCTGGTGGGTGCTATGATCACTTACCCGTCGACTCACGGTATTTTCGAGGAGTCGATCAAGGAGTTGGCGGATATTATTCACGAGAATGGCGGTTTGTTCTACATGGACGGTGCTAACATGAATGGGCAATGCGGTTTGACAAACCCCGGTACAATTGGTGCTGACGTGTGTCATTTGAATTTGCACAAGACGTTTGCTATGCCTCACGGTGGTGGTGGTCCCGGTGTAGGTCCTATCTGTGTGGCTCCTCACCTGGTGAAATTCTTACCGTCGCACACGATGGTGAAGACCGGTGGTGACGAGGGTATTCATGCCGTTGCTGCCGCTCCTTACGGTTCTGTGGGTATGTTGCCCGTGACTTATGGTTACCTGCTGATGCTGGGTGGCGAAGGTCTGGAAATGGTGACTAAGATGGCTATTTTGAACGCTAACTATTTGGCTTCTTCATTCGAGAAGTTGGGCTTCAAGATTCTATATAAAGGTAAAAAAGGTCGCGTAGGTCACGAGATGATCTGGGATTGCAATATGTTCAACAAAGAGTACGGAATTTCCGAGTTGGATATTGCCAAGCGTTTGATGGACTTCGGTTTCCACGCTCCTACTTTGTCATTCCCTGTTCACGGGACGTTGATGGTTGAACCGACGGAGAGCGAGCCGAAAGAGGAATTGGATCGCTTTATTGCGGCATTGACCACGATTCGTGAGGAGATGATCGAAGTGGGCGAGGGTAAGGCTGACAAGACGGACAACGTTTTGAAGAATGCTCCCCACACGCACAAGGTGTTAACGGCAGACGAATGGTCTCACGCTTACCCGCGTAGCAAGGCGGCTTACCCGCTGGCTTGGGTAGCAGAAAACAAGTTCTGGCCGCAGGTAGGTCGTGTAGACGACGGTTACGGTGACCGTAATCTGATGTGTACTTGCGATCCGCTTGAATCTTACGCGGACGAGAATTAGTTTTATAATATAGGAGGGAAGCGTTCTATGAGGTGTTAGAACGCTTCCTCTTTTCTTTTTTTCAATGGAGGACGAGGTTTTGGATCAAGATGCTTTGCTCGATTTGTTAGCACGGCATGATAACCGGGCTTATCAATATTTGTATCAGTGTTACTACGTGGCGTTGAAATCTTTGGCAAATTATTACGTGAAAGATAATGACGTGGCGGAGGACTTGGTTCAGGATTCTTTTGTCTCGATGTTGGAGAGCGGATACACGTTCAAGACCGTGAATGAGGTGAAATATTTCTTGTATAGTTCACTGAAAAATAAGTGTATCAGCCATTTCAGAAAACAGAAGGTGCGGGATAAATACTATCAGGAGATTTTGTCCTCGCAGACGGAAGAAGAACACTTTTGGGATAAGGTGTTGGAGGAAGACGTGTATGCCCGGCTGATGGCTGCCATCGATACGTTGCCGCCTCAATGCAAAATGGTAATGATGTTGACCCTTGAAGGATTGACGGGGACGGAGATTGCCGGGAAACTGAATATTTCGTTGGATACCGTGAAGGAACACAAGAGTAGCGGTAAAAAGAAGTTAGCCGCCCAATTGAAGGACGGTGAACTGCTTTGTCTGATCGGGTTGCTATGGTTCTGATGTGATAAATTATTTTGTTCGGAATTCGTCTTTCTTGCCCGAGAGCAATTTGTTTTTATTTTTTCTTCTATTTTTGGGGGTTTCGTACCCCCCCTTAAATAAAACTTGTGCGTTTTATATATGTAATTGAGTTTAGAATGTGATTAAACGTTCCTTTATTACTCGTTGAGTATTACTTTTTACATTGGAATACGACTTTTTCTTAAGGCGTTTGTAATTAGTGTTTTCCAATATGATTGCATGTTTGGCATTAAGGCATTTTGAATGTCTTTTTATACTATTAATAAAGGAACGTTTAAAGATATAGGTAAAAATGTGATTTTATGGAACATAATAGAGAAATATTATTTGAGATTTCTGCATTGATTTATAAAAGTTTATCCGGAGATATAACACGTGAAGAACAGTTAATGTTGGATGCGTGGAAAAATGCTTCCGAACGGAATCTAGAGTTGTATGAAAAGATATGCTCTGATAAGGTAATGCAGGATAAGATAAAGCTATATAGCGGTAGTAATGTGCAGACCGCATTCGATTCTTTTATCCGGAGGAGAGAGAAAAAGAATACGCGTAGGCGTTTGGTCGTGAGAATCTCACGTTATGCGGCTATTATTGCCTTGCCTTTATTTGTTGTTTTGTTTTATTTTAATCGGGCAGAGATAGGCGACGGATTGTTGGAGTTGTCGGAGAACACGGTGCCGGTGAAAAGGAATGCTCCGGTGTTGACGCTTTCTAACGGGCAGGAAATGATCCTTTACAATCAGGATATAACGTTGAACGAGGAAAATGGCGTGCGGATCACGATGAAAACGACAGGAGGAATGCAATATAATACTTCGGATTCAACAAAATCGGAAATGGTGTACAACACGTTGACGACACCATCGCAATGTGATTTCACGTTTACGCTGGCGGATGGGACGAGAGTATGGTTGAATGCTAAATCGTCATTGCGTTATCCGGTTGCGTTTACCGGTAATGAGCGTGTCGTGTATGCCGAGGGAGAGATTTACCTGGAAGTGGCAAAAGACCGGAAGCATCCGTTTTTCGTGGTGTTGAATGGGATGAAGGTTGAGGTGTTGGGTACTTCATTCAATATTAATTCTTATGCCGATGAGAATTTTGCAGAGGTTACTTTGGTGGAAGGGCACGTTGCGGCGCACGTGGATGACGATAGCTATGATTTGTTGCCGAATCGCCAATTGCGTTGGGATAAGGAAAATCAAAGCGTGGATATAAAGATGGTAAACGTGAATGATTATATTGCGTGGAAGGAGGGACACTATATTTTCAAGGGAAGGATGTTGTCGGAAGTGGCGAAAGTGTTGCAACGTTGGTATGACGTGGAGGTCGTTTTCGAGGATGAAGAAAGTGCCAAGGTTATTTACACGGGAGTGGTTTACAAGGAAGAGAATTTTGATGTTTTTATTCAACGGCTTAGAGAGACGTCATCTTTGTCGTGTAGAATGGAAGGAGATAAATTATACGTGAAGTAATTTTATTAAATACTTAAATCAGTTTGTATGAGAAAATTTCTAGTATTGGGATGTTTTTTAATGTCCGCTGTCGGACTTTTGGGGCAAAATAAAATGCCGCAGGAGAGTGAAGGGTGCGTGGTGCGAGGGGTGTTGGATGGTGTTTACAAGGGAAAGAAAGTATATTTGGTAGAAGAGGAGGAAATTAACGGGGCGTCGAAGGTGATCGATAGTTGCGAGGTCGTGGATAATCGCTATACTTTTAATATTAAAGATGTGGCTGTGCCAAGAATGTATTTCATCAAGAGCGGTGATCCGGAATGCTTGAGTCCAATCTCTCCTTTCTGGGTGGAAAAAGGAATCGTGAATATCCGGGCAAATTCGCAATTTTTTATGAATTGTAATGTGGCAGGAACAGCTAATAATGAAATATTCTATGCTTATAATGCAGAGGTAAGGCACATTATGGACAGTGTGCGCCGGGTGGCTAACATCGATGTGTTACTGGATCGGAATCAGACTCCGGAAGCCCAGGACAGAGCTTTTAAGGCTCGTACCGATTTTCACAATCGTCGGTCGCTGGAATTGCAGGAGGAATTGGTAAGACGTTATTATGACCAAGCGATTGCGCCATTTATGATTTTTTGGGAGATGAAGGCGAATGTGTCGCTTGACAAGTTGAAGGAGTTGCGTGGAGTGGTTGCCCCGAGTTTGAACGGGCATCCTTATACAAAGCAGTTGGATGAGTATATCCGTTTGGCTGAGTTTAAGGTGGGAAGTGATATGCCGGATTTTAAATTGCCGGATAAGGATGGGAAAGATTTCACACTTAGCAGTTTGAGGGGGAAATACGTGCTAGTGGATTTCTGGGCATCTTGGTGTGGTCCGTGTATGCGGGAAATGCCTAACGTGGTGAAATTGTACAAGGAGTGCAAAGGGAAAAATTTTGAGGTCGTGGGAGTGTCCCTCGATAAGGAGAAAAACGCGTGGTTAAATGCCGTGAAAAGTAATAAGATGCAATGGATTCAAGTGAGTGACTTGAAAGGCTGGGCAACGCTTCCCGTGAAGTTATGTAACGTGTCGGCTGTGCCATACACGGTTCTAGTAGATCCGGAGGGAAAAGTGGTGGCTCTCGACCTTCGGGGTGAAGAGTTGATCAAGAAGGTAAAAGAGATCGTGGGTAAAAAATAATAATTTGTGATATGAAACATATATTTGTTTTAGTTGTAGCGTGTTTGTGGTCAGCCTGGGTAATCGGACAAGAGAAAGAGGTGGAGGGATACGAGATTCGTGGTATATTGGAGGGAAAGTACAAAGCGAATAAAGTGTATCTGGTGGAAGAAGACGAAATACAGGGTCCGTCGAGGGTGATTGATAGCAGCGAGGTAGTGAATAACCGTTATACATTCAAGGGACCGAAGGTTGATCGCGTGAAAATGTATTTTATTAAAAGCGGAGATCCGGATTGTTTGAGCCCGATTACTCCATTTTTCCTAGAGAATGGAGTGATAAATATCCGGTCGAATTCGGAGTTCTTTTTGAATGCAGAAGCTAAAGGAACGATCACGAATGATATTTTCGGTTTTTATAATGCTTTGATAAAGCATCTTGAGGATAGTTCGATGCGTGCATTTTTACTGGAGAAAAAACTGTATGGAGAACGGGATTACGAGTATGAAAATGCCGAATTCAAGCGCCGTACGGCTCATGGCAAACAAAGAAATCTGGATATACTGAAGGATATGGTGAAAATGTATCCGGATCAAGTGACGGCGCCGTTCTTTATTTACTGGGGAATGAGATACCAGTTGCCGTTGGAGGAATTGAAAGTTATGCGCACGGCGATTGATTCGAAATTGAACGAACACCCTTACACGAAACAATTGGATGAGTTTATTCGTTTAGCTGAATTCAACGTGGGAAGCACTATACCTGATTTTACTTTGCCCGATCAGAATGGCAAGATGGTAAGTGTAAAGGATTTCAGGGGAAAATATGTATTGATTGATTTCTGGGCTTCATGGTGCGGACCGTGCCTGAGGGAGATGCCTAACGTGGTGAAGCTGTACAAGGAATGTAAAGGGAAAAACTTCGAGATTTTGGGAATTTCCCTGGATAAAGATAAGAATGCTTGGACGGCAGCTGTGAAGAAAAATGGGATGAAGTGGGTACAAGTGTGTGATTTGAAGATGTGGGGAACGGAACCCGTGAAGTTGTGTAACGTGAGAGCCGTGCCTTATACGGTGTTGATCGATCCGGAGGGGAAAGTGGTAGCCTTGAATTTGCGGGGAGAGGAATTGATAGCGAAGGTAAAAGAGATTGTAGGAAAAAAATAAACGAAAGTTATGAGAAGGATAATATTAGCTTTACTCTTGGGATGTATTTTTATACTTCCCGCGGGTGCGAAGGGTAAAATGACTTATATCACTGCCGAGATTCAGGGATATAATGGGGATATGGTTTATTTTGATTTCATGGAGAAAGACGGGATAAATGCGGAACTCCCTTACCAAGAAAACCAGTTGATGGAAATAGCGGTGGAGCTGGATGATATTACGATGTTGAGGATCAATACATGGATTTATGTTTGCCTGCAACCGGGGGATAGTATTCATGCCAAGATCGTGTATGATGGGAAATATCATAAAACAGCCGAATACACGGGCACCCCGCAGGCTGTCGCTATCGCTACCGCATTGCAGGAAATAAGGGCTGCTCGACGAGCTGCCGGGTATAAGGCAAATATGCCTGCGGCACTCGTGACGTTAGTGGAAGCGAAAGATTATTACGCCCAGACGTTGTCTGAATGGAAAAAAGAGATCTGTATTCTGGATCAGGTGAGAGATCGGATTTCTCCTGGGGTATATAATAATGTATTGTCGGAATTGGATGGGGTTTTTCTGACGAATCTGATTAACTACCCGTATGCAAGTGCAGGTTTCCACAAGAAGAAAATTCAGGATTGTTTGGCTGACGGATACTGGGATGTGTTGAACGATTATAAACCGAGAGGGGATAAAGCTTCGCTAAGAAACCGGGGGTATATGTCGTTTCTCACGACTTATAAAGATTATATGAGGCGAAAGGAAGCCGGTAATAAGGCAGAAGGGTTTACCCCGAATAAATCGTTGGAAGACGAATATGCCGATCTTGCTGATTTTTATGATGGTTCTTTGAGAGATGCGGCGTTGTTTGTCTTTTTGTACAATGCGATAGCAAATAACGGTGATTTCGATAGACTCGATAAATTGAGAAAGGATTACTTGAAGAAGTATAATAAGGATAAGGAGTATAAAAAGATTCTTGCGCAAATCATGAAATAAAAGTACGGGGAGTACTAGCGATACTCCCCATTACTTGAATTTTTACTTAAAAGTTACTTTAAACTAAAAACTAAACAAAGTTATGCAAAAAAAAAGAGTGTGTCTACATTCATGTGGAATTAAATTTACCCTCTTTGCACTTGTTTTTTTCTTGTTCACCGGAAATCTACACGCCGGGAATGACGAGGATTACAAGGATACGAAGATTACGTTGAAGGTAAAGGAGATGGAACTGAACAGGGTACTGGATACTCTGGCGGAGATGGCGAAAGTGCGTTTTTTCTACAATCATGCACAAATTGACGTGAAGAAAAAGATTACGGCTGATTTTAAGGGCGAAACGTTGAATTACGTGTTGATGATCGTGTTGGGTGGACAAGACGTGGATGTCGAGTTTCAGATCAATCGGGTGATCATGTTGAAGCCCCGTCCGAAAACGGCTCCCGGGGCAACCGTGATTAAGGTGAGCGGTAAGGTGATCGATGCAAGTACGAAAGAAACTTTGCCTGGAGCCAGTATCGTGTTGAAAGAGAAACCGGGTATGGGTGTCGTTACGGATATGGACGGAAATTTCTTTATTGAAGTACCGGAAGGAATAAGGGCATTGATCGTTTCTTTTATCGGGTTCGAGAGTGAAACGGTGCCTTTGACCGGGAAGCTGACAGAGATAGAGATTAAGTTGACGCCCAAGACGGAGGAGATTGAAGATGTGGTGGTAACCGGTATGGCGCCCCGGAAGGTAGAGAGTTTCACAGGAGGGTACGTGACCGTGAAAGGAAGTGAATTGAAGAAATTGAACCCGAATAATTTGTTGAAGGCTTTGCAGATTTTTGACCCGAGTTTCCGTATATTGGAAAATAATTCAAGGGGGTCTGACCCGAACGCGATGCCGGAATTTCGTTTGAGGGGTGATGTGCAATTGGGTGGTGTTGATGCAAGCAGCATGGAGATGATGATGGGAGATTATTCCCAACGTCCGAATATGCCTCTTTTCGTGTTGGATGGTTTTGAAACCACATTGCAGCGGATTGTAGACCTCGATCCGGAACGGGTGGAGTCGATCACCATATTAAAAGATGCAGCCGCAACGGCTATTTATGGTTCCAGAGCATCGAATGGGGTTCTAGTTTTCGAGACGAAGAAACCGTTGCCAGGTGCGTTGAATGTGTCTTACAGTGCGAGTGTCGGTATTTCCGTACCCGATCTGACGGATTATAACTTGATGAACGCGAGGGAAAAGTTGGAATTCGAACAGCAGGCGGGGTTGTTTACTTCCGTGTCGCAGCTGAATTACTACAATCATTACCGGCAAGAGATATTGAGAGGGGTGGATACATATTGGTTATCCGAGCCTTTACGGACTGCCGTGACGCATCGGCACACGCTTAGCATGGATGGTGGTGACGAGGCTTTGCGTTATAGCTTGAGCGTGAACTACGGAAGTCAGCCGGGGGTAATGAAAGAATCAGACCGTAATAACATGGGGTTGAACCTGGGATTGCAATACCGGAGGAAGAAATGGAATATCTCGAATCAGTTGAGCTTGTCTAACACGAAAGGAAATAATACTCCTTACGGTTCTTTCAGCGAATATACGAGGATGAATCCTTATTACCGGAAAACAGACGAGAACGGACAGTACACGAAAATTATTGAATATAAAGGAATGGGCTCGGGTACACAACGAGTAACTATTCAGAATCCGCTTTATAACACGCAATTCCCGTTTAAGGATCTCACGGAGAATTTTAACGTGACGGATAATTTGAATATCGAATGGGCTATTTTGGAAAATTTGCGGGTATCGGCGGGAGCTTCTTTCACCAAGGGAACCTCCCGTATGGAGCAGTTCCGGTCGATGAATCACACGATGTTCGCAGAGGAAACCGATCAGACCAAGAAAGGATCGTACACGAAAAACACGGGAGAATCGTTTGCGTGGAGCTTGAATGCTTCCGTGAATTATAACTTCCAGAAAGATAAACATCTGGTGAGTATGTTTGCCCGTTGGAATGTGGACGAGTCGAAAAGTAACAGTGTGAATCTCTCTGCCAAGGGATTCCCGAATGATAATATGACCGATTTCCTTTTCGGTTTCGAGATGGATAACCGGGTGAGCGGTTCGGAATCGACTTCCCGCTCGATGGGTATTATCGGGCAGGTCAGCTATATGTACGATATGCGTTATGCTGCGGATTTCAGCGTGCGCGGGGATATATCTTCCCAATTCGGTTCGGATGCCGGGATGGCTCCTTTTTGGGCTTTCGGTGCCCGCTGGAATGTCCACCGGGAGAAATGGTTTGAAAATTCGATTATCTCCAATCTGGTGATTCGTGGTTCTTACGGTATCACCGGTTCGCAGAGTTATTCTCCCTATCAGGCAAAGGAAACTTACACATTTGCCAACCTGATGTTCCCTTATCCGGCTTCGGATGTTTTGGGTGCCGAATTGATGGGGATCGGCAATCCCGATTTAGGGTGGTCGACCACGGAGAACCGAAGTCTGGCTCTTGAGATCGGGTTGTGGAATAGCCGAATTAACGCTTCTTTCTCTTATTATAATAATTACACGGACGAGTTGTTATTAGAATATACTTTGCCTCCATCCGTGGGTTTCCGGTCTATGACGATGAATGCGGGAGCCTTGGAGAATAAGGGTATCGATATTCAGGCGAGCGTGATCGCTATTCAGGATTACGAGCGTCAGATCCAATGGTCGATTTCGGTTAATGGGGCTCATAACAAGAATAAAATCAAAAAAATATCGAACGTGTTGAAAGTGATGAACGAGGAAAACCTGAAGCGGAAAGATGCCCCTGTGCCTATTTACGAAGAAGGTAAATCGACCACACAATTGTTTACGGTTCGTTCGTTGGGTATTGACCCGGCAACCGGAAAGGAAATTTTCTTGAAACGGAATGGAGAGAAGACTTATATTTGGGATCCGATCGATAAGGTGTCCGTGGGTGATACAGAACCGAAGTTCAGGGGTGCGATTTCCTCTTCATTCACGTACAAGAATTTGAGTGTGGGATTAGGTTTCACCTATGAATGGGGTGGTTACCGTTATAATTCTACTTTGGTGGATAAGATCGAAAATTCAAGTGTGGCTTATAATCTGGACAAGAGAGCCTTGACGAAACGTTGGAGTCCGGAGAACCCGAACGCGAGGTATAAGTCTATTGAGATTGTGGGACAGACAACCGAGAGCAGCAGCCGTTTCGTACAAAAATTCAATGAACTAAAGTTTTCTTCAATCTCGATAGGGTACCGTTTAGACCCGAAGGAGTTCAAGTTTTTGCAGGCGTGCCGGATTGCAAGTGTTTCCTTGAATTTCTCGATGAATGACATCGCTCGGCTTTCCTCGGTGAAACAGGAGCGCGGTTTGGATTATCCTTTTGCTCGTGATTTTAATTTGTCCTTATCCGTATTGTTTAACTAAAAGGAGGAATACATGATGAAAAAGATATTAATAGTGTGGAGTTGGATGATGTTGATAGGTCTGGTAGCCTGTTCCGACTGGGTTGACGTGAACCCGAAAACAGAAGTGGAGGCGGATGATTTCTTCCGGACGGAAGACGGATTCAAGAGTGCCTTAATCGGGGTTTATGCCCGGATGACGAATACGGAAACTTACGGGGCGGATATGACGTTCGCTTATATCGAGCAACTGGCACAGCGGTACGATAATTATAGTGCTTCGAATGCCCCGACCGATGAGGAGAGAGCCAAGATATACGATTATTCGAATGATGCTTCTTCCAAAGGCAAGCTCGAATCTATTTGGGAAAATATGTACAAGAATATAGCTAATATCAATAATCTTCTGAAGAATCTGGGTACGAACGGGGACGTGATCGTGACGGAGGGATACCGGGATCTGATTGAAGGTGAGGCTTTGGCTTTGCGGGCATTCCATTATTTCGACTTGTTGCGTTTGTGGGGACCCGTGTACAGTCTGAATCCCACGGTGAAAAGTGTGCCGTGGAGAGATCAGTTTACCTCGGAAAAAGTGCCGTTGATGGCGGCGAATGAATTGGTGGAAAAGATTCTGGGGGATTTGACTACGGCAGAACGTTTACTAAAGAATGATCAGGCGGATTGGGGACGAAACGCGAATGAGCTTTTTATCGGGGATCGGAAGCACCGGATGAATAAATACGCCGTGAAGGCTTTGCTGGCAAGGGTGTACCTGTATATTGGGAATAAAGAGAAGGCTGCCGAGTATGCACGGGAGGTTATTGACGGGTGCGGGTTGAAATTGGCGAGGGATAACCGTTCGGATGTGTCTATGTTCGAAGAAACGTTGTTTGCCTTGGGAATGTATAATATGGAAGAGAAGTTGTCGAGTTATTGGAAAAATTCAACTACTTTGAACTCGGAACTTTGGATTTCTCCCGCGAATGCCCGTACTGTTTTCGAGATAAACGAGGGAATCGGTTTGAATGATATTCGTTACCGGAATAATTACGGCTTCCTGCATGGGTTGAATTCCGTGATTAGCCGGAAATATCTGGGAGAGGATACACAATACAAGGAGAAAGTGCCTTTGATTCGTTTGGTCGAGATGTATTATATCTTGGCGGAATCGGTTTCTTTGGAGGAAAGCGTGACTTATATCAATACTGTGCGTAATACCAGAGGAATTTCCCGTTCGCACGATATCCAGTTTACCTCGGACTACACGGATGCCTCACGGGTGGCTGCTTTGGAAAAAGAGTACCAGAAGGAATTTTTTGCCGAAGGACAATTCTTTTATTTCTTGAAAAGGCACAACCGGGCTACTTTTTATCGTTGTCCCGTGGATGTGATGCGCTACTATGTATTACCGATTCCGAACGACGAGGTGGAATACGGGAATGTTACCGAGTAATCATGTAATGTAAAAAAGATACCATGAGAAAATATATTGTTTATATCGCTCTTTTGCTTATCTCGTTAGCCGCTTGCCAGGAAGACACGATACAGGGATATGCGATAGACAGGGATGGGTTGCAGTTTAATTATGATACCAATGAAATGCAACTGGATTACAAGTTTATTGACCAGTACCGGGTGGATACGGTCTGGGAATGGGGATACCCGTACACTCGTAGGCATTATTTCGGGGATTCGCTGTTGCGGGATACGCTTTCCTTGTATGTCACACTGATGGGGCATAGCGGAGTGGAAGACCGGGAATTTAAATTGAAAACCGTACTGCTGGACGGACAGGATCCGGCAACAGCGGCTAAGGTTGAGTTTTTTCCTTCCTATCGTTTCCGGGCGGGACAATTGATTGATACCATTCAATTCGTCGTTCTGCTTCCCGAGACCCGGGGCAACTATACGGTGGGGCTGACCTTTGATCTCGATGAATCGGATCCTTACTTTGAATCGGGCGCCGCAGAAAAGAAGATTTACAGGTTAAGGGTATCCAATCGTTACCCGAAACCGGAATATTGGGATATGCAAAAAGATTACCTGGGTGAGTATTCCGAAGAAAAGTATGCCTTTATGGTTTCTATCCTGCATAACTTATTTAATATGTATGATGATTGGGCTGCGAACAACGTGACCTTGCGGGAGGAATTGCAGAAATATAATGATGAGCATCCCGGGAACCCGAAAGATTTCACGTTCCCCGTGTGGACGAAGCCCTCTTGGTGGGATTACCCGTATATCCAGCCTTACGTGGGAGAATATAGCGAGGCGAAGAAAGAGTTTATTGTTTCGATCGTGGGACAATATAATTTTGATAATGCCACGTGGGCGATAGATTGGGAGTCGACACATACCCAGTTGCGTAAGGAATATGATGCTTGGAATGAGGCTCATCCTGATGAACCGCTGGCATTCCCCCAGTTCCCGGAAAATCCTGTACTCCCGGATAATGATAAGTGACCCCCCGTTTAATCGTAAAAGTGAAAATGATGAAAAAGATAATTTATATATTGGGAATCGTTACTTTATTTCTAGCAGGGTGCTATGATGATAAAGGAAATTATGATTACAAGGAGGTGAACGATCTGACGATTGCATTCACCCCCGAAGCTACAAGCGAAGGCGAGGATTACTCGTATTCTTACCAGTATCGGCAACCACCTCTGGATTCTTTGAAAGTAACCTATATCCCTGTTATTAGCCAGACGACGAAGGATGGAGAGGATAATTTGGAGTTTTTATGGACCGTTTCTCGCACGGTGGATGGTAAAAAAGTTATCGATAGCGTGTACATGAAGGAATTGTTGTTGAAGTATCCTCCTAGAAAAGCATCGCTTTACGAGGTTGTTTTTAAGGTGAAGGATGTGTCTACACAAATTGAGTACTATCGCCAGTTAAACATGAAAACCGTAGTACCTTTCGTGAGGAGTTGGTTCGTGTTGAACGGTCCGCAGGGTGATCGCCGGTTGTCGGTAATCGAAGACCCGAATGAAGAGGAAACAGCACAGATCACGTTGGATGTTTATCAGGATTTGTGGGGGGCGAGACGCTTCCAGAAAGCCGAACGCATCATGTATGCCCCGGATCAAAGTTTGGATTATAGGCGGGGAGCAGCGTTAAGTGTGGTACAACCCGATTCGGTAAGTTGGTTGTATGCCTTTGAGATGTTGGATTACAAACCTTCAAGAATATTATTCCCGAGCGGTTTCTCGCAAAAATTTGCTTATGGGGTCGCAAATAATGTTTGGCGTAATAGTGTAGTTGTAGATCAAAACGGTAAATTCTATCATGCAGGTTCAACCGGATTTTACTATACGGTAAAAACTCAACCGGATGTTGAAAATTATACGGTCGATAAAATGTATATGTCTACCAATGGGTTTGTGACTGTATGGGATAAAAAGAACAAGAAATTCATGTATTATGAATTAAACCAGAACAGTTGTTACAGGGAGGACGGAACGATATATCCTTCGAATGATGACGGAAACACGGCATTGCTGACATTGGTGCCAAACGGTTCGCTAGATGAAAACGAGTGGGAGAAAAATGAAGTTCTTTGGGTCGGTCAGGGAATTTCTCCGGCTTCCGAGGAGAGTGGAGCTCTTGTGATTGGGAAGAATACGGCTACCTCTATTTATAATATGTATCATTTTGAGGCGGGAAAAGATAAAGATGGTGACGGGGGTGTTTCGATAAAAAAAGTGGAACTCGGTAGTTTGGACGTGGATGCAAACTCTTGTTTTGCAACCTCGGTAGCTTATGCTGATCAATTCTTCTACACGAAAGAGTCAAAAGTCTACCTGTACAATTCGGTAAGTAAGGAAGCTATTGAATTGTATGATGCGGGAGGTGTGATTCATCAAATGCAGTTCCGGGTATGCAGTTCTCATTATAACGTAACCAATGAAAACCGTAGTATCGGAATCGTGGTGAACAAGGCTGACGGGACGGGAGAGTTGCACGAGATATTTTTGGATGAAGCTGGCGATTTCGTGAAAGCTATTGTCCACACTGGTTTTGGCACGATTCAGGATATTGCTTATTCGTTCGTGACAGGAAATATTTAAATCATTATAAAATGAACAGGTTAATATTATTATTGAGTATATTCTTTCTTCTCCCCGGGTTTGTTGCCGGGGAGGGAAAGACATTCACGATTGACGGGTATGTAAAAGAATTGACAGAGGGGGAGATGCTGGTGATTTCGAATCGGATAGACCGGGTGGATACGTTAGGAAGGGGAAAGATCGAGAACGGGAAATTCCGGATTCAAGGAGAATTGTCAGAGCCTTGTGTCGCTTTGTTAAAAGTGGGAGGCTATGACGGTGGTTTTGTATTTTTGTTGGATACGGATGCTCCTTATGAAGTGGAATTATGGCAATCCGGTAAGAATTCTATTAAAGGAGGAAAGTTACAGAGTGAGTTGAATGCTTATCAGGAAATAGTAGGGAAAGCCAATGTCGAAATGGGCAAATTGCGGGAGGAGATGAATAAGGCTGAAGCCCAGAAGCATTTCAAAACGGTTGGTGAGTTGAAAAAGAAGATTGAAAAGGTGAAAGAAAAAGCCCAGAAAGATTTGGGTGTCATCGTGGAGAGAAATAAAGATAACCTCTTTGCCGCTTATATTCAGACGGCAGGTATGGGACGCATGGATTTGGCGGCGTTGAAGCGATGCTACGAGCAACTGTCGGAAAAAGCCCGTCAGACAGAACCCGCTAAAATTTTGGCAGCGCGGATTACTACCTTGGAAAACGTGAATGTGAACGCAGTGGCTCCCGATTTTACTTTGCAAACGCCGGGAGGAGAGTCTGTTGCTATGTATAGTGTGAAGGGAAAATTGAAAATTATTGATTTTTGGGCTTCTTGGTGTGGACCTTGTCGCCAAGAGAACCCGAATATGGTGAAGTTGTATAACGAGTATAAGGATAAGGGGTTGGCTGTAATTAGTGTTTCTTTGGATGAAAGGAAAAACAAGTGGGAGGAGGCGATAGAGAAAGACGGTCTGACCTGGTTGCATCTTTCCGATTTGAAAGGTTGGCAGAGTGATGTCGTGAAAAAATACAATATCGATGCAGTGCCGACCATATTCGTGCTGGACGAGAATAATCGGATTATAGCTAAGAACTTGAGAGGAGAAAAGTTGAAAGCATTTGTTTCGGAACGATTGAAATAGTATTTGTGTCCTTTTGAGATAAGGAAGTATTCCGGCTTTCCTCTGTTTGCAAGGGGAGAGTCGGAATATTTGTTATCTTTGCAATTGTTTGTGTAAAATATATGAATTGCTAAAAGAAAAACAATGCGGAAATTATTGTCATGTCTGGTACTTGTTTTGTGGGGTACCTTGTTGAAAGCCCAATACGAGGGGATGGATTATTACTGGGAGCAAGATCCGGCTGTGAAAGTAAAATTAGAACGCTGGCAGGATTTGAAGTTCGGTTTTTTCGTGCACTGGGGGCCATACAGCCAAAAAGGGTATTGCGAGTCGTGGACGATTTGTTCGGAAGATGCCGATTGGATACAGCGGGACACGACGATCTCTTATGACGAGTATTACCGGGATTACGTGGATTTGAAAAAGACGTTCAATCCGGTGAAGTTCGATCCAGACAAGTGGGCGGAGTTGGCTAAGGAGGCGGGGATGAGATATTTCGTGTTCACGACGAAGCATCACGACGGATTCTGTATGTGGGACACGAAGGAGACGGATTATAAGATCACTTCCGTGGAATGTCCTTATCACACGGCTCCGAACCCGGACGTGTTGAAAGAATTATACGGTGCTTTTCAGAAGCGGGATTTTATGATCGGGGCTTATTTCTCGAAGCCGGACTGGAATAGTCCTTACTATTGGTCGGATCGATGGCAACACGGTGATCGGAACGTGAATTACAAGATCAAGGAACACCCGTGGATGTGGGAGAAATTCTGTAATTTTACTTACAATCAGGTGAAGGAATTGATGACTGGATACGGACCCGTGGATATTCTTTGGCTGGATGGCGGTTGGGTAGCTCCTGAGAACCGGGGACAGGATATTAAATTGGATCGGATTATCCGTATGGCTCGGGAATATCAACCCGGATTAATTGCGGTAGACCGGTGGGTAGGGGGAAAATACGAGAATTATCGTACCCCAGAACAGAAGATTCCCGAGAAACCGTGGGGCTACCCGTGGGAAACTTGTATGACGATGGCGAATCAGTGGTCGTATCTGCCAGGGGACAAATACAAACCTACCCGTGAATTGGTGCATTACCTAGTGGATATTGTTAGCAAGGGAGGAAACTTCTTGTTGAACGTGGGAGTCGACGGTAACGGGGAGATTCCGCCGGAAGGCATAAAGATCATGAAAGAGATGGGGGCGTGGATGGAGATTAACGGTGAGGCAATCTATGAAACCCGACCGATAGCCCCGTATAAAGAAGCGAAAATTTGCTACACGAAGCACAAGAGTAACGGGAAGGTGTACGCTATCTACTTGAATGATGAGGACGAACCGAATCCGCCCGCACAGATCATGCTTTACAGTATGAAGCCGGGTAAAGGGACAAAAGTTACGTTATTGGGGTATAAGGGTAATTTGAGTTACAAGCGGGTAGGTAATGGAATGTTGGTTACATTGCCGGCTTCATTCGTGAAGAATCCCCCGTGCGGTTACGCATGGAGTCTTTGTATAGAATAGAGTGAGGGCGCATGATTTCCTTTAGAACCCGTTCAATTGCATGGTAGCGGTCGGGATTAATAGTATGAACCCGAAGATAATCAACAACAGGATAAATTTCCAAAAGAATTTAACCCACACGTCATAAGGTACACGGGCAATTCCCAAAGCGCCGATTAGTACTCCAGATGTAGGGGTAATCATATTCGTGAACCCGTCGCCGAACTGGAATGCCATAACGGTAGCCTGCCGGGATAAACCGATCACGTCGGAGAACGGAGCCATAATAGGCATGGTCAAGGCTGCCTTTGCCGAGCCGGACGGGATGATAATATTAATCATGGTTTGGATGAGGTACATGACCCCTAGGGAAAGTACTTTTCCTGTTTCGTTCATCAAGTTTGCTAACGAATGGAGGATGGGATCGATGATGTGTCCTTCTTGCAGGATGATGATGATACCACCCGCGAGTCCCACGACCAGAGCGGCAGAAAGAATATCTTTTACCCCGGCGATAAAAAGTTTGACGATACTGTCGGCATTTTCTTTTGCGGCAAAACCGGATAGGATACCCATAGCAAGGAATAATCCGGATATTTCGGGCAAGTACCACCCGTATCCCATAACGCCCACGATGAGGAAGAGAATCGTGAACCCGAGTATGGTCAATATAAAAAAGTGGTAGGACTTTCGTAAAGAAAAGAATCCGATCAAAGCAAACAACGCGGTTAAGACGGGAAGCACGAAAGTGGTCAGGCTGGAATGCTCACCGATAGATAGCGTGGTACGGGGAAAATAGAACGAGAAAAGTATAAGCCCCGAGAGAATGAAAAGATAAACGAACCAAGAAGATGAGTAACTTTTGTATTCTATTTCTTCGGGGGCAGCCACTTTTTCTTTACGCCAATGGTTGTCGAGGCTATAAACTAGTGATGCCTTGGGATTTTTCTTCACCTTCGCGGCGTAACGCAGTACCCAGGCTATCATGATTACGTTGAGAATTGCCCAGCAAAACAGACGGTATTCAAAACCGGAGAATAGCGGTAAGTCCGATAATCCCTGTGCTATGCCTATCGTGAACGGGTTGAGTATGGCTCCCGCGAAGCCGACATGGGCGGCAACGTACACCATGCACACGCCCGTGAGGGAATCGTAGCCCATGGAAATTGCCAGGGGAACTATGATAATCACGAAAGCCAGGGTTTCCTCGCTCATCCCGAATATAGCCCCGAAACTACTGAATAGTAACATAACCATCGTGATGATGATATTGTTCACCCCGAGTTTACGTATAATTCCGATGTGTTCCAGTTTTCGCGTGGAGCGCAGGAACGAGAAAATACCCACGTCTATCGCCTTGCTGTTGTTCATGATCCAGAAAGCGCCCCCGATAATCAATATGAACGCGATAATTCCCGCTTGCTTTTCAAAACCGTTAAAGAGAGCGGAAAATACTTGCCATGTCTGGGGGCTTTTGGCTACCTCGTGGAACGAGTCGTTCACGATGACCGTGCGTTCTACACCGTTTACATCGATGGTTTCCCGTGCGTATTCACCCCCTGGAATAATCCAGGTCAGGATAGCACAAATAATAATAATCGAGAATACAATAGTATAGGTGTGCGGGACTTTCTTTAGCATAAACGTTATTTTAGATTGAACGGTCAAATTTACAAATAATTGCGAGAGTGAAACAATATGTTGGTTGGATTTCTTAATTTTGCATGAAAGAAATTATAGAACGAGAGGATGATAACGGAAGAAAAACAAGATAAGGTATTTACCCGTGACTTTTTCCGGAAAGTGGGGAAAGCAATACATGATTATAATTTGATCGAAGCCGGGGATCGGATACTCGTGGGTGTATCCGGGGGCAAGGATTCGTTGGCGTTATTAGAGGTATTGGCGATGCGGGCGAAAGACCCGAAACAGAATTACACGGTGGTTGCCGCCCATATCGCGGTGGAAGACGTGGCTTACGAGGTGGATAGCGATTACCTGCGGGCTTTTTGTGAACGTTTGGGCGTGGAGTATGTCTACCGGACAATTCGGGTAGACACGACAGTAAATCCCAAGAAACCGGCTTGTTTCGTTTGCTCGTGGCACCGTCGTAAAATGCTTTTCGATATAGCCAAGGAATATGATTGTAAAAAACTGGCTCTCGGGCATCACCGGGATGACGCCGTGGAAAGCCTCGTGATGAGTATGATCTTTAACGGGACGATATGCAGTATGCCGCCCCGGTTGGAGATGTTCAAGAATACGTTCACGTTAATTCGCCCCTTGATCTATCTGTCTAATGACGAAACTTCGCGATATGCCGAGATGCGGCAATTCAAGAAACAAAAGAAACATTGTCCCCACGAGAAGGTGACAAACCGGGATGCCGTGAGCAAATTAATCGATCAGATGACGGTGGTTTCCCCTCATGCCCGGAGTAATCTCTTTGCTGCCATGCAGAATATTCGGGAGGAATACTTGCCTTGAAAAGTGTGAAACTGCTTCTGTCCCTAGTGAATACAAGTAGGTGATGTGTTTTATTATCAGTGTTTTTTCTGTAATATTTTTGTTTGAAATTATTTGTGGAGAAAAATTGGTTAATTCAAAAAAAGGTCATAAATTTGTCATCAGGAGGTGAGGGATTCCGAACGAATGGAATTCTTTACTAGATAAAGGCACTTATTGGAGGATAAGTGTCATTTATTTTTTTATATATGAATTAAGATTTTAATATTATATGCTATGACAAAGAAGGTATCTTATGTAACTAAAGAAGGGCTGAGAAAATTGCAGGAAGAGCTGGACAATCTGCAAAACGTGGAGCGCCCTAAAATTTCCAAGGCAATCGGGGAAGCCATCGAAAAAGGAGATATCTCCGAGAATGCAGAGTATGACGCTGCCAAGGATGCTCAAGGAATGCTTGAAGCGAAGATCGCGCAGCTTCAAGATACAATCGCCAGTTGCCGGATCATTGACGAGTCCCAGATCGACACCTCAAAAGTGCAGATTTTGAATAAGGTGACGATTAGAAATATGAAGACAAAGGCAACGATGACGTACACGTTAGTGTCCGAAAGTGAAGCTGATTTCAAAGCAGGAAAATTGTCGATTACGACTCCTATCGCGAAGGCGCTGATCGGTAAAAAATTAGGTGATAAGGTGGAAGTACAAGTACCGGCAGGAACGATGGAGTTCGAAATTATGGACATCTCGATTTAATTGAAAATGGAGAATTGAAAATGATTCATTATAAAAGCAGAGAATCGTGCGGCTGGAATCATAAAATCTAAAATCAATAAATCTAAAATCAAAAATGGCTTCAATTTTCACGAAGATTATAAAGGGTGAAATTCCGTCATACAAGGTGGCGGAGGACGAGAACTATTACGCGTTCTTGGATATTGCACCCATGCAAAAGGGACACACGTTAGTGGTGCCGAAAAGAGAAGAAGATTATATATTCGATTTGACCGATGAAGAATTGGCAGGCTTAATGGTGTTTGCCAAAAAAGTAGCTAAAGCGATCGAGAAAAGCATTCCTTGCAAACGCATCGGGATAGGTGTATTGGGATTGGATGTGCCGCACGCTCACGTGCATTTGGTCCCGTTGGTTGAGGGGAACGAGTTGAATTTCAGCAATCCGAAAAAGCAATTCCCGAAAGAGGAAATGGAGGCTTGTGCTAAATTGATTCAAAGTAATTTGTGACATTATTAGACAATTTATTATAGGGGGACGCAAGATAACGTCCCTTTTTTTATAAAAATGGAAAAGAAGAAATTATACAACGCGTACGAGCAACACGAGGGATACAATTGTTTCGGTTGTGCATCCGGCAACGAACACGGGTTACAATGTGAATTTTACGAGGAAGGAGAATACATCACTTGTTATTGGATGCCCCGTCCCGAATTTCAAGGATTCTTTCACGTGTTGCATGGTGGCATTCAAGCCACTTTAGCTGACGAGATAGCCTGTTGGAATGTTTTTGCCAAGGTACAAAGCGCGGGGGTCACCATAGCATTGGATATGAAATACCGTTCCACAGTCTACACGGATCGGGGCGAGCTTTTCATGCGTTCCCGTATCGTGGAGCAAAATTCCCGTATAGCCAAAATGCATGTCGAAATATTTAATGCCGACGGTTCCTTGGGGAGCGAGGCGGAGGTCGTGTATCGTATTTTCCCGGAAAACGTGGCTCGTGAACGTCTTGGTTGGACGGGAATCGAGGCTTTTCACCAGAATTGATTTCGGCAGAAAGATATGAATTATACTTTTAAGGACGAGGTTGATCTGTTTACTGAAGAGTAGAGTCTGACCGGAGAGATCCCCGGGTAAACCTATGGAAATAAGGGTGTGATTCCGGGTTAATTTCGGTACAGTTTCGGATCAACTTCGGTACAAAGACCTTCGGGAACGTTTTTAATATGAATATAAAACACGAGTAAAACGAGAGAAACTCTTTATTACCCTCTTTGATTGGTGTGTAAACTATGGTTTCTCGTTGTTCTCCATATAAATAGACTGGGGAGAAAGGATAAATTGAATATTAATTTAGAAAATTGGGGAGAGATGTATGAAGTATAAAAACGTGGTTTGGGATTGGAACGGGACGTTACTGGATGACGTGTAGATCAGCGTGGATACCATAAACCGGATGTTGAGGAAAAAACGGTTGGATGAATTGACCGTGGAGAAATATAAGGCTGTATTCGGTTTTCCGGTAAAGGAATATTACGAGGGAATCGGTTATGATTTTAATCGGGATGATTGGGAGGCTATCTCTCTGGACTTCGTGGATACTTATGCAGAATTATCAAAAGATGTGGTGTTGACTTCAGGAGTGAAATCTGTTTTGGCAAGATTGAAGGAGTTCGGTGTGCGGCAATATGTATTGTCAGCATTGCAAGAAGATTTGTTGGAAGAAATGTTGGAACGATTCGGGATTCGTGACTATTTCGAGGGCGTGTGCGGTTCGGATAATATATACGCCGACGGGAAGGTGGCGCATGGAGAAAGAATGTTGCAAGTGTACCCGATTGATCCCCGGGAAACTTTAATGGTGGGAGATACGTTACATGATGCGGAAGTTGCTGAAGCTTTAGGCTTTGATATACGGCTGTATGCCGGGGGACACAATAGTGCTGAACGTTTGCGGGAGAAAGGAATCGTGTTGGAACGTATGGAAATGTTACTTGGTGAAGTAAGTTGATGAATTTGTCATGCTTTAACTGAAGAACCAAAGAGGAACTAGGGAAGAACCGAGGTAATAGTCCGTCACTGTCGTGTTGGGTGCGTTTGCGCTCCTATGTTTCTATATAAAAGATTATAGAATGTCTACGGCATAAACGGAGATACAACGGGAGAAGGGTATGATTTGGATTAATCTTCTTTGGGTTTACAGTGGGTTCTCAGTATGTCATGTATATTAAAGTCATGTTTTGAAATAGAAAAAGGCTTTATCTTGAAAATTTCGTTGATAAAGCCTTTTTTATTTATTTTCCTTCTAGTGCCCGATTCAAAGAGAATAGCAGCATCCGGTAATGCTCCCGTGTTTCTCCCGTGGAAGCGGGAATTTTGTTTTCAAGCAGAGTTTTCACCTTGTTTGCCATGGTGAACAAATATTGCTTGGAATTATCAATCGCCTCCACGTCTACTTCGTCTTGCCAGTTATAGCCATGCCCGATGCCGTGCAGGTGTAACTGTTCGGTGATGAAGTCTGTCCCATGTTGTCGTTCCATGGATTTCAATGTCTTGTAGAATTTCCGAACCATGCCTGATTTATCCAACCCGTAATTCTTCCATTCATCCAATGAAGTCAGGAAGAACTTACCTTTCTTTTTCATGCTATTTCCCACGACATCGTTGAGCATTACGATAGCATTCGTTTGTAGTAATTTATCTCCATTTGTCAATGCTTTGCCCCGGATGGTGTTTTCCCATATCCCGTTGTACAAATCGTCGAAATAGGCTTTCAACGTGTAAGGATCATCCGACACGTGGGCGGAAAGAATTACCCGTTGATAGGAAGACAACAAGCTTTGAGCGAGTACCGCCCTCACTGCATCTGCCTCGTTGATGCGGAGTGCTAATTTCTTGCTTAACGGTTTGTTGTACAGCCAGTCGCAATCTCGAAATTGTTTGAGAGCCCATTGCAGGGAAGCCTTTTGCACCTCTTTCGGGACGGAACGATAACGGTCGCCCGGTGTGCCTTCTTTTACGTCTGTCAGATAAATACCTCCCACGTTGTACATCACGTTCGTGATATAGCGGTAATATTGTTCCATCAATTGTTCCACCAGTTGCTGTTTGTGCGAACCGTCCGGATCGTCCGTGATCCATTCGTCCAGGTGGGCTAAAATGTATTTCAGATTGCGAATGCCGTAGTCGCCCGCTTTCATCGGGTCGTCACCCAAGTCCTCCTCTATGGCACTCGGGTCGTAACGTTCCAGTAATTGTTGACGCCCATAGCGATAGCAAGGATCACCCGCTTTTTCGTCAAGCCATGATTCGAGTACGGGAATCTCTTCCCATGCCGTGCGGGCTTGCGGGATCGGTTGATAAGCCCAACGAACCAGGAATTCATCGTAAATACCTAAATCGGGAGGAGTGAGTTTCACTCCTTTGTCACTGGGTTGCGCCACGTAATTGTAACGCGCGTAGTCCATTATGGAGGGAGTTGTGCCGTATTTTTGCGTAAACGAGGCGGAACGTAACGAATCAACCGGATAAGCTGCGGATGCTGCCATGTTGTGCATGAATCCGAGGCAATGCCCCACTTCGTGAGCTACCACGTAAGCGATGGATTCTTTCACGATGTCATCCGGCATCTTTTTATTTCTTACCGATGGATCGACCTGTGCTGTTTGTATGAAACGCCATTGGTTGATCAACTGAATCACGTTGTTGTATACCAACACGGAAGCGTTCACGATTTCTCCGGTTGTTGGGTCTACCCACGAGGGACCCATGGCGTTAGCCGTGGTCGAGGGAATATATCGGATACAGGAGTATTTCAGGTTGTCGGGGTCAAAATTGGGGTCGTCTTTCGGGAAATCCAATGCCCGCACCACGTTCTTGAACCCGATTTTCTCGAAAGCCTTGTTCCACCGTTCCGTGCCTTCTTTTATCGGTTGTTTCCACGGCTCGGGGAAAGCGTCGTCCACGTAAAACACGATTGGTTTCACGGGTTCCACCAGTTCTCCCCGGGCAAATGCTTCCGGGTCTTTCGGTTCCAGGCGCCAGCGATTGATCATGGAATAGCGTCTTACTTCGTCTTGTTCCGTTGAAAAATGCTGTTTGTCGGTCAGGAATATACCGATACGAGTGTCCGCGATCCGGGGACGCATCTTCTTTTCCGGCAGGAGCAATAGGGTACGGGTAACCTGCACGCTTGTCGGCTCATCTGCACGTATCGTGAAAATCCCGAATACTGTCATGGTTACCTTGTAAGCCAAATCCGTCTTTATCGTTGCGTTATCCTCGAAAGCCTTGATCTCTCCAAGAAGTTCGCCTTCGCTGTTCGGGCTGGACTTGATAGAGATAAATCCGCCGTAGCTCTTGGGTAGAGAAGGCAACATATCATTGTGGCGGGCAAAGAATGCGGTCACGTCGAACACGATAGCCGTGCTGTCATTGTTGTACGTTTCGATGCTGAACTTTTTCAACATCGGGTCGGTGAGGCTTCGTTCGAGGGCTTTTTTCATTCCTGCTTCCCGCTCGTTGTAAGTTGCCTTGGTATTTACCTTTCTTAAATAGACCACACTGTCCGTTTGCGTAAACTTCACGTGCAACGGGTCTTCCGGCTTATAGCCTACTTCGCAGAGCAGGTTGTCGCTGGCACTTGTCAGCGTGGAAGCCAGTAGCATATCCCGTCCCAAGTATTCCACGGGCAACTCGATATAGAGTTTGCCGCCTACCTTGTGCAAGGTGATAAAATCTCCTTTTGCCGTTACGCATCCGGCTTTCTTCACCAGTTTGTCGTATTTACTGGTTTTTACTACTGCTTTTTGTTCTTTCTCTTTCTTTTTTCTTTCTGCCGCATTTATTCCTGTAAGAGGATAAATTATTAACAGGCTTACAAGTAACATACAATACTTTCTCATGCAATGATATTTAAAGTTAAAGGGAGGGAAGTCCCTCCCCTTGTTGTTTGTAATTGAAATGTCTTTTATTCCACTCGGGTGAAATGGAACACGAGAGGTGTCATCTCCAAATCTCCGAAAAGCATATACGTGAATTGTAAGAAATCTTGCGGATCACAATCTTCGATGCGGACTTCTAATGTTTCCCCTCCATCTAATAACCTTAAGCCGACTTTCCCTTCTCTTTCGTCAGATGAAGAAGCCGAGAAATAAGCATTTATCGGGTTGAAATTAGCATTTGATATCCACGCATCCGTGTTTAGATCATATAAATAACGATACTCGGGATCAATAAATTCTATTTCGCAATTCTGTAAATAGTTTGCCAAATCACCGGTTAAATTGGATATCATCTGTCCCTTGCCTTCTTCTGCTCCTTGGATAAATTCAATAGTTCCGGCAGAAGAATTTGCGGTAGGTAATTCGTAGAGGTCTGATTCAAAGTCCGGCTCCGTGCCTAGAAGATCCCTGATTGCCATTTCACTGGCGAAAGTTTTGTATTCCCATTTGCCGGCTAACTTGTCAAATGACAGCGGACCTACAATCTGTACTTGTAACTCGGCGTAATTTCCGTATTGATAGGTATCATCCGGTAGTTTCAGTCGGAACATGATTTTATCCTTCCCGGCTTCCCGTTTTAGAAAATCCAGTTGAATTTCGGCTTTATTTTTGCCGGCAGGGATCACGAATTCGCGTACATCACCTTTTATCGAATAGTGTTCTCCTTCAACTGCTGTTGTTCCTTCTTCCACGATTTCAAAGGGTAGGTGTAAATCAACAATGGAACTAAACTTTCCGCTGGCTGCCCCTTTTATTTCGATACCTGCCATGTAAAGCGCTTCCAGTTCAACCCAGCTTTTCGTGAAAGAACATATTAAGACTTCCTTAGGTTCTATGGGAATGATCGTACTTTTGTTATTCCATAAGGAGTAACCGACAACCGGTTCCATCGATAATTTAATTTCTCGTTCTTCCGTGTAGTTGTTCAAGGGAGTAATCGTGATTTTCGCGATATCTTCTCCCGGTTGGAACACGAATTCTTTAGCGGAAATATTGTAATCTTCCCCTTCTACCGCAGAGCCACTTACATTGATTTTGACTGTAAGTGCATTCTCCACGGGGCTGCTGGCTCGTAGATCAACCTCAAGGGCTGCTTGGGCTTGCAATACGTAATAGGCTCGCCCGAACGATAGAGTTGCCCCATCGTTATTGTCATCACTACAACTTAAGCTCAAACAAGCTATTGCCAACAACACGAGTAAAAATAACTTATGTTTCATAACTCTTGTTTTATCGTTTAATACATTCTTTATTGGATTGCTTCGTTATACCGGGCAATCCGCTCGTTTATTGCTTCTCGTTCCTCTGCGGTCAATAGTTTAGGCTTTGGAACGAGATAATTTGTTGTCAAATTGTTGGTTCTCGGGGGAACTTCATCTACATCTCCGCACCCGCATAGAGCGATTAAAAAGCTGCTTACAAGTAAATATCCTATCTTTTTCATAATACTGTCATTTAAACCGTTAAATTATTCCGTGTATCCTTCATTCTGAATAACTCCTGTTCCAAAATCAATATCTTCTTTCGGGAGAGGAGCCGTGTAGAAATATTTGAGAGTTTCGTATTTCGAGCCGTTTGCCGCTACCCAGAATTCAGGTCTTCCATTGCGTTTTAATTCAAACCAGCGATCGGCTTCCATGTAGAACTCTTTTCGGCGTTCGTTTAGTATGGCAGAGATCAAGGGTGTCAGGGGTTTCCCGGTGGCATCGACTTTGATTAAAGCATCTGCATCTACGGCGGGTAATGTACTTTCCGTGTAAGGAACATGACCGGTAATCCGTTTTGAACGTAATAAATTCAAATATTTCAGAGCATTTGCTGCATCTGCCTTGTGGGCGTAACTTTCTGCTATTATCAAACACATCTCATCACTGCGCACACAGGAACATATCCGTTTGGTATTCAATCTCTTCTTGTCAAATGATAACTCGTATCTTACGTCATTCCCTTTTTCTACAAAAAGATTCACGAGTTCCTCGCTTACTGGGCGTACTTTCGATTCGGACAACGATAAACCGTAACTCCAGTCACCCCGCGGTCCATACACGTATGATTTTAAGATCGTATTTCCTTTTTGGTCATATCGGGCTTGCATCATATCCAAGTAAGCAGTTCCTTCTTGTAAAGGATATTTTTCCAAAATCTCTTCCGAAACGGCAATGGCTTTATCCCACTGTTGTGTCCAAAAATAAAGTCTTGCCAGGTAAGCCTTTGCAACATCTTCCGTGAAACGGAAGGTTTGATCCGTTTGGTGGAAAGTGATAGCGTCTTTCAAGGTTTTTTCGATGAAATCAACGCTCTCTTTCATGTTGTTTCTGACGGGTCTTGCCTCCACGTCAAACCGCTCCACGACAGATAATCCCAGCATTTCCTGTTCCTTTGACTTGTCATAGGGCTCACAGAATAGGCGTAAGAGATTGTAATAACAGACTCCTCGTAAAGCGTAAGCCGTCGCCAACACTTTTTTCCCCAATTCGGTATTTTTTTCTTCCAAGTTGTCAATGATAATATTACAATCTCCGATGACCTTGTACAAATCCTCGTATTTATCCTGGAACGTATTTATTTTACTTCCAATGTAAACCGGAGAGCGAGCTCCGTCGGGATAAAATGTTAAACTGGCATCCAGGTTGTCGGAAAAAAACTCGTAATACAATACGTTTTCCGAATCTCCCATGATCTCGTAATCTCCCATATCTTCATTATCGATTCTGTCGAGATGATATTGCAACATGGCAGAAAATTCTTCAGCTGTTTCGGGTATTGTCTGCCCTTTTGGTTTCACATCCAGGTACTCCTTGCAAGAAGTACAAACTGCGACGATCAGCACCAGTATGTAGAATATATTTTTCATGTTTCTTTAATTTATTAATTCAAATCTCTTTTAAAATCCTAAGTTCAGCCCGAACGTGAGCGAGCGGGTCTTGGGATAAGTTGCTCCCGGGGTTTCCGGATCCATTCCGCTGTAATTCGTGATCGTGAAGAAATTATTCAGCGTGAACATCACATCCAGTGAGGACAAACGTAATTTACGAACAATGTCTTGCGGAACTTGATACGCCAGGCTGATATTGGAAATTCTCAAGTAAGAGGTATTTTCAATCATTACTCCCCGGGTTATTTCCGTGTAGAACGGGTTGTAATAATTTAAATTCAGGGCAGGACCGTAATAATCGGTAATCCGGGGATATTTCACTCCTGTCGTATGTTCCGGAGTCCAACGGTTTGTAATATCTTTTTCCACGTTCAAGTGATTACGGTATAAATCACTGTAATAAGTTTGATATGAATTATTGCCGGTTCCTTGTCGTGCACTTTCTGCCGTGGCTGGTGATTTCATATTATTGTATATTTTGGCATCCAGCGCATAGGCTCCGCCAACGTTCAGTGTTAGAGCTTTATACGAGAAACGCAAATTGAAACCACCCGTGTATGGGGCTGTTGCGGTTCCCCGGTAGAATAGGTAATTATCCGGGTCATTCAAGTCTGTTGCCTTGTTGATCTCTGCATCCGGGCGGAGTTCAAATTTGTATACGCCGTCATAAGGATCAATTCCTGTCGGTTTTCCCGTGAAAATAGCATCCAGCGGGTAGCCTTCGTAATTGTCATAACCACCTGAAATTTTGCCTGATAAATCCTTGTACCGTTTCAGCTTGTTCTGGTTCCATGCGAAGTTCGCGGAAAGAGATAATTTCCAGTCTTTACTGTTTAAAATACCAAATTTTATCGTTGCCTCGAAACCTTTATTTTCAATTTCGGATGAGTTATACTTTTGTGATGAAAAGCCCACACTGGAAAGGAGTCGGGAAGTGGTCACGGCATCCTTTGTCAAACGGTAGTATCCTTCCACCAATCCGGAAATCCGTTCATTGAATATACTGAATTCCAATGCGACCTTCATATCCCGGGTTTTCTCCCATCGCAATCTCGGATTAGGAGCCACGTACACGTTACCGATGCGATATTTGTCGTTGTTGTCTGTCGTCCTGTATTTTCCCGTGTAGGTCATGACCAAGTAAGGGCTGGTATAAGGATTGACATTTCCCGTGTATCCCATGGCTGCACGTAAAGTCAGGTAATCCAAGAAACTCTTGAAAGGATCCATGAAGCTCTCTTGACTGATATGCCAAGATGCCCCGATAGACCAAGTAGGGTTGAATTGTTCGTCGCTACCGAAATGATTGGAACCATCCGTCCTGAAAGAGGCACTGAAAATATACTTCTCCATCAAAGAATAGTCCAAAGAGGCGAAGAACGAGGCAAAACGATTTTCCGTGATCTCTTGCCCGGACAAATCGTCCATGATTGCTGCCATGGATTGGGGAGTAATATTATCCGGGTAAGGCATGGCTGAGTTACCGGTTACGGGGTCGTATCCATAGCGTTTTTCGAAAATGCTCTTTGTCTTTTCTGCCCGCAATTCGGCACCACCCAATGCTGTGAGGCGATGGATATCATTGAATACGTTCGTGTAAGTCAAGAATCCCCGAACACTGTAACTTTCGTTGTTGGCAGAGGTTTGTGAGATCGAACCGTATGTTCTTGTGGTCGATTTGTCAAAATCCAAACGGTCATTGAATGCCGTCATGGTGTTTTCCCCGTAAATATCATCTGTTTTGTTGTTTGTGAACGTGAAGGATGCTAAACCGGAGAATTTCAGCTGCCTTAAAATGTCATAGTCAAAACCAACCCGCAAACCCGTGGAAACGTTGTCTGCTTTGGTTGAGTTTTCGTTCATTTCACGTAATATATTGAATCCGTTCGGTGGCAAAAGTTTGTCTTTGGCAGGATAACCGTTTGCTGACCCTAGGGAGTAATAAGTGAAATCCGGACGATAACTGCCGTCTTCGTTATAAGGAGTTTCATACGGGTTAGCGTAATAAGCGTACGTGAATGGATCTAATTTTCTAGGGTAATCGTTGGAATGTCGTTTTGACAAATCAAAGCCAAACTCTATTTTCATTCGTTCGCTAGGGGTTAAAATTAAATTGGAATTCAGGTTATACCTGTCATAATCATTGACTTTCACCAATCCATTGTCTTTCGTGTATGCCAGGGACACGTAGTAGGTGCTCGTTTCACTACCCCCGGACAGCGAGAGATGATGGTTTGTTGACACGGAATTCCGGAATAATATGTCGAACCAATCTGTCGTGTGACCGGATAATTTCTTTATATACTCGTCTTGTTGCTCTGTGGTCAATGGTGTTGCTCCCTTTTCCAAAAAGGCTAATTGTCCGTCCTTTTCCATTAATATCCCGGCTCGCATCATTCCCACGATACCTACCACCGGGTAATACGTGTCCACTTGGGAGAAACCGGGTTCACTGAACTCGTTCCACAACTCTTGTTCCCAGGCTAATTTTTGGGTGGAGTTCATGAGTTTAACGCTTCGTTGAGGTTTGAGTCCGATGGATACGTTAGCCGAATAATTCACGGTCATTTTTCCGATTTGTCCTTTTTTAGTTGTCACCACGATAACACCGCCTGCTGCCCGGGAACCGTAAATAGCTGTCGCGGAAGCATCTTTCAGGATGGTAATACTCGCGATATCGTTCGGATTTATCATTCCGATGCCGTTCGTGAAGATGTCATTAAAATCCCCGGATTTGATTTGTCCCGAATTGATCTTAGGCATATTGCGTTGCATGGGCACTCCGTCGATAACCCACAAGGGTTCGGCATCTCCAGTCAAGGAACTTGTTCCCCGGATCCGTATCTTGGCAGACTCTCCCGGACGTCCGGATAATGCTTGTACGCTGACACCGGCTACTTGTCCTTGTAGCAATTGGTCTACTGTCGGTTGCGCTTTGTTGGCGAATACTTCCATGGGAACGACAGCTACCGATCCCGTGGCTTTTCGCCTTGTAGTAGTTTGGAAACCGGTTACCACCACTTCGTCCAATTGGTCGGATTGAGATTTTAGTTCCACCTGCATCTCTTTCCCGTCTTGTGGGATGTCTGCATCTACTGGGGTCATACCGATAAACGTGAATTGTAGTTGTTTCACCCCGTTGGGAACATTTATAGAGAATCGTCCGCCAATATCCGTGGCAGTTCCTACCGTGGTTCCTTTGATTATGACGGTTACTCCCGGTAAGGGTTCCCCTTGCTCGTCACGGACGACTCCGCTAATTTTTCGAGGTGTTTGTTTTTGGGCTGTTTTCTCGGTAATCACGATAATCTTTTCGTGAATTTCGTATTGTAGATTTGTCCCTTGTAAGATGCGCTTCATGACCGTATCGATGGGGGCTTCTTTTACGTCCAGCGTAATATCATTCACGTCATTAACGATTTTCTCGTTATAGATAAAATTAATACCGGACTGCTTTTGTATCTCTTCCAGTACTGCGACTAGCTTCACGTGCCTCACGTTCAGTGTGATTTTCTGCGTTTGAGCAGTTGCCGTAGAGGGTAGAGAGGTTAATCCCAGTGTCACTGACACCAGAAAAAACAGACTTACCAATTTGTTCATCTCTTTGTTAATAAAGGTTTAGTAATGTTTGTACTTTTCTTGTTCTTCTTTTTTGTTAAGACATTTTTTCTTGTGGAATTTAGTCTTCAACCGACCTACTTCCTTCTTTTTATATATATAACTTGATCAAGCAATTCAAATTTCACGGGGATAGTCATTTCCAGCACATCCAACAGCGTCTGTAACGGTTTGTTACGGTAAATATCTCCCGTGTAATATTCTTCCCGGTAATCCGCGTTATACACGACTTTCACGTTGTAATAGCGTTCTACTTGCTTTAGGATTTCCGATAGAGGAGTATTTCTGAAACAAAACATATCATCAATCCATGCCGTGTAAGGCTTCAGTTCCATGTCGACAACCTGAATCTTTCCGATCGTGTCTATCATTGCTACCTGTCCGGGAATTAACCGCCGAAACATTCCCGTCTTCCCGGAAACCTCAACCGAACCTTCCACCAGGGCGGTGGATACGTGGCCATTATCCGCGAAGGTGTTCACGTTAAATTTTGTACCTAACACTCGTACGTTCAATTGATCGGCGTTCACCGTGAATGGGGATTGTTCATTCCTCTTCACGTCAAAGAAAGCCTCTCCTTCGAGGTGAACTTCTCTCGTGTTACCCGTGAAAGTAACCGGATACGTGATTTTACTATCGGCATTCAACCATACTCGTGTACCGTCGCTTAATATCAAGTGAAACGAGGTTCCCTTGGGAACGATTAATGTGTTGTGTTTAACTTCCTTTGCTGTGTCAAACGGGGAATAGACCAGCGTGTTTTGCTGTACATTGGCAATGGCTGCCCCCATTTCCATCGTGTCGGGGCGAGTCGTTGTTGAAAGATCTATTTGTCGTCCATCTGATAACACGAGGCTTACTCCTCCGGAAATTGATTTCACGGGAGAGGAGATGATAGGTTCTGTTTTATCCATCAGATAAAACGATATTCCACAAGCGAGAACGACCACTGCTGCTACACTCCAACGCCAAGCGATAGAACGGGCGGTACGTTTGCGTTTTTTATAAAATCGGGATAGTTGATATTCGATGTCCGTGTTCGGGTAATATGCATTCAGTTTTGCCGGGTCGATATGATCGATCGAGTTGTAAAGTTCTCGATTCTCATCGCTTTCCTGCAACCAGGCTTCCAGCTTCTCCTCGTCCTGTGGGGCTATTGGAGAGAGTCGTTGTTTGATTGCCAGGCGGCACATTCTGATATATTTTTCCAATTTTTCCATAAGTATTTTTTGTTGGAAGATCAGTTTTAGATCCTCGTTCATTTGTAGAACAACTAAATTTTAAAAGAGTATGAGTTTTTTTTGAAATATTTTTTTAGTGCCGATCATTTTTTATTGTGTAGCACGATGAGATCCTTTTTTAGAAGGATACAATTTTGGAGTTAATGTATGGAAGTAAGGAATAGGCAAAATATGATTTTAGACAAAGATTCCCTTAATTGTTTATAAGCAACCATCTTGTGGGATTTTACGGTCACGATACTAATATCCATGAGTTCTGCGATTTCTTGATTCTTTTTCCCTTCCAGGTGGTAACGTATGACTTCTTTGCACTGTGGGGAGAGGGTGTCTATTGCCTTGTAAAGTAAGTGGCGGCTTTCTTCATCCCACACGGATTTTACGAGAAAGCTCTCGCTTTCCATCTCCCGGCGCATTCGTTCGTTATATTTTTCTTGAATTTTCAAATGTTTCAAGTCATTTAATATGCGGTTGCGTATGATGCGGTACATATAGGCGGTGAGAGCTGGCTCTGATTCAAAAGTAAGGTCTGTTGCTTCCCAAATTTGGACGAATGTATCTTGAACTACGTCTTCTCCTTGCTGTGTATCAATTAGAAAACGAGAGGTAAAAGCCACGAATTTTTGAAAGTTGCTTCGAAAATATTCATCGAAAACAACACTTTCTCCGTTCGTGAAATGTATGTGTTTAGCTCCCCTCTTCATAAGGCATCCTTAAAATATGACTAGATTTTGTAAACGTGTATTAGGTCACCTCGGGCGTAAAAAGCCTATTTGAAGTTTATTAATCCAACGTTTATTTAGTGCAAAAATAATCAAAATCCGTCAATGAAAAAATGTTATTATCAATTATTATATTTTGGTAATAATCAATGGTTTAGTGGAATTGTTTTTTGTCTTATAAAACTTTCTTGTTGCCGCTAAAACCTGCTATCATTAAACGTTCGTTTGTTGCTATATTTGATTGGGCATTTGGGGGGAGGGATTCGTCTTGGTAAATGTTCAAACACAAGCGTCTTGCATATTGAAACAAGTGGAAAGTTGTAAAAAACTGTCCAAACGTAGTATATGAAGTTTTGGACATACTATTTGTTTGGACAGTTTTGTTTTTTGAATATTGAAAAATGATCTTATAGTTTATCTTTTAATGCATTGTTCAATTTTATTAATAAAGATTGGTAGTGTATTTTTGAATGACCGGAAGTTTTTCCAATTTTGTTTCTTAGTAACTCCCTGGATTTTATTGCGATGTCTTGTAGATAGGCTTTTGAGTCGTTAATTGAATTTATTTTCACGGCTCTTTGAAGACCGTAACCGGGAGTACCAAAATGACAATCGCTTAAGCGTGAGGCAACGTAACCTCTTCCGAATTTTTCATCTACGGCTCGAAATTGATCGGCGAATCGTTTGATTAAACCCGAGTCATCTAAATTGTAGGCAAGAATCTCGTCGACAGAAGGGGCAAAGCCGAAAGGTGAAGAGTTTGCTTTTTGGGTGTCGTTTAGAGATGTGCAAACGATAGAAACTAAGGTTTGTTGTAAAATTTTGTCGCTTTCCGTCAATTCTTTGCCTTGTATCAGATTATTCCACGTGCTAGTGTAAAGATCCGTGATAAATTCATTGACCGAATAAGGTGACGAAGCCACATGTGACGAGAGTATCACGTTATTTATTAATTTATATATATTTTGTGCCACTTGTTCTCGAATAATGGCGCTACCATTGATGTTTAGGGGGAAATGTTGTTTTAATTCTGCATTGTTTAGCCATTCCATGTCCGTGTATTGCTTGAGTAGCCATTTCATAGCTGCCTTTTGGCGGGATTTCGGTACAGCTTCGAATCTTTTCCCGGGAGTTCCTTCTTTCACTTCTGTCAAGTAAATACCTCCTATATTGTACATTACATTTCGCAAGTAGCGGTAGTATTGGTTTAGGATTTGGCTGTATAAGGCTTGGCGATGCGAGAAATCCGGATCATCTTTGATCCAATCTTTTAAATTGGAAAGGATGTATTTTAGATTTTTGATACCGTATTCGCTTGCTTTTATTGCGTCGTCACCCAAATCTTCTTCGAGGGCGCTTGGGTCGTAACGTGCGATGAGTTGTTGTCGTCCGTAACGATAGAGTGGGTTGCCAGCTTTTTCATCAACCCATTTTTCCACGATAGGTTGTTCTTCCCATTCGTCTTTGAAGTCTGGCAAGTACTGGTAATTCCATTTGATAAGGAATTCGTCATATAGGCCTAAAGCGGGAGGGGTTAATTTCACGTCGGTGTCTTCCGGTTGTGCGACATAGTTGAAACGGGCGTAATCCATGATAGAGGGTGTTGTCCCGTATTTTCGGGTAAAGGAAGGTGAGCGTAGTGAATCTACCGGGAAGGCTGCCGAGGCTGCCATGTTGTGCATGAATCCAAGGCAGTGTCCGATTTCGTGTCCAACCACGTAAACTAGGGCTTCTTTTATAATTTCGTCCGGTAGTTTTTTACTTCTCACAGCAGGATTAACTTGTGACGTTTGCACGAAGCACCAGTTATTTAATAATTGTATGATATTCCCGTAAATTAATACCGAGGCGTTGATTATTTCCCCTGTGGTCGGGTCTGTCCATGAAGGTCCCATGGCGTTGGCTGTTGAATTCGGCACGTAGCGGACACAAGAGTATTTCAAATTATCGGGGTCGAAGTCCGGATCATTTTTAGGAAAATTTTTTGCAATCATCACGTTTTTGAAACCGATTTTCTCGAAAGCAATGTTCCAGTTGGTTATTCCTTTGTGGATGGATTCTTTCCATAATTCGGGGAAGGCGTCGTCCACGTAAAATACAATAGGTTTCACGGGTTCCACGAGTTCTCCACGCTTGTATGCTTCTACATCTTTAGGTTCGATGCGCCAACGATGGGCTATCGAGTAAGTATTTATTTTATCCTCATGCGTGATAGAAACACGGGTTTTGGAGCTATTGAAAATGCCTATTCGGGAGTCTGAGATTCGGGGACGCATTTTGTGCTCCGGTAAAAGGACAAGTGAACGGGTGACGGTTGCCGTGAACGGGGCGTTATCCATGACTTTGATAAGTCCTAGTATTTTCATTGTTATGCCGTATGACATCACGGTCCGTATGCTCAGGTTGTCATCAAAGGCTTTGATCCCATCCAGAAAAGTAGCATCTTTTTTGAATGAATATGTGGTGTTTACTAAACCGCCCATGCTTTCTTCCGATAGGAAACTCAATTCTTGTGCGTCCGTGGTGAATAGAGGGCTCATGTCGATCACGACAGCCGTACTATCCGGGTTATAGGCTTTTATGTTGTAAATGTATTGGATCGGATCGCCATAAATGTTGTTCAGGGCTTTATCCAAGTTATCCGTGGTGGCGAGAGTGGTCACGTAATGCAAGAATACAGAACTATCCCGCTTGGAGAATTTAAGATGTAATGGTTGTTTGGATTTGAAACCGATGTCGCAGTAGTCGGGGTCGCTAACCTGGGTTACTGTCGAGGCGAGTAACATTTCTCGGTTCATGTATTTTAGCGGGATTTCGAAATACAGTTTGTTACCCGCTTTATGTAGGGTGATGAAATTACTTTTGGCTGTAACCACGTCTTTGCCCTGTAATAATTTTTCGTATGCACTCTCGGGGCGAGTATTTTGTGTTGTAGGCTTGATTGCACTTTTTTTCTTTTTATTTGATGCGTACAAGTCCGGAACCAGCGATATGCTAACGATAATCGCTGCTAATGTAATTATCCATTTTTTCATATAAGTATTTTGTTTGATTTGAACGACATTTGTTCTAGTTATTGTATAGTTCCATCCCCTTTGTATATCATTGAAACGATTTCTCCTGCCATGCCAGTTTCGCTCCATAATAATGTGTATGTTGTTGCATCATAACAATATAGGCTTCCTTTGTAGTTTCCACTGGGTGAATTAACTCCGATAAATAGTTTTGTTTCGTCTGGGCTAAATGCCATAGCCACGATCTGGTCCTCGTTATTGCCTATTTTTATTATTGGCTTAGGTTCAAAATTTCCTCCGATGTAATCATACATATAGACGGCGTTTCCTTTCGTGTAATAGGTGGTTGACTCGGCGGAACGGGTAAGGAATACACTGTTTTCGTTCATGTTGCTGCTGGCGGGAATTTCTTTTATTATTAGTTGTCCAAGCGGGGGAATAGGACTTCCCCCGTAAACCGGGCTTATTTTGTCTGGGGTGTATTGTACCATGGAGATGTTGCTATTGTTGTCTTTTACCGCCAAGAGTAAGTTTTGCGTGTAGTAACACGGCATTATAGCTAATAACTCTTTGCCTTTCAGTTTATCGCCGGTTAAAGAATAAGGAGTTATCCCTGATTGTAAATATATCCACAATTCGTTTTTGGTTTCTTCCCATAACGTATAACCCATTTGGAAATAAGTGTAATCATACAAAAAAACAGATTTGTTCGAGAATTTGGCATCAGCAGGAAAGGATTCCCAGGTAGATTGGAACGGGAAGTTCGATTGTATGTCGTAATTGTAGAACTTACCGTTGCTTAACATACATAGCTCTGTGAAATAGGGATGTCCGGATATGTTGGTAATATGGCTTCCAGCGGGGAGGTCAAGGATTTCTGTTACATTAAAGGTCTGGATATCTAAAATAACAGCTTTGGTGGGGTTCGATGTGGTTACATATACATGTTTGGTGTCATAGTATAGTGTCCCTGGTTCTTTGCCTAGAGGAATAGTCGGGTTGTTGATCTTGTAGGCATCTCGGATTGCCGGAAGTTCTAGGCGATCCGTCCTTTTGAAAGAGATTAGAGATTCCCCGTTGTATTTGCTCATGATCATAATTCCTTCTTTATTGGCATTTACTTCCAAAAGAAATGTTTGGAAAATGGCACCGTCGTCATTGTAAATTTTTAATCTACAATTAAGAAGTTCGTTGGGTTTTGTCAGTCGGGTACAAGGATAACGTAAGGTGTCTTCCGTGCTTACCACTTTGTGATCTACTTGCCACTCGTATTGAAGAGGTTTTTCAATATATGATTGTTTTACTCGTGGAGCTCCCAGTATTAGCATATCAGGTTTGTCTACTCGATATATGGGTTCTAGCCCTCCGTCCACGTATTCGATGGTGGAAATTTCTTTTAATCCGATATTTGATTTATCATCAATGCAGGAAAAGGCAGAGAAGAACGATAAGATTATGATGATATATTTAGTTTTCATATTTTTCGATTTTAAAGTTATAGATTAAAGCGGCCAAGTAACATCCGGAAAGAAAATCCCCTCTTGCGGGTTTTCTTCGAAATAAGTTTTTACTTGTTTGAATATAGAAAGATAGTACATATTTCGGTCGTTATAACTTGAATATTTGTCCGGTAATGCTTCTCCGTGGATCTCTATGAATTTTTGATATTTCGCCGGATGGTAAGGTCCGACATATCTTTTGCAGGAGCTCCACCATTTGGGTTCTAGTAATACATTTCCGAAGGCAAATACTGCTGTTAAGGATTCTCGTACTCCTAATTCAAAATCGTCGTTGGCTTCTAATTTCAGCGTCAAGAGGTATTCTTCCGTATCCCCTAATTTTTCGCGGTATAGTTCGATAGGAATGACCGTATTAACGGAATCTATGGCTACTTCGTATTCTGCGCTAAGAGCCTTGTAGTGTTTACCCGCTTCAGCTGTGGTTTTGGACGCATCTAGTGTGACTTTGAATTTGCGTGTTTGTTTGCTAATATCTCCTAATATTCTCACGGGAAATTCGAATGTGTGTTGGGTATAGTTTAAGGCTTTATCCCCAAAGGAGTAGTGCATACTGTCCACGGGAAAATAGATGCGAGCTCCTTCCTCGTACATAACCGAATCGTTATTACACGCTTGTAATGTCAATAGACAAATTGATATCGCGAGTATTTCTTTTGCTATATGTTGTAGTTTCATGATATTATTTTTTGAAAGTGGATCCATATTCAAGTTCTGCTTCCGGCCAAGGTAAATTAAATATTTGGGGGGACGGTTTAATTGGCTTCATATCAAGGTCGTAAAATTCGACATTATAACGTTTGTAATCTAAAAATATTTGCCCTTCACCCCATAGTTCCCGGATACGTTCGTTCCTCAGTATTTCCATGAATTTTTCTTTTTGGTTGACTTTTGAGTTGTCAATGTCTGCTAAGCCACGGCTATTTCTTACATCGTTTAAATAACGAATGGCTTTTTCAGGCTTTTCGTTGTACCAGCCTTCTGCGGCAATATAGTACATTTCGGGTAAGCGAATGAGGTTTACTCCTTGTACTATTTTAGTGATATCCTCGTCAACCTCCGCTGCTTTCTCCAGTAGACGAATGAACATTGTTGTCGAACTTGGTCTGAAGAATGTTTGGTAACGGTAATCTTGGCTTGTCGGCTGAAATTCTTTGGTGTTGTAAATGTCTGTCAGATCTTCTCTTACTCTTCTTGGTGTTATTACAATATCCGTGGAAATGAAGTCATCGTATAGGGTGCTGTATAAAGTATTATTGAATAGTCCCCAGATTAATTCATTATCGGCGGGAAATTTCATGACTGCTTTTAGGTTTTCCGAGGATGGGGTTATTAACTGAAATTCAGGGGCAGTGATTACTTTCTCCGCATAATTCCGTGCATTTTGGTTATCTCCCATGGCTTGGTAAACTCTTGCTTTTAAGGCGTAGACGGCGTAAATGTTCATTTGGGTGTACCGATCTGCTTGGTAACTGGTCGGGGTGGTTGTCTTGTTGTTTAATTCGCATTCTTCCAGAATACTTTCTGCTTTTGTCAGATCGTTTAGAATATTCGTGTATGAATCTTTTAAAGAGAATACTTGTTTGTTCTGAAGATCATAGTCATAAGCATAGGGTATACCGCTTGCGTCTTGCTTGAGTAGGATGTTGTCCGCAAAGAGTCGTAATATATCGAAATGTATGAAGGTTCGCAGACCGTGGCATTCCCCCAACATATAGGGAAAGTCTGTTTCTGAATTCAAGTCTTCCTTTTCTAGGTGTGCTAAAATGTTATTCACGTATGATATACACGCATATCCTTTTTTCCATATATTGTCGACCACGTCTACGACTTTTAAGTCTTTGTATTTGTAGGTTGTAACTTCTTTAATGTTGTCTCTGTTAAATTCATAGGGAGAATAGTATAATTGTGCCAGTTCATCAAGAAAGCCGTAACTCAGGACTTTGCCGTATAAGTCTTTTTGGGCTAGAGAGGCATACACTCCATACATGGCACTCCGGTAGCCTTCAATGTCCTCGAACATTTCGTCTTCGGCAAGTTTGCCTTTAGGATTTACATCCAGATAGTTCTCGCATGCGGTAATGCCGAGAAACATGACGAGTAAAGCGTATATGTATTGATTCTTTTTCATATTTTTAATTTTTAGAAGGTTGCCCGTACTGAGAATTCAAAACTGCGTGCAAACGGATAGTCCAGTCCGCGCTCTTGTTTGATGGATGATAAATTAAAAAGATCGTTCATCAGGAATTCAAGCCTTAATTGACGTAGATGGAGTTTTTTCAAGAAGTCGGGTTTGAAATCATATCCCGCATTGATAGATGTCATTTCCAGGCGATATTCGTCTTCGATAAAACGGCTGGTCTGTTTCGGGATATTGGAATCCGCTATGTTTTTGTATTTAGTGCGATCGCCTGCTTTTTGCCAACGACTCGTGAAAACACGTTTGTCTGCGTTTTTCTTCGGGTCGGCACCTTCTACTCGTGTAACAAGGGTTTCGTTGTAAAGTGTTGCTCCTAAACGATATGAAAATAGAAGGTTTAGGGAGAATCCCTTGTACATGAGGTATGAACCGAATGCCCCGTATACTTTGGGATCTTGGTCTCCGTACACTCTTTTATCGTTGTAATCAAAGTCGAAGGTTAGGCTTCCGTCTTGTTTCACGTATACTTCTGATCCTGTTGCCGGATCGATTCCTGTTGATTTTACGACTTTTATGGCGCTGAGTGATTCTCCTTCTACATATACAGGTTGAGGTGTACGGGAATCTTGCGCATTGTTTTTGTCATTCAAGGTTTTTAAGGCATTACTGATTTCCTTGATTTCGTTTTTATTGTGGGACATGGTCAAATTCAGAGCCCAATTCCAGTTCTGGTTTTGGATTGGCACCACTCTTAGGCTGAAGTCAATACCGGTGTTGTTGATTTTGCCGACATTCTCGGTAGAGGTTTCCACCCCGATAGAGGGAGCTTTTGCCACGTCCAAAAGTAAGTTGTCCGTAATCTTGCGATAATAATCTAATGTTAAATCCAGCCGATTCTTGAATAAAGTCATGTCAACCCCGAAATTCCAATTCAAGGTACGTTCCCATTTTAAATCCGTGTTGCCGATAGTGATGGGAATTGCTCCGATGCCCTTGTTATAATTGAGCGATGGGTTGTATTGATAAGTGGTCAGGGCCTGAGAGGGATCGAAATTGGCTTTCCCGATGTACCCGACACTGGCTCTTAATTTCAATATATCGGTAGAGTTTGCCTTGAAAAAGCGTTCCTTGTGTATGTTCCATCCGATTCCGGTACTCCAGAATGGAGCAAAACGTTTGTCTTTGCCAAATTGGGATGAGCCTTCGTAACGATAGGAAAAATCAAAGAAATAGCGGTCGGAATAGATGATATTTGCCGTGATAAAGGAGCCGATGTTTCTTGATAGAGCTGTGCTTCCCCCGGGTGCGGAGTTCTCGTATCTGGTTGCGAAGGATACATAATCTAATTTGTCGGAAAGAATGCCGATACCTGTGAAGTTATTGCTAGTTGCGTCGGAAGATTGTATATTACCTCCAAAAGTAGCATTTAGCAATAATCTGTCGAACAGCATTTTGTTATAAGTGAATAGTAATTTTCCCTCGTATATCATGCTTTTCTTGTTCTCGATCTTCATGGATCCTCGTTCGGAAACGGGCTTGCCGTCATATTTTTTCGAGTTCGGAGAGATGAACTCTTCCGAGTCGTTTTTGTGTTTCGTTATGGAAAAAGAGGCTTCCGTGCGTAAGCCGGGTAATAAAAGAAATTTTGCGGTGAAAATATCTTGAATATAGAATTCTTCGCCTTTATTGAAACTTCCCAAAGAGGCTTCGTAGAGAGGATTCTTTGCCCCGAAAGATAAATTGTTATTTAAGGTCCCGTCTAAATTGTATGCCCGGTCATAGGGGTTCAAGGATACGTATTCGGAAAACTTACCGTAAGGTGATTCTACTCTGTTAACGGAAGTTATCGTGGTTGTATTCTGAAAGAAAACGGCTTCTCCTTTATTGTAAGATAACTTGAAGCTTAAAGAATAACGGTCGCGTTTGGATTCTTTCATAACTCCTTGTTCATTTCCGTAACGAACGCCAAGGCTATAACGAATATATTCATCTCCTCCATAGATGTTTATATTATGGTTATGTACAAATGCATTTCGAACGCCTTTTGACATCCAATCTGTTTCTACACCACTTATAGCCCGTTGATAGCGTTCGTTGTATTGTCGGTCTAATTCCCACTGTGCTTTACCGCTTGATGAGTAAACTCCGGCAGCCTGTTCATATTGAAGTTTTTCCTTGCTGTTCAATAAATCGTAATCCCGTAAATCCGGGAAAGACCCTTTTAGTGTTCCAGAATAGGATACGCGTAATTTGCCGGCTGCTAGAGGTTTGGTGGTGATTACGATGACGCCGCTCGAAGCTTTTGCCCCGTAGAGTGCTGTTGCAGAAGCGTCTTTTAATATTGTAGCGGATTCCACGTCATTCATATCCATATCAAAAATGTAATTCACGTCGACTTCTGCCCCGTCCACGATGAATGTGGGTAAGTTAGAAGAGCCTTCAAAACTACTACGACCGCGTACCAATATGTCCGGAATCGTGTTTGGATCAGAGCCCATTCTATTGTTTGTTACTAGTTGCATGCCGGGAACGAAAGCCTGCAGGCTCTGCAATACGTTTTTGGTTCCGGCACTTAATAATTGTTCTCTTTTTACCACGACTGCCGAGCCGGTAAAGCTGTTTTTTGATTTATTGCCGAATCCTGTGACAACGATTTCGTCCATCTCAGTCACTTCTTCTTCCATGATAATCACCAGATTTTTTGTTAAAGAGTCTTTTAACATCAATTCTTGGGTCTTCATCCCCACGAAAGAAAAAATGATAACGGCACTATCTTGTTGTTTGGGGAATTCTATTTTAAACTCTCCTTGGGCGTTTGTCACGACGCCGACCGTTGTCCCTTTTAGGGATACGGTTACTCCTGGTAAAGTTTCACCGGATTTGTCTTTTACGGTTCCTGATACTTTCCAGGGAAATACTTTTCCCAGTGCTTTAGGCGAAATGACGAAAACATTCTCGACAAGCCGGTAATAGAAAGCGGTGCCTCGTAGCGCTTGATCCAGAATTTCCCTTATTGTAGCTTTTTCAGCACTGATATTTACTCTGACTCCTGCTAATTCGTTATCGTTGAAAAAGAATTCATAGTTAGATTTCTCGGATAATTCATTGAGAAGTGTTACTAATTCCACGTTATGCTTATTTATCGATAAACGCACGTCTTGTGCAATAGCACTGGCTGAAATAGAGAGTGCCCAACAGAATGTAAAAAGGAGAAAGAATCTCATTGCCAATCGACTTTTTTTTAAGACAGGTAGGTTACCTGCCCTTGCATTTGATTTTTTTTTCATAATTTTGAATCGTTAAATTGTTTGCTCAAATCAATTTTTCAAATTGCGAGAAGTGTTGACCGCACTTCTCGTATTTTTATTGTATCGTGATCATGTCATCTTTTATAATGAAATGAATATTAGTGGTCATTTCAATGATTTTCAGTACTTGTGAAATGTCTGAATATTTGGGGATACTACCCGTGAAACGCTTTTCTTTAATTTTAGAATCTGCAAAAGTGAAGCTCACGTTATACCAGCGAGATAATTTGCGAATGACTTGTTCGATACTTTCTTTTTCAAAAGCGAAACGTTCTTTCATCCATAAAGAATATAGCTTGGTGTTTACTTTTTTCACGGAGATTTCTCCTTTTTCCACGATGGCTTGTTCTCCTGGTTGCAAGGTTATGTTTTTTGTTTCATCTGGCATGACAATTCGAATCTTTCCGGCGATAAGAGTTGTTAAACTTTTGCCGTCTTCCGTGTAATTGGATATGTTGAACGAAGTACCTAGCACGTGTATGCTCATATCGCCCGATTCTACAATAAAAGGTTGAGATTCGTTTCGAGCGACTTGTAAATAGGCTTCTCCTTTTAAAATAATCCGGCGTTCTTTTCCAGAAAAATGAATCGGGTATTTCAACTTGGTTTCACTATTTAACCAGATCTCGGTACCGTCTTCTAATGCTAATTTGTATTCTCCCCCACGCGGGATGGATAACGTGTGCATGCCTTCCCCTTTCGAGCCTTTCACTGATTCGTATTGTAGTTCCCCTGCTTGGCTAATGGTAATTTTGTTTTGATTAGCTAATATTAGGCAAGTGTCTTTCGTTTCTCCTAATAATAATTTTTCTCCATTTTCTAATAGTAATGTTGCTTGTGGTCTACCCGGTTTTATAGAAGTGGATTGTGCTACTTGTATCGTGGGGGTTGTTGTTGGCTTGCTGTAAAATAAGAAGGTACTAATTATACCAATAACGAATGCGGCAGCAGTAGATAGCCATAGTATCCGTTTTGATGTATTTTTATTTTGATGGTCTAATTTGAGCGTTTTTTTCAAATCATTCCAGTGTTCTTCTGCTTTCATGTCATTTACTTGTCCCCATCGTTCAGCCCACTCCACACGCCTGAATTTTTGAACTTCTTCTCGGAAAAGTTGTTGTGCTTCCTCGTCTTGCTCTAGCCAATGATTGAATGTTTGCTGTTTTGCTTCATCCATTGCTCCGGTTAGGTAATCATGTATTTGTGTACGTTTTTCTTCTACTATCATCATAGTTTTGTTTTCTATCTATAAGATAATAGTAGAAAAGTGAAAATGGGTGAATGTTTTTTGTTATTATTTTTATTTTTTAGTTGTAGCTCGCTTATAAACAGGACTGTTGGGATAGCATGAAAAGGAAAATTGCCGGGTCGGAAAATTGTTTGCGAAGTTGTTTCAGTCCATGATTGAGAAGGGTTTTGACTGTATTGACAGAAACGTTTAAGGATTCTGCGGTTTCTTTGTATTTTTTCTTCTCTACAATAATGGATAGAACAACGGCACGGGTTTTTTCGGGTAATTGGCGGATTGCTTTGCGAATAGCTTCAACGAGTTCGGGAGAGAATGTTATGGCTTCTTCTTCGGTGGCTTCGAACGAGAGAAGTTCTGCATAGGTGTATTCACGTGTATTTCGAATCTTGTTTACACAGAGGTTACGTGCGGCCCGGAAGAGAAATGTGGCTAACGTGTTCGGGGAGATGCGGTTGTAAGCATGGGTATTGATGAAATGGTAAAAGACGTCTTGTACGATATCCTCGGAAAAAGTATCGTCATTGAGTAGGGAGTTAGAGAATAGAATAAGGGGTTTATAATAACGCCGAAAGAGAAGACTTCCTCCTTTGTTCACATTTTGTTTAAATGCATCGAGGATATCCGTGTCTGCAATTTGCATGTAGTTCCTTATTTTATTTTTCGCAAAGGTAGATAATAAAATTTAGAAACGAATTAAAAATAAGGAGGAATTCAATTTTGTTGAATTCCTCCTGTCGTAATTTCTATAGAAATTCCTGTGTTCTATAGCTTGTATTGATACAATTGAGCCAAAATGTTGTGGTACTCTTTCTCCACGTCCAGATAGCTTTGTTGGCTATCGTAGAAAGTGGTGAGCTCGACAAAGTAGTCGATCACGGAGAGTTGTCCGGCATTCAGGGCTTTGTTAAGTAATTCCACGTTACGCTGTTGTTTCAATACTTTAGCGTAATCTTGGCGAGATACCTGCAAGGCTTCTGCTTGGTGGTAGAGTTGTTGCAGGTTTGTGCGGAGATTCAGACGGTTGTCTTCGAGGGAAGCCGTGGCAAATTCTGCTTGGGCTTTGGCTTTTTTCACCGTGTTCTTGTTCTCGAAGAGGGGAATGGATACTCCCACAACGAAGCCGTTGGAGGCGACGTTTCCCGATGAGGCGCTACGTTTGTAACCGATGTCGAATTTCGGGAGGGAGAGGGAACGGTTGAGTTTTATTTCCCGTTTGGCTATCTCTTGCTCTCCTGCCAAGCCCTTCAAGTTCGGGTCGGCGGCAATGAAATCGGTTTGAAGTTGCTCGAAGTTAATCAGGCTTTCTCCTATCGGGTATTCTGTGTTCTCGAACGTGATCGGGTTACCGCCGTTCAAGTTTTGTAGTTGTTCCAATGCGGCATTCAAAGCAGCTTGATTCAGGCGGCTTTGGTTTTGGGCGTTGAGTAATTCCAGTTGGATTTTATTTAATTCCAGTTGGTTGGCGTCGCCTGACGCCAATCGCTTTTGGTAAAGGGCAAACATGGATTCGGCATTACCAAGGCGTTCGTCCAGCAGGACTTTTTGTTTGCGCAGGTAAATGATCTCAATGCAGGTCTGTTTTGCCGTCAGCAGGAGTTGTTGACGGTATGCGGTGAATTGCAGGTCGAACGTGCCGGACTTCAATGCGGCAATCTTGTTCTTGTTCGTGTACGTGCTAGGAAAGTCCAACGATTGTTTTACCGTGAATGAATGTTCCGAACCGGGGTTATTGCGGTTGCCCCACATTTGTTCCCATTCAAATGATGGGTTTGCCAGGAATTTGCCCGTTTGGGATTCCAGTTTTTGGGCGTCAGTCAACTTCACGTTGGCTTGCAACGATTTGTTGTTGTTCTCGACGCTTTTCAATACCTCGTCAATGCTGCTTTGGGCTCTCGAGGTGAGAGCACCTAGCAACATGATACTTAATATATATAATTTGTACGTCTTCATTTTGTTTGTTTCAAGGGTTATGCTTCCAAATTTTCAACTTCTTTCTGTTTGTGGTTGAGCAATATGTACATGATCGGAACCACGAAGCCGTTCAGTAGGGTAGAGCTTAACAAGCCACCCAGGATAACCTGAGCCATCGGGCTTTGAATCTCGTTACCCGGAAGATCGCCTCCGACGGCTAGCGGGATCAATGCTAGAGCTGAAGTTAATGCCGTCATCAAGATGGGGTTCAACCGGTCGAGCGAACCGTGAATCACACTTTCATGCAGTGACATTCCCTCGCTCCGCAGGTGATTGTAGTGCGACACGAGTAAAATACCGTTTCGCGTTGCGATACCGAATAGCGATATGAAACCGATGATGGCGGGAATACTGATAATACCTGAGGTCATCCATATACTGATGATTCCACCGATGATCGCCAAGGGCAAGTTCAACATGATGATTCCGGATAGCGGCATACTATAGAATTCGTTGAATAGCAACAGGAAGATCAATAAGATGGAAATCAAGGAAGTAATGAACAACGTCCGAGAAGCAGCTTGTTCACTTTCGAACTGACCGCCGTATTCCACGTGATAGCCTTCCGGTAAAATGATTTGTTCGTCTACCGTCTTTTGGATATCCTTCACGACACCGTTCAAGTCACGTCCTGCCACGTTGGCGGATACCACGATTTTCCGTTGCACGTTCTCCCGGCTGATGGTGTTCGGTCCCACGGAGGGAACGATTTCAGCCACGTAATGCAGCGGTATTTTTTGCCCGTTGGCGTCTATCATCAGGTTGCCTATTTCTTCCATGTTTGCCCGGTTGTCATCATGTACTTTCACGGTGAGGTCGAATACCCGTCCGCCCTCGTAGACTTGGGAAACCACTTTCCCGGATAGTGCTACGTTGATAAATTCAGAGAATTCGGGTAGTGTGATACCGTACTTGGCAAGCATATCCCGTTTGGGCATGATCTGCAATTGCGGACGTTCGATCTGTTGTTCCAGAGTCAGGTCGGCGATGCCGTCTATGCCCTGGATGGCATCTTTAATCTGTCCGCCGATAGTGTACAACTTGTTCAAGTCGTTACCGAATAATTTGATAGCGATATTCGCTTTCGTGCCGGACAGCATGGCATCAATACGGTGGGAGATCGGTTGTCCGATTTCGATATTCATTCCTTGTAGTTTACCTAATTGCTGACGCACGTCGGCAAGAAATTCCTCGCGGGAACGTTTGTCTAATTCGAATGGAGCTTCTATTTCCGACACGTTTACCCCGAGGGCGTGTTCATCCAGTTCGGCACGTCCAGTCTTTCGGGCAACAGTTTGTATTTCCGGTATGCCTAGTAAGATTTCTTCTGCCATGCGTCCCATTTTGTCGGATTCTTCTAACGAGATTCCCGGCATCGTGCTGGTGTTGATCGTGAGAGAACCTTCATTGAATGGGGGCAGGAAGCTACGTCCCAGACTGAGCATGATAATAATCGTGAAGATTAGTAAAGCGGCACTCGTGCCAATCACGATCTTTTTGTGATGAAGTGCCCATTCCAGAGCTTTTTTGTACCATTTTTTCAACGTGCGTGCCACGATGGGTTCTTTTTCGCTTTTCTTCAATGCTTTCGAGGTTGTCAATATGTAGCTACATAATACCGGTGTAAGGGTTAAGGCGACAATTGTTGAAGCGAAAAGAGCCACGATGAAAGCAATTCCTAGCGGTATCAACATACGTCCTTCCATGCCGGAAAGGAAGAATAAGGGCAAGAAACAAGCCACAATGATAAGCGTGGAATTCAGGATCGGCATACGTACTTCTTTTGATGCCTCGAACACGACCTTTAGCGGGGAAAGGCGCTCGCCCTCCGGTTTTAGTCGATTCTCCCGTAGTCGTTTATACACGTTTTCGACGTCGACAATGGCATCATCGACCAGCGAGCCGATGGCAATAGCGAGCCCTCCCAAACTCATGGTATTGATGGTCAGTCCCAGCGCGTGTAGTGTTAGGATTGCCACGAGTAAAGATAGCGGCAAGGCGATCAGCGATATAAGGGTCGTGCGTACGTTCATCAAGAAGAAGAAAAGGATGATGATCACGAAGATCGCTCCTTCTAGCAAAGCCTTCTGAATGTTTGAAATAGAACTTTCGATAAAACGGGATTGACGGAAAATGTCGGAAGAAACCTTTACGTCCGAGGGTAACGTCTTTTGCAATTCGGCAATGGCGTTATCCAGTTTGTCTGTCAGTTCCAGCGTGTTGGTATTCGGTTGTTTCGTGATGGTAATCAGAACTGCGGCTTCTCCTTTCTCGGAAGCCAATCCCAGTTTGGGTTCTTTCTGCCCGATTTGAACGGTAGCGATGTCGGAAAGTAAGACGGGTACGTTGTTTACCGTTTTTACCACGCCTTTGCCAAGTTCTTCCGCGTTATTCGTGGCAAGAAGACCTTGCACGATGTATTCGTTGCCATATTCGTAAAGGATACCTCCAGTGGCATTTTGGTTCATGTTGTCTACCACGGCGAGTACCTCGTCTAGGGTAATCCCGTAATGCTTCATACGGGCGGGATCTAGGAGTATCTGGTACTCTTTGATATCCCCGCCGATAACCGTCACTTGTGCCACACCTCCAGTGGAGAGTAGGCGGGGACGGATTGTCCAGTCGGCAATCGTACGTAAGTCCTGCAATGAGGTGGTATCAGCGGTTAAACCGAAAATCATCATCTCTCCCAAAATGGAGGATTGCGGACCGAGCGTGGGGCTTCCCACGTTACCGGGAAGAGCATCTCCTAGGGTGGACAATTTTTCTGAAACGATTTGCCGAGCCGTGTATATATTGGTTCCCCACTCGAATTGAACCCACACGACAGAGAATCCCGTCGTGGAAGACGATCTCACACTACGCACGTCGGTAGCACCGTTTACTGCTGTTTCAATGGGGAACGTCACCATGCGTTCCACTTCCTCGGGAGCCATCCCCTGTGCTTCGGTCATAACGACCACGGTCGGGGCATTCAAATCCGGGAATACATCCACTTCCATTTTATGCGCCGTGTAAGACCCCCATAAAAGCAAGGCGATCGACGCGATCATTACCACCAACCGGTTGTGTAATGAATATTGTATGATCTTATTTAACATCCGAAGTTAATTTTAGATTTTAAAATTCTGAGATTCCGTGATTGTCGATTTCGTGATTAATCACAGAATCCGAAATCACTTAATCATTAGTTTTTCAATTGATCAGTGTTCATGGCTATGTCCGTGAGGTATTGCGCCGGAGGCAGAAGCCATTTTCACTTGGTAAGCACCTTGTGTTACCACGCGGTCGCCGGGATGCAAGCCTTTCAGTACTTGTACGTCTTTGCCGTTGTTGGCTCCGAGGGCAACTTCTTGTTTGCGATAACCTTCATCGTCAATTTGCACGTAGACATAGAATATTCCCATTTCGTTTGTTAGTGCCGAAACGGGGATAGCCAAGGTATTTTCTATCGGGGATGAAATAAGATATACTTCCACGAATGAACCTGGGATGACTTCTCCTTTGTTGTCGAATTCGAAAGACACGGGTACAAAGAATGAATTGTTGTCTGATGTTTTCCCGAAGGAAAGCAATCGTCCGTTCAGGTCTGCCAATTCGTACACGTGGTTATCATACGGGGTCTTGAAATTGGCGCTACCGATATGCTTCAATGCGCTGTAATATCTTTGGGATACTTCGGCACGAAGCACGAGGCGTTGATTTTGAGAAACCGTTGCCAGCGGTTGACCGGCTGTAATATATTCTCCTTCCTTCACCAGGATGTTTTTCACGTGTCCGTTGATCGGGGCGCTTACGCTTACACCTTTTTCAGTTTTGGAACCTGATATGGCTTCATATGCGGTTTTGGCGTTCTCGTATTCCAGGCGGGCGGCTTCAAATTCTTTTTGAGAGATGATTTTGTCTTTCACGAGTTCTTCTGCCCTGTCGTAGCTGGCTTTTGCCATCTCGTAAGTGGCTTTAACTTTCGTGTAGTAATCACCCTCCGCCATGTTTTTGGATGATATTTGGAATAGCGATTGTCCTTTTTTCACGGCGGTACCTTCACTCAATTTATTGGAGGTGAAGAATACGATGCCATTGCTAGTGGCAACAACGACTGCCTCGTCGCCGGGAGCTGCCATGATCTGTCCGGTAGTCTTCACCACTTGGTTGAAGTTTCCGGGTTGAACTTCCTCTACTTTGAAATTTGTCTTGGCAGCTTGTTCTTTGGAAAAGATAATTTCGTCGCTGTGTTTTGCTTTTTCCGCTTCTTTTGCCCCGTGGCTATGTGAGGCGTGTTCTTCTGCGGTTTCGTGTTCATGATCGTGTTCGTGATTGTGTTCTGCATGGATCTCTGTTTCAGAGTGTTCATGTTTGTCTTTGGATGAATTACTTTTGCAGCCAATAAAAGAGATGGCTAATATTGTAATAGCATAAATAATTGTTCTCATGTGAATAAGTTATTTGTTATGAGTGTAACATCAAATGAATATTTACCATGCATTCGTGTGAGAAATGAATGCAAAAAGTGAAATCTCGAATGATTTCTTTAAGCTATTACGGTAGGGGGAGCCCGTCCGGCAGAAACCACGCTCCACGTGATCGGGTGAAGGTGCTCCTGGTAGGGAGTGGGCGGGAGTATTCGTGAATCTCCCGGAAGTAGTGCTATGTTATTTTCTCCCGCGATGATAAATAACGGGAGGAGTAGTTGATCCGGAGTCCATTCCGGGCAACATGAACATTCATGATGATGTTCTTTTATAATATCTGTTTCAAAGAGTTGTTTTACCTCGCATTCTTTTTCACACGAATTGGATTTATGGTTATGTTGACAAGTTTTTCCTGCCTCTTGTTCCATGCAGTGTGTTGCGGTAAAACAAACGAATACGCCATGATGATGGTGCGGCACTACCGATGATACCAGCATAATGATGCTGGCTACAAGAAGTGGTATGGCTGCTAACTTACGTTTATTCATGGCGTATATTATTTTCTATCTGCAAAATTAATTCATAGAATGCAGATATGCAAATGTTTGCGAAAACTTTAATAAATAATTAACGATCACTTGTTTAGTACTTCGTATCCGCGAAGCATCAATTCTGCCGAAGCGGGATTCGTTGCCAAAGGCACGTTGTGCACGTCACAAACTCGCATGAGCATCTGTACGTCCGGTTCATGGGGGTGCTTGTCCAGCGGGTCACGGAAGAAGAATACCATTTGTACTTTATGCTCCGCTACTTGTGCCGCTATTTGTGCATCACCTCCGATAGGTCCCGATAGCAGGCGTTCTACTTTAAGCCCCGCATCCTGTGCGTGTTTCCCCGTGGTTCCGGTGGCAATGATTTCGATGTTTGCCGAATGCATAAAATCATAATGCCTATTCAAGAAGGCTACCATTTCTGCTTTCTTTCCGTCGTGTGCGATTACTGCTAGTTTCATAGTGTGATTTTTTATATTACAGCAAATATATAATTAAGTTGGGTAAAAATGAAATGAATTATTCTACTTTTACCCATTTTACAGCATCAGCAATAATGATTTGTGTTGTGTTTATTGTTATGTTCATATTATTTTTCCAATTTACCATTCGTCTCAAGTTCAGTTTAAAATCACTCTCTTCTTTATCGTTTTTAGCACCTCGATCATCCAAGATTATTCGAGCGGGACCTTGTTTAAAATAAAATTTTCCTAAAGAAGCCCAACCTGTTGAGTTTTTCCAAGGAAAAAAGATGATTTCATTGTTTCCTGAGTCATCGCATATAGTGTAACAAACTGTATGACCATATCCAAAAGAAGAGTAAACACTTGTTCCTTTGCTATTATGAGCTTCATATCTAACATTATTCACAAATATTTCATAATATCCGGCCTCCTCTATATGAGTTGCCCATATAGCTTTACAATCTCCTTCACCAGCATATTTATACCAGGCATCACGTTTCCCATGCCCATAGCATGAATTTACAATTAAATTAGACCAAGGTCCAGCATGATTATCTTCATTCCGATCTTTATGTTTAAACCAATTTACAAGTATTTTTTCCGGTGGAAAGATGAGTCGGAATCCGGGGTCCGAATTATCCACAATAATTTCTCCCGGAGTGGGAGCAAACTCACGTTCATCAATATTATAAATTCCTGAAATCGTGTCATGAGAATAATCTGTAACAGTATTCTGCCATTTATAAGAAAAAGAAGCTGGAATATTTGAAGAAATTCCTGTATTTACACATAATTCATGCATTCTTTCTTTTATAGAAATTTCTTTACATGCTCCCCGTTCCAGTAAGTAATAATAATTCTGTTTTCGGTTACCATGTATGGTTGCGTTTAAAGAAACAACTCCGTCGGAGTGTCCCACGTTCTTTATTTTCAGGCGAGTAAAGTATTCATCAGTTCCTTCCCCTCTCAATTGGTGCACATCTTTAATCTCAAAATAAGGTAAGGATGTGGAATTGTACCACTTGTGAAGAAAATCTGTTATGTCGATATTGAAATATTGTTGAATTTTTAGTTTAAACTGTTCCCAATTATATCCTGGTGAATACATAAATTCTTGGTAAAACAACTCGAATTGTTCCTCTGAAGAATGTAAGTGCAAATAATTTGCTAGCTCTTGTCCTTTCAGATAAACCACGGCATCCAAGACGTTCCTGTCCATCCCCTTTTCATGTAAAGCGTTTTTAAGTGAATGATTTTCATTAAGATATAGTTGCGCTTGTATTATATCCTGATCTAGGCATTCGGTGTTTTTTTTCAAATTTCTCATGATGACATTCAAAATAGGGAACTCTAATGGAGTCACATGTCCAGTTCTAAATAAAGATCGTAAACAATATTTATGTTTTTCACGGTACTCCATTTCTCTAGAAGAAAATGTTATCAAATACATCACATCGTTTGTTCGTTTATATGAAGGTGCTCGTTTAAAGTAAGGATCTAATAAACCGTCGATATGATACCATTTTGTCGTCTCTGGATCTTGGTATTCTTCTTGCCCTTTCCATCCCACTGTTCCCTCTTGTACTAAGACCATTTCCGGTTGGACTAATTCACTTGAATTTTTCCAAAAACGGAAATAAGAAACTACGGATGCTGGTACTTCTATAAAAAATAGATTCTCGGCAGGATAAATGCCTTCATAATCCTCCACGTGTGAGAAAATCTGCGTTGCCATAAATTCCGTTGAATACGGCCATATTGTATGTCCTTTAACGGGCATGCTTGTTATTTTCCAATTACCATTCACTTGGGCTGATGTTTGTTCAAACGGACCGCAACAAAGTGTAAGTCCTGGAAGTTTTTTGGTGGTGGTAAAACACACGGTATCTCCACTGAATGTTTTAGTTCCTTGAGAAACAATGGTATTTGTGGTGGTGTGTAAAACTCGAAGGTTATATTGACACAAATTCATTGCTGTTTCGTATGGAGAGGTTATATTTATAGGTGGTTGGGTTACAGGATACCATAAACACTCCGGAAGTAGTAATGTAAAATTGTCGGATATAAAGCTAAATCGTCGTTCAGGAACATAAGCTTGCCGGCTGTAACTCGGATGATAGTAATCTTTATCAGGTATATCCAGGTAACAGATCCTGTCATCCACGTTTCCTTCATATTCCATTACAAGAGAGGTCTTTGCCCCTGGCATTAACGGGAAATCTATAATAATGGCTTGTTTCTCGCGTTTAAAAGGTATTGGTTTATTGTCATTTGTCACTTGGGTTAGTGTTAAAGAGGGATTTAGGTATAATATCACTTGTTTTAAGGATTCTTGCTCAAGGTTTTCCACCGTAAGATTACTTTGCATAAACATTTTTTCCTTATGTAGACGACAAATAATTGAATGATAGGAAATTGCTGTCTTGTGGGAAGAGGTATATTTGTTATAAACATTTCTGTATTCCTCTCGGATGAATTGCTCTTCTTTTAAGCGATACACGTTGGAATATCCCAATGCGTAACCAACCAATATTAAAAGTAAACCTGCTGAATGGAAATAGGCTCTCTTGCGGCGGTAAGAATCCAATCGCCGTTGAAAGCCAAAAGAACTTAATAATAAGCCAATGCCCACGAAAAAGAACGAGAAACGTTGTGCTAAATATCCTTTTAAATCCTCCATGAGCCCTGTGATATTTGAATAGCCATTGGGTAATTCTCGGGCAAATAAATCGAGGGGTAATAGTGACTGGCAATAAGTGATAATTAGGTATAATATGCAAAGTAGAATTATTATTGCAAGCATACGATTTCGTAATACCTCAACAAACCAAACAGATAACCCCAATACAAATATGAATGTCGGCAAAGAAAAGGTCAACGGGTAGAAAAAGTAAAGCCAGCCAAAAAAAGGAGAGTCGCTCATGAATACGTGAATAAAAAGAGCAACTCCGGTTGAAGCCAAGCTTAAAACAAAATACAATAAAACAAATCCGAATAACTTTCCCAAGAAATAGCTAAAATTGTTGTAGGGGCGAGTCCGTACTACTTCCAGGGAATCTATCCCTTTTTCTCGGGAAAACAAATCCAATACGATAAAGCAAAAGAGAAGTGACTGTAAAAAATTAAACAGGAATGAATTTATTAACGGAAAAGAACTCGGAAGAGTGACCATTCCATAGGTGGTAGAATATGTTTGTAAATACAAGTGGTAATAACCTGTTACAAAAATGATCAAGAACAAGAAAAAGCGAAATAACCAATTCCTTCTCCCGATTTTGAATTCATATTTAGCAAAAGTGGAAATAGTACTCATCCGAATTTTTTTATGAAATTTAATCTTCTAATTCCGGCATAAGGAAAGGATTTTCATATATTTTAGTGGTCCCAGCCTCAGCATTTACAGTGGTTTTCAGTTCTTTATATCCATCTTTCCTGAATGTTACTTGGTAATATCTTAGTTCTCCTTTATCTAACATAAATTCGAGTGTAAAATATCCCCGCCAGCTACTAGTTCCAAGCTTAGCACCACTTTCATCAAGATAAATATTCACATCAGAAACACCAGAGCCATTGCCATTTTCAACCTTACCTTCAACGTATCCCGGTTCTTTTACTGCTTCCGCTCCTGTTAGCAAACAAGTCATAATCGACAAATAAATAAAGAACTTCATAATGTTTGGTTTTAAATTGTTAATAATAAATTATGTATAGAAAATGTCATTTCTTTATTTTTTGCATCACGATATCCGGAACCATCATGATTTCTCCTAATGGTTGTAAAATTGTATCATGTTCAATCGTAGCATAACCTTCTTTTTGGAAAGATATTTTTTGCTTTGTTTTTCCTATGTAAAATTCCAAAATATACTTACCTGCTTTAGTTGTTGTGCAAACGATTGCGCCACTTATCCCTACCTGCACGCCAGGAATAGGTTTTTGATTTGAACTATCAATTACCCTCCCTCTGTAATGCACTAGGTTAGGAGAGTATCTGATATTTAACATGACATCTGGACTTTTTATATTTCCCTTCGTGTTTTCGTATTCTTTTCTTGTAATTTTCGTTTCTTTTAATATACTTTGATAAGGATTGCGTGAATATCCAATGTTAACGATGGAATCCAGATATGGGAAAACGATCTTATAATATCCATCTAAATTAGTTTGCACTGTTACAGCATCTTTTTCTTCTTTTGTCAAGAACGTAATAGTCGCTTCATTCAGAGGCTCCCCGGTTTCTGCGTCTCGTACATACCCTTCGTATGTAACCTTATCATTGGCACATCCATATATCATTGTGCAAATTGCACACTCGATAATAAGTAAGATTTTTTTCATTTTCATAATTTCAATCATTAGTTTTTTATAGAACACATAATGTTGATTTTCGGGAGTGTCTAATCATGAAAAAATAGCAATAATTATATGTTGTATACATATAATTAATGTAATAGATGTATGTATGCGAAATCTTTAATAATGTAATTGTTTATGATAGAGTGTGTTTGATTATTTGCCAGCTTTCAGATAAATTGAAAGGGGGGTATGTAGAATGGAATCCGTTCTTCTGAAAAAGCGTTTGCTTTTGGTGCGGTGGTAGTCTTTTATCACGCTGTCGGCGAGGGCTTCCGGAACAACGTAGTATCGGGTGCGTCCTTCTTCGAACGGGCGGTACGTGTAAAATTTGATGGTTTCCATGAAGTAACGGGTGTTGTCGGCTTTCGGGCGTGTTAACGTCAGGCGGATACATATTCCCCCGTCTGTTCCTTGATAGGTTTGGTTGGAGATGAAGTTGCCCAGCGAATATGCCGTAATCCCGATCGTGTCTTTCCCTGATAGTACGTACTCGATAGGTTGCACCACGTGGGGGTGGGAGCCGATCACGATGTCCGCTCCTTGAGCGTGTAGCCAGGCGGCGAGTGCTTTCTGTTCTTTGTTGGGGGAGGTGTGGTATTCATATCCCCAGTGCATGAAAGCAATGATGTTCGTTGCCGAGTCTTGTTGGGCTTGCCGGATGTCCCGTTTGATGACTGCGGTGTCGATGAGGGAAACAACGAAGCCTTTCGGAATGGGAAGCCCATTGGTGCCATAGGTATAATTCAATAAGGCTATTTTGAAACCGTCTTTCCGGAGATATAGCGGGTTCCTTTTTTTGTAGCTGAGCGTATCCATGAAAATGCCCGTGTGGGCGATGCCGAGGGAATCGAGATAATAAATGGTCTTTGTGATTCCTTGTGCGAGCTGATCGCAGCAATGATTGTTTGCCGTGACAAATGTCGTTACTCCCAGGCGTTGTAAATCCCGGGCTATCTGCCAAGGGGAACAGAATCGGGGGTAACCGGAGAATTCTTTATCCGATAAGGTCGTTTCCAAGTTTGCGATGACAAAATCCGAGTTGTGCCAATAAGGAGCGATATACCGGAAACATTTCAAGTATTTGTAATCTTTCTCGCTCGGTGTGTGTGCATCGTATATCTGGGGTAAGTGTTGAATGATATCCCCGCAAAAGAATAAAGAGATAGAACTGGAAGTTTCCGGTATTTCAATAGCGTGGTCTGCTCGGGTTGGTTTCTTTTCTTCCTTGCAAGCGGGAAAGAGAAGGATGAGCCATGAGAACAGGATAAGGGTAAGGCAGATCCTCGATTTCATACGGGGAATATGAAAAAAGCCGTCCGAAGACGGCTTCTGTTTATTTTTTCAATTCAAAATTGACTTCTTCTTCGGCGGGAGGAATACATTGGCTGCCTGAACAAGCCATATATTCAACGTTGGCAACCAGTTTAGCGGTGTCCTTTTTCAATTTCACGCGTTGAACAAAGGTTACTGTTCCCTCGAAGTATTTCAACTCCATGTTGAAAGCCTCGCTTTTTTCAACCTTCGGTTCCGTGGTAGCTTTGAATTTTCCTACCAGTTCGATACCGTCTGTTTCATCCTCGTCGAGGGTGAAAATAGTAGGTTGGGGACCATTTTCCGGTAGTTCTGTGTCATACAAGTGCCAGCCGCTCTCGATAGTGGCTTTGCAGATGATGTCATAAACACCCTCGCTTACTTTCTTGTAAGAAATTTGCCATTTCACCGGTTTCAGAACCTGTGAGTTTGCAGCTCCAACCATGATGGTTAATATTGCTGTAAGAATTAAAAGTCTTTTCATGAGTAAATCAATTAATTTTTAAAATAATTCCTCTCTAAAATTTTAGTGATGCAAAGTACAAAATTATCGAGAGAAATTGTCTTAGCTTACTGTTAAAAATATTATAATGTTTTCTTCACTGCTACTTCTTCGAAGCTTTCCACGAAGTCGCCTTGTTGAATGTCGTTGAAATTATTGATGTTCAAACCACATTCAAATCCTTTGCTGACTTCCTTCACATCGTCCTTGAAGCGTTTCAGTGAACCCAATTCTCCAGTGAAGATCACAATACCGTCACGGATCACGCGTACTTTCGAGGAACGGGTGATCTTTCCGTCTCTCACGATACAACCAGCAATGGTTCCCACCTTGGAAATCTTGAAGGTTTCAAGCACTTCCACGGTAGAGGTGATTTCTTCCTTGAATTCGGGAGAGAGCATACCTTCCATGGCGGCCTTGATTTCCTCGATTGCCGTGTAGATGATGGAGTAGAGCCGGATGTCGATCTCTTCTTTTTCTGCCAGTTTCCGGGCTCCCAAAGAGGGACGAACCTGGAATCCGACAATGATAGCGTTGGATGCTGCTGCCAGCATGACATCGCCCTCGGAGATCTGACCTACCGCCTTGTGGATCACGTTTACCTGGATTTCTGGGGTAGACAGTTTGATTAACGAATCGGACAATGCCTCGATAGAACCGTCCACGTCGCCTTTCACGATAATGTTCAGTTCCTGGAAGTTTCCGATCGCAATACGTCTTCCGATTTCGTCCAGCGTGATATGTTTCTGCGTGCGCAATCCTTGCTCGCGTTGCAGTTGCTCGCGTTTGTTGGCAAGGGCGCGAGCATCTTTCTCGTTCGCCATCACGTTGAATTTATCACCAGCTTGGGGCGCCCCGTTCAACCCGAGGATCAATGCCGGGCATGAAGGTCCGCCTTCTTCCATTTTGGCACCCCGCTCGTTGAACATGGCTTTCACGTGCCCGAAATATTGTCCGGCAAGCACGACATCTCCGACATGGAGAGTTCCGCTTTGTACCAGGACGGTGGCAACGTATCCGCGTCCTTTATCCAGTGAGGATTCTATGATAGAACCCGTCGCTTTCTTGTGCGGGTTGGCTTTCAATTCAAGAATTTCCGCTTCAAGCAATACTTTTTCCAGTAGCTCTTCCACGTGCAATCCCTTTTTAGCGGAGATTTCTTGGCATTGGTATTTACCGCCCCATTCTTCCACGAGGTAGTTCATGGCTGCCAGTTCCTCCCGTATCTTGTCGGGGTTAGCTCCCGGTTTGTCGATCTTGTTGATTGCGAATACGATCGGTACGCCTGCCGCACTAGCGTGGTTGATAGCCTCCACGGTTTGTGGCATCACGCTGTCGTCAGCCGCAATGATAATGATGGCGATATCGGTTACCTGTGCACCTCTGGCACGCATGGCGGTAAACGCCTCGTGACCCGGGGTATCCAGGAAAGTTACCATTCTTCCGTCGGTCAATTTCACGCTGTAAGCCCCGATATGCTGCGTGATACCTCCCGCTTCACCGGCGATCACGTTTGCTTTACGGATATAGTCGAGCAAAGATGTTTTACCGTGGTCGACGTGTCCCATGACCGTAACGATCGGGGAACGTGTCTCCAGCATATCTTCTGTTTCTTCTTCTTCCTCCTCGATCGCTTCCTGAATGTCCACGCTGACAAATTCAACCTCGAATCCGAATTCTTCTGCCACGATGTTGATGGTTTCGGCGTCCAGGCGTTGATTGATAGATACGAATAGCCCGAGCGACATACAAGCCGAGATAATCTCTGCCACGGAAATATCCATCATGGTGGCTAACTCGCTAACCGTAACGAATTCCGTGAGTTTAAGAACATTCTTTTCCATTTCGGCTTGCTCCATTTCGGCTTGCATTTTCTGGTGCACAGCGTCCCGTTTGTCTCTCCGGTGCTTGGAAGCCTTTGTCTTTCCTTTACTTCCGAGGCGGGCAAACGTATCTTTGATTTGTTTTTGAACGTCTTCCTCCGAAATTTCAGCCTTGCTGGCTTTCTTTTTCTTGATTTTTTTGAGCTTCTTTTTGTTCTCTTCCTGTTTTGCCGTTTTGGATGTGTCGATGCTGATTTTTTCGTCCTTTTTCAGGATGCGCTTTCTCTTTTTGCGAATTTCCGTGTCGTCAGAATCCTCCACTTCCTCTTTTTTAATCGGAACATTTCTCTTTAGAGAAATCTCGTCCGTACTTTTCGGTGGAATAAGAGATTTCTTCTTCAACTCGCGCTTGTCTTTTTCCCGTTCTTGTTTACTCTTTTTCGGAGGACGAGTGCGTTGATTGATAGCGTCTAAATCGATAGACCCTACAACTTTCACGTCTTTTATGGTTGGGGTCGGGGATTTATAGCTGATTTCTTGTTTCTCCGTGTTGGAAGTTTTTTCTTCCGTTTCTCGTGGAGTTTCCTGTTTTATCTCTTCTCTCGGTTGTTTTACAAGAACTTTCGGGGTCGATTGGGCAACGGGGATTTGCTCTTCTTGGCGTATCTCCGTTTGCGCAGCAATCGTTTTTTCTTCTACTTGAACTTCCACGGGTGCTTCCTCTTTCTTCTCTTCCTGTTTTTCTTCTTTTTTCTCTTCCTTCAACTCTTTCTTTTCCTCTACCTTTTCTTCCGGTTTGGGTTTATTGAGTTTGTTCAGGTCGATATGATCGACAACTTTTATTTTGCTTTCCAGTTTGATCTCGTCTTTCACGGAAATAAATTCCGGTTGATGAGATTCCGTGATTTCGCCCATGTTATCGATGGAAACGGTCTCTTTCTTTGTCCGCGAGTTTTTTAAGTCAACGCGATTGGACTCTTTTTTAGCCTCGCTATCGGTGGAGAACTCTTTGGCTATCAAAGAGTATTGTTCATCAGTTAACTTCGCGTTCGGATCAGATGAAATCTTAATCCCTTTATCTTGTAGGAAATCCACTATCGTGGACAAGCCTACGTTAAATTCTCTAGCAACTTTACTTAGTCTAACTGCCATATTAAGATTTTATTTTACAAGCATTCATAACCTTGAGCGTCCTTATTCAAATTCGGCTCTTAATACTCTGAGAACCTCCCTGATGGTCTCTATCTCAAGATCAGTCCTGCTCTCTAATTCTGATTCACTTAACTCCAGTACGCTCTTGGCGGTATCGCAACCTACGCGTTTCAGTTCTTCAATGATCCACGGTTCGATTTCGTCGGAGAATTCTTCCAGATTCACGTCTTCCTCCTCTGCTTGTTCCACTTCGCGGTACACGTCGATCTCGTATCCGGTGAGCTGGCTTGCCAGTTTGATGTTCAAGCCGCCTTTACCGATCGCCAGGGATACTTCCTCCGGGTTCAGGAACACGTTTGCTCTTTTGTTTTCTTCATCCAGTTCGATTTTGTTGATCTTGGCGGGATTCAACGAACGGGTGATATAAAGTTGTACGTTGTTCGTGTAGTTGATGACGTCGATATTCTCGTTTCTCAATTCCCGGACAATCCCGTGTATGCGCGATCCTTTCATACCCACGCAGGCTCCCACGGGGTCGATACGGTCGTCATAAGATTCGACAGCCACTTTTGCACGTTCGCCCGGAACCCGTACCACGTTTTTGATCGTGATAAGACCGTCGAATATTTCCGGCACCTCGTTCTCGAACAATCTTTCGAGGAACACTGGTGATGTCCTGGAAAGAACGATGTAAGGAGAGGCGTTTCTCATTTCAACCCGGATGACCACGGCGCGAATCGTATCCCCTTTCTTGAAGAAATCACTCGGGATTTGTTCTTGTTTGGGTAATATCAATTCGTTCCCTTCGTCGTCAAGTACCAGAATTTCTTTTTTCCATACCTGGTAAACTTCCCCAGTCACGATCTGACCCACTTTCTCTTTGTATTTCGTGAAAATGTGGTCTTTTTCCAATTCCAGGATTCGAGCCGACAGGTTTTGTCTTAATGCCAAAACAGAACGCCGCCCGAAGTCTTTGAATTTCACTTCGTCGGTGACTTCTTCTCCCACCTCGTAATCGGAATCTATTTTCTTGGCGTCGGTCAATGATATTTGTGTGTTCGGGTTCTCGAATTCCGCATCTTCCACAACCGTGCGGTTTCTCCAGATCTCCAAGTCCCCTTTGTCTATATTGATAATGATGTCAAAATTTTCGTCTGTGCCATATCGTTTGATAAGCATATTTCTGAAGATGTCTTCCAAAACTCTCATCAAGGTGGCTCTGTCGATATTTTTTAGCTCTTTGAATTCTGCAAATGAATCAATCAAATTAATGTTTTCCATTTTATCTTGTGTGTTTAGAAAATAACAATGTCTTTTACCTCCTTTATATCCGTGAAAGGGATATCTTTATCCATTTTTACGATACTTTTCTTCTTTTTCCCCTCAACTGCAACTTTCTCTTCGCACTCGAGCGTGATTCCTGCGTCTGAAAAGGATTTTAATATTCCCTGTATTTTCCCGCCGGTTTGTAGCTTTACCTCAACTTCTTTGTTTAGGTTTTTTTCATACTGCTTGGGTACTTTGAACGGGTAACCAATGCCGGCACTCGAAACGGTGAGGGCAAAGTCTTCGGTTTCCCGGTCGAGTTGCGCTTCCAGTTTTTTGCATATCTGCCGGCAGGTGCCCACGTTGACCCCTTGTAGCGAATCGATGTAAACCTCTATCGTGTTTTCCGAGGACACGATCAAGTCAACCAAAAACAAGTCGCCTTCTTCCAGTATGGATTCAATAATTTCTTGTATTTCCCTTTTACTTTTCATTCTATTCTCAAATTCTAAGATAACAGACGAGGGGACTTACCGCCCCCTCGTCTGTTAATAACCGCTTGCAAAGATACAATTAATTCTTTTTATTCCAAATGGTTCGTGTGAAAAAAATGCAGGATATAGCAGCTCTTCTCCTTACACGGTAGAGTTGTCCGTTTATAAGTGTAATTCCTACTTTTTATCCGATAGAATACATACACTAAAGTAGTAATTCCAGTGCAATAGCATAAAAAAACTTATTATTGCCCTTATAAAACGCTATTAGAACGCTGTACTAGAAATAGGGTTTTAATAGCGTTTTATATGGTATTGCACTGGAATTGCTGCTTTAGTCATATTGAATTCATTTGGGTAATCTATATGTTTTAAAAGAGAACTCCTTTGATAAATACATCGTGAAAGTCCAATAAATTAACTGTTTACAAAATGAGTGACTCGAAAAAATGAAACATATTTGTCACATTCTTTCTATAGTTCCAAATAAAATTTGTAAGTTTGCCGAAATTTTGTGAATTATGGAGTTTAAAGCAAAGGATATAGCAGCTCTGCTTGGTGGAGTTGTGGATGGAGATCCGGAAGTTATTGTAAATAATGTGTCCAAGATAGAAGAGGGAAAGCCTGGTACGCTGGCTTTTCTTGCTAATCCTAAATATGAACACTATATTTACACGACGCAAGCGTCCATCGTGCTGGTAAACAAAACTTTCGAGCCTACCCACGAGTATGCGTGCACGTTGATCCGCGTGGAATCGGCTTATGATGCTATTGCTTCGTTGCTGCAGATGTACGAGGATATGCGTCCGAAACCAGTGGGAATAGAACAACCGTCTTACATTAATGAAAGTGCCACGATAGGAGAAAAGCCTTATATCGGGGCATTTGTTTATATAGGAAAAGGGGCAAAAATAGGCAATAATGTAAAAATATATCCCCAGGCTTATATCGGCGACGGGGTGACTGTCGGGGACAACACGATTATTTATTCCGGGGTGAAGATTTACACGGGATGTGTTGTGGGAAAATCATGTATCTTGCATGCCGGGGCGGTTCTCGGGGCTGATGGATTCGGTTTCGCTCCGGAAGGAGATCATTACAAGAAAGTCCCGCAGATCGGGAATGTAGTGTTGGAGGATAACGTGGAAGTTGGGGCAAACACTTGTGTGGATAGAGCGACAATGGGTTCTACTATCATTCATGCGGGAGTGAAATTGGATAATCTGGTGCAGATTGCGCATAATGTTGTCGTGGGTGGCAACACGGTGATCGCTGCACAGTCGGGTATCGCTGGGACAACGAAAATCGGGGAGAATTGCGTGTTTGGCGGACAGGTGGGTATCGTGGGGCACTTGACGATTGGGGCTGGAACCCAGATCGCCGCTCAGAGCGGTATCACTTCCAATATAGCGGAGAAATCCGTGTTGCGCGGGTCGCCTGCTTTCGATTACCCGAAATACCAGAAATGCTACGTGATGTTCCGCAAATTGCCGGATATGTACTCGCAGTTAAGAGATTTGGAAAAAGAAGTTGCAAATTTAAAGTCAAAATAAAATGTCAGTGAAGCAAAGAACTTTAAAGAGTGAATTCTCTTTGAGCGGAAAAGGTTTGCATACCGGCAAAACGGTAACGGCGACTTTCAAGCCGGCGGAAGAGAATTTCGGATATAAAATACATCGGGTAGATTTAGAGGGAACTCCTGAAATTCCCGCTTTGGCTGCATATATTAAATTGATGGATCGTGCCAGTTGTCTGGAAAAAGACGGAGTTTGCGTCTTCACGATGGAGCATGCGATGGCTGCCCTTTACGGTTGTGGCATCGACAACTGCCTGATCGAGTTGAACGGGGAAGAATTCCCGATCCTGGACGGGAGTGCGAAGTATTTCGTGGAAGCCATTGAGAAAGTGGGTATCGAGGAGCAGGCGGCAGAACGGAAATATTTCGTTGTGAAAGAGCAAATGGAGTATTGCAGCGAGGATGGGCAAACCAAGTTAACCTTGTTGCCCGATACGGATTACAACGTGAATTTAGTTGTTGCTTACGATTCTCCTTACTTGCAGATGCAATACGCTTCTTATTCAAGCAAAACGACGGACTTTGCTAAGGAAATAGCTCCTTGTCGCACGTTCGTGTTCTTGAGAGAGTTGGAAACGTTGTTGCAGCACAACCTGATAAAAGGTGGTGATTTGGATAATGCCATCGTGATCGTTGACCGGGAGATTTCTCAGGTAGAAGTGGATCGTTTGGCGAAATTATTCAATTATGATTCTATCGAGGTGAAACAAGGCGTGTTGAATAACCTGATCTTGTATTTTGATAACGAGCCGGCACGTCATAAATTGTTGGATGTTATCGGTGATTTGGCATTATGCGGACGTTTCATCAAGGGACGCGTGATTGCAGAAAGACCGGGACACAAGGCAAACACGACTTTGGCACAAAAGATGTGCAAGGCTATTGCGCAGGCAGAACGCGGGGATGTCCGTCCGGACGTGGACACGGATTCCGAACCGTTGATGGACGTGAACAAAGTACGTTCCCTGTTGCCTCACCGTCCTCCTTTCTTGTTAGTAGACAAAATCTACGAGGTGACGAACGATATCGTGATCGGTTGCAAGAACGTGACGATGAACGAGCCTTTCTTCGTGGGACACTTCCCGGAAGAACCTGTTATGCCGGGTGTGTTGATCGTGGAAGCGATGGCGCAATGCGGTGGTATTCTCGTGTTGAATCAGGTGGAAGATCCGGAGAATTATTCCACTTATTTTGTTAAAATTGATGGCATCAAATTCCGTCATAAGGTGGTTCCGGGGGATACGTTGGTATTCAAATTGGAGAGGATTGCTCCCATACGCCGCGGGATCGTGACGATGAGAGGGTATGCTTTCGTTGGTAAAACTTTAGTATGTGAAGTTGCGGAATTTATGGCGCAAGTTGCAAAAAACAAGAAGGATTAGTAAACTTGCATCCGCAAAAATGAAAATAATATATATCATTAAATAAAAAACGAATGAAACAACCGTTGGCTTATGTTCATCCAGAGGCTCAAATTGCTGATAACGTGGTAATTGAACCGTTTGTAACGATTGACAAGAACGTTGTTATAGAGGAGGGAACAAGAATTGGCTCGAATGTTACGATCCTGGAAGGTGCGCACATTGGGAAGAATTGTAAGATTTTCCCGGGAGCTGTTATTTCTGCTGTCCCCCAGGATTTGAAGTTTAAAGGCGAGAAATCTATCGTGGTGATCGGTGATAACACGACCATCCGCGAATGCGCCACCATAAATAGGGGTACTGCCGCGAAAGGAATTACCAAGGTAGGGAACAATTGTTTGATTATGGCTTACGTTCACATTGCCCACGACTGTGAGATCGGGAATAATTGTATCATAACCAATGCTTGCCAGTTGGCAGGTGAGGTGGTGGTGGATGATTTCGCAATCATCGGGGGGATGACCGCCGTACATCAGTTCGTGCATATCGGGCGCCACGTGATGATTCAAGGTGGTTCGTTGATCGGGAAAGACGTACCTCCTTACGTGAAAGCTGGAAGAATGCCCTTGTCTTATGCTGGGGTAAACTCCATCGGGTTGCGTCGTCGTGAATTCTCGAACGAGAAGATCAACGAGATTCAGGATATTTACCGTATTCTTTTCCAATCCGGGTTGAATACTTCGGATGCGGTTGAACGGATCGAGGCTGAAATGGCAGCATCCAAAGAACGCGATGAGATAATCTTGTTCGTGCGTAGTAGCAAACGGGGTATCATGAAGGGGTACATGGGTTAAGCTGTGCATCATTTAGAATTAATATATTTTAGAGCTTGGCGGTATCGTCAAGCTCTATTTGTTTAAATTGGTTTGTTGGGGCGGGACTGGCTTGCTAATTTGAATTTAGAAGGGATGGTTATGTATAAAAGAATATTGGAGTTTTTGAAGGATAAGCCTGAAGAGTATCAGTTAAGTACAAGTAAGTTTTGGGATGATGGGCATATATCTGAATATATGCTTGACGCGCATTTGAATCCTGATGCGGATGGGGCATCTCGAAAGCATGAATTTATCAAACGTTCCGCGATCTGGATAGCAAGTCTTGTCCCCAATCCGGTAGGGAAAGAATTGCTCGATTTAGGATGTGGCCCCGGGTTGTATGCCACCGTTTTTGACGATTTGGGTTTCCGGGTTACCGGTGTCGATTTCTCGGAGCGTTCCATTGCCTATGCGAAGGAGCAGGCTTTTTGGGAAAATAGGCAGATCACTTACCATTACATGAATTATCTTGAGATGGAGTACGAACGGCAATTCGATGTGATAACTTTGATTTATTGTGATTTCGGAGTTTTGAAGCCTGAAGATCGGCATCGGTTGTTGGGCAAGGCAAAAAGGGCGTTAAAGCCGGGCGGGATGCTTGTCTTGGATGGCTTCACGAGTGAACAATACGTGGATTTTGAAGAGTCCGAAATGGTGAGTTACGAGCGTTCTGGGTTTTGGAGTGATTCGCCATACGCGTGTATTCAAAGAAATTTCAAGTATGATGAAGCTAAAATTTACCTTGAACAGTATGTCGTTATCACGGAGGATGATTGTGAGTGTTTTAATATCTGGAATCAGGAATTTACTAAAGATTCCTTGACGAAGGAATTGCAGGATGCAGGGTTCTCGGAATTCCGGTATTATGACGATATCAGCGGTAAATCTTACACGGGGGATAGTAAGACGATTTGTGTTGTAGTGCAGTAAAGATGATAATAAAAAAAGCACTTCGAAAGAAGTGCTTTTTTGTTGTTCTAATCCTGAGATTATAATTTAGGACCTGCGGTAACCAATGCTTTTCCGGCAGCGTTTCCTTCGAACTTCTTGAAGTTCTTGATAAAGCGTTCAGACAAATCTTTTGCTTTTGTTTCCCATTCGCTGGCGTTGCTGTACGTGTCGCGAGGATCGAGGATGTTCGGATCAACTCCCGGTAATGCGGTCGGCACTTGGAAGTTGAAGAACGGGATGTTCTTGGTCGGGGCTTTGTCGATAGAACCGTCAAGGATAGCATCGATAATACCACGAGTATCTTTGATAGAGATACGTTTTCCGGTACCGTTCCATCCGGTGTTTACCAAGTATGCTTTTGCTCCTGATTTTTCCATTTTCTTCACGAGTTCCTCTGCATATTTGGTCGGGTGCAATGACAAGAATGCTGCACCGAAACAAGCGGAGAATGTCGGGGTCGGTTCGGTAATACCACGTTCCGTTCCAGCTAATTTAGCGGTGAATCCGGACAAGAAATAGTATTTCGTTTGTTCCGGGGTCAGGATAGATACCGGAGGTAATACCCCGAATGCGTCAGCTGACAAGAAAATAACCTGCTTGGCAGCCGGGCCTTTAGAAATCGGTTTCACGATATTCTTGATGTGATAGATCGGGTAAGAAACACGGGTATTTTCAGTAACTGATTTATCATTGAAATCGATCTTGCCGTTAGCGTCAACGGTTACGTTCTCTAACAAAGCGTCACGTTTGATAGCGTTGTAAATATCCGGTTCTGCTTCTTTGCTCAAGTTGATTACTTTAGCATAGCATCCGCCCTCGTAGTTGAACACGCCTTCGTCATCCCATCCGTGCTCGTCGTCACCGATCAACAGACGTTTCGGGTCAGTTGACAAGGTGGTTTTACCCGTACCGGACAAACCGAAGAAGATGGCGGTGTTCTTGCCATTCATATCCGTGTTGGCAGAGCAGTGCATGGAAGCGATGCCACGTAACGGGTTCAAATAGTTCATGATAGAGAAGATTCCCTTCTTCATTTCACCACCGTACCAAGTATTCAGGATGACTTGTTCTTTGGTCTTCAAGTTGAAAACGGTAGCCGTTTCAGAGTTCAACCCTAATTCCTTGAAGTTTTCTACCTTAGCTTTAGCAGCGTTGAAAGAAACGAAATCGGGTTCCCCGTAGTTAGCTAATTCTTCTTCTGTCGGACGGATAAACATATTCTTCACGAAGTGAGCTTGCCATGCCACTTCCATGATGAAACGTACTTTCAGACGAGTACCTTCGTTGGCACCGCAGAATGTATCCACTACATATAGTTTCTTGCCGGATAGTTCTTTCACGGCTTTTGCTTTCAGATCAGCCCAGGCTTCTTCCGAGCAAGGTTTGTTGTCGTTCTTGTACTCCTCGGAAGTCCACCATACTGTGTCGGCACTGGCTTCGTTCTTTACAAAGAATTTATCTTTGGGAGAACGTCCGGTGTAGATACCGGTCATCACGTTTATGGCACCGAGTTCGGTTAAATATCCTTTTTCGTACCCTTCCAGTTTCGGGTCTGTTTCAGCCTTGTACAATTCTTCGTATGAGGGGTTGTGTAAGATTTCTTTCACCCCTGTGATTCCATAAATGCTTAAATCCAATTTTGACATAGCAATAAATTTATGTTTGTAAATTAATTAACTCCTTTTTTCCGTAATCAGACCACAAAATTAGGAAACATTTTGATATAAACAATCAGCTTTCCCTTTCCCGTGAGCCTTTATATATAATTAACACATCGGCATTAACCGTCAGCGTGTAATGACGTGCTTATCCTGTTGTACACTGTTTGTACGTGTGGCTCGATGAATTTGTTAGTGTCGATCCCACGTATGTAACTATCGGTAAACACGGGATTTAATTTATTGTCTATCCGGTTTCGCCCGATAGCGGTGAGGGCTGCGCTTTGCAGAAAGGGAGAGGCGGATTGCAGGTATTCGCTTACCCGGTTTTCCAAGTCTTTTCTTTTGGAAAGTACTAGCGTCCCGAAATATTCGGCGATCTCGAAGCTATGACAATGTTCTAACAATTGTGTAATTTTTTCAGTAATTAAATCCTCGACGGGGAATAAAAAGCAAGCGACAATTTGTTCTTCCCGTCTTCCTGTACCCCACAAGAGTTGTGCCACTTTTTGATCTTTGGAATAACGGGTTGCCAGATTTTTTAAAGAAAGGTAACTAGCCCCGATTTGTCCCCGGGTATCCGCCCCCACGTTCTCCATACTGTCGAGGCTTCTTCCGTTTTGCAAGCGAAAGATTCGGCGGCTGATTTCCTTGAAGGTTTGTTCCGTTTCTTTGTTTATCGGGAATACTTTCATTATTTCTCAATGCATTAGTGAAAAATTTGCTTCACAAAAGTAGGGATAAATAAATGATTCGGGGAAATAAAAATGATATTTTATAACATATTCAAACGTTTGTGTAGAAGTCGCTTATATTAAAGTTTCTAAATGTGTTAAATATTTATTAAGATTTGGACGTGAAACGGTTGTTTCACGGGTTATCGCTAATTTCGTGCTTCAAAATTGTGCTCGAATAGATTAATGTTTTAATAATAAGAACGATGATTAAGTTTTTCACGTGCTCGCTGTTTTGTTTTTTTGTCTTGACCGGTGTTTGTCAAAAGGCGAATTACAAGCAGGCGGAGAAGTTTATGAAGATGGACACAAGAGCTTTGGTCGGCTCGACGAGTGTCGCGCCGAATTATTTGAAGAAGAGTGACAAGTTTTGGTATTCTTACCGGAAAGCGGATGGAGTGCGCTATTTTTTCGTGGATCCCAAAGCAAAGTCGCAAAGAGAGTTGTTTGATCGGGATTTTATGGCAGCGGAAATCAGCAAAGTGACTCATAAGCCCGTGAATAAGCAGGAGCTTCCTATCTCGGGCATTACTTTCAAGGATGACGAGCGAACTATGAAGTTTATGGTTGACACGTTCCGTTTCGAGTATAATATCAACACTGGGCGGTTGGTTAAGATTGATTCTGCCAGGAAGAAGCCAACGCCGCCTGCTCCGCGGAAAAAGACAGGCTTGTTCGGAACTTATTCCCCGGACAGCTCTTATATCGTGTATGCCAAAAGTCATAATTTGTATATGTTGCGCGTGAAAGATTCGGTGGAAACTCAGTTGACAACCGACGGGGAGATAAAATATTCGTATGCCTCTTCTGGTACGGATACTTCAACGGCAAGGAGGGATGCCCGTGTCACTTGGTTCGAGAATTCCGAACGTTTCTACGTTCGCCGTACAGACCGGAGAAAGATTAAATCCTTGTATCTCGTGAATAATTTGTCTTCCCGTCCCACGCTTAGCGAATACGAATACGTGATGGCGGGTGACGAAAACGTGCAACAAGAGGAGCTTTATCTTTTCGATACGTTGAATAAGAAGCAAATTAAAGTACCTGTGGAGAAATGGAAAGATCAGACAATTCGTTTGTTTACTCCCGGTAAGAAAGTAGAACGTCTTTATTTTTTGAGAAAAAAGAGGACGTGTGACGAGATCGATTTCTGTCGGGTAAACCCGGAAACGGGCGAGGTGAAAGTGTTGTTTAGCGAGATTGATAAGCCTTATTTCAATAATGAATTTTTCAACTTGTCCCTGTTGAATGACGGGGAAGATATTATCTGGTGGTCGGAACGCACGGGGCACGGTCATTTCTATCACTATGACGGGGAGGGAAATTTGAAAAACACGATTTCTTCCGGGGCATGGACTGCCGGGAAGCTGATTAAGATAGATACTGTCGGGCGCACGATTTATTTCGAGGGATACGGGCAAGTGAAAGGCGAATGCCCTTATTTTGCCCGGATAAACAAGGCTCGTATCGACGGGAACGGTCAGGTAGAAATGTTGACGCCGGAACAGGCGACGCACGAGGCTGTTTTTTCCGGGTCGGGACGTTATTTCGTGGATAATTATTCCCGTGTCGATCTGGAACCTAAAAGTGTGTTGCGGGATAATAAAGGGAAGAAGATTCTTGATCTGGCTTCGCCTGATCTGGCAGCTCTTTATGCCACGGGTTGGCGAATGCCGGAACCTTTTACTTTGAAAGCCGCGGACGGGGTAACCGATCTCTATGGTTATATGTGGAAGCCGGCAGATTTTGATTCCACGAAGACTTATCCGATTATCTCGTATGTTTACCCGGGACCCCAGACGGAGGCGATCCCGTTGAAATTTAGTATCAAGGCGGCATATAACACGGCACTGGCACAAGTTGGCTTTGTCGTGGTGACTTTCGGGCACCGGGGTGGCAGCCCTTTGCGGGACAAGTGGTATCATACGTTCGGGCACGGTAATCTTCGCGATTATCCCTTGGCGGACGATAAGTGCGGGATCGAGCAATTGGCAGAGCGATATCCTTTTATAGATAAGTCGAAGGTCGGTATTTTCGGGCATTCCGGTGGAGGCTTTATGTCCACGGCGGCGATATGTACTTACCCGGATTTCTATACGGCAGCCGTTTCCTCCGCGGGGAATCATGATAACAATATATATAACCAATGGTGGGGAGAGACTCACCACGGGGTAAACGAGGTGAAGTCATTCGAGAAAAAGACGGTGAAAGACTCCGTCACCGGGAAGGATTCCACGATCACCGAAGAAAAGGTGAAATTTACAAGCCGTATCCCCACGAACATTGAATTGGCAAAGAATTTGAAGGGTTATTTGATGTTAGTCACGGGAGATTCGGACAATAACGTGCATCCGGCAAATACGATTCGGATGGCGGATGCCCTTCTACGTGCCGGGAAGAATTTTGATTTGGTGATACTTCCCGGACAACGTCATGGTTTTCAAGGTATGCCGCAAGAATTTTATCAACGGAAGATGTGGTTCCATTTCGGTAAATATTTGTTGGGCGATTTTTCTTCCGATAAATTCCGGGAGATAGATGCCTTTATGCGATTGTAAAAAGGAATTTGATATTTTATTCCGTGATTGCCGATTTTGTGATTTTTTTGATTGCAAGGTCGGCAATTCTTTTCAAGATATTCCCGCTTCTATCAATTCTTCGATTTTTTCGATCAATTGTTCAGTGGTTAATTCCATTTCTTCAATAGCCATCCAAGTTACGATATTTTCCCGGTTTACCAAGTAGACCCGGGGAATGGTGCTATTGGCGAAAAGTGAAAAAACTTCTCTTGCCGGATCGAGATAGAAAGGCATCTTGAATTCGTTTTTCGACCAGTATTTGTTGACGTCGGAGGCTGTTTCTGCCCGGGATACCGTGACGAGTTTGAAATCTGTGTTTTCATGTAATTGTTGCCATATACCCTCGATCTTGGGTAACTCCCGTTCACAATCGGGGCAAGTAGTCATGAAAAACACGAGCAACGTCACGTGTCCCTTTAGTTGCTCGCTGTTCAGTTCTTCCCCGGCAGCATTTTTCACGGTAAAGTCCGGCAGTTGGTCACCAGCCTTGATGTAGTTTTCTATTTCGTCGTCTTGGTCTTTATCTTTCACGCAAGAAGAAAAGAACAAAGAAAATAACGCAAGTAATATAATAGATGTCGTTTTCATAACCTTATTCCTAATTTGAGCGTGAAGATAGTGAATTACATGGAATTCTCTTTGTATGTAACCGGAAAATGTTATTTTTGCAAGCGTGTGAAAATGTTAGTAATAATTAATTGTATGAGTGTGACAACAAAAAAGAAAGAGAGAGTAAAGTTTAGTAAAGCGTTTTGGGTTGCCAACACGGTAGAGTTGCTAGAGCGTGCCGCCTATTATGGGGTATTCGTCGTAATCACGTTGTATTTGAGTAATGTACTCGGGTTTTCGGATATCCAGGCTGCCACTATCGCGGGAATATTTTCCGCTTGTTTGTATTTATTGCCGACATTTTCGGGGGCTCTTGCTGACAAGATCGGCTTCCGGAAATCGATGTTGCTGGCGTTTTCCTTGTTGACATTGGGGTACTTGGGGTTGGGATTGTTTCCTGGCTTCCTAGCGTCCACGGGGTTGGTGGAGTATGGCTACGTGACGAAGTTCACGGGGTTGCAGGAGAGCGGCTATCGCTATGGAATTATCCCGGTTATGGTGTTGATTATTGTCGGGGGATCGTTTATCAAGAGTGTGATCTCCGGTACGGTGGCGAAGGAAACGGACGAGAAGACTCGGGCAAAAGGATTCGCCATATTCTACGGGATGGTGAATATCGGGGCGTTTTCCGGTAAAGTGCTGGTGACTCCCTTGCGGGATGCCATGGGGCACGAGGGGATGATCGTGTTGAATTATTTCTCGGCGGGAATGACGTTGCTTGCCCTGGGAGCGATTTATCTGTTTTACAAGAGTGATAAACACGCCGGGGAGGGAAAGACTTTCCGTCAGATATGGACGGGTTTAGTCAAAGTATGTTCCAACGGTCGGTTGATTGTTTTAATTTTGATTATCACGGGATTCTGGATGGTGCAACACCAGTTGTATGCCACGATGCCGAAGTACGTGACCCGTTTGGCGGGAGAGGGGAGCGCCATCGGTTGGTACGCTAACGTGAATCCGTTGGTGGTGGTGAGCGTGAACCTGGTGACGTCGTTGATGCGAAAGAAGTCGGCGTTGTTCTCGATGACTTGTGGTATGTTTATTATGCCCGTTTCTGCTTTGTGCATGGCTTCCGGGAATATGTTAGGGGGTGGAGAGATTCTCGGTTTGCACCCGGTGGCGTTTATGATGATCGTGGGTATCGTGTTCCAGGGATTGGCAGAGGTGTTTATTTCTCCCCGTTTCCTGGAGTATTTCTCGTTGCAGGCTCCGAAGGGAGAGGAGGGAATGTATCTCGGTTTTAGTCATTTGCATTCTTTCTTGTCGTCGATCTTCGGTTTCGGGTTATCGGGTTTCCTGTTAAGCAAATACTGTCCCGACCGGGCTTTGTTTAGTAGCGAGGCGGAATGGGCTGCCGCTTCGGCAAACGCACATTATATATGGTATTATTTTGCCGTTATTGCTTTAGTATCAGCTGTCGCCCTGATTATTTACGGTCAGGTGGTGCGGCGCATGGATGTTAAGAAGGCTGTGGTATGATGTATTCCTCTTCGGCTCTTCTCCCACTCTTCTCTACTTTTTAAGCGGTTGTTATTCGATTGTTATCCGATTATAAAACGAAATAATGCGTTTAATAATTATTTAGAGATAGAACATTATCTTGTTTTAATGTAGAGAAGAGTGGGAGAAGAGTGGGAGAGGAGCTGGAGAGGACTGGGATTAGATAAGGGGCGGGTGTTTTGATGTGTGTCGTAGTCGTTCGTGTTTTTGGGAATTTTGTTCGTAAGAATGGAAATTCTTTGTTAGCTTTGTGGGAATGATGAAAGATATGAAGACGATTATAGACTTATTCGAGAGAAGTTGTAAGATGTTTCCCGACCGACCTTATTTGTGGGAGAAAAGGAACGGGGAATACGGGGCGACGACGTACACGGAAGTGAAACGGGAAGTGATGGACTTTGCCGGGGCTTTGTGTATGTTGGGGTTGGAACGGGGCGACCGGGTGGCGTTGTTGAGCGAGGGATGCAATAAATGGGTTTATTCGGAGTTGGGAATGTTGTGTGCGGGAGGGGTGAATGTGCCGTTGTCTATCAAGTTGACGGACGGGGAACTCGTTTTTCGTATTCAACATTCACGGGCAAGATTTTTGCTTGTTTCAGCTAATTTTTTGAATCGGGTGAAAGGGATTGAAGGGGAGATCCCTGATGTGGAGAAGATTATTGTGTTCAATTCGATGATAAACGAGGGACGTTACTTGTCTTTCGAGAAGGTGCAGCAGGAGGGGAAAGAATGGTTGAGGACGCATCAGGCAGAGCTGGACGCACGGATTGCCGCGGTGGGAGAACATGAACTGGTGAATATTTCTTACACGTCGGGCACGACAGCCGAACCGAAGGGTATCATGCTGTCGCACCGGAATTACGTGACGAACGTGTTGCAGGCGGATTCGTTAATCCAAATACCGGATCATTATAAAGTGTTGTTATTTTTGCCGTGGGATCATAGTTTTGCCCACACGGTGGGGCTCTACTCGTTCATGTATAACGGGGCATCGGTGGCATCGGTGGATTACGGGCAGTCGGGAATGGAGTATTTGCGGAATATCCCGGTGAATTTGCAAGAGGTGAAACCTCATGTCTTGTTGAGCGTTCCGGCGTTGGCAAAGAATTTTCGCAAGAATATCGAGGCGGGCATTCGGGCAAAAGGGCGTTTCGCCGATCGTTTTTACCGGTGGGGATTGAAACTTGCTTATAAATATAACGGGGGCGGGGACGACCGGGGAAAAGGGAGCAGATGCCTGCTGAAACCTTTGGTGAAGTTGTGGGATGCCGTGTTATTCTCGAAGATCAGAAAACAAGTGTTCGGGGAGAACCTGCAATTTTTTGTCGGGGGTGGAGCCCTTTTGGATATAGAGTTACAACGGTATTACGCGGCGTTGGGAATCCCGATGTTTCAAGGGTACGGGTTGTCGGAGGCTTCTCCGGTGATTAGTTCCAATACCCCCCGGCGATATCGGTTCGGTTCGTCGGGAGTGCTGGTGAAACCCATGGATTTATTGATCTGTGATGAGGACGGAAAACCGTTGTCACCCGGGCAGAAAGGTGAGTTATGGGTTCGCGGGGGAAACGTGATGGAAGGATATTGGAGGAACGAGAAAAGCACGGCAGAAACGGTCGTCGACGGCTGGTTGCACACGGGTGACCTGGGGTATCTGGATAAGTCGGGTTGGCTCTACGTGTTGGGGCGTTTCAAATCTTTGCTGATCGCGAATGACGGGGAAAAATATAGCCCGGAGGGAATAGAGGAAACGATCGCTGAGCAATCCAAGTATATTGATTATTGCATATTATATAATAACCAGTCGCCTTACACGGCGGGGTTGATTGTCCCGAGCAGGACGGCACTGCGGGAGTATATTGAGAAACAGGATGTGGAGCCGGGGTCCCCGGATGCATACCGTTTGATGATAAAAAAGTTGCAGGATGAATTGATGGCTTACCGGGCTGGAGGACGTCATGCTAATTTGTTCCCGGAGAGATGGTTGCCCGCGGTTGTTGCCATACTGCCCGAGCCTTTGACGGAACAGAACGGGATGATAAATTCTACTATGAAAGTGGTAAGAGCTAAAGTTTACGATCGTTTTAAGGAAGAAATCGCTTATCTTTACACCCCGGAAGGAAAGGATATGACTAATAAGTGTAACCTTCAGAATTTAAAACAGTTAATGAGATTTCCGATTCGGTGATTTCCGATTTAATCACGGAATTCATCAATCTGAAATCATTAAATCTAAAATTGAGAAATGGTTCGTCGGAAAACAAAACAAGTAAAGGTCGGTGATATTTATATCGGGTCGGAATATCCCGTGTGTGTGCAATCCATGTTGAATACGGACACGATGAACACGGAGGCTTGCGTGGAACAGGCGATCCGGATTATTGAAGCGGGAGGAGAGTTGGTGAGAATCACGGCTCCCGGGGTAAAGGAAGCAAGGAATTTGCAAAATATACACGCGGAATTGCGCCGGAGGGGATACAAGACACCGCTTTCGGCAGATATTCATTTTAACCCGGAGGCGGCGATAGAGGCGGCGAAGCACGTGGAGAAAGTTCGTATCAATCCCGGTAATTTCGTGGATAAACGGGCGACATTCAAGACGTTGGTGTACACGGACGAGGAGTACGCGGAAGAATTGCAGCGGTTGAGGGAAAAGTTCAGGGAATTTCTCGACGTGTGCCGGGAGTATGGTACGGCAGTACGGATTGGAACAAACCATGGTTCTCTTTCCGATCGTATTATGAGCCGCTACGGGAATACGCCTGCCGGAATGGTGGAGGCGACGATGGAATACCTGCGGGTATGTCGTGACGAGAAGTTTAATGATGTGGTGATTTCTTTGAAATCGAGTGATTGCCGCGTGATGGTGGAGGCGGTACGTTTGTTGGCGCGGCAGATGGAAAAGGAGGGGATGGATTACCCGTTGCATTTGGGCGTGACGGAAGCGGGCGAGGGGGAAGACGGGAGAATCCGTTCGGCTGTGGGTATCGGTACTCTTTTGAACGAGGGGTTGGGGGATACCATTCGAGTTTCTTTGACAGAGGAGCCGGAACGGGAAATTCCCGTAGCGAGGGCTTTGGTTATGGCGTGTCGTTCTGTTGACACGAAGGAGCACCCCGTTCGGCTGGAGGGGCGTTATTCTCATCCGGTGATTGTCGCGGATATTTCTCGGGTGGAATGTATTGACGAGTCGGTTATGGAGAAATTGGATTTCCACGTGGCGGCGGTGAATGACCCCGTGTATGGCGATATGTTGCGCGCGGGGGAACGAGCCCCGGAGATTATTTACACCGAGGCGTTAGGACCGGAATTGACAAAATTGCCGGATTCGGTTACCGTGGTTGTGCCTTATGAAATGCTTGACGTGGCTCACGTGTATAACCGTAAAGCGGTGGCATTGATCGGTGCAGGGGAATTTATACGCCTCTCGAAGCCCGTGGAAGGAGATTGTGTTTTCGTGGAGTTGTGTGACGGGGAATTTATGAATGCTGATTTGGCGAGAAAATTGGAGGAGGATAAATCGGCTGTCGTGGTGCTTACCCTTGATATCCCGTCTTATTCCCTGTATCGGGAGTATTTTGGGCGGTTGGAACGTCTGGGTATAGAGAATCGAGTGGTTGTTCGTTTGATTTCGGGTGAAGAGGATTTGTCCGCGCTCAGTTTGTCGGTGGCGGCGAATTTAGGCGGTTTGTTCCTGGATCGCCTGGGGTATGGATTGTGGTTGTCTTTCACTCGAGTTCCGGATGCATTCTACGGTGTGCAGTTGAGTCGGGATATATTGCAGTCGGCGGGAGTTCGGCGTTATAAAACGGAATTTATCAGTTGCCCGGGATGTGGGCGGACACTATATAATTTGCAGGAATCCGTGGCTCGGGTGAAAAAGGCGTTCGGTCATTTGAGTCGCTTGAAAATAGCCGTGATGGGATGTGTGGTCAACGGGCCCGGAGAGATGGGGGATGCCGATTACGGTTACGTGGGTGCAGGAAATGGAAAGGTGAATCTGTTCCGGGGCAAAGAGATGGTACGGGTAGGTGTGCCGGAGGATGAGGCGATAGAAGCGTTAAAACAATTGATTGTAGAAAGCGGGGATTGGAATGACTGACGTGCGGGACAATACACCACTGGTATTGGGAACGGAGAAGATCGGGAAGTTGCTGATGCAATATGCTATTCCCGCGATTATTGCCATGACGGCTTCTTCGTTGTATAATATGGTGGATAGTATATTTATCGGTCATGGCGTGGGACCATTGGCTATCGCGGGTTTGGCGATCACGTTCCCGTTGATGAACCTGGCGGCGGCATTCGGTTCGTTGGTCGGGGTGGGAGCCTCGACGCTGGTGGCGATCAAGTTGGGACAGAAGGATAAAGAAAGCGCGACTCACGTGCTGGGTAACGTGGTGTTGCTGAATGCTATTATCGGGTTGATATTCATGACTGTGGCATTGGTATTTCTAAATCCGATATTATTGTTTTTCGGGGCAAGTCCGGATACTTTGCCTTATGCCCGGGAATACATGGAAGTAATTCTTGCAGGTAATTTAATTACCCATATTTACATGGGGCTGAACGAGGTGTTGAGAGCCTCGGGGTACCCGAGAAAAGCGATGACGGCTACCTTGATGGCGGTGATCGTGAATTGCGTCCTGGATGCGTTGTTTATTCTCGTGTTCGAGTGGGGAATAAGAGGTGCGGCGTTGGCGACGATTATGGCTCAAGTGATATCTTTGAGTTGGCAGTTGCATCACTTTTTCGATAAAAAGAGTTTCCTGCATTTTCAACGAGGTATATTCGGGCTGAAACGGCATATCGTGGGAGGTATGTTGGCTATCGGACTATCGCCGTTTCTGATGAATCTGTGTGCCTGTTTCGTGGTGATTTTGATAAACAAGAGCTTGAAAGCCCACGGGGGCGATTTGGCTATCGGGGCTTACGGTATCGTGAATCGGGTTGTTTTCCTGTTTATTATGATCGTGATGGGTTTCAATCAGGGAATGCAACCTATCGCGGGATATAATTTCGGGGCACGGCAATTCGATCGTTTGATACAGGTTTTGAAATACACGATCTTTTGCGGGGTGACGGTTACGACGATCGGTTTCTTGTCGGGACAGTTATTTCCCCGGTCGATCGTTTATCTTTTCACGACGGACGCCGAGTTGATTCGTATCGCGGTGGAGGGATTGCGTATCGTGGTGATATTTTTCCCCGTGGTTGGTTTCCAGATGGTGACTTCGAGTTTCTTTCAATCCATTGGAATGGCGAAGAAAGCTATCTTCTTGTCGCTGACACGGCAGTTGCTGTTTTTGATCCCTTCGCTTCTGATTCTCCCGAATTTTTTCGGCACCGATGGGGTATGGATGAGTATGCCCGTGGCGGATGCTATCGCCACAATCGTGGCAGCCTTGATGTTGAGGTGGCAATTGAAACATCTGAAAGTGTAAATAAATTTGTACGTTAAGGGCAACGGATTTAGAAAAAAAACGATAGTTTTGTAGAAGAAATAGCTTAAAAGATAGACTTATGGAGAATTTTGTTATTACCGTGGGGCGCCAGTTCGGCAGTTGTGGCAAAGAAATTGGGCACGCGCTAGCCGAGAGATTGAATATTGCTTTTTACGATAAGGAGTTGATCGCCTTGGCATCAAAAGAGAGCGGATTGTGCCAGGAATTTTTTGAAAAGGCAGACGAGAGGAATTCGGGGAACCTATTGCAGGCTTTTGCTGCCGGTTTTACTTTCGGACCGTTCCAGTATAATGATTTCCTCTCGAATGATAAACTTTTCCAGATACAATCGGATGTGATCCGGAAAGTGGCGAATGAGCATTCTTGCGTGATCGTGGGGCGATGTGCCGATTATATCCTGCGGGATAACAAGCGGTGTATCAATGTATTTATCCACGCCGATATGGATACTCGGGTGAAAACCGTGATGAGCCGCCAGCATATTTCGGAACAGGAAGCCCGTGAGTTGGTGAGGAAGATGGATAAGACGCGTCCTAATTACTACAATTTCTATTCTGATAAAGAATGGGGCGTGGCTGCATCCTATCATTTATCCGTGGATTCTTCTTTACTGGGGGTACAGGGAACTGTCGATTTTATCGAGGAGTTCGTGAAAAAAGCATTGCGGGAGGGGTAATGCTCCAGCCAGTTTGTAAAGTTTATAAGGTTTATAAAGTTCATAAAGTCATTGCGTTACGTGTGCAAAGCTTTATAAACTTTAAGAACCGAAGGTTCAACCTTGTAAACCTTATGAACGAGATGAGGGTTAGTGCGTCAGCATAAACAGTTCCGGCTCTTTCCTGCCATGAAAATTCTTGAACAGAAATTCTGTGAAAGGGGTGTGGAAAACTCTTGCGCCGTTCGGGCATTCTTTCACGCAAGCACAACATTTTATTTTTTAGGTTTGAGCGAATGTTGTAAAAATATATAATTATTGGTAGAAATCAAATTGTTGTCCGATAATATCACTCATTATTTATTTTGTATTATACGAGTTGTATAATTTGAAATAAATAATTACCTTGCACTCGTAACAAGTAAATGAATGAGATATGAATAATCCTTTTATTATTACGGGTAGTATTCCGGAAAAGTATTTTTGTGGCAGGCGTGAAGAATCCAAGAAAGTTATCCAGACTCTATCTAACGGGGGGAATCTTTGTTTAATTTCGCCTCGGCGCATGGGAAAATCAAAGTTGATTTACTTTTGTTACGATAAACCGGAATGTACGGACAATTATTATACATTTTATATAGATATTCTACATACCTCCAGTTTGCGAGAATTTACTTATGTTTTCGGTCAGCGAGTTTTTGATTTATTGCATTCGAAGAGTCAGAAAATGTTGACTGCGTTTGTCCGTGGGTTGAAGTCTATTAATGCGAAATTTGGTTTTGACCCCATGAACAATATGCCGACCTTCAGCTTGGAGCTTGGGGACATTAGTCGTCCCGAGTTTACTCTTGCAGAGATTTTTAACTGTTTGGAGAAGGCTGACAGGCCGTGTGTCGTGGCTTTTGACGAATTTCAGCAGATAACCAGGTACCCGGAAAAGAATATTGAGGCTTTGTTGCGTTCGTATATCCAACATCTTTCGAATGTACATTTTATTTTCGCTGGTAGTGAACGCCATTTAGTGACGGAAATGTTTCTCTCTTCCGCCCGACCATTTTATAATAGTACTTCTGTTTTGGAATTGCAGCCCATAGCGGAGGAGGAATACATCCCTTTCGTTTGTCATTGGTTCCGTGCGTTTGAACGAAGTATGGGAGAGTCGGATGTGCGGAAAATATATGATCTGTTTGACGGCAATACCTATTATATGCAAAAGACTTTTCATGAGGCTTTCATTAATACTCCGGTGGGCAGCATATGTACCGCGGAAATATTACGGCAGACTATTGGCGCTATGCTGGAGGAAGCCGGTGACGGCTACCGTCTGATTTTGTCCCGGGTTCCCGAGCGGCAGAAAGAGTTGCTATATGCCGTCGCGGCGGAAGGCAAAGCGCGGAAGATCATGAGTGTCGATTTTATTCGTAAGTATTCATTGGCATCGAGCAGTGCTGTGCAGGCGGCAAGCCGTAAATTAATGGAACTGGATCTGTTGACGGTCGAAGGTAATGTTTATTCTATCCCGGATATGCTGTTGCGCATGTATCTCCAAAAACTAAGGGAGAACAGTATTGTTTTTATCTGAATTCTTCTTGATATTTTCTTGATTTTTTTTTGAAAAAAATCGAAATTGCCTCACCCCTTCTGTCTCTTTTTCGTGCTTTAAGAACAGAAGTGCTAAAAATTAAAAATGGCAACAGAAAGAATTCACATTGAAACGTCGGAAATAGACTTGAAAGATGCTCAAATTTTCAAGGCTGTTTTTAATATGTTTTATCCTCGAGCTTACACTTTTACGTTAAAGTTGCTTCAGGATGAGGCGGTTAGTGCGGATGTCACGCAAGAAGCTTTTCTGTATATGTGGGAAAAGGCATATCGTTTCCCGGATTTGCTGACGTTTAAGTCATACTTGTACCATTGTTTGAAAAATAAGACATTAAATTATATACGGGATCATAAGGTAGAACGAGAAATGCAGGAATTAAAAGATGTTTTCGTGGATGAGATCAATATTGACCATTTAATAATTAAACAGGAGTTGAAAGCCCGGATTCTGGAAGAGGTAAATCGGTTGTCGGGAGTGAAACGGGAGATTATTTTGCTGCGATTGGAAGGATACAGCTATGACGAGATTTCGGAAGAGTTGGGATTGAGTATAAACACGGTTAAAACACACAAGAAACAGGCATATAAGGATTTGAAAATCCATTTGTCGGATTACAGGCAATGCGTTTTCATGTTAATCGTATTGTTGTCCCTATGTTTTTGTTAAAAGAGATGTTTATGAAAAGGATAAAGAAAGATATAGAGATAAGTGATTTGATTTACAAATCTTTGCAGGGAGAGATCTCGGTCGACGAGGAAAAGTTTTTGGAAGCTTGGTGTTTAGAGCCAAAGAACCGGGAGTTGTTTATGAAATTGAAGGAGGCGGATGTTCTTTATGAAGGTATCGCGGAAATGAGTAACGTGGACACGGAGATTCCTTTTAAAAGAGTGAATGACAGGATCAAGAGAAAGAAACGAGTACGGGCGATAAAGTATATTTCAGGAATTGCTGCAGCAATATTAGTGGGAGTCGTACTGATTCTTTTGAACATGGAAAAGAAAGAGCCGGCAAGGGTAACCCCGCTTTCTTTTATTCCTAAAGGGCAAATGGAGCCTTTGGCTACTTTGGTGACAACCGGGGGGAAAGTTGTTTACCCGGAAGATTCCGTGAAACAGTTGGCTGTAAATACGAATAGTAATAAAGTCGATCTCCCGACGGGGGAAAATTCGGATGTGACTCTGCCTGATCCTGTAAAGGAAATCGAATATAACGTGCTGACGACTTCTAAACAAGGGAATATAAAAGTAACGTTGTATGATGGAAGTCACGTGTGGTTGAATGCCGGGAGTGAATTGAGGTACCCGAATACATTTGTCGGGGATAGACGAGTCGTGTACCTGAAAGGGGAGGCTTTCTTCGAGGTCGCGAAAGATGCCGTTCATCCATTTATTGTGAATACAGCCTCTGCCGTGATTAACGTGTTGGGAACGAGTTTTAACGTGAACGCTTATGATGTATCATGCGTGACGACATTAGTCGAGGGACACGTGCGGATGAAGAACGGGAAACGGGATAGCGTGGAACTTCGTCCGGGAGAACAGGCTTTCCTGACGAAGTACGGGAGCATCGGGGTGCGTGAGGTTGATGTGAGATATTCGACGGGTTGGATGAATAACTTGTTTGCCTTTAAAGAAACGCCGTTACGGGAAATCGTGGATGTGCTGGGCGAGTGGTACGGCTACACGTTCCGTTTCGAGGATCCGAAAGTTGGAAATGTTTTGTACACGACTATGGTGAAGAGATATTCGGGCGTGGATAGCGTGTTGCGGGTACTGGAGGGGACGGGTGATTTCCGGTTTATAAAAGCAAATGATGTCATTATCATAAAAGGAAAATAGACAAAGAGCCTCGCATCTCTTTGCCTATTTCATACTTAAATTTCAAGTTTAAAACACAAATCTATGAAAAAAAAACCGATTCATCGCTCTCCCGGAGAGCGGATTTTTAGGAATGGCAGTTTTTTAAGACGATTTCTTGGGTTATTGTCTTTGCTTGTCATTGGAAACGTGGGAATAACCATGGCGCAAGCCGTCCCGAAGTTCACGGTGAATTTTAAAGACGCTTCGCTGATGGAAGTGCTGGATTATTTAGGGAAAAACAGCGATTACACTTTCACGTACAACAGCGAGAACGTGAAAAATGAAACAGCGAAGATTACTGCCTCTTTCAAGGACGCCACTTTGGAACAGGTTCTCACCAAATGTCTGGAAAAGACTCGTTTCGATTTCAACATCGTGGATAAACATGTGATGATTGCGCCGAGGAAAAAGCCGGAGGTAAATCTGATCAAGGTTAGTGGTCGTATTGTTGACGAGAAAGGGAATCCCGTTGCCGGGGCAACCATCGTGATCGTGGGGACCACGCAAGGGGTGGCTTCCGATGCGGATGGAAATTATAGCATTGCTGCCAAGGTAGACGACGTGTTGCGGGCTTCTTTTATCGGTTATGAACCGAAGACCGTGGAGGTCAAGGGAAAGGAGAGGTTGAACATCCGTTTGATGCCCACGGCGGAGAATCTGGAAGAGGTGCAGGTCGTGGCTTTCGGGACGCAGAAGAAAGAGAGTGTTACCGGATCCATTACCACCATACGTCCGATGGATTTGAAATCATCCAATAGTGACCTGACGGCGAGCCTTACCGGGAAAATAGCCGGTATTGTCGGTTGGCAGACGGGGGGAGCCCCCGGGGCGTTGACCGAGGACGAGATGAATACAAAGTTCTATATCCGGGGCATCAGTTCCTCCAACGGGGCTTCAGAGCCGTTGGTGCTGATCGACGGGGTGGAATCTTCCCGTTTGGATTTGGCGCGTATGGCACCGGAGGATATGGAGAGTTTCTCCGTGTTGAAGGATGCCGCTGCCACGGCGATGTACGGTGCCCGCGGGGCGAACGGGGTGATTATCGTGACCACGAAGAAGGGCGAGGCGGGAAGTGTCTATACCTCCGTGCGCTACGAGGCGGTGGCTTCCATGCCGACGGACAAGATCGACGTGGTCGATCCCCAGACCTATATGCGGATGTACAACGAGGCATTGATGACCCGTAACCCGGAAGCCTCTCCCCGCTATTCCCTCACCCGCATCGAGCGCACGGGCAGCAAGAACTATCCCTCTTGGGTCTATCCTGCCAACGATTGGTTTAAAATCTTGTTCAAGGATCATTCCGTGAACCAGCGCGTGGGAGTGAACGTGCGGGGCGGTTCCGAGACTGTGCAATATTACGCCTCCGTCAACTACGTGAACGATAAGGGAATGTTGAAGAGCGACCGCTTGAATCAATACAAAGTGAACATTGACAACTCCACGCTTTCATCACGTATCAATTTGAACGTGAATTTGAGTACGGGGCTCCGTATGTTGGTCAATGCGAGTGTGAATTACGATAAATACCACGGGCCTTTCTTTGGTCCGGGGGCGGTAGCGGATGTACAAGAGGCCTATTATTACGCGTACAACGCTTCGCCGGTGAATTTTGCCCCAACTTACCCGGGTGATTTCGAGCACGGCTGGCCGCACTTGCGGTTCGGGAGCGTTCCGCAAGGTCAGGGTGTTGCCCTGAACCCGTATGCCGTCATGCAGAGGGCTTACCAGGACCGGAGCCGATATAGCGCTACTACTCGGGTCGAGTGTATCTACAATCTGGCACGACTCTTGAAAGGCTTGGAATTGCGGGCGAGTGCCTCCTTGTCAAAGACAGGCTACGAGATGAATGCTTTTGAAACCTCGCCGTTCTATTATACCATGGACGCGGAAAACGGTGGGTATGATTTCGAGACGGGCGAGCATAAGTTGACGCTGTTGCAGAATGGACGCCGGACGTTGGAGAAGCCTATCCAAGGAGGCTCGGCATCGACCTCTTCCACGCAACTGGTGTATGAAGGTAGTTTGATCCACACCGCTGCTTGGGGCGGGGACGATGCCACCTTGCACCAGACCTCGCTGACTGCCGTGTTCCAGGCGTTGCAGGCAAATTCCGCCCCGGTGAGTGATTTGTTCAGCAGTTTCGAACAACGCAACCTGAGTTTTTCCATGCGCGGCAGCTACGGGTTCATGGACCGTTACTTCGTGGAGGCAAGTTTCGGGTACAACGGTTCCGAGCGTTTCACGAAGAACAACCGGATGGGTTTTTTCCCGGCAGTCAGCGGTGCGTGGCTCGCTTCCAAGGAGAACTTTATGCAAGGTGCGGTTAGCCGGTGGGTTTCCTTCCTGAAATTGAGAGGTTCGTGGGGTAAAGTGGGTAACGATGGTATCATCAAAGATCCCCGTTTCGTCTATATGCCGGAAATCGTGGGAGGTCCGAACTATAAAGATCCCGAACCGGGAAGCGAGAATACTTTTAGTCGTAAAGAGGTCAAGAATTATGGCGACCCTGACGTGAAATGGGAGGTTTCCGAGCAGGTGAACCTCGGTATCGAAACCCGTTTCTTCAAGGATATTTTGGAAATCAATGCCGACTTCTACCAGGAGGTGCGCCACAACATCATCGAGCAACGGGTCACGATTCCCGCGCAAATTGGGGTGGAGGTGAATCCCTTGGATAACATGGGGAAAGTCCGGGCACGCGGGATGGATCTTTCCGCAAAAGTGCAACATGCTTTCAACAAGGACTTTTGGGTGATACTGAACGGTACGTTTACCTATAATAAGGCTATTTATAAAGAGTTGGAGGAGGCAAAGGATCGTCCCTATTGGCAGTTGAAGACGGGCTACGAGCTTTCGCAGCGGGTGGGATACATCGCCGAGGGGTTGTTCCGCGACCAGGCGGAAATCGACAACTCGCCGCAGGCGAACACCGGGATCATGCCGGGGGATATCCGCTACCGCGACGTCGACGGCAATGGCGTGATCGACGTGAACGACGCAGTACATATCGGTTTCCCGGAAACGCCGCGGATGGTGTATGGGTTCAGCGGCTTCATCAATTACAAAAATTGGGAGTTCAGTTTTGCCTTCCAGGGTTCCGGCAAGCGGGGCTTCTTCATCAACCCGAGTGCCATTTCGCCCTTCGTGAACGACCGTGCCATGCTGAAGGAGATTTACGAGAGCCACTGGACGGAGAAGAACGTGGAGAACCGCCCCTTCTGGCCCCGCCTTTCCGTGGTGAACATCACCGAGTATAACAAGCAGGAGGATTGGAGTGCGAACCTCACGGACGAACGCCGTTCCACCTATTTCATGCGGGAGTGCCATTTCTTGCGTTGCACCTCGCTGGAGTTGGCGTACAATCTGCCGCAGAGTCTTCGCCAGAAGTTGCGCATGCAGAACGTGAAATTCTTTGCCCGTGCCAACAATCCTTTCCTGATTTCCAATTTCAAATTGTGGGACGTGGAGTTGGGTGGAAACGGGTTCAACTATCCCATCCAGAAGACCTACGCTTTGGGAATAAACATTAGTTTCTAACTTAAAACCAGAGATAATATGAAGCGTCTATTAGCTTATTTATTTATTCCTTTCCTGCTGTTCGTTTCTTGCGACAGTTGGCTGGACGTGGTGCCGGAGGAGGATATCGCCACGATTGATTCCGAATTTGAAACCTACGACGAGGCGTACCAGTGGTTGAAGAGTGCCTACGTCTATATGCAGGATCTTTACGGGTGGTCTGATAATGTCGCTATGTCGGCATCCGATGAATTGGTTTCCGATACTTATTTGAGGAATACGGTTGTTGATTGGCAACGTCCCACGGGATTGGAGATTATTGCCGGCAGGCAGAGCGTGTTGGATCCTTGCGACGATACTTGGTTCAATGTATTTTCGGGGGGGGCCGCCGGGAGTTACCGGAGAGATTTTTACACGCAGATAGTGCTCTGCAATCATTTTATTACCCGTATCGATAACGTTTACAACCTTCCGGCAAAGGACAAGAGCGAGTGGAAGGCGGAGGTGATTGCCTTGAAAGCGTTTTACTATTTCGAACTGGTGCGCCGCTATGGGCCGGTGATGATTGTGCCGGACCACGTTGACCCGAATCAGGATGTGGAGACCTTGAAATTGCCCCGTAGCCACGTGGACACTTGTTTCAATTATATCGTGCGCCTGTGCGACGAGGTGGTGGAAACCCTCCCTTCTTGTACGGGAAAGAAGAGTGAACGGAGAGGTTATTTCAACAAGGAAGCCGTGATGGCGTTGAAGGCGCGGGCATTGTGTTACCAGGCTTCCGACCTGTTCAACGGCAATCCCGACTACGCGAATTTCACGAACAAAGAGGGAGAACCCCTGTTCAGCGCGACTCCCGACCCGAAAAAGTGGGAGCGTGCCGCCCAAGCCGCCATTGATGTCATCGATTATTGCCGCGAAAACGGTTCGGCAGCCTTGGTTCAAGGGAGTTCTGCAAACACCGAACTGCAAGGGTATATGTTGGATATCGAGAAATCCTGCCAAACTTACGGTTGGTTGAGCGACGAGGTGCTCTATATGATCCGGTTGCAGGGGGGTGATGAAGATTGGTTTAGGCTGATATTGCCCAAAATGGACGACGGCTCGATGCACTCGCTGCCCGGGGCATGCCTTGCCCCGAGTATAAAAATGGTGGAGATGTTCTACACGGAGAACGGGTTGCCGATCGACCAGGATTTGAAATGGGTCGGAGGAGGAAATCCCTACGGGCTTAGCCAGGAAACGGACCCGAAATACACGGACGTGGTTTCGTTGGAGGAACCCACGTTGAACCTGCACCGCCGTCGTGAACCCCGTTTTTATGCCAACATTGCCGCAGACCGTTGCTATTGGCGGTTGGGAACCGAGGTGAACAATATTTATCTGGTGAAGACCTACCAGGGGGAATCGGCAGGATTGGAGGAAAAGCGTCTTTCTTCCACGGACCCGCAAAATCTTACCGGGTATTACGTGAAAAAAGGCACCTCTTCCAAGGCAACGCTTTTGGCTCACCAAAGTGGGTTGGGTAGCTTGGGAGAACGTCCGGCACCGATTTTCCGTTTGGCGGAGATGTACCTCATTGCAGCCGAGGCGTTGAACGAGAGCAAGGCAGCACCCGATGCCGAGGTGTACAAGTATTTGAATGTGGTGCGCAAACGTGCCGGCATCCCGGACGTGGAGGTGGCTTGGAAGAATGCCAAAGACCCGAATAAGGTGAAAACCACGGCCGGTATGCGTGCCATTATTCGTCAGGAGTGGAACATCGAGTTCGCTTTCGAGGGCTATCGTTTCTGGAACGTACGCCGTTGGAAGATTGCGAATATCGAGTTCAACGAGAAATCCTACGGGTGGAATGTGGTCGGTCGTGATGCCAAGAGTTTCTACAACAACGGGAAAGGTCCCGTGGTGGTTTATTCCGGTAACAAGTTCATCGCCCCGCGCGATTATTTCTGGCCTATCCGGAGCGAGGAGGTGCAGACTGCCGGTTGTGTGCAAAATCCCGGATGGTAAAATCATAAATCGTAAATTATAAATTATAAATCATTATGAGAAAGATATTATTTTTATTATTGGCGTTTTTCGGTTTCATGGGGTGCAGCGACGATGAGGACGTTGGCTTCGACGTGCCGGTGGAGTTCCGGAAAATCTCTTTCGAGCCGGTGCCCGGTGGGGCGGTGATGCGCTACCGTTTGCCCGATAACATGGATATCTTTGGGATACGGGCTTGTTATACCGACGCTTACGGGCGGCAATTGGTGAAGGAGGGTACCTATCTGGCCGACTCCTTGCTCTTGAACGGTTTTGCCGAGGCGCGGACCGATCAGCCGGTGCGCCTGACGTTCTTGAACAACAATTTGGAGGAATCCGCCCCGATCGAGATGACGTTCAGCACGGAGGCATCCGCCCCGGTGGCTCTTTTCGATAACTTGAGCGTGAATCCCTTCTGGGGTGGGTTCAACGTGATGTACAAGTCTCCGGATGTCGTGGAAGGAACCGTGCATATTTTCTATGTCGGGATCAATCCGCTCACGAAGCAGGAGGATAATATCTTGATAGGCAGTTATCCTATCCTCGAGGGGGGCGACACGCTGAACTTCGAGTTGAAGCAGGCGTTGGACGAACTGGTGGTGGTCGTGCGGACGGACGATTTCGAGGGGAATGTGGTGAAGACACAGACTTACAGTGAAATAGATGCATTGGCAATGGAGCAGTTGTCCCCAGACAAATTCACCTTCACCTTTTCGGATGAGTTTAGAATCGAGGACGAAGAACACCAGATCGGGGTGAAGTATCTGTTTGACGGGCAAAAGAAAGGAGCCAATTACCGGAAGAATTGCCAACAAGGGAGTAAATATAAATTCGGTACTTTCGTGGCAGGTCCGTACGCCTTCAACGAACGTTTTGTGATTGATTTCGGAACCCCGAAGGTGCCGGCAATGCTGCGCGGGGATGCGTTCTTGTATCACGGGTGGAGTTATCCGTATGCCAATCCCAGCTGGCCGGATCCGACCCTCGATATGTTTGTTTGCGATTTGTGGAATGCGGTTTACACTTCCCGTTTGCCGGCTAAAATCAAGGTGTACGGGACGAATGCGGCAGACCCCCAATCCGTGCCTTTGAACGAGTGTACCCAGCTTTACGCGTTGGATGAATCTCCCTACTGGCATAATTTTTACCAAAATGCATGGTGTCGTTTCTCGGATTACGATCGAGGTCCGGTGGATTGGGTGAAAGATGCGTACAAGGACAAGGATGACAAGACGTTTGAGGCGGCAGAACCGATCTCTTTGGAGATGAAATGCAATTATTTCGGGGAGGCTTTCCGCTATGTATTCTTCATCGTGGAGGATACGTGGATGAGTAACCGTTGGACGACTTATTATCCGAATGGATATGAAGAGAATGCCAAGGAGTACATTACGTTCGACGAGTTGGAAGTATTTGTAAAGAAGGAAAACTAATAAAGGAACAGCTATGATAAAAAAATCTATATATACGATCGGTTTGTTCGCGGCGCTCTTGACGGCAGGTTGCAGCGAGAGCCTAGAAGAGACATACGACGAGTTTGCCGGCGACGGGATGATCCGCTACCTGGGTAAATGTTCCGAGGTGAGCGTGAACCCGGGGTGGGAACGTTTGCAGGTGACATGGAAACACAACATCGATGCCGGGGTGAAGAAGGTGAAGATCACGTGGAGCTCCGATAACGGGTCGGGCGAGGTGTTCGTGGACCCCTGTGACCCGGATAGCGGCGATTTGATGGATACCATTTACATCGAGAATTTAGCGGATGCCATGTACACCGTGCGGGTGAGCAACTTGTCTGCGGATAACAGGGAATCGCTGGTGGAGGAAAAGTATGGCCGTCCGTATACTTACGAGCACGAGGATTTGCGTGCCTTCTCGCGTGGCATTACCGCTTTCAGCCGCATGGGCGACAAATTGATGGTGGCTCTCGACCAGAGCAATGACAATATCAAGGAGATGTTATTGTGCTTCAAGGATAAGGGGGGAGTCGAGCACAAGTGGGATATGAAGGAGCATTCCGGAGATTCGCTTGCCTATGATTATTGGGGATACGAGGTTTCCTTGGGACGCGATTACCTTTTTCTTTTGCCCGATGAGGAGGGCGTGGATATTGATTTCAACCAGCCGATCACCGTGCAACGGAAGGGAAAATTGGAGGGCTGTGTGGATGAAATTGATTTCAAGGACGAGACGTTGAGCTTGGATGAGCGGTTGTGGGCAACGGACTTCACGCAACTGATGATCGGGCAATTCGGACCGAACTGGGAAAGTGAAGTGAATAACGTGGAGACCTTGGAGATTGATTTCGACCTGAATACTTTGCAGGATTTGATGTATTTACCTAACTTGAAGAAGGTGATTCTCGGCAAGAATCGTTACATGGACGAGAAATACGTTAGAAACAATCACAGCAACACGGATGAATACGTGGGGCTGGTGACGTTGCAATTCCTGAAAGCGACCCGTCCCGAGTTTACCGTGGAACGCTATAACCAGCACTATTTCTACCAAAGAGATGGGTTTGGATCAACTTTCTTGGAAGCGTACAAGAAAGCCGGGAAGTTGACAGATTTGGTGATCGAGGAGAAGGGAAACGAGAATTTGCTAGCCAAACCTGCGTGTACATTGTTGGATACCACGGGTTGGGAAATGACGTGTTCCGATACAGTATATAATGGTTACAAGAATAACGGGGTGGCTAATTTGCTCTTCGATGGACCGCGTCGTTTCGTGGATGAGTATTGGGGAGATGAATATGAAGAAGAGGTCTATTTCGAGCCGGCGGAAACCGTGGGTGCCGGTGTTGTTTCCGTGACATTTGACATGAAGACTCCCCGGCGGTTGGACGGTTTTAAGGTGGGGCAACCGACCCGTAACGAGAAAGGCGATCCCGACTACCTGTTGCAGAACATTATCGTGGAGTTCTCGAATGACGGTTTAACTTGGACGGCAGCCAACCACACGGACGGTAGTTTCTCTATCGGGAACACTCCCGGCGAGGAAAGCTACCTCGTGGTTCCGGAAGATTTGCGTACCCCCGTGCGTTACATCCGCCTGCGGATGTCAAACCGCCCGATTGGAGAAATCTCCAGCATGACAAAATATTGCTTGCGTCTGGGTAAATTTATCCCCTGTACGTTCGAGTAACCAGACCCTTTTGGTGCGTGCTTTCCCTGCCCCCCGCGGGGCAGGGATTTTTTTCCCCGCTTGCCTTCTCGCTTGCCGGGATGGATAACTATTAACGATACAATTATGAAAAGAGTAAGATATATAGTAGTGGTTTGCTTCACTTGCTTGTGGTGTAGCTGTTATCAAGAAATGTCGCTTGAAGATTCTCTTCTTGATGAAGAAAATGTAATGGATGTTAATCCGAATCCTTTTCCTTTTAGTTCGCTTTTTCCACAGACAAATGGGGAGTCGGTAACTGGTAGAATGGGAGTTTATTTCTTAAGCAAAAATCAGCATGGAATGTTGTGTCGGGCGGGAGGAAGTTTAATGAATGAAAGTTATATCCTGAGTAAAATGGCAAAAAAGTTATATAGGAAAGGGGTTCAGATTCAATGTGCGATAGATCCTAATATGTTTGATGGTAAATATATTGATAAAGATGCCATTTATGATTCCAGGAATCATATTATTTATTTCAGGTATGAGGGAGGGATAATTACCCCTTGGATTATTTTGCACGAACTTTTGCATGCTTTTCAAACAGGTTTGGCAGGAGTGGAATACACGGAAGAAAATGAACTTCAATCAGAGTTTGAGGTTTTATTGATGACGGATGTATTTTCATTAAAAATGTGGGATCGTTTTTCTAATTCAGAAGGTCTAAATAGTAAAGCATACAAAGATTTCGTTTCTCAGATTGCTAATTTTGAATTATCAGGAGATAACGGAATTGCACAAGAAAGATTGATAGAAATGTTTAGAGAGCGTTATAAAGAGTGGGCTGGGGGTGCTGCAACAACATATTATTGTCCCTCTTTTTTGATTTATTATTTACGTCGTCAATGGCGAAATTAAAACAGAAGTATTATGAAAAAACAGATATTTTATTTTTTCTTGATTGTGTTGTATTTTAGTGCAAACGCACAAGGGCAGGAGTTCCGGAACTTTAAAAAAATAGAAAATTCGTATATCAGTTTTGTTATCCCGTTGGATTTTGAAGAAAAATTTAAAGTTTTACAACAAGAAGTTTTAGAGAAAGATTTTTGTATTGGATATCCGACGGGGAAAAAATCAATCCATGCACTTCGATCAGACTCCATTACGCGTGTGAATTTAAAAAAAAGAGGAATAGATCTAGATGAAGATGAAGAAGATGAACCTTTAGTAAATTCGATGGATACTCTTCTTACTTGGTTGTTAGGAGATGATATTTCTCTTTGGGAAAAAGAGAATGTATCGGAACCTTATCCCAAGGAATGGACAGAGGCTGCGACAGCATGGGCAGAACGGTTGAAAAACCGTGTGGGGAGAATAGACCTTTCTATTTATGCGTTGGTAAACAACACGGGTGAGGTGTTGTCGGTTTATTTCCGAATATTCCCATCTCCCGAGGGAATATCGGAAAAAGATTTGCAGGAGATCCGCGACGTCGTTGCAAGGCATCCGTTCAATCCCGATAATTTTGATTTTAGCCGTCGGGACAAAAAGATAATGGAAGAAACAACAGAAAAGTTGTGGGATAGAACTCTCGGGGATAAAGAACGTTTGGCTTTGATGCGTAAAGCCATGGATACAAAAAGACCTTGTGTTTACGGCGTGTTGAAATTTTTCTCCATGAGAAGTTTGCCTTGATTATCGGGAACAAGGAAATGACATTGAATTTTAGATGAACGCTATGAATGACAAATTTATGAAAATATTGATTTTAACGGTAATTTGCTCGTGTTGTTTCGCCAGTGCGGCGAAAGCGACAGGACAATTCGCGGAGCGAATAATTATCGGGCAGGATACTTTAGGGATGTTGTCTTGTCCGATTAATGCGGATACCGTGTTGCGGAGAAAAGTTTCTCAACGGATTGAACGGGCTGGAATGGTCACGGGACTTTGGAGAAAATATATTGGTACTTGGCGACTGGAAGCAGGGCTATTATATTTGGAGAAACTTGAAACATGGGATGGGGATTTGGTGGATATTCGTGGTATTTTTGATGCTTATCGAGAGAACGGGCGAATTGCCGCACGTTGGTTTAGCGGGGATATACGTGTGGTGAGGGGGGAATGTGTGTATTATAAACACATGGGATTTAATCGTCATTATGAACATGAAACGATTTACACGCTTCGACGAGGGCGGGTCGTGTCAAGCGAGGAGAAACATAATTCGTTGCGGGAAGGTTCGAATGAGGAAAGTTGGGTTACTTTGCAGATGCTGTTCAACGGTAACGGTATGGAGTGGGAAGGAGATTCCTCGTTGTCAGTTAAACTTTGGCCGGGACTTGACGGAACGGTGGATAGGATAAAAGTAACGTCATTTTATCGTTTTCTGAAACCGGGTCAGGATTCGGTGCCCGTGTGGGAAAGAAAATATAAAGAAAAGAATAGAAGATACGGTCATCGACACCCGTACACTCGTGAGGTTATGGCGTGTGTTCAATTGATGACGGACTGGGAGGTGCTGGTGCTTGATGGAAAGATTCAGCCTCACGTGTTCAAGGTGACCTGGAGAAAAGGTATACCTCGTCCGGAGTACATGAACTGGCAATTGAAATTGTGGCTTTGCCCGGATTCTTTGGATATGGACGGGTGCGGCTACCGGGTGAAAGATGTGTCACTTTTACAGGCGGATCCCCGTTTGATGACCCGTTTGCGCCCGTGCCTGAAAGGGGCGTTTGCCTTGAAGCATCCGCGGGGGTATCGTGCCCGCTGGCAGATAGCGGATGGTCAGTTGTGGTTGACCGGAATTCGTAACGCCCGCACGGGAGAAATGATCCCCTTGTCGGTGCTTGCCCCCGGCAACAACGGGGAACCGATAGAGGCATCGTGGTACACGGGAAAGTTTAAGATCGGGTTGGGCGGAGTGGTTGATGACGGTAATTACCGTTACGATGCAGAGTGTTGCGATATGGAGTGCGAGGTCGTGCAAGGGCGTGTGAAACGATTAAACCGAGATTTATGAAACAGATGATTTTATCATGGATAATTTTATTTAGCGTGAGTTCTTTGTTCTCGCAAGAGGTATTTAAACTTGGCACGGTGAAAGGGAAGCATGTGACGTATGAAGTGAAAGAACAAAATTCTTTCCCGTGGGGCAGAATTATTAAAAACACGCGTAAATCGGATACCGCCGAAGTGAAAGTGATGGATATAATCAATTGTGCCGCTCAAACATGGGATATTGAGATGCAGATAGCAAAAATTATTCACGATCGTTTATTACCGGAAGAATTGAGGAAACTTCGTGAAATAGCGAAATCTTTTCCCTCGGATTATTTTCAAACGATGGTTCGGATTGTCGATAATAAGCTGGTACAGGTGGAATGGTTCCTGTTTGATGGCATGTACCGGGACGGGGTTCGGAAGCGTGCCGGTGAAATCCCGGATACAATAGAACGTCCAATGAATTTTATACGTAAAGATACTGGTGAAGAGGTGCAACGTTTGGTAAAAGAACCCGTGTATCGGAAGAAGGAGCCTGCCGCCCCGAGCGACGGCTTTTGGATGAATTTTGATCCTGACCGGCTGTATGAAATAGAAAAGGACATCGTGGAGAAAGTCACACTGCCCCCGGGAATGGCAAGGGATTTCGCATATGTTTTACAGATTAGTATCTTCTACGAGTATATCTGTGATTTGAAAAAGGCAAGAGAAGTGAGAGAGTGTGCAATAGAAGATTGGAAAAAAGAGATGTTAAGATCTAAGTTGGAATAGGTTTCTATTTAAAATAACGAATAGAGAGATAAAAGTTCTTTGACATATTGGGACGTGGAAAATATTGCATTCTCTTGGTTTTTCGCTATCTTTGTGGTAATAACTAAGATGAAGATAACAAATGAAATACCCGATAGGCATCCAGAGTTTTGATCAGCTCATCGAAGATGGTTACGTTTACGTGGATAAAACCGATATGATCTACTCTCTTGTAAAAGAGGGAAAGATTTATTTTTTAAGTCGTCCCCGTCGTTTCGGGAAAAGCCTTTTGGTATCGACCCTGAAGAATTATTTCCTCGGGCGAAAGGAACTTTTCAAGGGCTTGGCAATCGACTGCTTGGAAAAAGACTGGTTTACTTATCCCGTGTTCCATATTGATTTTAACGGGAGCGATTTTCAAGAGGAGGGCACGCTAGAGAAGGTGATCGAGGGGCATATTTCCGCATGGGAAAAGGTTTACGCTGTTCCCCGGGATCAAGGTCTGGACCGGGGAATGCGTTTCATCCAAGTGCTGAAAGAGGCTCATCTCCGGACAGGTCGCCGGGCGGTGGTGTTGATTGACGAGTACGACAAGCCGATCCTCGATGTGCTCGACACGGGTCTGGAAACCGTGGTGGGGGAAAACCGGATGCTGCTGGAGGATCGGAACCGCAACGTGTTGAGGGGCTTTTACTCGGTATTCAAGGCGGCAGACGAGCACTTGCAGTTCGTGTTCCTAACAGGGGTGACAAAATTCTCGCAAGTGAGCGTGTTCAGTGGTTTCAACCAGCCGCAGGATATTAGCATGGACGAACAGTTCGAGGCGCTTTGCGGGATCACGGGGGTGGAACTGGAAAGTTATTTCGCTGGCTCGATAGAGGAAATGGCACGGAAGTATGAGCTGACAGTAGAACAAACGAAACAGCTTTTGAAAACGCAATATGATGGTTATCATTTCGGGGCGGGCATGATAGATATTTACAACCCGTTCAGTTTGTTGAACGCTTTTAAATCAAAAAGAATATCCGATTACTGGTTTCAAAGTGGCACGCCGTCTTACTTGATTCGTTTGTTGAACCACACGCGGGAGAATCTGGACGAGTTGACCGGTCGTTATTACGAGACCCCGGAATTCGTGGATTACAAGGCAGACATGGAGAGGCCGTTGCCAATGATCTACCAGAGCGGTTACTTGACGATCAAGGGGTACGACGGGAAGGAAGACACGTATTTGCTCGATTTCCCGAACAACGAGGTAAAGAAAGGGTTCGTGACCCTGGTGGCGGCAGATTATTTTAAATCATCGGACGAGTCGGTTTCTTGGGTGCGGGTTGGTGCTCGTGCATTGAAACAAGGCAACACGGAGAAATTTCGGAGCTTGTTGACTTCTTTCTTGAGTAGTATCCCTTACACGATGCGCCGGAAAGAGAACGAACGGGAAAAAGAGCGTTATTTCCATTACACCTTCTACCTGCTGATGCGCCTGGTGAGCGTTTACACGGTGTACACCGAGAAGCAGCAAAGCGAGGGGCGTGTGGATTGTATTGTTGAAACGGACGCTCACGTTTACATCTTCGAGTTCAAGCTGGACGGGACTGCTGATGAGGCTTTGCGTCAGATCGAGGAGAAGGGTTATGCCTTGCCTTACCTGGAAGATCCCCGTCATCTGCACCGTGTCGGAGTCAGTTTCTCCTCGGACACGGGAACCGTGGACGACTGGAAAGCGATAGAGTAAAATTTCACATCATATAACCATAATTTTTTGCGTCCCGCCTTGTCTTCATAGAAAAGGCGGGACGCGATGTTTTCTGCTGTCCCCGTGTGTCTGGTAACGAGATAAATAGAAAATGAAATGAATAATATAAAGTGAAAGAATTATGAGAAAAATAGTGTTATCTATGTTGTTAGTGATTTGCGCGTTCGTGTCGGGCGTGGCACAAGAGGGTTTTAAAATCACGGGACGTTTGGGAGGAACGCTCTCGGGAGATCTCGTGTTGGCGGCGAGCGGGGCGGAAGGGTTGGTAAAACTGGACGAGGCGGTGATGGTGAACGGGGATTTCGAGTTCGCAGGACGGGTCGACGGGATGGTGCTTGCCTATATCTTGACGGCGGAGCAGCAGCCCGTGGCGACGTTGATGCTCGAGAACCTGGAATACACGATCGTGGCGGGGGAGAACGGCATTGACGTGCAAGGGGGCGGGGAGTCGCAGCAAGTATTGAATCAATACAACGCTCTCAACCAGGTGATCGCCCGGGAGAAGATGCTTATGGAGCAAGAAGCCCGGGCGGCTTACGCCCAGCAGAACCAGATGAAGCTGCAGGCGTTGCAGCAACAATTCCAGAAAGTGATGGAGGACGTCGGGGCGAAGCAGGCGGAGCTGTTCCGCGCCTACAAGGATTCGCCCGTGACGGCTTTCGTGATCGCTTCCGGCATGGGGCAGATGGATTACACCTCGTTGAAAGCCGTTTATGACGGCTTGGGCGAAACGGCGAAAAATAGTCCTTACGGTCAGGCGATCGTCCAACAGTTGGCGGTATTCAAGCAAGTGGAGCCGGGCTCCGTGGCACCCGATTTTACCGGGACCGCATCCGGAGGCGAGACGGTTTCCCTGCATGGCGTAAAGGCGAAGTTGAAGTTAATCGATTTCTGGGCATCGTGGTGCGCCCCCTGCCGTCAGGAAATGCCCAACGTGGTGAAAATCTACAAGAAGTACCGTGAAGCCGGCTTAGAAATCATCGGCGTGTCGCTCGACACGAAAGCCCCGGATTGGCAGAAAGCCATGCAGGATGAAAAAATGACATGGCTGAACATCATGGACGAGCAGAAGCAAATCGCCGCCCGCTATCTCGTGCGGGGCATCCCCCACACCCTCCTCCTTGACGAGAACAACCGCATCATCGCCAAAAACCTCCGGGGCAAAGCCTTGGAGAAAAAGATCGCGGAGTTGTTGGGGGGAAATAAATAAATATGAAGATTTTATAGATAAAATATGATAAGAATAAGGTATTTATTGCTTTTGATTGCGATTTCCTTTTTGGGAAGTTGTGCCGAGCCTACACTAGAGGTGGAACAGGAAGACTTGTTATTTCCTAAACTTCAAATCATGAAAAAGAAAGAGCTCCCGGCTGAATTTCAGAATGTTCCACAAGAAATTAAAGAAGTCCTTTTTGGAATAAGTGAAACAAAAATAGGAGAGGGACTTTTGCGTAGGGCTGCCGAAGCTTTGAGAAATAGTGGGGTAACAGCAACTTTTGTAAATAGGTTGAATTTGAGGCATGAATTCAGATACCAGGGAGATGGGCGTGTGGAATATAATTTTGTAGATATGTCTACTGATGAGGTGTTGCAATTAGTGTTTCATGAATTAATTCATATGGCTCAAGAACCAAAGGGTGAGTTATCATATTATTTGGAAAATGAAATTGAAGCTTATTTAGGACAATATTTTTATTGTGGTATGGCAAATAAAGAATTTAAGGCGTTGAGGGGAAGGGATCGTAATTTTGAAAAAAAGATAGAAAAGTTAGCGAAATTCTTTGATATTTATACTGGAAAACCTACAAATGAATCTATGTTTCAAAATGCGTTTTTGATAGCTTTAGGGGAAATCGGATTACATCCATTGTATTCTTCTTCTTTGGGTTGGCGGATGGGACCACCTCCATATGCAGTTTGTATTCTTTCAGGTTTAATGTAAATAAATGAAATATGAAAAAATTGGTTTTATTATTGGTTTTGATGTCAGTTTATGGGATTTTGTTTTCTCAGGGTACAAACGGTAAACGAGTTTCATGTGTAAACGGAATTCCTTTGGAATGTTTGAATACAGGAGATACATTGACTGGAAAAAATGTGAATTACGAGGTGAAAAAAAGTGATGTGTTCCTTTTTTTGAGGAATGTAAATAATAAATATGATACACTTTGTAATGAAGGTCGACTATTGGGAAAAAATATATATGAGGCAAATGTTCATTTTGACAGCTTAAAGAATACTATTTTTGAAATTGTATATGGGCATTTGACTCACGAAGAAATAGGAGAGGTGATTTGTCAGAACGCATCTCTTTATGTTCATTCTGTGTTGGATTCTTCTTTACGGGTACGGGAAATTGTTTTTGTTCTGCCTAAAAATATTTGCGATTACGATGAAAATGACAAGTGGAAATTCGATAGTATATACTCAAGATTGTTAAGTTTAGGCTATTATGATAAAGAAGCTCTTGATAAGTGGAAAGAAATGTATTCCAAACGGACATTTGATTCTGTCGAGAGTAAAGCGTATTTCTGGAGAACCTTCCCGGTGGATCGATTCCACGAGATAGAAAAGGAAATCGTGACAAAAGCGAGGCTAAATGAGGATGATGATCTTTATCAACATGTGATAAAATATGACATCTGGAAAAATTATTTTATAGTTGATGTGCGAGCCTGTCTTTTGGATAAAATGAGGGAAAATGGAGGGGTGGTGCCTAGTGGATCCGTATTTTATGACGTGTTTTATTAGGATCGCGTTAAAGATCTTGAAGAATTAAATTTAAGAAGATTAGTTATAAACCTAAAATTTAATGAATGATGAAAAGAAAAGTATTGTTTTTCGGTTTGGCGATGGCATTCTCGCTCGCCGGTAAAGCCCAAGAGGGTTTTCAAATTAGCGGGAAAATGGGTAATATGACGGATGGAACGCTCTTGCTGGTCAGCGAGGAGAGCGGCAAGCCCGACACGTTGGGCACGATCGGGGTTAAAAACGGGACGTTTGTTTTTACGGGCAAGGTGTTGCGCCCCGTGGCGGCTTACCTCACCCCGGCTAACGGGGAGGGGATGATCCCCCTGATCCTGGAGAACGCCAATTTCATGATAAACGTCAGCAACGCCGGGGCGTTGATACAGGGTGGCAAGCAACAGGAATTGCTGTCCCGCTTCACCCGNATCAGCCAGTCGTTCATGGCGGAGCAGGCGAAGGTGGCGGCAGAGGCGCGACAGCCCGGGGCGGATGTAGCCGCCTTGCAAGCCCGGGTGGACCAGGCTTACGAGGCGTCGGTGAACGCCACGCTGGAGTTGATCAAGGCGAACCCCGACGAGTACGCCACGGCGCACGTGATTGCCCTTGGTATCGGCAGTGAAACGGAAGAGGGCTTGCGCTCGAAGTATGAACTGTTGGGCGAGGCGGCACGTGCCACGATCCCCGGCAAGCGGATTGCCGCCGCTTTGGAGCAGTACGAGAAACTCGCCGTCGGCGAGGTTGCCCCGAACTTCACGCTCGCCAAACCGGATGGCAACACGTTTAGCCTGCACGACGTTCCCGCGAAGTGGAAACTGGTGCATTTCTGGGCGGCACGGGTGGAGAGTTCCCGGCGGGACAACGCCGACCTGGTGAAACTTTACCTGCAATACCGCCCGCGCGGGTTGGAGATCGTCAGCGTGGCGCTGGACGATAACCACGCCATGTGGAAGCAAGCCATCGGGCTTGACGGTATGATCTGGACGAATGGCTCCGACCTCAAGGGCATGGATTCCGAGATCGTCCGCCTTTACCTGGTAAACGACCTCCCCGCTTATTTCCTGCTTGACGCCGAGAATCGCATCGTCGCCCGTGGAGTATCACTTCCCGAGTTTCGCGAGAAATTGGCGGAGTTGACGAAGAAGAGAAAGAAATAAAGTGCTTTTCATTTTAGGTGTGTAGGGGGGGAAGATCGCAATGTGACTCCTCCCTTTGTTTATCGTTTCCGCCCGTCGGTGAATATTTCATGAGGCATAATTTTAATTGTCTATGAAAACAGATTTATCGGGTGTGAACGCGCCTTGGATGGAGTCACCTTTGGTGGCAGATGGCTTGTTTATTCGCCAGGACGAGTATTACAAGAAATATTTTTACGCCGACATCGTTTGGATCGAGGCGTCGGCTAATTATAGCGATTTCTATTTAAAAGATAAATCCCGGATCACCGTGGCGTGCCGTTTGGGTGTCGTGGAGCGGCAACTACCGGACGCGTATTTTGCCCGTGTCCACCGTGGATTTATCCTGAACCTACGTTATGTCGACACGTGGGCGGGCAACTCCTTGCGTTCCCACGGGAAATGGTTCCCGATCGGGGATCATTACCGGAAAAACGTGTTGGCTTGTCTTAATATACTGGATACTTCCCGGGTGTACCCGAAAATGGGGCGAGAGGAGTAATCCTATAATTTAATATTCACCGGTCTCGTGGATAAGTTTATCGGCGGGCTCCGGTGGAAGGTTTGTCAATTTATGATTTTGGATTTATGATAGGGTGGATTCCCGGTGAAGACGGGTGCAAAGCCGCTTACGGACGTTCTTGTACCGGCCGTGAAACGGGAGTGAATGGGGATCGCGGAGGTAGTTGAATGGCATTTCTCAGGAATATGGCATTTTTCATGGAATAGAATCACTGGATAACTTAGGGGTAAGGTGTGATAGAAGAAAATGAGATTCGTGTAGTTTTTCGCTAAAAACATTTTGAGATTCGTGTATTGTATCTTCCGGCATATATGACGATGTTCCTGTGATTCTGTCAGGACTATGTGGAACGGTTGAATATGATAGGGGAATTTCCGTTGAAGACGGGGAGTAGTTCCGGTGTAGTTAGGGAACAAATTCCTTTCAAACTCGTTTTAAACTCGTTTCAAAGACCTTCGGGAAAGTTTTTGAAAAGAGTTTGCAAGGAAAGAGAAAGGAGAGAAACCGGTTACTCGTTGGTAACACGGTATGATTATTTACCGTGATTGCCTGGAAAAAGCGTAGCCTGCACGGTAAAATCGCGCTTGTCGCGTGGTGTAGGGCCGTTTGGAACCCGCTCTAGTGATTTTTCAACGCTTTGATATCTATGGTATTGTAAAAAAATCAAAAAAAAGTTCTTGAAATATTTGGAAAATGGAAATCAATTGCCTTATCTTTGCACCCGCTTTCGAGAGAGAGGGCAAGCGACGAGAGAAGCTTAAACGAGATACTGGACAGATAGGTTTCGGGAAACCTCGNAAAAAAAGTTTCAAAAAAACTTGATAAAAATTTGGAGGTTGAAAAATAAGCTTTACCTTTGCACCCGCTTTCAACGATGGAGGCACGAGGGGCTGAATAGAGGGG
>NZ_KB903359.1:1207339-1913045 GCF_000379665.1 Butyricimonas synergistica DSM 23225 | reverse complement strand
GGTGAGATGATTCGATTAACGTTCCAAGCGATTGTCAAAACAATCGCTTGAAGGCATGAATGAATAATGGACTTTAAAGATATTTGTCACGGTTGGCAAGAGTGCCACGCTGGAGTGACGTGAGTTGGAAACGACTTTGAATGGTATTAAACGGTGTCTATAGCGACGGTGATCCACCTCTTCCCATCCCGAACAGAGAAGTTAAGCCCGTTAGCGCCGATGGTACTGCCGAAAGGTGGGAGAGTAGGTCGATGCCAAATTTCCAAATCACTGGTATTTTTTAGCAGTGATTTATGGCGAGGTAGCTCAGCTGGTTAGAGCGCATGATTCATAATCATGAGGTCGGCGGTTCAAGCCCGCCTCTCGCTACAAAGTAAAGTTAGTGCTAAAAGGATCTCCGAGAAATCGGAGATCTTTTTTTTATTCTTATTTTGGTATTGACTTTGCTGAAAAATAAATGCTTGTTACATGAAAAGTGCGATTGTTTATCCCTTATTCTGCAATGGTGACTTCTAGTCCTCGTTCTCTTAATTCGTCTAAAATCTTGGGTTGAATATGACTATCGGTAATGATATGTTCCACTGCATCCAGCTCGCAAATTTTTCCGAAACCTCTGCGTCCGAATTTCGAAGAGTCTGCAAGGACTACGGTTTTTTGAGCGGTTTTCATCATGACTTGATTGAGGTTGGCTTCCATCATGTTGGTTGTGGATAGACCATATTCCAAATCGATTCCATCGACTCCCATAAACAATTTACTACAAGAAAAATTTTCCAGCATTTTCTCTGCGTAGCTTCCCACGACAGATACAGAACTATTCCGCACGAGTCCGCCCAATTGAATAATGTCGATATCTTTATTGCAAGCAAGTATATGCGTCACATTAATAGCAGAAGTAATTACGGTAAGATGCCCTTGGGGGTTGATCTGACGAGCTAGGGCGTGCATTGTGGTTCCGGAGGCAATGATAATGGAATCGTCGGGCGTGATTAAATTCGCTGCTTGCATTCCAATAAGACGTTTTTCTTCGGTATATAATTTTTCTTTTTCATTGACATGCCGGTCATTGATGTAAGGATTGATCAATATAGCACTCCCGTGAGTACGATATAACATTTTTTTCTCCTCAAGCAGTGTAAGATCTTTACGTATGGTTACGGAAGATACTTTTAGTTGATTAGCAAGATCAATAACAGAAACAGATCCCTGTTGCCGCAACAATTCGAGAATGTAACTGTGTCTTTCGCTCAAAGATAATGTTTTCATTTCTTTCCGATTATCAATAATACTCTCAATGATTTACGCACACATATAAATAATAGTTTGTCCTTATAAAAGGATATGACTAAGATAGTAATTTATTTTAAATGAATATTGCCTATTTCTAAAAAAAAAGAAACTTTTACAGTCTATTTCCGTAAATGATTTCGATACCAAAGATGGTCAAATTCAGCTCTGTCGAATTGACTGATACCAATAGCAAGAAAAGGATAGTTGTCTTAATATAGTGATTTACGTGCATATACGCATGATAGATCGGATAGTTTTTCGTAGAGAGAATTGATTGTTTGTTGAAGTATAATAGATTGTAAAACAAATAAATAACTGCGTTATGAACCGAGAGGATATGTTGAATAAAGTTCAAGAATCCGGTAAGGTATGGGATATGGTTGTAGTGGGAGGTGGAGCCACGGGTTTAGGTGTTGCCGTTGATGCTGCAACACGAGGATATAGTGTCGTCCTGCTTGAAATGGCGGACTTTGCAAAAAGTACTTCAAGTAGAAGTACAAAATTGGTACACGGTGGTGTACGTTATCTACAAAAAGGTGATGTTGCTTTGGTGTTGGAGGCATTGAGAGAGAGGGGAAGAATGAAAGCGAACGCTCCGCATCTGGTAAAAGATCAGGCATTTGTTATATCAAATTATACGTATTGGGATAATTTTCTTTATTTCTGCGGATTGACTTTTTATGATTTACTATCATTTGGCTTCGGGTACGGAAGAAGCCGGTTTATTTCGTCCAAAAAGGTGATGGAATATTTGCCGACATCCGTGAAGAAAGGGTTGAAGGGAGGAATCGTGTATCATGACGGGCAATTCGATGACTCGAGGATGGCAATAAATCTTGCACAGACTTGTGTCGAGAATGGCGGAGTGGTATTGAATAAAGCGAAAGTGTCTGGTGTTGTACATGATAAGAATGGAAAGGTGGCAGGAGTAAAATTTGTGGATATAGAATCGGGCAAGGAAATGCAATTGGCTGCCAAAAGCGTGGTGAATGCTTGTGGTATTCTTGTCGACGATTTGATGGCAATGGATTCTCCGGGACATAGCAAGATGGTGACCCCTAGTCAAGGGGTTCATCTCGTGTTGGATATGAAGTTCCTGAAAAGTGATTACGCGATAATGGTGCCTAAGACAAGCGATGGGCGTGTACTATTTGCCGTGCCTTGGCATGATAAAGTTGTCGTGGGTACAACGGATATTATGCGTCCGGTACCGGAGATTGAACCGAAACCGTTGAAAGAGGAGATTGATTTTATCTTAAAGACCGCCTCTTTATACATGGATCCGGCTCCCACGTATGACGACATAGAATCTGTGTTCGCGGGACAACGTCCTTTGGCAGCCCCGAAGCACGAGGGCAAGAGTACGAAAGAGCTTTCCCGGGGACATAAGATTATTGTTTCGGATAATAATCTGGTCACTATCACGGGAGGAAAGTGGACTTCCTATCGGAAAATGGCAGAAGACACGGTGGATAAAGTAATCGCACTTAAATTGCTGGAACCGAGAAAATGTATAACACAGAAATTCCATATCCACGGGTATCGTAAGAACCCGAACTTGAAGGATCATATGTACGTTTACGGGAGTGACCAGGATGCTATTTTGAAATTGATTGCTGATCACCCGGAGTACGGGGAGAAGCTCTCGGACAAATATGACTATACCGTGGCGGAGGTCGTATGGGCTGTTCGCCAAGAGATGGCGAGAGAGGTGGAGGACGTTTTGTCGCGGAGGGTTCGTTTGCTGTTTGTTGACGCGAGAGAAGCTATTAAAGCAGCTCCTAAAGTAGCGGAAGTGATGGCGAAAGAACTCGGGAAAGATCAGGCATGGATTGACGAGGAGGTAAAGGAATTTACCGAATTGGCTGAAAATTATATTGCGGCTAAGATCATTATTTGATCTTAGCTGATGTAAGAATCAATAATTTATAAAAACGAATATCATGTGGAGTTTTCTAAAACCTGAACCCCACAAACCTTTATTACCTAAAGAGAAGATCGACCCAACGTACAAGAGATTACGGTTGCAGGTCTTCCTCGGGATTTTTATCGGTTATGCGGGTTACTATCTTGTCAGAAAGAACTTTACTCTGGCAATGCCTTATTTGCAGGAATTGGGATTTGATAAAGGAGATTTGGGAGTAGCTCTTTCGGCAAATGCTATTGCTTACGGGTTATCGAAATTTTTGATGGGAGGTGTTTCTGACCGGAGTAGTGCCCGCAAATTTTTGCCTTTAGGTTTACTGTTGTCGGCTGTCGTTACTTTGTTTTTAGGAACGAGTGCCGGGGTGTCTTCTATTGCGGTGATGTTTATCACGCAGTTCCTGATCGGTTGGTTTCAAGGTATGGGCTGGCCTCCCTGCGGACGTGTGATGACTCATTGGTTCTCGCATAACGAACGCGGGACAAAAATGTCAATATGGAACGTGGCGCATAACGTGGGAGGAAGTTTGGTCGGGATCATGTTCTCGTTGGGACTGGTATGGTTTGGTTCGTGGCAGGCTGCCACGTTTGTTTTCCCGGCAGTTGTCGCCCTTGTTATTGCAGTGATAGCTCTCGTGCTAATCCGGGATACACCGCAGTCGGAGGGATTGCCGCCTATCGAGGAATATCGTAATGATTACCCGAAAAATTATAGTGCCAAGTCGGAAGAAGAATTGACGGCAAAGGAGATATTTTTTAAATATGTATTGAATAACAAGATATTATGGTATATAGCAATTGCTAATGCTTTTATTTATCTGGTGCGTTACGGGGTGTTGGACTGGGCTCCGACTTATTTGAAGGACGTGAAAGGGTATGACAGTAGTGCGATAGGTTGGATTTATTCGGCTTACGAGATTGCGGCAATCCCCGGGACGATTATTTGCGGTATCGTGAGTGACTACGTGTTCAAGGGACGACGTGCGCTCACCACGATGACTTATATGGTGTTGGTGGCTTTATTTGTATTTATATACTGGCAAACAAAAGATAATCTTGTGATGGATAGCATTTCTCTGATTGCTATCGGGTTCCTGATTTATGGACCCGTAATGTTAATCGGGGTACATGCCTTGGACCTTGCCCCAAAGAAAGCTGCCGGAACGGCTGCCGGGTTAACCGGTTTCTTCGGGTATTTTTTTGGAACGGCGCTTTTGGCGAATATCATGTTGGGATACGTGGTTGACAATTTAGGATGGGACTGGAGTTTTATCATCTTGTTGGCAGCGTGTGCTCTTGCATTTATATTCACCGCATTTACAGTGAAAGAGGAACAATATTTAGTGAAAGGAGAAAACAAACATTAACCGCTCTAAAATTCAAAAACTATGATCAAAAAGTTTTTTCATGCAGCAATGGCATGCGGGCTATTGGCTTTAGTCATGTCGTGTGAAGACCAAAAATTCAACAACATCAATGTTGACGTGGATCGGGTGGATCTCGATCATCTCACGGAGGACATGATAAAAGTTCGGGATTACGTGCCGGAGTATGCTGTTGTTGCTCACCGGGGATCGACTTTCTGGGCGCCGGAGGAGACAGAGGCAGCCTATCGTTGGGCAAGGGAAATCGGAGCTGATTACCTGGAATGTGATATGCAAGTGTCGAAGGACGGGGTTGTGCTTGCTTTGCACGATGACAACTTGAAACGCACGACAAATATCGAAAACGTATTCGGAGAAACGTTGCCGTTCGATATACGCAAAGCGTATTACCAGAAAATCGGGTACACGGAGACTGAGGCTGATTCACTCACCCGGGTGGATGCGAAGAATTTCGTGCCTAACCTTCCGGCTTATTACACTTACGAAGAATTGTCCATGCTGGATGCAGGAACGTGGTTTAACGAAACGAGTATCGAACAGGCACGCCCGGCTTATTCGACAGTGCACCAGTACGTGTCTACGCTGGAAGATCTTGTTAATTTTGCCCGTGGCAAAATATTGAAGAGGAACGGTGGAGAACGTGTTTTCACGATAGGGCAGAAAACCGGGAAGAAGATCAAGAGTTTGAGTGGAACGGCTGATTTGATTGAATATACTTTCGAGTATGAGGCAGATCCGGAAGACTCGGGACACAGACCGGGTATCTATATCGAATTCAAAGAACCGTGGTTGAACCCGACCGGGTTTGAAGAATTGGTTTATAATGAGCTGGATCGTTTGGATATGAATGTTATCACCAAGCCGGAGGCAGAAGGTACGCCTTTTTACGTGAATGGCAAGGTGAACACGGGTAACACGAACGGGAAAGTGATTTTACAAACCTTCTCTTTGGAGAGTCTGGTGCGTGTTGCCGAGCATTTCAAGGGACAGGTGCCGATGTGTTTCTTGTTGTGGAAAGGAACGGGAGCGACGGATCTGACGTATGATGACCCGCTAGGGTATGCTTCGTTTATTAATCTGGGCGTGAAGTACAAGGCTCATTTTATCGGTCCGTGTATTGCCGGAGCCCCGAATGATTACCCGGAGTTGAATAACCCATGGCAGAATTACTTGATTCACAAGGCGGGGATGAAGAATCATCCTTATTCTTTTGACACGTATGACCAGATGGCAAAGTATTTCGGGCAATATAATTTCGGCGTAGAGATCGACGGAAAGTATAAAGCTCCTTACTTGGATGCATTATTCACGAATCATTCCGATATGAGTATCAATTACATGATTACGCAGGGATGGAGAAAGAGTCCGGCATCACAGGAGTTGGTGGATGCGAGAGTTGTGTTAGAAAGATTAGGATACTAAATCATCATTAAAATGCAGATCAGTATGAAAAGATATATATTATTTCCCGTGATGTTCGTGGCTCTCGTGATGTCATCTCATGGGGTAAAAGCCCAGGTCGAGGATGTACTCAATCCCTTACTGCAATATATAAATAAGGAGAATGGACTTCGGTTTACCGCGGGAGCCCGTCTGTTTGCCGATGTTGCTTATTACCATTCGGAATATACCCCGATGAAGTCCGGTGCGGCGATTACCGATGCCCGTATTCGTACTTCCTTGACGTATAAACAATTCTATTTTTATGCCGATTTCGATTTCTCGAAGGGAAAATTCACTCAAAAGAATATTTTCGTTCGTTATAATTTCTGTGAGTCGCCGTTCGGGATTCATAGTTTGAGAGCCGGGTATTTCAATGAACCGTCAAGCATGAGCCTGAATGCCAGCTTGTATAATTATCATTTTATTGCACGTGCAGCTCCCGCGATGGCATTGTCTGCCGGACGTGGTCTGGGTATCACTTACAAGTATTATGATGCCCGTTTCTTTGCAGACCAAGGTATTTTTGCCGAGAACAAGTATAATGACCAGATATCCGGGTTCCAAGGGGTGAGCCTTAGCGGGCGTTGGTTATACAAACCGATTAATGACGAGGATGTTACTTTACATATCGGGGCTACTTTCCATTATGGTAGAACGAACACGGGGATGGTTGTAGATAATGTTTTCCGGACAAACATGGAGCTGGAGTCGAATATGCAGACTTACGTGGATGCGACGACTAAATTTTTGCATGCCGATGTGCCCTGGACGAAAAACACGATTACTTTCGGACCGGAGGTGTTGGTGAAGTCTGATTATTGGTTCTTCAGAGGAGAGTATATTTACAAGCGTATTTACAAGAAAAGGAATGACCGGGAGCTTTTTGAGAACCAGTTGGGTGGCGTATGGAGTTGGACGACGCAGGAGTCATGGTTAGCCGGAAATCCGATAAGAAGTTCCAAATTTCAAGGTGCTTACGCGGAGATGGGGTATTTAATCCGGGGAAACGGGTACGAGTATGATGACGAGTACGGTTTGCTGGGTGGATGTAATAATAAAGGCGATTTGGAGGTTGTTGCACGTTACAGTTATACCGAGTTGAATGATATTAATAAAGGCGATTTTTTCTTGATCGGTAAACATGTGTTCTATCCGGATGGAGTAGTTTCCGACTACCCGCCTATCTCGACCAGTATCGGGGGAGGACGTTTGCATACCGCCACGGTAGGAATTAACTACACTTTTAGTCCCTATATAAAGGTGATGGGAGAATACCAGTATAGTAACTTGAAAAATGTGTATTATCCTCTGGATAAGAATTTTCATCAGCTACAAGCACGTTTGATGGTATCGTTTTAACGTTCCATTTTATAAGAATCTATGCGAGGGGATACGTTTTTAACGTTTCCCCTTGTCTATTTTTCTTGCATTTTTAATTCCGTTTCATTATTTTTGAGTTTTTAAAACACACAAAACACTAATCTAGCGGGAAAACTATGAGAAGAATTACTTTACTCTTGGTGGCGGTAGTTGCCGTATCTAAGATTGCGGTAGGTCAAGTTGATGTGAGTGCGATAAACAAACCTATCGAATTGTTGCAGGAAGCAAATAAGGACATTGAAAACGGGGATTATCAGGATGCCGTGCAAAAGTTAATTGCGGCAAATCGGCTTAATCCAAATTTGAGAGCGGTTTATTTATCGTTGAATGTTGCTTGTTCGCATACGAATCAACTTACGCTGCTGAAAGAATATTTGATTAAGGGAAAGAAGATATTCGAGGAAGATGACGAGTTGTGTTATTATTTGGGGAATCTTTACCAGAATCAGAAGAAATACGCGGAGGCTGTGAAAGAGTATACGCTGGCGATACAGTATTCAAAGAAAAACGGGGAGGATTACGAGTTGGTGTATGCTTATTATCTGAACCGAGGGAATTGTTACCTGAAACAGAACGAGTACGCTAAATCTATTCCGGATTACACGTATTCGCTAAAGCTAAACAAAGATAACGGGGCTATCTACGCGAATAGGGGTATCGCTTATTTCCAAACGGGTAAACGGAAAGAGGCATGTGTCGACTGGCGGAAGGCGAAAAGCCTTGGGGTAACTAGCGTGAACGCATATATCAATAGATATTGCAGGTAACGTTTAATCGTCGGGTTTTCTAAAATATTGAAATAAAGGGGCTGAATGCCCCTTTACTATTTAAATATATCGATTAGTGATGTGAGATTGCTGGTGAAAAGTTTTACAGAAATAGCGAGAAGAATAATCCCGAGGAATTTGCGTAATATATATACACCGCCTTTCCCGAATACTTTCTCGACCAGCGTGACATTTTTTAATACGAAATAGACCACAATAATGTTTAGGGTCAGGGCTATAATAATGTTTATTATATGATATTCTGCCCGCAGGGACAACAAGGTCGTGAGTGTTCCTGCCCCGACAATCAAGGGAAAAACGAGGGGAACGATGGATGCAGTGCCGGAAGGACTGTCGTTTTTGAAGATGGGAATCCCGAATATCATTTCCACTGCAAGCACGAAAATCACAAGAGAACCCGCTACGGCAAAAGAGGATATATCCACGCTGAACAGGTTTAACAGTTTATCGCCGAGGTAAAGGAATGCGATCAAAATAACAAAGGAGGCTAAAGCGGCTTTCATGGCACTGATCGTATGACCTTTCTTTTGAATATCAATGATGATTGGAACTGCTCCCGTAATATCAATAACGGCGAAAAGTACCATAAATGCACTTGCTAATTCTTGTATGCTAAACTCTGAAAAACTCATAACAAAAAGGTTGGTTTATTCTCAATTAATGTTGTAAATTTGTCTGCAAAGATACGGAAACAGGCGGTGTTATCAAAATGAATTATAATAATACGGAAAAGCTATGGTTTACACGAAATTAATAATAGAAAAGCAAGAGAATATTTGTACGGTGAAGATCAATAATCCGGAAGCGTTGAATGCACTTAACTCTACTATATTGAAAGAGTTGGATGCAGCTTTTACCGAGATTGGAGAGGACGATAGTATTGATGTGGTTGTTTTGACGGGCGAGGGACGTTCCTTTGTTGCCGGAGCGGATATTTCACAAATGAGCACGATGAATGCCGTTGAAGGAAAAGCGTTCGGAGAATTGGGGGCTGCTGTTTTTAGAAAGATCGAACTGTTGAACAAAGTTGTTATTGCAGCCGTGAATGGTTTTGCGTTGGGTGGCGGTTGTGAGTTAGCCATGGCTTGTGATATTCGTATTGCCTCCGTGAAAGCAAAATTCGGGCAACCGGAAGTGGGATTGGGAATAACACCGGGATTCTCGGGCACGCAACGTCTGTCCCGTATCGTGGGGGTAGGCAAGGCAAAAGAATTAATTTACACGGCGGATGTAATTGTTGCCGAAGAGGCGTATCGCATCGGCTTGGTAAATAAAGTGGTGGCACCCGAGGCATTGATGGACGAGAGTATGGCGATGGCAAAGAAGATTGCGTCCAAGGCTCCGCTTGCCGTCCGTTACGCTAAAGAAGCGATTAATCGGGGCGTGGAAACCGATATAGAAACCGGAATTTCTATTGAAACTGATTTATTCGGGCTTTGTTTCTCGACAGAAGATCAGAAAGAGGGGATGCAGGCTTTTTTGAATAAGAGGAATGCTAACTTTAAGAAAAGATAGTGATAATATTTTTTAATAAATGAATTTTAGATAACATGAAAATTTGCGTTGTAGGAACAGGCACAATGGGTAATGGAATTGCCCAAACTTTTGCGCAAGCTGGACATGATGTCCTGCTGAAAGGTCGTTCAGAAGCATCTCTCGGCAAAGCTCACAAGGCGATCGAGAAAAGTCTATCCAAACTGGTGGAAAAAGGCAAGATGGAAGCTGCCGAGAAAGAGGCAATCACGGCTCGTATCAAAGATACGATGGATTACGGGGATTGTAAGGATGTCGATTTAGTGATCGAAGGGGTTGCAGAGGATATGGCAACTAAGGTTGAAATATTCAAAACGTTAGATGCTATTTGCAAACCGGAGGCTATCTTGGCAACGAATACTTCTTCACTTTCCATTACAGAGATTGGGGCTGCAACAAACCGTCCGGACAAAGTGGTCGGAATGCACTTTTTCAATCCGGTTCCTATGATGAAATTGGTAGAGGTGATTACCGGACAATTGACTTCTCAGGAAACTCATGACCGGGTGATGGCTATTGCTTCTGAGGTTGGAAAAACACCCGTGAGCGCTAATGAGGCACCGGGATTCATCGTAAATCGTATTTTGATCCCGATGATTAACGAGGGTGTCAGCATTTATGCCGATGGCGTGGCTTCCAAAGAAGAGATTGACGAGGCTATGAAATTGGGTGCAAATCATCCGATGGGACCTTTGGCTTTAGGTGATTTGATCGGCTTGGACGTGTGTCTGGCTATCATGGAAGTTTTGTTCCACGAGTTTGAAGATTCTAAATATCGTCCGCATCCGTTATTGCGGAAAATGGTACGTGCTAACCAGTTGGGACGTAAAACCGGAATCGGTTTTTACGATTATCGTAAATAATTGGGGTTGTAGATTGCTGGTTGCAAATTGTAATATGAAAGCGATGGTGTTCAACGTGAACGTCCATCGCTTTCGTTTGTTTATTGTCCCAGGCGGATAGGTGAACGTTTTACCGGATGTGGATCGTCGGGGATTTCTTTGGTTTTGTACGAGTTGAAACGGAATGTTAATCCGATCCAGTAAGCATGCGTGGCTTCTTTGCTATAATTTTTAATAGGATTCTGTTTCCTAGTAGAACGAATGTTCCATTCTGAAGTATCGAAGACATCTGTAACGGAGAAACTAAGTTGGAGTCTATCCTTGAGAAAACCTTGGCGGAGGGATAAATCAAAAAAATAGTCTTCTTTCAATTTGAATTGTGGAATTTTCGAGGGAGATCGGTAGCAGAAATTTGCTTGAAATTCCGTGTATTTATGAGGAGTTAATGCTAGTCTGATGTCGCCAATCCAGCAGAAAGCATCGGAATGAAGATTTATGCCCTCGAACTTGCCGGACGTGTGCGTGTGTGTAAAAGAAAATGCTGGGGTTACAGATACCCACGAGGAAAGTTCGAGAGGAATTTCAACATCCAATCCAATTTTATTTTGCATGGTACCGTTCGTGTAACTTAGCACGAGTTTGTCATCCGTGGCGAACGTGTATACCGGGGAGATGAATTTCTCGGTTGCCTCGAAGTAAAGGGTTGTGAGTACTTGAGCCTGTTTGCCGGAGTACAAGTGGGTGATCTCCGAACGGTTCGTGATTTCCTGACGTAATGCCGGGTTGCCTTGCTCTGTTGTTATGCGGTCGATATATGTCATGGACGGGTTTAGTTGTATATAATCCGGTCGGAAGGCTCGTCGGGTAAAGTGAAAGGCTAGTTCTTGATTCTCTGACAAGTTATATTTGACGGTCAGTAACGGGTAGAGATAGAAGCGGTTGCTGTTTTTCTTTTGATCAGTTAAGGAAAATGTTGATCGATTCAAATCGAAGGCTGCCTGTAAACCTATTTCGTGGAAAAGACGTTTTCCGGCTTGTGTCGAATAGGTAAGGTGGGAAGAAAAAATATATTCATTGTGATCTAAAATGTTATCTATTTTATTCCAACGGGAAAAGAAAGCTATTCCGGCTTCCAGCTTTCCTTCGCCAGATAGCATTTTTAGATAATTCATTTGCACGCGGGTATATTGTGGTGATTCTTTATTTCTTGATATATGGGCAATTAGGTTATTCACGTGGTATTTGGAGGGACGGATGTGCTTCGTGTACGAGAAAATCCCGTTCACGGATAATTCGTGTCTGTTTTGCTCGAACACGTGCTTGTAAGCCAACGTGCTTTCAAATATTTTTTTGTCAGAAACAGTTCTATTGTGTTCATTGTTATTTATATCTTGATTCGTGGTAATTTTTGGAAGGTGTATTTTGAAATCCCAAAGGAATGAATTGTGGACAGAGGGACGTAGATATAATTGCAGATTTATCAAATGGCTCAAATGGTGTTGCTCTGTTTCTATGGTTTGAAATATCGTGTTATTTTGAAAATGTCGGGACAGTTCACTACTGGTTTCAATTCGGTCTGAATGAACAGAATAGTCCATGTACAGATCGTAGTTTTTTCGGTTATACCCTAGATTGATATTACTCGTGAAGTTGTTCGAGAAATCGTAATTCAACGAAACCGATCCGCTGAAAGTATTTTTTGTTTTTTTGTTGTCCTCTTGTCCTTGAATTTCAGAGCACACGCATAATGTCAAGAAAGAGAAAATGAGTTGGAAGCCCTTCTTCTTCATAATGTATTCAGTTTGTTGTTTACGTGGATATGACAAGAGTATCCTTGAATTCCTTGCGTTTGCTTGTGTGTTTTTCTATAAAATGAAAATATGTATTTCGTATTTTTGTAAAGCGCAAATAAATATTTTCTGCGAATTTACTTTGGTACAAGGCGTCAGTTTATAATTCGATGTTATGATATTAGGTGTTTCGTGTGAGATAAATGCCCTTGAATAGTCACCATTTTCTAAGTTTCTGCTAATACTTTTGTGGTGTCCAAAAAAGAGATAATAATGTGGAATAATTAGTAGGAAAATCTGGAATTCTCTTGACTGGATTATACGGAAGTGTGGTGTGTGAGATTTGAACAAAATCCATCTTCCCGAAAAAGACAGCTTTTATATACTGTACCTGTTTAAGGATGGTATGTGAAACACATGGTAAAAACGTCGATTCCTGATAAAAAAGGTTAGTGCGCGAAGCGCATTCGGACGGTTTTAATGAATGAAATACACGAGAGGATAACATGTCGGATAGAGATAGAAAATTGCACTGGTTTGCGGCATACACGAAGACAAATCAGGAATTGACAATCAAAAAGAGATTGGATGGGTTGGAGGTGGAGAACTATCTGGCAATACGGGAAGAGATACGGGAAACAGCTTCCGGCAAAAAGGACGTGAGGGTGATCTTAATACCACATCTAATATTTATCAGGACAGATCAAACTACTGCTTTTTCGTTGATTAATGAGCAAGGTGTGAGTGTCATTTATTTAAAAAATCCCGAGACTCGTCATTCTTTAATCGTTCCCGACAAGCAAATGCGTGATTTCATGTTTTTGCTTGATTTTTCGGAGAGTACTGTGGAAGTGATTAATGAAGAATTAAAACGAGGGGATCGAGTACGAGTAATCAAGGGACCTTTAGCCGGGTTGGAAGGCGAATTAATACGCATTAAAGGTCATAAAAGAGTCATTGTTCGGTTGGAAGGTGTGGTTTCAATAGCGACCTCGTATATTCCGGGGTCATTCTTAGAGAAAATAGGATAATAAATGGATACGAAAGTATTTAAGGATTTATACCGGAAGGTATGGAATACGCGTGTGAAAGATTTTCCCGTGTCTTCCTTGTCGAGCCTGCTGCATGGTTATTTGGCGGTATACTCGATGGTACGTGTTTATCCTTGGCTGGAGGATAATTACGGTTCCCGTTGGAAAATACATGAACGGGTGCGAGAAATAGCAAGAGTCCTCTCTCTTTTGGTTGAGAACGCTTCCATTCCCACGGAGGAACGAGTCGGGTATGTGGCTGATTTAATGAATGCTTACTTGACGTACTCAGATATGAATATTCTGGATAAAGCCTTGGACGGTGCTTATGAAATTCTGTGGTTACTGGAAAATAAAGACGAGGCGGCAGCCTCCTGTCGTTCCGCAGAAATGTGCCGGATGTTATGTAGTTGTTTTTATTTCATGAACGAGAAGAAGTATGTAGAATGGGCATGGCACATTATTGATGGATGGGACGAAGAGAAAAATACGATAAGTATGGAGGAGAGATGGAAAAGAAATCGTGCTAAGGATTTATACTATAATACGGTGGGAAACGATAAAATGAATGAAGGTGCTTTGTCTTTTGGGAAAATTGCCGCGAGAGAGAAGTCTGATGATTATGCCGTTCTGACTTTGTGGTTTGATGTCCTTGCTACTTGCGAATACGAAAAAATGAGATTGAATTCTTAAATATTTTTTATGAAAGGAATTGTATTAGCCGGAGGATCCGGAACACGTTTGTATCCTATCACCAAGGGGGTAAGTAAGCAATTGTTGCCGGTATATGATAAACCGATGATCTATTACCCGATATCTGTATTAATGTTGGCTGGTATACGTGAGATTCTGATTATTTCAACCCCACAGGATTTACCTGCTTTCAAACGATTGTTGGGTAATGGGGATGATTATGGCGTCCGGTTTGAATATGCGGAGCAACCGAGTCCGGATGGTCTGGCGCAAGCTTTTATTATCGGAGAGGAATTTATCGGGGATGATAGTGCCTGTCTGGTGTTGGGAGATAATATATTTTATGGTAGTTTCTTTACAAAACTCTTGTCAGAAGCCGTGAAAGCGGCAGAACAGGAAAATAAAGCCACGGTTTTCGGTTATTGGGTTTCCGATCCGGAACGTTACGGCGTGGCTGAATTTGATAAGACGGGAAACGTGTTGTCGATAGAAGAGAAACCACGAGAACCGAAGTCAAACTATGCGGTTGTGGGATTGTATTTTTATCCGAATCAGGTTGTGAAGGTGGCTAAAAACATAAAACCATCAGCCCGGGGTGAATTGGAGATCACGACAGTCAATCAGGAGTTTCTTAAAGATGAAGCACTGAAAGTTCAATTATTAGGACGTGGTTTTGCGTGGCTGGATACGGGAACTCATGAGTCTTTGGCAGAAGCATCTACTTTTGTTGAGGTCATCGAGAAACGCCAGGGGCTGAAGATTGCTTGTCTGGAAGCGATTGCTTATCGGAAGGGATGGATTATAAAGGAGAATCTCATTAAATATGCTAGGATCATTTCTAACAATCCGTATGGAAAATATTTATTACGGATTGCGGAAGAATAAGAGCATAAAAATGATGTACTAAATACAATGGCTACTAGATCGATTTTAGGTGCTTCTTTTGTTTTTTTTGAAATAGGGGTGCTCGTTTTTGTTTTCATGTCAATGAATATGTCATTAACGTGGCCTTTGGCAAGAATTTCTATTACTTTATTTACTTTTATAACAACGTGTTTCTTTTTATTTGTACAAAAAAGAGGTGTTTTTAAAGTGACTACATCAGGGATTAATCTTTGTATGTTTTTGGGGATATTATGTTTGTACCAACTATCATTTTGTGTACAGTTCAATTTAGATTCCATATCTCGCTATATCTGTACTTTTTTAGTCGGTTCTGTGATTATTGTTTCAACGTTAAAGATTAAGATCAAATTATTGGAGATTTTTTCAAAATCTCTGGGTGTCCTTTTGAGTGTTTCTCTTGTTGGCTGGGTATTGTTCTTGTCGGGAGTGCCCTTGCCTCATTATACGACTTATGATGGAGTCTTTTATACCCATACGAATTACTATTTCTTTTTATCGGATGGCTATACAGAAGAATTAGTACCACGTTTTATGGGGATGTTTCAAGAACCTGGACATTTGGGTACTACTTGTGTTTTTTTGTTGTTCGTGAATCGTTTTAATCTGAAACGGTGGGATTGTATGATTATGTTCATAAGTATTCTATTCTCGTTATCGTTGGCTGCATACGGTTTATTAATAGGTGGAATGATATTGCATATGCTAATTTATTCTCGGCATAAAATTATTTATACTACATTGTTAGTAACCGTTTTAGCAGGCAGTGCGATTTTTGCGATAAGCGTAGATAGAGGAGATAATGTTGTAAATCAGATGATCGTGTCTCGGCTTGAGATTACGGATGATGGTGATATTGCTGGTAATAATCGATATGCAGAGTTTTTCAGGTATCGTTATTCTAGATTTATAGAGTCAAAAGATCGATATTTTGGCATTGGGAATATGTATGAAAATCTGGCTCGTCGTTGGTGGAATAATTCTGCCGGTTGGCGGCGTTTACTGGTGACGAACGGGATTGTGGGGACCGTGTTGGTTTTGTTATTTTATATCTTCGTATTACGAAAGAATTATTCTCGGGCAGGATTGGCTTTATTTATTTTGTATGTGGTTGCTAATATGATAAGGGACCATGTAATGAAAGAATATTGGCTTTATATTTATTTAATGGCGATCCCGATATTAGCGGCATATACGGCAAATAAAAAGGGGACCTTGAATGGCTGATTCTTTAAAAAATAAGACTGTTAAAGGGGTCGCTTGGAGTTTAACTGATAACCTGGCAAATCAAGGAATTACTTTTTTGGTGGGGTTGGTGTTAGCTCGATTATTGACGCCAACGGAATATGGGGTTATTGGAATAATCATGATTTTTATAGCAGTATTTAACAGTATTGTGGATAGTGGTTTTTCGAGTGCATTAATCAGGAAGACAAATACGACCCATACAGATTATAATACCGTGTTTTTATTCAATATCGTGTTGAGTATTCTTTTATATGTCGTGATATATATAGGGGCACCAGCCATAGCACATTTTTTCAATAATGATTCATTGATTATACTTACGCGAGTAATGGGGATTGTTGTAATAATTAATGGGTTGGGATTGATACAAAAAACAATATTGACCAAAAATATTGATTTTAAAACACAAACCAAAATATCATGTATATCTTCAATAACAAGCGGGATCGTTGGTATTGTGATGGCTGTAAAAGATTTTGGTGTTTGGAGTTTAGTTGCACAACAAATTTCAAGACAGATTCTTTTTACCATATTTTTATGGATTTATAGTAGAGAATGGTTTCCCCGTTTTGAATTTTCCATACAAAGTTTTAAACAGCTTTTTAGTTTTGGGTCAAAGGTTCTTGTCGTTGGGCTTATACATACAATTTGGGAAGAAATATATCAATTTGTTATCGGGAAATGCTATAGCCCGGCTACATTGGGGCAATTTACGCGAGCGAATCAATTTCGAACAATATTTTCCCGAAATTTTGCCAGTGTTATTCAAAGAGTGAGTTATCCTGTACTTAGTTCGATCGAGAATGATCCTGAAAGATTAAGAGATGGGTTTCGTCGTATCGTGAAAGTTACAACCTTAATTGCATTTACTTGTATGCTAGGTTTGGGGGCTGCATCTTATCAAGTTATTTTGGTTTTGATCGGAGAGAAATGGTTGATAGCTGCTTCTTTTTTACAAATCATCTGTTTTTCAGGCATGCTTAATCCACAACAGATGTTGAATAACAATTTATTGCAAGTTCAAGGTAAATCAGGTCTATTATTACGGTTAGAGATTGTCAAAAGAATATTTGCGGCGATCCCTGTATTATTCGGTATATTTATAAATATAGAATGGATGTTGTGGGGAAGCGTATTTACCAATTTGTTATGTCTTTGTTTAAGTGGATTTTATGCAGGAAAAGCCATTCATTATTCTTTATCGGATCAGTTTAAAGATGTATTACCTGCTTTTTTGATTGCTTTGTTCATGGGGGGAGTTGTTTGGGCAATATCTTTTATTTCTTGGACTAATTATCTTTTATTGCCCGTGCAAATAATTTCTGGTGGTATTGTGGTCATTTCACTCTGTGAGTTATTCAAATTGGAAGAATACTATGAAATTAAACATATAGCTTTGAGTTTAAAGGAGAAAATTAGTTATGGAAAATAAAGAGAAGATTACTGTGACCTCTCCCTTGTTACCAAATTTGCAAGAGTTTACAGCTTGTTTAAATGAAATCTGGGATTCTAAATGGATTACGAATAACGGAGATTTTCATAAACGGCTAGAAGAATTGTTATGCGAGTATTTGGGTGTTCAATATATTAGTTTATTTACAAACGGAACATTACCGTTGATGACGGCTTTGCAAGCATTACGTATTACGGGGGAGGTAATTACAACACCTTATAGTTTTGTGGCTACGACACATTCTTTATGGTGGAACGGAATAAAACCGGTTTTCGTTGATGTCGATCCTCGGAATGGTAATCTTGATCCGGATAAGATAGAAGCAGCTATATCTCCGAAAACTACAGCTATTATGCCTGTTCATGTGTATGGAAATCCTTGTGATACGGAAAAGATAAAGTCGATAGCTGATAAATACGGTCTAAAAGTAATATATGATGCAGCCCATGCTTTTGGTGTTACAGTGGATGGTAAATCCATTCTGGAAGCGGGGGATATGTCTACATTAAGTTTTCACGCGACGAAAGTTTTTAATACGATAGAGGGTGGAGCTCTTATATGTCATGATGAAATGACAAAGAAGCGTATAGATTATCTTAAGAATTTTGGATTTGCCGGGGAAACAGAAGTGGTAGCTCCCGGTATTAATAGTAAAATGGATGAGGTTCGTGCTGCTTATGGCATTTTGAATTTAAGACAAGTCGAGCAAGCTATTGGTTTGCGTTGTGAGGTTGCAGGGTGGTATAAAGAAGTATTGAAAGATGTAAGAGGAATTACTTACTTTGAGGATCTACCTGGTGTCCTACACAATTATGCTTATTTCCCCATTTTTGTGGATGCCGAAAAGTACGGGATGACACGTGATGATCTTTATTTTAAAATGAAAGGGCTAGGTATACTGGGGCGGCGATATTTTTATCCTTTAATTAGCACATTTTCGACTTATAGAGGACTGGAATCTTCTTCGGCAGACAGGCTTCCTGTGGCAACCAATTTAGCTGATAGTGTTATCTGCTTGCCTATACACCATAATCTTTCTCGACATGATGTCGAGCGAGTTCTTTCAGTCATTAGACGCTAAATGAACAACATATGAAAAATAAGTTACTCTTCTTTTTACGTAAAGTATATTTCCGTGTTCGAGTTTATCCTCGTCAAGTGAAACATTTAAAGAATTATACTTCCCAATATTATGGGAAAACTTATTTCCCTGATTCGGAACATAAATCTGAGCGGGAAATCTTTAATGAACAAAAAAAATATATACGGAAATACGGTCGCATGAACGAATATTATTATCTGTATGGTTTTGATGTGAAGGGTTTGCGGAATCAAGAAGAATATCTCGATTATGGGGTGTATATGCATAGGCGGGATTATCTAAATAATCATCCTTCGAAAGATATCTATAGCTATACGGGTATTTTACGTGATAAATTCTATTTCGCCATTTTTATGGAACAGCTAGGGTTCCCGGTACCAGGCACGATTGGCCTATATGACAAAGGAGATGTGTTCGTGTTTGCCTCAAAATGTAATGTGAATATTGCCGATGTCTTAAAGAATGGAATGGAATTGATGTTTAAGCCGCTAGATGGGATTGGCGGCGTGGGAATATATGCTATATCCATGATAGATGGTAAATTGTATTATGCCGGGAATAAAATTTCTATGGATGAATTAATGGAAATGCTTTCTTCTCAGCGCTTTTTTATACAAGAAAGAATAAATAACCAACACTCGAAAGTGGCGGAATTATATCCGAATGCGGTAAACTCTTTACGGATAACGACTGTTCGGGATTTGAAGAGTGGGAATATTGAATTAATGGGATGTATGTTTTTGATGGGAGCACGCGAGGCTGTGGTTTCTAACTGGCATTATGGTGGCGTAATTATAAATGTAAATGACCAGGGATATTTTGATAAATATGGTTACTCTCTTTACGAAGGGCGAATAGATAAACATCCTGATACAGGAGTCCCTTTTGACGGATTCCAAGTTCCTTTTTTTGATATGGCAATGAAAGAAGCTATTAGATGCCATCAGTTGTTTTACGGTGTTCATAGTGTTGGTTGGGATTTTGCCATAACAAAAGATGGAGTATTATTTATAGAAGGTAATGATAATTGGGGAATGGCAGCTCATCAAATGGTATCGGGCGGATTAAAGAAAAAGTTTGAAAAGTATTATTTTAAATGATGGATTGTAATACGGTTATTTTGAATAATGGGGTTGAAATGCCTATAATCGGATTAGGAACGCATACCTTAAGTGGGATAAAAATGTACAAAAGTGTAAAGCATGCTTATCGTGCGGGGTATCGTAATTTTGACACAGCCTGGTTGTACAAAAATGAATCTTCTTTGGCCTGGTCATTAAAATTTCTGGGAATCGAGAGAAAGGATATTTTCATTACCTCAAAATTAGAATGGAAACAATTAGTTGATAATAATCTGAAAGGAGAGCAGGTAAAATCCGTGAAGACATGTTTTGAAAGTACTTTACGCAGATTGAAAACTGATTATATTGATTTGTATTTGATTCATTGGCCTAATCCCAAGTATTATTTATATATGTGGGAGGAGATGATTAAACTGTATGAAGAAGGGTATATCCGCGCTATTGGAGTTTCTTCTTTTTTAGAACCACATTTAGAAAAATTGAAAACGATATCGGATGTAATCCCAATGGTAAATCAGATCGAGATGCATCCATTAAATAATCGATTTGATTTGGTTAAATATTGCAACGAAAATGAAATTCAAATAGAAGCACATTCTCCTTTTGCTAGGGGAGCTTCTGCAGCAGAGTTGATGTGTCATCCCGTATTATTGGATATTGCCAGATATCATAATAGATCGGTTGCGCAAGTTATTTTGCGTTGGATTATTCAGCAAGGTTGTGTCACCATTCCTCGGTCAAAAAATCCCGAAAGGTTAGTACAAAATATACATATTTTCGATTTTGAGTTATCCGAGGAAGAGATGACTAAAATATATTCTTTAAATCAGGATAGATTTTTTGGTAGTGATCCGAGAAAAACTTTGGCATATCTATAATCATGGATAGACAACAACAAGTTTGTTTGACTTTTACTGGAGATATTCTTTGTTCTGAGATGCAAAATAAAGTATCAAGAATAGGAGAAGATTGTTATGTTTATGATTCGATATTTGCCGGTATTCGTGATTTGTTTATTCAGGCGGATTATGTTTGTGGCAGTTTAGAGACGCCATTGGCTGGTAAAGAATTAGGTTATTCTGAAAGTGCGATAAATTTTAATACGCCGGATTCTTTTGCTGAAGCTCTGAAAAAAGTTGGGATCAATATGGTTACTACATCAAACAATCATTGTTTGGACAGGGGAATAATAGGACTCAAAAGAACAATAAAGGTCTTGGATGAATTTGGACTTGAGCATATCGGTACTTATTTGACCCGGGAAGATAGCGAACATATTTTAATAAAAGATTTCGATGGTCTGAAAGTGTCATTTCTATCATACACTTATGGAACAAATTCGCGATCTAATAAACATTTTTTGGAGGGAGAGGATATCTATCTTGTAGATTTATTCAGAAGGCAAGATCGGCTGGTAGTTCAGAAGATATCTTTTATCAAAAAATGCATTAGGAAAATCAAAAGAAAATTATTTTCCTCTAAAGACGTGAAAAGATCCAAAATCGTATTGGATAATGTCCCTTCAACGGAAATCACGAATTCTGATAACCAATTTTACGTGAAAAGATTAAGGTCTAAAATTTCTAAGGCGAAAGAATTATCAGATATTGTTGTCTTATGTATGCATGGAGGCGGGCAATTTAATTTCAGGGAAGGTCCGGGAGAGTACACGAAATATTTAATGCAGACAGCTTTAGATGCGGGAGTAAATATTGTTATCGGAAATCATACCCACTGTGTATTACCGGCAGAATGGTATGACAATCAGACATTGGGTGTCTATTCTCTTGGTAATTTTTGCTTTACTCCAAGGGACGGATATTACGTGGATGGTGTGTATGCTGATTATTCTGTGGTTCTAAATATCTACTTGGACAAGATCAATAAATGCCTTGGGAAAGTAACATTCTTTGTGACGAAATCTGTGCGTGCCGAGGATAACGGGTGTGTTGTAAAGTTGGTGTATGATCTATTTCAAAGTGAGCCAGATGAGGAACAAAAACGTATTTTGCAACAAGATAATTTAGCTGTAATTTCCCGTTTTATCAACAAAGAATTACAAGAACTGCCAGTCGAAAGGGAATATGATTTTTGTTTATTAACAAATAAAGAAGAAAAATTGTGCCTGTAATTTTAATTTCAAATATGGTTGATAAACAACCACTGGAGATCATACAAAGTGTAATTCCGCAAGGTTTTGACGTGTTATTTCTTTCCGAAGGAACTCGTGAAGAATTGCTTGACAAAGTTCCATGGGCCGATTATATCTTGGCAAGCGGGCGATTAACAATTGATGCGGGAGTGATCGAGAACGCTCGAAAATTGAAAATGATACAGCGTACAGGTGTTGGCTTGGATAGTATTGATATTAGAAAGCTTCAGGAAAAAAGAATTCCATTATATGTAAACAAGGGGGTGAACTCCGATAGTGTGGCAGAACATACTGTTCTATTGATTTTAGCTATGCTGAAACGTCTGGTGGATATTAATAAAGAACTAAAGGATGGCATCTGGGTGAAACAGGCAAATGGAATAAAGAATAGAGAAATAAAAGGGCGTGATGTCGGACTTGTCGGGCTTGGGAGTATAGGGCGTAAATGCGCACAAATTTTAAGGGTATTTGGAGCAAATATTTATTATTATGATATAAATCGTTTGTCTGTTGACGAGGAAAAAGCAATGGGTTTGAGGTATTTGCCATTTAATTCATTAGTAAGTTCTATGGATATTATTTCTTTACATTGTGCGCTAACCGAGGAAACGACTCATTTATTTTCAGCAGAAGAGTTTCTGGCAATGAAAGATACCGCTTTTATAATCAATACCGCAAGAGGTAAACTAATAGATGAGAAAGCACTATATGCGGCATTGGTTTCCGGTACAATTTCTGGTGCCGGATTGGATGTGTTTGAACAGGAACCTTTGAATTCGGGTAATGTTCTTTTAAAACTGGATAATGTTCTGGTTACGCCTCATATCGGGGGAATTACTCGTGATTCCTATACAAGTATGATAAGAGAAGCTATGAATAATATTTCACTTTTCGAGCAAGGAAGATTGGAGGAAATTGAGGAACATAGATGGAAAATATAACAGATCGTTTTATTGATATCTTGTATCGTCTGTCGAGGCAAGATATAGATGCAAGAACATATAAACATACAAAATATGTCTTGTTGGATTATTTAGGAACGGCTATTTATGGCTCTGGTATGCTTCGTAAACACATGGAAGCATATTTATATAATTTCCAAGATGGAAGAGATTGGGCTACGGTTATGGGAATGCCTCATAAATACATGCCTTATCATGCTGCATTGTTGAATGGGATGGCTGCACATGCGACTGAATTTGATGATGGTTGCCGTTTCGGGATGATACATTTGGCAGCACCGATTATCCCTGCTGTTTTTGCTGCCTCAGAGAATGCTTCTATTTCAGGAAAATATTTATTGAAAGGGATCATTTTTGGGTATGAGGCGGCAATAAGATTATCTCGTTCCATTCAACCATATCATAAGAAAAAAGGATATCACACGACTGCCACTTGTGGATGTATCGGTGCCGCGATTGGGGTTGCGGTAGCTTTAGGTTGTGATAAGAAAGAGCTAAAAAGAGTTTTATCAGTAGCTGTTACAAATTCTTCCGGGGTATTGGAAATTCAAGAAGATGCCTCCGAGTTGAAAGGTTTTAATGCTGGAATGGCGGCTGCTAATGGATTGATGGCTGCTTATATTGGGAAATCAGGATTGGCTGCACCCGATGATGCCTTGGGCGGAAAGAGAGGTTTTTTGGCTGTTATGTCTGATCGTTATTGTGATGAGGATAAACTATTGGCTGTGGAAGATGAATATTTAATACATAAAATATATTTAAAGCCATACGTGTCTTGCAGGCATTGCCATCCCATTGTAGAAGGAGGAATTCAAATAGCAGTGGAAGAACATTTGAATTCGGATTGTATAAAAGAAATATTGGTTTATACATATCAGTTGGCAGTGAAAGGACATGAACACAAAGAGATAAAAAATACTAGTTCTGCCAAGTTGAGTATCCCCTTTTGCCTGGCTATATCTGTTTTAAGAAAAAAGTGTGGAACTGAGGAATTCCAGGAAAAATGGATAAACGACAAGGAAGTTATTAGCCTTATGGACAAAATAACTGTACTTGAGGATCCGGAGTTAACACGGGTTTCATCTGAGAGGCGATCCGCCAGGGTCGTGATTGTCTTGGATAATGGGAGCAAATATGAACGAACGGTCGAATATCCTCTGGGAGAACCTGAAAATCCGATGACAGAAGAGGAGATAAAATCAAAGTTTATAGCATTGGCAAAAGCATCTGTCGATACAGAAAGAGTTATAGAGTCAGTTTTTAAAATAGAGATGGAGTTTGCGACTCTCGTGGAAAATTTGTAAAAAATATCAACATGAAAGAAACAAGAGATTTTTTGACAAAGATAGGTATGCCGTCTGGAGATGCGTATAGTTTACCTACATCAGAAAAACGTTTTGAAGATGGTGGACAGTATAGATTTGAGGTGCCTGGAATTCAGTCTCCGGGAGTAATGAAGGCTTTACTGGAAGAATTGGATAAGTATGGAATAAAAATTCATCGAATTACTCAAACCAAGGGGATCATGTCCCTTCTGGATGAAGAGATAGAGAAAATGGTTGAATATGCCAATCATTGGGAGGTAGAATTAATATTAGCGATAGGACCAAGGGCAACAACCGATACCAGTGCCTCCGTTCATACCGAGGAAGGGCAAAGAATGGGATATCGTTTGAGAGGTCAGGAGCAAATCGTGAGAGCTATCGAGGATGTCAAAAGGGCTTGTCGATTGGGATGTCGTTCATTTTTGGTATATGATGAAGGATGCCTATGGCTGCTAAACCGAATGAGACAAGAAGGAGCGCTACCATTTGATTGTAAATTTAAAGTGTCAGCACATGCCGGGCATGGGAATCCATGTTCTGCAAAGTTATTGGAAAGTATAGGGGCTAATTCGGTAAATCCTGTGCGTGATATACAATTACAGATGTTGTCGGCAATAAGACAAGCTATAGATATTCCGATAGATATTCATACCGAGAATCCTAAATCTTCAGGTGGTTTTATTCGTCATTACGAAGTACCTGAAATGATTCGGATTGCTTCTCCTATCTACTTAAAAACGGGAGGATCGGTTGCGCAGACACATAGCTGGGATACGACAGAGTCTGATGCTAAGAAACGGGCAAAACAGGTCATGCTAGTAAAAAGGATTATAGACAGCTATTATCCCGAAGCAATTTGTTCTCCGAAATAAAAGAACGATGGCCAATAGACCGAAACGTTTGCTTTTACTTGGAGGGTTACGCTATCTTGTACCAGTAATCAATGCTGCCCATGAAGAGGGATATTACGTCATCACGTGTGATTATATACCGGATAATATTGCGCATGCGTATTCCGATGAGTATCATAACGTGAGTATTATTGACAAGGAAGCCGTTCTTCAATTAGCTCGGATACTGAAGATCGATGGAATTATGTCATTTGCCGTTGATCCGGGAGTGGTTACGGCAGCTTATGTTGCCGAGCAAATGGGGTTACCGGGTAATCCGTTTAAGTCAGTTGAGATATTACAAAATAAGGATAAATTCAGGTCTTTTCTTCAACAAAATCATTTTAATGTTCCCCGTTCCAAAGGATATCGGGATTTGGAGTCTTTATTGGAGGAGATGGATTATTTTTCGTTCCCGGTTATTATCAAGCCCACGGATTCTGCGGGTAGCAAGGGGGTGACGAGAGTTGACAACCCGAAGGAGTTACGGGAAGCGGTAGAATCAGCATTAAGTTGCTCTTTATCGGGAAATTTTATTGTTGAAGAGTTTATAGATAAAAAAGGATATTCTTCAGATTCTGACGGATTCTCGGTTAATGGAGAATTGAAATTTGTTTCATTTTCAGATCAAAGGTTTGATGATCGTGCTGCGAATCCGTATACGCCATCTGCATTTAGTTGGCCTGCCACGATGGAGCAGGGACATCAGGATGTGTTGAAAGATGAGATTCAGAGATTATTAACTTTATTAGGAATGCGAACTTCGGTCTATAATATAGAAACCCGAGTGGGTCAGGATAATAAGCCGTATATCATGGAGTTATCTCCTCGCGGTGGAGGAAATAGGTTATCGGAGATGCTTAAATATGCAACGGGGGAGGATCTGATAAAAAATGCAGTAAGAGCAGCTGTTGGAGATACTATAGAAAGTATGTCCTCGCCTCGGTATAACGGTTTTTGGGCAGAAATTATATTACATGGGGATAAGCCGGGTAGATTTGAACGAATAGAGATTGCGGAGGTAATAAAATCTTCGGTTGTCGAGTTGGATTTATGGATCGAGAAAGGAGATGGGATAAAAGCATTTAATGGTGCAAATGATACTATTGGAACTTTAGTTTTAAAATTCGATACACGGGAACAATTAATGGAAACGATGGATAAAACGAGTGATTGGTTAAAAGTTATTATTCAATAGTATAAACAAATTAGAATGGATAGCAGGAAGAAAGTTTTGGTACTTGGTGGCAACGTTCCTCATCGGACTTTGATTCATAAATTAAAATTAAAGGGGTATTTTATAGTCTTGATAGATTATCTGGATAATCCTCCGGCAAAAAGTGTTGCGGATGAGCATATTCAAATAAGTACGTTGGATAAAGAGAAAGTACTTGAAGTCGCTAGAAAAGTGAAGCCGGAATATATCGTTAATGTTTGCAACGATCAAGCTATCACCACTGCGGCTTATGTTGCAGAGAAGTTAGGGGTATCTTATCCTTATGGTTATGAAACTTCATTAAATATTACCGATAAAGGGCGAATGAAAAGGATTATGCGGGACAATTGCATTCCTACGGCTTGCTTTATTCATGTGAATGAAGAATTGGAAGGGAGGAGCGTGAATTTGAATTATCCTTTGGTCGTAAAACCTTCCGACACGACAGGTTCAAAAGGAGTGAAGAAAGTTACAAATGATAAGGCATTAAGCATGGCAGTAAAAGATGCCTTGAATCTAAGCCCGAGTCATAATGTGATTGTTGAAGAATTTATTCCCGGCAAGGAATTTCAGATTGACTGTTTTATTCAGGATGGACTTGTCGATGTAATTATGATCCGTCAAAAGTTGAAATTTGTGGAAGGCGAAATCTCATCTCCGTTGGGGTCGCTTATTCAGATAAATTTGCCTGAAACAGAGCGTAATTTATTATATGATATTGCCACAAGGATTTCCAAAGCTTTTGGTATAAATAACAATACATTATTTATGCAAGTAATCATGAATGGTAATGAGATTAACGTGATCGAGTTTGGCGTAAGGATTGGTGGTGGGTGGAGCTACAAAATGATAAAAGAGATTACCGGATTCGATTATTTGGAAGCGGCAATGAATTCTATATTGGGCATAAAAACTCCGATTACTTATTCTTTGCCCCAAGAGTTCTATATGAGTAATTTTCTTTTTTCTAAGGAAGGTGTGTTTGAAGAGGTTGTAGGATTACAGGAATTGAAAGAGGAGGGGGCTATCGATGATTTTGAAATTTTTCTAGAAAAAGGAAGATTCATAGACGGAGTGGTTGCGAATAGAAATAGAGTTGCTATTTATCTAGTAAAAGGCAAAACATTGAATGTGCTTTTTGAGAAGGTGCATAAAGTTTTGGATGTTTTGGATATACATGATTGTCACAAAAATTCTCTTCTATATAAAAGTATGTATGACATGGCTTTGCCAGTAATCGAAAAGAACCTATAATAATTTTTATATGCGTCATCATTTATACAATTCTGGTTTTGTATTTGTTGAGAAACCAATAGAATTTACTAAAAATACTCCGAAAGAAGTTCTGCAATATTGCTTGGGAGCTACTTTGTATATGCCTGCCATAAAGGATTTTGCAAAAGTCATCATTAATAAAGAGATGTTGGGATTAACTTCCATGGTCATGTGTTTTGAAGATGCAATCAAAGAGGAAGATATTCCTTTAGCAGAAAAAAATGCTATTTTGACTTTGGAGAAATTGTTAAGTGCAATTGATGAAGGGATCATAACTGAAAACGATGTACCGTTGATTTTTTTCCGAGTACGTACTCCCGAGCAGTTTGCAAGTTTCTCTAAACATATCCAAAAAGAACATTTAAGGATTTTTGCCGGTTTTGTTTTTCCCAAGTTTAACTCGAGTAACGGAGTGGGATATTTCGAACAGTTGAAAGCTATCGGAAATAGGCATGGGGAATTGATTTATGGTATGCCGATATTGGAAGGTCGGGAATTAGCATTCAAGGAAAGCCGTTATGATGAATTGAAAGGTGTAAAAGATATTATAGACACCAATAAGGATAGCATTCTGAATGTCAGGGTTGGAGCAACGGATTTTTCGTCATGTTTTGGCGTGCGTAGAGGAATCGATTATACGATCTATGATATGATTACTGTTCGAGAGATTTTGATGGATGTTTTGAATACGTTTGGTCGAGATAATGACTATGTGGTATCCGGACCTGTTTGGGAATACTTTTTAGCTAACAAGAACATGAAATTCACGGAAATACCGCAGCACAATATTCAAACTTCTCTTTTGAAGAGGGAGGAGATCATAAATGAAGCTGTGGACGGATTGCTGAGAGAGGTAATTTTGGATAAAGCGAATGGATTTATCGGAAAAACAATTATCCACCCGTCTCATCTGAAATACGTGAATGCTTTGCAGGCTGTAATTAGAGAGGAATATGAGGATGCTAAGCAGATACTGAATGTGTCGGGAGGCGTGGTGAAAAGTGCGAACTGCAACAAGATGAACGAGATAAAGCCTCATCGTAGTTGGGCTAAAAAAATATATATGAAAGCACAGGCTTATGGAGTTATAGAGGATGAGTCATGTTATTCATTGTTGTTTAGATAAAGAGGCAGATATGGTACAAATCGTTTATACTCCGATATCAGATGAAACAATTCGTTTGCTGGCTGTGGGTGATATGATAAAGATAACCGGCTACATTTACACCGGGCGTGACGCAGTGCTTCCTAAAATAGTTTCTTTAATAGAGCGTGATCAAATAAAAGATACTAAAATCAATTTGCAAGGAAGTGTGATTTTTCATACGGCCGTAAGTCCGGCTGGAGTGGGACCAACGTCTAGTAATAAGTTGGAAATAGAAAGTTCTATTCCTATTTTATCAAAGGCTGGGGTGAAACTTCATTTAGGGAAGGGGGCAATTAGCGAGAGAACGGTGAAAGAATTGCAACATTATAATTCGGTTTATGCCGTGATGCCTCCCGTGACGGCATTATTGAAAAATCAGACGAATAGCGTGGAATTGATCGCTTTCCCGGAATTAGGGATGGAGGCTTTTTATACGTTGAATGTATTTGAATATCCGGCTATTATTGCCGCAGCTCATGGTAAGAGTATTTATCACGGGTAACAAGATATGTGAATGATGAATCAAGTTGTAATAGACAAGGTAAAAGAGGCTTTGATAACGGCAAGTTCTGGTTTCAGAGAAGATCAGAAAGAAGCCTATCGCAGGGCAATTGAACAAGAAGGGCATTTACAGTCTTGTTGGGTGCTAAAAACATTATTGGAAAACGCTCTTGTTGCACAGAGTAGGAAAAGTCCTTTATGTGACGATACGGGGATTCCGCATCTTTTTTTAGAAATCGGAAAAAACAATGTGCTTACCGGTGATTTATTAGAAAATATAAAAGAGGGGGTAAGAGAAGGCTTGAAATGCCTGCCCGGAAGACCGATGGCGATAAAAGGAAATACTTGTGAACGATTGGACCAGTCTGGTGGTTTGGATGATGATCCCCAAGCTTTGCAACCGGCACCTGTTTTAATAAAAAGTATAGATGAAGATATACTTCGGTTACATGTTTTGATGTTGGGTGGAGGTCCCGCGATAAGAGGAAAAACTTATCGTGTATTTCATCGGCATAACGTGAATGTTGTGATAGATGAGATTGTCGCTTGGTCTAAAGATGCAGTAGCACAACTGGGATGTACTCCGTGTACATTGGCTGTTGGTATTGGTCGCACTCAATTTGAAGCGACATCGATGATGATAGAATCCATGGTTTATGGTAATTATGGTGTGCAGAGTGAGTTGGAAAATGAAATTACCCGAAAAGTAAATGAATCGAATGTTGGAGCATTAGGCTTAGGAGGAAATGTTAGTGTATTAGCGACATTTTTGAACGTTGGTCCGCAAAGAGCGAGTGGGGTTCGAATTGTTTGCCTTCGTCCATGTTGTTGTGTTGAACCTCGAAGGGCTTGTGTAATATTATAGATAATATGAAAAAAGAGTTTTTCCGATTGTTGAGATTTTTATTGAAAAAAAGTCCTTTGTTCTCAAAATTGTTTCTTTGTGCGTGGAAGTTGTTAAGGAGAAAAAATTATGATTTTATTGATATCCAAACCAAATCGTGGATTGCGGATATCTCAGATAAAGAACGGGCTAAACGTGTTCATTTTGAGATGATGCGTGACTTTTGGATTTATGGTGCATTACCGGAAGATTACGCTTTTTATAATTTTGAATATTTGAACCCGAGGGGGAAAGAACAGTATGTGACTGATAGATTGCGCTATAAGCTTTTATATCAAGTAAATGACCGGGAAGATGATTATACTTTTATTAATAAATACAAGGCATATATTACGTTTCAGCCATATTATCTGCGGGATGCCGTTCTGGTGAGAGATGAAAATGATCGTGAATTATTTGAAGATTTTTTTAAACGATATAGTGAAGTTGTGATAAAAAGGGCTGAATTCTCTAGAGGTAGAGATGTACTGCTACTGTCTTCTGACAAAATAGATGTGGAGGCAGAGTTTACTAAACTCATGGAAAATAATGACGGGCATGGGTATATTTTGGAGGAAAAGATTATTCAGAGAGAAGAAATGGCGAAATTGAATCCTTCATCAGTAAATACGGTTAGAATACCAACTTGTATCACGGAAAACGGAGTCGAAATATTCCATCCTGTAGTAAGAATGGGACGGGCTGGAAGTTTCGTGGACAATGGATCACAGGGAGGAATTTTTGCTGCGATAGATATAAAAGCAGGTATTGTTTCTTCCCCGGGGAAGGATAAAGAATGTTTTAAATATATTGTACACCCGGATTCAGGCGTACAGATTGTCGGATTTCAGATTCCCATGTGGAAGGAACTGGTGGAAACAGTTAAGAATGTGGCAATGATAGTGCCTTCAACCAAATATGTCGGTTGGGATATGGCTTTTACAGATAAAGGGTGGGTTGTTGTGGAGGGAAATAATTATGGACAATTTTTTTTACTACAAATGCCTGCAGAGCAGGGGTTCCGATACGAGTTTGAAGATCTGATGAAAATTAAATCTTAAAGAATGTGTACAGGGGCGATCATTTCTAGAAACATTGCGGAAACAGGAAGACCGATATTGTTGAAACATCGGGATATATCTTTTTCCTTAAGTAATCATCGAGGAAATAGAATCGAGTATGAGTCGAGTGTCCGTTTTGGAAAGAAAGGAATTATTTCGGTCGTTGATTCTCATAGTTTAGACGAATGTAGTTCTTTATGTGGGATGAATGTTGCCGGTTTTGCGATAATTAATACTGCAACATATAATTTGGGAACAAGAGATTTTAACAATCAGATAGCACCTTCGAAATTAATGTATAAGGCATTAGCAGAATGTGAGAATGCGATAGGGTTTGAAAAAATGCTTGAGCGAACAGCTCGTAAGATGATGCCTGCTAATTATGGAATTATTGATAAGGATGGAAATGCTTTTTACTATGAAGTGGGGGAAGTTTCATGGACAAGAATAGATGTAAATAACGTAAAAGATAACCACATCACATTCACTAATTTTTCACAATCCGGAAATAAAAATAATCGAATAGGTTTGGAGCGATGCGTTACAGCAACAGCAATCATGAATGAAACAATAGAAAGGGAAAAAATAATCACCCCTCGATCTTTATTTGATCATATTTCCCGTTCTTTTCGAAATGAGTTTATAAATATTGATTTGAAAAAACAAGATAATCCGTTTGGAGATTATTTTATTGATGGAATCTTTATTCCGTTGAAAACGACAACTTTTTCTGCAGCATTTCAAGGCGGTGTGGCTTGGGTCATGTTGGGATATCCCCCTGCCAGTGTTGTTGTTCCGGTATTAATGAACCGGGAATTGCCCCCTTTTATGTGTAAATCAGGGGAGTGGCAAACAGCAGAAATTTGCAATAAGTCTTTTGAATTGAAAAAGAAAATTTTTGATATAAACGTGGGAGAAGGAAATAAGTATTTCAATTTTAATCGGCTTTACAATACGGCAGGTACGGGCTATATGCAACAAATTGAGGAGTTGGAGGATTGGATGTATGAAAATTTTGATCCAACCTTTAGCGAGATAAGTTTGGCTGATTTTTATAAGGAATATTATAATCGAATAGAGAATACGTACAATTGCATTTTGTCGGAAAAAACAAAAGATGATCAATACTCCGAATTTCGATTATGTGGATTCGATCAGAAATTCGATATAATAATACCCAGGAAAGAGTGTTACGCGAAACGTGTATTGAAAACCTTGTTAAATAAATGAATATATGCAAGACGGTAAAGAAAAAATAATATTACATGTTGTTAGTGATACATTATTTTTTGATTCTATATCCGAGAGATTTGAAGCACTGGATGGGTATAAAAATATTTACTTGTTTCGAGCTCCTAAAATAGAAATGCATGATATTAAAAGGATTCGACAAAAAGAAAAATTGATTTATACTAAATCAGAGAAAGAATGGGGCAGATATTTTGCATTGCCGGAGGTCAATATCGTTTTCTTTCACGGGTTATTTTATGATGCTTATAAATCATATAAATATATATCCGAAGATAAAAAGGTGATATGGTGGACATATGGCAAGGATCTATATGAAGCCAATAAATACGTTTCTCCCTTATTGGATTTGAAATTGTATAAAAAAGTCACAGGAAGATGTTTTCCTTGCCTCAAGAGAAAATTATTGACGGATTTATCTCGTGTTTACGGAGTTTTACGAGGGAATATACCTAGAAAAAGATGGATTAAAAGAGTTGATTATTGTTCTACTGTATTTCCAATTGAATATGTTTTGTTGAAACAATTACGATATTTCAGAGCAGAGCCTTTTATGTTGAGAGGAGTTCGAGGTTTTGGAGAGTATAAACCAGTTGTAAAGGAACAAGCGGGAGATATTATTGTTGGTCATTCGGCAACTTACACGGATAATCATTTAGACGTCATTGAGAAGATAAAACATTGTTCCTTGCATACTAGAAAAATAATAATGCCTATTAATTATGGATATGAAGATTTTAAGGCGATACTTAGAAAATATAAAAATATCGGAGGAGCAGAAGTCATTCATTTAGAAAAAGTTTTGCCTAGGAAAGAATATTTTGAATTAGTAGGAAATTGTACGCATGCTATTTTTGGAGCGGTTCGCCAACAGGCTGTGGGAAATATTAACGGATGTATGAAAACGGGGGTAAAAGTGTTTTTGTTCAAGGATAGCATGGACTATAAACAGTTTAAACAAGATGGATATATCATTTATTCAATAGAAGACGATCTAAATCAGGAAGAACTTGATAAACCCTTATCTCGGGAAGAAGTTTACCACAATTGGAAAACATTTTATGCAATACTTGGTTTCAACAATGCGGCAGATGTTCAAGCCAATGTGCAGAAACAATTTGATTCTTTGTATGAAAACGAATAGATTCTGGATTTTACTCTTAATATGTTTTTCTCTTTTCCCGGAAGATCTACTTGGTTGCACTTCCATTATTATTACGGGGAAATTAACTAAAGATGGTCGTCCTTTATTATTGAAACAACGGGATGGAGGTAATGAAAATAATCGAATTGAATCATTCCATGGAGAAAAGTATGATTTTATAACTCTTGTAAACAGTGAATATGTGCAAAAAGATTTAGTTTGGTGTGGGATAAATGAAATGGGGCTTGCTATTACGAGTAACGCTTCCAATAATTTAGGAAACCGGGAAAATGGGGGATATAGTTCTCCTAAAGTTATATATCTTGCATTAGCTAAATGTAAGAATTTGCAAGAATTCGAGTGTTTGTTGGACAGTATTAAATTGTTTGTCCCGACGAACTTTGGAGCCATTGATGCCGGGGGGGGAGCGGCTTATTATGAAGTGGGAGAAACAAATTGGACGAAATTTGATGTTAACGATCCGTCTGTTGCACCTGATGGATATTTAGTGCGGACGAACTTTTCTTTCTCGGGAAATATGTTAGAACAAAATGGGATCGAGAGGTATCGGACTGCCAATAAAATTGTGGCAGAACATTTAGGCAAGAAAGATTTTTCGGCAAAATGGATTTTTAATAATATCTGCCGTTCATTTCGGAGAGAAGACCTGAAACATGACCTTTCAAAACTAAGAAAGAATGTTGGTACTTCAACTTATTTTGATGAATCCAAGTATATTGCCAGTCAATATTCTGTTGCATCCGTTGTTTTTCAGGGAGTCCGGGTAGATGAATCTCCCAGAAATGCTGTCATGTGGACTCTTTTGGGATGGGCTCCAACCGGCTTTGTAGTTCCCTTGCAAGTCAATCGAATTTTACCGGCTTATGTCCAGAGCAAGAATGATACGGATCTTAATAGTATTCTCTGCGATCAATCTATTCATCTAAAAAGAAGAGTGTTTATAAAGAAAGGAAATTTAAAAGAACTTGATAAACAATTACTGTTCGGTTCTAGAGGTTTATTAAACAATATTCGAGGAATAGAGAGAAATATGTTTGGAACTTTTGAAAAAAAAGGACGAAATTTTTCTGATGAAGAATTGCATACTTTTTATGGAAAATATAATAACGAAATAATGCATTACTATCAATATATAAAATAATTATGAAAGAATTGGTCATTATAGGAGCTGGAGGAATGGGACGCACTTTTTTTGATTGGATAAGGGAAAGTATAGGGTATGGAAAAGAGTTTATTATAAAAGGTTTTATTGATGATAACCTTCATGCATTAGATGGTTTTGAAAATTATCCACCAATGCTGGGTATGATTAATGAGTATATTCCTCAACAGAATGATGTTTTTACTTGTTCGATGGGGGGGGATGCAAAGAAAATATGTTGCGAAAAAATAGTAGCTAGAGGAGGCGTATTTAGAAATATTATTCACTCTACCGCACGTGTCGGAACTAATGTAAAATTGGGGACTGGTAATGTTGTCGGTGCTTATGTGGCATTGGGTGCGGATTCACGAATGGGGAATTACAATCTTATTCAAAGCTATAGTATTGTAGGGCATGACGCTATAATTGGTGACTGGAATCGAATCGATACACATGTGACTTGTGTTGGGGGAATAAAGATAGAAGATGAAGCGACAATACATACATCGGCTGTTTTGAATCATAAAGTTGTTATTGGAAATAGAGCAAAAGTTGCTGCTTGTAGTTTCGTCATAAGAAAAGTGAAAGAAGGAACAACTGTGATGGGAAATCCCGCTAAAATAATGAGTTTATAATTAAAAATATATAATGATGGAAATATTGAAATTTGTAGAACTGGTAGCGGAACAATTTAATGAAACGGATAGATGTGAATTTACCGCTGAAACACAATTTAAACAATTAAAGGAATGGGATTCTTTAATAGCTCTTTCTATAATTGGAATGGTTGATGAAGAGTATGGAATCACAATCCAGGGAGAGGACATTCGGAATGCCGGAACAATAAACGATCTTTTTATTCATGTAAAGGCAAAACAATAGTGGATGTGTCATATAATCCGTTTTCTCTTTCCGGTAAAGTTATTTTAGTAACGGGAGCGGCAGGGGGAATAGGGCGGGCAATAGCCGTGGAATGTGCCAAGTCTGGTGCGAGGGTAATTATGACGGATATCAATGAAGAAGGGCTGAAGGAAACTTTAGCTTCCCTTGATAATAATTCCGGTCAAGAACATATTTATTATAGGGCAAATCTTACAGAGGAGCGGGAAATAGCAGAGTTAATCACGTTTATTCCCGGTCTGGATGGATTTGTTTGTAATGCCGGAGTGATGAAACTGGCGTTAACACAGTTTATCACGACAGATGAGATCGAGAGAATTCAACGTATTAATTTAATTGCTCCGATGTTATTGACTAAATATCTCGTGAAAATGAGAAAAGTCAGTAAGGGTTCTTCTTTAGTTTTCACGGCTTCGGCGGGTGGTGTTTATCGTGTTTCTCCGGGGAATGCAATTTATGCGACCACAAAGTGTGGGGTCGATGCATTTATGAGGACAGTGGCTTTGGAACTAGGTCCTCGGGGAATCAGATGCAATAGCGTTAATCCCGGTATGGTAGAAACAAATTTAACTCATGCCGGTCAGTTTACAGATGAACAGCGTCAAAAAGAGTTATTGAATTATCCATTGGGGAGATTTGGTAAGCCGGCAGATGTGGCTTTGGCTATTATTTATCTATTATCAGATGCTTCATCTTGGGTAACAGGTACGGCTTTAAAGATAGATGGTGGCATGACTTTAAGCTAACGTGTATGGAACAATTATTGCAAAACAAGGTTTGTATTATTACCGGAGCGGCACAGGGAATTGGAAAGGCTATTGCAGAACAATTTGCTGCAGATGGTGGAATCGTGTATGCTTGTGACAGACAGCCTAACAGTATGAACGAATGGTCGGAGGAGTGTTCTCGGAAATACGTAACGAAAGTAATTCCGTTATATTTTGATATCACGGATACGGTAGAAGTGAAAAATGCTTTCATGGCTATTAATAAAAAAGAGGGGAAAATAGATGCGTTGATTAATAATGCCGGAGTGGTGTTTAATAAAAAATTAGGCATGATTGTTAGGGAAGAAATGGAATTGATGTTTAAAATCAACGTGATAGCCGTGATAGAAATGATACAATTGGCAGCTCGTCTGATGGCTCGCAATAAGAGGGGGTCTATTGTTAATATGGCATCGGTTACGGCCATGTTAGGTTCTCCGGGACAAGTAGCTTATTCTGCTACGAAAGGAGCTATTGTTTCGATGACGAAGTCGGCAGCTAAAGAGTTAGCCCCGAGTGGAATAAGAGTTAATGCCGTTGCTCCTGGAATTATAAAAACGGAACGTTTCACGGAATTATATGAGGCTACTGGAGATAAGATTGACGAGCGGATTAGGAGAATAGCTCTTGGGCGATTAGGTAATCCGGAAGATATTGCTAATGCATGTGCCTTTTTAGCTTCAGATCGGTCATCTTATATATCGGGACAAATTTTAGGTGTCGATGGTTGCGCCTCAATATAGACAGAAATGATTTTAAATATAGATAAACACGAGGTCGGCTCCATTGCAGTGATAGACTCTGCGGGTAACGAGCTAAGCTATGGGGGACTGGTGGAATTTTCAGAAGAACTTGTAAAAGTAATTCCTGTTCGTTCTGTTGTATTCTTGCTCGCTGGCAATGACACGGGGGGAATAGCATGGAGTATAGGTCTTATCAATAACGGGATCATTCCGTTATTGTTAAATTCCCAGACAGATAAGGATTTGTTCGAGAATTTGTATGCTATATATAGACCGGCTTTTCTCTGTGTACCGGCAGAAGGTGCGGTAGAGTATGGATTTGAATGTAAGACGGAACGATGGGGATATGCTTTATTGGAAACGGGTAATAAGCGTTATCCGGTATATGAAGAATTATCTCACCTTCTTCCCACGTCAGGCTCCACGGGAAGCCCTAAGTTAGTACGGCATAGCTTTGAGAATATAGAGGCTTCTGCTCTGAATATCTCGACTTTTTTTAATTTGAAAGCAGGAGACCGTCCGTTGTTGGTGTTGCCTTTATATTACACGATGGGATTATCAGTCGTTTTTAGCCATTTGTATGTAGGTGCAACGATTCTTGTAACCAATTTAAGCATGACTCAACGGGAGTTTTGGATGTTTTTGAAAGAAAAGAAAGCGACGAGTTTCACGGGAGTGCCGTATAGTTTCGAAATTTTGCGTCTGATGCGTTTCTTTAAAATGGACTTGCCCGATTTAGAATTATTGACGCAGGGTGGGGGAAAACTTTCCAGGGAGTTGAATCTGCAATTTGTGGAATATACTCAAAAAACAGGGAAGCGTTGGATTGCAACTTATGGACAAACTGAGGGAACCGCTCGAATGGCATATTTGTCGCCGGAATTTGCGATGTCTAAATGTGGTAGTATTGGCAGGGCTATTCCTAATGGAGAATTGTTTTTAATTGATGAAAAAGGAAGCGTGGTCGAGGAATGTAATCGGGAGGGGGAATTATGTTATCGGGGGCGAAATGTGACCTTGGGATATGCATTGAAAAAAGAAGATTTAGCATTGGGTGATGAAAGAAACGGTTTCTTGCGAACGGGTGATTTAGCCTATCGCGATGAAGATGGATTTTATTATATCGTGGGGCGTATCGGGCGGTTTTTGAAACTTTTCGGGATGCGTGTGGGATTGGATGAATGTGAGCATATTATAAAATCAAGATACCCCATTGATTGTGCCTGCATGGGAACAGACGAAAGAATGCAGGTTTACATTACAGACCCCAAATACAAAGAAAGTGTAAAAGACGAACTGGTAGGAAAAACGAAGCTCGTGGCTTCAGCTTTTGAGATAAAAGTTCTTCCTGAAATACCCAAAAGTAAAGTAGGTAAAATATTATATAGCAAATTAATATAAATGATATGGCAGCAATAGAAAAATATAATCAAGCTTTTGTAGAGGTTTTTGGTGTGAAAGAATCTGCTTTAAACGATCATTTTTCAAAAGATAACATGAAAGAATGGGATTCTGTACATCAACTGAATATTGTGGCTTTCTTGGAAGAAGCGTTTGATATTATGCTTGAACCGGAAGATATTATGAACATGACTTCTTACGAGGAAGGAAAAACTATTCTTGCGAGGTATAATATCGAATTTTAATGTTTATCGTATGGCAAGATGGAATATAAAAAATGTAGCACTTCGGGGAGTTTCACTATGTGTTCCTGACCGGGTCGTGAAAACGGAAGATTTTGAGTTTTTCACGGCAGAGGATGCAGAGGTTTTTAATAACACAGTGGGTATAAAAAGCCGTTACTTGGCACCGGATGATGTTTGTGCCTCCGACCTTTGTCAGGCTGCTGGGGAGAAACTTTTGAATGAGTTGGGGTGGGACAAAGAGAGTGTCGATGTCCTCCTTTTTGAATCGGTAACCGGTGATTACAAGACTCCGCCGACCTCCTGTCTGTTGCAGGATCGCATGGGGTTTTCTCAACATTGCTTTACGATGGATATTCCCATGGGATGTTGTGGTTGTATGTATGCTATGACTATTGGGGCTAATCTACTTTCGGCAGGTAGTGTAAAAAGGGCACTTCTTCTGGTGGGGGATACTGCTGTGAGAATGGGATCCCTTAAAGATAAAAGTAGGGTTCCCTTGTTTGGTGATTGCGGAACGGCTCTTGCGTTGGAATATGATACTGCGGCAGACGAGATAAGGGTTGATTTTCAATCTATGGGAAAAGGAGGAACCGCCTTGATGACCCCTCATGGAGGTTTTCGCCAGCCGGTAACTCCCGAATCGTTTATTTATGAAGATTTTGGTAACGGAATCAAGAGAGCCCCTGTCCATACATTGATAAATGGCATGGATGTGTTTTCCTTCGCCATCTCTCGTCCTCCTCAAACAGTTGCAGCTTTCATGGAAGATTATGGGATTGACAAGGATATGGATATAGACTATTTTCTCATCCATCAGGCAAACAAAATGATTGTCGACCGGGTGGTGAAAAAACTTAAATTGGATGCAACCAAAGTTCCCTATAATTTAGAAGAATACGGCAACCTGGGAGGCGCCTCTTTGCCTTCATTGATGGTTAGCCGGTTGAAAGAACAATTAACGACTAATCCCCAAACATTACTGCTGTCTTCTTTCGGTCTCGGTCTTACCTGGGGAACGATGTTTCTAAAAACTAAACCAATGATTATACCAGATATAATCAGGCTATAATCAAGTATATGTGAATTTATATTTATTTATCAATACAATATTAATCATCATGGAAAAGAAAACATTTAGACAAAGAGTCAGCAAAATAGTACGTGGTACATATACAAATTATTTGAAATACATTAAAAAAGTAGATATCGGGAAGGGTGTTTCAATTTCCCAAAGAATCGATATGGATAAAGTAAATCCGCGAGGAATACACATTGGTGATGAAACCAAAATTTCAGTAGGAGTCATGTTATTAACCCACGATTATTTCCGCGGCAAATATCGAGTAGACACTTATATCGGTAAAAGATGTGTTATTGGCGGAAGAGCAATAATTACTCCTGGCATCACTTTGGGTGACCATGTTTTTGTCGGGGCGGGAAGTGTTGTTACTAAAAGTTTTCCCAGTCATTGCCTGATTGCAGGCAATCCGGCAAGAATAATCCGAACCGGCATTGAGATTAGTGAAAAAAGTCAGATCGTAAATTTTGGAACTTTGGTAAAGCAAAATTAATCATTCGTTATTATAGCATGTATCCCAATTTTTTTAAAAGAATAATCGATTTTTTTATCTCTTTCATCGCGATAATATGCCTATCCCCATTGTTCCTTATCATACCATTGCTTATAAAATTGGAAACAAAAGGTCCTGCATTCTTTTTACAGGAACGGTTGGGCAGGAACGGCAAGGTATTCCGGATAATTAAATTTCGTTCCATGAGAGTGGGTAAAATGAATCAAAAGGATGACTTTGAAAATTATCACAATAACCCCAGGGTAACCAAGGTCGGTAAGTTTATCCGAAAAACAAGTCTTGATGAAATACCTCAGGTAATCAATATCTTGAAAGGAGAAATGGCTTTTATAGGTCCTCGTCCTCCTTTGGTGTACTATCCGAAAGCTTATAGCGATTACACGGATTATGAAAAGAAACGCTTTTCTGTAAAACCGGGACTAAGTGGCTTGACTCAAGTCAGAAATCGTTTTATCGATGACTGGAATCATAATATCCCAATTGATATTGAATACGTGGAAAATCTTTCTTTTATGAATGATTGCAAGTTATTTTTACTGTCTTTCAAATCCTTTTTTATGCAAACAAAATGAAACATCAATTAAAGATTAAATCAATAGAACTCGCCAAGGAACTGCATACGCGAATTGAAAATTTAAATGATTTCGATATTTTTTCATTTTCCTCTCTTGCCGATAAAGTTCCTAATACGGTTACCTTTGCCACTTCAAAGTATTATAAAACCATCGATTTCAATCATTTTCCGGAGGACATTTTATTGATCGCTCCGGTAGAATTTGAAGGAGAAAAACGACAGAATACCATTTACGTGGACAATCCATTAAAAGATTTTCTTCATTTAATAAAAAAATATGTCCGAGATAAACATACACAACCGCCTGGAAATATTCACCATACTGCAATAATTGACCCGCGAGCCATAATCCATCCATCCGTTTCTATCGGGGCATATTCTATCATCGGCATGTGTAAAATTGATGAAGGATCTGTAATTAAAGAACATGTTCATGTATATGACCATGTAGACATAGGAAAAAATGTGATTTTATATTCGTCAACGGAAATCGGGACTGAAGATTTCGGTCCGATAATACAAAAAGATGGAGAAATAGAGATGTTTCCTCAAATCGGCTCATTAATTATAGAGGATGGTGTACAAGTATTCCCCTTCACGGCTATTGGACGGGGAACTTTAGGAGCGACAATAATAAAAAGTGGAGTGAAAATAGATCATTGTTGTCAAATAGGGCATAATACTATAATCGGTACCAACTCAATTATAACAGCCAATAGTATCATTTTGGGAAGTGCTATAATAGGTAAAAATTGTTGGATCGGTTCCGGTTCTATCATAAAAAATCAAATTGAAATTGGGGATGGGGTCACGACGGGGATGGGGTCCGTGATCACGAAATCTATCCCTGGTGGCTATACTGTGGCTGGTAATCCGGCGATAGAACTGCAGCAAATGATACAAGAACGAAAAACGTTAAAACGTTTGATCAATAATGCCCAAGCGGATGAAAAATAGGGTTCTTGTAATTGCTCCACATGCTGATGATGAAATACTCGGATGCGGAGCGACAATGGCGAAACTGGCAGCAGAAGGGAATGATGTGTATGTTTTGATTGTCACGAACGCAAGCATCGGGGCGCCTGAGTTGTACACGGAACAAGGAATAGCGAAAGTAAGAAGGGAGGCAAAAGAAGCGCATCAAATTTTAGGTGTGAAGGATACTTTTTTCATGGATTTCCCGGCTCCCAGGTTGGATACTTATCCATCTTATAAAATCTCAATGGAAATCTCCAAACTTTTTGAGAAATTGATGCCGGAAATGATTTTTATTCCTGGGCTTGGCGATCTACACGTGGATCATGCTGTTTTGTACAGGGCTTGCCTTGTTTCAGCTCGGCCTATTAATAATTACTCGATAAAAAAGATATACACGTATGAAACTTTATCGGAAACGAATTGGGCTCCTCAACAAGGGGGACATGCGTTTGTCCCGAATGTTTATGTCGATGTCACGGATTTTTTACCGAAAAAGTTGGAAGCGTTGCAATGTTTCAAGAATCAGACTAAATGTTACCCGCATTGCCGTTCACTAGAGGCAATAGAAGCCTTGGCTAAATATAGAGGCAGTACTATCGAGAAGATATATTCGGAAGCCTTTATGGTCGAGAGGATTATTATATCTTAAGCATATCTATACAGTAAAATTACATCATAATGAATAAACGTATTTGGATGTCTCTTGCCCACATGGGGGGCCGAGAACAAGAGTTTATACAAGAGGCGTTTGACACGAATTGGGTGGTGCCGTTAGGTCCTAACGTGGACGCTTTTGAGAAATCTTTAAAGGATTATTTAATTGAAAACGAAACAATTGAAAATGAGGGGAAACGGGTGGTGGTATTAAGTGCGGGTACAGCCGCATTGCATTTGGGATTGATCTTGTTGAAAGTGGGATGTGGTGACGAAGTGATTTGTCAAAGTTTCACGTTTTCAGCATCAGCTAACCCGATTGCTTACCAAGGTGCAACTCCTGTGTTTGTGGATAGCGAGCGGGAAACATGGAATATGGACCCGGTACTACTGGAAGAGGCTATTAACGATCGAATAAAAAAGACAGGACGTAAGCCGAAAGCGATTATTCCGGTACATTTATATGGAATGCCAGGCAAGATGGATGACATCATGGCCATAGCTAGGAAATACGGGATTCCCGTGTTGGAGGATGCGGCAGAAGCGTTAGGTTCGGCATATAGAGGGGTTCGATGTGGAATGTTTGGTGATTATGCCATATTGTCGTTTAATGGCAATAAGATAATTACGACATCGGGTGGCGGCGCTTTGATTTGTTCTTGTGAAGAACAGGCTAAACGAGCTTTGTTTTATGCCACACAAGCAAGAGAACAAGCGCCTCATTACCAGCATGAAGAAATAGGTTATAATTATCGCATGAGCAATATATGTGCCGGAATAGGCAGAGGGCAGATGTATGTCTTAAATGAACATATAACCCAAAGGCAAGATATACATGATTTGTATCTCCGCTTGTTGCAAGATGTAAAAGGTGTTCAGGTGATGTGCCAACCGGAAGGTGGGGAATTTAGTTCAAATTATTGGTTGACTTGTATTACCGTGGAGCCTGAGGTAGCCGGTTTTACCCGGGAGGATATTCGTTTAGCATTGGATGCGGATAACATTGAAAGTCGTCCGCTTTGGAAACCGATGCATTTGCAGCCTGTGTTTAAGAACGCTCCTTTTTATGGAAATGGAACGAGTGAACGGTTGTTCGAGATCGGATTGTGTTTACCTTCCGGGCCGACATTGACGAATCGTGATATCGAGAGAATTGTTAAAGTGATAAAGAATTTAATGTGTAAATCCTAATTTTAAATGTATGCATAATAATTTTGGATGGATTATTTTATTTCTGCTCGGGGGAATGTTATTTGCTTCTTGCGGATCCAGAAAGAAAGTCGTGTATTTGCAGGATGTTGATATTAACAAACGAATAAAAGCGGAATGCGAGTATAAAACAGTTATTCATGCAGACGACCTGTTATCCATTATTGTATCGTGTGATGATCTTGAGTCTGCTTTGCCTTTTAACACACCGATGATCGGTTTGGGGCGTGAGGTGAATGCTACTTCGACTCAACAGATTCCTAGAGGTTATTTAGTAGACAAAAGAGGGGAGATAGATTTTCCTGTATTAGGGAAGTTAAAAGTGGAAGGAATTTCAAGAAATGAGTTGGCAGAAATGTTGAAAGAGAAATTATCCGTTTACTTGAAAAATCCGATTGTGACAATTCAATTCCAGAATTTTAAGGTAACTGTTCTTGGGGAGGTCCGGAATCCTGGTAGTTATAAAGTGGTTAGTGAACGAGTTTCTTTGTTTGATGCATTAGGGATGGCAGGCGATTTACAAATAAATGCAATACGTAAAAATGTATTGATTATGCGGGAACAAGGGGATGAGAAAATATTTGCACGGGTGGATCTGACATCCAGTGAATTTATAGATTCTCCTTTTTTCTATTTACAGCAAAATGATGTTGTGTATGTAGAACCTAATCGAGGAAGAATAGCGGGTGGAAGTGTAAGTGCTTTTTTGCCTTATATATTATCAAGTATGTCTACAATCGTGGCTCTTGTGACTTTGATAGTGAAGTAGTGTAAATAATAATGGTGAATACATGAAAACAAATAACGTGGATAATAACTCTTTTTCCCAAATGGAAGAAGAGGAGTATTTTGATTTGCGATCATTTTTTTATAGGGTGTGGGGCGTTTGGTGGTGGTTTTTCATTTCAGTTCCTTTGTGCGCGGGGATTGCTTTATATATAGGTTTTAGTACGACGCCTATTTATGAAATAGGGGCAAAGGTAATGATTAGCGATTCTAAAAAAGGAGAAATCGGGGTAAACCCGATGCTCAAAGAATTGGGATTGTTCCAGGGGAATATGTTGGTTGAAAATGAAATGATCGAATTAATGTCAAAAAATTTGATACGAGATGTTGTAAAAGAATTGGAATTGAACATTAATTATACCCGTGAGAATATCATGCGGAATGAGGAATTGTATAAAGATTCTCCTGTGAAAATTCTCGTGGATTTGCCTCAAAATATCAAAGATACAACTTTCTACCTTGTATTTGGGGAGGAGGATAAAATCCAAATATGTAATACAAGTAAAGAGGTGCTTTTTGAAGGAGGGTATTCCCAAATTATTCCTATGGGAAATTATAGAATGACTGTAGAGAAGAATATCGGATTGCCCAAAGTCGGTGACGAGATACTCGTCAAAATGCAATCATTTGAATCGGCGGCTAATAGTTTTCATAAACGAATGGAAGTTACGTTGCTTGAAAAAAATACGAGTGCCGTACAAATTTTTTTAGAGGATGTATCTCCGGAGCGCGGTAAAGATTTCCTTTATACTCTTATTCAAAAATACAATGAAAATGGTATTGATGATAAACAATTGGTTTCGGCGAAAACCGTAGAATTTATTAATGATCGCCTTCTGGTCATTAATAAAGAATTAGGGGATATCGAAAATGATGCAGAGGCTTTTAAAAAGAAAAATCAGTTGACGAATCTAGCTTCGGATGCAGCATTAGTAATGGAACGTAAAAAAGTAACAGAGGCCGAGTTGTTAAAAATGGAAATAGAGATGGACGTGGTCAAAAATGTACGCTCTTATCTGGAAGATGCAGGGGAAAAAGAATTTGAAATATTGCCGGAACAACTGGGATTGACTGATGAAACATTGAATAGTGGGATCGCCAAGTATAATGAAATGGTGCTTCGGAGAGGTAAATTGTTATTATCCGCCCGCCCGAGTAATCCCATCGTAACGGGCTTGGAAATGCAGCTAAGAGAGTTAAAAGTGAGTATTCTAGCGGCGATTGCAAATGTAGAAAAAGGGTTGGATATAAAAATTAAAAGTTTGTCGAAGGAAAGCCAACTTGTGGAGAAAAAATTAACCTCCGTACCAACGCAGGAAAAGCAATATCGGTCCATCGCTCGCGAACAAGAATTGAAAGAAAATCTCTTTTTGTTTTTAATGCAAAAGCGGGAGGAAGCGGAAATCGCGAAGTTGATGTATGTCCCTATGGCTAAAATTATTGAGAATCCAGATCCAGGAGAGAATCCAGTGGCACCTCGGAAAAAAATAATTTTATTTATAGGAATGCTTATCGGGATTGCGTTACCCATAGGAGGAATTATTTTGAAAGATCGATGGGATACGAAAGTTAGAGATGTGGCAGAAGTAGAAAAAGTAATACATTCGCCTTTACTGGGAACACTGCCACAGTTACAAGAAGGTAAGACCTCTGTTGACCAGGATGATTTCATGATGTCGGAATCGATGCATTTGATCCGGGAAAATTTGAATTACCTGATCAAGCAGAAAGAAGCTCCCGTGATTATGGTATCGTCCACGATTCCGAGAGAAGGAAAATCCTTGGTTGCGGCTCATTTGGCGAATGCTTATGCCAAAGCTGGCAAGAAAGTTGTCGTTATTGGTTGTGACTTGCGGAATCCTCGATTGAACGAGTATTTCAACCGGGAAAACAGAAAAGGATTGTCGGCTTATCTTGCCGGAATGGAAGATGATCCGGTTAAAATCATGGAGAAAGTGGATGATAATCTTTACGTGATATTCGGGGGAACCGTGCCGCCGAATCCGACACAATTGGTTGCCAGCCCCCGTATGGGAGTGTTGTTGGAATATCTAAAGAAAGAATTTTCGTATGTTATCATGGATACTCCTCCCTTGGGAATTTTGGCGGATGGTTTTTCGTTGAGCGTGTACGCAGATGCCTGCGTGTACGTGATACGGGCAAACGTGTTGGACAAAAAAGGATTGAGAGTAATTTCCGATTTGGAAAAAGGAGATCGTCTGGCAAATCTGGGAATCGTGGTGAATGGAATTAAGTTGAGCCGTTCCGGGGGTTATGGCTACGGTTATGGCTACGGTTATGGCTATGGCTACGGTTACGGCTATGGTCAAGGAAATGAAAAGAAGAAGAAAGCCTCGAAGTAATTTTAGATTTATTTTAATTTATAACATGAGTTTATTCCGTAGAGAACCTAAACAGTTTTTCTTTTACGAGCATGATATGCATTCCCATATATTGCCGGGATTGGATGACGGGGTGAAGACGATCGAAGAGTCGGTTGCTATCGTGAAAAGCATGTTGGCTCTGGGGGTGAAAAGGTTTTCTTTTACCCCTCATATTTCTTTTCCCTCGCCCATGAACACCCCGGAGATTATTCGGGAGCGATTGGATTTACTAAAGGCACGTCTTTTGAAAGAAGATATTCATTTGGATGCGGATGCCGGGGCGGAATATAAGGTGGGAGAATATATGTTGGAGTTGATCGAACAAGATGCGATAGCTTCGTTCCGGGATAGAATGGTTTTGATAGAACATAGCTTCGTGTCCCCGGCTCCTTCTTTTGAAGAAGTCGTTTTCCGCTTGCAGGAGCGGGAATACCATCCCGTGTTGGCTCATCCGGAACGTTATCCGTTCTATGCCGGGGCAATTTTAGAGCGGGTGAAGGCTCTGAAAGAACGTGGTTGCCGAATGCAGGTGAATTTATTGTCTTTTGTCGGATTTTACGGGAAAGAGGCTCAAAAAGGAGCACTGGTTCTTGCCGATGCGGGGGCGATAGATTATCTTTCCGGGGATATTCATTCATATCGCCAAGTGGAACACTTGGAAAAATTCGTGAAATCGAAATATTCCGCTCATTTATTTAAATGTATGAACTTGTGATTTAGACCGTACGTCGGATCATAATGACTAGTATAACCTCGGGTGAAAGCCCGAGGTTTTTTTATTATATTTTTTTTTGAAATTCCATCTTTGCTTGCGATGCTTCTTTCGAATCGGAAATATTTTACCCTTATTAACTGAAGAACCAAAGAGAAACCGTGGAAAATCCGAGGTAATCGTCTCTCACTGTCGTGTTGCGGACGTTTTCGCTCTAGTGTTTCTATATAAAAGATTATAGGATGTCTACGGCAAAAACGGAGATACAACGGGAGTGGGGTATGATTTGGGTTAATCTTCTTTGGGTTTACAGTGGCTTCTCTGTAGGTTCATGTACTAATAATTATGTGCAAATATGAACTGTAGAAGGTGTATTTGTATTGATTTTTAGAGTATTATTTATCGATCGTTTATTGCGTTGCAAATATACGCCATTTTTTATTATCACAAATCTTTCTCGTGTATTTTTTCATTTCTCGAAATTAAGCGATTACAATTTTATGGTTAGAAGACTCAAAATGGCTTTCGCTCATATCACGAAACGATCATTTTTTGATATAAAATATCGTTTATCGTAACAGCTTTCACGCATCCATAATCCATAGTGCTGTTTAAGCGGGGCGCATGAAACACGTGGCAATAAATCAGGACCGGTAACAGGGTTAGTGCGCGAAGCGCGTCCGGGCGACTGATAGAATAAACATTTACATGATTGGGGATAAGGAATTACACTGGTATGTCGCTCATACGCGGGTGAACCAAGAATTATTGATCAAGAAAAAACTGGACGAACTGGAAATCGAGAATTTCCTTCCACTGGAGGAACAAGTCCGGGAAACACCGCTTGGTCGGAAGTCGTTTCGTGTACCTTTGATTCATGGTATGATTTTTATCCGCACGGACAAGGCAACGAGTTTCTCCTTGCTCAACGAGTATTCCCTGAACATGGTTTACCTGAAAGATATCGAGGGACGTTGTTCCCTGGTCGTTCCCGACAAACAGATGAAGGATTTCATGTTCCTGCTGGATTTTTCACCCGAGGGCATCGAGGTGTTCGATAACAATCTTCGGCGGGGTGACCGTGTCCGGGTGGTTAAAGGACCGCTGGTGGGGCTGGAAGGTGAGTTGGTTCGCTTGCGGGGTCACAAGCGGGTGGTGATTCGCCTGGAGGGAGTGGCATCGATTGCCACGTCTTATATCCCGGGTTCATTCTTGGAAAAGATAGAGTAAAAGAAATAGATTGATTTATGAATTGAAAGCATAAATCTAAAATCATGAATCAAGAATTGCAGATGGAAAAAGGTTTGTTTCACGATTTGTACAGGCAACTGGACAATCTTGATCTCCGGTCGTATTCCCCGGCGAGCTTGTCTGGATTGCTGCACGGTTACCTGACGGTGTACTCGATGGTGCGGGTGTACCCGTGGCTGGAGGGGGATTTCGGTAATCCCGGCGATGTTCACGAGCGGGCGAAGTCGATCGTCCACTTGTACCCCAGCCAGTCGCGATGTAGTGATGTTGACGCTGAAATCCGCGCGGGGTACGCTGCAGACAAGATGGATGTCTACCAATTGTACGCGGACTTGAGTTACCTTAAAAATGGTCTGGATGCGGCGTACAAGATCCTCTCGTTGCAGGGGAACGGGAAGATCGTGTTGCCTTGCCGTACGCCTAATATTTGTCGTTTGTTGTGCAACTGTTACTATTTTGCCGGCGACGAGGAGTGCGGGGAACTTGCCGGACGTCTGGTGACCGAGATGTTAGGCTACATCCGGGGAGGAAATCGGGAAGTTTTATTAGCGTGGTGGGAGGCAATTTGTTTGTATAGTGATGCGGTGGGAGCGATGATGTTGCCCGGGGAGGATTACAAACGGCTGGAGGAGGAACGGGTTCGTTTGCGGGTTAGCGTGGATCGGGAGGAGGAGAAGAAAATAGAACTTTTCCGCCAAGCGGGGCAGGATGCTGATTTCAGTCTGGTGTCGGAAGTTTTTGCGATTTTAGCGAGGAGGGAGTTCGAGAGATGTAATAAAATGGGTAATAATTATTAATACGTGATGAAAATATCAGTGGCAGGAACCGGTTATGTCGGTTTGAGTATTGCAACTTTGTTGGCACAACACAACGAGGTGACAGCCGTGGACATCGTCCCGGAACGGGTGGAACTGGTGAATAACCGGAAATCCCCGATTCAAGATGATTATATAGAGGAGTACCTGGCAACGAAACCTTTGAATCTTCGAGCCACGACGGACTGGGAAGCGGGGTACCGGGATGCCGAGTTCGTGGTGATTGCCGCCCCGACCAACTATGATAGTCAAAAAAACTTTTTTGACACTTCGGCAGTGGAGGACGTGATTGGGAAGGTGAAGCGGGTGAACCCGGGAGCCGTGATGGTGATCAAGAGCACGATCCCCGTGGGCTACACGAGAAGTGTGCGGGAGAAGTTCAGCACGCGGAACATCATTTTCGCCCCGGAATTCTTGCGGGAGAGCAAGGCGCTTTACGACAATCTCTACCCGTCGCGGATCATCGTGGGATACGATCAATCGGACAAGGAGCTGGAAGCGAAAGCGATGCGGTTTGCCGGGGTGATCAAGGAGGGGGCGATTGAGCAGAACGTGCCCGTACTGTACATGGGCAGCACGGAAGCGGAGGCGGTGAAATTGTTTGCCAACACTTATTTGGCTTTGCGGGTAAGCTATTTCAACGAGCTGGACACGTACGCCGAGTTGAAGGAGTTGAACACGCGGCAGATCATCGAGGGCGTTTGTCTTGACCCGAGGATCGGTGACCATTACAACAACCCGAGTTTCGGTTACGGCGGGTATTGCCTGCCGAAGGACACGAAACAATTGCTAGCGAACTACGCTGACGTGCCGCAGGATATGATGAGCGCTATCGTGGAGAGTAACCGCACGCGGAAGGATTTCATCGCCGACCAAGTGTTGAAGATGGCGGGTTACTACAAGTCGAACAGTGATTACGACGCTTCCCGGGAGCATGCATGCACGATCGGTGTTTACCGCCTGACGATGAAGGCGAACTCGGACAACTTCCGGCAGTCGAGCATCCAGGGGGTGATGAAGCGGGTGAAAGCCAAGGGGGCACGAGTTATCGTGCATGAACCGACACTGGAAGACGGGACGACGTTCTTCGGCAGCGAGGTGGTGAACGACCTGGAGCGTTTCAAGCGGGAGAGCCAGGCGATTATCGCCAACCGGTATGATGCCTGTCTGGATGACGTGGCGGGGAAGGTGTACACGAGGGATGTTTTCAAGAGGGATTGATAATTAAATAGATAAATGAAGGTACTTGTAACGGGATCGGCGGGTTTTATCGGTTTCCACGTGGTGAAACGCTTGTTGGAGCGGGGCGATGAAGTGGTCGGGTTGGATAACATCAACGATTATTACGACGTGAACCTGAAATACGCCCGGTTGGCGGAAACGGGGATCACGCGGGAAGATATTGAACCCGGGAAGCTGGTGCAGAGCGGGAGATACCCGTTGTACCGTTTCGTGCGGATGAACCTGGAGGACCGGGAGCGATTGCCGGAACTGTTCGCGCGGGAGAAGTTCGACCGGGTGGTCAACCTTGCCGCGCAGGCGGGAGTGCGTTACTCTCTCGAGAACCCGTTTGCCTACGTGGATAGTAACCTTGTAGGATTCGTGAATGTGCTGGAGTGTTGCCGCCATCACGGCATACAGCACCTGGTTTACGCCTCCTCGAGCAGCGTGTACGGGTCGAATGAAAAGGTACCTTTCTCGGAAGAGGACCGGGTGGACGATCCCGTGAGCCTGTACGCCGCCACGAAGAAGGCGAACGAGTTGATGGCGAGTTGTTATTCTAAACTTTACGGGATACCTGCCACGGGATTGCGGTTCTTCACGGTTTACGGTCCGTGGGGACGCCCTGACATGGCGCCGATGCTTTTCGCTAAAGCGATCATGAATGGAGAGCCGATCAAGGTGTTTAATAAAGGAGATTTGAGTAGGGATTTTACATACATAGACGATATTGTGGAGGGAGTGCTCCGGGTGCTGGATAAAGTGCCAGAAGGCAACGAGGATCATCGCCATGAGGTGTACAATATCGGTTGTTCCTCACCGGTGAAGTTGATGGATTTCATCGAGTGCCTGGAGAATGCCCTCGGCAAGAAAGCGGAGAAGATCTATTTGCCGATGCAACCGGGTGACGTTTACCGGACTTACGCTGACACGTCGAAGTTGGAACGGGAAACGGGGTACAAACCTAGGGTGACGCTGAAAGAGGGGGTTGGCGAGTTCATGGGGTGGTGGAAGAATTATTTTTTGTATTAATTTAATTCGAGTCGGGTACTTTTTTAGAGCCCTCGTAAGGGAAATTTTCTTGTTTAAGTGCTTGTAAAGAAATCTTGTAATGAAGAGATTACTTTTAGACGTGTCTGTGATACGTCCTTTGATCATAGGATTTGTTGTTATTTATCATGCTTTTATAATTTATAATGGAGGTTGGACAGAGCCTGTCGGGTTCCAACCGATTAAATGGTATGGATATATTGCAAAATTTTTTGATTCGTTTCAGATGCCAGCTATTATTTTCATATCGGGTTATGTTTACGGGTACCAGCAACTGACTCTTGGGCGTTTCGACCGTTTGAAAGATATTGTGGTGAAGAAATTTAAAAGGTTGATGCTTCCGGGTTTGTTTTTTAGCTTGATCTATTTTTGTATGTTTTACAAGTGGGAAGATTACACGATTTTATCCGGGGTGGTTAAAATATCAAGTGGAGCTGGTCACTTGTGGTTTTTGCCCATGTTATTCTGGTGTTTCGTGGCAGGAGAAATTCTCGTGAATTTGTGTTTTAAGCGATTATCCGATTATTTGAATCCAGCCGAATTTGAAAGGTTAAACGATGAATGTGGATTTGGGCTGAATATCAAATACTTATGTATTTTGATTTCTTTCCTCTTTTTGGCAATAATATCTTTGTTCCCTTGCCCATTGCCTTTCGGGTTAGGACCCGCGGCACGTTACCTGGTGTTTTTCTGGGGAGGTTTCGTGACGTGGTTGTATCATGATTGGATTGTTGAAAGAGTTTGTGATTTGAAACATGTAGTGTTAATTGTTTCATGTTTTTTATTTCTGTTCCTGTTGAGTGATTATTTTTTTATTCCGGTTAGTGAAGATAAATCTTTTGCTTGGCGTTTAATGAGACATGTGGTGAATAGAGTGGTGAGCTTGCCGGTTTCGATATCTGGTGTATGCGCTATATACTTGCTGACAAATTACGTGATTGCTAAATGTCGGGTTAGACCCGCCTCGTGGGTAATTAACGTGGGTGCAATTTGTTTCGGGGTTTATATTTATCAACAATTCATATTACAAGTGTTATATTATAAAACTTCTTTGCCTCAATTGGTGGGACCTTATTGGTTACCATGGATAGCTTGTGTTATCACGTTCATTTTTTCTATAATATTTTCTCGGTTGACGTTGAAAACACGGGTAGGTAGGTATTTAATAGGTTAAAATGGCGAGTATCACTTAAATGTGTAGATATTTCAAATATACAGATTTTAAGAAATAAGAAGGAGAAATCATTAATGGGTTATTCTAATCGTTTATTCCTTTTTAAAAGTAAAAATGTAAGAATGCTTTTAGAAAATTTTGCCTATTTATCTTTGCTTCAAGTTGCGGGTTATGTATTCCCTTTATTAACATATCCATATTTGGCAAAAGTAATAGGAGCTGAAGGATTTGGTAAAATAGCTTTTGCAGCAGCTGTTGTTATGTATTTTCAAACTATAGTAGACTGGGGATTTAATTTTACGGCGACTCGTGATATTGCCCGAAATAGAGAAGATATGAATACTATTTCTCGAATATTTTCTTGTGTGATGTGGGCAAAAATTTATATCATGTTGATGTGTTTTTGTGTATTCTTAATGTTATTATTTGTTATCCCTATTTTTTCTCAAAATAGACAGATTTTATTGTTTACTTTTTTACTAATTCCTTGTTATATATTTTTTCCAGAGTGGTTGTTTCAAGGATTGGAACGAATGAAATATATAACGATTTTTAATATTGTGTCAAAATTATTATTTACGTTATTAGTGTTTTGTGTTATTCGTAAAGAGTCAGATTATTTGTGGCAACCCTTATTGATTGCTGGAGGGTATTTGGTTTCCGGAATTTGTGCGATGCTTCTTGTGACTAAAAGGTGGGGTGTGAAATTTGTAAAACCAACTGATAAAGATATTTTTTCTACAATAAAAAATGGTTGGGATGTGTTTGTGAATCAGATATGTCCTAATTTGTATAATGCCTTTTCTGTATTATTATTGGGGATATTGGTTGGTCCGATAGCTAATGGAATTTTTGATGCTGGCTCAAAATTAGTAAATGCTTCGCAACAATTCTTTAGAGTGATTTCTAGGACATTTTTCCCTTATTTTTCTAGAAATTTGAGTAGGCACAGGCAATATGCTATAGGATACTTGTGTTTATCATTTGTTGTTTCTTGTGCTCTATTTTTTCTTGCCCCTTTATTGATGAAAATATTTTTCACAGGGGAATTTTACGAAGGAATTTGGGTTTTAAGAATTATAGCTATATCGGGTATATTTATGACATTAAACGATGTGTATGGCACGAACTATTTACTTATTGTTGGACAAGAACATTTATTAAGAAATATAACTATAGTGATTTCTGTTATTGGCTTTTGTATTTCGTTTCCTTTAATATATTTCTATAGTTTTGTGGGAGCTGCTTTGGTGATAGGAATAACCCGTAGTTTGTTGGGTAGTACAATTTTATTCTATTCCTTGAAATTGAAAAAAAAATACGTCGATCGGTAAGCGTTCCAAAATGACGTATAGCACGAAAGTTAATTAAGTTCGACTTTGCAGTTGTAATTTAAAATTGAATCTATTTTAAATATGCATTTAATTCCAAGAATAATAGGTGTTGGTACGTATGCATTGTTGCTATTTCTTGTGTATTATTTGATTCGGAGGGTAAAAGGATTATCTATTCAATTAGATATTTACACAATTGCTTTAGCTTTTATGGGTTTTTTTTATGTACCAATGAGTGGTTCAGACTTAACAAGAATAATTCCAACTATGCATGCGTATGCGAGTTTAGTTATTACAGAAGCAGAATCATGGACGATAATAATGTCAACTGGAACACCGATTGCAACCCTTTATTATCATTTTATAGGTAATTTGGGAGATGACAGATGGTTACCTTTTGTAAATGCTTTTTTGACTTTTGGATTATGTTTTGCTTTATTAAAGGCAATCTATAAAAAAATGGAAGTATCCAAAAAGGATATAGCTTTAGTTTTTCTTTTTTTTATGTCTAGAGGGCTTTTAATGATGACAATAGCGAATATTCGGACTATGCTTTCTATGGCTATTATTGCGTATTGTATTTATAAAATACTGATAGAACATAAAAAGATTATCAACTATTTTCCTTGGTTAATAGTTGCGTCATTAGTGCATACCGCAGGAATGGCTGCTGTTATGATTTTTGTTACTTATTATATTTTGAAAGGAAATGTAGGAAAGTATAGAATGTTTGCGAAGTTCGGTATGCTCTCCCTTGTGTTTGTCGTTTATATATATGGAAGTGCTTATATTCAAGCAGCTATAACAAAAGGATCAAATTATTTACGAGAATCACAAGCATCAACAGGGTATTTTTATATCTGGGAGTTTTTTTTGAGTTTAATTGTTATATTTATTACACTACATATGCTATGCTTTTATTATTTCAAAATTAATAGAATAAATAAAAAGGATACATGTAAGATAGAAAAAACTACGAGTGGGAGATTTATAGGGTTTATGGCATTTTTGACTTTGATTGATTTGTTTGCTATATTGATAGAGTTTAATATTGGTTGGCGATTGAGTTGGTTAGTGACTATTTTAGACATGCCATTGTTTTTAATAATATTTACTTCGAGATGTTATCTTAATAAGTATAAGTTAAAAGAAATCGTTTTTTTTGTGAGTCTTATTCTTTTATTAATTGCTTCTGCTAGAGGTGATTTATGTAGTTTAAAATTTGTGTAAACCGATTGAATTTTTATTGTACGTTTTAGTAAGCGTCTAAAAATGACGTATAGTAAAAAATCCTAATAAGTTCGATCTCGTTGTTGTAATTCAAAATATGTAGTTTATGTATAGCAACAGAGATTTCGAGTGATATTAATCTTATATTTTATGCGTTTAATTTTAAGATCTTTGTTGAAAATAATTCCAGATAAATATTATCTTTCAGTATTGTACTTTCGGCATTTTAAGCGAATTTTACATTGGCGGTCTCCAAAAACGTTTTCGGAAAAATTGCAGTTTTTGAAAATTTATGATCGAAGATCTGAATATACGCAAATGGTGGATAAATATGCAGTAAAGGAATATGTAGCTCAAAAAATAGGAGAAGAATATGTAATCCCTACTTTAAATGTTTGGGATAAAATTGAAGATATTGATTGGGATAATCTTCCAAATCAATTTGTGTTAAAGACTACACATGGCGGAGGAAGTAATGGAGTTATTATTTGTAGAGATAAAAGTGTGTTTAATCGTAAACTTGCGTGTGAGAGCTTGCAGAAAGCGATGTTTGCTGACATTTATATAAAATATAGAGAATGGCCATATAAAAATGTGAGAAAGCGTATTATTGCAGAAGAATATATAATGAATGAAAATTCTCAAGGCATTAGTGATTTACTAGATTATAAATTCTTTTGTTTTAATGGAAAACCTAAATATTGCCAGGTAATATCAGGAAGGAGCGCTAATATGTGTATTGATTTTTTTGACAAAGCGTGGCAGCATCAAGATTTTCATGAACCTCATAATTATCCTTTTGCGAAAAAGCTTCCACAAAAACCGTCTAATTTTAATAAAATGTGGGAGTTAGCAACGGTATTGGCGAATGGCAAACCATTTGTAAGAATTGATTTTTATAATATCAATGGTAAAATTTATTTTGGAGAAATTACATTTTTTCCGACAAGTGGTTTTGGCGGATTTGATCCGATTGAGTGGGATTATAAATTTGGTAGTATGATTGATTTGTGTTTGTATCAAAAATGATAAGAAAAGTATTAAGTTGTTTTTTTAAGATTAGATCTTTGATCCATACGAGACTATCATGTAATTCTCGGGTGAAGATAGGACGAAAAACATTAGTGTTTTATAAAAGTTCAATAATTAGTGAGGATGGAACTTGTGTGAAAATAGGTCGTAATTGTTTGATTGGTAGATCAAAATATGGCTATCATGCAGGTATGCCTTTTTATACAACAATTCTTGTTGATGAAAAGGATGCAAGTGTTGAAATTGGTGATAATTGTCGTTTAAATGGTGTATATATTCATGCAAAGAAGAAGGTGAAGATTGGTGATAATTGCGTGTTCGCATCTAATGTTAATATTATAGATAGTAATGGACATGAAACAAATTCGTTAGATAGAACGATAGGAAAAGATGAACCATTAAATATCGTTATTGGGAATAATGTTTGGATCGGTTTGAATGTTGTTATATTGAAAGGTTCGATAATTGGTGATAATAGTATAATTGCAGCTGGTTGTGTTGTTAAAGGTGTTTTTCCTGCAAATTCAATAATATCGACTAATAGGGAATATGTTGTCTCGCAATTAAAAGAATGCTAGATAAATTTCACATTATTGATATGATTAGTATGATAATTTATGAATATTTTTAATTTCAATCTAGTGATCTCTGGGTGGGACATTTGTAGAAATATGTAGACTTTCTAAAGTATAGAATAGGTGATAGATTGGAATAATTGATTTAAGCACTAAATATTTCACATTTTCAAGTTAAGGTATAAAAAGTACTTTTCAATGAGTGTGAAATTTGAATATTTGCGTAGATTCTTGTAATGAAAAATGTGTATTCTTTTAGTAAATAGCTATAGTCTAGTGCTTGCATGGGAGTTTGAAACATATTATTTAATTGATGAAAAATTATCAAAATGAAATTACAGTTTGTTTAATAGAGAATATGTATGAATATTTTGTTTTGTTCTAGTATATATGCTAATAAAGATACTGGTTTATATTGGAGTATCCCTAATCAAGTAAGAGCTCAAGGAAAATACGATAATGTTTTTTGGTATAATTTATGGATGGGAGAAACTGAAGAATGGGAAGCAACGAATTACTATTATTCATTGCAAGATTATCCAAGCGGACGTCTCAAAGATTTGCCAGCTCCTTTTGATTACCCTGATTTAGTTGTATTTGAAACAGTGTATATATTTGCTTTTAAAGCAATAGTCTTTGATGTTTGGAAAAAGAATATACCATATATTATTATTCCTAGAAGTTCTTTAACAGCTCCTGCCCAAAAAATTAAACCTGTAAAAAAATGGATCGGAAATTTGCTATTCTTTGGGAAATTTGCGAGAAAAGCACTTGCAATACAGTATTTGACGGAAAATGAATATAAAGAATCTGGTGATAAGTGGAACAAAAATCATGTTATTATTGGTAATGGAATAACTCTCCCTTCTAATAGAAAAGAGGTCTTTTCACAAAAAGGATTAAAAGGAGTATTCATCGGACGTTTGACTTTATATCATAAAGGTCTTGATTTGTTGGTTGAGGCATGTAATGAAGTGCAAGATAAACTACGTAAAGCTGGGTGTTCAATTCATATATATGGTCAAGATAGAGAAGGTGTAATTGAATATTTAGATAATTATGTGCGTAAAAAGCATTTGGATGATATTGTCTTTTATCATTATGGTGCTGTATTTGGGACAGAGAAAGAAAAAGTATTGTTAGATAATGATTTTTTTATTTTGACGTCGCGTTTAGAGGGACATCCGATGGCATTAATTGAAGCTTTATCTTATGGTTTACCTTGTTTGGTTACGCAAGGTTCTAATATGCGGGAGGAAATAGAGAATGTAGATGCTGGCTGGGGTGCCGAAGTGAATATTGATAGTATTGCGAAAGGATTGTTGAAAATTTTGTCAGAAAAAGCATTGTTAGATTTTAAAAGTAAGAATGCCATTGTTTTAGCAGAAAGGTATAATTGGGATAGATTGGCTTTGAGAGCTCATAGAGAGTACGAAATGTTATTAAAGATTAGATGATTATGGTATGGGTAAATTATAATCATGTGCTTGTAAATAAATCTATTATAAATTCGAATTTGAATTTTGATGAAATGTACCACCTTTTGCGTACAGAAAATGTATTCATGGCAAAGTATATAACTGATTTTGACATGAAATCACCAACAGAATGGTGGTATGTTATTAAAGATGATAAGATAGATTTATCTAAAATGAAATCTAAATACCGTAATGAAATTAATAAAGGGTTAAATAATGCAACTACTAGAAGAATAAATAAACGTGAATTTAAGGATGAAATTCATCAATTATTTATGAAAGTTATGAAAAAACGTAGCCAACATAAAGATAGAAATTTGGAAAGTATGTTTGTGGATAGATTTGAGGATCCAAATGAATTAATTGAATGGTGGGGCGTATTTCTTAATGATAATGATAAATTAGTAGCTTTTGCGATAGTTGATTCTTATGAAGAGTATGTGGATTTAAGAGAGTTTTTCTTTGACTATGATTATTTAAGGTATCATATAAGTAATTCGCTTGTGTATACTTTGTGTGTTTATTATTTAAATGAAAAAAATAAACGTTTTATCTCTGATGGAGAGCGTTCCATAAATCATCCGACAAGTATACAAGATTATTTGATAAGGACTTTCGGGTTTAGAAAAGCTTATTGCACTCTACATCTTGTTTATAAAAATACTGTAATCAGAAATATAGTTTCCTTTTTGTGGAAAGTTCGGAATGTGTTGCTATTTCTTAACAAATCCTCTTTAGGTAAACAAATAAATGCATTAATGAAATTAGAAACCATATATAGATCATTTAAATGATTCATTTAGCAGGAGATATTAATTTAACGGATGGCTTTTTTGATACAGGTTTCGGAGTCGGAACGAGTTTGACGAAAGGAAATGATCCATACATGCATTTAAATCGAAGTGATAACGATGTTTGGATTGGAAATTTTGAAGGCGTTTGTGCAAATTTCTCGGATAAGGAAGGAATATATAAACGGCAATTTTTGATAGCTCCTCAATATTTGGCTCGTGTAAAACATTTTGATTATTATGGCGTGGCAAATAATCATGTAATGCAGCATGGGAAAGAAGCTTACAGGGAGATGCTTCAAAATCTTGCTGGATTTGGGTGTGGTATATTTGGAGATAATATTCAAAGAAGTGTAATATTTGAACATCAAAGTAAAAAGGTTTGTGTACTTGCGTTTTCTGAGCGTCCCGAAAATTTTTCGAAAGAACCGTTATATTGGTATTGTCCGGAGTATTTGGAGATACAAAAAGAATACCAGAAAATTTCAGATAGTGATTTCAAAATAGCTTATATTCATTGGGGAAATGAATTTATAGATAGACCTTATGAAGAGCAAAAAAGATTTGCTCATTGGTTGGTAGATTTAGGTTTTGATTTGATTGTAGGAATGCATCCGCATTTGTTGCAAGGTTTTGAATGTTATAAAGATAAATATATATTTTATTCCATAGGAAACTTTGTTTTTAATATGGCATGGGAGCCATTAAGATATTCTTGTGTAGTAAATGTGGATTTGGGAAAAAGTGAACCATTAATTTCGTATCGTTATATTCATATTGGAGAGGATTTCTTCCCAAAGCAAGTTGAAATATGTCAAGTTCCGGAAAAATATAGATTTGAATATCTGAATAGCCTGTTACGTGATGGCGTTGCTAATGAAATTTACTATAATATGGTGTTTCAACGAATGAAAAAATATAGGAGGAATAATTGGAAAAACTTCATTGGCAACATAGGTCGTTTTAAATCTCAGGATATACAGGCTATCGTTCGTGATTTTGTGTATAGAAGAATAAAGAAATAATTTTAATGCTACATCGATTAATTTATTATTTAGGGATGCTCAAAAGGAATCCTTCTCTATTGAATTATTATAATTTTTTGAAAGAATCTGATTTTTGGGCATTAGACAAGTTACAGAAATATCAATTGGAAAAAGCAAAAGTTTTTTTACAATTTGCGTATGAGCATTCTGCTTTTTATAAAGAATTGTTTGATAAAGTCGGATTTAATGCACGGGAAATCACAAGTATTGATGATATAAAAGTATTACCAATTATTGATAAAGATACTCTTTTAAGAGAAAATAGAAGGATACAGTCGGATTATCATTTTAAAAAGCTTTTTTTTTCAGAGACCTCAGGAACTACGGGGCAAGTCTTGAAATTTTATAGAAATGAGGAATGGGAATCGGGACATCGGGCTGCAATGTTTAGGGGGTATCATTGGTATGGTGTGAAATTTTGGGAAAAAAACGGTTATTTCTGGGGATATAATATAGATAAAAAACAAAAGTGTAAAGTTGCTTTTCTTGATTTCTTACAGAATCGTTTTAGGATGTTCTCGTACAGCAAAGAAGAGTTGAAATGTTTTATAAAAAGGTTGAAAAGGGCAACGTATTTGGAGGGATATTCTTCAATGATTTACGAAACGGCAAAAATGGTGAATCAGTTATCTGAGAGGAAGAATAATTTTAAGTTGAAAATGGTGAAAGGAACTTCAGAGAAAATTTACGAAAGTTATCAAAAGGAAGTTCAAAATGCATTTGGTGTAAAAATGATTAGTGAATACGGTTCCACGGAATCAGGTATTATAGCATACGAATGTCCAGAAGGAGGGAATATGCATATTTGTATGGAAAATGTTATCGTGGAAGAGGTAAATGGTGAAATTGTCGTAACAAATTTGTTGTCGTATTCATTTCCAATTATTCGCTATAAGTTAGGTGATTATGTGAAACTTGCGGATAAGACCTTTAGATGTAAATGTGGTAGGGAGCATCCTGTTATATTGGATATTTTGGGGCGTGTGGGTAAATGTATAAAAGGGTATATGCAACAATATCCTAGCTTGATGTTTTATTATGTGTTCAAGAATATTGCACTGACTACAGGTATTTCTTTAAATTATCAAGCGATACAAAGAGAGGTAGGAAAGATTGATTTAAAAATAGAACAAAATCAACCGGAATATCAATATATATTGCAGCGAGAGTTAGATAAATACTTTAAAAAAGATATTGATTTTGAGATTGCTTGGGGACAAACATTGCATACTTGGAATGGTAAGCTGCGTGATTTTATTTCAGAATTAGATTGAGAGTTCTTTTATGGAAGATTTAGTTTCTATTATAATGCCATCTTATAATTCTTCTCGTTTTATAGGGGAGTCAATATCGTCAGTGTTGAAGCAAAGTTATACGAATTGGGAGTTATTAATTGTAGATGATTGTTCGCAAGATGATTCAATTGAGGTTGTAAATCGATATGTAGAGAAAGATTGTAGAGTAAAATTAATTTCATTGACATGTAACGTTGGGGCGGCAAAAGCTAGAAATGTCGCATTAGAAACAGCCAAGGGAAGATTTATTGCTTTTTTAGATAGTGATGATATTTGGCGAGATGATAAATTAGAATATCAAGTAAGCTATATGTTAGAACGTAATATTCCTTTTTCTTTTTCAAGTTATGACATAATGAAAGAAGATGGAGTAAAATTGAATAAAATAGTAAAAGTTCCTTTTAAACTTTCATATAGCCATTATTTGCGTAATACTATTATTGGTTGTCTTACGGTTGTAATCGATAGAAACGTTGTCGGTGATTTTAGGATGCCTATAATCAGAAGTAGTCATGATATGGCTTTGTGGTTGTTAATAATGAAACGAGGTTTTGAGGCGTATGGGATAGAGGAGTGTTTGGCTACTTATAGAATTGTTGCAACTTCTAATACTTCTAAAAAGTGGAAAGCGGCAAAAGATGTATGGAAAGTCTATCGTAATATAGAGCATTTATCTATTTTTTATTCAATGTATTGTTTCTGTGGATATGCATTTAATGCGATATATAAAAGGGTGATATGATGTTGTGATTGCAACGATGTAATATAGAGCATATCTTTTTATTATGTTTTTGAAAGAGATATTTGACCGTTTTATGGCATTGTTCGGGTTATTTATGTTATGGCTTGTATTATTGGTTGTGGCGATTTTAATTCGAGTGAAGATGCCGGGTGGACCTGTGATATTCAAACAAAAACGAGTCGGAAAAGACGGGAGGTTATTCACTATGTACAAGTTTAGGAGTATGACAGTGGGGCATGGAGGTTCGTCGGTGTCTGTGGCGGGAGAGAGCCGGATTACCCCGTTTGGGGCGGTGTTGAGAAAGTATAAGTTAGACGAGTTGCCGGAGTTGTGGAACGTGTTGAAAGGAGAGATGAGTTTCGTGGGTCCTCGTCCTGATGTTCCGGGATACGTGGATTGTTTGACCGGGGAGGGGCGGGAGGTGTTGAAGTTGAAACCGGGGATCACGGGACCCGCGAGTTTGAAATATCGTAACGAGGAAGAGCTGTTAGCCAAGGTAGAGAATCCTCAAAAGTATAATGATGAAGTGATTTTTCCGGATAAGGTAAGGATTAATTTGAATTATTTGCATCATTGGAGTTTTTGGTTGGACGTGAAAATTATCATTTACACGATTATCAGAAAAGATTTGGAAGAAGAATTTTTGAAATAGTATTATGAAAGATAGAATTTGGCTTTCTCTCGCTCACATGGGTGGACGGGAGCAGGAGTTTATACGCGAAGCGTTTGACACGAATTGGGTGGTTCCGCTGGGACCGAACGTGAACGCTTTTGAAAAATCTCTTCGGGATTTTTTGATTGAAGATGGAAAATTGAAAGTTGAAAATGAAGGGAAACAGGTGGTGGCATTGAGTGCTGGTACGGCGGCGTTGCACCTGGGGTTGATTTTGCTGGGAGTGAGAGAGGGTGACGAGGTGATTTGCCAGAGTTTCACGTTTTCGGCTTCGGCTAACCCGATTGTTTACCAGGGGGCGACACCCGTGTTCGTGGATAGCGAGGCGGATACCTGGAACATAGACCCGGTGCTACTGGAGGAGGCGATCAAGGATAGACTGGAGAAAACGGGACGGTTGCCAAAGGCGATTATCCCGGTGCACTTGTACGGTATGCCGGGGAAACTGGACGAGATTCTGGAGGTAGCCTCGAGATACGGGATACCCGTGCTGGAGGATTCGGCAGAGGCGTTGGGTTCGGAGTACAAGGGACGGAAATGCGGGACGTTCGGGGAGTACGCGGCGTTGTCTTTTAACGGGAACAAGATCATCACGACGTCGGGTGGCGGGGCTTTGGTTTGCCCTTGTGAAGAACGGGCGAAACGAGCATTGTTTTACGCCACGCAGGCGAGAGAACAGGCGCCGCATTACCAGCACGAGAAGATCGGGTATAATTACCGGATGAGTAATATATGCGCGGGAATCGGGCGAGGACAGATGCTCGTGCTGGAAGAGCACGTGAGGAGAAGGCGGGAGATTCATGATTTGTACGTGCGGTTGTTGAAGGAGGTGAAGGGAGTGCGGGTGATGTGCCAGCCGGGGGGAGGAGATTTTAATTCAAATTACTGGTTGACATGTATCACGGTGGAGCCGGGAGAGGCGGGGGTCACGCGGGAAGACGTGAGGTTGGCGTTGGAGGCGGATAATATAGAGAGCCGCCCGTTGTGGAAGCCGATGCACTTGCAGCCGGTGTTCAAGGATGCGCCGTTTTACGGGAACGGGACGAGCGAGCGGTTGTTCGAGGTGGGGTTGTGCTTGCCGTCGGGACCGATGTTGACGGATCAGGATATTGAACGGGTGGCGCAAGTCATTAAACAATTGAAAATTGAGGGTTGAAAATTGGAAATGATGAAAGTTGAGGATATGCCTCGGGAAAAGAGTTCCCGGGGCTTTTTGTTTTATAATATTAAATTGAAATTTTTATGATTGAAAAGTTAGAAAACGCGAGATTGTTCTCTTGGTTAGAGGAAACTCGTGGCGAAATGGCAAGAGCCGAAATTGAGGCAATGGTGCGGGAGTTCATGATGGATTTGAAGGGCTGGATTCGTGAGGAACAGGATTACGAGGTGGTGTGTCGAGGGTTGGAGAGTGTTCATATCCGGTTACAAGTTTTGGACGAGGTGATTCGAACTACTGGCGTGACGGGGAAAAAAAGAAGTAGCGGGTTGGTGCGTGCGTGCCGTATTGTGGTACGTGGAGGTCGAGATCCGGCTGGTTCACAAGAGATTGGTGCATCCGGAATGGTTTGTTAGGCGTTCGGATGATTTTCCACTTGTTATCTGGAGATCGGGGAATGCTAAAATGGAAATCGCCGAGATGGCGTTAGGAATTTGTTTGGCAAAAGTGCTGTGGACTCCAAAGGGGATGTTGATGGAGTATAACGACATAATTCGGCTTGCAGAACAGATTTTTGGGATAAAGCTTCCGAATCACGGTGAATTGAAACGGGACGTGTTAAAGAGAAAAAAGGATTTAGTGGTGTTCCTGAATAGATTGATATTTTTGATAGAACAGGCACGAGATGAAAAAGATGCTTGATAAGCGTTAGCGTTTAGGTGGAGCAATGATTTAAATACTAGGGCAACCGCATCAAATCCGAGGTAGTTGTCGGACTTGCTACTTAATACTAAGATTTGATGCGGTTGCCCTGATTTCAAGAGGAAAGAGACGTTTGAAATTTGGGAATGTTTGTGTACTTTCGCTCATGGATTCATGATTATAGTACAGCCGATTTGCGTCACGCAATAAATGATTACTTTTTTTGATTTTGTGGTTGTATCGTGTAACTTTTCTACAATAATCGCATTTATAATTTATCGTATGGGATTTTATTTGTACCTTTGCACCATACAATAGATAAAATCAACGATTATGATTGCAGAGTTCAACATTGAGAATTTTTTCTCCATTAAGTCGGTTCAGAAAATCAGTTTTGAGCCATTGGCAGATACTTTTATGTCTGATGAGTATTCGTATGAAGTTAAGGAAGGGGTAAGATTGCTGAAAGTGGGCATCATCTATGGTGCCAACGCTTCCGGAAAAACGAATATATTAAATGCCATCGAATTTTTCAAGATGCTGGTTTTGAGAATGCCTAAAGACCGGACTGAGAAAACCGGGGTTGTCCCTTTCATGTTGGATGACACTTCGAGGAATGAAAGAACTAAGATGTCAATGATATTCTATATCAATCAGTCGAAGTACATCCTCAGTTTTGAATTGGATGTAAAGCATATCTATTCCGAGACATTGATTGTTTATGATTCCATTCGCCCTACCAAACTGTATAACCGAAGTTATGATGCCGCGACAGATTCCACGACCATTGACTTTGGTGTAAATCTGAAAATGACAAAAAAAAGCCAAGATGTGATTTCCGGTAACACGATCAATAATTGCAGTGTGCTTGCCGCATTTGGCAAAAGCAACGTGGAACGTACCAAGCTGAATGATGTGTACGATTATTTTGCCAAACAGGTAAAAGATGTACTGGCTCCCGGTATGCTACTTTCGGGATATGTCAAATCACGATTGGATAAAGACGAGGCAGGAGATTTGAAGAAATTCATTTTAAATTTCCTGAAAGCGTCAGATTTCAATATAGAAGATGTGGTATTACACGAAGAGGAAGAACTGATTACCCCTGAATTGGAACAACTGATTCAGAATGTCCCTATTGATAAAGACGCAAAGGCAGAAATGCTTAGAAAGGGTAAAATTACAAATACGGAACTGACCTTCAAGCATAAGGCAGGCGATAAAGTATATGATTTATCGGAAGAATACGAGTCCAATGGCACCATGAGGTTCTTGGGAATGGCTGTAATACTGAATTTCCTGTTAAAGACCAATCGGTTTGTGTCCATTGATGAAGTGGAGACAAGTATTCATTATGAACTGCTGGCTTATTTTATAAAAGTATTTTTGGCAAACAGCGACGGAACATCCCAAATGCTCCTGACAACGTATGACATTAATCTTCTCAACGAGGATTTTATTCGCCGTGATACTATATGGTTTACCGACAAAGACGAACTTGGTGAAACAAAAATTGTGCGCCTGTCTTCTTTGGGGCTACACAAGAATCTTTCCCCGTATAATGCCTATAAGCAGGGGAAATTGGTAAAGTTGCCGTTCTTGGGTAGCCTGTATATCAACCTAAATGACTAATGATATGGGGCGGACTGTAACAAAAAGTATCGCCATCATAGGCGAAGGAGAGACTGAATGGTTTTATTTCGACTCTCTAAGGATTGCGTGCCGCTATCCTTTCAAGGTTGCTCCGGATTTTCCGCAACATAGCGACATCAATCATATTCTGAAATTGGTTGAGTCATATATGAACAAGCAATATGACTTTATTGTATGCCTGTTTGATATGGACAGGTTATATCAATATCCTTCCGAAATGCAGCTGTATCAGCGGGCAAAGAAGAAATATGCTGCAAAGAAATATGCCGGAAAGGTGATGTTTGTAGAAACGAATCCATGCACGGAGTTTTGGTTTCTACTACATTTTTTGCCTAATGTGGTTTGTCGGCGATATGAGAGTTACGATCAACTGCTTCCCGAATTACAGAAATATATGCCGGGGTATGAAAAGACAAAACGATATTTCATACGCACCAACCTCTATAAATATCTGACAGAGAATGGAGATTTAGAACGAGCGATATTAAATTCCGAAAAGTTGTGCCAACTCTGTAAGGAATCTCCGGAAGATTTGAAGGCGTACTCGGAGATTTATAAAGCAATAATGCTTCTTAATGCTTTGATTACAATGTAGTTGTAAAAAGAATGGCTGCTGTAGATTTCGTTGGAAAACAGAAAGTATCAATAACAAATTGAGAACTTATAATTGAGAATAAGCATGGCATTAACATATAGTAGATTTTAGAGGAAGCGAGATACCCGAGTTTACGAATGCATATACAGAGTTCTTCAACCACTTTAGATTATTTATTCCTCTGGTAAAGGCTTCAAAAGCGAATAATCTTCAAGACCGCTTCTTTAAAAAAATGGTAAATAGGTTCGCTTTCAAAGAAATTCCAAATACAGGATTGGGGTTTTCGAAAGGCAACACAAAAGGAAGGGGTATTAGCGGTGCCCTATCTATATAACTTGCTCATAGTGCATACACCATCATAAATGCAGGTCTTGAAGATCCTGAGATATTTGGTTTAATGCAGTTAATAGAGGATAATATGGCGGCTGATAGAATCAGTGATATGACCATTGCCATCCTGCAAAAGCATTTTAACAGTTTAATGGTAGATGATACCCTATTTGCCCAAAAGGAAGCTGTATGCATTCGAACTATCGAGAGTTTACGGGATGAAATTATCCATAACGGATCGTTCGATTTTCATTATGCCCTTTACCATGGATTGATTAATGATAGTGTTTAAGAACGAAATATCAGGCCGACGGGTAGTTCTGCCGGGTTGATGTTATATTAATTTCCGATTTATGAAAGATCGAATTTGGCTTTCTCTCGCTCACATGGGTGGACGGGAGCAGGAGTTTATACGCGATGCGTTTGACACGAGTAGGGTGGTCTCGTTGGGACCGAACGTGAACGTTTATTTGCGCTGGGATCGGGTGGGGACAGATGCTCGTGCTGGAAGAGCACGTGAGGGGAAGGCGGGAGATGCATGATTTGTACGTGCAGTTGTTGAAGGAGGTGAAGGGAGTGCGGGTGATGTGCCAGCCGGGGGAGGAGATTTTAACTCGAACTATTGGTTGACGTGTATCACGGTGGAGCCGGGAGAGGTGGGGTTTATGCGGGAGGATGTGAGGCTGGCGTTGGAGGCGGATAATATAGAGTGCCGCCCGTTGTGGAAGTCGATGCACTTGCAGCTGGTATTCAAGGATGCGTTCCACCCTTTATTTTTTACACGTTGGTGGGGAAAGATTTGGATGAGAAATAAAAAGATTGCTATATTTGGTTTTAAATAAATGGATGAAATATAAACACGATGGGAACGGGTGATTTTAGAGAGTATTACATAGATCCACGGACGGATTTCGGTTTCAAGTATCTTTTCGGCACGGAACTGAACAAGGACTTGCTGATCGGTTTCTTGAATGCGTTGTTTCACGGGACCCGCGTGATAACTGACGTGAAATACTTGAGCAACGAGCACCTGGGGACGGCATTGGACACTCGCGAGGCGATATTCGACGTTTATTGCGAGAGCGAGAGCGGTGAACGTTTCATCGTGGAGATGCAGAACGTGTTCCAGCGTTTTTTCAAGGATCGTAGTATATTTTACTCGACGTTCCCGATCCGGGAGCAGGCGAAACGAGGGGAGTGGGATTTCCGGCTGGATGCGGTTTACACGATCGGTATCTTGAATTTCGTTTTCGACGAGGACAGGGAGTCGAGCGATTACTATCACCACGAGGTGAAGTTGATGGACGTGGAAACGAAGAAGGTGTTTTATGACAAGTTGACGTTCATCTACCTGGAGTTGCCCAAGTTCACCCGTGGGGAGGACGAGCTGGAGACTTTGTTCGATAAATGGATGTACGTGTTGAAGAATCTCTCGCGTTTGTTGGCACGCCCGGCAGCCTTGCAGGAGCGAATTTTTACTCGATTGTTCGAGGCGGCGGAGATCGCCCGTTTTAGCCCGGGGCAACTTCGTGAGTACGAGGATAGCGTGAAGGCCTACCGTGACGTGGTGAACGCCGTGAACACGGCGAAAGAGGAGGGTTTGGCAGAAGGGTTGGCAAAAGGATTGGAGAGAGGGCGAGAAGAGGAAAAGCTGGAGATTGCCCGTCAGATGAAATTGTCCGGTTTGCCTGACGAGTTGATTTTGAAATGTACGGGTGTTGAGCCGAACGATCTTGATGAATTGTTAACTTCGGGGAAATAGCTAGATGATATTTCTGGATTTGAAAATTGAGGGTTGAAAATTGGAAATGATGAAAGTTGAGGATATGCCTCGGGAAAAGAGTTCCCGGGGCTTTTTGTTTTATAATATTAAATTGAAATTTTTATGATTGAAAAGTTAGAAAACGCGAGATTGTTCTCTTGATTAGAGGATACTCGTGGCGAAATCCTTTTTTTGATCAGAAAAGGTGGATTGATAATCAGTGCCTTATTTTTTATTTTGTCCATATGTGTGGAGTGTGTAGTAAAGGAATTTCGCGGGTGCAGTAATTTTGTTGCCGAAAACGAGAGAGAATTGAACGTTAGTATTCATTTAAAATGTAAGCTTATGGCAATAGTAAGAAATTATTTAGGAATTAGAGGACGAATCGGTGGTTTTGTCTTGTATCGCTTGGGTGATAAAACTTTTTTAAGAAAGTGGGTGAGGAGGAATAAATCCAGTACCGAGGAGCAACAAGCGGTGAGGGCGAGGTTCCGGGCGGCTGTCCGGTTTTACCAGAAAGTGCAGGATACTCCTTTGAAGAGGATGTTGGACATTTCGGCTCAAGGGATTTGTGTTAGCGGGTATGCTTTTCACATGAAGGTGAATTTGAAAGCCTTCCGCCCGGACGGGAAGATCGGGGATTTTTCACAACTTCAATTTACGGCAGGGAAACGAGAGCAGGGGTATAATTGGAAGGGGTGGATTGACAAGCAGGGTGAGGTGGCATTGGAATGGGAAAATAGTGTGAAAGGCAATTTGAAGGGACGGCGGGATCGGTTGATGGTCGCGGTGTTGCACGAGGGGCGTTCGTTTTCGCCCGTGTTGGCGGATGAGGTGAATGCCCGGCGAAAGGATGGGAAAGCTACGTTCAGGGTGCGGCGTGTGAAGAGGGAGAAAGTGCACGCGTATTGTTTCTTTATGTCCCCGGACGAGAAACAGTTGTCGGTAAGCCAATATGTTTGCCTAGAGGAGAGGGAATGAAACCGGTGACAGATGTGGTTAACGCGGTCGGCGAGTTGATCGGTCGGTTGACACTCCCGGGGAGGGAGAAGAAAGAGTTGGAGGCGGAGATTTTGAAACTGGTGTACGATCGGGAACGGGAGATGGCAGAAGCACAGGCAAGCGTGTTGCGGGAGGAGGCGGCCGGCAATTGGTTACAGAGGTCGTGGCGACCGTTGGTGATGTTGACGTTCGCGGTGATTGTTCTGGCGGGGGCGTTTACAAGTTTGCCGATCCTGGAGGATTCTTCCCGGTTTTGGGATTTGCTGGAAATCGGGTTGGGCGGATATATTGTCGGGAGAAGCGGGGAGAAAATGTTGTGGGCTATCGCGCAAAAACGACGCTAATTTATTGATTTACGATTTATTAATTTAAAGATTTTGGTTATGGCATTTTCAATTGAGAATGATTGGTTAGAGGGTGACGGGGTGGTTCACCTGAGTTGCGTGAAGAATACGCGGGCTATTGTCGGACCGGACATGATTATTTTGCATTACACGGCAGGAGCGGGTTGCATGTCGTCTGCTTATTACCTGACCCGACCGGATGTGGCGGCTTCGGCTCACCTCGTGATCGGAAGGGCGGGGGAGGTGGTTCAACTGGTGCCGTTTAACATTGAGGCTTGGCATGCCGGCAGAAGCTGGTATGCGGGACGGGGAGAGTTGAATCATTATTCTATCGGGATCGAATTGGATAACCTGGGGCAACTTCGTTTGGAAGGAGGAAAGTTTGTGGCGGAGTGTGGAAGGGTGGTTCCTTTCAAGGAGGTGTACACGGATGATTCCGGGGAAGGACTTACTTACTGGCACAGGTACACGGAAGTGCAAATGGAGGTGTTACGGTATGTGTGCCGGTTACTGAAGAAGCGTTACCCGATAAAGTACGTGGTTGGGCATTCGGACGTGACGGCGAGGAAGGTGGATCCGGGACCAGGGTTACAATTTAGTGATTTATGATTGGGGCGGTGCGCAACGCTTCAATCGAGAGTGTGAGTTTTTTATTTATTAACTATTTAAATTTTGTTGTTATGGCAATATTTGATTCTAATTTACTGGGAAAAGTAACGAAGTCCGTCGGGAACGTGACGATGTGTTACACGAATAAGAAGAATATCGCGAAAGCGAAGGTCTTCAAGAGGAAAGATAAACCGACTTCGGAGATATTGGATCAGCGGGCACGGATGAAGGTGTTGGTGCAGTTGGCTCGTCGGTTGTTAGCGGTTATCCGGAAAGGATTTGAAGGTACCGGGAACGGTACGACTTCCAATGCTTTTGTCAAGGAGAACATGGGTGCCGTGAGTGTGGCAGAAGGACACGTGGCGACGATAGAGTTCGAGCAGTTGAAGGTGGCATCGGGGATACTTCGTGTGCCGGAAGTTACGGCAACGTACAGTGCGGAGACGAGCAAATATCTGTTCGAGCAGGCGGGAGATGAAGACGAGGATGCTTTTTCGTTGGTGAATGATAAGGTGTATGCCGTGTTGTTCGAGACTGCGTTGAAACGGCTGAAGATTGTCGCGTTGAGGGACAGAGGCGAGAGTGGCAGTACCACTTTCCCGCTTCCGAAAAATTGGGATACGACGAAAGTGGTGGCATATTGTTTTGCCACGTCGAAGAACGGCAAGTTGGTATCGGATAGTGACTACTTGAGTATCGAGTGATTTAATGATTTCCGATGAAGTGATTTATGATGGGCGCTTATGAGGGTGTGTTGCGACACACCCTCTAGTTCGTAAGGTCAAGTGATGCACAAATTATAGACAGACAATGTGATCAATGTATGTTTCTTTTGAAGTGGAGGGCTTGGAAAAAGTTTTCAGTATGATGAAAATTTATGGCTGATTGGGGAAAAGTTTTCATTATAATGAAAATGGAGCCCGTTACAGGCTCCATTTTTTATTAGTTTTATTTTTTCAATCGCTCTGTGAGAAGAGGGACAATCTTGCGGACATCTCCAACGATACCCAAGTCTGCCACGTTGAAGATGGGGGCGAACTTGTCTTTGTTGATGGCGATGATGTAGTCGGATTCTTCCATACCGGCAAGGTGTTGGATCGCTCCGGAGATACCCATGGCGAAGTACAAGTCGGGACGTACGGTTTTACCGGTTTGTCCCACCTGGCGTTCGTGACCGAGTACGCCGGCATCTACCATAGCACGGGATGCGGATACTTCCGCACCAATGGCGCCTGCCATTTCGCGTAACATGTCGAAGCCTTCGGCATTACCTACTCCACGACCACCGGAAACGAGAACGTTAGCCTCGGTGATGTCGATCAGGTTTTTCGTTTCTTTCACGGTTTCGATCACCCGTACGCGGAATTTAGATTGGTCGAAGTTGATTTTCACGTCTTCGATAGTTCCTTTCCGGTTCAAGTCTCGCTGTCCCATACGCATTACCCCCGGGCGAACGGTTGACATTTGCGGGCGGTGTTCTTTACAAACGATGGTTGCCATCAGGTTACCCCCGAATGCCGGACGAGTCATTAACAGACCTCCGTCTTCACCGATTTCCAATCCGGTACAGTCTGCTGTCAAACCGGTTTCTACACGTGCGGACAGGCGAGGTCCCAAGTCACGACCGATCGTGGTGGCACCGATTAACACGATGCTCGGTTTGTTCTCGGTGATGATTTGATAGATTGCTTGCGCGTAAGGTTCCGTGGTATAAGTCGCGAGTTCCGGAGCGTCTACCCGCAACACGGTGTCGGCGCCGTAAGCAATACATTCCTGTGCTTGCGTGGAAAGGTTATGTCCGAGTAACATGGCATATACTTTCTCGTTCAAGGCATCAGCTAATTCTCTGGCTTTGCTCAACAATTCCAGAGCCACGTTTTGAAGCACGCCTTCTCTTTGCTCAACGAAGACGTAAACGTTTTTATATTGTGCTTTGTCCATTCCTGATATTTTAAATAATAAACTTCTCTTTTAGCTTGTTGATAATGATGTCTACGGCTTCCGCTGGTTCTACTTCGTAGATTTGTCCTGCAGCTTTCACACCTTTCGTGAATGATTTGAATACACGGGTGGGTGAACCGTTCAGACCGATCTTCTTATCGTCAACAGTGATGTTGTCGTAAGTCCAAGTTTCGATTTCCTTATCATAAGCTTCCACGATTCCTCTCACGGACATGTAGCGGGGTTTTACGCCTGATGCCAAAGCGGTGAATACGCACGGGGCATCGACTTCCACCATCTGGTAGCCTTCTTCCATGGATTTCTTCACGGTAAATGTCTTATTACCGTCGAAGGTCAGGCTTTCCACGTAGGTTACCTGCGGTAAATCAAGATGTTCCGCGATTTGCGGTCCTACTTGTGCGGTATCCCCGTCAATAGCCTGGCGTCCGGTGATTACCAGGTCGAAATCCAACATTTTCAAAGCGGCGGCAATGGTATGAGAGGTTGCCAAAGTATCGGCTCCTCCGAATTTGCGGTCGCTCAACAAGATAGCACGATCAACTCCCATGGCGTAAGCTTCTCTCAAGATGGCTTCAGCCTGTGGCGGTCCCATCGTGACAACCGTCACGTGTGCACCGTATTGATCTTTTAATTGGAGGGCGAACTCGAGTCCTCCTTTATCGTCAGGATTCATGATACTGGGTACCCCGTCTCTGATAAGGGTTCCTGTAACGGGATCCAGTTTGATTTCCGTGGTATCCGGAACTTGTTTAATACAAACAACTATCTTCATTTCAATCGTCTTTTACTTTAATAAATTTGCAGCAATCACCATTCTTTGAACTTCCGAGGTTCCCTCGTAGATTTCGGTGATCTTGGCATCTCTCATCATTCTTTCAACCGGGTATTCACGGGTGTATCCGTATCCGCCGTGGAATTGTACCGCCTTGGTTGTTACTTCCATGGCTGTTTCGGCTGCAAATAATTTACACATGGCAGCATCCGTGGAATAAGCCTCTTTCTGGTCTTTCTTGTAGGCGGCTTGCCTTACCAGCAGGCGAGCTGCTTCGATTTTGGTTTGCAAGTCTGCTAATTGGAATTGCGTGTTCTGGAATTGACCGATGGCTTTCCCGAATTGTTTGCGTTCTTTCACGTATTTCACGGTTTCGTCCATGGCTCCTTGTGCGATACCCAAGGCTTGAGAAGCGATACCGATACGTCCGCCGTCAAGTGTTTTCATGGCGATACCGAAGCCTTTGCCTTCTTGTCCTAACAGGTTTTCTGCCGGAACGATACAGTTTTCCATGATTAATTCGCAGGTCGCAGAACCGCGGATACCCAATTTTTTCTCTTTTTTACCCACGGAGAATCCCGGGAAATCTTTTTCCACGATGAAGGCAGAGATACCTTTGGTCCCCTTGGATTTGTCGGTCATAGCCATGATGATGTACACGTGAGCGTAACCGGCGTTGGTAATGAATATTTTGGAACCGTTGAGCACGTAATGATCTCCCTCTTTCACGGCAATGGTCTGTTGTGCGGAGGCATCCGTACCGGCGTTAGGCTCGGTCAATCCGAATGCTCCGATCCATTCCCCGGAGGTCAGTTTGGGAAGATATTTTGCCCGTTGCTCGTTGGTTCCGTGTTCCATGATCGGGGCGCAGCACAGAGAGGTGTGTGCGGACACGATCACACCGGTAGTGGCACATACGCGGGATAACTCCTCTACAGCCATCGTGTAGAGAATGTTGCTACCTCCGGCTCCGCCATATTCCACCGGGAACGGAATACCCATAATACCCAATTTCGCCATTTTTTCAACGGTTTCGATGGGGAATCTTTCCGACTCGTCCACTTCTGCCGCCAAGGGTTTTACCTCTTTTTCCGCGAACTCTCTTATCATTTGTAAGAAGAGTTGCTCTTTTTTTGATAGACTGAAATCCATTATTATTAATGTTTTTTTAATTGATTGAAGCTAGTTATAATCCTAAATCAGCATTTTTTTAAAATCAACGCCGTTCCCATACCTCCCCCTATACAGAGGGAAGCCATACCTACTTTAGCTTCACTGTTTAGCATTTCATATACAAGTGATACGATGATGCGGTTGCCCGATGCCCCGATGGGGTGACCCAGTGCAATAGCACCACCGTTTACGTTTGTACGTTCGTTTATCCATTCCCTCGTTACGCCGTGTTGTGCCATCAGTTCATGAATTACTCCCAGTGATTGTGCTGCAAACGCTTCGTTCAGTTCGATCACGTCAACATCAGATAGTTTAATGTTAGCGTTCTTCAGCGCGTTGGCGATTGCTGGCACTGGTCCCATACCCATGATGGCGGGATCCACACCGCCTTGCCCGACACCGATAATCTCGCATAGGGGAGTTAAATTGTTCTGTTTAACAGCCTCTTCCGACGCGATCATCACGAATGATGCTCCGTCGTTGATTCCGGAAGCGTTACCGGCTGTCACGGAACCCTCTTTCTTGAAAGCGGGACGCAAGGTCGATAATTTTTCCAGGGATGTCTTTCTGTTGGGGAATTCATCCGTATCGAATTGTAAAACTTCTTTTTTCATTTTATATTCGATAGGCACAATTTCGGCTTTGAATTTACCATTATCGATAGCAGCGATAGCACGCTTCTGCGATTCCATGGCAAATTCGTCCTGTTCCTCGCGGCTGATGGAATATTTTTCTGCAATATTCTCTGCCGTGACTCCCATGTGGTACCCCTCGAAAGCATCCGTGAGACCATCGAATACCATGTGGTCGATGACGGTTACGTCTCCCATGCGGTGTCCGTCACGGACGTGCCCGGGGAGAATGTAACCGGCTTTTGACATGGATTCGGTACCTCCCGCGATGATCAGGTTCGCCAATCCCGCTTTGATAGCGCTTACGCCGTTGAGTACGGCTTTCATGCCGCTACCGCATATCATGTTGATACCGTAGGCCGGTACTTCCTGGGGGATACCCCCTTTGATAGATGCCTGACGGGCTACACCCTGACCCTGTCCGGCAGATAGTACGTTACCCACGATTACCTCATCGATATTGGCAGGATTAACTCCGGTTTCTGCAATAATATTTTTGATTACCGCTGCACCGAGGTCTGCTGCTGATAAAGAAAGAGTACTTCCCAAAAATTTGCCGATCGCTGTTCTTTTTGCTGCTACGATATATGTCTTCATTATTGAGGCATAGGTTTTAAGTCTTTAGAAACTATTAATTCACAGCCTGTTGCTGCTTTGATGTCATCCAATGTAAATTCACTGTTTAATTCTACCAGTTCGATACCTGCCGGGGTAACGTTCATCACACCCATTTCGGTGATAATCATGTCGACCTCGCCGGCTGCCGTCAACGGCAGGGTACATTCTTTTAGTATCTTGTGGCTTCCTTTTGCCGTGTGTTCCATGGCAAGGATTACTTTTTTAGCACCGACCAGAAGATCCATGGCTCCACCCATACCCGGGGCTTTTTTGCCGGGGATGATCCAGTTTGCCAAGTTCCCTTTCTCGTCTACCTGTAAGGCACCAAGAATGGTTACATCCACGTGTCCACCCCGGATGATACCGAAGGAAGTGGCACTGTCAAAGCTGCATGCCCCGTCAATAGCCGTGATGAAACCACCGCCGGCATCCGTCAGTTCCGGATTTTCTTTTCCGGCTTCCGGTTTCGGTCCCATGCCCAACAATCCGTTTTCGGATTGCAGTACCACGTGTACGTCACTCTTCAAGTAGTTCGGAACCATTGTCGGTAATCCGATACCCAAGTTTACCACGTCGCCGTCTTTTAATTCGAGAGCTACTCGCTTGGCGATCACTTCTCTTACTTGATCTTTATCCATAACCGTTTTGATTTTTGATTTCAGATTTCGGATTTTAGATTAATAGCAATCATAAATCGTAAATCATAGATCGTAAATTTAATTATTTATTTCTTCTTCTAACAAATTCTTGTGCAACAAATGAAGCCACGTCGTCGGCGTAGGTGTTCATCCCGAATCCGGCGTCGTAACCCAATTCTTTTGCTAATTCGTGGGAGATACGGGGTCCGCCGCAAGCAAGGATAACCTTGTCTCGCAAGCCTTCCGCCTCGAGCATCTCCACGAGTTCAATCATGTTGTGAATATGCACGTCTTTCTGTGTAACGGTCTGTGAAACCAGAAGGGCGTCCGCTTTCAGTTCGATGGCTTTGGCTATAAATTCTTCGTTGGGAACCTGGCTACCCAAGTTGTGGGCTTCGATCATGTCATATCGTTCCAAGCCGTAGTGTCCCGCGAAGCCTTTCATGTTCATGATGGCGTCGATACCCACGGTGTGGGCGTCGGTTCCGGTGCTGGCTCCCACGACAATTAACGGGCGTCCGATGTTTTCACGGATAAACTCGTCTGTTTCGTGCATATCCCATTTTGTACCTTCCACTTTCGGCACGTGGATATTCGTGTAATCCACGGTGTGCGTGCAGCTCCCGTAGCAATTGAAAAAGGTGAATCCCTTGGTCAATTCCTTGTGATACACGACTTGCGGGTTCTCGAAACCCATTTTCTTCAACAATTGTTTCGCGGCTTCGATAGCCTCGTCCCCGGCGGGAACGGGCAACGTGAAACTCAATTGAGTTTTCCCGTCGTTCATAGTGTCGCCGTAGGGTTTTATTTTTTTCAGATCCAGCGTCTGGTCGAAATCATTTTTCTCGGTAGAATATAATCCTCCACTCATAGTGTCGCTCCTTTCTTTTCAATTCTCAATTTTCAATTTTCAATTGTTATTAAGCATTAGCTCAATAAACGGGTTGTAGTAATTGGCTCCCTTTGCCGCTACACCGTCAAGTCCTTTACCGCCATTCTTCGGGCGTTTCACGTCTCCAAAGATACCTTTTTCAAGTGCGGTGAAAAGTCCTTCCCGCTCGATGTTCTCGAGTAGCGCGATAGCGTTGTCCAATACCTCTTTGGCACGACTTTGGATGATCCCGTCCTTTTTGAATTCTACCTCGTCGCCGATGTTTTTCATGTTACCGAAAATGTATTTGGCATTCTCGATAGAAAGGTAACGGTCGGACATGAAAGGCGTGTGGATAGCTTCCGTCGGCATTCCCAATAGTTGGATACCTTGTGAAGTCCATATCCCGATCATGTTGAAAAGTGCATCCTGTATGTGTCCGCGGAAAATGTTTCCCGTCATGAATTTGGTCGGAGGCATATATTTTAAAGTGGCTTTCGGGAAGATCTCCCGGGTCATTTGTGCTTGGGAAAGCTCCAGCAGGAACCCGTTTTCCAACGAGGGGTCCATTTCAAAAGCGTGTCCCAATCCCATTTGTTCTTCTTTCAGCCCGGCGATTAAAGCCAGTTGTTCGTTAATCAGGTCGGAAGCCAGCACGGTATGGGCTTGTTCCACGGCGTCGGCGGTAGTCAGGTAGTTATCCTCACCTGTGTTGATAATGACTCCGGCGAATCCGTTGATGACCCGTGACATGAATTGGTCGACCAGTGTACGTTGCATATTGATGTCGCGGAACAGGATACCGTAAAGGGCATCGTTCAGCATCACGTCCAAGCCTTCCAAAGCACCCATGGCGGCAATTTCCGGCATACACAACCCGGAACAGTAGTTACACAAGCGGATATAACGTCCTACTTCTTCACCCACTTCGTCCAGTGCTTTACGCATGATGCGGAAGTTTTCCTGGGTAGCGAAAGTTCCCCCGAAACCTTCGGTGGTAGCTCCATAAGGCACGTAATCCAACAAACTCTGCCCTGTTGTACGGATTACGGCGATAACGTCGGCTCCCTGGCGTGCGGCTGCTTGAGCCTGTACCACGTCCTCGTAGATATTTCCGGTTGCCACGATCACGTATAGGTAAGGTTTCGGACCTTCGCCTATCGTTTTCAAGTAATTTTCTTTCTTGGCGCGGCGATCACTGATGCGTTTGATACTTGCGTCCACGTAAGGTTTCAAGGCTGCCTTGATCTTGTCCATCGGGTGAACGGGCAACGTGGTCATATCCAGCTGTCCCTCTGCAACTTTCTCTGCTATTTGTTGCGGGTCCATTCCGGTTTCCACGATCGTGTTACCCAAGAAAAAGAGAATACCTTGACTTAACACTCCTTTGTCTTTGATCTCGTCTACCAAGACGTTGGGAAGCGGTACCGTGTTGGCATCAACGCCATCAATACCGAGCAAGCGGCATAATGTACGCTCAACGGCAACGGTAGAGTACTGCTCCACGAATTTCTGTACATCGTCGGCTATCTTTCTAGCCACGTCTTTCGCGTGTGCTACTTTGTTGAAATCTAACCCTAATTTACTGTTCTGCATATTTTTGTTCTGTTATAAATTCTGTTCCAAATAATTCTCTGCCTTATCCAGCAGTTCGTCGTCTATACCCAGGATGCGGGCAATGCGCATCGCTTCCTGCGGGACGGAGTTTTGAGTATCCTCGACCAGCGAGTAATCGATAAACTCGTTTATGTTATTAATGGTCAGCTGACCGTTTATTTTATCTTTTATAAATCCTTTTACCCGCATTTTCCTGCATCCGGCTTTTATGCCGCTGTAATGCGAGGTAATCAGGGAACGGGCACCCTTGTCCGTCAGGAAGTCGAGCGTCGCGTTGACAATCGCTTTCCCTTCCGCGGGATTGGTCGTCCTTGCCAGTTCGTCGATCAGGATAAGGGCGTTTTTGCCTGCTTTCACGTCCTGAACGATGGTGTTTAGCCTTAACATTTCCGAAGCGTAGGAGGAAAGACCGCTCAGCTCGGATTGCTCGTCGCCGATGCACAAGAGTACCTCGTCAACCAGCGCGATTTCCGCGTGTTCTGCCGGAACGTAGAAACCGAATTGGAATAGGGTTTGGGCTAAAGCAACCGTCTTTAGAATAACGCTCTTGCCTGCCATGTTGGCTCCGGTGATCAGGCACGCCCCGGGGGCGATGTCTATATCGATAGCCTGGAATTTTTTTCCCTCTTGCCGCAGAACTTCTTTTACCTGCGGGTTGAAAATATTTTTGTAACGAGTGACCGTTTCCGTGATCTCCGGCTTGCACAGTCGCATCTCGATAGCCTGCTTTGCCTTGGCAAGTAAAATATCGAGCGTTGCCACTTGCGCGATAGCCTCGTTAATTTCTTGTTTGTACGGATGTATTCGTGTAGACAATTCTTCCCGGACACGATCTTCCAACATCGTATGCTCGAATTGCAATTGATCCAGCTGTTTGTCTTCGGTCTTGGCATCCATTTTCAGAGCCTTCATTTTTGCCCGTAGGGCTGCCAATTCTTCGGAATAAGCATCATAAACGTAGAAATGAGGGATACGCATTTTCTCCGGGTCAAGGATGTTGACGACCGGTTCCAAGTCCGGAAGTACTACCACATCAATGCGCGCGGCAAGCAATAATTGCCTGATCTCCATGACGAGCAACGAGAACGATTTTAATTCAAACAATTCAATGTCATCCAATGCTTGTGATTCGGTTATCCGGTTTGCTGTACCCCGGATATCTTTCACCTGCATAAGTTTCACGTTGATTTTGGTGATGGTGTCGGTCAACAGGGAATCACGCAGGAGGTTGACAGCCGCTTCCGTTTTGTCCAGTTTGGCGACAATCTCTTCTTTCGTGTGTAAATAGAGTTGTGTATTCAATACACGTTTTGCCAGCCCGGATTGAATCTCCAGTTGGTCGATCATGTACCTGAACCCGTTTACTTCTTCTATCGCGCTACGTAAAAACACCTTACTATTTATTTTGTGATTTAATAATCACTGAATTTTTAAATTTTCAATTCTTTTCACGTCATACACCGGGATGCCCAGGCTTTCTTGCATGGCAACCCGCAATTCGTCCGAATCCAGGCAGTATCCATCCGGTGATTGGGGATTTATACAGACTGCCAGTAGTTTACTTTTTTGCAAAACCCGTATGGTACCGCCTTTTTTCACGAAAGCGTAATAGGTTTCCATGGAAGCGAACATTTTCGTGAAGTCCCGCATGATTAGCGTGATCTCCCGGATTTGTTTCTGCTGCCGGAGGAAATGCAATAATTTGTCACTAATGGCACCTGCCACGTACAACGTGTTCCCGTGCTTGAAGACATCTTCTTTTCTGTTTTCAAGCATAAACACGGAGGGGATATCCAGATCGTGGACGTTTCCTTCCTCGTCAATCGACCACACGCCTTGCTCGATGCCCGTCAGCTTCCGGATAATATCGGGAGCCGCTTCATCCAGGCATATGAGGTCGTAGACGTATTTTGTCTTTCTTACCAGTTGAGGAATATTGCAGGACAGTGCGGCTCCCGTGGCTAATACCATGGCTTCAGTCACCGCCGGAGAGCTTAGGCTGAGGCGGGAGAGGGCGCCGTCTACAATCGTCGTGTCGACATCGAAACGCTTCATTTCATGGATCAAGGTTCGCAGCGACCCCGTGTCGGCGGGACCGGATAATAGCACTTTTCCCGAAGAGACGGCTCTAGCCGTAACCAGTCGTCCCAAAGAGGTTTGTTGCGTGCTGACATCCATGATCTCTGCCACCAGCCTCTTGCTCCGGTAGTGCATCTCGGATGTGATGAATATCATATCCTCGAATATCTCTATTTCCGGTTTCGGTGTCTGGCAGACTTGATCTTTGCTTTCCCCGTCAATGCCTATGGAGGTTAGGGCAAAACGCTTCCCCGTATTCTTCACGTGCCGAAGAATATAGTTCAAGCATTCTGTTTTCCCGGCGTTCTTAGCCAGTCCCACGATTGCAATACTGTTGTATTTTAATATTTCCTCGATAAACACAATCAATTGTTGATTTAGAGATTAAATGATTCGGTGATTTCCGGAGAAGCGATGAATCACTTAATCGGAAATCACAGAATCATCGAATCGATTTATTCGTGGTGATTTCTCTCGTTACGAGCCAAGTGTTTCGGTTCGATAGAGAGGGCGTCACCATTCAACAGAGCGGCTACGCCTTCTTTGCGGGCTTTTTCGCATTCCGGGCAGTGGCACTCTTCTTTATAGTTTTCCGGTTCCGTGTAGGTCGTGATAACACCTTCGTAGTTTCTCAATACAACACGTTTCGGTGACTGAGAAAGAACATAATTCGGCATTACCGGTGTTTTTCCACCTCCTCCGGGAGCGTCTACCACGAACGTGGGAACTGCATATCCGGAAGTATGACCGCGCAAGTTCTCGATGATCTCGATACCTTTGGATACGGGAGTACGGAAATGCTCGATACCCATGGAAAGGTCACATTGATAAATGTAATACGGGCGAACGCGCATTTTCACCAACCCGTGCATCAATTGTTTCATCACGTAAGTACAGTCATTGATGCCTCTCAACAGTACGGTTTGATTCCCCAACGGGATACCCGCATCGGCAAGACGTGCACAAGCGGCACTTGATTCCGGCGTGATCTCGTTCGGGTGATTGAAGTGGGTGTTCAACCAGATCGGGTGATACTTCTTCAACATATTAACCAGCTCCGGGGTGATTCTTTGCGGGCACACCACGGGAGTACGGCTTCCGATTCGGATAATCTCCACGTGCGGGATGGCTCTCAATTTGCTGATAATATATTCCAAACGTTCGTCGCTTACCAGCAACGCGTCTCCTCCCGACAACAGTACATCCCGTACTTGCGGGGTTTTGGCGATGTACTCGATACATTTATCGATACGTTCGGTCGGGGAAGCACTATCCTTTTGTCCCGCGAAACGCCGGCGGGTACAATGACGACAATACATGGAACATTGGTCCGTGATCAGGAACAACACGCGATCCGGGTAGCGGTGAGTCAAACCCGGTACGGGAGAATCACTGTCTTCGTGCAAAGGATCCAACAGGTCGGCTTCCGATCTGTGCAGTTCTAAAGCGGAAGGAACAGCTTGTTTGCGAATCGGGCAATACGGGTTATTCTTGTCAATTAAGCTCAAGTAATAAGGGGTAATCGCCATTCTTAAAGTCTTCAAAGACTCGCGGATACCATCCTCTTCTTCTTTGGTCAACTCGATGTACTTCTTTAATTGCTCGAGTGTTTCAATTCTGTTTTTCACTTGCCATTTCCAATCGTTCCATTGTTCGTCGGTAACTTCTGGGAAAAACTCTTTTCGTCTGCTTTCTGACATCACTTGTAATATTTTAGATTTTAGATTTTGAATTTTAGATTTTAGATTGCCTCGCGCAAATCCGCCTTTTTGTTGAGTATTAAATTTGTTAGAGGTTATCAATTTATTTCACATACAATTTTTCAAACAACTCCCGGATCTCGGCAGATTCCCGAATAATATTCAGGGTTAATTCCGCGTGTCCTTTCGCGTAACCGTTTCCCACGATTAAATTTATATCTTTTCCTACTCCCTCGGCTCCCAGTGCTGCTTTCGTGAAGCTGGTAGCCATAGAGAAGAAGTAAACACATCCTTGTCCTTTTGTGACTAGAATAGAGGTCATTTCGGTCGAGGGAACATTCACGTTATTGATTGTCACCTCGCAACCTCTTTCTCCCGCGATAGCGGTCACTTTCTTGTACACGTCCATCACTTTTGTCGCGTCGGCAACAATCACGTGAGTGGCGAGATTCATGTCTTTTATCCTTCGGGCATTCTCTTCCGAGTATTCTACCACGATAACCTTTCCGTAAGGTCCTACGTTTTTCATTGCCTGGTAGCAGCAAAGTACTCCGGACTTTCCGCCTCCCCCGATGATACAAACCGTATCACCTTCTTTTACCAGACGTGCCACTTGAGCCGGTGCTCCTGCCACGTCCAACACTGCCAATGCCAATTTCTCCGGTATGTCATCCGGCAGTACGGCATATAAGCCGCTTTCGAAAAGAATCGCTTGCGCATCCACGTCAACCTGATCGGATACGGGGTCGAGATTCTTGATTTTATTGATTTTCAAAGGTGTCAGGGAAAGGGATACCAGCGTCGCGATCTTGTCACCCACTTTCAATGATTTATCCGGGAATGCCGGACCTATTTCTTTTACCGTACCAATCAGCATACCCCCCGAACCGGTCACCGGATTTTGCATCTTGCCCCGTTCCTCCACGATCGAGAGAATCATCTCTTTCATTTTTGACGCGTCCCCGCCGCAAGCACCCTTGATCTGCGTGTAACTGGCAGAGTCAATATTCAGTGTTTGCACGTCTATCAACAACTCGTTGTCGTAAATGCTCATCGTGTTATCCAGCTTCAGTGCCGGTTGGGGAAGTGTTCCTTCCGGGGTGATAACCCTATGTGTACCGTATCTACAACCTTTGTCCATCGAATAATTTTAAATTTTAGATTTTAGTTTATGATTTACGATTGACAATTACCGTGTAAGCAATCATAAATCGTAAATCATAAGTCGTAAATTAATTAAGCGTAAAGTTCTGTAAAGATCTTTCTTAAGGCTTCTGATTCTCTCAGTTCTTGAAGAGTGATCTCTGCATGACCTTTCGTGTAACCGTTACCCACGATCATCGTCACGTCGCTTCCTACACCTTCGGCGCCAAGAGCGGCTTTCGTGAAGCTGGTTGCCATAGAGAAGAAGTAAACGATACCCGTGTTCTTTGTGCAAAGGATAGAGGTCATTTCCGTGTCAGTGATGTTCACGTTGTTGATCGTTACGTCACACATCTCACCATTCGTCAATTCAGAGATTTTTTCCATTACCGGAACAGGTTGAGTTGCATCGGCAGAGAATACATAGTCGCAGAAACCAAGTTTCTGTAAACGTTCCGTACTCTTCTGGCTGTGGCACAAACCGATTACTTTACCGGTAACGCCTGCACGTTTTTTAGCCTCGTAGCAGCACAACATTCCGGATTTTCCACCTGCACCGATGATCAATACGGTATCGCCCGGTTTTACAAGTTTGGCTGTTTGTGCGGGAGCTCCGGCAACGTCCAACGCGGACAAGGCAAGGTTCTCCGGAAGGTCGGCCGGGATCTTAGCGTAGATACCGCTCTCGAAAAGGATAGCCTTACCGTCGATGTCCACTTGGTCGATGTCCGGACGGATATCTTTGATCTTGTCGATACGAAGCGGGGTCAAAGAAAGAGAAACCAAAGTAGCGATTTTGTCACCTTCTTTCAAATCGATTTTGCCTTTCAGTGCATCACCGATTTTCTCAACCGTACCTAACAACATACCACCTGATCCGGTTACCGGGTTGCGGTGTTTACCTTGTTTTTCCACGATACCCATCATGATCTCGGCAATCTTAGCTTTGTCGCCTCCGGCTTGTTGCTCGATTTGGGTAAAGCTGGCTGAGTCGATATTCAAGGTTTGAACGTCAATCAAGATCTCGTTGTCATAGATCTCGTCCATGTTGTTGTCAATCTTGTTAGCGGGTTGTGGCAATACGCCCTTCGGTTCGATTACACGGTGAGTTCCGTATTTGTTTCCTTTCTTTTGCATAATATTTTGGATTTAGAAATTTAAGAAATCGATGTTATTTTAATGGTTTTAATCCTAGAATTACTCTTGCTTCAGCCGAAGTTGCAACTTCGCGTCCCAGCTCTTTTGCCAGACGGACTACTTTCTCAACTAATTCTCCGTTTGACTTCGCCAGCACGCCTCTTTCGAGATAAAGATTATCTTCAAAACCTACTCTCACGTTACCGCCCATGACGATAGCGGCGGCTGCAAGGGGGAAGGCATGGCGACCGATACCCGTTGCGGTCCATGTGGAACCTGCGGGAATGGCGTTTACCATCCAGCTAAGATTTTGAACCGTGGCGGGAGTACATCCGGGAACGCCAAGAACGAAATTGAATTGCATGGGAACCCCCGGAACTTGTCCTTTTCTGGCCATATTTAATATGGTATCAAGATGTCCCATTTCAAAGCACTCGTATTCCGGTTTGATGTTGTTTTCCAGCATTCTTTTGCCGAAATCTCTCATCATGGGCATGGTGTTTTCAAACACGTCATCACCGAAGTTACAAGTACCGCAATCGAGGGTTGCCATCTCGGGGAAAAGCTCTGTCGGTTGCAGACGTTCTTCCGCGGTCATACCCACGGCACCTCCGGTTGAGGGAATAATAATCACATCGGGACATACTTTATAAATGGCGTCAAGACACTCTTTGAAACGAGCTTTGCTTTGGGTCGGAGTACCATCATCTTCACGAACGTGAAGGTGAACAATGGCAGCACCCGCATCTACAGCAGATTTGGCTTCTCTCACGATTTCTTCTACTGTATAAGGAACGGCGGGGTTTTGTTCTTTGGTAACTTCAGCCCCGCAAATGGCTGCTGTGATAATTAATTTCTCCATAATGATAATTTTTTAATTTTTTCTCTGGTCTTCCTTTTTGACAACACAAGTCCCGCTGGCACGGCAAACCACGATGGGTTCTTCCAACACGTCGGCGGCAGAAGGAGAGATGTCCGGTCTGGAAACTACCACTTTCTTCGCTTCGAAAACCATCTTGCGGGAAGTGTTCCCTACTTTCACGATCTCCCCGGTTGCCTCGATATAGTCCCCGGCGTAAACGGGTGCAAGAAATTCGATATTGTCGTAAGCAACGAACAGCCCTTCATCCCCGTCGTGCATGATTAACAATTCCGTGGCAACGTCACCAAACAAGTGTACCATGTGTGCGCCGTCTACTAAATTCCCACCATAATGAGCATCCTTCGCGCTCATCCTTAAACGTATCATTGATTTTTCCATCTTGCTTTTAATTTTTAATTTTATTCTTCAATCGTAAATCGTAAATCACTTAATGATATAGTCTACCATAATAGACGGTGTCTTCACGTTCTCGGCAGCGATTTCGCCTACTTCCACGAGTTCGTTCACTTCTGCGATCACCAGGTCGGCTGCGGCAGCCATTAGCGGGTTGAAATTTTGTGATGTCCCCCGGTAAACCAAGTTCCCTGCTTTATCTCCAAGGCTTGCACCCACGAGAGCAACGTCAGCTCTTAACGGTTTTTCCAGCAAATAGTCTTTACCGTCCACGTTGATGATTTGTTTTCCCTCGGCAACGATCGTGCCCATTCCGGTTTGAGTCAGGATTCCGCCCAATCCGCAACCGCCCGCACGCACGCGTTCGGCTAAAGAACCTTGCGGGCAGAACTCGATTTCCAGTTCTCCGCTATTCATTTGCTCACTCGTGCAAGGATTCGTGCCGATGTGTGACACGAAAAGTTTTTTTACTTGCTTGTTAGCGATCAACTGACCTACACCTCTGTCCGGGAATGCCGTGTCGTTGCAGATCAATGTGAGGTTCTTCACGCCTGATTTTGCCAAAGCGTCCACGATCTTGTTAGGGGTTCCGTTCGCCAGGAATCCGCCTACCATAATGGTCATACCATCTTTTACTTTTGATATAGCCTCTTCGATAGAAATAAATTTACTCATAAGGAAGCATTTTTATATTGATTCAGTTAAATATTTAACACATTCGCATTGATTTGTCAAATTTATATCATTTCGGGCAATAAATGAAATATTTTCAACATAAAAACGGAAAAAATTCTTTATTGAGAATCATTTTACGTAGTTGAAAAATATCTTTTGTCATTTCATCCTGTTTCACGGCTTTAAAATTAAGAAATTTATTTTAAATACCCATGCCTTTGCCGTGTTTTCTCCTTTATTGCAAGTATTTTGATGGTACTCTTTACCGATGTTAATCAATGCGTTATACTATTGTCATTCTATTGCTATTCTATTGTTATATTATTTAAATAGAATAATGGTAGTTTTGTAAAAAAATTTATATACCTTAGAACCTCTGTCAAACTACGGGAAGATAGGGAGAAGAATAGAAGTTAAACTATTGTAAATAAAGATTATCATATGGCAGTTGTCAAAGATGGTTTGTTTGGAAGAATGAGCGGAAGGTTGGGACGCGGCGTGTTCGCTTATAATAGAATGGGGAAAATAATACTGAGAAGGTCGCCGGGAAAACGGAAAAAAAGCAGTGATAAACAGGAAAAGTCCATGAACGTTTTTTCGCTGATGAACGGGTTGTACCCTTACGTGAAAAGGACACTGGGAATACCCGTGTGGAAATTGGCGGGGGCGAAGTACGGGAAGATGGCGAACAATTATTTCACGAGCGTGAACAGGGGGATTTTGAATGATGACGGGATGATGCGCGATTACGGGCAATTCGTGTTGACGGAGGGGGAATTGTTGAATCCTGATGGCATGGCGGTGGAGGCGATGGGTGATGGGCAGTTCCGCGTGACGTGGGTGGCGGAAGGGGGATGCCGCACCCGAGGGGGGAATGACCGCCTGATGGTGCTCGTTTTGTGGGAGGAGAAAGATGGAGAGCCATTGACCTTCGGGTTCAAGTGGGCGAAGGACGTGACGGGAAAGCGAAGCGAAGGCTCGGGCACGTTCTCGTTGCCGTTCGCGAGAGAGAAGGAGTTCCTGCACGCGTATTGTTTCTTCGGTGCCGCGGACGATTCCGCTTACTCGAGGAGCGTGCATTTCGTGTTATGACTATTTGGCGATATTGCTCCTTTTGAAGCAGACATATTCACGAAGTGTTTTCCCGGATTCGATCCGGGTCAAGTCGTTTAGATAAGCGGGTGATTGAGGCATTTTTTCATGAATGTACTTGATGGATCGCGATTCTGTTTTGAGTTCTTGTCCTGATTGGAAATATTCTTCCAGGAATTGGTCGAGTAATTCTAGCGTGTCCGTGTTGAGGTTAGCGCGGGTAATGAATTGGCGTTCGTAAAAACGCAGGCAATAATCCAGGAGCAATTCAAGATATATGGTCGTTAACCTTAGGCTGAACTTGTCGATATCCCGTTGTAACTCTTGTCGGATGTTTCCCAGGCATTCCAGTACGGTCTGTTTTTCTTGTTCGGACAGGTGGAGGGATTCATTTTCCCGGTACGAGAAAAAGGTATATTCTGCTTTTTTATAGGCGAGTAGCGTGTTATTCAATAAGTCCGGGTGAAACAGGATACCGGGGTGTCCCGGGAGGGCATCTATGTCGACAAGTGTTCCGGGTGCTTTGAATACCAGCGTCCCGGATTGGAAGTCATGGCTGCGCCGACCGTATCTGAAATCCCCGCATTCCACTTGTTTGAAAAACAGCGCATAAAAATTGCCGCTGACGGGGAGGCGTTTGAATTGTTGCGTCCCGGACGGATCAATTACACTTATTAGCGGGTGTAATGTTTTTTGCCCGATCAGCTTGTTGTATTGATTCAGCGTTTCTATTTTTAGCGTACGTTCTGTCATGGTGCTCATAACTTCCTTCCGGCACACGGGTATGATTCCTCTTATTTAATGATGTCGATTTCCCGTAACCACTTCTCTACTTGAGGACGGGCTGAACTTGCCATTCCGCCGCCAGTAAGAAATCCTTTCTTGTTTGTAGCTTTGCTTGTGTTTTTCACGAAATCTTTGAAGCAATTCTGCTCGCCTCCTCCGCCGTGAGTGCAGAAAGGAATGACGATTTTGCCTTCCAGTTTATAACTTTCGAGGAATGTCAGGATCGGCATCGGCATTGTCCCCCACCAGTTCGGGAATCCCACGAATATTATATCGTATTCTTCCATGTTTTTAACCTTCGTTTTTAACTCCGGTCGGGCGTTTGTTTCTTTTTCTTTCTTGGCGACTTCCGTGCAGGTATGGTAGTCTGACGGGTAAGGTTTGGCGACCTCGATTTCAAACAAATCACCGCCTGTCAATTCTTTGATGTGGTTTGCCACGGCTTTTGTGTTCCCGCTCCGGGAAAAATAAGCGACCAAAACTTTTTTGCCGCTAGTGGTTTTCTGTGCTTCTACGTTCATGTTGAGTGTCATCATCATTGTCGCGATTATAAAAAAATACTTTGTTGTCATTTTAATAGGGTATTATGTTTGTTACTTTGTTTTTAAATCTCGAATTTCGTCGTTCCCAGCCATTTGGCAATTTCCGGGTCATAATGGTCGAGGAATAGACTTTTATTCATATCAAGTGATGCTATTGCCTCTACATCAGCCGCGTCCAGTTGGAAATCAAAAATCCGGAAATTCTCGATGATTCTTTCTTTGTGCACGGATTTCGGGATGGCGACAACGCCCCTTTGTGTCAGCCAGCGAAGTATGACTTGCGCCACGGACTTGTTGTGTTTTGCGGCGATGGAAACAAGCGTGGGATTCCGGAACATATCGTTGCGTCCTTCCGCGAAGGGTCCCCATGACTCGATGCGTACCCCGTACTCATCCATCAATACTTGGTCTTTCGTGCGCTGGAAGAATACGTGAGTTTCTATTTGGTTGACGGCGGGGACAATTTTGTTGTGAAGAATCAAGTCTACCAGGCGGTCCGGATAGAAATTGCAGACCCCGATAGCCTTAATTTTTCCTGCCGCGTACAATTCTTCCATGGCACGCCATGCCCCGTAGTAATCGCCAAAAGGCTGGTGGATTAGGTACAAGTCGAGATAATCCATTCCCAGGCGGTCGAGGGATTTTTGGAAAGCAGCCTTTGCACCCTCGTAACTCGCGTCCTGTACCCATAGTTTTGTCGTGATAAAGAGCTCCTCGCGGGGTACCCCGCTACGTTTGACCGCCTTGCCGACGGCTTCTTCATTCACGTAGGCTGCTGCCGTGTCGATCAGGCGGTAGCCCGCCTGTATGGCATCAAAAACACTGCGCTCGCATTCATTCACGTCGCTGATCTGGTAAACGCCGAATCCCAGAATCGGCATCTCTATACCATTATTTAATACTGCTTTTTCCATGTCCGTGTTGTTTTATTTGTTTTTGTATTACAAAATTACGGACAGAAAGCGGGAAGCGTGGAATACGAATTACGGATATGCTTACCAATATTACTGATTTATCTATTCCGGGATATTGGTTCGAATAACTTAATTATTTTTTCACGCTATCTCTGTATTCCAACGGGGACATCCCTGTCATTCTTCGAAAAAAACGGCACATGTAGGGCGGGTCATCAAAATGCAACTCTGCCGCGATATTCTTGATGGATAGGTCTGTATTTTGGAGAAGAATTTTTATGGAAACTATAACAAACCGGTCGATCATCTCTTTGGGAGAGATATTTTCAATCCGGTGGAATAATTTATACAGGTAATCCGGTGTTATGTGCAGTTTGTCGGCATAGTATTTCACGTCGTGGTGTTTCGTGTGGTGCCTGCTCAGCAGGGTGTAGAAATCATTGTACAGTTTCCAGCTTCTGTTCTTCGAGAAATTGCTGACTTCCTCGATTCCCGTTCTTCTCATTTCATTGTCGATGGCGACGAACAGGTTGTAAAAGTTGTTTCTCACGACATCTTTCGCTTGTTCTGTATCGCAATGGTTGATAATCCAATCGGTTTGTATGAACCAATGTTTTAGTAGTCGGTCCTGTTCGGGGGTCGTGGGAAGCACGGGATGCTTGTAGAGCAGGTCCCAGAAAGAGGAGGCCACTTTGTAAAACGTTTCGTCGGCAAGTGCCTTGGGAACGGAAATGTAATACGCGTGGAAATCTCTTGACAGTTCGATGGGGATGAATGGTAAATCCCCCGTGAGAACGACCAGGCAGCCGGCGGATACTTTCATCTCGCGGAAGTCGATGCTGACCACTCCATGTCCTTGGGTGCACCGGAGCAGCGTGCAGCCGTTGATGTCGACAATTTTACCTATTCCTTCTTTCAGGTCCGTTTCTCCCGATATGCCGTATCGGGTTATTTCCCATAGTTTGTATTTAGCTTTATTCATATCTTCTGCAAAATTATTACTTTCTTTTCAAACGAATCTCTTGTTGTCCGAAAAAGTACCCGACTTGTCGGGATAAAAGTATATTGTTGCATGGAGGAACACGGTAATTTCGCGACCGTGATTTCGATTACAAATTAAAGTTAGATATATGCGATTCAGAACAGTTGTTTTATCGGCTTGCCTGGCACTCCTGACGGCGTGCGGAAACGAGCGTCCCGCCCCGGGGAGAGAGCGGGTTTATCCGGTATTTAAGGTTACGACCACGTCGGTCGATATTGTAGAGTCCTACTCGGCCACGATCGAGGGCTGTCAGGACGTGGAGATTTATCCGCAGGTGTCGGGAACGATTTCGAGTTTGATGGTAAAAGAGGGTGAAAAAGTGAAGAGGGGGCAGTCTCTCTTCGTTATCGATCAAGTGTCCTATCGGGCGGCGTTAAGGACAGCGACGGCCAGTGTCCACGTTGCCGAGGCTCAGGTAGAGACCGCGAAGCTTGAGTATGACAGCAAGCGGATTCTATTCGACGAGAAGGTCATCTCCGAGTACGACCTTTCCATGGCAAAGAATGCTTTGACCATTGCCGAAGCGAACCTGGAACAAGCTCGAGCGCGGGAAACCAACGCGAAAAACGATCTGTCATATACCGAGGTGCATTCCCCCGTCGATGGGGTGGTTGGAACACTTCCTTTCCGGGCAGGTGCATTGGTTGGCCCGTCCATATCCAAACCGCTGACAACGGTGTCGGACACGAGACAGATGTATGTCTATTTTTCCATGAGCGAGAATCAGATCCGCAACCTTATCCGTCAATACGGATCGCCTGATGAAATGATCCGCAAAATGCCGGATGTAGAGCTGCGACTCAACGACGGGTCCATTTACGAAAGCAAAGGTCGGATTGAAACGATTAGTGGGATCATCAATTCCCAGACGGGTACGGCGTCTGTCCGCTGCGTGTTCCCGAATGAAAAACGCCTGTTGTTCAGCGGTGGAGTGGGAAGCGTGATTCTGCCCCATGAAGAACGGGGCGTGATAGTCATCCCTCAAGGAACAACTTACGAGATTCAGGACAAGATATATGTATATAAGGTCGTTGACGGTATGGCAAAGTCCACCGAGATCAGCGTGGATAAACTTAATAACGGTAAAACATACCTTGTCCGCGGCGGTTTACAAGAGGGAGATGTTTTGGTTCGTGAAGGTGTGGCTATGTTGAAAGACGGTGCCCCCGTATCCATAAAAAATGATTAAAGTATAAAGGAACAAGTTATGAATCTGAAATATTTTATAGACCGTCCCATTCTCTCTGCCGTGATTTCCGTGGGAATGGTATTGATGGGAGTGTTGGCTTTGTTCTCGTTGCCTATCGAGCAATATCCGGATATCGCGCCTCCGACCGTGGCTGTTTACACCAATTATCCCGGTGCCAACGCGGAAACCGTGCAAAAAGCGGTTGTCATACCCTTGGAAGAAGCTATCAATGGCGTGGAAGGCATGACTTATATCACATCGACTGCGTCCAACAGCGGTGATGTCGAACTGCTTGTTTATTTCAAGCAAGGGACGAATCCCGATATGGCGGCTGTCAACGTGCAGAACCGGGTGGCTACCGCCCAAGGTTTGTTGCCTTCCGAGGTGGTGCAAGTGGGTGTAACTACCGAAAAACAGCAGAATGCTGAGCTGAAAACTTTCGGCATATATGACCCTGAAGGTCGCTATGATAACAAATTCCTCGACAATTACATGAAGATCAACGTAGAGCCTCGCGTCAAGCGTATCAGCGGGGTGGGTAAGTTCATGTTGTTCGGGGCCAATTACAGTATGCGTGTATGGCTGAAACCCGATAAGATGGCTCAGTATAAACTGGTGCCGTCGGACATATCCGCGGTTCTTGCCACGCAGAATATAGAGGCGGCAACCGGTTCTTTCGGGGAGAATAACGATAACGTGTTTCAATACACGATGAAGTACAGGGGCAGGCTGTCGACACCCGAAGAGTTTGAAAACCTCGTCGTTCGTTCACTGCCTGACGGCGACGTACTCCGCTTGAAAGAAGTGGCGGATGTCGAACTGGGCAGCGAAGCCTATAATTTCCATTCAACCATTAACGGTAAGCCTTGCGCTTTAGCCCTGACCTATCAGACTGCAGGTTCCAATGCTTCGGCAGTCATCAATGAAATCGATGCGGTTCTCGAAGATATGGGCAAGGATCTTCCCGAGGGGCTTGAATTTGTGTCTTTAAGTGATACCAATCGTTTTCTTTATGCCTCTATTAAAGAGGTGATTGTGACGTTGTTATTGGCTATCGTGTTGGTCGTGCTCGTCGTGTATCTGTTTTTGCAGGATATACGCTCTACCTTGATTCCCGCCATATCCATATTCGTTTCGATTATCGCGACATTTGCTTTTATGGCAGTGGCAGGTTTCTCCATCAATTTGCTTACGCTTTTCGCGCTTGTACTTGCCATCGGAACGGTGGTGGACAATGCCATTATCGTGGTGGAAGCGGTACAAAGCCGTTTCGATGCGGGGTACCGGTCGGCTTATCGGGCGACGACCGATGCGATGGGCGGAATATCGTCGGCCATCATTGTCTCTACCATGATTTTTATGGCGGTATTTATCCCTACGTCATTCATGGGCGGAACTTCGGGTACGTTTTACACGCAGTTTGGTATTACCATGGCCGTTGCGGTCGGATTGTCGGTCATCAACGCTCTTACTTTGTCTCCGGCTTTGTGCGCGTTGATGCTGAATCCTTACGTGGATGAGAACGGTGAAGCCAGGGACAATTTTGCAGCCCGTTTCCGCGGGGTATATAACCTTGCTTTTAATACCTTGCTTCATTACTATAAAAACGGTGTTCTCTTTTTTGTTCGTCGCGGGTGGGCCGTGTGGGTAACGCTTGCGGCGGGTCTGGCGGCGTTGGTGTTCTTGATGAACTCCACCCCCACGGGGCTTGTCCCGGACGAGGATGTTGCCACTCTGATGATTAGCCTCGACACGAAGCCGGGAAGTTCTCTGAAAGAGACCAACCGTATCATGCAAAGGATTGACGAGAAGCTGGCGGAGTTTCCTGAAATCGAGTATTCGAGCGGAATATCGGGGTATTCATTTAACGGTGCTGGTCCGTCGATGGGTATGTACTTTATCAAACTGACCGATTGGGACGAGCGTAAAGGCGTGGGACAATCGGCAATGGAACTGTCGGAAAGGCTTTACGGTATTGCTGCCGATGTACCGGACGCCAACATGTTCGTGATGGCGCCTCCGATGATTCCGGGTTACGGCATGGGAGGAGGTTTCGAACTCTATTTGCAGGATAAGGTTGGTGGCGATTTGTCCGAGTTCAAGAATGTATGCGACCGATTCGTGGAGGCTTTGAACGGGCGTCCTGAAATAGAGGCGGCGTACTCGTCGTTTGCAAATAATTACCCGCAATACTGGGTGGATATTGACGCCGCGCAGTGCGAACGCGCAGGAATCACGACAGCGGAGGTCTTGGACGCACTGTCAGGATATTACGGTGGTAGTTATGCCTCGAATTTCAACCGTTTCTCCAAACTGTACCGTGTGATGATTCAGGCCGATCCGGCAAAGCGTGTCACGCAAGAGTCGCTTAATCATTTCTACGTGCGTGTGGGTGGTGAGATGGCTCCGTTATCGCAATTCGTGAAACTCACCAAGACTTACGGTCCTCAATCCCTCTCTCGCTTTAACCTCTATAACTCCATAGCAATTAACGGTAACGCTGCTGCCGGGTATAGTTCGGGCGATGCACTCAAAGCCATAAGGGAGGCTGCCGATGAAGTGTTGCCCAAAGATTACGGCTACGAACTTGGAGGTATTTCACGGGAACAAGCGACCACGGGCAACAATGTGATCATTATCTTTGCCGTTTGTATCGTGCTCGTTTATCTCATCCTGAGCGGTATGTACGAGAGTTTGATACTCCCTCTTACGGTTATTCTCTCCGTACCTTGTGGTTTGATGGGAAGTTTTTTGTTTGCCAAGTTGTTCGGGCTGGAGAATAACATCTATTTACAGACGGGACTGATCATGCTTATCGGTTTGTTGGCAAAGACTGCCATCCTCATTACAGATTACGCGGGTGAACGCCGACGCGGCGGAATGTCTTTGAAGCAGGCTGCCGTGGGAGCGGCGAAGAATCGTCTGCGTCCTATTCTGATGACCGCGTTGACGATGATATTCGGTATGCTTCCGTTGATGTTCGCTTCGGGTGTGGGTGCCAATGGTAATTCCACGCTCGGTACCGGTGCCGTGGGGGGTATGTTGGTGGGAACGTTGGTGCTATTGTTTATCGTGCCCGCCCTGTGGATGTTTTTCCAATCCATGGAGGAACGCGTTAAGCCGATAGAGTTCAAACAAGCAGACCCGGTTATAACGGGAGAGAAGGAAAAAGTGGCTTTGTTGAAGCATTTGAAAGAAATGGATCAAAAGGAGGAACAATGAAACAAATAATTATAAGTATATTGATATTGACCGTGTTGTCAGGTTGTAGTGTTTACAAGAAATTTTCGCAAACGGTAGAAGTCGATAGTAATATAGCGACATTTTCGTGGAAGGAGTTGTTTCAAGATGCATACTTGCAACAGTTGATAGATACGGCGTTGACGCGTAATACGAATTTAAGGACAGCACGCTTACGTGCAGAGCAAGCCGAAGTTGCATTGCTTGCTGCCCGTCTGGCTTATCTGCCGTCCGTGAATCTCGGTGCGGAAGGCGGACTGAACAGTTGGGACGGTTCGACGGCTAAAACGTACAATATAAGCGGTGCCGCGAGTTGGGAAATGGATATATTCGGCAAAGTTACAGCCGCCAAGCGTGAAGCCCGTGCTTCATTGGAGAAGTCTTATGCCTATCGGCAGGCGGTGCAGACCTCGCTCGTGGCATCGGTCGCTTCAACTTATTACACGTTGCTGATGTTGGATGAGCAGATAGCGATTGCAGAACAGATATCGCGGAACTGGCAGCGGACGGTTTCGACGTTGCGGGCATTGATGCGGGCGGGAAGTGCCAATGACGCGGCAGTTCTTCAAGCCGAAGCGAACAGGGCGGCACTCGAAGCCTCCTTGTTGTCCATGCGTAAGAGTTTGAAAGAGACTGAAAATGCGATGTGCCTGTTGTTGGCGCAAACTCCTGAAGGCATAGAGCGGGGAAAATTTGCCGATCAGATTTTTCCCGATTCCATGTCAATGGGGATCCCCGTTCAGCTATTGGCAAATCGTCCCGATGTCCGGGAGGCTGAAATGTCGTTGGCAAAGGCTTTTTATGCCACAAATGTGGCAAGGGCAGCTTTCTATCCCTCTATTAATCTATCGGGGAGTGCGGGATGGACGAACAACGGAGGTGGCGTTGTGCTCAATCCCGGACAATGGCTGCTTAATGCCATCGGTTCGCTGACGCAACCGTTGTTCAATCGCGGAACGAACATCGCTAACCTGAAAATAGCCAAGGCGGAACAGGAGATAGCAGCGTTGGCATTTCAACAGAAATTGCTTGAGGCTGGCAGTGAGGTAAATAACGTGCTGGTATCTTTGCAGACTGCACGGGAGAGGCTGGCGATAAATTCTAAGAGTGTCGTCTCTTTACAGGAGGCAGTCCGAAAGACGGAGCTGTTGATGCGTCATTCCTCGGTGAACTACCTGGAGGTGCTTACCGCGCAACAGTCCCTATTGGATGTCCAGAAATCATTGGCACAGGACAAATTCGATGAGATACAGGGCATCATAAGCCTGTATCACGCGTTGGGTGGAGGTCAATAAGTCTGGCGTTTGCTTGCCTTTTGTTTCGAGAAACGGAATCTCCACTTCTATGTTAACAAATGCGGATTCAAAATAGTGGCGTTTTTAAATTAGAATTGTTATTTTTGTATCAAACAAAAGTTCCGAACGTTATGGGTGAGATATTAAAAATGAATACGATTCATGATTATCATGAATTCCTGGAGGTGGAAACATTGAATCCGCTCGTGAGTGTTCTCGATTTTTCAAAAATACCGCCGATAAGGCATAGTCGCATCAATTTCGGTTTTTATACCATTTTCCTGAAGGATATCAATTGTGGGGATTTGCGCTACGGGCGCGGGGTTTACGATTATCAGGAAGGTACGCTGGTGTTTATTGCTCCCGGGCAAGTCGTCGGGGTTGATGATGACGGGACCCGGGTTCAGGGGAAAGGGTGGGCTTTGCTTTTTCATCCCGATTTGCTGCATGGCACGCTGCTGGGAAAGAAGATGAAGGAGTACACGTTTTTTTCTTACGAGGCGAACGAGGCTCTCCACATGTCGGACCGGGAACGGGAGATCGTTATTAATTGTTTTCTTGGTATTCGGGAGGAATTGGAGCATGCGATAGACAAGCATAGCCGTTCCATTATAACCGCTAATATCGAGGTTTTCCTGAATCATTGCGTCCGTTTTTATGACCGCCAGTTTATTACGCGCAAGGATGTCAATAAGGATATTCTTACCCGGTTTGAAGATTTATTGGTCAATTATTTTGATTCGGAAGCCCCCGAAATCTACGGGTTGCCTTCCGTCGCCTATTGTGCGGATAAACTGCACTTTTCTGCTAATTATTTCGGTGATTTGATAAAGAAGGAAACCGGGAAATCGGCTCAGGAGTGTATTCAATTGACGGTAATCAATCAAGTCAAAGAGCGTTTTGCCGATCTGGATAAGTCTGTCAGCGAAGTTGCTTACGAGATGGGATTCAAGTATCCCCATCATTTGAGCCGCTTGTTCAAGAAAGTGGTCGGTTGTTCTCCTAACGAGTATAGGGCGGCGCTGGCCGGATGATATCCATTGTATGCGGGAAGTAATGGTTCAATATCTGCAGCACAGTTTGTTGCGATGGTTCGATGAGAACCAGCGGGTGTTCCCGTGGCGGGAGGATCGGGCGACGAAGTACCAGCAGATCGTGTCCGAGATTCTGTTGCAGAGGACGAAAGCGGAAACAGTGGCGAAGTATTTCGATACTTTTTTCTCGAGGTTCCCGGACTGGGATGCGCTTTGCAACGCTTCGCTGGAGGAGTTGGAGGAGGCGATGAAACCCTTGGGGTTGTACCGGCATCGGGCCCGACGGCTGTATAAGCTGGGGGAAGACTTGCGTCGTCGGGGAGGGCAGTTGCCGGGTGATTCCAACGAGTTGCGTGATTCCGGTTTTATCGGGTTGTACGTGACGAATGCTTTTGAACTATTTATTTTGAAGAACCGTAAGCCGTTGCTGGACGTGAATATGTCCCGTTTGCTGAAACGCTATTTTGAACTGGGCGATTTTATCGATGTGCGTTTTGACAAGGAAGTACAGGAATTGGCAAATGATATTATCGAGGTGCGGCGTTGCAAGGAATTGAATTGGGCAATCTTGGACTATGCCGCTATGGTGTGCCGGAAAAGAAACCCGTTGTGCGGGGAGTGCGTGTTGAACAAGTTTTGCAAGTATTACGCGCAGAACCGGGAGAAGTCAGATCAGCCCGGTAGTGGTAAACACGAAGTAGGATAGTGCCCCGAGTGATTTTTTTAATTTTTCGATACCGAGTGCTTTCAATCTTTTCACGTTGGCGACGGTAACCTCCATTTGTTCGGCGATTTCCTCTTGTTTCAGTCCTTCCAAGCTGAGGCGGATGACCTCTGCCATACGGGGCGGAAGTTGTTCGATTGATTCGTTCAGAAGACGTAGAGCTTCTTCCTGTATGATATAATTTAAAGTGGAGGTTTCGTTTTCTGCCGCAAGGTGTTTATAGCGTTCGTTTTCTCTTTTCGCGGAACGGATATAGTTGTATACCAGGTTTCGGGTGGATACGTAGAGCAGGCTTTTCATGGACTCCCCGAAGGTGATCTTTTTCCGGTTCAGCCATAGATTGACAAATACATCTTGTACGATGTCTTCTGCCGCCTCTTTGTCTTTTAGGATATTGAAAGCGAAAGCATTCAACGATTCGTTGTATCGCAAAACGAGCTCGTTAAAGGCTTCTCGGTTATCCTTTTGTATTTCTTGTAAGAGGGTATCCAACTCCATAGCACGAGGGGATTGTAAATATCACAATACAAATGTATAATTTTTTTTTATTCGATGTATACTTTTTTGTCGTGGTGGTGTTCTAGTGATAAAAAAATAAGATATGGACTATTTGGATGGAATAGATATAGCCGAGATTATGGTGAAGAAGGTGGTAGGGGATATTTCCCCGGGGGAAGAGGAACGCTTGCAGCGTTGGCTTGATGCTTCGCCGGAGAATCGGGAAATGTATGAGGCGTTTGTTTCCGGGAGAAGTTTAGCGGAGCGCAAAAAGAATTTCGGTCATCTGAACTACGAGAAGACGATAAAGGCAATCCATGAAAAGATTCATCGAAAGGTACGTCGTAGGTTGTACATGAGGATTTCTTCGGTGGCGGCAGTATTGTTGGTGGCAGTTTTAAGTACGGTCGTCATCTTTTCGCTTCGGACGGAAAAAAGGGAAGGGGTGCCTTTGCCCGAAGTCCAAGGCAAATATTATGCATTTCTATCCGTGGATGACGGGCGCAAGGTGGTGTTGAAAGAGAATAACACGGGTACGGAGTGGAAAGAACACGTGAAGGAAAAGGTTGCCGAGAACGTGGTTGCAAAAGAAAAGGTGCAGATGATTCGTGTAGAGGTTCCGAGGGGAAGCGAGTACTGGTTACGGCTGAATGATAGTACCGAGGTATGGTTGAATTCGGAAACGGTATTGATGTACCCGGATCGTTTCGCGGAAGATAAACGGGAGGTTAGATTATGCGGGGAGGCTTTTTTTAAAGTGAAGACGAATCCTACCCGACCTTTTGAAGTGCATACGAACGGGAGTTTGCAGATATGGGTGACGGGAACGGAATTGAATGTACGGGATTATGCCGATGAGCAATTTTTGAAGGTGACCTTGCTGAAAGGCGTCGTGCACGTGGGGAATGATTCGGTATACAGGATATTATCTCCTCGTGAGCAAGCTGTGTTTGACCGGGGAACGGGAGATATGAAAGTGGTGGAACTTGAAGACCCGTCGACCTGTGTCGCTTGGCGGGAAGGAATGTTTGCCTTTGAAGGAGAGCCGATAGAGGTTATTTTTTCCGCTATGGCACAATGGTATGATGTAGAATTTGTTATCGAGAATAAGGTTGGCATGCCTGGTGGTAGTGTGACTTTCCACGCCATGCGTGACGAGAGGGTGGAAGAGTTATTAGGAGTGTTGCAAAGTTTAATTGATTTTAAATATAGAATAGAAGGAAAGAAAATATATATCCGTTTCTAAAGATATAATCAAAAACAAGGAAGAGTCTTGCACACTCTTCCTTATGTTCAAGATTATTTGTGTATCGTTATTTAATAACCTTAAAAACAAAGGTATGAAAAAAAATCATTTTACGAGAGGGAAAGGACGAAAAAAGATGGTTTGGAAGAGCCTTTTTCTGGTCTTTTACGTTTTCGCGAGTAGTTTCGGGTCTTCGGGAATGCTTTCCGCCCAAACGGAACAGCGTGTCACGCTGAGCATGAAGCAGGTGTTAGTAGAACAGGTGTTCAAGCGCTTGCAGGAGACGACTCGCTATCGGTTTACTTATCTGAAGGAGGATTTGCCTAATTCTCCCCGGAAGGATTACGAGTTCAAGGATGCTTCGATTAGCGAGGTGATGGACGAGTTGTTGAAAGGAACGAAATTGCAGTGGAAGTTTCAGAGTGGTGCTATCGTGGTGAGCAAGGCGAAAGAAACCCCGGTAGCTAGAAAGGTGATTCAAAGAGTACGCGGTCGGGTCGTGGATGCCAAGAACGTGTCGATCCCCGGGGTGACAGTACAGGTGCTTGGCGAATACCGGGGCACGACATCGGATACCAGCGGGCATTTTGTGTTGAAGGATGTGTTCGAGGGGAGTAAAATAGAATTTAGCTTTATCGGTTACGAGAAAAAGACATTGACGGCAAAATCGGATATGGGCACGGTGATCTTGGATTCTTTGGCTTATGCCATCGAGGAGGTGACGGTGATTAATAATGGTATTTTTACCCGTCCGAAAGAGAATTTTACGGGAGCCGCAACCCAGTACACGGGCGAGGATATTCGAGCGATCAGTAAAACAAGTATCTTGAGTGCCTTGAAAGTGTTGGACGCTTCATTCCAGATGCCGGACGACGTGGTGAACGGTTCGAACCCCAACGTGTTGCCGAAGGTGCAGTTGCGGGGAACGAACAGTATTATGCAGACGGATATGGAGAGCGAGTACGGGTATATCAGCAACCCGCCGTTGATTATTATCGACGGTTTCGAGTCCGATTTGCAGACATTGTTTGACATGAGCCCCAATATCGTGAAGTCTGTCACCTTGTTGAAGGATGCCGCCGCAACGGCTATTTACGGTTCCAAGTCTGCGAATGGGGTTTTGGTTGTGGAAACGATCCAGCCAGAAGAGGGGGCTACCCAGGTTTTTTACACGGGCACTTACGGGGTGAATATACCGGATTTGTCCAGTTTTAATTTGATGAATGCCCGTCAGAAACTGGAGGTCGAGGAGTTAGGGGGGTATTACCGTAGCCGTGATTTCACGGAACAAAAACGGTTGGACGATTTGCACAATTTGGTGAAGCATAATGTAGCCCGGGGAATTAATACGTATTGGTTGTCTCAACCTTTGCGTACGGAATTCACTCATTCCCATACGGCACGGGTTTCTTACGGTACCAAAAAAGTGTTGTTACAGGGGACGGTGAATTATTCCAATAACGGCGGTATTATGAAAGGTTCTTACCGGGATGTGCTCGGTGGTGACGTACGAGTAAAATACACGACGTTGAACAAGAAGTTGAGTTTCCAATATGCCGTGAAGATTAATTCTTCCAAGGGGTCGGAATCACCTTACGGGGATTTCGGGCAGTATGCCCGGATGAATCCTTACTGGTTGCCGAAAGATGAAAATGGTAATGTTACGAAATACGTGGATATTTATCCCACGGAAGGGAGCAATGGTTTGATATCCTCGTCCCATACTCCTTCCGAGAAGAATCCGCTTTGGAATGCCCATTTGAATATGGTAAATACAAATTCCAGTCTTTCCATTGCTAACGAGCTTTGGTCGGAAGTGACTTTCGTGAAAGGGCTGAAGTTGAATACAACGTTTACTTACACGCACGGGACGACGGAACGGGATAATTTCGTGCCGGGGACGGCGTCCGAATTTTTCACGTCGGCTTTTTCCGAAAGGGGGTCGTACACCAAGAATAACGGAAAGACGAAAAAGTGGCAGTTGACCTCCACGTTGAATTACGGACGGAACTTTGGGAACCATACGATTTATATTTCTGCGGGTGCGCAGTTGAATCACGAGGAGTCGAATTCTTTCGGGTTGGTGGTTAAGGGATTCCCGAATGACCGTTTGGATGATTTGTTGTTTGGGTTGCAATACAGTAACACGAAACCGTCCGGGAGTTATAGTATGAAACGAACGGCTGGTTTTTACGGGAACTTGAGTTATGCGTACGGCAACCGTTATTTGCTGGATGGTTCTATCCGGGCGGACGGTTCGTCCGTGTTCGGGAGAAAAAAGAGATTCGGGGATTTGGGTTCTGTCGGTATCGGTTGGAATTTCCATAACGAGAAGTTTATGCTGGGGCAGAACGTTATCAGCCAGCTGAAGTTTCGGGTTTCATGGGGATTTACCGGGAGCGTGAATTTCCCGGCTTACGCGGGAGCCACAACGTACAAGTATCAAACGGACGGACGGTATCTTGATTTTATCCCGGCTACATTGATGGGGTTGGGAAATACGGCATTGAAGTGGCAGCAAACGCAAAAATGGAATTATGGTGTGGATTTTGGATTGTTCAAGGGACGAGTAACGGCAAACTTTAATTATTACCGGGAAACGACGGATGATTTAATCATGTCGACTTCCACGGTTCCTTCCAATGGTTTTGATTCTTATCATGATAATTTGGGCAAAAGCCAAAACGTGGGCTTTGACCTTGGGGTTCGGGTCGTGTTGTTGCAGGCGCCTAAAAGAGAGTTGTACTGGTCGGTAGCCACTTCATTTTATCATAACGAGAATAAGTTATTGGAGATCACGGATAATTTGAAGGCTCAGAATCAGGCAGCCTTGAACCAGCAGATAACAAACGGTGCCACGACTCCGGTGCTCCAATACGTGGAAGGAGCCAGTGTCAGCGGTTTGTATGCCGTACGCTCTTTGGGAATTGACGCGAGTAACGGTTATGAGGTATTCCTGACGAAAGACGGCCGGCAGACTTATGTCTGGAGGCAGGAGGATATGGTGTACATGGGGGATATGCAACCGAAATTGAATTTTACGATTTACAATAATTTCCAGTACAAGTGGATTCGTTTGAATTTCGGGTTGACATTCCGCACGGGAGGTGTGTTGTATAATAGTACGTTGGCAAGCAAGGTGGAGAATTTTAATTTGCAACAAAACATGGATAAACGGGTGCTGAAAGATCGTTGGACAACACCGGGTAAGCCTGCCGATTACAAAGGATTGGTGGATTTGGAAGGTTACACGCGGACGGAAAAATCGACGAAAGTGACTTCCCGTTTCGTGCAAAAGGCAAATTCGTTCGAGATAACGGGATTGACAATAGACCCGGGTATTCTGGTGGAGCGTTGGTTAAACCGATTTGTGACCAAAGCCGTTCAGAAAGTGAATGACGCTTCCAAAGAGGCGATTAACAGCGATCGTTTCAGCGTGAGTTTCTCGATGCAGAATGTGTTGCGTATTTCAAGTATGAAGCGTGAGTCCGGTACGTCTTATCCATTCAATCGAAGTTTCCTGTTTACGCTGTCGGCTAGGTTGTAGTATTTATATAGAATAAAAAGATAGATTATGAAGAAATATATTTTTTATATCGTGTTGGTTTTCGGGCTTTCCTTGGGGGCATGCAACGATTGGTTGGATGTACCTTCGAAGACGGAAGTGATCGATTACGAGATGTTTGAAACGGAGCAGGGATTTATGGATGGCATGGCGGGGGTGTATTACCTGATGGCGGACAATGCTTTGTACGGGGATATACTGAGTGTGACTTATCTGGATGTGTTAGCTCGACGTTTTAAAATATTCGATACTTATAATGTCAGTGGTTTGGGAAAAGATCTGGATGCAACCAATTATTATCAAGGTTCTGAAGTTGTCGGTGCGATTGATAAAATTTGGAGCAAAGGTTATAATGTCATCGCCAACGTGAATAGCTTGTTGGAACAGATTGAAGATTACAAATCGGTATTTACTTATGATAATTACCGGATGATAAAGGGAGAGGCGTTAGGTGTGCGTGCTTTTATGCATTTCGATCTGATGCGTTTGTTCGGGAAGCCGTATGCTTTGGCCGGGGATGAATTGACGATTCCTTACGTGACGAAATTGTCCGGGCGGGAATGGCCTTTGTTTAACACGGAGGAGGAGGTGATCGGGTTGGCTCTTCAGGATTTACAGGAGGCGGATAGTTTGTTGTCGGTAGATAATATGTACTCGTCTTCCGTAGAGAACAGTTGGTTGAACAGTCGCCGCTCTCATTTTAATCGTTGGGCGGTATACGCGACGATGGCTCGAATTTATCACTGGAAGGGGGATACGGAAAACGCTTTGCTGTATGCCCAAAAAGTGATCGAGTCTGAACAATTCAGGTTTATGGATCCGTTAGTGGATTGTCGTGATTTGCAAAGTAGAGATATTGCTTTCTACACGGAGTGTATTTTTACCTTGAATAAAACCAATTTGAAAGACGTGTATGACAAAAGAATGGGATTTGATGTACATGGTTTGCGTAACGACGTGACGGATATAGAGAAGCTTTATGGAACGACGTCAGGAGGAGGGACGGATTACAGGTTTATCTATTTGTGGTATCTTGCTGCAACCGACCAAGTCGGTGGGCAAAGGTATATGTTTTACCGGTATAATGGAAGTGTTGCCAGTAGAGGGGATTTGGTTACTTTGATGCGTTGGTCAGAGATGTATTATATCGCTGCCGAATGTTGTGGTAATACAGCGGAGGGACGTGCTTATTTGAATGAGGTGTTGGTGAACAGGGGATTGAAGAAGGTGGAAGATTCCATATCGGACGAGGAGTTCCAGAATGAGATCCTGAATGAATACAAGAAAGAATTTTTTTGCGAAGGACACTTGTTTTATTATTATAAACGGTTGAATATAACGAAGGTTTTGGATCACGATCAGGAAACATACGTGGATGTATCGACTCCCGGTTATGTCTTCCCTGTACCGGAGAATGAGCTTGAATTAAGACGTGGAATTACAGAGTAATTAACGAGAATAGTTATGAAGATGAAAACGTTATATAATATAAGAATTATGTTGGCGGTGATGTTGTTGGGGATTGTTGCCGCTTGTGAAGATGATGATAAGATTCCCGGAGCCTCTTATGACGCAGGGGTGTGGTTCTATGGTACAGGTGATGTGATTGTTCAGGGTAAATTTGACATGGACGAGTACAACAAGATATTCAGTGGCTTTTATTCCTTCTATTTTTACCCGGGGGTGGAAGAACATATTTTTGAACTTCCGGAAATTCGTTTGATGGGGAAGCCCGTGGATTATGACCGTAAAGTAAATCTAGTTGCGGGAGAGGGAAGTACTGCCGTGGAGGGAGTGCATTTTGTAATCGAGGATAATGTGTTGCCTGCTAATGCAGTTTCATTTACTCCAAAGGTGTTGTTACTTAAAAAGAACTTGGGTGATGAAGAGAAAATGGTCAAGTTCGTGCTTGAACCTTTCGAAGAATTTCCGGCACAGGTGTTCGGGGATACGGTATCAGACGACAAGACGTTTTTAATATCTCTGCGTTACGAGTTGAAGTTTTCAAACTTGGTGTCAGAGCCGCCTTATTGGTCGCAGTGTGGTATTTTTGGTGATTGGAGCCGGGTTAAATTTGATTTCATGTACGAGAAGTTGGGAAAATACTGGGGAGTGGAACCGGTGTCCCCCGCAGACAGGAATTATATGTATGATGACTTGTTGCGGATGCGTCGTGAGTTGCAATTGTGGCAAACAGAACATCCCGGTGAAAAGATGCTGGATGAAAATGGAAAACAAGTTTCTTTTTAATTTAAACACGAAAGTATGAAAAATTGGTTTAGATATAGTCTTATCGGGATGCTGGGCGTATTGCTTTTGGCGTCGTGTTACCGGGATAAGGGGAATTATTCCTATCGGGATTTGAACGAGATTTCGATTGATTTACCGGATGTCGTGTCCGTGCAACAGGGAATGGTACTGGAAGTATCGCCCAAACTCTCTTTTGCCTTGGAAGAGAATGAAGAAAACTTGAGTTACGAGTGGGTGGTTTCTATTCCGACCTCCTCGGATTCCGTGAATGTCGTATTATCCACGGAGCGGAACTTTGCCGAGCAGATTGATTATGCTTCCGGTAATTCTTACCCGTTTAATTTTAAAGTAACGGATAATAGCACGGGAGTTACTTATCGTAAAGGAATGAAACTGGAAGTGCGGACAAACTATCAGCCCGGTTATTTTGTCGTGGAGCAATATGACAATTATTCGGATATCAGTTTTTATAACACGTCCACGTCCACCGTGTTTCATGGTATATTCTCGGAGGTAAACCCGGATGTTGTGTTAAAGCCGAATGTAACGGATTTGTTTACGGTAGATTTTAGCGGGTATTCATCTCCGGACGGGAAGGTCGCCGCGGGTAATATGACGATGATTTTCGGGGAAGACTGGGGGTACGTGATAGATTATCGTTCTTGCCGGGTGCTTGCCGATATCGAGCAGATGTTTGCTACGCGTCCGGCGGTTATTCGTCCGCAAGTTTTGGCAAATTATATCGAGAAGAATTCTACATTTGTTTTGATAAATGATGGAAAGATTTACCGGATGCATCAGGATCAAGGGCAAACTTTATTTGGCGAACCGATGGTCGCATCCGATGGTTTGGAAACCGGTTGTGCTTCCTTTATCGGTTCGGGGATGAATTATAGGGGACAGTTGATGGGGATCTTGTATTTTGACGAAGCGAATCATCGTTTTTATTCCCGGTATCAGGCAACTAACGTGGTGCTTCAAGATGTGACCGGTTCTTATGTTTCAGGGGGAGTGACATTGTTCGATGCGGCAAAGGTGGATGAAGACTGGGAACTGATTGGAATGCCAACCGGAGGTGCGGGAAATTACTATTACAATATAGTGTTCCGGGATGCGGACAATGTTTACGTTATACGTTATACGATGGCGGGAGTAGGATTTAGCAGCGGACCTTTTCATGTAGTTAGCGAAGAGGAGTGTCCCGGCATGAAGGATAGTCCGGTGTTTGTTTCCCCGTATGGCAGGCAGCAAATATACTATGCAAATGGGAACGAGATCCGCCTGTATGATGCGGATGCGAATACCTCCCGGTTGCTGTATGCTTTCCCGTCGGGAGAAGAGGTGGTATCAATTGTCTTGCCGACGAACGATGGACTAAGCCTGACGGCAGCCACGTATAATGGGAGCAAGGGATCGCTCTATGCTTTCACGTTGGTGAATACCGGGGACTTGAAAGATGCGGCGCCTCGGCTGTTGGCTACTGATTTCGGTAAGATAAAGAAAATCGTGTACAAAAAGTAGTTTAATGAATGTATTGAGATTTCGAGTAATGGGAAGGAAAACATTGTTTTCCTTCCTCTTCCTCCTTGTTTTGCCTTTTTTTTCGGAAGGCAAGGGAAAAGGTAAAGCATATTTTCGGATTTATCGGGAAGGGGATAAGGTGATTTGGGAATTGTCAGAGGCGTTGATCGGGCGGGAATGGTTGTTGGTGAATCAGCTGGCAGCCGTGGGGAGTGGGTGTACTGCTCAGGCGGGAGATATGGTGGGAGAATTGCAAGTTTTGCAATTACGGGAACGGGAAAACGGACAGATGGCTTTGATGCAAAAAGCATCGATCAGTAAGAATGCGGGTTCTAATATGATCGGTCCCCCGAAACCACCTTTTGAGATAGCTAGTTTCTCGAAGGAACGGGGTAGAAAAGGAAACGTATGTTTGGATATTACCTCGTGGGTGGTTTGTGACACGGGTGTGGTGAATGGAAAATTACAAATGTCGACGTTGAAGGCGATTTCTCATCCGGATTGCCAAGAGTTGGTCGGTTGGCGGGAAAAGAGGGACGGGAATGTACGGGTAAGTAGTTGTCTGTTGTTGATGGACGAGGAATTGATGCGGTTGAGGCATGAGGATCAACGGGTGGGGTACTTCAGAAGCAAGCATTTGGTTTGTGGGGATACAATGGTCAGGGAAGACGATTTCTATTGTATTTCCCGGTGGCGGTTGGAGCCTCGGCCGGAGGATATGAAAAAGTACCGGAAGGGTATTTTGGTAAAACCTCGGCAGCCGATCGTGTTTTATATTGATCCGTTGACCCCGAGGAAATGGATCCCTTATATTGAAGTGGCAATCAATAATTGGAATTCCGCTTTCGAACAGGCAGGGTTCCGGAATGCGATTCAAGCAAGGGTGGCTTCGCCTGCCGATTCGACTTGGACGCTGGAGTCTTGTCGGGCGGCAATCGTGTATCGACCGACCACGGAAGAGAACGCTTTCGGGGAGCGGTATGCCGATCCGAGAAGCGGACAGATTTACCATGCCCGTATTATGTGGGGGCATAGTCTGGTGGAATGGTTGAAAGGGAATTATCTGGTACAGGCAGGACCAAGTGATCCGGAGATATTTTCCAAGGGAATATCGGACGAGTGGTTGGGGCAATTGTTGTCGGTGATTATCTCGCACGAGGTGGGACACACGCTGGGATTGACGCATAATATGGGGGCAAGTTCCGTCGTTCCGGTCGAGAAATTGAGGGATAACGAATGGTTGACACGAAACGGGATTTCCACTTCGATCATGGATTATTCGCGTTTTAATTACGTGGCACAACCCGGGGATGGTGTCGATCGGTTGAATCTGATTCCGAGGATAAACCTATATGACCGTTGGGCTATTGAATGGGGCTATCGTTTATTTCCGGAAATAAAGACCTTGGAGGAGGAACGTGCCCATGTGTCGGCTTGGGTCGGGGAGGAGCAGAAGAAGTGGGGACAGTGGTACGGGGCTCAATCCAACGTGAGCGACCCCCGGTCGCAATCGGAGGATGTGGGTGATGACCTGGTGGTTGCAAATACCTACGGGATGGAAAATTTGAAATGGGTTTTGGCACGGATGGATCAGTGGGAGCCGGATCAAGATGGTAGTTATACGACTTATCGGGGAATCTATGACCGGATTGTTTCTATAGGAGAGCGAAATGTGCCTTTGGGACAATACCATTATTATATGAAACAGGTTATAAACATCGTGGGAGGATGTTATTGGGATTATGATGAGAAAGAGCAACTCGTGAAGACTTTGGTGGAACCAGACTATCAACACCGGGCGATGATGTTTTTGGGGAAATACGTGTTTACCGCTCCCGAATGGTTGGTGAGTCCCATGTGTGCAGGAAAAATCGAGAATGATCCGATTCAGTTCATGGAAGTGATTCATACGGGGGCATTAGCTTGGTTATTGCCCAAAGCGGGTTCTTTGCCAGTAAAGGATTCTGTCGGGGTTTACGCGTTGAATGATTTTTTTGAGGATTTGCACCGAGTGGTTTGGCAGGATGTGTTGGACGGGAAGATGCCGGGTATTTACAGGCAAAATTTACAAAGGCTTTTCTTCCAGCGGGTCAGCGCTTATTGTTCGAGTACCGGACCGCAGGGAGTCCGGTTGTACAAGCAGTACGTGGGTGACTTGAAGAAGAGAGTGGAACAGGCTCTGGCGAAGAATAACGAGGAATATTTCGGTATCTATTGCCGGGATTTGATTCGGACGATGAATAAGTTTTTAAAATAAAAATGGATGTATTGTATGTATCAGAAAATATTTTGTATTCTATTACTTATTCAAGTGATATGGTCGCATGATGGTTGCGCGTCGACTTTCCGCGTGTATCCGTCCGAGGGAAGATGTCTGTTGGACATTTCCCGTACCGAGTTGGCGCGTGCGTTTTTGGTTGTAAGCCGTCTGGATTCTGTGCGTGAAAACCGGACGTATCAACCGGGGAGTAGGCTGGGGAAAGAGATCGTTGTGTCTTTTAAACAGGAGAGAGCCGGAGAGGTAGGCGTGTTTTTGCCGGATTTTCGGATCGGTGAGAAAGAAACTTCTCCTGAAATGAAGAAACTCGTGGCTCGTAACCAGGTGGAGATGCCCTTTATGATTTGCCCTGTTCAACGGGAGGATCAAGAGAAACTCTTGATTGATATCACGGAACTGATAATGAGAGAAGAGCCGCTTTTTAATGCGCCGGGTAAACGTGTGGTTCGTTTTCATGCGGAAGATGGATTTTTCGCGTGTACTGTGATGAGGGAATTGCCCGTTGTCCGTCGTCAGTGGAAGCGGGCTGATGATGAGTTGACAGAAATGCCGGTGACTACCACGTTTTTCTTGTTGCCGGAGACTCCCCGAGAAGGACGTGTGAGGGATCGAAGAATCGGTTTTTCTTCGGTTTCGTACGATTATTTCAAAGATGAATGTACGGGGATTCGGACTCGCCACGTGATCCGACGGTGGGCGTTGGAACCCAAGGATGTAGAAGCTTATTTGACGGGTAAATTGACGGAACCGCAAGAGCCGATCGTGTTTTATCTTGATCCGAAGATCCCGGAACGGTGGAAACCCTATTTTGTGCGGGCGGTGGAAGATTGGCAGCGGGCTTTTGAGGTTGCCGGTTTCCGGAATGCTATTGTTGCCAGGGATATACCGGAAGAAACGGGGCAGTCTTTGGTGTCGTTGAGAGGATTGATTCTTTACCAAGATTCTTTGCAAAACGAGGAGGTGGACGTGAATGTCGACCCCCGGAGCGGGCAGATCATACAGGCTCGTGTGCATTGGGCTCCCGGAGTGTTGGATTCATTGAAATATGAGTGGATTACGAGAAGCGCTTTGTGGCAGAAGGTATTTGATTTGAAAACCGAGGCAGAAGAGATTGAAGGGCATTTGATTCGTGTAACTTTAGGACAGCGCATCGGGCAGGCTTTGGGATTATTGCCGAATAAATTGGCATCGGCGTGGATACTTGATAAAGAATTGAGGGATAATGATTGGTTGTCGGAAAATGGAATGTCCTCGTCAATCATGGGAGATCATTTTGTGAATACGGTGGCACAGCCGGAGGATCGGGTGGCGACGGAGAATTTGTTCCCCGTTGTGGGTAGTTATGATTGTTGGGCGATCAACTGGGGCTATCGTTATTGGGGAGAAGAGGGGGAAGCTGTTGAAGGATTGCAGGCATTGTTGCGGAGGAATTTAAACAAGCCGGAACACACATGGTATTATTCTTCAGATTCACCCACGGCGATAGAAGCGATGGCTAATCTGGGAACTTTAGGACGTGATCCGGTTGCAGGGGCTTCGTGTGCGCTGGCAAATGTGAAGCAAGTATTTAGAAGGGCTGATTTGATCCGGAATGGACGGGATACGACAGGGTGGGGAATTTGGGTTCGCCGTGCCGGAGGAAAGGATGGGGTTTTATACTCGATCGTGTTACTTGTGCTTCAACAGTTCGGGGGAATTGAGATTTGCCCGGAAGGGGAAAGTTGTATTGCAAAACCTAATCCCGTGGGACGGGAAGAACAGAAAGAGGCTTTGGCGTTTTTGAGTCGGGAGATTTTCACAACTCCGTACTGGCTTGTTCTATCCCCGTTGGTCAAGAAAGCCGGATTGGCTCCCTCGGAGGTGATTGCGGCTTGGCAGAATGCAGTGTTGGAATATTTATTCGAGAAAGGGATGTCCCGGTTCGCATTGAATCAAGTGATGTCCGGAACGACGGCTTTCTACACATTGGATGAATTCCTGGATGATTTATACCGGGCGGTATGGTCAGAGGCGGGAAAGGCGGATGTGTATCGGGAAGCTTTGCAAATGAAGTATTTGGAATGTGTGGAGAAGGCATTGAGAAGGAATCCCGGTCGGGGTGAATCCGTTGCTTTGCAAGTGCATTTGAATAAATTGTATGTAGTGATGGAACAAGCGCTTGGAATGTCCTTGTCGAGGGAGAGAAGGAAGAGTTTGGTTCATTGCAAGAATAAAATAGAGGATGTTATTAAGAATTTGTAGTAAATTAAAAATGAAACGTATGAAATCGATTTTTAGGTTTGTGTTTATTTTGTTATTGTGGATGCCTGTTACGATGGTGGCACAAGAACAAGGAATCCAGTTTGACAAGAGTATGAGCTGGAACGAGGTGGTGGAGAAAGCTACTCGGGAAAACAAGTATATTTACGTGGATGTTATGTCTACCTGGTGTCCGCCTTGTCAGGCAATGGTGAAAAATGTTTTCACGCAGAAGGAAGCGGGTGATTTTTATAACCAGCATTTTATTTGTATCAAATTGCAGACGGATAAGACGGCTAAAGACGATGAGTACGTGAAAGCCTGGTATAAAGAAGTGAACAAGATTTGTACGGAGGCGAAGATTCAGGTACTCCCGACGGCACTTTATTATAACCCGAAAGGAGAGTTGGTGCATATTGTTCCGGGGGGAATTCCGAACGTGAATGAATTTATCGAATGTGGGCGGAAGGCTTTGGATGAGAATCAGCAGATTTTTACTCGCCTGAAAAAGTACGAGGCGGGAGAACGGGACGTGGAGTTTCTGTACGATTTATCGGTTGATTTCCTGATGTTGGGGGATAAGGTCATGGCGAGAGAGGTGGGGAATACTTTCTGGCAGACGATAACTCCCGAAGAACGTTTGTTGGACAAGGGAATCCGTTACGCAAGCGATTTCTTTGGCAGTGTGGATGATGCCATGTTCAGTCTCTTTTATGATTATCCGGAAAAGGTGGATGCCGTGCTTGGAAAAGGAGCGGCAAATCAGAAAGTCATGCGGGCAATCGAGGCGAAGTATATTTTGCCATTGATGAATGACTCCGTGAATATGCCGGATTGGGACGGGATTTGCCAAGATTTGAGCGTGAAATATCCCCGGAAAGAAGTAGAAATTAAAAAGATGCTTCTGGATCGCAAATTGGTGTATTCCAAGAAGTATCATAATGATGCGCTTTGTGCTTCGGTTTTAAGAGAATTAGTTCCGATGTGCGATGAGGAAGGAAATGATATGTTGGTTCGTAGTTACGCTCACGAGTTAGGATTGAAAGCACGGGATAAAGAGGACCGTAAGGTCGCTTTGGAATGGCTGGAAAAAACGTTGGATGAAAAAGATGCATATCAATTGTTGAATTATGCCGAAGTGCTTTTCTTGAACAAGCAAAAAGGGAAAGGATTGAAATGTGTGAATTCCGCTTTGAAGTTGACTAAAGAGGGAAGTAAAACTTACGAACGGGCGATGGAGATGAAGAAGAAAAATGCCAGAGAAATGAAGTTGTTGAAACAGATTGTCAATGAAATAAATTAAAAGCCGGAGTTATGAATACAATGTATAGAATCGTCATCGGGTTGATCTTGTTGTTTCCCGTCGGAATAATAGCTCAAGATAATAAAGGAATCCAGTTCGACCAGAGCATGAGCTGGGATGAGGTGGTAAAAAAGGCTACCGGGGAGAATAAGTATATTTTTATGGATGTCATGGCAACTTGGTGCGGACCTTGTCGGAATATGACAGAAGTCGTGTTTCCCAATGAAGAAGTCGGGAAATTTTTTAACGAGCATTTTATCTGTGTGAAATTGCAGATTAATAAAACGGCTCAAGATGATGAGCGTACGAAGGCTTGGTATAAAGAAGTTGATAGGGTGCAAAGGCTTGTTAATATAAGGACAGTACCAGTTTTGCTCTTTTTCAACCCGAAAGGAGAGCTCGTGCATTCGATGCCGGGGGCGACAACTAATACGAAAGTTTTTATTGAGTTGGGGAAGACGGCATTAGATGAGAGGCAACAGTTGTACACTCGTTGGAGGAAGTTTGAAGCTGGGGAACGGGATGTAGATTTCTTGTTTGATTTGTCGGTTGATTTTGCCCGACGACAAGAGAGAGAGTTCGCCATGAAAGTGGCTAACGTGTTCTGGCAGACAATCACCCCGGAAGAACGGGTGTCTGAGAAAGGAATACGATATGCTTCGGATTTCATTTTCAGCACGAATGATGAAACGTTTAAATTTTTTCTGGAGCATCCGGGCGAGGTGAATGCCGTACTCGGTGAAAGGAGTGCAGAACAAAAAGTGTTGAACTTGATTGAACGGGAAATGGTTGTGCCTCACGTGAAAGATACCGTGAATATACCGGATTGGGAAAGAATTTATAGAAATTTGTGCGTGAAGTATCCCCAGTTGAAGGATGAATTTAAATTACTTGTCGCAAATCAGAAGGTACGTTATGCCCAAAGAAATCATAAAGACGAGCTTTATTTGGAGGCTCTTTTGGAACTTGTTCCGCTATATGGAGAGAATGGGAATGCAATGTTAACTAGATCATGTGCGCATAACTTGGGGGTAAATGCTAAAAATCAAGAGCAAAGGGATATCGCCTTGTATTGGTTGAAAAAGATGCAAGATGGAAAGGATGCCGTGGGAATGGCTTATTATGCGGAGATACTTTTCTTGTCCGGGCAAAAGAAAGAAGGAAAGAAATATATAGATTTGTCCATGAAGACGATGGGTGAAGGGGCGTTTGTCTACACGGAGGTGAAAAGAATTAACGAGAAATATGCGAAGTAATTGATGTTAATGGTTCTATAAATAAAAAAATAGTCGCCCGAAAAAGCGACTATTTTTATTATTGAATGGTTGTCTATATTACTTGATAACGCCAAGTTTCTTACCAATCTTGATGAAGGCGGCCAAGGCGCGATCCAGTTGCTCGCGGGTGTGTGCGGCAGACAATTGGATACGGATACGGGCTTGTCCTTTCGGTACAACCGGGTAGTAGAATCCGGTTACGTAGATGTTTTCTTTCTGTAATTCGGCAGCGAATTGTTGAGAAAGTACTGCATCGTAAAGCATCAAGGCGCAGATGGCAGACTCAGATGGTTTCAGGTCGAATCCGGCTTCCGTCAATTTAGCACGGAAATAGTTGGCATTGTCCATCACGCGGTCTCTCAGTTCGGTGCTCTTTGTCAGCATATCGAACACGGCGATGGAAGCACCGCAGATTGCCGGGGACAAGGAGTTGGAGAACAAGTAAGGTCTTGAACGTTGACGCAACATATCGATCACTTCTTTTTTACCGGTAGTGTAACCTCCCATGGCGCCGCCTAAGGCTTTACCAAGGGTTCCGGTGAAGATGTCGACACGTTCCATGCAGTGGTGGTGTTCTGCTGAACCGCGCCCCGTTTCGCCGATGAACCCGGCAGCGTGGCTGTCGTCAACCATCACCATGGCGTTGTATTTTTCAGCCAAGTCGCAGATCTCGTTCATCTTGGCAATATCCCCGTCCATGGAGAATACGCCGTCGGTAACGATGATGCGATAGCGTTGAGCTTGAGAAATCTTCAATTGTTCTTCGAGGTCAGCCATGTTGGCGTGTTTGTATCTGTAACGTACGGCTTTGCAAAGACGAACACCGTCGATGATGGAAGCGTGGTTCAATTCGTCGGAGATGATGGCATCTTCCTGTCCGAACAACGGTTCGAATACACCACCGTTAGCGTCGAAGCAAGCGGCATAAAGGATGGTATCTTCTGTCCCAAAGAATTGAGAGATTTTAGCTTCCAGTTCTTTGTGAATATCTTGGGTACCGCAGATGAAACGTACAGAAGACATACCGTAACCGTGGCTGTCTAATGCTTTCTTTGCTCCTTCGATAACGGTTGGGTTTGAAGAAAGTCCTAAATAGTTGTTTGCACAAAAGTTCAATACAGTTTCTCCCGTGGCAAGTTTGATTTCTGCATCTTGCGGGGTAACGATGATTCTTTCGCTTTTGTATAAGCCGGCGTCTTTTATTGACTGTAATTCAGCCTTTAAAAAGTCTTGAAATTTTCCGTACATATAGCTAATTTTTTTGTTTGTTTTAATGGGCTCAAAAGTAATGAATTTTTACTTACAACGTATCCGAAAATGATAATATCGTATTTTATTTGAGAAATATGTTTTGAGATATCATTTTTTGATCGGAGTAAAAATCTGTAGCAAAACAGGCTCCATGCGAGAAAAACGTGGAGCCTGTTAAATGGGGTGTAATTTTTAGTTTCTTATCGCGGCAATTTCTTTCACGGCTTCGATGGCTGTATTCACATCTTCTTCCGTGGTGAAAGCCCCGATACTCATGCGGACAGTTCCGTGCATATCGAATGTACCGATTACCTCGTGTACTTTCGGGGCACACTGCAATCCGGTACGAACGGCAATATTGTAATCCACGTCGAGCATGGTGCCCACGTCGGCTGAATCGAATCCGTTGATGTTGAAGCTAAGTACCGGGTTTTTGTTTTCCGGGCTGTTGGCACAATAGGTGGTGACTCCTTCCACGTCTTGCAGAGCCTTGCGCAATTTGTCCCATAATTGTATTTCCCGGTGATGGATATTCATGATGCCTTGTTCTTGAATCCATTTCACCCCGGCGTTCAATCCGGCTACACCCAACAGGTTCAATGTCCCGTACTCCAAACGATAAGGATATTCGTCCAGATGCACGGGATACGCGGAACGGACTCCGGTGCCCCCGGCACGGGTATGTTTGATCTCGATGCCTTCACGCACGTATGAACCCCCGATTCCCGTCGGACCCATGAGGCATTTGTGTCCCGTGAAGCAATACACGTCTATGCCAGAAGCTTGCATATCCAAATCGACGGCTCCGGCTCCCTGACTACCGTCAACCACGAAGATTACGCCTTTTTCTTTACAGACTTTCCCGATTTCAGCCAATGGCTGGATCGTTCCCAATACGTTGGAACAGTGGGTAATAACTATAAATTTGGTGTTCGGGCGGATCGCCTTTTTAATATCGTCGGGATGCACGTAACCGTTCTCGTCAAAGGGCACGTAAGTCACGTCAATAGTACCATTTTGGTGGTGCATATTGAGAGGACGCAACACGGAGTTGTGTTCCAACATCGTGGATACCACGTGAATACCTTTTTCAACCAGACCGTTGATAATCAAGTTTAAAGAGTCTGTGGCGTTGTAGCTGAACGTCAAACGATTGTGATCTGTACCCCCGTTAAAGAGTTTAGTCAACATTTTGCGGGTAGAGTTCACTACTTCCTCGGTTTCAACGGCGGCGTCAAACCCGGAACGTCCCGGGTTTACTCCATGTTTACGATAGAAATCGTTCATGAAATCATAAACTACATCCGGCTTCGGGAAGCTGGTGGCTGAATTGTCTAGGTAGATTAATTTGCTCATAATGCTTGTATTAATTTTTAATTTTCAATTCTGCATTTTCAATTATTAGTGCATCCGCAACCAATTCCGCCACCGTCTTTATGATGATGCCTAATTTGTAAGTATGGTTTATTTGGGTAAGTTGATCCACGCAATTGTGGCATGGAGTAACCACGACCTGTGCCTCGGTAGCCGTGATTTGATCAGCTTTGATTTTATCGATTTTAAGACGGCGTTCGTTGTATTCGCTCATGGCTAAAGCTCCCCCGCCTCCCCCGCAACAGAAATTATCTGTCCCGTGAGGGGTCATTTCGACTACGTTTGCCGCGGCAGCATTAACCACGAAACGGATTTCATTGAGAAGTCCGCCGTTTCGTACTAGATTACAAGGGTCATGGATTGTTACCACTTTATCGTTCAAGTTCTTGTCCAGTTTGATTCTCCCGTTACGGATGTATTCACCGATAAGCTCCACGACGGTCAGCGTGTCAAAGTCATATTTTGTTTTGAGGTAATTGGGACCTTCCCAGCGCATGGCTCGTGAGCCATGGCCGCATTCCCCGAGAATGAGGCGTTTGCAGTTGAGCTTGTGTATCTCGTCATAGAGATTTCGGGCAATCTGTGTAGCCTCCGTGTTATTACCGTTGAAATAACCGTAATTCGTGACATCGTAATATTTGGACGAGAGCGTCCAGTCTTCTCCTGCCGCATAGAATATTTTACCCATGGCAGAGATCGAGAGAGGGAAGAATTTCGGTTCCCGGGGATTTACCGTGTAGAACACGTTCTTGTCGGTTTTGTCCAGAAACAATCCGGCATTCGGGTCTTCCATTTCATCCTGAAGTTCTTCTTCCATCCATTGAATCGTGTCGACGAATTCGTCTGTGGGGATACCCATGTTGTTACCCGTGTTGATGGCTGCATCTACCGTGGCTTGAAGGGTCTTCGGCACCATATCCATAGCCGCGAGCATCTCCCTGCCTTTCTTCACGAGAAAGGGGATGTCTACCCCGATAGAGCAATGTTTCACGCAACGCCCGCACATGGTGCAAGCGCCAAACAGGGAATCCACCATTTCTTCACACGTTTTGTCATCCAGTTCCCGGGCGTGGAATAATTTCGGGAACATGGCGCCTTGCCATGTCTTGTAACGCCTGTATATCGAACTGACCAGATCGACTTTTCTCGCGGGAATGAATTTGGCTTCTTTCATCGTGAGGTAGTACATACAGCTGTCTGCGCATAAGCCACACCGCACGCAAGCGTTCAGATGGGTTTCCAGCTTGCTGTCGCTCGTTTGGCTGATGATGGCAAGGGCTTTGTTTCTTTGTTCTTTCGTGATATTTGTCATACCGTAGCTTTTTTAGGAGGCCATGTTCCACGCCAGCCGTAGAAAAAGCCCAAGTGATACCTCGCAAAGAAAAAATAAAGTACGTGCTTGATCTTGCCGATAGGCATCCATACGAACAGGAGTGCCATCGTGATGTAATATACCGCCCCGAACTGGAACATCCACAGGGAATATGTCGTCACGAAAAGCATGACCGTGCAGAGAAGATTGGAAATATAATCATCCGTGCAGGACAACTCCCGGAGTTCTTTTTTCACGATACGTTTAATAAATAAGGATAGTCCGCAGACACTGGCAACAAACGTGATGGCTGCCAGTATGATGATGACGAGGTTCGTTACACTTTCAATAGGAATCCGGAAGCTGAAGATCGCCGAGAGTGCGATAATCACGTACACAAGGATTGCCAGGAAGTTTCCTATATGAAAAATAATACCTGCCGAATAGGTGGGCAGGTGTAAATAAGCTGATTCTTTTTGCATAGGTGACATAGCTCCAATACAAGAGTAACAGACTGCTTGGGCAATATTTCCCGATTTTTGCGAAAGGTCTTTAGGAGGACCCTTTTTTAAAAGTCGTACAAAATATTTCCCCAGTAGTACTACACAAAAGAGAAGTGCAGCTAACGAGGTCCAAATATACCAAGACATAATCGTGTGTTCTAAACGCAACCGTCCGGTTTCGGTAAACCTGCCACCCGACACGCACCCCGGGCGGGTCCTAACGGAAATAATTCATAAATATCCTTCAATTTCAATCCGGTTTCCTTGCAGATCGTCCGTACCATCGGGGCATTCCCCTTTTCCTCGAAGTTATTACGAATGATTTTTATAACTGCCCAATGATTGTCTGTTAAATTAGCGATTCCGTCCGCCTCGGCAAACAATTTTGCCACGTCTTCGTTCCAGATTGAAGGATCGGTGAGAAAACCGTCACCATCGACTTCAAATGTCTTTCCTTGAATTTCTAGTGTTGTCATAATGTTTTTTGGTTTTAGATTGTCTTGCAATATAATAAATATTTGAAAAACAACAATGATTTTGATGAGAGTTTTCCGCAATATAGGGTTAAATGTGAATTGAAAGATTACAGTATCGGTTGTTTTTCGCCTTTGTTGAATGCTGATAACGAGATTTGTGGTGCGGTAATTATGTTTCGGGATATTACAAGGGAATGGCAACAACAAAAATTTTTGCGGATATCGGTCAATGTCTTGCAAGCGTACTCCTGGTTTTATGACGTGGAGAATGATTCTTTGATTTTTGGCGAAGGCTTCACGGAAAGCAAGGAGGTAGAAGAAAGTCTGAATACCTTTGAAAAATTCGTAACACATATTCATCCGGATGACCGGGAAAAATTCGTGTCCGTTTTTAAGCAATTATCGAAAGAGGCGATGACGGAATTTGCGTTTGAATGTAGAATTGATTTCTTGGGAACAGGTGTTTTCCGCTGGTGGGAAAGCCGGGGTATTATGGAGATCGTGGAAATGGCAGACGGGAACGTGACGCGGTATTTCTATGGGATGGCAATAAACATACATCAACATAAGCAGGCGGAGGAGGAATTGGCTCGTGCTTTGCAAAGAGCTGAAGAGTCGGATAAATTGAAATCCGCTTTCGTGGCGAATATTTCGCATGAGATCAGAACCCCATTGAATAGTATAGTTGGTTTCACTAATTTGATGGTCGAAGAAGGATACTCGAACGAGGAGAAAAAAATGTTCAAGGATACCATATCGAATAATAGTCGGGATTTACTGGTTTTGTTGGATGATGTGTTAGATTTGTCGCGTTTGGAGGCAGGTCAGGAAATATTTTACTCGGGAGTATACGATATGCGTTTTCTGGTACATTCGGTGTTGGATATTGGGCATTTGAATGCCGTGGAAGGAGTTGAATTTATTGAAAGAGGACCACAAAATGAATTACTCGTTATAACGGACGAAGTGAAACTGACGAAGATATTTTTGAATTAATCAGAAATGCCAAAAAGTTTACTACCCGGGGATGCATCATTGTTGGTGCAATTGTATCGGATGATGGAAATTGGATCGAGTGTTTCGTGGAAGATACAGGACTTGGAATGTCTAAAGAATCACTCGGGCGTGTTTTTGACAGGTTCTTTAAAGTAAATGAATTTGTACAGGGAACAGGACTTGGTTTGCCTATATGCAAGGCAATTGTCGAACTGCTGGGCGGAGATATTCGTTTGACTTCGGAATTAAACAAGGGCACGACTGTTTATTTTAGAATACCTTATAGAAAACCGGAATAAGGAGGAATCCCAAATATTTTAGGGTGTATAACTGTGCAAATAAGTCATTATATGCCTTTTATTCTTGTTGCATTTATGCATCATGGACGCTCGTGAGCGAAGTTGTACCGAAGATGATCCGAAGTTGCAGCAAAGTTATTCCCTGTTTTCTTCTTTATTTCACCGTGTTTACACCTGCTTTTCCTCAGGAATGAAAAAAGCCAGCATTCTGCTGGCTTCTCTTGCTTGGCTCCTCAGGTAGGACTTGAACCTACGACCTACGGATTAACAGTCCGCCGCTCTAACCAACTGAGCTACTAAGGAATTTTTTCAAAAGCGATGCAAATATAGGGGTTTTGTGCTATTGTGCAAAATAATTTCGATGAAAATTTACCAGAAAATTGAAAATATTTTTGTCCGTTTGGCAGGTGTTTAGAAATCAAAGAAATAGAATTTATAAAAATATGAATACAAATGTATTTTATTTTGATTCTATTAAAAGTGTTAGGTTTTTTATATATTTGTGTGACTTAGAAAGGAACTAATGGTAGATATTGAAACGAGTATACTTCGAGATTTAAATAAAGGGAAAGAGGGTGCGTTAAAAGAAATTTATCGCTTGTTTTTTCATGCTTTATGTGCTTTTGGAAGTCGGTTTGTTAAGGATGATGCTGCCGTTGCCGATATTGTGCAGGAAGTATTTATAAAAGTATGGACTCGGCGGGAAAAGTTCGAGGCGATTTATTCCCTGCGTTCGTTCATGTATCTGTCCGTTCGAAACGCTTGTTTGAATTATAACCGTGACCGTTCCCGGGTGAAGAAGGTTTCCTTGAATGACACGGTATCGGAGACTTTTGTCGAGGAGGAGGAGTGTTTCGTGATTGAGGAAGAGCTTCATCGCCGGATTCGGAATGAGGTGGAGCGATTGCCCGAGGCGATGCGGAAAGTTTTCAACCTTACTTTGTTGGATATGTCGATCACGGAGATAGCCGAGGCTTTGGATGTATCGGAGAACACGGTTCGCAACCAACGCGCCCGTGCCCGTGAAATTCTCCGGGGAAAATTGAAAGACAAGATATTCCTGTTGTTTCTTTTTTATTTTGTCGATGTGAATTCTCCCGATTAATTTGGTTTTTTATTGTTTTCCGGTAGATTTATTTATGATCTGATTCATTTTTTCAAAAAAAAATGGGAAGGGAATAGTATGGCATATACTTTTTCGTGTTATAGGGATAAAAAGATCGTAAAAGATGTCGGAAGAGAATTTAAAAATTGCGGATATTATTTTTGCTTATATCGAGGGTTCAATCACGGGAAAGCAACTCGAGGAGTTGAAGGTATGGCTGGATACCTCCGAGAAACACCGGGTGGTATTTCAACAGTTGACACGAACGGATTCATTTCGGGATAAAGAAGCTGTTTACCGTCGATTTGAGCAATATTATGATTTTGACCAATTGAAAGGACGCCTTCGGGAACAAAGACGAATCGAATGGAGATACGCAGCTGCTGTAGCGGCAGTGGTTATCTTGCCTTTGTTGGTGGCTTTCTTGTTGCTGGAATGGCGGATTGATCCTTCCCTCGGGAAATATCCGAATGAAATGTCTTTATTGCCGGGGAAATCGATGGCAACCCTGACGTTGTCGGACGGGAGTACGAAGCCGTTGAATCAAGAGAACTTTGCTTTGGTGGACGGGAGCAAGCGGATCGTGAACAGTGGGGGAGGTTTAGCTTATAATGTAGAGGATACGATTTTTGTGGCGGAAGAAGTATTCAACACGATTCAGGTTCCCCGCGGAGCGGAGTATAATGTCACCTTGGATGACGGAACAAAAGTGTGGCTGAATTCAGAGAGTTATATCCGTTTCCCGGTTACTTTTTTAGGTGAAGAACGCAGGATACAAGTAGGTGGGGAAGTCTTCATTGATGTGGCCAAAGATTCCAGACGTCCGTTTATCGTGGATGCCGGAAAGCTTGATGTCAAGGCGCTGGGTACAAAATTCAATATCCGGGCATACCGGGAAGAGAATTGTATTATGACTACGCTGGTAGAAGGGCGTGTGCAAGTGGATGATCTTTCTGGGAAAGTTACGGTGTTGAATCCGTCGGAGCAGTTGGTTTACAATAAGGCAAGCGGGAAGAACGACGTGCGGAAGGTGGATGTCGAGTTGTTCGTGTCTTGGAAAGACGGGGTATATTTATTTGAGTCCCAGCGTTTGGAGAATGTCATGAGGCTAATATCCAAGTGGTATGATGTCAAGGTATTTTACCAGAATGAGGGGGTAAAGGATATTATATTCTCCGGAAGATTGAAACGTTACGAGAATGCGGAAACCTTGCTGAACGTGTTTGAGAGTTTGGGTGGGGTGCGGTTTACGGTGCAAGGGAAAATCGTCGTGGTAGAGGCAGAGTAAAGTAAATAAGCGGAAAGAAGGTGCAACTTCTAACCGCTTATGATGAATCCAAACCGGGTGAAACCGGGTGGGTATTGTTTAATCATATAATGGTACAAATGTATGAAAAAAAATCGAGAATGCTATCTCCGTTCGCCGGGGGTACGAAAAATTTTATTAACTATGCGTTTTTTAACTCTTTTCTTTTTTTGTACGGCAATGCATTTATCTGCAGCAGTACATTCGCAACATGTTGTGTTCAGTTTTAACTTGAAGAATGCAACGTTTGAGGATTTAATGAAAGAGATTCGCCAGCACAGCGATTATTATTTTATCTACAAAGACAGCGAAGTGGCGGGTATCAACAAGTTGAACAAACGGTTTAAGGCAGTGGACATCGACGAGATTCTCCGCGAGTGTTTAAAGGGAACAGGGCTGACTTATTCCGTAGAGGACAAATTGATTATTATTCGGAAAGCAAATGAAATGCATTCCCGAGACACGATGGTGGTCAAAGGGGAGGCTCGTTTGATAAAAGGTACGGTGGTAGATGAGAAAAAGAGACCGTTAGCGGGAGTGACGGTAGTGATCAAGGGGACAAGTGTCGGGGTTGCCACTAATGTAGACGGGGTTTTCAGTATAACGTTGCCGGTGGATACGGCTACTTTGATATTTACATTCGTGGGAATGGAAACGGAATACGTGAAAATAGCCGCTTTAAAGAAGGGGGGAACTCGTAAAGATTTGAGAGTTGTGATGAAAGAGGACAAGATTGCACTGCAGGATGTCGTGGTGACGGGCTACGCGAATATTCGGAAATCGAGTTTTACCGGATCGGCGACACAAGTTTCCCGGGAAGAGATATTAAAAGTTTCGAGTCGTAGTTTATTGGATGCTTTGCAGGTGTTTGATCCTTCATTACGTATTATCAAGAATAACGAGTTGGGTTCGGATCCGAACGCATTGCCTGAACTATATATCCGGGGACGTTCGGGACTACCGTCCGTGAAGGAGTTGGATATGATGGAATCTACCGATGTATCGGAATTCGCATTAACTAATAACCCGAATTTGCCCGTGTTTATCCTGGATGGTTTTGAGGTATCTATCGAGAAAATTTTTGACTTTGATGTGCAACGAGTAAAGGATATTACGATACTGAAAGATGCTGCAGCCACGGCTATCTATGGTTCGCGTGCGTCAAACGGTGTGATCGTGGTTGAAACTTTGGCCCCGCAACCCGGGGAATTAAGAATCTCGTACAGCGGAAACCTGGGAATCACAGCCCCGGATTTAAGTAGTTATAATTTGATGCATTCGAAAGAGAAACTGGAAGCGGAAGTGGCTGCCGGGTTATTCGAGCCGTGGAGATTTGAAGGATTGTATTCGGCAGAAGATGAATTGAATTCGTTGATGTGGAATTATCTTCAAAAACGGAATCGCGTATTAATTGGCGTGGATAATTATTGGCTTTCCCAGCCCTTGAGAACGGAAATTAATCATCGGCATAGCGTGTATATCGAGGGAGGGGCAGAACATATCCGTTTCGGGATCGAGTTACGCTACGACAATGAGAACGGAGTCATGAAAAAATCTTATCGGGATAGAATGGGTGCCGGAGTAACTTTAGACTATTGATTTAAAGGAGTGCAGATTCGTAATCAGGTTTCATATGATGTCGTGAAAGCTAAAGATTCTCCTTATGGAGATTTTGGAGATTACACTTCCAAACAGCCATATGACTATTGGCGGGATCCGGATACTGGAGAATTGTTGCAAACGACGACACAATGGGGTAATTATGGCGGCTCGTCGGACAATCCGCTATACGAGGCGGTAATCGGTAATTACAGTAAGAATGGGTATTCGGAGTTAACGAACAATTTGGCCTTGAATTGGTATATCAATGATTACCTGTTGATTAAAGGACAATTTGCAGTTAGTTATAAAGATTCGCACACGGATAAATTCACGGACCCGGAATCCGGTACGTACGGTCGGATCGATTTGTTCAAGAAAGGTGATCTGGCGAAGGAACGAAAAGAGGAAATGAATTGGAATATGAATGTGTTCGGGGCGTACAATCGCACGCTGGGACTGCATAATTTTAATTTTTCTGCGGGATTTAACGTTAAAGCGACGAAAGATGATTACACGAAGTCAAAATATCGCGGATTCCCGGATGCGAAAAGAGATTCACCCGCTTATGCTTATGAAATCGTGGAGAAACCGACATTCACGGATAATAAAACGCGTTTGGTCGGGATGTTCTTGATGCTGAATTATAGTTTTAAGGATATCTATTTGTTCGATGCTTCTTACCGGTACGACGGGTCTTCTCAATTCGGTACGGATAAAAAATGGGCTCCTTTCTGGTCGCTCGGTACAGGTATCAACTTGCACAATTACGAATTTATGAATGGATTCTATTGGATTCCCATGCTTAAGATTAAGGGCAATATCGGAGAGACCGGAAGCGCAAATTTTGAACCTTATATGGCGAGGAATACTTTCGAGATTATGTTGGATGACTGGTATCCCACGGGTATCGGGGTAAAACCGAAGGCGTTGGGTAATCCTAATTTGACTTGGCAAAAGAAGTTTTCGTGGAATATCGGGGCAGAAATAGGAGTAGTAGGGAATAGAGGTGTTATAGAATTTAACGTGTATAATGAAAAGACGAAGTCGTTGATCAACGATGTGTCTATTCCGTCGTCATCAGGATATTCCAAGTATAAGGATAATGTCGGGGAGGTAATGAATCGCGGGTTTGAAATAGCTTTGAAGAGTGTACGCGTGTACAGTGATAAAGATGTTGACGTGATTCTTTTTGGAAATATGTCCCATAATGTCAATAAACTATTGAAAATATCGGAATCATTGAAAGAGTACAATTCTCGTATCGATGAGTTTTATGAAGGGTACAGGGACCAGAGTCTGGTTACCAATCAATTCTTGTTGATTTATGCCGAATCGAATAAAGTGTATGCCACGCCGATTATGAAGTACGAGGAGGGAAATTCTACCAACACGATTTATGGGATGAAATCTTTAGGTATTAATCCGGCGAATGGTAGGGAAGTTTTCCAAAAACGGGATGGAACGATTACCTATACATGGTCTTCGGACGAACAGCAGAAGATCGGGAATGAAGATCCATGGGGAGAGGGTGCGTTCGGTTTGAATTTCCGTTACAAGAACATTTCTTTATACACGACGTTTTTGTATTCTTTCGGAGGAGATAAATATAATAAAACGTTGCTGGATAACGTGGAGAATGCAAACTTGAACAATTATAATGCTGATAAACGAGTGTGGACGGAACGTTGGCAGAATGTAGGTGACGTGACCCCCTTGAAAGCATTGAAGGATAGGTATTATATTACCCGTTCGACTTCCCGGTTCGTGCAGAAAAATAACTACGTGACCTTTAATTCTTTGACTTTGTCATACGATTTCAATCGCGAGTTACTCGATAAGATCGGGTTCACTTCTTTGAGATTGCAATTCAACATGAAGGATGTGGCTACTTTTTCGACGATTAAACGAGAGATGGGCTTGTCCTATCCGTTTGCGCGTACCTTTAATTTTTCACTGAGTGCCGGTTTCTAAAATAATGAAAGGAATATTATGAGAAAGATATGGATTATATTGTTATTGTCAATGGGACTGTTGAGTGCCTGTGATGACTTCTTGGACGTTACCTCCGATAATGTTGTTGTTGAAGACGAGTTGTTCGCGGATTATAAGGGGGTGAGGATGGCTGTGAACGGAGTCTATCGGGAGTTATCCGGTAGCGGATTATATGGGTATAATTTGATGTGGGGATTTGCCAGTGCTTTGGGGCATAATTATCAGACCTCATCAACCAGTTATCTACCTACGGGTTTGTATTATGGCGCCCAGTTTAACTGGGAGAATTCCTCCGTGGAAGAGATTTCCGAGACGATGTGGAAGAAGGCTTTTAACGTGATTTCAACGTGTAATAACATCATTCAACAGGTTGAAGCCAAAGACACGAGTTTTTTTGAGGTCGGGAAGACGGAACGGGATATGATTCTAGGGGAGATGTACGGCGTACGCGCTTTATTGCATTTCGAGATGTTCCGATTCTATTGTCCGGCACCCATTACGGGATTATCCGGGAAAATGCCTTATGTGGAAATGTACCCGGATTATCAGCCGAAGCATAGGGAGGCAAGTGAAGTCATGTCGCTTATTATTCGGGATATGGAAAAGGCGAAGACGATGCTGGCGGAAGTGGATACTGTTTTTTGCCGTTCCTGGTGTAGTTCTATGACAAGCCGGATTCGGCAAAGCAATTCGTGGTCGTCTGCCCCGCCAAATGAGTTTATGAGTTACCGGGGATGTCGCATGAATTTCTGGGGTGCTACGGCATTATTGGCACGTATGTATATGTATAACGGGGATGAAGATATGGCGTACGAGAATGCCCGGATTATTTATAGTTTCCATACCAGAAATTGGTTTCGGTGGACAAGTGCCTCTTATCAAGGTTCGATTTCAAGTGTGGAATATATTCATACCAAGAGACCGGAAGAGATTCTGTTGTGTTTTTCAAATAACAATAACTATGATCAGTGGGAAGCACGAATCGGAACTAGTAACTATATGTTCAGGATGAAAAATATCGATCATTTATTTGCCGGAGATGAGGATGATTACCGGAAAGTGGGGTGGTATAACCGGTATGGGTTCCAGCGTTACCTGACATGGATCAGACCGGTAGGCTCGAGTTATAATGCGACGAATCTTGCGACGAATCAAGGACCGTTATTGCCGGTGATCAGTTTTCCGGAGATGTATCATATTATGATAGAGTATTTGATCGACAAGAATCGTATTCCGGAAGCGGTGACATTGTTTAACACGTTGCGACGTAATCGCGGGGCTAAAGCCGCACTTCCTGAGACCATCTATCCGGAGGATTTGAAAGAGAAATTGGTCTATGATATTATTCGGGAAACCTTGACTTCCGGTCAGACATTCTTCATGTTCAAACGATTGAATCGGAATATTTACAACGGGAGTTCTAATATCACGATGGAGCCGAAGAATTGGACAATGCCATTGCCACAGAGTGAAACTGATTATCAATTTTAATTAGGACATTATGAAAAAAGTATATTTATTAGCGATTGCTTTATTCCTGATTCTATTGTCATGCCAGCGGGATGATATTATGGTTTATCGGGATGGCAACTACGTACAGTTTGTGAAAAATCTCGTGGATTCTTCTACTTGTTCTTTTCTTGCTTACCCAAATGATAATCAATTGGATTTTCCTGTTTTAGTGGAAGTTATCGGGTTACCTTCACAACAAGATCGTGCATACAAGATCGTTGTGGCAGAGGAATTCACAAATGCGAATGATGATTCGTATATTTTACCGACAAATTTTATTATGAAAGCGGGGACAGTGATTGATACTTGTTGGATCACTTTTATCAAAACACCGGATATTAGTCAACAAGCGAAGAAGCTTACTATACGATTGGCTGAAACCGATGATTTTATGTTGGGGCAATCCAATTGTTTGGGAAATATTATTTATACATCGAACGTGATTGCAAAGCCGGATTGGTGGAATTCAACTGTGACTAGTAGTTATTTGGGAGATTACTCGGATAAGAAATATCGTTTATTTATTCAGGAAACTGGAAAAGCCGATCTTGACCCGAGTGATGCCAATGAACTACGCTATTACACGATTATCTTCAAGAATTATTTGTTGAAGGAGAAAGATAATAAAACTCCGGTACTGGAAGATGATGGGACAGAGATGCAAGTCAAATTAATTGGTGGATAATTAAAAACGTTTGTTATGAAATTGAAAGTAATAATTATTTCATTATGGGCATTTATATGCTTGTTAATGGCCTGCTATGAAGATAAAGGGAATTACGATTTGGTTGATTATAACCAAATAGAAAAGATGGCATTGGTGAGTTCATTGTCCAAATCTTCAATAATCTTGGGAGATACGTTGAAACTTGTTATGGATTTTACGTGGAAATATCCTGATCGGGATACTTCGGATGCAGCTTTTGAATTTGTGTGGAAACAGACTTGGTCGGGAGATACTATTTCCAGGGAAAGAAATTTGATATATGTACCGGACGAATGTGGGACATTCAATTATTATCTTTTTGTTACGGAAAAGGCAACGGGGGTGGTAAGTCGTTATTCTGCTAATGTTACGATAAAATCGCCTTATATGGTCGGTTGGATAATTGGTAGTATGAAAGACGGTAAACCGGCAATTAATTATATCCGGAGAGATTCTTGGAAAGATGATGATAATAAAACACATTATTTCTGGTCGGATTTTCCAGACTTGTATTCGGATTTGCAACCGGGCTCTCCTTTGCCCAATGCCAATTTATTATCCGTTACGGCGTACACGATGGATAATACCGAGGATGAGGTTGTTGTCATACAGGAGGGAGGATATGCTACCGTGTTGAATGGAGATAATTTGGGAAAGGTGCTTGAATTGCGGGATGAATTCCAGGGAGCTGCTTATCCTACCGGGTTTGAACCCATGGCTTTTTGTCGCGGGGGATATTGCGATTTTGCCATAGGATTGAACGGAAATATTTACTGGAGGCGGAATCAGAATTCTTCAGCAATGCATCACGAGGCGTATTTTATGGATATACCGGTGTATTTCCCGGGTGGAGGTTCTAAAATATCAAAGGTTTTTGATGTGAGCACAAATAAATCTAATTGTATTTTGTTGCATGATGAATTGAATAATCGGCTTGTGGGGTGTTATACCAGTTATAGTTCCGGGAATAGTTATTTAGGTGCCAAATTGGATATAATAAACACGAATGATCCGAATACATTCATGGATTTGTTGAATTTGGGAGACAATAAATTGATTTATTGCGGTGACCACACTGATGGCAAGAATTTCGTGACGATAGTCAAAAATGCAAGTACAGGAGAATATATATATCAGTCATTTATGTTAAATGGAAATTACGAGACGCGTACTATAATCGATGCTACGCAGGAAGTATTTGCCGGGAACAGTTTAGTTTCTGATAATACCGTGTACTGGAGGCTTCGTTTGTCTGGTTATCTGTATTTTGGAGAAGGTAGTAAATTGTATTTCTACGATGTGAATACGAAAGTTGTGAAAGAATACACGGATTTCGGCAATGGAGCCAGAATTACCCATATTATGCAAGATGCCGATTGTACAAGAGTGGGAGTGGCATTGAATGACGGAAGATTTTATATCTGTGATGCGATTAATCCTGAAATATTAGGAGCTGCACATCCGGGAGAAACGGGAATATTGCATCGGGTACACGGTCTTGGGGATATAAAGAGTGTTAGTTGGAAGTGGGGTGGTTATTATAATCTAGTGTTTGATCGTTATCAATAATTTAGAAATGAGGCTGTCCGAAAAGTATCGTTTGTCATGCTAAGCACTGCGAAGCATCTCTTGTCGCAAGGCTTTGAGCAGGAGATGTTACCGCATTCAGAATGATAAACGAGTTAAAGACGCTTTTCGGGCAACTTTTGTTCTTGACTTGTCATAAAAACAAGTTAAGGGGTGTTGTGTGTTTTAAAATTAATATCACGTGTGAAATTTAAACGAAAGAATTATGAGTAAATCAATTCGGATTTCTTTCTTGCTGGTTGTGTTGTGTGTTCTTGGGGGTGGGAATGATGCGTTAGCAAGAAAAAAGAAAACTGCCGACAAAGGCAAAGAGATAAAGAAGGAAACTCCTTACGAGAAGTTATTTAAAGGGAAATGTGAAACGGTAAAGGGATTGATGACGATTCACAAGACAGACAATAAAGTGTATTTCGAGATTCCTCTCGAATTATTGAATCGGGATATGCTGTTAGGCTCCACGATTTCGGAGACCACGAGCAATTGGTTCGGGAGTGTCGGGGAGAAACCGACCGATCCGTTACACGTGGTATTTACCCGGACAGACTCTATTATTAGCCTGCGGCAGGTAAATATCCCGTACGAAACAGAGGTGGAAAGTCTTCGGCAGCGTATTGCCGAGAGTACCCGCCCTGCTGTGATGCATAATTTCGGTATCTTGGCTTACAATCCCGATAGTACGGCTGTCGTGATTGACGTGAGCGAATTCTTTTTGGCAGATAATGAACTGATGACCCCGTTCTCACCTTATGCCCCGATTTTGGGACAAGGACGCTGGATCGTGAAGGAATTTAAGAAAGATAAGTCCCAGCTAGGAAAAGTCAAGGCTTTCGCGGACAACGTGAGCGTACAATCTTCTTTGAGTTACGAGGTGAACGTGCGTGACGGGAGGTATTATTATATATATAAATTGCCGTTCACGGCAGTGCTGACGCGTAGTTTTGTCCTGTTGCCGGAGAAGCCCATGCGTCCTCGTTTTGCAGATCCCCGTATCGGAATATTTTACAGCAACAGGTCTGCTTTCAGCCACGAGAACAAGGGCGTGGAAACGAGGTATTACGCGAATCGCTGGCGTTTGGAACCTGTCGATGAGGCGGCTTACAGGCAAGGAAAATTGGTTGAGCCGAAACAGCCGATCGTGTTTTACGTGGACAACGCTTTCCCTGAAAGTTGGAGAAAGTATATTAAAGCCGGTGTAGAGGAATGGCAGAAGGCTTTCGAGGCGATTGGGTTCAAGGATGCCATCTTGGCAAGAGATTTTCCCGCGGATGATCCCGAGTTTGATCCCGATAACTTGAAATATTCGTGTGTGCGCTATTCGCCTTCTCCCGTGCAGAATGCCATGGGTCCCTCGTGGACTGATCCCCGGACAGGTGAAATATTAAATGCTTCTGTTTACCTGTACCATAATCTGGTGAAGTTGGTACAGGACTGGCGTTTCTTGCAAACTTCTCCTGCTGACCCCGACGTGCGCAAAGTGATGTTTGACGAGGAAACCTTGGGAAGTTGTATCCGCTACGTGGTAGCTCACGAGGTAGGGCACTGTCTAGCATTGATGCACAATATGTCCGGTTCGGCAGCTATCCCGACGGATTCCTTGCGTTCCCCGTCGTTCACACGAAAATACGGGACGACCTATTCGATCATGGATTATGCCCGAAACAATTACGTGGCACAGCCCGGTGATAAGGAACGGGGCGTAAAGCTGACACCGCCGGATTTGGGCGTGTACGACCTGTACGCTATCAAATGGCTGTATACTCCTTTGTTGGACGCACGAAATGCCAAAGAGGAGGTGCCTACGTTAAATCGATGGATTGCCGAGAAATCGGGTGACCCGGTGTATCGTTACGGGAAACAACAGATATTCTCTCGTTTCGATCCGAGTTCCGTGGAGGAGGATTTGGGCGATGATGCTATCAAGTCGTCTACCTACGGGGTGAAAAATTTGCAGTACGTGCTTGCCAATATGAGTGATTGGGTAGAGAAGGATGACTCGGATTACACTTTCCGCCAGGGGATGTATAATGAAATCGTGTACCAGTACGTGCGTTACGTGAACCACGTGTTGCTGAACATCGGCGGGCTTTATCTCAACGAACGCTATGACGGGGATGCTCTGCCGAGTTACGCCGTCGTGCCGAAAGAGAAACAGCAAAGGGCTCTTCGTTTTTTGCTGGGGCAGCTCGGGAATATGGATTGGTTGAATGCTCCCGGAATGCAGGCTCAATGGGGATTGATGAGCAATATATCTACCGAGTTGGAAGATAAAATATTTGGGGCAGTAATGTCCCGCCTGGGATCGGTTGCATTGAGTGCCGTAAAGGACGAGAATGCGGAAACATATACACCTCGGGAGTTTTTGGCTGACGTGCAGGATTTTGTGTTTGCCCCAACCCGGAAAGGAAGGACGTTGACGGTATCCGAGAAGAACTTGCAAATGAAACTATTATCTAACGTGATGTTGTTCTCCGGCGTGGCGAAGAAAGGAATGTCTGGAGATCCGTTCTCCGTGGTGTCCGCTAGCCGGATGATCGAGGTGCCCGAACCCGTGAAAGCTTATAGCCGGGAACGTTATGGCATACTGCCTGCTGAATGGATGGGAGTGTTCTCGAACCGGGAAGCCGTTGCTGTTTGCCGGGAGGCGGTTCCGGTGACAACTTTGCCCGGAAATATCGAACGGCAGGGATTCGGCTACTGGGTGAATGTCAATACTAACATAGTAGTCGAACCTTTGGATCATTTGTATTTCGATATGTTGAGGAAGATACAGTCTTTGATCAAGGGCAAGGTGAACACGGGGTCAGAGGATACTCGCCAACACTATCGCCTGTTACTATACAAATTGGAACAAGCGTTTAAATAATCTGCCATCAGAGAATATTAAAAAAGAATAGTATGAAAAGAATCATATATCTCGTGTGGGTATCCCTTTTCTTGTTCGGTTTTTGCAATCAGTTAATGGCAAGGAAGAAGAAACAGGAATCCCGGAAAGTAGAACAACAAACCCCTTACGACAAGCTCTTCAAGGGCAAGACGATGAAGACCGCCCGGGGGATAATGACTGTGCATAAGTGGAAGGATAAGGTATACGTTGAATTTCCTGTCAACCTGTTAGGAAAGGATATGATGCTTGTTTCTTCTATCGAAGATATTAGCGATAATGGAGAAGGGGTAGTCGGGCAGTTTGCCGGTTATTCTTTACCGCTTCGTTTTACCCGTTTGGATTCGTTTTTGCATGCTCGAATCTCGTTAATCGATAAACCTCTGAACAACAGCACTCGGCGGAATATCGACGAAGCGATTGAACAGGCGAATGCCGGTGGAATTTACGCCATGTTCAAAGTTTTAGCTTTTACACCGGATAGCAGTGCAATCGTCGTAGACATGACCTCTCTATTTATGGAGTATTCCCCGTATACGACTCCCTTTGCTCCTTACGCTGCCAATTCATTCTACGGGTATATAGCCCGTGAGCACAATTTCAAGAAGGAGTGTTCCTTCCTGAAAGACGTGAAAGCCTTTGACAATAACATCGCCGTGCAGTGCGAATTGGGTTTCGTGGAGAACCAATACTTGTTTGGGGCTTTTAAGATTACACCTGGTGACGTGAAAGTGTCGGTAACGGTTAATAAAATTCTTTTGCAATTGCCCGAGAAGCCGATGAAGCCCCGTTTTGCCGATCCCCGTCTAGGGGTTGCTTTTACACGGGTGTCCCATTTCCCGGACGAGAAGAAACCTTTGGAGCAGACCCATTACACGAAACGCTGGCGTCTGGAACCGACAGATGTGGCGGCTTATAACCGGGGAGAATCTGTTGAACCCCGGAAACCGATTGTCTTCTACATGGATTCGTTGATGCCGGGGGCATGGAAAAAGTATGTGAAAGAAGGTGTCGAGGCGTGGAACGAGGCGTTTGAGGCTATCGGTTTCAAGAATGTAGTGCGTGTCGTTGACTTTCCGTCTGATGACCCCGATTTTGACGCCAACAATATAAAGTATTCAACCATTCGCTATGCGCCCCTGTGGTTGGATATGCAGAGTTCCATGCATATAGACCCGAGGACAGGCGAGATACTGAATGCTTCCCTTTATCTCTACGACGGGATGGTGTCTGGTTTGCAAAACGACCGGAAATTAACTACAATGGCTGCAGATCCGGGTGTGAGGCGGGCTTTTTTACCGGAAGAAATGGTAGGCGATCTGATTCGGACTACCGTGATGCGGGAGACGGGGATCAACCTTGGGCTCCTTTATAACGCGGGAGCTTCCGGTGCTTACCCGGTTGATTCTTTACGTTCTCCCGCTTTTACGCGGGAATATGGCTTGAGCCCATCGATCATGGACAACGTGCCTTGCAATTATATTGCCCAGCCAGGTGACCCGGAACGAGGGGTACGCATGACACCCAAGGGGTTGGGAGAGTATGATTATTATGCCATCGGTTGGCTGTATAAGCCGATCTTCCAGGCGAATACCCCGTGGGATGAACTCGTGACGCTGGATAGTTGGATCAAGGCGGGACGGGGTAACCCGAATCTCCGCTACGGGAAAATGCCTTATTATTATTACGATCCCACTTCGTTTGCCGGGGACTTGGGTGACGATCACCTGAAGTCCTTGCAGTATGCCGTCAATAACCTGAAATTATCCCTTCGGTATTTCTTCGAGTGGTATGCCGATGAGGATACGGATACACGGAAGCGTGCACTGATGTATAATGCCTTGGGTTACCAGTTGCGGAAACGGATTAATGATCTTTCTGTTAACCTCGGGGGATTCTACCAGCAGGAGGCTTTCTCTGACGAGAATGTACCCGCTTACGTCGTGGTACCCCGTGCCACTCAGAAAGCGGCATTGAAATACATGGTGGAATTGGCGAAAGACCTTTCGTGGCTCGATAACAAGGACGTGGAGCGCAAATTGGAAATCCGGAACTCGATGGAAGACCAGATTCGCGGCTTTATCCTGGGTACGTTGACTTTCAGGATAAAGTACGTAGCTCTAGGGGCAGAGAAAGGCGGGGATTATTCCGTGAAGGAATACATGGACGATATTTATAATGCCGTGTGGGAAGGTACGATCAAAAACCGTCCCTTGAAAAAGTACGAGATGGATTTGCAGCGGGATTTCTTGGGAAGCGTGGTCGCCTCGTCAACGATAACCACCACGGCGGGGAATTTTACGCCTCGCAAGGGATTGGTGGAGAGCGAACTCTCGGAATTACCGGGCATCGACCGCCGAGAGGTGGAACGAATGATGCGAAATTCTTACTGGTTCCCGGAGAAAGTGCTGACAGGCGAGAGAAATGGGTTCTCGCCCAATACGCGGGTAATCATGCCGGGTAATTGCGTGCCTGTCGACCACTATTTCAATATGCTGTTCCGTGTACGGGATTTGCTGAACACCGCCGTGGCAAAGAGTAGCGGGGATACCCGCCTGCACTACGAGTATCTGCTCTACAAGATCAAGAAGATGCTAGATAACAAATAATGTATTGTATGAATAATTAAATTACGTATGGAAGAACCAATTATTAGAGTGGAAAACTTATCCCATCGTTACAGCATCCAGTGGGCGATACGGGATATAAACTTCGAGATCACCAGGAATGGTATTTACGGCCTGCTCGGCTCTAACGGCGCCGGGAAATCGACCACGATGAATATTATTTGCGGGGTGTTGAAGCAAACGCAAGGAGATGTTTGGATCAAGGGAATCAATTTGCGGGAGAACCCGGTGGAAGCGAAAAAGCACCTTGGGTTTCTCCCCCAAAAGCCACCTTTGCATACCGACTTAACCGTTGAGGAGTACCTTATCCATTGCGCGAATATGCGCTTGATGCCGGGGAAAGAGATTCCCAGGGCAGTTCGGGATGTTATGGTGCGTTGCGGAATATCGCATTTTAGCCATCGCCTGATACGTAATCTTTCCGGAGGATACCAACAGCGGCTGGGTATCGCGCAAGCGATTATCCATAACCCCGATTTTGTCGTGCTGGATGAACCGACGAACGGGCTCGACCCGAACCAGATCGTGGAAATTCGCCACTTGATCAAGGAAATCGCGGAAGAACGTACGGTGATCTTGTCTACACATATCCTGTCTGAGGTACAGGTCACGTGCGACTATATCCGGATGATTGAGGAAGGGCAACTCGTGTTTGCCGGAACGGTGGATGACTTCGATAACTATATAGTGCCTGACACTCTTATCGTTTCCCTTGTCAATGCACCGGCGCCGGAAGAATTGAAAGCGTTGGATGGGGTGCTGGGCGTCGAGGAGCTGGGCGGCAAGAATTATCGGGTGCGTTTTACTGATGCTACCGAGGTTACGGAACGTATCGTGGAAACCAGCGTGGCGCGGGGGTGGAGGTTGACGGGTATCCAGGTAGAGAAGAGTTCGATGGACTCTGTTTTTGCCGAGTTATCAAAGAAGTAAATCACTTAATAAACAGACAAGAAAATGAAGACAATATATAAAATAGCCCGCACGGAATTGCAAACCCTGTTCTATTCACCCGTGGCGTGGCTTATCCTGGTGATTTTTACTTTCCAGGCGAGCATGGCGTTTACTGATATGCTCGGGAGTTACGTCCGTAGCCAGTCACTTGGCTACCGCTTGTGGAGCGTGACGGAGGGCACGTTCGGCGGTATGCGGGGATTGTTCACTCAGATGCAACAATATCTCTACCTTTACATACCCCTGTTGACGATGAGTTTAATGAGCCGGGAGTTGAGCAGTGGCTCCATCAAGCTGCTGTACTCCTCGCCGGTGACGAACGTGCAGATTATCCTTGGGAAATATCTTTCTATGATGATTTACGGGCTCGTGCTGGCAGGGATATTGTTTATATACATGATTTTTGCCGCCTGTGCGGTGGAGAATGCCGATTTCCCGGCGATGCTTTCGGGACTCCTGGGGCTTTACTTGTTATTGTGTGCTTACGCCGCTATCGGGTTGTTTATGTCGAGTGTCACTTCTTATCAAGTCGTGGCGGCGATGGGCACTCTGGCAATGCTTGCCGTGTTGAACTATGTGAAAGGGATGTGGCAGGATATCGAGTTCGTCCGGGATATTACCTACTGGTTGGCGATCGGTGGGCGTGCGGACGAATTTATCCGGGGATTGATATGTAGTGAAGATGTCTTGTATTTTTTAATTGTAATCGTGCTTTTTCTGATGCTTTCCATCATCCGCCTGCAAGGACGGCGTCAGAGAACTTCCTGGGCGGTGACGTGGGGAAAATATGCCGGAGTCGTTATGGCGGCGATGCTCATGGGGTACATCACGTCCCGTCCTCATTTTATGTCATTTTACGATGCTACCCACACGAAGATGCGCACGCTGACGCCTAATAGCCAGGATATCGTGGCTCGGATGGACGGAAAGCTGACGATCACTACGTTCGTGAATATTCTGGAGGAAAATTACTGGGCGGGGTTACCGCGGAACGTGAATGACGATCTTCGGCGTTTCAGAATGTACACCCGTTTTAAGCCGGAGATCACGATGAAGTATATTTATTATTACGATAAGGCGAAAAATCCTGAATTGGATCGGGCTTACCCGAATCTGTCCGACCGGGAGCGGATGTTGAAACGAGCCCAGATATGGGATTTGGATTCCAATCTGTTCATGCGACCGGAGGACGTGAAGAAAATCGTTGACCTTGAGCCCGAGGGTAATCGTTTCGTGCGTCTGCTCGAACGGGAAAACGGGGAGAAAACTTTCTTGCGTATATTTGATGATATACAGCGTTTCCCTTTCGAGACGGAGATTTCGGCAGCATTCAAGCGATTGGTGATGGAGTTACCCTTGGTTGGGTTCGTGAAAGGGCACGGCGAACGGGATTGTATTCGGGAAGGCGACCGGGATTACAATCGTTTCGCGCAGGATAAGCCTTACCGCTACTCGTTGATAAATCAGGGTTTCGACTTCATGGAGTTGACCCTCGACAAGCCCGTGCCTGAGAACGTGAATATCATGGTGATTGCTGATATGCGTCACGGGTTGACCGCACGGGAAAAGGAGCATCTGGATGCTTATGTTGCCCGTGGAGGTAATTTAGTCATTGCCGGAGAACCTCGTCGCCAAGAGGTCATGAACCCGATTGTCGAGTCGTTTGGGGTGAAATTCTTACCGGGACGTTTGGTGAAAACGAGCGAGAATTTCGATCCGGATTTCATCATTGCCCGCCCTACAAAGGAGGCGAAGGACATTGCTTATGTTTTCGAAACGCTTTATCGAAGGGAATACGTGGTAACTATGCCTGGAAGTACGGCTTTGGAATACACGGAGGATAAAGGATTCCAGGTAACTCCGCTTTTCGTGAGTGACACTATTGGCAGTTGGAACGAAGTGGAAACGACCGACTTTCTGGATGATACTGTCCGCATGAATCCTGCCGTGGGAGAAGTGGAACGTTCCTATCCCACGGTGTTGGCATTGTCCCGTCAGGTTGGGGATAAAGAACAACGTATCCTTATCCTCGGTGATGCTGATTGTTTGAGCAACGGGGAGATCAGTATAGGTCGGAAAGATGTTCCGGCAGCCAATTACTCTCTCATCTCCGGTTCATTCTTTTGGCTTTCGGAGGAGGAAGTGCCGATCGATGTTCGTCGTCCCACGCCTCCCGATAATGCTGTACGCCTCGGAATGGATGGTATGTACTATTGGAAAATCGTGTTGATGGGTATCCTGCCGGGTATTCTGGCATTCTTCGCTATCTTTATCTGGGTACGCCGGAGAGGAAGATGATAAATAATTGAAAATGCAGAATTGAAAATGAAAAAGAATTTCAATTCTGCATTTTGCACGTTTAAAATTTGTATTATGAAAAAGTATAGTTTATTATTTGTAGTGTTATTATGCTATGTGGTAACAGAAGTAAACGCTCAATCGAAGGATACTACTTCCCGAAAAAAAGTAATTCAAGAAGTAACTTCTACGAAAGAAACATGGATGTCTAAGATAATCTTTCTGAATGGGGGTAAGATGATGAAAATTAAAGAGTCTATAATTCAAAAAGGAACCCCGCTTACCGTTGAGGTGGCTTGGAACCCGGAATTAGTAGAAAAAATTGTTTTTGATACTTTGGTCTACAAAGTCACGCCTCGAGATATCAAAAACTGAAAATACACGTTCGTGGTTAAACCGGAAAAAACGACGATATATAACATTAAGTACTATTATCGAAACGGTAAAGAAGAATTAGCTTCTCGTAAAATTACGGTGACAGATAAAAATGGAGTCGAAATAAAAGAAGAAGTGAAGAGCAAGCAACAAGGAAAAAATAAGTGACGTTTATCTTTAACCATCAAAATAAGTATTATGAAAATTAAAATATTAATGGTAGTCATGTGCTTTTTTATCATGACTTTTGGGGGAATAAATACTTCTATAGCACAGAGTATTACGCCTTCCGAAACAACTGTGGAGATGTATCAAGGTGCTACACATGAAACAGAATTAACTGTTAATACAAATGGATATAGAGTGATAAATAGGTGGTATATATCAAGTGATCCGTTTGTAGTAAATGTAGTTGAAATCAATTTTTATAGTTTAACGAATAATATATTCGGGTGAATTTTGAAATTTATGGGGGCAAAGCCTGTGAATGTTGGGATTGCCGTAATAACTGCTAATGTAATGCTTGAAGATGAGTATGGGATGCGACAAGTCATATCGTCGAATATATTTGTTCGGATAATGGAAAGCCCTATTGGATGGCGACAAGTTTTATCCACGTTGAAAAATATAATGATTGGTGATGCGATAAAAAAAGATAACTGATAATTTCTGGGCTTTATTTTAATTACTAAATACAATAATATCATGGATTTGAAAAACGTAAAAGTGGTAGCATCATACGAAGCCAGGTTGGTGTGTCGTTCGTTTAACTTTTGGATATTGTTTTTACTTGCCGTGGGAGGAATTTCTTTATGGCAATGGCTGATACAAGGGAAAGTGACCCTATCGAGTTGGAGTTGGTTGATGCACCACCAAACGTTTTCTTTTCCGCTAGTTAATGCTTATCTTTACAATATTGTACAGGCTTTTTTTGTCATCTTCCTGGTGACTAACCTATTTTTTCGGGAACGGCGGGGAGAAACGATTGCGTCGTTACATGCCCGTCCGGTGAGCAACGGGGAGTATCTTCTCGGCAAGACGGTTGGGATCATTTTTGTTCTTCTTTCAGTAGGCTTTTTTTCCCTACTCGTGTGTTGCGGGATGAATATTTGGGGTAGTCAGGCACCTTTTAATCCATTGTATTATTTGTATTATTTCTTGACGTTGACAATACCGTCGCTGGTGTTTTTCACGGGATTTGCCTTATGGATAACGTGGTTGACCCGTTCTCGGGCATTGTCGATGTTACTATTATTAGTGTTTCTCTATTGTTCGGTCGCAATTTTACCGGGTGTATTCCACGGGCTGTTTGATTTTTCCGGGAGTACTTTGTCAAATGTTTTCTCTGTGGCGACCGGACACGTGGAAGGTTGGAATTATTTGCTTCACCGATTGGCTTATTTATTAGCAGGAATCGGCTTGATCTGTTGGACAATTCGTTTGCAGGAGCGATTGCCTAATGAGCGACGAATAGTAATTCGATTTAGTTACAGTGGTATCATCTTGTTGTTTATCGGGATATTATTGGGAGGTATTTACGCTAGTGGCTTCGTGCGGGAAAAATCTGCACGTGCCGAATATCGTGCTGCTTTTGTTCGTCATGACGTAGAAGAGTCCTGTCGGGTGTCGCAGCATAGTATCACGTTCCGTCAAGCCGGTGATCGAATCATATCTGCCAGTGAATTGACGTTACGTAACCCAAACAATAAACCGGTATCTCGTTTGGTGTTGTACTTGAATCCGGGATTAGAGGTGGAGTGTTTGGAAGAGCGGGGTAAATCGCTTGCCTTTACTCGTGACGCCCAGGTGGTCGTGGTCGAACGTTTCCTGGCAGCGGGGGATAGTGTTCATTTGTTCATGCGTTATTCCGGTGTGCCGGATGGACGGATAGCTTATCTGGACTTAGAGGATGCGGCGTATTATGACACGAAACGTGGTAATAACTTCTTCCACCTGGGGCGTCGCCATGTATTGGTGAGTGACGCCTCTTTGATACTGGTGCCGGAAGTGATGTGGTATCCAGTGACCGTCCCGCCCGTCAATCCTTCCTTCCCGTTTTTATCGGGTAGTGATTACACGTTTTATCGCCTCCAGGTGGTGGCTCCCGTTCAACCGGTAGTGTTGTCTCAGGGGGAGCGTCGTCGACAAGGCGACACTTTACAGTTTTTGCCGTCTCGCCCCTTGGAAGGCATCTCTCTTTGTGCTGGGGATTACGAGCACAAGACGATAAATTTACAAGATATACTGGTAGATTGGTATTATTTTAAAGGACATGATTTTGTAACACCTATCGTTAAACAATTTGATGAGAAAGAGTTATTAGGGCAAATAGGAAAGGATGTTCTAATGAATTTAGGAAAGATTGCCTCTTTTTCTATTTATGACTCGGGGAAAGTAGATAGTATTTCAGATTTCATGGTACGTCGGGATTGGTACTCGGGGGAAGGGAGTCGCTTGCAGTTGGTGGAGACTCCACTCCCGTTTGTTTCTCATGCTCGGGTTTGGAAAGGGCGGAGCGAATATATTCAACCGGGAATGGTGTTGTTAGGTGAGCGGGGAGTGGGAATGGATATGAGTGCTTATACTTACTTTTTGAAGAAAGATGAGAAACAAGCAGAAGAGTCGATACGTCTGATAATGGGTGCCCGTTTTGTAACGATTCCTTTTTTAAGCCAGACAAGTGCCAAAAATATGAGTAATCCGTTTTGGGAAAGGCTTAATCCCAAGGCTTACACGAGTCGTTCTGCGATAATATACCCGTATTGTTGCCTGCCTCTTTTTTTAGAACCGTCGGTGACAATCACCTCTTCCCGTTACTGGACGATTGACCGGATATTAAAACAATTCATTGCCAAGGGAAAAGATTATAGCACAAAATCTTATTCAAGAATTAAAAGAGAAATAATAACCGATAATAGCGATTTAGCTGCTCACTTTTATTTACAGGATCACACGTTGGAGGAAGCAGCACAAGATCCGAGTGTATCGCCTTACGTTTTGCAGAAAATGGTGGATTTGAAAATGGTGACTTTGTTGGATCAGGTGGCAGTTTATGTTTCACAAGGGAAGTTTTATCATTTTTTGCGCTCTTTTTATACCACGCATTGCGGGGAAGTTCCCCTTGACACGTTGTGCTATGCGATACAATCGAGCTTGGGATTTGATTTCAATCAAGTATTACAAACATGGGGATCGCAAGCCGCAACTAGTTTTCGGGTTCAAGATTTAAAAGTTGAACGGGTCGAACTAGGATATGGTCGCGGGTCGATGGCTCATTTCCAAATTTGGAATGCGGGAAAGCACCCTGGTTTTATTGTTTATTCTTTTTACCCGAGAGAATTCAATTATCTTTTACTTCAGCCAGGTGAATGCAAAGAAGTTCATTTACTAGGGTATTCCAACACATTTACACTGGATCTTGGCATCTCTTGTAATCTCCCATCGGTAATGCGTGTCACGGAAGCCGGAACAACCCGGGACACGATGGAACGGATACAGGATATATCCCCATCGGTATTTGAACCAAAGCTTGGAGAAATCGTGGTCGACAACGAAGACCCCGGCTTCCGATTAATCCTTCCCAAAGCTAAATGGTTTGATTTATTCTTTAAAAAGAAATCATATAGCAGAAATGATGGAGGAATGATCTTGACGGGACCCTGGCGTAAAGAGTTTGCAGGAAAATACTACGGGAATGAGTACAGGAGTGTTTATCAGAAGAGAGCCGAGAACGGATCATCTCAAGCGGAATGGTCGGCTGATATTCCGGAAGATGGAATTTATGAGATTTTCGTGATGTGCCCCGATATAGTGTTTTATATTCCCGAGGTACAATACTATACGGTAAGTGGCGAGGGATTGGAAGCCAAGGAAATCATGCTTCCTTGGGAAAAAGGGGAATGGGCTTCTTTAGGTCAATTTGAATTGAAACAAGGGAAATCATTCGTCGTGTTGAATGATAGATCCCCGAAAGAGGAAGAGAAAGAAAAGGATAAACCTCACTTTCCTTCTCAGACAATGACTGTGGCTGATGCCGTAAAGTGGGTGAAGGTCAAGGCTGGCAAATGAAAAGAAGTTAAATGAAACAGATCATTGAGGCTTTCTTATTTTTAAATGTATAACAATTAAATGGAAAATTATGAAGAAAATTTTTAGAACAACAATGGCAATATGCCTATTTATTATGACTATGTTGGTAGTAAATACTTTTAAGACTCAAGCTCAATCTGTACGTGCGGTTGAACCGGTTGTCACGATGCTCGTGAATCAATGGCGCCAAATTTCATTGGTTCCTGAAGAAGGATATAGAATAATAGCTGCGGAAGTTGGTAGTCACAACCAAAATGTGTCTGTACAGATTACTACGGGAGAATGGACTTGTGAAATTTTTGGGAATGAAAGTACTACCACAACAATAGTATTTGAGGTAGAAATAGAGGATGAATATGGTGCAGGATGGACGGTATTTGTATATGTAAATGTTATGGTACTAGACATCAATACTGCTTTGAATGTTTTGCAGCCCGAATTACCTGATTTAATGTTTGCGATAAGACAAAATGAGTTATTGAGATTTGTTTAATCATGAGGTAAGTTTATGAATTTAATTCAATGGAAGAGAGTTATATTTATGGTTTTGTTTTGCTGCATAGTCTTGGGTGTATACGTTTATTTCGAAAAATCGGGAATCACGAATGTCGAATCCTCGGATAAAAACTACTCCATTCAAAAAGGAAGTTCCGTTACCATTGTCGAAGAATCGAGAAAAACAAACATGACTATGGATTTCTCGAATAAAAACAAGCCTATTCAAAAAGGAGATTCTGTTACAATTCTCGTGGAATGGAATACTCAAGAGATTTCGAACATTATATTCGAAAACTTGTACACGCCAACCGAGAAAGAGGTTAAAAATGGGAAATACACTCTCGTGGTTAAACCTGAAAAAATCATTACATATCAGATAACGAAGGTGCCCACGAGAGGAAGAAAACCAACTACTTTTCCCTATAAAATTGCAGTACTTGACGAGAATGGAGTTCAATTAGAGGATACTACTTCTCGGGAAATAGTGATTTGAAAAATTGTCTAAAAGAAGAAATAATGACGTCTAGTGTGATTTTTTTTGAATGAGGGTAAGAAAATGAAAATTCAAGAGTCTATTGACAATAATATGTTGTTTCAGTTTTTATTGCTGGATTGCATTTGCTAATTTGTTGTTGGAAATTGAGAATTGAATGGATAAAGGTAGATTTATGAAAATAAAGTTTTGAATTATAGTATCGAAACGAGTGAGTTTTCTTTCTTTAAGGGGCATTCCGTGAGAATCGGGATGCCTCCTCTGTTTTTTTTCACGGGATGATTTCTATATTTTTCCGAGTCGGGGAGTGCTTTTTTGAAAAAGTCCTGTATATTTGTCTGGAAGAAGTGAATGCGTTTATCATGATAGAGGATTCAGGTAAAGGATTAGTTTTGATAAAAAGTGTGTACAAAGAGATATTTATGGAATATTATAAACCATTGTGTCTTTTTGCCTAGAAAATATTGTTATATGAGTAAGATGGAAAAGTCGGTGGGCAATCCGCACCGACTTTTCCATACGGGTAAATTGGCTGATATTTTTTCGGAAGTCGGTCATCCAGTGTATGATGAGGAATATGACCGTCCGAAGCCTGCTTCCCCGTATGGTATTGCCGGTTGGCTTAACCGGGGAGATAAAGTCGTGTTGTACGATCGTTACGATATGTGGGTCGTGGATTTGGCAGGAGATAGCCCCTTCTCTTCTTTAACCGGGGAATGGGGAAGGAAGAATTAACGGGTATTGCGTTTGATTGATGGGCAAGGTGATGAAAAATTACTTGATCTCACCAGTGATCTGTTTTTTGTATACCAAGAACACGGAAACACTTGAATGCGGGATATATAAGTTGTTGCCTTCCCGAAAATTGAAAAGATTAATGGAGAAAGTATTTGCGTTGAGGATACACTATGACGAAACAGAGCTATGTTGGTTTTAGGGATTTGTGATGGAGCAAAATGAATTTTGTAAAACCTGTATGGGTAACGGAGGCGAATCCGCAACAAAAGGATTATTATTGGGGAAGTGTGAATTTGGTCGAGTTGAAATGTTGATTGCCATACGAATCTATTTAAATGGTGCTAGTCCGGGGGCTGCCGTATCCGCTATGACTTCTGCTTATTTTGGGATACGAGAGGGAAGTGGAATGCCTCGTATGTTCATGTATGAAGAAACGCAGGGAAGAATGGGAAAGATGTTTTGGGAAGATATCGAGGGCTATGTTAAAAATTCTCCTATTTTTTATGCGGATAAAATACAAACTCCTTTGTTGATATTTCATTGCGATGGGGATGATGCCGTACCTTATTCCGAGGGGTTGAACTTGTTTTTGGCGATGAGGCGTTTGCATAAACCGGCTTGGCTGCTTAATTACAAGGGAGAGAGGCATTTCTTGTATAACGATGCTGCACGGCGGGATTGGACGATTCGGCTAAAACAGTTTTTTGATTATTACTTGAGGGATTCTTCCCTCCCTCGCTGGATGAAAGAAGGAATACTTTTGGATGAACGGGGAATAGATCAAAAATATGATTTGATAGAATGAAATTTCCCTTGTCGGTTACCATTTGCGGAAACAATATTTGTAAAAATAACCGGACGAACGTGATTAAATACTATATTTACAACCGTTAAATTGTAAATGTGTTTATTATGTTATTGCGCGGATGTTTAATTATTATTTTGTTGGGTGTGCAGTTTGCTTTCGGGCAGCAGAAGCCCGATCCCGATTGGGTAAATCAGAAGTTTTCAATGTTCATTCACTGGGGTTTGTACTCGGAGCTGGGGGGAGTGTGGAAAGGAGAGTCGGTACGGGCGGGGTATAGTGAGCAGATTCAGTCGTTCGGGAGAATCCCGAAAGCGGAGTACGAGGCTGTGGCGAAGCGGTTCAACCCTGAGAAATGGAATGCCGACGAAGTGGTAGCTTTGGCGAAGGCGGCGGGGATGAAGTCCATTGTGTTCACGTCAAAACACCATGACGGTTTTTGTATGTATCATTCCAAATACACGAAGTATAATATCGTGGATGCCACCCCCTTCAAGCGGGACGTGATGAAAGAGTTGTCGGATGCCTGTTTGCGGCAGGGTGTGAAGTTTGCGGTGTATTATTCCTTGATCGACTGGAATTTCCCGGGAAACGGGATTACTCCGCATAATGCGGATGCTATTTCACCGAAGCATCATGAATTTAGCATGAAGCAGGTGGAAGAGATCATGACGAATTACGGTCCGGTATCCGAGATTTGGTTTGATATGGGTTCTTTAACTGCGGAGCAGAGTAAGGAGTTGTATAACTTGGTCACCCGTTTGCAACCGCAATGTATGGTGAGCGGACGTTTGGGGAATGACCGGGGCGACTTTGCCGTGATGGGAGATAATAAAATGCCTGACCACAAAATCGGAGTGCCTTGGCAGACTGCGGCTTCTTTTTTTGACGAGACATGGGGCTATCGTTCCTGGCAGAACCGGGGTGATCTGGATGCAAAAATCAACGAGAAAATAGGTAGTTTGGTTAAGGTTGTAAGCCGGGGCGGAAACTATTTGTTGAATATTGGTCCCCGGGGAGATGGGTCTGTCGTGGAATTCGAACGGGATGCCCTTTTGGCTATGGGAAAATGGTTGAAGAGTTACGGGGAAGCGATTTATTGCACGACGTCGAACCCGTTTGACGGTGCCCCGGAATGGGGTGATATTACCTGTAAAGGAAATAATCTTTATTTGTTTGTTGAAAAGATGCCGGAAAACCGGGTCGTGGAGTTGAAAGGCGTAATCGGAAAGGTGAAAAATGCCGTGTTGTTAGTCAATGAACAAATCTTGAATGTGAAACAAAACGGGCAGACCGTATCGGTGAATATCCCGCAGGCAGTGCAAGCGGATCGAGGTATTGTCGTGATAAAACTTGTGTTTGAGGATGGATTTCGGGCGATACCCGATCAGGTGTTGAGAACTAAGGTGCTGACAACGGCTAATGCTATCCCCGTGTATGCCCACTCGAGTATGGATTACTATTCCAGTTATCGTAGCACGGTTGGTTTTGCATGGCATTTCGAGAAGAAAGGAATGACGGTAACCCCGACTATCGTTTATACTGAAGGAGATCAGGATAAAGTGCTTCGCCTCACGATAGACGGACAAGTTCATGATATAACTTTAACGGGCGGCAATCCCGTATCGCTGAACGTGAATCCGAATTCCTTGAACTGGGGAAACGTGTATATGTTCAATAGCAAGGGAGGGGCTTTTGCGGGTAGTGCCACTGGACTGAGAAAAACTTTTGATCCGATCGGTGACGGTTGGAAACTTCAACCTAATTTAAAGCCGGGTGAGAGCGTGAAAATTCCGGTGGAAGCGAAAGAGTCCGTGGAAATATTACACGAGTTCACGAGCGACCGTGAACAGGATATTCTTGTGGAAATAGCTGTTGCCGATGGTACACAATTGATACTGAACGGCGAACGAGTATTATTGCGCTCGTTCGTGGGTGGCGTGCCCCGTGACAACCAGGTCGTGAAGTTGCACGTGCGGAAAGGGAAAAACTTGTTGGTCGTGCAATTGTATAACCGCTTCGGGAAGGAAGTGACTTACCTGATGAACCCGAACGTGAAACAAGAAGAGTATAAACTTCGTTTGAATCCAATAAAGCTTTATCCCGGAAACATCCACGATTGCACGCTGGAACAGGCACATCCTGCCAATAAAAACAGCGACATGGGATCGCGGGATATACGGGTAGAGCTCGAATAATTAATACTAGAGCGTATGAAAAAGAGATTGCGGAAAAAATTGCACAAGGGAGAATTTAAAGAACTCGGCTTCTCGTTTGATGCCAAGTTTAAAACGGATACCGATCTGAAAATCGTGGAAGAATGGTTGCAGGAATTGGCAGTGTTGTTGCACGAGCGGGGATTGGAAATGGGCGGCGGATGGAATTCCGACGTTTGTGGGGGATTCATCACCCGTGAGCGGGGAAGCGTGACTCCCGAGGAACGAGACGTTTTGAAGAAATGGTTCGGCGAGCATGATCAACATTTGGATAACGTGAACGTTGGCGAGTTGAAGGATGCTTGGTACGGCTGGTAAAAATAGCCCGATCGGTTTTCTTTTTCTCCTAAAATATTATACTTTTGTCAGCCACTACCCGGGAAGCCTGTTCCCGGGTATGTGCTTGAACGAGAGAGAAGACTAGAAAACTGATAATATGAGAAAAACAATTTATTTACCTTTTATTGCATTGGCATTGATGGCTACAAGTTGCAATACCAAAAAGGAAACCGTCCAAAAGGGGGGGATCCAGATGGCGAACCTTGACACGACTGCAAACCCGAGAGCTGATTTTTATCAATACGCTTGCGGCGGTTGGATGAAAGCGAACCCGCTGACGGACGAGTATTCCCGTTTCGGTTCTTTCGACCAGCTGGCAGAGAACAATCGTTCCCAAATTAAAAGTTTGATCGAGGAATTGGCAAAGAAGCAATCCCAACCGGGCAGTGTAGCCCAAAAAGTGGGGGATTTGTACAATATTGCCATGGATAGCGCGAAGTTGAATGCCGAGGGTGTTGCCCCGATCAAGGCAGAGTTGGAAAAAATAGCCGCTATTTCCGACCGGAAAGTATTGTCGGCGTTCATCGCGGAAATGCACCGGGATGGGTTCGGACCTTTCTTCGGGATGTACGTGGGAGCCGATGATATGAACAGTTCCATGAATATTGCCCAACTTTATCAAGGCGGTTTGAGCTTGGGGCAACGGGATCATTACGTGGAGAACGATGACCGCACGAAAGAAATCCGCGCTAAATTCGAGGAGCACGTGGCAAAGATGTTCCAGTTGGCAGGTTTCACTGCCGAAGAAGCTCAAAAGGCTGCCGCTGACGTGATGAAAGTGGAAACCCGTTTGGCTGAAGGTTCAAAGTCTATGGTTGAACTGCGCGACCCGCACGCGAACTACAATAAAATCACGGTAGCCCAATTGCAGAAAGAAGTTCCGGGCATTGACTGGAATACTTATTTCACTTTGGCAGGCTTGAAAGACTTGCAGGAAGTGAATGCCGGACAAATCGGACAACTCAAGACGGTTGCCGATTTATTGAACAAGGAAGACCTCAACGTGTTGAAATCATACCTGGAATGGAACGTGATTAATACGGCTTCTAGTTACCTGAGTGATGATTTTGTAGCCCAGAATTTCGAGTTCTACGGGAAAGTACTTTCCGGAAGAAAAGAGATGCAACCCCGCTGGAAACGTGCGGTAAGTTCCGTGAACGGCGTGCTGGGAGAGGCTGTCGGTCAGATGTACACGGAGAAATATTTCCCCGCTGCTGCCAAAGAACGTATGGTGAAATTAGTGTCTAATCTGCAAAAAGCATTAGGCGAACGCATCCAAGGGTTGGAATGGATGAGCGAGGAAACAAAAGCAAAAGCACAGGAGAAATTGGCTGCATTCCACGTGAAGATCGGGTATCCCGACAAGTGGAAAGATTATTCCAGCCTGGAAATTATGAATGATTCTTACTGGAATAATATCGTGCGTTCCAATCATTTCGACTATAACGAGATGATCGCGAAAGCCGGCAAGCCGGTGGATAAGGACGAGTGGTTGATGACTCCTCAAACCGTGAATGCGTATTACAACCCGACCACGAACGAAATCTGCTTCCCAGCCGGGATTTTGCAATACCCGTTCTTCGACATGAACGCCGACGATGCTTGCAATTACGGGGCTATCGGTGTGGTGATCGGGCACGAAATGACTCACGGGTTTGACGATCAAGGTCGCCAATACGACAAGGACGGTAACTTGAAAGACTGGTGGACGGCTGCTGATGCCGAGAATTTCAAACAACGTGCCCAAGTATTGGTCGATTATTTCAACAATATCAAGGTATTACCCGATCTGAACGCGAACGGGGAATTGACCTTAGGCGAGAATATCGCAGACCACGGCGGTTTGCAAGTGGCTTACGTGGCTTTGCAAAAAGCGATGGCTGAAAACCCGCTCGGGAATGACGAGAACGGCTTTACCCCGGCACAACGTTTCTTCCTGTCATACGCAAACGTGTGGGCAGGTAATGTGCGGGACGAGCAAATTCGCTTGCAAACGAAATCCGATCCTCACTCGTTGGGACGCTGGCGTGTAAACGGAGCCCTTCCGCATATTGGAACCTGGTACGAGGCTTTCGGGGTGCAAGAAGGCGATCCTTTGTATTTGCCCGTGGAGCAAAGAGCTTCTATCTGGTAGTAAAGTAGCCTTGCTTTCCGTGTGCCCTATCGTTACTCTATGACACTAACGATACATTCTCGAATCACAAACGTAGCATGAACGTCGGTTTGCGTTCATGCTACGTTTGTGATTCGTCTATGATTCGTTCATGAGGTAGGGAAACCATGGACCAAAGATTGTCCGGTATGTTCGAGAGGGCGGAGAGCCTGTCTTTGTCAATTTTAGCGTGCAGGGCTTGTTTTTAACAAACAAATATTATATATTTGTTTGATACTAAAAATAGTGGGTCATGGACATAGTTAAACGAGATCGTTTTATTGCACTTTGGAAAAAATATTTCAATGATGCAGAACTTCCTGTCGCTTTTTATTACTCGAAAGAGAATAATAACGCGACTATCGTGAAAAAAGCCGTGGGACATACTTGCCTTATCGCTCAACTCGGGCGGGTGAGAAGAGGTGAATCGCTTTGTTTCCTGCCGGATTCGGTCGGTTGTGGCGGGGGAAAGTATTATTTGGGTTATAGCGAGGGGATGCGTGAAGGGTTCGAGTATTTCTTGTCGCACGGGGAGAATGAGCCTCGTTGCGAGCGGTATAAACGTACCCCGGAACAGGTGAATGCTTTGTTGAAGACGTTGCCGAATTTGCCGAGAAAGGGTGATTGTCTGGTATTTAAACGTTGGGATCTCCTGACTGAACAAGACGAACCGGAAGCGGTATTCTTTTTTACGACCCCGGACGTGTTGTCCGGTCTTTTCACTCTGGCAGGCTTCGATAGTGCCAAGCAAGAAGCCGTGATCGCTCCTTTCGGGGCAGGATGTACCTCCATTATTTATTATCCCTACCGGGAACAGCTGGAGGGGACTCAACGTGCCGTGATCGGAATGTTCGACCCGTCGGCTAGGATGTGCCTCCCGGATAATCTGTTGTCTTTTGCCGTGCCGATCACGAAGTTCATGGAGATGATCGACCAGATGGAGGAAAGTTTCCTGATAACCGGCACGTGGAAAGTGATACAGAAACGGATCTAATTCAAGATAAGAGCCTAAGCAAGTAGGAGCGCGAGTAACCATTGTATGTTGCGTAGGCGTTTGCGTAGTATGCGATAGGCTTTTAATTTTGTCGATTTTACGGTATTGACCGTGATATTTAGTTTTTGGGCGATTTCTAGGTTGGAATCGCCATCCATGGTCATAATTACAATTTTTTGGGCTTGCGGGGGTAAGGTGCTGATGGCATTGTAGATTAATGAATCGACTTCTTCTTCCAGTATGGCTTCTTGTTCCGTTTCGGGTGACATGAAGGTTAAGATGTTTGCGGCGTTTTTTTGTTTTACGCGCTCGTGTTTTAGATGGTCCAGGCAAGCGTTACGAGTACTGATATATAGAAAACTTTTTATTTCCGCAAGGAGATTGAAGGAGGTGCGTCTTTCCCATACTTGTAAGAAAGCGTCTTGTACGATGTCTTCAGCGATATCGTTATCTTTCACGAAGCGCCACGCGAACGACCTGATGGGAAGATAGAATTGTTTGAATATCTTCTTGAATACCGTTTCGTCACCGGCATGAAGTTTTGATATGGAGTTATTGTCAAACAAAATGTAATCGTGTCAATAAGGTTATACACCAATTGAAGTCCAAAGGTATTATTTTCCGGACTTAATGCAAATTTTTTAACTTTTTAAATCACACCCGGGAGGGGAGATGTCGTTTTTATGATGTGTTATTGAAATTGAATTTTTAAATTTGAAATTATGAGAAGTATTGTAATTTGTATCGTTTTTATGTCGGTTGTTTTTGTGGGGAGAGCTCAAGAAGGTGTTAAGTTTGAAGATTTGACGTTTGAACAAGCGTTGAAAAAATCCAAAGAGGAGAAGAAATTAGTGTTTATGGATTGTTACACGCAATGGTGTGGTGCGTGTAAAGTGATGTTGAATACCGTCTTTCGGGAAAAGGAGGCCGGAGATTTTTTTAATTCTCGCTTTATTTGCTTGAAGTGTGATATGGAAGTAGGTGAGGGTGTTGAATTGGCAAAAAGGTTTGGTGTTAAGGGTTTTCCGACTTTTCTTTTGATTCGTCCCGATGGTACGGAGCAGCACCGGATTCTCGGGGGAAGTTCTAGTTTGAAAGATTTTATTGCGTGGGTGGAGATGGGGGCAAGAAAAGAAACGTCGCTCGATTATTTGACAAAATTGTATGCCGCGGGAAAGATGAAAAAGAAACAATTGCGTGATTATCATTGGGCGTTGTATCATGCCGGTTTTAGAGAAAAAGACAAGGAGATAATGACAAAGTTGGCAGAAAAACTCTCGAATAAGGATTGGCTACGAGAGGATTTTAGTTTTTTGTTGGGTGAAATAAAGTATGGAGATGATAGATTTAAATATATGATAGAAAACCTTTCTTCCTTGCGTAAGAATTATAAAGAGCAAGAGTCTATTAATTCTTGGTTGTATTCAATTTATGGCGTTAGGCTTAAAGATTGTTTGTACTGGGAAGAATTCAGAACTAAAGAAGGATTGGAAAAGTTGGGGAAAATCTGTCAAGAAGTAGAAATGGTGGGAATGCAGGATGACGAACGATTAAAATCTGCTTATATGTTAGCTAACGATTGTATGAAAAAAGATGCGGAGAAAATAGTGTTAATGTTGGAAGATACAACGTTTCGCGAAAAAAAGAGTTATGTGCGTTTGGTTTTGTCTTTGTTGGACTATATGTCGGATAAAGTGGATGGTGTTCAGGCTCGGAAAGTGGTGGAGTCCGGAGAAAGAATTATGAAACAATTAGATATGCAAGATTTGAAGGAGGTTATCGAGAAGTATAAACGGTAATTTAACTTTTTTTAAATCACACTTGGGAGAGGGAATGTCGTTCTAGATATAAAGTAAAGGTATCATGGAACAAAGTAATATAGAAAGGTTGATTTTCCGCTATCTCCAAGGGAAGATGACGGAAGAGGAGCGGATGGCACTGGAGGAATGGTTGGTGAAGGGGAGGAACGAGGAGATTTTTGCCAGATTGGTCGATAAGCGTAGGATTATGGAGAAGATGGAACGCTTGGGTGAGTATGATTGGCAAAAGAGTTGGGGTGGGTTGGAAAGAAAGTTACACGGTCGTAGAAGATGGTCGTGGGGGCGTTTGGCAATTGCCGCTTCGTTTTTCGGAGTGGTTATTCTTGGTGTTTGGATGCTTGTGGAGGGGCGGAAGGTGGGGACTCCGGTAGCCGTGGCAGAGAAAATAAAACCTGGCAGACCGTATGCAGAGCTCGTGTTGCCGGACGGGAATGTGGTGGATTTGCAGAAAGATAGTGTTAGTGTGTTTTTGACCGCGGTCCGAGATACGGTGGAGAAGGAGCGGGTTGCGGTTTATAATGAAGTACGGACACCGAGGGGAAGCGAGTATCAGGTGGTGTTGCCGGATGGGTCTGTCGTGTGGCTGAATTCCGAATCGAAGTTGCGTTTCCCGACGGTATTTTCCGGTGGAGAACGGCGGGTGCGGGTGAGCGGAGAGCTTTATTTTCAAGTGGTAAAGGATTCTACAGCACCTTTCAGGGTAGAGGTGGAAGATATGTACGAGGTGGAGGTGTTGGGAACGGAGTTTAACGTGCGGTCTTACGAAAATTTGCCTTCTGCTACAACTCTCGTGACTGGGACTGTGGTTATACATGACAAAGGTACTGATGTTAAGTTAACACCGGGCGAACAGGCACGGAAAAGGAATGACGGGCGGGGAATGTCGGTGGAGAAGGTGGACGTGACGCCTTTCGTGGCATGGAAGAACGGGTATTTCCTTTTCGAGGATGAACGTTTGGAGGATATATTACATGAATTGGCCCGTTGGTATAATGTAAATATATTTTTTGAGAACCAGGCTGTGCGAGAGGAGCGTTTTTCGGTGGATACGCGGCGCCACGAGGATTTCGAGGAGGTGCTTCGTTTGATCGAGCGTACCGGAAGTGTGCGGATGACGATAAAGGGAAATAATGTTTTCGTGAAATAAAAAAGTGTCGGACGTGTAGCGACGTCCGACCCGAAGTAAGTGCTTTGAAGCACATCGTGTAATTATAATGGATACAAAAGTATGAAAAAAAAGAACGAGAAAGGACAGTTAAAACAAGTCCGGCAAAAAATTTTACTGATTATGAAGTTGACAACAGTTTTTTTGTTGCTGTCGTTTTTGTCAGTTTCTGCTATTACTTCAGCCCAGCAGACGACGATAAAGGTGACGGATGCAAGTTTGAAATCCGTGTTTAAGGAGATCAAACAAAAGATGGGGTACACGTTTATTTTTAATGAACAGGTGGTGAATAAAGCTGGGAAGGTTACGGTAGACGTGACGTCCGACGATGTACGGCAGATTTTGGATAAATGTTTGGAACATACGTTGTTGGGATATTATATTCAGAAGGATGTCGTGGTTATATTGACTCGAGCCGAGCAGATTATGCGGGAAGCGGAGAAAGAAGCGTTCCGGATAACGGGGAAAGTGACGGACAAGAAGAAAGAGGTGTTGCCGGGGGTAACGGTCTTGATCAAGGGGACGAAGATCGGGACAGCGACGGATGCCAATGGCGTGTTCGCGATGGAAGTTCCCGGGATGGACAGCGTGGTGTTGGTGTTCTCTTTTGTTGGGATGAGAGATAAGGAGATCGTGTTGAAAGAGTTGAAGAAGGATATGAAGCCGCTGGTGGTGGTAATGGAGGAGAACGAGGAGGAATTGTCGGAGGTTGTAGTAACCGGTATGTTTAATCGTCGGAAAGAAGGTTTCACGGGGTCGGCGCTTTCCGTGAAAGGTGAAGATTTGAAGAAGATTAGTTCGACGAATATAGCCAAGGCGCTGGCGGCGATAGATCCTAGTTTCCGGATTATGGAGGATGTGTTGAACGGCTCGAACCCGAATCGCCTTCCCGATTTGAGAATGCGGGGACAGGCCACGTTGCCGGGCGGAAGTAACGCGGGTGCTTCGGCAGAGATGGTGACTTTGCAAGGGGAGTATGACACGTATCCTAATAAGCCGCTGTTGATTATGGATGGGTTCGAGATCGATTTGCAGACGATGGTGGATTTGGATCCGGACCGGGTGGAATCCATTACATTGTTGAAGGATGCAGCCGCAACGGCTATTTATGGTTCCCGTGCCGCGAACGGGGTGATTGTTATCGAGTCGAAAACTCCTAAGGAGGGACGTCTGTGGGTGACTTACGGAGGGAATGTCCGGATAGAGGCTCCCGATTTGTCGGATTATAATTTGATGAATGCGGAGGAAAAATTGAGGGCTGAGGTTTTGGCAGGAATGTATGAAGGAAATGGCGGTATAGAGATACTTCAAAATTATCAAGATAAGTTGAGAGAAGTAAAGCGTGGCGTGAACACGTATTGGTTGGATAAACCTTTGCGGACTTCCGTGCAGCAACGGCATACGTTGACCCTGGAGGGAGGAGATCGGGCATTGCGTTATCGTTTGTATGTCGGGTATAACCATACGCCGGGTGTCATGAAAGGAAGTAAAAGAGATGTGACGACCGGAGCGTTGGATTTACAGTATCGTTTTGATAAAGTGTTGTTGAAAAATAAGGTTACGGTGGAGAATACCGTGGGGGATGAGTCGCCTTGGGGAAGTTTTAGCGATTACACGAAACTGAATCCTTATTTGCGTCCTTACGGGGAAAATGGTGAAATCTTGAAGCGTTTGGATAATTTCGTGATATTTACTTACACGGGGGGAAGAACGACGGATTATGCCAATCCGATGTATAATGCAACTTTGAACACGAAAAACCGGACAACTAATTTTAGTGTTAGGAATCTGTTTAGCGTGGAGTATAATCCTAATGATGATATCCGGTTAATAGGCGCCTTTTCTCTTTCCAAAGGGAATGGCAAAACCGATGTTTTCAGACCGGCTCAACATACGGCTTTTGATGGAATAACGGATCCGACCCAGCGGGGGGATTTTAAACGCACGCAACGAGAAAGTTTCTCGTATTCACTGGATTTAACGGCAAGTTATAACAAGTTGTTGAGAGAGGTGCATTACCTGACGGCTAACGCCCGTATGTCAGTTCAGGAAACTAAGAATGAAAGTTATGGAGCCTATGTAACAGGTTTCCCGAATGAGAATATGGATGGCATATTGTTCGGTAAGCAATATAACGAGAAAATGTCCGGCTCGGAAAATACCTCCCGGTTGATCGGTTGGACGGGAAGTTTCGGTTATTCTTATGCTTATAAATATTCAGTCGATTTTAGCGTGCGGTTGGATGGTTCCTCTCAATTCGGTAAAGATAATCGATTCGCTCCTTTTTGGGCTACCGGGCTACGTTGGGATGTGAAAAAGGAAAATTTTATGTCTCGGTTTGATTTTATTTCAGAATTCGTGTTAAGGGGATCGTATGGAGTTACGGGAACTCAAGGTTTTGCACCTTATCAATCAAGGGAGCTTTATAGTTATAATAACCTGCTTTACCCGTATTTGGCTTCTGATGGTACGGGGGTAGAGATTGTTGCCATGCCGAACGAAAAATTGAAATGGCAGCAGACCGATACTTGGAATTTTGGCGTGGAATTGGGTGTGTTGAACGGTCGGATAACTGCCCGGGCAGAGTATTTCCAGAAGTTGACAAAGAATTCGTTGACGCAAGTTACTTTAGCCCCTTCTTTAGGTTTTGATTCTTATCCCGAAAATTTAGGTACTTTGGAAAATAAGGGTGTAGAATTGAATGTGGCATTTATTCCTTACCAAGACACGGAAAATTCTGCTTATTGGACGATTACATTTAATGGTTCCCATAACAAGGATAAATTGAAAAAAATTTCAGAGGCATTACGCCACATGAATGAGGAAAATTATAATGAACAGGAGGATAGCCCGCTTTCGCATTATGAAGAAGGTGAATCCATTAACCGGATTTGGGTCGTGAAATCTTTGGGAATAGACCCGATGACGGGAGAGGAGATCCTAGTGAAAAGAAATGGAAAGATGACGGGGACGTATGATGTGGTGGATTTGGTCCCGATAGGTACAATAGAACCGAAATGGCAAGGGAATATTAATTCTTCTTTTGCTTATAAAGGGTTTGGGATTGATGTAAGTATGGCTTATAAGTTCGGGGGGCAAACATATAACCAAACTTTGGTTGATAAGGTTGAAAATGCTAATTTGATGTATAATGCCGATAAACGGGTTTTGGGTTTGCGCTGGCAGAATGTCGGAGACAAGGCAAAATTCAAGCGTATAAATACCGGGATCCGCGGATCCGGGACGAAGGCGACTTCTCGTTTTGTTATGGATGAGAATACATTCCAGATGGCTTCGCTTTCGTTGAGTTACCGGATGGATAAGACAAACGCGAAGTTTATCGAACGTTGGGGATTGAGTTCCGTGAAGTTGGCTTTTAACATGGAGGATTTATTTTATTTGTCATCGGTAAAGCGGGAACGTGGAACGGATTATCCTTTTGCCCGTCAGTTCTCGTTTTCTCTAAATGTTGCATTCTAAATTAAAATTTTGGGATATGAAGAAGAGATTATATATATTGATATTGGGACTAATGGTGGGAATTGCCTCTTGTTCCGATTGGTTGGATGTTCAGCCTAAAACAGCTATTCCGGCGGATAAATTATTCGAGAGCGAAGCGGGATTTAAGGATGTGTTGACAGGTTTTTACTTGAAAATGGGAGAAACGGAATTGTACGCCAAGAATCTGACATACGGGTATTTGGATGCTATTTCCGGTAATTATGATGAATTTCCGGGAGTGTCTCAATGGAAAGATTTGTATGATTACGATAATGTATGGTTGAAAGTGAAGGATGATATTTATTCGAATATGTATAACGTTATTGCGAATATCAATAATTTCCTGAAATATATAGAAGAGAATAAATCCGTTATTAAGACCGAGAAGTATTACGAATTGATGAAAGGAGAGGCTTTGGGGCTAAGGGCTTTTTTGCATTTTGATTTGCTAAGGTTGTTTGGTCCCGTGTATGGTGTCAATCCCACGGGGAAAGCTATTTCGTATAGAATTAGTTTTGACCAAAAGGCTACCCCGATTTTGCCGGCAGAGAAGGTGATTGATCACGTGCTGGCGGATTTGCATGAAGCTGATTCTTTGTTGGAGATTGCCGACCCGAAGAATTTTGAATATAACAGGAGCATTAACGCTTTTGAAAACTCCCGGCAAATGCGGATGAACACTTATGCCGTAAAGGCCATGTTAGCCCGGGCGTATTGTTACAAGGGTGATGCCGAGAGCAAGCAGAAGGCGTTGGCTTACGCGAGGGAGGTTGTGAACAGTAACTATTTTACTTTTCATGAAGATAATTCTAACCCGGTTTTGTTTGCCGAACATATTTTCGGTTTGAATGTTTATGAATTGGACAAGTTGTTGGAAGAACAGGGAAATTATAAACTGGAGATTCCTCAAGGATTTCTTTCCGATGGGGTTTATATCATGCGCAAGAGAACTAATTTTAACGAACAGTTTGAAACAGGAAGCCGGGGAACTTTGGATCGCCGGGCGAATGCTTTCGCTTTTAAAGAGGTTTCCGGGAGAACCGGTCAAGAATATAAGATCTGTTTGAAATATGACCAATCAGCTTATACTTCTGCCGTGTCGAGATACGAGGGGAAAGATGTTTTGCCTTTAATCCGTTTGCCCGAGATGTACTATATTATAGCGGAATGCGAAACGGATAAGGAGAAAAGTGTCGAGGCATTAAACACGGTGATGTGGGCTCGCGGGATCGCTTACGAGGATGGGCTTGTTGCCGATGATGCTTATGACCGTTTGGATACAAGGGCAGATTATGACCAAAATCACACGAAGCGGATTAACGAGTTGATGAGAGAGTATAGAAAAGAGTTCTTCTCGGAGGGGCAACTGTTTTACTTTTACAAACGGCATAACTATAAAACTTTTTCTTATTGTGTAAAAGAGGATATGTCTGCTTTTTATCAATGGCCGTTACCGGATAACGAGAAGACTTTTGGTAATAACAATTAAAATGAATGAGGATGAAAAAATATAGATTTCTTTTATTGGTATTGGTGTCGTTTTTCTTGTACGCGGGATGTGAAGAGAATGATATCGCTTTGTATAATGAAACTCCCCGTTTGAATTTTGTTTATAGCAATACAGAGGTGCATTTTGTGGATAGTGATTACGTGAAAGGGTACACGGAGAAGGAGTTGGAACTGGTGATCGGTTTGCAGGGAGATACTTTACTGGAGGAGAGGACCTTTTGTTTGAAGATAGAATCGAATGAGAGTTCTGCGTTAAAGGCTGATGTGTCTTGTGCCGAGAAGTATGTGTTTCCGGTGAACGCATCAAGCCAGATCGTAACGGTAAAAGTGCGCCGTCCCGAGAAATTAACCGGTGGATCGTTTTGCTTGGCAAATGTTTTCTTTGATTTGGATAATCCGTTGTTCCAGTTTGATCCGGGGCGCGAGGATAAAGCGAGTTTGCCGATAAAAGTGTATTACACGATAAAGCGCAATGACTGGTATAGCTATTATTGGGGAGAATATTCGGATGCCAAATATTTTTTTATGATGGATTATTTTAAGGCGACGTATGATGATATTCCGTCGACGAAGGAGGATCGAAATAGGCTTTATGATGCTTACGAGGAGTATAAAAAGAATAATCCGCCTTTATTGGATGAGAATGGAGAGGAGATTGTGTTTAAACGTTTTTAAGTGATTGGACTAAAAAATGAAGATTATGAGAAAGAATGTGAATATTGTCAGTTTCTTCGTGGGTGGTTTGCTTTTATTATCGGGGTGTTATGATGATAAGGGTTCTTATGACTATCATGATATAAACGAAATAAGTATAGAATTGCCGACCTCGGTGAGTGTTCGTTTGAGTAAAGAAAAGCCTGTTGTCGCCGTGATAGAACCGAAGTTGTCTCAGACATTGGCAGAGGAGGAATCTAATTTGACTTACAGGTGGGAAGAGAAGTTGAAAAAAACGGGAGCTTTGGATGAATGGATTGAATGCGGGCAGGAGAAAACGTGTGAATTGGTGTTTCAACCCACGGATGTTAATATCCGTACCGTGCGTTTAGTTGTTACGGACCACCGGAAAGATGGTAGTGAATGGTATCAAGAAATGACCGTGAAACCGATAGTTCCTTATAGTCGTAGCTGGTTTGTGCTTCAACAGGTTGACGGGAAATCTGTTTTGGGAGTGGTTGATGGTGAAGGAAATGGAGGGGTCGTTGTTCGGGATGCTTACAAAAGTGATATGAAACAGGATTTACCTATAGAGGGAACTCCCAAATTCCTGTTGACGGATTGGAGTTACGGTACATGGGATGAGTATTATACTCGTCAGCAACCCGTGATTTTCGTCGGGACGGATCGGGATGTACATTTGATGAATGCCGTTTCTTTTGAACAAATTTACACGTATCAGGAAATGCTTCATATAAAGGAGGTCACGGGAGATAATAATTTTTCACCGGATTGGTTGGTTTCGTTCACAAGTTCACGTTTAGGAGAAATCGTGTCTGATAACGGGAAATTGTATGCGGCAGCCGCCGATGGTCTTTCCGTGTATTATCCGCTTGTATGGGAGGATGGCCACGAAGAATCGTGTAATGTGACAAAGATCGCATCCATGACGACTTACGGTTTTATTTTCTATGATGAACAAAACCATCGTTTTTTGAGATGTAAGCAATATTATAACGAGTATGACAGTGATTACAATTACTATTTCAGGAAGGGGCGTGAACAATATTTTTCCCCTACCAAAGTGATAAGAAACATTGTTGAGATCGGGGCGAATCCCTATGCGGGAAATGCATTTGATCCGAATGACCTCGGAAATGATAAAATTATGATAGATATGAACCGGGTCGATATGAATGTGTTGGCAACGCTTTTCAGTACCTCTGATCATAAACTTCATGTGTATGATTTTGATGGAAGTGGATTTGGTGCCAGCTCGACAGCTGCCAGATGTGCAGGGAAATACACATTCGATGTGCCGGGAGGTATGAATGTTGACGAGATGAGTATTGCGACTTCTTATGCTTTTGGTAAGATGTTGTTTATTGCCGGGGGCAATAAGATTTATAAAGTAGATTTAAACCGTACTGTGCCGAGGGTGACGTTGCTTTATGAACACGAAAATGCTTTTGCAAAGATTACCGGGTTGAAATTTAGAAATTCAATTACAGATTGGGGATATAAGAATGATGAGGGGAATTGGGAATGGATAGGTGCTCCTTATCGTTTGGGTATTTCTTTGGACTATGGTGGAAATGAAGGGGGAATACTTGAATTGAAATTAGCTTCTACGGGAGAGGTTGAACTTGATAGTGAAGTGTTTGAGTATAAAGGATTCGGAAAAATTATTGATTTCGGATATAGCGTGAAATTGTAAAGTACAAGTCTTGTGACAATCTTTCTTGTTTGCAAGAGATATGGCGAAGTTCGGGAGTACGGTTTACCCGGACTTCGTTGTATTGTTTGTCGAGGCGGATTGGAAGACGAGAAGTTTGAAATAGGATTATGTGGAAAAAGGTCGTGTTTGTTTTGTTGTTTACCGGAGGTGTGTTTTTGCATTCCGCGGCACAACAAGAGATCGGTGTTTTTTTTGATTCCCGGCAACCGGGGGATTCGTTGCATGTTGTTGGCGGGATGTTCACGACGTATCGCCAGGGAAAACAAATATTTTGGGAAATCCCGGATTCTTTGTTCGGGCGAGATATGTTGGTGACGACGACGATATTGGAAGCGGCAGCCGTGAAGCAAAGAACGGAAAGCGGTCGATACGGGTATTCGGGAGATCTTTTGGGTGCGGCTATCGTGTGTTTCCAGAAAGAGGGGGATAAGGTTTTGTTGGAATTGCCGTTGTGCGACCGGTTTGGTGTGGAGCCGGGCAAGGGTGGGGTACATCGTGTAGCCCAACAGCGGGGAGATGCCATGCTTTGCAAGGTATTGCCGGTTTCTGTGAAAGCTTCGGGGTCGGTATTGGTCGAGGTGACGGACTTGCTGATGAATAATTCATTGTTCAATTTGGATTCTTATAGTTTGGAATTGACCATGGGCATGAGCGAAAGCGAGAAGAATCGTATAGAGGAGATAAAAGGATTTCCGGAGAATATTCTGATTCGTACCAAAAGAAGTTTTGCCGTGGAAGATAAGTGCCGGAAATCGGGTTCCGGTTTAGGGGGACGTTATACAACAAGTTGGGAAATCGGGGTTTGTTTGGCACTTTTGCCTCGCCAGCCGTTAGAAATACGTTCGAGGGATCAAAAGGTGGGATATTTTGCTATCACGAAAGTAGATTTTGACAGGAATCCGTACGCGGGATCTGTCGTGCCCATCGTGAAGCGGTGGAGATTGGAACCTAAGGATACGGAGGCATACGCTCGTGGCGAATTAGTTGAGCCGGTAAAACCGATCGTATTCTATATAGACCGGGCAACGCCTTCCCGTTGGGTACCTTATTTTATGGAGGCGGTGAATGTGTGGCAGGAGGCGTTTGAGCGGATCGGATTTAAAAATGCAATCCGGGGTGAGTTAGCCCCGACTCCGGATGAGAATCCTGAGTTTTCGGAATATGATTCCCGCTATTCGTTTATCTCGTGGAAAGCGTCACCCGTGCAGAATGCTTACGGACCTTCTACGATAGATCCCCGGTCGGGGGAAATTATCACGAGCCACGTGGGGGTGTATAGCAGTGTGTTGAATGTGGTGCAGCAATGGTATTTCGCGCAGTGCGGGGCGGTTGATAGTCTTGGGCGGAAAATGGAAATTCCCGATGAATTGTTGGGCGAATTGGTGAAAATGGTGATTACCCATGAGATCGGGCATACGTTGGGATTGGAGCATAATTTTTTCGGTAGTAGTCTTTATTCGGTGGAACAACTTCGGGATAATGCATTTTTGGAAAAAAACGGTATGGGGTCTTCCATTATGGATTATATGCGTTTTAATTACGTGGCGGAAGCCGGGGATAAGATTGGTTTGAGAAATCGTGTTGCCCGAATCGGGGAGTATGACCGTTTCGCGATAGAGTGGGGGTACCGTTATGCGCCGGGCAGGACGGACAAGGAGTTGAATGAATGGGTTGACGAGGAACAGCGTACCCCTGCCAAGCGTTTTGTCGACGAGATGGATTGCAGGGCGCAATCGGAAGATTTGGGGAATGACCACGTGGATTTCAATGCCCGCGGTATAGAACATTTGAAGCGGTTGATGAATACGCGCGAGGTGTGGCAGGTGGGCGACCGTCGGTCGTACCAGATTGTGAAATCCCGATTCCTTGGAGTGGTTCGGCAGTATTCGTTGTTCGTGGGGCATGTTCTTGGGGATATTGGCGGGAGGTTGTGTGTAGAGGGAGATTCAACGGGGATGTATGATTTTGTGGATGTCGGTTATATGGAAAAGGTGATGGATTTTCTTGATCGTTACGTGTTGACGCCTTGCGATTGGTTGTACCGGGATTCTTTGGCAACTCTTGTTGATGAAGATGCCGGGGCGTTGATGAAGAGGTTTTATGAATCGATTATAGGAACTTTGGTTAGAAAGGGCATGACGATTGCTCAAATTGAAGAAGATGCTCCCGGTGAGAAATTTGCTTTAGAGGAGTATATAAACGGGTTGCACCGGATGATTTTCCGGGAGTGGGAAGGGAACGTGGAGGTTTCGAGTGCCCGGTACATGATTCAGTCTATTTACGTGGCAGAGTTGAAATCTTTACTGGTTAGGAAGGAATATATTCCTTCGCGGGTACTCGTGGCGTGTCTGGAGGAGATGGAGCGAATCGTGAGGGAAGGCAAGGAGTATATGGTCGGTTTGGATGGAAAAGAGAGGATACGGGTGGCGTTGTTGTTAGCAAGTATGGAGTCTTTACAAAATAATGATTGAGTATGAAAAGTGGGAATAGTTTGCTGGTTTGTTTGTTATTCTTTTGCTTGATTGCGGTGAAAGGGTATGGACAAAAACCAATGGCTTTTGATGAGTTTTTTCACGGGAAGATGAAAAAGCATGAGGGAATTTTACCTGTGTATCAAGATTCGGCAAGGGTGTATCTTGAAATTCCGGGGAAGTTGTTAGGTCGGGAAATTGAAATCAGGGCTCAAATAAACAAGGGGTTTGATATGGTGGCACGTCCGCTGGAGAGTTTGGGGGTGGTGTATATACAAAAGGTGGAGAATGATGTTGTTTATTTGCAACGGCGAATTTTTTCGGAACGTGTTTCAAACGAGAAAGACGAGTTGTATGAGGCGTTGAAGAAATCGAATATGCAACCTGTCGATATCATGTATCCGATAAAGGCGTATCCGGCGGATGGGAACGGGTATATTATTGATATTACCGAAATATTGAGGGCCAAGGATGAATGGTTTAAAGTATCCGGTAGGGGGATCAGGGAGCAGAATGCGTCTTTGGCGAAGGTCTTTGGAGTGCATACGTTTCCTGAAGGTGCGAGTTTCACGATACATCGGATGTATGGTTTTGCTCCGGAACAGGTCGTGGCAGGAATGTTAGCCCCAAGAGGTTTTTTGCCATTGGAGATCGGTTGTGTTATCACGGTGTTGCCGGAACAGGGGATGAGAGAACGTTTCGCGGATAAACGAGTCGGGTATAAGGTGGTTAGTTTTTGGGATTATTCTCAAAATCCTTATCGTGCGGTAAGGGATTCCATTATTCAAAAATGGAATCTTGGAATAGCCGAAAAGGATCGGAAAAAGTACCGGCGCGGAGAACCGGTGGAGCCGTTGAATCCGATTGTTTTTCGCGTGGATACTTGCTTCCCGGCTGAATTTGTGCCTTATATAAAAGAGGGAATCCTGGCGTGGAATACAGCATTCGAGAGAGCGGGGTTCAAGCATGTTTTGCAGGTGAAGATGGCAGATGCAAAAACATGTTTAGTTGAACAGCGTGCTGTGATAGCGTATGATTTGGGAGAGGTCGGGATTAAGGCAGGGCATACTTTCCACCCGAAAACGGGGGAGATTTTATCTTGTCGTATTAACCTGGGACATGGTTTCCTTGTAAAGGAATTGTCCCGTTATTTGTTGCAATGCGGAATGGCGGATGCGAGAATCCGGAAAGATCGTTTCCATCCCGGGGTGGCGGGTGAAATAGTGCGGGACAAGGTGATGAAGGCGGTGGGAAACGTGTTGGGGTTGAAAGAAACGAGTGACCGTTTTCCTGTACTCGTCCCGCGAGTCGGTGATTATGATTGTCAGGCGATAGAATGGGGGTATCGGGAGTCTTTACAGGGGAAGGTGCAACCGGAGTATTCGTTCGTGACAAGCGTGAATTTGAGTGCTTTAAAATACAGATTGGAGAATATGCGTTCTCTTTATGAATTATTGGATAGTATCGTGTATCCGGATAAAAAGTATGATTCCGGCAAGAGTATCGCGGAGGTGAACGCGGAGGGCATGAAGTTGTACGAGGAGTATTTAATGCAGGTGGTGGCGCATATAGGCAATGGGGGTACAGCCGATGAACAACATGAGGCTATGGAGGTGTTGAATGAATATCTTTTCAAAGGTGAAAATTATTTCTGTTCGAGATTAATGAAAGAAAATCTGTTGGGAAGGCATCGGGAAGTGTTTATGCAACAAGCAAAGAAGATTTTTCAGAAGTTATTGGCACCGGAGGTTATAAAAGGAGCCGCTGATGCGGAAAGATTGTTGGAGGAATTGGTTTCGATGCTGTTTGGCGATATTGACATGGAGCGTACTGTTTCTCGCGGGCAAATGGATATGCAAGTTTTGTGCGTGGATGTTTTGCTGGAATCGATGGAAAAGATGGAAACCGGGAAAGATTTGTACGTTTTTGTCGTGAAACAGGCATTGCAGGAGCTTGGTGAAAGATTGAATGAATTGAAAGATAAGCATAGGGATAAATCGGTAAGAGTGATAAGTAAGTTACTGCTTTCTCGCGTGGAAAAGAAATTTGTACTTTGAGGCAATCAGTTTGTTGGTGTAACATAAAGAATTTGTGATTTAGGTTATTTTTCTTTACCTTCGAGACGAGAGGTTATTTTGAGGGGAGAGGAAATGTATTAAAGAGTACTTCAAAAACGGATTTGATGAGAGTGGAGTGTATTTTGAGATCATGTATCTCTTTTTATAGAATGTACATGGCTCCTGCGTTGGTCGTGTCTTTCGCTTGCGGGGGAATCATGTATGCGTATAGTATAAAAGCGCCTGCTGTTATAGGAGTAATTATCGTTGCCACGTTTTGGTTTAAGGTGGCGACGATGACGTTTTTCTATTTTGCCATGAAACGGAAAGCGTGGAAGTTTTTTTATTACTACAAGAACGTGGGTGTGTCTGTCCGGTGGTTGTGGAGAATGACTTTGTCGTTTGACTTTCTGACATACGTGGCGGTTTTATTTATCGGTTATTATCTGAGATGATGCATAGACTCGATATAAGTAACCTCCGTTTGGAGTATGGTTTTAGACGTATTTTGTGGGACGTGAGCCTGCATTGCGAGACAGGAAAGGTTGTCGGTTTGTTAGGTCGGAATGGCAGTGGGAAGACGTGTTTGATGAAAGCGGTGTACGGGGAGTTGAAATTGCAGGAACAATACGTGGGGATTGACGGGAGAGTATTGTTGACAAGGGAGAGGAGTCCGGAAGATATGCGTTATCTGCCACAACATCATTTTATTCCTCCCGGGTTGCCCGTGAAACGGGTCTTTAATGATTTTGGCGTGGATTTTGATCGGTTTGCAGTAGATTTTCCCGAGTTTGGGAAAACTTATCAAAGGAGGATACAAACATTTTCCTCGGGGGAACGGAGAATTATAGAGGTGTACGTGGTGTTGGCTTCCGTTTCCACGTTTTGTATACTGGATGAGCCTTTTTCTTTTTTAATGCCGTTACACGTGCAGAAAATAAAGGAGATTATTTGTCGGGAGAAAGTGACGAAAGGTATAATGATTACCGATCATTATTTTGAGGACGTGATAGATATTAGTGACGAGTTGTTTATCTTGCAGGGCGGAAAAACGTGGAGGGTGCAGGAACGAGCAGATTTGGAATTGTTGGAATATATAAAAGATACGGATGGAATTCAAAATAGACGAACAGACGCAGAATGATCTTGAGCTATTCAAGGACGCATGGGGACGGGAAAGTATTTTTTCTTGTTTCGATTATGCTCAATCGGATGGAGCCAGTGCGTGCATGAAGGATTTGTTTGAAAATCCATTGGCGGATGCGTGGGCTATTCGTGACCGGGTAGAGGCTATTGTTTATTTGCAGCGTTTGCCTTTCTTCGTGGAAATTCGGAAAGAGGAGTTGAGTTTTATCGAAATATACCTGCAACAAAATGATGTACCCTGTCAAAATGTGTTTCGGTTGACGAGTCGTGCCGTGGCAGGGTGGGTAAAGCCGGACAATGATTGTTATGTGCGTTAGCGAGCGGTGCCTTATCTTGGACGGTTGATTCACGAGTTGTCTGTTTTTATGAATGATATACCGAGGGATAGAGCGCCAAAAATCGTGCGGGATATGAAAGAGCGGGTGGAGGGAGTGCTCGGGCGTCCCGGGATGCGCTATCTGGCTAACCAGAAACGAGATTCGTTTTGGACGAGGGAGAAACTGGACCTTTATTTTCGAGGGAAGGAGGCAGATGGGGTGCGGATGATATTGGATACGTTGTATATGTTAGAGGCTTTACGGGTCATAGGGAACGTGGCGAAGGAGAAAGGACTAGTTTTTCCGGTGTTTGTCGAGGAAAGCAGGAAAATTGAGATTGAGGGGTTGTTCCATCTTTTTCTGTCCGATCCGGTTAGGAACGACGTGCGGGTGGATGATGGGCGCCATTTGTGTTTCCTGACGGGACCCAATATGGCGGGGAAGTCTACTTACATGAAAGCTTTTAGTGTGGCGGTGTATCTGGCTCATTGCGGTTTTCCCGTTCCGGCACGAAGAATGGAACTGTCGTTATTTCGCGGTTTATTCACGACGATTAATTTGTCGGATAACTTGGCGTTGGGGTATAGCCACTATTATAACGAGGTCGCTCGGGTGAAGTACGTGGTGGAGCAGGTGCGAGACTTGGGAGATGTGGTGGTTGTGTTTGATGAGTTGTTTCGGGGAACGAACGTGAAGGATGCTTATGATGCTTCGCTGGCAGTTGTGGACGGGTTGGCGAGGTTTGGGCGTGGGGTGTTTATGATTTCCTCGCATATTGTCGAGGTGGCTGAAGCGTTGAAGTGGAAGGCATCCGTAGCTTTCCGGTTTTTCGAGATTGATATGGGAACGGGGGAGCCCCGTTACACGTATTGCTTACGGGAGGGGGTTTCTGATGAAAGGATCGGGATGTATATTTTGAGGAAGGCTAGGGTGGTGGATTTGATAGAGGGGTTGGCGGAGGGCAACACGAGATTACAGAAAAAAAGCATTAATTAGTGCGCTATATTTTGCTATCGTGAGAATATTTACTATTTTTGCGTCAAAGAAATGTTTCTTCGGGGCAGGGTGCAACTCCCTACCGGCGGTAATAGTCCGCGACTCCCTTTCGAGGGACTGATTCAGTGAAATTCTGAAACCGACGGTTAAAGTCCGGATGATAGAAGAGATGTTTAGTTGTAATTGATATTATATTAATACAATATAAATATGTGCCCCGAATGTGTATGCATTCGGGGCATTTTGTTTTTTAGAAAGGAGAACACGTATGGTGAAACAGGAAGATTTGGAGTACATGAGGCGGGCAATAGCACTTGCCGAGCGAGGAGCGGGATTCGTGAATCCGAACCCGATGGTGGGTGCCGTGATCGTGAAGGGGGGAAAGGTGATTGGTGAAGGATGGCACGAGCGTTATGGGGAGTGGCACGCGGAACGGAACGCGTTTAAGAATTGCACGGGAGATGCCCAGGGCGCCACGATGTATGTGACCTTGGAACCTTGTTGCCATCATGGTAAGACTCCGCCTTGCACGGATGCGATCATCGAGCACGGGATAGCCCGGGTGTTTGTCGGGATATGTGACCCGAATCCATTGGTGGCAGGTAAGGGTATTGCTTTGTTGAGAGAAGCGGGGATCGAGGTTTTCGTGGGAATGGAAGACGAGGCGATTCGGGAACAGAATAAGGTATTTTTGAAATATATATCAACCCGGCGACCGTGGGTGGCATTGAAGACAGCGATGACGCTGGACGGGAAAATTGCCACGTGGTCGGGTGATTCGAAATGGATCACGGGAACGGAGGCCCGGGCGTATGTCCACGAGTTGCGCCATCGCCTGATGGCAGTGATGGTGGGTATCGGTACAGCCGTGGCGGATGATCCTTTATTGAATTGCCGGATTGAAGGACGGGGAGTGCGCCAGCCGATACGGGTTATCGTGGATAGTAATGCCCGGTTAGGGTTGGAAAGCCAGCTGGTAAAAACGGCAAGAGAGTATCGGACGATCGTGGCTCATACGCGTTTTGCAGTGGAAGAGAAATTGGAGGCTTTACGGAAAGCCGGAGTGGAAACTTTGTATTGCGAGGAGAAGGTGGGACTGGTTGACGTAGACAATTTGCTCGTGTCGCTCGGGCAGATGGGGGTTGATTCCATTTTGTTGGAAGGCGGGGGAAGTTTGAATTATTCTTTCCTGTCGGGAGGCTTCACGGATGAAGTTTATGCTTTCATCGCCCCGAAAATCGTGGGTGGCGAGAAAGCCAAAACTCCGGTTGAAGGTATCGGTATTGACAAAATGGCTGATGCGATTACCCTGGAGCGGACGGATGTGTTGAGCTTGGGGCAAGACTTACTTGTGAAGTTTCGAGTTTAAAATTTAAAGTTTAGAATGAAAGGTATTCAATTTCCAATTTTCAATTGTATATCATGTTTACAGGAATAATAGAAGAAATAGGAACAATAAAAGGAATTAAGCGAGGCAACCGGAGCGTGGTGCTGGAGGTGAAGGCGAAGAAGGTGTTGGAGGATTTGAAGGTGGGGGATAGTATTGCCACGAACGGGGTTTGTCTGACGGTGACTTCCTTCAGCGGTGGTAGCTTTTGCGCGGACGTGATGCCTGAGACGATGCAACGCAGTAATTTGGGCGGGTTGCATGCGGGTGATCCGGTGAATCTGGAAAGAGCGTTGAGCCTGAATGGAAGGTTGGGAGGTCATATCGTGTCGGGACACGTCGATGGTATGGGAAAGATCGTGGGGAGAGAGAAAGACGAGAATGCTATATGGGTGACGATAGCTACTTCTGCCGATTTGTTGCGGTATATCGTGGAGAAAGGGTCGATCACGATCGACGGAATTAGTTTGACGGTGGTGGCGGTGACGGATAGCGGTTTTACCGTGTCGATCATCCCGCACACGCAAGATGAAACGACCTTGGTGAAGAAGCAGGTTGGTGACGATGTGAACCTGGAGAATGATGTGATTGCCAAGTACGTGGAGAAGTTGATGCGTCCGGCGGCACCCGCGGAGCTTAAAGGCGGGTTAACGTTGGATTTTTTGTTGGCAAATGGTTTTTGAAAATTTAAAATAAAAAATAAAGATATGGAAGATTTCAAGTTTAGTACGATTGAAGAAGCGGTTGCAGATTTGAGAGCGGGAAAGATGATTATCGCGGTGGACGATCCGGACCGGGAGAACGAGGGGGATTTGATTTGTGCGGCGGAGTTTGCCACGTTGGAGAACGTGAATTTTATGGCGTCTTACGCTAAGGGTTTGATTTGTATGCCGATGAGTAAGGCTTTGACGACGAAGTTGGGATTGGAGCAGATGGTGGCAACGAACACGGATAACCATTGCACGGCTTTCACGGTGTCTATTGACCACGTGGATACGACGACTGGTATTTCGGCTCTGGAACGTTCTGTTACGGCAATGAAAGCTGTGGAGGATGATGCCAAACCGTCCGATTTCCGTCGCCCGGGGCATATGTTCCCGTTGGAGGCAAAGCCGGGAGGCGTATTGGAACGTATGGGACACACGGAGGCTACCGTGGATTTGATGCGGATTGCCAAGTTGAAGGAATGCGGGTTGTGCTGCGAGATCATGCGGGAGGACGGGACGATGATGCGAACCCCGGAGTTAAAGGAGTTCGCGAAGGCACACGGGATGAAGATGATCACCGTGTCGGATTTGATTACTTATCGTCGGCGGACAGAGATTCTGGTGGAGCGAGTGACCGAGGCGGATATGCCCACGAAATACGGTTATTTCAAGGCTTACGGGTACGTGAACAAGATTAACGGGGAGCATCACGTGGCTTTGGTGAAAGGCGACGTGACGGATGGTGAGCCTGTTTTGTGCCGGGTACATTCGGAGTGTTTGACGGGCGACGTGTTCGGTTCTTTGCGTTGTGATTGCGGCGATCAGCTTGCTGAGGCGATGCGGAGAATCGCTGAACGCGGACGGGGCGTGTTGTTGTACATGCGCCAAGAAGGACGCGGAATTGGGTTGATAAACAAGTTGAAAGCTTATCATTTGCAGGACGAGGGGATGGATACGGTGGATGCTAACCTGGCTTTGGGCTTTAAAGCCGATTTGCGGGAGTATGGTACCGGAGCGGAGATTCTCGCCGATTTAGGGGTGAAGAAGATGGTGCTGATGACGAATAACCCGTTGAAGATTAACGGGCTGATGGGATACGGCATCGAGATCGTGGGACGTGAGCCGATCGAGATGACGTGCAACGAGAAGAATGAATTTTACATGTACACGAAGTACAAGAAGATGGGACACATCCTTCACGTGCGTGAACGTGATGAGGTGGAAAGATTGAAAGAAGAATTGGAAAATAAACAATAAATATAAAGAACATGAATTTACTCGAAGGAAAATTATTAGCAGAAGGACAACGTATCGGTATTGTTGCCGGACGTTTTAACGAGTTTATTACCAGTAAATTGTTAGGCGGAGCGGTAGACGCTTTCAAGCGTCACGGTGGTGACGAGGCGAATATTGATTTGGCATGGGTGCCGGGTGCATTTGAGATCCCGCTGGTAGCAAAGAAAATGGCAGAAACGAAAAAATATGATGCCGTGATTTGTTTGGGTGCAGTGATCCGTGGAGCTACCCCTCATTTCGACATGGTGGCAAACGAAGCAACCAAAGGCATCGCTAACGTGGGATTGCAAACCGGGGTGCCGATTATCTTCGGTGTCCTGACGACTGACACGATAGAGCAGGCTGTTGAAAGAGCCGGAACAAAAGCCGGAAACAAAGGTTTCGAGGCAGTAACCACGGCTATCGAGATGATTAATTTGCTGAAGCAGATTTAAAAGGTTCATAAGGTTTATAAAGTTTATAAGGTCTGTAAGGTCATAAGTGACTTTATGAACCTTATAAACTATTTTTTTCGGAAAAGACAAAACAATAGTTCGGGGTAATTGGCGAAACGAAGGCGGAGTTGTTGTATGCCTTTACGTAGTAATGTTTTCACGGTATTGATGGAGATATGCAATTCGTTGGCAACCTCCTGGTATTTCATTCTCTTACTGAAAATGCAGACGATGATGCGTTGGGTTTGTGTTGGGAGAAGGGATAGTTCTTTTTGTACATCTTGGAAAACTTTTTCATCGTATTGTATTGTTTCTTCGAAAAATATGTCTTGCTTGATGATGTCAATATTGTGTTGTACAACATTTTTTTTCTCTAACCGGTCGAGGCAGGCATTACGGACAGAGTTAAAGAGATAGGACTTGACGGCTTTTTCTTCGGTGAAGTAATTGTTGTGTTTCTCCCAAAAATGCATAAATATATCCTGAACAACGTCTTCGCTATCTTCTCGTGTATGCAGAAACGTCAAGGCGTAAAGATGGAGTTGCTTGGCGTATTTGTTGAATAGATAATTTATGTCATTGTTTGAAAACGCAGGGTTCATGTCTTAAATATTTGTGACCAAAATTAAGTTGTCCGTCCGAATAATGCAAGGAAATGTTTAGTTATGTTATCGTTTCACTCTTTTTTTATTCCAATGTTGCTGTAATTTTTTACGGTTAATTCTTTTTGGGCTTTACTCTGAAGCTTGAGTGGGATAAAAATTTTTGAAAAAAATAGAAAAATGAGTCACCCGTTTTCGGCTTTTCCCGTTTTTGTTGTAAAATCTTAATACATGAATAAATTGACAGATCATATTGTGGAACAAATCATCGCTTTTTATTTGGAAAGACTTTCCGAAGAAGAAAGAGGTGAATTGGAAACTTGGGTAAACGAGAGCACGGAGCACCGGGATATTTTCCGGAAGGTGTTGCGGGTGTGCCATCGATTGCAGTTAGTCATGATGGATGAAGAGGCGAAGCATATACGTGAATTGGTGTTGAGGGAATGTTGTAACCGTTCCCGGGGAAAACGTCGGCGTGTATTGCATTGGCTCGGTTACGCGGCCATGCTTGTGGTGATGGTAGGGGGCGGTCTGGTGTATTATTGGACGACGCGAGTGATGGAAAACACGAATGCGGGGCAACAAGTTTGTGTGTCGGGGGTGAAATCCGGAGAGCGGGTGGCTGTATTACAACTGGCTTCCGGTTCCGAGATCGTTTTATGCGAGGATAGTTCTTTGGAAGTGGATTTGGGGGAGGGGATGGTATTTCAGCAGGATTCCGTGTTGTCTGTCGATTCCTTGGGAACGGGAGAGAAGGTAGTGTTGGCGGATACGGCAATGAATATTGTGCGGGTACCGAAAGGGGGGGAGTATAAATTGACGTTGGCGGATGGCACTTCCGTGTGGTTGAATTCCGGGTCGGCAATGCGTTTCCCCGCTCGTTTTTCGGGAAAACAACGGGAGATTTATTTGGAAGGGGAGGCTTTTTTTCAAGTGAAAGCCGATACAGCTTATCCTTTTATCGTGAGGACCGGGGGAACGGAGATCCGGGTTTTGGGAACTTCGTTCAACGTGATGAATTATGTGGATGAGGCACGGGTGGAAGTTGCCTTGTTGACCGGGAAGGTGGATTTCAGGGATTCTTTGATGGAAGAAGGTTTGAAAATGATGCCGGGCGATGTGGTTCGTATGAACAAGGATGATCGGAAGATGACGGTTACCCGGGAGGACGTTGCTTTGGTCGCAGCTTGGCGGGAGGGGTATTTCTATTTCGATAATATGCCGATGGAAGAGTTAGTCGTGAAATTGGCACGTTGGTATCAGGTCGATTTTCTTTTTGCCACGGAGAAGGCAAAGCGGATGTGTTTCACGGGTGCGGTAAAAAAACACGAACCCTTGAAAGAGGTGTTGGATCTTATCGAGAAAACGGGTGATGTCCGATTTATTGATTTGGGTGGTAAAATTAAAATATATCAAAAATAAAACCCGGAAAGTGGTTGCGACACGTTCCGGGAGTGAGTTAACCGTAATTTTTATTAATTAATTCGTTTACAAAGTTATGAATAAAAAACGAAAAATGTTGCTTGTCGTGCGCGACAAGTTGGAAAAAAGTTGCTTGGTGATGAGGTCAAGCCTTTTATTGTTGTTCGTTTTCTTTGCCGGATTGATGGCGCATGCCCAAGAGGTAAAGAAAACAATAACGCTTTCGGGTGAATATTCCGTGAAGGAAATATTTGCCGAAATCAAAAAGCAGGCGAATTACACCGTGGTGTACAATAATGAACGCCTCGACGTGGGGCGCCGCCTGAAGGTGGATTTCAAGGCTGCAACTTTGAATGCAGTTATGGATAAGGTGTTGGAGGGGACAGGTTTGGCTTATGCTTTCGAGAAAGAATTTATCGTTTTATCCAAGAAGAAAGAAACGAAAGAGGTGAACCTTGTAGAGGTTAAGGGAAAGGTCGTGGATGAAAAAGGGGAACCCATCGCGGGTGCTACTATTGTTGTTTACGGGACTTCGCAGGGGGTGGCTACGGATGCTGACGGACGTTATACCTTGCGGATGGTTCCGGATGGCGTGATTGAAGTTTCTTTTATCGGTTACAAGAAAGAAACCATTCCTTTAAAGGGAAAGACCATCATGAACGTTACCCTGCAACCGACTTCCGAGAATATCGAGGAGGTGCAAGTCGTGGCGTTCGGAGCCCAGAAGAAGGAAAGCGTGGTGTCTGCAATCACCACGATCCGCCCGATGGATTTGAAATCATCCAGTTCCGACCTTACTTCCCAGTTAACCGGTAAGATCGCCGGTATCATCGGTTGGCAAACCGGCGGACTACCCGGGGCGTTGACCGAGGAAGAGATGAACACGAAATTCTATATCCGGGGTATCAGTTCTTCCAGCGGTGTTTCGGAGCCTTTGGTGTTGATCGACGGGGTGGAATCTTCCCGTTTGGACTTGGCTCGTATGGCACCCGAGGACATCGAGAGCTTTTCCGTCTTGAAAGATGCTTCCGCTACCGCCATGTACGGAGCCCGCGGTGCCAACGGGGTCATCCTCGTTACCACGAAGAAAGGTGAAGCTGGAAGCGTTTACACCTCCGTGCGTTACGAGGCGGTGTGGTCCATGCCCACCGATAATATCGATGTCGTTGACCCGCAAACGTATATGCGAATGTACAACGAGGCGTTGTTGAGCCGTAACCCGAAGGCTAGCCCTGCCTATTCCCTGACGAAAATCGAGCGTACGGGCGATCCCCGTTACCCGTCTTGGGTGTATCCTGCCAATGATTGGTATGATATCCTGTTCAAGAACTTTTCCGTGAATCATCGTGCGGGTATCAATGTGCGGGGTGGTTCCAACGTGATGCAGTATTATGCTTCCGTGAACTACACGTACGATTCCGGTATGTTGAAAACGGACCGGTTGAACCAGTTCGACGTGAACATCAGCAATTCCACGGTCGCTTCCCGTATCAATTTGAACGTGAATTTAAATGCCGGAATACAATTGTTGGTAAACACCTCCTTTAACGTGGACCAGTATCACGGGCCGGCGCAGGATGTGACTGCTGCTTACTCTTTGGCGTTTAATGCTTCACCGGTGAATTTCGCTCCCATGTACCCGGCAGACAAAGCGACCAGTTGGCCGCACTTGCGTTTCGGGTTGAGCCCCGGACAAGATGTTGCTAACCCTTACGCCTTGGTACAGCAGGGGTATAAAGACCGCGGACGTTTTTCCCTTACCTCCCGTGCCGAATATATTCACAATCTGTCATCTTTGCTCAGGGGATTGGAATTGCGGGCAAGCGTGTCTTACTCTAAAACTTCTAATGAAGAAACGTCGTATTCGACCATGCCCTTTTACTATTATCTTGATGTCGATGGAGGAGCTTACAATTTCGAAACGGGAGAGCATACTTTGGTGGCGACTCCAGGAAGTAGGACTGGTCGAAGGACTGTGGAACTTCAGAATAGTAATGCGTCCACCACGTCGAAATGGGTGTACGAGGGGCGTTTGCAGCACACGGCTGCTTGGGCGGATCACCAGACTTCGTTGATCGCCGTGTTCCAAGCGATGCAATCCAGTTCTACTCCGAATAAAGATTTGTTCTCCAGTATCGAGCATCGTAATCTTTCGTTCTCCATGCGCGGTAGTTACGGATTCAAGGACCGTTACTTCTTAGAGAGCAGTTTCGGGTATAACGGTTCCGAGCGGTTCACCAAGAACAACCGCATGGGATTTTTCCCTTCCGTGGGTGGAGCTTGGGTGATCTCGAAAGAGAATTTCATGCAGGGAGTCAGCCAGCAAGTATCATTCCTGAAATTGCGGGCATCCTGGGGAAAAGTCGGGAACGACGGTATCATCGCAACGCCCCGTTTTGTCTATATGCCACAGATTGGAGATACCGGTATTGGTGCCGGTCCTTTCCCGGAACCCGGAATCAATCAATCGTTTAGCCGTAAGCAAATCGTGAATTACGGGGACCCGGACGTGAAGTGGGAGATCTCCGAGCAAATCAACTTGGGGCTGGAAACCCGTTTCTTCAAGGATTTGTTGGAGTTGAACGTGGATATGTACCAGGAGATCCGGCACAATATCATCGAACGCCGCACGGTGATCCCGGCGAGTATGGGTATCGAGATCGCTCCTTTGGACAACATGGGTAAGGTGCGTGCCCGGGGAATCGATTTGGCGGCTAAAATACAGCATTCGTTCTCCCCGGATTTCTGGGTGATTTTGAATGGAACGTTCACCTACAACAAAGCTGTTTATAAAGAGTTGGAAGAGGCCACGGACAAACCGCGTTACCAGTGGAAAAAAGGTCACGAACTGTCGCAGCAGATCGGTTATATTGCGGAAGGGTTGTTCCATGACCAGGCAGAGATCGACAATGCGCCCGACCAACCGGGAGCCCACCCAGGGGATATCCGTTACCGGGACGTGAACGGGGACGGCTCCATCGACGTGGAGGACGCCGTGCACATCGGTTTCCCGGAAACCCCGCGGATTGTTTACGGGTTTAGCGGTTTCATCAATTACAAGAACTGGGAATTCAACTTTGCTTTCCAGGGTTCCGGAAACCGGGGATTCTTTATGAACCCGAGTGCGCTCTCGCCGTTCACGAATGACCATGCCATGTTGAAGAAGATTTACGATAGCCACTGGACCCAGGAGAATATGGCGGATCGCCCCTTCTGGCCCCGCCTCTCCACGCAGGATATTTCCGTGAACAACCCGCAGGAGGGATGGGGTGTGGATGCCAAAAGCGTGGAAACCCGCAAGTCGACCTATTTCATGCGGGAGTGCAGTTTTTTGCGGTGTACTTCTTTGGAGTTGGCGTACAACCTGCCGGTGAATCTGAAAACCAAATTGCGGTTGCAGAACGTGAAGTTTTTCGTGCGGGCGAACAATCCGTTCGTGATTTCCAATTTCGACTTGTGGGATGTGGAATTGGGTGAAAACGGATTCAATTACCCGATACAGAAGACCTATGCGGTGGGTGTTAATGTTAGTTTTTAAATAAATACGATAATAAGATGAGAAAACAAATAGTAAGTGTATTGTTGTCTTTGTTCTTGTTTACCGGTTGCGATAGCTGGCTGGATATTGTTCCCGAGGAGGATATGACAACGATAGATACGGACTTTGAAACACGGGGTGATGCACAGTTTTGGTTAAGAAGTTGTTACACGTTTTTACAGAGAGCTGTTGCCTGCGTGGAGAAAAATGAATTTGTTGTCGGTTGTGACGAGACGGTGTATGGTTCCTACCTGTTTGATACTGGCGAGTTTCCGGGCATATACATCGCGACCGGCCTGCAAAATTCGGTGAATCCTTATGCCGACAGGTGGATTGCAAAAGAGATTAATAGCCAAGGAGAAGGGCGTTCGGATTATTACACGGCAATTAATCTATGTAATATTTTTATCAGCAAAATAGACCAGGTGTATAACATGGACCGCAAGGAGAAAGCGGAGTGGAAAGCCGAAGTGCAAGCCGTTAAAGCGTATTATTATTTTGAATTGATCCGCCATTACGGTCCCATTGTGCTTATGGACGATAATATCGACCCGAATGCAAGCATTGATGTGCTGAAACAACCCCGCAGCCATGTGGATTCTTGTTTCGCTTCCGTGGTGCGGCTTTGTGACGAGGCGGCGCAGGTTTTGCCTTCTTTTAATGAGCAGGAAAATGATCTCCATGCTTATTTTAGTAAAGAGGCGGCGTTGGCGTTGAAGGCGCGGGCGTTGCTTTACCAAGCCTCCCCGCTTTTTAACGGGAATCCGGATTACGCGGCGTTTACCAACAAAAACGGGAAACCGCTTTTTAGTGCAACGGTGGACAAGGAGAAATGGAAACGTGCTGCGGAAGCCGCGGAAGAGGCCATTGCAGCTTGCCGGCAAGGAAACAAGCATCTTGTGGATAATTTGGCGGGAAAGACGGATTTACAGACCCACATGCTGAATGTTGAAAATTCTATCGCGACCTATAATTTTACCAGTGATGAGGTGTTGTGGATGGTGAAAAATTGGGGAGGAGAAAGCAATTCCATGTGGAGTTGGACATTGCCTAATTTGAATTCAGACCCCAATCATCGTTTGAGTGGAACGGTAATCAGCCCGAGTTTGAAGATGGTTGAGATGTTCTATACGGCGAATGGTTTGCCCTTGGAGCAAGACCCCACTTATTCGAGCAACTGGTATTCCTTGACCCAAGAATCGGATCCCGCTTACACGGATGTGGTGGCGTTGAACGAGGACATTTTGTTATTGCACACGAAACGGGAACCCCGTTTTTATGCCTCCATCGCGGCAGACCGTTGTTATTGGCGTTTGGGAGCAAGAGATAACCAGAACTATAAAGTGACCGCCTACCAAGGGGAAGATTTTGGGTTAAAATCCAAACGGTTGACTTCACTCGTGCCCGAGAACTTAAGCGGTTACTGGATCAAGAAATGGAGTTCCTCCAAAGCCGATTTGTTTAATTATAAAAGTGGCGTCGCAGCTTTGGGTGAAAGTCCTTTCCCGATGATGCGTGTTGCCGAGTTGTATTTAATAGCCGCGGAAGCGTGGAACGAATACGAGGGACCGGGCAAGAATGCTTACGACAACTTGAATGTTGTTCGTAAACGTGCCGGAATCCCGGACGTGGAGGAATCTTGGGAAATGGCAAGAGATAAAGGCAAATACAAACGACAAGACGGTCTGCGGGAGATCATTCAGCGGGAGTGGAATATTGAGTTTGCCTTCGAGGGCTATCGTTTCTGGAATGTCCGTCGGTGGAAAACGGCCCCGATGGAGTTGAACGATAAATTGTACGGTTGGAACGTAGCCGGCAACACGGCTCAAAAATTTTATAATGGCGGGCGCCCCATCGTGGTGAAATCGGATAATAAATTTGTTGCCCCGCGGGATTATTTCTGGCCTATCCGGAGCGAGGAGGTGCTGATTTCCGGTTGCAGACAAAATTTAGGTTGGTAATGTTGATAAACAAAGTAAAAATGTAACATGATGATACGAAAATTATTTTTTGCATTCTTGATGATGGCTTGCCTGGGAGCTTGTAACGACGATGACGATTCGCGTTTTGGCGTTCCCACCGAATTCCGGGATATCAAGTTCAAACCCATCCCGGGAGGGGCTGTGATGCGTTACTATTTGCCGGACCAGAAGGATATTTTCGGTGTGCAGGTGCGCTATACCGATGCCTGGGGCGAAAAGCAAGTAAAAAATGCTACTTACCTGTCCGATTCGCTTGTTCTGGACGGATTCACGGAAGCGCAAGCTGCTGTGCCGGCGCAGGTTACTTTTTTCAACCGGGATATGGAGGAATCCGAACCGATGGAGGTGACTTTCAGTACGGAGAAATCCGCCACGGTTGCCGTTTTTGACGAGTTGGTCGTAAATCCATACTGGGGAGGATTTAACGTGATTTACGATGCTCCATATATGGTGAACGGGATGATTCACGTGTTTTACATCGGGACCAATCCCCTGAAGCATGAGCCGGATTCCATTTTGGTGTCCAGCATTCCGATTTCCGAAGGAGGGGATACGTTGAATTTTGTGCTGCAACAAAGTATGGATTTCGTGGATGTGGTCGTGAGAACCGATTCATATAGCGGTAAATTCGTGAAACAACGGATTATTGAAAAGTTGCCTTGCTTGAGTATGGATACTTTACGAGGGATCGATTTCGATTTGCAATTCACGGGAACCATCGTGGAGAATGAAGAGTACCAGTTTGGGATGCAATATCTCTCGGATGGGGATAAGCAAGGGGTTAACTACTGGACTAATCTTCGAAATGGAGATGCAGAAAAGTATTCGACTTTTATGGCTGGACCGGAAGCCTTTTGGGATGCGGAAGAGCCCGAGCAGAACCGTTTTATCGTGGATTTGAGGGAACCTAAAGTGCCAGCTGCAATAAATTTGTATGCTTTTTTGTATTATAAAGGCAAGTATGCATACCAATGGATAGATGACCCATATTTGGTTGAATTGTGGGATGGCAGTTATGCTTCGCGATTGCCATCGAAAGTGAAGATTTACGGGACGAACGAGGATCCCAAAACGGTATCGTTAAGCTCTTGTACGCTTTTGCATGATGTGAATTCGGGAAAAGAATTTACGGAATCCTGGGCCCATCTCACGGACGAGTATTCTAGTGAAAATATCAACATTTGGGGATACTCAGGCAGTTGGAAAAATAAAACGAAGAAAGAGATCGAAGCCGCCGATCCGGTCGTGTTGCACATGTTGTGCAATTATTCCGGTGAAAAATACCGGTATTTGATAATGATTGTGGAAGATTCATTTATCGGAAGGTGGGGGTCGGCAAAGAACATTCGCCAATATATTACGATTAACGAGTTGGAAGTATGCGTGAAAGAGGAAAATAAATGACAGAAAGACGTGTTATGAAAAATAAATTGTACTATATAATTTGCTTGCTCGCGACTTGGGTGGTCGTGGGATGCGAGGACTTGGAGGATACATACGACGAGTTCACGGGTGACGGTCGTATCCGTTATTTGGGAAAGTGCATGAACGTGGAGATGCACCCCGGCTGGAACCGGATACGGGTGATTTGGGAAAACAATACCGATGCCGCCGTTAAATACACGAAAATTACCTGGCAATCGGAGAAGGAAAATCGGCCTTTCGTACAATTCTTGGAACGGAAAGCCGTTACTTCCGAGAGTGATTTGCTGGATACCGTCTACTTGGAGAATCTGCAAGACGCTCTTTACTCGGTGACGGTAAGTAACGTGACAGCCGATACTAGTATGGAGTCCATCGTGGAAACTCGATTCGTGCGTCCTTATACGGTAGAACACGAGGGATTGCGTTCGTTTAGCCGGGGAATTACAAATTTTTATCCCCTGGGTGATAAATTGGCGGTCGTGCTGGATGAGGATAGCGAATATTTGGAAAAGATGATATTCCATTTCTGGGGAACGGATGGAAAAGAACACGAGTGGGACATCCAGAAAGGGATGCACGAGTCTCTAAGTAACGGGGAGAGGAATTATATGCAACTGATTCCCGTGGAAGAGGGACTCGGCATTGATTTCACGAAACCGATGACCGTGAAGAGGAAGGGGCGTCTTCCTGAATGCATAGACGAGATTACTTTCGTACCGGAAGAATTGTCTTTGGATGAACATTCCATGTTCGCCTCATTCATGGGGTGGTTGACCAAGAATTTCGGACCCCAGTGGGAAACATCGGATGTGTTGAGCGACCTTGAAACGGTGGAATTTGATTACAATATGACTACCTTCCAGGATTTGTTGTATTTACCGAATTTGAAAAAGGTAGTTTTGGGTAAAAATCGGTTCATGATGGCGGATCACGCAGACGAGAATTTGAGTAAGACGGATACGTACAAGGGGTTGATGACTTTGCAGTTCTTGAAAGATACCCGCCCGGAATTTACCGTGGAATGCTATAATAACCATTATTTCGATGCATACACCAAGAAAATTCTGGAAAGGGATGGGAAAATATCCCCGGATTTGATCCAAGTACCTGCGGGTTCCAATTTGGACTTGATGCCTCAAGTGGAGTTACTGGAAACGGACGGTTGGTCAGCCACTTGTTCCGATGAACTTTACAATGATAATAAAGACGGAGCCGGTTGGTTGTTGGACGGAGATGCCGCTACCTCTTTTGAACCGGGACGAACCGTGGGGGCTTCTGTTTTTGAAGTCAAGATAGATATGAAAGAAGCTAAAACGTTGCACGGCTTCAAGGTACAACAGCCTTATCCCGGTACGACCAAGGATTTAGTTTATTTGTTGTCCTCGATACAGATTGAGGTTTCCGAGAATGGTTACGAGTGGAAGCCGGCAACTTACGAGAGTGGTGGAATCACCATCGGAAATGCCATGGGAGAAATTACCTTTATCCAGATACCGGAGGAGTTGCAATCCAGAGCTGTTCGCCATATCCGCTTGACGATGGCAAACCGCTACGTGGATAAAACGAATGACGGTACGTCTCTATTTAGCTTACGTTTAGGAGATTTTATGCCTTATTAAAATTTTGAATCAGATAGAGGGTCGGGGGGAGATCATTCTTTCCGACCCGTCTATTTACATTTAACAAGTAAAAGATATTTATGAAACAGATTTTGTTCATATTGACGGTAATCGTGGGAATGACTACATGCGGTTACGCCCAAGAAGGTTTCACGGTTAAAGGTGCGTTGGGTGGAACCCTGGGAGGGAAACTCGTGTTGATGGGGATTGATGTGGAAGGTCCGCAGGTTCTGGGAGAAGCCATGATGGAGAATGGGAGTTTTGAATTCACGGGTAAGGTGGAGAAAACCATGCCCGCATACGTGCTGACCGAAAAACAACAACCGATAGCCACTTTGATTCTCGAAAACATGGGCTACACGATTGTTGCCGGAGAAACCGGTATCGAGGTAAAAGGGGGTGGTGAGGCACAAAGAATATTGAATGAATTCGAGCGAATAGAGCAAACCATCTCGAGGGAACAGATGAAAATGAGACAAGAGGCTCGAGCGGCTTACGCATCTCGGGATCAAGTGAAAATGCAAGCCTTGCAGCAGCAATTTGAAAAAGTGATGGAGGAACAGGGTGCCAAGCAAAAAGCATTGATGGACACGTATAAGGATTCTCCAGTCACCGCCTTCGTGATTGCATCAGGTATGGAACAGATGGATTACGCTTCATTAGTGGAAATGTACGAGGGGTTGGGAGATGATGCTAAACAATGTCCTTTCGGGATGAAAATTGCCCGGCAAATAGAATTGCTCGAACGGGTAGAAGTCGGCTCCGTGGCTCCGGATTTCAGCGGGGTAACCGTTGAGGGAGATTCCGTGTCTTTGTATCAGACCAAGGGCAAATTGAAACTGGTGGATTTTTGGGCATCGTGGTGCGGTCCTTGCCGGGCGGAGATACCGAACGTGTGCAAGGTTTACAAGAAGTACCATGACAAGGGATTGGAAATTATCGGGGTTTCATTGGACGAGAAAAAGGAGGATTGGGAGAGAGCGATGAAAGAGAGTCACATGACCTGGATTAACATTTCTGACCTTCAAGGATGGCGTTCTTCGATCGCTGCCCTTTATCTCGTGCGGGGCATACCCAGTACTTTCCTTTTGGACGAGAATAATTGTATTGTAGCTAAAAATCTAAGAGGGAAGGAGTTGGAAAAAAAGATAGCCGAGTTATTAGAAAAATAATTCTTCACTGATAAATAACATGAAAAAAGGAATACTATTTATCGTTTTATCCGTTCTCGTGCATACGGTTACAGTGAAAGCGCAAGGGAAGTACCAGATTAGCGGGAAAATCAGCGGTATGCAGGATGATCTGCTGATGTTCGTGCAAAATGACGGAGAGCGGATGGATACATTGGCAACAACAACATCGAAAAATGGTGTGTTTGTACTTACCGGGGAATTGAAAGCCCCGGTGGGAGGGTATTTGACCACGGCAAAGGGGGCGTTCATGCTGCCCCTTATCGTGGAATCGACCAATGTTATGGTTAATATAACGCCGTCCGGGGCGTTGATTCAAGGGGGGAAACAGCAGGAGTTGTTTGCCGCTTACAACCGGATTGCCCAAGAGTATGCCGCCGAGCAGGTTGCTATCCAGGAGGAATCCATGCGCCCGGGAGCGGACATGGATGCCCTCCAAAAGCGCGTAGACAACGCTTATCGGGCTTCCGTGAACAAGACCGAGGGATTAATCAAGGCGAACCCCGATGCTTATGCCACGGCGTACGTTATTGCCCTGGGTGCATTCAATGAAACCGAGGAGGGATTGCGTGCCAAGTACAATCTCTTGGGTGACAACGCCAAGAATTCCGTGCCGGGGAAACAAATTGCTTCCATCTTGGAACGTTTTGCCTCGTTGACCATCGGTCATGTTGCCCCGAATTTCACGGCGAATCGTCCGAACGGGGAGTCGATCTCGTTGTATAATGTTCCCGCCAAGATAAAATTGCTGGTTTTCTGGGAATCGGAAAACGTTGCTTGCCGGCAGGCAAACCCTGACTTTATCCGCCTTTACCAGCAATTCCGCCCGAAAGGCTTCGAGATTATCAGTTTTTCACTTGACACGAACCGCTTCGCCTGGGACAGGGCGATTGAGCAAGACGGCTTGATTTGGTCTAACGTGAGTGATCTGCAAGGGCGGAATTCTTCTGTAGCCAAGGCGTACATGGTGAGCACTACTTTGCCTTACACGGTTCTCGTTGATAGCGAACATAAGATTGTTGCCAAGGGACTTCTCGGGAAAGATCTTCGGAATGCTATTTCCACTCTTGTCAAGGAGAGTAAGAGAAAATAGTAGTGTTTAGGTGCGTGTATGGGAGGTGTGTGTGTTGACACACCTCCTTTTTTTCGGTGTTTATGCCCGTTGGTGGATATTTCATGATTTCTCTTTCCTTTATTGAAAAAAATTAGCTGAGAATTTGGAGAAGATGAGTCGAGAACAGGCTACAACTCCAGTGCAACATTTACACAACATTTGAATAGCAACCGTGGGTATTGTTGTTGTTCGAATGTTGGTGAAAAGGTATTTAATCCGCGAGACCTGTTCTTTTCTTTTCCGGGGCTTTTCCCCGACAAAATTTATTCATTCACGCCACGAGCATATAAACTTTGGCATAATGGTAAATAAAAAAAAGTCGCTTTTAAGCGACTTTTTTTATTTATTTCTTTTTCGGCATCTGTTTCATGCGTTGTTCTTGCATTCGTTGCATCTCTTCCAGTCTTTGTTGGAATTTGGATTTCTTCACGGGTTTCGTTTTAGCGAGTTCTATTTGTTTCAATAGTTTCTCGTCATTGACGAATTTCCGGATAGCCCAAGTTTGAACGATGGTAATCAAGGTTGCGATGAAATAGTAGTAACTTAAACCGGATGAGTAGCTGTTGAAGATGAACAGGAACATGACAGGCATGATGTACATCATGACTTGCATACCTTTCATCTGGTCATTTTGCGGTTGGTTCTTACTATTGTACCACATGTACAGGATGTTGGTGATTGTCATCAACAAACAGAATAAGCTGACGTGGTTGCCGTAGAACGGGATAGTGAATGGCAACGTGGCGATCGAGTCATACGACGCAAGGTCGGTAGCCCACAAGAAACTCTTCTGGCGCAATTCGATGGCACCGGGGAAGAAGTAGAAGAGGGCGATCAGGATCGGCATTTGCAATAACATCGGCAAACAGCCTCCCATGGGGTTGACTCCCGCTTTTTTGTACAGTTTCATGACTGCTTGTTGGCGTTCCATGGCTTTGTCGGCGGGTATCTTTTTGTTGATCTCGTCAATCTGTGGTTTGAGCACCCGCATCTTCGCCTGCGACATATAGGATTTATAGGTCAACGGGAAGAGTACCAGCTTGATGATTAAGGTCAACAAGAAGATGATTAACCCGTAGTTCAAGGTCACGTGTGTTTCCAGGAAGTTGAAGATCGGGATTACCACGTAGCGGTTGAACCATGCAATCCATTTCCATCCCAGATTGATCAATTGTGGAAGTTCGATGTCTTTCCCGTATTCTCTTAATACCGGGTAGGAGTTCGGACCGAAGAAGAAACGCATATCGTATTTCTCGATGGCTTTACCCGTGTAGGCGAGTGATATTTCAGCTTCAGCGTTTTTCAAGAATCCCGGGGTATTGTTTGTGGTATTGGAAACTTGTACATTGGGGAACGATTCGCCAGCAATAAGTATGGAAGAGAAGAATTGCTGCTTGAAGGCAATCCATTTCACGCTTGTAGCCAAGTCTGCTTTCTCATCTCCGGTAAGGGACAAATGTTCCACGTCGTTATTCGAGAAGTTGTAGTAAACTCCCGTGTAACGGCTCTCGAAATCACGGCTCTTTTCCAACTGCGGCATATCCACTTTCCAATATAAGGTCAGGAAATTCGTGTTAGAAGCAATGATATCATTCAGGTTATACGTGTTGATATTAAAATCAACCATATAGGAATCAGGTGCCAGCCTATACTCGAATTCAAGGTATTTGTCTTCATCCACGTAAGCACGCATGGTGAGCACTTGTTCGGAATTCGAGGCAATCAGGTTTTTCTGGTTTGTATTGGGCATGAAGACTAGGTCTTCCGTGTTGATTTGCCTGTTCTTGGCGTAGAAGTTCATTCCCATGGCACTTTTGTTCTCTTTCCATAATACAAGCGGGAGGGAATCGTGAGTCCGGTATCCTTTCAAATCCACGTAGTCAATACGACCACCTTTCGTGTTGATATGTAATTTGATTTTATCGTTTTCCAGGGTATATTCTTCCACGACAGCCAGAGAGTCCTGTTTGAAGATACTCGCCGTGGCTTGGGTCGTTGCCTCTTGCTGTTGGGAAGCAAAATCAGCTTGTCTTTCTTTTTCCAGTGCAGCAGCTCTTTGAGCTTCCACCCGTGCAATGGAGTCACGACGGTGTATTTCCCGAATTTCCTCCTTCGATGGGCTCATGAAATAAGAATAGCCGATTATCATTAGCGCGATAACAACTAAACCGGTTATTGTATTTTTATCCATATACTGATTTTAAATGTTATGATTTTAAATTTTAAATTGCGTTTGCAATGTTTTTAGCTGTTACGATAAGCACGCTTTCACGAATGCCACGAACAAGGGGTGCGGGTTGGTTACCGTACTCTTGTATTCCGGGTGGAATTGCGTCCCCACGAACCACTTGTGTTTCGGGATTTCCACGATTTCAGTTAAGCCTGTTTCCGGGTTTACTCCTGTCGTGACCATACCGGCTATCTCGAATTGATCGGTGTATTTTCCGTTGAATTCGTAACGATGGCGGTGTCTTTCTTCGATTTCTTGCGTGCCGTATGCCTCCATCGCTTTGGACCCCTCTTTCAACACGCACTTGTAAGCACCCAGACGCATGGTGCCTCCCTTGTCGGTTATTTCTTTTTGCGATTCCATCAAGTCTATCACGGGATATTTGGTTTTCGGGGTCATTTCCGTGGAGTCGGCTCCTTCCAGGTGCATCACGTTGCGGGCGTATTCGATAACTGCCATTTGCATTCCCAGGCAAATCCCGAGGAACGGGATATTGTTGGTACGGGCATATTCGATAGCCAGAAGTTTGCCTTCTATACCGCGTTGTCCGAATCCGGGTGCGACTAGAATACCGTCGACATCTTTGAATAATTCGCATATGTTGTCCACATGAATATCATGTGCGCTGTGTACCCACTTGATATTCACCTTGCAGTCGTTAGCTGCCCCGGCATGGATGAATGATTCCACGATGGATTTGTAAGCATCATGCAATTCAACGTATTTTCCCACGAGCGCAATGGTTACCTTGCGATTGTAGTTTTTGAACTTGTACAAGAAACGTTCCCAAGATTCGAGATCCGGTTCGTGCTTCAAGGGCAGACCTAATTGGGAAAGCACGATTTCATCCAACTTTTCTTCCCGCATTTTGATGGGTACTTTGTAGATGGTGTCCACGTCAATGGATTGAATGACTGCTTTCGGGTCTACATTACAGAACAAGGCAACTTTTCTGCGTAAATCAGATCCCAGTTCGTGTTCCGTGCGCAACACGATAATGTCCGGTTGTACCCCGTTTTCCAAAAGGGCTTTCACGGAGTGCTGCGTGGGTTTTGTCTTCAGTTCTCCCGAGGCTGTCAGGTAAGGTACAAGGGTCAGGTGAATGAAAACAGATTTTTCTCCCAGTTCCCAGCGTAATTGGCGAACAGCTTCGATAAACGGTAATGATTCGATGTCACCCACGGTACCCCCGATTTCGGTGATTACCACGTCATAATCTCCCGTGTTCCCGAGAAGTTTTATATTTCTTTTGATCTCATCCGTGATGTGCGGGATGATCTGTACGGTTTTGCCTAAATAATCACCTCGCCGTTCTCTTGTGATTACGTTTTGGTATATACGTCCGGTCGTGATATTGTTGGCTTGAGAGGTTGGGATGTTCGTGAATCTCTCGTAATGCCCCAAGTCAAGGTCGGTTTCCGCACCGTCATTGGTCACGTAGCATTCCCCGTGTTCGTAGGGATTCAAGGTTCCGGGATCTACATTAATATACGGGTCTAATTTCTGGTTAGCAACTCTATATCCTCGTGATTGAAGGAGTTTTGCTAACGAGGAGGCTATGATTCCTTTTCCTAAAGAAGAGGCAACCCCACCCGTAACGAATACATATTTTGTTGACACGATATAAATATTTTATAATTGTTTCTACATTCTACATCTAAAGGCTTGAAAATACTTGAACTGTTTGATATTCATTGAATAACAAGCAAAATGACCAAGTATGTCGAAACTTATCGACAAAAGTAAGAAAAAATATAATACAAACATAAAAAGAGGCACTTTTGAAGCGCCTCTTTTATGATTGTTTATTTTTCTCAAATCATGCTGTCGATGAGTTTCAGTTTTTCCTGCATCAAAGATAGTTTGTGGCGGGCATTCTCGATCTTGACGGTAAATTCTTTAATCAAGCCCTCCGATTTGTTTGATTTGGAGAAGAATCCGATGTTGTTCTCCCAAGCGTGCAAGTCTGCTTCCAGTTGTTTGATCTTGTTTACCAATTTCTCTCTTTCCTGAATGATCCTGCTAGCCTTGTCGTCGCTGTTGTCAAACGTGTTGATCTTGGATTTGAATCTCTCGATGTTTTTATCAAACTCATCAATATCAAGCTGATCGAAATGTGTATTGATCAATTTCCTGAACTCTGTCTGGATTGCATCTTTCTCTTTGATAGGAACAAATCCGATCTCTGCCCAGCGGGCTTGGAATGCTTTCAAGGTTTCAATATCCTCGTCCGTGTTCCCCGTCAGTTGGAAGTTGCGTGTTTCTTCGATCAAAGCTCTCTTGAGTTCAAGGTTCTTTTCTTGGTCGGAGTTCACGTTCTTCATGAGTTCGGATTTCCTGTCAAAGAAATAGTCGCAAGCCGAACGGAAGCGATTCCATATTTTGTTAGATATCTTTTTAGGGATGGGACCGATTGTCTTCCATTCCCGTTGGTATTCGATAATTTTGGATGTGGTTGTACGCCATTCGGTACTCTCTTTGATTGCTTCTACCTTCTCGCAAAGTGCTATTTTCTTTGCCAGGTTCTGGCTTTGCATCGATTGGATTTCCTGGAAGAACTGGCGTTTTTTGTTGAAGAAAGCGTCACAGGCTGCCCGATAGCGTTTGTAAAGGCGATTTCTTTCTTTGATCGGAATTGTCCCGGCGTGTTTCCATTCTTCCTGAAGTGCAAGTACGCCATCCGAAGCGGTATTCCAATCAGTGGCTTTCTCGATGTTGAGAACGGCATATTCTTCCAGCTTCCGGCAAATTTCTTCTTTTAATTTCAGGTTGTTTTCCTGTTCTTCCCGAAGCGTGTCAAAGAACTTGTGATAGGCTTCGTTGATTTTGTCGGTTACTTCTTTGAAACGGTTCCATGCTTCTTCCTGATGTTCTTTGGCAACGGGACCGATCTCTTTCCATTGTGCATGGAGCGATTGCAATTGCCGGAAAGCATTGCCGACATTGTTGTCCTCGAGTAAAGCAGTTGCCTGTTCGATCAATGCGTTTTTCGCGTCCAAGTTCTTCTTCAAGTCAAGGTCGCGCAATTCTTTATTGATCTTGACGTAGTTGAAGAAGTTTTCCACGTGATGGTGATATGTTTCCAGCAGGTTGCTTGCTTGTGCTTGTGGAACCATGCCTATATTTCGCCATCTTTCTTGCAGGTTTTTGAAGTCCTGGTACGTTTTATTCAAAGATTCCTCGTGTTGGATCAAATCCTTGAGTTCTTCTATGATTTGAAGTTTGTCCTTCAGGTTTTGTTCTTTCTCTCCTTCCAGTTTCTTGTAGAATTCCGTTTTCTTTTCACGGTATATTCTGTACACGCTATAAAAGCGTTCTTTGGAATTGTCCTGGTAATCGAATGTTTCTGCCGGACTACCGTCTTTCGTGTATTCGGCTAGGGCTTTGTCATATTCCTTCTGGTGTTGAGCTTCGAAAACTTGTGGTAGGTTATCCAGCACCTTCAGGCGTTGCACAGGAAAGTCATCGAGCAGAGCTTTCATGTGAGAGATGATCTCATCCGTGTTAAAACTAGAGAAATCCCATACCGGAATTTCCTTTTCGGGGGTTTTCTCGATAGGTGTAGGTTGACCCTGAACTGAAACTTCGTTTTGTGTTTCATCATTTAAAGTGTCCGAGGTAAGTGGCTCGTTATTTTGCAACTCCTCGGCTTGTTGTAAGTTTTCTTGCTCCATAGCTATACCTGTTTTACGCATTCAACTCACGAAAATAGTGATTTATTCTGACACTGCCAATTTATCTTAACTAAAAAAACGGGAAAGGCTTCTTTTTGGTTTTCTGTCGTAAAGCACGTATCTTTGACATTTATTATTAATGGTTATGTTTTCGTATATACTGTATGTTTTTATTTGGTTAATCAGTTTCTTGCCGTTTAGGATGCTGTATGTTGTGGCAGATATGAATTATGTCTTGCTGTATTACGTGTTCCGTTACCGGCGGAGAGTGGTACGGGTGAATCTTTGTAATTCTTTTCCGGAGAAAAGTTTGAAGGAAATTGTAGGCATCGAGCGGAAGTATTATAAGCATATGGCTGATTTAACTGTCGAGTTGTACAAGTTGTGGCATATGTCCGAGGCTTCTATACGGAAACGTTGCGTTTTCCGGAATACGGAATTGCCTCAGAAATATTTTGACGAGGGGAGGAGCGTGATCGGGGTGCTGGGACATTACGGGAACTGGGAATGGATGTCTTCATATAGCCTTTGGGAGAATGATGCTGACTTTTTAGCCCTGTATAAACCTATCCGGGATAAGATGACCGACCGGATGATGAAAGAAATACGTTCACGGTTCGGAGCCGTGCTGGTAGCTAAAGATGATACGTTGCGAGTGATTGCCCGCTATCGTTCGGAAGGACGCTTGTTTCTTGCCGGATTTATCGGGGATCAAACCCCGAATGTCCATAATCTTAATTTCTGGACCCGTTTTTTAAATCAGGATACGCCTGTTTTACTCGGAACGGAAAGGATAGCGAGGAAATATGACATCCCGGTTGTTTCCGTGCGTATGCGTAAAGTGAAGCGCGGTTATTACGAGGTGGAATTCGTGGACGTGTGCCCCCATCCGGCTGAGTTGGAGCCGGGAGTGCTGACGGAGAAGCATACCCGGTTGCTGGAATCTTTTATCCGGGAAGAGCCGCAATACTGGCTGTGGTCGCACAAGAGATGGAAGCATAGGAGGGAAAACTGAAAAAAATTTAGAGTTTTAAATTTAGAATTTAGAGTGAAAGGATTCCGTGATCCGGAATCGTGGAAATTAAAATCATTAAGTCTGAAATGAATAAGCGTGTCGCGGTTGTTATATTGAATTGGAACGGGGAGAAGTTGTTGCGGGAGTTCCTGCCTTCGGTGATCCGGAACACGAATCCGGAATTGGGACGGGTGATCGTGGTGGACAATCACTCCTCGGATAACTCGTGGGAATGTTTGGAGCGGGAATTTGCGGGAGTCGAACGGGTGCTGTTTGAAGATAACTTCGGTTTCGCGGGTGGATACAACCGGGCAATCGGGATGATCGAGGCGGAATACGTGGTATTGTTGAATAGTGACGTGGAAGTTGCCCCGGGGTGGTTGGAGCCGTTAGTCGATGCGTTGGATCGGGATCGGCAAGTGGTGGCGGTACAGCCGAAAATATTGGCGTACCGGGAGAAAGGCAAATTCGAGTATGCTGGGGCAAGCGGCGGATTTATTGATTATCTCGGCTTCCCTTTTTGTCGCGGTCGGGTGCTGGATTCCACGGAATTTGACACCGGGCAATACGACGACGAAAAAGAAGTTTTTTGGGCAACCGGGGCGGCATTGTGTATCCGGCGGGAGCAATATATGGCTTCCGGCGGTTTGGACGAAGTCTTTTTCGCACACATGGAAGAAATCGACCTGTGTTGGCGTTTGAAAAATAGCGGGTACATATTAAAAGTAGTTCCCTCGTCAGTAGTGTATCACTTGGGAGGGGGCTCTCTGCCCATGAACCATCCCCGGAAGTTGTTTTTGAATTACCGCAATAATCTGCTGATGCTGCATAAGAATTTGGGTGGTGCTTCCCGTGAGAAAGTATTTTTCATCCGCTCGTTGTTCGATTGTATGGCTGGAATGCTTTTCTTGCTGAAAGGCGAGTTTTCCAATACCCGATCCATCATACAAGCTTACAAGGCATTCCGGAAAATGAAGAAAGGATACCCTGTCCCGTCAGAAGCTGGGTCGCGTGCGGGAATATACCCGCGTAGTATTATCTTGGATTACTTCCTGCGGGGAAAAAAGAAGTTCTCGGATTTGAAATTTTAGTAAAACACGAATAAACCTTTGACATAAAATCTTGTCTTAATGTAGAAAGCCTTAAAAAACAGGAGTTAGAATGAAGGAAATGAGCGATGAAGACATAGTGAAATTGTTTCATTCAGATAACGGGGAGGATAGAGCCTTTCGTTCGCTGGTAGATAAATACAGCGAGCGGCTTTATTGGCACATCCGGAAAATCGTTATCGACCATGATGATAGTGATGACGTATTGCAGAATACGTTCGTCAAGATTTGGCGGGGCTTGAAGGAATTTCGTTATGAGGCGAAATTATTCACGTGGATGTACCGCGTGGCGACCAATGAGGCAATTAACTTTTTGAACGAGAAGCGTCGGAAGACCTACGGGAATTCACAGGAAATAACTCCTGTACTGGAAAACCAGTTGGAGAGCGATAGTTTTTTTTGCGGGGATTCTATTCAGCGTGAATTGCAGAAAGCCGTGCTGAAATTACCGGAGCGTCAACGTTTGGTTTTTAACATGAAGTACTTTGACGATATGAAATATGATGATATAGCTGAGGTGTTGAATGTGGCTGTCGGTACTCTCAAGGCAACGTATCACAATGCCGTGAAGAAGATCGAGGAGAGTTTGAAGATTTCGGATACCTTGTCTACGTTGGATTGATTTTAATGAATGTAAAGAGGGATGATATGGATAATTTAGACGAAAAATATAGATCAAAGAACCCGTTCACCGTACCGGACGGTTATTTTGAGTCACTTGGGGATCGGGTGATAGAACGGGTTAAGGAAGCCGGGAAGCCCAAACGTACGAGTACTTTGCAGATATTAAAGCCTTATCTCGGGTTAGCGGGGGTATTCGTGTTCGCAATGGTCATCGTGCAACTTTTATTGCCTCGTTTGATAGATGAAAATAGAATGCTGGCGAAGAAGGTGCAAAAGGCTCCGGCAGTACAAGAAGAGGAAGAGAGTATTTTCGATACGGATTTCGATCCTTCCCGTGAGGAGATCATCGAGTACCTGTCGCAGGAGTCTGACGTGACTGATTTTTTGTACGCGGAACGTAGGTAGAATATAATGTATAGAGAGTATATATGAAAAAAGTTGGTTTAGTTATATTGATGATAGGACTTTCGTTTTCCTTGTTTGCACAATCGGGTAAATTGAGCGAAGAAAAACGTAAAGAGTTTGAAGCCCAAAAAATAGCATTCTTCACGCAAGAGATGGAATTGACTCCCGAGGAAGCGGCTGTGTTCTGGCCTTTATACAACGAGATGCAACAAAAACTACGGGTTGAGAATGATAAGATTCGTAATTTGACTTGCAAAAAGGCGAAAGATACCCCGGTTGTAACGGAAGAACAAGCGAAGAAGAATCTTAAAACCGTTCTGGATGCAGAGCAAACCGTGTGGACGATTAAAAAGGAATACACGGATAAATTGCTGAAAGTTTTGCCCGCCAAGAAAGTTTGGTTGATGTTCGAGGCTGAACAAAAATTCCGTCACCAGCTATGGAAGAAGATGGAGAATAAGCCGGCACCGGGACAAAAATAGCCTGTTCGGGGTATCTGATATAGCTTGTTAGCAACTTTACTTGAAAAAAAGAAAAAAAAACGCCCAAAAAGCTTGCAAGAACAATAAAAAGCACTACTTTTGTCAGCGCAATTGGAGAGATGGGTGAGTGGCTGAAACCAACAGTTTGCTAAACTGTCGTACGGGATTACTGTACCGGGGGTTCGAATCCCCCTCTCTCCGCCACGAATTTTGCAGATGTTTCGGGGCGTAGCGCAGTCCGGTAGCGCATCTGCTTTGGGAGCAGAGGGTCGCAGGTTCGAATCCTGTCACCCCGACAGAAAATGAGACAGTTACGAAAGTAGCTGTTTTTTTATTGTCGTGATTTTTGGGTGGATTTGAGCAAATGTTTAAACCGAGAGTTAAACTAATCTGAAATTCGTCAACCAATACGTCAACCAAAACTTAAACTGATCTTGTTTTTTTTCTGATCGGAAGCCTAGGGAAGAGTTTCCTGAAACGAACCAGGTAAGTGGTGACATTGCTTCCCGCTATAATTAGGGTTACAGCCAGGACGATCATTAATATGCCGCAGCTTAACCTTAATGTCAGGGATTCCCCGAAAACCGTAACCCCGAAGAAGACAGCGGTCAAGGGTTCTAGGGCTCCTAGGATAGCCGTCGGGGTGGAACCGATGTATTGGATCGCTTGGGTGGTGCAGAGGAAAGATATGGCGGTCGGGAAAACGGCTAGTGCTATCAGGTTTCCCCATAAGTACCACGAGTGGACGATATGCAGGCTTTGTCCGAAATTTATACGAACGAAAAAGAGCGATAACCCGAAAAGTAATACATAGAAGGTTAGTTTAAGGGTTGCGATGTCTTTCAATCTCGGTCGGTTCACGCTCACAATATAAATTGCGTAGGAGAGAGCCGAAACCATAACCAGGATGATACCTGTTAGGTTGAGGGTGCTTCCGTCGCTGGCTTTATAGAGCATACTGATCCCGCCTAAAGCCAGTGCGATGCACAGGATGGTCTGTATGGTTAATTTTTCCTTGAAGACAAAAGCCATAATTAATGCTACCATGATCGGGTAGACGAATAACAATGTCGAGGCGATGCCCGCCTCCATGTAATTGTAGCTTTGAAACAAGGTAAGGGAGGATAGTGCAACCAGCAATCCCATGATGATGAGCGGTAATATTTCTTTCCGTTGTAACTTGAAACTTCTCCCTCTCGCCTTGAGCATGATCCCCAGCACCGGGATTGCGAACAGGTATCTGAAAAATAGTACCGAATCCGGATTCATTCCCGCCTCGTACAAGGGGAGAGCGAACAAGGGGTTCATGCCATAAGTTGCGGCGGCAATTGCGCCCAACGCGTATCCTTTAGCTTTTACATTCATAACACTGATATTTACGGCAAAATTAGTGTTTTCTGTCCGCTTTGATATTTATTGGATGTTATTTATTTTTCAATGTCCGGATAACTATATTACACTGGAAAAGAGCAATCGAAAATGTGTTTGCTGTACTTTTCAGAAAGGAAACATTTTCCGATTGCTCTCGATATGCTGGATCGCTTACCCGTTGAAGGGGTGCGATGGGATTTTATTTTACGATCACGGTGTACATGGAATCCAGATCAACCGTGTAGCCCTCGTTCACGATGCCTTTCCCTTGCATCGTGAATTGATCGGCTGCCTCGGGATGATTGCTCTCGATGCTTCTTATGGAATACCGGATTGGCGCAGTTCCTTGTACCCCCTTGATGGAGGTGCTTTGCTACGGTATTTGAAACTCTATTTGCCTTGCGTCCTAACCGGGGTCAAGTTCCGCTTTAATGATCATCGAATCCGGTTGATACATGGCGTCCCTCGTTTCCAAGTACCCGACCGTCACGTCATGATATCCCGCTAGTAGCATCTCCTCGTAGTTTTTTACATCAACATGAAGACGGTCTTTAGCTAGCTCCAGCATTAACTCGTGAGCTTCTACAAGTACTTTTTGTTTCTCAACTTCCTTGCATGAGCGTTACAGTTTTTGACGTTCTTTGTCTGTCATCGATATAAAGTTTTTGGATATGTATCAGTAAAGATAAGCGTTTATAACTTTCTTCCGACATTACCTGGGATTTATATTTGTTCAATCACCCTTGGAAGGTGGAAGAACTGACTCCATGCTTCATACTTCTTTAGTCAAGGTACATCAATATCTGAAAAGTATATATCCAGATGCTTATTAAATTTGAGCAAAGATTTGTACACGTAATCATGACATTCTGCATACCTGATTCTTTCTTCCTTTTTTAGTTGGGCTATTTCCTGTAAGAAGAGATCATTTACATTCATTCTCTTTACAGGCTTATTTACTTTCTCTATTAGTGTTTTAGCTGTAAAGTCCTTCTTTTCAATTTGTAAATTGACAATATTATCAGTATATTCTTTGATTTTGTCTGTAATAAGTCTTTGAATTGCCATGTAATTGGGGCAATTAGTTTTAGGCTTATTCTTTTTTATATCCCAAAAATTCGGATGAATATTAATGCCTAAACTCACATATTTAGGTTTCCGATTTTGAGTAACTCTTAGCATTAACGGATGATTTCCATTCTTTAATGTTTTTGATGTGTAGTAAACTACTGAAACAGAAGTATTCATGTCTAAAATCTGGTTTAAACATGGTTTAAACATCCTACCCGAAACACCCTCATTTCACTCTAAAAACAAAAAAGCAGTTACATTTTTGATTTTGTAACTGCTTCATTTTGAAGTGGTCCCACTTGGGCTTGAACCAAGGACCCCCTGATTATGAGTAGGTGGACGGCATGATGTTGAACGAAACCATATGAAATTTCATTAATAAGATGTAATTTGATTATCAGATATTTGCGGGTATTAAAAGAAGTTTGTAATTTTGTATGAGACCTCTTGAAACTCGTGGGTTGTGTTCAAAATGTGTTCAAATCCCATTTGCTGAACACGCTCCCTGATTGTTTTATAGGGTCTGGCAGGTCTGATAAAAACTTGAACACAACTTTGAACACAGCTATATGAACAAGGCACTTTTTAGCGATGAATCACGACGGTTCGCAGGAGCAACGATATATATCGTTCTCGCCCCGGACAACAGATATAAATTCGACACAGGCAAATCTGTGCCGTTGACAGTCTGCGTCACTCATCAGCGGTTACGGCGATATTTCACAACCGGATTTAAGGTATCGTCAACGAAAGAGTATGAGGCGTTGTTCTCAAAATCAAATGCCGCCATTGAAACCAGAAAGGAACTCCGGAAGGTGTTTGACCAGATATGTGCCAAAACAGACGAACTTATTTTACTCAACCGCTTCTCGGTTGCCGACCTCAAAAGCCATGTTGAAAAGTCTGAGGGGAAAGTGACCGAAAAAACGATGAGGGCGGACGATACATTTTCTTATTGGGCGGCACTCGGCGCATCTAAAGAAAAAGTAAAGACTCGCGCGATGTATTCTTCTGCCCTTGACTGGTTCAAGCTATTCCGTAAGGATAAACCCATTCCTCTCGGTGCTGTCGATACCGCCATAATTACACGCTTCGCCAAATGGCTTGATGAACAGAAAGCACGAAACGGCACGGATCAGCCCCTCTCTTTGGACACGCGAATGGTAATTCTCCGCGCCACTCGTGCAGTATTCAATCAGGCTTATAAAGACGGACACACCACTATGGTACCCAATTTCAAAGGTCTTATCCATGCCGGCAACCGTCGCCGCTTGAACGCCTTGACTGTGGAAGAAATATTGAAGTTATGGGAATATTGGCTTGCTGCTCCTGATAAACAGTCAAAATATGCCCGTGCCGTAGGACGCTGGCTGCTCCTTTATTGTCTCAACGGTATGAACACCATAGATATGGCAAAACTTGTTTGGACTGAAAAAGCGGCAGTCTCGCAGAGATTTCCGCAATTTGTTTTCATCCGTTCCAAGATTGACCGGGCGAACAAACCGGTGGGCAAGCAGCTTGATGAAACCTTTGTGCCGATTATTCCACAGTTACGGCTGTTGCTCGATGCGTATGCCTCGCCATATAACCCCGGTGAACTTGTTTTCCCTGACATCTTCCTCAATGCTGTCACTGATGAACAGAAGTCTATCCGCGTCCACGACTTCAATCGCCGGATCTCAAAAAACATAAAAGATGTTTGCGAATCTCTCGGCATCCAGCCCGTTACGCCGCAGTATGCCCGCAACTCTTTTATTTCGGCATTGGCGCATCATGGAGTCATGACAGCGTACATAGACTATGCCGTCGGACACGCCACATCGGAAGTATCGGCGCTTCTCGCCGGTTACATTTCCAATGTGACTCCGGCGATGATGCAGGCATTTAATGAAAAAATCTTCATCGTGCCTCCGATATGATGAAGTTGATATAGACCAACTTTTACAACAGAAATGTCGGTTTATCGTAGTTCGCATATTCCAAATACATCTAATTATCGTAGTTTGTAATGTAAGAATTTGACGATTTACCGAAGTTTTATTATCTTTGCACCATAAATACAAGACTTTAATGGAGACTTCAGTACTGCTTGAAATATTACGTGACCAACGAGAAGAGCTTGACTCACTTCGTTCCCATTGCTTTTGCAAACGAAAGGAAGAAGATATGGTTAAACTTGAGAGTAAAAAGGCTCAGGTAGTAATAGGAGTGCGCCGTAGTGGAAAATCAACATTGTGTTTCAATGTATTGAATAAGGCTCAGGCAAAATTTGCTTATGTGAATTTTGACGATGAGCGTTTAGTTCGTTTGTCTGCTGATGATCTGAACGATGTATTAAAATGCCTATACCAGATTTATGGTGACTTCACCCACCTATTTCTTGACGAAGCACAGAATATAGAGGGCTGGCATCTCTTTGTCAACAGACTGCTCCGGCACGGGATGAAGTTGATTATAACCGGCAGCAACGCGAAACTACTTAGTAGCGAGCTTTCCACATATCTCACCGGACGCTACAATGAAATCGAATTATTTCCTTTCTCGTTCCGTGAATTTTGCGAAATGAAGAAAGTGGAAACAACGAATCTTTCTACAAAAACTGACGCCTTACTTCGCAGAGCATTTGACAAGTACATGGAGACAGGTGGTTTTCCGGAGATAATCAGTGGAGAAGAAACTGCCGAGGAATATATAGATACACTGGTTTCAAATATTCTGGAAAGAGACATCGTGCAGCGTTTTAAGGTAAGATACAAAGATGCCTTTAAGTCACTGTCTCATCATCTTATGAATAATGCTCCATGCGAAGTTATATATACAGCTTTGCAGAAGACTTTTAATTTCAAAAATGACAAAACCGTTGAGAATTATGTCGGATACCTTTATCAGGCTTATCTCCTGAAACAGTTACGCAAATATTCTACCAAAAGCAGCGAGCGGATTCGTAATGCGAAATGCTACCCCATAGATGTATCGCTTATGAACGCCAGAAAGGATGCTTTTGCAAAAGATAATTTTGGATGGAGGCTTGAATCTCTGGTTTATTTGGCGTTATGCAGAAAATATGGAGTCGGATACGATGTCTATTATCACAAAACGGAGTCTTACGAAGTTGATTTCGTAGTCTGCCATCGAGCAACGGTTGTTGAACTTGTACAGGTCTCCTATGACATATCCTCGGAAAAAACTCTCAATCGCGAAACTTCTGCTTTGGTGAAAGCCGGGACATCACTAAAATGTGACAAATTGACTTTGGTCACCGCCTTTGAGGAGCGTGTATTGGATGTTCAGGGACAAGTCATTGATGTCTGTGCTGCTTACAAATGGCTTCTGATATAACCACATCGCTCGTTTTTAACTCCTCCAATCCTGCTTTAAACAGCATAGAATAACAATCTTTAGAACGTAAAATATGACAGAATCAGACTTCATAAAAGCAATACAGCTTCTTTTTCCAAAAGGAAATCCTTTGAGAGAGTTCGCCGATTTTGTATCAAAAGGAAATAGCATTGAAAAGCTCACCTCGCTCCTTTTTGTCAAGGATCGTCTTGAATCGGAATATAGGTTAGCCGCCTTTGCCCAATTATACTCTCCAAATAACAATCACACCCGCTATCTTGAAGGCATTTCGTCCGCCCTATCCGAATGTAATAATCGCATAGTGCAACTGACGGATAAAGTCTTACAAGATGAGGTGCAAAAGAAAGCCCTTGACAATATAAGAGAGATAATGAACAGAAGTGGATTCTGAGTCTCAACATTGGCTACGGCGAGAACCTCGGTTCCGGGTTCCCGCTCATTCTCAATGCCTGGCAGGAAAAGCACTGGTTAGAGCCGCAGCTCATTGAGCAACCTGAGCTGATGCAGGTAAAGCTCGAATTGAAGATAGTTAAATCCAATAATTCAACTGTCTTACAAGGATGGCAGAAAGAGGGGCAGAAAGAGCAGAAAGAAGTGACTTCACGCCAACTGGATATAATCCATCTCTTGGAGGAAACTCCCTCTGCTACGATGCCACAGATAGCTGAATCTTTGACCATTACATATCGCTCAGTTCGTAGAGATATAGATTATCTTCAAAAGATTGGAATTGTATCTCGTGAGGGCGGTCGTAAAGAGGGATATTGGGTTATTAATAAATGAAGGAGACAAGCTCAAGATAGGTAATGATGTCAAGGCTTTTTATTCTTAGAGAGTCTAATGCATATTAAAGCAAGGTAGTGAACACTTGGCGGCTGACGGTTGTTTGAGTTACTGAGTGCTAAAATTTCATAACATTTCAACATGTATTGTTAAGATTGATTGGCTCTCACGATTTATTAACGCTCAAAACTCAACACCACCCTATGCCACCTCCAATGACATTCCGCGATGTTGTACCGGTCTTGGAAAAACTGAGACAGGAAATCAAATTTCCTCAGATTGCAAAATCAGATTTGCTCTGTCGAAAGGAGATAGCGGAGATTTACAAGAAGTTGTATTCCATTGACCTTGAATCGGTCGTTATAGAGACCCATGCACTTGGCGAAGTTGGCAGAATACTTGCCGATACCGTCAGAAATCTTTGTGCAGAGATAGCGTGTAGAATTCATACATTCTATGATACATTCCGGGAACTTGATAAAAAGGACCGGTCGAAAAGAGACGATTTTGATGAGTATGAAATCAAGCGTCTTTTCAATGAATTTGAACTTCTGAAAATTGATGCACAACTATATCAAGGTTCATTGATTGCAAGAGGAAAGATGCCAATGCCTCCCGATTGCACAATGAACGATGTCAACCGCGAGCTTTTCGCATACCATCTTGATGAACACAGGGAGCGTTGGCTCAAGCGTAAACGGAAATTCCTTGAAAGTCTTCAGAAAAGCATCGAGTTTGACGAGTTTCTCAATGAGGAGATGCCGCCACTCTACAGTCGTCTCCGTGATGTATGCATAAAATTATTCAATAAGGTCGAGCGTTACTTCCCACCATGCGAAATAAAGCTCCATAATAAATTAGGACAAACATTCGAGAAAAACATGATGCTCCGTAGTGGAAGTTTTTTGACGCCTCTGCAAGAAAAAAATGAACAGACAAATCTTGACAAACAGGATAACAAATGCTGGGAAGGCGAATTATTCCCGATGATACTCATTTCCGAGTTATATGAGGTGTGCAACGACGTATTCGACAATCCGACAGAAACCCAGTTTCATTCATCGCTCAATCTCCACGGCAAGCATGAGCCTATAAAGATACGACCCAAACAGACCATCAAGGCTTGTTATCTCGTATCGAAGCTATATGAGATTGTTCCCGCTAAACACAAAACCGCATGGCGCGAGGACATTCTCAACCACCTCGGTATCGAATGGAGTTACTACGAAAAGAAGTATTGTCACCCCCGTGGAAGCGATGCCAGCGCATCGAGTCGGGCTTACGCTGACGAGGTGGATGAAATCTTCAAAAATCATAAAAAACGAGCATGACACTCTGTGTGACTCTGTGATACCACTCACACACCACTTTCGCCACTTGAAATTCCACTTTTGAGACCTTATTAGACTACCTGTTAGAGCTTGATACTCTGGCGGGTAGTATTCGTTTGCAAACGATATGACACCACATACATACCACTCATAACCGGTTGTAATTTTGCAGTGTCCGGGAGATACTCGGATACGCTCTCTGAGGGCGGAAGTATAACTCAACCCCACACTGCGTATGACAAAAGACCAGTTACTCAAACTTCCTCTCTGGCAGTACACCGGAGAACAATTTTTAGAATTACTTGACTCTCATTTTGTCAAGACCCCACCCGCACCCGCAAGCGTAACCTCTGACGAAAATGTTGCCACCACAGCAAAGCGTTGGCTCGTTTACGGAATCAAAGGACTATGCGACCTTCTCCAGTGCAGCAAAGCGACCGCACACCGTATCAAGAACAGTGGCGTAATCAAAGATGCCATTACTCAAAATGGCAGAAAAATCGTCATCGACGCCCAGAAAGCACTCGACCTTATTCACGCCTCAAAGGAAGGAGGTGAGGCGTGAGCGAAGTGAAGCAAGACATCCTCCGACTTTGGGAGGAAAAGCAGTTGAGAATCACCGATGAGATTCAGACTGCGCCGGAGGTGCTGTATGCCAACGGCAACGTTATCGGAACACTCGGCAATTTCTCTGCTTCGACGGGTAAGGCAAAGAGCAAAAAGACATTCAATGTCGCCGCCATTGTCGGAGCATCGCTCGTCAACGGCAAAGTACTGGGCTACACCGCAGAGTTCCCCGATGACAAACGCACAATCCTTTATTTCGACACCGAACAAAGCCCGTATCATTGTCAGAAGGTTATGGAGCGAGCGTTGCGACTGGCAAAGTTGCCGACCGACACCCACCCGGAGCATCTGAAATTCGCGGCACTGCGCCAGCTTACACCCTCCTTGCGCCTTGAAGTCATCGAACAGGCGATAATAAATACACCCGGCGTTGGTCTTGTCGTAATCGATGGTGTGCGTGACCTGATGTATGACATCAACTGCGCCAAGGAGTCAACCGACCTTATCGGCAAGCTGATGGAGTGGACTGACAAGTATCAGATACACATACACACGGTTCTGCATCTCAACAAGAGCGACGATAACGCCCGTGGTCATGTTGGCACCGAATTGAACAACAAGGCGGAGACTGTGCTCCAGATAAGTCGAAGCAAAACCGATGACGCTGTTTCGGAGGTATGTGCCGCTATGATACGCGCCGCCGAGTTCGACCCGTTTGCCTTCCGTGTCAATGACTATGGGCTGCCGGAGATAGCCATCGGATATGTTTTCTCAGAGCCGGGCAAGAAAGCCAAAGACCCTTATCCCTATAAGGAACTGACCGAGGAACAGCACCGCGAGGCACTGGGCGTGGTATTCGCCAACGGGCCGATTAAAGGGTGTCGCAATTTCGAGGCGGCATTGAAGGCCGGATATGCCGCCTGTGGACACTCGTATTCTAACAACAAGATCAAGGGCTTAAAGACCTTTCTTGACAACAAGGGCATGATACGCTACGAGAACCGAGAGTATATCTACAATCCGGATTTCTACTATTGATAACCGCGAAGCGCTTTCGTAGCAAAGCGGAGAAAGAAAACCACAATTCTGGTCTGGTTTAGAAAAGGGCATATATAATAGGGCCCAAACCAAGAACCATCTCACCCAAACATTTTAGCACCCATGATAAAAGAGATTAAATCAATCCCTTTAGCCGCCTTCTTGTCCCGACTCGGACATGAACCGGCGGTGAGAAAAGGAACGAGGCTTTGGTATAAGTCGCCGTTGCGACAGGAACATACACCGTCATTCAAGGTCGAAACCGCGCTAAACTGCTGGTATGATTTCGGACTTGGCAGAGGCGGCAACATCATCGACCTTGCCGCAGAGTTGTATCAGCCAACCGACCTGCGCCATATACTGCGCTGCATCGCTGACAGCTACCCGGTGCCATCGGTGCCGACAGTCGCTTCCTCTTTCCCCCAGCGACACTCTGCACCGAGTGTGGAACAGTTTGAAGTCGTGCCACTGGAACACCGCGCACTTGTCGCATACCTCCAAGAGCGTAGTATTCCGGCACACATCGCCACGGCGAACTGCAAGGAGGCTCATTACAGTGTCAACGGCAAACCATATTTTGCCGTGGCATTTGAGAATGTCTGTGGGGGCTGGGAACTGCGCAACCGATATTTCAAAGGTTGCCGGAGACGCAAGGACATCTCATATCTGCCGTGGGCGAGAGATGGCCCGTCAACAGAGTGTGCCATGTTCGAGGGATTTATTGATTATCTCTCTGCGCTCACGCTCGGCATAGTCAGCGGAACCGATGCAATCATACTCAACTCGGTTGTCAATGTCAACAAGGTTATGCCTTATCTCAGAGGTTACAAAACAATCAACTGCTATCTTGACAACGACACTGCCGGACAAACAGCATTATCCGAGTTGACAGCCATGTATGGCTCAATCCTGATTGACCGCTCAACTCTCTACTCCGAGTTCAACGACTTGAATGATTATATCGTCAACCAAAGTTTCAACAAACACAAAATTTCCAATGAAAACAAATAAATCCACCGCATCCAAGTCAACCAAGTTGACCGATGCACCCGAAAACCAAGTATCAACCTCTAACCCCCAAATTATTATGCAACCCGATAACTCTACCAACTCCACTCCTGCAGTCAACAGCGACAACGCTGTCAACAGCACTTCTCCTGCCAACACAGACAATCTGTTTGGCAACGAACAGACGGCAACGGAGGCAACAGCCGTAATCCACACTACCGAGCTACCGAAGCAACAGCGTATCGGAAAGCAGCAGCGCAAATCGGATTACGCCGATTTCAAGGCTACCTATCTCACGCCGGCAAAGCTGGAGAAGCGTCATCCGGTCAACATAGAGGACAGCGTATGGGAGAAGCTTGAACGCATCGCCCGCATCCTCGGCGACCGTGATACCACAGTCGGCAGCTACATCAACGCCGTCCTCTTGGAGCATCTCAATCTCTATGCCGACGACATCGAAATATGGCGTAAACTCTGAGATGATAATGTCGGGATACCACTGCACCGGGTACATCGTGGGGCAGCTTCCCGATGAACGTAGTGAATTGGGAAGGCAAGGATATGTTTCGGGATTTCTTTTTCTCCGAAAATGCTTCCCGAAACTGCGCAGCATAAGCCGCTCTTTACCTCCCAATTCACATAAACCACAACAATGTCTACTATGAGTAAACCAACTGTCAGAAAGGGCGGTCGTCCCTCAAAACCGACCGATGAGAAGCGCACCCATGTGGTGACAATTAAACTGAACGATGCAGAATACTCCGACCTTCTGGAGCGGTCAAAAGCCGCCGGAGTAAAGATGGCGGAGTATGTCAGACACGGTGCTTTCCGTCTCACTATCGTCAGTCGCCTAAGCGAGATTGAAAAGGAAATTGCCAAAGGAATACTAAATCTCAGTTCCGATTTCAATCAGGCAATGACCTGTTTTCATCAGCTCAAACTTCGCAATGCGGCCAATAAATTAGCCGCCGTCATCGATAAGATGTTTGACATTCTCAAAAAATTGAGACCTAATAAAGAGACTGACTATGTTTGCAAGAATACTTAAAAGCGGCACGTTTCACGATGTCGTGGGGTATGTGACGCGCCAGTTCCACGACCCCAAAGAATATACCCCCGACACATGGCGCATCATCGGAAGCGAAAATATTTTCACCTCCGGCTATGCGAAAATGGTGCAGTCATTTGAAGCGATACATGGATTTATGCCCGACAAGGAGAATCCGGCAGGACATATTTCCATCAGTTTTGACACCGCCGATGCGTCAAGACTGACCGATGAATTCATGGCTCAGCTCGCAAAAGAGTATATGGAAGGCATGGAAATAAAGAACACCCAGTATCTTGTCGTGCGCCATCTGGAAACCGAACATCCGCATTTTCATATCGTCTATAACCGTGTGGATATGTCAGGCAAGGCAGTCAACGAACGCAACAATTTCAGGCGCAGCGACCGTGTTGTAAAGGCTATCAAGGACAAATACGGACTCACATACTCGCCGCTGAAACAGAAATACGAGGACATAATTCCGGTATTTAAGGAGCGGATCAGTCAGGCGATTTATGGCTGTAAGTCGTGGGATGAGTTCTTGCGACGCCTCGCCTGTGCCGGAATTGAGGTAAAATTTCATGACGATCACAACACAGGCAAACACATCGGCGTGAAATTTACAGACGGTGATATAACGGTCAACGGGTCTAAAATAGACCGTGCGTTCACATATCGCCGCCTGAACAACCTCTTTGAGTTTAACCGCAGACATGGGCAACAACAGTCTGATTACACTACGACGCGCCCCAAAGTAACAGTCGAATATACACCGACGCAGAAGTCCTCACTTGTGGAAGATGTGATTGAAGCCACCGTCGGGGCAATCGGAAATCTGTTCACTCTCGGCCCCGGCTTCGACCCGGAGGAACAGGCGTTTCAAAACACCATCAAGAAAGAAGAAGCCAAACGTAAACGCAAATCAAGAAGAATCTGAATATGTCAAAGCTATATGATGACGTCAAGAAACAAGGTGAGCAGATTGACGACCTGCAAAAGACAGTTACCAACCACGGCACGCGCATTGAGACCCTCGAAACCAAGGCGAAGGCAACGCCGCCGCCACAAGCACAGGCGATGCCGTCAGAGTTCAAGGTTGTGCTTCCGGACAATATCGCAACAAAGGAGAATATCGTCGGAGTGGTAAACAAGGCTCTACATCTTATGACTGACTATGTGGCAGAGGTTGTGACAAAACTATATACAGAAAATCCACCTCAAAAATCACCTAATCCTGCCTCGGAAATATCGGATGAACAGATAGAAAAAATTGCACAGAAAGCAGCCGACAAAGCAGTCAACAAGCGTTACGAGAAATTAGATGCAACCGCAGACACCGCGATGCACCGCATCTACAATCTTGTCAACGGTGCAGTCTGGGCGGCAATCCCCAAGTGGTCATACATCATCTTCGTAATCGCAGTCCTCGCCGCCGGAGGATTCGGCTACGGATTCTTCTACATGCTCAAAGAAAACTCAAAGCTAAAAGATGTCGAATGGCTCTACCGTTACGAAAGGCTCTGGTGGGAAGGCAAGGAACAGGAAGATATGCTCCGCCGAGAAAAAACATTTGCAGTCGGCACACCGCAGGAACAGGATTCAATAAAGAACCGCACCCGCCAGCTCGAAAAATCCCGACACATAGAAGAAACCTTCCTCTATTTCAACCCGACTGAAAAATAATTTCCAAACTGCCGAGAGTCAACATTCACTCTCGGCAGTTTTCCGTTTTTTTAGAGGATATGAGGATAAAAATCAGCAAACAGATTGAATGGATGGTGTTCAGCAGCAGTATGAAAAGCCACCATGTCAATCCGGCTCCATAGTGGCTATTGAAGACAAGATTGTAACTCAATATGGCATTATAGGATATCATCACAATCAGGTTGCCAAACGCAGCTCTCGGTCTGACTCTGTGACATAGCCATGTCGATAGCAGCGACAGCGCATAAGCTGCACCGAGCAACGCTGTATCCTCGTTCCAACCTCCTGCCATACAACACACAATCGCCAAGATGAGAAGCACAAGCCACCATATCCAAAATCGTTTATCAGTCAGTTTCATTATTCAATGTGCAAGTGATTAGATTTGTCGTAAAACGTATTTTTCCATACGCCTTGGTAGATTCTTATCTCGGAATTTTTATCGTTCGGTTTCATCTTCCATTCCAAGTCGGTTGCCCATTTTATCAATCCAATACCAGCTATTGCTTACCCAATAGTGGTATTCTCCATCACTTCCGATTACAGTTTCAAGATGACCGCTGTTCGTAACCCTTGCAAGGCCATTATGAAAAGGAAAACCAAATGCAAAACGAGGAGGTATTATCACCGCATTGTTTGCTGTGGCATATCCTATTCTTCCATCACTATCCACAATTCGATACCGTCCATCAGAGACATAATCATCGCCATTGTCATATTGATATGGCAGAAAACCAGATTCAGCCACAGAGGGGTAATGGTGATCCGTAGTCACGACCAACATTTTCTCAGCCTTTTTATAATACTCAGTGGGTATAAGTAAAAGTTTCTTGGTGTCAATGGCTACGGCATCTACTACACTGTCTATCCTCAGGATATTCGAGGCATATTTTATAGCCCCGGTTTCTCCTGCCAATCGCCCAGCTCGTTCCGTTATTATGCCACAATTTTCACCGTCAACAATTACCTGCACGGTGGTCGGTTTTGTATCTACCCGACATAATCCGGTGTATAGAATGTTTCCGAAGCATATAGTCGAATCTATCAAATGTACTTTTTCTATATCATCCTCCCGCAACACAGGCATCGCTTCACAGACTAATGATTCCAATGTGATATCACCAAATGGCGATTGATACCATATATCCGGGTAGTTCACGTCAGCGATTACGCTGTCAATAATCCACAATGGATTTTTCCACTCTCCACCATCTGCCAGTTCAATTAGTAGGTTTGACTTTGCGAGAGCAAATGTATCCTTGTAACCCATATATTGAAATCGTAATAGCTGATTCTCCGGAACTGACACCGTGAACGATCCCACAGTATCCGCTACTGCCATTAGACTGTCTTTTTTATCGGTATAAGCGGCATATACGCAAGCCCCTATCAGCGGCTCGCCATTATATTTGTCAACCACACGTCCGCAGACACTGACATTACGAGCATAAATACTTATGCACACCAACAGCATCAACCCACAGATAATCACATATTTTGTATCAGTCAGCTTCATATTTGTTCAAGATAAGCAACAACTCGTGAAAAAGAGGACTTCATCTCGCTTGTGAAATCTTCTTTTTTCACGATTCGTTGGTACATTCGTTTAACGTTTTCGTAATCAGCGTTATTGGAGTGTCTGGCAGAAATTAGTCCAACCATACAATGAGTATCAAGACCGGAACAATATGGACTATATTGTTCTATTGGCATAGTATTGAATAGCCGGTCTATTGAATCAATACTGTCATATTGAGAGAGAAAATCCAATGCAATAGGAAGTAATGGAGACAGCCCCATATCAAGCCGATTGTAGTCGTCATACTCATTGTCTGAAAGAATAAAGCGGTCTGTTTTGGCTACCTGCATTTTCCATCTTAAATCCGGATTAAATCCTTGCAGTTTTATTCTTTGAAGCAATAAAAGATTGATAAATGCAGAATGGTTCAGAGTGAAGCCACATTCATTGCATATTGTGGTTATCTCTCCATAGTCCACACTGACATACGGAAATATGTTTATCTCAAAACCCCATGAACAATAAGTTAAGAATATTTCATCAGTACGACTGCCGACTTTTCGACTCAATGCAAATCGACCTTTGAGAATCTTAAAACCATTAGCGGAAGCGAAGGGCTCCAAGGTGGAGAAAATTTGTTTTTTAACGTCCTGTATCTTCATAATCACATCCTGTTTATGGTAGTATGAGGCATCAGAACCTTTGATAAATCAATACCTCCGCGAAAATCTACGTCAGTAAGACTGGCTTCGGAAAAGTCAACATCCTCCAATCGTCCTTTATTAGACACTAAAAATGATAATTTATTCCCATAATAATAGCTGTCGAACTTCGGCCCGCAAAACACGCATCCATAAATCTTTCCGACAAATTTGCACTTTGAAAATGCCGCGGTAATGAATGTGGTATTGAAGTCGCAGTTAATAAACGTACAACCAATGAAATCTGCAATTCCGAGACTTCTTAATTTGACATTTTCAAACGTGCAACCTATATAGACAGTTTTCCTCAACAAGACTGAAGTCCGTCCACCCATAGAGAAATGCTGTAACTTACCTCCTTTGAAAACACATTCTATAAATCGACACCCTCTTGCAAGGACATCGGAAAAATCACATCCAAGAAATCGACATCGCTCAAATCTCTTTTTAGTCCACCACACGGCAACACCTCCATTACAAAATGAGGTGCCCTTAAAAATCTGATTGCTATATCGTTTATCAGTCAGTTTCATTGCTTGCCTCCTTTCTTCCATTGTGCTATTAGTCTTTTGGTGCGCGAGACAATCACAGGATTGTCGCTGTATTCAACCAACCGATTGGCTGTATCATGGGCATATTCCGGAATGACATCTACAAACAGTCGTGAAGCCCAATACATCGACTGTTCATAAATTGTCATGAGTTCAATCATTTCGTCTATTGCGTCATGAATTATGAGATATTTGGCGGAGTTTTCAATGTCCCATCTGCTATTGGTCTGTTCTTTCTTGTCGCCATTGGCTACCGCAGCAAAATACATCAGCGATGCTTGCTCAAAGAAAGAATATGCGTCGTCTTTATCGTTATATTCAAGTCGCTCACGCCAAAGCGTGAAAAACTCCTTGGCTGAAATCAAAGAGTATGTACCCTCGGTCCAATCGACACCGCGCTCAATGAAATAATGGGCTTCTTCCGATTGGAACCCGCAGTCGTTGTCAATATAACATTCTTCTCTCGGCTCAGTCCTTATCGCACGGATTATAACATTTCCGGCATTGCTTTCAAAAAAGATTGTGCCCAACTCTCCATGATACTCGGCATAATATATACCCTGATAGTTCATGCCGTCAAGTTCGTGGAACGCGTCGCGGAACGCAGCCATACCGCTGCCGTTCATTGACTTGTAATTGGTTTCAGCAACTATATCGGCGTAGATACATCCGGGGATGTGTGTCAGAGCGCAGTTGGCTTTAATGCCACGCCTTGCTAATATCGCCTCAAACGCATCCAATCGTGCAGAAGCATCTTTATCGACGTCCGACGGGTCGAGCCACACTCTCGCCTGTCCGTCAAAAATGCCGTCAGCGGTTCGCAGTCCATACAGGGCATTGGTGGCATAGTCAAATGTCTGGAAATACTTTTCTCGTATCTTCCAGTCACCATGACGTATCTTGTCTTTGGGCATAAAAGTTTTAAGGATTTTCACCCACCGTCTGCGCCATCTGCTGATATACCAAGAAATACCGAATGCTATGGAGGCAATACCCAGCAGCATGATTCCCTGCCGGTCACCTTCCGTTGCGACTTTATATGTGACAAATCCTGCCATAGCCACGAGGTAGGCTATGCCAACAACTACGAAAATGCCGACACCAATCTTCTTTAATATCTTGCCAAAGCGTTCGTTAAGTCTGATTTTACCTGTCTCAAACAGCCATATAACCAATGCGACAACAGCAATTGCACCGACAGCAATCAGCACATCCGTAAGGGAATCAGCCATTCTCACGATTGACGAAATCATGACGCACGCCACACCTATTATGTACCAAATCTGCTTCATTGCCTGCCTCCTTTCCGCCAAAGGCAAATGAACAGAGCAAGAACAATGAAATACAGACTGACAGCTGCGCATTCCAATGTGATAAAGAAGGGATGAGCATCCCAAAATCCCCGATTTGCATCGCATATGATGTCATACCACATGTAGGCAAGTTCAATTTCAAATATTGAATATGCCAATAACACGCCAATTAAACAGAAAGCGACTACGCCTATTATTTTATGCCACTTTTTCATAACTCATCTGAGTAGATTAATGGATTCGACAATGCAATACGGATAAGGTATTGTCTTTTTAGAGTAGTGAAACACTTTCGGGTTAAATACCCGGATTGTTACCTCAATCAGTTCATTTTCTGCCGGAGTTACCTCAATATCGTTATTACATGATAACGGAATGTAATATTTGTTTCCACGATACAGGAATTCAAGTGATGTCGATGAGGTGCAGCCAATCAGTTCCTTTATAACTATTTCGTCTTTGTCGCTCTGTTCAACAGCTTTGCCTAATGCTATATATATAACCGGTAGCGTTATAGTAGCTACTCCGTTTTCGCCATACTTCATTCCCTTGAAGGCTTCGGTGCCATATTTATCAACTCCCGGCACGTCTTTTCTGATGTACTTCCTCCATTCACTGCCATAATTTACAGTGAGATAATCCATAATGACGGTGTTGTATTCGGACATTTGTCTATCGGAACAATATGCCATGCACCCGAAGTCTTCGTAATCAACTCCAAATTTTCTGTTGAATTGCTCTTGCCCAACATACACAACCGGAGCAATACCACCCAGCAATAATAGCTTCGTTTCACCGGATTGCCATTTATCCTTCGCAATCTTGGCAGAATAAGCGCCATCGTTCCATCCAAAATGACGCTCCGTTTCAGAAATTATAGAGTCAAGTTCAGATTGTTTTTTGCAATCAGTTAACTGACTTTGCGCCCATAGGTTACAGGAAAGAGCAAAGCCAACACAAAAAACCAATATTTTAGAGAGAGTAGCCATACGCAAAGTTACAACAAATTTTTCGTAACTCGGTGATAATAGGGCAAGAAAAATCCGCATCTCCACGGCTGCCACCATAAAAATGCGGATAATGCAGTTTCTTTTCCCCAGTCATCATGACCTTTGCCCCCCTGACCACGCCCCGGCGGTTAAGCAGTTTGGTTTGGTTCGGGCTTTATATATGCCCGACTAAACCTAAACCTATTATATATGGCTGGGCAAAAGAAAAAGCATTCTCTCCTGTTATTTTCTTTTGACTCGTCATCGTTTGTTTTAGAAGAAACTCGTCGATTTCCAAATCCTCAGTTACAAAATTTGATCACAAGAGCATGAACACAGGTGTATGCCATAGGAACCCGAAATGAGTTGGCGCGGAGTTGTGTTCAGATTTGTGTTCAAAGCAAAAGAAAAAGCAGCTACGATTGGATTCGTAACTGCTTTATTTTTAAGGAGTGGTCCCACTTGGGCTTGAACCAAGGACTCCCTGATTATGAGTCAGGTGCTCTAACCAGCTGAGCTATAGGACCTACACTTGCGTGTGCTAAAGTGGTTAGCTTTAACGGGTGCAAATATAGTGTTTTCTTGAAATTCGGGCAAATATTGGTGTGCTTTTTTTTAACGATACGCGGTAGATATGGTATTTTTATCTACATTTGCGTGTAGATGAACATTTTAGTGTAATAGAAAAAAATTGTGGTGTGAAAGTTTGTTTGCTAGTGATAGGAAAGACAGATGCCGAGTTTGTACGGGCGGGGATTGCCGAGTACGAGAAGCGGTTGAAATATTATATTCCATACGAGATGAAGGTGATCCCGGATGTGCGGAACACGAAGAACATGAACGAGGTGCAGCAGAAAGAGCGGGAGGGGGAGTTGATATTGGCGCAATTGGAGGCGTCGGATTTCGTGGTTTTGCTGGATGAACGGGGAAACGAGTACACTTCTAAGGCGTTCGCGGAGTTTTTGGCACAGAAGATGCTGACAAGTATTAAACGAATGGTTTTCGTGATCGGGGGACCCTATGGGTTTTCCGAAGAAGTTTATAAACGTGCGAATATGAAAATATCATTATCCAAGATGACATTCTCCCACCAGATGGTGCGAATGATTTTCACGGAGCAGTTGTACAGGGCAATGACCATATTGAAAGGAGAACCTTATCATCATGAGTAAAACGAGGATTAGGAGAATGAGAAAGTTCTGGCTCGTGTTAGCCTTAGCCATGGGGTGCCTCCTGGTGGCGTCGCTGTGGGAATATTCTTTGAGTGATTGGTCTGTGGATTCCCAGATCGGTTTCTTTCAGGAGCGTTTGCACGCAGAGGAGAAATACCTGGATGAGCAATTGCAGAAATTGGATGAGAATAATCAAATTCCCAAGACGCATTGGCGAATGAGAAATTCTATCCTGCTGGGGTTCAGGGACGGGAAGTTGGTGTTTTGGAGCGACGAACGGGCGGGATCTCCTAATTTGTACGAGCGGTTGAGGGATGGGGGCGAGCTGGTGAAGGTGAATAATTTGTATTTTGATGTCCGTAAACGTTTTATCGGGGATATGGAGTATTATGCCCTCCTGTTTATCAAGGAGGATTACCCGTATTCCAGTACTTACGTGAAGAATCATTTCAACCCGCGGTTCGGGGGAAACCTGGATGATGCCACCAAGGTGACAATTAAAAATGTATGGGAAGAAGGGGGATATACTATCTATAACCGAGACGGAAAGGCTTTGTTCAAGATCGAGAGCAACGTGGGGTACGGTGATACTTTGCCGAATTATTTCCTGTTGGTACTTTACTTCGTGTTCCTTTATCTCTTGTTTTACGCTTACGAGATTTCGTTGGATCGGGCGTCATGTTTCAGGGAACAATTGTGGTACGTGTTGGGATTCTCTGTCCTACTGATCCTTTTGCGATATGTTATGGTGCGCTATCAGGTGCCGTACACGTTGTACCATTTGTCGATTTTTGCGAATAGCAAGGTCGGGGGGAGTGGCTCAGTCATCGTGTCCGTGGGCGACTTGTTCGTGTCGATGTTCTGTCTGGCGCATTATCTTTTCATCACGTTCAACAAGTTGCGGATAAAATACAATGAACCCCGCCTGATGCGTTATCGGTTTGTTTTCCTGGTCGGTTTCGTGTTGGCGGCATTTTTTTACACGAATATGTTGCATTTCTCTATTAATATGTTGATAGAGAGTACATCGGTCAGTTTGAATATTGCCCGGTTGATTAATGTCGACTTTTCGTCCGTGGTGGCGTTTGTCACCCTGATTATTGCCGGGATGGGTTTTATCGTGCTGATTAATAGTTCTGTCCGGTATTTCCGGAATCTTTTCACGATGAAACAGGCATTGCTGGGGGTAATGGTCGTGATTGCTTTTTGTGCGGCACTTTGCTATTTCTTCAATTTCTCGTTGACGCCCCTCGAGTGTTTGTTTACCTTGTCGCTTTTCTTGTTGTTTATCCTGGGAATTTACTTGATGAAGATGGATACCCAGAAGAGTATATTCATGATGGCACTTCTCGTGGTTTGTGTTTATATCATATTTTTGGCGAAGAGTAGCGAGATGCAACGGGAACAGAAGATCCGTTCCAGTTACGTAGTGGAGATTGTGAAGGAGGTCGATCCGGTATTCGAGGAGAAGTTGATAGAGATAAACGACGAGATCAAGAAGAGCACGGTGGTCGATTCGTTGGTAAAGGTGGGGAATGAGAAGGTGTTGGCTACTTACATTTCGGAGGAATTGTTGGATATGACCGGGTTCTACTATGATTGCGAGGCAATTATATGTAACGGGCGGGATACGATACTGGTAACGCCGCCGTACGTGAAGTTCGGTTGTTACGATTATTACGACGGGATGATCGATACGTTAGGAAATCAGGTGGGAAGTACCTCTTTCTATAGTATTGACCAGTTTGACGGGCAGAATGTTTACCTGGGACGTTTTATGCTGCCGTATGAAGGAATTTGCCTGTATATCCGTTTCGCTTCTAAAAAAGGACACGAGGGGATAGGGTACGTGCAGGTTTTGTCGCGCGAGACGGCTCTCGAGAACGAGTTCGTTTACCCGTATTCTTATGCCAAATACCGGAAAGGAGTGTTGGTCGAAGCCAAGGGAAGTTTTAATTACCCGCGTACGGTAGACCGTTTCGGGTCACGTGCGCACGCTCGTACTGTTAATATCGACGGGTATTCCCACATGATCGTGCCCGTGGGGGATGAGGGAGTATGTATTGTTAGCTTGGCGGATGACGTGTTCTCGTTGTATTACATGAATTTGCTGTACGCTATTTTTGTCAGTGCTATTCTGACTTCCTACGGGATGTTTTTCCGCTTTGACGGCGGGTGGGGCAATTTCCGGCAAACAAGCTTGAAGTCCAGAATCAAGAGTAATATTATCTCGTTGGTAGCGGGGTTGTTTATACTCATGACTCTTATGATTATCGTGGGGAACGCCAAGAGTTTTGAGCGACGGCATAGCGAGGCGGTGATTCAGGTGTCGAAATATATCACGAGCGAGTTGGAACGCTATAATTGCGTGGATGCGGACAAGTGCCCCGAGATTGAAACTGCTTTAAAGAGAATGGCTGATGTGCTTTGGGTGGATATCAACATTTATGGTTGGAACGGGGAGCTGGTAGCAACTTCCCGACCGATGATTTTCGAGAAAGGGTTCGACGGGACGTTGTTGAATCCCGAGGCGTTCAAGGAGATCGTCCGGAAGGAACAGATGAGTTTCGTGCAAGACGAGCGAATTGCCGAGATGGTCTACATGGCGGTTTATATGCCGTTGGTGTTGGAGACGGGGGAGAAGTACGTGTTGAGTATTCCTTATTTCACGAAAGGGGAGGAGTTGAATAAAGATATTTTCCTGATCGTGATTGTTGCTGTGAATATTGCGATGATCGTGATGGTATTGGCATTTATCCTGTCGAGCGTGGTGGCGGAGCGAATCACGAAGCCGCTGCAAATAGTGAACGAGAAGTTGAGGCGGATGCGTGTGGGGGGAAGGAACGAGAAAATTATTTATAACCAGAGAGATGAGATTGGGTTACTCGTGAAGGAGTATAACGAGATGGTGGATAAGCTGGACGCGAATGTCAAGCAATTGGCGAAGTCCGAGCGGGAGAGTGCCTGGAGGGAAATGGCTCGCCAGATTGCCCACGAGATCAAGAACCCGTTGACCCCGATGAAGTTGAATTTGCAATTTATGCAGCGTACTTTGCAGAAGGGGGATATCGAGGAAGTACGACAACGTTTTAAGGATATATCTTCTGTATTGATCGAGCAGATCGATCATATGGCGTCCATCGCTTCGGCATTTTCCGATTTCGCTAAATTGCAAGTAGCGAATAACGAATGGTTTGATTTGAGTGAACTCGTGGGCGGGTGTGCCAAGTTGTTTAACGAGAATGTGACGAATATGACGTGTGATATAGAACCGGGTGTTTTCGTGTATGGTGATCGGGAGCAGGTGAACCGGGTGATCGTGAATCTGTTGAAGAATGCGGAGCAGAGTATCCCGGAGGATCGGGAGGGGCACGTTTTCGTACAGTTGAAGACGGCTTTGGGAAAGATTATTTTACTCGTGCGGGATAATGGTTGCGGGATCCCGGAAAGTATAAAAGATAGGATTTCCGAACCGAATTTCACGACTAAATCGGGAGGTACCGGTCTGGGATTGGCGATGTCTTATAAAATCATCGAGAGTATGGGAGGAACAGTTTCTTTCGAGAGCGAGGAGAACGAGGGGACGACTTTCTACGTGACGTTGAGGCACGATAAAGACGAGAATAATTGAAAATGAGTTTTCATTTCCGAACTACCCCCTCTAAAATTTAAAATCTAAAATGGCTCTGGCTTTTTGGACAACTGCTTGAGGGGTGATGTCGATCATGCATTTTTGCCAGACAGGTTGTTTGCACTTGCCTCTGCCGTCTTTGGTGCAGGGACGACAAGGTAAGTTAACTTCCATGATTTCAGCTTCTTTCCCGGAGGGAAATCCGAAAGCAGTGGGTCCCATCAAGGCGATAGACCGGGTGTGGAATAAGTCTGCGGCGTGCAGGAAACCCGTGTCCCCGCTGATGACGAGGTTAGATTGCTTCACGAGATAGCAGGATTCCAACAAGGAAGTCTTTCCGGCGAGGTTGTTCACTCGCTCCGGTGCGATGGCTTTGATTGTTTCGCAGAACGTGTCGGTTGGTCCGGCGAGTATAATGAAACGGTATTCCGGCATGAGTTGGATGACTTGTTGCCAATGGCTGACAGGCCAGCGTTTCATCTCCCAGTTGGCGGAAGGCACGAGTGTGATTGTCTTCGGGGTAAAGATGCGGGCAAAGCGTTCTTTGAATTCCTCCGGGAAATACCAGTCGGAGTAGTCCGATTCAAAATTCATGATACCCCATTTTGCCAAAGGTTTCCGGTAGGAGATGATTCCCCGGAAGGGGTTGTCGAATTTGTTAATCCCGAGTTTGAAAAGTAAGAAACGTTTCCAGCGGTCTTTGCTCCGCAGCGTGTAGTGCGGTCCCCTGGGGAATAACGAGTAAAAAGAAGGTAGCAACACGGCTTTCAAAATGTTGGAGCGGATATTGCTATGTGCGTCGTAGATATAATCGAATTTCTCGGCTTTTAGTTCCTTTGCCATATGCAGCAATCCTCGAAAGCCCGCTTTTTTGTCAAATCCCCATACCCGGTCGATCCGCTTGTCCATGTTGAGGAAAGAGCCCATGTCTTTGCGGGCAATCCAGTGAATCTCCGCGTCAGAGAAATGATTCTTGATTCCGTTCACCACGTTCATGCATTGGATGATATCTCCGATGGAACTGAATCTGATGATGAGAAATTTAGCCATGTCGAAAACTATTTTGCAACAAAAGTAATAAAAATGTAGTTTACCTATTGTAAAAAGAAGTATTTTCGTGTTTGAATCGTAAAAATATGACCCATGAAAAAACATATTCCTAATCTGATCACGTGCCTGAATGTTACTTCGGGGGCGTTGGCTATCTATATGGCGTTTAACGGTAACTTGCTTTTGGCGGCATGGCTGGTGATTCTCGCCATGGTGTTTGACTTTTTTGACGGTTTTGCTGCCCGCCTTTTGCACGTGAAGTCCGATGTGGGAAAGGAACTTGACTCGTTGGCGGATATGGTGAGTTTTGGCGTGATGCCCGGAGTGATGGCGTATTTCCTGATATGTGAATCGTTTGGTATGTTCTATGCCGGGGAAACGCATTATTGGGTGGAGCGTATCCTGTCGGGAGTACCCTTGTTGGTGCCTGCCTTTTCGGCTTACCGCCTGGCGAAGTTTAATCTCGACGTGCGGCAGACGCATTCGTTTATCGGGTTGCCGACTCCCTCGAATGCCTTGTTTTGGGTAATGCTCGTCTTCTGTTTGTATTATCAGCCGGAGTTTTTTAGGATGATGTGGGGTAATCCATGGCTTTTGGCGGTTTACTCCCTGGTGTTGGCAATTCTTTTGATTAGCGAGGTGCCGATGTTTTCTTTGAAACTGACTGATTTCTCGTGGAAGGAGAATCGCCTTTTGTATTGTTTCCTGGGAATGGTCGTGATCGGCTTTGCCGTGTGGGGTGTGAAAGCCTTGACTTGTATGATACCCGTGTATATCCTGATTTCCTGCTATAATTTTGGGAAAAAGATAAATTGGGTGTTTGGGATTATTCAACTTGTGCTGATCGGGTTGCAGGGAATCGAGGCGTTATATATGGTCGTGCCTGCCTGTCTGATCGTTATTATCGTGAGATTGACTGGTCGGGCAAGTCAATAACGGGGTCATAATCCACGAAGTCGCAGGAGGGAGAAATCTTTGCCGTTTCTTCCGTTTGGATCCATTTGCTTTTCATGGATGCGGGTTGCATATTACTGAGGTTGGCAGTGCTGTCGCCTTGGAAAATGTCTTGTTGCGAGAGCACCACGATTCCCGCGATCATGGCTGCCGAGAGTCCGAATTTAAACAAGCGGGTCACGAGGTTGCCGGATTCGGTGTTGATATATTCTCCGTCGGTATTTTTTGCCTTTTTACCGTTTGCCGTTACCACGGGCATAGCTTCCATACCGATAACATCGGGTAGGAAATTATGGTTGCTGGACTCGAAAAGGATATTGAAACGGCGGTCTACGCTGAAACTCCCGATCTTCCCGAAGTCGACTTTTTGTTTCTGGTTCAACCGTACTTTCACTTCTTCGCAGAACAAAGCCAGCCGGCGTTGTGCTTTCTCGTAATCAATCTGTTCCTTACGGGCAATCCAATCGATCAGCAACCCGTCATTCTGTTTTAGGTGTTTGTTGAACACGACTCTTTTGGCGGGAGGAGTAATCATTCCCGTCTTCTCATTGATGGTTGCACCGGAATAGTCGCATATAAATCCTCCTAGTCCGGGAACTATCACGCAATCATGCAGATAGAGCAGTTCTTCTATGTGTTCAACGTATTTGTTCATGCAGCAAAGGTAAGAAAAAACGCAAGGTTGTCAAACTCATTTTAGGCATTTCGGATTATTATTATTTACTTTGTTCTGTCTATGACAGACACACAGATTGTTATAAATTGAGAAAAAATTATTGGTGTATGAAAATTTTTGTGACAGGAGGTACTGGGTATATCGGGTCCCACACGGTGGTGGAACTCCAGCAGAGTGGTTATGACGTGATTATCGCCGATAACCTGGTGAATTCAAGCATTGACGTGCTGGACGGGATCGAGAAGATCACGGGTATTCGTCCCGAATTCGAAGAAATCGATCTCACCGACCGGGCGGCGACGAGGGATTTTTTTGTTCGCCATTCGGATATCAAGGCTGTGATTCATTTCGCGGCGTTGAAGGCAGTGGGGGAATCCGTGCATAAGCCGTTGGAGTATTACTTCAATAATCTGAATTCATTGATGAACGTGCTTGACTCGATGCGTGAGTTCCAGGTGCCGAACCTGGTGTTCTCGTCTTCTTGTACGGTTTACGGGCAGGCAGATGTCCTTCCCGTGACGGAAAAGACCCCTCGTCACGAAGCAGAGTCTCCTTATGGGAATACCAAAGTGATGAGCGAGGATATTATTCGGGATTTGATGAAGGTGGAATCGAAGATGAATGCGTTGGCTTTGCGTTATTTCAACCCGATTGGGGCGCACCCGAGTGCTTATATTGGGGAATTGCCCAACGGGGTGCCGAATAACCTGATCCCTTACCTGACGCAGACGGCTATCGGAATCCGGGAGCAATTGAGCGTGTTCGGGGACGATTACAATACACCGGATGGTTCTCCCTTGCGGGATTATATCGACGTGGTAGATCTGGCGAAGGCTCACGTGGTAGCGATCCGTCGGTTGTTGGAAGGGAAAAATAAAGCGAATTACGAGTTCTTTAATATCGGCACGGGAAAGGGGCTTTCCGTGTTGGAAATTATTCACGCTTTCGAGAACGCTACTGGAGTAAAAGTGAACTACAAAATCGTGGGACGCCGTGCCGGTGATATAGAAAAGGTGTGGGCTGATACTACGCTGGCAAACACAGAGTTGGGATGGAAGGCTGCTACCCCGATTGAGGAAACCATGAAGAATGTCTGGAAGTGGCAACAATCTTTAAGATAGAAACAAGGGGTTGTGTTTTTACACAGCCCCTTGGTGTATTATTCCACGGTAACCGATTTTGCCAGGTTGCGCGGCATATCCACGTTGCAACCTCGCATTACGGCGATATGGTAGGAAATTAATTGTAACGGAATCACGTTTAGCAGTGCGGACAGGAATTCCAAGGTTTCGGGAATTTCTATCACGTGTTCCGCCAATTTGGTTACTTGTGTATCTTTCTCGTTTACTAGAGCGATGACGTGACCCTTGCGGGATTGTACCTCTTTAATATTGGAAACGATTTTGTCGTAATAATTGTCCTTCGTGGCGATGGCAAATACCGGCATATTCTCGTCTATCAAGGCAATAGGACCATGTTTCATCTCTGCTGCCGGATAGCCTTCCGCATGGATGTAGGAAATTTCTTTCAATTTCAGCGCTCCTTCCAGTGCCACGGGGAATTGACAACCTCTTCCCAGGTAAATGGCGTTCGTGGAGTCTTTGTATATGGCGGAGATTTCCTTGATAATATTATCTTTTTCCAGGATAGCTTTTATTTTGTCCGGCAAGTTGTACAGTTCGTGGATATATTTTTTGTATATCTCGTCGGCAAGTGTACCCTTGCGGTGACCGATTTGCAGAGCCATCATGGCGAGCACGGAGATTTGTGCCGTGAATGCCTTAGTGGATGCTACCCCGATCTCCGGTCCGGCGTGCGTGTAAACTCCGGCGTCTGTTTCGCGGGCGATGCTTGACCCGACCACGTTGCATATGCCGATCACGGTTGCCCCGTGTGCTTTGGCATACTTGATAGCTGCCAAGGTGTCGGCAGTTTCACCACTTTGGGAGATAGCGATTACGATGTCGTTTTCATTCACAACCGGGTTGCGGTAACGGAATTCGGAAGCGTACTCCACTTCCACCGGGATGCGGGTAAATTCTTCCAGCATATATTCACCGACCAGTCCGGCGTGCCATGAGGTGCCGCAACCGATGATGATGATCCGGTGGGTATTTACCATTTTTGGGATGATTTCCGAGATGCCGCCCAGGTATATTTCCGAGGCATCCACGTTTACGCGTCCCCGGATGGTATCATAAATGGAGTTTACCTGTTCGAAAATCTCTTTCAACATGAAATGCGGGAATCCGCCTTTCTCGATTTTCTCGATGTCAATGTCCACGTGTTGTATACTCAAGGAGACCGGGGTATTCTTGATTGTTTTCAAGATCATCTCATCTCTTTTCAGTATGGCGACGTCATCATCGTTCAGGTAAATCACGTTTTTCGTGAATTCCACGATAGGTGTGGCATCCGATGCCACGAAGTATTCGCCTTGCCCTACCCCGATTACCAGAGGACTGCCTTTACGTGCCACCACGAGTTGATCCGGTTCTTCTTTGCACAAGACCACTAACCCGTAGGCGCCGATCACCTTGGTCAAAGCGAGTCGGACTGCGTTTTCCGCATTAATCTGCCCTTTCAGGTAAATGTACTCGATGAGGTTTGCCAGTACTTCCGTGTCGGTTTCGCTCTTGAACAAGTAGCCCCTTGCCTGCAATTTTTCTTTCAGGAGGGCGTGATTCTCGATAATACCGTTGTGCACGATGGAGAAAAGACCGTTCATGGATGTATGCGGGTGGGCGTTCGAGTCATTCGGCTCCCCGTGGGTAGCCCAACGCGTGTGTCCCATCCCGATCGTGGCACTCGTGTCTTCGAGTTCCATGTGGTGCTCCAGGTCGAGCACTCGTCCTTTGCATTTGTAAACTTTGATGTCGTTGTTGTGAATCAACGCGATCCCGGCAGAATCGTATCCCCGGTATTCCAGGCGTTTCAGACCATTAATTAAGATCGGACAAGCTTCCTTTGGTCCGATGTATCCCACAATACCACACATAATGTTTGTCGTGTTTTATATGATTATTAATAAAAAATAAGCGGCATAACAACCATTGCCGCTTGTTTTAATTTTATTCTATGATTTTGTCGAAAAAGTCGGAGTAAGCCTCTATGTAGCATTGTTCTCCCGGGTATTCCAGGGTCGGTTTTTTCAAATCATTGGCGAAGCTACGAAGTTCGTCGTCTACGTCCTTGTGATTGAAAATGATTCCGTCCGCGTATTGGAATGCCAATTTATTGATATTGGTGTGCGTCGGGTCTTTCAGAAGAGCCACGTCCTTGCGGGAAACACCCTCGGTGATTGCTTTTTCATCGAATTTGGAATCCAGTTTCCCCTCGAATTTATCGTTGTAGGTGGAGTATACCACTTTCGTCTTGGAGAACACCGGATCGTCATGGTATTCTTTCTTGAGGTAAAGTGGAACTAGTGCGGTAAACCATCCTTGGCAATAGATCAAGTCCGGGGCCCATCTCAGCTTGCGTACTGTTTCGAATACTCCCCGGGCAAAAAATATGGAACGTTCGTCATTGTCGGGGAAAAATGTTCCATCCTCGTCAACGATCGTGTGTTTGCGTTGGAAATAATCATCATTGTCAATGAAGTAAACCTGCATTCTGGCAGATTGAATGGATGCAACCTTGATAATTAAAGGGTGGTCCGAATCATTAATGATTAGGTTCATTCCGGAAAGCCGGATGACCTCGTGCAATTGGTTGCGCCTTTCATTAATGCAGCCGTAACGTGGCATGAACGTTCTGATTTCTTTACCTTTTTCTTGAATCCCTTGAGGTAAATATCTTCCGATATTAGCCATTTCGGAATCAGGAAGATAAGGTACAATCTCTTGAGATATAAATAAAACTCTTTTTTTAGCCATAACTACTACTTTTCCCAAAAACCTTACAAAGGTAGGCATTTCCGATTAGAATTCAAAACTTACACTCGATAAATCTTGCTCACAATAAACCACTTGAAATGCTAAAATAACGATCTTTTAAGGTTTTCCGTGTCAAAAATTTTGCATTTTTCAAAGATTTGTATAACATTGCAAAACTCTTTTTAGCCTGTAAATTGGGAAAAAACTGCACTATGGCTTGGCATAATGAATTTGGTAAGTTCGGAGAAGATAAGGTATATTTTTATTTATTGGATTTGGGATATACCGTATTGGAACGTAACTGGCGAATCGGTCACCGGGAATTGGATTTCGTGTGCCTGGACGGGGAGGTGCTTGTCGTGGTCGAGGTAAAGACGAGAGGAAGCGAGAAAGTGGATATTTTCGAGTTATTGGATTATAAAAAGAAGAAAAGTTTGCAAGCCGCCGGGGCTGCCTATCTCACGAGAAAGAATATTCAACGGGAAATACGTTTCGATTTGGTGCTTGTCACGGGAGCCGAGATGCATATCGAGTATGTTCGGGAGGTGATCGATTTGTTTTGAAAGAACCGGGTGGCTTCTGTCGTGTGTGTGGTGTGGTAGGAATATGAACGCCACCCGGCATAAGAAAAGTGTCAATAGGGATATTAACCTTATATCAAAAATTGTGCTAGAAATCGAGAATTGTAGAGTAAATCTTGATAATTTAGGGAATTAATTCAAAAATTATCCAATCGAGAAAAGATCAGGTGTGGATTTATAATTTTAAATATTGAATTTTAACCCGGCAAGGTAGCCCTTGTTCCGTGATTCTGTAATTGCCGATTTGATGAAGATAAAAAGACTTCCCCGTTGTAAAGCTGTCGGGAATTTATTACCTTTGGGAGATTAATTATAAAAAAGCAGATTATGGCAACAGTAAAAGCAAAATATTTAGGAGATTTGCGTTTGGAATGCACGCATTTACAGAGTGGAACAACTATTATCACGGATGCGCCGACAGATAATAATGGCAAGGGAGAGGCTTTTTCCCCGACTGATTTGTGTTCAACTTCATTGGCAGCTTGCGCCATGACAATCATGGGAATTTATGCCAAGAATAACGGGATTGACCTGACGGGTACTGAAATCGAGATTACCAAGAAGATGGCGGCAGAACCTCGCCGTATTGCTGAAATTGATGTGATTTTTAATTTCCCCGCCAAAGAATACACGGCAAAAGAGAAAAAGATTCTCGAGCGTGTGGCAGATACTTGTCCTGTGCATTTGAGCTTGCATCCTGATGTGAAACAAAACTTCGTATTTAATTGGCAGTAATGGTTACCGGGGCTACCGGGTTAGTGGGTAGCCATTTGTTATGCCACCTGGCTCGTCCGGGCGAGGCGATTATAGCATTAAAAAGGGAAGAGAGCCGTATCGAGGAGACTATGGCTCTCTTCTCTCGTTATTTTTCTTCGCCGGAAGAGGCTGCATCACGGGTGACGTGGGTTGTCGGTGATGTGCTGGATGAGGGATCTTTACTTTCGTGCGTGGAGAAGGTCGACACCGTGTACCATTGTGCCGCAATGGTTTCTTTTAATGGTAGTGACCGGCATACTTTGATGCAGACAAATATTCGGGGAACGGAGAATATATGTGCCCTTTGCCTGCAATGGGGCGTGCGTTTGTGTTTCGTGAGTTCTATTGCTGCTCTAGGGGATGCTCCTGACGAGAGTGTGGCCATTGACGAGAATACGCCCGAGATTCCGGGTTCCGTGCATTCGCTCTATTCGGGTAGCAAGGGGGCTTCCGAGAAGATCGTATGGGAATACGTGGGGAGAGGATTGAATGCCGTTATCGTGAATCCGGCTATTATATTAGGTACGGGGCTTCGGGGACGCAGTAGTGCCAAATTGTTTGAACAAGTCCGGAAAGGGATGCCGTTTTATACCGATGGCGTGAACGGGTACGTGGACGTGAGGGATGTTTGCGAGGCAATGATCCGCTTGACGGAAACTTCTTCCATCCGGGGAGAGCGGTTCGTGCTTTGCGGGGGGAATTATTCTTACAAGGAGTTGTTCACGGTGATCGCCTGTGCTGCGGGAAAGCGAGTGCCTTATATTCGTATGGCGCCTTGGATGACTTCGCTTGCCTGGCGTTTGTTGGCTTTCGTTTCTTGGTTTACCCGAAAGAAGCCTGCCTTTACCCGGGAAACTGCCCGTTCTTCCCAGAATAAATCCCGTTACTCGAGTGCCAAATTATTGAAGGCATTACCTGATTTTCGTTTTCATACTTTGGAAGAGACAGCCCGATTCTTTCGGGATCTGTAAAATATTTTCCTGGGTCTATATCTCTTGTTAATTCTCTTTAATTGTCTTTTGGGGAGTGGAAGCCAAGCTTACTGACTGCGATACTTGCAAATGTTTTTGCGTGTTCGTGGATATTTTATTTATTGCGTGACTTGCGTTGCGTAGAATCGCAATAGATAAGTTTTTTTGCCATTTTCGCTGATTCTGAGAAGGGAAAAACAAAAAAAACTTCGAGAGATAAAAAAAACTTGAGAATTAATACCCCCTTTTGGGGATATTAAGTGTATAATGGATATAAATAATAAAATTATGGAGCAGTCAAATAGAAAAGTATTCAAAATATCCTTGGCAATTTCTCGTGTGCTTTCAGGGGAAGCGTCCGACACGGAACGTGAGGCGGTGGACGGGTGGCTGAATGCTTCGGAGGAGAACAAGCGATTGTTTGGACGTTTGCAGGAAGAAGGATTATTGGCTCGTAAGGTGAGAATTTACCAAACGATTGACAAACAGGCTGCATTCAACGAATTTTTGAAGGAAAAGGCAATGCTAGAGGAACGACATCGGCGTCTTCGTTTCGGACGAGTGTTGAAATATGCCGCTATTTTAATATTGCCTTTGCTGGTCGGGGGCGTGTATCTCTTGAATCAGTTGCTTTTCGAGGAGAAGAAGGAGCTGGATATAGCAACCGTGATTTCGCATGGCGAGCGGAAAGCTGTGTTGCATTTGTCTGACGGGAGTACGGTTGACCTGGATAAATCGAACGTGATGCTGAATGAGCGGAACGGGATGCTGATTTCAAGCAAGGATAGCGGGTTGATTTATCAAAATGGCATTGATGATAATACAAAGGAATTAATTTATAATACATTGTATGTTCCCACGAAAGGAGAGTTTTATATGCAACTTTCCGACGGGACAAAGGTATGGATCGGGGCTCGTTCCCGCCTGAAATACCCTGTAAATTTCAAGGGAAAGACGAGAGAAGTTTATCTGGAAGGAGAGGCATTCTTTGACGTGGCGAAGAATCCTGGCAAACCGTTTATTGTGAAAACAAAGGATTTTTCTGTGCGGGCGCTGGGGACGTCGTTCAATGTGATGAATTATGCGGATGATGATTTTTCTCATGCCACGTTAAAGACCGGAAAGGTAGAAGTAACGTCTGATAGACAGAAAGTCTTGTTAGTGCCAGGGGAACAGGCGTTTTATAGGAATTATCAAACGAGAGTGAAGAAAGTGGATATCGATGTTTACACGGCTTGGATGGGAAATGTATTCAAGTTTGATAAAGAGAATATAGATGTTATCTTAAGAAAGATCGCCCGTTGGTATGATGTGCATATTTTTTACATGAACGAGAGTGTGAAAAATTATCATTTCAAGGGAACTCTTCCAAAATACACGAATTTGAGTGATGTTTTAGGTTTGCTGGAGCAGACAACGGATATTAAATTTCAAATAAAAGGAAATACGGTAGTTGTGATGAAGGATGGTACGAGGGAAAGCAAATGATGCTAGTGGAGTGAAATTATAGTTTCTATATGATTAAGTAATTGCCTCGAGTGTGAAAACTCGTTGTGTGGGAGTATTGTATGTTTTAATATAAAATTAATGATGAAAGTTATGAGACAAACTTTTGGTTTTATTATTACCTGTTTTGTTGTTCTTGCATTGGCAGAGCCGCTGAATGCCGGAACGAGAAAGAAGAAGAAGGTAGAAGAGAAGAAAGTAACCCCTTACGAGAAGCTATTTCAAGGGAAGAAGGTGGAAACTGTATGCGGTATGGTAACCCTTCACAAGGTGGACGGAAAGGTCTACTTCGAGTTTCCCATGAAATTGATGGGAAGGGATATGTTGTTGGGTTCTACGGTTTCGGAGATTAGTGATAATGGTAATGCTTTAGTTGGACAGAAGGTAAAACAACCCTTGCATATAAAGTTCACGTTGCGGGATAGTACAGTGGAGATGCGGGAAGTGACCAACAGGGCTCGCCGCCAGATATACACGGATTACACGGAAGAAGGGGTGCTGAACGCTTTGGCTCAGGGAGTGGGATGTCCCGTGATGGAGGGCTATAAGGTGATGGCGTATAATGCCGATAGTTCGGCGGTTGTGTTCGATATGACCGATTTCTTGGTAAGTGATAACAAGCGGCTCGATCCGTTTGACCCGAACGGTAAGAAAGCGATGTATGGGGCTTGTGCCCGGCGGGCTGCTTTCAAAAAAGATTTATCCTATGTCGATCAGCTTAAATCGTTTGAAGATAATATGTCTATTACTTCTAGTTTGAGTTACGTGCAGGATTTGTTGTACATGGGAATCGTGGTGGTGGCTTACCAGGAACCCGTGACGATAAAAGTGAATCGGTCGTTTGTTTTATTACCGGAAAAACCTGTCATGCACGCCCGTGTTGCTGACCCTCGTATCGGGTATTTTACTTCTTCGCAAGAGAAGTTGACGAAAGATGCGGACGAAGTGAAGACAATTACTTTTGCCAATAAATGGGATGTGCGCCCGAAAGATGTGGAAGCGTATAAACGGGGTGAATTGGTTGAACCCGTGAAACAGATTGTTTTCTACGTGGATAATAAATTCCCGGAGGCTTGGAAGCAACCGATTCGTGAAGCTGTTTTGGAGTGGAATAAGGCTTTCGAGAAAATTGGGTTTAAAAATGTGATGGCTGCTAAGGATTTTCCGACGGATGATCCGGAATTTGATCCTGCTAACCTGAAATACAATTGTATTTATTACGCTCCTATCGGGATTGCGAATGCCATGGGACCCTCTTGGGTCGATCCACGTAATGCCGAGATTATTCAAGCATCTGTATTTGTGTATCATGATGTGATTCAGTTGGTGAATGATATGCGTTTTGTACAGACTTCCCAAGTGGATCCTCGGGTGCGCACGATGAAGATGCCGGAAGACGTGTTGGAAGAGAGTATGCGTTATATCGTGGCTCATGAAGTGGGGCACTGCCTGGGACTGATGCACAATATGGCTTCTTCGGCTTCGATTCCTACGGAAAAATACCGGGATAAAGAGTTTATGGCGAAGTACGGGACGACCCCGTCCATCATGGATTACGCGCGTTACAATTATATTGCGCAACCGGAAGATGAAGGTATAGCGTTGACTCCTCCTCGTTTAGGCGTGTACGATTTCTATGCTATCGATTGGGGGTATCGTTTCTTCCCGGATGCAAAAACATCGGAAGATGAAGTCCCTTATTTGAATAAAATTATTGCCGATAAGATGGGTGATCCCATGTATCGCTACGGGAAACAACAATTGTATTACGGTATATTCGACCCGACTTCTTTGACGGAAGACTTGAGTGACGATGCGGTAAAAGCCGGGGAGTACGGAATCAAGAATTTGAAATACATTATGAATCACTTGAACGAGTGGTTGGACGGACAGGATACGGACTATACTTATCGGTATAATATTTACAAGGCGATAGCATCACAATATGCCCGCTATATTTATAATGCTAAGATTAATATCGGTGGTTTCTATATTAATGAGCACATGGTGGGTGACCCTTATTCCACTTCGGCAGTTGTCCCGAGAGAAATTCAAAAACGTTCTGCCAAGTTCGTGTTCGAGCAATTGAAAGATATGGATTGGTTGGATAATATCGAGGTCGTGAAGAATCTTCCGCTGGATGGATCAATGGCTCGTTTGATTTTGAAAAATCAAGCCGCTTCCCTGTTGAACACGAAACGATTGTCGTTAGCCGTGTACCGGGATAAAAATGCTTATTCCCCGGAAGAATACCTGACGGATTTGTACGAGAGCGTGTGGTCTTCGGCTATCAAGGGAACTAACCCGACCGAGAGCGAGCGGATTCTGCAAACGGAGATTTTGAAGAACGTGATAAAAGGTGCCGATCCGTTGACCCCGAGAAGTGAAATGGATGAGGTGTTGGCTGCCGAGATGGATCATAGTATGCATTCGTTGACTACTTGTTCTTGTTGTGCCTCATTGCCAATGCCGAAATACGAGCAATGGAATATGTTCAACTGGCTGGGTAATACCCCTGCCGTGTCTGGCAATTACCCTAAAGATATGTTGAATTACTTCAACACGTTAGGTTGGAATAAAGAATTGAATGAGCGTGCCGGGTTTGACTATATTTTCTATGTATTTAATACGTCGACGAATAATAATCATCATTTGTATTACCAGTTGTTGACAAAGGTGAAGGACGTAATGGAAAAAAGGAAGAATAGCGGTTCGTATGAAACTCGTGCCCACTACGCTTATCTGCTTTCTATTGTGAATGATTTCATGAAGTCGAAGTAATGCGTGTTGTTTTTGAATGATTAATTCTTTAAGAATTTGAAGATGAAGATAAATATATACAGGGTTTTAGTCTGGTCGATCGGGCTCTTTTTTCTGACAGCCGGGGTGGGAACCGATACGGTTGCCGCTAGGGAAAAAAAGAAAGAAGAGAAGGGAAAGACGGAGGCTCCCGTGGTTCGGAAACGTTCCGTGAAATACGATCGTCTTTTCCGGGGCAAGAAGGTGGAAACGAAAAAAGGACTGGTCACGATTCACAAGATCGGGAAGAAGTTGTACTTTGAATTGCCGATGAACTTGCTGAACCGGGAATTTCTGATCGGGACGGCTGTTGCTGAGATCAGTAATAACGGTAATGTGCTGGTGGGACAGAAAGCATCTGATCCTTTGCACGTGAAATTTAATATTATTGACAGTACATTGTACATGCAGGAGGTGACGAACGCAAGTCGCCCGAACGTGTATGCGGATGAAGCCGGAATGAAAGAAGCCGTGGAAAAAAGCACGTTGACCCCGATCATGCAATCCTTTAAAATAGCGGCTTATAACCGGGATACGACGACCGTGGTGTTTGAGGTGACTAATATCTTTCTGGGGGATTATAAAAGGCTGGATCCTTTCGATCCTTATGGGTTGACTGCTGGGTTCGGGAATCTGGAGCGGAAGGCAACGCTGAACAAGGCATTGTCTTACTTGGATTCTTTTAAGGCTTTCGAGGATAATGTTTCTATCACTTCCGTGTTGACTTATCATGAAGTGTTGACCCGTAAAAATTCTGCTTACCGGCACGAGGAACAGGTGACGATGAAAGTTACCCGTTCGATCATCATGTTGCCGGAGGAGAAAGACAAGATGCGTTGGCGTCTTGCCGACCCCCGGGTAGGGTATTTTGTTTCCTCGTTTCAGCATTTCGGGATGGAGATAGACCGGAGTAACCGGACTTATTTTATCCACAAGTGGAATTTGCAACCTTCAGACATGGAAAAATATCAACGGGGAGAACTCGTGGCTCCGGTAAAGCCGATTGTTTTTTACGTGGATAATTTGTTCCCGGAATCTTGGAAAGGAGCCATTCGCGAAGGTATTCTGGTATGGAATCAGGCTTTCGAGAAGATCGGTTTTAAAGATGCCGTGCAAGTACGGGATTTCCCGACGGACGATCCGGAATTTGACCCGGAGAACCTGAAGTATTCTTGCGTGCGTTATGCCCCGATCGGTATCGAGAATGCCATGGGGCCCTCTTGGATAGACCCTCGCACGGGAGAGATTATGAATGCTTCGGTGTTTGTATATCATGATATTATCAAATTAGTGAACGATATGCGTTTCGTGCAGACTTCCCAGTTGGACGAGCGGGTGCGTACGAATAAACTACCGGAGGATGTGATGTACGAGAGTCTGCGTTATATTATATCTCATGAAGTGGGGCATTGCCTGGGATTAATGCATAATATGGCAGCCTCGGCAGCTTATCCGGTCGATTCGTTGCGAAATGCGGCTTTCACGCAAAAGTATGGGACAACACCTTCGATCATGGATTATGCCCGCTATAATTATGTGGCTCAGCCAGGTGATAAAGGAGTGAAATTGACTCCTCCGGATTTGGGTGTGTATGATTATTACGCTATTGCCGTGGGATATAAACCTGTTCCGGAAGCCAAAACAGCTGAAGAAGAATTGAAGGTCGTTCAAGGTTGGATAGCGGAGAAGTCAAATGACCCGATGTACCGGTACGGGAAACAACAACCGTACGATGAGTACGACCCGAGCGCCCTGATGGAAGATTTGGGGGATGATGCGGTGAAAGCCGGGACTTACGGGATCAAGAATTTGCAATATATATTGAAACATATGAATGGTTGGCTAGATGGAGTGGATCACAATTACGATTATCGTATCGAGATTTACAAGAATATTGTTGACCAATTTGTCGGCTACTTGAAAAATGCTTACCGGAATATCGGGGGGTATTACCTGAACGAGAGCTTCGTGGGGGACGGGAGAACTACATTTAGCGTGGTTCCGAAAAATATGCAGAAACGTTCAGCCGCTTTTGTGATGGATCAATTGCGAACGTTAGATTGGATTGATGCCCCGGAAGTGACGAAGAATCTGACTGTGGGAACGCCCAAGTCGGAAAAGATCGTGAAAATGTTTGCCAAGGCTTTGGTAAACACGAAACGGGTGTCTTTAGGGTATTACCGGGATAACAACAGCTATTCCCCGAAGGAATACTTGGATGATATATATGCGCACGTGTGGGCTTCCACGCTGAAAGGAAGGAATCTGACAAAAGCCGAGCGAATGTTGCAATACGAGGTCGTGTGCGAGATCATGAGGAAAATCAAGATTCCCAATCATCTGGAAGGTGGCGGGCGTGGAAAAAAGCCGAGGCAAGTGGAGACATTGGCAAAGGAGGTATCCCCGTTGGCTCCTGTGCAAGGTTTCGGGTTCCAATATTACGTGACGAACGTGTCAAACGATAATCAGGCTCATTTGTGGCACGCCTTACTCGTGCGTGTGCAGAAACTGATGGAGTCGAAAATGAATGGAAGTTCGTTCGAAACCCGGAATCACTATGGCTTTTTGTTGGAAAAGATTGAAGACGTGCGTAATTGGAAGTAAGTAAAGATTTATTGTAAAAACAGAAAATTAAAATATAAACAGATGAAGAGAGGTTTTATTTTATTCATGATAGTCCTTGGACTGGCGGCTTTCATGGATGTTTCTGCTGCCGGAAAAAAGGATAAAAAGAAGGTGCAGGCGGAAAAAACGGAAAAGCTGAGCAAATATGATAAGCTTTTTAAAAATAAAAAAGTTGACACGAAGAAAGGCTTTTTGACGCTGCATATGGTGGACGGTAAGATCTATTTCGAGATGCCGGTGGCATTGTTGGGAAGGGAATTTCTGTTGGGGTCTAAGATCGTGGAAACCTCGGATATGGGGAGCGGTATCGTAGGATTGATGGGATCGGCTCCCAAGCATTTCACGTTCATGTTGCAGGACAGTATGCTGATGATGCGGGAAGTGAGCCGCAACGGACAAGTACCATTGTATTCCGATTCAAAGGAAGATGGAGTGCAGGAGGCTATTCGCATCAATAGTATTCACCCGATTATCAAGTCGTTCCCCGTGATGGCTTATAATGCGGACAGTACGGCTGTCGTGTTCGATATGACCGATTTCCTGGTGGGACATGATGAAGATATGACCCCGTTCTGCTACGGAAAACGTGCCCAGGAGTACGGGCGTGCCGGACAATACGTGAATTTCAAGAAGGAGTTGTCCTATCTGGTAAGTACCAAGGCGTTTGATGACAATGTTTCTATCGTTTCCTGCCTGGGATACTGGTTTGACCTCGTGCTCGGGGGTCAATATGTTATCTCTAAAGATGAACCTTTGACGGCAAAAGTAAACCGTACGTTCATGCTGTTACCGGAAGAACCGGCTATGCGTCCCCGTTTGGCAGACCCGAGAATCGGGATTGCTACTTCTGTTCGGGAGAATATAACGACAAAAGTTGACCGTTCCGTGGAAACTCATTACATGGAGCGTTGGAATTTGCAACCTTCGGATGTGGAGGCTTACAAACAAGGTAAATTGACGGAACCGACACAGCCTATCGTGTTCTATTTAGACCCGAATTTCCCACGGGCATGGAGGACTTATATTGCGGAAGGTGTATGTGATTGGAATAAGGCTTTTGAAGCGATCGGGTTCAAGAATGCCATACAGGTGAAGGAATACCCGACGGATGATGCCGAATTTGACCCGGATAATATGAAGTACAATACGATTCGTTATGTACCCTCGGGGGTGGTTACCATGATGAGAGATGCTTCTTGGGTGGATCCTCGTTCCGGAGAAATAAAGAACGCCTCTCTGTTCTTGTTCCACGATTTATTGAAATGGAATAATATTCAACGTTTCGTGCAGACTTCGCAAGTGGATGAAGGAGCCCGTCATTTGAAATTGTCCGACGAGTTGCAAGGCGAATCCATTCGGGCGGCAGTACGTCACGAGATTGGGCACGCTTTGGGGTTAACCAATAATATGGCAGGGTCGGCAGCCATCCCGACAGATTCGTTGCGTTCTGCTTCATTTACGCGGGAATATGGCATTACGGCTTCCGTGATGGATAACGTGGGATTTAATTACGTGGCTCAACCCGAAGATAAAGGCGTCGCTTTGGATCCGAAGTTAGGTACTTATGATTATTATGCGATAAAGGTGGCTTACCAACCGGTGTTTGAAGCTGCTACCCCGGAAGAAGAATACAAGGTCGTTTCCGGTTGGATTTCTGAAAAAGCGGGTGACCCGATGTATCGTTTTGCCCCGGAACAATATTTATTGACGACTTTCGACCCTTCCGGTTTGGCTTATGATTTGGGTGACGATGCGATAAAAGCGAGCGGTTACGGGATCAAAAATCTGCAATATATCATGGAGCACATGGATGAGTGGATGGATGGGGAAGACGTTGACTTTTCTTACCGGAACGATATGTATCGTTTTATCGTGGCGCAACTGAAAGGCTATTTGTTCAACGTGTACCGGAATATTGGTTCATTCTATTTGAACGAGGCATTCGTGGGAGATCCGAATCCTGTGCTCACGGTTGTTCCTAAAGATATACAGCGGGCTTCGTTGAAGTTCGTGATTGCCCAACTGAAAGATTTGGACTGGCTGGATAAGGAAGAAGTTATTAAGAATCTTAGTTTTAACGGTTCCCAGGCAATGAAGATTTTGAGATCATACGTGGTAAAAGAGAAAAACGTGATTACGGATTTGTACCAGACAAAACGTATTTCATTGACTTATCATCGTGATCCGCAATCTTATAGCCCGAAGGAATATATCGAGGATTTATATGAACTGGTGTTTAAACCCACGATGGAAGGTAGAGCTTTGACCGATGCGGAACGAGTGATGCAGGCTGAATTTATTTCTAACGTGCGTAATGATGTGGATATTAACGGTCGGACAAGATGGTACGGGCAATATTACCTGCAAGACCGGGACGTGAATGCCGGGCTGGATGAAAATCCGGAGGACGAGGAAGAAGCTGCCGCGGCATTGGAGAACCGCATTTTCGGGCACCGCTGGGTGGTGGAAAATATTGCGGCTGACAACCAGAAACATTTGTGGTATTCCGTGTATGATAAGATAAAAGAATTGATAAAGAAACAGCGATTGACGGGAGATGCGGCTACACGTGCTCATTATGACTATCTATTGTTCCTGATGGCTCGTTCGTGGAAGGATGTTCCTAAAATCTAATAATAGGAATAGTAGTCCGGGATTCCCGGACTACTAAAAAACAGAAAATTATATGCTAACAAAATCCTGTGGATATGAATTTTAAATTTAGAAAAAAGATGCGTGAATGTTTTTTGCACACTCGTTTGATGAAATGGGTATTTTTAATCTGTTTCGTGTGTGTGATGAAAGTGGCGCCTGCGATGTCTCAACAATTATCGTTGAAATTTACGAATTCAACGATGGAGCAGGTGCTGGATGTACTAAAGAGCCGGACGTCTTACGATGTCTTGTATAACTACGAGGAAATAGCCAGAATTCCGGCAGTGACGAAAGAATTTAAAGATGCGACTGTCGAAGAGATCCTGGACTATTGCCTGAAGAACACGAGATACACTTATAGTATCGTGAATAATATTATCGTGATAAAATTGAAAGCCCCGGATGAGAAAGAGAAAAAGGAAATCAAGGAGCGCACGATCAAAGGAAAGGTGTCCGATGCAAAAGGTGAACCGCTTCCCGGTGCCACGATTATGATCAAAGGTACTACCGTGGGTGTTGCCTCTGATATTAATGGGGAATTTAAACTTACTTTCGTACCGATGGATTCTACCGTTTTGGTAGTGTCGTTCGTGGGTATGGTAACGAAAGAAGTGAAAGTAAGCAATGATCTCAAGAGTGACGAGAAACCGTTGGCTATTACTTTGGAGGAAGAAAAAAAGGAGATGGAAGAAGTGGTTATCACGGGATATGCCAACATCAATAAGAAAAGTTTCACGGGAAATGCAATTAAAGTGGATCGGGATGAGTTGCTAAAGGTATCTAAAAACAATGTTTTAGCTGCTTTACAGACATTTGACCCTTCTTTTCGCATTCAGGAAAACACAGAATGGGGGTCCGACCCGAATGCCGTGCCCGAACTATATATTCGCGGTCGTTCTGGTATTGGGGTGAAGGAATTGGATGTGGATGCCTTGTCAAAATCCAACTTGAAGGACAACCCGAACTTGCCGCTTTTCATCATGGACGGTTTCGAGATTTCAGTGACTAAACTATACGATATGGATATGAACCGGATCGAGAATATCACCCTGTTGAAGGATGCGGCTGCGACTGCCATGTATGGTTCCCGTGCGGCAAACGGCGTGGTGGTAATCACTACTGTGGCTCCGACTCCCGGTAAACTTTCCGTGTCCTATAGTATGACGGGTACGGTGACGATGCCAGATTTAACGGATTATAACCTGATGAACGCACGAGAGAAATTGGAAACAGAGGTGGCTGCCGGAATTTACAAAGATGACAAAGCGTCTGAACAATTTCTTTTGGATCGTGAATATAACAAGAAATTGGACAATGTGATACGCGGAGTAGATACTTATTGGTTATCGAAACCTTTGCGTACGGCGTTCAATCACAAACATAGTTTGTATATAGATGGGGGAACGGACGATATTCGTTTCGGCGTGGATCTGGGATATAATAATGAAGACGGAGTGATGAAAGAATCCTATCGCGACCGAATCAGTATGGGATTGTATCTGGATTATCGTATCAAATCTTTTCAATTGAAGAATTACGTGTCTTACGGGGTAACTCGTAGTGCCGATTCGCCTTATGGGACATTCTCCGATTACACGACCAAGTTGCCGTATGACGAGTACAAAAATGGTGATGGAACTTACATGAGGTCATTGGAGCAATGGCACACGAGAATGGATGACTCGGATTTGAGGAATCCTTTGTATGAAGCTAATCTGAAAAGTTTCAATCGGACGGAAAGCCACGAGTTGATTAATAACTTGAGTGCTAACTGGTATATTAATAATTACTTGCAGGTAAAAGGGCAATTTACTGTAACGAAGTCATCAAGCAAAACTCGGAATTTTATTGACCCGAAGTCTAAAAAGAATGAAGAAGAATTGGATATATCTAATTCCGTATCGGGACAATTGACGGAGTCAACCTCCGAGAGTTTAGGCTGGGATATGAATGTGATTCTGGCATACAATCGTTCGATAGAGAAACATAACGTGAACTTCTCCCTCGGTATTAATGCCACGGCAACTTCGGGAGAAAGCGTGTCGACGATATACCGGGGTTTTCCTTCCGGGGATTTCAGTGCTCCCGGTTACGCACAGGATGTTTACGAAAAACCTTCCAATAGTGATGATAAGAGTCGTTTGTTCGGATTCCTGGGAATGGTGAACTATAGCTACAACAACGTGTATCTCTTCGATGCTTCTTTGCGTGTAGATGGGTCGTCTAAATTCGGGACGGACAATAAAACCGGGTTATTTTGGTCGTTGGGAGCCGGTCTTGCCCTGCACAATTATGAGTTTATAAAGAATATCGGTTTTATTGATGAACTGAAATTGCGCGGGACTTACGGGGCCACGGGTAAAGTGAATTTTGAACCTTTTGCGGCAAAAACCGTGTATACGGTGGATGGAGAGGAGTGGTACGAGACCGGAATGGGAGCCTCGATGACTGCCATGGGAAATAAGAAACTCGGTTGGGAAACTACCTATTCAACCGACCTGGGTATAGATTTCGGTTTCCTTGACAGGTTGTTCTACGTGACGGCTTCCTGGTATAACAAAAAAACAGTAGATTTGGTAAATGATGTAACCATCCCGAGTTCAACCGGTTTTACCACGTATAAAGATAACGTGGGAGAGATGCAGAATCGCGGTTTTGAAGTGAGTGTACGCAGTAATATTATCAAAAAGCGGGATATGAACTTTTCCATTTTCGCCAATTTGGCTCACAACGAGAATAAACTGACGAAAATCTCCAGTTCATTGAGGGATTACAATGCTCGCGTTGATGCAATGTACCAGGAGTTGAAAGCGACGAATCCCGAATCAGCCAAGCCGTACAAGAAATACGAGGAAGGAACTTCTACCACGGCGATTTCCGTCGTGAAATCCCATGGAATCGATCCGGCAACAGGAGTGGAGATATTGGAGAAACGAGATGGAACGTTGACCACGAAGTGGGATTCTGCCGACCAGATCAATTATGGAGATACCGAGCCGGATATTCAAGGTTCTTTCGGTTTTAATTTCAGGTATAAACAACTGTCTTTGTATGCAACCTTCATGTACGAATACGGGGGGCAACGTTATAATCAGACCTTGGTGAATAAAGTGGAAAATGCCGACATCTATGATAATAACGTGGATAAGCGTGTACTATCGCAAAGATGGAAACAACCGGGAGATAAGGCTAAATTTAAAAAACTGGAAAGCGGAAAGAATGCAATCGTGATGACTCGTGCATCCACTCGTTTCGTGGAAGATTACAACCTCTTGTCGTTAAATTCTTTGACCTTGGGATATGATTTTTCGCAAAGGTTATTGAAGAAAGTGGGTTTGAGTATGTTGCGTTTTGAAGTTGCCGCGAATGACTTGGCTCGCTTCTGTACCGTGAAACAAGAACGAGGATTGAGTTATCCTTACGCGAGAACGATGAATTTTTCATTGAAAGCGACTTTTTAAATCATGCTCAGAGATAAAAGTTTAAAGATTAGAAATATGAGAAAGATTAAAATATTGTACGTTATTTTGCCTTTATTACTGGGGGCTTGTAGCAATTGGCTGGATGTGCAACCGAGTAATGAAGTGGAAGAAGGCGATCTCTTTAATTCCGGGAGCGGTTACAGGACTGCCTTGAATGGCATTTATAAAGATATGTCTTCCACCTCCTTGTGGGGTCAGGAATTGACGTGGGGATTTGCCGATGTCGTGGCTCAATATTATAGCAGGAGTAACTTGGGTGCTTCCAACAAACCTTATAATCGGGCGGTGCAATATCTGTATGATGACATGAACCTGGAGCCGCTGATCCAGAATATTTGGTCTACGGGATATAACGTGATAGCCAATTGCAACAACCTGATAGCCAATATCAGCAAGGAGGACACGGTAAAATTCGAGGAAAAACGAATCGAGCGAGATATGATACACGGGGAAGCCATTGCTTGCCGGGGATTCATGCACTTCGAACTATTACGCTATTTTGCCCCGTCCCTGAAAGAAGCGGGTAATGATTTGTATATGCCTTATTTCGATAAATTCCCTTCGTTGATGGAGTCATATCTTTCGGTTCCGGATATGATTAAGAAGATAGAGCGTGATTTATTGGATGCTCGTGACATATTGGCGACCACCGATACATTGGAAGGTATGCTTTATTTGTTGCCTACTTCATGTCGTTATGAAGGTACTGGCGGTCCCACGGATATATTTTTTAATTACCGGGGCTTTCGGATGAATTACACGGCGGTTACGGCAGCATTGGCTCGTTTGTATTTTTATGCCGATCGTTTGGAGGATGCCGCTAAAATGGCGACCGAGGTGATTGATTTCGTGGATGATACCGGTGCTAAAATATTCACGTTTACCCCGAGAAGTGAATACGCGGTGAAAACGAAGTTATACGATGAATTAATTTTTGCTCTTTCCCAGCGTAAGTTAACGGAAAATGTCGAGAAATACGACGAATCGATAGACAGTGAAGGGCAATTGGCAGTAGATTATTGGGATTGGCTTGATTGGATTGAAGAGGATGCCGGGGATAGGCGTTTGTCCAAGGATGGAGGACTGGTGCGTATCGTGGAAGAGTACGAGCTCGTCTTTAGTCGGAAATATTATAATAGTGCGGATATAAAAGAAGGAAACAAGCGTATGATTCCCGTGATCCGTTTGAGCGAGATGTATTACATCCGGGGTGAATATTACGCGAGCCTCGGAGACTTCGGTAAAGCTGTGCAGGAATTGGAGAACGTGAGAGGCGCCCGGGGATGTACCGTGGGACGTATCAGTGCATCCGATATGGATGAATGGCATGAATTAATATTGAATGATGCTAAAAAAGAATTTTGGGGAGAAGGGCAGCTTTTCCATTTTTACAAGAAGTACAACGTGAAGCCGAATTCGAAAACGAACTTCGTGCTGCCGTTACCGCAAAATGAAATCGGTCTTTAATATTATAAAATTTTAGAAAGATGAATAAGTGGATTATAATCAGCATATTTTTGACGCTTCTTTTGGCTTCGTGCGAAAAGGACCAGATCGGGCGTTATGACTTGGAGCGTTACGTCTATTTCACCATGACCGAGGAACAGGATACAGTCCTTTCGTTTGCCAATTATCCCGGCAAGGACGCTCATGAGTTGTCGTTTGAAGTGAATCTGATGGGGCAGCTTTTGACTTCCCCGTTGGCTTTTAAACTGGAAGTGGTCGATTCCTTGACAACGGCTTCCCCGGAACAATATGATTTTGATGCGGCTCCTTATTTTGGGGCGAACCAGAACAAGGACACGATATCGGTAACGTTGAAAAAGAATGCGGCATTGAAGGATACGGAAGAGACGCTCGTCATCGCCGTGGCGGCGAACGAAAACTTTGCCCCGGGATTTGTCGGTAAACGCTACATCACGATACGTTTCGGGGATAAAGATGCTGCGCCTCTCTGGTGGGATGCCACCTTTAGGATTTATTTCGGACCTTGGTCCCCTGTAAAATTGGATGCTTTGATAGCGTGTACCGGAATCAATGATTTCTCGGGCGTTGAGGAACCGGTGTTGCGAAAATACGCTATTCAGTTGAAGAAATATATCAAGGATAACGGGATTACAGACAACGGGGCAGAGATTATCATTCCAGTGAATTAATTTGAAAGCTAAAAAGAGTATGAAAATGAAAAATATAATATGGCTATTCGCTTTGTTGTTCGCGTGTTTCGCGTGTTACGATGATAAAGGGAATTATGATTATTCCGAAACAAATGAAATCACGATAGATCTGCGCAATACGCAGTATTCGGCAGTAGCAGGACAAACGATAAATATTGAACCGGTGCTGACTTTTGCGCGGGATAGCAATGAAACCGGGTTGGAATTCGAGTGGAAGTTGGGCAACAAATTGCTCTCCAACGAGCGCAACTTGTCTTATTACGTGGATACCATCTTGAAGGAAAATTGCTATTTCCGTGTGTTGGACACGAAAAGCGGTATTACTTATATGGCATATACCAATTTTGAGTTGACGGAAAAATTCAATAACCAGGGGTGGTTAATTTTGGCGGAAAAAGACGGAGAGTCGTGTCTGACTTATATGAAAGAGGTTTATGATGCTACTGTACCGGGTAATTACACTTACGAGGAGTATCCCGATGTTTATCAGTCGGAAAATAATGCCAAACTTGGGGGAAAACCGGTAGGGTTATTGGAACATTTCTATTATGGTTCAAACGCTTCTAATATTTGGGTATTAGTGGATGGAGCCGAGTCGGTGGATTTGGGTGCTACCTCGTTCAAACGTGATATAACCTTGAAAGAAAGTTTCTTGGATGAACATTTGCCCGCTAACTTTGCCCCGCTTGCGATGGCGGAAATGAGATGGGTGTCTGCTGTGGTCAATAAAAGCGATCATAAAGTGTACACGCGTATCAAGCTTTCGGACAAGTCGTTCTTCACGGGATCCTTCTTGGATAGCCCCTTGCAGTATGAGGGTGAAGATTTGTACGTGACGGATTTCGTGATAGCGCCATTCATGGGACCCGGCTATACGTTGATGGTGGAAGGTGAGAAAGGACATCAGCGTTACTTGGCATTGGTAGACAAAGATAAAAGTAATGCTGGGAAGGTATTACCCTTGACGGTTAGTGGGACATACCCGGCAGGTTTTTCTTCTTTAGATGATTTGGGAGATATGGAAGTGGTGTACACGGGATATAGTCGTGTTTCAAGTAATAGTAGCGGGACAAATAGGTATCATTCCGTGCTAAGAAATCCCGCAGGAGAATACTATTATCATGAATTCACGATTGCAAAAATGACAGGTACGAGTACCGTGATTGCGACTCCCGAAAAACAAGTGAAATTCGATATCGGGAATATCTTGGATGAAAATACTTTGTTTTATGTGGCTCCTTATAAGGAAAACAGCTATATGCTGATTGCTCACGGGGCGGACCTGTATATGATTGACCGAGCGAATATCGGTAATGCGAATATGTCATCATTCGTGACCCTGTATAAGCATTTCGATGCCAATATTACAGCTTTGGATGCGGAAACATACACAAGTTCTCGTTTGGGAGTTGGACTTGAGAATGGAAAGTTCTATGTGCTGAATATACCAACGGAAAACAATAGTAATATGCCGGCAGAGGATGAACGTGTGATGTACGAGTCGGAGGTGAATGTGGGTAAGGTCGTGGATGTCCGTTTTAGGATCAAGTCTGGTAATGCCTGGCCGAGATAGATTAGTTTTTTGTTTTACGAATGCGAGGGGAGTCAGTGACGGCTCCTCTTTATTCATTCAAATATTTTGATATAATTCCAGTAACGTCATGAAAAGTAAGAACGTGGGATATTCTCTTGTTGCGAGGTAATCAGCTATTTTCTTTTTGCTACTTTTCTTGTATGATTTCACGGTTTCGATAGATAGATTTAAATGTTCGGCAATATCCCCGTTGCTTAGTCCGTCAAGGGCTAATAACATCACTTCCTTGCTTTGTGGCGAAAGCCTTTCTATCGCCGAAACGAGAATGGAATACACATCCTCTTCTATTGCTTTTTGTTCGAAAAACTCGTCACTCTGATAGAGTGCTTCTTGTAGAAACTCCTGTCTTATCTTCTCGTGGCGCAGGTGGTTCAGGCATTTGTTCCGGAGGGAATTGTACAGGTAGGACTTCAGGTGCAACAGGTTTTCAAATTTTGTTTTTACATCTAGCAGGGCGATAAAAGTTTCCTGAACCAGATCGTGGGCAACCTCTTGATTAGAAACATAATGATCTGCGAACAATACGAGAGGAGTATAATAATTATTATACAAATACTCGTATGCTTCATTTCGGTTTGATGAAAGCATTTTCAAAAGTTCCTTCTCATCCATGTGTACAATTTTCTAATCCAAAGAATAATAGATTGCAAATATAAAATATCTAACTTGAATTTCGTATATCTTTGAGCTAAAAAGTGTTGTAGAGTTGGAGTTGCCTGATTCACGTGCGGGGGGAAATTATCACGTGGCATTCAGTGAGAAGATATACTCGAGTCAAGTATAAATCATGGGTAAATTCCGTATGAATTCCGTACGAATTCCGTCATGAACGCTATAGGAACCCTATATGAACCCTATACGAACGCTATTTATAATAGCGTTCGTATAGGATTTATATAGTCTATTTAAAGTTTTATATACGGAAGTCATACTGGAGTCATACACTATTGATACTGAATTTACATGTGATTTGGGTAGAAATACGGACTTTATTGACCCTATAACACCAAAGAGAGGTTAGATCAAATGCAAGGCTCAGAATTGTCGAATGAACAGGCAATGATAGGCTATAAACGAATAGGATATTCAGACAATGCCTGGTTAGAATTGGAGGAGAATAGGGTGCGTGAACGTGTTGAAAAAGCTGTTTGGCTCACGAGTTTTTGGAAAAAAGGACGTTCATGGTTTTACTTGGTTAGTTGTGTGTATGAAAACTATAACGAGGGGAAGTGTGACATCCAGTGATATTGAAAGTGTAAATAATATCAATGAATTAAAATAATACATAAGTATATTGCAGGGAGATAATTGAATATTTTTGTTAAAAATATTAATATCAATTGTTTATTGTTTGTCGTATTGAAGTGCAGAATGAATCCCTACAACGACTTGTTTGAGGACTCAACCTGGCAATGATTGAAAAATGTAAAAGTGAAACGCTGGCACGTTCGTTTTACCCCTTTCAGTTATTGTTAGGTTGAATTATATAAAAACAGTCGTCAAATAGAGCGGTACGGCTAGTATAATATTGAAAGCGAGTAAAGATTCGGTAGCGTGATTGGGTGGCTAAGATCGTCTAAAACGAGAGCCTGGAAGTTTAGGATAAGTCATTCCTAATAGATATATTTGTGGTAGATAAAAAAGACGGGTTATGGTAAACAAAACACAATAAAGGTTTTCGAGGAAAAGAAAGTCCGTACAGTGTGGGACCGTGACAAGGAAGAATGGTATTTCTCTATCGTGGACGTGGTGGCTGTGTTGACAGACAGTAAAAATCCAACAACTTATTGGCGAGTGTTAAAAAAGAGGTTGTTAGACGAGGGAAATGAAACCGTTACAAATTGTAACGCTTTGAAAATGCCTGCACCGGACGGTAAGATGCGCCTGACGGATGTCGCTGATACCGGGCAATTGTTCCGGTTGATACAATCAATCCCCTCTCCTAAAGCAGAACCGTTTAAATTGTGGATGGCACAGGTGGCTAAGGAGCGGTTAGATCAGATGCAAGACCCGGAATTGTCGATCGAACAGGCAATGATAGACTACAAACGCCTAGGATACTCTGACAATTGGAAAATGTAAAAGATGATGGGATAAATGGATAATGGTAATAAAGGAAATACAAGTGTAAAAAGGGAGTTTGGGCGGCTTCCTATTTTTATGCTTGAAAGTGGGTTCCGTGGGATAGTTTGGCGTGTGTTTATAATGAATGATCGTGATTAAAAACGTGTGATTTATTTGGGGGTGCTATCATTCATAAGGGACTATTTGTATAAATTATCGGCTAATTCTATTTGTATGATCTTTACATAAATATTTCTAATAATGTTGTGTTAAGCTTTGATGACATTAACGCTATGGGTAATCAAGGTGTGAAATAGAGCGATACAGGGATTAACAGGTATTATCATGGTGTTGTCATTCCCGAATAAAATGCTTGTCTAATAAAGTCTAAAAGAGGAATTATAATAACAAGGAAATAAAGGAGATGGATACTTTTGTAGTAGGTGTCTAAAAAGAAAGAATGGTGGGGGTACAAGTCTATGAATGGTACAATGTGGGTGATGAGGCGGGTAATGTGCGTCATATTGCTAGTGTAATAAAGGAATGGAAGTGTTTCAAGTGTGTGGTATATAGTTTGTTGTGAGCGGTTTTGTTACAGGGGGTATGGTGATAACGGTGTGGCTGGCAAAAGAGGAAGTAAATAATTTGAAGACCTCATCGGAGTATTTTGCCTAAAATCTTGTTGAGTGTCAAGTTTTATATAAATTTGTTCCACGACACCCCTAAAAACGTTTGTGAAACGTTGAAAATTAACTATATTTGTCGTGCTGATAAAGTAATTTGTCGGTGACATATTGGTTATTAGGAAGCGTTTAGCTTTATCCCGTTTTTAGAAATCTGGACAATTTCGAATCACACGGGGATTGGCGATACAAACGTTCATGCTTGCCGTATATATATTCATTATATACATGGTTCGCGTGGGGTGTCGTTTTATCTCGTGTGATGGGTTTGTCCAGAACCTCTAAAACAGATAATCCTAACAGTCCCACGCTTTCTTTTTGTATAAAATCCTGTTGGGGCTAGGATATAAAATGTTTTATCATGAAAAAGAAATTGTTATCTGTATTATTTATTATGATGTCTATAGGATTGTATGCACAATCAGATGGTAGTTTGGTTGTTAATGAATCAACAGCTAAAAATGGAATAGCGATGTCTGAACTGTCTGCAATGATATCGTGTCCAAACTTTCCCATGTTTGAACCTGTCAACATAGAAGAGATCGGTTTTTTGGGGGATTCTTTAGTTGTTCTTGCGACCAACCGTGGAAATATTTGGATAAGTGTTAAAGTTGATACACTTTGGGATTCGGTTACAGTGCCTTATCGCTATGATAAGGGTAGAACAAATGTGTTTAAGGATAGCAGTAAAGCTACATCAAAAAGCTATACTTCTATATTATATGGATTAAGAATAGTAATGCTAAAAATAGACAAACTAGAAAATATGTGGTATAGGCTAAATGCATATTCCAATTGGCGTCGGGCTTTTAAATCAGATATGGTTGTTTGTATTTTCCGTCATAATATTGATACAAAAATTAGAACAGAACAAACCCAATGTATGAGTGAATACTTGAATATTAAAGGGTATGGTTTGGAGAAAGACTTGGTTAATATTTATCCGGTACGCTGGGATGCTTTGTGGGTTGGACGGGGATATGCCTATTTTGGTAGAGACAAACAGTCTTTGAATCCCAAAGATAAAATATGATTGTTATTTATAATTGAAACTTATCTTAAGGGAAGAAAAACAATAAAGTACTAATACGGATAACGTTTTCCTATTTTATAAATTTGCCTTATAACGACAAAGCCTGTTTTACGGGTCTAATAGACAAAATAATATTGTAGCTGGAATAATAGCCAGCTACAATTGTTATTGGCAATGCGAGGTTATTAGAGAGTAAAAACGGGTGAGTGGAAGGTTGGTTGTGCGTGTCGTGGTAGAAAGAAAATATGGCGGGGTAATAAAACGTGGATAGTGTATGGCACGGGTACAATAAAAATTGTCATCGGTAACCCATAAATTGAATAAAGCCGGGTGATGATCCTAATAAATACCAAAAAGATTTTGCGTGGTGGTTGGTATTCGTTCGTATTAAGTTACCCGAAAACCTTAATAAAACCTTAATCGCAATAAAAAAGAGAGGTTGTTTAAACCTCTCTAATTAACTGATACTCAGTAGTCGGGATGACAGGATTTGAACCTGCGACAACACGCCCCCCAGACGTGGACTCTACCGGGCTGAGCTACATCCCGAATTCGGATGCAAATATAGTAAGAATTTTTGTAATGATACCAATTGGTGCTAAAAAAAATGTAAATATCGCTTATGGCATAGGTTTTCAGGGATTTGAGAAGAGTAAAAAGAGTGGAAGGGGAAAAGATTGGAGGTGTAATTTATTTTTGGTAACTTTGCGATTCATTACGTGGAATAGATAATTGTAAATTAAAAAAAGGAATAGTTTATGTCTACAGAAAATGCAATAGAAAGAGTGAAGTGTTTGATTATAGGTTCAGGACCTGCTGGATACACTGCCGCGATATATGCTTCAAGAGCTAATTTGAACCCGGTACTTTACACGGGGATACAAATGGGAGGGCAGTTGACAACCACGACAGAGGTAGAGAACTTCCCGGGGTATCCGGAAGGAGTTACCGGTCCGGTGATGATGGAAGATATGAGAAAACAAGCTGAACGTTTCGGTACGGATATTCGTTTCGGTATTGTTTCGGAGGTGGATTTCTCTGGGCATCCTCATAAAGTAACCGTTGATGGGGAGAAAGTAATCGAGGCCGATGCTGTTATTATTGCTACTGGTGCTACAGCCAAATATTTGGGATTGCCGTCAGAAGAGGCGTTCCGTGGGGCAGGGGTAAGTGCTTGTGCTACTTGCGACGGATTTTTCTATCGCGGAAAAGATGTTGCCGTGGTTGGTGGTGGTGATACCGCTTGCGAGGAGGCTACTTATCTTGCCGGATTGTGCCGTAAAGTTTACCTGATCGTGCGTAAAAATTACTTGAGAGCTTCCAAGGCTATGCAGGAACGCGTGTTTAACACGAAGAACATCGAGGTGTTATTCGAGCACAACACGTTGGAATTATTAGGCTCTGACATGGGTGTGGAAGGTGCTCGCCTCGTGTACAAGAAAGGTACTCCGGAAGAGGTTACCAAAGAAATCAAGATTGACGGCTTCTTCTTGGCTATCGGTCATACCCCGAACACGGACGTGTTCAAGAAATATATTGAGTTGGACGAGCAAGGATATATAATTACCGAGGGTAAGTCTTGTAAGACAAATGTTCCAGGGGTGTTTGCCGCGGGGGACGTGATGGACCCGACGTATCGTCAAGGTATTGCTGCTGCCGGAACCGGTTGCCGTGCTGCTATTGATGTGGAGCGTTACCTGGGTGAGTTGAACTCGTGAATATGTTTCAACAAGGCTTTTAAAAGTATAGTCTTGAAATAAAATAGGAAAGCTGTTTGAAGTGATCTTTAAACAGCTTTTTTTATATATCTAGTTATTTTATAGTGACCATCGTGGCTCCGTAGCCGTATTGCTTGAATGAAGCGTCTTGATGGTTGTATCTCTTGTATTTTGTTTGCAGTTCCCAAAGCAGGCGCTGTCTTAACACGCCGTCGCCTTTACCGTGTATGAACACGATTTTCATGCCCCGGCGTAGTTTGTATTCTTCCAGGGTTTTGCGGAAAACGTCCATTTGGTACTCCAGCATATCTTTGTTATCCATTCCGGTTGTTGTCTCCAGTAATTGGCTGATATGGAGGTCTACTTCCAGGATGTTGCCAACCATTTGCTTCTGGGGGCGTTCGTGTTGTTTATCATCCGCTTTGGGAGATGCCTGTTGCAAGAATTGTTCCGGGATGATTTCCAGGCTTTCTTCTTTGACGATGTTCTCCTTGTCGAGCGGGCGAAGTAGCGTGATAGCGTTGAACCAACGAGTGTGCTTGTAAGCACCGGTTTTGCACAGGTTGGCAGGTACGATCTTGATTTGCGTGTCGACGGCATTTCTCAACGGGTGAACACCTTTCTGGTAGAAGACGGATTGCACGTGTATGGCTTTGATGCCATCTAACTCTTTTAGCGAGTAATTGCCGATCAGGTACGTGGTGTCCGGGTTGCTATTGCCGGCTGTGATTCCGGTATATTTCTCCCCGTCATAAAAAGAGATAGCGTACAGGCTTGTCTGCGTGGTATCGTTCACGAGGTAAAGGTCGAAACGGCTATCCGTGAGGTCATTGAATTTCTCAGGCACGAATGCGATGTAAAGCGTGTCGGCTGATTGCATCTCTACGTTTTTCTGTTGTGCCGCGGGCGATTCTTTGACAGTCTTCGCCGGGGCGGAATCCGAGTGGATTACCACGAGGTCGTTTACTGAAGCCGGAATCTCGAAACCGTATTCGTCGCAATACACGTTTACCGTTTTATCGTCTATGATTCCTGTTACTTTTCCTTCCAGTTTCTCGGATATAAACCGGACGATATCTCCTATTCTTACGTTCATAATACTCCTTTGTTTTTACTGTACAAAAGTAGTGTTTTATCTCTGTATTACGAGGTATCGGGATGAATGATTTCAAGTTATATCGTAAAAAAATGCCCCAATAGGTGAAAAGAATCGTTGGAATGTATTAATTTAGCGAGCTGATAGGCAAGTTAAAAGATGAGAGGTGCAAACCGAAAGGTGATCGAGCGAAATCGATTTGCCGTGCGATGATTGAAATAATAATAGATAGTAAAATATATTATAATGACATTACAAGAATTTCAACAATCCATCCGGGAAGGTATCCCGGCGGAGTTACCGGCTCCCAAACCGTACGAGCCGGAGATAAACCATGCTCCCAAGCGGAAAGATATTCTCACGAAAGAGGAGAAAAAGTTAGCAATTCGTAATGCACTGCGGTATTTTGACCCGAAGCATCATGCCGTGTTGGCTCCGGAGTTTGCCGAAGAGTTGGAAAAATACGGGCGTATTTATATGTATCGTTTCCGTCCCGATTACAAGATGTTTGCTCACAATATTAATGATTACCCGCACAAGAGTTTGCAAGCTGCGGGGATCATGTTGATGATGAATAATAACCTGGATTATGCCGTGGCGCAACATCCCCACGAGTTGATTACTTACGGGGGAAACGGTGCCGTGTTCCAGAACTGGGCGCAGTATCGCTTGGCGATGAAGTACTTGTCGGAGATGACGGACGAGCAGACGCTGGTCTTGTATTCCGGTCACCCGATGGGATTGTTCCCCTCGCACAAGGATGCTCCCCGGGTGGTGGTGACGAACGGTATGGTGATCCCGAATTATTCCAAGCCGGATGATTGGGAGCGTTTCAACGCGTTGGGTGTTTCCCAGTACGGGCAGATGACAGCCGGGTCGTTCATGTATATCGGACCGCAAGGTATCGTGCATGGGACGACGATCACGGTGTTGAATGCCGGTCGTAAGATTTCCAAGCATGGCGAAGGGTTAGCGGGTAAATTGTTTATCACTGCCGGGTTGGGCGGTATGTCCGGGGCACAACCGAAAGCTGCGAATATTGCCGGGTGTGTCAGTATCACGGCCGAGGTTAACCCGAAAGCGACACATACCCGTCATTCTCAAGGTTGGGTGGACGAGGTGATCGACGATCTAGATAAATTGGTAGAGCGTGTGAAAGTGGCTCGGGAGAAGAAAGAAGTGGTTTCTATCGCTTTCCAGGGGAATATTGTAGATGTTTGGGAACGTTTTGCGGAAGGGGATATCCCCGTCGAGTTGGGGTCTGACCAGACTTCATTGCACAACCCGTGGGCTGGTGGATATTATCCCGTGGGCGTCAGCTTCGAGGAAGCTAACCGCATGATGGCGGAAGAACCGGAATTGTTCAAACAAAAAGTACAAGAGTCTTTGCGTCGCCACGTGGCTGCTATCAACAAGTGCGTGGCTCGTTTCGATACCTATTTCTTCGATTACGGGAATGCTTTCTTGTTAGAGTCTTCCCGTGCCGGGGCAGATATCATGAAACCGGAGGGGGGCTTCAAATATCCGTCTTACGTGCAGGACATCATGGGTCCGATGTGTTTCGACTACGGGTTCGGACCGTTCCGTTGGGTATGTTCCAGCGGTGACCCGAAAGATTTGGCAAAGACCGACGAGATTGCCGCCCGGGTGTTGGAAGAGATCAAGACTCACTCCCCGAAAGAGATACAACAGCAAATGGACGATAACATCCGTTGGATCAAGGCGGCTATGGAAAATCATCTGGTTGTCGGTTCTCAAGCGCGTATCCTGTACGCTGATGCCGAGGGACGTATCAAGATTGCCGAGGCTTTCAACAAGGCTATTGCTGCCGGAGAGATTTCTGCTCCCGTGATCTTGGGACGTGACCATCACGATGTGTCCGGTACGGATTCTCCTTACCGTGAAACTTCCAATATATATGACGGATCCCGATTTACAGCCGATATGGCTATCCAAAACGTGATCGGCGATTCGTTCCGCGGGGCGACCTGGGTATCCATCCACAATGGTGGTGGTGTAGGCTGGGGCGAAGTGATTAACGGAGGTTTCGGGATGATGCTGGATGGCTCTGCCGATAGCGACAGACGTTTGAAGAGTATGCTGTTCTGGGACGTGAATAACGGAATTTCCCGTCGTAGCTGGGCTCGTAATGAAGGTGCTATTTTCGCTATCAAGCGTGCCATGGAGGTAAACCCTAATTTGAAGGTGACGCTTCCAAACTTGGCAGATGACAAGCTGATCGATACTTTATTTTAAATGAAATGATATTTATGGATAAGGGGTTGTTCGTGCAACCCCTTTCTTTTTTGATTCTCTGTCATGGCAAAGTTCTGCGACGGATGTTATTTTTTCGGTTGTTTGAATAAAGATGTGAATTTGGAAGGGATGGGCGTTTCAAATTTCATCTCTTTTCCGGTGATGGGATGGGTGAAATGAAGTTTGAATGCGTGCAGGGCTAAACGGCGTATTGGGTCTTTCGTCGCCCCGTATTTCTTATCCCCGGCAACCGGATTGCCTAATTCCTGCATATGCACCCTGATTTGGTTCTTGCGCCCGGTTTCCAGGTTCAGCTCGACAAGCGAGTATTGGCGGTTGGATTTTAGTACTGTGTAGTTCGTGATGGCTAATTTTCCATCACGGGCGGAATGAACGACGAAAGCCTTATTTTCGGTGATATACGATTTTACTTGTCCCCGTTCTTCTCGCGGGCATCCCTCGAGGATTGCCACGTATTTTCGTTCCAGGATCATCTCGTTCCAGTTCTTTTGTAGTATTTCCTGTGTTTTCAAGTTTTTGGCAAACATCATGATGCCCGATGTTTCTTTGTCCAGGCGATGCAGGATGAGCACGTGGTTTCGAGGGTTTTTGCTTTTCACGTAGTCGTTCAGAATATGGTAGGCTGTTTTCGTTTTATCCCGTTCTGTTCCCATGGAAAGCAGACCGCTTGCTTTTTCGACGACGATCAGATCGTTGTCCTCGTACACGATGTTTAGCATGGAATGGTGAAAAGGAGCTGCGCTTTTGTTCATGCCGACGGTGACAGTATCCCCTGGTTTCAGCGGGGTATCGAATTGTGTGGTCAGTCGATTGTTTACTTGCACCAGTTTATGTGCCAACAGGGATTTCACTGAGTTCCTGCTTTTGTCCTGCATGGCTTGTAATAGAAAAGGCATCAGTGTGCAATCTTCTTTGATCTCGAAGCTTCTGCTTCGTGGAGTCGAGGTATGGGATTTCATGATTAATTGTTTTTTTGCAGTCTGTTAAAGTTGCAAAGGTAGTGAAAGGAATGGTATTTTTTTGTGTCGGTGTGTTTAATTTTGCCGTATATTTATGTGTTGAATAAAGAGTATGTTCGATGATTAAAATAAACGGTATGGATGATGTTATTGTCGGATTGGGTGAAGTTCTTTGGGATGTTTTCCCGGAAAGGAAAAAGATCGGGGGGGCTCCCGCTAATTTCGCGTATCACGTGTCGCAATTCGGTTTTGATAGCCGAGTGGTCAGTGCGATAGGGAATGATGAATGGGGGAATGAGATATTGTCTAATTTTGACAGTAAACATCTGCGTTACAATATCGCACGGGTGCCCTACCCGACGGGAAGGGTACAAGTGTCGTTGGATGAGCGGGGTGTACCTTGTTACGAGTTTATGAATGATGTGGCGTGGGATAACATACCGTTTACCCCGGGATTGAAGGCTTTGGCATGTCGCACCCGTTGCGTGTGTTTCGGTTCTTTGGCACAACGGAGAGAAGTGTCCCGAGCCACGATAGACCGTTTTTTGGATGCGATGCCGGAGGGTGAGGGGACATATCGGGTGTTTGATGTCAATCTTCGGCAGAATTTTTACACTGGGAATGTGTTGCGTCGATCTCTTTCCCGGAGTAATGTGTTGAAATTGAATGATGAAGAGTTGGTGGTGATCGGGCAGATGTTCGGGTGTTCCGGTCTGGATTTGAAGGAAAGGTGTCGGAAGTTGCTGGATGATTATGATTTGAAAATATTGATTCTGACCGCAGGTGCTTGCGGAAGTTACGTGTTTTCGGGAGAATTCGAGTCCTTTGTGCCGACCCCGCGGGTGGAGGTGGTGGATACGGTCGGGGCGGGTGATTCCTTCACGGCTGCTTTTTGTGCTTCCCTGCTGAAAGGACGCTCGCTCGGGGAGGCTCACCGTCTGGCGGTGGAGGTGTCCGCTTATGTTTGCACGTGTCAGGGGGCAATGCCGGAATTATCGCCCGAGTTGAAAGGGCGTTTGTAAGTTTTGCATCTAGAATAGGGTCGGGTTGCTCCGTAGGCTTTTCATTTCCCGCTCTTTTATCACCTCGTCGTCCTGCACGAACCCGATGAGTTTGGGCGAGTTGCTGTCATGCAGTAGCGTGTTGCGGGATAGTTTTGTCTTGCCCGTGTTGGCGTAGCAGTAGATGCAACCGTTCCGACAGGTGTCGTAGGTGCCGATATCGATGCTCTCGATACAGCGGCAGATGTCCCGTTGGTTTTTGTCTTTCCTTGTGGTGATGGGGCTACCTATGATTCTTTCGATGAGTCCCTTGTCAATACACATTCCGGCTGGGATACCCATGTCCCGGAGGTCGACTTTTACCGTGCACGTGTCGAGATGTATGGAACGGGGAACGGTTTGTATGAAAGAGGTCGCCATTTCCCGGATTTCTTTCGAGGATAAAGGGTTTATGCCTTGTTGTCCGATAGCATTACGGACGTGCGTGTAATGGTCGATGAAGCCGATCATGCATTTTTCCGTGTGGTCTTTCAGACGGGTGGCAATGGAGGCGAAGGCTTCCTTGTGGAATGCCGTGTCATATTGGGAATTCGTTAATATGGGATCGTACCGCCAGATTACTTTTTCTTTCCCGATCTTGTCGGCGAGGCGTTTGAAGGTGTCTATCCGTTGTTCGAGTGACGGGAGGTTGCCTTCAATTTCTTTCCCGTAAGGGTTTAACGTGAATTGGAAGTAATATTTGAAATCTTTTAAGGCTTCCAGCTTGTGGAGCATCGGGGCTGGATTTTTCGTCCAGAAGACGATGCAATCGACCACGTCCGGGGTCAGCCGCACTTTACCGAGTTGTTTCGGGTTGAACGGATTGGGGACGAGTACGTACCCTTCCTTTACCCGGTTGACAAACCATTCCGAGTAAAAAGAGGGAATATCCGTTCTTCTGCTGGCACTGATGATCATGTTGTAGAGTTATACTATTCTGGTGGATTGGCAATGATTTTGTTCGGATTGTGTGAAAATGTTTTTATATTGTGTTATTCCATTTTTTTGAATATCATTTGATTCATGACTGTTTCATAAACAATGTATATACCTCGTATTTGTCGCTCGTGTACACCGTAGTTATTGATGATTAGGTTACCCGAGGAATCCATGCCGACGAGGGATACTCCCGCGGTGGTTTTTGACAGACCGTGAATCAAAAGATATCTTTTACTCTCGATCGAGTAGTTTTTATTGACCGCGGCTTTGTAGTTCGGCTTATTAGCTGGTTTGAAGTATAATTTGAATTTCTGTTCATCTATCGAGGCTATAACGTCATCTTGGGTGTTATTGTCAAGGGTTGTTGTTGTTCTGTAAATTTTTTGATCTGCATATACAGCGGAGTCAATGAATTGGATTTGACGATTGGTGATGATTCTCCAGTTTCCTTGTAATTTTTGGTTGTCATAAATGAATGTGGCTGTATCTAGTTGTACATGAGGACTGGCAGAAGGACGGCAAGACCAACTTTTGTACCCGTTTTCATCAGTTAAGTTTAAGCCTAATTGGGTTTTCATGATTTTCGGAGTCAGGTACTTCCTGAATTTGTTGTAGTCTTGATCCCACAGGTGTATATCTGAACTCGGGAATAAGCTACAATAGTCTTCCGGGAAGGATTGAAATTTCAATGACTTTTTTTGCGCAAGTTCTAGTATATCTTTTTGAATACTGCAAGAATAGAATAATATGACTGCGAGCAGGCAAATTGTGATTTTGTTTTTTTTCATAATTGTATGGTAATGGGGTTGTGTTATTATTTTTTGACGGCGGACACGAGCAGCATCATGGGGCGGCGTAGTTCGTCACGCATCCCCGGAATGGTGTCGAGGAGTGCCATGTCGGGTTCGGGTTCGATAAGTCCCGTGATCTCGAAGCCGTTTTGGATGAGCCCGTTCACGTAGGTGGTAAGGGTTTTGTGGTATTTCGTTATTTTTTCGCCGAGGAAGATGGCTTCCCGTTTCCCTTCCGTGAAATACCGGTCTACTGGCCAGTGGAGGATGTTGCCTTGTTTGTCGTGATACCAGTCCTGGCTGCCGTAAGCCGTGAAGACGGGGTGTTCTACCGAGAACACGAATGTGCCGCCGGGGGTGAGGCAACGTTTTACTTTCGCGCAAATATCCGGAAAAGATTCCAGGTAATGGAAGGTAAGGGAACTGATTACCACGTCGTAGCTTTCGGGAGTGTAGTCAAAATCTTCGATAGCCATGCATCGATATTCGATTTGCGGCGAGTTGTTGCGTTTCCTGGCTTCTTCCAGCATTTTTTTGGAGATGTCGATTCCCAGGGCGTATGCTGCACCCTGCTCGATGGCGTATTGGCAATGCCATCCGAAGCCGCACCCGAGGTCGAGTACCCGTTTGCCTTTGAAGTCGGGAAGCATTTTTTGCAGAACGTGCCATTCGCCTGCGCCTTTAAGTCCGTCCTCGGAACGGGACATTTGGCTGTATTGGTTGAAGAATTTCTCGTCGTCGTATTTGTTTTCTTTCATGGGAGTGGTTTATATCTGAACAATCCCCTCCGGCTCGCTCTTACACGGGGGGGAGAGGTGATTACCAGGCGGTTTCTCTTTCTTGTGTAAGGGGAGGTTCGAGGGAGATATTTTTACCGGATGAAGTTCGTCATGATTTTGCTCTCGCCCTCGGGTGGGGTGAGGGTATCTTTGGTCTGTTCTCTCATTTTCAGCAACCAAGCCATGTTTTTGCCGAGAGTTCGCATGATTTGGAGTCCCTCGTTGTCCTGAATGACCTCTCCGGCTTTCAGCCCGTGGATGATGTTCCAGTAGTTGGAGGTGGGCATGAGCATTTCGGAGTACGTGAGGTAATGGTTCAAGCCGTCGAGGGTGGCGGAACCGCCCGAACGACGGACTGCCACCACAGCCGCCCCTACTTTGTGGCGAAACCAGTTACCATTTGCCCCGGAAACATAGAAAGCCCGGTCGAGGAAGCATTTCATGGTTCCGGCGATACCCGAATAATGAACGGGAGAACCGAGAATGAGCCCGTCGACATCTTTTATTTTTTGTAACAGATCGTTGAGGGTATCCGCGGTGATGACGCACCGTTCGTTGTGATTCTTGAAGCACATATTGCATCCCATGCAACCGTGTATTTTTTGACTTCCGACTTGAAGTATTTCAAATTCGATATTTTCTTTCTTTAGTTCCTCCCCGATGACTTTCAGGGCTTGAAACGTGTTGCCTTGCGGGTGCGGACTCCCGTTAATCGCGATTACTTTCATTTGTTCGAGTTTTGTTGTTCGTGTGTCTTTTTACGTGTGTTCCCGGTAAATGTTGGGTTATTCCCTGCCTCCCGAGGCATATTCGCCCGGGCATATATCCATGACTTCCCGTTCGGGTTGGATTAATGCCGATTCGTGTTGACATTTCCATCGGATTTCTGCATCCATTTTTTGCCCGTTGAGTCCGGCTATCGTTTCGTCGTCTTGGATCGGGTCGTCTTGGGTAAAGATGTAAGCGGCTACGTTATAGGCGTGGTCAACCACGGCATTGGGGTCAAGTTCATGGAAGTGGTATTGAACGTCGGGAAGACCGATGGCATACAAGCCGAGCGAGTCGACCAGCATATCGTTTGTTCCCTGAATGTTGAAGAACCGGACATTTATTCCGAAATGGAGAAACCGGCACTCTTCGTTCCACGGGTTATCCAGTACTTGTTCCCGGGTGAGTAGTTTGCCGCTTGAAGGAACCCACACGGCGATACAATCCGGGAATAGTTCCAGTGTTGTTTCCAGCCAGCCTGTCAATAGTTCGCAGCGTTCTTTATATTCCAGCCCCGAGGCGAGGAAGTCGGAAAGCATGAGTTTGTATTTGCAGGTTGCCAGTATTTCTTCGTTGTTCGGGCAATCCCATAATTGGCTGCGTTGCATCTGGTCGATAGCGTTTGCGTCAAAATTTTCGAAGTCGGACATGAGTACTTGCGCGGGTACTTTCTGGTCGTCCTTGTATTCTACAAGAAATTTCCACACGGCAAAAGTCGACAATGAATCTTTCACGTCTGCCACGATGTCTGTTTTCCCGAAGCGGGCATTTAAAGTTTCTTGTATTACTTTGCCTTGCGGACGGGTTCCTCTTTCCTTGAATAACAGATGGATTTGGAATATGCGCTGAAATTCTCCTTTTGTATCTAAATCTTGTTTGAACACCTCGTTCTTGTTTTCTGCCGTACTCATATATCGTGAATGTTTGTCAATACTTGTTTGACAAACATACATTTTTTTACTGAAGATTCATAGCTTTTGCCGCTTTAGTCGTTCAACAACTCTTTGTATAGTTCGTACAGGTTGTCCCGCAGGTAGAGTACGGCGTATCTTTTTCTGGATATGAGGGTGTTGACCGGGATTCCGGTCGCTTCGGAGATTTCTTTAAAAGAGAAGCCTTGTAATTCGGTTAGTTCGAATACGGTGCGTTGTTCCTCGGGGAGTTCCGCCAAAGCCTTGTCCAGTTCCTCCCACACGAGGGTGCGGGTGTATTCTTTCTCGGGAGAGGTATCCGAATTGAACAGATATTCGGATACCTCTTTTAATAGTAAGTGTTCTTCGTATTCCCCGGACGGGGTAGTCAGCTTTTGTTCCTTGTGTTTGCGGCTCCTGTCGATGATCAGGTTGCGGGTGACGGAGTATAGCCACGACGAAACCTGCTCGATTGGGTGAGCCACGGGGTCAGCTTGAAGGAGTTTGTAGAACACGTCCTGCAAGATGTCTTCCCGGTCTTCTTTGCCGGCGACCCGTTTGGCTATGAAACCTTTTAGTTGCGACTGGTATTTCTTGAAGATTGTCGATACGTCCATTTCGGAAAAGGGTATATATCTGTTCAAACTTGTTCTTGCCCGTCGGTTTGTTCTTTTTTGCCGAAAAAGCGGTCATTGAATAATTCCTGGTGTTCCTCGAAACGTTGACGGATGAAATCCTTGCGTTCTTCCGGTGACATATTCTTGAATTTTTCCCGGAAAAGGTGCGGGTGTTCATGCCCCCCGTGCGGGAAGCCGAAGCCGTGATGACCGAAACCGCGGTGACCGAATCCCCCGAAGAATAGTCTGCCCAGGATGAAGAGTCCGAGGGCTTGCCAGTAATTGATAGCCGACCAGCCGATGATGGAGGGAATCAGCCAATTCCATAACAGCATGATAATCGCCGAAATGGCGGCAAGGGCAAAAAGCATGAATAGCACGTGTAAGCCTCGTCTGTGTCTTTTATTTTTCATGGTATTTAATCTTAATAAGTTGTATAAATGTAATATATTTTCGTGAAGTCTTGTAAGACGTGGATGGATAAATAAAGTAGGGCGATGACGCCGATAGTAACGACGAAGGGTGCCAACGCCCTGGCTTCCCGGATTATTATTTTAGAGTTGTATTTCATATTACTTGTTTTTATAGTTATTGTCGGATTGCAATCCTTTCTATTGTTGTAGACGAATGAGAGGGAAGAATATTTTAAAATAGGGTCATCTTTTTTTTATAAATGTCGTAAATCACCTTGTAATGTACTATTTTTACAGTTGTAAATATTGAACGAGATGAAATACGGATTGAATGATAAACCGGGACTGTTGCCGATGTTGATGTACGGGTTGCAGTGGTGGGTGGTTTCCCTGCCTTGCGTGGTGATTATGGGAATTATCGTGTCGAAGCTGCATTACACGGAAGTGGCGGAGCAGACGTTTTATTTGCAGAAGTTGTTCGGGGTGATGGGGGTAGCAATGGTGGTGCAGGTTTTGCTGGGGCATCGGTTGCCTTTGGTGATCGGTCCGGCATCTGTGTTGTTGATCGGGATTCTTTCTACCGTTTCGGCTGGGATTCCCGCGATATACACGGGTATTATGGTCGGGGGATTGGTGCTGGTCGTGTTGGCGTACAGCGGTTGGCTGGGGAAGTTGCAGTTTATTTTTACACCCCGTATCGTTACGGTGATTCTGATACTGATTGCTTTCACACTGACCCCGGTGATTCTCAATCTGGTGCTGGGGAACACGGATCACGCGTTGTTTAATTTGTTTTTCACGCTGTTGATGGTGTTGGCTCTGGTGATTGGGAATAAGTTTCTGAGGGGGATATGGAAATCGACCACGGTTCTGTGGGGGATTGCGGGTGGTGCGTTGGTGTACTACCTGGTGTATGGTTTTCCCGTGTTGGCGTCCGCGGGTGGGGATGAAGTCGTCAAGGGGGCTTTGTTCAATTTCTCGTTGGATTTTGAACCCGGTACGATTCTCGCTTTCTTGTTTTGTTACGTGGCGTTGATTGTGAACGAGTTGGGTTCGATTCAAGCCGTGGGATATATGTTGCAAGCCGATCATTTGGATAGCCGTACGACCCGAGGCGTGGGAGTCGTGGGGATCACGAATGTATTATCCGGGTGGTTCGGTGTCATCGGTCCCGTGGATTATTCCATGAGCCCGGGTGTGATTGCCGCCACGGGATGTGCTTCTCGCTATACTTTAATTCCGGCGGGGTTGGGTTTGATTTTATGTGCCTTTTTCCCAGCCGTCGTGGGCGTGTTGGTCACGTTGCCGGGTGTGGTGATGGGGGCGATATTGCTTTATTTGATGGCTACGCAGTTGGCGGCGGGGATGCAGATGCTGGTTCGGGAGAAGGCGATCACTGATTTTGACAGCGGCGTCGTGGTCGGGTTGCCCTTGATGGTAGCGTTGTTGTTGTCTTTCGCTCCTTCCGGGGTGCTGGATTCGATACCTTCTTTGTTCCGCCCGATCGTGGGAAACGGTTTCGTGATGGGGGTGGTTACGGTGTTGATTTTGGAACACTTGATTTTTAGAAAAAGAAAACCCGGACAACAAGGATAGCGTATACACCGGAAAAGAAAGGAAAGTGTATGAAAGGAATTTATATCTATCATAGCGGTTTTGCTCTTTTGGACGAGGGGGGTACCGTGATTATCGATTATTATAAGGATTCGGCAGACCGCCCGTTGACGGGTGTCGTGCATGGGGAGTTGTTGAGTCGCCCTGGGAAGTTGTACGTTTTGGCATCCCATGTCCATGCGGATCACTTTAACCCGGAAGTGCTGACGTGGAAGGAGATGCGTTCCGATATTCAATATTTGTTTTCGAAAGATATTCTTGAGAACGGGAAAGCCGGGTTGTTGGATGCTTGTTACTTGGATAAGGGGAACGTGTGGACGGACGGCGTGTTGGAAGTCGAAGCTTTTGGTTCCACGGATGCGGGAGTATCATTTTTGTTGCGGTGGGACGGAAAGACTATTTTTCATGCCGGTGATTTGAATAATTGGCATTGGAAGGAGGAATCGACCGAGGAGGAAGTGCGAGAGGCGGAGCGGGCTTATTTTGATGAGTTGGATGCATTAGCCCGGAGAACGGATCGTATGGATTTGGTAATGCTCCCTGTCGATCCCCGTTTGGGGGAGGATTATATGTTGGGAGCAAAGCAGTTTGTTGATAAATTCCGCGTGGACAGGTTTGTCCCGATGCATTTTGACGATGCGTACGATAAGGCAAATGCTTTCCGGGAATACGCTGAAAGCCGGGGTGTCCGTTTCGTGGAATTGAATTATAAAGGAGAAGGCTTTATGATTTAAGGATTGGGTGATTTATGATTGCCAATTTTGTGATTGCGTGAAATTTTAAATTATAGATATGTATGGAAATTAAAAGTCATTTTGATCATTTCAATTTTAATGTTCTTGATCTCGATAGGAGTATTCGCTTTTACGAGCAGGCTTTGGGACTGAAGGAAGTTCGCCGGAAGGAAGCCAAAGACGGTTCTTTTATCCTCGTGTACATGGGGGACGGGCATACCGGATTCCTGCTGGAATTAACTTGGTTGAGAGATAGGAAAGAGCCTTATGATTTGGGAGAAGGCGAGTTCCACCTGTGTATGCGCGTGGAAGGTGATTATGACGAGGTGCGGGCTTACCACAAGCAAATGGACTGCGTGTGCTACGAGAATACCGATATGGGACTTTATTTTATAAATGATCCCGACGGTTATTGGATTGAGATATTGCCGAAATAATCCGTTTGGTACACGAGGGGCATTTCTCCCGTCATATGGTGGATTTTATTGTTTTCGGATCATTTTAAAGTATCTGTTTTTTTTAGGGGAAAATCGTGTATGTGATTTCCCGAAAAGAAAGCGGGGTAGAAAATATTAAATATGTGAGAATGGCAGATGATTGATATATTTCTTTAAATTTGTGATGTGGAATTTAGATTGCTAGTATGACGGAGAGAGTTGAATATGATATAAATCAGTTAGTACAGGATTTGAAAAAGGGGTATGAACCGGCTTTTGATTACCTGTTTACAACCCGTTACGAGGACTTGTGCCGTTTTGCACGGGCTTTCGTGGGATCATATGATGTGGCGGAGGATATTGTACAGGATGTTTTTGTCAGGATATGGGAGAATAACTTGAAGATTAACAGCAATATTTCATTGGATAGTTATCTCTACGTGGCGGTGCGAAACGGTTGTGTCAGTTATGCACGCCAGCAAAGACCTCACGTGGGATTGGAGACGTTGTCGGGGATGGAAACGGAAGAAATTTTGACGGAGGATTGGAAGTATGTGTGGGATGCCGTGGAAAGTTTGCCGGAGCAGTGCCGTGTTGTTTTGAAATTGGTAGTACTGGAAGATATGAAGTACGCAGAGGCGGCAGAGAAACTGGGAATCTCTGTCAACACGGTCAAAACGCAAATGAAGATCGCTTATCGGGAGTTGAGAAAGAAATTTACGTCGGGAGAGATTTCTGTTTTATTCTATTATTTTTATGTGGGAGAGGTTTTTAACGGGTAGTTGCCTATTTTTTTGAAAAATATTCTGTTTTCTTTTCACCCTTTTTTTATTCTTTTGCGTCCTCTCTCGAAAAATGGAACTTAACGAGTCATTTTATGAACGAGAGAATAGAAGAATTATTGGTCAAAAAAATTGACGGGGAGCTTTCTGACGCGGAGGAGAAGGAATTAGCCGGGTGGTTGGCAGAGTCGGAGGCTCACGGGCGAGTCCTGCGGGAATTTGAAGCGGTGCGGCAGCGATTGACCGTGTTGCGGGAAGAGTTTCACCCGGACGTGAAAGGACGTTTGCAGTCGGTTAAAAAGCATAAAAAACGGCGGGTTCGGTTTGTCGTGGAGTGGATGCGTTATGTTGCCGTCGGTATTTTACTCGTGAGCGTGGGCGGGTACTTGTTGTGGAATGATGGGAAAAAGGAAGAGGAGGGACATCGTGTTTTCGCGAAAGTGGCAGTGCCCGGGAAGGAACAGGCATATATCGTGTGGGCGAACGGGGTACAGGTGGCAATCGATGAAACGATGAAAGATACTTTGCTGACCGGGGACGGGGGGGCGATGGTACGGGTGGATTCCAACCGGGTGTTGCGTTACGAGGGACGGGATGTTAGTGAAGGACAGGAGCAACGGGTACATAAATTGGTGATCCCGAATGGAGGGGAGTATCGAATGGTGTTGGAAGATGGGTCGATTGTTTGGTTGAATTCCGCTTCTACGCTGGAAATACCGGAACGTTTTGCCGCGGGAGAGAGAAGGGTGCGATTGGTCGGAGAGGCTTATTTTAAGGTGAAAAAAGATTCGTCAAGACCCTTTTACGTGGCAACGGAACGTGTTGATGTGCGTGTGTTGGGTACGGAGTTCAATGTTTCGGCTTACGAGGAAGATCGTGGTGTCGCAACAACGCTCGTGAACGGATCGGTGCGAGTGGATGCCCGTGGAGGTGAGTCGGTAGTATTGGAACCGGGACAACAGGCGTTGACCACAGGGGGGGGAATTGAGGTGCAGGATGTCGATGTGTCGTATGTTACGTCTTGGGTGAACGGGAAATTCAGTTTTGATAATTCCCGTCTGGAAAATATTGCCCGGCAGGTTTCCCGCTGGTATGACGTGAAAATATCTTTTGAGGATGATGACTTAAAAGAGATTCGTTTTTCCGGGGCAATGTTGAAATTCCGTCCGTTGAGTGATTTGATCGAGATGATCGAGGCTACAAGTTTTGTGCGGTTTAGTGTGAAAGGAGAAAATATTATAATATCTAGAAAATAAAAATCGAGGAAGTGGCTAGACTTCCTCAATTTTGAGTGGTAATTGCTTTGTCACTATTTGAGAGAGAACAAAGCTATGTATAACCTTAAATGCAAATATATGGAAAAAAATCGAGAGCCTAACCGGTTTATGCGGTTAGGACAGAAAAAAATGTTATCGATGATGCGTTTGGCTAGTTTTTTTTGTTTGTTGTGTCTTGCGTTTAGCGTGCAAGTAGCACATGGGCAAGAACGTAGGGTTTCCTTGGAAGTGAAGGATACTCCTATCAATCAGGTGTTGCGTATGCTGGGAAAAGAGTTCGGAAAGGATTTCTTTTATAGCAATGTGCAAGTGGATATGAATGAAAAGGTGAGTGTGAAACTGGTGAATACCACTATCGGTGAAGCGCTGAAACAGGTGTTCGCGGGAAAGCAGGTTCGGTTTGAGGAGAAGGAGGATTTCGTGTTGATTTTGGAAATTCGGGAATTGAAGAAGGACACGAAAGTGCCGGAGGTGCGTGGCGTGGTGTATGATGATCTGAATGAACCGTTACCGGGAGTAACGATTATGATTAAGGGAACAAGTACTGGTTTTGTCAGTGACACGGACGGGAAGTTCAAAAGTGTGTTGACGATAAAGTTGCCCGTGACTTTGGTGTTTTCGTTTATCGGTTTCCAAACTCAGGAAGTGGTGGTAACGGATAGCACGAAAGAGTTGACCGTGAAGATGAAACCAGACGTGAAGCAGATGGAAGAGGTTGTGGTGACGGGATACGCTAACGTGAAAAAGTCCAGTTTTACAGGAAATTCGGTGAAGGTAGAAAAAGAGGAGTTGTTCAAGGTGTCGCCGACCAATGTGATTGACGTGTTGCAGGTATTCGATCCTTCCTTGCGTATCATGAAGAATAATCAAATGGGGGCAGACCCCAATACATTACCGGAGTTTTATATCCGGGGACGTTCCGGTATCGGGGTAATGGATTTGGATAAGGAGAATCTTTCGGAATCAGCCTTGAGTAATAATCCTAATTCTCCTATTTTTATTATGGATGGTTTCGAGGTGACTGTACAGAAGGTATATGATTTCGACCCGAACCGTATAGAGAGTATCACGATTTTGAAGGATGCCGCAGCTACGGCAATTTACGGTTCCCGTGCGGCTAACGGGGTCGTGGTGATCGAAACGGTGGCTCCGAAACCGGGAGAGTTGAACGTGATGTATAATTTTACGGGAGCGCTTACGGCTCCGGATTTATCGGATTATAATCTAATGAATGCTAGGGAATTGCTTGAGGCTGAACGTTTGGCGGGATATTATGATCCGACTTTAGAGATTAACAAGTCTTATACTCTTTTGAGTGAGTACGAGGCGAAGTTGTCGAACATTATTCGGGGAGTGAACACGGATTGGTTGTCACAGCCTTTACAGAATGAATTCAATCATAAACATAGTCTTGCTATTCAGGGAGGTTCCGAGAATATGCGTTTTAACGTGGACTTGAATTACGATAACCAGAATGGAGTGATGAAAGGATCTTTCCGTGAGCGTTTGGGTGCCGGATTTTATTTGGATTATCGTATCGGTGGGATGCAGTTGAAGAATCAGATCGCTTACACGGTCACGAAATCGGAAAATTCTCCTTATGGTGCTTTTAGTGATTACACGAAGAAGTTGCCGTATGACGAGTTGAAAGATGCAGACGGAAATTATGTTGAGCAGACAAAACTTTGGCATAATGGTATGAGTGGTACGAAGAATCCGTTGTATGAGGCGAAGATGCTGGAAAGTTTCGATAAAAGTAAAATACAGGATTTGACGAATAATCTGAGTTTGAATTGGTATATCACGAAGAGCCTTTATTTTAAAGGACAAGTAGCGGTGACTTTGACTGATACCGAAACAAAAGTTTTCAAAGATCCGCTTTCTTCTTCATTTTACAATGTGGATGATGACAAGAAAGGTTCGTTGGATTTGAGCAAGAAGAAACTGGTGAAATGGAATACCAATTTCGTGTTGAATTACGTGCAGACGATAAAGAAACATAATATGAATTTTTCGTTGGGATTGAACACGAACACGGAGAGTACGAATAGTTCGGTAGAGAAATATTTGGGATTTCCCTCGGGAGAATTGAATACTCCGGCTTTTGCCGAGAACGTGGATGATGTTCCGACGTATTCGGATAATAAGAAACGGTTGTTCGGGTCATTTGTTTCATTAAATTACACGTATAATGATATTTACTTGTTTGATGCCTCATGGCGTTTGGATGGTTCGTCCGAGTTCGGGGCTGCCAAGAAATACGCTCCTTTTTATTCTGGAGGTGTAGGACTGAACGTGCATAATTACCAGTTTATGCAAGGTCAGAATGTGGTGAGTTTGTTGAAAGTCACGGGGACTTTTGGGGTGTTGGGTAAAACTAATTTCCCTGCTTACGCTGCCAAACATACTTATGATGTGACTAATTCATATTATTCCACGGGTGGTGGTGTTTTCTTGCATTACATGGGGAATGAGGATTTGAAGTGGGAACGGACTTTCTCCCGGGATTTGAAATTGGAGTTAGGATTGTTGGATGATGCGATTTACACGAAGTTCACGTGGTATAACAAGACAACCAAAGATTTGATTACGGATGTGACGATTCCGACTCATACCGGTTTTACTTCTTATAAGGATAATATGGGTGAGGTGGAGAATAAAGGGATCGAGTTGGATGTTCGCTTTAATATTATCCAAAGAAAAGACTGGATGCTTGCCGTGTTCGGTAATTTGGCGCATAACCGGAACCAGATATTGAAAATTTCGGAATCTTTGAAGGCGTATAATGAACGGGTGAACGAGAAGTTTGATGAGTATTTCGAAAACATTTTCAACAAACAGGATTTGAAGTATAGCAAACCTTTGTTGAAATACGAGGAGGGTGGTTCTTTGACATCTATTTACGGGATGCGTTCTTTAGGAATCAACCCGAGTAACGGAAAAGAATTGTTCTTGGATCGAAGCGGACAGGTGATTCAGGAATGGACGGCTAGTCAGCAGGCTATTTTGGGTGATACTGAACCGGATGCAACGGGATCTTTCGGGGTAAATTTCCAGTGGAAGCGTTTCACGTTGTTCGCCACGTTCATGTATGAGTTCGGGGGACAAGTGTATAATCAGACTTTGGTGGATAAAGTGGAGAACGTGAAGTTGTATGATATGAATGCAGACAAGCGGGTGCTCACGGAGCGTTGGGCAAAGCCGGGGGAAGTGACTCGCTTGAAGTCGATTAAAGACCGGAATAGTGTGACATTGCCAACTTCTCGTTTCGTGCAGGATTATAATATGTTGAATTTTAATTCTTTGACGGTGGGGTATGATTTCAATCAAGATTTGTTGAAGAAATGGAAGATGAGTATGTTGCGGTTATCGTTTAATATGAAAGATATATTCACGATTTCCAGCGTGAAGCAGGAACGGGGATTGAATTATCCTTTCGCGAGAACTTTTAATTTCACTTTAAATGCAAGTTTTTAAAGAGATGGTTATGATACGATATAAATATCTGTTGTTGTTTATGATGCTGTTCGGGCTGGCAGCATGTAATGCTTGGTTGGATGTCGAGTCGGATAATCAGGCGAGTGACGAGAAAATGTTTAAGGATTACACCGGATTCCGGAGTGCCTTGAATGGGGTGTATTATAAATTGTCAGAGCCGGAGATGTACGGACGGGAACTTTCATGGGGGTTTTTGAGTGTTTTGGCTCAGACGTATGATGCCGCAGATGTCAGTCAAAATAAGGCTTACAAAGCGGCGGTAGTTTATGACTATAATGCAAGTGACGTCAAAAAACTGATTTCTGAGATTTGGAAAGGTGCCTATAATGCTATCGCTAATTGTAATAAATTGATTGCCGAGATAGAAAGTAAAGATGCTTCGTTTTTTCCTTTGGGTGAGCGCGAGCGGAATTTGATCTATGGTGAGGCTTTGGCTTTGAGGGGATATTTGCATCTTGATTTAGCAAGGATGTTTGCACCGGCTCCGACCACGGGGAATGACGGGGCGTATATTCCTTACGTGACAGTTTACCCGACGCATTACGAGTCTGCACAGCCCACGACGGAGGTACTTCGGCTTGCCAAGGAAGATTTGTTGCGGGCAAAGGATCTTGTTGCGCAGAATGATACGTTGTATGATAATTTTGCGTATGCTAACCGTTTTTTTGCAGATGATTCGGGAAATCGTTTTTTCAGTTTCCGGGGAACTCGTATGAATTACTTGGCAATTTGCGGTACGTTGGCTCGTTTGTGCCTGTATGCCGGAGAGAATGAAGAAGCTAACCGGTACGCATCGCACGTGTATGATTTGGTGGAAGCCAAGACCGATTTATGGAATATTTATTTTACACATTCGTCGAATCTGAATACTTCCGGGAGCAATAAATATGTGAAGGCGTATGATGATATTTTGTTCGCATTTTATAATAAGAAATTGACGGAAGACGTGGAGGATTTTACGGAAGAGGCGGGAATGCCCAAGATGTTGTTGAAGAATGGCAGCACGATGTTTGGTGATCGGGGAGATGGAGATGATTATCGTCAATATCTTATTGATTGGACGCTTGGTGCGAATCGGTCGCAGAAATGGTTGGATCTGGGTGCCTCGGAGAGTTTCTTAAAGGTACAGTATGCGCTTATTCCAGCGTTGAGATTTAGTGAGATATGTTATATCTTGGCGGAAACGGCGTATGGTTCTGCCGCGGGTAATGCGGAAGCTGTGGCGTATCTTGAAGAAGTGCGGGGAGGTCGCGGATGTAAACGTAATATTTCGGAAACCGTGTCAGCAATTTCTTTTAAGGAAGAGTTGATTTGGGAAGGAATGAAAGAGTATCTCACGGAAGGGCAGACTTTTTTCATGTTTAAACGTTTGAATCATCCCGTGTTGAGTGGAAGTGAATCTCACGTGTTGGGTAATTCGTTTGTGCTTCCTTTGCCGGATGATGAAAAGGTATTTTAGTAAAAAAAAGACGAGTTATGAAAAAGATATATGTATTTATTTTAAGTGTGTTCTTGTTGGGGGCGTGCTCGAAAGAGGATATCCCGATGTATAATACCGTGAATTACATTCAATTCACGAATGCTTACAAGGATTCGATGGAGATTTCGTTTTTCTTTTACGGAAATGCGGAACAGATCGAGGTGCCGATACACGTGGAGATGTTGGGAAATCTATTTTTGGAAGACCAGCCGTTTACAGTCGTATTGGATAAAAATTTGTCCACGGCAACGGAGAAACATATAGAACTTCCGGAGTATTATGTTTTCCACAAGGGATACGTGAGGGATACGATCTCGTTGGTGTTGAATAATCCCGGGGATGAGCGTGTGCGGATCGTGTTAGCTATCCCGGGAAACGGGAGTGATATTTTGCCGGGGGAACCTAATTATCAGTATAAGATTATTAACTTGAGTAATACGGTGACGATACCGGAATGGTGGGATGAGGATGTTGATAAATCTTTTCTCGGTACTTATTCGGCTGCGAAATATCAGTTGTTAATTGAGGTGACCGGGGAAGGGGATTGGACGAATCTGGATGCATCGACGAGGAGAGCTTACGCGTTACAGTTAAAGTACTATTTGCGTGAAATGGAAGATCGGGGAGAGCCGGTGTTGGATGATGGTGTGGCCATGACGGTAACAGTAATTGGATAATAAATCAATAGCAGTATGAAGATGAAAAATATAATATATCTGTCTTTGTTGATGATGGCGGGATTGTTTTCCTGTATCAAAGATGAGGGGAATTATAAATATGAAGCGATTCGGGATGCGAGGGTTTCATTTGAAACTTATGTTGTGAATTGTTTTGTACATGATAAAGTGAAAGTAGAGCCTAAGATTCAGTTTGGCGGGAGTGATACTACTGATTTCTCGTACGAGTGGCGTATTGATTATGACGTCGTTTCCACGGAGAGGGTGTTGGAATTTACTCCTGAACAGGCAAAAACGTATGCTTGCCGCTTGGCACTGAAAGATAATCGTAACGGGAAAGTGTATAGCAACACGATGTCTGTTATTGCGGCGACGGTATATCAATCGGGATTCTCTATTTTGTACGAGGAAGGCGGGGTGTCGAAACTGGGACATGTTAATTTACCGACTGCTTCTCAAGATGGAGAATACCATGCTTATTATGATTTGTACCGGGCGGCAAATGGGGAAGACATGGGGGCGGAACCGGTGAAACTGGTGCAGCATTTCTTTTGGAATGCAACTAACTATTGTAAATGGTCTGAATTGTTGGTCATTCAGCATGGCGGGCAGGGACCCGTGGAGCTGAATGGTGACACGAACGAGAAGGAAGTATTGACCCGAGAGGAGTTCGTGGGAGGAAATCCCCCGGAGAATTTTAAATTGGTATCGGCATTCTACCCGTTCTACATGAATATTGTGTTGAGCGAGGACGGGAAAATTTATACCCGTTTTTTCAATGACCCGAAGAGCATGGGGTATCATTCGGCTGCTTACAACAATGTTCCGGTATATATAAATAAAGGATATAAAATTGGAAAGATTATTGAAACGGAACATCAGTATTTGAAACATTTTCTTTTGTATGACGAGTTAAACGGTCGGTTGATCCACGTGAGGAGTGCTTATTACACGACGGCAGAGGAGTACCGGGAATTGCAATACACGGGGAATTATCCAGCCGGTTTTATTCCGGTGAATAATTTCGGTGATTATAAATTGGTTTATGGCGCTGCTTACGGGGGTGCGGTACAGGGCGGCACAAAGTATGCTCTTATTTTGCGGAATGGGGATGATTGGAAAGTGGAAACGTTTGAGATTGCTAGCGGTGCCTTAGGAGTGATTACTTTAGATGCAATGGATAAGTGTCAGACGTTTTCGGGAAAAACAGAGGGATATGTGACGAATAAGAGTGTTTTCAGGATATTGAGAAGCCGTACTTATATTTTCTTCTCCGGGGGTGTGAATAATGACGAGTTGTATTATTTCGATTTAAGTACCGGGAAGTCGCATCATTATGCTTCGTTGGGTGGGCGTGCTATCGTGGCGATACATCCTGCTGATGGAAATAAAGAGTTGGGGGTAGGATTGGAAGACGGGACGTTTGTGCTGTTCAACGTGGAGGATGCGGTGCTGAAGGCGGGTGAGCCTGTCGTGTTGTATGAACAGGGTGGTTTCGGTCGGATAGTTGATGTGATTTTCAAATATAAATTTTCGGGACGGGATTTGTGATCGCAGTGTAGTTTTCTAAAATCGATTTATTCGATTTTAGAAAACTATTCCGGTATTGAAACACAGGTATTTATATTTTTACTCTGAATGGTATTTCTATTTCAGCAGGGATTGTTATGTGAAAATTGGGATGTTTAAATTTTGAAGTTATGATATTGAAATCAATTGTATTTGTATTTATGTTTTTTTCCTTGAGTGTTGTGTCGGCGGAAGGTAAAGGGCGGAAGAAAAAAACGGCAACCAAGGAGGTGAAAACGGAAAGTGCTTACCAGCGCTTTTTTAAGGGGAAGTCGTGTGAAACGGTGAAAGGTTTAATCACGTTGCACAAGATGGATGGGAAGATCTATTTTGAGTTGCCGTTGAATTTGTTGGGGAAAGAGATGTTACTCGGTTCAACGATCAGTGAAACCACGAATAATGATTTCGGGAGTGTGGGGGAAAAGCCCAAGGAGCCGATGCATGTGGTGTTTACCCGTCAGGACTCGTTAGTCAGCCTGCGGGAGGTGAGTGCGGTGTATTATACCACGGAGGAGGGGATAAGAAAACGTTTGGAAGAGAGTTTTAAGCCGGCTATTATTTTGAATCTTCCGGTGAAGGTGTATTCGGAAGACAGTACGGCGGTTGTGCTGGATTTGACCGATTTCTTGTTGAGTGATAACGAGGGGTTATCTCCTTTTTCCCCGTACGCTCCTATCACGGGTGGCAGGCGTCGGCTGGAAAAGGAGTTCGTGAAAAAGAATTCGTTTATCGGTGAGATTAAGGCTTTCGAGGATAATTTCAGTATACGTTCTTCTTTGAATTATTTGGTTACCGTGCGGAATCAAGAACGGGTATTGTTTCAGAAAGTGCCTTTTACGACGGTGATGACACGTAGTTTTATTTTGTTGCCGGAAGAACCGATGCGTCCCCGTATGGCGGATCCCCGTATTGCTATATTCTATCAGGCGAAATATGAATTCAATTCTAAAAAGAATGGGGTCGATTTTCGTTATTACGCAAATCGTTGGCGTCTTGAACCCGCGGACGAAGCGGCTTATCGTGCCGGACAACTGGTGGATGTGAAGAAACCTATCGTGTTTTACGTGGATAATGCTTTCCCGGAAGGTTGGAAGAAATATATCAAGCAAGGAGTCGAGGAATGGCAGAAAGCTTTTGAGAAGATTGGGTTGAAGAATGCGATTATTGCCCGGGGTTTTCCCAAGGATGATCCGGAATTTGATCCGGAAAATCTGAAGTATTCCTGTGTACGCTATTCTCCCTCGTGGACGGCTAACGCAATGGGACCTTCGTGGACTGATCCCCGGACGGGAGAGATTATTAATGCCTCGGTGTATTTTTATCACAATATAGCTCAATTGATTCAGAATTGGCGATTCGTGCAGACTGCGCAGACAGATGCCGATGTGCGGAGAATGCAGTTGCCGGAAGATCTGTTAGGGGAGAGTATTCGTTACGCTATTGCCCACGAGGTGGGGCATTGTTTGGGTTTTATGCATAATATGAGTGCTTCTGCCGCTATTCCTACGGATTCTTTGCGTTCGCCTTCTTATACCCAAAAGTACGGGACTACGCATTCGATTATGGATTATGCCCGGAATAATTACGTGGCACAGCCGGGAGATAAGGAGAGAGGTGTGAAATTGACACCACCTCATTTGGGGTTGTATGATTATTTTACAATAAAATGGTTGTACACGCCTTTGTTAGGAGAAAAGACCACGGATGAGGAAGTTCCCGTTTTGGATCGTTGGATTAGCGAGAAAGCGGGAGATCCGGTATATCGCTATGGTAGGCAACAGATGAACTCTCGTTGGGATCCGAGTTCTTTCGAGGAGGATTTGGGAGATGATCCGATAAAATCATCCGCATATGGGATAAAGAACTTGAAATATATTTTGGCGAACCTGAATGACTGGGTGGGAGAGGAAGATAAAGATTACGCCTTCCGTCAACAGATTTATAACGAGATCATCATGCAGTATTTCAGGTATTTGAATAATGTTATTTTTAATATTGGCGGTATTTACCTGAATGAAAAATATGCAGGAGATCCGATTCCTGCTTATGCTTTGGTTCCCAAAGCCCGGCAAAAGGAGGCATTGGCGTTTCTGTTGGATCAGTTGAAAGAGATGTCTTGGATTGATGCGAAGGATTTTAAGGATGGTTTGCCGTTGATGAGCGATATTTCGGGAGATATGGAAAATGCTATTTTCCGGGGATTGTTATCTCGGCTTAATGCGTTGGCTGTGGGGATGGAACAGTCGAAAGAGGATGCATATTCCACGCGGGAGTACATGAATGATTTGTATGAATTCATCATGGCTCCGACCCAAAAGAGAAATTCGCTGTCTGAGGTCGAAAAACGATTGCAAATTAAATATTTGTCATTTTTGGTTTCTGCTTCCGGAGTGGAAGTGAAGGGTATGGGCGGTTCTCCTTTTGCTTTTTCTCGGGGCGGGATGATTGAGGTTATGGATTACGTGAAAGAGAATAGCCGGAATATTTATGGCGAGTTGCCTGACGAGTATTTGGGTATGTTTGCGAACAGGGGGTGTTGTTTTGCTCCGGAGGAGATTAGCGGTTTCGGAAGAACGACGAACTTGAGCAGACCGAATGTTTCTATCGGAACCGATTGTTTCTTGATGTTAAAAAGGACTTTGGCTTTGTTGAAAAGCCGGATGAATACGGCAACGGAAGATACTCGATTGCATTATCAGTTGTTGGTTTATAAATTGGAGAAGGTTTTTAAGAATAACTGAGACGAGTGATTATTAATAGTAAACTAGTTGTCATGAAAAGTATTATATATGTAGTATTTCTTCTTTCGATAATTCTATGTCCGTTTGTAGGAAACGGGATGGTACAGGAGAAGAAGGATACGGGGAAAAATAAAAATTCGGCTTACCAGAAGCTCTTTAACGGTAAAAATGTAAAAACGGCAAAAGGAGTAATGACGATTCATTACACGGGGGGGAATGTGTACGTGGAGTTTCCCTTGGATTTGTTGGGTAAGGATATGTTGTTCGCTTCGTCGATAGAGAACACGAGTGATAACGGGGAAGGTGTTGTAGGGCAATTTGCCGGAACACCTCAGGTATTCGTGTTCACGAGAGAGGGGGAGTATGTACAGGCTCGTTTGAGGCAAGGCGTTCCTATTATTAACGGTAGTGGGGATGAAAATGTAGAGGGAGCCTTGGAGAAATCTTTTATGCCGGGAGTGTACTCTACTTTTAAAATAGAGGCTTACACGCCGGATAATAGTGCCGTGGTATTGAATATGACTTCTTTTTTCTTGGAGCATACGGCGTTCACGAATCCGTTTTCCGTTCAGGCTGTCAATTCCGTATGGGGATTCGTGAAGCGGAATCACAAGTATAAAGCGAACCGGAATTTGTTTCAAGATGTCAAGGCGGATGGACGGAGTGTTACCGTAGTTTGTGAATCGGGGTATGATGTGGATCATATCGTGATGGGTGCTTTGTCCAAGCAGAATGTGAAAGTTTCAGTTACATTTAATAAAATGTTGGTGCTTCTGCCTGAAGATAAAATGACTCCTCGTTATGCCGACCCGAGGATCGGGGTAAGTTTCGTAACGATTCCCGAGATTGGAAAAGGGAAGACGGCATTGACAAGGGGATTCCTGACTAAACGTTGGCGAGTGGAACCGAGTGATGAGGGGGCGTATTGGGCAGGACAGGTCGTGGAGCCAAAGAAACCGATTGTTTTTTATTTGGATACGTTGATGCCCGAGAGTTGGACGAAATATATTCGTGAGGGGGTAGAGGAGTGGAACAAGGCTTTTGAACGTATCGGATTTAAAAATGTGCTTCGGGTTATGCCTTTTCCCGAAACATCGGATTTTGATGCCGGAAACATTCAATATTCTGTGATTCGTTATTCTCCGACTTCTCCGAATATGTATCGTCCTCAACAATCTATGCTGGTGGATTACCGGAGTGGGGAGATTCTTAATGCCTCTTTGTATTTGCATCATCATTTCTTGTTTATACTGCATCGTGACAGGCTTCTTTACACGATGGCGGCAGACCCGGAAGCGCGTAAGGCTGCTTTGTCCGAAGAGGTGATGGGGCAAATGATAAAGAGGCAAATGATACGGGAGATCGGTTCGTGTTTGGGGTTGAGAGCCAATTTGCAGGCATCTTCTGTTTATCCGGTTGATTCATTGCGTTCTGTAACTTTCACGAGGGAACACGGGTTGTCACCCTCGATAATGGATATGGTGCCATGTAATTATATAGCACAGGAAGAAGATGTCAAAAACGGAGTGTTGCTAGTGCAAGACAAGTTGGGTGAATACGATTATTATGCCATTGAATGGTTGTATAAACCGATTCGTGGAGTGAAGAGTGCGGAGGAGGAACGTGATACGTTGGATCGTTGGATTAAAGAATCCCGTCGGGATATTTATAAAACATACGGGCATACGCCTTTTACTTCCAGTGTTTATGACCCGCGTGTATTGAGCGAGGATTTGGGGAATGATCATGTTAAGGCGGGGGAATATCTGATACGGAACCTGAAAAAGTCAATGGCTCATTGTCGTGAATGGTTTGCCGAAGAGGATAAAACATTGGAACTTCAGAATAAATTGTATGGTTTTATACAAGGGCGGTACATGGACGGGTTGAGCCGGGTTGCGTCTTACATTGGTGGTATGTATATAAATGACGGTAATAGTGATGAGAAGATACCGCATTACACGGTCGTACCTAAAGCCAAGCAACAGGAAGCTGTTAATTTCTTGCTGGAACAGGCTAAAGATTTGGATTGGTTGGATAATCAGGAATTAAGGCATGACTTGCTGGTACATTCTTCCGCCGTACAACAAAAACGGATAGAAATTTTTGACTTGTTATTTTCTCGTTGGTATATGGTTATCATGAGTTCTCGCAAGGCAAGCGGAGGATATACCGCGGACGAGTACATGGATGAATTGTATCGGATGGTTTGGGACGGTACTATAAAGCGCAAACAATTGGATCCGTTGGAGAGGGATTTTCAGATGGCTTTTTTAGCTGCCGTGATTGCTTCTTCGACCGTAACGGAAGATGCCACACAATTGGATGCGCACACGCGGGCTTTGGTGCAGGGGATAAGTGCTACCGGACAAGTTTGTCAAAAGTATGATCCTATTGCTTGTGAGAAACTGGAACGGATGCAGGTAGAGAATATCAGTGGTTTTTATGCACAGGGAGGGATTGCGGTAAATACATTATCACGTTCTCATGTTTTTTATCAAATGTTGTTGAAAATCGATGCCATGGTGAATAATGCCATGAAAACGAGTACGGGGGAAATGAAGGATTATTACGAGTATTTACATTATAAAATCAGACAAGCCCTGGACGTGAAGGGTATTCATTAAAGAAGTTTGTTTCATGAAGGAAGTTGTAATATGTCAAAAATATTACAACTTTTTTTCACCCTTTGAGGGGCTTCAAGTGCCTTTTTAGAGTAATCGGATAACAGAAAATTTTAATTAATGCTGACAAGATGAAATTGAGCGTACTTTTATTGTGTTTGGGTGCTATGCTGACAAATGAAGAAGAAAAAAAGAATCCGGTGGATTACGTGAATCCCTTTATCGGGACTAAAAGTATGGGACATACCTTCCCGGGGGCTTGTGTCCCGTATGGAGCGGTGCAGTTGAGTCCCGATACGGAGAACGTGCCGCATAATATTGACGGTGTTTACCAAAAAAATACTTATCGGTATTGTGCCGGATACCAGTATGATGATCCGACAATTGTCGGGTTCAGCCATACGCATTTGAGCGGAACGGGGCATTCGGATTTGGGGGATGTCCTTTTGATGCCGACAGTCGGGGATTTGAAACTGGTGCCCGGGACGGCGGAACGACCGGAAGAGGGGTATCGTTCCCGATTCTCGCACGAGCGGGAAAAAGCCTCGCCCGGTTATTACGAGGTGATGTTGCAGGATTACGGTGTGAAAGTACAGTTGACGGCAACGGAACGGGTGGGAATACACAAATATACCTATCCGGTGGGAGTGGAAAAAGGTCATGTGATCGTGGATTTATTGCATGGGATATACAATTATGACGGGAAAGTGTTGTGGGCGAATCTTCGGGTGGAAAATGATACTTTGTTGACGGGATACCGGATTACGAGGGGGTGGGCACGGACGAATTACACGTATTTCGCGATAACATTCTCTAAACCGATACAAGATTATGGACACGAGAACTTCGAGGAGGTGAATTACAAAGGTTTTTGGCGTAGATTTGATGAGAAAAGAAATTTCCCGGAGATGGGCGGTAGGGGTATCGTGGCATATTTTGATTTTGACTTATGCGATATGCCGGAACTAGAAGTGAAAGTGGCTCTTTCATGCGTGAGTACGGAAGGGGCGTTGAGGAACTTGCAGATGGAAGCGGCAGGCGTTGATTTTGAAACGTTGGCTGCACGTGCCGGGGAGAAATGGAACAGAGAACTTTCGGTGATCGAGGCACAAGGAAGTCATGATGAGTTGAGTATGTTATATACCTCGTTGTATCACACGATGATAAATCCGTCTGTTTACATGGATGTAGACGGGCAATACCGGGGTGTAGACCACATGATTCATCGGGCGGAGGGTTTTACCAATTATACCGTGTTCTCCTTGTGGGATACCTACCGGGCTTTGCATCCGTTGTTTAATGTTATCAATCGGGAACGGAACCGGGATATGGTTATGTCTATGCTGGAACATTACCGGCAGAGTGTACACAAAGCTTTGCCCGTGTGGTCGCACATGGGAAACGAGAACTGGTGTATGATCGCTTATCACGGGGTTGCTGTCGTGGCGGACGCCGTGGCGAAGGGTATCCAGCTGGATACGGCGTTGGTGTTGGAAGCCATGAGGAATAGTTCGAATGTTCCGTATTACCAGCATACCCGTGATTACGTGGAAAAGGGGTACGTGCCCGTGGATAAAGACGGGAATGGTGCTTCGATCACACTGGAGAACGCGTATGACGATTGGGCGATATACCAAACTGCAAAAGTATCGGGGGACGAGAACATGGTCCATGAGTACGAGAGCCGGGCTTTGAACTATCGGAATTTGTTCGACGAACGTTTGGGTTTTGCCCGTCCCCGTTTGTCCGACGGGAGCTGGAAAGAGCCATTTGATCCGCTGGGCACGCACGGCGAAGGATTTATCGAGGGAAATTCGTGGAATTACTCGTTGCACGTTCCGCACGATGTAAACGGGTTGATCCGTTTGGCGGGAGGGGAGAAGCGTTTTACCGAACGGTTGGATAGTTTGTTCACGATGCACCTTCCTGAAAAATATTATGCCGATACGGAGGACATCACGGAAGAGGGGCTAATGGGAAATTACGTGCACGGGAATGAGCCTAGCCATCACGTGTTGTACCTGTACGCTTGGACTTCTCAACCTTGGAAGACTCAATTCCGGGTGCGGGAAGTGATGAACCGTATGTACAGGAATAAAATAGACGGGTTATGCGGTAATGACGACTGCGGTCAGATGTCTGCCTGGTATATTTTCTCAGCTTTGGGATTTTATCCAGTCTGTCCCGGAACGGATCAATACGTGTTGGGTGCTCCTTATCTGCCTTACATGAAAATACGTTTGGAGAACGGCAACACGTTTGAGGTACGTGCGCCGAAAGTGAATGACAAAAACAGATACGTGAAAGCAGTTCGGTTGAACGGAAAGCTCTATGACAAGGCTTATATAACGCAACGGGATATTATGGCGGGAGGAGTGTTGGAATTCGAGATGAGTAACCGTCCCAACCGGAATAGAATATACACGAATGATAATAAACCTTACTCACTAACACGATGAATATAAAAATAATATTATACATATGTATCTTGGGAATAGTGAGTTCCTGTGGATGCAAAAAGAATAGCTCGAAAACGGGGAAAGTTACGGACTGGTCAACCTATGACGTGGGAAGAGTTGAATTCCAAAATTTGTCACCGGAAACGGATGGGGCAAAATTATACGCTCGGATTGTTCCCCGTCCTGAACAGTTTATACAGGAATGTGCCCGGCAAGTATTGGAAACGCTTTATTTTTCACCCGAGGATAGTATCCCAGCTGTCAAATTAATTACATATATATTAAAGTCTTATGATGGAGTATCGGCGAAAAGCGGTAATCCGCCTTCAATCACGATTACTTACAGCACGGATTGGGTGGAGAAAAGTTACAAGGGAAACATGGATGCGTTAGTGCGAGAAAACCGGGGTGTACTTTGGCATGAATTGACACACGGGTTTCAGTTGGAACCGCAAGGGATAGGAACTTATGGGACAAATAAGACATTTTGGGCTTTCATCGAGGGTATGGCGGATGCAGTGCGTTACGTGAACGGCGGTTTTACTTTGGACGACCGCCCCAAGGGAGGGCATTACACGGATGGGTATCGCACGACAGGCTTCTTCCTGGCTTGGTTGAAGCAGACGAAAGATCCGGATTTTTTGCGTAAATTTAACCGCAGTACTTTAGATGTCATTCCTTGGTCTTTTCAAGGTGCGATTCAATATTCTCTAGGAGAGGAATATGATATAGATCGACTTTGGGAAGAATACATGGTTGCGATGGGTGACAAGTAAATGCGGGCAGGTGTTCGGGAAACTTGAGAAGTGTAACAAAATGTGTTGTGTTTATGAGATATTATGTTTGTGTTTTAGTTTGTTTGTGGCTCGGCGTGGGTATCCCCGCGCAAGCTCAAACTGTTTTTGATCCCGTGGAGTACGTGAATCCGCTTATGGGTACGCAATCCACGTTTGAATTGTCGACGGGGAATACTTATCCGGCGATCGCCCGCCCGTGGGGAATGAATTTTTGGATGCCCCAGACGGGAAGAATGGGTGACGGTTGGGCTTACGTTTACACGGCAAATAAGATTCGGGGATTCAAACAGACGCATCAGCCGAGTCCGTGGATAAATGATTACGGTCAATTTTCGTTGATGCCAGTGGTTGGGAAACCGGAGTTCGACCAAGACCGGCGTGCCAGTTGGTTCTCGCATAAAGGAGAGGTGGCAAAGCCTTATTATTATAAGGTTTACCTCGCCGAACACGACGTGGTGACTGAATTTACGACGACGGAACGGGCGGCTTTTTTCCGTTTTACTTTCCCGGAAAATGAACATTCGTATATTGTCGTTGATGCTTTTGACCGGGGTTCATTTGTTCGTATCGAGGGAGATAATAAGATCGTGGGATACACGACCCGGAATAGCGGAGGTGTACCCGAGAATTTTAAGAATTATTTCGTGATAGAATTTGATAAGCCTTTTGTGTATAAACACACGTTTGCCGACGGGGAATTGAGTGACGATTTGTCACAACAAGCCCGGCACGTGGGAAGTGTGATCGGTTTTCGGACAAAAAAGGGGGAAAAAGTACACGCCCGCGTGGCGTCTTCATTTATAAGCCCGGAACAGGCGGAATTGAATTTGAAGGAATTGGGGAACGACGATTTCGATACTTTGGTCGGACGGGGTAAGGCGGCATGGAATGAAGTGTTGGGGGCTATTCAAGTGGAAGGTGGTTCGTTGGATCAATACCGGGTATTTTATTCTTGCCTCTATCGTTCGGTACTTTTTCCCCGTAAATTCTATGAAATAGATGCGGCAGGAAATATACTGCATTACAGCCCTTATAATGGAGAGGTTTTACCGGGATATTTATACACGGATACAGGATTTTGGGATACATTCCGTTGCTTGTTTCCCCTGTTGAACTTGGTTTATCCCTCTCGGAACAAGGAAATGCAGGAGGGGTTGATCAATACTTACAAGGAAAGCGGTTTTTTCCCGGAATGGGCGAGTCCTGGACACCGGGGATGTATGGTTGGAAATAATTCGGCATCCGTGCTTGCGGATGCCTATTTGAAAGGCGTGCAGGTCGCTGATGTTGAAACCCTGTACGAGGGGTTGATACACGGCACGGAACACGTGCACCCGAAAGCATCTTCCACGGGACGCTTGGGGCACGAGTATTATAATACATTGGGATATGTGCCTTACAACGTGGGGATAAACGAGAGTGCAGCGCGTACTCTGGAGTATGCTTATGATGATTGGTGCATTTTTCAATTGGCAAAGAAGTTAGGACGTCCGACGGGGGAAATAGAGCGGTTTGCCCGTCGGGCAATGAACTATAAACATTTGTTCGATCCCGAAACCAAATTGATGCGGGGCAAAAATCGGGACGGGACTTTTATGGAGCCGTTCTCACCATTGAAATGGGGGGATGCTTTCACGGAGGGAAATAGCTGGCACTACACGTGGTCGGTATTCCACGATCCACACGGGCTGATCGGCTTGATGGGAGGAAAGGAAACTTTCGTGCAGATGCTGGACTCGGTTTTTGCCGTGCCGCCCTTGTTTGACGAGAGTTATTACGGGGGAGTAATCCATGAAATCCGGGAAATGACCGTCATGAATATGGGAAATTACGCTCACGGGAATCAACCCATACAGCATATGATTTACTTGTATAATTATGCCGGACAACCATGGAAAGCGCAGTATTGGTTGCGGGAAGTGATGAATCGGATGTACACGCCCGGTCCGGACGGCTATTGTGGGGATGAGGATAACGGGCAGACATCGGCATGGTACGTGTTCTCGGCACTGGGTTTTTATCCCGTGTGCCCGGGCACAGATCAGTATGTGCTGGGTACGCCGCTTTTCCCGAAAGCAACGATTCATTTCGAAAACGGGAAAAAGCTAGAAATCCTAGCCCCGGGAACAGACGATGCTCACCGCTATATCGACCGGATGAAGCTGAATAAACGAATTTACACGAAGAATTACATTACTCATAAAGATTTGCAAGATGGAGGACGGATCAAGTTTCAGATGAGTGAACGACCGAATAGGTCGAGGGGAACTGCTGATACCGACGCACCTTACTCTTTTTCTTTGGAAAAAATAGAAAATATTGCTTTTTAGAGCGGGTTTTGAAGAGGTTAATCGGTTGCTTTGTCAGAAGGAGTTTCTATATTTGTGAGAATTATAAAATGATTTTATGGAAAAAGCAAATCTGACTCTTTACACGGTGATCGGGGATTTCGACCGGGTGGCGCAATCTATGGAAAAGCGGTTTAGTGAAGTGGCAAAAATGTTCACGCCCGGGGACGACCGCTGGATGCTGGTATTGCAGGATGATTCGGTTATTCGCTGTTCGATGATGCAAGCTAAGAACGAGCCGGAACAGGTGGCGGAACACACGAACGGGATGGCGAATTATTTCGCACGAGTGGAAACAGAATTGTCTGAAATTAAAGAAGAAGTAGTCCGTCAGATTACTTGTTTTAATTGTATCGTGGGTATCGAGTTCGAGACGGATGATAACCGGGATCGGACAAATTATATCGTGAATACTATTTTTGACGTGGCGGCAGATATAAACGGATTCGTGCTTTACCCGAGCATGAGTCTGTATGATGGTAAGGGGAAGTTGCTTTTTTCCGTGCAGGGCGAGAGCGAGTATGAGGCTTTCCGTCCGGTGGCAAATTCTGATTTGTTGGAAGTCGGGCGTCCTGAACCCGGAGAGGTGGATCTATTTCGCCGGGAGCGTTCTCTTGCCCGCTTGAAGGAGGCTGGAGTGCCTTATATCGAACATTTGCCTTGCGAGGTGTTGGATAGTGAAGCGGTTATCCGTGATCCGGAAGAAATAGCCTGTCGTGCGGCGGCTCTGTTTGCCGTGGCATTGTATTCGGAAGTTATGTTGTCCGAGAATCCCGATCGGGAAGAAGGATTGGGGTTCGTGCAGTGGGTGGATGCTGGTTTTCATATCATGGACGAACTGACGCCTGCGGAGAGGGCATACTTGGATAATCCTTCGCCGGAGCAGCATGACTGTATTCAGTTCCTGTGGCGGTACGAGTGTTGTGCCGTGTTGCTGTGGGCACTTGGTATAACGGAGTTGCCTTATCCTTCGGAGATTTGTGATGTCCCGTTTATAGTCCGGCTTTTCTTTGATAACCAGGAGAAAGGAACTGTTTTAGGGCTAGGCGAGATTCGAGGTAAGGAGGAAATATTGGATGAGGCGGATCTGACTTTGCGTTATGATTGGGCGTGCGTGGATGCCCGTGTCAAGGGACAGGAGGCTCCCGCTTCGTTGGACGGGGGTGTTGTCATGGAACGACATTATGCTTTCAATTGGCTGATCGGGGCGAGCGAGGGAGCGGATTGGGATGATATTCAACCGACAACCTAAGAGATTAAACTTCATCCGGGGAGAAAGCGTTGTTTGCACGTAGATGAAAGGGGGAAATAAAATGTTTCTCTCTTTTTACTCGTGTTTCATATTCGTATTAAAAACGCTCCCGAAGGTCTTTGCACCGAAGTTGATCCGAAGTTGTACCGAAATTAACCCGGGATTTTCCCCTTATTTCCACGGGTTCACACCGGAATCTCCCCGGTTCGTCTATAGAATAATTTCTATTTATCATCCTCTTTTTTCTGTCAGGTATTTCCAGAAACGGGCGGGGAGATTTTGGCGGTGTAATTTTGGGTTGAGGCGTTCTTTGATGGCAATCGTCTTGAAATAGGTTTGCCAGAGTTGTTGAAATAGTTTTTCGTCTTGATCCATGATACTTTCGTCGAGGAATCCGGTCAAGAGATGTCCTTCCTTTTGCTCGAAATGTACTTCCGTGACAGTGGTTAAATCATAATAGTAACCATACTCCCGTTTCAAGTCATAAAGCAACCATTTTTGGTCTGCAAAACGATCTTGCAGGTAAGGGATAACTAAAGAGAGAACATTGTACAGGGGTTTCAAGGCGGCGAAGTATGTGCCGTCTGCGGCTTTTTGGAAACGGAGGAACTGAATGACCCGAAGGCGTTCGTTTTTTACTTGTTTGAATACTTTGGATAATTCGAGCACGTCGGGATCCCCGAAATTGAGTTCAATGGAACGGGGTGCGTCGATTGTCTTGCGGATATAGCGGAATAGCAAGAGGTCTATTTCCGGTAATTCCGATAACCAGCACGTCGTGAGTTGGGAGAGGGCAGGTACTGATAGCTTTTTTTGGAGTCCTTTCCATACCCGTTCACTTCTTTCCGAGTCTGTGGTTACCGTGAACGATTCATCGTAGAACAAAGGCAAGGTTTCGCCTTCCCCGAGCAGGATGTCCGGGAATTTCTTGTAGCTGTACGCGTCAAAAACTGCGGTTAGCAACCCGTCGAATGTCTTGTCGTAGATGAAAATAACCATGGAGCGATTTTAAATTTTCAATTGATGAAGTCGAAAGGGATGATTAGTTGCCCGTCATCTATTTTTCGGTTTGTTCTTTGTGTCAGGATGCGCCTCACGTTCTCGGGTTTTAGTTCGTTGACGGTTTTCGTCGGCAATTCGTGGCAGGTGATGAAATATTGTGCTTTTTTCAACACGACGCCTATTTGCTTGAGTTGTGCTGTCCCTAAACGGGAGTAACGGCGTGCCGTGACAATCATTTTGGCTGATTTTACACCCAAACCGGGAACCCGGAGCAGCATCTCGTAATCTGCCCGGTTGACATCGATGGGGAAGGCTTCGGGGTGACGCAGTGCCCACGCGAGTTTGGGGTCTATCTCCAAATCGAGGTCCGGGTAGGAGTCATCCACGATTTCGTCCACTTTGAAATTGTAAAAACGAAGCAACCAGTCAGCTTGATACAATCGGTTTTCCCGGATAAGGGGAGGCTGCTTCAAGGCGGGTAGGCGATGATCGTAAGCGTTGACGGGGACGAATCCCGAGTAATATACCCGCTTCATGCTGGGGCGCTTGTATAGGGCAGAAGTAAGGTGCAGGATGTCTTTGTCCTTGTCGGGAGTGGCTCCCACGATCATCTGCGTGCTCTGTCCTGCTGGAACAAAGCGGGGGGCGTGCCGGTATTTCTTCCTGTCTTCTGCACTTTGTAACATTCCTTGCTGTATAAAACGCATGGGGGTGAATACACTTTGAAAATCCTTTTCCGGGGCAAGAAGTTGCAGGCTTTGTTCATTTGGGATTTCGATATTTACGCTCATCCGGTCGGCATATAATCCGGCTTCATTCACCAATTCCTGGCTGGCACCGGGGATGCTTTTCATGTGGATGTACCCGTTGAATTTGTACACTTGGCGGAGGTCTTTCACTACCCGCACCAATCGTTCCATCGTGTAGTCCGGGTTACGGACGACACCGGAACTGAGGAATAACCCCTCGATGTAATTGCGGCGATAGAACTCGATAGTCAGATTGACCAGTTCCGTCACCGAGAAGGTAGCCCGAGGTAGGTCATTACTCCTGCGGTTTATGCAGTAGGCACAATCGTAGATACAGTTGTTCGTGAGCATGATTTTCAGCAGTGAGATGCAGCGTCCGTCTTCTGCGAAACTATGGCATATACCCCATCCCTCGGCACTTCCGATCTGTCCTTTTTTGTGAGAACGGGAAGTCCCGCTAGATGCACATGATACATCGTATTTCGCTGATTCAGCGAGGATTTTTAATTTATTAAGTACGCTTTCATCCATGTCGAACGGGTTATGTCTTCTTTACAAAGATAGGGATAAAACCGGAAAACAGAAGACCATTTTTTATGGATTATAGGTTATAAAATATGAAATAGTTTGATATTGAAATATTCGATAGGAATCAATTCATCAGCGGATGTATGTTCTCGGCATGATTATGAATCCGAGTTATGAGGCGGGAACGATTGATTTGAAAAAAATACATAAAACTGATACTCAGTTTCGTCGGTCCGAAATAATTTTTATGTCCGGAACTGATGAATTTTCCACATTTATTACGCAGGTATTTGTCGAAGTCCAAATAAGCGTATCCTATCCCTAGTTCTGTTTCCAGGTTCCAACGTTTCCCGATAATCCATTGATAACCGTAAGAAATACCGGCTCCCGCGAACCACCCGTCATAACGATATTTTTTGAGACCACCGTTGTATTTGCCGTAATGGGTGTGTATCCCGAAGAAATGTCCGGCAAATTGCTGGTAAGTCCAATAACGCCATCCGGGTTGTATAGCCCAGTGCGTAATCTTTTTGTTGTTACCGAATTTGAAAGGGTTGTATTGTCCGGTCAGGTCGATGGTCATTTTATGCCCGATAGCAATTTCTGCTCCCAGGTTTAAGGTTGTTGTTGCCCAATAGGCTACATTTGTTTTTAGCGCGAACTCTTGTGCGAAAGTTGTTGTCGTCACGAGCAAGAGTATGGATATTAAAATGCTTTTCATCATGATCTTTTTAATGAATAACGTTTTAGTAAGCAGTGGGAGTACTCCATCCGCCACTTAGCGATAGGTTCTCGACCCCGAGTAAGGGTAAATTCAATGGGACTCTGATTGTGATTTGTTTGATAGGACTGATTATTAAATTGAGTATCGTTCCTAAAATGGGAATACTTCCCAGTAATCCATCGATGTTTCCGATTTCCAGTAGTTTGACACTAACGGATAGGGAGTGATTGCCGTCTGTTTGTTGCGTGTAACTTTTCAAACCGAGGTCGACGAAAGAATAATTCGAAGCGTATCTGCGATTGGTCAAGGGGGTATATTTCAAAGAATCGGTAATGTCCACGAATGTCCCTTCCAGTAGCAATGAATTGTCGATAATGCCATTCCAAAGGAGTCCGCTGATTAACCCTTCTTTTATGACGTGAATCTTTTGGATGTTGAATAATCCCGAGAAGTTTTTGATGGCGATACTTTTTTGAGCCATAAAATCCCTCGTGGTAAATTCATATCGAAATTTATTGATCCCGTTGAATTTTTCCTGTACTACTAGGTTGTAATCTACGGATTTGGGAAAATCTTTTATGCTGACAATAGCGGTATGGGCATCCACGGCTTCCCAAGGGTTGAGCAATGCGCCCAAAACTCCGAGTAATCCGCCTTGGTTTTCGTTGGCGGCTAATGCATTCCCGATTTGATTTGTCAATTGTTTCAGAAAACGGTTATATAATGTGTCTGTTACCGGGGCAACAAGTTTGTCTACGAGTGGATTCACGATAGCATCAATTCCACCTAGTAAACTTATCGTGATAGAAGCAACATTACGAAGAATCGTGGAGTCTAGCGCCGTTTTTAATAAACCACGGGCTTGTGTTTGTATGATATTCTTGTATCCGACTTGGGTAACAATGTTTTGTACCAGTTTGTTCAGAGCTGTTTGTGCATCCACTAAATTGCGGTGTACGTTGACAAGTCCGATGATACGTTGCAGTAATATTGTCGGGGTGGGATTCGTGTCTGAAAAATCGGCTTTTGCCAAATAATATTCCGAGTTATTTTGAAAAGGAGAGTTGGGGAGTATGATACGTGCGCTATTGTAATTTACGTCGTAGTTTTGTAATACCTCGCTATAATTAACAGGAGCTCCCGCTAACGCGTAAGGAAATAATGTTTTTTCTACGTTACCGAGAAAAACGGCTTTATACGAACCGCGGGGCAGGGTGTCCCTGACGACACCTAATGGCCAGTTCGCCGTTGTACCGGGGAGTAAGACTTCCTTTGTTTTGACAAATTCTCCGGTCGACTTATATACTAGGTACCTGACGTGTTGTACCCGTGTGTCCGGACCGCTTACGGCACTTCGACTTTCCGGTATGGAGCCGGAAAATGAAACGACGAAATAACCTTCGGGTATGCTGTCATGTTGTTGGTTGCCAATGATATCTGGAGTGATCGGTGCCTCTTCTTCTAACACCTTATGGCATCCGTTCGCGAGAAACATAATGATGATGCCGCATATATAGGAATAGTATTTTATTCTTTTCATGTTGATGTTAGTTAAAACCGTCCCATTTGTCGTCGTCTAGATCAATTGTCCTACCGATTGCAAAACCGATATTGATCTTTGAATAATCTCCGCTGATATTGACTATTTCGTTGGGACGTAATATGATATTGTTGTTTTGAGATACCGGGGAGTCCGGAACTTTTATCAGGTAAGTTTCGGTTACGGAATCGTATTTCACGATCAATGAAAACGTTGTCTTGTTTGTACTTCGTGTAGGAAGTAAAAATACGTTGAAATTGACGGTTTGGGCGGAAGGAGTTTGTTCTTGAAGTTTCCGACTTTGGTTATCTCCGGGAACTTGCACGGCAGTCGCTATCGTGTCGTTTACTTGCACGGCTTTTACCAGGTTCCCCGCGACTAAAGCTATTGATTTCACGTATCCCGGAATATTTGTAATGGAAACGGTCAATCCGCTGACGAATCGTTTTAATTGTCCGCTCAAACTGATGTTTGAAGTGTTGTCGGGGGTGAAAACCGTGCCAATGGCTGTCCCGTCTTTCGTGGCGGTACATAGGCAAGTATAAAATTCCGGAACGATTGTCGGGGATTTCGGGGCGAGCAGGAAGTTTGCCAGGCTCGTCGGAGTCGGTTGTGAGGTTAATTCTATCAGATTGGAAACGGCATTCCGGTTGTAATAGTTGTAATCACTTTGTTTGTATCCGATGATTAGTACTTTGTATGTAAATGATTTTGGCAATCCTAATGTTAAGGATTGTGTCGGAAAACTATTAATATCCCATTGGCGGGCAAAATTCCAAGCCGTGATGAAATTGTCCGCTCTGCTATCGGGTAAAGCCGCGTTTAATTTTGGGAAAGGTAACACGAGTATCCTGTTTACCGAATAATTCTGGGCTCGACTTTCAGGGGAGAGTTGTATTTCGTTACCTATCGATAGATCTATGCGGGCTAGATCGTATTCCTGTAATTCTGATTCTTTGTCATGGGTACAAGACAGCAAAATTATTAGTACAATCCCCAATGATGAAATATATTGTATCCCGGGTTTCATGTCTGATAGATTTGGTTTGTAAAGTCTATAAGGTTTTTAAGCCTTATAGACTTCGGACATTCGCGTGTCTGTTTACTGTATGGTTAAGTTGTGTAATGTGTTCCATGCGGGATCAATCGTGATCGTAATCGATTGATCTTTCAGTAGATCAATAGCCGAGTCGTCATCCCCGGGATCTGACGTCCCGCCACCGGTCGTGTCAGTTTTACTGACTTTTTTACCTAAAGAATAGAAATGGTTTGCTATAATGTTTAGCGTGGGACTTCCCCCGTCCAAAACAGCCCATGTCTTTAGTGTGTTACCGTCTGCGTCATAGAGTCCGAGTGTCATGGTGACTGTACCCACGGGCAATAAGAATTTGCCGTAAAGTTGCGAGTTGTCTAATTTAATAACTCCTTGTGCGGACAGATCGTTTCCCGCGTATACACCTTCGGCGGTAACCGTCTGATTGGAAAGGTCTGCATCAAATATTTTGTAGGTTTTTCCCGTGGGAGTTGCACCGATACCATTAATCAATAGAACGGAAGTATCGGCATTCGATACGGTTAAGCGCAGGTATTTCACGTTCGTACCATTTATTTGTGCCGGGACATTTTTGAAATAACCGAGAACACCGGCTACTTTGCGAGTCATTTGCAGATTTACTCGTACTCCCTCGGAAGAAACGGTTACGGATTGGGTGCCCGCGAATATTTCAGATTCCATTCCGGGAGTCGAAACTTTAGCTATCATGTCTTCAATTTTTGTTCCGTCAATGGTAGGAGTCGTGATGGTATAGCTATCCGATGCTTCTTGCCCGACAACGAGAAACTTATAATTACCAGCTGTCAATTTGTTGTTATCCGGCACAGTATAGCGCATGAACGTACTGCCTTTCGACCAATTCGGCACGTTGTAAGTCTTTTTGTAAAGATAATCGGAACCGGAACTTTGGAATACATGGATATTCACCCTTTCAACCTCTTGTACGGCTTCTTGGCTGTATAACGGACGGGTTCGGCTCTCTAGTCCGTTTGCCGCCTCATTTATTGTTGACAATTCGAATACTTGACCTTCCTCGGGAATGAACGTATCGATGTCGTTTTTTTCATTTGAGCACGCGCACATCAGAGTGCTCGCTAGTGCCATTAAAATAGTTTTTTTCATAATCTCAATCTAGTTTAGTTTAATTTAATAATCACTGTATCATAATATCTATATCATGAATTTTTATCCAGTTTCCTTCGGCTGCCATCAGAATTTCCAAACCACCTTCCGGCTTGAAGTTTATTTTGAAAATGGTCACCTCGTTCCGTTTAATTATGGTTGTAAAATCAGGAATGTACATGAATGGCGTAGATGCTCCCCGGCTGAATAAAGAAAGACGTATCGTGGATTGTTTTCCGGGAAGAGTTGGAGATAATAAAACCGAAAGGGGAGTGGTCGGTTGTAAATTTTCTGTTGAGGATTTTTTTACCGTAGTTTCATGTGAGTACGTGAAATTCTGGTCTATATCCTGGGATATTGCAAAAATCTGTTCATCTATTCTGGTGATTGAGTCCGGAAGATTTTCCATTATAATGTATAAAAGTCCTTTCGTGCGTTTCATTTCCAAATTGTGATTTGGAGATTCGGGTAATAACGTGAGAGTATCGGCAATTAAATAAGTGTCTTGGTTTTCTTCTTCCCGTTGGTGTAAATTGTATGTTAGTAAAGCGTTGTTTCTTATGATTGGTTGGGTAATGTTTCCAAATACGCTCAGTATATAACGTCCTGATTTGATTTCAGAAAAATCAAGTGTTTGAAGCGTGTCGTTATTTGTGATCGAGTATTGGGGTACAACTTGAATACTTGTTTGTGTTTCCAAATCAATCAAATGATAAGAAAGGTTGCTTATGTAAGATTTGAATGGTAACTGTTCATTGGTGACGGCTAATTCCGGAATGTCATGGATATTCGAGTAATTTTTATCTTTTACACCGAGAGTGACAGTGTATGTCTGTGGACATTTTTCTTCTTTCAAGCAAGAAGTACAGAATAACAAGACAAATGAGAATAAAAGAATATATGTTGTAGATCTGTATTCTCTGTCTATTTTGGAAATAGAGTTTAAGTCCGAAATGCCTTTCTCGTGTGTTTTCATTCTGTTGATTATTTGTATGTACCAAAACGAAGATCTGTTTGGGGAAGTTTCAAATTTTGTTGTATAAAAATGGAAAACACTATGTTAAATGAAATAAATTATTGGTGAGTAATGATGATTAATGTTTTAGCTACATGGCTATTTCTTGGATGATTGTGATATTTGGCATGATATTTTATTTTGTTTCTTATAGATGTGTCGTTTGTGCGATGCCTTTTAAGTATAAAAATTGCGTTGGGATAATATCAGATACCGGATTATTTGTTCGGAATGAGGGCTTCTAACGCGAGTAAGGACGAGATAACTTGATAGCTAAATGAGTTGAGGCTGTAGCCAAAGTTATATTTCTTTCTTTATTCATCTGTATAAAGCGATCGTTCTTTTTGCTGGTAACGGCTTGAGAAGGAATATTCACTTTGTTTTGAATAATGATTAGAACTTTTGGAAACAGCCTCTTGGAGTTAGTAGTTATTTATTGACGAACTATGCCAGCGTGATCGTTTGATCCAGATAAACGTCTTGAATAGCGTTCAATAATTCCACGCCTTCCTTCATGGGCTTTTGGAATGCTTTCCTGCCGCTGATAAGTCCCATACCTCCGGCTCGCTTGTTGATGACGGCTGTTATTACGGCTTCCTGCAGGTCGGATGCACCTTTGGATTCTCCGCCGGAGTTGATTAATCCGATCCGTCCCATGTAACTGTTAGCAACTTGGTAACGGCACAGGTCTATGGGGTGGGATGAGGAGAGTTGGGAATATACTCTTTCGTCTGTCTTGCCGAATTTCAATGCCTTGAAGCCTCCGTTGACCGTGGGAAGTTTTTGCTTCACGATATCGGCTTGAATTGTGGCTCCCAGGTGGTTGGCTTGCCCGGTAAGGTCTGCCGCGGAGTGATAATCCGTGCCGTCTTTTTTGAAATTTTCGTTCCGAAGGTAGCACCAGAGAATGGTTGCCATTCCCAATTCGTGGGCGTGGGCAAAGGCTTCGGAGATTTCGAGTATTTGCCGTCTGCTTTCCGGTGAACCGAAATATATGGTTGCTCCCACGGCGGCGGCTCCCATGTTCCAGGCTTCTTCTACCGTACCGTACAGGGTTTGATCGTATTGGGTCGGGTAAGTTAACAACTCGTTGTGATTGATTTTCACGATAAAAGGTATCTTGTGTGCGTATTTGCGAGCCACGGAGCCGAGTACGCCATACGTGGAAGCTACCGCGTTGCAACCGCCTTCGATAGCGAGTTTTATAATGTTTTCCGGGTCGAAATAGAGCGGGTTCGGGGCAAATGAGGCTCCTGCCGAATGTTCTATGCCTTGATCCACGGGTAGGATAGACACGTATCCCGTGTTTGCCAAACGTCCGTGCCCTAAGATCGCTTGTAAACTGTTTAGCGTGCGGATGTTTCGGTCGGAAGCGACCCATATATTGTCAATCGTGGAAGGCGATGGGGCGTGGAGTAAAGATTTGTCTATGGTTTTGCACGTGTGGTTCAAAAGGAAGTCACTTTGATCTCCAAGAATCTCTATTGTTTTGTTTGTGTTCATATGATAAAGTTTTACGTTATTCTCTGTGAAACGTAAAAGTGGAAGAATATGTTGTCTAAATGAGAAAAAAAGTTTATTTTTACATTCGTTAAATAACATTGGTAATCATGGTGAAATCAATCTATATATTAGGGCTATTGTTGTGTGTTTGTGTGTTGTCGGCGGAAGGGCAAAAAGGGAAGTATTACGAGAAACAAGTTCATTTTCCGGAGAAAGCGACGTTAGAGGAAAAAGTGGATATGGCGTCGAGGCTAATTCCCTCGAAAAAGCAATTGGCGTGGCAGCAGTTGGAATTGACGGCTTTTATCCATTTCGGGATGAATACTTTTACAGGACAGGAATGGGGAAATGGTAAGGAATTTCCCGTGATGTTCAATCCCGTGGCTCTCGATGCGGAGCAGTGGGTGCGGGCTTTGAAGGCAGGTGGGTTTAAGCTAGTGATTATTACGGCAAAACATCATGACGGATTTTGTTTGTGGCCCACGAAGACCACCCGGCATTCGGTGGCTTCTTCCCCTTGGAAAAACGGGAAAGGTGATGTGGTGAGGGAAGTCAAAAAAGCTTGTGACCGCAATGGGATGAAGTTCGGGGTGTACGTTTCCCCGTGGGATCGGAATGCTTCTTGTTATGGTGATTCCGTGAAATATAACGAGTTTTTTATCCGGCAATTGACGGAATTATTATCCGATTACGGGAAAGTGGATGAGGTGTGGTTAGATGGGGCAAACGGGGAAGGTGCGAACGGGAAAAAGCAAGAGTATGATTGGGAGACAATTATAAAAACAATAAACAAGTTGCAACCCAATGCCGTTACTGCAATTTGCGGGGATGATGTCCGTTGGGTCGGCAACGAGCGGGGGAAAGGAAGAGAAACGGAATGGAGTGCCACGGCGTTAGTGCCGGAGAATTACCCGAATGCCCGGGGAAAAAATGAGCAATTACGTTTGAGTCCTTATACCCGGGATTTGGGGAGCCGGCACGTGTTGGAACGAGTGGCGGAACTTTTCTGGTACCCTTCCGAGGTGGATGTGTCTATTCGTCCCGGGTGGTTCTATCATGAGCGGGAAGATCATAAGGTGAAGTCGTTGGCTGAGCTAGTAGATATTTATTTCCAATCCGTGGGTTGCAATTCTTCCTTGTTATTGAATGTGCCGCCGGATAAGCGAGGATTATTGCACGAGAACGACGTGGCTCGACTGAAAGAGTTCGGAGAGTATATCGAAAAGACTTTCTCGAAAGACTATACTTCTCGCTGGGCTCGCCCGTGGACGGCAAAAACGGGAGAGAAGAAAGAATACACGTTGAGTAAAGAAGCCGTGGTGAATACGGTGATGTTGCAGGAGGACATCAGCCGCGGGCAGCGGGTGGAGGCATTCACCGTAGAGGCTCACGTGAATGGGGAGTGGAAAGTCATCGCGAAAGGTACTACAATCGGGTATAAACGTTTGCTGCGTTTCCCGGATGTGGAAGCCGATGCTATTCGGGTAACGATTGATGAATGCCGGAGTGCCGCGAATATATCCCGGGTTGGGGCGTTTCTGGCTCCGCGGATAAAATAATTTTATCAATTTTAGATTTCATGATTTAAGATTGAGTCTGATAAACGGACTCGACTTGCCTTTGCTTTCTCTTTTTATTTTGAGTAGCTCTATTGAGCTTTTTATTTGAAATCTAAAATTTAAAATAAGTAAACTTTATGAACTCATTTTACGTTTACCTGTAGAAATTAGCACATAATTAAAACTACAGGGTATGGCGAAAAAAGTAGCAGAACAATTAGTAGATATGCTGGTGGAAGCCGGTATAAAACGAATCTACGCCGTGACAGGCGATAGTTTGAACGAGATTAATGATGCCGTTCGGCGCAATGGTAAAATTCAATGGATACACGTTCGTCACGAGGAAGTCGGGGCATATGCGGCGGGAGCGGAAGCTCAACTTAACGGGCAATTGGCTTGTTGTGCGGGAAGTAGTGGTCCGGGACACGTGCATTTGATTAACGGTTTGTACGATGCCCACCGTTCCGGGGCTTCCGTGTTGGCTCTTGCGTCTACCATGGCGACGGGGGAATTCGGGACCCGTTATTTTCAGGAGACCGACACGATGAAGCTGTTCGATGATTGCAGTTATTATAATCAAGTAGCGGCTACGCCAGCCCAATTGCCTCGTATGTTACAGGCGGCTATGCAGGCGGCTTTGTGCCGACATGGTGTTGGAGTCATTGGAGTGCCGGGAGATGTAACGGCAAAAGATGCGGCGGAGATTTATACTTCCAGGCAAGCTTTTGTGACCACCCCGTCCATTCGTCCTTCCGATGAAGAATTGGAAAAGCTGGCAGCTTTGTTGAATGGCAAGACGAAAATCACCTTGTTTTGCGGTATAGGAGCGAAAGACGCCCATGCCGAGGTGGTAGAGTTATCGCGACGATTGAACGCCCCCGTGGCTTATTCTTTCAAGAGCAAAATGGAGATACAATACGATAATCCGAACGAAGTGGGGATGACCGGATTGTTGGGAATGCCTTCCGGTTACGACAGTATGCATGAGGCAGAAGTGCTGGTGATGCTGGGAACGGATTTTCCTTATGCTCCTTTTATGCCGGAGAATAATACGATTGTACAGATTGATATAAAGCCGGAACGTTTGGGACGGCGGGCAAAAGTCGATATGGGACTTTGTGGCGACGTGAAGGCTACCTTGCAGGCATTGCTCCCTCGGATCAGACAAAAAGAAGAGAAGGACTTCCTGGAAAAACAATTGAAAGGGTACGAGCGGGTAAAAGAAAATCTGAATGCTTACGTGGAGGCTCGGGGTGAGGAGAATAAGATTCATCCGGAGTACGTCATGTCTGTTGTGGATAAGTTGGCATCGAAGGATGCTATTTTCACGGTGGATACCGGAATGACTTGCGTGTGGGGAGCCCGCTATTTGCATGGTACGGGACAACGGAAAATGTTAGGTTCCTTTAACCACGGTTCTATGGCAAATGCCATTCCGCAGGCAATTGGCGCCTCGTTGGCATTTCCGGACAGACAGGTATGGTCGTTATGCGGGGATGGAGGTTTGTCTATGTTGCTGGGAGATCTTTCCACGATCGTGCAATATAAATTACCCGTGAAGATCGTGGTATTCAATAACCGTTCTTTGGGAATGGTGAAATTGGAAATGGAAGTAGCCGGTTTGCCGGATTGGCAGACGGATATGGAGAATCCTGATTTCGCTCTTGTGGCAAAAGCTATGGGAATGGAAGGAATCACGGTGACCGATCCCGATAAGGTGGAGTCTGCGTTGGAAACGGCGATGAAGATTGACGGTCCGGTGCTGGTGAACGTGATGACCGATCCGAATGCCCTTGCCATGCCGCCCAAGGTGGAATGGAGCCAGATGCTGGGATTCGCGCAGTCTATGTACAAGTTGATGATCAACGGGCGGACGAAAGAAATATTGGATACGATTGCTTCTAATTTCAGGCACATGAAAGAAGTGCTGTAAGACGAAAGATAGTATCTTTGTATTATAAATAATATAATATATGATAGATTTTAAACCGATCAGAATTGAAGACAAAGAATTAATAACATCGTATTTTTTAGCTTGTGGCAACCGGGATTGCAACCTATCGTTCGTGAATTTATACACGTGGCAGTTCCTGACGAACAGTTGTTACGCCGTGGTGGATAACTGCTTGATCGTGCGTTTCACGTTGGACGAGGAGAGTGTCGTGTACACGATGCCCGTTGGGACGGGGGACGTGAAAGGTATTATCCATTTGTTAAAAGAACAGGCTCGGGAGGAAGGACACGTCCTACGGATTCATGGTGTGTTCCCGGAGATGGAGGAATGGTTCAACCGGGAATTTCCCGGGCGTTTTGACTACCGTCTGGATCGGGATTATTTTGACTATATTTATTTGCGGGAAGAATTAGCGGCATTGAAGGGGAAAAATTTCCAAGCCAAGCGGAATCATGTCAACAAGTTCAAGCGGACATATGATTATCGTTACACCCCGCTGACTGTGGATATGATTCCGCATTGTCTGGAATTGGAGGAGAAGTGGTGTGAACAGCACGGCTGTGACGAGGAGGAGAGCCTGATCAACGAGCGTAAAGCCTTGAATTCGGCATTACATCACTTTGAAGAGTTGGAGTTGACGGGAGGTGCGCTTTGGGTGGATGACGAGATTGTCGGTTTTACTTATGGTGCTCCCGTGAATCGCGATACGTTTGCCGTTCATATTGAAAAGGCGGATAATCATATCGATGGAGCCTATAATATATTGAATCAGGAATTTGCCTTGCATGTGCCGGAGCAATATATTTATCTGAACCGGGAGGAAGACTTGGGGCTGGTGGGGTTGCGTAAGGCAAAGCTATCCTATCGTCCCGTGATTTTGTTGGAGAAAGGTTATGCCCAGTTAATTGAAAATTGAAAATGATATGAAACAGGAGGTAATGGATTTGTGGCGGCTCTGTTTTGAGGATACGGAGGAGTTTATTCGCTTTTACTTTAGCAAGAAGTACAAGGAGGAGAATACTTTGGTCTACTGGGATAAGCAGGGCGATGTCATTGCGGCGTTACAAATGCCGCTCTATCCGATTACCTTTGCCGGAACTTTGGTGCAGGCGGGATATATTTCGGGAGCCTGTACTCATCCGTTAGCTCGGGCGCAAGGGGTCATGACGAAATTGTTGCAGGAGGCTTTCGGCGTGATGAGGAAACGAGGCATTCCGTTGAGCACGTTGATCCCGGCGAACGATCGGTTGTACGGTTATTACTGGAAGATGGGATACGCCACAGTTTTTGATTTCTCGCCGGAACAATATACTGTTTTGGATCGTCCTGTTCCGGGACATTTCCGGGTGGAGGCGGTACGGGACGAGGCTTTGCTGACGGACGATTTGTTCCGGTATTTCGAGCGTGCTATGCTTCGGCGTCCCTACTGTGTTCAGCATGACCGAGAAGATTTTGATACGATCATGGAAGATTTGCGGATTAGCGGGGGTGTCTTGATCGTGGTGTATGCCGGGGAGGATCATATTATAGGTATGGCATTTGCCGAACCTAGAGGCAATCACGTGTTGGTAAAGGATTGGTTGTTCGATACCGAGGACGTGAAACAGGCATTGTTATCAGGAGTGATGATGCACTTGGATGCGGCGGAAATACAATGTCGATCCTTGCCGACGGGTAAGAACGACGAGCATCGGGGAATGGCGAGAATATTGGACGTGGAGCAAGTGTTGCAGTTGTATGCTGTTCGTTATCCCGAGCAGCATTTTGTACTGAAAGTGACGGATGAACAGATCCCGGAAAACACGGGGATATACATTGTCGGGGAAGGCGGTTGTACCCGGAGAAACTCGGAAGAATTTGCCGTGGAACTTACCGTGCAAGAGTTAACCCAGTTGGTGTTCGGTTATTATCCGCAACGTTTCCCCGGGTTAGCTTCTTATTTCAAGTCCTTCCATCCTTTTATAAGTCTGATGTTGGATTGATTTTCCGGTTCTTGGAGGATTTTGAATTCACGATGTCTTCAATCTCTTCGATGTTGAGTTTCTTCACATTCGTGATGATCATATTTTCTTTTAAGAAATTACCATAGGTATTACATTCATTGATAATCGTCTCGAATATATCTTTCAATTCGGCATCAATGGGCAACAAGAGTGTAAACGTGATGTATTTCTCGAAATGCTCACAACTCTCTACTTCTCCTTTGGCTTTCGTGATTTCCAATTCTGTTTCCTTTTTGACGATATCCCATTGGAATGGTTGCATGACTATTCCGTCATTGGAAATGTAAACGCAAAAGTAACGTAACAAAGTACCATGACCTCCTAAACCGGTAGACACAAATACCGTGGACTCGTCCAGCAAAGAGGATTGTATTAGCATGCGCGATTGTTGCAATGCCACGGTAGCCCACTTTTTCAACGGGGTATCTTCTTTCTGGAATGCCTCTATTTTACGATATATGGCAATATCGTTAATTGTGGCTAATACTGCCAGTAGTTTCCTTTTTTTGTCCTCGCTGGTGGAATCTTCATATAATTGATCTGCCAATAGAGGAGCCTCCTCTGTCAATATTTTGAATTTTATCTTGTCTTTCATCAAAAATTCAAGAAGCGCCATGAAGTGGTGTTGTACTTCCACGTCAATTTCTTCTTCCATAATGTTGAGCTGTGAAGCGTTTTTTGCTAAAAACTCGTTCACGTTACTCCATTTCTGCTCGTCTTGGTTTTCTTTATCTTCTGCTTTCATATGACAAAAATAAGGTATTTATTGATTATACGGATTAAAAAAGAAAAGTTTTTATCGGCAATATGTATACCTTGTTAGATGCGGTTATACGTTTTAAATAAGCCTCTAAACCATGCCAATACTAGATAATTACATATATAAATCCGCTTTCAATTCCGTATTAATTCCACATCATTCCCGTTATGAACGCTATATGAACCCTATAGGAACGCTATACGAACCCTATATATAATAGCGTTCATAAAGGGTTATCATTGCATAATTAAAATACTTTAAACGCTATTATAGCGGAATTCATACGGAATTCATTCTAAAGTTATATAGGTTATGGATAGGAATTCATCATTATTTGCGGTTTTACTCGCTAACGGTACTTTAAAAACGAACGGGGGCACGTGCTATCTGCACGGGGACTTGGCTCTTTTAAATAGGTCTTAAAGTTTTTGAATTTGTTTTTTGCCGATATCAAAAGGGTATTTTTTAGAAAAAATGCTATATTTGACACGGAAACTTGTATGTGCTTTGTCTGATAATCTATAGAATAGACGATGGAAATGCTAGATGTAAAACGACCGGAGGTATTTGAGAAAATATTTCATGAATATTATGCATCGTTATGTTATTTCGCGAACAAGTTCGTGCAAGATGAGGATATGGCTAAGGATATCGTGCAAGAAGTGTTTGTCCGTTTTTGGGAATCTAAAGGGCGTTTCGAGAATCGGGTGGCGTTAAAATCTTTTTTGTATAGTTGCGTTCAAAACGGGGCGTTGAATTATTTGGATAAATTGCGTGTGAGGGAAAACGTCGGGAAGCAATTGGGATTGTCGGTTGAGGAGGCGGAAGATGTATTTCGTTTCGAGGTGGAGGCGGATGTATTTGAGGAAATTTTTGTCGCTATAGAGGAGTTGCCCGAGGAATGCAGGCGTATTTTTAAAATGAGTTATATTGAATTTTTGGACATAAAGACGATTTGCGAGCGGCTGGGGGTGGCGGAGTCGACCGTGAAAACCCAACGACAACGGGCAAAGAAATACCTGAAAGAGCGCTTGCAACACCTTTATTTACTGTCGTCACTTATTTTTTTCTAATTTTTTTTCTAATTCTTGTCATCCTTTTTCAAGTTTATCTGTTTTAGTACATGAAGAGATTAAAATCGTGTATTTTCATTACGGTTGATTGATTTGTAAAATGAAGGAAACGATGAGAATGATGAAGAATAAATTGGCAGAACGGAATCGGAGCAAGATTGTGCGTTCGTTGTTAGAATATTTTACCGGGGAAGGAGATCCAAGCCAACGGGAGATACTGGAGAATTGGTTGGGTGAGGATGAAAAGAACAGGGTTTTATTCGAGCAATTGAATGACGAGAGCTATGTTCAGGAGGGGGTGGAAGAATTTCGGCGATATGATTCCCGGGAAGGATGGCAAAAAGTGGAAGGTAGGATCCGTGTCCGGCGCCGGAGATTACTTGTGAGGTGGAGTTATGCGGCATCTGTAATTATTTTGTTCGGGGTGGGAATCATCGCTTGGAATGTGTTTTCGGAACGTGGGGAAAAAACTTCGGTGGTGCATACCGTGTTGCAGGAGGATATCGCCCCGGGGAGTTCACGGGCTATACTGGTGTTGGAATCAGGAGAGACGATTTTTCTGGGACGGGAACGGGATTCATTGACACGAGGCGTGACGGGAGAGAGTTTCGTGAATGACGGGGAGCGGTTGATCTATTCCGGTGTGGAGGAAAAAAAGGCTAAGATTCACACGTTGCAAATTCCGCGGGGAGGAGAATACACGCTGTGTTTGTCTGACGGAACGAAGATTACGTTAAATGCTAATTCGAAAATACAATATCCGGACCGGTTTACTGGCAGGGAGCGTTGGGTGGAACTCGAGGGAGAGGCTTATTTTGAGGTGGCTAAAGATAGCGGGCATCCGTTTGTCGTGAGATCGAGGGGGGCGGAAGTCCGGGTGTTGGGAACATCCTTTAATGTGAAGTCATACCGGGGAGAGGCGCAGCAGACCACGTTGGTTGAAGGTGCTGTAGAAGTGGCGAACGAACAGCGAAAGGTGCGACTTATGCCGGGAGAACAAGCTGTATGGGAGGGAAATGATTTCCGGGTGAGGGAGGTGAATACGGCTTCTTACACGGCATGGACAAAGCAGCGGTTGGTGTTTGATAATGAGCCGTTAGAGGGGGTGTTGAAAATATTGCAACGTTGGTATGATGTTGAAATTTGCATTGAGAATCCTTCGTTGAAGGAGGTTCGTTTCACGGCGGATTTGCCAAGATACGAACATATCAAAAAGATATTGGATTTGTTGGAAATGACAACCGACGTGAAATTCGAGTTAAATGAAAATGTTTTGAGTGTGAAGAAAGAGTGATATAAAAAACAACAGGGAAATGTTGCTAGCATTTCCCCGTGGTGTCAAGTAACGTCATATTGCTAGTATGACATTATTTAGTAACTATAATATTTATTGCAAATCTATGAAAAAAAAACGAGATTATGACATCGGGAGAGAATCTTATGTCATAAAAAAAATGATTAGGGTTATGAAAATTTTTAGTCTTTTGTTGTGCTTGTCTTTGTCTTCGGTCTTTGCTAATTCATCGGCACAGGTTCGCTTGAGTTTGGAGATGAAAGAGGTTGCCTTGAAAGAAGTATTTGATGAAATTATGCGGTTGACGGACTACAAATTCGTTTATAGCAATAATGAATGTGAAAGAGCCGGAAAAATAAGCGTGAACGTGAAAGATGAGGAATTGGAGGATGTAGTACGGATGTGTTTAGCGGGTACGAAGTTGGGGTTCCGGATTGAGGATAAACTAGTGTTGATTTCTCCGAAGTTGTTCATAGATGAGAAGAAGAAGGATGACAAGAAGCCGGTTGTGGCGAAAGGGCTTGTCGTGGATAAGGATAAGTTGCCTCTTCCCGGCGTGACCGTGATGTTGAAGGGAACGACGATCGGGAGTGTCACGAATGTGAATGGGGAGTTCTCTCTCGTGATTTCAGATACCACGAAAGCCGAGTTGCTTTTTACTTTCGTGGGGATGAAGTCTGTAACAATGAAATATATGGACCGTCCTAAAAAGGGCGTGTGGACCATTACGATGGAGGATGATATGGTGGCTATGGATGAAGTTACCGTGGTGAGCACGGGATATGGTGACGTGGACCGCCGTCGGTTAACCAGTGCGGTAACTTCTTTGAATATGGACGATATTATGGTACCCGGTTTTAGTTCCGTGGACCAGATGTTGGAAGGGCGTATTCCGGGTATGATTTTTATGCAAAATTCAGGGCAAGTTGGTGCGGCACCGCGGGTGCGGATCCGTGGAAATTCCACGGTGATCGGTAACCAGGAGCCGTTGTGGGTTGTGGATGGTATCGTGCAGAGCGATCCGGTAAACGTGGATCCGGCTCAGTTGAACGACTTGGATTTCGTGAATTTGCTGGGGAATGCTATTTCCGGATTGAACCCGGAGGATATCGAACGGATTGACGTGTTGAAAGATGCGGCAGCCACGGCTATATATGGAACAAGGGCAGCCAATGGGGTGATCGTGATCACGACAAAAAAAGGAAAAGTTGGAAAACCGACCGTTTCGTACGCCTTTACGGGAACTTTCTCCCGTCGTCCTTATTATTCGGACAAGACGGTGAATTTGATGAATTCCAAGGAGCGGGTGGAGGCTTCCCGGGAGTTGTTCGAACGTCAGATCGGTTATAATAATGTAACGAATTTCGTGGGATACGAAAAAGCTTATTTGGATTATCAGGCTGGTTTGATAGACTTCACAGAGTTCAACCGTTTGACGGATTATTACGAAACGTTGAACACGGATTGGTTTGACGTGTTGTTGCAAAATTCGTTCTCTCACAAGCACACGTTGAGTTTGAGCGGGGGAAGTGAAAATATTCGTTATTATGCGTCCGTGGGGTATAATGATCAAAGAGGTGTGATCCGGAAGGAAAAGAATGACCAGTTCACTGCCAATATGAAGTTGAACGGGACGTACGATAAATTGCAGTTCCAGTTCAACATGAATTTCAATAATTCCAAGAAACATTACACGCCGAGCGTGGACGGGGTGAGCGTGACGCAATATGCTTACCAGACGAACCGTGCGTTGCCGGCTTATAATCCCGACGGGTCCCGTGCTTTTTACCAGTTTAGTGAGGTCGATCTGTATAGTGATATACTATTTAATATGGAGAACGAGATGGATAAGACCTACCAGGAGATAGAGGGTAACGCGGTTAATTTGACCGGGCTCGTGAAATACACGTTCTGGAACGTGCTGAGTGTGGAAGGAACGGCATCTTATTCATCCAGCGTGACCAACCAGGATGAGATTTATGAAGAGGGATCGTATTATGTCGAGAAGTTGAGAAATGGCGGGGAGGCTCCTAAAAATGAATGTCCCGTGGGAGGGGAGTGGAATAATAAAATCACGCGTCAGAACTCGTGGCTGGCTCGTTTGCAATTGAATTATTCGCAGTATTTGGAGGATAAGCATTTTCTGACAGCTTCTTTGGGTGGTGAGCTTTCTTCTAAAAAATATAACAACGTGTCGATGGTGCAGCGGGGATATTATCCTGACCGGGGGTTGAGTTTCGGGACGTTGGAGGACGAGGATTTGATTGCCAGTAGTTATTGGAGCCAATATTCTGCTTACCGGAAGTGGTTGGTGAAAAATGTACCCACGATATCGCAAAGTAAAACGAATTTAGGGTCGTTGTATTTTTCGGCAAGTTATACTTACAATAATTTGTACACCATTAATTTCAATACCCGTATGGATATTTCCAACCAGTTCGGTTCACGCAGCCGGGAGAAGTTGTTGCCGATTTGGTCTGTGTCCGGGCGTTGGGATATTGGCAGGCAGTTCTGGGCTGGGAATAGCAATGTGAACGAGTTGGCTTTGAAATTGTCTTACGGGCATCAGGGAAACATGATTGACGGTCAGACTTCCAAGATGATTATCAATAAAGGATCGACTCATTCCTACTTGGGTGGATTCCAGTCGACGGTGAATGCATTCCCGAATCCTGATTTGAAATGGGAAACCACGGCTTCCTATAATGCGGAATTGGTGTTCTCGCTATTGGAGAACAAGATCTCGGGATCCGTGGGATACTTTTACAAGAAAACGACTGATGCTTTCCTGACAAAAACGATTTCCATGATTAATGGTCGCAGTAGTTACACGGTGAACGAGGGAAGCTTGGAAAACCAAGGCGTGGAGGTGACGTTGAGTTTTATGCCATTCAACCAGCAGTTGACCGCAAGCGGGAAACGCGGTTTCGTGTGGCGTTTCGACCCGCAGATCGGACAGGTTGTGAATAACCTGGTGAACAAGGCGATCAATAATCAGAATAATATTTTGCGGGACGATGTGACTTACGAAGACTTTCTTAATGGTAACGTGGAAGTGGCGGGAGAACCCTTGGAAACGTTCTTCTCGTATCGTTTCAAAAAATTGAGTTCCGTGGATGGAAGTCCTATTTATTACGGGATGGAAGAGGAGAACGCGGATGAGTTGCATGCCAAATATAATAGTATGAATAACGAGGATGTGATTTTGGCGGTGATGGAACCGAGTGGCACCCGGATTCCGGTGTTGCAGGGAGGGTTTTCCAATTATTTCGGGTATCGTCAATTCGGGCTGTCGTTTAATTTTACTTATAGCTTGGGAAACAAAATCCGCATGTTGAAATTGTGTGAAGATTTTAATATCCGTCCTTACCCGCAGAAAAATATGCGTAAAGAGTTCGTGAACCGTTGGCGCCGTCCGGGTGACGAAGAAAAAACCAATATCCCGGGGCTGGTCGCTAGCAATAGTTTCAATTCCCCGTGGTGGAAGAATCAATGGGATGCTACTTATGAATTTGCAGGTAATAATGTATATGCGATGTACGATTATTCGAATATTCGCGTCGTGAAGGGGGATTATTTGAAATTGCAATCCTTGTCGTTGCGCTATAACGTGGAGGATAAGATTTGTAAAAAGTTGGGGTTGAAGTCCGCTTACATTAATTTGTCCGGAACGAACCTCTTTACCTGGCAAAGTAAAAAAGCGAAGGGCATGGATGTGACGTCGCAATCGGGAAGTTCATCCGTGATTAACTTGTCTGTCCGCCCGACCTATTCTTTGTCTTTGAATGTAACTTTCTAATTTGGAAATTATGAATACATTAAAAATATTTGTTTTCGCGTTGATTGTCGGATGTGCATTGACGGCTTGTGAAGATTTTTTCGAGGAGACCTCTCAAAATCAAGCTTACGTGTCGAGTGTAGTGGATCTGGATGAATTGCTGAAAGGAGAAGCGTATATTAATGAAGAGGGTTTCTCTCAAAGTATGTATTACGGGGGAAGCACCAATCGGGTCATGTCTCAGACGAGTCGCTATTTCCCGTGGATTCACGTGTTGGATGATGATGTAACGGAATTCGCGGAGGGATATCATGGTCAGAAAGATTCTTGGATACGGGCAAATGCCGCTTCAGCTTACACGTGGCAACCCAATCCTTTTGTAAATAAAGATGCTGTAGAGTATGCGGCAGATGATTGGAACAAGGCGTATAAACGCATCGCCGTGTTGAACTCGATTATTTACGAGCTGGATGACGTGAGAGAGGGAGCTCAGGATACTTTGGCGAACCGGGTGGAAGGAGAAGCCCGATTTCTGCGGGCTTATTACTACTATTGGTTAGTGAATATTTACGCCCAACCTTATAACAAGGAGCGTGCCGCAAGGGAGTTGGGAGTTCCGCTGAAGATCTCGGAAGTGGTTGAAGATAAATACTTCTCCCGGAATTCGGTGAAAGAGGTGTATGACCAGATACGCACTGATTTGCGCCGTAGTGTCGAGGCGTTCCGGGATGCCCAGACACCTGCCCGTCCGAATAAAGCAAATTACACGGCAGCTTGTATATTGATGAGCCGGGTAAGCCTTTACATGGAGGAGTACGAGGATGCTATTGCTTACGCAGATTCTGCCATTGCCCGGGGACGTCATTCGATTCTGGACATTAATGGATTGAAAGCGGGAGATAGTTTTACATACGAGAGTTCCCCGGAAACGGTCTTCACGATGGGCGGGTATATCATGAACCAGATACACCAACCGGATAGTGCCGGTCGTTTCGGTTATAAATATTCTGTGGCTTCCGCTTACAAATCGTCCGCAGATTTGTTGAATTGCTATCACGCGAACGATTTACGCCGGCAGATTTTCTTCACGGCAGCCCATTGGGATAAAACGGCATTCCTGTGCTGGAAGAATCGTGAAACATCGGGACGAATTGGAGATTACATGTTGTTCCGTTTGCCCGAGGCTTACTTGAATAAAGCTGAAGCCCAAGCTATCTTGGGAGATGAATCCGGAGCGAAGCAGACATTAAATGTGTTGCGGGAGAAACGTTTCCTTGCGGAGAATATGCCGGCGATCGAGAGCGAGATGGCTGCCAGCGGGGAGAATTTGGTGGCTTTCGTCCGGAGCGAGCGGCGTCGGGAGCTTTGTTACGAGGGACACCGGTGGTTTGATTTGCGCCGTTACGCGGTAAATGCAAAACATCCTTTCACGAAGGTTATCCGTCATGACGTGAGAGAGTGGCAAGGTGCCGCATCGGTTGCGGGATTTTATACCACCGTGGGATATTACGAAATCGATACGCAGAAAGATCAGGTGGTGTTTGCCTTCCCGTTGCCTCAGAAAGAGATTATTTTTAACAAGGGAGAATTGGAGCAAAACGAGGCTCGTCCGGAACGGGAAATGGTACGTTATTAATTTTAAAGTGTTGATATGATGAAAAAGTTGTATTATATAGGATTGTTTTTTATGTTTCTCTTGATCTGGGGATGCGACAAAGAAGATGATTTGACGCCCTCCGGTCACGAGAAAGAATGGATGATTATTGAAGATTCGGATGATCCGCTGGATAAATTGCGTTACGAGATATTCCGGGACTATGGGGTACCCACGTATTATAACGACACGATCGGGAGTGAGGAGCGAGTGGATATGTTGGGAAACACGTACACGTATTATGAACGTTTGAAAATCTTCTATTATCCGGGAGGGGCTACTTCGTCGAATTATTCCGGTGCTATCCTCGATTTTGTCGACGAGGATGTGCGTGAGTCGGTATTGATTCCGGTGTTGGAGAGTTTTAGGGATAAGATATTCGCTCGTTTTGAAAAAGGAACTCGTTTGCCTGCTTTTTTCTTCGCGGATTCGATAGGAACTGTTAATTTGTGGGGAGAATATAATAGAGTTGAGTCTTATTATGGATATAACACCTTCGCGGTGAATTTGGATTCGTTGCCGTTTTTGGGAGTAGAAAAGTTCACGAGTAAAACGTTGACGACTTATTTTACCGGTTTGTTGTCATCCTCTGCCCAATCTGGTTGGAAGAGTGCATTTTTGAACGTAACGAAAAGTTTGAAGCAGGGGTTAGAGTATTCTTCTAGCATGGAGTCTTATGCGGCTGTCTCTTTAGTAGAGGCTTTGCAAGGGACGAAATTCACACGTAAGGAGGAATTGGGTTTTGTCGTTTCTTGCAATAGCAAAAGTGGCGTGGAATCGATACCCACGGAAAGTATAGATCTCTCTTCTTATATTGATAAAGTGTTGACTTATACGGAAGTGAAGTTTGAAGAGGAGTACGGGGAGTTTGAACCGGTGATGGTAAAGTTCCGGATGATGAGGAACAAATTGGTCGAGTTGGGGTATTTGTTAAAGAATTAATTATTTATACAATAAAAACAGTATAAGCATGATGAACACAATCATGCTTATACACAAAGTAAATCACAAAAAATAGAATTATGAAAAAAAGTATTGTATTGTTGTTGGTGGCGTTATTTTTGATGCCACTTGGGGGCACGCTGTATGCAGCTTCGAAAAAGAAGAAAGAAAAAGGGAAAACAGAGGAAGCAGCCCCGGCAAAGAAAGAAAGCAAGTATGACAAGTTGTTGAAAAAGCCGGGGGTGAAAACTGTAAAGGGGGATTTTATCACGTTGCACCGTGTCGGGAATAAGGTGTATTTCGAATATCCGGTAAAATATATGGGACGGGAATTGTTGATTGCTTCTACCATTTCTGAAACGAGTAGCCCGACCTTGTGCACGGTAGGGTATAAGCCTTCTGCTCCGTTACACGTGAGGTTCGATTTGCAGGATAGTACTATTTTCCTGAGGAGTGTAAATTCTCTCGTGGAATACAACGAAAAAGAAGCTAATTTGAAAGAAGCTGTAGAGGAAAATTATATCGATCCTTACATGAAGAAGTTTACCCTTGAGGCTTATAATGCGGACAGTTCTGCCGTTGTTTTCAACGTGTCGTCCTTGTTCGTGGATAATGTACCCGAGTTGGCTCCTATTTCGAAAATGTCTTCCGGGATGATTTCTATCAGTGCTACCCCTAAGTCGGAGTTGTTTTCTTTAGGAGAAATGAAAGCATTCGAGGATAATGTATCCATCGCGACCAACACGACCCATTCCGTGAGTGCTTCTTTGTTTATTTTTACAATTAACTTAGGAGATGTTTCTAACAAGGTGACTCGTACCGTGTTGTTGTTGCCGGAAGACAAGGATCGGATGAAACCGAGAATCTCGGATTCCCGTATCGGTATTTTCTTGACAGGAAAGCAACGTATTTCAACCGAGGAGGATGGAATTCAATCCTATACGTTTGCCAATCGTTGGCGTTTGGAGCCTAAGGATATGCGTGCATGGGAACGAGGAGAGTTAGTGGAACCGGTGAAACCTATTGTTTGGTATGTTGACAATACTTTCCCGGAAGGGTGGAAAGAACCGATTCGCAAAGCTGTTTTGAGATGGAACCAAGCATTCGAGAAGATCGGTTTTAAAAATGCCCTTCAAGTGCGAGACTTCCCGACGGCAGAAGAAGACCCTAATTTTGATCCGGATAACTTGAAATATTCTTGTATCCGTTATTCCCCAGTGAAAACGATGAATGCCATGGGACCGTCTTGGGTAGATCCGAAAACGGGAGAAATTATAAACGCTTCCGTGTTGGTTTATAACGACGTGGTGAAATTGAATAACATGTGGCGTTTCACGCAGACGGCGCAAATAGACCCTCGCGTGCGTGCTAAAAAACTGCCTAAAGAAGTGTTGGACGAGTCTTTGGAATACGTGGTAGCTCACGAGATCGGACACACGTTGGGATTGATGCATAATATGTCAGCTTCCCATGCTTACCCAGTGGATTCTTTGCGGAGTGCATCGTTTACACAGAAATATGGAACGACTCCTTCAATTATGGATTATGCCCGCTTTAACTATGTGGCACAGCCCGGGGATAAAGGTCTGAAGTTAACACCTCCTGTACTTGGTTGCTATGACGAATACGCTATAAAATGGTTGTACTCTCCCATTGCCGGTAATTTGGATGTAAGAGAAGAGGCTAAAATCTTGGAATCATGGGTAGATGAAAAAGCCGGAGATCCTCGTTATCGTTATGGAAGACAGCAAGTTTATGCTCGTTATGATCCGAGTGCCGTGGAGGAAGATTTGGGAGACGACCCGATGAAAGCCAGCGAATATGGTATCAAGAATCTGAAATATATTATGGCTCATTTGAATGAGTGGATTGCGGATGACGCTTCTACCGCTCATCGTCAGTTCTTGTATGAAGGTATTGTTACGCAATATTATCGTTATTTGATGAACGTGTTGTATAACGTGGGAGGTATTTATCTGACGGAAGTGAAAGACGGAACTCCGGGAGCTCGTTATCAAGCCGTGGATGCAAAATGCCAAAGTGCTTCTTTGAAATGGGTAGTGAAACAATTGTGTGATAGCGAATGGTTGAAAAATAAAGATGTGGTTTCTAAATTCGGTTTATCCGCTACTCAAGTAAACGATAAAGTATACGGATTGGTGATGCAGAATATACTGAAGGCAGATGCGAAAGTACTTGTTTCTTCGCATGTAGCCGGAGGTGATTACACGCAAGCTGATTATTATAATGACTTGTATTCTGCCGTATTTGCCAACACGATTAAGGGTAAGAAGTTGACGGACCTGGAAAAGACTATGCAACGCGGAGTATTGGCTGAATTTGCAAAACAGGTGCAGACGTTGAAAGGAACTAGCAAAAAATTGACGAACGTGGCAGCCTACACGCCTTCTATTGAAGAGGTGTTCGCGTATGGTTTGGACGAAAGTGGATTCTTGGCTTGTTTTAAAGAGCAATTATCGGCCATCGAGCAAGAGTATGGCAATGGAGTTGTTATGGAGCAATTGAAATTGCATCAATTCGGTGACACTTATGGTTATGGATTCCAAAAGGAAGTGAACGCACAATTGTATGACGAGTCTTTGGCTCATTATACGACGATGTATGTTAAAATACTTAATTTAGTGAAATCTAAGGTTCTTACTGCCCATAAAGATGATCGTCCGCATTACCAAGCTTTATTGGTTGCTTTAGAAACTTTGAAAAAATAGTATTTTCATACGATTATTATAAATAGATGTTGAAAAGGGAGCCATGAATATTCGTGGCTCCTTTTTCGTGTATCGATATTTTTCTGTGTTTATTTAGAAAAAATAAAAATAATATCCTACCTTTGTTTCGCGAAACCAGAAAGATGCAGATATGTTATTGTCAGAATTGAAGACCGGCGAGAGCGCCGTGATAACGAAAGTGAAAGGATACGGGGCATTCCGTAAACGTCTGAATGAAATGGGATTTGTGCGGGGGAAAGTGGTAAAGGCTGTAAAGAACGCCCCTTTGAACGATCCTATCGAGTACGCGATCATGGGTTACGAGATCTCTTTGAGGCGGCAGGAAGCGGCTTTTATCGAGATCGTTTCTTTGGCAGAAGCCAGTGATATTGTAGGTATTGAGGCTACGGCAAGGGATGCGGAAGAAGCTTTTGCAAAACACTGGGAAGGACGGGACAAACATATTCACGTGGCTTTCGTGGGAAACCCGAATGCGGGAAAGACTACCTTATTCAATTACATGAGCGGTTCGCAAGAACACGTCGGGAATTACGGGGGAGTGACCGTGGATGCCAAGAAAGCGAGTTTCCGTTTTAACGGCTACGAGTTCAACGTGGTGGACTTGCCGGGTACTTATTCTATATCTGCATATTCAAACGAGGAAAAATACGTGCGGGAATATATTATGAACCATGCTCCCGACGTGGTGATCAACGTGGTCGATGCTTCTAATCTGGAACGTAATCTTTACTTGTCTACCCAGTTGATCGATATGGACGTAAAGGGTGTAATCGCCTTGAATATGTACGACGAGCTGGAACGTTCGGGTGCGACTTTCAATTACCGGGAGATGGGGAAGATGATCGGGATGCCGATGATGCCGACCATCGGTTCGAAAGGAAAAGGCGTGAAGGAATTACTGGAAGAAGTTATCGAGGTGTACGAGGGAAGAAGCGAGATCGTGCGGCATATCCATATTAATTACGGGAAAGAGATTGAGGATGGAATTGTTGCTATTCGAGCCGAATTGGAGAAGGAAAAAGAACTGACTTGCCATATGTCACCCCGTTTCATGTCGTTGATGTTACTCGAGGGCGATAAAGAAATCATGCGTTTCGTGCAACAGGATAAATTCCGGGAAAAATTGATGGATACAGTACAAGAGAATGTCTGCCGTATAGAGTCCACGTTCGGCGAGAGCGTGGAGGCGGTGGTTACCGACACGAAATACGGCTTTATCTCCGGTGCTTTGAAAGAAACTTACCGGGAAAGTCCCGTCAATCGGCGGCGTAAAACGGAATATATAGATGCTATCGTGACGCATAAATTATTCGGGTTCCCGATATTCCTGTTGTTTTTGTTTACAACATTCTTTGCCACCTTCAGCCTTGGGAGTTATCCCATGGAGTGGATCGAGGCGGGAGTGGGAGCCTTGGGGGAATTTGTGGATACTCACATGAGTGCGGGACCGCTGAAGGACTTGCTGGTAGACGGAATTATCGGCGGAGTCGGCAGCGTGATCGTGTTCTTGCCGAATATATTAATTCTGTTCCTGTTCATTTCTTTTATGGAAGATACGGGATATATGGCGCGTGCGGCGTTTATCATGGATAAGATCATGCACAAGATCGGTCTTCACGGGAAGAGTTTTATTCCGATGATTATGGGCTTCGGGTGTAACGTGCCGGCAATCATGTCTACGCGTATGCTGGAGAATCGTAGCGATCGGATATTAACGATATTGATTAATCCCTTTATGTCTTGTAGCGCCCGCCTTCCGGTGTATATTTTACTGGTCGGGGCTTTCTTCAAGGAGTATGCGGCATTGGTATTGTTCGGGATTTATCTGGTGGGTATTATTGCGGCAATCGTGATGGCGAAATTGTTTAAGCGGTTGCTTTTCCATAAACAGGAAGTGCCTTTCGTGATGGAACTTCCGCCTTATCGTATGCCGACTTTGCGTACCACGGTTCGCCATATGTGGAGTAAAGGGGAGCAATACCTGAAAAAGATGGGAGGAATCATCATGTTTGCTTCCATATTGATTTGGGCTTTGGGATATTTCCCGGTGGATAAGGAGTTGGAAACGGAATACGATCGGCAAAAAGCGGAGGTCGTTGCAGCCTACGAGGTCGAGATTGCTTCGGGTACCGGTGATGTTGCGCGATTGAAAAATGAACGGGAAGACAAGCTGGAAAGCCTGCATCGGCAGGAAGTGACCAAGCGTCAGGAAAATTCATATATCAGCCGTATCGGACGGGCTATGGAACCCATCTGGGCACCTCTGGGCTTTGATTGGAAGGCTGGTGTGAGTTTGCTGACCGGGGTCGCTGCCAAGGAAATCGTGGTAAGCACGATGGCAGTGCTTTATCAAGGGGAAGAAGTGATGGAGGACGATGAAGCCTCGAACTCAACACTGGCGATGCGTATGCGGGAGCATGGGTTTATACCTGTCGTGGCTATCGTGTTTATTATTTTCGTGTTACTCTATTCTCCCTGTTTTGCGGCGTTGATCGCAACCGGGAAGGAAATCGGGGCGAAATGGGCATTCTTCGTCATGGGATACACGACCGTGCTGGCGTGGGTCGTTTGTTTCGTGCTAAAACAAATATTGGACTTGTTGATGTAAAGGTGATGCAAATTATATTGACATATATTATTATTGCCGTGGCGTTGGTCTTCGCAGGGAGAAGTGTCTATCGGTTATTTCGTTCGGCTCGCAAGAAAGGCGGATGCGGCGATTGTTGTAGTTGTGGAACTACGGCGGGTAGGAAAAAAACGTTTGTATTCAACGCCGGGAAATCGGCAAAGGAACAGGAAGGGAAATGACATAAAAAAAGCTGCTTTCAAAGCAGCTTTTTTATATTAGTGTTTGTGTCTGCGCTCGTCAGAAACAGTCAGTTTTTTTCTTCCTTTAGCTCTTCTTCTAGCTAGAACTGCTCTACCATTAGCGGTAGACATTCTTTCTCTGAAACCATGTTTGTTTCTTCTCTTTCTGTTGGATGGTTGAAATGTACGTTTCATTATGATATCATCTTATGTTATTATTTTCTCACTTCGGACTGCAAAATTAGGTATTTTTTTTATTGTGCCAAAGAAAATCGGGAAATTATCTTCGGTTAATTTGAAGTTTATCACAACAAAGTTAGTATTTTGTCGTATACTTTTTCAAGGAAGATATGAAAAAACATACTCTAATATTTGTTTTATTGAATTAGATTATTAACTTTAAGCCAATTTACAAAGAGACCTATGAGACAGTTAAAAATCAGCAAACAAATCACTGGCAGGGATTCTTTCTCGATCGAAAAGTATTTGCAGGAGATTGGAAAGATCGACGTGTTGTCGCCGGACGAGGAGGTTGCGCTAGCTAAGAAAATACGAGCCGGGGACAAAGCCGCACGCGAGCTTCTGGTGAAGAGCAATCTTCGTTTCGTGGTTTCTGTGGCGAAGCAATATCAAAACAACGGCATGAGCCTGGGTGATTTGATTAACGAGGGGAATCTTGGTTTGATCAAAGCGGCAGAATGCTTTGATGAGACGAAAGGTTTCAAATTCATTTCTTATGCCGTGTGGTGGATTCGCCAGTCCATCTTGCAGGCGATAGCCGAAAACTCGCGTTTGGTACGTTTACCTTTGAATAAGATCAGTAATATCAACAAGGTGAACAAGTTCTTCTTCCGGCTGGAACAAGAGTTTCAACGGGAGCCGACAGCCGAGGAAATCGCCCAGGAGATGGATATACCGGAAAAAGAAGTGAAGGACAGTATGCGGATAGCGAGTCGTCCCTTGTCGATGGATGCTCCTTTGACAAATGATGAGGATTCGTCCAGCTTGTACGACGTGATGATTACCAACGACAACTCCGTGCCGGAGGCGGAGAGGGAATTGAATGCCGATTCGTTGCGAACGGAGATAGACCGTTATCTATCCACACTGGATGAGCGGGATGCCACGATCTTGCGTATGTACTACGGGTTGGGCGGTTACACTGCCATGTCCCTGGAAGAGATCGGCGATCGGGTGGGGCTCACCAGCGAGAGAGTACGTCAAATTAAATCGAAGTCTATTAGAAAATTAAAGAGCACATATCGTTGTAAACGATTGAAAACCTATCTATAAGCCTGGTTAACAGGCAGAATGTTACAGGTCGTAACTTATGGATGGACGGTTGTTGTAAATTGTAACTGATTAGATTATAATTTGTAACAATCAGAAAGATGTATTTGTCCGAAAAAGTCTCTTGAAATACTTTTCTTTTCATCAAATATTGTATATTTGTTCCCCGTTTGAGAAAACTACTTAAAGCGGGGAAAAACGTTTGCATTTAAATCAATCTCCCAATTAAGAAGTTAGTTTTCAATTGTTTATTATAAGTTTTAACCTTCTAAAGAAGAACCTTATGGGAAAATATGAATTAAACAAGAATTTGGCGCAAATGCTCAAAGGTGGGGTTATCATGGATGTAACCAATGTTGAACAGGCAAAGATTGCCGAGGCTGCCGGGGCATGTGCTGTTATGGCACTGGAAAGAGTGCCGTCGGATATTCGTAAAGATGGCGGTGTCGCCAGAATGTCAGATCCGCAAATGATTAAGGCGATCAAGAACGCCGTGTCTATTCCTGTAATGGCTAAAGTGAGAATCGGTCATTTCGTAGAAGCCCAGATATTGGAAGCCATTGGCATCGATTATATTGACGAGAGTGAGGTATTAACGCCTGCTGATGATTTGTATCACGTGGACAAAACTCAATTCCAGGTGCCTTTTGTTTGCGGATGCCGTAACTTGGGCGAAGCCTTGAGACGTATCGGTGAAGGTGCTTCCATGATTCGTACTAAGGGTGAAGCCGGAACAGGAAACGTGGTTGAAGCTGTAAGACATATGCGTCAGTTGAACAATGATATCCATCAGGTACAAGCTGCTCCGGCAGAGGCATTGATGACGCTTGCCAAAGAAATGGGAGCTCCCTACGATCTCGTGAAATTCGTACATGAGAACGGGAAATTGCCCGTGGTGAACTTTGCAGCCGGTGGTATTGCCACTCCTGCCGATGCTGCTTTGATGATGCAATTGGGTTGCGAGGGAGTCTTCGTGGGTTCCGGTATTTTCAAATCCGGTGATCCTGCCAAGAGAGCAAGAGCTATCGTTTTAGCCACGACTTACTACAACGACCCGGTTAAATTGGCTGAATTATCCGAGAACTTGGGCGAACCGATGTCCGGGTTAGAGATTTCCAAATTGGAGAACAAATACGCCGAGAGAGGCTGGTAATAATAGGTTAAAAAATTCATTCGGCAGGCATTTTGCCTGCCGAATGAATTTTGTAATTTTTATGGCAATGAAAAAGATAGGTATTTTAGGATTTCAAGGTGCAATCATCGAGCATGAGCGTCAGATTGAAGCGTTAGGGCATGAACCAGTGATCGTGAGATACCCGGAGCAATTGGATGTCATCGATGCGATAATCTTGCCGGGAGGGGAGAGTACGACCATGGGTAAACTTCTGAATCGCACGGGACTGATGGCTCCTTTGCGTGAAAAGATCATCGGGGGACTGCCGGTTTGGGGTACTTGCGCGGGCATGATCTTGTTGGCGAAAGAACTGGTGAATGATTCGGTGACCCACTTGGGTGTTATGAATATAGCCGTGCGGCGTAATGCTTACGGTAGCCAGATTGATAGTTTTTCCACGAAACAAGTGATTCCGGCTGTCTCTTCAAAAGAGATAGAGTTGGTATTTATTCGTGCTCCTTATATCACGAAAGTCGAGAATGGGGTAAAAGTATTGTGTGAAGTGGACGGGCACGTGGTTGCGGCAGAAGAAGGAAATATGCTGGTAACTTCATTTCACCCGGAACTTACCGAAGACCTTACGTTTTTGAAGTACTTCATTTCCAAAATAAAGTAATTTATAAAGTTTATAAAGTATCATTCTATGGAATGGCTTTATGAACTTTATAAACTCTTTTTACATCGCTTTTTCCAGTTCTTCAGCTGTCAGGGTCGCAGTTCCTATCTTTTGTACCACGATGCCTGCCGCAATGTTAGCTATACGGATAGATTCTTTTATGCCATTGCCTGCAGTCAGGGCTAATGCCAAGGCGGCAACTACCGTGTCCCCGGCTCCGCTCACGTCGAACACTTCCTGCGAGTGTGTCGGAATATGTATGGTTTCTTGTTTGTTGACTAAACTCATACCTTTTTCGCTCCGGGTGACAAGTATGGCTTCCAGCCCGTATTGCCGGATGATTTCTTTCGCAGAAGTTTCTACCGCATGATCGTCATTGTCGACGGGATGCCCGATGATGTCCCCGAGTTCCTTCACGTTCGGCGTGATAAGGTCAGCCCCAGTGTATTTTGCCCAGTTTTGTCCCTTAGGATCCACGATAACTTTAACCTCGTGTTGTTTTGCCACTGTGATTAGGAACGTGCAAAATTCCTCGGAAACCATGCCTTTCCCGTAGTCGGAGATCACGAGGGTAGGAATTTCATGGATTAGTTTTTCCAATTGTACTTTAAATTCCTCTTTTGTCTTCTCGGGAATTTCCAGGTGTTGTTCGTAATCCAGACGTACGATTTGTTGGCGTCCCCCGATGATCCGGGCTTTCGTGATCGTGGGTTGTTCCGTTTTGATAAATTCCGTTCGGATTCCCTTGCGGTGCGCCATCCGTTCGATTTCCTTTCCGAAAAAATCGTACCCCACGGCTCCGCATAAGATCGCTTGTCCGCCAAGACTGCTGATATTGTTCGCCACGTTGGAGGCTCCGCCTAGTCGTGATTCTTCCCGCACGATATTCACGATTGGTACGGGGGCTTCCGGCGAAATCCGTTCTACCTTTCCGAAATAGTATTTGTCGAGCATCACATCCCCGACGATCAATATTTTACAGTTACTGAAGTCCATGATGGAAATTTAAAGTTTATGGATTCTGTGATTTCTCTTCACCGCCGAACATCATCAGGTAAGCCTTGATGAATTCGTTGATTTCTCCGTCCATCACGCCTTGCACGTCGGATGTCTGGTAGTTGGTGCGGTGGTCTTTCACCCGGCGGTCGTCAAACACGTAACTACGGATTTGAGAACCCCATTCAATCTTCTTTTTCGTGCCTTCGATCTTGTCCAGTTCCTCCTGCCGTTTCCTGAGTTCCAGTTCGTACAATTGAGCTTTCAACAACCGCATGGCATTCTCCCTGTTTTGCAACTGAGAACGGGATTCCGTGTTCTCGATCATGATGCCCGTGGGGGCGTGGCGCAATCGTACTCCGGTCTCCACCTTGTTCACGTTCTGTCCTCCGGCACCTCCGCTTCGGAATGTGTCCCAGCTGATATCCGCGGGATTGATCGTGATCTCGATCGTGTCGTCCACGGCGGGATAGACAAACACGGAGGCAAAAGATGTCATCCGTTTGTTCGAGGCGTTGTAAGGCGACAACCGCACGAGGCGATGCACTCCGTTCTCCGATTTCAGGTAACCGTAAGCGTAATCCCCCTCGAATTCAATGGTTGCCGATTTGATACCCGCTTCTTCGCCTTCCTGGTAATCCACGTGTTTCACCTTGTAGCCGTTTAATTCTCCCCAGCGCACGTACATTCGGTAGAGCATACTTGCCCAGTCCATGCTCTCGGTTCCCCCGGCTCCGGAATTGATCTTCATGATAGCACCAAAGTGGTCTTCTTCCCGGCGCAACATATTTTTCATTTCAATGTCTTCCAGAATCCGTACGGTTTCCTTGTATTGCGCATCCACCTCTTCCTCGGTAGCTTCGCCTTCCTTGGCGAAGTCGAACAGTACTTGCAGATCTCCCACTGCGGCGGTCACTTGCTCGTATCCCTCGATCCAGGATTTCAGTTCCCGAACCTTTTTCATCAGGGTTTCTGCTTCCTTCGGGTTGTCCCACAAGGAAGGGTTTTGCGTTCTTAATTCTTCTTCAGCGAGTTGTATCTTCTTCCCGTCGATGTCAAAGATACCTCCTCAATGCTTCACCTCTTTCTGCCAGTTCTTTTATGTGGTCGATTGTGATCATTGTGTTTTTAAGTTTATGGACTTTATAGATTGTAAAAAGGGGGATCCCCCTTTTTATCTTTTATTCATTTTACTATTCATCGGGAAGTTCTTGTTTATCCGGTTACTCGTTACGGGCTTTCCGGTCAACGTGTTCTCCACCATGCTTTGTATTTCTTGTGCGAAAGCGTCTTCACCACTGCTTCTTGCCCAATCCATCAACATACGCAGGATATACATACTATTTTGTTCGTCTCTTTCCAGCATTTTTCTGCGGTTAGTTGACTGCGCCTGGATGTATCTCAACGTTTGGGCGTTATCCATGGCAAGAGCCCATGCCAGGTCGTTTGCTTTTTCGTTTTCTCCCGCCGTGTAATAGATCGGGATATAATACAACAAGAAGTTATCAGCAGGAACTTGATATAAAGGAATTTCTTCCAGCGATTTATCAAGAACCTTCACGGCTTCTTGCATTTTCGATGAATCGATGATTTCATTCACCACGGAGTCCTTGAGCATCACGGTTTCTTTCACGGCTTCTTCTACTAGCTTTTGGGCTAGGCGCAAGAAGGTATTCCGGTATTTCATCACTGCGATCGTGTTGTCGTGAAAATGGTCAATGTTTACTTGCGGGTCTTTGATATTTCCCCAGATAAATTTATTCATCAGGTTGTCGTACAACACGTTTGAGTTGATGCGACCGAACTCGTAGTAAGCGTTCTTTTCGTCCGTTTTGATCGGAACAACCCGGTAGCCCGCTCCTTCCAGCTGGAAATATTTATCGAAGCCCATGTAGCTGTCTTGTCCCATTCCAATACCGAAGTACACGGGGCGTTCCCAGTTGTTGGTCGCCAGGATGTCTAGCACCATGAGTTGCGATTTGTTCAGGGAGTTTCCAGTCAGTTTAATTTCTACCTTGTCCACGATTTCATCGGCGTCCTCCGGTTGCACGGTGCCGTTGGCAAGTACTTTCTCTTTATCCACAGGGAGATAGAGGTTTCTTGTCGGGATATAATTCAAAGGTTCGCCCTGGTAGCGGCGTGTTTTGTATTCTGCGCCGTCTTGAGCAACGAAATCCATCACTTCAGCGATACTGAACGGTTTTTCGGTTCTCTCCTCGATAGCCACGAAATCGCGTACTCCCGCATGGTATTCGTCTTTCGTGAAAGAGATCGGTACACCGGGGGATTCATATGCTTTCCGTTTCATTTGGTCGATATACCAGTCACCGGCGAGCAAACTCAGGTTCACGATGCGCACGTCCCGGCGGAAACCTTCCACCTCTTGGGCGTACCACAACGGGAAGGTGTCATTATCCCCATATGTGAACAGGATGGCGTTCGGGGCGCACGTGCTCAGGTAGTTCTTCGCATGCGCGATCACGGCATAGCGCCCGCTACGATCGTGGTCGTCCCAGTTTTGTGCAGCCATGTTCACCGGTACGGCAAGCAGGCAGACAGCCGTCACTGCGATAGCGGCATTGCGGGGTTCCATCTTCTTGCGGAGAATCTCCCAAAGGTAGAGTACCCCGAATCCAACCCAGATGGCAAAAGCGTAGAACGATCCCGCATAAGCGTAATCCCGTTCCCGCGGCTGGTAAGGATACTGGTTCAGGTAGAGCACGATGGCGATACCCGTGAGGAAAAAGAGCAGCATGACCACCCAAAAGTCTTTCTTCCCTTGCTGCCCTCGCTGGTACTGGTAGAACATACCCAGTAACCCGAGAATGAAGGGCAGCATAAAATATTTGTTGTTTGCCTTGTCGTTTTTCAACGTGTCAGGCATCACGCTTTGGTTGCCCACGAGTATATTGTCGACAAAGGGAATACCCGTGATCCAGTTCCCGTAGCGTGGGTCTCCGTGTCCTTGAATATCATTCTGTCGCCCCGAGAAGTTCCACATGAAATACCTTAGATACATGTGCCCGAGCTGGTAACGGAACATGAATTTCAGATTTTGCCCGAAAGTCGGTTTTTGGCGGGTTTGCCCGTCCACGGAGTACATCGGACCGGCAGGTTGTCCCACCCATTCGATATAGGCTTGCGGGTCGCGTGCCGTACTGTACATACGCGGCAATACGGTGCAGAAACGAGGATCGTACTTCAATTCGGTCTTGTATCCCACAACATCATACTTCCCTGTTTTCTCGTTTTGGTAATAGATCGGACCGCCTTCCTCGATGTCAATGACAGGAGCGTTATAATAAGGTCCGTATACTAGCGGCTCTTGCCCGTACTGGTCACGGCTTATATAAGACAGGAGCGCAAATACGTTGTCCGGGCTATTTTCGTCAATCGGGGGATTGCTCACGGAACGGATAACAACCATAGCGTAAGAAGAATAGCCGATCAGCATAACCACGAAGCAGGTCAGAATCGTGTTGACTACCGTGTGATTGTGTTTCAACGTGTAATAGATTCCATAAGCCAGTCCTCCAATGAGGAGAACAGCGTAAACAGCAACACCCGAGTTGAACGGCAAGCCAAGGCTATTGACAAATAGTAACTCGAACCACCCGGCAATGATGATCACGTACGGGATTACGCCCCACAGGACAGCCCCGAGGATCACGCAGGATATAGCAGCAGCCTTAATGACACCCCATTTAGTTGTTTCGTATTTCTTGAAATAATAAATAAACACGATTGCGGGAATAACCAGCAAGTTCAACAAGTGAACCCCGATAGATAACCCGATCATGTATGCGATAAATACCAACCAGCGGTTGGCGTAAGGTTGAAAAGCCACGTTTTCCCATTTCAGGATAGCCCAGAACACAACGGCAGTGAACAACGACGACATGGCGTAAACTTCGCCTTCCACGGCGGAGAACCAGAACGTGTCGCTAAACGTGTAGCATAACGCACCGATCAATCCTGCACCCATGATGGCATACAATTGTCCCGGGGTGTAATCCTCGTCTTTTTTTACCACCACTTTCTTGGCTAGATGCGTGATTGTCCAAAATAGGAACAATATCGTGAAGCCCGAGCATAATGCCGACATGATGTTGATCATATAAGCCTGTGTTTCCGGGGATGGGGCAAAAATAGCGAACAGCCGTGAAATAATCATGAACAAGGGAGCCCCGGGAGGGTGCCCTACCTGTAGTCCGACTGATGTCGTGATAAACTCGCCGCAGTCCCATAAGCTGGCTGTCGGTTCTGCCGTAAGAATGTAAGTGATACTGGCGATCATGAACGCCACCCATCCGGTGACATTATTGATGAACCTGTAACTTAACGAGGGGTGATTTTTAATGTTGCACATGCTTCTCCTTCTTTGAATTTATATTTCTTGTTAGTAATCAAGGATATCCTAAATTTGTTCCTTTTCAACCGCACGAAAATAGCAATTTTCTTTTAATTTTTCTGCATTTTGTTTTGGTGAAATAAAAAAATGCTCTACATTTGCAGCGTCAAAATAACAAATGGTTGTTGAATTGACATGATGATTGTCCCATTGTGTAATGGTAGCACAGCAGATTTTGGTTCTGTCAGTCAAGGTTCGAATCCTTGTGGGACAACAATGAAAGTGGGAGACCTTGCAGCAGGTAGTTGCAAGGTTTTTTTTCCAAAGTTCTTCGATACTATGCCCAAGTGGTGGAATTGGTAGACACGCTAGTTTCAGGGACTAGTGGCCTTAAGGCTGTGCAGGTTCGAGTCCTGTCTTGGGTACATGAAACGTTTGATAGTCGATAACTATCAAACGTTTTTCTTTTTTAGTGAAATAAATGTTTGATAGAATGGCGTCATGTAAGAAATGATGTGGACTCAATTGAAAAAGGGTACTTATTTCATTTCGGGTAATAATTTCCCCTTTGCGATACATAAATTATTGGAGAATTGTTTGATTTCCCGTTGGAACGTGAGAAAGATAGGAGAATAGATCAAGTTTGTTCGCAATTCTCGGGATGGGTTTCTTCATTCGGGAATGAGAATAAGGAATGGAATAAGCATAAAAGATAGAAGTATAACAAATAAGCCGGCTACTATAATGAACAGCCGGCTTATTTATTATATCACTTGCACGCTTTGCCCGAGGGCGGTGATGATTTCACCTTTCGTGATTTTTGCTCGTTTGCGGAATTCGGGTTCACCGTTGCGGGTGACTTCGCCGGTTTCGACGAGGATTTTAGCCATGGCACCGCTTTCGGCGATACGGGTGGCTTTGAGGAGTTTTATCAACTCGATGTATTCGGTGTCTATTTCAAAGGTTATCATGGTGTGTCTATTTTGGGCACAAAGGTAACCAATTTTTGTTGCATACCGTAAAGTAGAAACAACTTGAGGGGGCGAATGTTATTTTTGTGCCTTAAAATTTAAAAATGACTATCTTGTATTTCATCAAGGGATAGTTTAGTAATAATGTAAAGAAGATAGTATGAAGAAATTAGTCGTATTAGTAATGACTTCTATTTTGAGCCTGTCGGCTTTTGCCGAGGGATATCAGGTAAATTTGTTGAGCACGAAACAGACCGGAATGGGACACGTGGGTGTCGGTATGAAGTTAGGTGCGGAGAGTATGCATTTCAATCCGGCGGGATTGGTGTTCTTGAAAACAAATATGGATTTTTCACTTGGGATTTCGGCAGTAATGGCGAAAGCAAAATATAGTAATGCGGGATATTCTGTTAAAACAGATAATCCGGTGAGTACGCCGTTATACGCTTATGCCGGGTTCAAGATTTACGATAATTTGGCAGCGGGTATTAGCTTGACGACTCCTTACGGGAGTTCATTAAAATGGCCGAAACATTGGGCTGGTGCTGATTTGATTCAAGATATTAGCTTGAAATCTTACGTGATACAACCTACGCTTTCTTACAAGATTACCGATAAGTTGAGTATCGGTGTCGGATTGCAATTGGCTTGGGGTAACGTGAATCTTTCCCGTGGATTGATGGGGGCAAAGGATTTTCAAGGATTAGGTGGTACTTTGGAAGGTTTGTTGCCTTATTTAGATCGTCTTCCTTTAACTGACACCGAGAAGCAAGGATTACAGGATATGGTGCTGTTGATGAAAAATACAACCGTTCCTCCAGCTTATGCTCGGTTGGAGGGGAATGCTCATATGAGAGCAGGGTTTAACGTGGGAGTCATGTATGATGTTTGTGATAAGGTGACTATCGGATTATCTTATCGTTCAAAAATCAAAATGCGGGTAAAAGAGGGTGATGCAGAATTGAGTTATTCTAATCGAAATATCGAGAATATGTTTGGTCAGATGGAGTTATTGATGGCAAAGTATGGAGAAGCGTTAGCTGGAGCTGGTATAAATATACCGAATATCTCTATTCCAAAATACGACCAAGGCTCATTCCATGCAGAGCTTCCGTTACCTTCCAACACAACATTGGGGGTAAGTTACCGTCCGACAGACCGTTGGGAATTGGCGTTGGATTTGCAATACGTGGGTTGGAGTGCTTATGATTCATTGAACGTGTATTTCAACGAGGCAGAATTGGGAATAGCCCCGATCAAGGCGGAGAAGAATTACAAGAATGCGATGACTTATCGTTTGGGTGCCAGCTATAAAGCCACGAAGCGTTTGGATGTTCGTGCGGGAGTTTATTTTGACCAATCCCCGATTCGGAAAAACTTGTATAATCCGGAAACTCCGGGTATGAATAAGTTGGGTATTTCTGCCGGGTTGACATTCGAGCCTTACAAGAATTTACAGATTGATGTAGCCTTCTTGTATATTCAAGGATTTGACAGGGACGGGAAATATCCATACAAGAACGTGGTGACGGGGCAGGATGAGTCGTTTGGTGGAAAATATAAATCTACGGCATTCTCACCTTCTATTGGTTTAGCTTATCGGTTTTAGGATATAGCCTGAAAATATAGGAAAATCCATTCGTTTTAAACGGATGGATTTTTCATTCAGTCAATAATGCAACGTTTCTTTGCATCTATTCGTACAATCCTGAAAATAGGTTGTTTATTATGGATGCAATAAGTAATATCCCGGGACAAGGGAAAAAGAAACGGGTTGTAATCGTGGGTGGTGGTTTCGGAGGGTTGAAGTTAGCTCGTAAATTAAATGATAATGATTTTCAAGTGGTGTTGTTGGATAAGAACAATTACCATCTTTTTCAGCCGTTGTTATATCAGGTTGCCACTTCTGGTATAGAGCCCAGTGCGATTTCTTTTCCTTTCCGGAAAATCTTCAAATATCGTCATGATTTTCATATTCGGATGTGCACGGTGGAAAAGGTCGTGCCGGAAAAGAATTGTCTGGAAACTTCGATTGGTGAGATTTCTTATGACTATTTGGTTATTGCCACGGGTGCCGGTACGAATTTCTTCGGTGATTCTTCATTGGTACAGCGTACTATGCAGTTGAAGACGACGTCGGATGCTTTATTCAATCGCAACCGGGTGATCGAGAGTTTCGAGAGAGCGTTGAACTGCACGGACGATGAAATCCGGAGGCGATGGCTGACCTTTGTTATCGTGGGAGGAGGAGCCACGGGTATCGAACTTGCCGGGGCATTGGCAGAGATGAAGAAGTTTATGCTTCCGAAGGATTACCCGGAGTTGAACTGGGACGAGATGCGTATCATTTTGGTTGACGGGGGCGATCGTCTGCTAGGTGCCTTTTCGGAGAAATCTTCCTTGGAGGTTGTCCGTAGTTTGACCCGTTTGCAAGTAGAAATATTGTTGAAAAAATTGGTAAAGGAATATGACGGGGAGAAGCTGACCTTTGTTGACGGGCAACAGATTGTGACGAACAATGTCTTTTGGGTTGCCGGGGTGAAAGCGAATAGTTTACCCGGTTTGCCGCAAGAGGTTTACGGACGGGGCAACCGTTTGCTAGTGGATGAATTCAACCGGGTAAAGGGGATGGCGGATATATTTGCCTTGGGCGATACGGCGTTGATGGTGACGCCGGATTATCCTAACGGGCATCCTCAGGTGGTGCAACCTTCTATACAGCAAGCTCACTTGCTGGCAAATAATTTGCGGAGTATGCTCAAGGGGAAGCCTTTGCGTCCTTTTAAATACAGGAATAAAGGTTCTATGGCGACGATCGGGAGGAATGATGCCGTGGCGGAATTATCCAAAGTACGTTTCCGGGGATTCTTTGCGTGGTCGCTGTGGTTGCTAGTTCACCTCATGAGTATTGTCGGGGTGAAGAACCGCCTTTTTATCCTGATCAACTGGATGTGGAGTTATGTTACTTACGACCAGTCTTTACGGATTCTGATAAAACCGGAAATAAAGAAAAGCGACCCGTTCTGAGTCGCTTTTTCTGTCAGTTATTCTCCCGCGGGAGCGGCTCCTGTTGCCACGCTTTTACTGCGCTCAACGGATTGTAATGCCAGATAGTTTGCCCCGAATTTCTCCAGGTTATCCAATTCGGTTTCATATTGATCCTGGTGAACTTCTTCTTCGGCAACCAATGCCTCGAATAATTTCTTGGATACGGCGTCGGCGTTCTCGGCACATTCTTTTGCCCAAGCGTTATAATCGTTCACGCTGCCTACTTCCATGGCAGTAGCGAGTTCCAACATCTCTTTGGGTTCATGGATTTTCTTCACTTCGCCGGAAACAACCATTTCAACCTCCCCTTTCAGGAACAAGATACGTTCTGCCAATTGCTCCACGTGCATCATTTCTTGGATGGCGGTACGTTTGAAAAGACCGGATAAAAGGTCATAACCCATATCGTCACAACGGAAATGAAAATACATGTACTGGTGTACTGCTAATAACTCGTCGCCCACTGCTCTGTTTAACAGTTCGATACTTTTTTCTTTTTTTGCCATAATAGTTTCAATTGTTAGTCATTTTTATGATTGCCAAATTATAAAAAAAATGTGATACATCCTAAATTTTGGCTTAGAATAAAAAAAGCGTACTTTTGTTCGTGTATAAAATGATGATTATGAATAATTCTTCTCCGGTGTTGCTGGTGACACCCCCGTTCACGCAATTGAATACACCTTATCCCTCGATGATGTACTTGAAAGGTTTCTTGAACACGAGAGAGATTCCTGCCGTGCAGGTCGATTTGAGCTTGGAGGTTATCTTGGCGATATTTTCTTCCCGGGGATTGACGGAGCTTTTTAATACCGCCGGGGAACATCCTTTGTCAAAGAACGGGAAACGGGTTTACGCTTTGAGGAAAGAGTATATTCGCACGATAGACGGGGTGATCGCCTTTTTGCAAGGGCGTAATCGGACATCGGCTTATTCGATATGCGAGGAAGGTTTTTTGCCAAGGGCAGGAAGGTTCGAACAGGTGGAAGATACGGAATGGGCATTCGGGGTGTTGGGAATGGACGATAAAGCCCGTTATCTGGCGACATTGTATTTGGAAGACTTGTCGGATTTCTTGAAAGAAACCGTGGATGAGAACTTTGGGTTCAGCCGTTATGCAGAGCATTTAGGGCGCTCGGCATCCTCGTTTGACGGGTTGGCTACCGAATTGGAAAAGCCGTTGAGTTTCACGGATAAATATCTCGTGAAGTTATTGTCGGAAAAGATCGAGGCTTATCGTCCGGATATTGTGGCGGTGACCATCCCTTTTCCCGGTAATTTGTATAGTGCGTTGCGGTGCGGGGAATGGGTCAAGAAGCATTATCCCGGCGTGAAGGTTGCCATGGGGGGTGGCTTTGCCAACACGGAACTGCGTTCATTGACGGATATTCGTTTTTTCGAGTTTACCGATTATTTGTTGCTGGATGACGGGGAGTTACCGCTTTTGCGTTTGATCCAGCATCTGCGGGGAGAGGTAGACGAGAGCGGATTGGTGCGTACTTTTATGGTTCGGGACGGGAAAGTGGTTTATCAAGATAATACGACCGGGGGAATGATTCCCCAGGGTGACGTCGGAGTTCCCGATTACTCCGGCTTGCTGCTCGATCGGTATATTTCCGTGATCGAGATGGTCAATCCCATGCACAAGTTGTGGAGTGACGGCAGGTGGAACAAGTTGACCCTGGCTCACGGGTGTTACTGGGGAAAGTGCAGTTTCTGTGACGGCACTTTGGATTATATCCGGCGGTACGAGCCGAACGAGGTGGCGACTATTGTCGACCGCGTGGAGCAAGTGATGGCGCAGACGGGGGAAGGGGGCTTCCATTTCGTGGATGAAGCGGCACCTCCCGTGTTGTTGCGGGAGATGGCTTTGGAAATATTGAGGCGACGCCTGACCGTGGTTTGGTGGGGAAATATTCGTTTCGAACGGACTTTCACGTCTGACTTGTGCAGGTTGTTGAAAGCGTCGGGCTGTATTGCCGTGTCCGGAGGGGTGGAAGTGGCGTCCGAGCGGGTATTGGCGTTGATTAATAAAGGGGTGACTTTACCCCAGTTGATACGGACGACCCATCATTTTACTTGTGCCGGAATCATGGTGCATACCTATCTGATGTATGGTTTTCCGACCGAGACCACGAGAGAAACCATCGATTCGCAGGAAGTCGTGCGGCAAATGTTCGAGCAGGGACTGATTCAATCCGGTTTTTGGCATCGTTTTGCCATGACGGCGCATAGTCCGGTGGGACAAGCCCCGGAGCGGTATGATACCCGAGTGACGGAGCCTCCTTTCCGTGGATTTGCCCGAAATGACGTGGCATTCGAAGATTTGAAGGGGGGCGATCACGAGCGGTTAGGGAATGGATTGAGTAGTTCTCTCTATAATTATATGCGGGGCGTGGGATTCGATTTACCTTTACAGAAGTGGTTTGATTTTAAGATTCCCTCCCCGAGCGTGCCTTCCCATTTCGTGGAACAGCAAATGGAGGAAAGGGAAACCGTGGAGGATTCGCTGATCCGCCGTCTTTACTGGATTGGGGGAGAAGTCGAGCTAGGTGCGGAGATTGTGAAGAAAGGAAAGAATGTGGTGGTCTTGCATGATTCCGTGCAGGATGTCAGTTTAAAGATGCAAAAAGAAAGCGCTTATTTTATACATGACATTCTTAACCGGGTAGGAATAGATCACCGGGAACCTTACCTGTTGAAAGACTTGTGCCGGGATTATGAAGCTGTAATCCACGAGGATTTCTTACCTTTCTGGTATAGCAAAGAGATGCAAATGATTCGTGAATATGGTCTGTTGTTACTTTAAAAAGAAAAGGGGGAAGCTCCGTGCAGTACCTCCATGTGGGGATAAGCTCGTTAAAATTTAGCTACTTATAGGGATTTCATGACGTGGTGGAAGGGTGTATCTTTGTCATGAACAAAAAGATAGACAAAGATGAAAACGATAGGTATATTTTATGGTTCCACGACCGGAACGACAGAAGGCGTGGCAGAAAAGATTGCTTCCCTACTGGGAACGACGAACGTGTATAACGTGGGTAACACGAGCGTGGATGAAGTAGATAAATATGATGTTTTGATATTGGGGAGTTCTACCTGGGGAATCGGTGAGTTACAAGATGACTGGGGTGTTTTCCTGGATAAGTTGAAAACAAAGAATCTATCCGGCAAGACCGTTGCGATATTTGGATGTGGCGACGGAATGTCATTCGGGGGTTCGTTCTGTGATGCCATTGGGATTATTCACGATGAACTTCAGGGAACTGGATGTAAATTTATTGGTAGCGTGGGTGCTGACGGATATAGTTATGATGACTCTGTGGCTTGCAAGGATGGTCGCTTCGTGGGATTGCCTTTGGATGAAGCCAACGAGCCGGAATTGACAGATAAAAGAATAGATACTTGGGTTCGTGATTTAAAACAAGTGATTTGTTGAGTCTAGTTGTTGTTTTTGAATTTGAGGGCTGTGGAATCAGCCCTCTTTTTGTTAATTAGACCGTTTTGTGTCGATTGTTATAAATCAATAATCTTCCCTCTTTCCCCGATATATTCGTACAAGGCTTTATAAAAGGGATGATGAGTAAGAGTGGGAGCATCGCCGAGAATGATGAGTTTCATGCGGGCTCGGGTGATGGCGACATTCATGCGGCGCAAATCGTTCAGGAAACCGATATTGCCTTCTTCGTTGGCACGGACGAGGCTGATGAGAATGACATCCCGTTCCTGTCCTTGAAAACCGTCGACGGTGTGGATGGTGATGAGGCGTTTCAGGGGATGAAAGAAGTGGTTGCGTTTAATGAGTTGGCGGATATACTGCACTTGCACCCGGTAAGGGGAGATCAGCCCGAAGTCAATGCTTTCTTCCAGGACTCGTTCCATGCCAATTTTCTCGATGTAATTTTGTAATTGTTGTACCAATAATTCTGCCTCGGGCTTGTTGATCCGCCCGAAAGTTTCGTTTACACAGTCTTCCGTGAGTTCGCAATGTGCCGTGTCAAACCATTCAATGGGAGTATCAAATTCGAGAATATTTCGGTGGCTTACCTCGGGGGAGGCTTGCAGTCGTCCCCGATAGAACCAATTCGAGGGGAAGCGCATGATGTCGTCGTGCATCCGGTATTGAATCTCTAGCATAGAAACGGTTTCCGGTCTTCGACGGGAAATCTTTTGCATCAGGGTATGATCCAGTCCGCCTCGTGCCGCCTCGATGCATTTGATCGTGGGAGGAAGTTGGCAATGATCCCCGGCGAACACGACCCGGTTGGCTTTAGTGATTGCAATCCAGCAGGCAGCCTCGAGTGCTTGGGCTGCTTCGTCGATAAAGAGGGTGGAAAATGTTTTCCCGTTCAGAATTTTGTTTGCCGAACCGACCAAAGTACAAGCTATTACACGGGCTTCCCCGAAAAGTTGGGCGTCTATCTTGATCTCCAGATCAATGGCTTGGTCCCGCAGGCGTTGCAAACGAGACCGTTCCGATTCCCGTTTTCCTCCTTTCAGGCGTTTCATGCGAGTTGTCGCTTCCCGGATAGCGTTACGAGTGGTGCGTAAGGTCGGGTAGGATGGGTGCGATTCAAATCTGCGCTCGTAAGTAAACGAGAGCATCTTATCGTTTACACGGGTAGGGTTGCCCACTCGCATGACGTTAACACCTCTGTCTAAAAGTTTTTCAGCGATCCAATCGACCGCGGTGTTGCTTTGCGCGCACACGAGTACCTGGTTTTCCCGTCGCAGCGTTTCGTACACGGCTTCCACGAGCGTGGTCGTTTTTCCAGTTCCCGGCGGACCGTGTACGACGGCGACTTCTTTGGCTCGAAGTACCCGGTTGACGGCTTTCTCTTGAGAAGTGTTCAGCCACATGAGGCGTATTGCCTGGATATCTCTTTGTTCCGGGGCAATGCTACCCAGAAGTACTTCTCGCAAATGTGATAAGCGGTTGTTTTTTGCCTCCATGACTTCGGTCAGGGCGGCGAACATGGTTTTGTATGAAGTGCCGTCAAAGTATAATTGAACGCCTAGTTCACGGGCGTTCTGTACGTCCAACAAGGCGTCGGGGTTCGGCAGCACGACCAGCATAGTATTCTCGTGCACGTAACTGATGGTTGCAGCGAAATTGAAATAACGGAGTTGTCCCGCATCATCAAACTTGAAAAAGCAGACTGGACGACCGTATTCGAAATTGTGTCCCGTCTCGTCGTTCTCCTCCCGCTTGATCTCGACAACCAGCTGGTTCAATGAATTGTAATAACTGCGTTTGGCTGTTACCGGATACCAACAAACTCCCTGCCGGATACGTTTCGGTATTCCGGCTCGTTGAGTCTGTTGATAAAAAGTCTCCTTCTCGAACTCGTATTCCTGTTGCAATAGCTTGTATTGCCGGAGCAAGTCGACGAGCGGAGAGTCTATCTGTTCGGTAGCCATGCGCGTGTGCTTACCAGGTTAGTATTTCTACTCCCGTTTCGGTAATCAGGATGGTGTTTTCCCATTGGGCGGAAGGTTGTTCATCCTCGGTAATAACGGTCCAGTCATTTTCCTCGTCGATGAATATATCCGCTTTTCCCATGTTAATCATGGGCTCGATGGTAAAAATCATACCCGGCACGAGAAGCATCCCCGTGCCTTTCCGTCCCACGTGTTCCACTTCGGGAATCTCGTGGAATTTCAGTCCGACTCCGTGTCCGCAGAATTCCCGAACCACGGTATAGCCGTTCTTTTCCGCATGGGCTTGAATAACGGCACCGATGTCACCGAGGAATCCCCACGGTCTGGCAACCTCTATTCCTTTCTCGAGGCATTCTTTCGTGACTTGCACGAGTCTTTGTTTAGCTTCCGAAACGTTGCCAATCATGAACATACGGGAAGCGTCGGAAAAGTATCCGTTATAGATAGTGGACACGTCCACGTTGATAATGTCCCCGTCTTGCAGGATAATGTCTTTGCTCGGGATGCCGTGACAAACTTCTTCGTTGATCGACGTGCACACGCTTTTTGGGAATCCCTCATAATTCAACGGGGCAGGGATAGCCCCGTGCGCCACGGTGAAATCGTACACCAGCGTGTTGATGTCGTCCGTGGACATTCCCATGCGAATGTTTGCCGCCACGTGGTCGAGCACGGCGGTGTTAATTTTGGCACTCTCCCGGATGCCTTCTATCTGTTCTGCGTTTTTGATGATCTTTCGGGGAGGAACGATGTGTCCCTGACGACGATAGGATTTCAATTTTTCCTCGATCTCCGGGGAAATTTTTTGATCGTTTTTGTTAAATAGCATAATGCTTTTCTCTTTTTATAATAGTACGCTAAGGTAATGATTTTCGAGATAGGTTATCCTATTTCGTGAATAGATAATTACCGAGGCGGTCAACGGAAACGTTCAATTCTTTTAATTCCTTGATAAATAGGTCGTGTCCCTCGCGTAAGTTATCCCAAAAATCAAGTATAAAGGGGTATGCCTTGTACGTGTCTTTGAATTGTTTCACTTTTTGATCCGTGAATTTGAAGGGGAAAATGTAGACGGGAATGTTTTTTTGTCCACATTGGCGGGCTTGCACAGCGTAAAGGTATATCTCTTTGATTTTGTCATCGGTCATCGGGAGGCATCCGACGGTGACACAATTGCCATGTATACATATACTGCCGCCCAGATTGGAGGCTTTGCTTTTTAGCCTGTCCGACGAGTTGGGGTAGTTGATCATCAGGGAAAGGTGATAATTACTTGTTGGGTTAAAATGATTGATGTGGTAGAAGCCTTCCGGAACTTGGCAATCGCCTTGCCGGCGTTTGGGGCCCAGGTGACCGGAACGGGCACAGATGCGGTAGGTGGTAACCTGTTTGTATTGGGCATCTTCCGGTGCTTTCGCATAAATGTTGAGCACTCCTTCTTGTTTGTATGCTGTAATCAGGATGTGGATGTTGTCGAATGAAAGCCCGGCTTTTTCAAGTTGTTGCCTCAAGAGAGTTTCCTTTGCCTGGTAAGCGTTTCTCACCCGTGGATAATTCTTTTGTTGTTTCACGAAATCCGGGTTGTTTTCCATGAACAAGCACAGTAGGAGAAGGAGGGGCATTTTCATAAGGCGTTTCTTTTCGTGGTTCATGCAAATTAAGTAAAAAATGCGCAAAGATGCAAATAGAAAAAGGTGTCCCGGAGAACCCTGGACACCTTGCCTGTGTGTGTTGTGTGTATATGAGTGTGTGAATTTGAAGTTACTCGTTAATCATCACTACTAAGTATTTGGTCTGTTTCCAAAATGCACTCGGGTTAGTGATCTTCAAAGTTTGCATTCCGTCGTTTCCGGCTTCCAAGGCGTATGAATCACTCGGGTGTACGGAAAGGATTTTTGCTTTCTTGGAATTCAATGCTATCGTGGTCAACTCGCGCATATCACCATCCACGAATGCCGCATTCTGTGCTTGCGTGGATACGATTGGCGGGCAGAAGATGCCTTGTCGCGTAATCACGTTAGCGTCTCTCAAGTTTTTCCGGGAACCCAGCAAGTAGTGAACCGTGTTCATCGTTTGATCTTGTTGTGAGATCGTTTCTTTTTGTGAGGTTGACTCTTGTTGCAGGTTTTCCACGTTCTGGTTCAATTCTGCAATTTGTTTCGTCTTGATGCCCAATTCTTTTTCTCTTGCGGCGAGAACTTGGTTGATCTCGTTGATCTTTTGGTCACGAACTGCCAATTCTTCGTTTAACCCGGCGATCAGTTTCTTGAACTGTGCCGATTGGGTCTTGTTAGACTTTTCCAGTTTAGCGATTTGTGCTTTGTAACCTTCGATGGCGTCGGATAAAGCTTGCACGTCATTTCTTAAAGATGTGATTTGAGCTTTGCTCTTGTTGCTCTTGCTGTCGGTTTGTGCTTCAACGGCAAGGATATGCTCTGCTTCACGGATGGATTGCATTCCGGCAGAAATGTCATTCAAGTCAGCTAGCAATTTTTCCATTTCATCACCTTGGGTATTGCTGATAGCCTGTAACGAATCTATTTTCGCTAATGCGGATTTATATTTTTGTGAGCTTTCCACGCAACTGCCTAGAAATGCAACAGAAAACAGACTAACCGTTAAAAAGATAAACGTTCTCATAGTTTTTATATTTTTGATGTTTTATTCTATGCCTAAGATAAAGCAATGGATGTGCCATGGGTATGTATTGTTTGTTAATATATTAATAATCAGAAATTAAGTTTTTGTATCTTGTTGGGGGATATGGGGAATTTATGACCTCACGTGTGGAATTTCTCCCCAGTATTTGTGTGGAACGATCTGGCAATACCGGAATTTTTGTGTAGATTTGTTTTTGGAGAAACCGATATAAAGATCGATCAATGTAATTTTTAAATGTATTGAAAATGGAAGAATTGAAACGTAAGGCTGAATTATTATTGGAACAGTGTGACAGCGTGATCCTTGCATCCGTGGACGAGAACGGTTGCCCGCGTCCTGTGCCCATGTCTAAGGTGAAAAACGAGGGTATTTCTACAATTTGGTTCTCGACGGGAACTTATTCGGAGAAGACAAAGCATTTCCTTGCAAACCCGAAAGCGGGAGTATGCTTCCAGAAGGAAATCAATAGTGTCGTGCTGACGGGAGAGATTGAAATGGTGACCGACAGAGCGGAAAAGGATGCTTTGTGGCAGGATTGGTTTATCGAGTATTTTCCCGGGGGAAAAGATGATCCGACTTATTGCGTGTTGAAATTCACGGCAAAGCGGGCTACTTATTGGCTTGACTTTAAGTTTGAGCACGCCGATTTGTAGGTGTGCACCATTCTGGAGATCACCCTGTATTGGCAAATAACTTTTCCCGAAAAGCTCATGATTCTATCACTTGCCTTGGAAATGATCTTTTTTTGTCCTGATAATTTATTAAATTCGCGTCGGTTATAATTATATATATATGAGCGACAATTCCCTATTAGAGAAATTAGAGGCATTTTATATTCGTTTTCGGGAGATCGGGCAGTTGATTACCGACCCGGAAGTGATACAGGACATGAATCGTTTTGTGAAGTTGAACAAGGAATATCGTGATCTGGAACAGATCGTGGAGGCGGGTGACGAGTTGAGGAGCGCGGTAAAATCCTATGACGAGGCACAAGAGATATTGGCGTCGGAAACGGACAAGGAGTTGAGAGAGATGGCCGAGATGGAAATCGAGGAACTGGATGCTAAAATTCCGGAAATAGAGTCAAAAGTAAAAATGTTGTTGGTGCCGGCCGATCCCGAGGATTCTAAGAATGTGATTCTTGAAATCCGGGCGGGAACCGGGGGGGATGAAGCCAGTCTTTTTGCCGGAGATTTATTCCGTATGTACACGAAGTTCTGCGAATCGAAGCGTTGGAAGATGGAGATAACGAATTATAGCGAGGGTACTTCCGGCGGCTACAAGGAGATCGTGGCAAATATCTCCGGTGACGGGGTGTACGGGATTATGAAATACGAGTCGGGAGTTCACCGCGTGCAACGGGTGCCGGCAACGGAAACACAGGGACGCGTGCACACCTCGGCTGCTACCGTGGCAGTGTTGCCGGAAGCGGAAGAGGTGGACGTGGTGTTGAATCCAGCGGATATACGCAAAGACACGTATTGTTCTTCCGGTCCCGGCGGGCAGTCCGTGAACACGACCTATTCGGCTATTCGGTTGACGCATATTCCCACGGGTATCGTGGTGACCTGCCAGGACGAGAAATCGCAATTGAAGAATCTGGCGAAGGCAATGACCGAGTTGCGCTCGCGTATTTACGCTATCGAGCACCAGAAATATTTAGACCAGATTGCTTCCCAGCGGAAAACGATGGTGTCCACGGGTGACCGTTCTGCAAAGATTCGTACTTACAATTACCCGCAAGGGCGTGTAACCGATCACCGGATTAACTTGACGCTTTACAATCTGGCTGCCGTGATGGACGGCGATATCGGCGAGATCATCGAGAAGTTGCAGATCGAGGAGAACACGGAGAAGTTGAAGGAGAGCGGATTCTAAAAAGTTTAAAGTTTAGAGTTTAAAATTTAGAGTGAAATAAATATGACCTATAACGAACTGTTTGAGCAGGTAAAGAAAAAGAAATCATTCTTGTGTGTCGGTTTGGATTCTGACATAAAGAAAATCCCGCAACATTTGATGGATGCCGAAGATCCGGTATTCGAGTTCAACAAAGCGATCGTGGATGCCACGGCGGATGTGGCTATCGCTTACAAGCCGAATATTGCTTTCTACGAGAGCCGGGGTGTTGAAGGATGGATCACGTTGGAAAAGACCGTGAAGTATATTAAGTCCAAGTACCCGGAGATCTTCATGATAGCCGATGCCAAGCGGGGAGATATCGGCAATACCTCCGAGATGTATGCTCGTGCATTTCTGGAAACCTTGGATTTCGATTCTATCACGGTAGCCCCGTACGTGGGTGAGGATTCCGTGACTCCTTTCTTGAAATACGAGGGGAAATGGGTAATCCTGTTGGCGTTGACATCGAACAAGGGGGCTTTTGACTTCCAGTTTTTGGAAGAGAACGGAGAGAAATTGTACGAGAGAGTGTTGTGTAAGTCTCAGGAATGGGGTAACGACCGGAATATGATGTACGTGGTGGGTGCCACGAAAGCTGAAATGTTGGCAGGTATCCGGGAGATCGTGCCGAATCATTTCTTGCTGGTGCCGGGAGTTGGTGCGCAAGGCGGTAGTCTCGAGGATGTGGCAAAATACGGGATGAACGGTCATTGTGGTTTGATCGTGAATTCTTCCCGCGGGATTATCTTCGCGGATAAGACGGAGAACTTTGCCGTTCGTGCACGGGAGGAAGCCGTGAAGTTGCAACAACAGATGGCAGAATTGCTGTCAGCAAAAGGCGTAATTTAGAAGAAATTATTCTTGAAATATGATTAGGGGTGCATGCGGATGTACCCCTTTTTTAATGGGATATAATTTCCTTATTTTAATTGTATTTGTTGCAGGACGAAGTCCGCTCGTTCTTCCGGAGTTGCTTTAGGAACGATGGTGAGGGTGTAGCCGAGGGATTCGTAAGTGGAGTACATGATGTTATAGGTGTCGACGGCTTCCTGGTAAGTTTGTTTGCGTTCGGTGTCGGTGTGGTATATTTCAGCCCAGGGCGGGAGAATGAATACTTGGGAGTTATAGAGGTAACGGGCGGAGGCTTGTTGAAGTTCGGGGAAAATCGTTTGGCGGGTAAGGTGAGTGTAGGCGAGGGTGTCGGGAATGCCCCGGTCGAAGAATAGGATTCCCTCTTCCGGTATGTTTTCCCGGTAGCTGTCGACGGAGCGGGTGAGCATAAGGCGGGTATATGCCGGGATATTACCCCAGGGAAGGGCATCCCCGTTTCGGGTTATTTGTTCCCGGATGATCTCCCGGGCTACCTCGGGGACGCAACGGTAACCTCGTTGTTGCAGCTGTTCGAGCAGGGTAGTCTTGCCGACGCCGGGTCCCCCGGTGATAACGAAGAAATTCGGTTTGTAAATCATGGTTATAACCTTAATGCCGTGTGGATAAATTCTGCCAGCCCGTTGTCCGTGTCGTTGGTGACGTTGTTGAATTTTACCCGCAAAGGTTCGGGGGCATTGGCGACGATGTAGGGATACCCGCAACGTTCGAGGAAGTCGATGTCATTGTAGTCGTTCCCTAACCCGGCACATTCGGCGTAGCGGATGCCGAGTTGGTCGAGCAGGATCTGGCAGGAAGTGCCTTTGTTCACGTTTGGGGCGAATATCTCCGTCCAGATTGCCTGGTTGTCAATCGGGGAGGTCGAGCGAATCACGGAATACCCGGATAATTTCTCTTGAATCTCCCCGTGAAGTTGAATCTGGCTGGCATCCAGTATCACGAGGAATTGCGTGGCTTCTCCCCGGATGTCTTGTATGCTTTGGATAGGGGTGCCCAATCCCGGGTAGTTCTCTACGCGGCGGCGGAAGTCCTCGTGCAAGGGTGAGGTGTTCCGGTAATAGAAATGGTGATTGTCGGGGATAGGCTGTTGGATCGTGAAATTGATATTGTATTCCCACAGCATGGAAGCGATCTCTATTGTTGCTTCCGCGGATAGTTCCCGGGTGCCGATCAGGCGTTTGTCATTCCAACGCATGATGCCGGCACCGGAGGAAAATACCATGTAGTCGATGGGAAGTCCCTCGGGTAACGCGTTTTGAAAAGAGAAGACGGAACGTCCCGTCGCCAATACACGGGTGATGCCTTGGCGTCCGGCTTCTTCCAGCGCTTCTTGATTCTCTTTGCTGATTGAGTTCCAGCCGCGGGGCAGCGTGGTCCCGTCGAGGTCGATGATGATAGCCTTGATCATATTATATATTTTCAATTGTTACAAGTTCATACTTGTAATAAGGCAACGGTTCGTTGAGGTAATGCAACACTTTCTCTTGATTCATGCCGTCCAGGGGATTGTGGTTGTAGCCAAAGGTCGACTTGATGCCCATGTTGATAAAGTGGACGGCGCGGTCCAGAGCCTCCGGGAGGCTGTCGCCGTTGAGCATGCAACCCGTGATAACGCTGGCGAAAGCGTCGCCCGTCCCGGGGTAGGAGGCGGGAACATAGTCGCATTGCACGCTCCACGTGCGCCCGTCTTGTTTGTTGTATGCCAGGGTGGCAACGTTCCGGGTGTCGTTGCCGGGCGCGGAAGTGATAATCACGTGCTCGGGACCGAGTTCACTCAGTTGTTTACACCAGTTGATGGCCTCTTGCAAGGAAACTTCCTTCAAGGGATTGTTCCCCAGCAGGAATGCGGCTTCCGTGAGATTGGGCGTGATTACCTTCGCTTTCGAGCAGAGGTCTCTCATGCCTTCGATCATGTCAGGTGTCATGCCGGAGTATAGCGAGCCGTGGTCGCCCAGCACGGGGTCAACCAATATGAAATTATGATCGTCTTTGAAATAATCGAAAAAGTGGCTGACGATCCCCATTTGTTTCACGGAAGCAAGGTATCCCGTGTAGATCGCGTCGAAATGAAGATCGAGTTCTTTCCAATGTTCGATGAATGTTTCCATGTAATCGGTCAGATCCAGGGAGCGGAAATCCTTGTACTCGCTATGGGCGGACAGGATGGCGGTAGGTAACGGGCATACCTGGTATCCCATGTGCGAGAGAATGGGTATCGCTACGGTCAGGGAAGCCCTTCCGTAACCGGATAGGTCGTGTATTGCGGCAATTTTTTTCATGTCATTCGTTTATCTTGATTTTCCAAAGGTAATAAAATTCACTCTTTGCCGCAATCGATATGTTTTTAATCCTTGATTCTGGATTTTATTAGGGGTATCTACTGAAAAATGGATTATTTTTATTGATATTGTATGAAAAATATAGGGGTATTCGTGAAAAATAAGCTATATTTTGTATATTTGCCCCGATAAAAATAGGGTTCATTCCAAAAATGTAAATATTTATGGCAAAATTTAGATTCTTAGCTTTACAAGAGATCACCCGTCGCAAACCCGTCGAATGTGGGGAGCGTCCCAGGTCTTCAGCCGTTTTTGGTGAAAACGTGTTTTCAATGGATAAGATGAGGCATTATCTCTCTATCGAGGCTTACAAGAAATTGGAGCGGGCGATGATCGAGGGAAGCGTCATCGACCGGGGACTGGCAGACCAGGTTGCCTCGGCAATGAAAGCATGGGCGGTGGAGAAAGGGGTAACCCACTACACGCACTGGTTCCATCCCTTGAATGGGGCGACGGCGGAGAAGCACGATTCGTTTATTGATTTGTTGCCGGACGGCGACGTGATCGAGTGTTTCGACGGGCGGTTGCTTGTGCAGCAGGAACCCGATGCGTCCAGTTTCCCGAACGGTGGTATCCGCAACACGTTCGAGGCACGCGGTTACACGGCGTGGGACCCGGCTTCCCCGGCATTTATAAACAACCGTACCTTGTGTATTCCCACGGTGTTCGTGGCGTACACGGGTGAGGCGCTTGATTTCAAGACTCCGCTCTTGAAAGCGTTGGCGTTGATCGACCGGGCGGCGGTGGATATTTGCCAGTACTTCGACAAGGACGTGAAGCGGGTAATGGCAACATTAGGCTGGGAGCAGGAATATTTTCTGGTGGACGAGGCCCTGTATAACGCCCGTCCCGACTTGAAGTTGTGCGGGCGAACGCTTATGGGGCATTCCTCGGCCAAGGACCAGCAGCTGGAGGACCAGTATTTCGGTTCCATCCCGGCGCGGGTGACGGCTTTCATGGACGAGTTGGAGTACGAGTGCCATTGTCTGGGTATCCCGATCAAGACGCGGCACAACGAGGTTGCCCCGAATCAATTCGAGTGCGCCCCGATCTTCGAGGAGGCGAATCTGGCGGTAGACCACAACCAGTTGCTCATGTCCACGATGAAGCGGGTCGCCCGGCGCCATAACTTCCGCGTGTTGCTGCACGAGAAACCGTACAAGGGGGTGAACGGTTCGGGGAAACACAACAACTGGTCGTTGATGACCGACACGGGAGTCAATCTCCTCTCGCCGGGACGCAACCCGAAGTCGAATATGCAGTTCTTGATTTTCCTCGTTTCGACTATCAAGGCGGTACACGAGCACGGCGAATTGCTGAAGGCGTCCATCGTGTCGCAGGGGAATGAAGCCCGTTTGGGAGGGGACGAGGCGCCTCCCGTGATTATGTCCGTTTTCCTCGGGAACTATCTTTCCGGGATGCTGGACGAACTGGTCGAGAAGGTGAGCGACCGGAAGATGAGCCCGGACGAGAAGACGGAGTTGAAGTTGAACGTGGGGAAGATTCCGGAGATCATGCTCGATAACACCGACCGCAACCGCACGTCGCCTTTCGCTTTTACAGGCAATCGTTTCGAGTTTCGGGCGGTGGGTTCTTCCGCCAACTGCGGGGGACCGATGATTGCGTTGAATGCGGCGGTGGCGGAACAGCTGATCGCTTTCAAGCGGGAGACGGATGCTTTGATTGACAAAGGCGTGAAGAAGGACGAGGCAATCTTCCAGGTGTTGCGTAAGTATATTATCGAGTCGAAGCCCGTTCGTTTCGAGGGCAACGGGTACAGCAAGGAGTGGAAGGAGGAGGCGGAACGCCGCGGGCTCTCCACGGAAGTTGACTGTGTTCCGGCGTTGAAGGCTTATTGTTCGGAGAAAGCAAAGCGTTTGCTGGTGGATTCCGGAATCCTGAGCGAGCGGGAGTTGCAGGCACGGTTCGAGATTAAGAATGAAATCTACTTGAAGAAATTGCAGATCGAATCACGCGTGTTGGGCGATTTGGTGTTGAACCACGTCATCCCGACGGCTATTTCTTACCAGAACACGCTATTGGCGAACGTGACTTCCCTGAAAGCAATCCTTCCGGATTACGAGGAAGTGGCGGATGTGCAGATCGACGAGATTCGCACTATTTCCCACCATATCCGCGAGATTCAGAAGATGGTGTCGGGTATGACCGAGGCCCGCAAGTGTGCCAACACGATAACCGACGAGGTGAAACGTGCCGAGGAATACACGGCAAACGTGCGTCCTTACTTGGATAAGATTCGTTACCACGTGGATAAACTGGAATTGCTCGTGGATGATGAGATTTGGCCTTTGCCGAAGTATCGGGAGTTATTGTTCTCTCGTTAAGGAGCGGTAAAAATAAAAGCCCCCGCGGGGGCTTTTATTTTTATTTCTTTTCTTGCAACTTCAGCACTTTCCCGTCGGGGAGCGTGAGTTCTGCCTCGGTGCCTTTGCCCATGAGGCTGACTTGGTCGTTCTTGTAAAGATAACCGGAAGCCATCACTTGTTGCGGCAGCTCGTAAGTCTGGTCGTCAAGGGCAACCACGGCGAGTTCCTCGTTCGGGTAGAAAGTAACGTTTACCTGGTAGAGCATTTTGGTCTTGCCGTCACCGCCTTGGAACACGGCGTTAATCACGCTGTTCGGGGTTTCCGTGTAGAGGGTCTTTGCCCGTTGCTCGATGATCCACAGGCCTTTCTCCTGGCGCACGTTGTAGGTGTCGTCATCTTCCACGTTCCACGCGTATCCGCCTTTCGGGAGGCTGCGTCTGCCGAGGATCGGGTGATTTTCCACGTTCGGGAGGAATACTTCCACTTGCGTGGAGTCCGCCGAGAATACGATAAAAGCGGAAGTCGTTGCTTCCGGATCGTTTGCCGGGTTCATACGCACACCCGATTCAAACAGGCGTATGCAGTCTTTCTTCACCTCCGACCACGTGAAGCCCGCTGCGGCGTTACACCCGTGGGCGTCATTTGCCACGCCTACTTTCTGATCGGCTTCTTTTACCTTGAATACAAGAGTCATTTTCTTGTCCTTGTCGGTGAATGTCAGTTCCCTGTTCTCGATAGAGTAAGAGGTCATGGCGGCAAGAGCTTTCACGAACAGGTCTTCAAACTTCAGATCAGGACATGCCATCATGGTCATTCCTCCCGGTTCCAGCTTGATCGTGTTGCCCTCGGTGGTGTATTTCCCGAAGAAACGGTTACACCCGGCGAAACCGTACATCGTGTTGGTGTCGGTAAGGAGGATAGTTGGAACTCTCTCGGAAAGGGCTACTTTCCCTTCGCTCGTTGTCATCTCTTTCAGTTGCCACTCGTTGGCGGTCAATGCCGCTTGGTTGCCACTGTTACTTTTGCATCCCGCGAAAGCGAGGACGGTGGCGATCATCATTAGGATAGTTGTTCTTTTCATGTGTGTGTTATTTTTACGCGAATATACGAAGATGGGCAGGGAAAGTTTAAAGATGGAGGGTATAAATTTTAGATTTTGGATTTAGCAATTGAACGCCCCCTCTAATTTCCCCTGAGCCAGGGAGAATTAGAGGGGGCGTTTACTTTAAATTCAGAATTGAATTAAATTCCGATATTTTTGCTCGGGTTAAAGCGAATGACTTTCTTGGCGGGAATGACCATCATTTTTTTGGACGATGGGTTGTAACCGTTCCGTGCTTTTTGATTTTTCACGTTGAAGGTTCCTAATTCTTGTAAACGTACAGGTTCGTCATTTTTTAGTGATTCTTTGATCGTATCCAAAATAGCTGCTAAAACTTTAGCTGTTTCAGCCCGTGATACTCCACTTTTTTCGGAGGCAGTTTTAATTAATTCTAACTTGTTCATTTTACTATTTGATTTTAGTTATATAACAGTTCTAGTACTCTAGCGAGTGTTCTCCTGCTATGTTGTGTACATAAATTTATCCAATCCATTCACTCTGTGCAAATGTAGTAAAATTTATGAATTTTGATTCTATTATTGTAGATAAATCGCGTGTAGAGTGGAATTTTCGAATCGGAAATGGGAGCATGTCGACTGAGGTATGAGGCGGTCTTCTCGCGGTATTATGGCACCCGTGAACTGATGAAAAGCGAATCTCTAACTGATCATGTACTATCGTGATAGTTCATGATCAGTTAGTGGTTAGTTCGTGATCAGTTTTTCCCCGCCGTGATAGTGCGGGAGGAGTCAGAGTGGAGATCCGGAGATCTCGGGCTACGTGTTATTTTGCGCGTTTGAGGGCTTCTGTTGTTCGTTCGATTTCTTTTTTTAGAGATTCAATTTTGCGATCATGCGATGCAGCGGCATCAATCTTGCGTTTTTTGTAGCTATCCTTGGAGGCTGGTGAAGCTTTTTTGATGTACTCTGCTATGCGTGCGTTATCTTTCTTCTTGTCTTCTTTTTCTTTTGCGAGTTTTGCTCTCAAATCAACTAGTTTTTTCTTGTAAAATTCTTTGCTCATATCTTATGTTATTTTTTTAAAGACCGTTATTATATAATGTTGTTTGGTCCGTAATTGTTTTGGCTGAATTTAAAAGTTATTTATTTTTTTTCTAAAAAACTGGCGATGAGTGCGACTGCTGCTAAGCCGATGAAGGCTAATGCTGTCAGGATATGCTTCTTGTATTTCCCGAAAAATTTGTTTTTCCGGAATGTTTTTAATTGTTGGCGATAGCGTGGTAGAGCGGGGGCTGTCGGGAAACGGGTTTCGAGTATGAAAAGTGCTTGCTCGTATTTTGCCAGAATGGCGTCTGCGTAGCGGTTGGCAAGGGTGTCTGCTTCTTTCGCTTCGTAGACTGCATGCCATGAATTGGCTTTTAGCAGATAAATCAGATCATCCAAGGTATGGCATAATGCAGGGACGTTTTCCGGGATTTCGAGTTGGCGGATTTGCTCTATTGGTTGTTCTAATTTTTGTATTTTCTGTAGTTCTTCTTCCAGTTTTAAATTTTCGCTTTGTAGTTCTGTTTTTTGTTGTTCAATTTTTCGCATTTTTCGTAATTCGTCTTCCAGTTTTAAATTTTCGGCTTGTAATTCGGCTTTTTTCATTCTTTTCATGGTATCGTGTATTTAATTGTTCAATTTCAGAAATTTCATAACTGACTTTTTCGGCTCTCTACTAAAAATTATTTATTTGTCCAATAGATGGATAATATAAAAGAATAGTGGGGAGCCTAAGATTACTAGAATTCCTATAACGAACATTTTGTATTTTCCCCAGAATCTGTTTTTTCTAAAGGTTTTTAGTTGTTGACTGTAGTAAGTTAAACTAGGGTCTTCCGGGAAATAGGTTCCGAGTGTGATTAGGGCATGCTCGTATTTTGCCAAGATGGTGTCGGCGTAACGGTTGACGAGTGCGTCTTCTGCTTCGCTGTCCCGTGTCGAATCCCATGAATTGGCTTTTAGCAAGTAAATCAGCTCGTTCAAGGTGTGGAGTAGTGCCGGTTTGTCTTCCGGGATTTCGAGCGAGTGGATTTGTTCTATTTTCTGTTCTATTTTCCCGCTAAGCCTGTTCAGGCGTGCTTCTTGACGTTCTTGTTGGCGTAGTTCCCGTTCTAGTTCTAATTTTTGTTCAGTTAATTTTAGTTCGGTTTTTGCCGCTTCCTGTTTGCTTTTATCCCCGACTCTCCGGTAAACGATAGCGTGTCTATCTTTGTATAGGGCGTTGGATACGGCTCTGCCGGTGTCGCGTCCCAGTTGGTTGAAGAATGATTTGCTGAATCCCATGATGTTTATTTTTTGATTATTCGACTTCAGAAATTTCATAACCGAGTTTTTCGGCTTGTTCGATGAAGCGGATGATGTTGTCGACTCTCCATTGTTTGCATGTCGCGATGATGCCGTCGGCAAGGGGGATTTGCTGGTCGTCTTTGATATAATAGTACACGTTCCCTTTTTTCAAGGCGATGTCGATGGGTTTGAATACCCCGAACGAGGGTGTGCCTTGCAGTGAATAGGGGAAAACGTTTTCCAGTTCACTGATAGTCGGTAGCGAGGGTTGTAGCGTGACGTATTTTTTCACGACGGAATGCACCAGTTTCGATTTATTGTAGATGTTCCCGTCGAAGCGGTATTTCGTGTAGTCTTTGCCTTCGGCTTTTTCCTTGATGTAGGTGTCCGCAAGGACGAAGATTTCGTTTGTTGCGCTATTGCGGAACCTGTTCATCGTGATGGCGTGTATGGGGATGTTTTTCAGTTTTTCGCATTTCTCCGGTGGGTATTCCTCTCCCGGGAAGCGAGAGAATTGGTCCTCTTTGATGCCTTTTGTCAGGGGGAGTTCGTTCTCGAGCCCGGCATCAAGACGGGAACCGGCGAGCCCGCCGATGAATTTGACCTGGGAATCCTCGATGTCGTCCGTTATGATGTCGAGGTTTCTTAATCCTTTGATGATTTGTTCTTTCTCGCAAAGGTAGTCGCATAATTGGCGTAGCGCTTTGTAGTCAATTGCGTGTTTCTTCAGTTCCACGATGCCGAACGTGTGCTTGTCGTATTGCACGAGGATGTCGATGCGCCCGTTGCCGGATTCTTTGCATTCTTTCAGGGTTATCTCGCAGTCGATGATTTTGGGAAAATCCGTGTTCTTGTTTTCCGAGAAACTGAGGATGCGGGGATTGTCCATCAGGTAGGCTTCCATGCCCAGCTCCGAGGGAAAGGGATAGGTTTCCAGCAAGATGTTGTTTGCCACGGCTTGCCTGTACATGTTTATGTTTGCCATATTTTCGACTCGGTTTCCTCAATATCCCAAAGGAATTTTTGTTTCAAAAGGAAGGCGTGGATATTGTAAGCTTATTTCCATTGATGGGCTCTGACAAAGCCTTGAAGAGTAAAACAAGCAACAATCCCACGCCGTATATGACACGATATGTGCATACATACGCAAGAGCATTCACTTGTTCTCTCTTCGGAAAAATTTGTCAGATTTATCAATGAGAACAAGTTTAAACGCTTCCGTTTAAACGTATATGTCTGCTAAACCATAAGGTTGGCATCGCAAATATACGCTTTTTTTAGAAATAAACGTTTACCCCATGTGGGATTGTTGCTGATTGTAAAAATATAGTTTTTTCGTGGGAAAATGGTGTTGATTTCACGTGTTTTTTTGATCCCTGTTATTATATATATTATTTAAAATAATAACTATATTTAACTTAAATTGCTTGATTTGATGATTTAAATTTACTAATTAGAAGTTAAATATTTTTGGTTGTCATGTTAAATTTTTCGGTTATTGGTGTTCAATAATTCTTAATTATATTAAAAAATACAAATATTAATCGGGTTGTCTCATTGAAGTGTGTTGTTTTTATAAAAAGCATATACATTAACCCATATTGTCGACATATATACGTTTAGGTAGAGAAAAGATCGGTAGGAAAACTCCCGATAAAATAACCTACCACAAAATTAATATTAACCAAAAAAAACTTGTATTGTTATGGGAAAAATTTTTCCAGACATGATGGGAGCCTTGATTGGCTCCGTAGGTAAGGTATCGTATTACATGCGATACAGTGATAACATCGCTCGCCGGAAAGGTGAGGAGAGGAAAGTGTCCGATTCACCGGCAGCGGTGGAGCAAAGGGCGAAGTTTGGTGCGGTGGCTCATTTGTCGCGGATGTTGCGTCCCGCGGTCGGGATTGGCTTCCCTCAACGCAAGAGGAGGCTGTCGCCGAGGAACGCGTTTCATCAATTGAACAAGGATGCCTGCTCGGTGGAGGAGAAGGTGATCGTGGTGGATTACGAGCGGGTGATGTGTGCGAACGGGGGCTTGATGGTGCCGGAGGTTACGGTGACGTATAATGCCGCCACGGGAAAGTTCCTGTTCGAGCAGGAGAGCGAGGGGGAGGATGAGGGCTGTAACGCCAGCGACCAGGTGTACGCCGTGTTGCTGGAGCGGAGCCTGGAGGTGAGCCGCCTGGTGAAGCTTCGGGCGAGGGGCGAGAGCGGATCGACCTCGGCGGTTCTGCCGAAAAGGTGGAACCGCGACGAGGTGGTCGTTTACGTTTTCGCGGTGAGCGATGATGGGAAAGAGGCTTCCAAGTCGTTGTACATGGAAGTGGAAGCCGGTAATTGATGACCGGCGGGAGGGAGTGTCCCCACGGGGAATACTCCTTCCTTTTTTATAGAAGATAAGATTTTGTTTCATATAAAATGTATTGTCATGAAAGTGAAGGATTTTTTCAAGGGTATTGTCGTGGGAAGGCACGGCAACGTGATTTACTACGAGCGGAACGGGGAGTTGTGCGTGCGGCGGTACGCCATTCCCGGCAAGAAGCGGAAGCGGGACACGGAGGGTCCCACGCCGAAGCAGCGGGAGGCGATGGCTCGCTTTGCGGCGGTGCAGCGGTTTTACAGGGAGTACGCGAAACAGGTGTCGGCGGACGCGTGGAAGTTGGCGGGAGTGGCGAGGGAGATGTCGGCGGTGAATTTGTTCCATTCGTTGAATTGTGCTTGTTTCAACGGGCAGGGAGAGATGGTGGATTTCGAGAAGTTGCGTTTCTCGGAGGGGGTGTTGGATTTGCCCCGGGAGATAAAGGTGGAGTGGGAAGGGAACCGTTGTGTGGTGACGTGGAGCGAGGAGCGGGACTGGAGTTCGGCAGCCCGGATGGACGTGATGCGGGTGGGGTTGCTGTACGACGACCGGGTGCGTTCGCCCCGCTTGGCACTCGACGTCACGGGGTGCCGCGGTGATTTGCGGGGTGAGTTCACGTTGGACGGGTCGATAGGGCGGAGCGCCCACGTGTACATCTTTTTCGAGCGGGTGGATCACGGGGCGTTCTCGCCTAGCCAGTATGCCCGCGTGATTCCTATCACATTTTAAGCAATTCGTCGATGTGCGTGCGGTCGTTCCACAGTTGCGGCACTTTGTTTTGCCCGCCGAGTTTGCCTTTTTCTTTCAGCCAGTCGGTGAAAAGGTTCGGGCGGGCAACGTGGAGGATGAGGCGTTGGAGCGACAAGAGGCGTTTGGCCTCATAGTCGGAATTCACGTGTTGTAGTTCTTGGTCGAGTAGGTCGGCAAAACTTTCCGGGTCGGAGGGTGGTGTGCCAAACTCGATAATCCACTCGTGGGCACCTTTTTTGTTTTCCTGCATGAAGACGGGGGCGGCGGTGAAATGAAGCACGGTGGCTCCCGTCTGTTCGCACGCCCGGTGAAGCGCCTCGATGGCGTTGTCGATGATGAGTTCCTCGCCGAAGGCGTTGATGAATAGTTTCGTGCGCCCGGTGATCTTGAACTTGTAGGGGCGGGTGGAGGTGAATTGTACGGTGTCGCCGATCATGTAGCGCCACAGCCCGCCGTTGGTGGAGATAACGATAGCGTAGTTTACCCCGGTTTCGACTTCTTCCAGCAACAGCGCTTTCGGGCGGGGTTTGCCGAGTTCGCTCGTGGGCACGAACTCGTAGTACACGCCATAGTCAAGCATGAGCAGCATCGACGTGTCGACGGGGTCGTCCTGCAAGCCGAAGAATCCCTCGGAGGCGTTGTACGTTTCGAGATATTTCATTTTTGGGTCGGGCAATAGCCGCTTGTACTGTTCGCGGTAGGGGGTGAAGTTGATACCCCCGTGGATGAAAAGTTCGAGGTTGGGCCACACCTCGTGGAGGTTGGCTTTGCCCGTGCGCTCGAGGATCCGGTTGATAAGCGTCAGGAACCACGAGGGAACTCCCGCCAGGCAGCGCACGTCCTCCTTGATGGTGGTTTCGCATATCTTCTCTATTTTTTCTTCCCACTGGCTCATGAGCATGATGGACTGGTCGGGGGTTTTCATCATGTTTGCCCAAAATGGGGTGTTCGAGATCAGGATGGCGGAAAGGTCTCCGTAGCGGCAATTGTTGTTCGTTCGGGACACCTCGCTGCTGCCGCCGAGAGCCAGTGTCTTGCCGTTGAAAGCCTGGGAGTCGGGGTAGAGGTTATTGAAGATGGCTATGGCATCCTTGCCTCCCCGGAAATGGCATTCTTCGAGGGCGGTTTTGCTCACGGGGATGAATTTGCTTTTAGCGGCAGTCGTGCCGGACGATTTGGCAAACCACGTGATGGCTTCCGGCCACAGCAAGTTCTGCTCGCCGTTCATCAGGCGCTCGGAATAGGGAGCCAGTTCTTCGTAATGGATAATCGGCAACCGTTCCCGGTATTGTTCCGCGGTGAGGATGGAGGCAAAGTCGTATTTCTGCCCGTACTCGGTGTTGGCTGCTACGCGGAGTAGTTCGTCCAGCGTGTCACGTTGTACCTGTATGGGATTCGTCTTGAAAAATTCGATCTGCGCTAATCGCTTTGACGAGAACATGGATATGATGGAATTGATGATAGCCATAGGTGATTCCTTGATGTTATTTCAATTGAACTCGAGGGTTAGTTGCGGGTCTAGTAGGGTGAAACTACGCCGGTGGTAGGGAGTGATGCCGTGTTCGGCGATCCCAGCCCGGTGCTTTTTGGTCGGGTAGCCTTTGTTGCTTGCCCAGTCGTACATGGGGTAACGCTCGTGGAGTTGCAGCATATACTCGTCACGGTGAGTCTTGGCGAGGATGGAGGCGGCAGCGATAGCCATGTACTTGGAGTCGCCTTTCACGATGCAGTGGTGCTCGATGTTCCCGTAAGGTTTGAATCGATTGCCATCTACCAGGATATGTTGCGGGGTGATGCTTAATTGAGCTAAAGCCCGGTGCATCCCTTCAATGGAGGCGTTGAGTATGTTAATCTTGTCGATTTCTTCATTATCCACGGCTGCTACCGCCCACGCGAGGGCTTCCCGTTCAATGATCGTTCTTAATTCATCCCGCTTTTTCTCGGAGAGTTGCTTCGAGTCGTTAAGCATTTCGTTGCGGAAATTCTCGGGCAAAATGACTGCTGCCGCGAAGACGGGGCCCGCCAAACATCCTCTTCCTGCTTCGTCACAACCCGCCTCTGTCTTATCCTGATAGTATTTTAATGTCAGCATATGTTTACTAAAAGTTAAAGGCTACAAGTAGCGTTTGGGCAAATATAGTAAATAAAGTTTATAAAGTTCATAAGGTTTGTAAGGTTTATAAAGTTGATAGAGTCCATGAAGTCGATAGACTTTACGGACTATTTTGCTATATTCGCGTGTAAATCAGCCAAAATTTGAAAAGATGTTCACGAGAGAAGAAGCGAAAGAGATAAGGATGAGGTTTTGGGATGGCTTTAAGCGTTATTGCCGGCAGAAGCACGTGTACCGGAAATGGGTGCTGACGGGGGTTAAGATTCCGTCGGTGCAGTTGAAATTTTATGTCGACGAGAAGAAGGCACTGGTGTTGTTCCAAATCGACCATAAAAGTGAATTGCGACGTTTCGAGGTGTACGAGTGTATTCTGTCGTACCAGACATTGTTCCGTGCCGAGTGTGGCGACGATTTGATGTGGGACGAGGAGTACACGGGGATTGAGGGACAGGTGGTGAGTGCCATCTATTTCGAGTTGCCGGGGGTGAGTCTTTACCGCACGGAGGATCACGAGCGGATATACGCTTTCTTCACGGAGAAAATGCCGTTGCTGGAAGACCTTTATTACGAGTATCGTGATCTGATTAACGAGAGGCTGAAGGAGGGGAGGTTTTGATTTACGATTTATGATTTTAAATTGAAGGACTGATTAATTTTAGATTGAAGGATTTAAGAAATAGTATAGCAATGAAAATTAACAAGAGTGGGGCTGTGCTTTCCCGTATCGTGCAATCGGGGGAAACATTGAAAGAACTTTCCCGGGTGAATGGGAAAGAGTATCTGCCGCTGAACAGAGGTGTCAATCAAGTGGTGAATATCGACTTGACGGAAGTCGTGAAAGGTATTAATTTTAATTCGCCGGAAATACAGGTGTATCCGCATGGTGCCGGACGACCGGAGTTGCGGGCGGCAATCAACGATGAGTTTTTCATGGGAAAGTCTTCCCCGGATCGTATTTTGGTGACAGCGGGAGGGATGCACGCCCTCGATCTGGTGGCTCAAACCGTGAATATCGGACGGTTGTACCTGCCGACTTATTACTGGGGATGTTATTTCAAGATGCTGAAAATACGTCATATCGAGAGCGTGGGGTATGATCGACAATCCGACTTGATGGAGATGATCGACGAATTGCGGGGAAATGCCGTGTTAATCAGTGACCCGAGTAATCCACTCGGGGATAAGCACGACGACGACGAACAGTTGGCAATTATCAGTGCGTTGAATGATGCTGGGGTGGTGGTCTTTTATGATTGCCCTTATCGTCGCCTTTACATGGATGCTTCCGATGATTATTACACGCGTTTGATGGATATGGAAAACGTGATTATCACGGAGAGTTTCAGCAAATCGGTGGGATTGAGCGGGCAACGCCTCGGGTTTATCCACACGAGTAACAAGGAATTGCATGACGAACTAGAAGTACGTGTCATGTACAACACGAACGGGATTAACGGTTTTGCGCAGGAATTGGTTTTACGTTTGTTGACTACGCCGGAAGGACGTGCCGCTGTGACTGCTTTCAAGGAACGCACTACACGGGATATTGCCTTGAATATCGATTATTTGCGGGAACGGGGATTCCTTGCCGAGGAGTTCTATCACGGGACAAGCCCCCGGGGAATTTTCGTTATCGTGAACCGTAGCGAACAAGAATTACTCGACCATTACATCGGTGCCGTGGGGCTCGATTTTTTCACGAAGACTAATCAAGGATACGCCAAGCGCTTTGCCCGGGTTTGTGTATCCGTGCCACACGAGAAGCTGGTGCAATACTTTGATGATTTGATAATTAGGTGATTCAGTGATTTGCGATTCAGTGATTCCTGCCGCACAAACTGTCCGACAACTTCAAACCGTAGTGTTGGGACGAGCGGCGAAATCACGTAATCACTGAATCGTCAATCACTTAATCCTTTCAGTCTTCCTTCGTCAGCGTGAATTCCTTGTCTGCAAAAAGTTCCGCGAGCCCGGAGATTTGTTTCAGGCGAAGGAGTTCGTCTTTGTCCATACCGATGTTGCGGATGATCCAGCTATCGGACATTCCGGCTTTCGTGAGTTCTGCCACGATTTCGGTCATTAGTTCAATACTGTGGGAGCCGCGTGCCCGGTTGTGGCGGATGGTTGACGCCATCCGGTTGGATATGTCCTTGTCGATCACAACGACGGGGAGTAATCCATGTTCGCGTTCGAAGATGCGTTTTGAGGTTTTCATCACCTTGTAGCGATGGTAACCATCCACCAGTTCGTAAATGTCTTTCTCCGGAATATAGTAGCATACGCAAGGCATGGTGTAACCGTCTTCCCAGATGGAAAGTTCCAGCAGATTCATTTCCGGCGGGGCTACCACATTGGGGTTGTACGAGTTGGCGACCACTTTGTCGATAGGTACAGGGATCACCTTGTAGACAGGGCTATTATATTTTTCCATAGCTATCCATTAATGCTTTATATTTTTCCATAACACGTTTTCTGCGATCATTTTCACTTTTGTTCAGGGCAAAGCCCATGTATTTGCACGCGTGGTCGTTCTTGAGAATACAGATGCACATCCGCTTGAAGGTGGGAAGTTCCTTAAACTCGGGGATGTTCACGTCGTCTTGGTATTCCATGCGCACGGGTTTCTTGTCGGTCTTGTAGTTGGTGGTTTCGCCGACAGTGATCGGGATGCCCATCCGGATCAGTTTGGCGATGGTTTCTTCCGCTAGGCAACCTCCTTTCTTTCGCCAAAATTCCATGCTAGTGGAGAGTTTGTTCAGGTAATTCTGACGGGTTTCTTCCGGTAGGGTGCAGAGCAGGAATTTCATGTATTCCGCCCACGTCAGCCCCTCGGGAAGGGAAATAGATTGCCATCCCATGGCTGTGGTGCCCCCGTATATTCCGGTGAAGTTTACCCCGTTCACGCGGCTAATCATCTTTCCCCACGTGTCCGGGTCGATCGTCCGGTAGAGTTTGAGGCTCGGCAGTGCTTGCGAAATGAAAGGACTCGCTACGCGCTGTCGTTCAAGCGGTACCCCGGCTTGGTAATACAAATCGTAGAGGTGGTTGTAATCCCAGCCTTGTTTCCCGTTTGCCGTCCAGATATCTGTCGTCTGCCAGTCGAAAATAGGATAAGCGTTATAGATACCTTTGTTGATCCGGTGGGTCCATTTCAAGTGCTTGTAACTACGGTAGTTTCTTGCACCGTGTATCGCCTGCCAGCGGTGGTAGCTTTCCTGCGTGCGGATGCCGATCAGGCAGCAGACACGTTCGGCGCCTTTCTTACGGTAAATCCATTCGGCAAATTTATTTTGATACTCATAGTCCCACATCTCTTCCGTGTAGAAATCGAAGTCTTCTTTCCGGTAACATCCCTGGGGCATTTCCCGTACCCACAGTTCTCGCAGGTTATCGTCCCACGGGCGCCAGAAACGCTGGTACATGGAAGTGCAGGTGGATACCTTGAATGGGATGCATACCCGATAGACTTCCAACAAGTCGGAATTGGCGGCTAAAGCCCGGTCCACGTAACGAATGGTTTCCTGGTATTGCACCTCGTAATCCATGTGAAATACCCCGAGTTTGCGTTTTAGCTTGTGTTTGCGGATGTAGTCGATGCAAAGATTGAGTAGAACCCCGCTGTCCTTCCCTCCGGAGAAGGAAACGTAAACGTAATCGAAGTCGGAGAATATCCGTTCCAAACGCGATTGTACCGCGTCGTACACGCTTCTAGCTTTTCTCATGGATTTCATGCATCATTTTGATATACAATTTCCATTCCTTCTTGACCGTGAAACCACGCGCGCGGAATGTATCCGCATGGGAAGCGTGGGAAATCACGTAAATAGGTTTGTCGCCTGTAAATTCCTCGATCGCCTTTTGGGCGAACGAGGATAATAGTGCGGTATTGTTACCGGACACGTAGTAGTTGTCAATGCATATGCACGTACTTTTGATCTCGATGGGCATGAAGCCGCATACTTTGTCCCCCTCGGTTGCCACGAACCACACGTGATGGTCTGTAGTTTTGAAAGGGTAATTGTTGTTTTGGCGGAGTATAGCCGGGCTCATGACCAAAGGAGCCACAAGTTGATACAACCGGGTTGACGTTCCATGTAATTTTTCTATGTTCATATCCGATCTCTTTCTTGCAAATCTAATAAAGATTGGCAAGAATTCAAAAGAACGGTAAATAAACCTTTCGGCGAAAATAAATTTCAGTAGCCGATTGGGCGATGTGGTGGTGTTGACGAATCGGAACGTCCTGTACGGTGTTGAACAGAATTTCTCGTCGGGTTTATCGGCACCTCTATCTTGGGACCCGGTATAAGCGGACTGTATTCTAGCACGGCACGCGCTCGTCGGCGTTGGTCGGGGGTGAAACGGTCTAAAGAGCCATATTCATAATCCATGATATTGGTGGAGATAAATTCGTTACCGTGGATGTCTACTCTTTTCATGCCTGCCTTGTATAATTCAAATATATCGATTATTCCCGCTTCGTAAAGTTCATCGAGTTCGTCGAGGTATAGCGAGTGGTCCTCGTGTATGTAAGCCGGGGTATCGTCACAGTAATCGTCTGGGCTTGAAGGCGCCGTGAAAACATGAAATAACCCGAGATAGTGTCCCAGTTCGTGAGCCAAAGTGAATGTTCCCCCGAATTCGAAAGGGGGACTATCGGGAGTCATCCGGTAGGAATAGAAGATATAATCGGTGTTCCACACGATGCAAGCAACGTAGTCGTCCGGAAGTTCTGAGAAATAACGGTCGCCCTCCACCAGACCCGACAGCGGGTATCCCCACGGCATATAAGGGAAGGTAGATATCCCAGCTGCAAATGATTCCTTGAACGGGAAGATAAAGACATTGATGTATTCGCGGGGATTCCACAGCCCGGCGACATCCCCGTATTCATTGTCCTGAAATTTGTTGGGATTGATAGGGAGGTCGGGATGAAAGATGCGATTGACTCCGGGTTCGGGAAGTTCCTGTCCCCTCGGGTCATGCGAGGCGGGGATGAACTCAACCATCATGTCGACGGAATTACCCGATTCGTTGCGGTAAAGGGCGTTGACGTTTACGAGATGCCGCATAAGGTAAGAGTGGGTAATATTTTGTGTCGTATCGCTTGCGTCGGTGTAGAGGACGTGGAAAATGATGGGAAGCAGGAAAAGATGGTCTTCCCTGGCGGCAGCTTGTTGGACGTTTAGGATGGTTCCGTGAGTTTCGTTTGAGAGTTCTATATTTACTTGTCGCTTTTCTTTGGCAATGTTGTCGGAAACGGTGATGACAAGCGTGTCGACACGTTCGCCTTTCACTTGTTCCACTTGACACCAGCGGACGGGAAGTGCGGTGATATCCCATTCCGAGCTGCTGGTCAAGGGTATGCGTATTACTTGGGCTTCTTTTCCTGCCTCAATTGCGGAATCGGATTGCAGGTGAATGCCTTCCCACGGGTCATCACTACATCCGGCTAATATGAATATTCCGGCATAAATCAAAGATAACAAAGTCTTGTTTGTCATTGTTTGTTTCTTTTAACATGAAAAATAATGCCGAAAACCTCACCGAATGGACCCTCTTTGCCGGTAATTTCAACAGAGTACAGGCTGTATCATGTTGATTCACAAAGATAATAAAATAGACCGGAAAGTTTTACTTTTGCAATAAACTTTCCGGTCAAATGTGTAGTTTAAGTTAAAGTATCCAAGTGAAAAGGGTGGAAGACGCTACCGATCTTCCACCGCGCTCTCTGTTTTGCTTTACACCATTCAAGCACCAACGCCGATTTTTGAAAATTCTAGTTTGTCTGATGTGTGGATATTCATTTATTTATGCTTTTTATATGGAGTCAAAACCGTGACACATCTTGAAAGCAACAAGGAGGTCGGCGAGACTTCGTGTAAAAATGGTCATAAACAAAGAACGTATATTGGCGAAAAAAAACGCCAATGTTGGATAACAAAGAAATAAAATATTTTTGAAATTCGCAACAAAAAGCATATAATAATTGTCAATATATAAAAAATATCTTGTAGTAAAGATTATTTGCATAGTTTGTAATGATGAATACAGATGGTTTAATATTACAATTATCAGTGTGTTGTGTTGAGGTATAGATTCCTGGCGGTGATCTGTTTCACGAGTGATTTGGGGTATATGATTTGTGATCCAATATTAGAGTATCGGACGCCAATTTTTTTTGAAAGGCTATAAAGGGGGGTGACGGTTGAGTGGGAATTCATATAACCTAATCATTCCTTGATAATTTTTGTTGTTTAGTGTCAAAGTCTAGTCCTCGCCAAACCAATCTTCTTTCTCTACGCTAAAACAGTTGAACGAGTACACCGTTTTGTGGCGATACACCTCTCCCGCTTGGAGTAAGGTGGAGGGGAAAGAGGGATGATGAGGACTGTCGGGGAACATCTGGGCTTCGAGGGCAATGCCGGAGTACGCTCCGTAATGCTTGCCGCCTTTGCCGTTTGCCACATCGATATGCTTGCCGGTATATACTTGCAGACCCGGGTAGTCGGATAAAATGGTTATCGTGATTCCGTTCTTCGGGTACGATAATTCAGCCATGAGTTGAGGTTCCCCAAGATCTTCGTACACATAACAATCGTCGAGCCCGTCTTCCTGCAGGGCAAGGAAAAGCGGTTTATTGAAATTGAAGGCATACTTACCTTCTGCCGGAAGAATGTTTCCCGTGGGGATCAAATCGGGTGTGGTTTCAAGGTAACGTTTGGAATACAAGCGCAACTCGTGCTTCCCGATATTCTCGTCGTCCGGATTGAGGTTAAAATAAGGATGTTGCGTGAGGTTCACGTGGGTGGCTTTGTCGCTGGTCGCCTCGTAAATAACCCGGAACACGTTTTGTTCTATCGAGTACCTCACGGTAATGTCCAGTTTGCCGGGGAAGCCGCCAGTCCCGTCTTGGTCGGAAAGGCGGAGAATCAAGTGTTCGTCGTCCGGTTGTTCCACATTCCAAACGCGTTTGTCAAAACCAGCTGCCCCGCTATGCAGGCAATTCCCGTTATCGTTCTTGGCTAACGAGAAAGTTTGCCCGTCTATTTCAAATGAGGCATCTTTTATCCGGTTGCCATAGCGTCCGATCAGAGCCCCGAAATACGGGTAATTGTTCAAATACGTGGGGGCTGCATATTGCTCCACGTTGTCAAATCCCAGCACCACGTCCGTCTGCTTCCATTTGTAATCACGGACAAATAGATTTTTTATGATCCCGCCCAAGTTACAGACGTGGATTTCAAGACATTCGTTTTTAAGAATATATTCCTTTAGTTCCATGATTTATGATTTTTTTTCGAGTCATAAAAGTAAGTAATAGAAGACGATTTTCGGTTATTCAGTGTTATAATTTTGAAGAAAATAGTTTAACTTTGTAAACAATGCTAGTACAAAAGCTGTTGAAGCCTTGTTATTTGCATTCTAAATTTTAAATCCTAAATTCTACACCATGGATACAAGTGTGCTAGAGCAGAGATTTCAAGAGATATACGGGAGAAAAGCGGAACATCTTTATTTTGCCCCCGGGCGGGTGAATTTAATCGGGGAACATATAGATTACAACGGAGGACGGGTATTTCCTTGCGCGTTGAGTTTCGGGACTTATTTGTTGGTTGCCCGTCGTGACGATGCCCGAACCGGATTCGTCAGCATGAATCTGCCGTTTCAAGGCGTGTTGGATAATGCCGCTTTCACGGGCAAGCTGAACGAATGGGTGAAATATCCCTTGGGAGTGATGAAAGAGTTTGTCGACCGGGGAATTGACCCGTTTGGCTTCGATATTTTGTATTTTGGCGATATTCCCAGTGGAGCGGGACTTTCCTCCTCAGCCTCTATGGAAGTGGTGACGGCATATATGCTGAACGATCAGTTGGAAACGAACCTCGATACGATTGAATTGGTTAAAATGTCGCAACACGCCGAGAACGATTTCGTGGGAATGAATTGTGGTATCATGGATCAATTTGCCGTGGGGATGGGAAAAAAGGAACACGCTATCGCGTTGGATTGTGCCACGTTGGATTACGATCTGATTCCATTGAACATCAATGGCTACAAACTAATAATCACGAATTCGAACAAGAACCATGATCTGGTAACCTCTAAATATAACGAGCGCAGAAGTGAATGTGAACAAGCTTTAGCCTCGATAAATCAAAAAGTGAAGGTGAATAATCTCTGTGACCTCGGCTTAGAAGAATTTGAAAAATTAGCATCCTTGATGCCGAACGATACGGTGTACAGGAGAGCCCGTCATGCTGTAACGGAAAATGAGCGGGTGAACGAGGCAATCGAGGTGTTGCAGAAAGGTAATTTGAATCGTTTCGGGCAATTGATGAACGATTCGCATCGCTCCTTGAAAGAAGATTACGAGGTCACCGGCACGGAAATGGATACTCTGGCGGAGGAAGGACAAAAATTGCCCGGCGTGTTGGGTTCCCGTATCACGGGCGGAGGCTTTGGAGGTTGCACCGTGAGCCTTGTGCAGGAAGATAAGGTGCAACAATTCATCGAGAAACTTGCCGCAATCTATCACAATAAGATCGGCTTGAGTGCCGAGTTTTACGTGGCAGGCATTGGCGACGGAGTGCGTAAAATTTACTAGAATACAAACCTAATAATTGGAAAGATGTTGAACACGAATTTTGAATTCTGGGATTATCTCATTTTCGGGATGTATGCCCTTATGATTATTGCCGTGGGTTTGTGGGTATCGCGGGGAAAGAAAGGCGTGCAAAAGACAACGGAGGATTATTTTCTTGCCAGCAAATCCCTGCCGTGGTGGGCTATCGGGGCTTCTTTGATTGCCGCTAATATCTCTGCCGAGCAATTTATCGGAATGTCCGGTTCGGGCTTTGCCGTGGGGCTGGCTATCGCTTCCTACGAGTTTATGGCGGCGCTCACGTTGATTATCGTGGGTAAATTCTTCTTGCCTATCTTTATCAAACAGGGATTGTACACCATCCCGGAGTTCGTGGAGAAACGTTTTTCCAAGAATCTGAAAACAATTCTAGCCGTTTTCTGGATTGCCTTGTTTGTACTGGTGAACCTGACTTCCGTGCTTTTCCTTGGCGCAAAGGCGATTGACACGATTATCGGGACGGGGAACGGCGATCTGTTTATCCCTTCCATTGTTTGTCTTGCTTTCGTGGCAGCCGCTTATTCCATATACGGGGGATTGTCTGCTGTCGCCTGGACGGACGTGATTCAAGTGGCTTTGTTGATTATTGGCGGGATAATTACTACCTTGATCGCTTTGGATAACGTGTTGCCCGGCGGTGGCGTTATCGAGGGTTTGCGGCACGTGGTGGATACGGCAGAGGATAAGTTTCACATGATTATTTCGAAAGACAATCCGGAGTTTAAGAACTTACCCGGTATAGCCGTTTTGATCGGGGGATTGTGGGTTGCGAACTTGTATTACTGGGGATTCAATCAATATATCATCCAGCGTACCTTGGCGGCAAAGTCCTTGAAGGAAGCCCAGCGGGGTATAGCTTTCGCCGCTTTCTTGAAACTGATCGTTCCCTTGATCGTGGTAATCCCCGGAATCGTGGCTTTTGTGATGTACACGGAAACCAAAGATCCCACGGTGACCGCTATGTTCGAGATGACAGGAGGGAATGATAAGGCTTATCCTTGGCTAATCGGGACATTTGTGCCTACCGGGCTGAAAGGATTAGTGCTTGCGGCTCTGGCAGCAGCTATCGTTTCTTCGTTGGCGTCCATGTTGAATTCTACTTCCACCATCTTCACGATGGATATTTATAAACCTTATATCAATAGCGATGCTTCGCATAAAACGTTAGTCAGGGTAGGGCGAATTACGGCAGCCGTGGCATTGGTCATCGCCGGGTTTATTGCCCCGTTGATGGCGAATTTCGACCAAATGTTTGTTTATATTCAGGAATACACGGGATTGGTAAGTCCCGGTATCTTGGCTGTATTTTTGATGGGGCTTTTCTGGAAGAAAACGACCAACCGGGGAGCAATTATCGGCGTGCTGGTTTCCATTCCGGTAGCTTTATTGTTAAAATTCTTGCCGATAGGGATGCCGTTCCTCGATCAGATGATGTACACCTTCCTGATAACAATGGTAACCATCGGGATGGTAAGTCTTGCCACTTGCAAAACAGATGACGATCTGAAGGCATTGGCATTGACTTCCGAGATGTTCAAGACGGATAAAGTATTTAATATCTGTGCGTACGTGATCTGCATCCTTTTGGCTGCGATCTATACTTTGTGCTGGTAAGAAATGAATGGTAAATGAAAAAAGCCCCGCAAGAAACGGGGCTTTCTTATTCCTGTGAAGGAAATTATAGTTGGTTTACAACCTCAACGCTGTTCATGCCAGTTTGAATAGCCTCGATATTCATCGGGATCATCTTGTGGTGACGTGCGGGTAAGGATTTCTGTAATCCTTTTTCCACGTTTTCAAGCTTCACGATCGGTTTTATTTTCAAGAATCCACCGAGAACGATCATGTTGAAAACTTTCGGGTTACCTTGTTCTACGGCAATGGCTGTTCCCTCGATCTTGTAGATGTTGATATCTTTTCTCGTGGGTTCGTGGGTGATACCGTTCGGGTCGTAAATCAAGACGCCACCGGGTTTCACCATGCTTTCGAACTTGTCCATGGACTGTTGGTTCAGAACGATTGCGGTATCGTATTTGGTTAAGATCGGGGAGCTGATGCGCTCGTCACTCAGGATGACGGTCACGTTGGCTGTACCACCACGCATTTCAGGACCGTAAGACGGCATCCATGCCACTTCTTGATCTTGCATAATTCCAGAGTAAGCGAGAATCTTTCCCATGGAAAGAACTCCTTGCCCACCGAATCCTGCTATAATGATTTCTTCTGTCATAATTATTGAGTTTATAAGGTTATAAAGTTATAAAGTTTATAAGGTTAGAATAAAAATGACTTTATGAGCCTTATGGACTTTATGAACTTTATGAACTGATTAAATATCTTTGATGTCACCTAATTGGTATTTCGGGAACATGTTTTCCACCATCCACTTGTTGGCATCAACCGGACTCATTTTCCAACCGGAGTTACAAGTACCGACGATTTCCACGAAAGAGGTTCCTTTGTCTTTCCGTGTGTTCTCGAATGCCTTGCGGATAGCGGCTTTGGCTTTGCGCACGTTAGCCGGGGTGTGTACCGACTGACGGGTTACGTAGCAAGTTCCGTCCAGTTGGGCAAGTAATTCGGTTAATTTCATCGGGAATCCGTTTAATTTGGCATCACGCCCGTAGGGAGTGGTAGCGGTAACCTGTCCCAAAAGGGTGGTCGGGGCCATTTGTCCTCCGGTCATACCGTAGATAGCATTGTTGATAAAGATAACCACGATATTTTCACCACGGCTGCAAGCGTGCATGATTTCCCCGCATCCGATAGATGCCAAGTCACCGTCACCTTGGTAAGTGAACACGTAACGATCGCGGTGAATGCGACTGATTCCGGTAGCAACGGCAGGTGCACGACCGTGAGCCGCTTCAGCCCAGTCAATATCCAAATAGTTGTAAGCGAGCACGGAACATCCTACCGGGGATACACCGATAGTTTTGTCCTGAATACCCATTTCTTCGATTACTTCCGCAATAATTTTGTGAACTACCCCGTGGGAACATCCCGGGCAGTAGTGCATCACGTTGTCGGTAAGCACGGGAGTTTTCTTGTAAACAATATTCTCCTCTTTTATTATATCTTTTAATTCTACTGACATAGCTTATGCTCCTATAATTTGTTTTTTAAGTGCTTCAACGATCTCTTCCGGCGTGGGAATAACTCCCCCGAAACGTCCGTAGTGTTCTACCGGGATTTTGAATTTGGCAGCGAGACGAACGTCTTCTACCATTTGTCCGGCGCTCATTTCCACGGTCAGGATTCCTTTCACTTGTTTGGAAAGTCTTTCGATTTCCTTGGTCGGGAAAGGATACAGCGTGATCGGGCGTAGGATACCTACTTTGATGCCTTGTTCACGGCAAAGTTGCACTGCTTTCTGGCAAATACGTGAAGCGGATCCGTATGCAGCGAACAGGTATTCGGCGTCTTCGCATTGGATTTCTTCGAAACGGACTTCATTTTCTTCCATTGCGTGATATTTTGCCTGCAACTTGTGGTTGAATGTTTCTTGTTTATAAGAATCCAACTCAAGAGAGGTGATCGTGTTGTGAGAGCGGTGTGCTTTCTTTCCGGTCAACGCCCAGCTATCAGACATTTTCTCGATTTCTTCTTCTGTCCAACGAGGTTTGTATTCGCTCAATTGAACTTTTTCCATCATCTGTCCGATAACACCGTCGGCAAGAATCATGGCGGGGTTACGATATTTGAATGCCAAGTCGAAACCGAGGCCTACGAAATCGTTCATTTCTTGAACGGAAGCGGGAGCGAGCACGATCAAGTGATAGTCACCGTGACCTCCGCCTTTCGTGGCTTGGAAATAGTCACTTTGTGCCGGTTGGATGGTTCCCAATCCTGGACCTCCGCGAACAACGTCAACAACCAAGCAGGGAAGTTCTGCACCTGCCAGATAGGTTAGACCTTCCTGCATCAACGAGATACCGGGGCTGGATGATGATGTCATCGCTTTTTTACCGCAAGCGGCGGCACCGTATACCATGTTGATTGAGGATATTTCACTCTCGGCTTGCAACACGACCATTCCTGTTTCCTCCCACGGTTTGCGTGCCATGAGAGTCTCCATGACTTCAGATTGCGGGGTAATAGGATAACCATAGTAAACATCACATCCACAACGGATAGCGGCCTCGGCTATTACCTCATTCCCTTTCATTAATTTTACTTCTGCCATTTTAGGTAGTTTTTATTCTTATTCTACATTCATTTTGTAAACGGTGATTACCGAGTCAGGGCATACCAACGCACAGCTGGCACATCCAATACATGCTTCCGGATTTACCATCTCGGAATAGTGGTATCCTTTTCCATTCACCTCTTTCGCCAGATCGAGGGTTTTGGTAGGACACGCGACCACGCAAAGGTTGCATCCTTTACATTTTTCTTTGTCAACGACGACAGCGCCTCTAAATTTTGCCATAATTGAATAATAGGTTATGATTTATAAATAAATTCTTCGTTTCTCTTTTATTCTGTAACGCATTTACGGGATAAAATTACAAACTAAAATTGAATCTTGAAATAGTTTGCTGGTATTTTAACATTGTTTTGCTTTTCTCCCGCGATTGTTTTTTTAAAGGTTTTCCCGATCCAGTAAATCTATTTTCATTTTCAATTTTTCGTTTTTCATTTTCAATTATCTCTTGTGATCTGCTGCGAAACGTTTCAATCGGTCTTCCAGGTCATTCATACGCTCGAGCCCTGTTTGGGAAACACAAGCACGCAAACCTTGTTTCTTCGACCCGGTGTCCCGCAATGGGATGGCGGATATGCCGTAATACAGGATTGCTTTTGCCAATTCGCCACCCGTGAAACCCGGGTAGATCAACGTGAAATAGAACCCGTCGGCAATCGGTTCCGCCAAATCCCGGTCGTACACGATCTCGAAACCGTACTTGGTGAAGAGTGTTTTCATGGCGTTAGCCCGTTTGGCGTATTCCCGTACCCCGTCCAGAATGTTGATACGTCCCTCGTTAGCTGCTTTTAGGATTGCTGCCATGGCATACTGGCACGAGTGGGTGGTCCCGGAGGATAAGGTATAGATGATGCGGTTTACAATGGTGTACCCGAGTGTGCCCATTCCCCCGAAACGGTCGTGTAGGTTGTCGTACTTCCGGTTATAAAGAGCGTCGGAGATACACATGATACCCAAGCGTTGTCCTGCGTAGCTGAACAGTTTGGAGCCGGAAATCATCACGATATAATTGTCCGTGTATTTTCCCACTGTGGGTTGGAATGGAGCTTTGCCCGGTACGGAAAGGTCACGGCGGAAGTCCATGGCGAAATAAGCGAGGTCTTCCAGCACGATTACGTCATACTTGGTGGCAAGTTCCCCGATGATTTTCAATTCCTCGTCCGTGAAGCAAATCCACGCCGGGTTGTTCGGGTTGCTGTACAGGATAGCGGCGATATTTCCCTTGGAAAGAAGTTCTTCCAGTTTCTCCCGTAGTTTCTCCCCGCGGTAATTGTACACGTCGAACGACTCGATCGGTTTGCCGATCACTTGCATCTGAGTCTTTTGCACGGGGAAACCGGGATCGATAAAGAGCACGGTGTCTTTCTCTTTTTTACATTCCGTCACAGCCATGAAGGCGGCAAAACAGGCTTGCATGGAGCCCACGGTGGGAACGATGCCTTCCGGCTTGATGTTGATGTCCATGAAGTTCTTCACGAACTTGGAACCTTCCTCCTTGAATTCCTTGTGTCCCTCGAGCATCGGGTAGAATTGGGCACATCCGGCACGCAATGCCTCGATCTCGGCATCGATACCTACTTTCGAGGGAGCTAATCCCGGTACACCCATTTCCATGCGGATGAATTTCTCACCGCATTCAGCCTCGACCATGTTCACAACTTTCACGATATCGCGTATCGTGGCATCTTCCATGTCACTGATTCCGCATGTTTGCAGTTTCTGGTCAACGATTTGTTTGTCAATTAGATTATTTTGCATGATTATATTTTATATGATTTATTCTCATTCTTTTAGCGTGTACGCGAGTTTAATAAAAAATTGTCATTTAATAGGTCGGAATCGTTTTAAATTTGAAGCCTCCGGAGTAATTTAGTTTGATTCTGTAAAGGAAAGCCTTGTATGGCGTATGGTTTCCTGCTCCTATCCCTACCTTAAAGACTTTTTATGAACCAATTAATTTCGAAGCATGGACGCTTGTCTACGTTTATGCTACGTTCATGATTGGTTCGTGATTGGTTCATGGGCTAGCGTAACGGTAGACTTGGGGTAGATAAAGGGTAAATTTGTGGTTATCCTATGGAAATATTGTATTGTTTTCGTAGTTTCGCGTAAATTAATTGAAATATTGAGGTGAGTTCGTATGAATCTGGAATGGTACATTGCGCGTAGGTTATTGAAAGGAGATGCAACGAGGTCTGTGTCTGTTCCGATCGTGAAGATCGCTATCGTGGGCATTGCGTTGGGTTTGAGCGTGATGTTGCTGTCATTATTTATTATCACGGGGTTCAAGCGGGAGATCACCGAGAAATTGTCGGGATTCACGGCGCACTTGAACGTGCAGCCTTTTATGCCAGGTTCGATGGGCGGGGAGGGCGTCATTCGGGGAGTGGACACGTTGGTTGCGGAATTGAAGGAGATCGAGGGCGTGAAGGACGTGTACGGGTACATCGAGAAGCCCGCGATATTCAAGAGCAAGGAGGAGATTCATGGAGTGGTGCTGAAGGGTGTTGGCGCTGGGTACGACGCTACTTTTTTTCAACGGAATATAGTGGAAGGAGAGTTCCCCGATTTCTCGGCTGAGGCGACCTCGAATGATATATTGGTTTCCCGGTCGGTTGCCTCCATGTTGGGCGTGGGTATCGGTGACCGGATAACCTCTCATTTCGTGCAGGAACCACCTCGTGCACGGGTGTTCACGGTGGCGGGGATATATGACACGGGATTCAAGGAATACGACGACGTGATGGTCGTGGCGGACGCCCGCCATCTTGCCCGTTTGAACGGTTGGAAGGCGGGAGAGGTGTCGAAGATTGCCATAGAGCTGGATGACGTGGAGCGGGTGAACGAGATTGCCGGGAAGGTGGAGGATAAGATCGATGAATTAGGCGTTTATTGCGAAGTGCGAACGCTGACGGACGAGGCTCCGCAGATTTTCGACTGGTTGGCATTGTTGAATATGAACGTGTGGGTGATTTTGATTCTGATTGTGACCGTGGCAGGATTTAATATGGTATCCGGTTTGTTGATCTTGATCTTGGATAAAACGACTTTTATAGGCATCATGAAAGCGTTGGGATACAAGAACGTGTCCTTGCGTAAGTTGTTCCTTTATATTTCAGCCGGGTTGATCGTGAGAGGAATGTTGTGGGGAAATGTGCTGGCGTTCGCTTTGGCAGGAGTGCAGGCAGCGTTTCACGTGATACACCTCGACCCGGTTACCTATTATATGGATACGGTACCTATTCATTTCAGTATCGGGTACGTGATTCTGCTGAACGCGGGGGTGATAGCCGTGACGGTGCTGATGCTGGTTATTCCCACGATGCTGGTTTCCCGGATCAGCCCGGTGAAGGCGATCAAGTTCGAGTGATTCATCTAAAAGGGCCCAAGAATTTCTCGATACTTCATTTTTGTTTTTCCCGTATACGAGTTCTTCAAATTTATTGTTTAAGTTTGCACTTGCTGGTAGAATCTACGTGGGGAGTGTCTGGTGACTATATTTTTATGTATAAATAATTTGAGTATGAACCCGGAAGAGGAACGTACATTTATGAAGCAATTGCACGAAAAGCATCCCGGTGCTTTTCGCGAGTTGTTCATGAATTTTTATAATGCTTTGGTTTATTTCGCGATGGGATACGTGAAGGAGAAGGAGCAGGCAGAGGATATCGTGCAGGAGTTGTTTATGCAGATTTGGGAAAGCAAGACGAAGTATGTTTCTTACACGAGTTTCAAGACGTTTCTGTACACTTCCGTGCGGAATGCCTGCATCAATTTGTTGAAACATAAAGAGGTGGAGGAGAAGTATATGCAGTATGTCCGGGAGCGGGAAACGGAGACGGGGGAGGCGGAGGATTTGCGTGTCATGGAAGAGGAGATTTATCGTTTGTTGTTGCACGCGATAGGCGAGTTGCCGCCGCGTTGCCGGGAGGTTTTCGAGCAGGTGCTGTTAGGGAAAAAGAATGAAGAGATCGCGGAGAACCTGAAAATATCCGCCTTGACCGTGAAAAAACAGCGAAATATCGGGACGCAAATTTTAAAAAAGAAATTGGGAAAATTGTATGAAATAGCGATCGTTTTTATCCCTTGATTTTCAGTTTGATGTAAAAAAATATAAAAAAAGATTCCATTTTTTTACTCCTTTTTGGCGCTCTTCTTGTCTTCATATTGAAATTACATTAAAAATGGACAAGAAGAATTATAGGATTATTGATTTGGTATGGCGTTTCTTGCTGGATGACCTTTCCGCGGAGGAGCGGGAAGAGTTGCGCGTGTGGCGTGAGGGAAGCGAGGAGCGTGAGGCGTTTTTCCAACGCGTGTGCCGGGGAGAGAGTTTGCCGGATCGCCGGAAGGTGTTCCGGGAGTTGAATGCGTTGGAGGCTTACAAGAAATTCCGGAACAAGACGCGCGGGTCTTGGATAAATACGGTTTGGCGCTATGCGGCGATTCTTACCATTCCTTTGTTGGCGGGGGTAATGTGGATGTGGTTCCACGAGGATAAGCAAGCGGAACCACGTGTGGTGGTGAGTGCGGATACGCCGCCCCGGGCGAAGGTGGAGGATAAAGTGATTTTGGTTTTGTCCGACGGGAAGAAAGTCGGGATGACCCATATAGCACGGGATAGTGTGCGTTTGGGAACCGCGACGGTGATGGGGCAGGAGGGACGGCTGGTGTACGATTCCGCGGGAGTAGGAGCGGATACCGCCGAGTTCACGCGGTTGGAGATGAATAAGGTGATTACCGCTACCGGAGGGTTTTACTCGTTGGTTCTTTCCGATGGTTCCCGGGTGTGGTTGAACTCGGAGAGTGAATTGGAATTTCCGGTTCTTTTCGGGCAGGGGGAACGGGTTGTCCGGTTGGCGGGAGAGGCTTTTTTCGAGGTGTCGAAGGATGCTTCACGCCCTTTTATCGTGGAAACGGACGGGATGCGCACGAGGGTGCTGGGGACTTCCTTTAATATCAAATCATACGCGGATGAGCCTTGTGTCAGAACGACGCTTTTCACGGGAAAGGTACATGTCGTTTCGTCGGCAGACACGACCCGGGAGGTCGTGCTTCTTCCCGGGCAACAGGCTGACTGGGATACCCAGGGACGGCAATTCTCTGTCACGAAGGCGAATCTCGAGCACGCGAGGGCGTGGAAAGACGGTTTGTTCGTGTTTCATAAAGAGAATATAGAGATGGTGATGCGGCAAATTGAACGTTGGTACGGCGTGAAATTTGTTTACCAGTTGGAGCATCGCGAACGGTACACGTTAAACGGTTATTTTAATAAAGACGAATCGTTGCAATCCATATTGGATATCTTTACTTTCACTGTAGGGTTGGAGTTTAAGATCGACGGAAACGTCGTGTATATCAAAAATAAAATGGAGCAACCTTGAGGTGGCTCCATTTCAGAAACCTTGTCTGGAACACAAGGTTATAGTATCAATTTAATCACAAATCTATGAAAAAAAGACTGAAGACAAAAGTTTTTTTAGAACTTTCGTGCGCGTTTCTTTTTTTAGGCGTGTCACTTTTTAGTTCGACATCGCTTTTTGCCCAGCAGAAGGAGGCGAAAGTGATATCGGTTGATTTTAAAGACGTGAGCGTGTTGCGCGCGTTGCACGAGATTAACCGGTTGAGTGGGGATCTTTTGAGTTTCCAAGAAGAAGTCGTGATGAAGGAAACCAAGAAGATCACGTTGAAACGGGAGAACGTTGCGGTGATCGAGGTGGTCAAAGCTTGTTTGGAAGGCACGGGCTTGCAATGTTCGGAACAGGCGAACGGGAGGATCCTGATCGGTGCCAAGCAGGTATCGAAGTTGATCGAGGTGAGCGGTCGCGTGACCGACGAGAAAGGAAACCCGATTGCCGGAGCCACGGTGTTGATCCAGGGACTACGCGGGGTGTCGCTTCCGACGCGGAAGGGCGTTACGTGATTAACGTGTTGCCGACGGATGTTTTGCGGTTTTCATTTATCGGTTACGAGCCGCGTGTCGTGGAGGTGAAGGGCAAAAAGAAATTGAACGTTTCGTTGAATCCTACTGCCGAGAATATCGAGGAGGTGACGGTGGTTGCCTTCGGGGAACAGAAAAAGGAGAGCGTGGTGTCGGCCATCACGAGCGTGGATACCCGGACCTTGAAATCTTCCAGTAGCGACTTGACGACTCAGTTTGCCGGTAAGATTCCGGGAATGATCGCTTGGCAGACGGGGGGGCTTCCCGCCGCTTTGACGGAGGAGGAGATGAATACCAAGTTTTACATCCGGGGTATCACTTCTTTCCAAAGCAACGCGAATATCGACCCCTTGATCCTGATTGACGGGGTGGAATCTTCCAAGTTGGATTTATCCCGAATCCCGGTAGAGGACATCGAGAGTTTCAACGTGATGAAGGATGCCTCGGCGACCGCCATGTACGGTGCCCGTGGTGCAAACGGGGTGATTTTGATCACCACCAAAAAGGGGGAAGAGGGTTCCGTTTATACCTCCCTGCGCTACGAGGTGGTGGCTTCCAGCGCGACCAAGAAGATTGATGTGGTGGATCCCGTTACCTATATGAAGATGTACAACGAGGCGTTGCTTGCCCGGAACCCGGATGCCATGCCGCAGTATAGTTTGGAACGCATCGAGCGGACGGGGTCGAAGAATTATCCCTCTTGGGTGTACCCGGCGAATGATTGGTACAAGATATTGTTCAACGACTATTCCGTCAACCATCGCGCGGGATTGAACATCCGGGGTGGCTCGCGGGTAATACAATATTATACTTCCATCAATTACAACTACGATGAGGGGATGTTGAAAACCGATCGGTTGAACCAGTTTGACTGCAATATCAAAAACAATGCTTTCACGTTCCGAACCAATTTGAATATCGACTTGAATGCCGGAATCAAATTGTTGATCAATTCTTCGGCGTCGCTCGATAAATACCACGGTCCGATAAGCGATGTAAGCCAGGCATACTGGATGGTGTTTCAGGCATCGCCGGTGGATTTTGCCCCGACGTATCCGGGGGATAAGGCTTCTTCCTGGCCGCATATCCGTTTCGGAAGTCTTACACAGCAAACCATTAATCCCTATTTGGAAATCCAAAAAGGATACAACGAGCGCAGCCGTTACTCGGCAACGATCCGTGCCGAATACATCCACAATCTTTCCACCTTGTTGAAGGGATTGGAGTTGCGCGGGATCGTGGCGATGCAGAAGACCGGTTATTACGAGAATCCTTTGGAAACGGAACCTTTCCGTTATTCGTTGACGGATTATGATTTCGAGACCGGGGAACATAAATTGCAGGCATTGAACCCGGATAATGCGCGGCGTACGTTGCAGATACCGCAATACTCGGGACCAGGAGTCAGTGTGCAAACGACGCAGATGAATTATGAGTTGCGCGGGTTGCACACGGCGGCTTGGGACGAGCACCAGACGAGCTTGACGGCCGTACTCTCTTTACAGGAGAACACCTCTTCCGGGGCACAGAATGTATTGACATCTTTGCCGCATCGGAACGTGAGTTTCTCCATGCGCGGGACGTATGGGTTCAAGGACCGTTATTTCGTGGAAGCCAGTTTCGGGTATAACGGTTCCGAGCGGTTTGACAAGAACCACCAGTGGGGATTTTTTCCGGCAGTCGGTGGTGCGTGGATTGCCTCGAAGGAACCGTTTATGCAGGGCATTTCCAAATGGATTTCTTTCTTGAAATTCCGACTCTCCTGGGGACAGGTGGGGAATGACGGCGTGATTTCTTCCCCGCGTTACGCTTATCTTCCTGACATTGACTATAGGACGCCTAAGTCGCCTATACCTGATGTTGATTTGGCGAAGCGTTATTTGGTAAAATCTTACGCGAATAGCAAAATCTCCTGGGAAATAGCCGACCAGGTGAACTTGGGCATTGAGTTGAAGTTGCTCGGGGGAATCTTCGAGGTGAATGCCGATATTTATCAGGAGATCCGCAAGAATATCCTTGATTACCGGACCACGGTACCGGCAACCATGGGGTTTGAGCAATTCCAGTTGGCGAACATGGGACGGGTCCGTTCCCGCGGGGTCGATCTTTCGGGAAAAATCCAACACGCTTTCAGCCCTGATTTCTGGTTGATATTGAACGGTACTTTTACCTACAACAAGGCGATTTACCAGGAGATTGACGAAGCGCCTAATAAACCGACATGGCAGTTGAGGAAAGGGCACGAGATTTCGCAAGCGATCGGGTATATCGCGGAAGGGCTGTTCCGGGACCAAGCGGAGATCGACCACTCTCCGCGGCAGGGAGGAAACGTGATGCCGGGGGATATCCGTTACCGTGATTTGAACAACGACGGGGTGATCGACGTGAACGACGCCACGTATATCGGCTTCCCGGAAACGCCGCGCACGATTTACGGGTTGAGCGCATTTGTTTCCTATAAAAACATGGAGTTCAATATCGCTTTCCAGGGTTCGGGGAAACGGGGATTCTTTATGAATCCGATGCAAATCAATCCTTTCGTGGATGACCGGGCGATGTTGAAAGAGATTTACGAGGATCACTGGAGCGAGAGCAACATGGCAAGGCGTCCTTTCTGGCCGCGGCTTTCCACGTCGGCAATTAACGAGCACAATCCGCAAGAGGATTGGTATTCGGGAGCGGAGGTGCGGAAAAGTACCTATTTTATGCGCGAGTGTAAATTCTTGCGTTGCACGGCAATCGAATTGGCTTATAATTTGCCCGCGCATTGGCGGGAAAAGATGGGAACGTTCAAGCTGTTCGCACGGGTGAATAATCCTTTTATCATTACCGATTTCAAGACATGGGATCCCGAGTTGGGCGAGAGCGGGTTTAATTATCCGATACAACGTACGTTCTCATTCGGGGTGAATGTCAGTTTTTAATTTTTAAACGATTGAACGATGAAAAATATATTGATTATTTTGTGCTCTGTCACGTGGTTGTTCGGTTGTTCCAATTACTTGGACGTGGTGCCGGAAAGGGATATCGAGACGATAGAGTCTATTTTTGAATTACGTGCGAATGCAGATCAATGGTTGGAGGGCGTATACGCGGGAGTGATGGGGCAGGTTACGAATATCGATCGTAATCCGGCGTTTTTCGGGGCAGACGAAACGATCATGTGTGATGTTTTCCGTGGAAGTGGGTATAACGGGATCTTTATCGCGGAGGGATTGCAGATGTCGCAGGAACCTTACGGGAACTTGTGGGATGATAATTTGAATGATAGAAATTCCGTTAACGTATGCTCGCATTACGAATCCATCCGTAGCGCAAACGTGTTCTTGGAGCATATCGATGGCGTGTATAATATGGAGGATCGGGAGAAACGGGAATGGAAAGCCGAGATGTTGGCGTTGAAAGCGTTCCTCTATTTTGATCTGGTGCGTCATTACGGACCTATCGCGTTGGTTCCGGAGAATATACCGGTAGAGACGAGTGTGCCGGACATGGCAGTCGATCGGGTGCACGTGGATACCTGTTTCAAGGAAATCGTGCGCCTGTTGGATGAGGCGGAACCGAACCTGTTGTTAAAAAGCGAGAAATCTTCCATGCGGTACGCGTACTTTACCAAGGAAGCGGCGTTGGCGCTCAAGGCAAAGGTGTTGCTTTACGCGGCATCCCCCCTGTTCAACGGAAACGAGTATTATGCCCATTTTAAGGGGAAAAACGGGGAGCCGTTGTTCAGCAGCGAGTACGATCCCGAGAAATGGCGTCTGGCGGCAGAGGCAGCCGATCGGGCGGTGGAGGTGTGTAAAGCAGGACAACATAAATTGTACGATGGAACGGCGAGCGAGGGCTCCGTGCTTTTGAACACGATGTATGATTTGTCGTATAGCGTGCTTTCCCAGTTCGACAATCCCGAGGTGATTTTGGAGTGGAAGGATGTTATAAACAACTATTATTGTTTGGTATTGCCTTATTTGTCTTCTTCCGATAGTCATTATAACCAAAGAGCTAAAGGGGGAGTATGTCCCACGATCAAGATGGTCGAGATGTATTACACGGAAAACGGTTTGCCGATAGACGCCGACAACACGTGGAATTACAGCGGGCGTTACCGGATGGCACAAGAGTCCAATCCCCGATACAATAACGTGGTGCCCCTGAAGACGGATGTGTTGCAGTTGCATTTACGTCGTGAGCCCCGTTTCTACGCGAGTATCGCCGCCGACCGGACGATTTGGCAACGCGGACCCCGGGGGGCTTACACGCAGAATGATTTGCTCGTGGAGGCGTACAAGGGGGAACGGTTCGGCACGACGTTGGATGTCGTTTCCAGCCGGGAGTACCAGAATATCACCGGCTACTGGTTGAAAAAGAATCTTTACCCGGAGCAGGAAACAAAGTATTATTCGGCGGGTAGCAATAAAACAATTCCTTTGATTCGGATGGCGGAATTGTACTTGATGCAGGCAGAGGCATGGAATGAATACGAGGGACCGAGCCAGAAGGTGTACGATGCCCTCGATGTCGTCCGTGAACGTGCCGGTATCCCGGATGTGGTGACGGCTTGGAAATCCTACTCGAAGGATCCGGGACGCGTGGATTCGAAGGAGGGCATGCGCGGTATTATCCGGCAGGAGACGAATATCGAACTGGCTTTCGAGGGACAACGTTTTTGGAATTTGCGCCGTTGGAAAATTGCCCACGAGGCATTGAACGAGAAACAATACGGGTGGAATATACTGGGAGAAGATGCCCGGTCGTTCTACAATAATTTTAATGGTCCCGTGGTGGTCTGGAGCCGGGGAAAATTCACCGTTCCGCGGGATTACCTGTTCCCGATCAAGGCGGAGGAAGTGTTGATTTCCGGGGTGATTCAAAATCCGGGATGGTAAAATGAACGTGTGATAATGTAAAAAGTTTGAACCATGAAATATACTTTATTTTTGACGATCATATTAGTCGCTCTTTTCGCTTGTCAAGATGACGACTCGTATTTCGACGTTACCCCGTCGAAAGAATTAATCCGCTCCATTACGCCTTTGCCGGGAGGGGCGGTGATCCGCTATCGCTTGCCGGAGGACAACCGGGTATATGCCATGAACGTGCGCTATCAGGATGCACACGAGCAGGAGGTGTTGAAAACCAGTGGTTTCGGCAGCGATTCGCTGGTGCTGGACGGCTTCAACGAGGCTCGCAAAGGGGTGAAGGCACGGGTGACGTTTACCGATCCGAAAGGCATGGAATCCAATTCGATGGAGATTACTTTCGACACGGAGGATTCCGCCCCGTACGCATTCTTTGAAAAGGCGGAGATTGTTCCTTCCTGGGGCGGTTTCCAGATGATTTACGAGGCTCCGGGAAAAGTGAACGGTATGGTGCATATCTATTATCTGGGGATGAATCCCACGACCAAGCAGACGGATACGCTTTTGTTGAAGAGTTCCCCGATCCTGAAAGGCGGGGACACGCTTTCTTTCGAGTTGAAACAGGAGGCGGCGGCGAACACGGTGATCGTGCGCACGCAAGATTACCGCGGTTATTGGGTGAAACAGAAAGTATGGGAACATGTCGTGTCGTATGTTGCCGACAAGATGGATCCGAAAGATTTTGAATTCCAGGATGTGCGCCATCTTTCGATTACCAATAAGACGGAGGCTACCGGGGTGGAATACCTGTTCGACGGGGACACGAAAGGGACACGCCGGATGATCTCGAAAAAAGATTTTGAAAACTTCACGTTCGTTGCCGGTCCTCGCGCCGTGGGGGCGCCTTTTATCGTGGATATGAAGGAGGGAAAAATCCCGGCAAAGGTGCGTATATACGGAATTTTATATACTGGTGAATACTTCTCGAATGATGACTGGGACTGGGGCGAGTTAGGCGGAATCTGGAAAACGGCGTGTATGAACAAGTTACCTTGCGTTGTGAGCGTGTACGGGAGCGATGAGGGTGACCCGGATGCTTCGTCGTGGGTGAAGTTGGGCAAATTCGAGCAAGATCCTGATGCGGAGGTCGAAGATCGTTGGTGTGAACGTTGTGACCATAATTACGAGCTTGTTTATGGAACGTTGGAAGAACTGGAAGAGGCAGATCCGGCTTATTTGGAGGTCGTGATTCCCGCTTCGGAAAAAAGATTCCGTTACCTGAAGATCGTGGTGGAAGATGTATTTAATAGGACATGGTATAATTGGGATGAAGGAGATAATCGGGATGAATACGTGACCATGCACGAGTTGGAAATTTACGTGAAAAAAGAGTTGTAATGATGAAGATGAAAAAATATATCATGGGCTTGCTGGCGGCGGGAGTGCTGTTGGCAGGTTGCGGCGAAAGTCTGGAGGACACGTATAGCGATATGGCAGGCGACGGCGCCATACGTTATCTGAACAATTGTACCGACATCCAGGTGATCCCCGGGTGGGAGCGCTTGCGTTTGGAATGGAATAACAGCCAAGATGTTTTAGTGGACAGTATCAAGGTGACTTGGGCGGTGGCAGATATGAAATATGATACGTTGCTGGATGCCGCAGCTTCTGCTGTAGACCTCTTGCATTTGAAAGACGGGTCATACGCTATTGAGGTGTGCACGATAGGAAAAGACAAAAGCCAATCGTTGGTGGAAACCGTGTACGGCCGTCCTTACACGGAGGCGCACGAAGTGGTACGTACCTTCACGAACGTGGTGACGAAGTTCTATAAGGTGAAAGCCAAGAATGCGTTACTGTTTTTCATGGACAACTGGAATGACGATATTTTGGATGTCCGGATGCACTACACGAATACCCGGGGTGAAGCGGTGAGTTACACGCTGACGAAGGCGGAATTCGAGCGGAAACACATCACGTTGGAGGACGTGGATTGCCATTTGCCCATCACGATCTCGCGCGTGGGACGGATCGAGGGATGTCCCGATGTGATTCATTTCGCTCCGATCGAGTTGGGTGATCAACGTAATTTCGCGACGGACTTCAAGACGGCGTTGGAGAGGCGGTACGGGGTTTCGGATCAGACCGAGGCGGAAAAGGCAGCGTTCGAGCATTTTATCGATACCGTACGGACGCTGGAATTTGATTACGACATGAACACGTTGGAGGATGTCCTCTTGTGTCCCAGTTTGGAGAAAATCGTGTTGGGGAAAAATCGTTTCTTGAATACCGCATATCCTTCCGACTATGATGCCAGTGTTTTGGAAGATGTGGACCGGAGTGTGTTGGTGTTGAATGAGGCAAATCGTTTGACGGGTTTGAAGGTGGAGCGTTATAACAACCATTATTTCACGGATGCCGGATTGTTGAATCCGGGGGTGTTGGTCGAGATGGGAGAAACCGAGATGCCTGCTTTGAATCCTGCCGGTTTAGAGGTGGAGAGCGTGAAGTGTTCGATAGAAGAAAGTGCGGATTGGGATTCTAATTTGAACGGATTGGTGGATGACGACCCGACCACGGAGTGGATGCCAATCGAGGGTAGTGTGGCAACCACCGGTATTCGGAATTACGAGATCACGATTACTTACAAGGAAGCGAAGAGGGTGAGCGGTTTCAAAGTGGTGCAAGCTCGCAAGACAGAGACCAATCAGTATATGCTGCCGGAGTTGATCAAGATTCAGGTTTCCGAAGACGGGATCGTTTGGAAGAATGCGCTTTACTTGAACGAGTGGGTCTTGGGGAAAGGTGTCGGGGAAACGACGTTAATTCCCATGGCAGAGCCCCGGGAGATTCGCTATGTGAAGGTGATCGTGAATGACCAGGTGCGTGCGTCAAACGGGTATAGCTCTATCGCTATCGCGGATGTGATTCCGTATAATTGAAAAAATTAGTTGTAGTGTGCTTGGAGGCTGTGTCACAATGTTGGCACAGCTTCTATTGTTTTCGAGTGCCTTGTTTAAACATGTTTCTCCTTGCGGTGATAACGGAATAGGAAAAAAATTGTATCTTTGCTTGTAGTAAAACACGACAGGTATGGCAAATTATATTCGTTTTGATTGGGCGATGAAGCGCCTGCTCCGCGACAAGGCAAACTTCTCGGTACTGGAAGGACTTATGACCACGCTTATGGGGGAGAAAATCACGATCTGCAAGTTACTGGAAAGCGAGAGTAACCAAGAAAGCGAGTTTGACAAGTACAACCGGGTGGATTTGCTTGCAGAGGACAGCAAGGGCACCTTGTTATTATTCGAGATACAGAATAACACGGAATACGCTTATTTTCAACGAATGCTTTTCGGAACCTCGAAACTGGTCACGGAATATATAAATCGAGGAGGGGGATACGACGATATCCGTAAAATTTATAGCATCAACATCGTTTATTTCAACTTGGGATGCGGCACTGATTTCGTGTACCATGGTAAAACGGAATTCCGCGGGTTACATAACAACGAGTTGTTGCGCCTTTCGCCGTTTCAACGCCAAAGATTCGAGGTCGACGAGGTTAGCCAACTTTACCCGGAATATTATATCCTGCGGGTAAACGATTTCAACAGGTGGTCGAAAGTACCCCTGGAGCAATGGATTTACTTCCTGAACACGGGCGAAATTCCAGACGACGCAACAGCCCCGGGACTTCAAGAAGCACGGGCACGCTTGCAACTCGACAAACTCAGCAAAGCGGAGTTGGAAGCCTATTACCGTCACCTGGATAACGTGGTAATTCTGCGGAGCAACATTTACACGGAACGAGAGGAGGGACGACTAGAAGGGCGACTAGAAGGACGACTAGAAGGACGGATGGAAGGATTGGAGGAAGGGCTGGAAAAAGGCGAGAAAAAGAAAGCGTTGGACATTGCCCGGAAATTGAAATCAAAAGGAATGTTCGCGGCAGATATTTCAGATCTTACCGGGCTGCCAATTGATGAGATTAATGAATTATGATGTGATATATGATCAAGTATGTTGCGAAGAGAGTTTGCCTGCGGTGGTTGGATGAACACCGCCACGGGGTGATGGGGACGGTGATTTTTCACTTGGTGCTGGCGATTTGCTTGGTGAGTATGGGGATTTCGCGGTTGGAGAATCACGTGGAGATGGAGATCGAGTTGGATATGCCGGAGCCGGAGATTGTGCAACAACAGCAGGAGGAGATGAAGAAGAAAGAAGAAATCGCCCGGCAGGCGGCGGATGAGGAGGTGAGCAGGATGTTGCGCTCGATGGCGGTGAACGAGGATGTGGTGAAAAGGAGTGAGGCGACGGAGTCCCACGAGCGGATTGAGGAGTATATTAACGAGATACAGGAGGAATTGCGGGGAGATTACGGGGATCGTTACAAGGCGGAGAAGAATAAACATTTCAAGGAGGATAGTGTCCGGTTTAAAAAAGATCAGCAACAACGGATGTTGGATTCGTTGCAATCCACGGTGTACGTGGGGAAGAGTAGCGTGTCGTATAATATCAAGGGACGTTACAAAACGTATTTGCCTATCCCGGTTTACAAGTGTGAATTCGGGGGGAAGGTGGTTGTTGCCGTGGTGGTCAACCCAAGGGGACGGGTGGTGAAGGCTGAAGTGGTGGATAAAGATTCCGACACGGATAGTAATTTGCGTGAGGTGGCGGTGGAAGCGGCGTTGCGTTCGGAATTTAACGCGGATGCCAAAGCGCCGGAGAGACAGGCGGGGACGATTACTTATAATTTCGTGAAACAATGAAGGGAATTGGGAATTTACGATTTATGATTTACGATTGAAAGATTTTGGATTTGTGATCAAGAGGTTTTGGGAGATATTTTTGGATTATTTGCGGTCGGGGGTTGGATTGTTGTTTCCGAGGCTTTGCGTGGTGTGTGGTGATGTGTTGGTACGTGGAGAACGGTTCATGTGCTCAGGGTGTTTGTGTCGGATGCCGTTGAACGAGGGGGCGGATGAAGGAGCGGACGAGAAAATGAAGGAGATTGTGGGGGCGGAGAATATATTTTGGTTGTTTACTTACAACCGGGAGAGTGATTTTCATCGATTAATATACGCTATAAAATACAAGTCCCGGCGAGAATTGGGAGTCTGGGCGGGACGGATGCTGGGGGCGAGGATTGGCGCGGGACACGAGATCGATTGTGTTGTCCCGGTACCGTTGCATCCGGCACGGGAAAAGGAGCGGGGATTCAATCAGTCTTTGGCGATTGGCACGGGGATTGCAGAGGAATTAGGGATAAAGGTTGAGCCGGATGTGCTGGAACGGGTGGTGAATACTTGTTCGCAGACGGGATTGAACCGGGAAGAGCGAGCCGATAACGTGAAGAAGGCGTTCACCTTGAAAGATGCCGGGCGGTTGCGAGGGTGCCACGTGTTGTTGGTGGATGATGTGCTCACGAGTGGTGCCACCACGAGGGCTTGTTTAGCCGAGTTGCGGAAAGTGGAAGGGGTAAGGTGCAGTGTCGCTTGTCTCGGTAAAGCCGGTAAAATCTAAAAAACTGAAATCTTAAATTTAAAATTGAAAGGATTTTAGCTTTTTTTCCCTAGTTTTGTAAGGTTAATATTTGGAAGAGCTATGAATAAGATTTTTTGGAATGGATTCTGTTTTGTTGCAGTTGTTACAGCGTTGGTTATTTATGCTTGCGCGAACCGGGGATACCCGGAAGGTGGGGAGAAGGACACGACTCCGCCCAAGGTAATCAAGGAGGTTCCGGAATCATTCTCAACGAATTTCAAAGGAAAGTATATAGATATATATTTCAACGAGTATGTACAGCTCAAGGAGATTAACAATAAATTCGTGATGTCGCCCCCGGCGAAGAAGAAGGCGAGGGTCAGTTTGCGGGGAAAATACGTGCGGGTGACTTTTCAGGACTCGTTGAAGCCTGAAACGACATACACTTTGGATTTCGCGGATGCCATCGTGGATAATAACGAGGCGAACCCGTTAGGTTTTTATCGTTACGTGTTTTCCACGGGACCACAATTGGATTCCATGGAATTGTCGGGACAGGTGATCGATATGGAATCGCAGTTGCCCGTGTTGGGGGCTATGGTGTTGTTCTACGAGAATCATGCGGATTCGGCGGCAATATCGGAATTGCCGAACTACGTGGCTCGGACGGATAGTGCGGGAATGTTCCGGGTGACGAATATCAAGAACACGACTTACCGGGTGTTGGCTATCGACGATGCGAACCGGGATAATAAGTTTTTGCCCGAGGAGGAGAAAGTCGGTTTTATTGACTCGTTGGTGACAACCGTATCATTCCCCATGGTCGTGTATGATACGATACATCCGGATACGATGGTCGTGGAAGGACGCCGGACGAAAAAAGGAATGGAGTTGAAGGTGTTGTCGAAAGACACGATTGTGCGAAGGGATTACACGGCTTTCGGACCAAGTAATTTGTTTATCCCGATGTTCAACGAGGAGAAAACTCAATTATATTTGGTGGATAAAGACCGCAAGGAGAGGGAACGGTTGGATTTTATATTCAGTATTCCCGCGGATAACCAGTTGAACGTGCGTTTGCGCGGGGTACATTTGCTGGACAAGGAAGATCAAGGCGATTGGTTTATCGAAGAACGTTCGGCAGGACGGGACACGATACAGTTGTGGATAAAGGACTCGTTAGTGTACAAGATTGACTCGTTGACCGCTTTCGCAACTTATTTACGTACGGATTCTCTCGGGAAACGGGAACTTTTTGTTGACACGACTCGTTTCTATTTCAAGGATAAACCGGAACCCAAGGGTAAACGTAAGAAAGATCAGGACTCGATCCCGGAGATCAAGTTTATGGAAGTGAATGTCGGGGTTGGCGGAACGGTTGATTTGAACAAGGGTATCCGATTCGAGTTTGACCGACCGATACGAGAGGAAGGGTTGAAGAATATCCAGTTGTTCGAGAAGGTGGACACGATATGGACACCGACCGACTTCACGATGAAACACGATAGTTTGAAGATTCGCAGGTACGAGTTGGAGAAGAAGTGGAAACCGGAAACCGAGTATATGCTGACGGTCGATTCTATGGGAATATATAGTATCTACGGGCTATATAACAACAAGATCGAGAAAACGTTCAAGACGAAGGCAGAAGAGGAGTACGGGAAGATTTTCGTGCAGGTGAAGAACGCCGAAACTCCGGTGATTATCCAGCTTTACCAGGGAGATAAGGATGTGAAAGTTTTGGACGAGAGATGGATAGACAAGGACGGAAAGGTAACGTTCGATTACCTGAACGAGGGAAAATATATGATCCGGGGAATCATTGACCGGAACGGTAACAAGAAATGGGATACGGGTAATTACATGAAGCGTATTCAGCCCGAGGAAATAAAATATCTGCCCGTGGAAATTAATTTAAAGAAAAATTTCGATGTAGAGCAGGAATTTGACGCGAGCAAAACGTATAAGAGAGAAGACCCGAGTAAAAAGAAGAATGTAGACAACAAGGATAACAGGAGAAATAGAAGCAATAGATGAGAATAATTATACTGATATTGACCTTATTCGTTAGCCTGCCTGCCATTTCGCAGAGGAAGCTGCCCAATGTAATAGAGAAACTGACTTACAGGGGATATTACAATTGGGGCTTTATCTGGATAAATGCCGGTACGGTGGAGATGTCCGTGAAGTCTTCCGACAAGTACCCGGATGCAGAAGAGGTGTTTGCCGTGGGATATTCCAGTCCCTCATGGGATTGGGTGTTCAAGTTGCGCGATACATTGATTTCCCACCACGATAGCGTGACGTATATGCCTTACGAGTTTTCCCGGAAAGCTCACGAGGGGAATTATCACAAGACGTTCGACTACGTGTGGGATTATGACAGTAACCGGATTCTTGCCGATATCCATAAAATCGGGAAATATCAGCGCAAGGATACGATCGCTTTGCAACCGGACACGTATAATATGCTGTCCGTGGCATGGAGAGCCCGGGAACTGGATTTTGACAAGTACAAGAAGGGGGATATGATCCCGATACGCATATTGCTGGACGATAAGATATACGATTTGTATATCCGTTATCTCGGGTTGGAAAAGGTGAAGACAGATAGCGGGCGCAGGCAGTGTTACGTGTTTTCGCCCCTGCTTGTCGCCGGGGATGTATTCAAAGGCGGGGAGAATATGAAGGTATGGGTAAGTAACGACGAGTACAGGATTCCCGTGATGGTCGAGGCAAAGATTCTCGTGGGTTCGGTGAAGGGAATTTTGGACGAGGCAAACAGTAAATTTTAGTGATTTGTGATTTAGTGATTTACGATTAAGTGATTGGTTTATGATAAGACGTTCATTTTCAATTTTCAATGTTCAATTTTCAATTGTATTGGCATTGTTTCTTGCGCTGGGTTCTTGTAAGAATACCACGAAGAATTTAATACCTGCTGTGTCAGGTAAGATTAATCAGGTATTGGTGATTGCCGAGAAGAACGTGTGGGACGGTCCCGTCGGTGATACGATAAAGGCTTTCTTCGGGCAGGAGCAGGATGGCTTGCCGCAGGCAGAGCCGATCATGGATGTGCTGAACTTACCCGAGATATATTTTGACAAAAATATGAAGGGACACCGGAACGTGTTGCAAGTCAGGATTTCCCCGACCGTCGATTCCTCGTACGTGCAGTACGTGGATAGCCCGTGGGCAAAGACGCAGAAGTTTATCAAGATTGTTGCCCCGAATAACAAAAAGGCGATACAGTTGTTCGAGGAAAACAAATTGAAGATATTGGGTATTTACGCGAAAGCGGAGCGGGATAGATTGGTTTCTATTTACAAGAGAACGGCGGATACGCGTATTTTTAATTTGTTCAAGAAGAAGTACGATATGTTGTTGTATTGTCCGACCGGGTATTACGTCAATAAAGATACCACGGATTTCGTCTGGATTTCGAGCGAAACGCAGAAGGATAGTAAGGGTATTATCTTCTTCACGGAAAAGTACGAGGACGAGAGTCAGTTTAATCATGTCATTATCGTGGATCGAGTGAACGAGGAGTTGCAAAAGTATATTCCTGGACCTCGGAATGGATCGTATATGGCGCTGGACACCGAGATCCCTTATACTTTCGTGCAATATCAGTACAACGGGCATTATGCCATGCTGCTACGGGGATTGTGGACTGTTGTTAATGATTTCATGGCAGGACCTTTCGTGTTGAACGTGGTGTTGGACGAGGAACATCAACGGGTGATCTACATGATGGGATACGTTTATTACCCGAATGAGAAGAAGCGGGATATGATAAAACAAGTGGAAGCTATACTGAACACGATGGTAATCGATTTCCAGGAAAAGGATCAGAAGCAGGAAACAAAGAAATAGTCGATGAAATATTTGATTTTAATTTTAGTGATAGCATCCGCATGTACGGATGCTATTTCCGTGAATATTCGGAATGGGATTGAGTGTTACGAGACGTATCAGAATTTGCTGTTAGGCAAGAAAGTCGGTGTAGTGGCAAATCATACGTCGCGTGTGGGAGAACAACATGGTGTTGATTTCTTGCGGGCACAAGGTGTGGATGTTCTTCGGGTTTTTGCGCCTGAACATGGTTTCCGGGGAACGGCTGATGCCGGAGAGACGGTTAAGAACCACACGGATGCGGCTACCGGTTTGCCTATCGTGTCACTTTACGGGAAGAATAAGAAGCCTCAACCTGCTGATTTGAAAGATATCGAGGTGATGGTTTTTGATATACAGGATGTTGGTGTTCGTTTCTATACTTATTTGTCGACGTTACATTACGTGATGGAGGCTTGTGCCGAACAGGGAATACCGTTGGTGGTGATGGATCGTCCGAACCCGAATGCTTTCTACGTGGATGGTCCCGTGCTGGAAAAGGAGTGCGTGTCTTTCGTGGGGATGCATCCCGTGCCCGTGGTGTACGGGATGACGATAGGCGAGTACGCGAAAATGATTAATGGAGAGGGATGGTTGAAGGGGCAAGTGAAGTGTGATTTGACCGTTGTCCCCTGCGAGGGATGGAAACGGGAGCAACCCGTGGCTTTGCCTGATGCTCCTTCCCCGAATCTGCCGGATTCGGTTTCCGTGATGCTTTACTCGTCGACTTGTTTTTTCGAGGGTACGGCAGTCAACGAGGGACGGGGTACGTTGTGTCCTTTTCAAGTATTCGGGCATCCCGACTTGAAGGATATGCCGTATAGTTATGTTCCCCGACCGATCAAGGGAATGAGTATGACCCCGAAATGTGCCGGAAAGACTTGCCACGGAATGGATTTGGAAGGTGAATACGGCACTATATTAGGAATGAAACGATTGAATTTGGTGTGGTTATTGCTGGCTTACGAGAAGTACGAGGGGAAGGAGCCATTTTTTAATGCCTTGTTTGATAAACTCGTGGGAAACACCCGTGTGCGGCAACAGATCACGGAAGGAAAGACAGAAGAAGAAATTCGTGCGGGTTGGCGGGAAGACGTGGCTAAGTTTATGGGAGTAAGGGAAAAATATTTAATATACGATTAATCATTTTCAATTTTCAATTGCTATGTGGCGTTTTTTGAAGTATTTTTTGATTACGGTGTTAGTTGTTGTCGTGCTGGTTTGCACGACAGTCGGAATCGTGTTGAATTTTATTTTTACCCCGGAGAAGTTGACTCCCGTGGTGGAGAAGACGGCGAACGAGTTGTTGAATGCAGAGGTGCATTTCGATTCGATAGAATTGACGTTCTTTTCCACGTTTCCGAATTTCGGGTTGGAAATCCGAAACGGAAGCGTGGTGACAAAAGTGTTCCAGGACACGACGCTTGGGGAGAATGTCTACTCGAAGACGGATTCCCTGATGAGTTTCGAGTTGTGTCGTCTGACGATAAATCCCATGGATTATTTAGCCAAAAAAGATATTGTAGTCAAAGAATTGCGAATAGAAAAACCTCGTATATATGCTTATATTAATCAGGAGGGGATGCCGGCTTGGGATGTGATGCGAACGGTGGAAGCGGACACGTTGACGGTGGAGGCGGATACGACCTCGGAAAGCCTGTTTGAGGGGATCGATATCAAGAATATTCGTGTGGAGGACGGTTATTTGGTTTTCGATGACCGAGCGAATCAGCTTTATGCCCGTGTGGAAGGTTTCGGGTTAAAGATTGACGGGGATTTTTCGGGGCGTAAGGCAAATTTGCAATTGGGAATGAAGGCGAAAAATTTGTTGTTGTGGCAAGAAGGAAATTTACTGGTTAAGCGTTTGGCATTCGGTGTTCAGACCGGAATGCATCTGGATCGGGATTCTTCGCTCTACGTGTTGGATCGGGCTGTCATGAACGTGAACGGTATAAAATTCGGTGTCGGGGGACAATTACGAGGGGATACGTTAAATCGACAGTTGGCAGTAGACTTGACTTTCGGGATGAAGATTCCGTCGTTGAAAACACTGCTTGATCTGGTGCCGGAAACTATCTTGAAAAGAGATGACAAGGCGGAAATCGCCGGAGAAGTTTCATGTAAAGGCACTTTGAAAGGAATATACGGGAAAGACCGGGTGCCCGTGTTGGAAGCCCGTTTCCGGGTTCGTGACGGGGCGGCTAAATATACCGGGATGCCATACGCTTTGGAGAAACTGGACGTGGATATAGAAGGATTGGTCGATTTGCAGAAAGAAAAGGCTTCGTTCGTGCAGGTGAATCGTTTGTGCGTGAAAGGGACTGACGTGGACGTGGATATAGAGGGACGTGTGGATGAGTTAATCACGAATCCACGGGTGGATGCAAAGATAAAAGCAGATGTGAATTTTTCTATTCTGCCAAAGATATTCCCGCTGGAGGAAGGGGTGACGATGAAGGGAAGTTTGAGTGCGGCCCTGAGAACTCATATTTTGTTGGCTGACGTGAAAAACAAGAACTACGGGAAGTTGGATATCCGGGGAGGATGTCGTCTGTACGACGTGTTATTGGCGAGCGAGAAAGATAGTTTGTCCTTACGCTCGAAATCCGTGGGATTGGGTTTCGGGACGAATATGGAGGATTCGACGATCATGCAGGGAAAGAATTTGTTGAACGGGATATTCGGTTTTGACAGCGTGGATATTAAATGGAAAGAGGCGCTGGTGTTTCATATGGATACTTCTTACGTGAAGGTGAAGACCTCGCCGTTGCGGGATACTACTGCCGTGGCATCTATGTCCGCCGATGTCAAGATCGGGTGGATAGACCTTACCGTGGGAGATTCTGTGCGATTCCGAATGGGAAATAGTAAAGTGAGTGCTGCTTTGGCTCCCTCGCCGGGGAACAAGAAATTGCCTCTTGTGACGGCACGAGTCGACATGGATAGTTTGCGAATACGGGCTAAAGGAAATCGGTTGCGTCTGGCTTTTGCCGGATTTAACTTGTCCGCGGTGCCGGGCAAGAAAGACGTGCGACCGTGGGAAGTGAACGGGATACTCGGTTTCAGGGATTTGCGTATGTACACGCCCATGTTCCCGTTGCGTATGCCCGGAACGAAAATTACATTGACACCGGGACATATCAAGCTGAATGGGGCGAAGTTGCGGATGGGAAAATCCGACGTGTTGCTGACCGGGGAGGTGTATAATCTTGCCGGGGCATTCTTACGGCAAGAGGAACTGTCTGCGAATCTAAGAGTGAAGTCGAACATGATCGATTGCAACCAGTTGATGAAGGCAATGGAGGTCGGGGAGGCAAACCGGATGAATATGAAATGGGGCATGGACGAGGAGTTGAGCGAGGAGGAATTGTCGGATGTCAATCTGGCTGCTGATTCTACTTACGTGGCGGACTCCACGATGTCTGTGTTTGTCGTTCCCCCGGGTATTGATTTCAGGTTTGAAACGGATATAAACCGGGTGCTGTACGGGAAGTTGATATTGGATAGTATTCATGGCGAGGTGGCAATGAAGAATCAGTGTATAGAGCTTGCCGATTTGAGAATGCGTTCCATGGCGGCAGACGTGAAGACGACGATGTTGTACCGGGCGTCATCGCCGGATAGGGCGTATGCCGGGTTTGACCTGCAGTTGGATGATATACACGTCGGTTCTTTGATTGATTTTATGCCTGCGTTGGATTCGATCGTGCCGATGTTGCGGTCATTTGACGGATTGGTAGATTTTCATATGGCGGCAGAAACCGAGATGGATTCAGCGATGATGATTGATTTGCCGACATTGCGGGCTGCCGCTTATATCGACGGAAAGAATCTGGTATTGATGGATGGAGAGACTTTCTCTGAAATTTCGAAAATGTTGATGTTCAAAAATAAGGAACGTAATCTGATTGATAGCGTATCCGTGGATTTCACGATAAAGAACAGCATGATCGAGATATTCCCTTTTATGGTGGAAATGGATCGTTATAAGGTGGCTGTCGGGGGACAACACCATATAGATATGACTTTCAATTATCATGTATCTTTGCTGAAATCCCCGATTCCTTTTCGTGCGGGAGTGGATATATCCGGTTCATTGGAGAAAATGAAGTTCCGTATCACGAAGGCGAAGTACAAGGATCTGTTTATCCCTTCCCGCAAGGCGAAAGTGGATAGCGCACAGATTAACGTGCGTAAACGGATTCGGGAGGTTTTGCAGACAGCGAGAAAATGATGAACTTTGCTGGTGGAAACAAAAAAAGGGCTGTGTCAACAGCCCTTGAATATATATAAATTGAAATTGAAGAAACCCACGGTCAGTATATGAACTTCCCGAGTTCGCTGATAATCGTGAGCTTATTACCTTGTCCCTCGTCGTTGTCATAGCAGCGACCGACGATCTGGGCGTCAATGTTGAAACTTTTGGATATGGCGATGATGTCTTCTGCAATCTCCTCGTTCACGTAAATTTCCATGCGGTGCCCCATGTTAAACACTTTGTACATTTCTTCCCACGGGGTTCCGGATTGTTCTTGAATTAGTTTGAAGAGGGGAGGAACGGGGAACATATTGTCTTTTACAATATGCAAGTTTTCCACGAAGTTCATCACTTTAGTTTGGGCTCCACCGGAACAATGTATCATTCCGTGGATTTGTTTCCGGTATTTGCCAAGCACTTGCTTGATAACCGGGATATAGGTACGAGTGGGCGATAACACTAATTTCCCGGCGTCGATGCCTAAACCTGCAATTTCGTCGGTCAGTTTGCATCCCCCGGAGTACACGAGGTTTTCGGGTAAAGAGTTGTCGTAGCTTTCCGGGTATTTTTGGGCAAGGTATTTAGAAAATACATCATGGCGTGCGGAGGTCAACCCGTTGGAACCCATTCCGCCGTTGTATTCCGTTTCGTAAGTGGCTTGTCCGTAAGATGCAAGACCGATAATCACGTCGCCAGCCTGTATGCGGTCGTTTGAAATGACGTCTGCCCGTTTCATGCGGCAAGTCACCGTGGAGTCCACTATAATCGTACGCACGAGGTCGCCGACATCAGCCGTTTCGCCTCCCGTAGAATAAATGTTCACGCCTAACTTGCGGTATTCTTCGAGCAGTTCTTCCGTGCCGTTGATGATAGCCGCAATGACTTCTCCCGGGATCACTTGCTTGTTCCGTCCGATGGTAGAGGAAAGCAAGATATTATCTACCGCACCCACGCAGATGAGATCGTCGATGTTCATGATGAGTGCATCTTGGGCTATGCCTTTCCACACGGAGAGATCACCGGTTTCTTTCCAGTACATGTATGCCAGTGATGACTTGGTTCCGGCACCGTCGGCGTGCATGATGTTACAATAGCTTTTCTGTCCTCCCAAATAATCCGGGATTATTTTACAGAATGCTTTTGGAAATATTCCTTTATCAATGTTTTTGATGGCGTTGTGAACGTCTTCTTTGGATGCGGATACACCCCGTTGATTATACCTTTCGTCTTTTCTCATAACAATTGAAAATTGAAAATTGAAAGTTGAAAATGAATTGTTCCCGTGAATATTCATCTTCAAGGATTCAAATTATCTTGATGTTAGTACTGACTTATCATTCGCTTGCAAAGTTAGGTATAATTTTCAATTTTCAATTTTCAATTTTCAATTAATTGCTCGTTTGTCGAGCAATTCCGTGAAACGTTCCTTGTATGAATCGGAGATGGGAATGTAGACCTTCCCGAATATGATCCGATTGCGTTCGATAGTCTTGATTTTGTTTATGTTGACGATGTACGAACGATGTACCCGGATAAAGATGTCGGCGGGAAGGAAATCCTCGATAGATTTCATGCTCATCAGGGTAAGGATACCTTGTCCGTCCTCGGTCTGAATGCGGATATAGTCTTTCAGCCCCTCTATGTAAAGAATTTCTTTTAACTGGACTTGCATGAGTTTGTAGTCGCTTTTCACGAAGATAGATTGCGGGACAGGGCGGGTGCTTGCTTCCGATTTCAGCATTTCTATCCAATGCAGAGCCTTGGTGGCTGCCCGTAGGAATTCGGTGTAATTGAACGGCTTCAACAAGTAATCGAGGGCATCCACCCGGAAACCTTCGATGGCATATTGCTCGAAAGCGGTGGTAAAGATGATTTTCACCTTGTTGCCCACCAAGCGGGAAAGTTCCAGTCCGTTGAGTTCCGGCATTTGTATGTCGAGGAATATCAAGTCGACGGGTTCACTCTCGATGACGGATAAGGCTTGGATAGCACTGTCGCATTTAGCAACGAGATGGAGGAAGGGTGTACGACTCACGTAACTTTCCAATAACTCGAGAGCTAAAGGCTCGTCATCCACGATCAAGCAATTTAATGTCATGAGTGTTGGTATTTAAAGGTGAATATTAAGTTCCGCGATGAAGCGGTCGTCTTCCGTCCGGGGGGAGAAGACGAAATTACCCGGGTAGAGTAGTTCCAAGCGGCGTTTGAGGTTTTTTATCCCGATGCCGGAGCCGCTGCGGTCGTTATCTTTTTTGGGGAAATTGCTGTTCACGACCAGGCAATGCAGCCAATGGTCCTCGTGTAATTCCAATTGAATGTGTATAAAAGAGTCCTGCGTGTTGCTCACCCCGTGTTTGAAAGCGTTTTCGATCAACGGGATGAAAAGTAGGGGAGCGATCATGGCTCCCTTGCCGCTTTCGGGGATAGAAACTTCCAGATGTGTGTTTTTTGAAAGACGTAGGCTCATTAACTTGATGTAACTTCGCATGAATTCAAATTCCCGGTCGATAGGCACAAGGTTGTCGTTGTTCTCGTACAACACGTGACGGAGCATCTTGCTCAGATCCTGCACTGCATATTGTGCCTTATCTTGGTTGATCGCGATCAAGGAATAGATGTTATTCAGCGTGTTAAACAGGAAATGGGGGTTAAGCTGGCTTTTCAGATTTTGCAATTCTGCTTCGGCTTGGGCTTTTTGGAGTTCTTGTTTTTCATTTTCCGTTTTATACCAGCCGCCTGTCATTTTTATTGCCACGCTAAGCCCTACGGTAAGTCCCATGAGTAGAAGGTCGCGACTGATAAAAAGCATCACGGGCGGTTTTGGCAGTGCGTCTTTGAGGGCTTTCAAACTTTCCGGCATTGGCTCGCTCAAGTGTGTCCGGTGGAAGTTTTGCCAGCTATGAAGTAAAAAGCCCAGAAACAGGATAAACAGCAGATTCGTCAATATGAATTGTATGATTTTTCTGCGGAATAATAAACAGTCGATCAGTTTGTTAAAATTAAAGTAAAAGATGATCATACAGGAAAGCGGCATAAAGCAATATCCAAGGTACCGGTTTAGGGTAATGGCTTGTTCCCCGCGATACATGAAGAAAGGAAGGGTAAAAAATATACCCCATCCGATCACGTGGATGGCAACCTGTAAAACGTTCTTGTTGATCGTTCTGGACATTATATTATTGTTGGTTGTTTGCAAAGGTAAAAATTTAATTTAGAATTTAGAATTATTCGTACCTTATAGCATCGATCGGGTTGAGGCGCGATGCCTTTTGAGCTGGATACCATCCGAAGAATACCCCGGTAACGGTACAAACCAGGAAGGAGAGTACTACCGAATACATCTGGATGTATACAGGCCAACCGATCATGTATTTAATAATTAGAGAAGAGCCTATTCCTAGTACGACACCGATAATACCACCCGTGACACTGATAATCACAGCCTCGATGAGGAATTGGAACAGGATATGGCGTCCTTTTGCCCCGATGGACATACGGAGTCCGATTTCCCTGGTGCGTTCGGTGACTGAAACGTACATGATGTTCATGATACCGATACCCCCGACCAGCAAGGATATTCCCGCTATACAAGCGAGCAGCACGGTCATCAAGTCGGTCGTGGTACTCATCATCGAACTGAGTTCTTCTTGTGAGCGAACATTGAAGTCATTTTCGTCCCCCGCGGCTAGTTTATGGTTTTGACGCAGAATGGCACTGATTTCTTCGATTGCCGCTTCCGAATCCTCTTCCGTGATGGCTGATGCATAGATCCCTTGGATGTAAGTAATAGCCAGCAAACGTTTTTGTATGGTGGTGTACGGGGCGATAATCATGTCGTCCTGGTCTTGCCCCATGGAGTTGTAGCCCTTGGGGGTTAGCACTCCGATGATGCGGAAAGGGGTTTTATTGAACCGGATAGTTTTGCCTAGTGGTTCTTCGCCTTTCGTGAATAGATTGTCGACGACAGTTTGCCCCACGATACAAACCTTAGCTGAGGTTTTAATGTCGTGATCCGTGAACATTTCGCCTTCCCCGACACTGAATTTCCGAATATCCAGGTAATCTTGGTTTACCCCGTAAACGGTGGTCGGGGCATTGTTGGCTCCATAGATCACTTGACCGCTGGAATTCACGGAGGGGGTACATTTGTCAATCAGTTCAACCTCTCGCACGATAGACTCGTAGTCTTCCATTTTTAGGGTTTGCATACTGCTGGCACTCTGGCGTACCCCCCCGAAGCGCCCGTTACCCGGGTGTATCATGATCATATTGGAACCCATTTCCGATATTTGTTCACGAATACTACGTTTTGAACCTTGCCCGATAGCCAACATGGAGATCACGGATGCCACGCCGATGATGATTCCCAGCATGGTGAGAAATCCCCTGAATTTATTATTAGCAAGGGCTCGTAATGCGATTCGTATTAAATTTCCGTAGTTCATAATTATTTTGTGATTTAGTGATTTCCGATTTAGTGATTTATTCTAATTTAATTAATCACTTAATCGTTGAATCGGAAATCTCTGAATTATTTAGTCGGTTTCTTTTGGCAATGCGGCAAGAGCTTCTTTTGCGGAGGCAACATTCGGGTTGATTGAGTCCTCCGTGATATGCCCGTCCCGCAACACGATATTTCGGCTGCTGAATTGAGCGATTTCCGGGTTGTGGGTAACGAATATGATGGTTCGTCCTTCCGAGTGCAAACGCTGGAAAAGCGTGAGAATCTCGAAAGAGGTTCTCGTGTCCAGGTTTCCGGTTGCCTCGTCGGCAAGCAGAATCACCGGGTCGTTCACGATAGCCCGGGCAATTGCTACACGCTGTTGTTGCCCCCCGGACATCTGGTTGGAACGATGGTTGATTCGGTCGCTCAGGCTTACTTCTGCCAAAGCTTTCGTGGCTTTTTCCTTGCGTTCTTTGGCGGAAAAAGCCGGATTGTAAAGCAACGGCAATTCCACGTTTTCCAGGGCTGTTGTTTTCGGGAGCAGGTTGTATGATTGGAACACGAAACCAATCTTGCGATTGCGTAACGTGGCACGGTCATTTTTTCCCATGTCCCTAACGGCAATGCCATCCAGGTAATAGTCACCCGAGGTGGGGGTATCGAGGCATCCCAGAATATTGAGTAACGTGGATTTCCCGGAACCACTGGTACCCATTATCGTCACGAATTCCCCTGGTTGAATGGAAAATATTACACCGCGCAAGGCATGAACGATTTCCGACCCCACCGTGAAATCCCTCCTCAGGTTCTCTATTTTTATAATATCGTTTGTCATATTTCTCGATTTACTTGTTCTTTTTCTGTCCCGGACGAGGCGGCATGAACGGGTTGGATTCTCCTCCATTTCCCTCGGCAGCTGCGGCAACTCGTGCTCGTTGAACGCCTACTACCAAACGGGAGCCTTCCGGCAAACCTTCTTTTATTTCCATGTAGATACCGTCGCTAACTCCGGTCTTGATGATTTTAGGTACAAGTCCCTCGGCTGTTTGCAACCATACCACTTTTTCTCCTCTTCCGGCTTCCGGTGTGGGTATGGCTTCCGGGGTGAAACGGAAAGCTTTTAGCGGGGCAAGCAGAATGTCAGTTTTCTCCATGGTGTACACGGTGATGTTTGCCGTCAGTCCCGGTTTCAACTTCAAGTCAGGATTCGGGGCGTCGATCACTACCTCGTAAGTAACCACGTTTGATTCGGTGGTCGGGTTCAGGCGGACTTGTGTCACATCGCCCTCGAAAGTATCATCCGGGAAAGCATCCACGGTGAAAGTCACGCGTTGTCCTTCCAGTACCTGCCCGATGTCTGCCTCGTCCACGTCGGCAATAACCTGCATTTTGCGTAAGTCGTTGGCAATCGTGAACATGGTAGGAGTTTCGAAGCTGGCGGCAACGGTTTGTCCTTCCTCTACCTCTCTCGACAACACAACACCGTCAATTGGCGAGTAGATCGTGGCGTAATCTAGGTTTGATTCGGCTTTCACCAATGTCGCTTGGGCTTTTTTGTAGGCTTGTTCGGCTTTCTCGTACTGATACAATGCTTCCTCGTATTCCGTGTCGCTGATCAATTTTTTGTCATGCAATTGACGTAGACGGGTATAGTTTTTTTGCTGGTATTCGTATTCGCTTTTCGTGGAGCGCAGGTTTGCCATTTCAGAGTTCAATTCCGCCTGTAATAGTTTTTTATCAAGTTCGGCAAGTAGTTGTCCTTTTGTCACGACCGAGTTGTAATCCACGTAAATGCGAGAGATCGTGCCGGAAACTTGGGTACCCACGTCCACTTTGGTGATCGGTTCAATGGTTCCCGTGGCGGTCACCGTGTTGTTGATAGAACCTTTTTTCAATTCTACGGTTTCGTACGTTGTCGCTTTTTTATCTCCCGACCGGAAAAAGAAAAGGCTTCCGACAATGACAGCCAAGACGATAATTATAGTTACAATCTTTTTCATTCTATTCTATTGTTAATATTCTGTATTATAATTCAATGGGATGATTTTGGTAAAAATTCAACAGCTTGAGCGAGAGTATGGCTTCAAACTTTGCTTGTATCTGCTCTTGCAGGGCAGAGAGGTAATTATTCTTTTCCGTGAGTAATTCTACCGTGTTCTTCATACCTGCGTTAAACTGTTCCTGCACGAGATTGTAACTCATCGTGGCGGATTTTACGCTATTCGTGGCAGCGAGATAGCGGCTTTGGGAGGCGGTCACGTTCTGGTGTAATGTTTCTATCGTTTTCCACAGCTCCTTGCGGGTATTCAGTTCTTCCAGACGGGCGGTTTCGGTTTGTAGTTTTGCCTTTTCTATCGCCGATTTGGTTTGCCGGTTGCGAGAGATAGGGACACTTATATTGATCCCCACATTCTCGTTCAATCGGTTATTTATTTGTTTTGAGAAAGAATGATCCGAATCCGAGTCATGGTTCGTGGATACCGATGCGTTGAAAGAGACGCTTGGCAGCCGATCGCTTGCCGCGATTTTCTCTTCCAGTTGGGCGGATTCCACGTTCAACTGGCTGTTTTTCATCTCGGGCATGCTTTCAAGGGCAACCCGGTAAACCTCTCCCGGCGAGGGGACGAGGCTAAGGACTTGCGAATTGTCCAGTTCCGGGAAGTATATGTCGAAGTTGTCTGTCGGTTCTAATTCCAGGAGTTGTTTCAATTGTAATTTGTTTAAAGCGAGCGTGTTCTCAGCCATTGTCACGTTGTATTGGTCGTTGCTGTATTGAGCGTCGATCTGGGCGTAAGCACTGCTGGCGATAGAACCCGCGTCAAGTAATTCTTTGCTGCGAGCCAATTGGGCGGCAGAGGTTTCAAGAGTCTGACGATTTGTCTTTAATGATTCGTTCGCGTAGAGAATTTGTAAATAAGCCTCCGTGACAGCAATCTCGATGTCATTTTCTGCCATCTTTATCTGGTATCCTTGAGCTTCACTCGCGATCTCCTGCTTGCGGACGGAACGGGTCAGTTTGCCCCCGTTATAAAGCGTCACTCCGCTATTTAAAGTATAACTGCCTGAGTAGGCACTTCTGGACTTGAACTTGCCGTCGGTCTGTTCTATTTTCTGGTGGCCCCATCCTTGTGAACTACTGAACGTGAGGGAAGGAAAAAGTTGCGCTTTTGCTTCCAGTAAATCCACGGAACTACTTTTTTGGTTCACTCGTGCCGATTGCACTTGGATGTTGTTTTTCCGGGCGTAATCGATACAATCCTTGAGAGTCCAAGAAGAGGTGGGCTTTCCCTCTTGAGAGAAGCCCACCAAGGACGGAATGATTATAAAAAGGATGGTTGTAAGGTAAGTATGTGTTATTCTGTTCATAGTCTTTACTCGTTTTGTTTGATGCAAACATAAATCATCTGGTAAAGGAGCGCAAATCATTTAGATGTTTAGGGGAAGCGACTCGACAAAAGAGATGATTTTATCGACGAATGGGATCGCGGGAAAAGAAAAAAGCCTGTAACTCTGTTACAGGCTTGGCTCCTCAGGTAGGACTTGAACCTACGACCTACGGATTAACAGTCCGCCGCTCTAACCAACTGAGCTACTAAGGAATTTTCTCAAATCGTGGTGCAAATATAGAGCCTTCCGGGGAATCTGCAAAATATTTTGGCAAAAAAATATGCCCAAAATGTAAATAAAATACGGGGTGTCGGATGATGTCCGTTATAGTCAGGAGAATAGCTTTGGGATATTTTAGGTCGAAAAAGTTGTCCAGATAAGAATACCCGTGTTTTTAGGCGACGAAACCGGTGAAAAGTTGTAGATTTGCCGAATCAATTAAAAGAATAACAGCTATGGATTACTTGAAAGAATTGAACGTGGCAATCACGGTATGTGATAAAGAAGGTAAAATACTTCAGATGAACGATAAATCACAGAAGACAAATAATGGTGATCTGGTTGGGCAAAACGTGCTCGATTGTCATCCCGAACCAGCCCGCACGAAATTAGTCGAGTTGATGGAGCAACATGCCACGAATGCCTACACGATTGAAAAAGGTGGGGTGAAGAAATTGATTTACCAGACGCCCTGGTACGAGAACGGGGAGTTCATGGGATTGGTGGAATTCTCGTTGGAGATTCCTTTCGAGATGCCTCATTACATCCGGAAACCGAAGACGGAATAGAGTGTAGAGAATGGAAAAATTACGATAAAAGTCCCGAGGTAGTCTAAAAGTTGATTTGCCTCGGGATTATCGTTTTCCGTGTTCTTCCCGTGAACCTGCAACGCTAGTCGTGATTTTCAGTGTAATCTTTCCTGTTTGACCCCGTCAGAGAAAATTCGGGGAAGTTCTTTTGCACGAAACTCCGGGATAATTTCTTGATAACTTCCCTGTACGAGTGCTCCACGAGTTCCTCTATAAATTTGTCAGAGAGGTTGCCATGCATATAAACCCCGTTCCAGTGTTTCTTGTTGGAATGGTAAGCCGGGGTGATCTCCGGGTATTTTTCCCGCAATTCGATAGCCTTGTCCGGGTCGCACTTCAAGGCAATCGTTTCAAACGGCATGATGTCACCGTAGGCGAACATTTTGTTGAAAACCTTGAATACTAATGTCGTTTCGTCAAACGGGAATTCCTCCGTCGTGTGCGGGAAAGAAAGACACAATTCTCTAAATTCTTCAATATTCATATTCTTCATGTTGATCGAGAACAAAGATAAAGATTTTTGACTATCTTGGACAAGTGAAGATTTATTTTTCTATATATTGTAAATAATTGAACGGATGAGATTTGAATTAATATTGAGCGTGCAGAGAGAGGAGTGCGGAGCCGTGCTTCCGCTGAATTACCAGTATGAATTGTCCTCGTGGATTTACCGGGTTCTGAACGAGGGAAACTCCGATTTCGGGAGTTGGTTACACGATCATGGTTACACGAGGGACAAGAAGCAATTCAAGTTATTCACCTTTTCTAATTTGCAGGTATCCCGTTATCAGATTATCGGCGACCGGATGGAGATATTAAGCCGGCAGGTATCTCTGGTAGTTTCTTTCTACCCGATCGAGGCGATCGAGCCTTTTGTCATGGGACTGTTCCGGGATCGGCATTTTACGTTGGGTGATCGCCGTTCGAAAGTTGCTTTTTCTGTCGACTCCATTGTCCGGCTTCCGGGGATCGAGTTCTCGGACGCGATGCGTTTCAAGACCTTGTCGCCGATATTCCTGGATGAACGGGTGGGCGAGAATGTCCCTTCCCGTCATGTTTCGCCTGCCGATCCGGTGTTCGAGGAATTGATTCATTATAATTTGCTGGAGAAATATCGTATCTTCTACCAGGTGGAGCCATCGCCCGAGTGGCAACCCACGCGGGTAAGGTTGTTGTCCGAGCCTAAGGCGAAAACTATCGCTATCAAGAATTTTACCCCCCAGTTTACCCAATTGAAGGGATATATGTGCCGTCTGGAACTCACGGGTGTGCCCGAGTTGTTGAAGATGGCGTATTATGCCGGGTTAGGGCGTATTAATAGCCAAGGGTTCGGGTGTATCGAGGTCTATTGATGATGCGGTGTGCATAGGGAAAAATAGGTGTTTAAAAAAACGACTGGCAACCAGTCGTTTTTTCTTGAAGGGGTGGAGCAGCAGGGAATCGAACCCTGGTCCAAACACGGAATCAATATGCTTTCTACATGCATAGCTTTTTATTGGTTTTCGAATATAGCCCGGAAAAAAGCACCCAAACTATACCTTAGCTTCTAAATTTTCGCCAACGTCACGAAGCGGGACGTTGACTAACCTTGTGTTGCCTGCACCCCGGATGCTGGTTGGTACAAGGTGGGACCGCCAGCGGGATGTCCTGTCTTCACTACCTTGAGTGAAGATTAAGCCTCAATCTACTATGCTTCGATTAGGCAGCAAGAGCGTAATTTTCTTCGCCAATTAAAATTTTGCGTCCGGGATTAACGGGCCGGCTTCACTACGCCCGACATGCTTACATACCTATTCATCATGCTGTCAAATCCAGGTCTGCCCCTTCGCTATGCAAATGCAAAGATACGAATATAATTGAAAATTGAAAATTATTCCATGAGATGTTCGACAAGTATTTTTATCCCGATGGCAATGAGGATGATGCCGCCAAAGAGTTCGACGTTGATGCCTTTGATTTTGCCGAAACGATAACCGCAGATCACCCCGAGCAGGGAGAGCGTGAAGGTCACGAAGCCTATCATGAATGCCGGGAAATAAATGCTTGTTTTCAGGAATGCCATGCTGACCCCGACAGCCAAGGCATCGATGCTGGTGGCGATGCCAAGCGTGATGAGGGTCTTGTTGGAAAAGGACGAGATGGTGGTTTCTTCCTCCTCGAAGGACTCGTAAATCATTTTGCCCCCGAGAAAGCCGAGCAGGATAAACGCGATCCAGTGGTCGAAAGCGGTGATGTACGAGCTGAAGCTGACCCCGAGTAACCAACCGAGCAGGGTCATTCCTCCTTGAAATATTCCCATGGTAAGTGCCAGGCGCAAAGACTGGTTCATGCGGAAAGGTTGCATGACGATTCCCCCGCTGATGCTTACCGCGAGGCTATCCATTGCCAACCCTATGGCGATCATTAAGACGGAGATAATACCCATGCGTGAAATTTTTGACAAAAGTATAAAAATGATGGAGAAAATCAGCGTAAAAAATGTAACTTTGTAGAGAAGGAGAGATTATTTATAATAAGATTAGATATGAATTTGCAGACGAAGGTTAATATTGATACTCCCGATTTCATGATCGATTATAATTCCAAACTGATGATGTTGGGATCATGTTTCGCGGAGAATATGGGTGGTAAGTTTTCATATTACAAGTTCGGCGTCGATGTGAATCCTTGCGGGATCGTGTATAATCCCCGTTCGGTGGCTAACGTGTTGCGCTTGATCGTGGAAGGAAAGGAGTTTAAACAGGAGGACTTGATACAGGTCGGGGATAAATGGGTGAGCCTGTATCACCATGGTTCTTTCTCGTCGACGGACGCGGGGGAGTGTTTGGATAAGATTAACCGGAGGTTGGAACGTGCCACGAGGGAAATTCGTTCCTTGGATTTGCTGGTAATCACGTGGGGAACGGCGTGGGTGTACCGGCACACGGGGAAAGGCGTGGTGGTGTCGAATTGCCATAAAATCCCCTCGCAGGAGTTCGAGCGTTATCGTTTGAGCGTGGATGAGATCGTGGACGAGTACACCGGGTTGATCGGGCGCTTGCGAGAAGTGAATCCCGGAATCCGGGTGTTGTTCACGGTAAGCCCTATCCGGCATTGGAAGGATGGTGCGCACGGGAACCAGTTGAGTAAGGCGACTTTGTTGTTGGCGATCGACCGGCTGCGGGAGAAGTTGGGGGGCGTGTATTATTTCCCGGCTTACGAGATCGTGTTGGACGAGTTGCGGGATTACCGTTTCTATGCGGATGATATGCTGCATATGTCGAGCCTCACGATTGATTACATGTGGGAACGTTTTCTTTATAGTTTTATCAGTCCCGAGGTGCTGGGATTGATGAACCGGATCGGACGGATAAACAAGGCGGTCGGGCATCGTCCTTTTGATCCTCATTCCAGTGATTACCAGCGATTGGTGAAGAATTTGCTGACGGAGATTGCCGCCATATCCCGCTCTTTCCCGTCTATTGATTTTAGCGAGGAAGAGAGGAAGTTGAATGAATTGGTGGTAGGGTAGGTATCGTGTCCTGTTGCTGTACGGGATTCAATTCATGCAAGTAGATCGTGGTCTTCACGGGATACGCCCCGGCGTATTTCTTGCGGATACGCTTTAACGCGGGAATTGCCTCGATACGGGTACGGAAGTTGCCGACACGGATTTTGAAATCGGGGTCCGTGTATTGCAGGTAAGCGCGGATATCCGGAAATTCTTCCTCGAACCGTCGCGTGTAACTTTTCAGCGTGTCGATGTTCACGTTGTAGGAACTCGATGATAATATCTGGATGCGATAACCTTGGAAGGCTTGTTCCTTCTTGTTGATCGAAAGTTGCAGTTTCAATAGTTGTTCAATCTTCGGGTCCCCGTGGAGGGTGACTTGCCCGCCCGTGACCGAATCGGTTTGAGTGAGTTGTTTCAAAAAGTCAACAGCCGGTTTTGCTGGGGTGATGGTGTCTGTCTGTGCCCAGGTTTGATTGGCGATAAATAGGATTATAACAATAAGTATTGATTTCATGAACATATGTCTATCGTGATACAACTAATTCGACTTCAATCGACAAAGATAGTATAAATTGTCTTTTTGTGGTAGAAAAATAGATAAATAACACTATTTTTGTACCCGTGAATATGAAACATTCTACATGAATAAAATAGGAAAAGATGAATCAAGTAACAGATCAACAAATCATTGAAATATTGAAGAAAGAGGCGGTTCCCGCCTTGGGGTGTACTGAGCCAGTAGCTTGTGCTCTGGCTTGTGCTAAGTGTAAAGAAGTATTAGGGGGTGTACCTGAGCATTTGGACGTACTGGTTAGTGGCAATATTTACAAGAATGGTATGGGTGTTGGGATTCCCGGAACCGGAATGGTGGGCTTGCCTATCGCTGCCGCCCTGGGGGCTGTTTGCGGGAAGTCCGAGTACGGGCTGGAAGTGTTGAAGGAGGTCAACGTGGGCGATAACCTGCAACGTGCCAAAGATATGTTGAGTCATGTTACGGTTTCCTTGAAAATGGATGCGCCGGATAAGTTGTATGCCGAGGCGTTGGCAACGAAAGGAAATGACAAGGTGAAGGTGATTATCGCCTACGCGCACACGAATATTATTCTTGTGGAGAAGAACGGGGAGGAACTTTTCAAGAGGGAATTCAAGTTGGATACGGCAAAAGAAGAAGATAAAGTGCCGGAATTAAGCGTGAAACGTATTTGGGATTTCGTTCACGAGGTGGACGTGAAGGATATCGAGTTCGTGCTGCAAGGTGCCGAGATGAACAAGGCCATTTCAGCCGAGGGGTTACAATCCGAGTATGGTTTGCAGATTGGTAAGACGTTGAAAGAGAATATAGACAAGGGATTATTGGAGGACGATTTGTTGAACCGCACGTTGATTCGCGCGACGGCTGCTTCCGATGCCCGTATGGATGGTTGCCCGAAACCGGTGATGACCAATTCCGGTAGCGGTAACCAGGGAATCACGGTGTACCTGCCCGTGGTGGTGGCAGCCGAAACGTTCGGGGCTTCCCGCGAGCAATTGGCTCGCGCGTTGGCGTTGAGTAACTTGATCGCCGTGCATATCCATCATTACATGGGACATCTTTCGGCTCTCTGCGGTATCCTGATTGCCGGAACGGGGGCTTCATCGGCTATCACTTACTTGATGGGCGGTATGTATGAAAATATGGTCAACGCGATCAAAACGATGTGTTCCAACCTGACGGGAATGATGTGTGACGGGGCGAAACAAGGATGTGCCTTGAAAGTGTATTCCGGCGTGTCTGCTGCCGTGCAGGCTGCTTTGTTGTCTATGCGGGGCATCAAAACCAACAATGACGGGATCGTGGAGGAGGATATCGAGCGGACCATCCGTAACGTGGGACTGATCGGTACGAAGGGAATGGAAGAAACGGACAAGACGATCTTGAATATCATGTGTAACAAGGAAACGAAATAATTCGAGGATTTGAATCCGTACGTGAATATACACACGCACCATACCGGTGAGGGAATCAATATCCAGGATGTTGGAGAGGGAAATGCATGGATTGACAAGGAGAATCAGCGGGAGCGGGAAGAAGGTCTGGAAGTGTTTTATTCCGTGGGTATTCACCCGATGAAGTTGGAACAAGTCGGCGAGGATGCTTTAGCGTGTATAGAGGATACAATTCAATTAGATAAAGTTATAGCTATCGGGGAGTGCGGTTTAGACCGTCGCTCTCCGTTTAGTATAGAGGAACAGGGAAGGATTCTGGAGGCTCAGGTTGCCCTTGCCGAAAGATACCGGAAACCTTTGATTATTCATTGCGTGAAGGCGTATTCGGAATTGATTGCCATCCGGGGAAAAACGAAGTCCACGGTTCCGTGGATTATTCACGGGTTTAATAACAATGAACAGATATTGCAACAGTTATTGGGTCACGGTTTTCACGTTTCTGTCGGGGCGGCACTCTTGAATGCACGATCGAATGCCTTTCATTTGATACGGCAAGTTCCCGCGGACAGGTTGTTTCTGGAAAATGATGACAAAGAAATTGAGATCAGCGTTATTTATCGGGCTGCTTCCGGTGTGCTGGGGCTTGATGTGGAAGAGTTGAAGCGAATGATGTTGGAAAATTATAAAAAAGTATTTGCGATAAAATGATGGATTGGTTGAGTAGAACGGAATTGCTTTTGGGAAAAGAGCGATTGGAGATGTTGAAGAATGCACACGTGCTGGTGGCAGGATTGGGCGGTGTTGGGGCGTATGCCGCGGAGCAATTGTGCCGTGCGGGAGTGGGAGAGATGACGATTATTGACGGGGATATCGTGGACGTGACGAACAAGAACCGCCAGTTGCCCGCATTGGACAGCAATATCGGGAAGGCAAAGGCGGAGGTCATGGCTGCCCGTTTCCGGGACATCAACCCGGACATCCGGCTTCACGTGATAAACGATTTTATCAAGGACGACCGGATGATCGAGATTTTGGAAATGGCGAAGTACGATTACGTGGTTGACGCCATCGATACGCTGGCACCCAAAATTTTTTTGATTTACCATAGCCTGCAAAAGGGCTATCGCATCGTGAGCTGCATGGGTGCCGGGGGCAAAATGGATCCGACGCGGGTAAGCATCGCGGATATTTCCAAATCGTATAATTGCAACCTTGCCCGTATGCTCCGCAAGAGGTTGCACAAGCTGGGCGTCTACAAGGGAGTGAAGGTGGTGTTTTCCCCCGAGGAGGTCGATCCCGAGGCAGTCGTGTTAAGCGAGAGCGAGAACAAAAAATCGAACGTGGGCACCATCTCTTATATGCCCCCCGTGTTCGGGTGTTTTTGTGCCTCGGTGGTTATCCGGGATTTGACGGGAACAGTGGACTGAGAATATTTATCTTCGGCAATAAAACAGAAGACCCAAAGAGGAACCGTGGAAAATCCGGGGTAATCCTCTATCACTGTCGTGTTGCTGCCGTTTTCGCTATAGTGTTTCTGTATCAAAGATTATAGAATGTCTACGGCAAAAACGGAGCGAGAACGGGAGTGGGGTATGTTTTGGGTTAATCTTCTTTGGGATTATAGTGGGTTCTCGGTATGATTACGTGCGGAATCCCGGAGTATAATGGTATGTTATCATCGAACTCATGTTGAATGAAGTTAATAGAAACGAATTTCTCCTTTTTCGTCAACCGTGAAAATTCTTTCTTCCACTCCTTTGGTTCTGTTGTGTAACCAATAGAGTGCTCCCCGGGGAACGTTGTTATAATCGAGATAATAGTCCGTTGCAATTTGTCGTCCCAGTGATTGCCATCCTTTTAAATCATGATATAAAAGTTCGTATTCTTCCCCGGGATAGATTCCGTTGCCATCACTCCGGGGAAGAATGATGATTTTGGAGAGCTGGACAGGATGAGGAAAATTTGCTAAAATATTAGGTGTGTTGTAGCGTCTGTTGATATTGGTTAACGGGTTGCCATCAAATCCCGCAATAAAAGTTGAATCTATTTGTACGGGAATCGGGAGGTTATTGGAATCAAGGAATATTATTTCAGCACATGCGCATCCCATGGGAATCTCTATTCGACTATGGCGATATAATTTCTTGCTATTTAAGATACATTCACAGTATGTACCGGCAATGTTCGATGTTATACTAAGTGTGTCGGGAGATTTGAAATTCGAGGTTTCGGATAGTTCTATGATTGTTGTTTCCAGTTGTTTGTTATAATTGTATATTGCATTGGATAAGGGGTATTTCCTGTATAGCCGGAGGTTTTGTTTCGCTAGGGTATCCGGAATAAGATATTTGATTTCTTCATTTAGATTTAAAATGAATGGATAATGTAATGGTGTCATTTGTCGTTTGGGATAATGAACGGGTAAGTAGACCAGTTTTTTCCCCATGTTTTTAAAATCTGCACCAGTAGAGGTTAGTTCACCGATGGCGATGGGTTGCCATTTGAGGTTACAGAACACGCTTAGGTAGGCGTAATTGGGTGTTTTTTTCACGGGTAGATACGGGTGAACGTGAATATTGGCGGTATACATATATTCGTTACTGACGTCTTTATAGAATGGGTCTTGGAAAAACTCGGGGATATATTCGCCTTCTTTGGGGGTTAATGTGAACTGTCTGGAGTAAGTTCTTCTGTATATTTTAGATGATTTGCGTTCTAGGGCCATCGGAATGGTTGTGTTTCTTGCTTCCGGGGACATGGTGATATTCCAATAATGATAACCGTTACGATTTGCGTAATAGGGAATGCAGTCAATTGCGGAGGGTATAGTGATAGCTCGCGAGTAAAAATTGTTGTAGATGGCTTTAAAACGACAATCGTTGTAAATATAATTTTTGCATAATTGATATATTAGGTCGTTTGAAATCGGTTTGTTCAAATTTTTTAATTGTAAGTTGTAGTTAATGTTTTCAATAGTGTATTTTAAGTCATCCGAGTGTTTTAATTTTTCCAGAGATATGGGGGATATTTCAAGTGAGTCTATCCATAGGTCTATGCGTTCGTGACCCATCCGATAGGGGAGTATGTATTCAAGGAATAGGTCGAAGGGAATGTTTTGTAACCAAGAATATTCTTCTAATCTCTTGAATGAAAGGTTGATATGGCGAATTAAAAAAGCGGCTTTTATGTGTCGTGCATCTTCTTGTTTGCGAGATACTTGTTGGATTTCTTTCATGTGAGTCATGGATATTTCAAGAGCTCTTTTAGAAAAATAGCTGGCATTGCTGTCTGCGTATATTTTTTCACGGTATTTATTAATTATATCTCCTTCTAAGGTATAGTGTCCGGGCATGTTCTCGATAAGGAATCGGGCGGCCCGGAGTTTCAAAGAGTCTTTGGCGGAGTGGGAGTAATGGGTTAAGACTTGTTCTAATTCATGTCGGTTATTTCCAGCCAAGGATAAAGCTTGCTCAAGTTGAGTATCTTGGGTCGTGCATGAGATAAATAGAAAAACGAGTATGAAATGCAAGTAGTAGATGTTGTAATTCATGATATTAGATAAGTTTGAAATTATGAATTGTTTTTGCACCATGTTCTAACGATTTTTTTGATACTTAGCGTGGTTGAGTTTGTGATTTTAGGTTTTAAGGCTAATATTTCTTGGGCGATAGATTTTGCAAGTTCTGTTTTGTTATGTTCTTTGTACAGGCAGAATAATTGATAGCGAGGCATTAAGTAACAAGGTACCATACGGATGGCTTGTTTGAAGCAAAGTTGGGCGTTGTCGAAGTTCCCGTGTCGTGCGTGGCAGTTGCCTAGGTCACATAAAATATCGGTCGTGGGCTGCAAGAGAGCTGCTTGTTCGAGAAGGGGTTGGGCTTCTTTATATTTTTGGGCATGGTATAGGATGTGGCTATAGGCTAAAATGAAATCTTTGCAGAATTTATACTTGTTATAGTGTTTTTGCAAAAGAGTGTCGGGTGTTTTGTTTGTAGATATTGATAACGAGTGTAATTTTTGATCTATATCGATTCTGCTCTTGTACTCGAGAATCACGGGAACGAGGCATATCCCGATGATGATTCCCGTGAATTTGTACATGGCGTTTCGATGTGTATGAAAGGTATACATGGGTTTGGCATCATTAGCTAGTGTTGCTATTAGTGAAATGAATATTATTTTTAATGACAGTATTTCGGCGGGATAACTGAAACAGGCAAAAATGAAGAATCCACCCAGTGTAGTTTTTGCTATTTTCCCGTGTGTGGTTGTGGTGGGGGGCAAGAATAGAACAAGAAGTAGGGTACAAAATAGAATTAGACCGATGCATCCTTGTTCGCAGGCGATGCGGATAAATTCGTTGAAAGCGTACGTGTTGTTACTCGCGAGGTATTCGTTGAGTGTGTTTGTGTTGTTGTTGAGGAATTCGGCTTGGGCGTTCATGTATGTCGCTGGAAAGGAGTCTATGCCGTGACCGATGATTGGAACTTTTTGGTACATATTGATGGCGGCTTGCCATATCTGAATACGTCCAGTGGCGGAATCAGGTCGGAAGAAGAATAGCGCAATCCCGGAGAATAGTATGATGATGCATTCGGTAATGCGGCATTGGAACTTGCGTAAATGATAGAGGTAATGGTGAAAGAAATATAGAATTCCGACAATAATGGCTAACCAACTTGCCCTGGAGTTACTTCCGATGAGGGGATAGAGTTGTGTAACAAGAATAGTTAGTGCAATTATTTTTTGCTTGAGAGGAAAATGATGCCAATGTAACCACGTGTATGTTATCGTGATTAGAAATGCCATCGCGAGGAAACCGCCGTAGGGACCCGGGTTCTCGAAGCTTCCTGTAAACGTGAAATAGGTGTTGCGCAAGGCTATTAATCCTCCGTGTTGTAGTATACCTATTATTGCTTGGCATATTCCCGCGGGAATGAACACGAGGAGAATGTTGCGGGTTTGATAATTTGTGCGTAAGAATATATACCATAGGCATAAGCCGAGGCTTTCGAGAAGAATACCTGTGTCCGGAGTAGGGGTATTTGAGGTGAAAAATCTTATCCCGCACCAACTGATCCAGAGTGTGAAAAATAGGTCAATTGAAGTGAAGTGGAATAATGTTTTTTTGTGAAGACAGATGATTAGTCCCGCATAACTTAGTGTGAATAAAAAGATCATGCTCTAGTTGCCATGCATGAAGTGCTCTATTGGGCTAATGAGAGGGAGGCATATCATGAATATTGCAACTAGGGATAGCACGAAGGAGTGTAGGTTAGATGTGATTTTGGAAAGGTATTTCATTGCGAAAGTTTGGAAGTAGATTTATTTGATTTTTTCCTTTTTTTCTGGTATTCAAGAATTGCACCTCCAATTAATTCAATTTTGAGATAGGTGGAAGTCAATAGGTGAATGCGAAAAGTTTCGACTCTGTTGTAAGCTCGTACGATTAAATATTTTCCATTTTTGATTTTCCCTACTTTTGTTTGATTGAAATTTGTGTTAGGTGTTTCAGAAAGATAGTAGGCTTCTTTTATTTTATATTTCTGTGGCTTTTTTTGCCCCGTGTCAAGTTTGAGTTTATAAATTTCTTGTTTCCGAGTAAATTTTAAAGTGATACTTGAATGATGATTGTCTAGATCGGGATGGATTGCGTGTCTTGTATTTTTGCGTAATAGATTAAGGGTATTTTTTTTCTTTTCCCCGAATGTTGTAATTGATATGCTCAACAGAATGCAAATTAGTAATGTTTGTTTCATGATGCTATTTTTTTAGAGGATTTTATTGTAGGGGTAATGTTTTATCGTTTTTTTTTTTGTAAATTCCAGTATTATAGAAGTTTGTGAGTCTTTAAGTTTTAAATAATGTTGGTTTAATTCAAGTATTTGGTATATAGAAATATTTCCATTTGAGTTAATAGCAATAATATGACTACCGTTGAGAACTTTTCCGACGTTAGTTGAATCGAAGCTGATATTATAGTTGTTGACTTTTATTTGCATGGAGGTATCTTCAATTAATTTGTGTTTTTTACTTGTGATTTTATCGTTTTGTAGAGTATCAAATGTGAAGTTCTTGGGATGTGAAAGATAAAAATGGTGTTGTATACTATTTTTATTTCGTGATGTGAAAATGTGATGAATGAGCTTTTTTGAGGTGAAAAAATGAGTTAGAGTGCTAGAGGTAAACTGTATTCCTGTTGTAATTTTTTTTGGAGAAGGAAAAATTAATTCCCATTTCCCCTTTTGTAATAAGATTAAGGTATCTAATTTGTTTTGCGCGATGGAATCGCGCAAAACAAATGTAATAATAATTGATAGTAATAGATATTTCATATAATGTATTCCATAATACTTGTTACACAAGTGTTTAATACTTGAGGTGTCATGGTCCGTGGTATATTACTCATGGCGAATCGATCTGTGCGCTTTTCAATATATTTTAGTGGATCTGTACTACTTCCTGGATTTTCTCCACCACTTAGACATGTTCCATAACAAAGTAAACGTCCGCAGTATTCGCACCGCTGACATTCGCATGGATTCTTGTGACAGATCATACACACGTTTGGATCCGTGGGGATAGGACAAGTGCATGGATAATTCCAACAGATTCGGCAACATTTGCATGGATATGCTTTACAAACAAGACAACATCTACATTTTATATGTTGATTTTGATTAATGAAGTGTATTGTTTGGCGGAGATACCGTAAAGAGCGTCTTCGTTTGGATCGTAACAGATATTAGCCAATGGTGTGTCCAGAAGACATTCTTTTAATAGATTTCCTTCCCAGTCGTAGATGAGTAGAGAGTATCCATCTAAAGCGGAATTACCCATATCACGGTACGAATGACCGGAATAGAGGGCGTACACGTGGTGTTGTGACACAGTTACATCGGGAAAACCGAAGCGATTGCTTCGATAATATTCCACGTTGGTAGAGGGCGTTTCCGTGATATCGGCTTCGGGCAAATGCAGACGGTGCATTTTTGTACGCTCGATAGTACCTGAAGAGGTGATTTTGCAAAAATCAATGACACCACTGTACATATCTGCACAGACGAAAGCGGATGCGTCCGGGCGTACTCGAAGTACATTGCTGGCGTATAACATGGCTTTCGTGGTTTCTTGTAATTCGGGATATTCCGGATGATCGGGATAAGATAGGAAGTAGCGTGCGCTATTGTCCGTTAGCGAGTAGTACAGATAGCGTCCTGCCGAGTATAGGCCTGTGGCGATCACGAAAGTGGTGGTTTTGGCGGCAACGAGATGTTGTTGACCGATAGGCAGGGATATGATAGTTTCGGTTGGAGTACTCTCTACCCGGGAGAGTGTAGGAGTAATGGCGGTTTCGATAAGGCGTCCACTTCTGAAATCCAATGCCGTGACGGATTGCCCGTTATAGGAGTTGAGTGACATAACTTGAAACATGTTGTTGCCCCCACTAAATCTGCGACGGAAAAAACGATTCTTTTGTGTTGTTTGTATGTCGACAGAGATGGCGTTATAATTGTTGGTCGGTGATATAGTGATGAGGGTGTTGCCGAATTTCACAAGCCCTCGGGTATGATAAATATCGTGCACGGAAAGATCGGATATTTGTGAAGTTGAGATCTTATTATTTTTGGATAGGTCAATATTATCCATGGAACAACTCCATAATAGGCTACCGAATATGAGGTGTAAAAGTATATTGTTTTTCATGGGTGAGTTAGTCTTTTAGTTTTAATCCGGTTTGTGGTTTACCGTTGATATAACAATACCCTCGTCCCTCTATGCACATTGAAATATCGTGAGATTCTGAAAAAGAAAGTTGTTCTATATTTTTTAAGGTTGTGGGTGTGGTTGTGGTGTTTGTTTCTTTTGCCAACGTTTTTTTGATGTTGCAAAGAATTCCGGTTAGTGTGATACTAGCAATGCAAGCAGTAAGTATGATTTTTTTCATTATATATATTGTTTTTAGTCGGTACGAAAATATGTATAAAAAAATGATTAAAGGTGGCAAAAAGGTGGCAAATATTTTCTTATTTTTGCTTTAGTTGGAAAAGAGGATGTATGTATAAAGATTTGAAAGTAGTTTGGATATTTGTTGTCATTGTAGGGATAATTTTGATCGTTAGCCAATGTTGGCAATTACATAGTTTATTCCAAAAGGCAAAGGAGAATTATATTTATAAGTATAAGAGTGTAGTTGAGGATGCGGTAGTTGAACTTTCCATGTTAACTCATAAAGACGGATACTTGGTTGGGTATGACGCTGAAGCTAAAAAGATATCCTATTTGTTTGATGGAAAGAGAGAAGATCATTACGTCACAAATGATGTTGCGATGCAATGGATGTCCAGTAGACCGTTGTATGATGTACGGGACACGAGTTTGTGGACATTGGAGAGAGTAAACAAGGGGATACAGGGTCGAGTTGCGGAGCGTTTGGGAAAAGATAGCTTAATTTTAGAGTTAAGTGTTCGAGATAGTTCGGAATATGAGGTGAAGCGTTTACGGTACGGAGAGTTCAAGGGCATATCGTCTTGTCGTTTTTTTGTGAATTTGGGATTTTTGGAAAAAGATACTTTGGAGGTCACGTGTGATTTCACGTGGGATGATTTTTGGGAAGAGATGCGTGATCGGGTGATGTTCGTGATGACCTTGTTTTTATTGTTGCTTTTTTGTATCATTTTTCTAGTACGTCGTTTTTGGCGGGAGAAAAAGACTACGGCATTTCGGGAGTTGTTCGTGCAGGCTTTCGTGCATGATTTGAAGTTGCCGGTGGCGAACGCTTTGAAGTGTAATTATCTTTTGGAGAAAGGATTGGTCGCGGGTGATTTGGAAAAGAATAGACTGCGCTTGGGATTGTTGGCTAACCAGTTGGAGCGAATCGAGGGTACAATCGGTATGTTGTTGACCACGATGGTGAGTGAACATGGGGTGTCTATTCATCCGGGAATGATGAACGTGCACGAGTTGTTGAAAGAATTGGCTGAGAGCGGGCGTTGGCAAGTACCTCCGGGTAGGACTTTTCAAATCAGGGTGGATTTTGAGGACGGACCCGCTTTTATCGAGGGGGATAGGATGTTGTTGGAAACCGTGTTCCAGAACTTGATAGAAAATGCTTTGAAATATTCGGACGGGCACGTGGAGGTCGTGTTGCATGGCAAAGGTCTGGAGAAAGGAATTTTGGTGAGCGTGGAGGATAATGGCAGGGGAATACCGGCTAACGCCTTGAAACGGGTATTCAAGACCCGTTATCGTTTGCCCCGTGACCGGGCTCAAGTTCGGGGAACGGGTATCGGCTTGAGCGTGGCGAAGTCCGTGATAGAGGCACATGGAGGAAAGATTTGGGCGGAAAGCGAAGAAGGGCGGGGAAGCCGTTTTATGATTATGTTACCTTATCAAATAGCAACGGGATGGAGAATGAAATTAAAATATTATACGCGGAAGATGATCCGGATTCTGTGGAGTTAACTTTGGCTGTACTGGAGCATGAGGGGTTTCTCGTGCAAGTCGTGCCGGATGGCAAGTCGGCGTGGGAGGCATTTCAGAAACGTAGACCTGATATTTTGATGCTTGATTTGGAACTGCCCAAGAAAAACGGCATCGAATTGGTTGAAATGGTGCGGCGGATGGATCAAGATACGCCGGTTGTGCTTTACACGAGTTTCGCGACACCCGAGAACGAGGTGGCGGCGTTGAACAAGGGTGCGAATGATTTTGTTAGTAAGACGACTCTTCCCGATGTGCTGGTAGCCCGCTTGAAGAGTATTTACGATCGGATTTGTTGTAATCCGCGGCAACCGTACGTGTATCAATTGTCCGCGAGTACCGTGTATAATAGCGTGACCCGAGAGTTGCATATCACGGGAAAGACGATGACAATGAAACCTTTGGACGGAATGCTTTTGACGTTATTGTGTGCCAAGTGTAACGAGATCGCGGGACAGGATTATTTGCTCGAGGGTTTGTGGGGGAAAGCGTCTGTCGGTAAAGAATCGGAAGTGAAAAAGTATATTTTGCACGTGAGGAAAATATTATCTCCCGACACCACGATTGAAATTCATAGTGTCGGGAGAGGGGCATATTGTTTATATGCTCGCGGGCTTGCCCGGTTCTGGTGAAATTACGCCCGTAACTTCTGAGCTGTAAGTCGGTCGAGTTTGCTCTCGGCGTATTCTTTAGTGACCGTGATGGATTCACAATTCTGAGAGGGAATTTCGAACATCAGGTCGGTCATGATGGCTTCGCATATGGAACGTAATCCGCGGGCGCCCAGTTTAAATTCAACCGCTTTGTCGACAATGTATTCGAAGACATCCTCGTTGAAACTCAATGCGATGTTGTCGAGCTCGAAGAGTTTGATGTACTGGCGGATGATAGCATTTTTAGGTTCCGTGAGGATGTTGCGTAAGGCTTGGCGATCCAAGGGTTCCAGGTAAGTCAGCACGGGAAGACGCCCGATGATCTCGGGAATCAGCCCGAAAGACTTCAGGTCTTGTGGGGCGATATATTGCAACATATTGTCCCGGTCGAGGAAAGAGGTTTCTCTGCTTGCCGTGAATCCTACCACTTGAGTATTCATGCGTTGGGCGATCTTTTTCTCGATACCGTCGAATGCTCCGCCGCAGATGAAAAGGATATTCTTGGTGTTCACCGGAATCATTTTCTGGTCGGGGTGTTTACGTCCGCCTTGTGGGGGAACGTTCACGACGGAACCTTCCAATAATTTCAGTAACCCTTGTTGCACTCCTTCACCACTGACGTCACGGGTTATGGACGGGTTGTCGCCTTTGCGGGCGATCTTGTCGATCTCGTCGATGAAGACAATACCTTTCTCGGCGGCGTCCACGTCATAGTCGGAGGCTTGGAGCAAACGGGTCAGTATGGACTCGATGTCCTCGCCCACGTACCCGGCTTCCGTCAGCACGGTGGCGTCCACGATCGTCATGGGCACGTGCAGCATCTTGGCAATCGTGCGGGCTAACAAGGTTTTCCCCGTTCCCGTGCGACCGACCATGATGATGTTCGACTTCTCGATTTCCACGTCGTCGTTCGCGGACTTTTGGGTCAAGCGTTTATAATGGTTGTAAACAGCCACGGCGAGGTGTTTTTTCGCCTCGTCCTGACCGATCACGTATTGATCCATGAATTCCTTGATCTCGATCGGTTTTTTGACATCGAGGTGATCCACGTCTAAAGGGGTGGAGTGGCTACGTTGTTCTTCCTGCACGATGTCGTACGCCTGTTGGGCGCACATCTCGCAGATGAAACCGTCCATTCCGGCAATCAGAAGATCCACTTCGTCGCGTGATCTTCCGCAAAATGAGCATTTATCTTGCATTACTTGTGATCTCGAGTTAAAACCGTGTCAATCATTCCGTATTCTTTCGCTTCCGCGGCTGTCATCCAATAGTCGCGGTCGGAGTCTTTCTCCACTTTTTTCAGCGGGTTGCCGGAATGGTCGGCTATGATTTGGTAAAGTTCTTTTTTCAATTTCATGATTTCCCGTGCCGTGATCTCAATGTCGGATGCCTGACCTTGGGCGCCGCCCATCGGTTGGTGGATCATGATACGGGAGTGTTGCAGCGCAGAACGTTTCCCTTTGGTTCCTGCCGTCATCAACACGGCTCCCATGGATGCTGCCATACCGGTACAGATGGTAGCCACGTCGCATTTTATGTATTGCATGGTGTCGTAGATTCCCAGCCCGTCATAAACGCTACCGCCCGGGGTGTTGAAATAGATCTGCACGTCCTTGGTCGGGTCGGCGGATTCCAGGAATAATAATTGAGCCATCACGATATTTGCCACGGTGTCGTCGATCGGCACGCCGAGGAAAATGATACGGTCCATCATTAATCTTGAAAAAACGTCCATGCTAGCCACGTTTAGTTGGCGCTCCTCGATGATCGTCGGGGATATATAGCTGGCAGTAGCCGACTCGAAACGATGTAGGTTCAAGCTGCTGATGCCTTTATGCTTTGTTGCATACTTTTTGAATTCGTCTTGTGAAAACATAAGTCCTGTTTTTTTTATTATACGGCGCTAAATTACGAAAAAAGGAGGGAAAAAGCGAATTATCGCCAAACAATCTCAATCACGTGGTCGATGTCCGTGGGGACTTCTCCTAATTGGAGTAAAATTCCTTCCTTGGTTTTCGTGTATTTCAGCGGTTGTTTATCCTTGTATTGTACGATACTTTTTATTTTTTTGTTCGTGATAGGAAGTAGAAGTTTCGCTTTGTCCAGGTTAAGGATGTGAATGTATAGTTTATTGCCTTTCTGGGTGGTAACACCCCATTCCTGGTGTGGGATGATACCCGCGCGGGTGCCGTAGAGGGTTTCGCCGTAGGTTTTTATCCATTCCCCGATTTCTTTCAGGTGAGTCACCGAGCCTTCGGGAAAGTCGCCCCCCGGGCGGGGACCCACGTTGAGGAGGAGGTTGGCGTTATTGCCCGAGGCTCCTACCAGCTTGTGGATAAGTTGTTTGGTCGATTTGAAATTCCGGTCGTTGATATTATATCCCCACGTGTTGTTCATCGTTTCGCAGCTTTCCAGCGGGAGGGAACTGATTTCCGCGTCGGCGGAGTATCCTGCCGTGTTTTGCCCGGGCAGGTCACGCTCGAACATCTGGAAGTCCTCGCCCTCGAAGGGGGCTTTGTGGTGATTGTTCCCGATAAGGCAACCCGGTTGCAGGCGATGGATCAAGGAATATTGTCTCTCCAGCTGCCAGTCAGCGTCCGGTTTATCCCACCAGCCGTCGAACCAGATGCCTCCGATGGAACCATAGTTCGTGAGCAATTCGGTCAGTTGGGCGTCCATGAATTTCAGGTAATCTTCCCATGTCCCGGACGGCGTGCGTCCCGTGTTGCGTCCGGTACGTCCCCACGGGGCGTAGTCGGGACGGTGCCAGTCGATATGTGAGTAATAGAGGAAAAGTTTCAGCCCGTGTTTTTGGCAGGCTTCCGCAAGTTCCTTAATGACATCCCGCTTGAACGGGGTTGCCTTCACGACGTTGTAGTCCGATTGGCGCGTGTCGAACATGGAAAATCCGTCATGATGGCGTGAGGTGAAGCAGATATATTTCATCCCGGCATCTTTGGCGATCCGTACCCATTCGTCTGCATCGAATTTCGACGGGTAGAAACCTTCCGCCAATTTCTGGTATTCTTGTTCGTTCAGGCTTTGGTTGGTTAATACCCATTCGCCGTCCCCCAACATACTGTATATTCCCCAGTGGATGAACATCCCGAATTTAGCGTTCCGGAACCATTCCCGGTTTTCCAGGTTCTCTCGCGAGGGGGTATATTTTTCCTGTGCCAGGCAGGGCGATATCCATGCCATTAGTAAGACTGTAATGATAAGTAGATTTCTCATGATGCAGTTCTGATTAAATTTTTCACGAAATTAGTAAATACATGTTTAATCTTGAAATTTTGAGTCGTAAAATGCTGCCGGAGGAGGAAAAATCTCCATCCGGCAATGTTTGCCGGGGAGTATGATAGCCCGTATTGTCCGTGTATCCCTTGTAATCCCGGGGTAATCCTTGGGTAATACTACTTCTGCTTACTTGCAGATCGGATATAACCTACTTGTATCGCCGCTGGAGAACGGGGATGCAAGTAGGTTGAAAGTGGCTTGTAACGGTCGAGAGGTAATATAAGGGTGGGATAACTTTGGGATTATTGGAGGATAAAATACTTTTTCAATAAAATAATTTCAATAAATACTTGCTAGTTTAAAATATAGTAGTACCTTTGTCTGCAGATTGAATTGAATTATTTGTATTTAAATCACTTTCCTATCAATGTATTTGTATCGTTAAGTAGACTTTTTTCAATGGCAATTCTCAATCATTATTTATTAATCAATTAAAATTTGTACTTGATGAACATTTACATTTCAAATTTAAGTTATAGCGTTGATGACGCTGATTTGAACACCTTGTTTGCAGATTACGGTGAAGTGGTTTCTGCTAAAGTTATTATGGATAGAGAGTCAGGAAGATCAAGAGGCTTCGGTTTCGTTGAATTGGCTGATGATACTATGGGACAAAAAGCGATCGATGAATTGAACGGCGCTGAATATGATGGTAAAGTAATCAACGTGAATGTTGCCAGACCGAGAGAAGAAAGATCAAACGGTGGTGGTAACCGCGGTGGTGGGTTTAACAGAGGCGGTAATCGCGGAGGTTATAATTCAAACAGAAGATACTAATCTATCGATATGATACAGAAAAGAGGCTTGTTACCAAGCCTCTTTTTTTGTGTTTGATAAATCCGTTTTACTTGTAGAATCGGCTATGCAATCCGATGATGCGGTAGCTGATGGGCGTGCGTAAATAATCGTAGTGAATCTCCGTTGGTGATTGTGAGATTTTCCCCGAAGGGCTTTTATAAAAGTTCTCGGGGCTTTTTATTGTTGGGATTGATGCACGACATGGCGTTATCCCCCGCGTGTCGGTAATTTGAATTTTTATTTTTCAGGGGAGGGTACGTTTTGGGCAGAATTATTTTATTTTTGCTGTCCGATAAAACAAATTAAAAACAGAAGAAATGACAGCAAATTGGTTTGAAGCGAAAGTGAAATACGTGAAAGTGGGAGAGGACGGAAAAGAGAGAAAAATGTCCGAGTCGTACTTGTTGGACGCCATGTCTTACACGGAAGCGGAGAGTAGAATCACAGAGAGTTTGAGAGAGATGATACAGGGGGATTTCTATATTGCCGGATTAAAAAAGTCGAACGTTACCGAGTTGGTAGAGTCGAATGACGGGAACGACGATAAATGGTTCAAGGCGAAAGTGAACATCATCGATGCCGACCAGATCAGCGGGAAAGAGAAAAAGTCTGCACAATATTTCTTGGTGGCGGGTTCTGACTTGGAGCGTGCTTTGGCTAATTTGCAAAAGAGCTTGTCTACTTACGTGGTGCCTTTTGAAATAGCTTCTCTTGCCGACACGACAATCATGGACGTGTTCCCTTATTTCTCGGATGATGCGGAACAAACGATCCCCTCTAACTTGAAACCTCTCGGTAGCATGGAGGCGAATACCGAAGAATTCGAGTAAATATTCAAAAAGGACTACTCTTCCGCTCGATTTTAGATTTTAAATTGAAGGGTTGAAAAGCTAACCGAAGCCGGAGAGTAATTCTGCTCTCCCTCTATAAACAGAGGGGGAGCTGGAATAGTCCTTGCAAGTGAAGCTCATTTCTAATTTTCAATTCTGCATTTTCAATTGTTTTATTCCAGAATGTCATCTATTATTTTATTCTGGGCGTTGAAAAACAGCCGCCGTTCAAAGCGTCCGCTTTTGGAGAGCAAGGTGGAGATGTTACAGAAAGATTGAATCCACTCTTTTATCTTGCCAAAATCTTCCCGCGAATTTTCTATCATGGAAAAGCTGAAATTGGATTGAAACAGGGCGAAGTGCCTGCTGCCGGACACGTAGTAACAACTCGTGAAACCGATGTTCATGGATGAAACATAAAAGGCTGTTTCGGAAGGCAGAGGAATATTGGGCACATAAGTCCCGTTCAATGTCTTTTCAAGTTTTGATAAAATGTCGTGGAGTTCATTTTTAATATCTTCTTTTTCTTGTGTCGTGATGATGTGCATCTTGTGGAAATTATTTATTTCATTGGATAGAGCCCAGATTAGAGAATTATCCCAAACGTAGAAAACTTCACTAAAATTGAATATCTCGGTATATCTTTCAATGATTGCGGATAACCGGGAGGGAAGTTCCCATTGAGTGAAATGGTTGAACTCTTCGGATTGCACGAAATAATTGCCCCATTTGAAGAACATGAACTTTGTCATCAGGGGGGAGTGGAGGAAAAATTCGAGGGGCAGGGTGTGGTAGACGTTACCCATCTCGCCGGGCGCATCCTCGTTGATGCGCTTGACACGGTTGAAGTTGTGCTCGATGATGTCGGCAAGCGAATCCATCGAATGGAGTTTCGCGGGTACTTCCAGCACGACGGGCATCCACTGGTGGCTCTCTTCCTTGTACAACAGCCTGTCGATCGAGATATTCAGTTCTTTGGCTAGAATACCCATTTCCCGGATGGAGAAGTTTACTTTCCTTGCCAATCTCCTGTAAATGGATTCTTTCTCTAATCTCAAGATATCCGATACCAGGTTGATCAAATCTGTCCTTTTGGGAATTTTCCTGCACAATTCATCAATGAATTCGTCGTGGAGATCCTTTTTGTTCATAGTGGTATTGTTTAATACTTATTTAAAGATAGAATATGTTAATTCTATTATCAAAAATAACTATAATTTCAAACGAATTTGCTAAATATTGCATGAAAAAGCGTTCAAGTATAATAATCGAGTGTCTTCATTTTTTTTTCACTGTTTTGGATCAATGCAGGGGGCTGTTTCCTCTATTTTGGAGGAAGTCGGTTGCCTGCTTCCGACCATTCTGCGGAATAAAATTCCTGGTTGTCGGAAATTTCTCCGTATGGTCTAATTCCTGCGAGTGAGAGGGGATAAAGTTGTCTTTTTCAGGTGATAGCAATGGTTTACCTTTGTTGTAGAAAATTAAATCTGTATGCAAAGGAAAGGTTTTATATTATTAATAACAGCGGTTTGGGTTTGCACGTTTGCTAATGCCCAAAAGGTAGCACTGAAGAATAATCTGTTCATGGACGCTATGGCAGCCGTTAATTTTGGCGCAGAATTTAAAGTCGGGAAGCGAACCACGGTGGATATTCCCGCGAGCCTGAACCTGTGGAGTTTCAGCGACAGCAAGAAGTTTAAGCATTTCGCCGTGCAACCGGAGTTCCGCTGGTGGAAATGCGAACCCTTCACGGGACATTTTCTGGGTATTCACGCTCATTATGCTTCTTACAACGTGGGAGGTATCGGTCCTTTCAAGACGATAAAGGATAACAGGTACGAGGGATGGTTGATTGGTGCCGGGGTGAGCTACGGTTACAATTGGTTGATCGCCCCCCGGTGGTCGTTGGAAACCACAGTAGGGATAGGTTACGCTTATATGTCGCATGACAAGTACCGGTGCGGGAAATGCCAGCCTTCTGTCGGTCACAAGAAAGCACACTATTTCGGACTGACGAAATTGGGATTAACGTTGGTATTTCTGCTAAAATGATGTGGATTATGGGAATGAATGATAAAATAAAGAGTAAGATGGTTGCCCTGGTAGGGGGAATTGTATTTTTTGTTGCCCCGGGTACCTTGGCGGCGCAACAGAAGGCGTCGGACGTGCGGGTGGTCGTGCGAGATGTTCGGCAGGAGCGGGATAGTATACGTGCTATACTGGAAATCGAGGCTATCGGGATATCGGTTGCCCCGAGGGAACAAATGTATTTGTTCCCGGTGATTCGTGATGGCAAGAACGAGAGGAAAATGCTTCCCGTGGTTATCAATGGCAGGATTCAGCAAGCCGTGGCGGACAGGACGGAAAGGCTTTCCGGGTATGTAGAGCCTGTATATGCTTCTTTTACAACAAAGGGGAATAAACTTTTTTACCAGAAAATCGCGTATAGCGCGACGATTCCCATCGAGGACTGGATGCGGAATGCCAACGTGGCTATCGGGCAGGAACGCCGTAATTGCCGGTGCGAGTTCCATCATCTTTCGATGGAGATGATAGCCGAGGGCATCCGGTTTATCGAGAAGCCGGTGCGGGGTATCTATGATCTTCCCGTGACGATACCCGTGCCACCAAGGGAAGAGATTAAATATAGGTCGGAATCAGGGGAAGCCCAGATTATCTACACGGAGGGAAACGCTGAGATAAAGCCCGCATTGGCTGATAATCAGGCGGAGTTGGATAAGATACGCCGGAGTTTGGAAGACGTGAAAACGCTGCAAGGGGTGAAAATCAATTCGATGACGATTTCTTCTTACGCGTCGCCGGAGGGGGGATGGAAATACAATTTTGATTTGTCCGAGCGTCGTGCCGCTTCCCTGCTGGGATGGCTTCGGAGGAATCACGAATTCCCCGGGATGTTATTGTCGGCACGGGGATTCGGGGAGGATTGGACGGGATTCGAAGCTCTTGTCGAGGAGGACACGGGTATGACGGCTACCGAGAAAGAAAGTATTCTTCGGATTATTGAAGATACTGGGGATTTGGACAAGCGCGAAAGACAATTGAAATTGTTGAATGACGGACGGACGTATCGCCACGTGCTTGCTAATCTTTTCCCGGAACTTCGGCGGAGTGCTTACCGGATAGATTTCACGGTGCCCGAGTATTCGCTGGAAACGATAAAGGAAGTGTTCCGTTCCCGTCCTAGCGCGTTGTCACTCTACGAGTTCTATCTGCTTGCCAACGAGTATGAGCCGGGAAGCAAGCAATTTATGGATGTCATAGCGACGGCAGCAAGGATGTTCCCGGAGGAGAAGGTGAGCCGAATCTCGATGGCGGTGTTCAGTTACCTGTCCAATGATGTTGCGGCGGCATTGGAGTATCTCGAGGGATTGGAGGATGATCCGGATGCCTGGATTTATTTCTCTTCATTTCATGCGCTCAACGGGGAGTTGGATAAGGCAGAGCAATACGCGAAGCGAGCGGGACAGGCGGGTAATCCTGAGGCTGTCAAGTTCCTGCGGTTGATAGAACGCTACAAGGTGGACGAGGGGGTGTTTCAGGAAAAGATGAAAGAATGGGAAATGTATGGGATTGAGTAAATCCTTCGATAGTAAGAATATGATTATAGTTTATTAAAAAACACGCAGATGAAAATTAAGATGATTCTTGTGTCGATGTTTGCGATAGCGGCGTTGACCGGTTGTAGTGAAAAAGATGGAGAGCACGACGGGCAGTTTGGGGCGGGGGATGCCGATATGGCTTTTGTTTCCATCAAGATTGAAACAGAGAGCACAACGGCTCGTTCTTCGGGCGAGGGTGCGGGTGCGAATGAAAGTGACTTGAAAACGCTTTACGTGGTTGTCTTCAATGACGCTGGTAATGTCGTCGGGGTTCCGGGAACAACGGAGTACTTTATCAAAATTCAGAATGCTTCATCCAAGCCGGACGCGATCAAGATTTCGGGGGCGGCAACAAAACTTTTGATGATTGCTAACCCGGGTAGCGAACTGGTGAAAATTTTCGATGACATTAATGCACAGACAACTTTCCCCACGCTCAACGTGGCAATCAAGAGTGTTTCCAAAGGCGAGATCACGGATGAGGTTGTTCCCATAACGAGAGGTTTCACCATGATTAATAGCGGTGACGAAAGTGGAAAGAACGCGGGGGATAAGATTTCCGACCCGCTGATTCCTATCGGTGATAAAATTCAAAAGGTGACGGAAGATGTAGACGAGACTGCAGCGAAAAAAGCAGCCGAGCTGGATGATAACCGGGTAACGATTAAGATTGAACGTCTGGCTTCCAAGATTGAATTTAAGATTAAAGGAGATGATGATGCTAATATAAGTGTCTTGCCTGCTGGGGCGACCTTCTCTTTTGTCGGTTGGGTGCCTGACGCTGTAAATAGTACGTTCTATCCTTTCGCCGAGAAAACGTTACTATCGGTTACTCATACCTCCGGGGGAAGTTACACGAAGAGTTTCTATACCCAAGACCCGAATTTCACGGATGGGGTAGGACTTACCAAAGCCACGATCAATAGCGTGACTTACGAACCCGTGCTGACAGCTCCTTACACGTGGATGACGGCACCGAACAAGATTTATTGTATCGAGAATACGATGAGTGCCGTCAAACAAGAATTTGGGAATGCCACTCGTTTGGTGATTAAGGGTACCTATTATCCTCCCGGACATAGTAAACAAGGGGATTGGTTTAGTTTTGCGGGTAAGAATCATGCTAATCTTACTGCACTTCAAACGGCTTACAATGATGCTAGTGCCGGACCGAATCTAAAGGATGCTTGTGACAGGATGTTCGGTAAGATAAAAGCGTACGCGAACACACATTCTGGTGTCACTCTTGTCGGGACGACCTTTGCCACGTTGAAAGAAACCGATCTGGCACAAATCCCGAATGGAGGCGAGGTTATCAAGGAGGGTAAGACTCCCGTGATTCGCTGGTATCAAGGCGGGCGGGCTTATTACTATTACGAGATCCGGCATGATAATGAAACGACGAAGGATATGGATTTCGGTAAATACGGGGTCGTGCGGAACAACTGGTATAAATTGACGCTGGGTTCTGTCAACGGAGCGGGCACTCCCTGGTACCCGGATATTGATAATCCCGGTCCAGGTGATCCTGACCCGACAGACCCGATAGACGGAACGACAGGTTATCTGGGAGTTACGGTGAGTGTTTCGCAGTGGATTATTTGGGAGAATGAGATTGGAATTTAAATGATTTCGGGGGCGTGATTGTTGATTTCGTGATTCTTGCCATACACGGATTGACTTTGCAAGCACTCGATCGGCAATTACTAGAACCGAAATTGTTTTTCCTTTTATTCAGAAACATCAGAAGCCGGAGGCGGGCTTTAAAATGCGGGAATATGAACATGAAGAATACATACCGAAATTTGATCGATCTGGTTTTGATAGCCATCGTTCCGGTTTTTCTGTTGTCGTGTGAGCGAATCAAGGACAATATGGATGATTGCGGGATATATCTCGAATTTGTCTATGATTATAACATGGAGTATAAAGACTTTTTTGACCCGCACGTTTCGACGGTCGATGTATTCGTGTTCGACGAGGGGGGAAAGTATCTTTTTACAAAACACGCCCGGCGGGAGGAATTGACCCGAGGGAACCGGATGTTTCTGGGAGGGGATCTTCATTTCGGGAAATATAAAATATTGACGGTGGGCGGATTGACGGATCATTTCAGGGTTTCAGACCATAACGGGAACGTCCTTTCGCCCGGGCAAACGATGCTGGATGAGGTGCGGATCGCATTGGAACGGACGACGGGTGTCGTGTCTCACGAATTCTCACCCCTGTGGGTGGGGAAAACGATAGAGGTGGATTACAAGGCGGATTTGTCGGTGTGGTCGGTGAATTTGGTGAAGAACACGAACCGTTTCAACGTGTCGCTCGTGGAAACGGAGCAAAATGCAGGCGGACGAGCGGGAACTCCTGTTTATACTTTTGACGTGGAAACTCCCGAGGGGGCAGTGTACGGACATGATAATTCCCCGAGGCTGAAAGAAAAAGTGACGTACGCGCCTTATGATCTCGTGGCGGGTGATGAGCCAGGAGAACTGTCGGAAGGGAGGTTGAACACGAATCGCTTGATGTATGGGGATGACTATGATTATAAGCTCGTGGTGCGTGATGTCCCGGGCGGGAATTCCTTGTGGGAATATGACTTGATGGAGTTGCTGGAAGAGATCAAAAACGGTTTGTACCCGGGTAGCACGCTATCCATGCAGGAATTTCTCGATCGTCAGAGTGAATGGGATTTGAAGATCCGGTACAAGGATAAGGGCGGTTTTGTTGCTATCGCGATAGAGATCAACGGTTGGATAATATGGCTCAATGATATAGGTGTCTGATTTTAGAATCAAGAATTTATGAAAAATAACATCTTAAATATAGTTTTTAGCTTCATTTTTCTCGTTTCTTGTATCGCGGAGCGTTCGGGAGATGATACCGGTATGTTGGCGGGAGCGCGAAGCTTGATGGCGATAGAGGTGCTGGCGGACGGGGCTGATGAACATGATTATATTCATACCACCCGTTTCATCGTGTTTGATAATGCTTCGGTTTCTCCTGCAGTAGACGTGAATGAGGTGGTCGCTTTCAGTACGGAAGAGCAGGGGACTAAAAAGTTCAGCACCACGTTGGAGGTGAGCACTAATTCGGACAAAATGCTGGTGGTCGTCGTGAATGAGCCGGCGGCGATGACGGCCTCGCTGAATGCCGTGATATCCCGAGCAGAATTGGAGGATATGATATTTCGCATGGATGATGTCTTCAACCCGAATCACTCGTCGCCTTCTTCTTCGGGAATCCCCATGACTGGGGTGAAACGGGATATTGTTGTTGCCGAGGGACTCACTACACGGGAAGAAATTAATATCGAGCGAGGGGTGGCTCGTGTGGAACTTTGGTTGAAAAAAGAGGATGCGGTTTCTTTTGCACGGGTCACGAGTTCCACGAAAGTATCGTTGGAAAATTCTTATGCCGAGGGATATCTGGTGGTGGGTACGGAAACTGATAAAACTCGTTTCCAGACGGGAGCGGATGCCGATGATAATTTCGGACATATGTTGATACCGGATAACGATTACTCGTTCGTGGGGTGGAATTATGGAGGGGCGGCTCCGTTGGAATTGGATGATACCTATCAATTGATTGCCGCATTTTATACCCCGGAACGTACTTGTTCTTCTTTTAATGATGCCGATAAGTTGATTTTAAATATCGAGGGGGTAAGTTCTCCGGACGGGGCAAGAGAGGGACGGGCAGTTTTATCGTCTTTTTTACCGGAAGGGGGCGGAGCTTCGCGAGTTCTGACCGAGATCAGACGTAATAATATTTACCGTATCATGGCGGTTGTGAAAGAGAAAACGGTGGAATTTGAGCATCGAGTTCTCCCGTGGAAAGACGCGGGGCAGGGTATTATCATCGATCCGCAGTACTATTTGCGGGTAAATTATGACAAACGTTATATCAATGATAACGCACAGTCCGCAACGATCACGGCAGAAACGAACTATGACAGAAGCGACCGGGGGTATCCCAAGGGGATTCAATTGGGAATAATCGATTATTACGACAAGAATGGGGGAGTGGCTTCCGGTGGAGAAAGCGATTGGCTGAATGTCTCGATGTCGGGTGCAAATGGCGATTTATCCCGGAATGTGATATCTACGGCTAGCAGGAGTTTGACGGGTATTCCTGCCGGGGCTTATGCTTTGGTGGAGGTGAAGGCGGGGAATCTGATTAAGAAGATTAAGATAATCCGTTCGTAGTACATAATAAATGTGATATATGATGAGACGATCCAGAATGTTTTCAAAAATATTTTATATGACCGTTGTGCTGCTGATAGGTATCACAGGTTGTGTGTCGGATAAATTGGATGTGCCGGACGTGCCGAGGGAGTCGGTAATCATAGAGATGACAGTACCCGGATTCGAGATACCCGTAACCCGCTCGATTGAAGGTAGCAAGGGCGAGGCGGCGGTACGAACGCTGGATATGCTGATATTTGATAAATCGACTCCCTCTGCCAAATTGCTCCGGAATATTAAAGTAACGGATTTTACCCCGGAAACGTCGGGTTCCGAATATAAGGTGAAATACAGGTTGGCACTCACGCAGAATGAAGCGGGGGTCGTCGTGATTGTCGCAAACGCATCGGGTGAAGTGGATGCCGCTCTAGTAAAGCATCCTGTCGGTTCGGAAAAACAAGCTGTATTAGAAGCGTTGAAATTCTCGACCGCGGCAGGCAAAGATGGTTCTTACAAGTGGAACGTGTCGACGCCGGGCTATACCCCGATACCCATGTACGGGGAGGTGTCCGTGGACGGGATCGCACCGGGAGGAACGGTCAATGCCGAGTTGCTTCGGATGCTGGCACGTATTGACGTGGAAAATAAGGTGAAGGGGAGTATCTTCAAGCTTGAAAAGATTTATCTGGTGAGCTACAATACTTCGGGATTCGTTGCTCCCGCCTGGGATGTTTCCAATGGGATATTGGTGCCGAATCCCTATTTCGATAATAAGAATCCGATGATCCCGAATCCCTCGGGTAAGCAGGATGCCTCGCTGGACGCCGCGATGGAATACGAGTACAAGCAGGATGCGGGATCGTTGTTAGCTGGAGAAATATATACTTACGAGGCAATTAAGACCACGAAGGATGATTCTAAAAATGGAACTTGCTTGATTGTCAAGGGAAAGTATTTGGGAACGGATTATTTTTATCGTGTTGACTTCACGCAAAAAATGGAGTCATCTGCCACGGTGGAGTTTATGCCCTTGTATCGTAATCATAAATATACGGTTAATATCACGAGTGCCGAGGGAATCGGGTATGAAACCTTCGAGTCTGCGCTCCATTCATCTACCGTGTTGTCGAACTTGAAGACCACGATTCTTGTCGTGGATATGGCGGGAATAAACAATATCGTTTATGATGGGCAGTTTTTTATGGGAACGGAAAGTAGGTTACTCGATATGCCGTATGGCGTGAACAGGCAACTGCACCATCGGGTGAGTTCCGATTATCACGGGAATTGGAAAGCAAAGGTCCTTAATCCGGGTGGAACGACCTGGTTACAGTTCCCGGGGAATAAGTCAGAGATGGATGGGGTGGATATAAACCAAACGGGATTGGAGCTTGTCATAACGGCGATTTCCGCTCCTGGCGGCGGTAATTACGTGAATGGTAAGATCGTGTTTACTGCCGGGCGACTCTGTGATACTTTGACTGTCCGGAGAGTTCCGATAGCCGATCTGTTTGCACGAAGCAACGTGGTGCAGAAGTCCGGGGTATTGACTTTTGCCGTTACGGAGGAGGATAACCGAACGATTCCCGCGTGGTCGCAGGGCGTGTTCTTCAAGTGGGGATCGCTCGTGGCTATGGCTCCTGCGGGCAATCCTTATGACCCGACGACACAAGTCGTGTATCACCCTTCCGGATTGAATCCGTCCAATTGGGGAGATAGTCTGGCGGGATGGGATCGAATCCCTTATGCCCACCCGAATTTCAGTTTTACTACGCCTTCGCCGTCGGGGGACGATACGGATGCTTTCAAGGAGTATTCCGGTAACACGGGTTTCAATGAGGGAACGGGTGTCGGTGATATATGCCGCTATATTTCAAGCGGGACGGGCGGAAAAGGCTGGGTGGAAGGGAAATGGCGTATGCCGACTTATGCCGAGTTGAAGCAATTGTATGACGAAACGGGTGTGAAGACGGCACAAATCGGGACTTTTACCGATAAGATGAAAATTCTTGACGTGAATCCCGGCAGTTACCGGAGCGGTACATTTAACCCGGAAAGCGGGCAGTTCTTGGGTGTAAAGGTGACGGCTTCTACGCCAACGGAAAGCAATATGAAAACACCACCTTCCGGAACGGTTTTCTTACCTGTCGCGGGGCAACGTTACCCGAATGGTTATGGAAACGTGTATCACGCGGGGGCGTACGGGTATTATTGGTCGGCGACGCCCTACACGGTGAACAGCCGATATACCGTGAATTATCTCTTTTTGGGTGAAGGCGAGGTCATGTTTTACGATGCCGACCGTTCGTATGCTTTCCCGATACGTTGTATCAAAGATTATTAATGATAATATAAATATATGATGAAGAAATTATCTTTTTTCTTGCTTGTATTGACGCTGTCGGGCGTGTGTGCCGATGTGTGTGCCCAAACGGCGGATTTATTTCCTTTCTTCAGGTCGTTTTTGGATAATAATTTGACGGGAGTAGATTTCCCGGCACCCAATCAACTTGAAGGTTCGGGGAAGACTAAGGAGGGAAGGTATAAAAGGAAAAATCAGGCAGGTTTGGTGAATTTGGTGGGATTGCAGCTCACGAGCGGAAAGGAAGAGGTGGGTGCTTTTTATTTACCCGAGTATATCTTTACCACGAAGGATGGGCTTTTAATCGAGTTCGAGTATATTATGAAATATACCGTTTCGACAGAAAAGGGGGTGACCGATGGTATTTGTATGTTTTTGGTGGATGCAACCTCGAATGACTATATCGGTGCTAACCTGAAATACGGGGCGGAAGGGGCAGGATTCGGTTATACCCATAGATCATCAGTACACACGAGTATTAGCAAAGGCGTGTTGCCTATTACCGGTATGAAAGGCGGGTATTTGGCGGTAGCGTTGGATCAGGGTAATTTTAAAAATTGGCGTTTCGAGGATTACGAGATGAGAAACGGGATTCCTTATGATGATAACCCGACTAAAATAGATAATGTACAACCTAAAAAATATGATACCCGAAGTAATGTTACGATTCGGGGAGCTGCCGGACGTAATACTAAAACAATAACAACTTCCACGAGAACGCATACCCTATATGAAGGAAGCTGGGGGTTTCCGGTACTTATAACCCGCCACACGGGATGGAGTATAGACAAGGGGCTTGAAAGCGAGAGTATCAATGGATTGAGGAATGAAGCCGGATTCCAGTTGAATACGGCAAGCGGTAAATTTGAGCAACACGTTAGCCCGAGGATTGATAAGCCGTTCAATATCTCGGGAGGGGCAATGTTTAATCATGCTGACGAGGCGGCATACCGGAAGGCGATCATTGCTCTTGAGCCTAATCTTCAAGATGGTGGTTTTATCATAACGGTGACTATACAACATGGAAGGGAGAAAACCGTAGTGATCGAAAAATACACCTACCCTTCTTCACTGACGTACGTGGAAAACGGAATACCTATCAGAATATCAGGAGGTGAACAACCTACTCCTTCGTGGTATCAGAACCCACCGGCAACAAATCTATCCCTTAACACGCCGCAAAAATTGGTTATCGGTTTTATGGCATCGACGGGACAGCTCACGGTGCACACGAATATTATTAAAAATTTGCGAATCACACCTCTCTATGCCGCTCATTCAGAAGATGATATTTATGAACACCGCCGGGGACCGGCTACTGTGCGCCCTTTGGATAATGACTGGGCATATCGAAGTGAGGGCGGCGTAATCAGTGCCGACAAGGGTAATCTCGATCCGGCAAGCCTGCGTATATGGACGAGTGAGAAGGAAAAAGATTGCCTCGGGACGGGTGTGTTTGAATACGAGGCTCCCGGGCAAGGCAAGTGGGTGTATAACCCGGATTTGGCGGAAATGATGTTTTTCCCGATAAAGGGTTTCACGGGCGAAGCGTCTATCATGTATGATGTTAAGGGTAAATATGATCCTTATGCCGGTGATAGTTTCCGTTCCTCGTTGGCGAAGATTGTTATCAATATGGCTGATAACCAACCTTGAGTTTGTGGTGCGGTTGTTTAGATTATGCGGGAAAAGGCTTTTTATCGAGCGGAAACGTTTGTGAAAAAGCCTTGTGCTGCACTTTATTTTGTTAAAATTTGACATACATTGTTGGTATACAGTGATATATATGTTTGTCGCTAGGCGTGTAATTTCTTGTCTAAAATTAGCTTTATACTATTAACTTTTTTACCTTTGCCGGATTAATTTTCTCCGGGTCGTTTGGTTGAAGGAGAGATGTTTCGTGAGTTTTTAACGATCGGGTGAAACTTGAAAAGAGATTCAAACGTATTTGGAAATAATTAATCTATAAAGAATTATGAAGACAAGAATTGAACATGATTTACTCGGCAACAAAGAGGTGCCAATGGATGCTTATTATGGTGTTCAGACTTTAAGAGCAATCGAAAATTTCGCAGGGATTAGTGGTTTCACGATTGGAATGTACCCGAATTACGTGAAGGCTCTAGCCATGGTAAAATGGGCTGCAGCAAAAGCTAACCACGAGTTGGGATTGATTCCCACGGATATCACGAATGCCATTACTGCTGCTTGCGAGGAAATCATTGATGGTAAATTGATCGACCAATTCCCGGTAGATATGGTACAAGGTGGTGCCGGAACTTCCACGAATATGAATATCAACGAGGTGGTTGCTAACCGTGCATTGGAATTGTTAGGACACCAGAAAGGTGAATATCAATATTGCCATCCGAATAATCACGTGAATCTTTCTCAATCAACAAATGACGCTTACCCGACTTCTTTCCATTTGGCTATCATCTTAACCAATAAAGAAGTGGTTGCAGAGATCAAATTGTTGGTTGATTCTTTCCGTAGAAAAGCAAAAGAATTTGAGCACGTGTTGAAGATGGGACGTACCCAATTGCAAGACGCGGTGCCGATGACCTTAGGTCAGGAATTCGAGGCTTATGCTTATACTTTGGAAGAGAATATCGAGCGATTGAACGAGGCTGCCAAATTGTTCTTGGTTGAGAATATGGGAGCCACGGCTATCGGTACAGGTATCAACTCTGAGCCGGAATATGCCGAGATTTGTGCTCGTGAATTGCGTATTATCAGTGGAGAGGAATTCGTTTTGGCGCCGAACCTGATTGCCGCAACTCCTGACACGGGTGCTTGCGTTTCTTATTCTTCCGAATTGAAACGTTTCTGCGTTCAATTGTCTAAGGTATGTAATGACTTGCGTTTGTTGTCCAGCGGTCCGAGATGCGGATTGAACGAGATCAACTTGCCGCCAATGCAACCGGGATCTTCAATTATGCCGGGTAAGGTAAATCCGGTTATTCCTGAAGTGGTAAACCAAGTTTGCTTCCGTGTGATCGGTAACGACACGACCGTGATGATGGCTGCCGAAGCCGGTCAGTTGGAATTGAACGTGATGGAGCCGGTGATCGTGTACGCTTTGTTCAACTCTATGCATATGTTGATAAAAGTTATGGATCGCTTGAGAGTTTTGTGTGTTGATGGAATCACGGCTAACGCTGATCGTTGCAAAGAAATGGTAATGAACAGTATCGGAATCGTGACTGCATTGAACCCGACTTTAGGATATGAAAATTCTTCTCGTATAGCCAAGAGAGCCTTGCAGGAGAACAGAAGTGTTTACGATTTGGTACTTGAGGAAAAGTTGTTGACGAAAGAGGAGTTGGATAACGTACTCCGTCCGGAATTAATGATTGCTCCGAAAAAATTCTACAAGAAAAAGTAACCATTTTTTTTAATTTCGTAGATATTGTCATATCTTAGCAAGACTAATTTTAAATATAAAGTTATGAAGAAAGGTTTTAATCAGTTTGTAGCGGTAGCATTGATTGCTGCTTCGTCAGTTGTTTTTAGCGGATGTTTCGGTTCTTTCGCATTGACTTCTAAATTGCATAATTGGAATGGCAGCGTATCCGATTCTAAATTCGTGAACGAGTTGGTGTTCTTGGGATTGTGTATTCTCCCGGCATATGAATTGTGCTGCTTGGGTGATGCATTGATCTTTAACTCTATCGAATTCTGGGGTGGGAACAATCCTGTTGCCATGAAAGCTGGAGATATCGAGAAAGATCAAGTGATGTTTGCGGGAAAATCTTATACTGTGACCAAAACTTTGAACAAGATGGCAATCTCTAGCGAGGAATCTGATGCTGTCGCTGAATTCCAATATTATCCGGAAGAGGATGCTTGGTACCTGATGGACGGTCAAGAAAAACAGAAATTGATGAAAAACACGAGAAAGATGATGAAAGCTGTGGTTGCTCTTCACTAATTTTTCGGGATATAAGTGATAAATAAGGACGTCGAAAGACGTCCTTATTTTATTTTTGCCATATGTGAGTTTTTTAATAAATCAAAAAAAGTAGAATAAATTCTTGCAAAAGTGTGGCTGTTTTGTTAGCTTCACGCAATTATTAATTTAAAACGCAATATTATGAAAAAAATGATGTTTCTTATTTGTGCATTATTCTTCGTGTTGACAGGATTCAATCAACAGGAAAGAATTGTGGAACAAGGTAGGGTGGAAATTCTTGAGAGTGTTTCTGATGTAAGTGTAGCTCCTGTTATACTTGTAGAGCTTAGGGATTTTACGGCTAAAGAAGGGGGAGTAGCTGTATTTGATGCTAGATTTGAGCCGGTTGGAGATCCAAAACTCACTGCTGAATGGTTTTATAATGGGAAACCACTTCCAGATAATAGTCGTATGAGAACCTATCTAGAGAATGGATATGCGACATTAGTAATAAATCCCGTGTATGCAGAAGATGCCGGGGTATATACGCTTAAAATATCTAATGCCTTGGGAGAGGTTCGTTCTAGTGCGAGGTTATACGTTACTAAATAAAATTGGACACAAGATAATTTGATTATTTATTGCAGTTATCCGAAAAATCACGTCAAGAATTTTTTGGCGTGATTCTTTGATGATTGTTGTTGCCTTGCGGGGAAATCTGTATATTTAAGTTCTGGTGTTAATAATAAAGGACAAGCGTGATGAATAGTAATCATATTTTTACCGAAATTTTATACGGGTACAAGCGTTCCCGTCGGAATGTAATTTTTAGGATATTTGTTCTTCTCGGAATCGTGGGGATTACCCTTTACGTGTTCACGCCACTATCCGGTTTAGGTTCTGCTAGAAATCTCGAGCAGTTGTTCCGGGGACCGGCGATGGATTGGTTTTCCCGGTCGCTATCCTCGTCCATTCCTTTCAAATGTGCTTACTTGTTCAACATACTGCAACTGCTTTTCTCGGTGGTTCTCGTGAGCAACGATAGCAGGCGGTTCCGTTTGGATTCCACGGTGGCGTTGAGCGTTCACGCCCAAGGGAATTCGGAGATTACAACGGGGAACGTCATCGGTAAAATTCTTGCTTTCACGCTGGTCAACGTGTCGTTCCTTACCTTTTGTGCCCTTTTGAACCTTCTTTTCTATCCCGAGGTGTTCAACGTGGGGTATTACTTCTTTTATTGGTTGACGCAGAACCTCCCGACCACGGTCTTCTGTATTTGTCTTTCTACCTATGTGATGAGGCTGACGGGCAATCAAGGGTTGGGTATGCTATTCCTTGCGGTTATTCTCGGTGTGTTGACTCTCCCGGGTTCTGTTTGGCTAAACGGGTTATTTGATCCTTTGGCTACGGGCATTCCCAACATGTTTTCCGATTTCACGGGACACGTGAATCCCGGGAATTACTTGCTACAACGGGTGTTTATCCTATTCTCCGGGGTTGGGTTGGCAATCCTGTCGGTAATCCATTATCCCAGAATTCCTAATAATTCGCGGGCACCCTTCCGGTTGGTCTGTGTGGCTCTGCTTCCTTTGCTCTTTGCCGGCAGTTTAGCAGTTGTGTATACTTGCGGCATTCAAACTGTTTCCAAAAAGCGGGAAGCCTTTCGTGATGCTTACGCAAAGTACGATCGGGAAAAGCCACTCAAGATTGCTGCGAACTATCTCCAGTTGAAAGAAACCGAGAACGGTGGAATCTCCGTGACGAGTAGAATGACGGTTGAGAACAGGGATAGTGTTGTCCTCCCGTTGGTACTCTACTTGAATCCCGGGCTTGTCGTTTCCTCGATCATCGTAGATGGGAAAACGGTTTCTTTCCAACGAGAGCAACAGGTGATACTCGTGGACGAAACGGTGTCCTCCGGCAAGACGAGTGAAGTTGTCGTGAAATACGAGGGGAAAATCGACAATAGTTTCTGTTTTCTCGATACCCCGGAAGAGAAATACGCTTCGCCGGAAGTGAATACGATAGGTATTTACCGCTTCGGTTATTCCCCCGCTTTTTGCGAGAAAGAGTACAAATTGCTTCCCCCGGAATGTGTCTGGTATCCGGTCAGTGTGCCTCTTTACCATTCACAGGGTTTCCGGGAAAAAATGTTCACCCATTACACGTTGGAGGTGGAACATGATCCAAGTCTTGTGGCGATATCCCAGGGAAAGGCGGATCGGGAAACTGCCGGGAAGACGAAGTTCCGTTTCGATCATAATATGCCGGGAATCAGCCTTTGTATCGGTAATTACAAGAGACGGGAAGTGTTGGTATCCAATGATTTGACGGGAATGAGAATCTCTGCGGGAGTAACCATTGAATTCGTGGAAGACGATCATCCGGTAAGAGTGGAACTTTTCTATTTGCCCGAGCATGAATTTATACTTGACTCTTATGATGCCATTACTGAATTGGACTTCTTGGAAGTAATTAAAAGTGTCAAAAACAAGGTGGATTTTTATAGTTCTTATTCTAATTATAGTTACAAACGGCTCGAGAATAAGATAGCTTACGATCCCACGTTACAATACCCTTACAGTTGGCTTACCCTTGTGGAAACTCCTTGCAATTTTCATGTATTTGCGGGAAGGTCGTTGCAAGGAGGTGAGTGCGTGCAGGGAGGAATGGTGTTCTTGCCGGAAAAGAGCTACTCGGTAGACGAGTATTTCTATTTTTCTGACGACAAAGCGGAAGAAGCTTGTATGCGCTTGAGTCAAAAATTGAAGTTGTTCTCGGAAGGAAGTTGTGACTTGAGGTCGAGTTGCGTGGGTAACACGGGTTTTCTTTATTCCGATGAGTGTCCTTTGTTAAACGATGCGTTGAAGTGGTTTTTAAATTCCTTGTCTCATGCAATATTAGTTGATGGGGTGGCCGAGTATCTTGTCGTGGATTACCTGAAAAATCATAGTTTAGAGGATGCTTTGCTAGATGACTCGCTCTCCCCGGAGTTATTGAATAACATCATTTATAAAAAGTGCGATGAATTGTTGGCTCTTTTGAATGTTCGAATTGGTAATAAGAAATTCATGGAGGCTTACCACGATTTTCTCGGACGGCATCTTTTCGAGGAGGCTGACATGGAAGATTTTTCCCGGGAGTTGTTTACCCGTTTCGGGGTCGGTTTGGATACCATTGTCGAGAAGTGGTACCGGAGCAACAGGTTGCCCATTTTTCAAGTAGTCGGGCACGGTATTTCAGTTGGAGAATATGGAGCGGAAAAAATATATGATTTCAAGGTGTTTAATCGGGGTGAAGCCCCGGGTGTTATCATGTTGAGTGATCAAAAAACGGGATGGATCATTCCCCCGGGAGAGGGACGAAGCATAAGGAAGCGAGTGAAAGGGGCGACCAATTTTTTTGTAAGTACAATATTGTCGTTGAACCTTCCGTCGGGTATAGAATTGCCGCAAGAGAAAGGAGACGTGGATACCGATACCACAGAGTGGTTTTTGCCCTTCGATGGCTCGTTGTTCCCGACGAATGAGGATGAAATTATCGTGGACAACGAGGATCCGGGATTTACTATTCAAGAAACAAAAAAATTTAGTGTCGCTTCCCTGTTCGGTCAGGTCGAAACCCGGGCGAAATGTTACCGTGTGCCCCCTGCTAATCACTGGGGACGTATACTCCGATGGGATTGCCAAGGTTCTCCCGTGAGAGGAGCGTATTTCAAAGTGGCGGGCAAGGGCAACCAGAAAGTACAGTGGGAAACCAATTTACCCCGGGAAGGTAAGTATGAGGTGTTTTGCTATCTGCCTTGTGATGCGGGAAGGATGTATTATGCGGCTGCAGCACGGACATATTATTACACCGTATTTGACGGGGAGGAGGAACATGAAGTAGTGCTTTCGCTCGATAAGGATACTTGGGAGTGGGTATCCTTGGGTGTTTTTGATTTCCGTGGGATTGCACGAGTGACTTTGAGTGACAGGGGGCGGGAGTGTACGCCAGAAAATGAAGATTTCGGACCGCAAGTGATGGCGGCGGATGCGATAAAATGGGTGAAAATCAGGGAATAACATTAGCTGATATATCGCCAGTTGATTTTTGTCTTGAAGAGGCGTTTAACTTGAGCGGCGAAAGTTTGATTTTCCTCTTTTTGCAGGAAGGGGTCGTCTTGTAGAATAAGGGTGGCGGCTTGGGAGGCTTCGTTCAAGATACGTCCGTCTTTCCCGAGATTGGCAACTCTTAAATTACAGGTAAGCCCGCTTTGCTGAGTCCCTTCGATGTCACCCGGACCGCGTAGTTTCAAGTCTACTTCGGCAATTTCAAAACCGTCATTGGTAGAAGTCATGGTTTCGATACGTTTGCGGGATTCGTTGGAGAGTTTATATGAGGTCATGAGGATACAGTAAGACTGGTCGGCTCCACGTCCCACGCGTCCCCGTAGCTGGTGAAGTTGGGATAGCCCGAAGCGTTCGGCGCTTTCTATCACCATGATGGAAGCATTGGGGACGTTTACACCGACTTCAATAACCGTCGTGGCTACTAATATCCGGGTTTCCCCGGACACGAACTGTCTCATCTGTTCATCTTTATCGGCAGGTTTTAGTTTCCCGTGCACGATGCCCACTTTATACCCGAGCGGGTCAAAATAACTCATCACGTGTTCGTATCCTTCTTCCAGGTTGCGATAGTCCATTTTCTCCGATTCGGAAATAAGCGGGTAGACAATGTATGCTTGTCGCCCGAGTTCCAGTTCCTTGTGGATGAATTTATAGACTTGCAAACGTTTGTTTTCGAAAGCGTGGTGCGTGGTGATCGGTTTTCTCCCCGGGGGTAGTTCGTCGATCACGGATACGTCCAGATCCCCATATAGAGTCATTGCCAAGGTACGGGGAATGGGGGTTGCCGTCATGACCAGCATATGGGGCGGAATCGTATTCTTCTGCCATAGTTTGGCTCTTTGTGCGACACCGAAGCGGTGTTGCTCGTCAATAACGACTAACCCGATATTCTTGAAACGGACCACATCTTCGAGCAAAGCGTGTGTTCCGATCAGTATTTGCAAACGACCGTCGGATAAGGCTTCATGTAAAATATCCCGTTCTTTCTTTTTCGTCGATCCGGTCAGTAATCCCACGCTGATCGGGGTATTTTTCAAGAGTTCGGAGATCGTTTCGTAATGTTGTGTGGCAAGGATTTCGGTTGGAGCCATGATGGTTGCCTGGAAACCGTTATCTAAAGCGATCAACATACACATCACAGCCACTAGCGTTTTTCCACTCCCGACGTCACCTTGTAGCAAGCGATTCATCTGTTTGCCCGAGCCGCAGTCGGAACGAATCTCTTTGATTACCCGTTTCTGCGCGTTTGTCAGGGGGAAAGGGAGATGCTTGTGATAGAAATCATTGAAATAATTGCCTACCACGGTAAAAGGGTGCCCTTGAAATGCCGCTTTCCGGTTGAATTTGAGTTTTAAAATATTGAGTTGGATATAGAATAACTCTTCAAATTTTAGCCGGTATTGGGCGTTGCGGAGCATATCCGGGTTTTCCGGGAAATGGATGTTATATAATGCCTCGTGAAGGTAAATTAGGTTGTATTTTTTGATAAACCATGCCGGTAGGGTTTCTTGTATTCGTCCGTTGATCGCCTTGAAAATATTCGCCTGTATTTTATTGATTACCCGGGAGGTCAGATAGCTTTTCTTCATCTTCTCTGTGGTCGGGTAGATGGCTTGAAAACCAACGAGTTGTTTGGTATTTGCCTCGTAGAGGTCTATCTCGGGGTGCACGATGTTCAGTTTGTGATTGAACACGGACGGTTTGCCGAATATCAGGTATTCCTTTGCGGGCAGGATTTGGCTGGTCAGGTATTTGTATCCGGTGAACCAAACGAGTTCCAGTTCTCCCGTGCCGTCATACGCCGTGGCTACCATGCGGGTTTGTTTACCGACGCCCACGGTGGATAAGTTCATGATTTTGGCTTTGACTTGTATGTACGGGAGGTCGGACGTGAGTTCCCCGATCATGTATATCCGGGTGCGGTCGATGTACTTGTACGGGGTATAATAGAGCATATCCTCGTAGCTCTGGATGCCCATTTCCTGCTCCAGCAACGATGCCCTCTTTTCCCCTACGCCCGGGATAAATTTTATATTCAGTCCAGCCAGTTCCAAAATACTCGATCAAATTTAGTGATATCGGTTTTCTCGAACGAAAGTAAAAAAAATCGATGACTTTAGTTGAGCATATCGGGAATAAATTTTAATTTCGTAGGATAAATATTATTGATTGATTGTTCGTCGGGAGATGTATAATTATTTAAAACAACGGTTTAAGCACGCTATTCGATTTCGTCACAAGCGAGGGTACGGGGTACATTCGCCCTTTGTTTTTGATTTAATCACGAATGTGATAAAGGAAAAAGCGGAGTATTATGATTTTGCACGTATCGAGGCATTGGGAAATATCCGGGAGAAAGAAAGAAAATTGTATCGGTTGCTTTTTCGTCTGGCGGAGTATTTATCATTTCGGGATGTGTTATGTATCGGGGTGGAGAGTCCATGGGTGTCCCGTTATTTAAGGGCAGTTTCCAAACAGGAGAACGTGTTGAACGGGGGATGTGATTGTCCCGGATCTGAATACACGGGGCGCGTGACAGCGGAAGAAATGAAAGGACAAAAGGTCGATCTGATATTTTTGGGACGGGCATTTGAGGCGGATTGGAATGAGGCATGGGAAGAAGGTTTGCGGGAGCGCAAGAAAGGACCTTTGTGTATCGTGATAAAAGATATTTACAAGGGACGCTTTAATTCCCGGGTATGGCGATACCTTCGTCAAGAAGGCACAGTATCGATCGATATGATGTGGTACGGGATTGTCTTTTTCGACGAGCGATTGCAGAGGGGAAAGTACAATATGATAATTTAATTGAAAATCAGGATGAAGGTATATACAAAAACAGGAGATAAGGGAACGACTGCATTGATCGGGGGAACTCGGGTGCCGAAAAATAACGTACGTTTGGAAGCGTATGGCGGGGTGGATGAACTGAACAGTTATTTGGGGATGATTCGGTCGTATCCCGTTGATGAGGTCTGTGTGAAAGAATTGGTAGAGATTCAGAACGTGTTGTTTGTCGTGGGTGCGAATTTGGCAACGGACACGTCAGTGAGTAATATGCAGCAGAAATTACCTTGCACGGAGGAAGATGTCGCTTTCTTGGAGCGGGCAATCGATCGGATGGACGAGGAATTGCCTCCTTTGCAGTATTTCGTTTTGCCGGGAGGGGATCCTGCCGTATCGTCTTGTCATATCGCTCGCACGGTTTGCCGTAGGGTAGAGCGTCGAATCATTGATATGAGCGAGGAAATCGCGGTCGAAGACGTGATCGTGCGGTATGTTAACCGGCTTTCTGACTACTTGTTTGTGTTGGGGCGCAAATTGGCAAAAGACCGCGGACTGGAAGAAGTGAAGTGGATACCGAGAAATTAAAAAATTAATCTATGCGTGAAATATATCGTTTTTTAGAAGAATTGAAGCAGAATAATAACCGGGAGTGGTTTAACGCGAATAAAGATTGGTATTTGGCAGTGAAGGCGGAACATGAGGCGTTTGTCAATCGTTTGATCCCGGCTTTGGCTAAGGTTGACCCGGAAGTTGACGGGTTGACGGCAAGAGATTGTATTTTCGGGATCTATCGGGATGTTCGTTTTTCTCCCAACAAGGAACCCTACAAAACACATATCGGGGCGTATATGGTCAAAGGAGGGAAAAAGAGTCCCCGGGCAGGGTATTACGTGCATATAGAACCGGGAAATTCTTTATTGTCAGGTGGTATTTGGTGTCCGGAACCCTCTCTGTTGAAGGCGTTGCGCAAGGACGTGTACGATAACATCGATGAATTCACGGGCATTATCCGTGATAAGAAGTTTCAGAAATATTATACTTTAGACGGGGAAAAATTGAAAACTGTGCCCCAGCCATTCCCGAAGGATTTTCCCGAGGGAGAAATGCTAAAATATAAATCATACACGGTGACGAATAATATTCCCGATACTTTTTTGGAAAGAGATGATGCCATCGAGCAGCTTGTGGAACGTTTCGCGTTGATGCAGCCTTTCAATCGTTTCTTGAATTACACGGTGGAAGAAACGTGGCATAATTGAAAATTGAAAATGAACGTGTTTTTCCGAATAGGAGAAAGGGAACGTTTTTCGTATGATTTTCCCATCGAATCACTTTGATAATAAGGGAAAAAGTTGTATATTTGTAGTATGGAAAAAGTAAAAGAAAAAATGCCGCAGCTTGTAAAAAACGCCACGGTTCGGGAAGAGATTTTGCAGGGAATGATTACCTCGTTTCAGTTGGAAGGGATAAAGATTTCCCAAGAAACCGCATATACTATTTTAGAGCGGGTGGAGTTGAAGCTTAAAATGCGTAAGCGATAATTTCCTCCATTCTAGAGTAGTCCTTGCGGGCGACTTGTTGAACGGCTATTATATACTCGTCGAAATTTACCCGCCTGAAATTCAAACCTGTATGACCTTGTTTACGTGCCATTAGATTCGCGAGAATTCGTGCGGTGCGTCCATTTCCTTCCCGGAAGGGATGGATAAAAAGCAATTCCCCGTGTACCTTGGCAATATCTTTGATTAATCCTTGACGATCCGTGTAGTAATCGGGAAGATGTGATAATATCTCTTCCTCGAAAATGCGCATATTATCAGGAATAAAACGTCCTGCCGGAAAAACGAACCCGCCTTTCGAGATGTTCACGGAACGGAAATGTCCGGCGAAAGAGTAGAGCTCTTTTAATGCCGTGCGGTGAATGTCGCAAATGTATTTTACAGTGAACTTTGTTTTGGAAGTTAAATTTTCAGTGAACAAAATTTCAGCCGTCAGGAATCCTTCGAACTCGGCGTTGTGAATTGCTTCTTCGTCAGTTAGTCCGAGTAAATTCTGTAGGATTTCTCCTTCTTCACCATTGGTCGAATATCTGTTCATGGCGTTCGATTTGCTCCAAAGTTATGGAAATCTGTCAATATCACCAAATTTATTTAAGAATTATGATTTATGATTTGTGATTAACCGTTATCTTTGCGATTCGGCGAAGCCGAGTTACAATTTGTAAGGAAACTCAATTTGTAACTTGTAGCCTGTAACTTGTAAACTTGTAACTATAAATAAGATGAAGGTATTATTATTGGGTAGCGGTGGACGCGAGCATGCGTTAGCGTGGAAAATAAGCGAGAGCAAGAGATTGACGAAATTATATGTTGCACCGGGAAATGCCGGGACGGCTGAAATAGCGGAAAACGTGAATATTAAAGTCTCGGATTTCGGGGCATTGGCTACGTTTATCGAGAATACCGGTATCGAAATGTTGGTTGTTGGACCGGAAGATCCGCTGGTAGAAGGTATCCGGGATTATTTCGAAGCGGATGCCCGTTTCTCTCACTTGATGATCGTGGGACCCGGAAAGGCGGGTGCGATATTGGAAGGAAGCAAGGATTTCGCCAAGGAATTTATGAATCGCCATGCTATCCCAACTGCGGGTTATTTGACCGTGACAAAAGAAAATATAGAGGAAGGCATCGATTTTCTCAAGGCTTTGCAGCCCCCTTACGTGTTGAAGGCTGACGGTTTGGCTGCCGGTAAAGGCGTGTTGATATTAAACGATTTGGAAGAAGCGAAAAGCGAACTTCGACTCATGTTGGACGGGAAATTCGGCAAGGCGGGCAACCAAGTTGTGATTGAAGAATTTTTGAAGGGAATAGAGCTTTCCGTGTTCGCGTTGACGGATGGGAAAGATTACAAGATACTGGGTTCTGCCAAAGATTACAAGCGTGTAGGGGAAGGTGATACCGGGTTAAACACGGGAGGCATGGGGGCTGTTTCTCCGGTACCTTTTGCCAACGAGGAGTTTAACAGGAAAGTGGAAGAACGGGTTGTGCGTCCGACCATCGAGGGATTCCGTGAAGAAGGTATCGACTACAAGGGATTCGTCTTTTTCGGGTTGATGAACGTGGGGGGCGATCCTTACGTGATCGAGTACAACGTGCGTATGGGTGACCCGGAGACGGAAGTCGTGTTGCCGAGATTGAAAACCGATATTTTGTCTTTATTCGAGGCTACGGCTAAGGGGGAATTGAAACAAGCAGCCTTTGATCTGGATGCTCGTTTCTGCACGACGGTTATGCTGGTATCGCAAGGATACCCGGGTGATTACGAGAAAGGCAAGCTGATCGACGGGCTGGAAAACGTGGAAGGCAGTATTGTGTTCCACGCGGGAACAAAGTTTGCTGACGGGAAAGTCCTGACGAACGGTGGACGCGTGTTGGCTGTCAGCTCGTACGGTGATACCATGAAAGAGGCTTTGGCTCAATCATACAAGAACGTGGCAAAGATTCATTTCGACGGGATGAATTTTAGACGTGATATAGGTTTTGATTTGTAGCACGGGAAGGAAATGGGATTTGACTCGATATTAAAGTCTAAAAACTTGTATATGTTGTATTTGCTGCCATTTATTTTGGCAGCAATAGCATTCCTGCATTTTAGTTTCGGGATGGACGAGGGGATTGTATGCAGGGAAGACGGCATCATTTCATTTCCTTTTCTGAACGAGAACCAACATCTTCTTTGGTTGAGGGGAATGGGAATGTTCGGGTTGTTGTGCTTGGCTTTTTTGATTTTTTTTATCGCGGATCGTTACAAATTCCTGTCACGGATTACTGCTTTGCCCGCGTTGATTTATGCCTTGCTAACGGCAGGGCTTGTCTGTCGCTATGGGGTGAATAATTATCTTCTTGCCGCGTTTTGTTCTGTATTGGCGGTTTCTCGTTTGCAATCGGCTATCGTGCACACGAAATCGAATGCTCCTGTTTTTGGTTTTGGTTTATTTACGTGTTTGGCGGTGTTGCTTTGTCCCAAATTGGTCATGTTACTGCTTTGGGCTATCGTGGTGCTGCCATTTTCCGGGAGGGCAAATATCAAGGATTTGAGCGCTTTGCTGATAGGCTTTCTGACGGCATTATTGTTTACTGCCGCGTATTATTTTTGGACAGACCAACTATCCGAAGCTCCAGACATATTCATGAAGGCATTGCAAACCGGAGAAGGATTCTGGAAGCTCATGCCTGATAAATTAGCGGCATATGTCGTGTTCGGTATATTGATCGTCATATCGTTGCATAACGTGATCGTGAATTACCCGACGGCTATCGTTTCTCAGCGAAGGGGAATGTTCGCCATGCTTTCCATGCTCTTGTTCGCGGGAAGTACGTTATTTTTTGTACCTTTCAATTGCCATGGTATCATGTTGATACTAGCTATCCCGTTATCTTATTTATTTTCCCAGTATTTTATCTCGCATCGCACCCGCTGGTTGGGAAACGTGCTGTTTGTGCTGTTATTAGTCGCGTGTGTTGTAACGATTTTATAGAAATGTTAGTAATTCTCCGCGAATGTTCTCGTTGATTTTCTCGTTGTCGTACACGATTTGCCCGTTCACGATGGTGGTTTTCACTTTATAGGTGAATGTCATGTCTTCCAAGGGCGACCAACCGCATTTGTAACGTAAGTTGTTTTTTTCCACCGTCCAGGGATGTTTTTCAAAGATGGCAATATCTGCTTTGTAGCCTTCCCGCAGATAGCCTCTTCCTTCCACGCGGAAGAGGTCGGCTGGGGCATGACACATCTTGTCGACAATGTTTTCCAGCGTGATCTCTCCCCGTTCCATGAGTTCGAGCATCACGACTAGCGAGTGTTGCACCATAGGACCTCCGCTTGCAGATTTCGTGTAAATACCGGCTTTTTCTTCCGGCAGATGAGGTGCGTGGTCTGTGGCAATCACGTCCAGGCGATTGTCATTCAACGCTTGCAACAAGGCTTTTCTGTCGCTTTCAGCCTTGATTGCCGGGTTCCATTTCACGAGGCTGCCTTTCGTGAGGTACGCTTTGCTGTTGAACCAAAGATGGTGAACGCATACTTCCCCCGTGATATGTTTTTCTTTTCTGTTCCCTTGATCGAGTAGTGCCAGTTCCTCTGCCGTGCTAAGGTGCAGGATATGCAGGCGGCTGTTGTGCTTGTGCGCGAGGGATGCCGCTAGTGACGAACTCTTGTAGCACGCCTCCCGGCTACGTATCATGGGATGGCAGTACGTGGGAATGTCGTCGCCAAGCATCTCTTGAAGAAGTGCCAAGTTCCGGTTGATCGTGGGTGTGTCCTCGCAGTGCGCGGCGATAAGGGTGGGCGATTCGGCAAATATACGCTCCAGTGCTTCCGGGCTATCCACGAGCATATTCCCCGTGGAGGAACCCATGAATACTTTTATCCCGCAAGTTGTGCGTGGGTCGGCGTTTCTGATTTCGTCAATATTATCCACGGTAGCCCCGAGATAGAAAGAATAGTTCACGACGGCGTTCTCCCGGGCGATCTGTTGCTTCTCCCGTAACAATTCGTTCGTGACGGTAGCGGGTTTCACGTTGGGCATATCCATAAACGAGGTCACTCCCCCCGCTGCCGCGGCACGGCTTCCTTCGGCAATGTCGCCCTTGTGAGTCAGTCCCGGTTCGCGGAAATGCACCTGGTCGTCGATCACGCCGGGCATAACGAATTTCCCTGTCGCGTCGATCACTTTGACGCCTTCGGGAATCGTGTCGAGCCCGTTCTCGATGATCTTTTCTATCCGGTCGCCATGAATCAGAATGTCGCCTTTAAATATTTTTCCCTCGTTTATAATTGTTCCGCCGTGAATAAGCATCTTGATTTTTTCCATATTAATTCTTTTTACGTTTCCCGATACTCCGGAGTTTCATGGTGATGACACCCCAGAAAGCTTCGTTGAATATGCCTCCGCTCATTTTAGAGGTGCCCAGGGTACGATCGGTGAAAATGATCGGAACTTCTTTTAGCTTGAACCCGAGTACCCATGTCGTGAATTTCATCTCGATTTGGAAAGCGTATCCTTTGAAACGAATTTTGTCAAGGTCGATGGCTTCCAGTACTTTGCGGGTGTAGCAAACGAATCCCGCGGTGGCATCGTGTACCTTCATTCCTGTAATCGCACGAACGTACTTGGAGGCAAAGTAGGACATCAATACCCGTCCCATAGGCCAGTTGACAACGTTTACCCCGGTCACGTAGCGGGAGCCGATAGCCATATCGCCTTCTCCCGTGGCACAGGCATTGTATAGTTTCACCAGATCGTCCGGGTTATGCGAGAAGTCCGCGTCCATCTCGAAAATGTAATTGTACCCGTGTTCCAGCGACCACTTGAATCCCGTGATGTAAGCCGTGCCTAATCCTAGTTTCCCTTTTCGCTCGATCATGTGGAGTTGCGGGAATTCGCTTTGCAGGCGTTTGACGATTTGTGCAGTCCCGTCAGGAGAGTTGTCCTCGATAACGAGCACGTCAAATGCCGGGGTTAATTTAAAAACGTACCGGAGAATATTCTCGATATTCTCTTTTTCGTTATAGGTAGGTATGATGACAACTCTGTCGTTCATAACGATATATTTTATAAATAATCAATAATCTGTTCCAGCTTGTTTCCCCGGGAACCTTTCACTAGGATAAACGAATCCGCCACTTCGTGTGTTTTAAGAAACTCTACCAGTGTTTCCGTGTCGGGGAAATAAGTTGTAAATGTATATTTATTTCTGAAAGATTCAAAATTGTGCCCCACGACAAATACTTTGGAGAAATTGTGGCTGGCGATCAAGTCCATGATTTCCCGGTGCGCGTCGTTTGATATAGCTCCCAGTTCGCGCATCTCGCCGATGATGACGAGTTTGTCGTCTGCTTTCATTTCCGCGAAATTGGAGATTGCCACTCGCATACTGCTGAGATTAGCGTTGTAAGCATCTAGGATAATCGTGTTCCGTTCTGTCTTTAATAGTTGAGAGCGAAGGTTCGAAGGGGTATAGGCTTCCATTGCTGCCTGTATTTGCAGCGGGTCGACCTCGAAATACGTTCCCACGGCAGAAGCCGCCATCGCGTTGTCGAAATTATACCCGCCGATCAGCTTGGTGCGGATGTAAAGATGCCCGTGCCGGGTTTTCAGCGTGTACACCAGGTAAGGGGTTGTTTGTGCAATTTCCCCGTTAGCCAAAGTACCTTCCATCCCGTAAGTAAATCGTTTGCTTTCTTCGGATAGACGGCAGAGCAATTCATCCTGGCTGTTCACGAAAAGAATGCCTTCTTTTGACATGACAGACTTGTATAGGGCACTTTTTGTTTCTATAATATTCTCGTAACTTCCGAAGCCCTCCAAATGGGCATAACCGATGTTGGTTATAATCCCGTAATCCGGTTCGGCAATCTCGCACAGGTCTTTGATTTCGCCGGGATGGTTGGCTCCCATCTCCACGATACCGAATTCCGTGTCGGCATCCATGCTAAGCAGGGTGAGGGGCACGCCGATATGATTGTTCAGGTTGCCTTTGGTGGCAACGGTTTTGTATTTTTTCGAGAGCACGGCGTGGCACAATTCTTTCGTGGTGGTCTTGCCGTTCGTCCCGGTGATGCCTAGAATCGGGATATTTAATTGCTGGCGATGATGGTGGGCAAGTTGTTGCAAGAAATGTAGCGTGTCGGGTACAAGCACGCATCGGGGGGAGATGTTATACTCGGTCTCGTCGATAACGACGTGTCGGGCTCCCTGTGCTATGGCTTTTTCCGCGAACGTGTTGCCGTTGTGATTCTCACCTTTTAAGGCAATGAATATATCCCCTTCCTTGACTTCCCGCGAGTCGGTCGTGACCCGGCTGCCTTCCCGGAAAGCTTTATATACGAGTTCTAGTTCTTCCATTATTTCTTTATATACGATAGGAGTGACAAATTTATAAAAATAAATCAATCCGTCAATTCGTGGAGCTAGTTTTAAATAAGGGGGGCGTCCGGGATATTCTCTGCCATTGGGTAGCTTTTGGGCGACTTTTAGGCGGCTTTTGGGCGGCATTGCCCACGTATCGCCTACAGTTAGCCTACAGTTAGCCCACGTTTTTACGGTTATTAACAGTTGTGGCGTACGCCAAGGAGGTATAGTGCCATACTATTGTTGTGCAGTAATAGTGCGAAAATGATATAAAATACTTTTATATTGGTATATTCTCGAGTAAATTGAGTGGGGGAGGGCACTTGATTTTGTTGTTGCGGGAATCGACATGTTAAATTTTTTCTTGTTGCGTAGATAGAGGCTGATGTGTGAAACATGGGCGTGGTCTTTGCTGTAAACAATGATTCAGGAATGATTCCAAGAGTTATTAACAAACAAATGATCAGTTATGAGAAGAAAATTTTTGTTTTTATGCACATTCGTGAGTGTACTGGGTTTTATAATGTCATGTAGTGATGATAAAAAGACTCCGGATACTCCGCCAGTCCTTGAGGATGTTATCGGAGAATATGCATCGGATAAGTTGAGCGTGAAGGTGGACGGGAAAGACGCGGATGCAAATGCAAAAATCCATGTTCTAAAGGAAGCGGATAACACGGTTTCTTTGAAGTTGACGAATATTGTGCCCGGTGTCGAAGAGTTTATTATCCCCAATGCCCAATTTAACACGGCTAGCCGTAGTTCGTATGTCGCTACCGTGAGCGGTACGCGTGCCGATAACGTGAGTGGTTACGAGGTTTCCGTGCAAGGAACCGTGGATAACGAGATTTTGACGGCAACCGTGTCGATCAAGGAGATCGCGGGAGAGTCCGCAGACCCGGAGCAATTTATCGGTGCCAGGTATAAAGGTGAAATGAAGATTACTGCCGGGAATTTACCGGAACCCGTGACGGTGCAACAGCAAGTGTATATCACGAAGACCGAGACGGAAGACCCGAATAATTTCTGTTTGAATATTGATAATTTCGGGCTTGGGGAGGATCTTCAATTGGGAAATATTAAGTTGGACGGAGTGGCTCTCGTGAAACGTGGTGATGTGTACGGGTTCAGCGCGGAAGGATGCAAGATTGAATTGGATATTGTAGGAGAAGTGACCTTGGATGTGAAGGGTGCTATCAATGGTTCCATGTTGACGATGAATCTGGATATTGATGCCTTGGGAATGAAGGTAACAGTCGCTTTCACTGGAGAGTATTATTTCGGTTTTGATATGACGCAATGGGTGGACGTGACTTCGGGTAAATATACTTTTCAGGAACCGTTATTTATGGCAACATCCAATCAAGCTGGCGTGTTTCTTATGAGTATGATCGATTCTTTCTTCGTGACATATGATGAAGATGAAGGTGCGGCCAAGATCGACACGAAAGATACGAAGGGTACGAATATGATTATTGCCGTGGTTCCGAAAGCTACGGCGGGGACGATGTTTACCGGTTCGTTTGTTTTGGACGCAACGAATACATTGAAGAGTACGCATTTCGGTATTCCTTGCCGGATGAAGCCGACAACTCTAAACGTGACATATAAATACGAGGCAGGACCGAAATTTTATGAAACACTTATTTCAGGAAGTGGTTTTGGCGCGAAAGTTACTGTTAATGAATTACCGGATGTAGTGGATAACTGTTCGATAGCAGCTTATTTGTTCGAGGTGGATTCGTATGATGATTATTTAGACGGTCACACGATTAAAGACCCGGAAAGTAAGATTATCATGGTGGCTTCCTTGACTAGCGCGGGAGAGGCGAATTTTACCAGTAAGGAACTGAAATTTGAAGAAACGGGTAAGGGAACGTATGACCCTAGCAAGAAATATAAATTAGCCATTGTTTGTACTTCAAGTAGCGAGGGTGACGCTTATCGCGGAGCCCCGGGAAGTACTTTGTGGGTGAAGAATTTGGAAGTTCTTGGAGAATAACTTGATTCAATTTTAGTATTTGTTTTAAAGGTGTGCCAATAAGGCACACCTTTATTTTGTCTACAGTATTAATGTTTAATTAATAAGTCACTTCCAGTGATTTTACCCATAACGTACTTTCGGGAGCACCACTGTAAACGTCTCCTTCTTTACTAGGAGTACAAACGATGGCTAATTTATATTTTTTGATGATCGGTTCGAATGAACTATTTCCTATGGGTTCAAAATTGACTGTTTTTTCCACGAAATTGTCTTGTACTCCACTGCTGAAGGTCGCTTTCAGGATTACTTTTTCTGAGGTATTTATGTTACTTCCATCAAGCGTTTCGTCGTAGGAATCCACCTCGTACACGTAAGCGGTTAGTGAGCATTCGTCTGTTTTGTCGGTTACTTCTTCTCCGGAAACTATTGTTTCCTTGCCTTCTCCTGTAACGACAGTGTTATAATAGGTAGGTCCGGGTATATATTTGTACGTGAATTTGAAAGCCACGGGAGCTATCGGGAGTTGATAAGGTTCTCCGAAGCGGGTACTTTTTAGAGGTTGTTGTGCGTTTAATGCAAATGAACCGTTAAATAAAGTTCCGGCAGTGATTTTAGGCACGACTACTTTCATAAGTGAAACGTAACCACCGTAGGTGTCTCTCGTGAGAATTTTAGCTGCATCTCCGTCCGGACTAACTGGATAAGGTTCTGCTGTTAATTCCGGATGACCGATAAAACCAGCCGACAGGGGAAGCCACATCGCTGCCGGATTTGAACTTGCCAGGTTTGTAGGGTTTTGATACGGTGTAGCCTTTGTGATCTCTGTCCATGAAGTCATTGGATAATAGATGCTGATTTCTCCCTTGAAAGTTACTTTCACGGTTAATGGTGCGGCATTGATCGTGAGGTCCAATTGTAGGGTGTGATTGTCGATAATCGCGCCACGAGCGGATAGGGTAACTTTTGTTATACCGGGAACCTCCAGGCTGGAAAGATCTCTGTCTTTTGCCGTGAAAGCATATATGTTTCCTCTTTTTAACAAGAAAATTGTGTCCAATTCGATGTTGCCCAATTTAATTCCTTCGAAAGAGAAATTCTCGATCCGTAGACAGAAAGACGTGGTATCTTCGGTAGACGGCTTGGTAACGTACACGCGTTGCGACATAACAAGAGGATCTGCTCCCACGCTGATAGACATTTCACCGTTGAACGAGGTGTTGTAGAAAATTTTGGCATTTGTTGGTTCTGCTGCGAGTTCCGAGAGGGTAACGTTGATATTCATGATTTTGTCCTCCACGGTTGCTTTGGCAGTCACTTCGTAACCGCTAATATTGTCTGTAACGGAGCCTGTTAATTGGCTGTAATAGCTGCGACTAAGGGCTTCATGGGTGATATTGGGAATTTCAAATTCGGGAAAGCCGGAAACTATGTTGACCAACTTGAAGGCTATTGTGTTGTCTTCTTTTCGGACAATTTCTACAGAGGCATTCTCTGTGGCGGCAACTCCGTTAATCATCGCTTTCAATTTTTCACCGGAATATAGACCGATAACTTTATCAATTGTGGGTGGCACCGGATCATCATCATCTTTACACCCGGTAAAAAATGCAATGCTTAGAACTAGTAACAATAAAAATCGATTTTTCATACTTCATTAAATATTAATTAGACATCTTTTTATAAGAAAGTGTGCTATCAATAAACCTTCGTTTATTAAGCTACAGAGCTATATCAATAGCAAAAATCGTGCAACTTTAATCAATTGTTATAAGGAATATTCAATTTTAACATTCCAACAATATCATATATTTAATTATCTGCTTTTTACAACTACAATTATTTTTTTCCTTACAGCGACTTCATTTCTCATTTCTTTCTGGATTTATCGTATAAAACATACTTGCACAATATTAATAAACGAAGGTTTATTGGTTGCACACTTTCTTATAAAAAGATGTCTAATTAATATTTAATGAAGTATGAAAAATCGATTTTTATGGTTGTTGATTTTAGGGATGGCGTTGCTTGTCGGATGTAATGATGATGACGATGATGATGATTGGAAGCGAATTCCTCAGGATGAATTCAATATTCAGGATATTGCATTTGAGGTGAATGGGGAACAAGCTGTCAAAGGTAGTTTACAGATGACCGTAAAGAATGCGAATGAAGCGGTGGTGAATTTGAAGAATGTGATTCCGGGGTATGCAGAAGTACCTGTTGATGTGGATTTAGAAAAGCAAGCTGACAATTCTTTTATTTTTGTCGGGGAACAAGGATTGACGACACCTCCAGCCATGATGGTGCGCTCTGATGCTAAGCCTGTTATTATGATTGTAAGAGTGGAAGGAAAGGTAAGCGTGGAGGGGAAAGTATCTGCTACTGCTACCACGAAGTTGTCTGAAATAGCTCAGGCTGGGTTAACGGGAGATTGGAATTTGTTAAATAAGATAGAAAATAATGATGGCATAGTGAGTGCATCTCCGTTATTTTTGATATGGTCTGCAATAGATAAAGAGCAACCTAATATGGAGAATGCTGCTAATATGATTAATTTATTTGGTTCTATGGCTGTATACAATCTATTGAATCAAGTTACTTTCCACGAGGATGGAAATATTACAGCAAAATATTGGGATGGAGAGTTCACTATGGCAGGAGCAGATGATAATGGTGTTCTTAAAGCAAGTCATGAGGATTGGAGTGTTTCTCCAAAGAATTTGGCATTTTGGTATGCAAGGAATGAAATGTTGTATATTGTGCCTAATATTAATGCAATTCTTCAACAAGTTGGAGAGGATAATGAAGAGATAGATATTAATGATCCGGAGAGTTTGAATGCAATTCTTGAAAAATTGAATGAATATAATATTGATATAAATGCTATTCTTCCTTCAATTATGGGATGGATGACAACAGGAATTCCGGTGAAGTATACGAAAAATGGTAGTGATTTGAAAATTAGTGTAGACAAACAAATGGTTGAGCCGTTTATGAAAGCTCTTTTGCCGGCTTTAGAGGTATTACAAGTAAAGCTTGATGAAATATTGGCAGATCCGACTAATGAAAATTCATTTATGATAAAAATGGTTTTAGGTATGTTGCAGATAGAGAAGTTGACGGATATTAAAACGATTTGGGAACAGAATACAGCTGAATTTGATTTGTCACTTAATTTTGTAAAATAATTTTTAGTTCTTATATTTGCAGCACGAAAAAGACAAAAATATGAATAGTACGTTACATCATATGCATCATCATTGCCATCACTGTATTCAGGTGAGATGATGCTGTTGTGCTGTAATTAGAGATAAAGAAAGTATAAACGAGCTCGCCTGGATCAGGCGGGCTCGTTTTGTTTTTTTCGATTCATGTAGCCTTTCCGGATTCAGAGCGACGATAAAATCGAGTAGAGATGATAAAATTGAAAGTCGCGATTCAGAAGTCAGGACGTTTGAACGAGGATTCCCTCGAGTTGTTGAAGGAGTGTGGGATTTCCATTAATAACGGGAAAGACCAGTTGATGGCACAAGCCTCTAATTTTCCTTTGGAGGTACTTTATTTACGAAATTCGGATATTCCTCATTACGTGGAGGATGGGGTGGTAGATTTGGCGATTATCGGGGAGAACACGGTGATCGAGAAACGGGCGAATGTCTCGAAATTGTTGGATTTGGGTTTCTCGGGGTGCCGGGTGTCGATAGCGATACCGAAGTCGGAGGAGTTCACGGGCTTGGAGTGGTTACATGGAAAAAGGATAGCCACGTCGTACCCGAATACGTTGAATGATTTTTTGCAGCAGAATAATATACAAGCGGAAGCGCACGTGATCACGGGATCGGTTGAGATTGCCCCGGGGATCGGGTTGGCGGATGCGATCTGTGACATCGTGAGTTCGGGGAGTACGCTGTTCAAGAATGGGTTGACGGAGGTGTACACGCTGTTTAAGTCGACGGCGGTGTTGGTGGCTAATCCTGATTTGGACGAGGAGAAACGGGCGTTGTTGGAACAGTTGATCTTCCGGATTAAGGCGTTGTTGGCGGCAAAGTGTAACAAGTATATTTTGTTGAATGCACCGGAGGAGAAGCTGGAAGAGATTTGCCGGGTGCTGCCGGGAGTGAAGAGCCCGACCGTGATGCCGTTGCGGATGAAGGGATGGTACTCGCTCCATTCGGTGGTGAACGAGAATCGTTTTTGGGAGTCGATCGGGGCTTTGCGAGCCGCGGGGGCGGAAGGGATTCTGGTGGTGCCGATAGAGAAGATGATCGAGTAATTCTGTGATTTAGAGATTGATGATGAAGTGATTAAAAAAATGTAAGATGATGAATAAGATATTGTATCCGAGGAAAGAAGATTGGGCGAAAGTGTTGGAACGTCCGGTAAATAAGGGAGAAGATTTGGAAAAGGTATGTCGGGCGGTGTTCGACGAGGTGGCACGTGACGGGGATGAGGCTTTGAGGAAATACACGTGGTATTTTGACCGGGTGAAATTGGAGGGGTTCGAGGTGACGGAGGAGGAATTCGAACAGGCGGAACGGGAAGTGCAGGCGGATTTGAAGGAAGCTATCCGTTTGGCAAAAGAGAATATAGAGCGGTTTCACGAGGCGCAAGTGTCGGGAGTGAGTGAATACGTGAACGAGAATGGTTTTCGCTGCTGGCAGGAGGCAAGGGCTATCGACCGGGTGGGGTTGTACGTGCCGGGCGGGAGTGCCCCGTTGTTTTCGACCGTGTTGATGTTAGCGGTGCCCGCCCGTATCGCGGGATGTAGGGAAGTGGTGGTTTGTACGCCTCCGGGACGGGATGGACGGGTGAATCCGGTTATCTTGTGGACGGCTCGGTTTTGTGGAGTGAAGCGGGTGTATAAGGTTGGTGGGATACAAGCGATCGCGGCGCTGACGCTGGGGACGGGGACGATCGCCCGGGTGGATAAGATTTTCGGACCGGGCAATCGGTTCGTGACCGCGGCAAAGCAAATGGCGGGACGCTATGGAGTGGCGATTGATATGCCGGCAGGTCCTTCCGAATTGATGATCGTGGCGGACGGGACGGCTTGTGCCCGTTTCGTGGCGGCGGATTTATTGTCACAGGCGGAGCACGGACCGGATAGCCAGGTGGTGCTGGTGACTTGCGTGGAGGGATTGGTTGAAGAAGTTGAAAAGGAATTGCAAAAACAATTGGAGGTATTGCCCCGGAAGGCGATTGCGGAGGCGGCATTGAAGTGCTCGAAATACGTGGTGTTGGGCGATCGGGAGGAATGCGTGGAGATGGCAAATCTTTACGCACCGGAGCACTTGATGTTGTGTGTGGAGGATTATATGGCATGGGTGCCGAAAATCCGGAACACAGGGTCTGTCTTTTTAGGAAATTATTCGACGGAGAGCGCGGGGGACTATGCTTCGGGTACGAATCACACGTTGCCCACGAACGGGTATGCCCGGGCGTATAGCGGGGTGGGGGTCGATTCGTTTATGAAGAAGGTCAGTTTTCAAGAGATTCGCCCCGAAGGATTGGCTTATTTGGGAAAGACGATAGAGATCATGGCGGATAACGAGAACTTGACGGCGCACGGGAATGCTGTACGAATTAGGGTTGAAACTTTATAAACAGGCATGAAGATGGAGTTTGAGAATTTAGTAAGGGATAATATACGGGAGTTGCAGGCGTATTCTTGTGCACGGGAAGAGTTCGAGGGAAGGGATGCTGTGTTGTTGGACGCGAACGAGAACCCGTACGTGACGGAGTATAATCGCTACCCGGATCCGTACCAGCGGGAGTTGAAACAAAGGATTGCCGGGTTGAAGGGGATTGATGAGGCACGTTTGGTGTTGGGGAACGGGAGCGACGAGTTGATAGATATGTTGATACGGACGGTTTGCGTGCCGGGGCGGGATAACGTGGTAGTGTTTTCTCCGGGGTACTCGATGTACGAGGTGAGTGCCCGGGTGAATGATACGGAGGTGCGGGACTTGGCGTTGGATGATGATTTTATGCCGGAATGGGAAGGTTTGTGGGGACGGGTGGACGAGCGGACGAAGATTATCTTTTTTTGTACCCCGAACAATCCGGTAGGGAACGTGTTGCCGTTGGAGAAGATTCGGGAGGTGGCTTTGCGGTTTGGCGGGGTGGTCGTGGTCGATGAGGCGTATATAGATTTCGCGGAAGGTCCCTCGGCAACAAGTTTGTGGGGTGAATGTCCGAACGTGGTGGTGTTGCAGACACTATCGAAAGCGTGGGGACTTGCCGGGTTGCGAGTGGGGATATGTATGGCGGACCCGGGGTTAGTGAAGTATTTGAACAAGGTGAAGCCGCCTTATAATATCGGTTCGGTGACACAGCGTAAAGCGTTGGAGGTTTTGCGGGAGGAAGAAGCGTTTCGGGCTAAGGTACAGGAAATTAAACGGGAGAGAGAACGTGTCGTGGTTGCGTTGCGAGGAATGCCTTGCTTTGAGCGTGTGTATGATTCGGAGGTGAACTTTCTTTTGGCGTGTACTCCACGTTACCGGGAGTTGTACGAGTACTTGTTGGCGGGAGGCGTTGTTGTCCGGGTACGTCATATTCCCCCTCGCTTGATAGGTGGGTTGCGAATCACGATAGGGACGAGAGCGGAAAATGATTTGCTGATTCGGAGATTAAAGGATTTTAGATGACATGATTTATGAAGAAGATATTATTTATAGACAGGGACGGGACAATAATAGAAGAACCGCCCGGTGATTGTCAAGTGGATAGTATGTCTAAACTGGCATTCGTGCCGGGAGTGATCGGGGCATTGCGGGAGTTGGCGAGGGATACGGATTATCGGTTGGTGATGGTGAGCAATCAGGATGGCTTGGGAACAGAGCGTTTTCCCGTGGAATCGTTTTTACAGCCTCACGAGTTTATGTTACGGACGCTGGCGGGGGAAGGAGTGGTTTTTGATGAGGTGTTGATTGACGAGAGTATGCCGGAGGATGAATCTCCGCGGAGGAAGCCGGGGACGGGTATGGTTGAGAAGTATCTCGGTAAGGATTTGGACAGGGAACATTCTTACGTGATCGGTGATCGGTGGACGGATATGCAGTTGGCTGAAAATATGGGAATACGGGGAATTTATTTCGGCGAAAAGGCTCCCGAGGGGAAAACCGTGGCGTTTTCTTCCGTGTCATGGGGAAAGATAGCCCGTTATTTGAAAAAAGGATGCCGGCAGTCCGCGATGGAGAGAAAGACCGCGGAAACGGAGGTGAAGATTGCGCTTGATCTGAATGGTTCCGGGCAGGGGGATGTACGGACGGGCTTGGCTTTTTTCGATCATATGTTGGAACAGGTCGTGAGGCACGGGGGAATAGATATGGTTGTTGCCGTGAAGGGGGATTTGCAGGTTGACGAGCATCACACGATAGAGGATACTGCCATCGTGCTGGGGAATTGTTTTGCCGAGGCACTGGGGAGTAAGAAAGGTATCGGGCGATATGGTTTTGCTTTGCCTATGGACGAGGCGAAAGCCGAGGTGCTGCTTGATTTCGGGGGACGGTGTTGGTTGGAGTGGAACGCGGAGTTTGCCCGGGAGTACGTGGGTGATTTTCCGACGGAGATGACAAAGCATTTTTTTGCATCCTTCTGTCAAGGGGCAAAATGCAATCTTCACGTGACGGCGAAGGGCGAGAACACGCATCACACGATAGAGGCAATCTTCAAGGCATTCGGGCGCTGCTTGCGGATTGCCGTAGTGCAAGGAGAAGGAGGCGAGTTGCCGTCAACGAAAAACGTAATTGATTAGGTGATTTAGTGATTTACGATTAGGTTTGAAATGAAAAAGGTTGTTATAATAGAGTACGGGGCGGGGAATTTGTTTTCGGTGAAGACTGCCTTACGGAGATTGGGGTATGAGGCGGTGAGCAGTGCCGAGGCGGATGTCATACGGGGGGCGGATCGGGTGATTTTTCCGGGAGTGGGGCAAGCGGCGGCTGCCATGCGGCAGTTGAGTGCGGTGGGATTGGATACGGTGATTCCGTCTTTGCAGGTCCCGGTGTTGGGGATATGTTTGGGTATGCAGATGATGTGCGAGTCCTCGGAAGAAGGGGACACGGAAGGGCTGGGCATCTTTCCGTTGCGGGTGCGGGAATTCGGACGGGAGAGTAAGGTGCCACACATGGGATGGAATGAGATACACGGGTTGAAGGATTCGTTGTTCGCGGGCGTGGAGGGAGGAGAACGGGTTTATTTCGTTCACTCTTTTTATGTTCCGGTGTGCGAGGGCACGATAGCCACGTGTGATTATCAACGGGAGTTTAGTGCTGCCATTCGGAAAGATAATTTCTGGGGATGTCAGTTTCACCCGGAAAAGTCTGCCGGGGTTGGAATGCAAATACTTGAAAACTTTTTAAAATGGTGAATGATATGGAAAAGAAAATAACGGTTATCCCGGCAATAGATCTTATCGAGGGGAAGTGTGTGCGGTTGATGCAGGGGGATTACGAGAGCCGCAAGGTATATTATGACGACCCGTTGGAGGCGGCATTGCGTTTCGAGTCGGCGGGTATGGAGAGATTGCATCTCGTGGATTTGGACGGGGCGGCGGCTTCCCGGGTGATGAATGCCGGGGTGTTGGAAAGGATATGTAAACATACCCGGTTGCGAGTGGATTTTAGTGGCGGGATAAAGAGTGATGATGATATTTGCCGGGTATTCGACGCGGGAGCTTCATTCGTCTGTCTTGGGAGTATGGCACAGCAGGATCGGCGGAAAACGACGGAATGGTTGGAACGTTATGGGCGTGAACGAGTGATTGTCGGGGCGGATATCCGGAATAATAAGGTGTATATCAACGGGTGGAAACGGGAAACGGAAACGACGGTATTCGAGTTGGTCGAGTGGTATAGACCGATGTTAAAATACTTGATGTGTACGGATATCGAGCGGGATGGGATGTTGGCAGGAGTCGCATTGCCGTTGTACCGGGAGTTATTGGCTCGTTTCCCGGAATTGACATTGATCGCTTCCGGTGGCGTGAGTTCAAAGGAGGACGTGGAGGCTTTGGCTGAAATCGGGGTTGCAGAGGTGATCGTGGGAAAGGCTTTGTATGAATTTAAAATCTAAAATGTAATGGTGTTGGCAAAGAGAATAATACCTTGTCTGGATGTGAAGGACGGGAGAACGGTAAAAGGGGTGAATTTCGAGAATTTGCGGGATGCGGGGAATATCGTGGAGCTTGCCGGGCGCTATTCGGCAGAGGGGGCGGATGAATTGGTATTTTTGGATATAACGGCGAGTAGCGATAGGAGGCGAACGATGTTGGAGTGGGTGGAGGAGGTGGCACGGGAAGTGAATATCCCGTTTACCGTGGGAGGGGGAATAGCGTCGGAGAGGGATGTCGAGGCGTTGTTGCGGAGGGGAGCGGATAAGGTGTCCGTGAATTCGAGCGTGTTGGCGGAGCCGGGGTTGATTGATCGGTTGGCGGCGGCATTCGGACGGCAATGTGTGGTGGTGGCGATAGATGCCCGGCAAAGCGAGGGAGGCTGGCGGGTGTATAGCCATGGTGGTCGGGTAGAAACGGAACGGGAGCTTTTCTCGTGGGCTCGGGAGGTTGAAGATCGAGGTGCCGGGGAGATTCTGTTCACGTCGATGGATCACGACGGTACACACCGGGGATTTGCTTGTGATGCCGTAGCCCGGTTGGGGGAACTGGTGCGAGTGCCCGTGATTGCTTCCGGGGGGGCGGGGTGTATGGAAGATTTTTACGAGGCGTTTGTCCGGGGAAAGGCGGATGCCGTGCTGGCGGCGGGAGTATTCCATTTCGGGCAGATCGGGATACCGGAATTGAAATGTTATTTGAAAGAAAAAGGAATTGTAGTACGTTAAATATAAAAGAGATGATCGAGATAGAGAAATTGAAGTTTGATGCTGCCGGGTTGATCCCGGCGATCGTGCAGGACGCTAACACCCGGGTGGTGTTGATGCAGGGATACATGAATGCCGAGTCGGTTGCCGAAACGTTGCGATCGGGGAAGGTTTGCTTTTTCAGCCGTTCCCGCCAACGCTTGTGGACGAAAGGCGAGGAAAGCGGGAATTTTTTGTACGTGAAAGAGATACTTGCCGATTGTGATGCCGATTCGTTGCTGGTGAAAGTGGAACCTGCCGGACCCACTTGCCACACGGGAAGCGACACGTGCTGGGGGGAAGTGAACCGGGCGAGTGATTTCCTGCATTATTTGCAATGCTATTTGCAGAAGCGTAAAAATGATTCGCCGGAGGTGTCGTACACGGCACGATTGATAGGTCGAGGCATCAACAAAGTTGCGCAGAAGGTCGGTGAGGAAGCCGTTGAGTTGGTGATCGAGGCAAAAGATGATAATGAAGAATTGTTTTTGAACGAGGCGGCAGATTTGATGTATCACTATATTGTATTGCTTATCGCTAAAGGGTACACGTTGGAAGATGTGGAACGTGTTCTGGAAAAACGGCACAAGTATGAGAGGGGCTAAATCTTGATTCTTATTTGGAAAGTAAGGTCGAATAGCTTGTTATCGTCCACTCGCGAGAGCGAGGAACTGATGAGCGTCTTGTCCGGGTAGTACGTGATGCCTGTTTTCAAGTAGAGCGTGATATTGCGATTCGGCTTCCAGTTGATATTCACGTAGGAACGGATTCCCCGGTCTTGATAGGCGGGGAAGGAATAGCCATAGAGGACGTTGTGTTCGTAGGCGTAGACGCGGGCATTATAACCGTCGGTGTCGAAATAGGCGAAACGGAATTGTGCTTTGAAGTTTTCTTTCAAGGACGTGTACGCGAAGTCTTGATAGACGAGGAATCCGGATTCTTTCTTTTCTTGTTTGGTGTAGCGGGCGTGAGTGGCTCTGCTTTGCAGTTTGAAATGACGGGGAAAGGTATAAATAAATTGAAGCCTGTATTCTTGTTTGACCCGTGTGACGGAAATGAGTTTTTCTGCCTTGTAGTCTTCGGGTTTGCCCTCGTGTTTGAAGCGAAAGTTACATTCCCAACGGGAATGGGAGTAAGTGAGTTCTCCGGCAAATTCATTTCCATTTCCGGGGAGGCTTGCTTGATAACGGGGAGCGAAGAAGCGGAAATAGTCGTAATAAGCATTTAATTTCAGATTCCGGAAAGGGGTGCTTTCAACACCCACGTACACGCCTTCCTCGTTTGAGGTATTGGAATATTCGGCAAACCCGCTGTTGTAGTGAGAGCGGAAACGCTTGTCGTAGCGGCGGTAAAGGATACATAGTGCTACCGGGAGGAACCCCGTGTAACGCAAGCCGTCGATCGTTGCCCACGAGCCATTGTTACTTCGTGCCGTTTCCCCGAACAGGAAGAAGTGGCGGACTCCCGTTTTATAGTCTATGCTGACGAGCGTGCGATGGCGTCCCGGGTCGTTGTATTGCTGGTAGGCGGCTTTCCCGATGGCAAGTGCCGGGGAGAAGTTGTAGTGTAGAATTTGTATCCCTGCCCGGAAATAACGGTGATTGAAGCGGGTGGATAGTCCGGTGGTGAATTCTTTCAGCGTGTGTTTCTTTTCCAGTTCCAGCGTGTTGCGGTGATACCCTGTTTCGTGAAGCGTGGCTGTTTGCACGGCTTCCGGGGAGAGGGTGTCCGTCGCAAGAAGGTTGCCGTCGGTCTTTTTGTAGGAGATAAAGATTTCTGTTGTTAGGTCCCGCGAGGGTTGTAGGCTGAGAGCACCTCCTCGGAGAAAACGATTTTCGTCCGTGGAGAAGTAAGGCATGATGCCGTTGCCTGATTTTTCATTGCCGAGTGCGGCTGACGATTTGCCGGAAGAGAATCCGCCCCAGGCGATTAATCCTTGTCCCCATTGTATTTTATAGTCCCCGATACATATTTTCTGAACGACCTTGCCCGGTGTGAAATAGAGATGGGCGGAGAGAAAGTCGAATCCGGTTTTCTGGTTTTTCGTGAAATAATTCTCCCCGGCATCATTTTCCAAAGTAATGCCTCCTTGCCAGCGAGTGCCGGCATTTGTCTTGTATTTCAGTAGCGTGCTCACGGGTGGTCCTTGAAAGCGGTTTCGCTTTTTCGTGAGATAATCTTTTTCATACACGAAGGCATCCCGGCTGTATCGCTTGTAGCCTGCCTGTTTGGGACGAGTTGTTTTGACACGGGCTAGTATTTCGTGGTGTAACCGTGGGAAACGGGTTGCTCCGGGAGTGTATGCCCCGATGCGGATAAAAGGTTTGATGTTCTCCCAATCCCTTGTACCGATGCCTGTAACTAATAGCACCTCGTTCGGGTGCATGAATGCACCATGCTTTTCCCTAAATTCCAGTAGGTTATCAATCTGAGTGTCTGATAGGAAAAAGAGCATTTTCAAGCTATCGAAAGGAGCCGAATTGATGTTTATAGGATGGGCAGCCAGATTCAGTAAAGTTGCCACGATGTCCTCGTAATAGCCTTCGGAAGCCTCCACGTCATTGTCTTGCAATAACTTCTCGATGTCCGTGATTTCCTGCGCGTGGAGGAAAAACGGGAATACAAGTAACACACCGAAAAGTAACGTTTTACACATCCTTTGAAATTTTCGTTATTAATGCACGACGGCAGCTGTGTAGCTATGTTTTCAAAGATATATAATATTTGTAATATAAGTTCGTATTTTTATGATTTTTTTATTCTTCGTATGTATAAAGAACGTTCAATGATCTTCATTTTATAAGTTATACTTGATGAATGATACAAATACAAGGAATTTGTAAGTTATAACTTATAAAACAGGAGAAAAAGTGAGTTTTATCAAGTATGATTGATAGAAATCTTTAGTATTCTTGTGAATAAAAATAATCCTCTAAAATTCAATGAAGAGATTTTAGAGGATTAATTTTTTTACCACATAATATATTCATAATGTTGTGTTAGTGCGGGATTCATCTCTAATTCCCGCATTGGAATCGGAAGTACAGTATGAGGTTTGTCTATGCCGAGCGTTTCCTTGATTAGTTTATTTCGTTTTAGAAAAAAGAAATAAGAAAATTCTCCGGGAACCTCGTTTTTCCATGTTTGAATTAATTCAGCCATGAAATTATCCGATGTGATACTATGAGTTTGGGGTCGTTCCTGTATTTTTGAAAGATAAGATATTGCTTCAGGTATATTCCCAAGATGATACTCGCATTCTGCTGCTAATAAAAAGACTTCCGTGTAGCGTAATACCGGGAGATATTTATTAGATTCGATAAGTTTTGAATATAACATATCTTGAGTTTGAGGTAAAGAAAAGATCAGTTCTTCATCTCGGTTGTTCAAGGCTGAATGACGTGAACTACTAAGTGTGTATTGTTTACAGGAAATGATATCTTTCAATAAATTGAGAGCATTCGTGTAATTACCTGTTTCCATGTATATCTTAGCTAATAAAGTTTGAGGTATAGCTTTGGAAACAGCAATTTGGTTATTGTTTTTCACTGCTGGGAATAATTCGATACATTTTTCAAGTTCCAATCTCAAATGTTCATATATCTCATTTGCCGGGATTTTAGGAAGTGAACTTTCAATAGCACTTGTTGTTTTATAGGGAATTGCTTCAAATAGGCACACCATCTGGTAATAGACCATTGCTCTGATATTCTTGAACATGGATTCGATATAAACAGAACGGTCTTTGATGGCATCGATGAGAACATTTGTGGTTGCGATGGTCGCATATGCTTGCTTCCAAATGTCATATACGATACTGTTCTCGCTGTTTAACGTGTGATTATATATTTCTTGCCATGCTTGATTTTCGTTCGGGAGATAGCATCGAGAGAATAGAGCTTCCGTGGAGAACGTGTAATTAAACGTCTTAGAAAGTTCTGGTATCAACATATCGTATATTTCTGACGATGGATCTTCTATTTTCGTGTTATCCCCTTCTTGTTGAAGAACAAGGCTGGTAGAGATATTACCATCATAGCTATACAGCGTGATGGTGGCGTCCTGCATGAAAAATGAAGGACTGGGTTCGATATTTAGGATCAAATAGTTGTCTTCGGATAAGGATTTTTGAAATGTGATAGGCGTTGGGTTTATGATCGGATTTTCGGGGATGATTACTTCAGGGATTGTCCCTCCCGGTAAATTGAACGTGTAAGGTATCGTTGTGTTTATTTTTACTCTATATTTTCCGCCATTTATACCGATTTTGAGAGTATCTGTTTCAAATTCTAGTAATTTCTCTTGATTTTTATCACCTAGTTCATTACCTGCAATCCCATCGTTATCCCAATCGATATAATATGATAAATCAGGTATTGAAATTTCTTTGTTTAATGATTGATAACGTTCTATGATATTATCTGCTATTCGGGAAAGATTAAGATTATAGCTATTTTCGAGTAATTCTTTTTTGTGGTTGGCAGAGAAAGTTCCTGTGTTTTTAAATTCTTGGCTTAAGTCTGTGATGTATTCTGTAAATTCAGCATCAGATTTATTTTGCAATAGCATCGAAGAGGCAATGATCAAAGCTCCAGCTTCATCTGTGCCGCTCGTGATGGAAAATGAGGAAACATCTTTATTTGCATATTCTTGAAGGGCGAAACATGTGAGTATTTCTGTTTGAGCTTGTCGGTTTGCCTCTTTGAAGATTTTTTGATTCTCTTGAATGAGATGTCGTACCCGGTCTTGTTTCAAATGGGTTAATACATTGAGATTGACAGAAGAGTTATCGGATAAGTCAACAAGTGCCTTCAATGAAATTTGTCCTTGTGATAATTCTCCTTGTATTTCGTTAAAATAGTAGCCGTCGGCGGTAAGTAAAGCATAGGGCGATTCTAATTCAAGAGAGCCGAAATTGAAATTTCCTTCAGCGTCAAGTATTGTTGCCGAATAAGAATCACCGGTAAAGACAAATTTTGAATTTAGAGTTTGTAGTGTGATTTTTGAACCTTTTACAAAAGGTCCTTTCTCGACTTTACCTTTTATGTCGTAATTTTCGTTCTGGGACTCGTTTTTTTCATCAGTGCAGGATGTGCATAAGAAACAAAGTAGAATGAAAAGTATGGTATAGAATTTCATGGGGCATTTTATAAAAACTGATACCGGAATTTTCTACAAATTTCGGTATCAGATAAGTGAAAAAATAATCAATTCGTCTTGTAATCGTATTTTACTTTTGCCAATTCATTGTTGGCGTCAACGATTTTCTTTTTCAAGGATTCCTTGAAGTCAACGATTTTTGCTTTTAGCGAGTTGTCGCCCACGGCAAGGATTTGGGCTGCGAGGATTCCAGCGTTCATGGCTCCATTGATGGCTGTGGTGGCAACAGGGATGCCCGGAGGCATTTGTGCGATAGCCAGAAGTGCGTCCATGCCGTCGAGGGTGGCGTTGATAGGCACACCAATAACGGGAACGGGAGTCATGGCGGCGATTACACCTGGCAGGTGTGCAGCCATTCCGGCTCCGGCGATGATAACTTCAATGCCCCGGTTGCGGGCGCCTTTGGCGAACGTTTCCACTTCAGCCGGCGTGCGGTGAGCGGAGAGGGCGTTGATTTCAAAAGGTATGCAGAAGTCATTCAATACTTTTGCAGCTTTTTCCATAACGGGTAGATCAGAGGTGCTACCCATGATAATACTTACTTTTGGATCCATATTTTTACCGGATTTTAAATTCAAAGTTGTACTTTTGTGCAAAGTTAAATAAAAAAACGAATCCGGGGGACGAAAAGTCGTCAGTCGGGGGAAATATTTGTGATATGAAGAGAGTCAGGTTACGTGATCGGGAATTCCGTTTATTGATAGAGGCAGAGGTGATCGATCGGGAAATAGAGCGGGTCGCTAGACAGATGAACGAGGAGTTGGCGGGAGAATCACCTCTGTTTATAGGTGTCTTGAACGGGGCTTTTATGTTCGTGTCCGATCTGTTGAAACAGATCACCGTGGAAGGAACGGAAATCAGTTTCGTGAAGATCGCCTCGTATGATAAGCTCGTTTCCACGGGAAACGTGCAGAGTGTGATCGGGTTGAAAGAAGATATATCCGGGCGCACGGTGGTGATACTGGAAGATATGGTCGATACGGGAGAGTCGATGATATATTTGAAGCGAATGTTGGAGGAGAAACACCCGAAGCTGATAAAGATTGCTGCCATGTTCTACAAACCGGATGCGTTGCGGTATGATTTGACTCTTGATTACACGTGTATCGCCCTGGAGAAAGATTTCGTGATCGGGCGAGGCTTGGATTACGACGGTCTGGGACGCAATTTGCCGGACCTGTATACAATTGAAAATTGAAAATTGAAAATTGAAAATGACAGGGAAATGATGTCACTTTCAATTTGGAATCTAAAATTTAAAATCTAAAATTAATAAGATGGCATCAACGAACTTTGTCGATTACGTGAAAATTTTCTGTCGCAGTGGAGCCGGGGGACCGGGGTCAATGCATTTGCATCGGGATAAGCGTTCTGCTAAAGGTGGACCCGACGGGGGAAACGGAGGACGCGGAGGTCACGTGATTTTGCGGGGGAATCGTAATTACTGGACATTGATTCACCTGAAATTCCAACGCCACGTGTTCGCGGGGGATGGAGAGAGTGGAAGTGGAAATTTATGCACGGGAGCGGATGGCGAGGATATGATCGTGGATGTACCGCTCGGCACGGTGGCACGGGATGCCGACACGGGCGAAACGATCTGCGAGATCACGAGTGATGGAGAAATCGCGATTGCTGTGCAAGGGGGACGGGGTGGTCTTGGAAACTGGAATTTCCGTTCGGCAACTAATCAAACCCCTCGTTACGCGCAACCGGGAGAGCCTCGGGTGGAACGCTCGGTGATTCTGGAATTGAAAGTGCTTGCTGACGTGGGATTGGTGGGCTTCCCGAATGCAGGGAAATCTACTTTGTTGTCCGTGGTGTCTGCCGCGAAACCGGAAATTGCCAATTATCCGTTCACGACTTTGGTGCCGAATCTCGGAATCGTGAATTATCGGGACAACCGTTCTTTCGTGATGGCGGATATTCCCGGAATCATCGAGGGGGCACATCTCGGTAAAGGGTTGGGATTGCGTTTCCTGCGCCACATTGAGCGGAATTCGGTGTTGTTGTTTATGGTACCGTCGGATAGCAAGGATATTCACGAGGAATATCGTGTGTTACTGAACGAGTTGAAACAGTATAATCCCGAGTTATTAGATAAAAAGCGACTCTTGGCAATCACGAAATGTGATTATATCGACCGGGAACTGATGGCAGAAATGGAGCAAGACTTACCGGATATTCCTTATGTTTTCATTTCTTCCGTGACGGGAAGCGGGATCACGGAGTTGAAGGATATGCTGTGGAAGGTGCTGAATGAAGAAATTCGTGACTAAGAGATTTTGTGATTGCCGATTCCATGATTTTTGAGATATTTCAATCATCGAATCGGCAATCACCGGATCATTAGGTTTTTAAGACAGTCGCTGTCATCTTTTAATATCTTTTTGAAGGTTACGAGTAAACCGAATATGTAAAACGCCGTATATGCATAGGTATTAAAATGAATTACTTATGAATTACGGTATTAGTGTATTGTTTCGTTTGATTCCCTTGTTGATGGCATTGATTTGCTTCTTTTTCGGGGGGTATATTTTTGGCTATGGGAATGATGAAGCTCGTTGGGTGGCCGGACCGGTAGTATTTTCATTAGGAGTTCTTTGCTTGGCTCTATATGCCACAGCTGCCACGATTATTCGTCAATTGATCCACACGTACAATCCGGTGGTGAAGTATTTATTGCCCTGCATGGGGTATCTGTTCGCTTTGGGTACGATGATTTTGGGTATAACCCTGTTGAATATCGAGGAACCGCAGAATATGTTTGTACCGGGGCACGTGATATGCGGGGTGGCTTTGATTGCCGGTTGTATTTCGACGGCGGCAACTTCATCGACCAAGTTTACGTTGATTCCTGGAAATTCACATGGAACGAGTGATAAAATTAATCCGGCAGGTTTCTCTGCCACAACGGAATACACGCTGATTGGGATCACGGTTTTGTTTGCCCTCGTGGCGTGGGTATGGGCGATCGTGTTATTGTTCGGGGCGTCCGAGAGCGACCATCTGGTTGCGGGGAGCGTTATGGCTGGTTTGGCTTGTATCTGTACGAGTCTGATCGGTTTGGTTGCAAGTATCTCTCGTCAGATCAGGAATGATTACGGGGAAAAAGATAGAAGAAATTGGCCTAGATTGGTGTTTTTCATGGGAACTATCTGTATTGTAGGGGGGATTGTCGAGTTGTTGGCTACTGCGGCTCCCGTGAATACTACCGGTTTTATTTTGATTGGTCTTGGGCTGGTTTGTTTCAGTATTTCGAGTAAGATTCTTTTGTTGGCAAAGGTGTGGCGTCAGGAATGTAAGTTGGCGAACCGGATTCCATTGATTCCGGTGATGACAGCCTTGTTTGCCCTTTTCCTGGGAGCGTTCCTGTTCGAGGAGGCTTCGCTGGACAATGCTTTCTTTGTACCTTCCCGGGTACTGATAGGGTTGGGAGCGATCTGTTTCTCGCTGTTCTCTATTGTTAGTATTCTGGAAAGCGGTACTTCGAGCAAATAACTATACTTTCGGAGGTTTTGATTTGAGTTTATATTTCGTATCGTGAGGACTCGCTGCAAAGAGTTCTCACGATTTTTTTGCGTGCGTGCAAAATGCGGTAAGCCGATATTTTTCAGACGAATGTTTGAAAATTAGAATAAATTTAATATTTTTACGTCTGCTGCAAACTTAAATGAATGATTATGAAAAGGGCGATTCTAATTATCTTGTTTTTTCTTTTTGTATTCTCCGGGGTGGAGGCGGAGAAGATTAAATTTAAACCTATCACGAAAAAGGAATTGAATGTAGATAAATGTGATTTTTATCCGGAAGCGAAAGCCGTGATCCTGACGAAAGTGGGAGAAATTGATTTTCAGATGGATAAAAGCAGGCTGTTTTATCGTTATAGCGAAGGGGTGAGGATAAAAGTGTTGGATGACGACAAGAAAGATGTGGCTAACGTGAAGATCATGCTATATTCTCCCGAAAATAATCTGTCCGGACCACGGGAGAAAGTAAGTTATTTGAGCGGATTTACTTATAATCTGGAAAATGGTAATATAGTCAAGACGAAATTGGAGAAATCGAATATTTTTAGTAATCGTTTGAACGAGCATTGGGTGGAGATGAGTTTTGTATTGCCTAACGTGAAGAAAGGTTCCGTCGTTGAGTATAGTTTCATGAAAGAATCTTCTTATTTCACGAATTTGGAATCGTGGATATTCCAAGCGGATATTCCGACTTGTCACAATGAATTGACTTACACGATCCCGGAATATTTCTTCTTTCAGACCCGGATGCTGGGAAATATGCACGAGGTGGAACGCAAGGAAAGTTGGGTTTCCGATCTTATTGGGAACGAAACACTCCGGAGCCGCCGCACGAAGTTAATCGTGAAAGATCTTCCCCCGGTGGAGGACGAACCCTTCGTGAGTAACCCTTGTGATTTGCCTTTGCGGATGGAATTTCAATTGGTAAATATCGATATTCCGGGGCGGGTGATTCAGCAGATAGCCGGGTCATACGCGCAATTGAACAAGAAGTTACTGGAAAATGAATATTTCGGGAAAGCGGCAAACCGGGGTAATTTCCCGAAAGAGTTGTCGGAAAAAGTGGCGGGGATGGGCGATTTGGAAAAGGCGGATTATCTTTTTGAATGGATGAAGTCGACCGTCGCGTGGAACCGGAAATATGGTTTTATGCAATCGAAAACGTGGCGGGAATGCTTGCGGGATAAAGAAGGCGGGGTGGCAGATATTAATCTGGCGCTGACGTCATTGTTCCGTACGCACGGGTTGGAGGCTGACCCGTTGATATTGAGCACCCGCGGGAACGGTACCGTGCACCCCACTTACCCGAGTTTTGAAGATTTTGATTATGTCGTTTCCGTGGTGAGAATTGGGGATGAATTATATTACGCAGATGCAACTGCCCGTGTTCCTTTCGGGTTGTTGCCACCGCGGTGTCTGAATGGGGATGGCTGGCTCGTTTCTGCCTCGGGAGGAAATATGATGCCCTTGAAAGGACACGGGGGGAATGTTTGTGCGGTGTATTCGACCTTTCAGGTGAAAGACGGAAAGATAGAAGTAGAGATACAGGCGCAAGACAAGGAGTACGCCGCGTTGGCGGTATCGGAAAGATATTTGAAGGAAGGGAAAGAAAAGTTTGAAGATCAATTGCGTGACCGGTACACGGAATGGAGTTTCTCGGATTTTAAATATGATGCAGACAGGGATCAAGTCAATCAACGATTTAAATTGGAAAGACCTTGCGGGGACGCAGATGTGTTGTATATACAACCTTTCTTGTATGGTTTGGCGTCGGAACCTCTTTTCAAACGGGATAATCGTTCCGCTATCGTGGATTTCCCGTTCCATAGCAGGGAAACGATTTCAGTGACGATACTTGTTCCCGAGGGATACGAACCCGAGCCGCTACCGGAGGGATTGGCTTTTTTATTGAGTAGCAAGGGGGCTTTATTTACTTTTCAGGCTTTGGAAGGTTTGGGACGTATCACCCTTACCGTGTCGTTCGTGATGAAAAAATTGATGTACACTCCCCGGGAATACCCGGAGTTAAAAACTTTCTTTGATGAATACGCTAAGTTAGCGAAAACTATGATTGTACTAAAAAAGAAACAGGGATGAGATTTGCGGTATCGGTTTTATGGCTTTTGTGTGTAAGCCTTTCTGCTATCGCACAAAAGGAGTACGAGGGATTGAACGAGTACGTGATAAGCGACGTCATGCACTTCACGATATTGAATACGAAAGAATCCCGCCTGGAGCGTAAATACAAAGTTATGATATTGAATGATTTTGCGAAAGATTTGAATAAGATAACTTTGCATTACGATAAATTCACGAAGGTGGTGTCCTTGAAGGTGACGATAACGGGGCAGGACGGGAAAGTGATCCGGCGTTATAGTTTAAAGGATTGCCGTGATATGGTGGTTGATTACGCTTCCTTTTCTTCCGATTCGCGGGTAAAGTATCTGGACGTGGTGCACGGGCGTTATCCTTATATCTTGGATGTAGAGTACCGGATCGATGATAAAGGTTCTTTGTTTTATCCTGTCTGGAGCCCGATGGGCGACGAGAAGCAAGGGATAAAGAGTTCTACTTTCATCGTGTCCGACCCGCAGAACGTGGGATTCCGTTACCGGAACGGGAACGTGGAGGAACCCCGGAAAGAGGCGGAAGGGAACGGATTTCGTTATACATGGGACGTGCGGGATGTGAAATCTGTCACGATGGAACCTTTCAACGGGAACAAGGAGGACGTGTTGCCCGTGGTCTACCTGGCTCCCGTGAATTTCGAGATTGGCGGGTATAAGGGAAGCATGGAGAGTTGGGAGAAATACGGGATGTGGGCTTATATGCTTTGCACAGGAAAAGATGACCTGCGACCGGAGCAGGTGGCAGAAATTAAGAAGGAATGTGATGCCTTGCCCTCGGACAGGGATAAGGTGAGAGCCGTGTACCGCTATGTTCAGAAAAATACCCGTTACGTGAGTGTGCAGCTGGGTATCGGGGGATGGCAGCCGTTCGCTGCGTCACACGTGCATCAGAATAAGTTCGGGGATTGTAAAGCGTTATCCTTTTACACGTGTGCCTTGTTGAGGGCGGTGGGGATTCCGGCTTTTTACACGTTAATCCGTGCCGGTAGCGATATGGACGAGATACCGAAAGATTTTCCCACGTCACGTTTCAATCACGTGATCGTCACCGTGCCCCTTGAACGGGATACAATCTGGTTGGAATGTACCTCACAGTTTTCGCCCATGGGGTACATGGGCACGTTTACTTCCGACCGTTACGGTTTGTTGGTCGGGGAGGATGGCGGGCATCTGATACGTACCCGGAGGTACGGGGAAAATGATAACGTGCAGAAGACGAAGGTAGACGTGCGTCTGTTTGCTTCCGGGGATGCGGAGATGGATTTTTGTCGTGATTATTCGGGATTGGAGATCGAGAATGACGGTTTTGTACATTTATTAAATAAGTCGGAGGACGAAAAAAGGAAGTGGATACAGGATCACTCCGGTTTCGGGAATTTAGAGTTGAAGGATTACCGTTTTATGCCTCTTTCCGGGGATGAGGTGCCGCGGACGGGATACGAGATAAAGGGGCAACTTCGGGGATTTGCCACGATGTCGATGGGAAGATTGTTCCTGACTCCCTGCCGGTTCTCGAATATCGCGTATATCAAATTGACGGGGAAGGAACGTTTTTCCCCGATCATGGTGCGGTACCCTTATATTCAGGAGGATACCGTGCGGGTCACGATCCCCGAGGGGTATCGGGAGGAAGGGGGTATTGCCCCGCTATCTTTGGAAACCCCGTTTGGAGATTATCGGTTGGCGGTAAGGGTTCAAGGAGAGGAGATTTTCATCACGAGGCGGTTTTGTCTGAAAAAGGGTACTTACCCGAGAACGGACTACGATAAATTCAAGGATTTTATCACGAAGGTGCAATTGGCTGACCGCAGTCGGATGGTATTGGTTAAAAATGAATGAGTTTTTATGGGAAGGAGAATTTGAAAAACGGGATAAGTTTAATATATTTACTTCGTTATTGAGAGAATACGGCGGGGTGATATAAAGATCGGATCATTTAAAAAAAATCGGGATGAAAAGAATTGTTGTATGTGTTTTATTCCTCGCGTTGGGTGTCGGGATCAGTAAGGCTCAGCAAGCGGAAAACAAGGATTACGAGAAATTGAACCGGGAACTTCTGGAAACAGATCATTTCTGGAAGTTTATCAAACGGGGAAATTTTCCCACGGACATGACCTCTATCGTGATAGGACAGAACGTGTTGACACAGTTTATCACGATATTCCAGCATATTCAAGGAATATTGGTATGGGACGGTACTTACGGTATCCTGCCGACGAAGGATTTGCGGCAGACTTTGCAGGAAAAGGAGGGAAGCGTGGCGGATATTAATTTGATTCTATGCTCGTTGTTCCGGCAATGCGGGTTTGATGCTTTTCCTGTTATTCTGAACACGAGGGGAGAGGGGGAAATTCCCGCCCGGGAGCCGAAGTTCGGGGATTTCAATTATGTGGTGTGTATGGTAGAGGTGGAGGGATCGTTTCTCTTGTGCGATGCCACGGCAAGGACTCCTGTCGGGTTGCTGCCGGGGCGTTGCCTGAATCGGTTGGGCTGGCTCGTGAATGAAGAAGGGGGAAAGATGATTGACCTCACGAGTGTCGGGAAAGACCAAGTGCTTGTTTCGACGCTAATTAAAGTGAGCGGGAATAAAGTAAAACATAAAGTGGGAATCGTGGAGAAAGAGTATGCGGCGGTGCGGACTTTGGATAGGGTAGCCGAAATCGGTGAACTGGGACAGAAATCGGAAGTGAAATCTCTTTTCCCGGGATGGAGTTTCACGAAATTCAAGTATGATGCAGCCTCCAATATTGTTTCTAAGGAATTTGCCCTGCAGAAGGAAACGGGCGATTCCCGGAAAGTGGAGGTACAACCTTTGTTGACGGAGGGAATATTGCATCCCGTGGCAGTGCCGGATTTCTCGGGGAAACGAGTGGTATTTCCGGTAAAGGTCGTCAGAAGCAGCCACGTGGAGATGGAAGTTCCCAAGGGATACGTTGCCGTGTTGCCGGAGGCAATAGAGATGCGAATCCATCAGAATGGTGCTTTGTTGCGTTTTCAAGCCATGGAAAACATGGGAAAGATTATTGTATCGTTCACGTTGACAATAGATAAGCAAGTGTATTTGCCGGAAGAGTACCGGGAGTTGAAGGCTTTCTTGCAAATGTTAGACAAGGTATATCGGGAGGTTATTGCATTCGAAGCTAAAAAATGATTATTTTCGCCTCGAAATAAATGTAGAGATCATGGCAAAGAAAGAAAAGGTACAGGAGATGTTCAACGGGATCGCTCCCAAGTATGATTTGTTGAATCACCTGTTATCTATGGGTATTGACAAACGTTGGCGAAAAAAGGCGATGAAAGTTGTCGGTGCCGGGCGTAAAGATCTCGTGCTGGATATTGCTTGCGGTACGGGTGATTTTTCAATCGAGGCGTTGAAGCATGGCGTGAAACGGGTTATCGGTGCGGATATTTCCGAGAATATGCTGGTAGTTGCCCGGGAAAAAGCAAAGAATAAAGGATTGGAAGACCGATTGGATTTCCAGTACGGGGACAGCGAGAACCTGACGTTCGGGAATGGCACGTTTGATGCCGTGACCGTCGCTTTCGGGGTTCGTAATTTCGAACATCTGGAACGGGGGCTGACGGAGATGTTCCGGGTGTTGCGGCCGGGTGGGAAGGTGGTTATCCTGGAATTTTCCACGCCGGAGCGTTTCCCGATGAAGCAGTTATACAATTTTTATTTCAAGCATATCCTGCCCTTCGTGGGGGGTGTCATTTCCGGCAACCGCAAGGCGTACGAGTATTTGCCTGCCTCGGTTTTTGCTTTTCCCCAAGGCGAGAGATTCTTGGAAATCATGCGTCGTGCCGGTTACGCGAAGGTTTCCCAGCAACGGCTGACGTTCGGGATTGCCAGTTTATATATCGGGGAAAAATAAGACAGTTTTTTGAACCTGTAACTCTAACTGCTTGCAACCGTGAAGCCTGTCCGACTTTGACCGCTGTTTGTCTGCCTAACTTTCGGGTTCAAAGATAAATCTTTCTTCGAAATGATTGAAATCTTATGGATAGTCATTATTCCTTGGAGTAGCATCTTACATTATGAGATAATACACCTCTCAAATCATCAAATTTTTTAATTTTCAATTCTTTCAAAATGCTTTTCAGCTTTTCACCAACTTCATTCCCATTATGTTCCAAAGGATAATCAAAAATCAAACGCGCATTTAATTTTCCATTATCAATAAACCAATCTACATATACTGACAAAGGTCTTGGACCATCCCACTTGCTTTTATCAAATCTATAATTTAAAGCTTTACAGGCAAAATAGATGGTTTGAGATTTTGCGTATTCTTCTATTGGTTGCAAGTTTCTCAAACAAGTATCTTGAGTCATGTTGTCGTTATCAATATTCAGAATGTAATTAGCCACACCCGAATCATTAATGATTTGACCGTTTACACGACTGTTTTTCTTATCCTCTGATAAGTTAATTCCCGCAAAAACATCATATTTTTGCTCTTCCGTGAGTTCTAAAACACCAGATTTTTCACCGCTTAACTTATTTAGTAATTCAAACTTCCAACCCAATTTCATTGTATGCGCCTCTGTTTTGCCACATCCCTTAAAATAGACCAAATAATCGGCAACAAAACAATCCTGTATAGAAAGCAAGCATCGCTTAATAATATCTGAAGCATCTTTGCCAAATATTTCACAAGCTCTATCAAGAGACATCTTATTTTCTAAGAAATCCGCATTTTGTTGTTTGACAGATATTTTTAATTCTACGGTATCTTTTTTATCTGAAGTTACTCCTTTTATATAAACATCTGTTTTGCATTCACCTTGCGAAGGACGTGGTTTTCCACAAAGTACAACATGATATTTTTTCCCTTCAAAAGAAAAGGCCGTTCCTGCTGGAAACAATTTTTCTACAGAATACTCTGAATTGATAAAATCTGGCATAATGTTATTATAATAAGTCTTTAAGTGAAACATTTAACGCTTTTGCAATTTTGTCTGCAATTTTTAGAGACACATTTCTTTTGCCTTTTTCGATATCAGGCAAATAAGTCCTGTCAATATTAGCCATATTAGCTAATGTTTCCTGTGATATTTTTAGAGATAATCTTTTCTCCATCACTTTTTTTCCAAAAATTTCATTTATATCCATAATAATACAAATATATGAGAACACAGGCAATAGTACAACGGACTATTGTCCACAATATATGTTCTAAGTTATTCTTTTCAAGAAAATTGTCTCGATCAAACCGATTTGGTAATGAAAATAAAGACGGAAAGGCCTTAAGATGACAAGGTCTTTCTAAACGATAAAGAATTTATTCTGAGATAAGCTCCTGGATGGTAGTAATGTATGGAATAGCTATATTACGGTTCTTTCCTTTAATCCGTACCTTTGATAAATCCATTCCTGCAAGATTTGTGCTTAGTGGGCTCTCTAATCGAAATGCGAAGTATTCTTTGCCAGAAGGCATAAAACCTAATTTTTTCAAGCCGGATGCTGACATTAGTTTTGGATACTCAGGAATGATACGAAATAGAAACTTGTTACTACGGTTATGCAATAGCAAATAAATGGGGTAAGCCATGCCTACAGGAATTTGTAATGCCCCACGACGTAATCCAGCACGCACATAATAAAGTCTATTTCTCAAAGTTTGTTGCAACTGATAATCATTTTTATAATAAGCAACTAACACGTTGCTTGTTTCAGATTTTCTTACTTGAATAGAAAACAAGGCTTCTTTTATTGACAAAGCTAAAAATTTGGCTAAACGAGGAGGTACTGCATTGCCAACCATCTTATAGCCATCTTGTACATTTTTATAAAAAAAACGGAAATTATCCGGAAAGGTTTGTATTCTTGCACATTCCCGGACGCTTAGCCTACGATATAAATGTTCTGCTCCTTGAAGAAAAACACGTTGGTTTTGCGATATGTATTTCATTTTAGGAGCTTGTGGATGCAAAGGGCAGTTCTTTGCTTGCGCTTGTATCGTAAATGAAGTTTCATCCCATGAACGCACACGGTTACGTGCCATGAATTTTGCATCCCATGGTCCCATAAATATATCATGGTTGAGCCATCTCCCATATTCTTGTATTACATTTTCATTTGTATACGAACGAGGACTTTCTACAATATCTCCTATTGCTTTTTTCAGCGTGATGTAAGGTTTTCCCAATGGCTTCGGGAAATCAAATGTACAATTCAGTTTTTTCAAGAAACCAACAATAAATACACGATGACGGTCTTGAGGAATATGGTAATCTGCAGCATTCAATAAAGAATAGCTTACTACGTAACCAGCATTTTCAAGAGTAGAAAGAAATAATAGAAATGTACTAAAGTGCTTGTCGTTAATAATACCTTGCACATTCTCTATAAGAAAAAACTTTGGGCATTTTTCTTTTATTAATCGGATATAATCAAAAAATAATTGCCCCCGCTCGTCTTCCAAGCCTAATTGTTTACCGCCTTCGCTCCATGATTGGCAAGGAGGCCCTCCGATGAATCCATCACAATCGGGGATATCAGCAGCTTTTAATGTCCGAATGTCCGACTTGCACAAACAAGTATTTGGGTGGTTGAATTGATAAGTTTTATGTATTGCTTCGTCAAATTCATTCGCCCAAATAACTTCATAACCTGCTTGCCTAAAGCCTAGGTCCAATCCGCCACATCCCGCAAAGAATGATGCGACTTTCATATCTTTAAGCATGGACAGCCCCTTTTTCAATTAGTGTTTGCTTTATTTGCATAGCCACATGATAAGCCAAATTAACGGGAACGGCATTGCCTATCATTTTATAGGCGTAGTTTACATCCTCGTATATGAATTTGAACTCATCTGGGAAACTTTGCACACGTGCAACCTCACGTACAGTCATCCTACGGTATAGATGTTCATTCCCTTCTACAAACTTTTGTAGGTTCTTTTCAACCTTTATCATCTTAGGTGCTTGTGGATGCAACTGGCATTGGCGCCCGCTGGCTTGGACCGTAAAGCCAGGTTCATCCCATGAACGTACCCTATTGCGCGACATGAATATAGGCGAATATGCTCCTGTAAAATATTCGTTATTAGGTACTTTGCAAGCATTTCCATTGGTTTTGTTCTTCTCCCGTGCAGGTATTGCGGAATCTTGCAAATCCCAAATGCTTTCACGCAAAGTAGGTTTATGCTTCAAAGGCGTTGGGTATTTGAAATCATGTATATCCAAATCTTTACGAAATCCGATATAAAATACACGGTCACGATCTTCGGGTACATCATAGTCATTGGCATTAAGCATCTTCAAATTCACATCATACCCTGCCTCGTCAAATAATTTCATAAAACCATTAACAGCATTCGAATGACGTTTAGCAAGCATTCCTGATACATTTTCTGCGACAAAGAACAAGGGCTGTTTATCCCGTAGAATACGAATGTATTCATAAAATAATTGCCCACGAGCATCTTCTATCCCCTTTAACGAGCCAGCTTCACTCCATGATTGGCAAGGAGGCCCTCCTATTATACCAATAACATTATCAGGAAACTCAGAAGAAGGTATGTTGCGGATGTCTCCTTCTATTAGATTTACTTCTGGAAAGTTCGCGCGAAAAGTCGGGCAAATCTTAGCATCAAACTCATTTGCGGCAACAGTCCTGAAACCTGCTTTATGGAAACCCAAATCCAAACCCCCAGCACCAGAAAAAAGACTAATCAAATTCATTATATAGTATAAGTTATTAATTTCACGCTCTGTAATAATGCTGCCCCATTTGATTTGCTTTGTTATGAGATTCTGCATATTCTTTCAATCTATATTGAGGTGCATTTACAATTTCAATTATTGCATCAACTATATTTCTCATATTCTTCATTATTTGCACAAATATACGGCTCTTAAACAAAAAATTGTTTTTATGATAGAAGATTTATCTCTTTTTATATTCTATCGCTTCTTCGGCTGCAATACTAGAAACAACTTCTTCTATCACATATTGCTTAGCTTTTTTCGGCTTGAACTTCTCCAAATACGTGTGGTTGATGTGGTACTCAATCTCCAGCAAGGTTTGTTGCCTTACCGCGGGCTTTAGTTGGCACTCCCACACGGTCATCACCCGCCAGCCCATCTTCTTCAATTCTGCCTTGTCGCGTTCGTCACGTTGCTTGTTGCGTCCAATTTTTTTCTGCCAATACTCGCTGTTGGAATGTGGGATATGCCCGTCCACTTCATGCCCGTGCCAGAAACAGCCGTGTATGAAAATCACGATGCCGTATTTGCGCAGCACGATGTCAGGCGTGCCCGGTAACCCCTTCACGTTCTTACGGTAACGGTAGCCGCGTGAAAAGAGGTAACGGCGCACAATCCACTCTGGCTTTGTGTCCCGGCTTCGTATTTTCGCCATAACGGCGGAACGCTTCTGCTTGTTCCAAATATCCATGCGTGAAAGTTTTAGCCGTTGCAAAAATACGAATTTCCTTTATACTTCCCACTATTACCTCCCGATAATCATACGATAGAATGCTTTGTTTTGTGCTAAACAGGCATAACTTGCCGTCAATAGTAATTCTTGCCATAGTCAAAACTTACCGTTCTTCTATCCAGAACCTTTCTTGAGGTAGAAAAGGACTTTAAATGTACTCTTCATAACCTCACGCTTTTAAGTTGCAAAACTAACGATAATGCTTTAAATAGAGATACTTAGGCGGTAGACAAATTTGGACTTCCTGATAATAAAAAAAAAGCTACAAATTGTTGATTTGTAGCTTTTGGTCTCTTTACCATTCAACTTCATCCCGGTTGATGGGCATGGTCATGCATCTGGCACCGCCACCTCCGCGGGGGAGTTCGGAACCTTCGATGGTGAGCATGTATTTATCGTAATTTTTCAAGTCTACTTTATTGCTGATGACGTCGCACGCGCGGATGATTTCAAATCCGGCGTTATTCATTGCTTCCACGGTATAGTTGTTGCGGGCGTACCCGATCACTTTACCCGGGGCAACGCAGAAGAAGTTTGCACCGCTGTGCCATTGTTCCCGTTCCATGTTCCATGTTTCGTCCTCGCCACCACAATACACGGGTTCCAAGTCCATGCCCAATTTCTTCAAGGCGTGCAACAACGTCTTTTCTCTGCGAATGCTGATGAGTCTTCCGTGTTGTATCTTGATATGCACGGTCTGGTAATTGCCCGGGCTCATGATTAAGGGCTCGTAGACCATACATTTGTCTTTATCTAGGAAGGTGAACACCATATCCAGGTGGATGAACGATTCCGGTGAATGAGGTAACTCCTGTACTAGGATATGTTGTACTTTATCCTCGTTCCGTTTGATGAAATTGTACATCAACGCATCAATACCACGGGTAGAGGTACGAACCCCGTTCCCGATAACCAGAATATCGTCACGGGCGATCAATACGTCACCACCCTCGACGGTTAATTTGCGGGTGGGGTCGTTCGTCGTGTTTAAATTGAGAGTTTTGGTTTTGAACCCGGGGGTAAAGTCGAAGATAGACTGCATAATCACGGCTTCACGATCGCGTACGGCATTTGCCATGCGACCGATGAGTACCTCGTTGTACATACTCATGGAGGCGTCGCGGGTGAAGAAGAAATTGTGCAACGGGCGCAAGTCATACCAGTCTTTGTTCAAGAATTTGGTCAACGTGTCGCGTTTCATTTCTACCCCTTCAATTAGCAAACGAGCCAAATCTTCTGCATCTTCATCCAATAGTTGATCTTTGATTGATCCTTTGGGAGTTTGTTCCGCGATAAAAGGTTCTATTTTTTCGATGCGATTGAGCACTTCCAGCTTGGTCGCGTCGTTCTTTAAAATGTTCGTCAGGAGGTCTTTTACTTGGTAGGTATTCGTGATCTTACCCAGCACCTCACTGAGTTGCTTGTATTCTTTTCGTGCAATAGATAGATTTAAAATGTCGCTATAGAGTGCCCTCTCAGCGTTTTCGGGAGTCATGTTTTCTACCTCCTCGCCTGGTGTATGGAGAATAACTCCATTCAGTTTTCCGATTTCGGATTGAACATTTACCTCAATAATCTTAGACATAAATTGGTTTTTTTGATTACCCTGCAAAAATACGACATAAAGAATGATAAACCTTATAAATCACCACTATAATTATGCAAAAGCGGAAAATAATTATGCACGATTAGAATATTTAACCATACAAATCAAATGGAATATATAATCCTGTAAGTTGACACGTTCATATTACTTTCCTTGCAAACTCTTTTTAAAAACCTTCCCGAAGGTCTTTGAAAGGAGTTTGAAAGGAATTTGTTCCCTATCTTCACCGTGTCTTTAGCGGAAATTCATGGGAAATCTTCCATCTGAAGACTAGCACAAACGTCTTAAAGTATAAAATGACCTTAAAAGGAGAAAGGAATACGCTTGGTATTCCTTTCAATATCTCGAAGAGTTGTCCGGCCTCTCCGAGCTGGTTGCTTCTTTCAATATCTTAAAATTATGAAGTTCTCTTCCTATATCACACTCTAGAAAGGGATCTATACATAATATGATTCATAGACTAGGCTAAACACTCGTACGGTGCAAAACTATGATATTTAATTTAGAAATACAAATAATAGACCGTTTTTTATAAATGGGAGATTTATTTTTGCTTAAGAGTTTCCTCGATTCGTGAAGTATAGTTTTTGTTACCGGTTTAGAGCCCGATTGTTGCTATTTTCCTAATGGCGTTTTTTTATGAAAAGAGAGAGGATGCCAAAGCATCCTCTACTTCTCCCGGGATAGAATCCCGTACGTTCTGGTTGCAAAATATGATTTATTAAAATTTAAATCCTATTTTCAGCATTGGGTTGGACAAAAAGTCGATCCCATGCCTGTCAGAAGAGAGTAATTTCAGTCCGACTTGAGGGCGGATATTGTATACCGAGTAGTCGTAAGCCAGCGGACGTATTTCGATTGAAATGAAAAATGCTTTTGAAACGAAATAATCGAAACCGGTCACTCCTGCCACCCGGTAACCGAACGCTTCCCCGATGGATTTGCCCAGGTAAGATTCGTCATCGGCTTTTGCCTCTTGTTTCCCGTAGGAGAATCCGAATTCTCCCCCGTAACGGAAAAATAACTTGTTGTATTTTGTTTTCACGTACCGTTCCGCTCCTAGAATCACGGAATACTTCATATTATCTTTCGAGGTGACGAATTTGTAATCTGGGATATCTCCTTCTTCAAATTTCCCCTCGGTACTGCTACCGGGAACTGCTTTGTACTCGGGATTGTGCTTGAACGAGAATCCTCCCATCGCTTTCAACGCCCATTTCTCCGCGAACATCCATTTGAACTCGAAGTTCAGGGATAATTGTTTGTCAAACCAACTGGTTTGAGGGGCGGAGATATTGTAGCTGCTTAAATCAGGTGCCGGGGCTTCCATGCCGACAAAAGAACCCACGCCCAAGTTCAAGGAAACTGCCTTGTCGCCTTTCTTCGGGGTGAAGTCCTCCTGCTTCTCTTGCGCGGTTGCCAGCAGAGCAGAACCCGTCATGATAATAGCAAATGTCAATACTCTTTTAAACATATTAAAGTTGTGTTTGGTTTTCATCGGGCGTTTTACGCCCGATGATATTTGTATCTATTTTTATTCAGCATCTTCCAAAGAGTCAATAACGCCTTGTAAGCGGTCGACTTCTGCTTGATAAATTACGATTCTTTCTTGCAAATCCAAGATCTCTTGTTCAAGTTCTGCAATTTGATTTCTCACGTATTCATGACCTGTGACGATCTCGTCTTTTTCAATTTCGTCGGCAGCTTCGAATTCTTCAATCAAAGTTTGACATTCTTTGATTTTCTTGTTTTGTGCTTCAATTGCATCGTTGCATTTTTTCTTGGCGTCTTCGATGGTTTTCTTGTATGCTTCCGGATCAAAACCTTCTTCGAAGATTCCCTGGTAGTTAGCTATTAATTCATCGTAAACAGCTTTTTCCGCACCGATATTCTCTCTATCTTCTTTTGTCTTCGTGTATTCGGAGTCCTCTATGGCTTTCAATGCGGCTTCATGAGCTTCTTCTGCATCGGCAACGACTTTCTCTGCGTCGGCAACAGCTTTCTCCGCGTTTGTTTTGTCAGCCAGAAACTCATCAAGAGATTTTTGGGCAGCCTCGAATCTTGCCTTGAAATTCTCTTCTGCTTCTTTAGCCAGGTTGGCGTTATTTTCTGCAATAATAACCGCGTTGGCTAATTTCCCACCTTCTGCTACGTCAGACATTGTCGTCTTGTATTTTGTTTCTGCATCAACTTTTGCTTTTTCTGCATCAGCTAAAGCTTTGTCATTGGTTGTAATGTCTTTATTTAAACCAGCAACCGTCGTTTTGGCATCTTTAAGTGCAGTTTCGTTGTCATCGAATGCTTTTTTTGCGGCATCGTAAGTCGTTTTTGCGGTTGTCGCCAATTCTTCTGCAATTCTCAACTCCCTTTGGTATTGAGCTATTTGTTCTGCTGTTAAGTCCTTGTCTTTCAAAAGATCTGTTAGCCTTTTAACCTCAGCGGTATGATTATCGTACACACCTTTTTCCGTGTCCATCTTATCTTTCAGAGTGCTTCTTTTTCCTTCGTAAGTTACCACATCTTCTTCTGCTTTAGTTAAAGCTTTTGCCAATCTTTCTTTTTCTTTTACAAAAGGTTCAACAGCCTCTGCTGTTTCTTCCATTTTCTTGTATAAATTGGGGATGTCTGTTTTTGCTTTTGCCAAAGCCTCTTCTGCTTTGGTAAAATCGTCCGCGGTTGAGGCACTTTCTTCTTCTAATTCAGTGATTTTCTTGTTGATTCCATCCAGTACTCCGAACTCGTATTCCGGGAATTCTCTGATGATATCTGCTTTTGCTGAATTTATGCCCTTTTGAGCTTCTTCGTATGCTTTAGTTGCTTCGTCTAATTCTTTTTCTTTTATATTTTTTGCGCCTTCAGCTTCAGAAAGTTGTATTGAGGCAGTATTTTTAGCCGCCAGCAATTTGCTTTGTTCTGCCTGCAATTCAATCATTTTTAAGGTCAATTCGTTATATTTTTCATCCAAAGCATTCTTTTTGCCCTCTAATTCTTCAATTTTCGCGAGAGCTTCATCTTCGGTAACGGATGTATTGGTGTTCATCCATATATCCAATTCAGTCTTTGCCTTTTCGATTGCTTCTTGTGCATCAGCAATCTGTTTTTGGAGTCCTTTCACGTAGTCCTCGAAATTTCCATTGATCATTTTTTCATAAGAGGCAATCTGGCGTTGGTTGTTGCTAACTTGGAGTTCTGCATCACGTAGAGTTTTCAACGCGTTGGTGTATTCGGTGTATAATTTGATGAGTTCCGGATTCATTTTACCGGCAATAATAGCCTCGTTTAATTTATTTTGGAATTCTTGCAATTTGTAAGCAGCTTTAGCTTCAGCTACTTGGTATGCCAATTCGTTCAATTTTTGTTGATACTCGAATTCCAGGCGGGCTTGTTCCAACTCTTGGTTGATTTTCTCGATTTGAGCACGGATCATTTCGGCTTCCGCTTCAGTCTTGGCGGCTTCTGCTTGGGCTTTCAATTTCTCGATTTCAATGCGTGCAGCCTCGTTCTTTGCGTCATTTTCCGCTTTTAACTTCTCGGTTTCGGCAGCGATCTTAGCTGCTTCTCCTTGTGCCTTCAGCATCTCTGCTTGTGCTTGCAACCATGCGGTTTTAGCAGTACGAATTTGTTCTACTACAGCTGATTCCTTGTCATCTACGCAAGAGAACATAACCATAGTGATTAAAACAACTAGTAAACTAATTTTTCTCATAACACTTTTTTTTATTAAACATTGAATAATTCTATTGTTTATTTGCTACATTAATGAATAATATGTATTATATTGACAACAAAAGTATGGTATATAATTTACTTATGCAAGAATTGTACAACATTTTTGTGAATATATAATACATTGGGAGGTTCTTTTGTCTGTATAATTCTCGTATTTTTATTCCATGAAATTAGATATAGGAGAGATAATAAGGCAAGAGTTTGAGAAAAGTGGATTGAGTATCAGTCAATTTGCTCGGATGATTAATAAGGAGAGGACGGTCGTGTACAATCTTTTTAAACGTCAATCTATTGATACACATTTGTTGTATCAGATTTGTATGGTGTTAAATGTTGATCTGTTTCGTGTGTTCTCGGAGTGTTTAGGGGAGGAGAATAAAGTTGTTGGTGCCGATCGTGTAAATGGCGTACAAATGATTTCTTCCAAACGGAAAATCATGTTGGAGGTGGAATTGGATGATGTGGAATATGACCAGATTATGCAAAAAATGTTTGAAAAGAAAAAGGGCTTCGATCGTTGATTCGTTTGATGAAAATTATTTGTATTCAAGTGATTATCAGGGATAAACAAGGGCGTTTTATGCGAATTCAGAATAAGAGACCGGATTAAAATGTATTGACTGCTCCGGGTATCGCCTTAAACCTTTGCTTCCCCCGTGAGCTACCGTTACTTTATGGCATGAACCATATATGCTCGAAGCACCAACGTAGCATGAACGTCAACCGTCGATTTTGCTACGTTCATGATTCGTTTATGATTCGTTCATGAGGTAGGGAAGCCATAGACCGAGGGTTGATCGGCAGAGGAGTTGCCCGAGAGAAATTACCAACTTTTATAGAACTTTTTCTTATCCCGAACTCGCGTAATGTTTAGATGTCAAGTTTGACAACCGTGATTCCTGCACCTCCCATCTGCACGTGCTCGTCGCCGCAATGACCGACCACGGGGTTCGCGTTCAAGTAATCCCGGATGATCTGGCGGAGGATTCCCGTGCCCGTGCCGTGGAGAATGCGTAGGTCTTTCATGTTAAGCATGACAGCCGTGTCAATAAATTCTGCCACTTTCATGAGAGCTTCGTCGCCCCGTAAGCCGCGGACGTCGATTTCCGGCTTGAAGTTCATACGTTTTTGGCTGATATTTTCCAGGTAAGGCGAGGAACTTCGTTGCGGTTTGTTTTGCATGGCTTTTTTCGCCATGCTGCTGGAAACTTTCGTCAAGCGTTCGATCTTCACGTTTGTCATTAGCCCGCCCAAGGCGATTACGGCACTCTTCTCGTTGAGCTCGATGATTTCGCCGATGGCTTTATTGTCCAGTTGCACGAGATCTCCTTTGCTGAAGGTGGGAGTTTTCGGGGATTGCTGCTCTTGTTCCGAAAGTTCGGTACGCGTGCGTTGACCTCGTTCCTGCCGTTTCTTTTCCCGTTTTTTCAGTTTCTCTATTTTCTTTTGCAGGCGTTCTTCTTTGCCTTGCTCGTCTGCCAGCAGGCGTCGTTTATCTTCTTCGAAAGCGGCTTTGGCAAGTTTCGTTTGTTCTTTTTCCGCCTGGCTTTCTTTGATTTCCCGTATTGTTCTCTCGATCGAGCTATTGGCGCCGGAGATGATCTCTTTGGCTTTTTCCTGAGCCTCTTTGATGATTTCTTTCCTTAACTTGGAGGCGTCGTCCAGTTCTTTCTTGTAACGTTCAAGTACTTCTTCAAGGCGTTTCTCGTTGTCGTGAATGCGTTTCCGTTTTTCTTCCCAGTAACGTTTGTCCCGGAGTATCTCTTTCAAATGTTTGTCGAAATTCACCCGGTCTTCCCCGATCTTGCTGGCGGCATCGTCCAGTATCTCTTTCGGAAGACCGATTTTCTTGGCGATCTCGAAGGCGAAGGAGGAACCCGGTTTCCCGATTTCCAGCTGGAACAAGGGGAGCATCTGATGGGAATCGTACAGCATGGCGCCGTTCACTATGCCTGGCGCGGATGAAGCGAAATGTTTCAAGTTCGTGTAGTGGGTCGTGATGACTCCTTTCACGTTATTTTGGTTCAAGGCGTTCAAGATAGCTTCCGCTATGGCTCCTCCCAACATGGGTTCCGTTCCTGTGCCGAATTCGTCGATTAGGATTAAGGTATCGTCCGAGGCGTAACGCACGAAGTTTTTCATGTTGAGCAGGTGTGAACTGTAAGTACTCAAGTCGTTCTCGAGAGATTGTTCGTCACCCATGTCGATGAGTATCTTCCGGAAAATGCCGAATTTACTCGATTCCTCTACCGGCACGGGGATGCCGCACTGGAACATATATTGTAATAGTCCGGCGGTTTGCAGGCAAACGGATTTTCCCCCGGCGTTAGGTCCGGAGATCAGCACGATACGTTGATCCTCGTTGATTTCCATATCCAGAGGTATGACTTCTTTGCCGTTTGCCTTTAAACTAAGGTATAGAAGCGGGTGTTTTGCCTTGAACCATAGCATCTCGGGACGGTCTTCAAAAACGGGAACAATGGCATTCACCCGAAGCGCGAATAAGGCTTTGGAACGCACGAAGTCCACGAAAGCCATGAAGTCGTAAGCCGGGATCAAGTCGTCGATGTAAGGGCGCAGGTCATCGGCAAACTGGCGGAGAATACGGGTGATTTCCCGCTTTTCTTCCAGTTGCAATTCCCGGATTTCATTGTTCGTTTCAATAATTTCCGCGGGTTCGATGAATGAGGTTTTCCCGGTCATCGATTCATCGTGCACGATACCGTTTATTTTCCGCTTGAAAGCCGAGGGGACGGGGATTACCATTCTGCCGTCGCGGATGGAGATGTTCGTGTCCTTGTCCGCCCAGCCTTCTTCCTGTGCCTTTTGCAGCAAGGATTGCATACGGCGGGATATGCCGGATTGTTTTTTCACGATGCTGTGCCGTATATTTCCCAGGGCGGGGGAGGCGGAGTCTTTTATCGTGCCGAACTTGGACACGATGGCATCCAGGCGTTGCAGGATGTAAGGAAATACCCGAATATCTCCGGTACGTGCTACCAGATGGGGGTATTGTTCCTGTTTGTTGTTGAAGAAACGGGTGATGGCGTTCAACGATTCCAGAGAGTTTTTCAGAATAACCAGTTCGTTCACTTCAAGGAATAATCCTTCCACTCTTATCCGTGCCAGAAAAGGGCGGGCGTCGTGGTAGTAAGATACCGGGAAGTCGTCTTCTTCCTGGCAGATGCGCATGAATTCAGCCGTTTCGGCTAACGCGGTGCGTATCCATTCTGCGTTGAATGAAAAAGCGATATCGTTTACCAGCTCGCGTCCCATGTCGCTTAGGCTGTTGCCACTGATAAGCTGTCTTATTTTATCGAATTTTATTTTTGTCTCAAAATTTTCGGGATAAATCATAATAATTGGAAATTGAAAATGATGAACTTAACGGGTAAGGGGAAAGGTGAAGCTTTCGCCTTGGTTGGTGCGGATTACAATGCGGTCGGCGGGGGAGAATGTCGTATTTCCGTTGCCGATGTAGCGAATGATGAGGTTGCCGATCATGCCTTTCTCTAAGGTGAAGGGGGTGTAGTCCGTTTCGATGTAATCGGGTTTGACGATCGATACGATGGATATGGCTTTTTTGCCGGTGTTGACCATGTTCACGATTTGTTGTTTTATTTTTAGTCGGCTTAAATAAATGGTGTCGGTGTTAAAACGGAGTTCTCCTGCCGGGAACGGGTATTCTTTTTCCACATTGACGGGTTTGCCCACGACCTTCCCGTTTAGTTTTAAAACGTGATTGGGCGGGGTGCCGTTGGTGTACACGACGATTTTCTTGGAGAACGTGCCGGGGCGGTCTTTCGGGTTAAAAACCACGGAAATTACCCCGCTGTCCCGGGGCATGATCGGGCGGCGGTTCCATTTCGGCACGGTGCATCCGCAGGTGGTTTCCACGTATTTTATCAATAATGGTGCTTTGCCTTTATTCACGAATTTGAAATGGTACGTGATTTTTCCCCCGGTTTCTTGCACTAAGCCCGCTTCGAGAACAGTTTTCTCGAAATCGATCTTGGCTTTTTGCCCGACCGCGAGCGCCGGAAGAAGGAAGAATATTGAGTACGCGAGTATTTTCCCTAGTCTAATCATGTCGTTGTAATTTTGCGTACAAAAATACAAAAAGGGATGGAAAAGATTGTTTCATGTCGGAATAAAGTATATCTTTGCGGCGTTAAAATAAATTTTAAAATTAAAGAACTGTACATCATGTATTTGACATCAGAAAAGAAAGAAGAACTTTTTTCACAGTACGGGAAGTCTAATAAAGATACCGGCTCTGTTGAGTCACAAGTAGCTTTATTTTCCTACCGTATCGCTCATTTGACTGAGCATTTGAAGAAAAACCACAAAGATTTCGCAACTCAAAGATCTTTGATTAAATTGGTTGGAAAACGTAGAGCGTTGCTTGATTACATGAAGAAGAGAGATATCGAGAGATATCGTGCTATCGTGAAAGCATTGAACTTACGTAAGTAATTTACATACTGGCGACCCGGTTGTCCGGGTCGTCTTGTTATTTGATCCTCCCCTCCTCCTCCTTTTATCTTAAAGAATTCCGTTAAAATGTTTTATATTTTAACAGTATTATTATTTCTATGAACATTATTGAAAAGAGCATTACCCTAAAAGATGGCAGGGTAATTACACTAGAAACCGGAAAGCTCGCCAAGCAAGCCGATGGGGCTGTTATGCTGAAAATGGGCGATACGATGCTTCTGGCGACAGTTGTTTCGGCACAAGATGCCGGTCCGGACGTGGACTTTATGCCGTTGTCCGTGGATTACAAAGAAAAATTTGCTTCTTTGGGACGTTTCCCCGGGGGATTTACCCGCAGAGAAGGAAAAACTTCCGACTACGAGATTCTGGTATCCCGTTTGATCGACCGTGCCTTGCGCCCGTTGTTTCCGGATGATTATCATGCCGAAACTTTCGTGCAGGTAACGTTGTATTCCGGTGATGCGGAGACCATGCCGGATTGCTTGGCAGGGTTGGCAGCTTCGGCGGCTATTGCCGTGAGTGATATTCCGTTCCACGGACCTATATCGGAAGTGCGTGTAGCCCGTATCGAGGGCGAGTTGGTTATCAACCCGACCAGAAGCCAGTTGGCTGTTGCCGATCTGGATATCATGGTTGCCGCTACTTACGAGAACATTATGATGGTGGAGGGTGAGATGAACGAGGTGTCCGAGAAAGAGATGTTGGATGCTATCATTTTCGCTCACGAGGCTATCAAGGAACATTGCCTGGTACAAGAAGAATTGGCTAAGGCTGTGGGTAAGGAGAAACGGGTTTACTGTCATGAAGTGAATGACGAGGAACTTCGCAAAGATATTTGGGACAAGTGCTACGACAAGGCTTATGCCATGGCTCGTCAATGCAATGCGGACAAACACTTGCGCGAGAGGTTGTTTACTCAGGTAAAAGACGAGTATCTCGAATCATTGCCGGAAGAAGAAAGAGAAGCCAAGAAGACGCTTGTCGGTCGTTACTATCACGACGTGGAGAAAGAAGCTGTACGGAGAATGATTTTGGACGAAGGTTTGCGTCTGGATGGTCGTACTACCGAGCAAATTCGTCCGATCTGGTGTGAGGCTGGTCCTCTACCCGGACCTCACGGGTCATCTATCTTCACCCGCGGTGAAACACAGGCATTGGCAACCGTTACTTTAGGTACGAAACTTGACGAGAAGATTATCGACGAAGCCACGGAACAAGGAAAAGAGAAATTCTTGTTACACTATAATTTCCCGCCGTTCTCAACGGGTGAGGCAAAACCTACCCGAGGTGTCGGGCGTCGTGAAATAGGTCACGGAAACCTGGCTCACCGTGCGTTGAAACGGATGTTGCCGGATGCTTATCCTTACACGGTACGTATCGTTTCCGATATATTGGAATCTAACGGTTCTTCTTCCATGGCAACGGTATGTGCCGGAACTTTGGCGTTGATGGATGCCGGTATCCCGATAAAGAAACCGGTAACGGGTATCGCCATGGGATTGATTACCGATAATGAAAAATATGCCGTGTTGTCGGATATCTTGGGTGATGAAGACCACCTGGGAGATATGGACTTCAAGGTAACCGGAACCGTGGACGGAATCACCGCTACCCAAATGGATATTAAGGTAGACGGGCTTCCTTACGAGATTCTGGAAAAAGCTCTGGAGCAAGCTAAGCAAGGGCGTTTGCATATCATGAATATTATCAAGGAAACGTTGCCCGAGCCTCGTCCGGATCTGAAACCGCACGCACCTCGTATGGTGACCCTTACCGTGGACAAAGATCAGATCGGTGCTATCATTGGTCCCGGAGGAAAGATTATCCAGGATATTCAAGAGAAGTCCGGTACTGTTATCGTTATCGAAGAAGTGGGTAACCAGGGTATTGTGGATATTTCAGCAAGCAATGCAGATTCTATTGCAATCGCTGTTGCCCGTATCAAGGCTATCGCCAGCAAACCAGAAGTAGGAGAGATTTATGAAGGTGTCGTGAAGACGATTACTGCGTTCGGTGCTTTCGTTGAATTCCTGCCCGGTAAAGACGGATTGTTGCACGTTTCCGAAATCGACTACAAACGCGTTGAGAACGTGGAAGACGTGTTGAAAGAAGGCGATAAAGTTCGCGTGAAATTGATTGATATAGATCCGAAAACCGGTAAGTTTAAACTTTCCCGGAAAGTGTTGCTTCCGAAACCCGAAGGGATGGAACAACAAAGCGATCGTCCTCGTGGCGACCGTCAGGATCGGGGGCCAAGACAAGACAGAGGTCCTCGTCGGGATAACAGAGGTCCAAGACCGGAAAGAAAAGAGTAGAAAAAAGGAGCTTTAAGCTCCTTTTTCTATTTACAAAATTCTCTGTTGCCAGAGGAAATCGTAAATCTAAAATCATAAATCTAAAATTTGAAATCTATTTTATTATCTTTGTGCGAAATGAAATATTTTGTAATATGGAAAATAGATTGAATGTAGGTATTACGCATGGGGATGTAAATGGTATATCTTATGAGTTGATCATAAAGCTGTTGGCAGAGAACCGGATTTGTGAGTTGTGCGTTCCTATTCTATACGGGTCGCCTAAAGTGGCTGCCTACTACCGGAAGGTATTAAACGTGGAGAATTTCAGCTTGAATACGATCAGAGAGCCGAGAGAGGCGAACAGCAAAAGATCTAACATTATCAATTGTGTGGATGACAACGTGAAAGTCGATCTGGGGAAGGAAACTCCCGATTCGGATCAGGCTGCGATGATCGCCTTGAAATATGCCTTAGACCAGTTGGATCGTAACGAGATTGATGTGTTGACTTTGGCTCCGCAAGGACCGGAAAGTTTCTTGAAGGATGAAGTAAACTCTTTGACTGAATATTTGGCAAAACGTTACAATACCCCCGAGGCGATGTCGCTTTTCGTGAGCGAGAAAATGAAGTTGGGATTCGTGACGGAGTATTCAAAATTGCGGGATGTACCCCACCAGATCACCCAAAAGAATATCATGAAGAAGTTGATGTTATTGGATGACACGTTGAGAATGGATTTCACCATATCAAAGCCTAAGATTGCCGTTTTGGGATTGAATCCACAGGTGAATTGCGGGCAGAACGGAGATGAGGAAGCAAATATTATAGTGCCTGCCATCGAGCGTGCCCGCCAAGAGGGGATCATGGCTATCGGGCCTTTCCCTGCCGACCGTTTCTTCTCGGAAGCTATGTACGAGAAATTTGACGCGATACTTGCCATGTATTACGATCAGGGGATAGCGGCGTTTAAAGCTATCGACGAGGAGAGTGCGGCTTGTTATGTTGCGGGGCTTCCTGTGATATGTGCGACCTCTCTGACGGATGCTCGCTATGACATCGTGGGACAAGATCTCGGTGATGAACAAGGGTTGCGTAACGCTCTCTATCTGGCGATGGATGTGTTTGTGCATCGGGAGCAAAATATAGAACTGCAAAAGAACCCTCTTCCGCATTATGACATTGCTAGTAATAGCAACGAAAGCGATCTGAACGTGGAACAGATAGAAGGGGTAAGAGATATTGATGATTAAGAAATAAGAAGCCGCAATCGCGGCTTTTTTTATGCTTCAGCAACCAGCTCCGCTATATCCTTGACAGGAATCTCGGTGGATGTTTTGCTTAATGTTTTCTTGCATAACGGGCATGCCGTTACAATCACGTCCGGATGATAAGCGGTGTAAGCTTTTACCGTATCCCCGCTGATTTTTGTCTTTTGCCCGGAATCAATAGCCGTGTTAGCAAGACTGCCGCCACAGCAAAGTGATTTCTTGCCGTCGTACACGGTTGTTATTTTGTAACTGACTTGTTTCAACACGTTCTCCGGGGCATGTACGATCTGGCTGCCTCGTCCCAATTCGCAAGGATTATGGAACACGGTCTTCACGTCCATGTTGTTTACTTTCAATTGTCCTTCCCGGATCAGCATTTCGATATATTCCGTGTGATGCATTATTTGGGCTTTCAAGGTATAATCCTCTTTAAATGTCTTGTAACATATCGGGCAGGACGTCACGAGTATATCGGCATTCGACGCCTCGATCATTTCTTGATTTTTGTCCATGACGATTTGGGCGGCTTGCCAGTTCCCGGAAAGAGCTAACGGGCGACCGCAGCAAATTCCGGCTCTCTCGTCGATAAAGGAGTAATCTACTTTCGCTTTCTCGAATATCTGTTGCATGGATTTGATGATGCCGGGGGTAAGATGGCTCATGCATCCGGCAAAATAAGCCACTTTTGCTCGCTTTACTTCCGGTTCGGGAACGTAGGCATACGTGTCTTTTACCACCCGAATGGTGTCCGGGCGTTGGCTTTGCCGGATGGCGTTCAAGTTGATTCCCACGGGACAAGATGCCTCGCAGCGTCCGCACATTAGGCAATTTTCTGCTTGTTTACTTAACGGCTCGTGATTACGTATGCGGCGCAGGAAATAAACCGGTTGGATGTCATTGATGTCGCATGAACTGTTCAGTTGGCACGTGTTGATGCAAATACCGCACCGGGAGCAGGCATTCACCTGTATTTCGCTATACCCGTTATATTCTCTACCTTGTTTTACTCCCCAGTTTTTCAGGAAGATATATACCATTTCCGTCGGGATGTGCATATAGCGGGAGAAGGGGAGAAGCAGAAAGAATAACCCGAGTAAAGAGGAATACACCCACCATGCCGGGTAGGAGAGATGCTCCAGAGGAAGGAAACTACCGAAGAAGTTTCCGGCATTGTATGTGAGGAAACTACCTCCCCCGTTCAGACCGCTCGTGAAACTTTCTGCCAGAAAACGTACCGGGAAAATCAGCCAAAGAACGGTTAATATCAACAAGTCGTACGCTCTCTGCTTGGTTGTTTTCTTCATGCCGAAAAGGCGGGAATAGAAACGTTTGGTGATGGCTAAAGTGATGCCGATCAACAAGAATAGAAGGATTAAATCCATCAGGAAGGCGAATGTTTCACTGTACGGGAAAGTTTCGTTTGCCGGATGAAAATACCGGAAAAAGATAGCGAAATAAGGAGGATTGAAAGCACTGGTATGGTATACCATGGATTCTATCTTCCCGACAACGATCAGCAGGAACCACCCGAACGCGAACGTCATGTGCATATACCCCAACATCGGGTTGGTCTTGAATATTTTATGATGTAGCAAGCTTTCCCTGAATATTTCCCACCCGGAACGAATCGTTTGCAAGGAGAATAACCCTTTGCGGATTTTCTTGCGTTCCTCCCGGGGGAAACTCTTGATCCACTTGTAGTATTTGAAACACAAGTATATCAGTAATGTTATAAGCCCGATCGTGAAAGGTAGGACGAAATGGTCGTAATACATAGCTTCAATCTTCTAGTTTTTGGTTGGTTTTTATGAAATTCAGCATTTCTAATATCATCTTTCGGGTTTCTACCCCTCTCGGACATACCAGCATGCACTTGCCGCATAACATACATTTCTGCAATTGTTCTTTGGCATCTTTCGTTTCGCCTCTCTTCATGAGCATCTGTACTTTGCGGATATTGAAGTCCGTGAGGTTTCCCGCGGTACATCCTGCGGTGCATCCCCCGCAACCGATGCAAAGTTTGCTGCTCGGAACGGTAGCGGCAATATACTCTGTCATTGCCTTGTCGTTCTTGTCGTAATTGATGCTTCTCGTTTCCGATATACTATATCCCCAGAAATTTATCATCTTCTAATTTTAGATTTTATGATTTTTGACGTAAGCCGTTATACAACTTGCGGCAGAACGGGCGTCAGCCAGCGTGTCGGTAAGATTCATCGGGGCACTGCCGCATCCTGCCACAAAGACTCCTTCCACGTTGGTGAAATTGTTCCGGTAGTGCGGGTCTTGTGGCTGGATGAATCCGTTGGGAGCCAGATTTAATCCCAGTTCTCCTGCGGTTTGGCGGGTCCCTTCCGAGGATTCCATCCCGACCAGTAAGATCATCATGTCCAGTGTCATACGCAGCGGTTTCCCAACTAGCGTATCTTCAACTTTGATCTGCAATTGTTTTTGCATATTTTCTGCCGCTTCGGACAATCGTCCGCGGATGAACTTGATGTTATATTTTTCTTGAGCCTCCCGGTACATTTCCTCGTATCCCGGTCCGAACATACGCATATCCATGTAGAAACAAAAAATTTCCGCCTCGGGTAACAGTTCCCGGATTTCGATAGCCTGTTTTACCCCGGTGATACAGCAGAGTTTGGAGCAATGGTAATTGCACACTTTTTCGTCACGAGAACCCACGCAATGGATGATGCCGACCCGTTTTGGGGTATTGCCCCCAGCCGTCGTGATGGCGTGATTGTAGAACATATTCTCGAGTTCCACGGAGGTAATCACGTTCTCGTATATCCCGTACCCGTACTCTTCTTTCCGGCGGGCATCGAATATCTTGAATCCGGTAGCGACTAAAAGTGAATCGCCTTCCAGCAAACTCCCGTCTGTTAACGGTACGTTGAATTTTCCGGTTTTGCTTTTCTCTATTTTTTTCGGTTCCATCCCGAGGTGTAACCGGATATTCGGGTGCTCCAGATGTCCTTTTAATATAGCATTCAGATCCTTGGCGTACTTGCGATCGGGAAATAGTTGGTACCAGTTGTTCAAGTTACCTCCGGTTTCATTACTTTTTTCAACCAACTCTACTTCGATTCCTTGATTTGCCAATTGGTGTGCCGCCTCGCAGCCTGCCGGACCTCCGCCGATGATAATGACTTTTGCCATGTATTTAATTGAAAATTAATTTCGTGGTTTAACATTATAAGTTTGCAACTCTTAGGTACGTGGGGCACTTCGGGGCTCCGATATTTTCTCCTCGCACGTTTTTGTATTTCGCCTCCGGATCGTACGGGATGCCCATTTTATCCAGCAATGGCTCCACGGAAACCTGGTGCATTTGCAAGCCGATTTCCCACGGGTCGTATCCCAGTACTAATGCGGAAAGTTCTTCGTAGGTCAACACGGGAATTCCGTACCCGTCTTGCCCATAGGTTGTGCCTTCCATCTCACTGATGGTGTATTGCCATTTGTCCATGAACATGGCGCATCCCGGGCAATTAGCGACGATAAAATCGGGTTGGTACGGTTGCATGGATTCGAATTTCTTTTTGGAGTTTGCTACCGAGTATCCCCGGTTCGCCATCACAAGGTATTGGCGGAAACCGAACCCGCAACAATGCCTTCTTTCCGGGTAATCGATGACGTCACCTCCCCAGGCATAAATCAATCCCGATAATACGGCGGGAAATTCCGCCCCTCCGATGCCTTTTGTCGGGAACATCTTGGAATAGTGGCAGCCGATATGATCTACGCCTCTCAATGGTCTTCCCGTGTGGACGTTCACCAGTTTATATTTAGATTGAGTGGCAATCTCGTTTCTGAATTTATAGATGATATCCGACGTATGTGCTAGATTCTTCGGTTTGTTGAACTCCCGTTTCGTGGCTTTCCACAAGTATTCCCGTATTTTTTCCTCGATCTCCGGGTGGTGCTCCCAAGTTTCAAGAATTTCCGTATATATCCCGAAAGAGGTGATACACGAGGGGGTCATGTTCTCGTATCCGGCTTCAGTCATCAGCGCGAAATGGCGTGCCACGACGGTCATGATAGTTTCCGCCGGTACAATGTCCGAGTGATACCCGATCCCGGTGCAAGTCGTGTGCCTTGGGTCGTCCACGACATCCTTGCCCAACTTGTTTTTCATGATGTCCAAGTACGCCCATTCCGATCCCGGAAAGAAAGTCTGGCGAATGCAACTTCTCGCGTAAAAATAATGATCGTCCGCTATCTCTTTCTGGTAATCATTCCATATTTGTTGTTTGCCCTCTAGATTCATCTTCTGATTTTAGATTTTCAATTTTCAATTGCTTTATTGATGTTTTCCCGTGTTCTCCATGTATGTTTTTAGGAAATAGGCTTCTTCCAAGTCTACCTTTTCATTGTCAGCCTCACGTTGAGAACATTGGTCAATGTTATTCAGGAATTCAGTGCCCCCGGTGACGTCAAAAATCTTTCGCAGTTCGTCCATGCTCTCGTTATCAACTTCCCGTAAAGCACCGGCTCCCGGCTTGCGATAATTCGAGTGCATCCGTTCGTACACGTCATCCAAGTGTTCGTATATCCACTCCCACACGGGACCTTGTTCCGGGTGCATTTCCGGTTTTACCAGATCGGGCGTGACACAATATCCCCGGTTCAGAATGGATTCCCCGATCACGTGTTTCAAGGCATATTGCTGGCGTCCTTTCTCCGAGTAGACGAAATACCCTAGTTCTTGTGATACCTTGCGCAAAGCCATGATAATCAGTCCCGGGGTATTACAACGCGGACAACGGGTCTTGCACGACATACATTCTCCACAGTACCAGATCGTGTTGCTTTTCAGTAATTCCTCGATCTCCTCCTCGTTTCCCCGTTGCACGGTTTCCACGATCACCCGGGGATCGTAATTGTAAAATTCGGCAGCTGGACAAATAGCGGTACATACCCCGCAATTCATGCAACTGTTCATTCCCTCGATGAAGTGAATATCTTCACGTAATTTATTTAAAATCTTAGACATATCTAGTTGTTATGTGAAAATTTATTCTCCATAAATTTCTATGCATACAAAATTATATCTAAATACGTGACAACTAAAGGATGAAAATGCGTAAATGTGAATGGTATTTATACTACCAGCAGCTTATTTAGAAACAGGCTATATTGGCATTTGTGACCTGTAAACTTGCAACCTGTAACTTTCCCTTTCCGTAAGAAAAAGGAAAAAGCTATGGTAAAGAATGTTAAAGGTTCCATGACGGAAGCCAATCTATTGAAATCGTTTGCCGGAGAGTCGCAAGCAAAAAATCGTTACACGTTTTTCTCTGAAGTAGCCAAAAAAGAAGGTTACGAACAAATAGCCGGAATCTTCTACGAAACGGCATTACAGGAAGAGATGCACGCTAAACGTTTCTTTAGTCGCCTGGAAGGCGGGATGTTGGAGATCACGGCTGCTTATCCCGCGGGTATCATCGCCGATACGGCTTCTAACTTGATTGAAGCAGCAGAAGGAGAATATGATGAATGGCATCACCTGTATCCGGAATTTGCTAAAGTAGCAGAGGAAGAGGGCTTCAAGGATATTGCCGTGATGTACCGAATGATTATCGAGGCGGAGAAAAATCACGAAACAAGGTATCGTAAATTACTATCCAATTTACAAGAAAATTTGGTATTTGAACGCCCGCAAACCGTGAGGTGGTATTGCCGTAAATGCGGTTATATCCACGAGGGACCTGCAGCCCCGAAAGTTTGTCCCGCTTGCCTGCATCCACAGGGATTCTTTGAATTATTCCAGGAGTTGTACTAAATTCTGGTATTCTTGTTATTCCTCACGAGAGAAAGGCGTTTATATCCCTCCCGTTACTAGGGTTATACTCTCTCCTCTTCGGAGCCTCTTCGTTTCTCGGTTATAGCAACTATATCTCCGTATATTTGTGCTATGCAGGAGCTTTGATGAGGCTGCGAAGGTAGGGGCGTATATAATTTTCACACGAGGAATGAATGGCATAGAGTTGTGTGAATGGGGGAAAAATTCTATTTTTGTTTCTTTAAAAGTAGAATTTTATGCGTGAATATCAGGCAAGCGGATTTAAGATTTTAGAATACGAAGAGTTGGACTCGACGAATAATCAGGCGGAGAAGTTGGGGTGGGGTGTGTTGGAGGATAAAATGGTGGTGTTGACTCGTAAACAAACTCAAGGAAGAGGACAGATTGGGAATCGTTGGGAGAGTGAGCCGGGGAAAAATATTTCGATGACGGTGGTGTTTCGACCGAAGGCGTTGGCGGCGGGAGAACAGTTCGCGATCTCGATGGTGATTGCTCTGGGAACGTGTGATTTTATATCCTGTTACGCGGAGGAATGTTCGGTGAAGTGGCCGAATGATATTTACGTGGAAGACAAGAAAATTTCGGGGATATTGATTGAACATTCTATCATGGGAGCGTACGTGGGAGGCTCGTTGTGTGGAATCGGGGTGAATGTTAATCAAGAGTGTTTCGTGTCGGATGCCCCGAATCCGGTATCTTTATTTCAGCTTACCGGGGTAGAGTTGCCGTTGGAAAAGGCGTTGGAGGAGTTGTTGGAGTGTATTGGGAAACGATATGAACAAGTGTATGATTATGCGGCATTGGATCGGGATTTTCTGCAAGTGATGTATCGGCGTTCCGGGGAATTCGACTGGGAAGACGAGCACGGGAGTTTCCGGGCATCCATTGCGGGCGTGAATGAATACGGGCAGCTGATTTTGAAGGATAGCGAGGGAATGGAGCGGGTGTACGGGTTTAAGGAGGTGGCTTATAAATAATTTAGATTTACGATGGGATGATTCCGTGATGAGGTGATTCGTGATTGGAAAAATTTCACGAATAAATTTATTTCATTGATTTGTTTTGATTATTTTTGTGCAAAACATGGAGGACATATGGTAGAGAATTATTCGGAAGATTCTATTCGTACGCTGGACTGGCGGGAGCATATACGTTTGCGTCCCGGTATGTATATAGGGAAGTTGGGCGATGGTGCAGCGATGGATGATGGAATATACATATTGGTTAAAGAGGTGGTGGATAATAGTATCGATGAGTTTGCGATGGGAGCGGGGAGCGAGATTATTATCACGGTGGAGGAGCGTACTGTGTCGGTGCGGGACTTCGGGCGAGGCATACCCTTGGGTAAGCTGATCGATGTGTCTTCGAAGATGAACACGGGGGCGAAGTATGATTCCGAGGCTTTCAAGAAGTCCGTGGGGTTGAATGGCGTAGGTATCAAGGCGGTGAATGCGCTTTCCGAGAGTTTTACCATACAAGCTTTCCGTGACGGGGAAACAAAGCTGGTGCGTTATAGCAAAGCGTTGGTGGTGGAGGATCAGAAAATTGTGCCGACCAGCGAGCCGAACGGTACGTTGGTGACTTTCGTTGCCGACAAGGAGTTGTTCGGGAATTACCACTATATTTCGGATTACCTGGAGGCGATGTTCAAGAATTACGTGTTCTTGAATTCCGGGTTGACGATTGTTTTCAACGGTCAGAAGTTCCACTCGAAGCGAGGGTTGTACGATCTGTTGTCCGAGAATATGAGTGGCGAGGGAATTTATCCTATCATTCATTTGAGAGGGAATGATATCGAGATGGCGATGACGCACGGGCGGCAATACGGAGAGGAATATTATTCTTTCGTGAACGGGCAGCACACGACGCAGGGAGGTACGCATCTGGTGGCTTTCCGCGAGGCGGTGGTGAAGACCATTCGCGATTTTTACAAGAAAGATTTTGATTTGGCGGATATTCGTACGTCGATTATCGCGGCTATTAGTATAAAGGTGCAAGAGCCGATGTTCGAGTCCCAGACGAAGACCAAATTGGGGTCGAAGGATATCGCACCGGGAGGTCCTTCGGTGAGGAATTTTATTTTTGATTTTATCACGAAGGAATTGGATAATTACCTGCACCGGAACCCGGATACGGCAGAATTGTTGTTGCGCAAGATCGTGGAAACGGAGAAGGAGCGCAAGGCGATGTCTGGCATCCAGAAAATTGCCCGGGAGCGGGCGAAACAGGTCAGCTTGCATAACCGGAAATTGAGAGATTGCCGGGTGCATTTTAACTCGAATCACGAGCGGAAGACCGAATCGTCGATATTTATCACCGAGGGGGATTCGGCGAGCGGGTCGATCACGAAGTCGCGGGATGTGAACACGCAGGCGGTGTTCAGTTTGAGAGGTAAGCCGTTGAACTCTTTCGGTCTGACCAAGAAGATCGTGTACGAGAATGAAGAGTTTAATCTCTTGCAGGCGGCGTTGAATATCGAGAACGGGATAGAGGAATTAAGATATAATAATATCATCATCGCAACGGATGCCGATGTGGACGGTATGCATATCCGGTTGTTGTTGTTGACGTTCTTTTTGCAATTCTTTCCGGATGTGGTGCGTTCCGGACATCTTTACATTTTGCAAACCCCGCTTTTCCGGGTGCGCAACAAGAAAGAAACCCGTTACTGTTATTCGGATGCCGAACGGGAGAAAGCGATCAAGCAGTTGGGACCTAAGCCGGAGATTACGCGCTTTAAAGGTTTGGGAGAGATTTCGCCGGACGAGTTCGGCGGGTTTATCGGGAAAGATATTCGACTGGAACCGGTGCGCATGACGAAGCAGGATCCGATAGGGACGATTCTGGCTTATTACATGGGCAAGAACACGAACGAGCGACAAGATTTTATTATAGACAATCTGTACGTGGAGAAGGATGAAATCTAATAATTTTAGATTTTAAATTTTAGATTAAAAAATTGGGATGATGTGGTTCATTTTCAATTTTCAATTTTCAATTTTCAATTTATATGAGCGAGGAGATAAATAACGAGGAAGTAGAGGATGTGGTGCCTCAGGAGCCGGAACAAGAACATCACGAGGAGAACGGGCGGGTGCGGTCGATAAAGCATCTGTCGGGAATGTTCGAAAGGTGGTTTTTGGACTATGCTTCCTACGTGATTCTGGAACGTGCCGTGCCTTACGTGAATGACGGGTTGAAGCCCGTGCAGCGCCGTATATTACACGCCATGCGTGAGATGGACGACGGGCGGTACAATAAGGTGGCGAATATCGTCGGGAGTACCATGTCGTATCACCCGCACGGGGATGCCTCCATCAAGGATGCGCTGGTGCAGCTGGGACAGAAGAATCTGCTGGTGGATTGCCAGGGAAACTGGGGAAATATCCTTACGGGGGATGATGCTGCCGCGGGGCGGTATATCGAGGCTCGTTTGTCGAAGTTCGCTTTGGAGGTGGCTTTCAACCCGAAGACCACGAATTGGAAATTGTCGTACGATGGTCGTAAAAGAGAGCCGGTCACTTTGCCGATCAAGTTCCCGTTGCTGTTGGCGCAGGGTGTGGAAGGTATTGCCGTGGGATTGGCTTCCAAGATATTGCCGCATAATTTCAACGAATTGTTGGATGCTTGTGTGGCTTATTTGCGGGGCGAGGAATTCGTGTTGTACCCGGACTTCCCAACGGGAGGTATGGTCGACGTATCGAAGTATAATGACGGAATCCGGGGGGGAGTCGTGAAGATTCGTGCCCGGATTGAAAAAGATGCGGGAAACAAGATATTGCGAATTACCGAGATCCCGTTCGGTCGGACGACTTCGGCATTGATCGATTCGATCTTGAAGGCGAACGAGAAGGGAAAGATCAAGATCAAGAAAATCGATGATAACACGGCGGCGAACGTGGAGATTTTGGTGCACTTGGCGGCGGGGGTTTCTTCGGATAAGACGATAGATGCCCTGTATGCCTGCACGGATTGTGAACTTTCCGTATCACCGAATTCTTGCGTGATCGAGAATGATAAGCCGGTCTTTATGCCGGTGTCCGATATTCTGCGGAAATCGGTGGATGACACGGTCGCTTTGTTGTTGCTGGAATTGAAGATCAAGCTGGGAGAGTTGGAAACCGACTGGCAATATTCTTCTCTGGAGAAGATTTTTATCGAGGAACGAATATACAAGGATAAGGAATTCGAGGAGAGCGGATCGGTAGAGGAGGTTGTGGTACATGTGCGCAAGCGTTTGGAACCATTTATTGCCCACTTGATTCGCCCCGTGACGGACGACGATATCAAGCAGTTGTTGGAAATCAAGATGAAGCGTATCTTGAAGTTTAATTCCGAGCAAGCGGAGAATTATATCAAGGGATTGGAAGAGGAGATTACCCGGGTGAAGTTTGATATAGAACATATTATTCCTTATTCCATCGAGTATTACAAGCGGATCAAATCGAAATACGGCAAGGGACGGGAACGGCTCACGGAGATTCGTAATTTCGAGAATATTGAGGCGACGAAAGTGGTGGTGGCGAACGAGAAGTTGTATATCAACCGGGAAGAAGGTTTTATCGGTACCGCTTTGAAAAAGGACGAGTTTATTTGCGAGTGTTCAGATATTGACGACGTGATTATTTTCCGTAAGGATGGTACTTATTACGTGACGAAAGTGGCGGATAAGTTGTTCGTGGGAAAAGACGTGTTGCACGTGAACGTGTTCAAGAAGAATGACAAGCGCACGATATATAACGTGGCTTACCGTGACGGGAAATACGGTCCGTCGTACGTGAAGCGTTTTTGTGTGACGGGTATTACCCGTGACAAGCAATACAATTTGACGAAGGGAACAGCTGGTTCTCGGGTATTGTATTTCAGTGCTAACCCGAACGGGGAGGCTGAGGTGATTAAAGTATGCCTGAAGCCTAAGCCGGGTATGAAGAAGTTGGTTTCCGAGTATGATTTCGCCACGTTGGCAATCAAGGGACGTGATTCTCAAGGAAATTTGCTGAGCAAGAATGATATACATAAGATATCGTTGGTGCAGAAAGGAGTTTCCACGTTGGGTGGGCGTAAGATATGGTTGGACGAGGACGTATTGCGTTTAAACACGGACAGCCGGGGACGTTATGTCGGGGAGTTCCAAGGGGAAGACCGGATTCTGGTGGCGAATAAGAACGGAATGTACAATACTTCCGACTATGATTTGAGTAACCATTACGAGGATGGGTATCTTGTTTTCGAGAAGTTCGATTCCGAGAAAGTATGGTCTGCCGTGTTCTTTGATGCGGAACAGCAATTCTATTACTTGAAGCGTTTCCGGTTCGAGGATATGGCGAGAGTTACTTCCTTTATCGGGGAGAGCGAGGGATCATATCTTGTTTGTTTGAGTGGGGAGAAACGCCCGCGGTTCGAGATCGTGTTTGGGGGACGTTACGAGAATCGTCCGGCAGAGGTGATTGTTGCTGACGAGTTTATCGCCGAGAAGTCCTACAAGGCGCGGGGTAAGCGTTTGACAACCTACGAGGTGAAGGAGATTCGGGAGATCGAACCGTTGGATTCCGGGGAAGAGGAACAGACGGAAGAGGGGGGAACGGATGTGGATTTCGAGATAACCAATCCCGATATGCTGAGTGACGAGTCGCAGATGAAGCTGGATTTCGAGTAACTGGTGGTATGAAATATTTTATTGTCGGGTATATGGCAAGTGGCAAGACCACTTTCGGAAGGGAATTAGCCCGGGAGAAGGGCATTCCTTTTTGGGATTTGGACGCCCTCGTGGAGGAGAGTGCCGGTTGTGGTATATCCGATATTTTTGTCCGGGAGGGAGAATCTTTTTTCCGGGAATTAGAGCGGGAAATATTGCACGAGTTCTGTGCCCGGAAAGACGATTTCGTGTTGGCGACGGGGGGAGGAACCCCTTGTTTTTTTGATAATATGGACTGCATGAACGCTGCGGGACATACTTTATTCTTGGATACTTCTTTTCCCGAGTTAATCGGGCGTTTACGGGAACAGCGGGGAATGCGCCCTTTGTTGGTGGGGCTTTCTGATGAAGAATTGGAGAATTTCGTGAGAATGCATCTTGAATCCCGGCTTCCTTTTTATTTGATGGCAAAAGAAAAGTTGTAATGTTTTTCTTGGGTAGGATTATGTTGGGATTTCTGTGGAAATGTTTTTGAAGGGGGAATATTGGCGGGAATTGTTTGTAATTTGACACATAAACGAGCGGATTTTGAGAAAGAGTGCGGACATTATATTTTGGATGAAGCAGTGGTTGCCATGGAAGAAAAAGCTGTGGAAGAGGGGAGAATGGTTCGAGAAATTTCTGTTTCGGAAGAAGTTTTAGAACGGTTAAGATTACACCAAAGTGTGGGATATGCTTTACTGGGTGGTTGTGTTGCTATGTTGGTGAGTGCGGCATTGTGGGCGATTATATCCGTGGCATTAAATTTTCAAATCGGATACATGGCAATAGGTGTCGGTTTGCTTGTCGGCTTCACGGTTCGTTATTTTGGAATAGGTTTGGAACTTAAATTTGGTATTATAGGAGGAGTGTTTGCTTTTCTGGGGTGTTTGTTGGGTAACTTTTTCAGTTACGTGGGAATTAGTGCGGGACAATTGCAACAAAGTTTTTTTAGTGTCCTGCAATTGGTTGATTGGGAGGTTGCGAAAAGTATGATGATAGAAACATTTTCAGTGATAGATGTTTTGTTTTACGGGATAGCAATATACGAGGGATTTCGTTTTAGTTTCGTTCCGGTTACCCAAGAATTGGTTGGTGAGTTGGGTAGTGGGGAAAATAGTGAATTACCTCTTCGTTATAAATTACGATTACCTTTAGCTATGGCGAGTTTGGTACTAGTGGTTTTGTTGGGGGTATTTTTTTAGTTTATCGAAGGTTATTCCCGTTTGCATATCTCGTTGTACGAGCAATGGCGGCATTTCTCCGGGAGTTCCGTTTGCGTGAACGGGACGGTGGGGGAGAATAGTTTTTCGAGTAGGTCAGTGAGTAATGCTTGAAATTCCGGTTCATAGGGTTTGAAGCGGTGGATGGGTTCTTTGTTGCATTTCAATGAATAGGTGTAATTGGGGGTAAACAGTAGTTTGGTACTGTATATGCCCGGTAAGATGGGATCTGTGCCGGGGTTCTCGTGTTCGTACATCATGCAGTATAGCAGGGTTTGGAAAGCAGCTTTGTTTCGTTGCTTGTTATTGGAGTCGAAGATAGACGGGAGGTCTTTGAAGTCAGTTTTGTCGGCTCCCGTTTTATAATCGATCACGCGGGTGCCCCGTTCGATTTGGTCTACCCGGTCAATATCTCCTTCCACGTGAATCACGAGCGGGTGGTCGAGCGTGTTGATGGCAAGTGACATCCGGTATGTTTGTTCCATGGAGATCACGCAGAACGGGCACAAGGTTTTGTCGTATTCGAGCACTTTCTTCACGTATTTTTTGACGACGGAGAGGACAAGTTCGTTAGCCCCGCTTTCGAGCATACGCGACACGGTGGAGTCGTATAGTTTCAAGTAAGCCCGGCGGATATGTTCCTCGATCAGGGCGTCATCACGCATCAAGGCATCGAGTCCTTCTTCCGTGATTTTCCCGTCCGGGAAGGTTTGGTAGAGCGATTGGGTGCTTTGGTGAAATATTGTTCCCAGCAGGCGTTGATCGAGTTCTTCCGCTATTTCGTCCTTTTCTTTAATCCCGGCGATGTATTTGAAATAGAATTTCAAGTGGCACTCCATATAGGTGTTGAGTGCCGAGGGCGATATGCCTCGTTCTCCCGGGAGGGTGTAACGCATTAGTTTTTCTTGAATCGCTTCATTTTTCGGGATGGAGATAGAGGGATTGTCCTGTACGGAAATATTGTTTTGGAAATGGGTTTCCCGGATGGGTAAGCCCGATTCGTATTTCATCTGGTAGAGGAAACGGCTCATCTCCCCGCTGGTCATTCCTTTGGTGACATCCGTGTAAAGGATTTTCACGTGTTCTGCCCGTTGCAGCAGGCGATAAAAGTAGTACGCAAACAAAGCATCCATGTGTTCCGGGGTGGGGAGCCCGAATCCTTTTCGTAGATTATATGGGATAAAGGATGAGGCGTGTCCGCCTTTCGGGAGGATTCCTTCGTTGGCGGAGAGGATAACCAGATTCTTGAAATCCAGCATACGGGTTTCCATGAGCCCCATGATCTGCATCCCTTCCAGCGGTTCGCCGGAGAAGGGAATGGATATGCCTTGCAGTATTTTATTGATAATCTGTAAATAGAATTTATTCTCCGGGACGATATTTTCTTCCCGGAACGTGTTCTGGATTCCTTGTATCGAGGTGAATACCGTGAATAGAAATTCTTTTTCGATAGCTAGTCCCTCGTGTGCTTCCGGTTGGAGGGTGATGATTAGTTTTTTTAATATATTCAAGAGATACTCGGGAAGATTTTCTTCGGCAGATGAGAATATGGCTCGGGTAATATCGTTGAATTGCAGGCTTTTCTCTGCCACGTACACGATGTTGTTTACGTTGATGTAGTTCGTGATTTCCGGAATCTCGTTGGGGCAAGTACTCTTGATCAATTTGTGGTTGAGGAGGGCGATCACCGGCTTGTAGTAGTAGTGGGTGCTGCCGTCTACTTGCTTGGCATATCGTTTCAGATCCCCCAGCATGGAGATTAACGCGGCTGCCGACGTGTTTTGCGCCGGGTAACCCATGGTGATGTTAATCTTGTCTATCGAGGTCGGTATCGAATGGATGACCGGGGTAAGCAGGGTTTCGTCGCAAAGGACGATAGCCGTGTCCGTGTATGCCGCTTGTTGCCGGGGATGGAGTTGCCCGACCAGCGTGGGAATCAGTTTTGCCTGCCCGATGGTGGAGGGTACGGAAATGTATTCCACGTCCTTGTTGTTGTAACGGAGGTTGTTGAAATGTTCGAGTCCCAGGGCGTTGGGGAAAAGTTTCATGTTCTCCCGGATGTATAGCCCTGCCTCGTGATTCTCGTTTGCCGAGTAGTAGAGGTCATAATCCCAGTAGAAGGAGGCTTGCCCGTTGTCCCGGAAGTAGGTAAATGTTTTTTTCTCGCATTGGTTCAAGGCGTTGAAACCGGCAAAAATGAGTTGTTTGTCCGTGTGATGATGGGAGAGGCGTTCGCAGAAGAGGCGTTGCCCCATACCCTCGTAACAGAGATTTTCTGCCATTAGTTTTGTCTTGAAATTTTTGTACGTGGGGTATAGTTTATCCCATACGTTGAGAAATTCTTGTTGTTCCCGGCTGTATTTCTCCGCGTTGAAACTGCGCCAGAAGCTTTGGATGAACTCGACTTGTTCGGGGGTGAGGTACGGGAAGGCGTTCTCGATTTCCCGCAAAGCTGTGATGTTGGAGAATAGGTCTTTGGCATCCACGAGATACTTGTCGATGTCATCGAAATCCCCTAATAGCATATTGCCCCAGAAGTAAAAGTCGTCAAATCGCTCCGTGGTTCCGGAATATTCCTGGTATGTTTTGTAAAGCTTGATGATGAGCGTTAGTTCTTCTGCCTTTTTTAGTCCGGTCTGTCGTTCGATAAATTCTCCAAGCGTGAGGATTTCGGGCATCCACACGGGTTTCGAGATTAAATGAGCCAATTCTTCGGCTAGAAACAGACCAGCCCGCTTGTTCGGGAACAGAATGGTCAGGTTATCAAATTTATTGCCGTGTTTTTGAATTAAATCTTTTGCCAGTAATTGGAGAAACGAATTCATATTTTATTATTATTTTTGTTTCGGAACAAATTTACAATTTATAAATCACAATCTGTTCGGATTTATGTTGAAAGAATTGTTATTGAAAAACAGGAGTTACCGTCGGTTTTACCAGGAAGTATGGATTTCTCGGGAAGAATTGCTTGATTTGGTGGAATTGACTCGTTATTGTGCTTCAGGAAGGAATGCACAAGCGTTGAAATACAAGCCGGTGTTTGATGCGGCAATGTGCGATAAAGTGTTTCATACTCTGGCTTGGGCGGGGTACCTGAAAGATTGGGACGGTCCCGAGGAAGGCGAGCGCCCCTCGGCTTATCTGGTTCAGTTGCTGGATACTTTTATCGTGGAAAATTGCTTGTGCGACGACGGGATTCAAGCTCAAACGATTTTGTTGGGTGCGGTGGAAGAAGGATATGGCGGGTGTATTATCAAAGCGTTCAAGAATGATGCGCTACGTCAAATATTGCAGTTGCCCGAACACTTGAAGATCATGTATGTCATCGCTCTCGGAAAACCGAAGGAAACGGTGGTACTGGAATCCATGAAGGATGGGGATTTCAAGTATTGGCGTGATACGAATGGTACGCATCATGTACCGAAGAGGGGAATCGAAGATATTGTGATTTGATGATTTTTTTCCAATTATGAAATTGCTTGGTGTAGAATATAATGCCTCGGGAGAGGTCGCTTATGATGTTATCGGGGATAATGCCCTGTTAAGGAATAACGATGATTTCTATATTCCGGCTTTTGCCTCGGGGGTGAGTTGTGTTCCGCAGCTGGTGGTGAAGGTTGGGAGGATCGGAAAGTGTGTCGCGGAACGTTTTGCCAGACGGTATTACGAGGAAGTAGGGATCGGCATCCGTTTCTATGCCGATAATTTGGTCGAATCGTTGTCTACGAAAGGGCTGCCAACCACGATGGCTTATGCCTTTGACGGGGCGGCGGCTATATCTGAGCTAAAGAAATATGATTCGCCGGTTGCCGGCATTGAGTATTGGCTTCAATTGAACGGTCGGGAGGTGTTCCGGGGAAAAGTGAATGAACTTTCGTTAACTCCGGAAAAATTGATTGCCGGAATGTCAGAATATTATATGTTGAAAATCGGGGATTTAATTTATTGCGGGAATACTTTTCGACAACGGGGGCTAAAGATAGGCGATCATTTGCAGATGAGCCTTAATGGAAAATGTTTATTGGATTTCTATATAAAATAATAAAGTCGGTATTTACCGACTTTATTATTTTTATTTATTGTACAAGAATCGTTTGATCTTGTGTGTGGGTGTCTTCTCGAATGGTTCGTGTTGTACTAACACCAGTTGTAGTTTTGAAAAGTTATTCACCCGGGCGTTCACGTAATCACGAAGTTCTTGTTTTTGCTCTTCGATATAATCGTTGATCTTTTCTTTATAATCTCCTGCTTGGCTCTTCAATTTTTGGTATTGTTTTTCCAGTTCTTCCATGTTGAAATGAACCATCGCAACGAGCTTGCCGCTGTTTTCAACAACTAAGGACTCGTTCACGAAACGGAAATTATTGATGATTGATTCGATCTCTTCCGGGTAAACGTTTTCACCGGAAGCTCCCAATATCATGGTTTTGATTCTTCCCCGGATGGAAAGGCGTCCTTTCTTGTCGAAAGAACCCAAATCGCCGGTCTTGAACCAACCGTCCTCTGTGAATACCTCGGCGTTGAGTTCCGGGCGTTTGTAGTATCCTTGCATCACGTTGGGACCTTTTATCCAGATTTCCCCTTGTCCGGTTTTGTCCGGTTCGTCGATACGGATTTGTACTCCTTCCATGATAGGTCCTACGCCTTGCAAGAATGTCTGGGAGGGATTCGATCCTGCCGCCATAGGTGCGGTTTCTGTCAAACCGTAGCCGATAGCGTAAGGGAATTTGGCTTCCCGTAAGAATTGTTCTACCGTTCCGTCCAGCTTGGATCCTCCGATACCGAAGAATACCAGTTTTCCCCCGAAGGTTTCCATGAGTTTTTTACCGGCTAACCGATTCAATAATTTACGAGTCGGGGCGAATTTGTAAATCATGCTCATGAATTTGGAACCCGTGAACTTGGGTAATATCTGTGTTTTGTATATCTTCTCGATAATCAACGGCACGGACAGGACAACGGTAGGACGTATTTTCTGCATCGCCGGAACCAACAGTTTTGGGGTCGGTACCCGGTCTAGATAATACACCTGTGCGCCGAACATCAAGGGTAACAATAACCCCAGCGTGTTCTCGTAGGTATGTGCCATCGGCAATATACTCAAGAATCGATCGGCTTCACTCACGTGTTGGATCGTACGGCATTGGCGTGCGTCCCACACGAGGTTTTTGTGCGTTAATACCACTCCTTTCGAGAATCCGGTTGTTCCTGACGTGTAGATGATCGATGCTACGTCTTCCTCCTCGATGGAAATTTCCGGAAGGGGAGTCGTGTTTTTCAGATTGATGTCTTGCACTAACTTGTCTAACTCTTCCGGTTGGTAACAACCTTCCGGAATTGTGGAGAAGTTATTGATCAGGATCTTATGTTCTAGGAAAGGTGTTTTTACATCTTCAAGACATTTTGCCAGTAAGCGGGAAACGAAGATTACCTTTACTTCGGCATGTTCCAGGATGTTTTGAAGTTCCGTGGAACAGAATCCCGGCAAGATAGGTACGGCAATAGCCCCGATATTCGCGATAGCAAATTGGGTGATTCCCCAGTTCGGCATATTCGCACTCAGGATAGCTACTTTGTCCCCTTTCTTTACGCCTAAATGAAGTAAATGATTGGCAATGGATACGACTTCGTTATATAAATCTTGGTAAGTTTTTTTTCCGCCTGCAACAAAATTTAAAGATAAATTTTTAGAAAACTTGGTACAACTGGTTTTCAGTAGTTCCGGTAACGTCAATTTCTTTAAAGTCATGTTTTAATAATATGAATTTTCCCTACAAAGATAATAAAGAAAATGATACGTTCTGGTTAAAATATTGCAAAATAGAGTAAATGACTTGAAGATGAGGCTAAAGTCGTAACGAAAGACCGGTTATTCCGTAAAGTTAAAGTTGGGGATATATATTCCGGAGAGCCTGTAAAATATATACGTGTAGGAGTATGTAATTTTCATAATTGAGATAGAACTTTACAACCTTGTCGAACTGTTTAAATTTTGAAGGTCACGAGATTTCCCTGATAAAAAGTGAGTCAAAAGTGTAAAATACTCTTGACTCACTCGTGTTTTTTTTAACTTTTCCGGTTTATTTTGTCGGGATCGCTGCAAGCGTAGCTTTCAGGAATTCCCAGAATTTGCCGACAGATTCGATGTTTACTTTCTCGTCCGGGGAGTGCGGGGAACTGATGGTCGGTCCGAAAGAAACCATGTCCCATTTCGGGTAAGTCGAACCGAGGATACCGCATTCCAGTCCTGCGTGGATAGCCATGATAGCGGGCTTTTTACCGTAGAGTTTCTGGTAAACTTCTTCCATCTCTTTGCGGATAGCCGAATCCGGATTGGGTTTCCAGCCCGGGTATTCGCCCACGAAGTTAATCTTGGAAGCACCTGCCAATTCAAATACGGCATCAACCACTTGTGCAAGGGCTGTTTTGGCTGTTTCAACAGACGAACGCATAAGCATATATATTTCAACCTTACCGTCACCGCCTTTTACGATAGCGAGATTGTTGGAAGTTTCTACCGTGTCCGGCATAGAGTCGATCATACGCATAGCACCGTTGGGGCAAGCTTTGATGGCGTTAATCACGTTGTGTTGCACGTTCTCCGGCATCACGTTTTTCGGCATAGCAGTTTCTTCCGCGAAAAGGGTGAGGTTCGGTTCTTTAGCACTCAATTCGGCTTTGAAGATTCCCTCGTATTCTTTTACTTTAGCCAAGAACTTGTCCACGTTAGCAGCCGGAACGGTAACGATACCGAAAGCCTCACGCGGGATAGCGTTTCTCATGTTTCCTCCTGACACGGATGCAAGGCGAAGTCCTAGTTCTTTGCTAACAGCTTTCAAGAAGCGGAAGAATAATTTGTTGGCATTTCCTCTGCCCAAGTTGATGTCCATCCCGGAGTGTCCGCCTTTCAATCCTTTCAAGTTGATTTGGTATGCTTTGCTTCCGGCTGGCACGGCTTCCGGCGTGTACGTGAATTCAATTTCTCCGTCGATACCTCCAGCACAACCTACATATAATTCACCTTCGGTTTCAGAATCGAGGTTCAGCAGAATATCGCCTTTTACCCAGTTTGCACGAATGCCGTTGGCTCCGTCCATTCCGGTTTCCTCGGTAGCGGTGATCAATACTTCGATTGGTCCGTGAGGAATGTCTTTAGACAAGAGGATACCCATTCCGGCAGCAACACCGATACCGTTATCCGCGCCCAGGGTAGTCCCGTCCGCGGTTACCCATTCCCCGTCAATATACGCTTCGATCGGATCTTTGGTGAAATCGTGTTGTTTGTCCTCGTTTTTCTGGGGTACCATATCCAAGTGACCTTGAAGGATTACCCCTTTGCGGTTTTCCATGCCTGGAGTAGCGGGTTTGCTTAATAATATGTTGTGCGCTTCGTCCATTTCAGCGTGAATGCCGTTCTCTTTTGCCCAATTCATCACGGCTTCTCTCGCTTTTTCCTCGTGGTTAGAAGGACGCGGAACTTGAGTCAGTTTATAAAAGTTTTCCCAGATGGCCTTGGGCTCTAACGTACAGATACATTTACTCATAACGTTTTGTTTTTTAGTTTTATGGTTTAAGATTTCAACTCCCCTCTCGTGAAGACCGGAAGTTGGAAATCCGAATTATTTCTATCGAGGGCAAGTTATAAAAAAAATATATAAGTTGCGATTTTAAATGCAACTTATATATTTTTTTGTTTCGAGGTAACTTGAATCGATGCTTGAAATTACTTATTTCAAGTGTTGATTCAAATAATCCACGAACTTCGTGTACAGGTGCAGTCGGGTTGCGCCACCGTAAATGCTGTGATTTCGGTTCGTGTAGATCTGCATATCGAATTGTTTGTTCGCCTGCACGAGGGCTTCCGCCAGCTCGTAAGTGTTCTGCACATGCACGTTGTCGTCGGCAGTCCCGTGGCATAACAACAAGTTGCCTTTCAAATTCTTTACCCAGTTGATGGGGGAATTGTCGTTATAACCGGACGGGTTGTCCTGCGGGCGGCGCATGAAGCGTTCCGTGTAGATTGAATCATAGAAACCCCAGTGTGTCACGGGAGCCACCGCGATGGCGGTTGAGAACACGTCGTTTCCTTTCATCAGGCATAGGGACGACATGAATCCACCGAAACTCCAGCCCCAGATACCGACTTTTTGGGAGTCGATGTATGATTGGTCGGCAAGCCATTTGGCGGCCGCGATCATGTCGTCGCTCTCGATTTTCCCGAGTTGCATATACGTGCACTTGCGGAATTCCTCTCCGCGGGCAGCAGTCCCCCGGGGATCGATACAAGCCACGATATATCCTTCCTGCGCCAGGTATTGAGCCCAATCCATGCTCCATGAATTTTGTACTTGTTGTGAATTAGGACCGCTATATTGGGTAATTAATAAAGGATAGGCTTTCGTGGCGTCAAAATTGACCGGCTTCATGATCCACGCGTTCAACATGGTCTTGCCGTCGGCTGCTGGAATTTGAATATATTCTCTTTTTGCCACAGCATACTTTCCGAGCATTTCTTTCAAGGCTGCATTATCTTCCAGCGTGCGAACGGCTTTCCCGGTTGCGTTGTACAGGGTATACAGGGGAGGCATATCCGCGTTGGAAACTGTGTTCACGAAATATTTGAACGATTTGCTGAATTCAGCTTCGTTCCATCCTTTGGTGGGGGTTAATTTCTTTTTCTTGCCTTTCAAGTCGATGGAATAAACGTACTTTTCAAGAGGAGATTCCTCGTGAGAGGAGTAATAATATAATTTCTTAACTGGGTCATAACCGTAGAAATCGGCTACATCATAGTTGCCAGAAGTGATCGGTTGTACCTCTTTGCCGCCCATCGTGTAAAGATAAAGGTGTGAATAACCGTTTTTCTCGCTACTCATGATAAAATATTTCCCGTCTTCCGTGAAAACCAAGTTGTCCAGGTTTTCTTCGGCTATATAATATTTATTCTCTTCCCGGTAAAGGACGGTAGTACTCCCCACGCGGGCATTGGCAAGCAGAATTTCCAAACGGTTTTGGAAACGATTCAGTTTCATGATTGCCAATCTCTTGGGATCCTGTGTCCATTTGATTCTGGGAATATAAATATCGGTTTCTTCCCCGATATTCATGGGTGTGGTAACCCGGTCTTTGATGTCATACACGTGAACGCTCACGACTGAATTCTTTTCCCCGGCTTTCGGATACTTGTAGGAATAGTTGGAGGGGTAAGTGGCGTTTTCTTTTAACGCGGGATATTGCCCTTGGAACATATTCATATGGTATATTTTCACGTCCGATTCGTTGAATTTAATGAATGCCAAAGCCGAACCATCGGGAGCCCACTCGAAGGCTTTGTTGAAGCCGAATTCCTCTTCGTACACCCAGTCGGGAGCCCCGTTGATGATCTCGTTGAACTTCCCGTCGAACGTGATTTGAATCTCGGAACCGAAACGCAAGTCGGAAATGAAAATATTATTATCCCGCACGAACGCTATTTTTGTCCCCACGGGCGAGAAGGTTGCCAAGCGCTGGCTGCCTCCCTCCGAAAGCGGCTTCAATTCTTTGTTCTTGAAATCGAAAACGTAATAATCTGCCGTGAAAGAACGACGATAAATCGGGCGGATATTCGTGTAAATCAAAATATGGCTTTCATCCGGGCTGAACTCGTAATTTTGAATCATCTTCACGTTACTGTACTTCGGGTCGTTCAAGTCCAGTATGGTACTGACGGCTTTTCCCGTTTTATAACTGTACATGACAAGTTTTTTTCCCCGCTCTTCCAACACGGTATAATGTTCCCCGTCATTCAGCGAGCGGAGTCCCATGATGCCATTTGTCCTGAAAGTATAGTTCAGGCAAAAATCATTTAGAGTAAACTTTTTGCCCTGGTTTTGTGCACTTCCGGGGAGGGCGAACCCCACGATAAACATACATACGATAAGTTTGAAAAACATCCTCATGGCGATTATTTTTAATTTTAACCCCACAAAGATATAAAAAATGGGGAAGATAGAGAACGTATCTCCCCCTGAAAATACGGCAGTCTTTATTTTTCAGGCGGTTTGATTCGGGTCGACCTACCTTCAATTCGGGGTAATCCCAAGGTAATCCTGCCTCTACTTACATGTGAGTAAGTTTCAACGTACTTGCAGCATCGCTGGTCAATGGTGTTGCAAGTGCCTTGTAACTATCTTGTAACTGTTGAGAGGTAGTTTCTCCTTGGGATTACCATGGGATAACTGTCGGTTTGTGCTCTATGAACAAAGCGGGATCATGGTCAAAAGCACGCGCCCGTTTTGGGAGATTGTATGAGATGATACGTTTGAACCGGAAAAGTTAGTGTTGCAACTCTCGTTTAGTTGTGCTATCTTTGCAGGCTCAAAATCATGATTAGATGAAATATACCCTTTTAGCAACAGACAAGAATAGCGATGCACGGTGCGGTGTGTTGACCACGGATCATGGGAATATCGAAACTCCGATTTTTATGCCCGTGGGCACGGTGGGAACCGTGAAAGCGGTGCACGCGAGGGAATTGAAGGAAGATATTAAAGCCCAGATCATCTTGGGAAACACCTATCACTTGTATTTGCGTCCCGGCACGGGTATCTTGGAAGCCGCGGGAGGGTTACATAAGTTCAATTCGTGGGATCGTCCTATTCTTACGGATAGCGGTGGATTCCAGGTTTTTTCGTTAGGAGATTGTCGCAAGATCACGGAAGAGGGGGTAGTGTTTCGTTCTCACATAGACGGATCAAAACATCTGTTTACCCCAGAAAATGTGATGGATATACAACGGAAAATCGGGGCGGACATCGTGATGGCATTTGATGAATGTCCCCCGGGACAAAGCGATTACGGGTACGCGAAGAAATCGCTGGAACTTACTCAACGTTGGTTGGAAAGATGCGTGAAGCAATTTGACGCCACGGAACCGCTATACGGTTATCATCAATCGCTTTTTCCCATCGTGCAGGGATGCGTGTATAAAGATTTGCGGGAACGGGCGGCAGAGCACGCCGTGGCCTTGAATCGTGAAGGGTACGCTATCGGGGGACTGGCTGTCGGCGAGGAAGCGGAAACAATGTACGAGATGATTCAAGTGGTCAATTGGATTTTACCACAAGATAAGCCTCGTTACCTGATGGGGGTCGGAACCCCGGAGAATATACTGGAAGCGATTTCCTTGGGCGTCGATATGTTCGATTGCGTGATGCCGACCCGCAACGGGAGAAACGGGATGTTGTTCACGACAGAGGGCGTAATCAATATAAAGAATAAGAAATGGGAGTGTGATTTTAGCACTATCGATCCCGCTGGATTGAGCTTCGCGGATACCGATTACTCGAAAGCTTATTTACGACATTTAATAAAAGCGGATGAAATTTTAGGCTTGCAAATTTGCTCGATCCATAATTTGTCGTTTTATTTGTGGTTAGTGCGGGAAGCACGCCAACATATATTGGCAGGGGATTTTGCGGAGTGGAAAACAAGGACAATTAAAAAAGTTACAAGAAGATTATAGTGCCGCGAGGTACCTGGTAAAAATGAAAAAAATAGACCTCTATATTATCCGGAAATTCTTGGGTACCTTCTTTTTTTCGATGGTACTGATTCTGAGTATTGTGATCGTTTTCGACCTTTCGGAACGCTTGGAGAAATTCCTCGAGAAGCAAGCCCCGGTGCAGGCGATTATTTTCGATTATTACGTGAATTTCGTGCCGTATTTCGCTAATATGTTTTCTGCCTTGTTCACGTTTATCTCCGTGATTTTCTTTACTTCCAAGATGGCTTATAATAGCGAAATTATTGCAATCCTGAGTACCGGAATCAGTTTCCGGCGTATGGTGCGCCCGTACATGATTGCTGCTGGGGTCATTGCTTGTTTGTCTCTTTTGTTGAGCGCGTTTATTATTCCGAACGCGAATAAGAAGCGAATAGATTTTTCTGAAAAATATATATGGAAAGCGTATAATTTCAAGGAGAATAATGTTCACCAACAGGTGGCTCCCGGCGAATATATCTACATGAGTGGTTTTAATATTTACCGCAAGCGGGGGGATAATTTTACCTACGAGGTGTTCAAGGATGACACGCTTGTCAGTAAATTGTCAGCCGAGTCGATCACGTGGAACGAGGAAAAAAAGAAATGGACGCTGGATAAGTGGGTCGCTCGTGAATTTGACGGGATAAACGAAACTTATACTGTCGGGAAAGAGAGTATAGATACCGTCTTGAATTTTAAGGTAGAAGAGTTTACCGAAGACCCGAAAAAGATCAAAGAACGTTTGACGTTACCGGAACTGGACGAATATATCGCCCGGCAAAAATTGCGGGGGAGTAGTAACGTGGTGGAATACCAGATCGAGAAGTACAAGATGTTCTCGGGGGCTTTTTCCACTTTTATTCTGACATTAATTGGTGTGAGCATTGCCTCCCGGAAAATACGCGGGGGGATGGGATTCCACTTGGGATTGGGTTTGTTAATCAGTTTTTCATACATTTTATTCATGCAATTTTCGACGGTTTTTGCAACCAATGGAAACATGAATCCGTTATTAGCGGTATGGATACCGAATATTCTGTTCTCTGTGGTGGCGTTTTTTGTTTACAGGGCGGCACCGAAGTAGTTGAAAATTGAAAATGAAAAATTGCAAATGAGCGTCGGCTCGCGTGATGGATATAAATCAAAAATTAAAATTGGTAATTAAAACATGAGTAGGGAAACTAAAAGACCTAGGATTACTAGACCGATAGAGAATCGTGATGAGAATCGTCGGAGCAGTACACAAAATTTCGGAAACCGAGAGGGTGGAGAAAGAGAATTTAAAAGACCCAACCGTTTCAACACGGATCGCTCTGACCGGGAGCAAGGATATGGATTTATCCGTGATTTGAATCAAGAAAGGGCGAGAGAACAATCCGGGGATTCGGACAACGGGAATCGTTATCGTCGGGAGACGGATGGAAACCGGGAAAGAGGAACACGTGAAGGCAATCGTTTCGGAAACCGGGATAATAATAGCCGGGGACCGAGGAGATCGTTTGACCGGGACAATCGCGAAAACCGGGATAATCGAGACAGTCGATACAATCGGGATAACCAGGATAACCGCTACAACCGAGACCGGAATAGTCAGGATAACCGGTATAATCGGGACAATGGTAATCGGGATAACCGCTACAACCATGACCGGTATAATCGAGACAACTGGGATAACAGGGAATATCGCGATAACCGGGATAATAACCGGGATTCTGATCGTGGCGAACGTCGGGAAAGACGTCCCCAGGATGGTAACCGTGATAATCGTTTTCAAGACAGGAATCGTAACGAGTATAGGCGAGATGATCGCCGGGAGAGAGAGAATCGGGAAGATCGAGGCGATCGGCGGGAAAGATTTACCGAACGACCGAGAAGATCATTTGATGGTGACGGGGGAGCGAAAAGCGTGTACAGTAAGAAAAAGCAAATAGAATTCCGCAAGAAAAATGAAGGTCAGGAGACGGAATTGCGTTTGAATCGTTTTATTGCCAAGGGTGGTATCTGTTCCAGGCGTGATGCCGACGTGTTGATCACTTCCGGACGGGTGAAAGTGAATGGTGAAGTTGTGCAACAAGTGGGAGTAAAAGTAAAACGAACGGATACGGTCGAGGTGGACGAGCAGGTGATCGTGCCGGAACGTAAAGTATATATCGTGCTGAATAAACCGAAAGATTACGTGACCACGGTGGAAGATCCGCTGGAGCGAAAAACCGTGATGTCCTTGATAGATGGGGCTTGCAAAGAGCGGGTTTACCCGGTCGGACGTTTGGATCGCCAGACCACGGGTGTATTGCTTTTCACGAATGATGGAGATTTAGCTAAAAAATTGACGCACCCGAAGTACAACCAAAAAAAGATTTATCATGTATTCTTGGATAAGGTGGTAAAATCCGGTGATTTGGAGGCGATACGGAAAGGTATCGATCTGGAAGACGGGTTCGTGCAGGCTGACGATGTTCAAGTTGCAGCGGATGACCGGACTCAAGTCGGAATCGAGATCCATTCGGGGAGAAACCGCATCGTTCGTAGGATATTCGAGCACTTGGGATACCAGATTCTTCGCTTGGATCGGGTCTTCTTTGCTGGGATTACAAAGAAAAATCTGCCTAGAGGACGTTGGCGTTTTTTAACCCAGGACGAGATAAATGTATTAAAAGCGTACTGAAAAAATTTTTATTTTTAATATATAACTATTACCTTTGCGGGTGTCCACCTTTAAGGAGAGGTTATCCGCGAAGGTTTTTAATTATATTAAATAATGATATGGTTGCATTTATCACCAATGGTCTGTACCGAATGAGAACATTACATTCATTTTCATACACGCCTAGATGGATTGTATTCTTGATAGACGTGGTGTTTTGCGTAATGGCTGTAAGTGTCGCTTACCTGATTTGGGTCAACTTCCAGATTGACCGGATGAGGTTAGATTTCGTTTTAAGCGGGGCTCTCGTTATCGTGGGAGTTCGTGTTATCAGTTTCGTGTTGGGGCGTACTTATTCCGGCATAGTGCGTTTCACGGGAACGGAAGATGCTTTACGCATCTATTACGTCTTGACGGCAGGGGAGGTAGCTCTTTTCCTGGGAGACGGTATTTATTTTTTGTTGTTCGGGGAAACTTATATTCCCTTGTCTGTACTTCTTACCGAGTACGTGGGTTTGACGAGCGTGATGATCATGAGCCGCATGATCGTGAAGAAAGTCTTCTCCCAGTATATCGGGGCTGAACGCACGAAAAAGAACGTTATTATTTGTGGTAGCGACGAGTACGGGATTATGGCAAAGCATGCCATGGATAACGTCGAAGACGCCACGTATAATATATTGGCTTTTATCGACGTGAACAACCGTAAAGCGGGAAAAGTCCTCGAAGGAGTCAAGATTTATAAAATGTCGGCGTTACCGGGATTATTGAAGCGTTACCGGGTAGATAAAGTGGTGATCGCCAAGAAACAGATCTCTGCTGATAAAAAGCGTGAGATCGTTGAAATCTGCTTGACAGCTAATGTTATTGTGCTCGAAGTTCCTCGTTTCGAGAGTTGGATTAACGGGGAATTAAGCATGCGGCACATTAAAAATATAAAGATCGAGGATTTACTCGAGCGTGACGTGATCCACATGGACGAGATGAACCTGCGCAAACAATTGTTGAATAAAGTCGTGTTAGTGACGGGTGCTGCCGGTTCTATCGGTAGCGAGATTGTACGCCAGTTGACACACTTTAATCCCGCGATGATCGTGTTGTTCGATCAGGCTGAGTCTGCGCTTTACGATATAGAGTTGGAACTGAAGGAGGAATGCGGTTTCACGGATTACAAGATCGAGATTGGCGATGTGCGCGACCAGGGGCGGGTAGAAGGAATATTCCGGGCGTACAAACCTAATATTGTTTACCATGCTGCGGCTTACAAGCACGTGCCGATGATGGAAAAGCATCCGATAGAAGGAGTGAAAACCAATATCCTGGGTACGAAGAATGTAGCCGATTATGCGGTCAAGTACGACTGCCAGCGTTTCGTGATGGTTTCTACCGACAAGGCGGTAAACCCGACCAACGTCATGGGAGCCAGCAAGCGTATTGCCGAAATCTATACACAATCATTGAATCGAATAGCGAATACTCGTTTCATCACGACACGGTTTGGAAACGTTTTAGGTTCCAATGGTTCCGTTATTCCCCGTTTCAAGAAGCAAATCGAGGCGGGAGGTCCGGTCACGGTAACGCATCCCGAGATTACCCGATTCTTCATGACGATCCCGGAAGCTTGCCAATTGGTATTGCAAGCCGGAGCATTGGGCAACGGGGGCGAGATTTTCGTGTTCGATATGGGTAAGAGTGTCAAGATCGTGGATTTGGCTCGTAAGATGATTAAGCTTTCCGGTTACGAGATCGGGAAGGATATTCATATCGTGTTTACCGGCTTGCGCCCGGGAGAAAAGTTGTACGAGGAAGTGCTCAACGTGAAGGAAACAACTTTACCCACCGTGCACGAGCGGATAAAGATTGCTAAAGTGCGTGAATATAATTATAGTGAAGTGGTCGATTCTATCAAAGCACTTGATGTAGCTTTGCAGACAAGAGATAACTTTGCCGTGGTAAAACAGATGAAATGTATCGTTCCTGAATTCAAATCCAAAAACTCCACTTACGAGTCCATTGATTTCCAAATGGAAGAAGAGGGGGGTGAACATCATATGCAAGAGGTGTTGGAGAAGATTCAGGTAACTGAAAATTTAGAAGTGAGAGAATAATGGAGCAGACGAATTGGTATGCCATATATACCGCCTTTCGGGCGGAAAAACGTGTGAAGGAACGACTTGACCAAGCCGGAATAATGAATTACATCCCCTTGCGTGTCGTGAAGCAGGTGCTTGGAGGGCGGGAAAAACAAGTGGAAGTTCCTCTTTTTAGCGGTTGTATATTCGTTCGGGTTACACGTTCCGAATTTATTCGTGTATTGTCACTTGTTGGCATTTTATCATTTTTGCGAGAGGGTGAAACTCCCATAACGTATTCCGATCAACAGATGGAGTCTTTACGCCTACTGAACGCTCAGGCCAATGAAATCGAAATTATTGAAGATTATATCCCGGAGTATTCTCCCGTGCGTGTTGTTCACGGTGAACTTTCAGGACTTGAAGGTGAATTGATGGATGACCAAGAGATATGTCGGATTTTGGTACGGGTGCCTCGGGTGGGTAACGTGATTGCAGCTGTATCCAAGGATAGTGTGGTTTCTTTATAAATATTCTTTTCCCGATGAAGAACTACCGAAGAACTAGTGTAATAATCTCTCACTGTCGTTTGTGCTCCGTTTGTGCTTTTATGTATCTATATTAAAGATTATAGCAACATAGTAACAACACTGTTCCGACACTGTCAGTAGAGTATGTTTTCCTTGGTACCTCGGTGGGATTACAGTGGGTCTTCAGTAGGTTCAGGTTTTGTTTGGCATTTTATATTCTCGGAATTATTAGTAACTTTGCTATTGGTTCTAAAATTTACCACCGTAAATTTTACGACGGTAAAATCAAGTATATAAAGATAAGGATATGAAATTCTATAATAGAGAAAAAGAGTTAGCATCATTGGAAAAAGTTCGCCGGGTATCTTTTTCTGTACATTCACAAATGACTGTACTTACCGGTCGGCGGCGTATCGGTAAGACGAGTCTTATATTCAAAAGTTGCGAGAATACTCCTACCGTGTATCTGTTTGTCAGTAGAAGTAATGAAACAGATCTTTGTTTACGATTTACTTCTGATATCCGACAGGCTCTTGATATTTATGTTCCGGAACTTACCAACTTTGCAGAAATGTTTCGTTTCTTAATGGATTTGGGAACACGGATGGAGTACAATTTGGTTATAGACGAATTTCAGGAGTTTTATTACATAAATCAAGAAATTTACAGTTTGATGCAGGATACTTGGGATCGGCTGAGGAAGCAGAGCCATGTCAATCTTATCGTGAGCGGTTCGGTTTATACGCTTATGAATGAAATTTTCAGGGATTCCCGAGAGCCGCTGTATGGTCGTGCTGATAGTATAATGAAGTTAGTTCCTTTTACAACTTCCGTATTAAAAGAAATCATGTCGGATCATAAAGCAAACTATACTAAAGATGATTTGTTGGCACTCTATACTTTTACCGGCGGTGTCCCAAAGTATATCGAGCAGTTTATGGATAATGGATGTACTAGTATGGAGGAGATGGTTGATTTCATGTTGCAACCCGATTCCTCCTTTCTGACCGAAGGACAGGCTTTGCTGGTACAGGAGTTCGGGAAAAAATACGGCAATTATTTTTCTATTTTATCAGCAATCTCCAACGGTAAGAATACCTTGTCCGAAATGGAAACGGTTATGGGTGGTATGAGTTTGGGCGGACAATTGAAAAGATTGGAAGAAGACTATGATCTGATAAAGAAGAAACGACCTATACTCTCGAAGGAGGGAACCCAGACTGTTCGTTATGAAGTATCGGATATGTTTCTGCGTTTCTGGTTCCGGTATTTTATCAAGTATCAAAATTATATAGAGATACAGAATTTTGAACGCTTGGCTGATATTATTAAAAAGGATTATCCGACTTTCTCCGGCTTGGCTTTGGAAATGTATTTCCGTCAACAGATGATGGAAAGCAAGGAATTTGCAGATATAGGTTCCTGGTGGCAAGGCAAGAATAATAAAGATCAGGATGAAATAGATATTGTCGGGCTATACGCGGAAGAGAAAAAAGCTTTGGTAGCAGAGGTGAAAAGGCAATCAAAAAACTTCAAGCCGGATTTATTTTCATTTAAAGTAGAGGAATTACGGAAAAAAGTCTTGTTTAAGTATGATATCGAGAGTAGGCTTTTCTCGATGGAAGATATGTAATTAGTCATCCATTAAAGATTATATTTCAACGAGATATGTATTTGGTGAAGTTGCACCTTCTTTGTAAAAGAAGGTTGAAGGCATAATAAAGAATTTAGTGAATGATATGGAGTGTGGTTTCGTGAAAGGATGCGAAAATGATGTGGAGATGACGAGTTGTTCTGGAGCATTGGTTGTCATGGAAACGGAACGATTGCTTGTACGAGAGATGATTCTTGAGGATGTGGATGCCCTTTTTGCTATTATGGGAAAGCTTGAGGTGATGTACGCCTGGGAGCATGGTTTCACTAAGGGGGAAGTGCGTGAATGGATCGGCAGGCAAATTAGTCGCTATCGTGAGGAGGGGTGTGGTTATTACGCTGTCATTCTGAAAGAAAATGGTTTGTTGATCGGGCAAGCCGGTTTGTTGAGAAGTATTATGAACGGGATGAAAGTGGTGGAGGTCGGGTATATTTTCGATAATGTATATTGGCATAACGGGTATGGGACAGAGGCAGCTAATGCTTGTTTAGAATACGCGTTTGGACACTTGGGGTTGAATACCGTGTATTGTAGTATCAGACCGGAAAATAAGGCTTCCATCCGGGTTGCTGAAAGGTTGGGAATGACTTTGCACGGTAGTCACGTGGGCATGTATAGGGGTAAAGAAATGCCGCATTTAATATACGAGAAGAGGTAGAAAACATGGTTAATTTTGTTATTTGTAATCGTGAGATTTGAAATAATCACTGTATATAATAATTTCGGATATTTCTTGTGCTTTCTCCCTTCTTAATAGTTCACGAGGGCTATTGGCTAAAGAATCCGGTAATAATAGACTTCTGCCTACTCCTCTCCAAGAGGATTGGATTCCCATGATATCAAGTAAAGTGGGGAATAGGTCAAATTGAGCCATTGGGTAATTGTTGCTTTTGGTGATTTGTACCGGAGAATTGATGATGTAGAGAGGTATTTTTGGGGTAATATGCTCTAATTCGGGAGGTAGGTTTAAGTTACAGGCGTGAGCTTCGTGATCACTGGTTATAATAATTATGGAGTTTTCGTACAAATGATTTTCCTTTAGGGAGCGAATGTATTTCCCAATTTGTCTGTCTGTATAATGGAGGGTTTTTAGATAGTTTTTTAGTTCGCAAGAATAATTTGACGGGAAATCAAATTCTTCTTTTTCAATTGTTTTATCATAAGGAGAATGCATAGATGAGGTTAAGATTGTAGAGAAAAATGGCTGTTTTGAAGTTAAATCCTTACTTTGTGCAAGTTCAAAAATACTTTCATCATTTAACCATGTATCATTTTCATGGGGATAATCTTTCCTTGAAAATAGAGAGTCTATCCCATAACTTTGACATACTCTATCTTGTCGCCAAAAAGTGTCTCCTGTTGGAATGATCATACGATTTTCTATACTACGTCTTTGTTGCTTTAATAGGGATGGTAATGATATATATTTATTACACAAATGATTAATAACTGTAATCGTATTTTTTATCGGGAGAAGTCCTGTCATGTAAATAAATTGTCCATCGCTGGACACTCCAAGTCCAACTTGAGAGGTTATGTTAGAATTGTAATATGTATTTTCTTTTTTTAGTTGGTTGAGATTAGGAGTAATTTCTTTTCCATTGAAGCTAAGTTCATCTGCAAAAGATAAAAAGGATTCTACAATAATGAAGATGATATTAGGTGTATGTGGGTTGGTTTTCGTGTTTTCTGAAGACCAGAATAAGGGTTCTAATTTATTAAGTTCACCATTAGAGTATGATTGGGTGCTGGTATTACATGTTTCCATTGCAAAATAGTAGAAAATTCCGAATCTAAAAGTTTGCTCCATGGGTATGAATAGATAAGGGAGAATGACTTTTTCTTTAAATGTAACAGATCTTAATTTGTAATATCCTAATAAGGATGATGATAGAAATATTGTGCATCCGATAAAGATTAGACTGGTTTTTAATCGTGTTTTAATGCTTACCAATGGATATTTACGATAGATGATAAATAAGGCAATAAGACTTGTAACGGGAACAATAATATCTTGGAAACGAATACTTGTTAATATATTGCTGCTTATTCCAGAAAGATTGTTGAATTCGAAGTAGAGAGAGGGGGGTAGATAAGCATTAAAATTTCTACTGTACAAGATATTAGCAAGTACGAATAGGTCGATACAAATTAAAAGTGGTATATAAACAAACCTTTTCTTGTTGATTAGTAAAATCGGAAGTAGAAGGATAAGTGTTGTATCGACAAAAGAACTAATAGCGTTTTCAATATGAGAAAAGGTGGTGAGTTCATTTCCAGTGGCGATTATAGCATAATGCATATATATAAGTTTGCAATACACAAGAATGAAAATAATAACAGGATATTTCATCTGCATTCCGATGTGCAGAAAATTATTTTTTAATATCATTTTTTTTGCTATTTCTTAAAACAAACACTACTGTAATTAATAATACAAATATAGGTGTTGTTTAGATATACACAAATTCTAGAATATAATATTTTGAAAATATTACATGGAATTAATTTATTGTGTGATTAGTATGAATTTGTTATTCCAGTAAACTAAAATATCATTAACGTTTGGTCATGTTCTAATGTTGGAAGAATGCTTGGTGTCAAAAATTAAGTAAAAAATTTTGGTATGAGATTTATGTAATTAATTATACGTGTTTATTTTTTGCTTTAACTTTTCAATTAATCTACGAGATAGTTCTGGATGGATTTTACGACATAGTATCGCTCTACTTTCGAGTATTTCGGTATATTCTCGTTCATCAAGAATTAATGGCAATGTTTTGGCTTCTCTTTTGGGATTCCATACAATAAATCTTAGAGCATTGTATTTTTCAATATTTAGCGTTTCTGCTTGGTCGAACAAAATTGTATGAAAAATTAATTCATCAGTATTCCATGTATAACGGAATCTTTGGTAATATTTAGGATTATATTTGAAATAATTGAATACGTATTCAACCACACTTCTATGCCAAGAGAACCAGCTCCAACCGGCATAAATGTCTTCGATTTTACTTCTTTTTATAAGTTTTGATACGATTGCTCCTATGATAATTCTTGCGGCTTTGATTGGTAAAAAATTTGAGGGGATAATATCCCTAAAATCAAAACAGTTTACTCTTTTCGAATATTTTTCATCTCTCCATTGCAATACTAACTCGGGGGCATCGAAAAACATATAGCTACGAGTTGAATTTTCAAATATCTTATCAAATTCATCATTCCTTAAGCAAGGATAATCCATTCCACTTAAAGAATGAAAATAGTCAATATGTACAGAAGCATTATATGCCATTTTCAATAAGGAGAGAGTACATTCTATTTGAGAAAAGCCGCCGTGGGTAACGCTTATTCGTTTTTGCAAAAAGAAAACGTTCGGAATGTCTCTTATTGCTTCTTGAAAAGGTATAATGTTTTTTACTTTTTTGTCTACATTAATGAAAAAGAAATGATTAGGAGAAGCGAGTAATTTTATAATATTGCCAAATTGTTCGGGAAAAGTATGAACTTGTATAATAAAAGCGTGATTCATTTTAGTTTCCTTTAAATAGTGTTGTTGTAATTAATAATGGGCAAATATGCAAAATAAATTATGTATTGGGAAAATTTGTGATAAATAAAAATGATGTATATTTGCAATGTAATAAACGATCATTAATATCGAATGACTTCTGAATCAAGAACTGAAAAAAGTGTCAAAAATGCTAAGATAGCTTTAGTATTTTATTTCATTAATCTGATTCTTCAATTCTTTTCCCGGAAAATATTTCTGGATTATTTAGGGGCAGAGGTGTTGGGATTAAACACGGCGGCACAGAATCTGTTAGGATTCCTGAATCTGGCGGAATTGGGTGTCGGTTCGGCTATTGCTTATACTCTTTATCGACCTTTATTTGAAAAGGATATACAAGCTATAAATGAAATCGTGTCAGTGCAGGGATGGATGTACCGGAAAATTGCTTGTATCGTCATTGTTGGGGCTTGCGTGCTGATGTGCTTTTTTCCGATGATTTTCCAAAAAGCGGATGTCCCTTTGTGGTATGCTTATGGTTCATTTGCTGTTTTGTTAACTAGTTCTTTATTGGGTTATTTCTTTAATTACCGGCAAATAGTACTTACCGCAGATCAAAAAGAATATAAAATTACACAGAGCGTTCAAGGATTAAAAGTGATAAAGGTAATTGTTCAGATTTTGGCAATCCGTTATTTGAGTCATGGTTATGTCTATTGGTTAGGATTGGAATTACTGGCGGCAATTCTGACAACAATAGTATTGGATCGTTTGATAAAAAGTGCATACCCATGGTTACATTCATTGCCTTCTGTGGGGAAAAAGGTGAGAAAAAAATATCAGGTTATTATTATCAAAACAAAACAAGTGTTTTTCCATCAAATATCTTTTTTTGTGTTATCGCAGACAAGCCCTTTGGTCATTTATGCTTACACTTCTTTAACTTTAGTCGCTATATACGGAAATTATATGCTTATCATGACGGGGATAACCTCGTTGATTAATGCTTTGCTAAATGGAGTGAGAGCGGGTGTCGGAAATTTAGTGGCAGAAGGTGACAAGAAACGTATAAAGGCGGTTTTTTGGGAATTGACATCGTGTCGGGTATGGTTTGCTTCAATGGTTTGCTTCGGACTTTATCTGTTATCCCATTCTTTTATTCGTTTGTGGATTGGCGAGGAGTATATTCTGGAGCAATCGGCTTTTGTTGCCTTGGTTGTTATTACGTTTATCGGTTTGACAAGGGCTAATGATGCTTTTTTATCTGCTTATGGTTTATTTCAGGATATTTGGGCTCCGATGATAGAAGCTGCTTTGAATTTAGGGTGTTCGATATTGTTTGGATATTATTATGGATTAGCCGGAATTTTGTGGGGGGTAGTAGTTAGTTTAATCATAGTGATTGTGGGTTGGAAGCCTTATTTCCTTTATAAACGAGGGTTCGAGGATAATATAATGGAATATGTATTGTATCAGTTTAAGTGTTTTGGATTGATCGGGGTGGCTGTATTGGTTTCTTATGTGGTGCTTGCGTGTGTTTATAGGGGGTATCAGATTACTACATACGGTAGATGGATCGGATATGCATTGGGAGTTGTGATAATTTATGGTGTATTCAGTTTCTTGTTGTTTTATGTGTTTGATAGAGGAATGCGGGATTTTGTATCGAGAATAAAAAGAATGTTTGTTAATTGAATGATTACTGACTTTTTTTCTACAAAACAAGATGTGATTTACTTGTATAAAGCATATACTTTTATTATATTTACCCTTTGAAAGATCTGTTTTTCAATTGCGTTTAACTAATTGGGAAACAGATCTTTGATTTGTTCGTCATATGTTTTGAAAAATAGTAATAAAGGAAATTTAGTATGGAAAATGAAAATCAAAAGAAGGGGATAGATTTATTTGTTTTTTTACAAGGTATTTGGGGAAAGCGTTTTTTTATTATTAAAAGTATATGTGTCGGTTTGTTTTTGGGGATTTTAATTGCATTTAGTATTCCAAAACAATTTCAGGCAGACGTTAAATTTTTGATTAATGATGATTTAATTGCAAAAAGAGAGCAAGGAATGTCGGTAGCAACTTTAATGGGGTTAAATATAAAAGATATTTGTGCTGTTGAAATTCCTAAAGATATGTACCCGGAATTTGTTAAAAGTACAAATGTTCTTTCCAAATTAGCTACACGTCGTGTCCGTTTACAAGAGGGGCAAGAAATATCATTGTTTGATTATGTGATAAATTACCAGAAAGAACCTTGGTGGAATAAAATATTGAATTTACCCGCAACTGTAAAGAAATGGTTTGCAGATTCTGATAAAGTAGTTGTATCGGATGCTGAATGGAATGATCATAGTTTGTCTTTAACACAGCAACATTTTATTAATTATCTTAGAGGGAATATCCAGGTAGAGACGGATAAAAATAAAGCAATCGGTTACGTACGGGTGACGGCTCAAAATACCGTTGTCGCAGCCGAAATTGCGAATTTCGTTACTCAAAGTTTGGAAAAACGTATTACTGAAATTCGACATGAAAAATTAGAGCGGGAGTTGCTTCTTGCTCAAAAAATGTATGAAAATTCAGAACATGAATACCAGATGATGTTAGAAAGATATGAGACGAGAGTATTAAAAAATAAGGTCGAGGGTTACTCTCCTGTAAAGTTGGATATTGCTTTTAATTTGTATAATATGCTTGCACGTCAATACGAGATCATGAAAGTGAATGCCGATCTTCCAGGGAAGGCTTTGGAAATTCTTCAACCTGCCGTTGCTTCAGATATCGCAATATCACCACACAAGAAAAAGATCATTATTGGTCTTATGTTTCTGTTAGGATGTTTGTCAATATTATGGTGTCTTTTTAAACAAGCGTGGGAAATCGATTACAAGAAATGATATAATGGGTAGACGAATTTTGTATATCTGTACTAATGCAAGCGCCGGGATGAGGCATTTCTCTACTTGTATTTTGAACACTATGTTTTCTTGTCCGAATGTGAATTGTTTCGCAATTGTGATGTCTGCCCCAGATAATGATTACCAGGAAAATATTCTTGAAAAATATAGGTCAAGAGTTATTTTCATGCCTACACCACAAGGGAAATTCCAGAGGGCAAAAAATTTGATTTTTCCTCATTCTTTATATAACCAAATCAAGGAAGCGGCAATACGTTTTCATATTGATACAATACATTGTTTAACAGAAGATCCATACATTGCAGCAATCGTAAAGAAATTGATGAAGAGATTTGAAATGTTTTATACCGTGCATGATTTGGAGAAGCACGAAATTCATTATAAAAATAGATTGCATGAATATTGGTTTGAATGGAGCCATCGAATGAAAGTCAGAAAATTGATGCATCTTATAGATAATTTGGTCACTTCAAGTAAAGTACAATATGGGCAACTTCGCGATAGATATCCGGAGAAGAATATATATTATCATCCATTTCCTTCTTTATTGACAAAAAATATTGTCGAGGGCGATAGGTGTGTTCCGGAAATAATGGCTGAAAAAAATTATTTTTTATTTTTTGGACGAATTGAAAAATATAAAGGTATTGATTTGCTTTATAATGTTTTTAAAAATTCTCATGATTTGCAGCAAGAGAAGTTGATAATTGCAGGTAAAGGAGATGTTTATTTTGATTATGAGCCTTTGGCTAATGTTGTTCTAATAAATCGTTTTATACATGATAATGAAATAAAGGATCTGTTTGAGAAAGCTAAATGTGTTATTTTTCCATATATCTCGGCAACTCAATCCGGTGTATTTTCTTTTTGTTTTTATTTCAAGAAAAAGATTATTGCTTCGGATGTACCTTTTTTTCGAGAATTTCAGGGTGAAACAGGATTATCTTTTTTTGATGTTACAGATCCTTTGAGTTTAGAAAGAGAGATAAGAGATTTTTTGGAGAAAGAAAAAAATAGTCAAGTGGAAATAGGGAACCATTCCTATGAGCGATTATATGGGCAAGAAACGTTAAAGAAATCTCTTTTAAAACTGTATATATAGATAATGATTCCATATTTTGTTGTTTTTGGAATAATAGCTGTTTTTGCTATTTTAGATGTTTTTGACGGAGGGCAAGAGCTAAGAAAGTGTATTCTACTACTCTTTTTCTTGATACTATGTTTTTTTGCAACTATGAATATTGGGGATCAGGATCATGCAAATTATGAATTAGCCTTCCGAGAATCTATTGATGCTAACGTGTTGGATAAGCAGAGTTTGACAGGAAAGGAAATTTATTTTATGGAGCCAGGCTATCGATTATTGAATAAACTGATAAGTTTTTTTACACATCAATCTTTTTTTATATTCGCTATTGCTGCATTTATCACTTTGTTTTTGAATTTTAAAGTGTATAAAAAATATTCTCCTTATTTTCTTTTTTCTGTATTGTTGTATTATGGACATATTTATTTAGTGCGTGAAATGATACAGATTCGTTTCGGGATAGCGAGTGCTATCTGTTTATATAGCATTGGTTTTATTGTTCAGAAACGTTGGAGAATATTTGTATTATTAGTAGGAATTGCAGCTATGTTTCATACGATTGCATGGGTTTTTCTTTTGATGTATCCTTTTTATTGGCTTAAAATGAATAGAAATAATTATGCATGGATGTTGATTGTTTGTTTATGTTTTGCATGGCTTTTCCCTATTGGGCGTATGTTGGCGTATCTTCCGGATGTATCTATTTTTTACAAGGTAAAATTGTATGTCGATTCCCAACAATTTAACCAGACATTGGGAGTTATTTCCAATCCAGTGGTACTCAAGTCTATAATTGTGTCTGTCGTGGGAATTTACTTCTATTCTTTTTTATCTGAAGAATATACTTTTTTTCGGTTATTGTTTGCGATATATATCTTTGGAACTTGTTGGTTATTGATTTTTAATGACTTTTCTATTGTTGCAGGAAGGGTGGCTACATTATTTACTTCTTCTGAAGTAATTATTATTCCTATGTATATTTCTTTGTTGTATAAAAATCTGTTTCACAGAATCTTGTCTTGGGTTGTTATCGTGGGGTATTGTTTTATGACTATTTTTTTGAATTTGTATAATGGTAATGTATTGCCTTATCAATATTGGGGGTTTGGAATATGAAAGTAGCATTTATCGTATCGAGATTGGTTAATTTAGGTCCGGTTTTGGTCGTCCGGGATTTGGTTGTCGGTTTGAAACAGGAGAATATTGACTGTACTGTTTTTTACTTTGATGAAGAAAAAGAAATTTCAATGGATTGTGATACATATCGAATTTCTTTCTTTGAAAAAATAGATTTTGATGCTTATGATATAATACATTCTCACGGAATACGTCCTGACGCATATTTGTATTGGCATCGGTTTCAAATAAAGCATTGCAAATGTGTAACAACGTTGCATAATTATATGTATGTGGATTTGGCATATCAGTATAATAAAGTTGTTGCCGTAATTTTTTCGCGATTGTGGAGATTCCTTTTGAGGAAGCATGATCTTATTGTAACGTTGAGTCGAAATGCTATGGAGTATTATGAACGTTGGTTACCTTTGTCAAAATTGGCATACGTGTATAATGCGAAAAGTGTTGATCGATTGATGGATTTGTCTGAAAATGAAAAACAAATATTGTTAGATTTTAAAAAAGGTCGGAAGATAATAGGAGTTAATGCTTTATTGACAGAGCGAAAGGGAGTTGATCAATTGATTCGGGTCTTGCCTGAACTTGAGGATTATGTTTTAGTTGTGGTTGGTGATGGACAGAGTCGTAAAGAATTAGAACAACTTTCAATAGATAATAAAGTTCAAGATCGTTGTTTGTTTTTAGGGTATCAGTTAAATGCTTTTCGTTTTTTACAGTATTATGATGTTTATGGGATGGTTAGTAGAAGCGAGGGATTTCCTTTATCATTAATAGAAGCTTCTGCATATGGTGTGCCGACAGTATGTTCAAGAATCCCTATATTTGAAGAAATTTTTACTTCTGAAGAAGTTGCTTTTTTTACATTAAATGATATAGCTTCATTGAAGCAGGCAATAATATTGATAGAGCATAATGAGAAGAATATAGGAGATAATTTTCGTAAAGCTTATCTGGAACGTTATACAATAAAGCGAATGACGATAGGGTATCTAAGTTTATATCGTAAGATATGCACAGAACGTTAAAAGTATTTTTGTGAGTAAGTTTGTGTTGAATAAATGATTAATATCGACGAGTATGGATTTTTCAGTTTTAATGTCTGTATATATAAAAGAACAACCTGCATATTTGAATGAGGCATTGTATAGTATTTTCGAACAAACCATGCCTCCTGATGAAGTTATTGTTGTAAAGGATGGACCATTAACAGATGAGTTAGAACAGGTACTTAATTCTTATGAAAAGGAAAAGGAGAATCTGAAAATTGTTTCGTTACCTGATAATGTCGGATTGGGTAAAGCTTTGCATATAGGGATGGGGTATTGCAAGAATGAGATTATCGCTCGAATGGATTCTGATGATATTTGTAAATCTAATCGATTTGAAGTACAAATAAATTTTATGAAATCTCATCCGGAAATATCGGTTGTTGGGACATGGGTCGAGGAGTTTTCGGAGAGTAAAGACCAAATAGAATCAGTTCGTCAATTGCCATTAGAACATGAAAAATTACTTAAATTCATGAAATGGAGGAATCCATTCAATCATATGACCGTGATGTTTCGAAAGAGGGATGTCGAATGTGTGGGAGGATATCAACCATTTTATTTATTGGAAGATTATTATTTATGGAACAGAATGGCTAATGGAGGATTTCAGTTCGCTAATATAGGTGAATCGTTATTATGGGCAAGGGGAGGATACGAAATGTTGAAACGGAGAGGGGGCGGAAGGTATGTTGTTTCTGAATACCATTTATTGAATTTTATGAGAGAATCAGGGCGAATTAATCTATGTGAATTTGTTTTTAGTTTATCTGTTAAGAGTGTTGTGCGATTGATAGGTAAAAGGGGACGAGCACTTTTATACCGTATGTTTTTAAGAAAATAGAATGTCTTAAAGTAAAAAGAAGGTCTGCGAATTTGTTCGGTTTGCCTTTGTTGCGTACCGGAATATCTATCATAACATATATTGGAAAAAGGCATAAAGAGGTAAAATATTGTGTATTTTTTTTGTCAATTGGTTTGTGGTTATGATATTTGTTATTGTGTTAATTGTTTTCGGAAACGGGAAAAGGTGAGGAAATGCTGTTTATTTATTTGTTAAGGATTTGTTAAAAATAAAAAAACTCACGTTGTTGACGCAACCTTTATCCTATCTTCGCGTCTTGAAAGTAAAAAGCAACACACACAACACACTATTATTAATTATATGAATACAAATCAAACATTTAAGGTCTACACGACGTAAACAAGCTTTGGAAAATGAGGAGGCGTTTTTCGGGTAAAATGAATGACGCATGAAGGAGATTGTTTAGGGTCCACAAAATGGACAAAGTAAGATTTTATGCCGTTTAAATAGATCGAGGAATGAAAAGAATATTGATAATTGGAGGAAGTAGTTTTATTGCAGGGCAGTTTATCCGGAATTACCAGTCGGAAGATTCTATAACTTGTTATAGCCGACGTCCTACAGGATACGATAAGGAAATCGTGGTAAAGGCGTTTTGGGATATGCCTGTGGAATCGTTCGTGGGGTTTGATGCGGTAATTAATTTCGCCGCTATCGTACACCGTCCGGAAGAGAAAAACCAAGAACTCTATGATGAGGTAAATTATCGAATGGCTTGTGTGTTAGCTCAGAAGGCTCGCCAAGCAGGTGTTCGTCAATTTATTCAAATGAGTACGATAGCCGTGTTCGGTACCGCTAGTCGTATTTCGTCAACGACGCCGGAGATGCCGAAGACTTATTACGGTAGTTCCAAGTTGAAAGCTGATAAGGAGTTGTTGGCAATGAGCAGTCACGAGTTCAAGACGGTGATCATTCGTCCCCCGATGGCTTATGGTGGGGGTATGGCTCCCGGAAATATGATGCGGTTGATCCGTTTGGTGAATCGTCATATACCGCTCCCGTTCGGATCGGCTCGGAATAGCCGTGATTTTATTAACGTGAAGAATTTGATCGAGTTTATTCATTTGACCGTAGAGAAAGAAGCTGAAGGTGTTTTTTACCCGACGGATAAAGAACCTTATTCCACACGTAATGTTATTGAGGTGATCTCGAAACAATTGGGAGTACATACGATTAATCTGCCTTCGCCTTCACTGTTTTTGAAAATGGTTGAGAAGGTGCGTCCGGAGCTTTACCAGAAGTTGTGGGGGGACGTGGTGATTGATCGTCAATTGGCTTTAAATTCTATCGGTTATGAACCCCGGTATACACTGGAAGAGGGGATTCGTGAGATGGTTGAATCGTTCAAGCAGAGAAAATGATAGATTGGATTTTCGGGTTTGTTCTCCTTCTACTTTTTGTGATGGAGAACATTTATTTTAAGATAGCGGAGAAATATAAGATTATAGATGTTCCTAACGAGAGAAGTTCGCATCATGCAATTACCCTGCGAGGAGGCGGGGTGATTTTTTATTTGGGTGTGCTTGTCTACGGTTTGACATTCGGTTTTTTCGCCCCGTGGTTTTTGTGTGGCTTGACGTTAGTGGCGGTAGTGAGTTTCTTGGATGATATGCATCCGCTGTCGGCGAAGTTGCGTTTGCTGGTGCAGGCTTTGGCTTTGTTGCTTCTGATGGTGCAATTGGGGATGCATGAGGTTTCGTGGGGATACGTGATTCTTGCTTTATTTGTCTGTTTGGCGATCCTGAATATATATAATTTCATGGATGGTATCAACGGGATTACCGGGGGATACAGCCTGGTCGTCCTGCTTGCGTTGTGGGCGATAAATAAGTGGGTTGTACAGATTGCGCCAGCGGGATTTATTCCAGTGATTATATTATCTTTATTGGTATTTAATTTTTATAATTTCAGAATTCATGCCCGGTGTTTTTCAGGGGACGTGGGTGCTGTTTCGATTGCTTTTATACTTCTTTTTTTGTTGGGAACTTTTATCGTGCGCACAGGGGAGATTTCTGCTTTAATTCTGTTCGGCGTGTACGGGATTGATGGGGTGTTGACGATTATTCACCGCTTGATGTTGAAAGAGAATATAGGGCAACCGCATCGCAAGCACTTGTACCAGTTATTGGCTAACGAGGGAAAGGTGCCCCATCTTTCGGTTTCGCTTATTTACATGGCGGTACAGGCATTGGTAAGTGCCGGGTATCTGCTAGTGGCGGTTTATCTTCCGTCGTACACTCTTTTATATGCTATAGCGAGTGTCATTTTACTCGTGGCGATCTATCTTCCGTTGCGTCGTAAGTATTATGCACTATGGACAGGAAAGTAGGATTATAAAAATATATTTGTATCTTTGTGCCGGATCCGGCTAGTAGGTTTGCGATTTGCCCCGTGAGGAGGGCGGTTTGGTTGTGAACTGAAAGGATGGTTGCGTAAAAACATTCAAAAAAAGTAATATGAGATTTTTAATATTGATCGTACTAATACTTGGTGTGTCGGGAGCGACTTTTGCACAAATGACAGATGCCCAAGTGATAGAGGCTGTAAAGGAGGCGCAAGCCCAAGGAAAAAGTCAAGACGAGATTGTGGTCATGTTGGCTGAAAAAGGTGTGACCAAGGAACAGGTTTTGCGAATTAAAGAGAATTACGAGAAGGGTTCAACTGCCCAAACTGGTTTGTCGCAAGGAAGTAGGGAGCGGCTAGAAACCATTTCAGTTGGTAACCGGGATGTCGTACTGGTCACGGAAGGTGACAAGACAGGGGTATTCGGTAGGAATTTGTTTAGCAACAAAAACCTTACGTTCGAGCCGAATTTGAATATTCCGACACCGGATAATTACAAGCTAGGTCCCGGAGATGAGGTAATTATTGATATTTGGGGAAACTCGGAAACTACGATTCGCCAAGTAATTTCCCCGGAAGGGAATATTAATGTGTCGGGGATAGGACCGGTTTATTTGAACGGCAGACAAATCCGGGAAGCGTCATCTTATTTGAAAAATGTATTCGGTCGGATTTATTCGGATTTGATTTCCGATGAGCCGAAGACGTTTTTGAAGCTCTCTTTAGGGCAGATCCGGAGTATCAGCGTGAATATCATGGGTGAAGTGGTGATGCCGGGAACTTACACGTTGCCTTCTTTGGCGACTGTATTTCACGCTTTGTATTCTGCTGGTGGGGTGAGTAATGTAGGAACATTACGGGACGTGATATTATACCGGAATGGAAAAGCGTTAAAACATATTGACGTGTACGAGTATGTAATGAAAGGGGACGACAGCATTGATATTACTTTGCAAGACGGTGATTTAATCAATATCGGGACATTCCAAAAAATAGTGACTATCTCGGGAAATGTGAAACGTCCGATGCGTTATGAGTTGAAGAATGACGAGAGTTTGGAGCAGTTGTTGGAGTATGCGGGTGGTTTTTCAAGTAACGCGTATAAAAAGAATTTGAATATCAGTCGTAAGGGAGATACAGAATATAGGATGTTTACGGTTTTTAGTGACGAGTATCCCTCTTTTATCATGGAAAATGGAGATGCCGTGCGGGTGGATGCGATATTGGATAAATATGAAAATAAGGTTACAATTAGCGGTGCTGTATTCCGTCCTGGAGATTACGCGATTAACCCCATGATAAAAACTTTGGGAGATTTGCTCGCGATAGCCGAGGGACCGAGGGAGGATGCTTTCTTAAACCGAGCCATATTGTATCGGGAAAAGGAGGATTTGACACGGGAGGCTTTGGCGATAGATTTAGGTAAATTTGTAAGCGGAGGAGCAGAAGATATTCCTTTGCGGAAAAATGACGTGTTGTATGTCCCCTCGAAGACTGCATTGCGGGAAGGATACGTGATTGAGATTCGGGGAGAGGTGAAGAATCCGAAACAGTATGATTTTGTAGAAAACATGACATTAGAGGATGCTGTCATTCAAGCTGGTGGGTTGCTGGAATCGGCTTCCGAGGTGAGGGTGGATGTGTCCAGGAGAATAAAATCACCAAAGAGTACAACCGAGGCGCCCGAGGAAGCCGAGTTGTTTACTTTCGCGTTGAAAGACGGGTTAGTCGTGGATGGAATCAAGAACTTCGTGCTGGAGCCTTTTGACGAGATTTACGTGCGTCGGTCTCCGGGATATCGGGAACAGCAGAATGTGCGGGTAGAGGGGGAAATCCTTTACCCGGGGACTTATGCCAAAATGTCTATAAATGACCGGCTTTCAGATTTAGTGAAGCGTGCCGGGGGGATAACATCCAAAGCTTATATGAAAGGAGCCCGTTTGGAACGGCAGATGAATCAAGATGAATTAATGAGAGTGGCGTCAGCCGAGAAATTGACAAAATTTACGGAGGGTGATTCCATATCAATGGAAAGTTTGGATTTAGCACGAACTTATTTTGTTGGTATTGATTTAGAGAAAGCTCTTGCTAATCCAGGCGGGGAAGATGACTTGGTTCTTCGAGAAGGAGACGTGTTGCATGTGTCTAATTTTGTTAATACCGTGAAAATCAGTGGGGCTGTGATGTACCCTAATGCGGTTACTTACAAGAATAAAATGAAGTTGAGGGATTATGTAGATAATGCCGGGGGGTATAGCATGAATGCAAAGAAGCGCAGGGTTTACGTGATTTATCCCAATGGAACATTGGCTGTGCGTCGGGGAGGACGAAATCCAAAGATTGAACCGGGATGTGAGATTATTGTGCCCATGAAGTTGGAGAGAAAGAACCGGTTGGGATTGCCGGAAATATTGAGTCTGACTTCTTCTACGACATCCATTGCCGCAATGGTTACATCAATTCTTAATAGCACGAAGTAGTTATGGGACAGGAAATGAAAGAACAGATGAATCAGATGCCGCAAGAGGAGGAAATTGATTTGGTTGAAGTGATCCGGAAATTATGGAAAAACCGGAAATTGATTATTCGGGTCACGGTTGTTTTTATGGTGATCGGCGTGTTGGTTGCTCTCTTCAGTCCGAAGGAATATTCAGCCGGATGTACGATGGTGCCTCAAACAGGTGATAAGAAAGCTAGCGGGGGATTGAGCGGATTGGCTTCCATGGTAGGTATTAATTTAGGATCTATGGGAGGTGGAGAGGTTTTAGCCCCGGCAATTTATCCCAAGATATTGTCCAGTATCCCGTTCAAGAAAGAATTGATGGCAACGTCGTTGAAGTTTGAGGAATACGAGCAACCGATCACATTGTTTGATTATTACACGAAAGACGAGTATAAAAAATTCAGCCTTTTCGGTACGATAGCCAAATACACGATTGGTTTGCCGGGAGTGATTATCGGAGCGATTCGGGGGAAAGACACGACTACCGTGGTGCTGGACCAAGAGTCAGCAATACAGTTGCTTTCTCAGGATGAAAAAGAGGTTTCCGAGAAGTTGAACCAGATTATCTCGTTGAACGTGAACGATAAGGACGGGTACGTGCAATTGACGGCTTCTTTACCGGAACCGTTAGCTGTAGCTCAGTTGGCACAACAAGCACAGAAGTTATTGCAACAGTATATTACGCGTTTTAAAATCGAGAAAGTTCAGTCAAATCTGGATTTCGTGCAAAAACAATATGATAAAGCGAAGGAGCGTTATGAGATAAAACAGGAGGAGTTGGCTAAGTTCCGGGATTCCAATAAGGGGTTTGTTTCTGCAGTGGCTAAAACTCGGGAGGAGATGTTAACGAACGAGTATAATCTAGCCTATAATGTTTACTCTGAATTAGCCAAACAATTGGAACAAGCTGAAATTGCCGTGAACGAGACGACCCCGATATTGACGGTTGTCGAGCCCGTGGTGGTACCCGTGGAGCGTTCCAAGCCCAAGAGAGGGTTGATATGTGTACTCTTTACGTTTTTAGGTGGTTTCGCTGGGATTGGTATCGTATTGGGATTGCCATTTTTGGCTAACACGTTTGGAAATGATAAATTGAAGAAGTGGATTAAAGAATAGACAAGTCCTAATAAAGATAGAATAGGGTGAGTAAGAGTTCTAAAGTGCTTTTACTCACCTTTTATTTTGTTTACTAATAGTTCGTTTCGGGTGGTGGCATTTATTTTTTGATTTTTTTCTTGCAAGAGTTTAATCCTTTTCCGGTCCGGTGGTGTAATTAAGACGTGTATTAAAAGTAAAATGTAAAATTAAAATTTAGAAACATGAAGAATTTAATCTACATCGGTCTGGCGCTGTTGTGTCTGGCGTGTGCTACTGACCCCCAGAAGGAAATGGAAAAGAAACTCCTTGGTGAATGGTGCAATCCTTACACGTATCAGTCCACGGGTGAATTGAAGGGTTTTCGCTTTAAGAAGGGGGGCGTTTGCGAGAGTATAAACATTCCGACTTTGGATTTGAAAACTTGGGAGATTCAAGAGGGGTATTTGATCATTAAAGGCGAGAGTATCGAGGAAGATGGAACGAGAGAAGAATATCTGACTAAAGAGAAGATCGATCAATTGAATGCGGACAGTTTGTCTTTGCTAGTGACTGCCGGTCCTCCCCGTATTGCATTCTTGTACTTGAATACTAAAGTAATTAAAGACCGAGTAACCCCTGAAAAGTAAGAATTATGTGCCGTTTATCATATATCGTTATTCTAAGTTTTATTCATGTGTTTTTAGTTTCTTTTTCCTGTTATTCCCAGAGGAAGGAGTTAGATGAGGAAGCTTATCAGAAGTGGCGGCGGGTGGATAGTTATAAATTGTCTCCCGACGGAAAGTGGGTTTTGTACAGGTATATGTATTTCGATAATGATGCGGCAAACGAGGTTACTCGGAATATTTATTATTTCTATGAAGTGAAAACCGGGAGAACGAGTACTTTGGAGTGTTCGGATACTCCCGAGTTTTTTGCTGGCGGGGAGTGGATTGCTTACGATAAGTCGACGGGTGACGATGTGATTCGTGTGGCTCGTTGTTTGCGGAATAGTAAAGAGATTCCATTACGGGAAGGTATGGAACTTAATCCGGAAATTCCTCTTGTTGCTTACCAAACGAACGATACGTTGGTCGTGAAAGGTCTTGAAGCGAAGGATAGTTTGATGCTGACGGGTGTGGGGACTTATTATTTGTATGATAAGGATTGGAAAATTGTTTATTTAAAACGAGAAGCCGATAGTCATGTGATTTATTTCGGCTCTCGGAATAAGGCGGGTAAGTACGAGTGTATTTATCGGGATAACACGAAACGGTTGGATCATTTTTACTTTAACGAGTGGGGACTAGATGGGGGATTTTCTTTTGATGGGAAAGAAGGAGAGAAGGGATATTACACGTTTTCGTTGAAGACGAAGCTTGTTGAAGAATTGCTCAATAACGATAAGATCGGAGAGATGAATATCGATACGCGGTCAGTGCGTCAATTGGGAACTTCGAAACGTGTTATGTTCGAGAAGCGAAAGAAAGCGCAAGCTGCAAAGCCCAAGGGCAAGAAAGATGAGAGTTTTACTCTTGAACTTTGGAGTTGGAATGATCCCGTAATTCCTTCGCAACAAGCGATCAGTGGGTACCGTCCCCAAAAGTTGACTCCCGAGAAATTTATGTCAGACGCAACGAATGGCAAATGTTTCCAACTTTGTGAAGCGGGACACCCGGAGTTATATATGGCAGAAACGGATCAACCTACTTATGCTTACGAGAAGGATGAAACGCCTTATTTGGATAAGCGGGACTGGTTGCATGACGCTCGTTTTGATCTTTATCTTGTAAATTTGGCCACCGCGGAACATCGTTTGGTGGCGGAGGCTTTGACTCGGCGGGTGTATTGGAGTCCGAACGGGGATTATTTACTTTACTATGATAATAACAAACGTTCGTGGGTGATATTGGAACCGGGAACTTTTACCCGTAAGGTACTTGCGGATGAGATTCCATATCCTTTGTATGATGAATTATACGATCGTCCGAATCCAGCACCTTCTTACGGTATTGCGGGATGGAGTACGGATGGTAAACAATTGATCGTTTATGATCGTTTTGATATTTGGGTGGTGGATTTGTCGGGTGCCACGGATACGTATTGCTGGACAAAGGAAGAAGGGCGTAAGCGTAATACGATATTTCGGCTGTTCAATATCGATTGGGATATTGTACGTGTTGATGTGAAGGGGGAGTGTCGTGTTATGTCGACGGACTGGACAACAAAAAATACAGGTGTTTGGACGTTATCTCCGTCCGGAAAATTGACCCCGCAGATTGAGGGGGCTTTTATGCTGACGATCTCTCAACAATCCACGGATGGGAAAACATTATTATGCACGAGGCAGAATTACCAAGAGGATCGAGATTTATGGATTGCTGATGCCTCGTTCCGGAAGATGCGGAAGATCACAAACGTGAATCCGCAACGTGCAGATTACAAGTGGGGGACCATGCAGCAGGTAGAATGGACGAATTATGCCGGGAAAACCAATCAAGGGTTGCTTTATTTGCCGGATGATTACGATAAAAATAAGAGTTACCCGACTATCGTAACTTTTTATGAAACCCATACACCCGAGATGCACATTCATCCCGTGCCCGGCTTGAGTCACGCGATGATTGATATCCCAACATATGTCAGCAAGGGGTATATCGTGTTTCAGCCGGATGTTTATTTTGAAATCGGTAACCCGGGTAAGAGTTCTTATGATGCCGTGGTGAGCGGGACGAAAGCTCTGATTGATAGAGGAATTATCGATCCGAAACGAGTTGGGTTGCAGGGGCATAGTTGGTCGGGATTCCAGGCTGCGTACCTAGTGACGAGAACAAATATGTTTACTTGCGTGAATATCGGGGCTGCTTTGATTAATTTGACGTCTGTTTATACAGGAATTCGAGAGGAGAGCGGAATCCCCTGTATGTTGATGTATGAGGATTGGCAGTGTCGCATGGGGACGACTCTTTGGGAGAATTTGGATGGATATATTGAAAATTCTCCATTGTTGTTTGCCGACCGGATACATACCCCAGCATTAATTTTTCATTGCGATAAGGACGGAGCGGTGTCTTATTATGATGGCAGGAATCTTTTTCTTGCCTTGCGGCGTTTGCAACGTCCGGCATGGATGTTGAATTATGTCGGGGAAGGGCATTTTTTGGGTGCTCGTCCGGCACAGAAGGATTGGACGATACGGTTGGAACAATTCTTTAACCATTATCTCAAGGAAGAACCAATGCCCCGGTGGATGAAAGAAGGAATTAATATTCACGAACGGGGGTACGATCAAAAATATGATTTTTAATGAATACATTTATGACAATATCGTTGGTGTCCATGCCATAAGGCATGGATTTTTTTGTGATTATGATCCGGGATTCTTGTGATTGGAGAGGTCTTTGGGTAAAAAGAGATTATTTTATTTCAAATTCTTTGGTTTAGTTTGAAGAAACTTATTAAAGTTATAACTTTGAAAGTCCTAATTTAATATGAGGCGGATAGCATAAATATAAAAGTAGATTATGAAGAATTTTGCAATATTCGGAGTTGCCGGGTATATCGCTCCCAGGCATCTGCGTGCGATTAAAGATACCGAAAATCGTTTGGTAGCGGCGTATGATAAGTTTGATAGTGTGGGAATCATGGATAGTTATTTTCCGGATTGCTCGTTTTTCACGGAGATGGAGTTGTTCGACCGCCATTGTTCCAAGTTGAAAAAGACGACGAGCCGGGTAGACATGGTGGCTATTTGCACTCCGAATTATTTGCATGATGCGCATATTCGTTACGGTTTGCGATTAGGAGCAGACGTGATTTGCGAGAAGCCTCTGGTGTTGAACCCGTGGAATATTGATGCATTGGAAGAGGTGGAACGGGAGACTGGGCATAAGGGATACACGATTTTGCAGTTGCGTTTGCATGATTCGATCAAGGCGCTGAAAAAAAAGATTGACGAGGGACCTAAAGATAAAGTGTACGACGTGGACTTGACGTATATTACGTCCCGGGGAAATTGGTATTACACGAGTTGGAAAGGTGACGAGCGTAAGAGTGGAGGGGTGGCTACGAATATCGGGGTGCATTTCTACGATATGTTGTCATGGATATTCGGTCCGGTGAAGGAAAATATCGTGCATGTGATGAGTCATGATCGAGTAGCGGGTTTTCTCGGGTTGGAAAAAGCCCGTGTGCGGTATTTTCTGAGTATAAATGCCGATAATTTACCGGAGAATGCCGTGGAGGGCGAGAAACGGACGTTCCGTTCAATTCAGATAGAGGGTGAAGAATTCGAGTTTAGCCAAGGATTCACGGAATTGCACACGGAGAGCTATCGCCACATTTTGGCGGGTGAGGGTTTTCGTATAGAGGAAGCCCGAAATTGTATTGGTATCGTGCATGACATCCGGCACGCTACGCCAATAGGGTTGAAGGGGGATTATCATCCGTTGGCGAAATTGCCTTTGGCAAAACATCCGTTCGGGTGGAACCGTTGATAATTTAGTGATTTAGAGATTGACGATTTAGTGATTAAAAATGACGATGAAAGTAATAGATAATGAATTATTGGATGAAGTGTCCCGGCAGGCGAGGGAGAGTGAGCGTTTACGCATGAATTACAATTTTCATGATTCACTGGATGCGAAGGCGCAACGCTTGCTTAATGCTTTGGAGCCGGGAACTGAATTGCCCGTGCATAGGCATTGTATGACAGCCGAAACCTATATCGTGTTGAGGGGTAGAATCCGAGTGTTTTTCTATGATGACGACAAGCGGGTAACAGAGGAGGTAGAACTCGACCCGTCGGAAGGAAATTACGGTATTCATATTCCAGCCGGGCAATGGCACACGTTGGAAGTTGTGGAGAAAGATACCGTGATTTTTGAAGTGAAAGACGGACCTTATATGCCAATCGAGCCAAAAGATCGGTTAGATTGACGGATTTTGAATTGATGATTTTAGATGCGTATTTATGTACAATAAATTGATAAACAAAGAGGCGAAGTTGGCACTGATCGGTTTGGGATACGTGGGGTTGCCGATTGCTTTGGAATTTGCGAAAAAAATTTCCGTGATAGGTTTTGATATAAGTGAGGAGCGTTTGGCGAAGATGCGGAATCATATAGACCCTAGCGGAGAATTGGAAGTGGAAGCTTTTGAAGGTAGCGATATCGAGTTCACGGCTTCGGTGGATGTGTTGAGGGAGGCTTCGTTTTTTATCGTGGCGGTTCCGACACCGATAGATCGTTTTAATCAACCGGATCTGACTCCTTTATTGGCGGCTTCCCGTACCGTGGGAAAAGCTTTGAAAAAAGGAGATTACGTGGTATATGAATCTACCGTGTATCCCGGATGTACGGAGGAGGATTGTGTACCCGTGTTGGAAGAGGTTTCCGGGTTACGGGCGGGTGTGGATTTCAAGATAGGATATTCTCCGGAGCGAATTAATCCCGGGGATAAGGTACACACGTTGGCAAACACGGTGAAGATTGTTTCTGGCTGTGATGCCGAAACATTGGAAACGGTGGCAAAGGTATACGAGTTGGTGGTGAAGCCGGGTGTACATCGTGCCCCCAACATCAAAGTGGCAGAGGCGGGAAAGATTATCGAGAATACGCAACGGGACGTGAATATAGCTTTAATGAACGAATTGTCCATTATTTGCAGCCGTATTGGTATCAACACGTATGATGTGTTGGAAGCTGCGGGAACAAAATGGAATTTTTTGAAGTTCTATCCCGGTTTGGTTGGGGGGCATTGTATTGGTGTCGATCCGTATTATTTGGTACATAAAGCGAAAGAATTGAAGTATCATCCGCAGATGATTAATGCCGGGCGGTTCGTGAACGATTCTATGGGCGGGTATATCGCCAAGAAAATTGTGAAACGAATGATTGCCATGGGTAAGAATATTTTGGGCGCAAGGGTGCTGGTAATGGGAATCACGTTTAAGGAAAATGTGTCGGATATCCGGAATTCGAAGGTGGTAGATATTGTGAACGAGTTGAAAGATTTCGGGGTAGACGTGGATGTTACTGACCCGCATGCGGATCCGGAAGAGGTGATTCGGGAATATGGATTCCCGTTAATCGAGCAACCGAGAGCTAATTATGATGCGGTTATTGTAGCCGTTTCCCACATGGAGTATCTCGACTTGGACGAGATGTATTTTCAGGGACTGACATACGAGCATGCGGTGCTTGGAGATGTAAAAGGTATTTATAGGGGAAAAATTCATCAATTGAAATACTGGAGCCTATAAATAAAATGATAACTTCGCGTCATAAATAGAAGATATGAAAGGAATTGTATTAGCCGGTGGATCCGGGACCAGGTTATATCCAATTACCAAAGGCGTATCGAAGCAATTATTGCCGATATATGACAAGCCAATGGTGTATTATCCTATTTCAGTGTTAATGCTGGCAGGAATCAGGGATATTTTAATTATTTCTACACCCCAGGATTTATCGGGATTTAAGCGTTTATTAGGTGATGGCTCCGATTATGGGGTGCATTTTACTTATGCCGAACAACCCAGCCCGGATGGGTTAGCACAAGCATTTATCATCGGCGAGGAATTCGTCGGGAATGATTCGGTGTGTTTGGTGTTAGGGGATAATATTTTTTACGGGCAACATTTCACGGGAATGTTGTTGGATGCCGTGAAACACGCGGAAGTTGAAAATAAAGCTACCGTATTCGGTTACTGGGTGAATGACCCGGAGCGGTACGGGGTTGCCGAGTTTGATAAAGACGGGAATGTGTTGAGTATCGTGGAAAAGCCGAAAGAGCCGAAGTCCAATTACGCAGTGGTGGGGTTGTATTTTTACCCGAATGAGGTGATACAAGTGGCAAAGAATATTAAACCGTCTGCCCGCGGAGAGTTGGAAATTACTTCCGTGAACCAGGTTTTTTTGGAAAAAGGGGATTTGAAAGTACAGTTATTGGGGCGTGGCTTTGCGTGGTTGGATACAGGTACTCACGATTCATTGGCTGAGGCATCTACTTTTGTCGAGGTAATCGAGAAACGCCAAGGATTGAAAATTGCCTGCCTGGAAGAAATCGCTTATCGCAAAGGATGGATTGAAGTAGAGCAGTTAAAGGAGTTAGCCCAACCTATGATCAAAAATCAATACGGACAATATTTGTTGAAACTACTCCAGTAGTTTCAACAAGTTTTTGGTTGCGTGTGTCGTATTATTAAAAATAAATTGTTATAGCTAATGAAGAATATTTTAATAACCGGCGGTGCCGGGTTTATTGGTTCGCATTTGGTCAGACTAATGGTGAATAAATATCCGGAATACCGTATCGTGAATTTGGATAAGTTGACTTACGCGGGAAATCTTGCGAATTTGAAAGATGTGGAAAACAAGCCGAACTATGTATTTGTAAAAGCAGATATTTGTGATTTCGAGCGGATACGTGAGATTTTTTCAGATTACCAGATTGACGGAGTAATACATTTGGCGGCAGAGAGCCATGTGGATCGTTCGATCCGAGATCCATTTTCTTTTGCACAGACGAATGTGATGGGGACTTTGAGTTTGCTGCAAGCGGCTAAATTAGCATGGGACGGGAACTTTGACGACAAATTATTTTATCATGTATCGACAGATGAGGTATACGGTTCATTGCAATCGGATGGCGGTTTCTTCTTGGAGACGACGAAATATGATCCCCATTCCCCGTACTCGGCATCGAAAGCATCTTCCGACCATTTCGTGCGGGCTTTTCATGACACATACGGGATGCCCGTGAAGATTTCCAATTGTTCGAACAATTACGGGACTTATCAATTCCCGGAGAAATTGATACCTTTATTTATTAATAATATACGTCATAATAAACCACTTCCGGTGTACGGGAAAGGTGAGAACGTGCGGGATTGGTTGTTCGTGGAAGATCATGCTCGTGCTATTGATTTGATATTCCACAAGGGGAAAGTCGGAGATACGTATAATATTGGAGGTTTCAACGAATGGAAGAATATTGATTTGATCAAGGTAATGATTAAAGTAACGGATCGTCTTTTGGGACGTCCGGAAGGCTCTTCCGAGAAACTGATTACTTACGTGACTGATCGTGCCGGACATGATTTGCGTTATGCCATAGACTCCACAAAACTGCATAAAGAATTGGGATGGGAACCCTCTTTGCAGTTCGAGGAAGGTATTGAAAAAACTGTGAAATGGTATCTGGATAACCAAGATTGGCTGGATAACGTAACTAGTGGTGAGTATATGAATTATTACAAGGAAATGTATAACCAGTAGAGGAAAATTACAATGAGGGTAATAAAAACGGAAATAGAGGGGGCGGTTATTATTGAACCGCAAGTGTTTGGAGATGAACGCGGGTATTTTTTCGAGAGTTATTCCGCAAAATGGTTTGACGAGAACGTGAGTGAAGTTCATTTCGTGCAGGATAATGAATCGAAATCCAAATACGGGGTATTGAGAGGATTGCATTATCAATTGCCTCCTTACACGCAGGCAAAGTTGGTAAGGGTCGTGAAAGGTAAAGTCTTGGATGTGGCTGTGGATATGCGAAAAGATTCTCCCACCCTTGGAAAACACGTGGCAGTGGAGTTGAGCGAAGAGAACAAGCGGATGTATTTCATTCCGAAAGGATTTGCACACGGTTTCGTGGTGCTGAGTGATGAAGTGATATTTCAATATAAATGTGACGAGTTTTACGCCCCTGGGCATGAAGCGGCTGTACGCTATGATGATCCGGTATTAGGTATTGATTGGAAAATTCCAACAGAGGATATTATTTTATCCGAAAAGGATAAGAAGCATCCGGGATTTAAGGATGCAGTATTGTTGTAAAAGAGGATAGAATGAAGAATTTTTTATTTGGACCGAAGGGATTAGCGACAAAGATCGTTCATATGCGTTATCTTAGTCGTTGGATTGTCATGGGAGGCGATGTCATGTTGTCAACTGGAGTGACGGTTTTTGCCTATTGGTTCGTACGTTTCGTGAGAGAAGAACCTATAATCTGGTCTGTTGTTGGCTGGCTGGCTGTTTTTTCTGCAATAATCAGTGCATTGTCGTTTGCCGTATTGCATTCGCACCGTATGGTAATGCGTTTTACGACCTTGCGGGAGACGTGGCGTCTGGGAGTAGCCATGTTGTTGAAGGTTATTGTATTGTATCCTTTGGTACATGAGATATACCCTGAGATTTCCGGTTGGCGTTTGATTTTTGGTGGAATACTGGATATGATGACTACAACGGTGGCATTAGTTTCTGTCCGCGTGTTACTGGTAACCGTGTACGATTATTTGAAAGTACGAGTAAACGGGGGACAAAAGAGGGTGTTGATTTATGGAATGGATGATTGTAGTGCCTCTTTGAGTAATGCCGTATCCAATAGTTTTTTGCCTTCTTATAAGGTAACCGGGTATCTGACTATTGGGAAACGATACAAGCATTACCGGTTGTCGGGAGAATACGTTTATTTCGTGATGGGAGAGGATTCTTTTACTCGTTTGGTGAAGCGTTTGAGAATAGATGGGATTGTGTTTCCTAATTATCAAAAAGCGCAGGAAGAACAAAAACGATTAGTTAGTTATTGCCAAAAGTTGGGGTTGGAAATGTTGGTTTTGCCGTCAGTGGAAGAAGTAAATGACGGTCAATTACCTCGTCCTCAAATGAAAGAGATTCGTTTGGAGGAATTATTGGGTCGTGATGAGATTAAAATCAGCATGAAGGAGATCGGTGAAGGATTAGACGGTAAGGTTGTGATGGTAACAGGTGCTGCCGGGTCAATCGGAAGTGAGTTATGTCGTCAATTGACACGTTTCAATATAAAGCAGTTGGTCTTTTTTGATTCGGCAGAAACACCGATGCATAATATCCAATTGGAATTCACGGATAAATTTCCTAAGGTGCATTTTGTGCCTGTGATCGGTGACGTGAGGTCACGGGAGCGGGTGGATTTCGTGTTCCGGAATTATCATCCTCAGGTTGTATTTCATGCGGCGGCATATAAACACGTGCCTTTGATGGAATTGAATCCTTGTGAGGCGGTGCGGGTCAACGTGTACGGAACGATGAACGTGGCAGACCATGCCGTTCGTTATGGTGTGGAGCAGTTTGTTATGGTTTCAACGGACAAAGCCGTGAATCCCACGAACGTGATGGGGGCTTCCAAGCGTTTGGCTGAGATTTACGTGCAAAGCCTGAGCGTCGCTATTCGTGATGGAGTGCATGAGGGGGTTACTCGTTTTATCACGACAAGATTTGGCAATGTGTTGGGGTCTAACGGATCGGTTATCCCGAGATTTCGTGAGCAGATTCGTAACGGGGGACCTGTAACCGTGACTCATCCGGATATTATTCGTTATTTCATGACAATTCCCGAGGCTTGCCGATTGGTGATGGAAGCGGGAATCATGGGGAAAGGTGGAGAAATATATATATTCGAGATGGGGCGTCCGGTCAAGATTGCCGATATGGCGAGAAAAATGATTGAGTTGTCAGGCTTTGATCCGGATAAGGATATTTCTATTATCTACACGGGGTTAAGACCGGGGGAGAAATTGTACGAGGAATTACTAAGTAACAAGGAAAATACTTTACCAACAGCACATAACAAAATTCGAGTGGCTAAAGTACGGGAATATAATTATTCGGAAGTTGTCAAGGAACTTAATAAACTGAATGAATTGGCTGCTTTGGTGAATATTCCGGAAATGGTGAAGATGATGAAGAATATTGTACCGGAGTTCATTAGTAAAAATTCGGAATTCGAGATGTTTGATAAAAAATAAAATCTAAAATAGGAAGGGTTATGGCTAATATATTAGTAACAGGAGCGAACGGGCAACTGGGAACTGAATTAAGGAATAGAAGTTTTTCGTTGTTGGATGACGTGTTTTACACGGACGTGGAGGAGTTGGATATCACGAGTGAGAAAGCGGTGTCCTCATTTATTGAAACACATGAAATAGACACGATCATTAACTGTGCGGCATATACTGCGGTAGATCAGGCTGAGGAAGATGAAGCACGTGCTGCCAAAGTGAACCGGGATGCCGTGGCTAATTTGGCAAATGCCGCGATGAAGTATGATTGCTTGTTTCTGCATATTTCAACAGATTACGTGTTTGACGGGACGGCAGAACAACCCTATATAGAGAAGAGTGCAACTAATCCGCAAACTGTGTACGGGCGGACGAAATTGGAGGGAGAAGAGGCGATAAAAAAATCGGGATGTATGTATATTATTATTCGTACGGCATGGTTATATTCCGCTTATGGTCACAATTTCGTGAAAACAATAGCCCGTTTGGCAAATGAACGGGATGAGATAAACGTGGTGAATGACCAGTGGGGTACACCGACATATGCAGGTGATCTGGCGGAGGCGATTATCAAGATTATGGAGAATGAAGACTTGCCCGAATGGGAAGGAATCTACCATTTCACGAATGAAGGGGTATGTACTTGGTATGATTTTGCAAAAGAGATTGTTGCTATTACCGGGGCAGATTGTAAAGTAAATCCGGTAACTACTGATGAATATCCGGTTAAAGCAAAACGACCCGCGTACTCTGTTCTTGATAAAACAAAGATTAAAAATACTTTTGAATTGGAAATCCGGGATTGGAGAGATGCATTAAAAAGTTGCATGGCAACTTTTTAACGCGTACCTTTGCGGGCGTTTTTAGAAAAAGATAAATAATGATTACAGTTTCGGATTTAGAGATTCAATTTGGGAAAAGGACATTGTTCCGGGATGTGAATTTGAAGTTTACTCCAGGGAATTGTTATGGGGTGATAGGTGCTAACGGTGCCGGGAAATCTACTTTTTTGAGGATTTTAAGCGGGGATTTAGACCCGACTCGGGGTTCCGTGATGTTCGGACCCGGAGAACGATTGTCTGTGTTGAAACAAGATCACTTCGCTTATGACGAGAGTACGGTATTGGATACCGTGTTGCAAGGGCATTCCGCCTTGTGGAAAGTGATGCAAGAGAAGAATGCTATTTACATGAAAGAAGATTTCTCCGATGCGGATGGCATTCGGGCGGCAGAGTTGGAAGAACAATTTGCGGCGATGGATGGTTGGAATGCGGAGAGCGATGCTGCCAATTTGTTGAGTGGGTTGGGGATCAAAGAGAATTTGCATTATTCGTTAATGAAAGATATAAGCGGTAAGCAAAAAGTGCGGGTGTTGTTGGCACAAGCATTGTTTGGTAAGCCGGATAATTTGTTATTAGACGAGCCCACGAACGACTTGGACTTGGAGACGGTGATGTGGTTGGAGAATTATTTGGCAAATTACGAGAATACCGTGTTGGTCGTATCGCATGACCGCCACTTCCTGGATGCTGTTTGTACTCATTCCGTGGATATCGATTTTGGTAAGATTCAGATGTTTGCGGGAAACTATAGTTTCTGGTATGAGTCGAGTCAGTTAGCATTGCGTCAGGCTCAGGCTAAGAACAAGAAAGCTGAAGAGAAAAGGAAAGAGTTGCAGGAATTTATATCCCGTTTCAGTGCTAATGTGGCTAAATCAAAGCAGACAACTAGCCGTAAGAAAATGTTGGAGAAACTGAATGTAGAGGAAATATTACCTTCAACACGTAAATACCCGGGAATTATTTTTACCCCGGAACGGGAAGTGGGTGACCGAATTTTGGATGTGCGGAATTTAAGTAAGACCGTGGAGGGACAGGTTTTGTTCAAGGATGTCGAATTTACCGTGGAGAAGGGAGATAAGATTGCCTTCTTGTCTAGAGATCCTAGAGCTATGACCGCCTTGCTAGAGATCATAACAGGTAATGATAAGCCGGATTCGGGCAGTTTCACGTGGGGAGTGACAATCACGAATGCTTATTTACCATTGGATAATTCCGCATATTTCCAGACGGATATGACACTAGTGGAATGGCTGGGACAATATTCCGCGGACACGAGCGAAACTTTCTTGAGAGGTTTTCTCGGGAAGATGCTTTTCTCGGGTGAAGATATATACAAAAGAGTCAAGGTTTTATCCGGAGGAGAGAAAATGCGTTGTATGATAGCTAAAATGATGTTGACAAACGCTAATGTTCTAGTTCTGGACTCTCCCGCGAATCATTTGGATTTGGAATCTATACAGGCATTTAACAATACTTTGGTGGCGTTCAAAGGGGTTGTTTTGATGAACTCTCATGACCACGAGATCATACAAACGGTGTGTAACCGAATCATAGAATTGACACCCACGGGTATGATAGATAAGCGAATGGAGTTTGATGATTATATCACCAACGAAAAGATCAAGGAACAACTGAATCAAATGTATTGATTTTATAAATCAATTTTTTATAAATACCCGAAAGTGATATAGTGTAGTATTGCTTTCGGGTATTTTATTTGCATTTTGTGATATAGCACTTTGTTATTTCAATAGATTCCGTACTCTGGTTTTTAATTCTCGTGGATTAAAAGGCTTTAGTAAAAAGTCAGAAGCTCCAGCTTCCAGTAATTCGATTCGGTTAGTGCTACTCTCCAAACAGGATAGAATAATCACGGGAATAAAGTTGAACCTCGAACTAGCTTTCAGATGTTTCAAAAATGTTTTGCCATCCATTTCCGGCATATTAATATCCGATATAATCAAGTCCGGAACATTCCCGGCATACATCCATGCCAAAGCCTCAATTGGGTTGCCTTCCGAATGTACTTCGTAATCTTTAGATAACTGTATCATGACAACCTTTGTGATCTCGGGTTTATTATCGACAATCAAAATACTTTTATTCATAACGAACGCTCTCCTTCTCTTTATGCTTGCAAATATATAATATTGCTACGATGTAGCGTTTTTTTTTGTGAATTATAGTTTGTACATTTGTAGCTGTAATTACGTGCGTTATTAAATAATACGATGTGTATGAAGATAAATCCAGCTGAATATAAAATACTTGTAGTGGATGATGTTCAGTCAAATGTTTTGTTGTTAAAAGCATTGCTTGGACGTGAGGGGTTTAATATCATTTACGCCATGAATGGGACAGAAGCGTTGGAAAAGGTGAAAGACGAGTCCCCGGATTTGATCCTGTTGGATGTCATGATGCCTGATATGGACGGTTTTGAAGTGGCTGGACGTTTGAAAGTGGAGCCGCCACAAGCGGAGATTCCTATTATATTTTTAACAGCTTTGAATGATTCTGCCAGTGTTGTGAAGGGATTTCAACTCGGGGCGAATGATTTTATTTCTAAACCCTTTCGCCGGGAAGAATTATTGATACGTGTGGAACATCAACTCTCTTTGGTAGATGCTCGTCGTATTATTTTGCGCCAGACGGAAGAACTGCGAAAGACTATTGCCGGGCGGGATAAACTTTATTCGGTTATCGCTCATGATTTGCGTTCGCCTATGGCATCGATCAAGATGTTGTGTAATACTATTATGATGAGCATTGAGCCGGGATCAGTTCCCGCGGATGTTTTTGAGATGTTGGAAATGGCGAATAAGACTTCGGAGGAAGTATTCTCGTTGCTGGATAACCTGTTGAAATGGACCAAGAGCCAGTTGGGCAAATTGTCGAATGTGCCTCAACCGGTGGATCTCGTGGGGCTTGTCGAGGGGGTGATTGAGGTGTTTAATCCAATAGCGGAGAGTAAGTCAATCAATTTGGCATTGGAGCATAGCGTGAATAATGTTGAGGTTGTGGTGGATATAGAGATGATTAAGTCTGTCGTGCGTAATTTGATTTCTAATGCGATAAAATTCAGTAATAAAGATACGATAATCACGACTCATGTTGAGGTCAGGGTAGGGGAGGGCAACGTGGACAAAGAAGTGGTAGTGACAGTTTCCGATAAGGGATGCGGTATAAAAGAGGAGGATCAGCCTAAGTTGTTGAATGAGGCGACTCATTTCACGACTTTCGGAACGAATAGTGAAGAGGGTTCAGGTTTGGGATTACTGTTGTGTAAAGACTTCGTGGTGAAGAATCACGGTCGACTTTGGTTTACTTCCCAGTATGGAGTCGGTTCTAATTTCAGTTTTTCTCTTCCCATAAAGTGATTTTACCTATGGTAAAATCACTTGCAGGTTGTTGTGTAACGACAAATTGTTTGAACTATACTTTAAAAATAAAACGGGCGATCAATCGATCGCCCGTTTCTATTTTAGTTAAATTCTTTTAGAATCTTCTCTACTTCTCCGGGTGTTACCCGTCCGTATACTTTTTCTCCGATTAGTACAACCGGAGCGAGCCCGCAAGCACCCACGCAACGTAAACTGGTAAGAGAGAATTTCCCGTCAGGGGTAGTTTCTCCAACGTTGATTTTCAAAACTCGTTTGAATTCATCCAGCACTTTCTCTGCGCCGCGTACATAACAAGCGGTACCCATGCACACGGAAATCGGGTGTTCCCCTTTTGGGGTCATGGTGAAGAAAGAATAGAAGGTTACAACCCCGTACACTTTTGAAACGGGTATATTTAGTTGACGAGCAATTACTTCCTGTACTTCTCTCGGAAGGTAGCCAACTAATTCTTGTGCTTTGTGTAGGACGTTGATTAACTCTCCCTCTTGGTTCCCGAACTCTTCACACAGTTTTACCAGCTGGTCAACTTTGCACTTTGCTAATGATATTTGTGTCATAATGATATTCCGAATAATTATTGTTCAATAATCTCTTTTCCTCTGTTGAAATAGCACGTGTGCAATAAATGATGTGCTCTCTCGCTCATGGGTTTACCCAAGAATTCCTCGTACAACGAAACGATGTAAGGATTCTCGTGCGATTTCCTGAAACTTTTCTCCGCGTCTTCCGTGTAAAGAGCTTTCGCGCGGGCTTTTATGCGAGCGGAATCTCCGTGATGGAACGGTTGACCGCCGCCACCGATACATCCGCCGGGACAAGCCATAACCTCGATAGCGTGGTATTTGCAGGTTCCTGCACGAAGTTCATTCATGAGTTTGCGGGCGGTTCCCAAGCTATGGGCAACGGCTACTTTCAACTCGAAACCGTCCACGTCGATAGTCGCTTCTTTCAAATTCTCGATACCTCGAACTCCCTCGAAGTCTACGTTTTCCAGCGTTTTTCCTGTCTGAATCTCGTAAGCGGTACGCAAAGCTGCTTCCATCACACCTCCCGATGCTCCGAAGATTACTGCGGCGCCCGTAGATTCTCCTAATGGTGCGTCGAAGTCCTCATCGGGCAATTGCATGAAGTTGATGTTCGTTTCTTTAATCAAGGCAGCTAATTCGCGGGTGGAAATAGAGTAATTTACATCCGGGTCGCCGTTTGTTTTGAATTCGTCACGTTCGCTTTCAAATTTCTTAGCTAAACAAGGCATCACGGATACCACGATCAAATCTTCACGTTTGATACCCATTTTTTCTGCCCAGTAAGTTTTGGCAATCGCCCCGAACATTTGTTGCGGTGAACGTGCGCTTGACGGTCTGTCCAGTAAATCGGGGAATTGTTTCTCGAAGAAGTTCACCCAACCCGGGCAGCATGACGTGATAATAGGTAATTTCACCTCCTTGTCGCCATTCAGGAATGCATTCAGACGTCCCAGTAATTCGGTACCTTCCTCCATGATGGTTAAGTCGGCAGCGAAATCGGTATCGAATACTTTAGCGAAGCCTAATTGACGTAAAGCGGCAACCATTTTCCCGGTTACAGATGTCCCTGCCGGTAAACCGAACTCTTCGCCTAAAGCGGCACGCACGGCTGGTGCTGTCTGAACGATCACGGTCTTGCTTGGGTTTGCCAAATCGTTAATCAATCGATTCGTGTGTGATAATTCTGTCAATGCGCCCACTGGGCATACGGCAACGCACTGTCCGCAGAATGTACATTCGGAGTCAATCAACGCTTCGTCGAAAGCGGGCATTACTACGGATGAGAATCCGCGATTTACGGCACCCAGTGCACCGACAGTTTGTACGTCGTTACACATCATCTCGCAACGGCGGCAGTAAATACATTTGGAGGCATCCCTGCGGATAGAGGGGGATAAATCTACTTTGAATTCTGATTTCTCTCCGGCGAAAGGAATTTCCCGGATACCTAGTTTGATTGCGGTGTCTTGTAATTCGCAATTTCCGGATTTGGCACATACCAAACAATCTGATGGGTGGTCGGATAACATCAATTCCAACACGACCCGACGTGCGTTCAACACGCGCATAGTATTGGTACGTACCACCATATTATTCTCGCACCGGGTGGCGCAAGAGGGAGCCAGGTTCTTTCTGCCTTCCACCTCAACCACGCAGATACGGCAGGATGCCGGGGCGTTTTTGATGCATAAATCTTTCAGGTTCATGTAGCAAAGGGTGGGTATGTCGATACCCAGTTCCCGGGCTGCTTCAAGAATCGTGGTTCCCTTGGGAACGCTGATTTCTCGGTTATCTATTTTTAGTGTTATATTATTTTCCATCTTTAAAATCTCCTTGGCTTAGCAGGTTGCCTAAGCAATTTTCAATTTTCAATTCTCAATTATCTCGTGCTAACCGCTTTGAACTTACATTTCTCCATACAAGCGCCACACTTGATACATTTTGCGGTATTGATGAAATGTGGTTCTTTTCGTTCTCCCACGATAGCGTCCACCGGACAGTTGCGTGCGCACAAGCCACAGCCGATACACAGTTCCGGATCGATGTGGTACATCAATAATGCCTTACATTTCCCTGCCGGGCATTTTTTGTCCTTAATGTGAGCTAGATATTCGTCATAGAAGTTATCAATAGTCGACAGTACCGGGTTCGGGGAAGTTTGTCCCAATCCGCAAAGCGCTGTATCCTTGATTACGCGGCTGAGGTTTCGCAGCGTGTCGAGGTCTTCCATGGTTCCTTTTCCTTGAGTGATTTTGTCCAGAATCTCGTGCAAGCGTTTGTTTCCAACACGGCAAGGCGTACATTTACCGCAAGATTCTTCCACGGTAAATTCCAGGTAGAATTTAGCCACGGATACCATACAGTCGTCCTCGTCCATAACGATCATACCACCTGATCCCATCATAGAACCGGATGCCAACAAGTTATCGAAGTCGATAGGCACATCGAGGTGTTTCTCTGTCAAGCAACCGCCTGAAGGACCTCCTGTTTGTACTGCTTTGAATTTTTTGTCATTCTTGATACCGCCACCGATCTCGTAAATAACTTCCCGTAAAGTCGTTCCCATGGGTACTTCGATAAGTCCCACGTTGTTGATCTTTCCGGCGAGAGCGAATACTTTTGTTCCCTTGGAGCGTTCCGTTCCGATTTTGTTGAACCAGTTGGCTCCCTTCATGATGATAGCCGGGATATTTGCCAATGTTTCCACGTTGTTCACGTTGGTCGGGCGATTCAGGTAACCTGATTCTGCCGGGAAAGGCGGTTTCATGGTCGGTTCCCCGCGGTGTCCTTCCATGGAATGGATCAATGCGGTTTCCTCTCCACACACGAAAGCTCCCGCCCCGTAGCGTAGTTCGATGTCAAAAGTGAAATCGGTACCGAAAATATTTTGTCCTAACAAGCCATATTCTTTTGCTTGTTGGATCGCAATTTTCAAACGTTGGATAGCAAGCGGGTATTCTGCACGGATATACACCAAACCTTTGGTAGCCCCGATACTGTAACCGCAGATTGCCATTGCTTCTATCACGGAATGAGGGTCACCCTCCATGATAGAACGGTCCATGAATGCCCCTGGGTCGCCCTCGTCGGCATTACAAACCACGTATTTTTGGTCAGCTTGGTATTTGCTGGCAAATTCCCATTTCAATCCGGTAGGGAAACCGCCGCCTCCACGACCGCGTAAACCGGATAATTTGATTTCCTGGATCACCTCTTCCGGTTTCAGTTCGGTGATACATTTTGCCAGGGCGGAATACCCGTCACGAGCGATATATTCCTCGATATTCTCGGGATTGATAAATCCGCAATTGCGTAAGGCGATACGAAGTTGTTTCTTGTAGAATCCCATGTGCTTGGAATCGCTCACGGCTTCTTTTTTCTCCGGGTCTTTGTATAATAATCTCTCTACTTTTCTTCCTTTGATAACGTGTTCATTCACGATCTCTTCGGCATCCTCGGGCTTCACCTGCACGTAGAAGGTGTTGTCTGGCATGATTTTCACGATCGGTCCTTTCTCGCAAAAACCGAAACAACCGGTCGCGATGACTTGAACTTCGTCCTCCAGGTTTTTCTCTCTTAAACTTTCTTCCAGCCGGGTAATGATCTGTTGGCTGGCAGATGCTCTACATCCCGTTCCACCACAAACGAGGACATGCATTTTATAACTCATAGATATTCGGGTTTTGATTAGTTGTTCTATCTGTCTTTGATTGTATCAAAATTTACCGGAATGATGTCAGCCACCAGTTCGTCATTCTTTAAATATTTTTGAATGATTTCTTCCGCTCTTTCGGTGGTAACGTGCCCGAAAACGATGGGGTCTTTTCCCGGTTTGGTAATTTCAACTGTTGGTTCCGCATAGCAATACCCCATACATCCCGTTTGGGTAACGACAGCAACGATACCGTTTTTCTCCAGGTTCTCGATAAAATAATTCATGGTTTCTTTACTTCCCGCGGCGATACCGCAAGTTGCCATGGCTACTTTAATTTGAACCAAGCTCTCCACTTGTTCGCTTTTTTCACGAAGATCGATCTTCGTCTGTACGTTTTCCTTAATGCGTTTAAGGTCTGCAAGTGATTTGATTTTTTCCATTTTAAATGATTAAGGTTATTTTGTCTTATGTTGTTTGTGTTATTTCTTTTATATTTTCCCGTATCATTTGGCGCAATGCCATAACGATTTCGGGATCGTTAACGGGTACTCCTTCCATGATTTCTTTTACTTCTTCCGTGTCAAACGTGTAACACCCTTTCTCCGTGATATGCCGGTAAATAAATTCAATATCAGGGTTTGCCGAAACAAGAATTACGATAGAACCTGCCATGTCGCCCAGTGGCGGACGATCCCAATGTGTGAGGGAAAACTTGGCTTCCAGTGTCGTACCTACTCCTTGCTTTGATTCTATTTGTAATGTTCCTCCCGTTGCTTCAGCATTCTGTTTCAACAGGGGGATTCCGAGTCCCACTTTCCGTACAGTTCTGCTCGTGAAAAACGGGTCGGTTACTTTTGCCAGCGTGGCTTCATCCATCCCGCACCCGTTGTCACGGATGGTGAAGGTGAGGGAATCCGTGCTCGGATCCTCTTGCAAGTCGATTTCAACACGAGAGGCTTTGGCTCGTATAGAGTTTTGGGCTATATCTAAGATATGGTCCGATAACGTTTGCATTCCACGCTTGTTAAGTTTGACTTCGTTTTTTTCTCTTTCATGAGGTATTAAAGAAAAATATCTCGATTCAAATGTAATGAAATTCTTGAAATGAACAAGTGTTTGAGGGGGAAATTGCCTATAATATAGATTGTTTCTAATGAAAGATTTGTTTACCCAATCTTCCGGACCGCTCAACCCTTGAGTTACCGATACTCTACCTCAAGAACCAGCCATGAACCAATCATAAACGAAGCATAAACGTAGATTGGCGTCTATGCTACGTTTATGGTTGGTTCATGGCTGGTTTATGTGGTAGCCTAGGGGGCAGGGAGTGGTGGAGCTATGGTTTTTATTTACAAATTTATTCCTCAAATTCTATTTTCCCCGTGAGTGGTGAAAATAGTGGAATTTTAGGTTTGTTTTTTAATAAGTCCTTCACGTCGTCCAACGATAATTTGGGTACAGGTTCCGGTCCGGCAACTCGTCCGATGCGTCCTTGCAGGCAATATTGTTTGTAGGAGTTGGGAAGTTTGTTCAAGAGAAAGTCATCCAGTGTTTTTTGAGTTTCGATACTGGATTGTAAAGACCGTTTTTGTATTCTAAAGAGCATGTCATGCGACACGAACGTGCGGAAGACCGTGAGGGTTTTATCGAAAATTCCGAGAGCGATACCGTCTTTCAGGCAACAGGTAAAGCTATTGTCTTCTTTCTTTTTTTCTGATAGGGAAAAAGATATGTTATCTTTAATGAAGTAATCGATAACATCCATGCCCGGTGTGCATAGATTGTTGGGAATCAAATAGCGGTTGCGGTAGCGGCTGAAAAAATGCCCGGTAAACCGGCTGAAAGCCCATTCTTCGGTATCCAGATCGTAGAAAGGGAAAATGATCCCTGTACCTCTGGATGTCGCATAAGGAGAGTAAAAGTAGGTTTCGGGTGTTTCTCGAGTTTTTTTGCTGTGGCACGTGATCGTGACACGCCATTTGTTGTGTGTGGCAGGCGACCTCCATTCATGTTGGAAGGTCACGGGGTATTTTTTAGCAAAGAGGAAGTCTCGTCGGTGGATTTGGCATATTTTTTCTTTGTAATTTTCAAGAGCTGCCAAGTCCCGCCGAGTTTCTTTGATGATCTCTTCTGCTGTCATGTTTTCGATGAACATAATTTCCGATCTTTAAGGTTTTAAGTTTAAGATGGCATTCCGAATGGAATCAAATGATAAATTGGGTAGTGAAAGTATGGTATATATTTTCCCGATGTCTTCCACGTAATGCGCATCGGAAGAACGAATAAACGGGTTGCCGGACAAATAAGCATTTTGTTGGAGAAATTCTTCCGGTGTGATACGGAAGCTGAGTTCCAGAGCCTCGAATCGCAGATCCTTGGGTACGAATCCCAGTTGGGAGAGGATGCTGAACCTGGATTTGTCTATGTGAGCCGGGATGAAGATGCCTTCCATGGAATGTACTACCCGCTCTATGGTAGTGAGATCGACATCTAAAGCGGAGATCAACAGACGTTCCTCCTCGTAAGTGATTTGTTCCTCGGCATTGACTACTACCTGGTAGCCGAATTTGTCGGGGGTGTTTTTTATATTCGGTAGGTGATGGTCTAAATAAGTTTGAAATTCGGCAAGCCTTTCCAACGTGGGGAAGTAGGCAAGGGCGTGTACTTCTTCGATGGAATTGATTTCCGTACCGCAAAGTACCCGGAGTCCTTGTCGTTCTCCCAGTTCTTGAATGACCGGGGCTTGCCGGGTAGAATTGTGGTCGGATATTCCGATGAGGGAAATGCCTTTCCGTAAAGCCATACCAATGATGTTCGCGGGGCTCATTTCCAGATCCCCGCAAGGCGAGAGTACGGTGTGAATATGCAGATCGGCACGTATTTCCATCCCGGTCGCGATTAGGGGTGTAACAATTTGTAAAGTTGTCCCGTGATCTCAAACGCTTGCAACGGCGTGGAAAGAATCGGGATTTGCTCGTTGTTGCTTTCCTCTAGGGTGTCTTCCTCGGGAAGATGTCCTTTCACGAGGATGATGGCGGCAACCTCTTTCAACGAAGCGATAGCCATTACGTTTTTATGTGTCTGAAGGGTAATCCACACGTCGCCTTCTTGGGCATGTCCCATCACGTCGCTCAATAGGTCGGACGTGTAACCTCCTTTGATTTCTCTTTGCAATCCTTCTTTGCCCGAGCAAACGGTAAGATTTAAGCTTGAAATAATGTCTTGTACTGTCATGGTATTTTGTTTGTTTGGGTTCGTGATTTATTGTTTTTTACTCTTTGAATCGTTTGAGTCCCCACGTCTTTTCCGACAATTCGAGGGATTCGTCGGGTGTCATGAGGTCTTCCCTGCAAAGTATTTTTTGCATAAAGACGCATCGGTTCAGTTTTGCCTTGCCTTGCACGACATCACGGGCAAGGGTATGGCATGAGGGCGCCCCGCAAGCCCCGCAGTCTATTTGTGGAAGTACTCCCATGATGCGGTTTAGTTTTTGCATCTTTTCCATGGCAATGAGCATATTTTCGTCCAGTTGCTCGATGGAACGAGGGGGAATTTCTCCTGTTAGTTGTCCTTCTTTGAAAAGGTAGGATTCGTATTGTTGAATGTCATCCTGAGTGGTACAGTTTATTTTTTCGCTGGTTTCCATGCGTTTGCGCAGGCGTTCGATCGTTAAGAAACGATTGTTGACAGCTAAAGCACCTCCCGCGCAAGAGTGGTCACAGGCACGTAATTCCAGAAAGTCGATGTCCGTTAATTCGTCATTTTCCAATTTTTCCAGGATGTCGATCACGTTGTGGATCTCGTCAATGGCAAGGCAACGCCCTTCAAATTTGGATGCTTCTCCTTCCGTCAGAGCCCAGGCAATGGATTCCGGGGAAAGGTAGGTTTGTTCGGAAACGGGAGTGACGGGTTGATCCCGGTGTTGCGTGAGTCCCATCTGTATCTTGTTGTATATGAAATCGAGGTTGATTACCCCGTCGAGATTGGATTTATCGTCACCCACGGGACTTTTTACGGCGGCAATTTTTGCAGCACATGGGGTCACGTAGAAGATACCTACCTCTTCGGGATCTATGCCTTGGTCAAGGTATTTCCTTCTGGCAAATATGGCAGCCAAATCCATAGCTTGTTTGAGTGGAATAATGTGGTCGATAAGCGACGGGAAACGCACTTGTATCAAGCGTACTACCGCGGGACAGAATGCTGATATAAACGGTCTGTCGTGCGAGTTTTTCTGCATATAATTTCGCATGGCTTTTGTCAGAATGCCTGATGCTTGAGCGACCTCGATAACTTGCGTGAATCCCATCGAGTGAAGTTCCGCGAATATTTGCTGTTCCGTGATCTCTTCGGAAAATTGTCCGAACAACACGGTAGGGAGGAGAATAATCCGATGCTTGAAATTGAATATTTGGTTGAAATCGTCTTGCTCCACGTAAATCGCATGCCTGGGGCAGGACTTGAGGCACATGCCGCAGTCGACACAAGCATTCTTGTTTATTGTCGCCAGGCCGTCTTGAATGCGTATCGCTTGCGTTGGGCACAAGCTCATGCAATGCGTGCATCCAATACAGGCGGTTGGTGCTACTTTTAAGGCGTGGTAAAACGGTTCCATGTATTAATTTTAGATTTAATGATTTAAGATTTATGATTTCCACCACGATCTAACGTTTTTCTAATCGTAAATCGTAATTCATAAATCGTAAGTAAATTTGTTTTCAATTGAAATAAGTGGTCATAGTTACTTTCGTTCCCTCGTTTATTTTTGATTCAATGCTTAATTCGTCACAATTCTTTTGAATGTTTGGGAGTCCCATTCCCGCACCGAATCCCATTTCCCGGACTTCCGGGGAAGCCGTGGAATAACCTTCTTGCATGGCTAATTCGATGTCCGGGATACCGGGTCCCCGGTCGTTGATAACGACGGTGATCACGCTCGGATCGATGTTTACCTGCATGGTCCCCTCGTACGCGTGGGCGACGACGTTGACTTCTGCCTCGTAGAGTGCTACCACGATACGTTTTAATACTGATGGGTTAACATTCAGTTGTTTGAGTATTTTTTTTACTTCGCTTGAAGCGGAGCCGGCTCGGGAAAAGTTTCCTCCTTCAATGTTGTAGCTGAATTCCATGTTAGTTATTTTAATAAATGGGTTCTAGCCCAGCCTTGTACAGTTCTCCGCATACTTTGAACATGCTTTGTTTGCACTGTAGAATGGCGATGTTACACTCTTTGGCTAATTCTATCATGTCGGGGGAGGCTTGTTTTCCTCGAACGAATAGAACAAAACAAATGTCAGACATTTCTGCCGTCCGGATGACTTGCAGATTGGCGAGTCCCGTGATAAGTAGCATCTCGCTGGTATCTAGTCGGAGTACATCACTCATCAAATCGGCAGCAAACGCGTGACGGATAACTTTATCGAGGTGACCGTCTTCGTGAATTATCCGGGCATTAAGTAGCACAGCAACTTCTTTTAGAGTCATAGATTTGTAGTTTTTTGGTTGCTCCTAAATTAATTAAAATAATTCGGATTCTCAAACAAGAGCATCCGAATTATTAGAATATTGCGGAATATGCGGTTTAGATCGTGAAACTCACGGAGAATATCATGTCCGCGAACACGGATTGTTTTTTCGTTTCGTACCCGAACCGGAAACCTAGGTTCATCGGGAACGGGAGGCGGAAGAAATGAGTATCGACGGTTGCTTCTATACCATACGAGTAAAAAGTTTTGTTGTAATATTGGTTTTTCTCTTTTCCGACATCAAAGAATGCTGCTGCCACGATACGTTTCATGTACAGGATGGGACCGACGTGGGCATCTGGGTAACAAATCGGCATCCGGTATGTCGTGTGTAAAGTCGAGAGGTCATACCCGTGTAAGGATATTCCGCGGGGAGATTGAATTTGGTTCCCGTAATAATTTTTGTCTTTTCTCGATTTATCCTGATGCCCAGCATAGAGCGAGAAGGAGTGGTGGGGGGCGAATCCCGGAAAATAAAGACGTCCTTCAATCCAGGTTGAATTCCCGTAATCGAGATTTTCAAAAGGCGTGTGTTCGTAGCCGATTTCCAGCCGTTGTCCCCAGCGGGGATTGATATCCCGGTCGCTCATTCGGGTTTGATTGTTGAGAATGAGTCCGTAGCGCATGACTTGAAGCAGGACATTGTCCGGTTTGTCGATCAAACCGAGATACGAATGATTGGAGGGAATGGCTTGCCAACGGCGATTAACTAATAAATAGGCATCTTTAAGATTGAAATTATGAATAGATTGTAATTCGTATCTTACGTAAGGCGCGATACTGCGATTATAATTTTTTCTGGAAAGATTGAATGGAAATTGTAGGGTAGCGGTTCCTTTGGTATATTGTGATTTGTAAACCACGTGTAGCGTGTCTTTCTGTTGTGCTTGTTGATCGATGCGGAGAAAGGTTTGGGAGATGTCGTCGTTACGTCCGCTTTTGAATTCCAAATCCAGTATAGGCCAAAAACCTTTGTAGGAGGCTTTCACTTGCCAATTGCCGTGTTTGTAACCTTTGCCCCGTACGTATCCGGCTGTCAGGAAAAGGGTGCTGAGTTTATTTTGGGAGCTAACGGCTAGCCCGAAATCAATGTCCGTGTCGTCAACGTCCGGGAATATGGGTCCCCAGCTGTGGAAATTGAAAAGATGTAAGGTCTTGTTATATTTCCGACTGGCGTAAGTCGTGTCCGTGTTTAGGGCAAAGTGCCAGTCCTCTTGCTTTGTTACGCTATCGGCAATGGTAAATTGCTTCTCGTCGATAGGATTGTTTTCAAGTTGGTTGACAGCGATTTTAGCCGGTTTGTACCCGTCGGCAGTGTAGAATGAAAAGAAGAGCGAATCTTTGCCCGGGGATAATTGGGGATAACGTAACCCGAATTTGGCATTCAACGCATTGTGTCCGAAATGCTCCGGTCGGTCTTGACGATAAAATGAATTGTTCGCGTCAAAAGCTCCCCGGTAGATAATTTGATTGCCCGAGGCAACGGGATTATCTATTTCGTAGGATGTGCTTGCGGTCAGGGGAGTGCGCTTCCCGGTTTGGATATTAACAGATTCGATGTGTTTTCCGATGGTATTGACAACTACCGTGATGATGTTGCCTTTCCCGTCGTAAGAGGGATGCACGAATAATTCGGTACCTGTTCCCTTCAACCGGAAAAGTTCTTTTTCAAAACGGGAATCCATAATCACGAGGGAGGCTTGATTTTCTTTATCGACTTCGACGAATCCCCAGTTGTTTTCTACCGTGAAAGGTGCATATCGATTCTGGTGGGCGGGATAACGACGATATTTTTTATGGAGCAGATCGTAAGTTGCGATCACCATTTTTCCGCCTTGTTGCCAACGAGGGTGTGATTTGTATTCCGACCATGCCAGAGTATGGCTATTAAATGCAAATTTGTAATCGTACATGATGCCCGTGCGGGTGATGATTTCATCCCCGTTCGGTTTGAGAAATACAAATGCGCCTTCTTGTGCCAGCCCTTCTTTATAGGCGATGATTTCGCCTGCCGAAGTGGGCGTGGGGTAATGGTAATTCGAGTATAGGGCATTGCGTGTGGGAATCGTATCGAATAAATGATTTACTTGATCGGCTTCCTGTTTCCAGATTTGTTGCAATTCGCTAAAGTTATCCCGGTAAAGGGTGCGTTTGGCGTCGCAATAGGTATTTGCTTTTTTCACGCTATCCGGGTTGATAAACAAGGATTGGAAATGTTGGGTATTCCATAAGGAGTCCCGTTTTTCGTTTAGCGTGAGTTTCAAGCTACGGGCAAAAGGGGTGATCCCGTAAGGACGTTTACCTACACGAGTCAAGGCATTTTGCCAGATTGCGGTACCGTAATGCATTCGGCTGTTGCCGACCATGTAGTACCCGAGCGGGTAGCGGTTCGGCACGAAATCTTTGTACGATCCCAATACGGCTTTATAGTAGGTATAGATACCTTTCTCCGTGATTTGGGCTTTCATCTCGTTGAGGAATTCAGGCGAACGTCCCCGTTGACCTTGCCCGACAGAGGTTTCGAAAACCGTGGCATCTCCTTCCAGAAACCACATAGGGATGTAAACCCCGATGACAGCCATCGTGATCTGTTCCCCAAAGATGTAATATAATACTTTCGTGAATCCTTGATTGACTTTGTCATATTGCACGATGTGGCGAAATTCATGAATGCAGAGGTGTTCCAACCAACTGCCATCGACGTCTTGTGGCGGAGCCGTGTATAATTCGCTTTTCTTGGGTGCCCACCCGGCGTTCCCGTTAGAAATGCCCCCGTTTGCCCGAACGATCATGGACATTTTTTTCGCTTTAATCCCCAGTGTATTGGCATGGGCATAAAGTTTAGCGTAAATATTGGCAAGATATTGAGCGTTTTGTTCAAAGAAATCGGGGTAGATGATTTGAAAATTGTCTGTTTTTATTTGCCTCCAACGAGTGCTGCAAGGGTCTTGTCCCAAGTCTACGAATTGGGCTTTTGCCGGGAGGATAAATAGAAATATAGTTATGGTGCTGATAAGGGAAATTCGGATACTTTTAAGGGTGTTGTGGTATTTCATAAGTATGTGCTTGTAGTTATTTGCATCTAAAATTCTCTGCTAAAATATATTTTTTTTTGATATGATACTCCACGAAGAACAATTATCTTTGCTGTTGAATTATACTACCGGTTACAGACCATCCGATCAGTATAGGTGGAATGTGTTGATAACTTGAAATTTGAATGGTGATGGAAAAAGAGAGAATACTGGAATTAAGAAGAGAATTGGAGCGTTATAACTACTTGTATTATGTGAAGAATGCACCCGTGATATCGGATTTCGAGTTTGACAAGTTGATGCATGAGTTGGAAGACTTGGAGGCGAAACATCCTGAGATGGCTGATCCTAATTCACCGACCAAACGGGTAGGGAATGACACGAACAATGAATTCGTGCAGGTAGCACACAAGTACGGGATGATGTCGTTGGCAAACACGTACAGCGAGCAAGAGATACGGGATTTTGACGAGCGTGTGCGCAAAGGAATCGGGGGAGATGACGTAGAATACGTTTGCGAATTGAAATACGACGGGACATCTATCAGTTTACGCTACGAGGAAGGTGACTTGCAGGTTGCCGTTACTCGCGGGGACGGGGTGAAGGGGGATGACGTGACGGCAAACGTGCGGACGATCCGGACGGTGCCTCTGAAGATGCAGGGGGACGATTATCCGTCGGAATTCGAGATGCGGGGAGAAATATTGATGCCTTTTGCCGTGTTCAATCGCCTGAACGAAGAACGTTTGGAGGCGGGTGAGGCTTTGTTCGCCAATCCCCGGAATGCGGCAGCCGGAACGTTGAAATTGCAAAATTCGTCTATCGTGGCAAAAAGACAGCTCGATTGTTACTTGTATTACGTTCCGGGTGAGATCACCTTGACTCCCACGCATTACGGGAATCTTATGAAAGCCCGGGAATGGGGATTCAACGTGCCTCCTTATATGGAATTGTGCCGGAATCTGGACGAGATTCTTGATTTTATACATAAATGGGATATTGAGCGCAAGAATCTGCCGGTGCCGATAGACGGCATCGTGATAAAGGTGAACAGTATCAAACAGCAAATGCAATTGGGCTACACGGCGAAATCGCCTCGTTGGGCGGTGGCTTACAAGTTTAAGGCGGAACGGGTGGAAACCCGTCTGTTGAGCGTGGATTACCAGGTGGGGCGTACTGGGTCTATTACCCCGGTGGCAAACCTGGAACCGGTGCATATTGTCGGAACTACGGTAAAGAGGGCTTCGTTGCATAATGAAGATATTATCCGGGAATTGGATTTGCACGCGCATGATACGGTGTACGTGGAGAAGGGGGGAGAGATTATTCCTAAGATTGTCGGGGTGGATGTGGAAAAAAGATTACCGGATGCGCCCGTGATAGAATTTATCACCCGTTGCCCGGAATGTGGTACGGAATTGATTCGAAACGAAGGGGAGGCAAATCATTATTGCCCGAACGAGGATCATTGCCCGCCACAGATAGCCGGGAAATTGGAGCATTTCGTGAGCCGGAAAGCCATGGATATCGAGGGGATGGGAAGCGAGACGATAGACCTGTTGTTGACAAAAGGTTTTATTAGGGATATCGCGGATATTTATACTTTACCTGCCAAACGGTCAGAATTGATCGGGTTGGAAAAGATTCTGTACCCGGAAAGTTACGTGATGACGAGTATCCCGCTGGCGAAGGTGATTTACGCTTTCGAGATCGGGATGAAAAATATATCGGTAAAGAACGCTGAGGTGTTGGCAGAACATTTCGGGGGGCTTCCGCGATTGGCTTCCGCGACAAAGGAGGAATTGCTGGCGTTGGTCGAGTTGCAATTTTCGGGCGACAGGGAAAAGAGTATCAACAAGATGTTGGAATATTTCCGAATACCTTTCAATGAACCGCTGGATCGCTTGAAGCAAGCGGGGGATACGGATATGATCCCGTTGGAGATCGTGATTTATGCACTGGATATTCCCGGGATAGATTTCCATAAGTCTGAATTGCTGTCCATTAAGTTTGATTATATATACCGGCTTTACACGGCAACCGTGGATGAGGTTGCGGAAACTGACGAATTGTCACGTGAGGATGCTGAACGTGTTTATCGTTTTTTGCGGGATAAAGATAAATTTATCCGTAAAATCAACACGTTGAGCGTGTATCGCTTGCAGGAAAAATCGGTGGATAATTTGATTGCCGGAATTGAAAAATCAAAACAGCAGAATCTACCGGAATTTGTTAATGCTCTTGGAATTAGGTATATCGGGGAAACGGCTTCCCGCAATTTAGCCCGCCATTTTAAAGATATACGGGTGTTGATGGATGCCACTTTCGAGCAGCTCACGGAAGTGGAGGATATCGGTGATCAAATGGCGGGTAGCGTGATTCGTTATTTCGAGAAAAGCGAGAACCGTGAAATGATGGAACGCTTTTTGCAATACGGTATAAGCGGGACGATACAAGAAGAGGAGGGAGAATCAGATCAATTGGCGGGCATGACGTTCGTGATTACCGGAACTCTCTCTCTGCCGCGGGAACATTACAAGGCAATTATTTTGAAGGCGGGCGGAAAAGTCAGCGATTCCGTTTCAAGCAAGACCACGTATCTGCTTGCCGGAGAGAATGCCGGGAGCAAAATGCAAAAAGCACAGAAGTTAAATGTAACTATTTTGAACGAAAAAGAGTTTAACACATTGATGGGTTCATAAGAATGAAGCTATCTTGGAAGATTGGATGATAAATAGTATCTTTACGATACGGAAAAATGTAAATAGTGAGGACCGTGAAAGGCGGTATAAGAATATGGGAAAAGAAGATACAAGACGACTAAAACAGATCATGACTTCGGCTGGCGAAGAAGCGAAGCGGCTGGGTAATTCCAAGATTTACCCGGAGCATTTGTTTCTGGGCTTACTGAAGTTGAGAAGTGGAAGGGCGATTGATATATTGATGTCTTTAGGGTTGGATTTCTACGAGGTAAAGGATAAAATAGAGCAACGCCTGGATGGTAAACGTTATAAGGCAGACAAGGTGAACGAGTTGGATTTCACGTTGGCAGCCAATAGCGTATTGAAGCGTGTTTCCGAGGAAGCGTGGGATTTGGGAGATGACGAGTTGGATTCGGAGCACGTGATGCTGGCTATTTTAAGAAATCAAGCCGGGTTTGTGACGAAGTTATTTAAAACAATGAATATAGACTACGATATTTTTAAAGAGGCAGTCTTGAAAGAAAAAATGCGGATGCAATCCGAGTTTAATGACGAGGGGGATGACCCGGAAGACGGGGATGATGACAGTTCCATGTACAATCCTTATCGTCAAGGTAGTCCAGTGTCGTCGAAATCCGATACCCCGGTGTTGGATAATTTCGGTATCGACATCACGAAAGCTGCAGAAGAAGGAACGCTCGATCCTATCGTGGGACGTGACCGGGAGATCGAACGGTTGGCTCAGATATTGAGCCGCCGGAAGAAGAACAATCCGGTGTTGATCGGTGATCCGGGTGTCGGTAAATCGGCTATTGCCGAGGGATTGGCATTGCGGATCGTGCAGAAGAAAGTTTCCCGCGTGTTGTTTGACAAACGTGTCATTTCTTTGGATATTGCTTCTATCGTGGCAGGTACGAAATACCGTGGACAATTCGAGGAGAGAATGAAGGCGATTCTCGCCGAGTTGGCGAAGAACCGGAATATCATTTTGTTCATCGACGAGATCCACACGATCGTGGGTGCCGGAGGTTCCGGAGGTAGCCTGGATGCTGCCAATATGTTGAAACCGGCGTTGGCTCGCGGAGAGATTCAGTGTATCGGTGCGACAACTTTGGACGAGTATCGCCAGAATATTGAAAAAGACGGAGCTTTGGAGCGTCGTTTCCAGAAAGTGCTGGTGGAACCGACTTCTGTCGAGGAAACCGTGGAAATCTTGAATAATATCAAATCCCGTTACGAGGATCATCATAACGTGCGGTATACGGACGAGGCTATTAAGGCTTGCGTGAAATTGACCTTACGTTATATTTCCGACCGGGCTTTGCCTGATAAGGCGATCGATGCGTTGGATGAGGCGGGTTCTAGAGTACATATTTCTAATATAAACGTACCTCCGATCATCGAGAGATTGGAAAAGGACGTAGAAGAGATAAAAGAGAAAAAGAAAGACGCCGTGAAGCAACAAAACTTCGAGGTTGCGGCTGCTTTTCGGGATAAAGAACGTCAGCTGTTGAAGCAGCTCGAGGAGGAGAAAGTGAATTGGGAACGTGATCTGGAAGAGAACCGGGTTACCGTGACCGAAGAACATATCGCCGAGGTGGTTGCCATGATGACGGGAGTCCCGGTACAGCGTATTGCCAAAACAGAAGGAATGAAGTTGTTGCAGATGCACGACGAATTGAGCGAGAGCGTTGTCGGGCAGAAAGAGGCAATCGAGAAAATCGTGAAAGCCATACACCGGAATCGTGCCGGGTTGAAAGACCCGAATCGTCCGATTGGTTCCTTTATATTCCTGGGACCCACGGGTGTGGGTAAAACCCAGCTGGCAAAAGTGTTGGCTCGTTATTTGTTTGACACCGAGGATGCGTTGATCCGGATAGACATGAGCGAGTACATGGAGAAATTTGCCGTGTCCCGGTTAGTTGGGGCGCCTCCGGGATACGTGGGATACGAGGAAGGCGGTCAGTTGACGGAAAAAGTACGACGGAAACCGTATTCCGTGGTATTGTTGGACGAGATCGAGAAGGCTCACCCGGATGTATTCAATATTTTGTTGCAGATGTTGGATGACGGTCAATTGACGGATAGTTTGGGAAGGAAGATTGATTTCAAGAACACGATTGTTATCATGACCTCCAATATCGGAAGCCGGCAATTGAAAGATTTCGGGCGTGGAATAGGCTTCGGTTCGCAGGATATGACAGGTAATAACGATTACGCGAAGGGTATCGTGCAGAAAGCTTTGAAAAATGCTTTCTCTCCGGAATTCTTGAATCGTATCGATGATATTATCATGTTCAATTCTTTGTCCAAAGAGGATATCTACAAGATTATCGATATCGAGTTGAAGGGATTGTTTAGGCGAGTGAATGATTTGGGGTTGGTGATTTCTATCTCGAAAGAGGCGAAAGACTTTATCATCGAGAAAGGGTATGATCCGCAATACGGGGCTCGTCCGTTGAAACGCGCTATTCAGAAATACCTGGAAGACGAATTGGCGGAGGTTATTATCAAAGGAGTGGCGGAAGGCACGGAGCTTGATGTTGACTACAATAAAACCGATGATAAGATTGTAATAAAAGAAAAGAAATAGATTTGCAAGGAATATGACAAAATAGACAAAAGGGATTGTATTTACAGTCCCTTTTTTTTTGATTTATTTTAATATAGATGGTTAAATCTAAAAAAAGATTATATGATGGATAAATAAATGAGGAGTTTTGTTATTTTAGCCCTCCAAATAAGCTTAATCATAAAATGAAAAATAGTGAGGAGATCATATTATTATTTATGAAGAATGAACGGCAAGGTTTCCGTTTGTTGTATGCTTCATTTTATGATCCGTTAATTTTGTTTGGCACCCAACTATTGGGAGATGCCGAGGAAGCTGCGGATATTGTCCAAGAGTGTTTTGTTGATTTTTGGGCTAATAGGCGTTTTAATGGTTTGCGCGGAAGTTTGGAGCATTACCTTTATTCTGCTGTTAAGCACGGATGTTTGAATTATTTGCGGAACACGAGGCGGAGGGAAGATAAACATGATTGGATTCGGGAGAAGTTGTATGATGAGGAGCAGGCGATAGATCCGGAATTAGTGGAAAAGTTGTATCGTACGATAGAGGCTTTGCCAGAAGAGCGTAGGCGTATATTACATATGGTGTGTATGGAAGGTATGAAATATCAAGATGTGGCAAATCAATTGAATATTAGTATTAATACTGTAAAGACTCAAATGGGAAGGGCTTTACAATTTCTGCGCAAAGAGTTGAAAGATGATGAATATCTGACTTTGTTATTTTTTCTTGAAAAAAAATAGAATCGGTTGTCACCCGAAATTGATAGTTAGGTTCCTTTTGTAAAAAGGAATTAATATGAATGATAAAATCAGTGAAATAATAGCAGCTTATTTATCTGGTGAAATTTTGCCGGAGGGTAAACGGCAAGAGGTGGAAGCTTGGTTGCGAGATCACGAGGGAGAGAAGGAGATTGACGCACTCCGGGGATTGTTCCAAAGTGCACGGTTGGTGAAACAGACTCCCGGAATTCGTGGAGAGGCAGTCATGCAAAAGATAGAGGCAAATGTGAAATCCAGACGTGTCGGGAAGAAATTGTCAATTCGATGGAAGTATTCGATTGCGGCAACAGTAGCCATTTTGTTGTGTTGTGTGTTGTTGTACAAATGGCTGGGGTCGAATCAAGAAAATCAAGTTATTCCCCGGGATTTGCAACAAGGCGTGAATGGGTATAGGGCTCATTTGAGATTAAGCACGGGTGAAGTGCTGGAACTTAATAAGTATGACGGAAAGTTTATTCGTGAGGATAGCGTGCAAATAGAGAACGTGAATTCAACTTTGATGTATAAGTCAATGGATTCTGTTGCACCCGTGAGGATGGAGTACAATACATTGGTAATCCCCCGGGGGACGGAATATAATGTTGTATTGGCTGATGGAACGAAGGTTTTTCTGAATGCTGGTTCGGAAATTAGTTATCCGGTGGTTTTCGCTGGAGATAAGCGAGAAGTCAAGCTACAAGGAGAGGCTTATTTTGAAGTTCGGAAAGATGAACGGCGTCCTTTTGTTGTACAAGCCGGTGATGTACGGATTCAAGTTTTGGGAACCTCTTTTAACGTGACTGCCTATCCGGAACGAGAAAGAATAGAAACGACTTTGGAAGAGGGAAAAATTCAATTGACGAATGGAAAAGCATTGGTGGAGGTTACCCCGGGAAAACAGGCAATTTATAATAAAGATGAAGGCGTGTTTGAGATTAAATGTGTTGATACAAAGTTGTATACCGCATGGAAGGATGGATATTATAAGTTTGACCAGATGTCGTTGGAGGAAATTATGGAAACGTTATCCTTGTGGTATGACCTGGTTGTTTTTTACCAGAACCAGCATGTTAAATCCTTGGAGTTTACAGGGCGTTTGAGGCGGTATGATAAGGTGGAGAATTTGTTCGAGAAGATTGAACAGACTGGTCTGGTGGAGTTTGAAGTAAATGGAAAGAATGTAATTATAAAGGAAAAATGAAAGTTGGGGATTCCCCAATCCCCAACTTTAGATAAAGTACAACAAATGTGTGTTAAGTAGTTGTTGTACATGTATAATCTTAAAAAACAAAAGTATGCAAAAAAGTCGAATTCGAATAAGGGCTTTGTACAAGATTCCTGTTCGGAAAATGTTAATCTTTATGAAATTGTTTTGTCTATTTCAATTTGTCTTTTTCATCTCGGTGCAGGCTAATGTTTATTCGCAGCAATTGATGATTAATCTGGAGATGGAGAATGTTTCTTTGAAGACAATTTTTACTGAACTCGGTCAACAATCCGGTTGTGATTTTCTGTATAATAATCAGATGATACAACAAAAAGGGAAGGTGAGTTTGAAGGTGGAAAATAAGTCTTTGGATGAAGTGTTGAAGGAATGGTTGCCTTCGTTAGGTTTGACATTTTCTTATGATGACAACGTGGTGATTATCCGGGCAGCAGTGGAGGATAAGAAGAGAAAAACGTATATCATCAAGGGGCAGGTTGTTGACGAGAAGAATGTTCCCATGCCCGGGGTTACCGTGATGCTGGATAGTACTCAGGTGGGAACGGCAACGGATACAGCAGGGTATTTTGTATTGCCGTTACCCAAAGAAAAAGGTTATCTCGTGTTTTCTTTTATTGGCTTTAAGACTCAAAAAGTAGCTTATTCGGCTGATAAATTGTTGGTTGTGAAGATGCAGGAGGATATATCCGGATTGGATGAGGTGCAGGTGGTTGCTTACGGTTCCCAAAAGAAACGTACGGTGATTAGTGCTATATCTTCCGTGAAGGGGGATGATTTGAAGGAATTGCCGACGCATAGTTTGGAGAATTTGTTGCAAGGTCACATGGCGGGAGTCGAGGTAAGTAATATTTCCGGTTCTCCTGGTGGTGGCGGTTCGATCGTTGCTATTCGCGGTTACAATTCGTTGTTCGTGGATGGAGAGGGATCAGACCGGGGATACGGTACTCCTTTGTATGTGGTTGACGGTATACCGATGCAATCTTTTACTTCGGCAGTTACGGGGGCGAATACTTTGTCTGATTTGGACCCTTCTATGATTGAGTCTATTGAAGTGTTGAAGGATGCGGCTTCCGCCGCGATTTACGGTTCTCGTGCCGGTAACGGAGTGATTTTGATTACCACGAAGAAGGGACGTGCCGGTAGAGCCCAGTTTAATGCGAATGTATCGTATTCCGCATCTTGGTTACCTAAAGCACCGGTGCAGTACGGGGGAAGTTACGAGAGAATGTATCATTTGAATGCTTTGCGCAATACGGTGTTGGCTTATAAGGCATCCGATGGAGTGTGGAAGATGCCGACTTCTTATGAAGAGGTGGTGAATCTTCGCAAACCGAATGGTCCGATGTACGATTGGTTTTGGGGGACTGCATATACTCGTCAGGATGCCATTGTTTTGCAAGATAGTTTGAATGCTTTTTATAACAATTCAACTCATTGGTATCGGTTGAATTATCAAACGGCAAACGTGATTAATGCTAATGTTCAGGCTTCCGGTGGTAATGATAACGTACGTTATATCGTGGGTGCCGGTTATTATGATGAGGAGGGTATTGTTATAAATACTGGATTCACGCGTTTTAACGTGATTTCTAATTTGACTGCATTTCCGACAAAGCGTTTGCGTATGGATACTCAATTGGGACTTACTTACAGTGACCGTAGCCGGGGTAGTAATGCGGGGAGCGGAGCCACGAAGATTGAATCAGTGAGTTCTGATCCGAAAAAGACATCGACTTTATTGCCTGGAGGCGGTGCTTTCGGGGAAAGCATGGCTGAGAAGTTGAATGAGGTTTCAGAGAAAAACCAAAGTTATTCTTTGCGTTATAATATGGTTTTTGATTACGAATTGATTCGTAATTTGCATTTGAAGGTATCTGCTGGGGTCGACTATAATCAACAGAATCAGAATACCTTTAAGCCATCTGTTTTGGATCAATACACGAACTTTTCGACTTCAAAAGGGACAATTTCGAGAGATTTGTCTTTATTGAACGAGAATTTATTGACTTATTCCTTTAGTTATTTGAATAAGCATAATTTTGATGTTATGCTTGGGTTGTCATTCCAAAAAGATCAGTCTTTCAGTAATAAGGGAACCGGGAAAAACGGTCCCAATGATAAAGTACATTACGTGGGAACCGGATGGGGTGGCAATTACGGGTTGAATAACACGAATGTGTCAGGAGAGGGAGATCCTTTCTACGAGTCCGCGTTTGAGTATGAATCTTCTTTTTCGGAGGAGCGTATGAATAGTTATTTCGGGCGTTTGACATATAATTTCAGAGAGAAGTATATGTTCGAGGCGACTGTTCGCCGGGATGGGTCTTCCGTGTTCGGGGAAGATGTACGTTGGGCGACTTTTCCGGCTTTTGCAATCGGTTGGGTATTTTCGGATGAGGCTTTTATGCAACCGTTTTATTGGTTGAGTTTTGGAAAGATTCGGGGTAGCTGGGGTACTTCCGGGCAAAAGTTCGGGCAACGTTATTTGTCACAAGGTCTGTTGATGGCAAATGGAACGTTCCATGGTTCTGCCGGTATGGTTCCTGATATTAGAGGAGGTGTTATTAATAAGAGATTGAGCTGGGAAGAAACAGATCAATATGATTTAGGTTTGGATTTGAGTTTCTTCGATTATCGTTTGCGTTTGGTGGTTGATTATTATTATCGTTATACGACAGGTCAATTGAACCAGATCGAGTTGCCGGGTAATATTTATTACCATGGTTTTCAGTGGCAAAATGGGATGGCTGTTTCGAATCAAGGTATAGAGTTGGAATTGGAAGCGGATATTTTGAGAAACACGGCAGTAAAATGGAGAATGAAGTATAATCTTTCCCGTAATTGGAATCGTTTTGAAAAGAGTGCGGATGGCTTTGATTTTCAACAACAAGTGATAGGTAAGCCTTTGCACCAGTTGAAAGTGTATAAAACGGATGGTTTTTATAATTCGTTTGATGAAGTGCCTGTTTATTATAACGCGCAAAGAGAGGCTCAACCGTTATACGGGAATGCCATGCATGCTGTGTTTACGCCGGGTAGCCGAGGGATTCTCGATTTGAATGGAGACGGAAGGATCGAGCAGGATGTAGATATGTATTATGCAGCTAGTCCTCTACCTATGGCTCATGGCGGTTGGATAAATGAGTTACGCTGGAAAAACTTCGATTTGAATATATTTTTCAATTATTCCTTGGGGCGTCACGTGTTGAAACTTTATGACGATGTGGCGTTAGCGCCTTCCTCGTCGGGAAGACCCTTGTTTGTTGATATGAATGACGTGAATATTTGGAATGGGACGGATTCTAAAAAAGCGGATTATCCTAAAGCTCAATACTATTACGAGCCGAATCAATATAACGGATTGTATGATTGTGATATAGAGAATATAAGTTTTATACGTTTGAAGCAATTGACATTAGGTTATAATCTGCACCAGAATATCGCGAAGAAAATCGGTATATCCGGGGTGCGTGTTTTTGTCACGGGAGAGAATTTGTTCACGTTGACCAATTATTCGGGGCTGGATCCGGAACTGATAGATCCCACGAGTGGGAAAGATAATTTGAATTCTTATCCGTTACCCCGGAAATTTACGGTTGGATTGACAGTTAATTTTTAAAATGTAGCCCAATGAAGAAATTATTAATATTATTATTGTTTGTTCCATTACTTTCATGTAATGACTGGTTGACGGTTGAGCCGGAGGATTCGGTGACTTTCGTTAATTATTTCAAGAACGAGAGTGAAGTCGAAGCGATGTATAATGGTGTCTTAACTTCCATGAAGTCGGTTTGCATGGGGACTCAGCCCTATTTTTATATTTCAATTGATGCGGATAATCTCGGGGGGTATTACGAGGGATACCGCGAGTTGGATCCGTTCACTTATTTGGATGAAGAGAGTATGACGTTGGATATAGAGTGGGGAGGATTTTATAACGTGATCTACCTGGCGAACGTGATGCTTGAAAATGAGTACCGTTTTGAGAATATTTCAAAAGAGCGGAAGGAGTTTTGGTTAGGGCAGGCTCATTTTGCCAAAGCTCTTACTTATTTTCGGTTAGCTCAAATTTGGGGAGATGTTCCTATTACCCAAAGTTCGGAATCCATTGAACCGGAGGGTAAGAAACCGGCGTTGGAGGTTTTAAACGAAGCGTTGAGAGAGGCGAAATTGGCATTAACGCTTCCTACTCATGATAAGTTGATTAATGCTAAAGGGAGTAAGATTACTTCCAAGCAATACGCGAGCCTTGGAACAGTAAACACGTTATTGGCGAATATTTATGCTTGGTTAGGAGGTTTGACTCATGAAAGAGAGTATTGGGAAGAAGCGGAACGGCACGCGTCGGAAGTGATCAACGGTAAATGCGGCGTGTACGAGTTGGAGAGCATGGATGGTTTGATTTCAAACGTATTCGGTATGAATCGGAATAGCGTGGAGACGATTTTTTGTATTGATAACGATCCTTTGGATGTTGATCGCAAGTGGTGGAGCGAATTGAAAGCCGAGTTGCCGGGACAGATGTTGATGAGTTATCCTTACACGACGCTTGACGAAGCGGAAATTGCTAATATCGTGAATGATAGCTGGGATGAATACGTTAAGATTACCGTGGAGACGGTGAAAAGCATTTATCCGGAAGAAGAGGATGCCCGTCGGAGAGAATTCTGGTACCAGTTGGGTGAATTGACTTATCCCGTGTTTGAGTACGACGAGGAGACTTGGGATATGATCGAGGTGGGACGTGAGGTTACCCCTTATGCGCATTTAGCCAAGTGGAGAGACGTGATAATCCAGACGAGTGAAGAGGTGACGTCGTGGGCTGGTGAAGTCGTTATTGCGACGGATGGCGATTGGGTCATTTGGCGATTGGCTGATTTGATCTTGTTGAGAGCGGAGTGCCGCGTGAATTTGGAGATGGCAACGGCTGTAAATGATTTAAATACGGTTCGATATCGTGCGGAATTGGGAGATTACTCGGGTCCGAAGGATAAAGAGTCTTTGCGGCGTGAAATTTTTGATGAACGAAGACGCGAGCTTTTCGGTGAAGGACAATATTATTTTGATATCGTTCGTAACGGTTATTGGCAAGAGTTGTTGTATGGTAATTTCAAGACTCTTACAGATCAAGATGTGAAAAATGGAGCGTTGTATGCGCCGGTTGGCGTGGGTGCGTTTACTAAAAATACGTTGATGACTCAAAATACTTATTGGCAATGGCAAAAATAATATATTTATTAAAAGGAGTTGCATTGATCGTGTTATTGGGATCATGCACGAAGTGGAATTATCATGAAGGAGAATTGGCAAATGGTGTTCATGATTGCTCTATGTGGGAATATTTACACACGCAACCGTATGATTGGGATTCCACGATTATCATGATAGAACATGCAGGATTGAAAGATTTGTTTGAAGGAAAAGGCGAGCACGAGCAAATTACTTTTTTGGGGGTGACGAATCACAGTATCCGTTTGTATATGATAGAAAAAGGATACGAAAGAGTGACCGATATCCCGGTGGAATTTTGTCAAAAGACACTTTCGAAGTTGATTATACCTCAACGTGTTATGCTTGCAGATGTACCCAGGGGAAAGAGGGATGAGAATACGGGAGAAGAGACCGGTGGTATGGAGTATCGAACTCTGGGAGGACGCTTGTTCATGTGGACTTATCAACAGCCTTTCGAGGGAGTGCCGGATATGGGTGAGATTTCTTTACACTTTTTCGCTCGCGGGGGAACGGCGGTTAATAGGATTTATTCGACAGACATACAAACGAATAATGGCGTCGTTCAGGCTTTGGGGTATAGTTTTCAGTTTAAGTACATTTAAAATGAATAGAAATGATAAGAGGACTATTATATTTTGTCATGTTGTTTATGACATTGATATTTGCTAGATGTAGTGATGTTGCTGTCGGTTTTTTGTTCACGGATGATGCATCTTATGCGCAAGATACGTTGTATATTACTCGTTTCTCTAATCTTGATGAAGCGGATATCGATGTGAGTATTCCGTGGGTGACGTCCCAGATTGAACAGCTTTTAGGTACGGAACCATTGAGTTATTCACTTGTGGGCGTAAAAAGTCCTAACGGGCAGGAAGCAGCGGAGGATTTTGCTAAATACCTGACGGTTATTGGTGGTGGACGGATGTATGTGGATGCAAGGGTCGATTCGCCAGAGGGATGTTATACGGTTTCTTTGAAAGTTGAAAATGAGGGGCATTCGGCAATTCTGACAGATATATTTACGTTTGTGTTGGAATAGTTAAAAAAATAGGAGAAAGCAAGGTGTTCTTCTTTCTCCTATTAAAAATTTAATTGCAATGAGATATATAAAATTTAGTTTGGTGATCCTGTTTTTGGGATTGCTTGGGAAGGTTTCTGCTCAAATTACTTTTTTCGAGGGAACATTTGAGGAGGCGGTAGAGAAAGCGAAAAAGGAAAAGAAAGAGCTTTTTGTCGATTTTTATGCAGATTGGTGTCAGCCGTGTAAATTGATGGCTAGTCAGGTTTTTACTTTGCCGGAAGTGGGGGAGTATTTTAATAAGAACTTTTTAAGTTTGAAGATAAATGTGGAGGCTTTAGAAAATAAGACTATCGTGCAGAAGTATAAAGTAAATGTGCTTCCCACGCTGTTGTTTATAAATGGGAAAGGTGAAGTTGTCCGCACGATTAATGGGACCATAAATTCGGAGGCTTTGTTGCACGAGGCAAAAGTGGTATGCGGTGAGGCTTTGAGTTTTGAAAAGTTGTACGAGAAAATAAGGAAAGAGAAAAAGAATCTGGACCTGTGCCAGGAGTTGCTTTTGCAGGCTCCTGCATTTATTGGCACCCAAGAAGGATATAACCGGGAGAAATGGATTGTGCGTATAGAGTCTCTTTTTGATGACTACGTGAAGAACAAAAAGTTGGAGAACATGGCAAACGAGGAAGATTTTTCTTTGTTGGTGATGTTTCATCCGAAGAAAGCGAAAAATGATTTTATTTTTGACGGTTTGGTAACGAATTACGAGAAATATATAGAAAAGATAGGTAAGAGTGGGGTAGATAATTATATTATAGCGTTGTTTAATAATTATATTATTTCTCTTTGCCGGGATGGAAGGTCGGAGTATAAGCAAGAGTTAGAACGGTTAAATGGAGATTTGAATGCTGTTTACGGGGATATCCCGTTTGGGAAATTATCAGCGTTTGAGGCGATTAATTTATTATCAGACGGGTATTATAATTTATACCGGAAAAATATGGATGTCTTTTTCGAGAAAATGAATCGATATTTTGAAGGGGCGGGCACTGCTTTAACTGTAAATAATTACACGATGCCTGTCGAAGATTTGTTTACACTTTATCAAGGGCGCTTACCTGAAAGTGCTTATCCGCAAGTAATTCCATGGTTGGAAAGGGCGTTAACCTTTTCTTCGATAACCCCGCAGTTGAAAACCCGGGTATTGTGTATTTTGGGTGATTGTTATAAAGAAATTAAAAGTCAGTCAAAAGCAAAGCAATGTTTTAATCAAGCGTTTATCGTGAGTGCCGAAATTGATAATGAACAGATGAGATTACAATTGCAGAAGATGATTCAAAGTAGATTAAATTCATTATGAAGATTGTATTTTGGTGGTGCATAGTGTGTTGATTTCGTTTTTCTGTAGAAGAAGCGAGAGTAGAGGTCGCCCGGTTTCGGAGTCTTTCGATTCGGGCGACATTCTTTTATTCGTTTTTTAAATATTTGCGTAAATATTTAATCCCGCGGCTTTTTTGTACTTTTACCGTGTTAACACTGATTCCGAGTGTATTGGCGATCTCTTTTCCTGATAGTCCGGTTATGCTTAATTCAATAATTTTTCTTTGCATGGGGGGAAGTTGGGTAATACGAGTGTACAATAAAGTGTATACATCGGAGCATATTACTTTTTGAAGAAAATCATTTAAATTTTTTTCTTCGTCTCTTATCTGGCGTAATATTTTCTCTCGATATCTCTTATTTCTAATGAAAATCAGTGAATTTCTTCGTGTCGATTTATACAAGTAACCTAATAATTCCAGGGAAGTTGGAAAGCGTGTTTCCGCGTACCATATGTTTATGAATAGTTCTTGGATAATATCTCTTGCATCTTCTTGATTATTAATGATATTTTCTGCATAAACACATAGGTTTTTGTAACAGATGGCATAAAGTTGCTTCCAACTTTTCTCTTCCCTGTTATTTATCCCTTCCAAAATTGAATCGAGTTGTTCCATCACAAGTTTGCGTCTAAATGTATTGCACCCGAAAATGGAAATACCATTCTTGTGCATAATAAATTTAGAAATAATGTTTTGGGGAAGAGTGGCTTATTTAGAGTATTTGCGAGTTCAGGATAGGTGTAGTTTGCAACTTTTGGGGGAGTCGTTCTGTCAAACGGAACATTCTTTGTTTTTTGATTTGAATTTGAGGAATGTTTATTTTTATTGTTTTGCAGGGGGGGATTCGAGTATAAAATCACGGTCGGGAAATATTTCCCGACCGTGATGGAATAAATTATTTAGATCTTATTTCTTGATTGCTTTTTGTAAAGCGTGTACTAACGGTTCCACGCTTAGTGGACTACCTGTGGCTTGAATCATCCATTCGTTCGGGGTCAAACGCCCTAAGCGATAGATACGGTCTACTTCTTGAGCAAAGTTTTTGCCGTTAAGATAGTCTTCCAGTTGGAACTCGATAATTTGTCCGAAGGCGTAGGCAGACAGGTACAGCGGGTAGCTGATCATGTGTGAATAGACCGCCAGTACGGTTTCATCTTGCTTGCCAAACACGGGGGCATAATACTTGTTCCAGATTTCTTTTGAAAGGGCTATTGTGGCTTCCTTGAGCTGTTCTGCCGTGGCGTCGGGATGGGTGTACATCCATTCCCAAACGGAGATATCGAGCATGGAAACTCCCATGATTTCGTACAGGCTCCAAAATTTGTCGAGAATATCCATTTTCTCCTTCTCGGGGTCATTATTCTCGATGCCAAGTAATTGTAAATCCCGTTTTTGGAATACGAAAGCGAGGGCTTCCGTGAAAGCTGTGTTGGGGACTCCTGCCATCATGAAATTATCCACGTTATACATGGAGATCGTTTGCTCCACGTTGTGTCCGAATTCGTGTACGGCGATATTGTAGCCCTTGTAGTTTATGCCTTCGGCGGGGATACGTGTGCGGAGATGAGATTGTTGTCCTTTCATGGAGGCTCCCCACGCGTGACCGGAGCCACGGGCGGCATCTACCGCTATTTTGTCACAGATCTCGTTTGCCCGTTCCGGGGTGAAGCCCAAGTGTATTAATAGAGAGGGGAGTCCTGTCTTGAATGCTTCGGCGTTAGGATAAAGTTTCTGGAGTTGGGCATCCAATTGGGCTTCATCCAGATTGCTACGGGGTTTAAAACCGTCGTACCATATATCGTAGGCTTCCAATTTCCGCCCCAAGCGCTTGGAGATGATTTTACCGACTTCCTTTAGTTCCGGGGAAGAGAGAAATTGCGTGAACAGTTTTTTCACGTCTTCCACGGATACCTCCATTTCGCCGGAGAATTTTCGTTCGATAAAATTCTTTCCGGTATAGGGATCGATAGCCTTCATGGCATGGAAGTTATTCAGCATTCGTTGGTATCGTTCCGTGGCTTCTGGGGTGCCCGTGACTGTCATCCCGTTTTGAGTAAGGGTATTCGAGTAAGGATTCCAGTCATAATCGCCGGAATTAATGACTTGCGTCGGGATTTCCTGGGAAATGATGCGTTTCATGACTTCGTAAACCGTGCGCTGTCTGTCAAGTCCTTCTTTGCCTTTATTGTAATTTGCTTTGATTTCATCCCGTAAGTTCCAGTGAGTAAGTAGTATTTTGTCTTCCGGGAATAGTTTTTGCCCTTTGGCATTGAGGACGTGCCCCATGTATATATTATAACTGGAAATATACACGTCGGCATCGCTTTCCGCTTTTGTGCCAGCTTGAAGTAATTCTGGTGGCACCCGTTGCGTGAACACGTCGCCTAGGCGGGCGTACGCCCAAGCGGAGCGGTCTGCACCTAGTTTTTCTTTATCTTGTAATGAAACTTCCGGGAAGTTAAGGGCAATGATAAAACCGATTTTGTTATTGTAGAAATCATTGATTAGGTGTGCTCCCGGACTGTATGCGCCGAACATGGGGTCAATATCATGGAGCGCTCCGTTGTCTTCGTGCAGGTTCAATTGCAATTGAAGGGAAATCTCGTTGAAATGTCCCCAGAGTGCTTCAAAGTAATGGCTTACTTTTTGGAACACTTGTTCTTTTTCAGCTGGGGTGGTGATAAAGTTGTTTACACAAAATTCCTGAAATTCGGCATCCGTGCCGTCTTGTGTCTGCCATAGATGTGCTACTTGCCGTACCCCGGCTTCTATCATTGTTTTATTTGTTCCGCCTTTGGCTTGAATCGTGTTAATCGTGGTTTGTATAGTTTTCTCCGGTATTTCGGCTTTCGCGATAAATCCGGTAAATAAGCATACCAATAATAAAGAGTGTTTCATGATCTTGAGTTTATGAACTTTATAAACTACAAGAGGCTGTCGTGAACAGCCTCTTGCCTGGTTTATTGATTTAGCAGTTGGAAATATACAATATCTTCCCATCCGTTCCCCCGGCGTAGCCAATTCTTACGATACCCGGTTTGCACGAAACCCAGTTTCTCGAATAGCTTTCGGCTTCCGATGTTGCCGCTCGGCACACTACTGTATATCTGGTTCAATCCTAAGGTTTCAAAACAGTAGTCAATCATCAGGCGGATGGCGGAAGTGGCGTATCCCTGTTTCTGGTTTTCACTGTCGTGGATCATGATACCGATACCGGCACGCTGGTGGTAGGGATCAAAATCATAAAGATCGACCAGCCCCACGCGGGTCTGCGGTTCGATGCGTTCAATCATCAGGCGCAATTGTTTCGTGGTATAAATATCCAGATGGCACGTCTCAATATATTTTTTTAAAGTAAATATGGAGAATGGGGTAAGCGTGTCGCTGACTTCCCACAAGTCCATATCGTTTTCCCATTTGTACAAGTATTCCAAGTCCTCCGGTTCGAGAGCTCTCAAGCGAATTGTGTCATCCTTTACCATAGTCGTTGTGTTATAATTTATCGTGTATAGTTTATTTTGTCGCTTCCAAATATAGCAATTTCCCGCATTGGTTGTTGTTAAATCAAGGAATAAATTAAAAAATATTACCTTTGTCAGGTTAAGAAATAAGAATTGTAATAGTTCGTAGTTCATGTATAATTTATTAACTATCGTGGGAGCGACCGCAACAGGAAAAACAGCCTTGGCTGTTCGGTTAGCGGCGGAATTGGGTGGAGAAGTTATATCGGCGGATTCGCGGCAGATATACCGGGGAATGGATATCGGGACAGGAAAGGATTTGGGTGAGTATGTTTACGAGGGGCATCCGGTACCTTATCATTTGATTGATATCGTGGATGCGGGGTTCCGTTTTAATCTTTTCATGTACCAGCAGGAGTTCCTGAAGGTGTGGAATGATTGCAAGGGGCGAGGCGTGTTTCCCGTGTTGTGCGGGGGAAGCGGATTGTACGTGGAGTCGATATTGAAAGCGTACCGCATGACTCCCGTTCCCGAGAATCCGGAATTGCGAGCCCGTTTGTCCGGGAAATCTTTATCGGAGTTGTCGGAAATACTGGCAACCTATCGCAGTTTGCACAATACGACGGATACCGACACGGCCAAGCGGGCGATTCGTGCCATCGAGATCGCGGAGTATTACCGGGAGCATGAACCCGTGAAGGGCGAGTTTCCGGAAATACGGTCGCTTATTGTCGGGGTGCTATTTGATCGGGAGAGTCGCCGCCAGCGCATCACGGAGCGATTGCACGCCCGTTTGCAATCCGGCATGCTGGAGGAGGTGAAAGGATTGTTGGACAGCGGTATCCCGCCAGAGAATTTAATATATTATGGATTGGAATACAAGTATCTGACCCTTTGTCTCACGGGGAAACTGAGTTATAACGATATGGTGGGGCAATTGAATATTGCTATCCATCAATTCGCGAAACGTCAAATGACGTGGTTCCGCAAAATGGAACGTGACGGGTTTGATATAAAGTGGCTTGACGGTAATATGCCGCTCGACGAGAAAGTGAAACAAGTGGAAATGTGGTTGCGACAAGAGAAATGATATCCTATTTTGAATTGTCGTTTTTTTTTTAATATTTGCTTATCGGTGATATTATATCCTCTTAATTGTAAAATTAAATGAGTATCGCTATGAAAAAAGGTAAGTGTAAAATGAGAAAGACAATTAAAAAATGTGGAATTTGTTTTGGAATTGTCGCAGTTTTGGCTGTTTGTAGCGCTTATGTTAATGAATCCTTGAGTATCGAACCAACTGCTTTGAATAATCAGTTAACGGGTTAAGGAGAGTTTAAAAAATGGTGCGTGTTTGCATGTGAAAATGCTGTATTTCAGGAATATCCTATGTGTGAATATGCAACTCGTTATGTCAAACATTTAATGGGTTCACTTGCTCCTCCATGTTGTGTTGATGGAGATAATCCAGAATTTATACAATTCTTGCCATACGAGTGTGATTGTGGGGTATTGTTGACGGAATTGAATTGGGTTTTAAATCAAGATTCAAATAGAGGAACTGTTTTGTATTTGGAATATCTGATGAATTTTACTACAGTGGGATGGTTGAATGATATTTCTTTTCCTTGTTTTGGGGTATTTACTGACCGTTTAGATCATTGTGTGGTTATTTTTTCTGTGAATCTGAGATTTAAACCTTATTGGCAAGAATGGGATGTGTATTATTGGGATCCTGTGGGGAAGGGGTATTGGGAGATAACTACGTTAAATAGTGGCGGATTTGCGTCTAGAAATATACATATATGGTCAATAGCAAATTAAATTTGAACGTTATGAAAGCGATGTTTTTTATGATTTCGATTTTTATCTTTATCGCTTGTGGGGAAGAAGGCAAGTTGATAAATGATTTCGTGGCAAAGCAAGAAAAGCCGTTAACTAAGGAAACGAAAAAAGCGTTGGATGAGGCGATGGAGCGGGAGTTCGAGAAATACGAGGGTGCAAGTCGTTCGGGTACGATTCCTGCGGGGTTCTCGGGTGTACTCTTGACGAGAGAAAGATATGAGAGATTGATTTTCACGCAATTGCCTCTGTATGTTTTTGATGTGGAGAAATTCGTGCAAAATCCGTGCGAGGAGCACATGATGGAATGTATTCGCCCCTCGGAAGATCAATTGCTGTTTGGTGGCAGACGCGATGGGAAATTGGTTATGAGCGTGAGCATAGAGAAAATAGGAGGCCATTGGAGTAAAGGTACCTTGGGTATCACTGGTGAAAGTGATTTTGCCCGAAATTACGAGAAACTTCCCTCGGTGCTCGAGAGAGTGGATGACCATCAAGTCTTTTTCTTGAATTACAGAGGTCACGTCAGGTTGATGTACAAGGTTGACGGGGTACAATATTTCAGCGTGGTGTGTGGTGGACGAGACATCACAAAAGCAAAATTTGCTGAAATGGTATTGGATGACTACAATGTGTGTCAAAAAAATCTGAAGTGGGTGGAAGAGCAAGAAGCGTTGAGGAAATAGCGAAAAATAGGAAAAGCCCCCAAAAAGTTAGACTCGAAACTTTTTGGGGGGCTTTAGCCTTGCTATCCTCCGCTCATGCGTCATGATGATGTCCGTCGCACCCGCAATGGTGGTGATCGTTCTCTTCTTCGTACTCCTCCTCTTCTTCGGGACAGAGTAATACTTTAAGGTGCAGGATGGTATCTTCCAGCAGAAAACTTTTGTCTTCGTCTTTGTTCGTTTCCAAACGTTTGATAGCTGCAAGGAGTTTTTCCTCTGGAATTTTGCCGCCCAGGTTTTCAATGACGGTAGAGGCTTCAAGCGCGGTGATGAAATCTTCGTTTATTAACATATCCACGAATACGTCGAGGTATTCGGAAAAGTCGATAGCCGATTCCCAACAGATACGCAGAAGGTTAGCTTTTCCTGTGTCGCTTGTCGCATTGATAAGTTTATCCATCAAAATGGTTTTGAAGTTGGAATCTTTCACGTCCGAAAGTAACGCCGTGAGGTTTGTGATGACCGCCGTGTCCTGGCTTTGTTGTAAAATATCCAATAATTCCGCCGCGATAGAGATATCGCCTTCTTGTTTGATTTGCTCAATGGCACTTTTCACGACTTCCATGTCGTTACTTGCCAATTGTTTGAGTATATCTTGTTTGTTTTCCATATCGTCCTTATATAAAAAGTGTATCCGATACTTCCGAGTATCGGATACAAATATAAGGATCATTTACGGGATTTCTTCGCTCTGGGATGGAAATTTGTGATCGTATCCCGGGTGAAGTTGTTGTCCAGATGTGTGTAGATTTCTGTCGTTAATATGGATTCATGTCCCAGCATATCTTGTACCGTGCGAATGTCTGCCCCTCCGTTCACTAGGTGGGAAGCAAACGAGTGACGGAACGTGTGGGGAGAAACTACTTTTTGCAATCCGGCACGGCGAGCCGTTTCCTTGATGATATTGAAGATCATCACGCGGGAAAGGGCTTTCCCCATTTTATTCAAGAACAGGATGTCCTCGTGCCCTCTGGCTTTTTTCATTTTGTCCCGGTCTTTTTTCAGGTAGCAACGAATCTCGTCTTTCGCTCTTGCTCCCAGCGGAACAATCCGTTCCTTGTTGCCTTTTCCCTCGATTTTGATATATCCAGTGCGGAAATTAATCTGTGATAGTTTCAGGTTCACGAGTTCCGATACGCGCAGACCACAGGAATAAAGTGTTTCCAGGATCGCTTTGTTGCGTTGTCCCTCTTGTTTATTCATATCAACGGAGTCGATCATCGTTTCGATTTCCTCAACGCTTAATACACTTGGAAGTGAACGTCCGATTTTAGGGGCATCCAGAGAAGAAGCGGGATTTTGCCCGACGGCTCCGTCGTATAGTAGGTACTTGAAGAAAGATTTGATACTCGAAATACCCCGTGCTTGCGTGCGGGGAGTTACTCCGGTGTTCTTCAATTCCATGAGATACTCGTTTAACACATTATACGACACCTCTTTCGGGTCTAATGGAGGAGTCAATTTTTCACAATAAGCAGCCAGCTTCCTAATGTCGTTTAGATAGGCCTCTACCGAATTTGGAGATAGCGATTTTTCTAAGACCAAGTAAGTCCGAAAACTATCTATCGTTTCGTTCCAAGTCATGTTTAACCGTGTTACAATATAAATAATACAAATTCTAATTCACCACTTTCACCTATATAAAGAGAGCTATATAAGTTTTCGCCAGCTAAAGATAGGAGTTTTTTTGTGACTTGTAACACTTTTCTCAAGTTTAACGTAAAAAAAATCCGTGAAGGCTTTTGTAATAAAAATTTAATTGCCAAAATACGGCTTCCGTAATCCCGGTTCGTCGTTTTTTTGTTAATTTTGCAAAAGAATAAAAACAAACGTTATGAAGGTATTGATTTTAAATGGACCGAATCTTAACTTGCTGGGAATTAGAGAAAAAACTATATACGGAGAAACTTCTTTTGAAGACTATCTCGCGGGGTTAAGAGAGTTTTATAAAATGGTTGAAATCGATTATTACCAGTCTAATGTGGAGGGTGAGTTGATTAATAAGATTCACGAGGTCGGGTTCACGTATGATGGGATTATCTTGAACGCAGGGGCTTATACCCACACGTCTATTGCCATTGCGGATGCGATTGCCGCGGTTTCCAGCCCCGTGATAGAGGTACATATCTCGAATACTGCAAAACGGGAGCCCTTTCGTCACGTGTCTTGCCTGACGGCTGTATGCCAGGGAGTCATTGCCGGATTCGGGTTGAAATCTTACGAGTTGGCGTTGCAAGCTTTAATAAACGAATGATTTTATAGGTATGAAGAAGACAAAGATTGTGGCTACCATATCGGACAAAAGATGTGATGTAGAGTTTTTGGAGAGTTTATATCGTGCGGGCATGAATGTCGTGCGATTGAACACAGCCCATCAGGACATGGAGCAGGCATTGAAGGTGGTGGAAAATGTTCGGAAAGTTTCGGATAAAATAGCCATTCTGATCGATACGAAGGGGCCGGAAGTGAGAACCATGATGATGGACGAGCCCATGCACGTAGATAAGGGCGAAACGGTCTATTTGACGGGTGATCCCGAGTTGAAGATGGAGGGTAAGTTGATTCATGTGTCTTATCCGTATTTCGCGGAAGACATTAAGGTGGGGGATAAGGTGTTGGTGGATGACGGCGATGTTGAATTGATTGTCGTTGAGAAGTTCGACCACTACTTGGAAATGATGGTGACGAACGAGGCGGTTATTAAAAATCGCAAAAGCGTGAATGTTCCGGGGGCTTCGTTAAAGTTGAAATCTTTGAGTGACAAAGACCGGGCGTTTATTGATTTTGCCGTGGATAATCATTTGGATTTCATCGCGCATTCTTTCGTGCGCAACAAAGAGGACGTGATGGCAATTCAGGCTATATTGGACGCTAAGGGCAGTAAAATCAAGGTCATTGCCAAAATCGAGAACCAGGAGGGTGTGGATAATATAGATGAGATATTGGATTATGCCTACGGGGTCATGGTTGCCCGCGGGGATTTGGGTATCGAGATCGAGGCGGAGAAGATACCGAAGATTCAGCGTTACATCGTGAAAAAATGTATTGAGAGCAAGAAGCCCGTGATTATTGCCACGCAAATGTTGCATACGATGATCGAACACCCAAGACCCACCCGGGCGGAGATTAGTGATATAGCCAATGCCATTTACATGGGTACGGACGCTATCATGTTGAGTGGCGAAACGGCTTACGGGGCTTATCCCGAGGAAGCGGTGACCGTGATGCGGGAAGTGGCGGAAGAGAACGAGGGAACCGTGCCGCCGGATGCGGGAAAAAACCTGGTGCGTATTAATAATGAAATAACTGCCGCTTTGGCTCGTTCTGCCGTGAAGACGGCTTTGATGCTGCCGATCAAGGCGATCGTGGTTGACACTTTATCCGGTCGTACGGCACGTTACCTGTCAGCTTTCAGGAGTAACTTGCCCGTCTATGCCCGTTGCTATAACGAGCGGGTGATGCGGGAGTTGGCTTTATCATTCGGTATATACCCATATTACACGGAGAAGCCAATGTCGCGTGACGAGTTCATGAATGATCTTCCGGAAATGTTAATGAAGAATGGTATCAAAGCTGATGATTATGTTGTGGTTGTCGGCGGTAGCTTCGGACATGGGAAAGGGGCTTCATTTATCGAGGTTTGCAAGATCGGAGAGATAAAATAAAAAAGAAAGCCGGCTTAAACGCCGGCTTTTCTTTTTTATTTCTTCTCTTTCAATATATCTCTGATTTCAGTTAATAGGACTTCTTCCTTTGAGGGGGCAGGCGGTGCCGCTGGGGCTTCTTCTTTCTTGGTTCTCAGTTTATTCATAAACTTGATGGCGATAAAGATGGAGAAAGCGATAATTAAAAAGTCGATCGTGGTCTGCAAAAAATTCCCATAGTTAATGGTAACAGCCTCGATCATTTTTCCGGTAGCTTCATCCGCATGAGCTTGTTTCAATACAACGTGCAGGTTTGAAAAATTCATACCACCGATCAACATCCCGATAGGAGGCATGATAATATCGCTAACAAGGGAAGATACAATTTTTCCGAAGGCACCACCAATAATGATACCGACAGCCATATCTACCACGTTTCCTTTCAGGGCAAATGCTTTAAATTCGTCTAAGAGTTTCATATTTCGAAGTTTTATTTGTTATATAATTTATGTGTTTGAACGGCTAAACTCTCGAAATGTTGTAAAACTACATGAATTATTTTTATCCCGGGAAAAATAAAGGGGTAAATTTATATTATTATTGTAATTTTGTGAGGGCAAAAATGGATATAATGGAAGAGAAAAATAGGGAAAGGCAAATATACAGGGTCACTATCGTCGGTTCGATAGCGAATTTCGGGTTGTTGGTTTTCAAGTTTGTGGCGGGGATACTCGGGAAAAGTAGTGCCATGATTGCTGATGCCGTGCATTCGCTTTCCGATTTTATCACGGATATTATCGTGCTAGTATTTGTCCGGGTGTCCGCCAAACCGAAGGATGCCGGGCATGATTACGGGCACGGGAAGTACGAGACACTTGCCACTGCGATCATCGGTCTGGTGTTGTTGATGGTAGGCACCGGGATTTTTTGGAACGGGCTGAACAAGATTATTGCCGTTTCGAGAGGCGAGGCGATCGGGAATCCCGATATGATCGCATTGGTAGCGGCGGTCGTTTCGATCGTGGTAAAAGAGATCCTTTATCGTTACACCACGCTCGTGGGATGCCGGGTGCAGAGTCAAGCCGTGGTTGCTAACGCCTGGCATCACCGCTCGGATGCTTTTTCATCGATCGGTACGGCTTTAGGTATTGCCGGGGCGATTTTTCTGGGGAAAGACTGGCATATTCTCGACCCGATAGCGGCGGTCATCGTGAGTGTTTTCATCGTAAAAGTATCCATCCAACTGTTGATCCCTTGTATGAACGACCTGTTGGAACGTTCCCTGCCGGAGGAAATAGAGAAAGAGATTATTGCAATTATAAATGAAGATCCGCAAGTGAAAGACCCGCATAACCTGCGTACTCGCCGTATCGGCAACGATTTTGCGATCGAGGTGCATATCCGCGTGCAACCGGATATGACGGTACGGGAAGCGCACGTGGTGGCGACGGATATCGAGGATCGCTTGAGGAAAAAATACGGGTCACGTACTCACGTGGCTGTGCATGTGGAACCTGTGAAAAATTGAGAGATAAGAATGAGAAGAATCGTGTGGTGGTGTGCCGCGGTGTGTTGCGTGGCGGTATTGTTCGGGGCTTGTAAGGAAGAGGTTAAAAATAATCGCCCTTTCGTGTATTTCAAGAATTACCAGCGGACGTTTAATGATCTGAATGATCGGCATCTGTCCTCTGCCAAGCGTTTGGGAATAACACCCTTGACCTCGTCGGTGGAGTTGAAGAAAGCCGACCGGACGTTGAAAGAGATTAAAACTTGCAGCCTTTTCAAGGTGGATAAGCTTACCCATTCCGAACCTTATTTAGTCCCGGAGGCTTGTGATCTGCTGGGAACGATAGCCCGTAATTTCAAGGATTCGTTGTATCAAAAGGGGCTGCCCTCCCATAGTATTATTGTTACCAGCGTGTTGCGTACTGGGTCGAGCGTGAAGAACTTGCGGAAAAAGAATATCAACGCGAGTGCCAATTCCGCCCATGTCTATGGAACCACTTTTGACGTGGCATACGCCCGCTTCGAGAAAGACGGGCGAAAGAATGCTCCCGTGGAGAAACTGAAAAGCGTTTTGGCTGACGTGTTGCAGGACTTGCGTTTGCAGAAGAAATGTTACGTCCGCTACGAGTACAAGCAAGGGTGCTTCCATATTACGGTACGGTAGAGCGGGATATTTCTAATCCGTTTCATGCTGTATTCGCTCGAAAATTGTTTATCTTTGCAAACCCGAATTTTTGGGAGTAAGAACGTGTTATATAATAGATTGATAATAAAAATACAAATATAGACTATGGGTTTACAGTGTGGAATAGTCGGTTTGCCAAATGTGGGGAAGTCGACACTATTTAATTGTTTGAGTAATGCCAAGGCTCAATCAGCCAATTTCCCTTTCTGTACGATCGAGCCGAACGTGGGAGTCATCACGGTGCCGGACGAGCGATTGAATAAATTGGTGGAGCTGGTGCAACCTCAGAATGTGGTACCCGCCGTGGTGGAGATCGTGGACATCGCCGGGTTGGTGAAGGGTGCCAGCAAGGGCGAGGGATTGGGTAACAAGTTCTTGTCCAACATCCGGGAAACGGACGCGATTATTCACGTGTTGCGTTGTTTTGACGATGACAACATCGTGCACGTGGATGGTAAAGTAGACCCGATCCGGGATAAAGAAACGATTGATACCGAATTACAGTTGAAAGACTTGGAAACCGTGGAAAATCGCTTGGCTAAAGAGGAAAAGAAAGCTCAAACCGGGGGGGACGCTAAAGCCAAACGCCTGGTGGAAGTTTTGCATCTTTATAAAGATGCCCTGGTACAGGGAAAATCCGCCCGTTCCGTGCAGTTGAACGATTTGCAACAGGAAGTCGCGAAAGAGTTGATGCTGTTGACCAACAAGCCGATTCTTTACGTGTGCAACGTGGACGAGGCTTCCGTGGTGAAGGGTAATAAATACGTGGATATGGTTCGCGAGGCGGTAAAAGACGAGGGTGCGGAGGTGCTGGTGATCGGTGCCGCTATCGAGGCGGATATTGCCGAGCTGGAAACTTACGAGGAAAAACAGCTTTTCCTGGAGGACTTGGGGTTGGAGGAAGCCGGGGTGAATAAATTAATTCGTACTGCATACAAATTGTTGAACCTAAGGACTTATTTTACGGCAGGTCCGAAAGAAGTGCGGGCGTGGACGTTCAAGAACGGCATGAAAGCACCCCAGACAGCCGGAATTATCCATACCGATTTCGAGAAAGGCTTTATCCGTGCCGAGGTAATTAAATACGACGATTTCGTTGCTCTCGGTTCCGAAGCTAAATGCAAGGAAGCCGGGAAAATGTCCGTAGAGGGAAAAGATTACGTGGTGCAGGACGGCGACATGATGAACTTCCGGTTCAACGTTTGATACATCGGTTTTAATGAATATATAACAGGGGTTGTCCGAAAAAGTAAATTCAACTGCCCCCTTTAACTCTCCCTTACACAGGGGAAGTTAGAGGGGGCAGTTGAACGAAACTTCTCTTTTCAGACAATCTCTTTGTTTTTTCAGGCACATTCGCATGAATGTGTATTTTTTATTCATGGTTATTATTAACTTTACGGCACGAACGAAAAAATACATATTTGTCCAACAATATGAAATGGCAATCTTGCATATAGTTACGCGAAACGAACAGCACTTCGAATTGAAACAAAACAGACAAACTTATCAGGTTTGTCCGTTGTAATTATGCCATTATTAAAAGTAAATACCATGATGAAGAAAATATATCCACGCATGGGCGACACGCAAACCGTGTATCTGAACGCGGTCGTGAAAGACCCGTCGATAGAAATCGGTGATTATACGATTTATAATGACTTTGTATCCGATCCCTGTCTGTTCGAGAGGAACAATGTGTTGTATCACTATCCTATAAACCATGAACGGTTGGTAATAGGCAAGTTTTGCTCCATTGCTTGTGGGACAAAGTTCCTGTTCAACTGTGCCAATCACACGTTGAAATCCCTGTCCACGTATACATTCCCCTTGTTTTACGAGGATTGGAATTTGGAAAAGTCCGATGTTGCTTTCGCCTGGGATAACAAAGGGGACATCATTATCGGAAATGATGTTTGGATAGGTTATGAAGCGGTTATCATGGCGGGCGTGCATATTGGAAACGGGGCTATCATTGCGGCACGGGCGGTCGTGACGAAAGACGTTGCCCCCTATACTATTGTCGGGGGAACTCCGGCTAAAGAAATAAGAAAACGGTTTAGCGCGGATGTGATAGAACGATTGCAAGCGTTGGCATGGTGGGATTGGTCTGCCGACAAGATACGACAATATTTGCCTTGTCTGATGAATGGGAATTTGGATGAATTGCCGGCGAATAAATGAATAGATTTCGGTGAGATAGGGGAGAGAACGGGGTGAGAATAGGGATCAACTTCGGTGCAAAGTCGTTTCAACTTCGGTGCAAAGACCTTCGCGAGCGATGTTGTATTGACTTTGTACCGGGAGTGATTCAAAGTTGTTCCCTTTCTTCGGCTTGTTCTCTCCCTTATTTCAGCTTGATTTCTCCCTGTCGGGGATATTTCGGAATATGGATCATATTAAGCCTCTTCCATTTCCCTGTTCGCAACGTAGCCTCGCCACTTCTCGATCAACTGTTGCATATCTTGCGGGACTTCCGAGTCGAAGTCCATCCATTCGCCCGTGGCGGGATGCTCGAAACCTAGGGTTTTGGCGTGCAGGGCTTGACGGGGACAGATAGCGAAACAGTTTTGCACGAACTGTTTGTATTTCGTGAATGTCGTTCCCTTCAATATCTCGTTGCCGCCGTACTCGGGGTCGTTGAACAAAGGGTGCTTGATTGACTTGAAATGTGCCCGTATCTGGTGGGTGCGTCCGGTTTCCAGCACGCATTCCACGACGTTGACGTAACCGAGGCGTTCCAATACGCGGTAGTGGGTGACGGCGTGTTTGCCGTAGTCGCTGCCTTCGGGAAATACTCCCATGATCTTGCGGTTGGAGATGCTTCTGCCGATATTGCCGATAACGGTTCCGGTTTCTTCTTCCAAGTTACCCCAACAGACTGCGACGTACTTCCGGCTCGATGTCTTGTGGAAGAATTGCGATGCTAATTTGGTTTTCGCTTCTTCCGTTTTAGCGATGACGAGCAAACCGGAGGTATCCTTGTCTATCCGGTGTACCAGTCCCGGTCGGGGATCATTCTCTTTGAACAGCGGGTTGCCTTTCAAGTGCCACGCGAGGGCGTTCACCAGCGTGCCCGTGTAATGCCCATAGGAGGGGTGCACCACCATGCCCGGTTCCTTGTTGATTACCATGAGGCAGTCGTCCTCGTACACGATGCGGAGAGGTATGTCCTCCGGGATTACCCGTATTTCCCGTTTCGGGTGGGGCAACATCAAGGTCACGAGGTCTTTGGGCTTCACCCGGTAGTTCGATTTCACGGGCTTGCCGTTCACTTGTATGCATTGGGCTTCTGCCGCCTCTTGTATCTTGGTGCGCGACACGTTCGGCAGGCGGTCTACCAGAAAGCGGTCTATACGCAACAAGTTCTGTCCGGGGTCGACTTCCAGGCGGAAATGCTCGTAGCTTTCCTGCTCCTGTTCCGTTTCGTCCTCGTTTAATTCTTCTAGCTCTTCTAATTCTTCTTCTATCATGGTAATTGCTCCTCGATGGACAGGGAATCCAGTGCCATTATTTTTTGTGCGTCTTTCGTGAGGTGGAGTATAATATCGCTTCCCATCTTCATGGTCATGTTTTCCTCCGCCTCGGGTGTTTGTCGGTATATGACTGCCGTCATGCGGTCGGCTTCTGTTCGTACCGTGTTGTCGGGGATGATTTCGCCTATATTCAGGAAAGCGTACAGTGTGATGTTCCGGGCTTCCGCGAGCGTCTTGCCGAGCAGGTTGGGGATAGCTACCTGATCGTTGGACGTGTTGCCGTTACCCAGCACGATATCCACGGTTTCCCCTTTCTGGAGGACGGTATCGGGTTGCAGTACGTTGCCTTTATATTTGAAGTCCAATACGAGATTCTTGTAATTTGACGGGGCATATTCTATCCTCCCGATGTTCAGCCCGAGACTGCGCAACCGTTGCAACGATTGTCGGAAAGCCGTGTTACGCAGGTTGGGGAATATCACTTTTTCCGGGGCGTTGGCGTTGATCGTCAATTGTATCGCCCGGTTGTTCTTCACGCGGGCGTTGGGGGCGGGGAATTGTTCCACGACGGTACCCGGCTTCGCGTTGTTGTCGTAAATGGAATCGACGACGACGATTTGTAATTTCTTTTCTTTGGCAAAAGGGGCAGCCTCTGCCGGGGTAAGTCCCCGTAATTCCGGCACGGCGATATAATAGCCGTGGTTCGTGTATTTATCCAGTTGCCTTAATACGATATACCCGATTACGAATAGCAGGATGACTGCCACGACCAGGTTGACGAGTAACACGATGATATGTCCTTTTTTAAAGAAACCCATGTAGTTTATAAAGTTTTTAAATTGTCTTCATCTTGCAAAAATAAGAGAGATTTTTCAATTATCACTACTATTTTACTATTTTTGCTCTGAAAATAAGTAATCAGATGATGGTAAGAGTTGCATTTTTACTCCTGTTGTTTTGCGTGTCAGGACATATCAACGCGCAAGAAGTCAAGATAGAGAAGTCGAAAGAATTGGTCGTGATCGGTGGAAAATCCTTTTATCTCCACACGGTGCAACCCAAGCAGACGCTTTTTTCTATTTGTAAGGCATATGGGGTGTCGGTCGATGAGGTGAAGGCTTTGAATGGGAAGCAGGACAATGCGCTCTCCGTGGGCGAGGTGTTGCAAATTCCTCACGTCGAGCCTTTCAAGCGGGTGGACGACAAATATTACTATCACCGGATGCGTCCGAAAGAAACACTCTATTCGCTTTCCCGAAAGTTTGATATCAAGCTGAAACGGATATTGAAGGAGAACCCGGAGTACGACGTGAGCCGTCCGATTGCCGAGGGGGCGGTGGTACGCTTGCCGTTGCGCCAGATAGACCGGGGTGTATTGGAGGCTGAATTGCGCTGGCTTGACCGCCAAGAGCAAGAAGCAGCACGCCGGGAAAAGGAGGAGGCAACCCACGTGGCTTTTTACCCGCCTGCCCGGGATTCCCTCGACGGGATGATCCAGCAGGTGGTAGGGGATACCACGTTCGTGATTCCCGAGGTGGCGTTCGAACGGCATCACGTGAAAGTGGCTCTCTTGTTGCCCCTGTCCGTGAAAGATAATAAATTACCATTTTCCGCCGAGGAGATTCCGGTGGATACGCTGGGCGTAAATATTCGTGACGAGAGATGGCGTTTGAGCGAGAAGTCCGCGCCGTTCCTCCAATTTTACGGGGGGGTGCTGATGGCGGCAGACAGCTTGAAACGGCTGGGTTACACGATCGACCTTCACGTGTATGACACGGAACGTGATGTGGCGGCAACACAAGCCGTGATCGGGGAGTTAAATCAATTGTCGCCCGATCTGATTATCGGTCCCGTTTACGCGAATACCTATAAACTGGTAGCCGAGCAATTGCAAAATAGGGTGATTCCCATGATTTACCCGCTTTCGTCGAGAGCGGGAGAGTTGGCTCGTTTCCCGAATTTCGTGCAAATGAATATATGTAACTCTTCGTTGGTTGAGGAAATGGCAGGTTGGGTGTCGGCTAATAGTCGGGAAGCCCACTTGATAAATATTATCCCGGACGGCAACGCTCGTTCCGGTGAAGAAAGCCGTTTGCCGGCATTGATTCGTGCCCATTTGCAAGGGGAGATTGCCGAGCCGATGGTGGATTACCGGTGGCGTCCCCAGATGCACGTCGATTCGGTACGCAAGGTGTTACGCCCCGGAGTGGAGAATATTATCATTTTCCCGACGCTTAACGAAGCGGCGGCAAGTCGTACGTTGCCCGTGCTTTCGGCATTGGCAGATCATTTTAAGATCACGGTGATCGGTTTCCCGGAGTGGTTGAAGTTTACTTCCATTGACGAGGAAATGTTCTACAAGCTAAACGTGAAAATCATGGCAAACAGCTACGTGGATTACCAGGGGAAAACGGCAACGTCTTTTTCTGCAAAACACAGGGAATACTTCTATTCGGAACCGAACAATATTGCTAACCGTGCTTTCGATATGGCATTGTATTTTATCCCGCTCGTGGAGAAAGAACGGACAAACACGTTGAACTCCTTGCGCAACTCTGATGCCGAGGGTATGTTTACCCGCTTCCGCTTCCGTCCGATGGGAAACTTCGGCGGCTTGGAAAACCGGGGATTGTACCTGATTCATTATGATTCCAAATACAACATTATCGTAACACCGCTAAAAAGATAGACTTGTTGATCTTATCGATTCGTGATACGATCGATTTTAGATTTATGATTTTTTGATTGAAGGATTCAGAGATTCTGTTTGTTTCAATTTTAATAGCGGCATTCTTTTTGATAAGAATAAAGAAGTTTGAAATTGCTAAATTGACCCTGTTATGTCAGAATCTATTACCTACACGAATATACAGAAAAAATACAGAGCGTTATTAAAATCATGTAAGAATCTGGTGTCCGCCGAGGATGTGCGGTTGGTGCGCAAGGCTTTCGACACGGCGATGAATGGTGGCGGAGATGCAAAGCCCGTGACGGAAGAGGAGCTTATCCGTTTGATGGACATCGGGATGATTATCACCTCCGAGATCGGGTTGGGGCGTACCTCGATCATCTGCCTCGTTTTGCGGCGGGTGGTGGAATCCGGCACGTTGAAAATCGAGCGGGTGAAGGCGGTGTTTGGTGACAAGGTGGCACAAATCTTGTCCGGTTTGCATGACATCAGCCGTATTTATGCTACCCATCGGGTTGTCGATTCTGATAATTTCCGAAAATTATTATTAAGTTTTGCCGAGGACGTGCGTGTGCAGTTGATCTTCCTCGCGGAGAAGTTGTACGACCTGCGCCATGCCGACAACCTGCGTCCCGAGCAACAGCGGGAGCTGGCGCGGGAGACGAGTTTTATCTACATCCCGTTCGCCCATCGCTTGGGGTTGTACAATATCAAGTCGGAGATGGAAGACCGGGCATTGCGTTATAGTGAGCCGGAGGTGTACCGGGAAATATCCATGAAACTGGAAGGTAGCCGGGAAGCCCGAGAGAAATATATCAACGAGTTTATCGCCCCGATCGTGGAGGAATTCAACAACCGGGGAATCAAGTTCAAGGTGAAATGGCGGACGAAGACCATCGCTTCCATCCTCAACAAGATGCGAAAGAAGCAAGTGGAGTTCGAGGAAATATACGATATTTTTGCCGTGCGCTTTATACTGGAGAGTTCGGGAGCGGAGGAAAAGGCGGATTGTTGGAGGGCGTACTCCATCGTGGCGGACAAATACACGCCGAACCCGCAGCGGTTGCGCGACTGGATTTCCGTGCCGAAGTCCAACGGGTACGAGTCGCTCCAGACCACCGTGCTGGGACTGAACAACCGTTGGGTGGAAGTGCAGATTCGCACGGAGCGTATGGATGAGGTGGCGGAGAAAGGCTTTGCTGCCCACTGGAAATATAAGGGTGGAACTGCCGACAAGGCGATCGAGGAATGGCTGACCGAGTTACGCGAGATACTGGAGAGTTCCGATGTCGGTGCAGTCGATATGCTCGACGACATCAAGATCAATTTGCAGGACAAAGAGGTACACGTGTTTACCCCGGCGGGGGATTTGAAGACGTTGCCCGCGGGGGCAACCTTGCTTGATTTCGCTTACGCTATCCACACGGCAGTAGGTTCCCGTTGCGTGGGGGGGAAGGTCAACCAGCGCAACGAAACGTTGCGCTACGTGCTGAAGAACGGCGACCAAGTGGCTATTCTCACCTCCAACAACCAACAGCCGAGTGCCGATTGGCTCAATATCGCCATCACTTCCAAGGCACGCAACAAGATCCGGCAGTTTCTCACCGAGCATTCCCGCGCGCAGGCGACGCTGGGAAAAGAGATGCTGGCACGCCGTTTCAAGAATTGGAAACTGGAGTTGACAGACGAGGTGATCCATCGTTTGCAGCAACACTATAAATACAAGTTTGCCATCGACCTCTATCAAGCAATAGCCGAGGAAAAGCTTGATATGTCGGAGATTAAGGAGTTTATCACCCGCCCGAAGGAGGAAGAACGGACCGTCACTCCCCCTCGGGAGGAAGTGCTGGTGATGCCTTCCCGCCCGATCAGCGAGGATGTGTTGTTGATTGACCGGAACGTGGACAATGTGGTCTACAAGTTTGCCCGTTGCTGCAATCCCGTTTTCGGTGACGATATTATCGGTTTCGTTTCCATCGGCGAAGGCATCAAAATTCACCGGACACAGTGTAAGAACGTGATCGACCTGCAACGCCGCTATCCTTACCGTATCGTGCAGGCGGCATGGACGAATGCCGGGGCTACGTCCTACCAGACCGTGTTGAGTATCGTCGGTCGGGAGGACGCGGGGATGGTGACGAAGATCACCGAGGTCATCTCGAAAGACCCGAAGATCACACTCCGCGGCTTGTCCATCAATTCCTGCGAGGGATTGTTTGACGGTCAGATTACTGTGCTGGTCAGTGACACGGAACACCTCTCGCAATTGATCTCTCGTTTGAAAAGGATACAGGGCGTCATCCGGGTGTATCGTCAGGATTCAGTGAAAGAGTGAACAACCATAGGTCTATCGATTCTCTACCTCAAGTACAAATCATGAATGAATCATAAACGTAGCATAGACGTAAATTTGTGTTTATGCTACGTTTATGATTCGTTCATACAGGTTTTTTGCGGTTAGGTAACGATGATGCAATGATTGTTCTGTCGTTTTACTTTTTCATCCCTATTTTCTCCAACCATTTCAATACCCCGTCTTTTGAATTTGCTACGTGGTCTCGGGCAATGGCGTAGCCGTCGAGCACGTTAGCGCCTTTTTCCAGTTCCCGGATAGTTTTAATCGCATCAGAGAAACGGCTACCGCCGTGCGTGCAGAACGGGATGATGGTTTTGCCTCTGAAATCGTACTCGTCGAAGAACGAATAGAGCGGCATCGGCATGTCGTACCACCAGTTGGGGAACCCGACGAACACCACATCGTAATCCTTCAGATTCTCGATATGCGTAGCCAGCTTCGGACGGGCGTTATTGTCGATTTCCATTTTTGCAGTATCAATCAGAGCTTTATGCGAACCGGGATAGGTGTGGACTGTCTTTATCTCGAAAAGGTCGCTTCCCGTGGCTTCACTGATAATGGTAGCAACATATTGAGTGTTTCCCATTATCTTTCCATTGGAAAGGATGCGGCTTGCGCCCGACGAAGCATCCACACCGTCTGTTTCGGGAACGGAAAAGTAAACGACCAGTGACTTCCCTTTGGTTCTGTTCGCGATTGTTTGGATAGGTTGATCCGATACGCCCTGCACCGTATTTGTTCCTTTCGATATGTTTTCACGTCCTGCCGCCCAACAATAGATTGTTATCGTACAAGCGATGATTGCCAGTATTCCTGCTGTTATAATTTCTTTTTTCATGTTCGATCATTTTTATTGGTTATCGTATTCTTCATCTGTTACGGGTTCTAGCCACACGGCACCGCCTTTCGACTGCTGCGAGCCTATGGCGATGTGTGTAAACTCGCTATCGGGGGCGGCTCCATGCCAATGTATCACGTTCGGGGCGATCTTCACGACATCGCCGGGACGCAGCACTTGTACAGGCTTGCCTTTTTCCTGATAGCGTCCTTCACCGGATGTGCAGGGCAGAATCTGCCCACCCGGATGTGAATGCCAACTGTTGCGTACACCCGGTGCGAAGGTCACGTTGCCTACTGTACAATCCATTGAGTCGGCTTTCGTGACGAACATTTCAAGCCACGCCTCGCCCGTGAAATTCGGGGTGTCAGGGAGTTTGTTCCCTTTCGGGAAAATATCTTTGACAGCACAATTAGCTATGCCGGTTGTTGCGATGGCAAGTACCTGGTCGAGTTGCTCTTCCGTCATGCCGAGGTTTTGGCAGATGGCTATGTGTCCACGCAACATCGGTTCAACGCTTTCGCCCAATGCGGCGATGACCGATACCGTGGCTAATTCCCGTTCGGAATAGGTCAGCACGTCGCGCTCGAAGAGGTCGGCGAAAAGATGTTCTTTGAGAAAACGCTCGATGGCAGGGGCGAACTTGGCATACCCGGCTTTGGGCGCATCGGCCGGAATGCCGGAGATTTTTGCCAGTATGTCGCGGCCTCGTTCGTAACGGGTGCGGTTGTCTTCGACGGGAGAGGCGTCCCTGCCCACGGTGTCTTCAATGCCCTGTGCTTTTCGTTCGTCCAGAACAGCGATGAAGGTTTGCAAGGCACGGAGACTGCGAGGGAAACCGCAATAGGCATACGCGTGTATCAGGAGTTCGCGGATTTCGTTCACGGTTAGCCCGTAGTCCAATCCTGCGGCAAGGGCGGGTTTCAGGTTCTCCAAGTCGCCTTTGCCCGTGCAGGAGGTGATTTTCACGATGTGTTGCTGACGCATGGTCAGTCCGTTATCCGACGAGGCGGGTTGTGCCATTGTATTCATTGCTGTCATAAGGCAGATGCAAATAATTACATGTATTTTTCTCATACTAGTGTCATTATAGTTTCTTATCGAAAAATTCCGTCAGCTTTTTAACCGCCATATCTACGTACTCCGGCACGTAGTAGGTCTTGATATGCGTGGCGCCAGGAATAAGGAACAGTTCTTTGTCCTGTGTACCCATGGCACGGCTGTAACACAGTTCCGTCATGTAGAACGTGTCCGCAATGCTGCCGGCTATCATCAATAATGGCTGGTTGATGAGATACATGTCCGCTGCGGCATCGAAGGCGAAGAGGTCCACGAGGCTGCTCTTGGTGTAGCGGAACGTTGAATTGGGATGGGCGTGGCTTTGCAGATAATACTCGTAGCCATCTCGATAGAGGTCGAACGGTAATGCAGCCGCTTGTTCGGGTGTCACGCCGCTCATGTCGCCCACGTATTCGATCTCTCCGCCTTCGGCTTCCTTCTGGCGGGCGGCACAAGCATCGGCAAGCCGCTCCTGCACCGTGTTGATCTGCGAGTCAAGGAACCCGTTACGGCGCACCAGTCCCGTGTTGAACATGCTCAAGGTCGCAACCGCCTTGAACCGTTTGTCGGTCTGTGCGGCTTTCAGCGTGTAGCCGCCGCCACCGCAGATACCGAGTATGCCCACCCGTCGCGAATCGACGCCCGGATATTGCAGCAGGATGTCGGCGGCACGGCGGATATCCTCGATTCGATTGGCCGGTTTGTCCGTGTTGCGAGGCTCTCCCTCGCTGGCACCCTGGTAGGCAGCGTCGAATGCCAGACAAATATAGCCCTGTTCTGCCATGCGCTGGCTGTAAAGTCCGGCCACTTGTTCTTTCACGCCGCCATTGGGATGCGCTACCACGAGGGCGGGATAGCTTTTCGACGGATCGTATCCTGCGGGCGTATAGACGTTGGCAGCGATCTTCAACCCGTTCAATGTGTAAGTGATGGGATGGATATTTACTTTGCCTGCCACATTTTCCATGAGTGCGTCGGCATAGACCAATCCCCACGGGTTGTTGTTATGGCTCTTTACAGCAGGTGCTTCTACAAATGCCAGACTTTGCGCATAGGCTGTCCCGCGAAGGGTGGCAGTCATGCAAATTGCGATAATAAGTGTTTTCTTCATTGTTTTATAATTATGCCGTAGGGCGGATTTATACTCGACTTATAGCTTGTTTTGTACTGCTGCAAAACCGTGTGCAGTAATTCAACAGTAATTCGATGTGTGAAACAATAATGGTGCTGCTGTGTCGGTCGATGGAATGGTGCAATTCCTTGTCGATCTCCTTCAGGCAGTCGGCGATGGTCTGTTGCTCACGTTCAGTTAAAGCTCCATGACAACAGCAACGGGTGGGATAATCATTGATATGTTGTTCCAGAGGCGTGTCGCAAAGCAGGTCGGGATGGAAAATTACACCCGTATAGCCTTTTGCATTGCGATGGAATGCGGCGGGTATCTCGAATATCTCTCCCGGGTTGACTAATCGCAGGGAAGTTTGTACTCCACTTTCATCCGGTCGGCAAATCAGCGCGTAAAAATTGCATGGCATACGCAAGTCCTCGCTTAGTTTGTTGCCGGACAGATTGGCAAGACTGACCAACGGGTGCAGAGTCTCTTGTCCCGTGAGTTTGTTGAACAGGTCTACCGTAATGACATTATTCGTATTTATCTTGTTCCAATTCATATTCTTTTGATTGATGATGCAAAATTATTCCGGTTCTACAAGGAAACAGCTATCCAAATTACTGATTGGAGTATAACTTTTACTGATAACGAAAGATAGTCGGGGAAATATGTTATTTTTGTATTCAACAAAAGATAAATAGTTATGGATAAGATCGTAAATATAAAAACTGTTGGAGAGTACAATGAACATTGGGGAGTTGAAAACCGACATCCTTTGGTCAATGTATTCGAAGGTTCGCAAATTATGCGTCCCATACCGAATTGCCGGAAAAACTTTGACCTGTATGTGATCTTTTTGAAAGATGTAAAGTGTGCAGACTATCTAAAATACGGGCGCAAAGAATACGATTATCAAGAAAACACGCTCGTGTTCGTATCACCGGGGCAGGTATTCGGTTATCCAGCGGATGGGTCCACTTATCAGGCGAAAGGTTGGTGCCTCTATTTCAGTCCAGAATTGTTACGTGGAACACAGCTCGGCCGGCATATCAAGGACTACACGTTCTTTTCGTACGATGTCCGTGAGGCTCTTCACCTCTCGCTGCAAGAACGCGAAACTATTATTGACTGTTTGAAGAAAATAGACGACGAGATAAATAATGGTATGGATAAACATAGTAATATGATCATCGCGTCTGCCATAGAATTGTTTCTGAACTATTGTACCCGTTTCTATGATCGCCAGTTCATCACCCGCAAGAAAGCTAACAAGGATATATTGGCTCGTTTTGAAGAGTTGCTTGATGGATATTTCGCATCAGATAAGCCACAATCGTACGGAACGCCATCCGTGGCCTATTGTGCAGAACAACTGCATCTGTCTGCCAATTATTTTGGTGACTTGATAAAAAAAGAAACGGGCAAGTCGGCACAGGAGTATGTGCAACAGAAAATCATGGATACAGCGAAAGATATGCTGGCTAATTTGGAAAAGAGCGTTAGCGAAATCGCATACGCCTTGGGTTATCAGTATCCCCAGTATTTCAGCCGGGCATTCAAGAAAGTGGTGGGGTGTACACCGAATGAATACCGTATGGCTGAATAGACAAAATCCAAGCGACGGAAAATTGTCACGGGGATTTCTTTAGCGTGATTACCGTCACCTCCGGCCATGCCCCGAAGCGGAGGGGCATAAGCCCGATATAGCCCAGTCCCACGTTGACGTACAATCCTTGCTTGCCCTCCGTGTACAGCCCGCTCCATTCGGGGTAGAGGAGGGCGGACGGGGAGAGTCGACCGAGGGCGAATTGCATGGCGTGGGTGTGACCGGAGAGGGTGAGGTCAATTCCCGAGGCGAGTACTTCCCGGTGCCAGTGCGTGGGGGTATGGCTTAGCAATAGCTTGAAGGCGGTTGCTTCCGTGCCCAGTGTTGCCAGCCGGAGGTCGCTGTACCGGGGAAGCATCCTTCCCCCGTCGTCGCCGACGCCGACGAGGGTAATGCTGTCCGTGCCGCGGTGCAGTTTCACGTGCCTGTTGTCCAGCAGGTGCCAACCCATGGCTGCTTGCCGTTTCTTCAGTTCTTTCAGGTTTTCCCAGCGGGCTTTTTCATTTTCCCAATGGTGGTAAGGACTGTAATCATGGTTCCCGAGGACGGAGTAAACACCGTCGGGAGCCTTGAAGCCCGCAAGGATGTCCTGCACGGGGTCGAGTTCTGTCGCCATATTATTCACGAGGTCGCCGGTGAACACGATGAGGTCGGCTTGTTGGGCGTTGACGAGATCGACCGCTTTTTGCAGCGACTTTCTGTCCCCGCGCCAGCTCCCGGCGTGAATGTCCGAGATTTGTGCCACCCGGTAGCCGTCGAAAGCCGCCGGGAGATCCGGGGAGGCGAACACGACCTGTTTCACCTCGAACTGTTTCCGCCCGAGGAACGTGCCATAAAGAATCACCAGCATCGTGGCGGCTCCCGCTACCACGCCCAGCCACGCGAAGGGATGGGAATGCAGCTTCAGCAGCCGCCTCACGGGCAGGTCGACCAGCGAGCAAAGGGAAAATACTACCTTCGGCAGTGCTACCGCCAGATAGGCAATGACGAAACCCCCGATAAACGCTTGCCCGCCATGCCCTCCCCGCGAGAAGAGCAATATCCACAGCAGCCCGAGCAACAGCACCGCCGAGGGCACGAACCAGAGTTCCCGGCTGCGTCCGCTTGCCACGTGTTTCTTGATGTATAACTTGTAAATATAAATGTCCGGCAGTACCAGCAAAAGAATAAAGTAAATCGATAGTTTTTTAATCATACCCGTTCGTGAGTTTTATAAGTGATCGTCCAAAGTTATCATTTCTTTTCACGACGTTTCCCGGTGTAAGGTTTTTTTACTTTTCTTTTAGTAATCTTATCGCCATTGTCGGGGGAGTCCGCGTCACGGGTCGGTACTTTTTTGTCGTTGAAGTGTTATAAAAAAACAAGGCTCGTGAAATAGATGCCGGATCAAAGTTATGAATTAAAATCGTATGTATGGAAAATCCAATTGTAAAAGTTGAACATTTGTACCATCGTTACACGACACAATGGGCGATCGAGGACATTAGTTTCGAGATCGACGGCTCCGGAGTGGTGGGGTTGTTGGGTTCGAACGGGGCGGGGAAGTCGACGACGATGAATATTATTTGCGGTGTGTTGAAACAAACTCAGGGAAAAGTATTTATTAACGGGATCGACACGCTGAAACATCCGGTGGCGGCACGGAAATATATCGGTTTTTTACCACAAAAACCACCTCTCTACCCGGATTTGACGGTGGACGAGTACCTGCATTTTTGCGCGGAGATACACTGGATGGATCGGAAAAAGATCAAGACGGCAATCGGGGAGGCGGAAGAACGTTGCGGGATTACACACATGAAAGACCGTTTGTTACGTAATCTTTCAGGAGGTTACCAGCAACGCGTGGGTATCGCACAGGCTATCCTGCACGATCCGAAGTTCGTGGTGCTGGACGAGCCGACGAACGGGTTAGACCCGAACCAGATATTGGAAGTACGCCAGTTGATCCGGGACATTGCAGAGGAACGTACCGTGATGCTCTCGACGCATATTTTGTCGGAGGTGCAAGCTACTTGTTCCACGATCAAGATGATTGAACACGGACGGGTTGTTTTCTCCGGCAGCGTGGAGGAATTTGACAATTATATCGAGCCGAACACACTTTACGCTACTTTCGATTTGCCCCCGTTGCCGGATGAATTGATGACGATTCCCGGCATCAGGAGAGCGGAGAGCGAGGGAAGCCACGGTGTCCGTTTGATGTATGATGGTGACCGGGATACGATTAAGCTAGTCATCCGTGAAAGCGTGGCTCGGGGATGGGAGATGACGGAAATTAGGGTAGAGAAAAGCTCGATGGAAGCCGTGTTCGCTAAATTGTCTGGGAAATAATCATTTAAAATGGAGGAAAAATTATGAGAGCAATATACAGGATAGCCCGTCTGGAGTTATCAAATCTTTTTTACTCGCCGGTAGCGTGGCTTCTACTCGTTCTTTTCGTGTTTATGACAGGCATGGGATTTGCCGATATGATGGAGATGCTGGCAAGGCGGCAAGAGCTTGGAAGCCGGGGTTTGTTCGCTATATCTAGGGTGATATTTTATTCTCCTTTCGGGGGATTGTGGGCTAAAGTGAGCCAGTTTCTATATTTGTTGATGCCTTTGTTGACCATGGGACTGATTAGCCAGGAATTTAACCGGGGATCGATCAAGTTACTTTTCTCCGCCCCGATCACGGGCAGGCACATCGTGCTCGGGAAATACTTGGGAATCATGTTGTACGGCTTGTTAATGATGGCGTTCATGTTGGTTTACGTGTTGATAGCCGGGTGCCTCGTGGAGTCGTTCGATTGGTCGGCGGTGTTGACGGGATTGTTGGGATTGTATTTTTTGTTCGGGTTGTACGCTGCCATCGGGTTGTTTATGTCGACGTTGACCACTTACCCGATCGTGGCGGCAATAGGAATGTTTGCCTTGTTGACCTTGTTGAATCTGGTTTCCGGTATCTGGCAGGAATTCGCTTTCGTGCGGGAACTCACGTATTGGTTGTCGCTTGGCGGTAGGGCAAATGCATTTATAAGAGGGTTGATTTGTAGTGAAGATATTTTGTATTTCGTGCTCATGAGCGTGATGTTCTTGTGTTTTGCGATATTGAAATTGCAATTGTGTCGGGAAAGCTGTTCTTTTACCGGGAAAGCTGCCCGTTATCTTGGGGTATTCCTCGTGGCGGTGTTCTTGGGGTATCTGACTTCCCGCCCGACCATGAAATGGTATCATGATTCCACGCGCACGAAGAGCAATACTTTGACGCGAGCCAGCCAGGATATCGTGGCACAATTGGATGGAGGATTGAAGATTACAACTTACGTGAATCTCTTCGGGAGTATTCATAGCATAACGACGAAAGGAATCAATAATGACATCGCCCGTTACGAGCGGTATATCCGTTTCAAGCCGGAAACGAAACTCGATTATGTCTTTTATTATTATGCGGACACGATGACGGAGGGTTTTAAAAAACGGTACCCGGAAAAGACCCTGTACGAGGCAGCCAAAGATGCGGCTAAATTGCAAGGTACCCGGTTGGGAAAATATCTTTCTCCCGAAGAACTGGCACGGGAAGAAGTGGATAAAAATATTGATTTGAGTGATGAAGGTTACCGTTTCGTGGCTTTGATAGAGCGGGATAACGGGCAGAAGACCTTTCTACGGGTATATGCCGATATGAACCGTCTTCCGAGTGAAACGGAGATTTCCGCGGCGTTGAAACGAATCGCGATGAAGTTGCCTCAAGTGGGGTTCCTGTCGGATCATGGTGCCCGCTCGATCATCGGGGATAAGAACCGGGATTATTCTTATATGGTTGCCGAGAAAATGTATCGGAAGTCGTTGTTAAATCAAGGATTTGACGTGACCGACGTGAACTTGAAACGTAACCCGGGGGTATTGGACAGCTTGGATGTACTTGTTGTGGCTGAGCCGTTGGAACCTTTCACGCGTGAAGAGTTGGAAATACTGTATCGTTACGTGGAAAGCGGAAAAAATCTGGTGATTGCCGGGAAACCGAAGACTTATTCCCACTTGATGCCTTTGATGGAATATTTAGGATTGAGTTTTGAGCCGGGCATCTTGGTTCAAAGGCAAATTGACGAGTATCCTGCCCATTTGTTCCTTTGTCGGGCGACGAAAGAGGCTCAGGATATATCCCGTCTATGGAAAAGTTTGTACGTGAACACGAACACGGGGCGTCGTCCCGCATCTTTGGTTATGCCGGGTGCTTTGGCTATTGAGCAGAAAGCTGAAAAAGGATTTCGTGTAATACCCTTGTTCCAGGGACGGGATTCCGCCAGTTGGAATGAATTGGAAACGATCGATTTCGTGAATGACACGGCACGCCTGAACCCGAAAGCGGGGGAACGTGAAGGGGTGAAAACCACAATGGTCGGGTTGGAACGTGAACAAGCCGGGAAACAACAACGGATTATCGTGCTCGGGGATGCCGACTGTTTCAGTATGGGTGAGTTGTCCACTACCCGCCGGGGGATATCGTCGGCGAATGGGGATTTGATTATGTCGATGTTCGACTGGTTGTCTTACGAGGAATTACCGGTAGACACCACCCGTCCCGATCCGATAGACAACACGTTGAACCTGGGTATGGATGCCGGGGGAACCTTGCAAATCGTGTTGAAGTGGATATTGCCGGCATTGCTCCTCTTGCTGGGGATACTGGTACTGATCCGAAGGAAAGGGAAATAAATTTGTTGCTTGGGTAAATAATTTTTTCTACTTTTGAAAAAATTATTTACCCAAATATGAGGTGTAACGGGCAAGATACAGCAGATGAGGATTGGATCAATGGCTTGAAGAACAACTCGAATGAAGTTTTTGAACGGGTCTTCCGGGAGATGAGTCCCGGTTTGTTCCGGTTCGCTTTAGCCTATACCATGAACGCGGACACGGCGGAAGATATCGTGCAGGATACTTTTATGCGCTTGTGGACGATGGCATCCTCTCTGCCGGACGATACGAATATTAGCAGTTATCTTTATTCTTCCGTGAAACATTCCTGTCTGAACTATTACAAGCATCTTCAAGTGGAAGATTCCAACAGGACTAAATTGACTGAGGCGTTAATTTATGTCGGGACTTTGGAGTACGAGGACGACAGTGCTTTATTTGACAAAGTGCAGGAATGTTTGCAAAAATTGCCAGATCAACAACGTAAGGTGTTGGAAATGAAAATTTTTCAAAATATGAGTTATAAGGAGATCGCCCGGGAACTCAAAGTTTCGGAGGTTACCATTCATACACACGTGAAACGAGCCTATAAATTTATCCGGGAATCTTTGCCCTTGCTTTATGCTTTTATGATCGTGAAGGGAATCGTGTGATTTTAGGTTTTAAATTTTAGATTGTAGATTCCAGTTGCACGAGGCGTGTATCTATTCTGTGATTTAATGATTCTCAATTTCATGATTATCCCTTGTATTTCTACCCTGTTACCCGGGTAATAATCTCTCCTCTCCGATGCCTCTTCGTTGCCTCGACATATCAACCCTATTACCGTATATCTGTGCTATGGAGGTGGTTGGGAGAGGCTTCTGTGGAGGGAGAGTATTACCATGGGATTACCATTGATTTTCTAAGGGATTTCATATTTGATTTAATGAAAATAGGATTCAAGTTTTTTTATATATTTAGATTAAATATCTTGTTATACAGCTTATTATATGATTTTTTCTCCTTCATTTTCAATTTTCAACTTTCAATTTTCAATTATTTTTGTCCCCCATTTTCCCGTATTGTTGTCTTTATATAAAAGACAGTAAAATTATCATGGAAATAGATAAGATTAAACGAGTGGTTTCAGGACGTGCTTCCGCGGAAGAACAACAGGAGGTGAAGGCTTGGGCGGAGGAGTCGGAGGAGAGGATGCGATTGTTGAATGATGCGGAGATGTTCTACGAGGGAAAGATGTTCGATGAAGAGGAGGAGCAAGAACGGATCGAGGGGATGTGGCGGCGGATGCGATTGCCCCGGCAGAAACGGCGGACGATGGCTTGGCGGCGTTGGGTGACTGTGGCGGCGTGCGTGGCAGTCGTGGCGGGTGTTGCTTTGTTGATGCAAAATACGAATGATGGAAGTGAGGAACGGGCGGCGTTGCCCCGGTTGGCTCATTCCAAGGGGGTACAGTTGATATTGCCGGACGGGAGTACGCACCAGATCACGGCAGCGACGACTTCGATAGTGAATATCCCCGGGTTTAAAGTAGACGAGAATATCGTGGTACAGGAAAAGCAGGAGGTTGCCGATACGGCTGTTGTGGAATACACGGAGATTATCGTGCCTTGCGGGGGGGAATACTCGTTAATGCTTGCTGACGGGACAAACGTGATCTTGAATTCGGAAACCCGGGTACGATTCCCGAACTCTTTCACGGGAGCGAAACGAAAGATATTTTTAAGCGGAGAGGCTTATTTCAATGTTGCCCGGGATGAAAACCGTCCTTTCTTGGTAGAGTTTTTAGGGGGGACGGTTCGGGTATTGGGTACCCAGTTTAACGTGAAAGCGTACATGAGCCAGAATACATACGCTACTTTGGTTTCCGGTAAGGTGGAAGTCGTATCGGGGCGTGATTCGATTGTTTTGAAACCCGGCGAGTTATGCGAGATCGCGGCGAATGACCGGTCGCTTTCAGTACGAGAGGCTGACCTGATGACCGTTTTGGCATGGAAAAACGGAGATTTCGTGTTCAAGAATGCATCGTTGGAGCAGGTCATGGACGAGTTGGCTCGCTGGTACGATGCGGAGATTGTTTACGATTCCGAGGAGTTCCGGGGGATGAAATTCCATATTTATATGGATCGGGCTAAAACTCTGGAAGAGGCTTTGGGTGTCATCTCAAAAATGGGGGAAATAACCTATAAGATAGAAGGAAGAAAAGTTATTATCCATAAGCGATAAAAAACGACGAGAGATGTTGGTCCATCTCTCGCGTACAAAGTCGCTGTATATTTCAACAGTCACATTAATGTTTACAAAGCTATGAAAAAAAATCGACAAAATATCAAAGGAGAAACTTGAAAAATTAGGGCGAGAGCCGTGCGGAATTAGCAGAACATACTTCTAGCAAGTAAATTAGAAAGATCGATAAACGGAGATATGGCAAACGAGATGTTGGTCCATCTCGTTGTCTGTACCCGTTGTATATAAATGTCACATTAATAATAAAACTTTATGAGAGAAATTCGACAAAAGCTTCTTGGGAATTTTCCCAGGGGAGGGAAAATGTCCCGATGGGGTATTTATTTATTGTTCGTGTGTTTCTTGGGCATTACGAATATTCAGGCACAAACAGAGGGTGCCGTAAAAGTGAATTTGGATGTTCAAAACACTTCTTTGATTAAGATTATCGAGAGTCTGCGCATGCAGACCCGTTACAATTTTTTGTTTAACTCGGACGAGTTGAGCGGGTATACCGGCATCACGGTAAAAATGCAATCCGTAACGTTGAAACAAGTGCTCGATTCTCTATTGGTCGGTCGCAAGACGGGGTTGGAATACTCGATAGAAGAAAAAACAGTTATAATAAAGAGGGCAGCTAAAAAAAGCGTGAAGGTATGCCGTCTTTCCGGGGTGGTTTTGGATGTACAAAAACAAACGATGCCGGGGGTAACGGTGAAAGTGGAAGGGATGACGCTCGGTACCGCGACGAATAATGAAGGAAAGTTTGTACTTGAATTACCGATAGAGAAAGGAACTCTCGTGTTTTCTTTCGTGGGATTCAAGACGAAGAGTATTCCTTTCACGGCGGGGAAAGAGTTGACCGTGACGCTGGAAGAAGAAGTTTCCGATTTGGATGAGGTAACCGTGATTGCTTACGGGGAACGGAACAAGCGGGAATTGATCAGTTCCATTTCGTCCGTGAAAGCGAAAGATTTGGAGGAGATTCCTTCTGCCAGCTTCGAGAATTTGTTGCAAGGGCACATGGCGGGTGTCGAGGTTAATAACGTGGCGGGTTCTCCCGGTGGCGGAGGTACGAAAGTGTCTATTCGTGGGTATAATTCTTTGTTGCAAGAGGGAATAAATGACGGATCGCCTTTGTATGTGATTGATGGAATCCCGATGCATTCTTTTACTTCTCCCATCACGGGAACGAACACGCTGGCGGAGTTAGACCCCTCGACGATCGAATCGGTTGAAGTGTTGAAAGATGCCGCTTCTGCTGCGATTTACGGTTCACGGGCAAGTAACGGTGTTATTCTAATTACGACGAAAAAAGGGAAAATGGGTAAGGCTAAATTCTCTGCCAACGTGTCTTATTCCAGTTCTATCCTACCGGAAACGCCGACTCAGATCAGCGGTCATGGCGAGAGGATGTGGCATATCATGATGGCTAGAAATGAACGTGCGGCTTATCAAAATGAGAACTATGAATATTTTTTCCCGAACTCTTATGAGGATGTGTTCGGAAAATACTATGGTGCTTATGATTTCTTTTGGAATAGTGGAATTCCTATGCGCCAGGGGGAGGTTATCCGGCAATTGCAGGATAGTTTGAATCCTTTTTACAATAATTCCACGAATTGGTGGAAATATGCTTTCCGGACGGGGAAAATATTGAACGCGAATATACAGGCATCCGGTGGATCAGAGAATTTCAAATATCTGATTGGATTGGGATGGTATGATGAGAAAGGAATTATGCTGGGGAGTGATTTCAAACGGGTGAATTTTATCAGTAATTTGAATGCTAATTTGCGAAAGAATATGACGTTGGATGCCCGCGTGTATATGGCATACACCGACAGAAGCAAAGGTGTCGGTTACACGGGATTTGGCGGGGGACACAAGATTGAAGCGTTTACTGTCGATCCCATGCGAAATTCTACTTTATTGCCCGGTGGAGGAAGTGTCGTGGAGGAGGAAATGTTAAAGAATTTGAGCGGTAGTGTCGAAAGCGATCTTTCGTTTAATATCCGCGGAAGCGTGGCTTTATCTTATGAAATTATAAAAGGACTGAAGTTATCGGCAAATGTGGCAATGGACTTTGTTCAGTCGCAAAAAAATGCTTTTGATCCCAGTTACTTGAGTTGGGATAATATGAGCATTTCCACGGGAGAGATCGGTCAGAACATGATGTTCCAAACGGAAGAGCTGTTGAATTATAATTTTGATATCAGGAAAAATCATCATTTCGATTTGTTATTGGGTTTTACCTATTCCCGGTGGGTAAAAAATGAGTTCAGTGGCAAAGGTCAAGGAAGCCCCAGCGACGATATTCATTACGTGCTGGATGGTTTCCCCACGATAGATGTGAGTTATGGAACAGCCCGGGCTTTACAGTCCTACCGCTCCAATTCGGAGAGAAAGCTTCTGGTGAGCGGTTTCGGGCGTATTGCTTATAATTATAAACAAAAATATCTGACCGAGTTTACCCTGAGAAAGGATGGTTCTTCCGTGTTTGGGAAAGATGTACGTTGGGCAACGTTCCCTTCCGTGGCGGTTGGTTGGGCTTATTCCGAGGAAAATTTCCTGAAGGATATCTGGTGGTTGAGTTATGGAAAACTCCGGGCATCCTGGGGGAGATCCGGGCAACAGTTCGATCAGGCTTATCTGGCGTTGGGAACCCTGTCAATCGGGGGAAATTTTATGGGAAATGTCGGCGTCCGTCCGGGCGCTCTTTTGAACTCGAAACTAACTTGGGAAGAAACAGATCAATACGATATCGGTTTAGACCTAGATATTTTTGATTATCGTTTGAAATTTAAAATGGATTATTATTACAAGTACTCTAAATCGTTGTTGTATAACGTGAAACTTCCCGGGGATGTTTATTTGTTAGACACTCAGTGGCAGAACGTGATGGAAATCTCCAATGAAGGGCTCGAGCTGGAAGCGTTCATTGATATTTTCCGCGAGTCGGCTGTGAAATGGAGGGCTAAATTTAATATCTCCCGAAACTGGAACCGTTTTGAAAAATCATACACGAATATGGATATAGACGGTCTTGTTGTCGGAAGGTCTATTGCCGGGATTTATACATATAAAGATGAAGGTATTATTCAAGATGCCAAGGAACTTCCTGTTTATCCGGATCAGATCGGGAATAAGCGTCCGTTGAATTTCGGTGATCAATCCTATCCGGTGCGCGCGGGAATGAGAAGATTGACAGATATGAATATGGATGGAAAAATCGATGCAGAGGATATGTATTATGCCGGATCGGCTTTGCCTGTTGTTTACGGGGGATTCGCGAACGAGATTAAATGGAAGAATTTTGACTTGAACCTGATGTTGACTTATTCGCTCGGGAGGAAAATTGTGAATGCGTACATGGAGCCTTCATTGGCATTTGATAAGAATTTTAAACCTATACTCACGGATTACCGGGGTAAAACTTTTTGGCAGAAGCCGGGAGATGTTACCGACTATCCTTCGTTGGAGGCAGGATCTATCGGTTATACAGGACAATATTCCGGAATTGTCGACTCCCAAATCGAAAGGGTGAATTATATGCGGGTGAAGCAGTTGACTATCGGGTACAATCTTCCTAAAGATATTGTCAATAAAATTCATCTTGACGGGGTTCGAGTATTCTTCACGGGAGAAAATCTATTATTGTGGACAAATTACTCGGGTGTAGATCCGGAAGTGGTGAATCCTTCTTCAGGGATAGATAATGGAATGAATTACCCGTTGGCAAGGAAATTAACCTTAGGTTTAACCGTAAAATTCTAGTTATGAAAAAATATGTATATGTTTTATGTTGCATTCTGCTGACGGCTTGTGATTCTCTGCTGGATGTTGTCCCGGAGAATGCCTCCACGATAGGTAATTTTTTCAAGAGTGAAAAGGAGTTGGAATCTATCACGGCAGAAATGAATAGTATTATAAGATCTTATTTTCTGGATAATAACGCTCATGCTTACATGGGGGTGCTTTCAGATAGAACACAGGGATTCGAGGAGGTGAGAAATTTGAGTCCTTCTGCTTTGGATGAAAACAGTTCGCCCTATATCAATTGGAAAAATCATTATGATGCTATTTATCTAGCGAATCTTATTCTTGAAAATGTCAGAAATATAAAAAATGTGGAAGCCGGGCGAGTGGATTTTCATGTTGGGCAGGCTTATTTTGTAAAGGGATTATTGTATTTCGACTTGGCGCGTCGTTGGGGGAAGGCAATCATCACGAAAAGTACATCCGCGACGGGTGCTTATGCGACTAGCCCGACCTTGGAGGTGATCGATACGGCAATCGTGAACGCTCGTAAAGCTTTTGATATTCTTCCTCTTTTCGAGGATATGAAGGATATTTCGGGCAACGTGTGCACCATAAAACAATACGGGTGCAAGGGGGCTGCTGCCGCGTTATTGGCTCATCTATACGCTTGGAAAGGGAGCATGATTGATTTATATGGTTATGAAGGTGATTCCAAAAAATGTTACGAGGAGTCTATTGATTGGGCTACTCAGTTGATCACGAAGAAAGTGGGGCAATACGAGTTGGCGCGTACACCGGAGGAATTGTGTCGGTATATGTCCGACACGAAGACGGTAAACCCGGAAAGTATTTTCGAGTTAATGCTTGATACATATGCGTCTTCTTGGCCCACGAGTCAGGTTTGGGCTCGTTATTACGTGAATTGGCCAGTGAATAAATATGCAAGCCTCGGGAATTTTGAATATGATAATACTTTCTATTTAAATAACGAGACGATAAAAGGGATATATGCCGAAAATGACAAGAGAAGGGATGCGTTTTTTTATAAATTTAAAGAAGCTTCACAAGACACTTCGAAATATTATACCGGATACGCATACTTGTATAAATGGCGCGAGGGGTTGTATGTGGCTGATGCGTATTCAGATACAGGGGAAGCTTTCGCCACGTTTGATGCAAATTTTAGTTATTGGAGATTGGCTGACATCTATTTGTTGAGAGCCGAGTGTTACGCGAAATTAGGAGATAGCCGGGCGAAAGACGATTTGAATAGAATCCGGGAAAGGGCTGGTGCGGCACTCTACCCGGCTGCCGGAGACGGAGATTTGCAGTATGCTGTTTTCAAAGAAAGGGAAAAAGAGTTGATCGCCGAGGGGCATCGTTACTACGATGTTGTCCGCAACCAGTATTTCAGAACGGAGCTGAGCCCGGCGTTTTCCCGCTTGACAGATCAGGACGTGAAAGACGGGGCTTTGTTTTTACCGATCAGCAAATCGGCATTCGCGATAAATGATATTATTCGGCAAAATCGTTATTGGGCTAAACTTTTCTAGTTGTTGAATTTTAAAAAGGATATAATATGAAATATATATTATTCATGGGTATTTTTTTCCTGTTGATGTCGTGTAACACGAAATACAATATTATCGATACAGGTTTGGCTAACGGGAAATTTGCCGGGAATATGTACGAGTACCTGCAATCCAGCAGTTACGATTGGGATAGCACCCGTTTGATGATAGAGAGAGCCGATTTGGTCGATTTGTTTGAAGGAAAAAGAGAAGGATTTGAGCAAATTACATTCTTCGGTCCGACCAATCATTCTATTCGGCGATATATGTTGAGAGAAGGAATAACCAGTATCGCGGAAATGGATCAGAAGTTTTGTTACGAGATGATTATGAGGTGTGTGGTAAAGGGAAAGCATATGCGTGATGATATTCCCCGCGGTAAAAATACGGCAAATGAATATGATGAAAACCAAGGTACTGGTGGTACTGTTTTCACGGGTGCCATGGGGAACCGTTTTTGGATTTATTCTTTTCAGGAATCTTATAATGACGTGGCGGGAGTTGGTGCTGTCGTGCTTTATATCAAATCTTTAGAAACGGGAGGGACAATGATTGATGTTGCCTCAACCGATATCGAGCCGACGAATGGGGTGGTGCATTCCTTACACTATAATTTCACTTTGGGAGAGTTATAATAATAGTATTAATTATTTAATTGAAAAAGATGAAATCGATATATACTTTGTTTTTTCTGGTATTTGCGTTGTGGAGTTGCCATGACGTGAAGGTCGGGTATTTGAAAGCTGATAAGGCGGAATATGATCCCGCTTCTATTGTCGTTCGGAAAGAGTTGGACCCGGTAGAAGATGCGCTCCGGATAAAGAATGAAACCAATTGGGTGTCTCCTAAAGTACAGGGAGTATTGGGTACTAATCCCTTGAAATACGAGTTGATTGACGTGAATGTTTCCGAGGGGGGCGACAAGGAGTTGTTCAAGAGGGAAGTGATTGTACGGGGAGGCGGTATTATGGAATTGCCTTTACACACGACGCTTCCCAAAGGTCGGTACGAGGTAAGCCTGCGCGTGTATAATGACGATTATTCCGCGGAGTTAAAGGATGCTTTTACTTTTATTGTTGAATGATTAATGAGGAAATGAGATGAAAAGGAGTATTTTGATGATGGTTGTTTGTCTGGTGTTTGCCTTCAACGGCTTCGGGCAAGGAATCAATTTTTTCAAGGGAAATTACCAGGAGGCGTTGGAGAAAGCTGCCGCTGCTAATAAATTGGTTTTTATTGACTTTTATACCGAATGGTGTGGTCCGTGCAAGTTAATGGCGAAGGACGTGTTCACCGATAAAAATGTTGGCGATTATTATAACGAAAAGTTTATAGCCATACAGTTAGATGCGGAGGCCCCTGCCAATAAATCTGTCGTGAAGCAATTTAAAGTTAATTCTTATCCTACTTTAGCTTATCTTCGGGCTGACGGGAAAGTGATTTTGTTGGCAACGGGTTCTTCGTCGGTAGAAGAATTTATCAAACAAGGTAAGGTGGCTACCGGGGATGAACTGGGATTTGAAGACTTGTACGCTAAATACAAGAGTTCTAAAAACGATTTGGACATTCTTCAGCAACTTCTAAAAGAAGCTCCTTCTTTTGTGTCTGCACAAGAAGGTATTGAGGCTGAGAAATGGGTAAGTCGTGTCAATAAAATGTACAACGAGTACATCAAACAGAAGATGGGACCGGATTTGATCAACAAAACGGACTATAGCATTATTCTGACTTTTCACGATAACACGAAGCAAGATGATCCTCTGATCGAGTTTATCAACAAGAATCTTGCCGCTTACCGGCAGGCAATGGGTGATGCCCCGGCGTATTTCGTGATCGAGCATAACGATAACGTGATGAAAAATCTTGCCAAAGCGGGAAAGGTAGATTACAAGAAATACCTGGAACGCGTGCAGGGTGATTTGAAAGCTGCTTATGATGTTATTGTCGATGCGAAGGTGTCGCCATACGAGAAATCCAAGTGTTATTATGATGGTCTTTACACGTTGTATTACAAGAAAGACGTGCAGGGGTACATGGAGCAAATGAACCGTTATTTTGAAATCCTGGGAGAAAAGGTTACGGGTGAAGATTACGGTGCTGCCGCGCAGAATATGTACGATGCGATGGGAAGTAAATTACCGAAAGAGGTACATCTCCAGGCTATCGAATGGATGAAACAGGCGGTGAAGGGTAAAAATGTTGCCCCTATGGATAAAGTGAATTATCTCGTGATGCTTGGCGATTCCTATAAAATGGTCGGGGAGTATGGCAGCGCGAAAGAGTGTTACAACCAGGCTTTGGTGGAATCCTACCAGATCGATATGAAAATGACCCAGATGATGATTCAGAATGCCGTTCAGGGTAAGCTGGGAGAATTGGAATTATTACAACAGGAGTAAGATGAATATGAAATTTTTAGTGTTAACGAGCCTTGTTTATTTTATTTTAGCAGGGTGTCAATCCGAAAAGATTGAAGTTTCGAAAGAGAAAAAGAACGATCGTACGGAAATGTGGGAAATTTTGATTTCTAAATCGGTGTTTTCCTCTCCCGATAGTAAGAAATGTGATGTAGTTAATGATAGGGTTTCTGCTTTGGTGGATAGTTTGGTCGGTGATTTTAAAATGCAGGTAACGGAGTATAACAAGGCGTTTGACACGATTCCCGACGGGGAGCCGATGCGTCCGTTGGAGATGTTCGTGGAGGATAGTGTATTCATGGCGAATAACAATTATATCAGTACGCGTCTGAAGGTGTATATCTCTCTTGGAGGGGCGAATGGCGAAACAAAGTATTATGCCATTAATTGCGATTTGAATCACGAGCGTTTGCTGTCGAAAGGAGAAATTTTGAATCTGAAACAAGAATGTGAAATCAACGGTTTGTTGAAAAAAGAATTCAGAAATCCGGATCATTGCTTTACCGGCGAGCCGACGGTTGCGACCTGTGCGGCACTTAACTTCACGGTTAAGAACTTGTGTTTCACGTACGAAAAATACGTGTTGGGGGCAGGTGCTTGCGAGGACGTGGAAGTGAACGTCGACCGCTCGATGTTAAGTAATATGTTGTTGATAAAATAATAGTAGTGTAGTGTGCTTCACCAGTAAATTTCAGGTAAGAATATAAAAATTTGGATCCTGAAACTCCGAATAGGGCTGGAAAAAAATTCTTTTGTAGGAATGGCTTCCAGCCCTAGTTTTATGTACGCGTAAATTAATGTCGGAGATTGTGGATGAAGGGAAAATGATCAACCGGGCGGGGAGAGAAAGGTTCCTCGATCAAAATAGGAAGAGAACGGGTTGAAATAAGGAAGAGAACGGGAAACAACTCCAGTACAACATTTCCACGGGTATGGAATAGCACCGGATGGGCGGATTGCGGAAGGATTGCTATTGTTGTCAAGTATTATAGGAGAAGCTTTATCATTGCCTATCCACTATTTGTACGGGAGGGAAATAGGGTGAGAAAACCATTTGTTGAATAGTAAAATTAATAATAAAAAAGTAATACCAAATGTAATTTCGAGTATTCTTTATATAGAAATATTGTTTTCTAGCGTGATTGCCCAACGAGTTAAATATTAATTATTAAAATTTCACGTATGAAAAAAATTATTTCTATTTTCGGTTTTATTTTCATTCTTATAGTAGGAATGGGAATGACAGCTTTTTCGCAGACAACACCTAGTAAGGTAGACATAACGATTAATGTTATATGTACGGATGGACGTAACTTTGATCAATGTACTACTATGATAGAGGTAGAAGAAGAAAACGAAGAAGGAAAGAAAGCGTGGAAGGAATATAGAAAAAAGATAGTTATTGGATTAGCATCTTTTAGCTATGTAGAGAGCGTTCCTGCTAATAAAAGATTTAGGGTCGTAACAAAAGCTAATAGAGGTACAGTGCGTATAGAAGAAACGACTGCGGCACATGTACCTAGTAATGTGAGATCGGTAAGTATTAATCTAACATTTCGTGGTGTTACATCTTTAAATTTTATTCAGGATATTGTAAATGAGCATGATCAAATAAGAATTCCTTTTAGACGTAAGGAAGATATATGAATTCAATAGCTTTTATTGAATTGGAATATTTTTTTGTTGACTTGAAGAAGGGGATACTCTGTTTAGAGCCATCCCCTTCATAATCCATAAAAAGAATCGTTATGCATATTCAAGAGATAGACACGATAGCCCGTTATGAAAGTCAGATGATAACTCGTGGGAGTTTATGGAAGATTTTCTTATTTGTGAGTGTTGCCTATATTATTTATGCTCTATACCCTCGCAATGATTATTATTTGTGGAATAAAATAGCCTTGGATTCTTCAATTCCCTTTGCCAGTGCTTATTATTTTAATTTGATACAAATTCTATTTATTATTTTCATTGCCACAAATCAGGAAAAACGGCAGAGAATGAGATCTGCATTAGAAGTTATGAATGTTTATCCTTCGAGTAATTCTTTTGTCTTTTTGGGAAGGACAATGGGAATACTCAGATCATTTCTTTACTTGAATATTCTTGTGATTTTTGCTACGGTGATGGTTCATCTTCTTACCTATCCGGTTCCCTTTTCCCTGTTCATTTATCTTTTCTATTTTATTACACTAGTTTTCCCCACGTGTGTTTTCACGTTGGGTTTATCGCTGTTGGTTGCATACTTCGTGCGCCATCTCTTTTTGAGTATTACTATATCGGTGACAATGATGATTCTTGTTTACTTGTATCTTCCGGAGGTTCTTTATGGTTCGCTTGATCCGTGGGCGAGAACTTTGCCCAATAGTTTTTCTAATTTTGGAGGACACGTGAATCTATTCCCGTATTTTTTGCAGCGGTGTATTTACCTGCTGTGGGGAGTGGGACTCCTGTGTTTGGCAGTTCTTGGGATGCAGCGAATTCCTAATTATCCTCGAAAAAGATGGCACTACACGTGTAGCGGAACATTCGTGTTGTTATTGGGAATATTATTGTTACATAGTTACCTGAACTTGTTTTACCGGAACGAGAAAACAAGAGATGAATACAGGGCTGGCTTCTTGCATGTTCAAGATTGCCCGCTTGCCTCCGTGCTCACGCATGATATTATTTATCAATCGCACGATGTCGGATTTTCGGCAACCAGCGAGCTCGCCCTCCAGAATTCCACGAAAGAACCTATAAATCAATTGATCCTTTTTCTAAATCCCGGGTTAACGATTACTTCTATAGAATGTGAGCAAAAACAGCTTTCTTTCCAGAGGGAGCATCAGGTTGTCATTATTGATTATTGTTTGCAACCCAATGAAAAAGTCTCTCTTTTGATGCACTACGAGGGAGATATTGACGAAAATATTTGTTATCTGGATATACCGGCGAAAGCTTTTTATAACACGAAGAACAATAATCGTGGTATTCAATATCATGGCAGGCAATTCTCTTTTTGTTCAAAAGATTATACTTTGTTATATCCCGAATGCTTTTGGTATCCCGTGGCTGTTCCTCCGGTTAATTTGCGCTCTCCTTTGGAATACCAAATGGATTTTACAGTCTATAACTTATCCGTGAAGAATATAGAAGGGAAAATAATCTTGTCACAAGGACAAAAGGACGAGGGAAATATTTTCACGAGTTTCCGCTCCTCTCAAGCGTTACCCGGCATCAGCTTATGTATCGGAGATTATCTTCGGAAATCTATACTGGTGGATAGTATGCCGATAGAGTTTTACTAACATCCTCGTAGTCAATTCCTAGTGGATGAGTACAAGGATTGGAATTTAGTCTCGGGTCAATATTCTTTGGATGAGACGGCTTCTCATATGTATTCTTTCGTGGAAGAGTTAATATTGCAAGGAAAATATCCATTTAAACGTCTCACTTTTATCGAAACGCCTGTTTCATTCGCCGGTTATCCCCGGTGGTGGAAAAAAGATAGCCCGTTGACACAGCCTGAATTAGCTTTTATCCCGGAACGGGTGGCTACACAAATTTATACTCCGCCTTTTTTTAGGAAAAAATCCAGTTGGCGTATAGATTATTATCTTGAACCCGGTGAATTGGAGAGTAGCATTGTTCAAAAGTTTTTTGCCTGGTACTGCCAAGATAGTAAAGTTAATTTTATCTCTCAGACAAGAGAGTTTACCGGTTTCATCCATTCCCATCGCTATCCCGGGATCAATAGTGTTATCCGGCGGCTTATTGATATGAAAGACGGACATAAACTCACGAGTGAGGGATATAATGAAGGACTTGAAGGGGCTGCCAGGTATTTTGACCAGCATTCTTTGAAAGATGCGATTTATGACTCGACACTTGATAAACGTGCATTCCAGGGTTGGTTCCTGTATAAAGTAATTGACTTCCGATCTTGGATATCGACGACAATAGACTGGTTTCGTTTTGAACGTTTTTTGTTAGATTTTTCGGAAGAATGTAAATTTCAAGTCGTTGATTTTGAAGTTCTCCGTCAAAAGTATTTGGAAAAATTTGATTTCGACCTGAATACACTGCTTGATAAAAGCTATTTTGACAAAGGAGTGCCGGCTTTGATATTGAAAGATATTAAACACATGAAATTAGAGAATGATCCAGAAGTAGAATATATCAAATTGCATTTTAAGGTATATAATCCAAGTAAAACGGATGGCATCGTTACCATAATCAGTGCGGCAAGCTATGTGGGAGAGAACTTTAAAGTACATAATTATATCGTTGAAGCGGGTGGCTGTAAGGAAATAAAAGTACTTTTCAATTACACTTCCCAGCAGATTTTTCATACTAATTTATCACATAATATTCCATCTAGTATTATTTTCAGCTTAGCCAGTGCGATAAACTCACAGAATGGAGAATGTACGCGGGATACAACCCAAGGAATTTTTGATATTGATGCATCATCTTTCTTCGTTGCTCCCGGTGAAATTATCGTGGATAATACAGATGATAATTTTCAGGTTATCGGTCCCAGACAAAAACAGATGAAATTGGCAAATCTGATTAAAAAGCAAGATAATAAATATGCTATTTTATCCGAAAATTTGCCTCGTTGGAAAGAGGTTATCGATATGAATTATTATGGAGACTATATAAAAAGTGCCTTTTGTAAAGAATCGGGTACCGGAGATTATCGGGCAGAATGGAATGCCACCTTGCCCCGTGAAGGAATGTACGAGTTGTTTGCTTATTGTGTACCTATAAAGAGAGTTGGCTATATCTCGAATAATGTTCCGAGTATGACTTCGTATTATACCATCCGGTCTGAAAAAGAAAGTCGAGAGGTCATTTTAGACCGGGAATTGGATACAGGCGGATGGATCTCTTTAGGGAAATACAATTTCCCTGAAAATACAAAAGTGACAGTCGCTCTTGATGATCGTGCCGGGGATCTCATTCTGCATCCCCTGTTAAAAGGTTTTGCGATTGATCTGGCGTATATGCAGCAAATAGTGACCGCAGATGCGATTAAATGGGTATATACCGAAGAATGATAAAGTTTTTAGATATTAAGGGCGTGCAAACGACCAATGCGTGTGTATAATCTTCCATTGGTCGGACGGGGTCAATTTGTAAACCTCCGTGCAGTTCATTCTGAATACCTGTCCGTCTCGATGAGCCTCGTAGCTGTATGTCAGGACGGCTACATCTGTTGATACTTGCACTGTTGGATTTATCATTTTATACGAGTCGATTTTGATTTTTCCCCGGACTGTATTATAATAATCTTCGAGGGCTTTTTTCCCTTCCAGTTTATTCTCGAAAGCCGGGTCAATATATACAACATCGTCAGAAGACAGTTCTATAAAACCATCCGGGTTCCCGTTATTCCATAATTTTAAAGCTTGTTCTTCCAGGGTTATAGTAGTAGATTTAACATCTTCGCAACTCGTGTATCCGGTCATAAAATAGGTGTTTAAAATGTTATTTGATTACTTTCATATTCGTATCATTTCCAAATTTGACAAATATAAACAAAATAACTAGATTTCCTCTATATCATTATGCCGTGCGGATTGGGAAAATTGTGGAGTAAGTAAAGTCGGATTGTTTTTATTGTATAAATTAAATTTTATCTTTGTGTTGTTCTACTAGCGGTAAATAGGGTGAAAATTGGATGACAGAGTCAGAGAAAAGAAAGCGATTTGAGTCCGTGTATCTTGATTATTTTCAAGCTATACATGATTTTTGTAACTCTTTTTTGAAGGATGGAGAGTTGGCTCGGGATGTTGCTCAGGATGCGTTCTTTGCTCTTTGGAATAATTTTGATCCTGCTTATTCGGAAAAGGAGATTTTGTCTTTTCTTTACACGACGGGGCGGAATAAATGTTTTGACCAGTTGCGTCTTCAAAAGGTGGTGGAAAGTAAAATCAAGGATTTGAAAGATACGATCTATTCTGACACCTTCTTTTTAGATGAAGTTACCCGGAGAGAGACTTATCGGATCGTGCGGGAGTCGATCAATAAATTGCCGGAACGTTCACGCCAGATAGCCTTGCTTGCCCTTCAAGGATATTCGACTCAGGAGATAGCCGATGAACTGGAAGTTTCGATCAATACCGTGAAAACGTTGAAAAAAAATGCGTACTCGAAGTTAAGGGAAATTATTAATAATCAGTATGTAATTTTGATCTTGCTAAAATATTTCATTTAATTTCCGTTGTGCCGTTCACCCGTTTTTTTGACTTCTTCGTATGATAGATGATTTAAACGAAAAGATCACGATGAAGCAAAAAATTTACGAACGATTGGATTTAGGCAAACAATTTGCCAAGCGTCTGACAGAACGGGATGCGGTGCACGATGAACTTGATCAGCAATTGGAGGAAGATCCGGATTTGAAGGAGCTTTACCATGATATTGCGGCAAATCTTCATACTGTAGATTGGAAGCCGACAGGCAGGCAGGAATGGTTGGATTTCCAAAAGAAGTATCTTTTCCGAAGACAACGCCGTCGTAATTTGATTCTTCGATATGCTGCGGTTGCCTGTGTCCTTGTGTCGGCAGTGGTCGTCTGGTCCTTGTATTTCTCCCGTCAGGAGGAGCCTGCCGTGGTAATGTCTGCTGCGGGTAATCTTCCGACACTTTCCGTGAACGATCAGGTTTTTGCATTGGACTCGGGGGGTATCAAACGACTCTTGCAACAAAAACACGTTGTTATGCAACAAACTGATAAAGAATTGGTTTATTTGACAGATTGTGGCTCTTCCGTTGTTTCGGAATGGCATACGATACGGGTTCCCCGACAAGCCGAATTTACCCTCGTGCTTACGGATGGCAGCCGTGTGCGTTTGAATACCGGGACGACTCTTCATTACCCGGTTCCCTTTACGGGAGATACCCGGGAAGTTCGGGTGGAGGGAGAAGCCTTTTTCGAAGTTGCTCCGGATAAAGATAAACCTTTTATCGTTCATTTCGAGGATAATAGTGTTACTGTTTTGGGAACGGAGTTTAATATCTCTTGTTATAAGGAACAACCAAGCCATACCACGTTGGTAAAAGGTTCCGTGCGCTTGAGTAATTCTCTTGATGCTGTGGTTCTTCTTCCCGGACAGGAAGGGATTATTTCGTCTTCCCGGGAAAATATTACCGTTCGGGAAGCGGATATAAATGTCGTGACGGCATGGCTTAACAATCGTTTCTATTTTAAAGAACTTCCTTTATCCGAGATCATGAAGGCTTTGGGGGAATGGTATGATGTCGGTGTGTTGTTTGATAACAAGAGTACCGGGGATATGCTCTTTTCTATCGAAACGAAACGTTATGAAGATATTGATAGTGTGTTGACGATTCTCGAGAGTACGAAAAAAGTAAAATTCACGAGGAAAGATAATATGATACAGGTAAAAAGTAATTTATAAAAAACGGAAAGTCCGTTAAACTTTCCGTTCGCAATCCTTCTCGCCGTACGAGAAAAAATTGTTTTTAAATTTATTACAATTCAAAATTATGAAAAAAAATCGATTTATTCAGTTCTTGCATTTACTTTTTTGCTTGCTCGTTCTGCCCGGCATAACGACAATAGCACAAATGCAAGAACAACGATTCGACTTGAGAATGCAAAACGCGGGATTGAGTCAGGTCATTGAAAAGTTGAGGGAAATAAGTAATCAGACATTTGCTTATCAGCTCGATGATGTAAAGCCTTATACCGGAATTAGTTTCGACTTGAAGCAAAAAACCGTTCCGGAGATATTGGACGAATGTTTAAAGAAAACGGATTTGTCTTGGCAGCGTGTGGATCAAACTATTATTATTTTCAAGCGTTCCTCTTCTCCGGAAGTACGTTCTATTGTTATCAAAGGTTTTATCCGGGACAAGAAGGAAGAAACGATGCCGGGGGTGACGGTTAAGTTGGTCGGAGCTTCCGTGGGAACGGCTTCGGATGTCAACGGTTGGTTTCTCATTAAATTACCCGTTTTGAAAGGAAAGTTGGAATTTTCTTTCGTGGGGTATAAGACACGGACTTTGGATTTCACGGAAGAAACTGCGAAAGATACTTTGCGGGTCGTGCTGGAAGAAGAGGTTTCGGCGTTGGATGAGGTTGTGGTGACCGGAGTATTCACGAAAGCCAAAGAAAGTTACACTGGGGCTGCTACGACGATCACGGCAGCTGACTTGAAACGGGTGGGAAACCGGAATATATTGAGTTCTATCCGGAATTTTGACCCGAGTTTCAATATCGTGGATAACCCGACAATGGGTTCCGACCCGAATAGCCTGCCGGATATTACGATCCGCGGTAATTCGAGTATGACGTCTAATGTCAAAGATTTGCAGTCGGAGTCACAAAACACACAATCGGCGAATATGCCGTTGTTCATCATGGATGGGTTCGAGATCACGCTGGAACGGATGATGGATCTTGATGATAATCAAGTGGAGAGTATCACGTTGCTGAAGGACGCGAGTGCGACTGCCATGTACGGGACCCGGGGGGCTAACGGGGTCGTGGTAATCACGACAAAGCAACCGGAAGCCGGTAGATTGCAGTTGACGTATAAAGGCGGTCTGGCAATAGAGGCACCGGATTTGACTTCGTATAATTTGTTGAGTGCCAAAGAAAAGTTGATATACGAAAAAGCGGCGGGGCTTTACCTGTATAATTCGGGTCCCGGGGCTAACCAGCATAACTTGGAAGCACTTTATAATTCCCGAATGCTTGCTGCCGAGCGGGGGGTGAACACCTATTGGTTGAAATACCCAGTACGCACGGGCGTGGGACATAACCACAGTTTGCGTCTGGAAGGGGGACGTGAGGAAATTCGTTATGCCGTGGGATTGTCGTACAAGAATATTGCCGGGGCGATGAAGGGTTCGGAGAGAAATACTTTGAACGGCAATGTTTTTCTTTCCTATAAATTGAAAAATCTGACCTTCCAGAACGATTTGCAGGTAGCGTCGAATAAATCTCAAAACTCTCCCTACGGAACGTTTTCGCAGTATGCTAAGCTCAATTCCTACTGGAAGCCTTATGATGATGAGGGTAATCTATTGATGATCTTGGATGAGCGAATTTATTCCAACGAGGCGTACGGGGATTCTTACAGCAATACGGTGTACAATCCCTTGTACAATGCTTATCTACCAAGTATTGACGAGAGTAAATACACGCAGATTACCAACAATTTTGCCGTAGAATGGAGTGTTTTGCCGGAACTGGTGCTACGGGGTAAGTTCAGCGTGACATCTAAAAGTTCACGTTCGGACAAATACAAGCCGGCGAGCCACACGGATTTCTTGAAATACACAGGCGACGACTATGGGCGGCGCGGTTCTTATGAAATGGGTCTTGGCGAGAGTTTTAAATATGAAGCGGATTTCACGCTGAATTACAACAAGACTTTTCAAGGTGTACACCAGGTATACGTGGGTTTAGGCTATAATTTTGCGGAGGAAAAGTCAGAAAATTATTCATTTTTTGGCGAAGGGATTCCGGATGATTATTCAGACTTTATCGGGCTTGCCGCTTCTTATAAAAAAGACGGCTCACCCTATGGTGACGAGGGTATTTCCCGGCGAGCGGGTGGTATAGCGAACGTTAATTATACTTATGACCGTCGTTATTTTATTGATATATCCGGCAAACTAGAGGGGTCTTCTAAATTCGGCGCGGACAATCGTTACGCTTCTTTCTGGTCGGTCGGTGCTGGTTGGAATATTCATCAGGAGCATTTTCTGAAAGACAATATGCTGTTGAACACGGCACGTCTGCGCGTGTCTTACGGTACGTCGGGTGCGCAAAATTTCTCTCCCTATCAGGCGATGCGGACTTTTAAATATTTTAGTGAGCAGAACTACAACGGCAACGCGGGGGCATATCTGTTAGGTATCGGTAATCCGGATTTGGGATGGCAGAAGACGGGACAGTTGAATATCGGTATGGAATTGGGCGTGTTTGACAATCGTTTGAAAGTGAACGTGGACTGGTATAATAAATTGACGGACGATATGTTGGCAGACATCACGTTGCCGTTGGCGGGCGGTTTCGGCAGCTACAAGGCGAATATTGGTAAAGTGCAGAACCGGGGTGTGGAAGTATCGTTGAATGCTTACCTGATTCGCGATAGCGAAAGTAACCTTTTCTGGTCTGTCGGGGGAACGATTCTTTACAACAAGAACAAAATCAAAAAGATTTCCAATTCCTTGGAGTTCCTGAATGAAGAATTGTTGGCAAGCGACGGTGCTAATCCCAGCTTCCTGTTCAAGGAAGGGCAATCCATGAATACAATTTTTGCCGTACGTTCTTTAGGCATCGACCCGGCGAACGGTAAGGAAATTTACTTGAAAGCGGATGGACATACCCAGACTTATGAATGGGATGTGAAAGATAAAGTAGCTTGCGGTGTGACAGACCCGAAAGTATGGGGTAATTTCAACACCATGTTCCGGTTCCGGGGATGGACGCTGAATGCCGTTTTCAGTTATCGTTGCGGAGGGCAGATGTATAACTCGACTTTGGCAAACAAGGTGGAAAATATCCACCCGATTAACAATGCCGACAAACGTGTGCTTTATAGCCGATGGAAAAATCCAGGAGATCATGCTAAATTCAAAAGTGTGACCGATCTTTCAAGTACGCAGGCAACAAGCCGTTTCGTGGCAGACGAGAATACACTGGAATGCGGTAGTATTTCTTTGGGATACGAATGGAGTTCCGAGTGGCTGAAGAGAAACCTTTCCATATCCTACCTGTCATTGACCGGATATGGCGAAGATATTTTCCGAGTATCGAGTATCAAACAGGAACGCGGTACCAGTTACCCTTTCGCACGGAAATTTTCATTCTCTCTATCAGTCAGATTTTAACCGTTAAAATGAATATAATATGAAAGTAACGAGAACAAGATATTTTGACTGGCTGTTGGTTGCCATGCTCGCGTTGGCTTGCAGTTGCAGCGATTGGCTGGATGTGAATCCCCGCACGGAGATGAAAGAAGAGGATATGTACCAGAGTGAGAAGGGATTCAAAAATGTGATGAATGGTATTTATATACAATTGGCTGCCAAAGAATTGTACGGGAAGAATACAAGTTATTATTTTCCGGATTTACTGGCGGGTTATTGGTACAAGACTTCCAATACGACGGAAACTTATATCGCTTCCTTTAATTATAGCGAAAGTAACGTGGAAAGCGTGATTCAGACGATTTGGAGTAAATATTATACCGTAGTGGCGCATATCAACGATTTGTTGGAGAATCTGGAGAAGACCGACGTGCAATTCTCTTACGGGAACAAGGAGTTGTTGCTGGGTGAGGCTTACGGTCTGCGTGCCTTTATCCACTTGGAGTTACTTCGTCTGTTCGGTCCGGTACCGGCAGGGGCGACGGATGACATGGTGGCTATTCCTTACGTGACGGAGATCACTCGTGAACCGTCGAAATTGGTATCCGTGAGTTACGGGAAGGTAAAGGAGAATATTCTGAAGGATCTGGAACAGGCAGAGAAATACCTGCAAGAAGATCCGTTTGCTCTCGGGAATATGTTTGATTTCAATAATCCGGGTAGCAACGGCATAAAGTATACACCGGACGACGATTGGCATTACTATCGTCAGACACATTTTAACCGGTATGCAGTAGATGCGCTGCGTGCCCGTTTTTATCATTGGATTGGCGATGGTGGGCAGGCTGCAATTTACGCTAAAAAAGTGGTAGAGGTTGAAAATACGGACGGAACGAACAAGTTTAAACTGGCGACGGAAGCTAACAGTTACACGATAAGCACGGGAAAGAATCTGGTGATGCAATGTGAGCATATTTTCGCATTGAATTGTTCAAGTCTGCAAAAAATCATCAACGGGGTAATGATGTCTTCTTCCACTGCAAAACCGAAATTGTATTTGACCAACTCGTGGGTAGCGAACGTGTACGAGAAATCGGAAACGGATATTCGTTGCCGGAGCGGTCGCTATTTCGAAGTGGACGGGACGAATGCCTATTATCTGAAATATTACAAGAGCGGGGTTATCGAGCCTATTAATATGGTTCCGTTGGTACGTCTTGCCGAGATGTATTTGATTTTAGTGGAAGATTTGCCTTTGGATGAAGCTAAGGGGTATTTCGAAACTTACCGGCAAGCGCGCGGGATGGATGTCAGCATAAATATTAATAGTGAAACCACAAGAAAAAGCCAGGTGGAGAAGGAGTACCGGAAGGAATTCTGGGGAGAGGGACAGATGTTTTATTATTATAAGTTGCATAATATTACCAGTTGGAGTATTCCGCAGAGCGTGACAATCCCGATGAACGGGTTCGTGGTACCGAAGCCGCAGGGACAAACGGCATTTGAATAATTGAAAATTGATTTTGGATATGAAGAAGATATTAAAATATATAGTTCCGGTAGTAGTTTTGCTGGCAACAGCTTGTTCGCGGCATGACGCTTTGATGTACGAGAGCGATCCCCGAGTGTGTTTTTATAGAGGGGATGACGGATACGGGCAACAAGACAGTATCCTGCATAGTTTCTTTTTAGTATCGGACACGCAGGACAGGGATACAGTGTGGGTGGAACTTGCGTTGATGGGTTTCCCTGCGGATGAGCCTCGTGCGGTGAATATCGTGCAGACAAATAAGGATGCGGCAGATGCAGCTGTAGCCGGTACACATTATGTGGCATTGGATGATCCGGAAGTGGTGAACCAGATTGTTATTGGAGCCGGGCAAGCTGTTACTAAAATTCCAATTATTCTGTTGCGTGATATATCACTGAAAACAGGGAAGAAACGGTTGGAATTGACTATAGAGGAGAATGCGTATTTCAAACCGGGAATTGATGCAGACCGGAATTTTATGATACAGACTACAGAATTGGCGGAAAAACCGGGTAACTGGGATGATAAAGGCAGTTGGAAAAGCTATTTTGGAGAGTGGAGTTCCCAGAAAATGTGGTTTATCGTGAATTACTTGGGATTAACAGAGTTTGAGGAAACATATGACACCGGGTACAAGACTTACCTGAAGTTGAAGGCTCATTCGAAATTGAACGAGTACAACGCTTCGCATGACGAACCGCTTTGTAATAACCCGAACAAACATCACGAGGAAGGAGAGGTTTGTAAAGATTGTGTAGTATTCCCTTAATTAAAAACGATTGATGATGAAAAAGAATATATGGATAGGGTGCATGCTGGCATGGATTATTATTGCCGGGTGTATTGATGATAGAGGCAATTATGACTATCGGTCGACAGATGAAATTTGGCCAGTAAAGATTTCCGGGTTGGAAGCAATGGACTGCCAGGTGGGAGATCAATTAAATTTGACTCCGACAATAACCGGAACGGAAAATATGGAGAACTTGAAATACTCGTGGTTTCTCTATACATCAGGTGTTGCCATGAGCAAAGAGGATACGTTGAGTCACGAGAAGGAACTGAATTGGCAAATTTCCCGTGAAGCGGGAAGTTATAACTTGATGTTTGAGGTAAGGGATACCGTGAGAGATTTGTTTACCAAGAAATCGGTATCGTTGAAAGTCCGTACATTCCTTTCTACCGGTTGGTTCGTGCTGGAAACTGACGGGACGGGAACCGATATGGATATGATAACGCCGGAAGGCACGACTACCGAAAATTTATTGACTACATACAACAGCAGTGGACGGATGGAAGGAGCACCCCGAAAAATACTTTATAAAATGGATCACAGGCATGAGGTGGAAAATTTCGACGGAACGGTAGAGGTGGTGAAAAAAGATGCATTTATCCTGACCTCGGAAAAAGATATTCGGGTTTATGATGCCCAGAATATGGCATTGCTGAAAAAACGAGAGGACTGTTTCTACGAGATGCCGACTCCAGTGAATCCCTTGAATCGTTTTGTGAACAGTACCACGGACGATCATTTGAATAACGACGGGCAGTATTATATTTTACCTGCCGGAAACGTAGGAAAGTTCGGTTATCCGTTAGTGGGACCCGATGGAACAAATAATTATAACGTACATGCGGATGGCGTCAGTGCCTCGCAGCGAGCTTTTCTTTGGGATAAGACGAGCTGTTCTTTCTTGTATGCCAGTACGGGCTCTCAAATGGTATTCTTGAGTGAGGCAAGTGGTAACGAGACTAATTTTGGTCCGGTTTCTAAAACGGATAAAGAATTGATCCATTTGATGTATCGGGCAAGTGAGATGATAAATTATGTCAGTAAGTACAAGGCTTATGCCCTGTGGAAGGATGGAAACGGGAAATATACTATCGTGGATTTGTATTTTGACAAAGCTACATATCCTATCGTGGGAGAATATTCCCTTCCGCAAGGAAATCTTCTTTCTACTGCCGATATAATGGTCACACACCAGAATGCGCCTAAACTTTTCTTCGTCGCAAACGGTAACGAATTGTGGGAACATAATATCAGTTCGAACACCGATCTTTCTATACGGGAAAGGAAAGTGTATACCTTTCCGGGAGGGGAAAGGATCGCTTGTATCCGGCATCTTTATATTACGAATAAGTACGTGGACGAACAGATGGATCGGTTGGTGGTGTTGACGAATAGTGCCGATGGATGGAAATTGTATGGATTCGAGTTTATCGGTGGCGGTAGTGAATTCGATATGACCGTTACTCCGGAGGAGGCGATGATCGGGAAAGGTATAGGTGAAGCCGGGTACGTGATGAGAATGGATAATGACCGTGCATTTTGATCGAAAGTCGGAAATGAAAAAGATTTCAATAATTATTTTTTTGCTTGCGGTGGTTTGTTACTGTTGGGGGCAGAAACTTCCCTCCGTGACCGGATGGAAAGACGGGAGTCATTATCTGGAGCAGGTGAGAGAGGGAAGGAAAAGTGTTTTGTATGCCGTGGACGTGAGGACGGGAGAGAGAACTCCTTACACGTCACCGGAAAAGAAAGCGTCGACAGAGGTAAAGGTTTCGGACGGGGAGGTGGTTTACACCGCCCCGGACGGTAGCCAAAAACAATTGACCCGTACTCCGGCAGAGGAAAAGAATCCCATGCTTTCGCCAGACGGGAAATGGGTTGCTTTTACCCGTGATAATGATTTGTACGCCATAGAGATTGCTTCCGGGCGTGAAGTCCGTTACACGGAAAACGGTTCGGAAGTCATTAAGAATGGGTATGCTTCCTGGGTTTATTACGAGGAAATTTTAGGACGATCAAGCGAGTACCGTAGTTTTTGGTGGTCGCCGGACAGCCGTTACCTTGCCTTCTTTCGTGCTGATGATTCCCGGGTCCCGGTTTATCCGTTGTATAACGTGAAAGGGCAGCATGGGGAACTGGAGATCAATCGCTACCCGCGGGCGGGAGATCCTAATCCGGAAGTGAGGGTCGGAATTGTATCTGTCGAGGGCGGAGAAGTTGTATGGGCTGATTTCAATTCGGAAACAGATCAGTATTTCGGGACTCCTTTTTGGCGTTCGGATGGAAGCGGGTTGTTGGTGCAGTGGATGCCCCGGGAACAGAATAACCTGAAGTTGTATAACGTGAACCCGGTAACCGGAGGCAAGAGTGAGATTTATAATGAAGAGCAGCCGACATGGGTGAATTGGATAACAAGTTTGCACTGGGTCAAGGATGGGTTCATGATGATCCGGGACTTTGACGGGTGGGAACAGATTTACCTGCATAATTCGGATGGTTCATTAAGGCAAAAATTGACATCAGGTCGAAAATGGAACACGAAAATTGTTCGTATTGATGAGAAGAATCGGCAAGTGTATTTTACCTCGAAGGGAGAGATTTCGACACGGAATGATTTCTACTGTGTTGGGTTTGACGGAAAAAGACAGCGGAGATTGACATTTGGGGAATACAATCATAGAAATATTCGTTTGTCACCGGACAACCGTTATTTCCTGACGCAGTATGATAATTCGTCCACGCCGACATGCTTGGGGGTGGTGAATGTGAAAAACGGGAAGGTAAAGGTATTGGGAGATTTGAAGGATGCGGATTTTGATTCGACGAAAATGGAAAAGAAGGAAATGCTGTGGTTGACGACGGCGGAAGGATTTAAAATTCCGGCTATCGTGCGTTGGCCTCGTAACATGGAAAAAGGGAAGCGTTATCCTGTGGATATTCACGTTTATGGTGGTCCTAACCATGGTTCCGTGAGTGATTATTGGTCTTCGTCTGATTCCGGGTGGGATGAGGATTGTATCCGGGTGGTTATGGATCATCGAGGTTCCGGGCATTGCGGGAAGGCTGGTATGAATTATATGCACAGGAATTTGGGCAAGTGGGAAATGGAGGACTATATCGCTTGGGTAAAATTATTGCGAACTTATCCGAACGTGGATAGCACTCGTGTCATGATTAGCGGGGGAAGTTATGGCGGTTACATGACGGCATTGGCATTAACTTACGGGGCTGAGTATTTTCAATATGGCTATGCCAAATTCGGCGTGATGGATTGGATGCTTTACGATTCGCATTACACGGAACGTTATATGGATTTACCCAAAGATAACCCGGAAGGTTACAAGGCGGCTTCCGTTTTTACCTATCTCGATCGTTATCAGTCGTGCGGACCGGCTATGCTACGCATCGTGCATGGCATGATGGACGACAACGTGCATATGCAGAATAGTATGCAATTGGTGGATGCTCTACAACAGATAAATCGGAAGTTCGAGTTGATGCTTTTCCCCGGAGAACGTCACGGGTGGATGAAGAAAATGAAATTTACATTGGAAGATTTGAAAGATTTTAAAAACAGATATTTGAAAAGGAAATGAAAAGACTGATTTTATTCACGTTATTGGTGGCTGCCGTGTTGACGAATGCGATGGCTCAAAACCGGAGTATAAATTTTGAGGAAACGAAAGAGTGGAAGAAAATTGTCAAGAAGGCAAAAAAGAGAAAAAGTTGATCTTCGTGGATTGCTACACGTCCTGGTGCGGTCCCTGCAAGATGTTGGCGAAAAGTGTGTTCACGAATGATGAGGTGGCAGACTTTTTCAACAAGAATTTCGTGAATGCCAAATATGATATGGAAAAAGATGCGGAGGGAGTGGTACTTGGAAAACAGTTCGGGGTACAAGCTTTCCCGACCTTAGTGTTTGTTGATCCTTCTTCGGGTGAAGCTATTCACCGTATGGTTGGTGCGGGTTCGCCGAATTGGTTGATTACCGGTGCTAGGCTTGCCCTGGAACCGGATAATAATCTCAGCAGTATGGTGAAACGATATGCTGCCGGAGAAAGGGATATTGAGCTTTTAAAAAATTATATGTCAGCCTTGTATTCTGCTTATATGCGGGATGAAGCCGCTCGTGTCGCTTGTGAATATCTGGATTCTTTGCCTGTGGATAGTTTGTCTACGCCGGAAAATTGGTATTTGATTAATCGCTACGTGAGCGATCCGTTGTGCCCTTTGTTAAAACGGGTCATGTCTGAACGGGAAAAATTTTATACCGTTATCGGAAGAAAAGACGTGGATAATAAATTGGAGAAAGCGATTTATTCTGCTGTCAAAGAACTGACAGATTGGAAACCGGGAAAGAAAAATCTGTTTGATGAGAAACGTAACCGGGAGTTGACAGACTATTTAATGAGTATTGATTTCATGGTAGCTCCTACCGGTTTGGCTGCTTTGTACATGGCTGCTTATGTGCGGGAGAAAGATTTTCGCGGAATGCTCGACAAAATGGATGAGGCGTTAAGCTATAATTTATTTCGTAACAATTCCGGGCAAGAATATTTCCGGGATAATATCAGAAAATTGATTTATAGTGGTGACAAAGCTTTGATGGAGGAAGGTATTCAGCGCATCGATCGTTTTTGGTTTCAAGCCACGAAGGCTATGGACAAAGCGAATCTGATGAGAACAAAAGCTCTGTTGCAAACCAAAATAGGAGATATTTCCGGTGCGGAGATGTCTAATAAGGAAGCGGAGAAATATATAGCAGAAGCACGGAATAAATAATCACGTGTTAGAAAGAAAAATCACATACCTTCTCGCTACATGGCGAGAAGGTATATTTTGTTTAACCTATTTACATATAAGTGAATAAAGAGGTATTCTCATATTCTTGTTGTCGTCGAATATCGTAAAAAGGATGGTAGTGGAAAGTTCAGTACGGAGAATAGAGTATAAATTATTTTATTTTTATGTGGTTTTTAATGAAGAAATCTTTACCTTTGCTTTGTCAATTCGAGAAAAATAAAAAAGTGTATAGCACAGAAGAAGGAATTAGCCTCCGGAAGTGTTTATACACTTTTTTTATTAAATCCGAGTTGACGTTCTAGTTTAATAACCGGAGGCTTTTTTGGAAAAACGTTTTTTTTATGAGATAGTTACATGTAAATGTAATGTTTTTTGAATTCTAATTTGTCTATGAAGGTGAGAGTACCGTGACGGGAAATCACCTTTTTTTAGGTTTCTTCGCTATTTAACGAAAATTTAAATCAGTTGCACTTTGTTTCACTAGGGAATAGCGTTATATTTGTTAACGAAAATAGTGCGTGTTTTCAGCCACTTTATTTTTTTATTCACATGATTAAAACTATTACACAGATGAGAAAAACAGTATTGATTATTTTTAGTTGCTTTCTCACCTTGTTGTTTGTTCCAAAAATCTACGGACAAACGCAGGATAAGTTGTTGGGATTGCTCAAAGAGGAATTGGCACAACAGATGAAGGAACTTAAAGGGGAAGAATTTCCCCCGTATCACATGAATTACCGGGTGATTGACGTGACCACGTCGGTCGTGTCCGCTTCTTTTGGGGCATTAATGAATAGCCAACAGTATCGCACCCGGACTTTGGTTCCGCAAATACGTTTGGGGGATAAACAACTGGATAATTTCAAGTTCAACCAAATGGGAGCGGCAACGCCATCGGTAGCCAGATTACCTCTGGATGAGGATAATAACGAGGATGCTATTCGTCAGGCGATCTGGAACGAAACGAACAACCGTTACAAGTTTGCCGTGGATATGTATCAGAAGACAAAAGCGCAAACTACCGTGAACGTGGAAGAAGAGGATAAGGCTCCTTATTTCTCGGATGTTCCCGTGGAAAAATATTATGAGGCTCCGCTTCCGGTGGAGCAGACGAAGATAGATTTGGACAAGTGGGCTGCACGGATGAAAGAAATTTCTGCCGTGTTCAAGAATCAACCCGGAATTATGCAGGGAGATGCCATGGTTATTTACACTGTGGAAAGACGTTATTTCGTGGATAACGAGGGTACAGAGGTCGTTCAGAATCTGCCGTACGCCCGAATTATGGTGTTCGGGGAAACCAAGGCTGACGATGGTATGGAATTGCCGTTGAATCTTTCCTATTTTGCATACAACCCGGAAGATTTGCCTTCTAACGACAAGATCATTGCCGATGCGAAAGAGATGGTAAAAACATTGGAGGCTTTACGTGTAGCACCCATGGTAGACCCGTACACGGGTCCGGCTTTGTTGTCCGGTCCTGCCAGCGGCGTATTCTTTCACGAGATTTTTGGTCACCGCGTGGAAGGACAACGTATGAAAAGCGAGAGTGACGGTCAGACTTTCAAGAAGATGGTGGGCGAGTTCGTGTTGCCGGCTGATATGCACGTGTATGACGATCCGACGATTCGCGAGTATGCCGGGGAGGATTTGAACGGTTTCTATAAATACGACGATCAAGGCGTGAAGGCTGAACGCGTGGATGTGGTTGTGAATGGTAAGTTGAACGAGTTCCTGATGACTCGTACGCCGATTGACGGACAGCCTCGCTCTAACGGTCACGCGCGTGCTACCGGAGGATTTGATCCCGTATCCCGGCAGTCCAATTTGGTGATCGAAACCTCTAACCCGAAGACTCCTCAAGAATTACGGCAGTTGTTGATCGAGGAAGTGAAAAAACAAGGTAAGGAATACGGTTATTTCTTCAAAGAAGTGACGAGCGGATTCACGTTTACCGGAAAAGGTGGAACAAATTCATTCAACGTTACCCCGTTGGAAGTATATAAAGTGTTTGCTGACGGACGTCCCGACCAATTGGTACGCGGGGTGGATTTGATCGGAACTCCTCTTTCCATGTTCTCGAATATTATCTTTGCCGGTAATGATGCCCGCGTGTTCACGGGTATGTGTGGTGCCGAATCCGGTTCTATTCCGGTGACTGCCATCTCTCCGACAATTCTGGTGAATAAGGTGGAAACACAACGGAAGGCTAAATCTCAGGATATATTGCCGATTCTGTCGGCTCCGGGATTGGACGGGAAGAAAAATTAAAAGATAAAAGTTTAGAGTGAATGAAACTCCTCCGTCAGCTGCGCTGCCACCTCTTCTATAAACAGAGGAGGAGTTGGAAATGTTTCTCGAAGACGAGAGGGTAACTTGACTCTCCCTCTGTTTATAGAGGGAGTACCCGAAGGGGGAGGGAGTTTTTTTAAGATAGAATCATTAAATCTAATATCAATAAGATGAAATATATATTATCGTTACTATTGTTTTTCCTGCTACTCGGTCCGGTTGTTGCGCAAAGCGAACAGGATCAAGTAATTTTTAAGGCTATGCAGGATGAGTTACAGAGGAACAAGGAGAACTTGGCGTTGCCGGGGATGGATAAACCGTTTTATTTATCCTTTTCTTTGGGAAGGTATCGTCAATTCGAGGTATCCGGAGTTTTGGGTGCTATCACGAGTTCGCTGGAATTACCCTGGCGGGGTATCGCTTCTTCTCAGTTATTGTTGGGAGATTACGATCACACGAGCGATTCCCGTTATGTTGGTCAATTTTTGAAAGTGGGAATGCCTGCCGAGGCGGATTACGATATGATTCGCCAGAATTTCTGGTTGGTGACAGATGCAGCCTATAAGTGGGCATTGCAGGAGTCTGCTGCTAAGGAAGCCGCGTTGAAGGCTAATCCGCAGACCCCGGAAGAGGCTGCTTTGCCGGATCTGGTGAAGGCTGAACCGATCACGAAGATTGTGGAGGGGAAACCTTATACTATTAATATGGAAGAGTGGGAGCGCGTGATTCGTGAGGTTTCTGCGATCTTCAAAAATTACAAGGATATTTACAATTCATCGGTGGGAATCAGTGGGTTGGATATGGAAGTGTACAAGCAGACCAGCGAGGGCGTGACCATGAAACAACCGGTTTCTTACGTTAATTTTTACGCCCAGGGATACGTGAATACAGCCGAGGGCGTGAAGATCGGGGATGTTTATTCCGTGTTGGTGGCTCGCCCGCAGGATATGCCTTCCCTGGAAGATTTGAAGAAGGGGGTCACGGCTTTTGCCGAGAATCTGATGAAGTTGAAGGATGCTCCCGAGGTGGAAGAGTTCTATTCCGGTCCGGTGCTTTTTGAAGATGGTGCCAGTTCCAGTATTTTCGTGAACAACTTGTTGAATCAAGGCGGTTTGTTTGCTTACCGGAAGGCTGATAACGGCAGAGGTGCGGGAGCCAGAACCTTGGACGGACGTATCGGGAGAAAGATTATGGACAATCGTTTGACGGTAAAGAATTACAGTACTTTGGATAAATATAACGGAGTACCTTTGTTGGGGGCTTACGAGATCGATGCCGAGGGTGTAGTTCCCGCGAAAGAAATGACCCTGGTAGACAAGGGTATTCTGCGTCAAATGCTAAATGGACGGGTGCCTTCATTGAAAACTCCTCACTCCACCGGAAGTTCCCGCTTCGTGATGACCGGAAGTGACATCGTTTACGCTACGGCTCCGGGAACGATTCATATTGAAGTGGATAAGGGTACGAAACAGGATAAAATGAAGAAAGCCTTGATTAAGGCTGCCAAAGACGAGGGGTTGGATTACGCCTATATCGTGCGTAGTATTGCCGGAACGGCTTCCAAGATATACAAAGTGGACGTGAAGGACGGTAGCGAAACACAAGTACGTTTCGGGGATGTGTCTGCGATTAATCTGGCGAAAATCAAGCGTGTATTGGATATTTCCAGCAAAGAGAATGTTTCTAATTATATTCTGAACCGTCAGGTGTTGTCTTCGTTGATTTATCCGGCTTCCATCTTAATCGAGGACGTGGAAATCAACAAGTCAGAACCGAAGAAAGAGAAAGAACCGGTACTGAAGTTCCCGTTGCAGAGGTAAGAACGCCTTTGGCGGGTTGCAAGTTGCAGGTTTACTTGTAAGTAAGCTTGAATTCTGAAAGCTAAAAACTAGAAGTTATAATATATACTTAACTTTTAGTTTTTAGCTTTTTTCATGAGAAGAAGAAAATTACTTTCAGTATCTTCCGCGATAAGGATGGTGTGGTGTTTATCGTTCTCCGAAAGTGGATTTACAAACTTATTGTGTATTTTTGTTCGGGTAAAACGAGGGATTATGAAAGAGAAAATAAACAAAACCAATGCGGTAAGATTGTTGGATAAGGCTAAAATTACCTATGAACTGATTCCTTACGAGGTGGATGAACACGACTTGGCTGCGGCACACGTGGCTGCGCAGTTAGGGGAGAATATCGAGCAAGTATTTAAGACTCTTGTCTTACACGGTGACCGGAATGGTTATTTCGTGTGCGTGATTCCTGGGAATCATGAAGTCGATTTGAAGTTGGCGGCAAAGGCGTCGGGAAACAAGAAAGCTGATCTGATCCCGATGAAAGAATTGCTTCCTGTCACGGGATATATCCGGGGCGGTTGTTCGCCTGTCGGGATGAAAAAAGTCTTTCCGACGTTTATTCACGATTCGTGCCTGCAATTTGAATATATATTTATCAGTGCGGGAGTGAGGGGCTTGCAGATTCGCTTGAATCCGGGAGATCTGATAAAATATGTCGGGGCAACAGTTTGTCCGTTGAGTAACGAGAATTTATAAGGGGGATGTTCACACATTCCCCTTTACTCGCGTATAGCGTTCTTCCTTTCAGCGGACGACTCGCGTGCGCTATCTTAAAATATCATGAATTTTATTCACCCTAGTTATGAAAAAGCAATACACATCACATGGAAAAGAACTGCCTGCACGAGCTTCTAAGCAAAGATAGAATTTTTTTTGACATTTGTATCTTTTGAAGGAGTGTTTTTTTGAAAATTCTTTTTATTCCCGTTTTGTTTTATTTGGTCTGCTTTTTGCATTATTCGGGGAAAAACGTGTTAGATATGAGAAAAAAGGTTGCATTATTTTGGATGATTGCATTTCTTGCTAGTTGTGATTTGATAGAGTATCACCCTTATGACGTGCGTTTGTCGGGAGAATTACACATTAACGAGAAAAATATCCCGTTGATCGAAGAAAAATGTGAGGATAAGGATACCATCCGGTTTGTACTCATGGGAGATAGCCAACGATGGTACGATGAAACGGAAGTTTTCGTGAAGCATATGAACAAGAGAAATGATGTGGATTTCGTGATTCACGGGGGAGATGTTTCGGATTTCGGACTAACCAAAGAATTCCTGTGGGTACGGGATATTATGGGTAAATTGCGTATACCTTACGTGACGTTGTTGGGTAACCACGATATATTAGGAAATGGGATGGATGTATTCTTGGACGTGTTCGGGGATGAGAATTTCTCGTTCCGTGCAGGTAAGAATCTTTTCCTTTGCGTGAACACAAACGCTCTGGAGTTTGATTACTCCCACCCGGTGCCCGATTTTTCATTCGTTTATTCGGAATTGCAGGACACCGTCGGGCTTACCCGAACGATTCCGGTGATGCACGTGCCACCCGGTGATGTCGAGTTTAATAATAACGTGGGAAGGGTATTTCACACGATGTTATGTTCATTTCCCGGCATGGAGTTCTGCTTGCACGCGCATAGCCACTGTTTGCGCCACGAGGAGCATTTCGACGATGGAATTCCTTATATAGGTTGTAGTTGTATGAAAGATAAAAACTATCTGTTATTCACCTTAACACCGGAGGGTTACGAGTATGAAGTGGTCTATTATTAAAACGGGATTTGTGGCTCTGTTGCTTTTTGTAGGCACGGGAGTTATGGGTGACGAGAGAGAGGATCAGCAGGAGCGTCGTGCTGAACGGCATAAAAGAAAATTGGAACGTTACCAGTCAAATTGGAATAAATTGATACCGAAATATCAAAATCTGCAATTTGCCGGGTCGATAGGTCTGCTTTCGGCGGGAATCGGTTGGGATTACGGTAAACAACGGCAATGGGAATCGGAGATCATGTTCGGGTTTGTCCCGGAGTTCTCGTCCAATAAAACGAAAGTGACGTTTACGGTGAAACAGAATTACGTGCCGTGGGAGGTTTCGCTCGGGAAGAATTGGGTACTGGAACCGCTTGAAACCGGATTGTTCATGAATACCGTGTTGGCAGATGATTTTTGGGTAAAGGAACCGGAAAAATACCCGAGTAGTTATTATAAATTTTCCACCCGCATCCGTTTCCACGTTTTTCTGGGACAACGTATCGCTTTCGATGCAGGAAAACATTTCCCGTTTCGCCGGATCACGGCGTATTACGAGTTGAGCACGTGCGATTTGTATTTACTCTCCAAGTTCACGAATAAATACGTGAAAATGGGGGATATTTTAAGCCTGTCGTTTGGGCTGAAATTTCATATTTTTTAACGTGTAAATTTCTAGCTATTTATTATCGCCGGTAAGCGGAGAAGAAGTGAACAATTGTTATATTTGTGAAGTAACTAATTTAAATACAAATGAAGAGAATATTTGTTTTGCTTCTTTTCTCTTGGATTGCCACGAATGTCTCGGCGCAAGAAATTGCGGGACAGTGGACGGGGACTTTAAAACTCCCGGCAACGGATTTGAAATTGGTTTTTAACGTGATACATTCCGGGGGAAAGTACTGGGCGACGTTTGACAGTCCGAATCAAGGGGCAAAGAATATTCCAATTGAAACGACTTGTTATGAAAATGGGGAATTGATATTCCATATGCCTCAGATCAGAGCAGAATATTTAGGTCGACTGAATGAACAAGGTGGCGTCGAGGGAATCTTCCGGCAAAGCGGACAAGAGTTCCCGATGGCATTGAAACGGGTCGTGTATATTCCTGTTCCGGGTGAATATGATTTCGATGGGCAATGGATGGGGACGGTGGAAATACAGGGAGTAAAATTGCGGGTGGTATTCCATGTTTCCAGGATAGGGAACGAGTACGCGGCGGCAATGGATAGCCCGGATCAGGGGGCAAAAGGGACTCCGGTACGAGTGACTCGTGTGAATGGTCATGAGATCGTGATGGAAATTCCTGCAATTTCTTTTATTTACCGGGGTGAAGCAGATCGTGAAGGAAGGATTACGGGAAAATTGGCTCAGTTCGGTGTGGAATACACGCTGAATCTGGAACGTCAGAATGAAATCGTGAAATTAGATCGTCCGCAGGAACCGAAAGCTCCTTTCCCGTATAGAATTGAGGAAGTCGTGTTTGAAAATGAAGCCGATTCAGTGATGTTAGCAGGTACCTTGACTTTACCGGAAGGGAAAGATAATTTCCCGGTGGCAGTGATGATCACGGGAAGCGGTCCGCAGAACAGGGATGAGGAGATGATGGGGCATAAGCCGTTTTGGATTATTGCTGATTATTTGGCACGTCGGGGAATAGGTGTTTTGCGTTTTGATGATCGGGGTGTGGGAAAATCGACAGGTGTATTTGATAAAGCCACTTCCTTGGATTTCGCCCGAGATGCGGCATCTGCCGTGCGTTACTTGAAGGAAAAACGGAAATTCCGCGAAATCGGATTGATTGGACATAGTGAAGGGGGAATGATAGCCCCTTTGGTAGCGAGTGAATCGAAAGACGTGAAATTCATTGTCTTGTTGGCGGGAACGGGTATCCGAGGGGATCAAGTTTTGTTGACACAGCAAACGGCGATTAATCGGGAAACGGGGATTGCGGATACCGTGGTTCAAGAGATAGAACGTTGGCATCGAGGTATATACGATATAATACTTGCTTCCTCGTCCGTGGATGAGGTGAGAGATTCCGTGTCGACTTATTTTCGGAATTTACTGGAAGTGGCACCCCCGGGAGCCATAGGGGGAATAAAGTCAGAAGATATTATCCGTGCAAGGGTTGACCAATTACTAAACCCGTGGATGTATTTTTTTATGCGTTACGATCCGGTACTGGCATTGAAGAAGGTAAAATGTCCCGTGTTGGCATTGAATGGTGATAAGGATTTACAGGTTTTGCCAGAAATAAATTTGAATGGAATCAGGCGGGGATTGGTAGCCGCGAAGAACCGGAACGTGACAATCAAAGTGTTGCCGGGATTGAATCACTTGTTTCAGGAATGTGAATCCGGAAATCCTGCCTTGTATGGAAGTATATCCCAGACGTTTTCTCCCGTTGCGTTGAAAGAAATCGGGGATTGGATTGAAAATCTGAAGATAAAGAAATGAAAGGATACCGTTACTCCATAATCTTCTTGTGCTTTCTCGCGTTGGCGATCGACACGTCGGCTCAACGCAAGAAGGTTGGATTGGTATTGAGTGGCGGAGGAGCGAAAGGAGTGGCGCATATCGGGGTGTTGCAGGTGTTGGAAAAAGCGGGAATCCCCGTGGACGTGATCGTGGGAACTAGTATGGGCTCTATCGTCGGGGGACTGTATGCCATCGGTTATACTGCCGACCAACTGGATAGCCTCGTGCGGGCGCAGGACTGGATGTTTCTTTTGAGTGATAAGGTAAACCGTAATGACCTGCCCTTCGGGGAGAAGGAGTTTGACGCGAAATACGTGTTATCTTTCCCTTTCGAGCGGGGAAGGCGCCGTCCCACGGGATTTATCCGGGGGCAGAACGTGTACAATCTTTTCACGGATCTTACCATCGGGTATCACGATTCGTTGGATTTTCTGAAATTGCCTATCCCCTTTGCCTGCGTGGCGGCAGACGTGCTCAACCGGCAGGAGGTCGTGATGAAGGAGGGGAACCTGGTACGGGCAATGCGGGCGAGTATGGCAATACCGGGTGCGTTTACCCCGGTGATCGTGGGCGATCGGGTGCTGGTAGACGGGGGCGTGCTGAATAATTTTCCGACAGACGTGGCACGTGCCCTGGGTGCGGAGATCGTGATCGGGGTGGATGTGCAGGCGGATTTGATGGCGGAAGATAAGCTGGAATCCGTTTCCGGCGTGATACCGCAGATTATCAATTTGCTCTGTATGAACAAGCACGAGGAGAACGTGAAACTTGCCGATCTGGTGATACGCCCGAACGTGAAAGGATATTCGGCGGCTAGTTTTAGTGCCCGGTCGATAGATTCTTTATTGGCAAGGGGAAAAGTGGCAGCTTTGCGGGATTGGGGGGAGATCATGCGTGTGAAAGCCTTGATCGGCGGTCAGCAGGAGAAGGTTGCCGTACCGTCGTCTGTGGACTTACCGGGGGAGTTCGCGATCCGGGAGATACGCATCGAGGGACTTACCGCTAAGGAAGAAGGATGGGTTCGCCGGAAGATGCGGATGCGGGAGAATAGCGTGGTAACGCTCGACGATATTCATCGGGAGATAGCCATGTTGTACGGGACAAAGGCTTTTGCAGCCGTGAGCTACCGCCTGTTGGGCGAACCTCCCTACGAGTTGGAACTGGAATTGCGGGCACAACCAATGAGCGCGGTAAATATCGGATTTCGCTTTGACTCGGAAGAGATGGCGGCAATCCTTCTGAACACGACTTTGAACAATCGGGCGTTGAGGGGTTCACGGCTTGACCTGACGGGGCGATTGAGCAAAAATCCTTACGCTAAGGTGGAGTATTCGCTGGAAAATACTTTCCTGCGGCGTTTCAACCTGGCGTACATGTTTCGCTATAATGATGTGAATTATTATTACCAGGGAAAGAAGGCGAACAACGTGACGTATCGTTACCACATGGGAGAATTCGGGTTGTCGAGCCTTTATTTCCGTAATTTTAAGTTTCAGGTAGGTCTGCGTTACGAGTATTTCGATTACAATTCCCTGCTTTTCTCGAACGCGGAGGAGATCATCGACGTGCGTCCGGAAGGTTGTTTCAGTTATTACGGGCAGGCTCAACTGGATACCTACGATCGTCGTTTTTACCCGAATCGGGGTGTTGCTTTCCAGGCTTCCTGTTCGATTTATACGGATGACTTGGGAACCTACAAAGGGGGAGCTCCTTTCTCGGCGTTGGCGGTGAACTTTGCCCCGGTAGTTTCTATTTCCGATCGCTTGAAGTTATTGCCCGCGGTGTACGGTCGCGTGCTGATCGGGAACAATGCGGCATATTCTTATCTGAACTGTATGGGCGGAGCGGTTTTCGGGCGTTATGCGACACAGCAATTGCCGTTTCTAGGAATCAATCACGTGGAGGTCTTCGATAATTCCCTGCTTGTCGGGCGGGTTGAGTTCCGTCAGCGAGCGGGAAGAAAGCATTATCTTTCTTTTGTCGGGAATTACGCTTTGCAAGATGGCAATTTCTTTGATCTTTTTGGACGGAAAGGCATCTGGGGCGGAGGCGTCGGTTATTCCCGAGATTCTATTTTTGGACCAATTGATTTGATGTTCAGCCTTTCAGATTGGAGCAAAAAACTTGAATGTTATTTTAACCTGGGATTTTATTTCTAGGGCAATTTGATTAGGGTAAACCTGTCTTCAATTCGGGGTAATCCCAAAGTAATACTACCTGTACTTGCTTGCAAATAAGTTTTAACGTGCTTACAGCGCCGCTGGCTAATTGTGCTGTAAATGCGGTGTAAGTGCTTTGTAGCGGTCATGAGGTAGTTTTACTTTGGGATTACTATGGGATTGCCGTGAATTTCGAGAAATAAAAATTAATGCTCATAAAATTTGCGATAAACAAAAATGATGTATATTTGCAGCGCAATAAACGATTGTTTTTGTCGAAAATTATCGTTTATCGAAACAGTTTTCGTGCATTATTATGTCACTGTTTAAGTGAAGTGCGTGGAACACATGGCAATAAATCGGGACCGGTAGTAGGGTTAGTGCGCGAAGCGTATTCGGACGGGTCATGATGGTGTATTGCCTAAGTGGCGGTAGAATCGTTAATAAACAGGGAGAATCGGCAATTACATGATTGAGGAGAAGAAATTAAACTGGTATGTCGCTTACACGCGGGTGAATCAGGAATTATTGATCCAAAAAAAACTGGATGAATTGGGGATCGAAAATTTTCTGCCGCAGGAAGAGCAAGTACGGGAAACACCTCTTGGTCGCAAAACGATTCGAGTACTTTTGATTCATGGGATGATTTTTATCCGTACGGATAAGGCAACGAGTTTTTCTTTGATTAACGACTATTCATTGAATATTATTTATTTGAAAGATATAGAAGGACGCCATTCTTTAGTTGTTCCCGATAAACAAATGCAGGATTTCATGTTTTTGCTGGATTTCTCGCCTAATGGCATAGAGGTATTGAATAAAAACCTTAAACGAGGCGATCGGGTACGGGTTATGAAGGGACCCCTGCAAGGCTTGGAAGGAGAATTGGTGCGTCTGAAGGGGCACAAACGAGTGGTGATTCGTTTAGACGGCGTGGCATCGATAGCCACTTCCTATATTCCGGGCTCTTTCCTGGAAAGAATAGTGTAAAACAAAATAATGGATAAAGGTTTATTTCACGAATTGTACAAGCAATTGTACAATCTCGACATCCGGTCGTATCCCCCGGAAATGTTGTCTGGTTTATTGCACGGTTATTTGACCGTGTATTCCATGGTACGGGTGTACCCGTGGTTGGAGAGTGATTTCGGTAACCCGTATGATGTCCACGAGCGGGCGAAGGAAATTGCCCGGCTATATTCGGAGCAATTGGCGAACGAGGATTTACCCGTCGATTCCCGGGCGGGTTACGCGGCGGACATGATGGATGTTTACCAGTTATATTCAGACTTGAGTTACTTGAACAATGGGTTGGATGCGGCGTACCGTATTCTTACAGCCAGGGGGAGTGACAAAATCGTGTTGCCTTGTCGGACACCGAATATTTGCCGGTTGCTATGCAATTGCTACTATTTCGCGAATGACAAGATGTGCGGGGAATTGGCGGGGAGGTTGGTCACGGAGGCTTTGGGATATATCCGTGGGGGCGACCAAGAGGTTTTATTATCGTGGTGGGATGCTTTCTGCCTGTATGGTGATGTTGTCGGGGTAATGGAATTGCCGACAGAGGAACTAGAACGCCTGAACGAGGATCGGGCTCGTTTACGGGTAAGTGTGGCACGACAGGAGGAAGAAAAAATTGAACGTTTCCGGCAAACGGGCAAAGATGCTGATTTCAGTTTGGTGGCGGAGGTTTTTAATATTCTGGCAACGAGGGAGTTTGTGGCGCGTAACGAACATTATGTTGTGAAAGAATAATTTTGGTTGTATGTTTTTTTCTTCTTTTTTTATTAGTTTGTTGGCAACGGCGTATCTTATACCTAAGATATTGCTTATATCTATCCGGAAGCATTTGATAGATCAGCCTAATGCCAGAAAAGTGCATACTTGTGTTTCTTCCCGTTTGGGAGGAGTGGCGTTTTTTCCGGCAATCTTTTTCGCGATAGGGGTTACGGTTTCCATTTTTTCCCGGTTTGATGCGAATGTGATGGAATATTTTATGACTGCCAGTTTTATTATGGTGATGTGCGCATGTATCTTGTTGTACTTGATAGGAATTGCGGACGATGTCGTGGGAGTCAGTTGGCGATTTAAATTCGTGTTCCAGATCATTGCAGCCGGGTTGATCACTCTCTCCGGTACGTGGGTGAACAATTTGTATGGTATTTGCGGCGTGTGGGAAATTCCCGCCTGGTTGGGTGTTCCTTTGACGGTCTTTTTAATCGTGTTTGTTATTAACGCCGTGAATCTGATAGACGGGATCGACGGTTTGGCTTCCGGGCTGAGTGGTGTAGCGTTGCTGTTTTTGGGGGCTTTGTTCCTTCACGAGGGGCAAGAGACAAGCGCGTTGTTGGCTTTTACCACGTTAGGGGCGTTAATTCCCTTCTTTTATTATAATGTGTTCGGGATTGCCCAAAAGAGGTACAAGATATTTATGGGTGACACGGGGGCTTTGGTGATTGGTTTGATCTTGAGTGTGTTGGCGGTAAAGTTCGCTTGCCTGCTTCAAAATGAGGAGACCGAGTTGGCTTACCCGTTTATCGTGGTGGCTTTTTCGGTACTATTGGTACCTTGTTTGGATGTTGTTCGGGTGGTACTTCATCGTTACCGTGCGGGAAAACCGTTATTCTTGCCGGATAAGAATCATATCCATCATAAATTCCTCGCGTTAGGTTACTCTCACCGGGTGGCTATGTTCACGATTTTGGGTTTGGCTTCGGTGTTTATTATGCTGAATATCGCGTTGTGTCTGTATATAAATATCAACGTGCTTATCGTGTTGGATGTCGTCCTGTGGACGCTTTTTCACTTGTGGTTGAGTGCCAGGATCAAGAAAAAGCTGGATGAAGCGGCTCGTTTGGAGCAGCAGCTTGTTGAAGCGGGGTGTCGCAATTGCAAGGAACGGGACGCGTTGAAGGTGAAATTCTTCTTGGAGAAGAAAGCGGGTAAGGTGGTTACGATCGATGAGATAAAAGAAAAATCCGGGGCGGAAAGATTGCGGGTGGATTCCATTCTCTTTGATTTCGTGGAGGAGGGGCTTATTGTTTTGGAAAAGGAGGGAGAATCCGAATTCGGCATTTATGACGGGAAGACCACGATTCGATGGTTTGATTCCCAGTTGCCATTGGCGGTGGAAAGTTATTTGATGAGATTAATGCAAAACTAATAAATATATTTTGAAAATGAAAGCTTGTTTTATGGGGTTAGGCTATATCGGTCTGCCTACAGCGATTATTGCGGCAAAACATGGTGTGCAGATAACGGGAGTTGATATAAATCCCAAAGTGGTCGAATTGACCAATCAAGGAAAACTTCATATCATAGAACCGGGGATGGAAGAGATGCTCGGGGAAGTCGTTGCAAACGGGATGTTGAAGGCATCGCTTGTCCCGGAAGAAAGTGCCGCTTATTTTATGGTAGTTCCCACTCCATTTAAAGGCAATCATGAACCGGATATTTCTTACGTGGAGGCTGCTACCCGAGCCGTGTTGCCACTGCTGAAAGAGGGCGATTTGTACGTGATCGAATCGACTTCTCCGGTTGGCACTACCGAAAAAATGATGAATTTGATTTACACGGAACGCCCGGAATTACGGGATAAAATCTATATCGCTTATTGTCCGGAGCGGGTGTTGCCCGGGAATGTCATTCACGAGTTAGTGCACAACGACCGGGTGATCGGAGGGGTGAATGAGGCTTCGACCGAGAAAGCTATCGAGTTTTACGCTCAGTTCGTGCAAGGTACGTTGCATAGAACCAACGCTCGCACAGCCGAGATGTGTAAATTGACGGAAAATTCATCCCGGGATGTACAAATCGCTTTTGCTAACGAGCTTTCCCTGATATGCGACAAGGCGGGGATCAACGTGTGGGAGTTGATAAATTTGGCAAACAAACATCCGCGGGTGAACATCCTGCAACCGGGATGTGGTGTCGGGGGGCATTGCATAGCCGTGGATCCTTATTTTATCACGGCGGAATTCCCGATGGAGTCGAAGATTATTGCCGATGCCCGGGAAATTAATAATTACAAGGCATTCTGGTGCGCGGAGAAGGTTCAGAATGAAATGTTGAAATTTGAATTGAAGCACCATCGTAAGCCCGTGGTTGCCATGATGGGATTGGCATTCAAGCCGAATATCGATGATTTGCGGGAATCCCCGGCAAAATATATCACGACGAAAGTGATGCAGGGATGCAATAATGCGGATATCTTGGTCGTGGAGCCGAACGTCAGCGAGCATAAAATATTCAAATTGACTGGGTACCGGGAAGCATACGATCGTGCGGATATCGTGGTGATGCTTGTCGCTCACGATGTATTCAAGGAATTGCCTTGGACGGACGGAAAAGTAATACTTGATTTTTGCGGGATATACAAGAAGTAACGATGAGAAAAAGGGTGATGTTAGTTTTCGGGACACGTCCCGAGGCGATAAAAATGGCTCCTTTGGTGAAAGAATTTCAACGGCACCCGGAGGAGTTCCAGACGGTCGTGTGCGTGACGGGGCAGCATCGGGAGATGTTGGACCAGGTATTGCATATTTTTGAAATCGAACCCGATTATGACTTGAATATCATGAAACAGGGACAGGACCTGTATGACGTGACGGCACGGGTATTGACGGGTATGCGGGATGTGTTGAAAGAGGTGCAGCCGGATGTGGTGCTTGTCCACGGGGACACGACGACATCAACGGCGGCGGCTTTGGCAAGTTTCTACCAGCAAATACCCGTGGGACACGTGGAAGCGGGATTGCGAACTCATAATATTTATAGCCCTTGGCCGGAGGAGATGAACAGGCAAATCACGGGACGCGTGGCAACTTACCATTTTGCCCCCACGGCTTTAAGTCGGCAGAATTTATTGGCAGAGGGGATTCACCCGAAGGCAATTGCCGTGACCGGAAATACGGTGATTGATGCTTTGTACATGGTGGTGGATAAGATGAAGCATGACGGGCGTTTAGATCTTTCTTTGCGTGAAGAGTTACGAAAAGCGGGGTATGACGTGGAGCGTTTGAAAGGTGATGGTCGGAAATTAGTGCTTATCACGGGACACCGGAGAGAAAATTTCGGGCAAGGATTTATCCATATATGTTTGGCTATAAAAACGTTGAAGGAAAAGTATCCGGGAGTGGATTTCGTGTACCCGATGCACTTGAACCCGAACGTGCGGAAGCCTATCCGGGAGGTATTCGGGGAAGATGTCGCTTCCAATATGTTTTTCATCGAGCCGTTGGAGTACCTGTCATTCGTGTATCTGATGGAGAAGTCCACGATTGTATTGACGGATAGTGGAGGTATTCAAGAGGAGGCACCCGGTTTGGGCAAACCCGTACTCGTGATGCGTGATACGACAGAACGCCCGGAAGCCTTGGAAGCCGGGACGGTGAAACTCGTGGGCACGGATTTCGGGAAGATCGTGGGAGAGGTTTCGACCTTGCTGGAGGACGAGGAGTATTACGAGAAGATGAGCAAAGCGGTAAATCCTTACGGGGATGGGAAGGCGTGCGGGAGAATTGTTGAATGGTTGGGATAGTTTTATAGCGAGTTTGATGCTGTTGGAAATGGTGTGAGAAAATAAGCTAAGTGGAGGATTCTTTCAGGAACAGCATGATGTATGAGGGATCATAATTTTCTGTGAAGGGTGTAAAATATGAAAGAGTAATTGTTTATTTTTCCAATTAAAGGATTATGGTGTGGAATCTTAATTCTATATTATGAATATGAAAGAAAATCTAGGAGGTAATAGGGTATGGTCGTTCGAAAAATATTGACGATTTTGTTATTGCTCTTTAGAAGAGGAATAATTCAATTGACTAGCCGTTATGTCAGGTATAAATATGTTCTTTCTGGAGCGAAGATTGGACGGAGTTTGAAAGTTGTGGGAAATTGTAAAATTAGAGGATGGTATTGTAATGTTGATATTGCAGATCATGTAGATATCCATAATAATTGCTGTATGCTTATTGGACGTAATAGTATGTTAAAGATTGGGAGAAGAACTTCAATTTCATATAATACGATTATTAATGCAGGCGTGGGGAATATTGTAATTGGAGAGAATACTATGATTGCAGGCAATTGCTATATTGTATCTAATGATCATGATATTAATACAACGTTGAGTGTACGTGATTGTGGGCATATAATAGGAGATGTACATATTGGGAATAATGTATGGATTGGGGCGAATGTGGTTGTAACCAAAGGAGTGCATATAGGGGATGGCTCTATTATTGGAGCAGGATCTGTTGTTACGAAAGATGTGCCTCCTATGTCAATAGCATTTGGAGTCCCTTGTAAATCTGTGGCAAAAAGAATTTTGAAAGGAAATGAAAAAGAGTAAGATCGGACTAATAATCGGCACCTTGCCTGCAAGGTATAGAGGAATTGCGGCTGGGGGAATAGCAACGCATATAGATGGTTTAATTAGTGCTTTAAATAAAGAGAAAATTCAAACTTTTATATGTTATCATAAGCCTTTTGGTATAAAGCATCCTGATGTCATAAATTCCTTGAAAATAGGATGGATTAAAGCGGTATTGAAAGGTTTTTTGATGTTGTTTTTTGTGAAAGGTTATACTATTCGTAGATATTCTTTTAAGACCAATGTGTTAATAGCATATTATTACGCAACTTTATCTGTGTTTTTGAAGAAACATACACCGGATTTTATTCATATACATTCGCTGTATAATCCTGCTGCAATTGCTTTAAAATGGCTTAAGTATTCCAAAAGCATTATTATAACAGATCATGGTTTTTGGTTAGATGGTAATTATCCTGAAGATAAGAAACTGACAATTTTATTGCGGGATAATTATGCGGTTGCTTCCAATGTTATATATATTTCGGATGTCGCTTTAATTCAGCATCAAAAAGCTAAATTAGGAGATTTGACTAAATTGGTAAAGATATCTAATCCGACTTTTTTTGATAATTATCCATATAAATCCTGTTCTAAGAGTGCCGATAATAAGAAAGTTATAATATTTAATGGTTATAAGGAAAGTTTGACAACAAAAGGGTTGTCTTTTTTGCTTGAAGCTCTTGATAATAATGACTATTTTAATACAAGAGTACGATTATTGATAATATGTAATGATGAAGCACAAAAATATATTCAAGATCATACCTGGAATTTTGAGTATAAAGTATTCGGACGTACAAAATTTGAGGATATACTTAAAATGTATACTCAATCAGATTTGTTAGTTGTTCCAAGTAAGTTTGAAAGTTTTGGACTTGTTTATACAGAAGCTTTAGCTGTAGGAATTCCTGTCATTGGATATTATGCGATGATAAATGAATTTCGTCAAACATTGAATATGTATATTGGAGCACCAATAGATATAACAAGGGAACGACCGAGTGATTTAGCTCAAAGAATAATAGAATGCTTAGAAACTTCTTTTGATCCCAAAGGTGTGCGGGAAGCTTTGATGAAACATTATGATTGGGGAAATCTAATTGATCGTTTTTTAGTTTTGTATTATGGTACGTGCGATAATAAGTAAAATTCAGCATCATGGTATGTTGAAAGAATTGTTCGCAAATAGTTTTTGGTCGATAGTAGGAACTTTTATTTCTAAAATATTATTATTTCTAATATGGATTTTTGTTGCAAAAATCTTGCAAGCTAAATTGTATGGTGAATTTAGTATCATTCGTAGTACAACCATGCTATTTGCGGATTTTGTAGGTTCAAGCATAGGATTGGCGGGAACTAATTATATCGCAAAATATTTCCCAAATGATAATGTGAAAGTTGGAAAATTGATAGGGATATTTAACATGTTTAGTTTTGTTTTCGGTATTATTTTATTCATTCTTTCTTGGGGCTTTTCGGATGTAATAGCGTTAAAAATGTTGAATAAACCAGAATTAACTGGATATTTGAAAGCATCATCTATTGTAATATTAGTTAGTTCTATTAATAATAATCAATTTGGAATCTTACGAGGTTTTAATCGATACAAATGTATTAGTAAAATTAATTTACTTCAGATCGTTTGTGCATTTCCCGTGTATTATGTGTGTACCTATTTTTATCATTTGAAGGGTGCCGTTTTTGCCTATATATTTTATAATGTGATTGTGTGTGTATTTGCTCGAATCGAGTTGAGAAAAGTATTAAAAGAGTATCAATTAAAACCTTCTTTGAACAAGTGTATGCTTGAATGTAAAATGGTATTGACATTTGTGTTACCTTATATAACTTCCGGACTTTTGACTGCTGCTTTATCGTGGTATAATGAAACGAGGCTTGTGTCTGTTCCCAATGGCTATGTACAAATGGGATACTATTCAATCATAAATGTGATTTTATTGATTGTAATAGGGGTTGCTTTTATGGTATGTATACCATTTGTTAGTATGATGTCTAAGTATCGAAAGTCAACTGATATTTTGTTGTTGGAAAAACTGAATATTTTATTGCCATTACAAGTGGCTTTACTAATATCTGTTCCGTTAATTCTTTTTCCTGAAATTGTTAATTGGGTATATGGAGCATCATATAACATAGAAAATATTCGTCAGATTTCTAATTATATGTTTTTCTTTGTTTTTTTGGGTGTGTATCGCCAAGCTGTTGCTCGTTTTGTTGCCGTAAAAGAAAAGACTTGGTTGTATTTAGTTGATAATGGGATTTTTACCTTACTTTCTGTAGGGTTATTTTTTTATTTTTATGAATATGGTGTGTTAGGGTTTGTGTGGGGGCAAACGATTGCTTATGTATTAGTAGTATTGTTATTTCTTCCCTTATATTTGAGGTATAAAATAATGCCTTATCATGTAGTAAAAGAGCCTTCTTTTTTTCTTTCTTTTTTCTTATTAATTTTTACTTTTTTGTGTTCTTTTGGTGGTTTATCGTTTATCGTGAAATTTGTTATTTGTATTGTTTGTTTGGCAATAAATATATATTGGTGTTATAAAAATTATATTTTGAAAATAAATAGGTTATGAATCTTTTATCGATACCATATAAAATATGTTGTCAATTTTTTTTATGGTTAGTTTTTGTTATTTCTGTATTTGTTGATATGTATAATGGGTATATTCAACATTATTTTAATACAACTCCTTTTTTCCCAGCATTGTACAAGGGGTTTATTTTAGTTATATGTTTAGTCGTATGCTTATTGAATAAGTGGAGTACTTTCTTTAAATGTGCATCGTTATTATTATTTATTTATGTTTTGACTTGGACTTATTGGTGTGTGTGTGAACCTTATTTTGATTTAACTAGTGAATTGAATTATTTCATTAAATTTTCTTTCTCATATTGGGTTTTGGCATTTTTATTTGGAATGAAAAAATATATCAATAATGATGAATTTCTAAAATTATTGACGCAATATGGGGTAATTGCTGCTTTTTCTATTATTGTTTTGTTTTATTTGGGGTTAGGTGTAAATTCTTATGGTGAAATAGATTCTGCATATGGGTTTGGAACAAAAGGTTTTTTTACTGCGGGAAATGATATTGGTTTAGTTTTATTACTTACGAATTGTTTGTTATGTTATCTGTATCTTTCTACACATAAGATTTATTATTTGATAAAGATAATTGTCGTTACAATAGCTACAATTATGCTTGGTACGATGGCGGGAATTGGAGGGAGTATTATTGTGTGGATAATGTTGATATATTTCATTTTATTTTCATCTAAAATTTTTTTGACTCGAGGAAAAAAAATATTTATGTTTTTGGGAATGTTTGTTTTATTAAGTTATATCGTTTATAATGTATTTTATCTCTTCTCTGAAGATAGTTATATGTTAGAACGATTTTATGTATTATTAGCGGGTGGGTCGCGTACAAGTTTAAAAGAAGCTGCAGAACAAGTTTTTGAAGGTTTTAATATAATACAATGGGGGCTAGGGAAAGGTTATACAGGATTTGGAAGGAGTGTTGCATTAATTCGAAATGTAGAAGGATATCGTTTGACAGAAATGGATATGCATGATCTGATTGGGTATTACGGTATTATTATAGGGGGAGTTGTGTTATTTTTTTCTTTTTATGTCTTATATATTACTTTTTGTCGTTATATAAAATATAAATTGCCAATAAATTTTTGGGGAATAATAGCAGTATGTTTATTTATTGGTCATGGTTATTTTGCAGGGCATGCTTATTCAAGTACGCAATCTTCACTTTTATTTGTAGGGATTGCTTTTATTATACTTTCGACGAAAAATGAACAATTAGTATTAGTAAATAATAATTCTTATTTATGAAATATTTAGATGCAATAAAGCATATTGTAAAGAAAAGCCGTTGGGGAAGTTATGTTTTTAGTCCATTCCCTAAATCATGGTTGTATACGTCTGTTTATAATGATGTTATTTATTTGTCTAGACAGAAAGAGTTAGGGCAATTGGATATAGTAAATATTGCTCTTAGAAAGAAAATGAAACATGTTTTGGAAGAAGCGCTATTATATGTTCCGTGGTATCGTGATAATGTAGATATTGATCCGGCATCATTAACAGTTGAAAATATTTATCAAAAGTTAGAAGAATTTCCTTATCTAACAAAACAAATTGTGATGAATAATTGGGATAATTTCATAAATGAAAAGTATCATGCGGATAAATTGAAAACAGGTTCTACAGAGGGCACAACAGGTCAAGGTATATTAATCGCTAATAGTCATCAAGAAATTGGGATGCAGAAAGCTTTTCATGAATGGTGGTTACGTGATATTAAATTTGATTATTTAAGGACAAGAATAATACGTATTGGGCTAGAAGCATTACGTGATATTTCATTAACTCCAGTTCAACGTTGTGGTAATCGATTATTGGTTTCTCCGGTACATCTAGTACCTGAATGGTTTGAAAATATCTATAATTCTTGTGTGAAGTTTGTTCCTGATGTGATACATTCCTATCCTACATTATTGTATTTATTCGCTAGATATATTAATGATAACGGTTTACAGCCGATAAAAGTGAAGGGATTATTATTGACTTCGGACGTTTTTTTATTCGCTCATTATGAAAATTTTAATAGAGCATTTGGGAGTCCTAAGATATATTGCAGTTATAATATGTCAGAACATGTTGCTTTAGGGAAGTCAATTGTAAATGAGGAGCAAAAAACAATTAGTTACCAATTGGATAATTTATATGCATATAATGAAAATCTTGAAGATGAATTTGGTAATTATGAAATTGTAGGTACTTCTTATTGGAATGAAGCAATGCCATTTATTCGGTATAAAACACAAGATTTTGGAAAAATTGATAGTAGTGGTTTTATAAAGTCTTTAGACGGAAGAGGACAAACGTTTCTTACTACAAAAAAAGGGAATAAAATATCTGGAATTGCAATTCTTGCATTAGAAGATTATGTTTGGAATTATATTGATTCGTTACAATTTGTACAAAAGGAGAAAGGGAAGCTGATTATTAAAATTGTACCTAAAAAGAATTATACGCAAGAAGTTGGAAAAAGAATTGTAGATGACATTGAGTTAAAATGGCCTGAATTATTTGACTATGAAATAAATATTGTTCGAGAGATATCTAAAGGGCGTTCTACAAAAGTAAATAGTATTATCGTTGATATGTGATTTATGAATTATATAAAAAGCTGTTTAAAGAATATCCTTTCTTATAAACAACGTCTAGCATTGAAAAAGTTTAAAAGAAAGATGGTAAATCAAAGTAAAGGAATTTTTCGAAAAAAAGTAACACTTGCGATGATGGAAAATTTCTTACTTAAAGAACTTGAAATAAAGAAAGGAGATCGTTTAATTGTTGCTTCAAGTTTCGGTAATCTGAATGCAACTTTTTCTCCAAAGGAATTGGTCGAATTGTTAAAAAAAATTGTAACAGATGAAGGGGTGATTATGATGCCTTATTATCCACCAGGAAATTCTTATGAATGGGCTAGGCAAGGAAATATTTTTGATATGCAAAACACAAAATCTTCGATGGGAATTTTGACGAATGTTTTTGCACATTCTGAAGGGGTTGTCAAAAGTATTCATCCTACAAAGGCTGTATGCGTATGGGGAAAAGATTCCAAGTTGATAGTTTCTGGACATGAAAATTCTACAACTCCTTTTTATTGGGATTCTCCTTATGGGAAATTATTGAAATTGGGATCAAAATCATTAGGTTTGGGTATTAAAAATATTCCAATTTTTCACACTTTCGAAGATGTTTTATTGTGTGGGGTTGAGGATTATTATGAATCTGAAATATACAATTTAAAAGTTAAAATTGAAAGTGGGAAAATAATTAATGTAAAGACAAAGGTTCATGATGAAGCATTAAATGCGAGATTGATTTTGGCTGGAGATTATGTGAAAAAAATTAACTGTACTTCTTATATTCGAAAAAAATTGGGATTTACATTTTGTTATATTGTAGGTAATAGTGAATTGTTTGAAAATTGCAAAATTGAATTTTCAAACGGACATACGAGATTATTGAAATGAAACAGATGTTGTTTACACTTGATTACGAGCTTTATGGAGATGGAAGTGGTGATGTGTTTAAGCATATAATAGATCCGACATATGCACTTTTAAATGTTGCTGATAGATATAATTTGAAATTTACTTTCTTTTTTGAGGTTATAGAATATTGGCGGCTAAAAGAAGAATGGAATAATGGTAATAAAATGGGATATACTCAAAACCCAATAGAAGCGATAGAAAAACAAATTCAAGATTTGTATCGTCAAGGTCATGATGTGCAACTACATCTTCATCCTCAGTGGGTAAATGCAAAATATCAAGAAGGACGATGGAATGTTGATTTAGCAGATTGGAAATTAGGAGGATATTTACACGAAGGAGAATATTCTCTTGTAAATTTATTGATAAAAGGTAAACAATCAATTGAAGAGCTTATAAAACCAATTAATCCCAAGTATCGTTGTATAGCTTTGCGTGCAGGTGGATATAATGTTCAACCATCAAAAGAAATTGTTAAAGCGATGCTGCATTCAGGAATATATGTAGATTCTTCAATTTATCCAGGAGGTAAAGAGCAAGGAACTCTTTCAAATTATGATTACACTAATATTCCTATAGATATAGATTACTGGTATGTTGGGGAAGAATTAGAAATGCAAGGAGATTTAGGACTGATAGAATTACCAATAGTTGCATTCCCTATTACTCGTTGGACGAAATATGTTTCAAGAGAACGGATAAAGTCGTTACTTCGGAATAAAGAGTCTGCAAGAAATACTTTTGACGCAAAAATTTGCGATAGGACAAAAGGTAAGTTTAGTAAAATCAAATTTTTTTTTGAAAAGGAATGTCAAACTTGGGATTTTTGTTTGTTAACTCCTTCTATGCACAAAAAGTTTCTTTCAATGATAAAATCGCAAGATAGAAATTTATTTGTTCTTGTTGGTCATCCTAAGAGCTATGTTGGAGAGAGAGGATTGAAGTATTTATTGAAAAGAACAAATAATGTATTTAAATATAAGACAATTAGTGATGTGTATGGACTTATTTTAAATTGAGGGATGATGCTGAAATAGAAGTAAATGTGGTCGTGGATAAGTCTATATACGAGGAGTTTATTGTTGCTGAGTTCTTGTGAAATGTTGAAAATGAAAGATGAAAGTGATTGATTCATTTGTTGTGTTGTGTGATTATTGTGAAAAAGAGAGGTTCCGTGGATGGGATCCGTATGACGGATTGAATTCACGGTTGTTTCAATTTCTTCCCTTTTTTAAGAAGTCTGCAGTCTGTAGATTGGTTTTGATACAGGGATTTAAGCGTAGTCCAATTAATTTGAGGCGGATGGCTTTAGTCCCGAAAGAATATAATGCCAAGGGGATCGGGTTGTTTTTGTCGGGGTATTGCAACTTGTATAAGGCGGTGGTGGAATTTCCGCGATTAGCAGAAAGGGTCGGAACGGCAGGAATGATAAAGACGAGGATTGAAGAATTGGCGGAATTGCTTATTTCATTGCGGTCGGAGGGGTATCGTGGTGCTTGCTGGGGGTATAATTTTGATTGGCAAGCACGACGGTTATTCTTATTTCCAAAGAATACACCTACGGTTGTGGCTACAAATTTTTGTGCTACTGCATTGATGGACGCTTACGAGGTGACAAAGAATGAAGGCTATTTGAAGTGTGCGTTATCCGCGGCTGATTTTGTTTTAGAGGATTTGCACAGGGCTGAATATAATGGCGGATTTTTATTCTCGTATAGTCCGTTAAAAGGGAATGATACGGTGTTTAATGCTTCTTTATTAGGAAGCCGATTATTATCTTATTGCTATTATTATACAGGCAAAGAGGAGTACAAGACGGCGGCAAGGGCTTCGGTTGTTGCTTGTTGCAAGGGGCAAAAAGAAGATGGTTCCTGGGTGTATGGTATGTTGCCGGTACAGGGGTGGATTGATAGTTTTCACACGGGATATAATTTGGACGGATTGATCGCTTACGAGGAACTGACGGGTGACGGATCTTTTCATGAAAATATAGAAAAGGGATTTGATTTTTATATTAAAAATTTCTTTGAGGAGGACGGTTGTCCGAAATATTATCATGACCGGAAATATCCTATTGATATTCATTGTCCGGGACAGTTGTTGGTAACGTTAAGCAGGTTGCATAAATTGAGTGATTATCGGGAGTTTGTGGAGAGGGTGTTGAAATGGACAATTGATCATATGCAGGATAAAAAAGGGTATTTTTATTATCAGTTGAAGCCTGGTATAAGTTCTAAGATTTCTTATATGAGATGGAGTAACGCTTTCATGTTTAATGCGTTGTCTTTTTATATATTAGAAACAAGTAAGTGCCCGTGAAATAGGTCGTTAATTTGAGTGATTATGATACAAAATGTATATTTGAATGGTGTGAGGGTTTATGCTTTTGTTTCTCATGAGGAATTGTTGGATCATGTGGAACGGGAGAAAGGTATTTTGGTGGCGATTAATGCAGAGAAAATTCTTCACGCTACGGACCAGACGAGAGGGATTATAAATCGAAATATAGGGTATTGCGATGGCATTGGGGCGGTGATGGCTATGAAGAAAAAGGGGTATAAGGAGGTGGTGAAGATTCCGGGATGTGAGTTGTGGTTGAAGATAATAGCTTCTTTGTACCAGAGTGATAAAACGTTTTATTTGGTGGGAGGGAAACAAGAGGTGATCGAGGCTACCGTGAATAAGTTGAAAGCGGAGTTTGAGGGAATTCGGATTGTGGCTTATCGCAATGGGTATATTCAAACGGAGGAGGAGAGGAGGAATTTGATAGAAGATGTCGCGGTGAAGAAACCTGATGTGGTGTTTGTCGCGATGGGGTCCCCGAAACAGGAGTTGTTGATGGAGGAAATGTTGGAACGTCATCCTGCGATTTATCAAGGGTTGGGGGGAAGTTTTGATGTGTACACGGGAAATGTGAAAAGAGCCCCGAAGTGGTGGGTAGATCATGGCTTGGAATGGGCGTATCGACTGGTGAAACAGCCATCAAGAATAAAACGGCAGATTTATTTAGTGAAGTTTTTGGTATTGGTGAAATTGGGTAGAATATGAAAAAGGTAAAAATAGTTGAGGGGGAAATTTTCACGGATTATAGAGGATTAATTTCTTCTTTGAATGGTTTTGATTTCGAGGGGGTGGAGAGGTTTTATTTTATTCATCATCCGGACGAAAGTATCGTGAGGGGTTGGCATGCGCACCAGTTCGAGAAGAAGTGGTTCTATTGCGTGAAAGGGGCTTTCACGATCGGGTTGGTGGAGATTGATGATTGGGAGCACCCGAGTGAGAATTTGAAGGCGGAGGTGTTTCATCTGTCGGAAGCGAAGAGCGAGATTGTTTGCGTGCCGGAGGGATTTGGGAATTGTATCAAGGCGGAAGAGCCGGGGGCGGTGTTGTTGGTGTTCTCGGGGAAGCGGTATGAAGAGGCGTTATTGGATAGTTGGCGATACGATAAGAATTTATGGGTGGATTGGGAGAAAAGGGAAGCGAGATTTAGATGATTTACGATTTGTGATTTTGTGATTGGCAATTGAGAAATTGATGATATGCCTCGGGCGGAGTGTGCCCGGGGCTTTTTTATTTTAATAATTTGTAATATTTATGCTATGAAAAATTTGTTGGAAACAAGGTTTTTCGCTTTGTTGGCTGAAGGTTCAAGTGTGAGTTTTGAAGACGAGAGTTTTAAAGTTGCCATTCGGGAGTTCGCGGGGGAGTTGCGAGAGGTGAGCGAGGCGGAAGATGAGCTCATGGTCAGGGAAAGAATGCTGACGGGAGCTCGGGTGGGGTTGGAATTCTGGTTGGAGCGTGTTGAGAGGGACGGCGCTTTTGGGAAAAAATGGGGAGGGGGCTTGTTGTTATATCCGGGTGGCGTTGAAGCTGGTGGAGGCGGAGTGCCGTTGGTCACGTGAGCGGGGGGATTGCCGGAGAACGGATGACAGTAAGAAAGCGGTCCGGGTGATGATCCGGTGGAAGTCGACGAAGTACAAGATGATGATCATGGAGTTGATCGAGGGGCTGGTGCTGGTGGATGAGTTGTATTCGCCTGCCGGGGATGCGTTGGGGGAGAAGGATCTGGTGGCGATGGTGAAAGAGGTGTTCGGGGAGGATATATCGAATTATCAGCAATTGCGGGAACAGTTCTTTGATCGCAAGCGGGAGTTGACGCCTTTTTTGAAGCGGATGATTGCCGCTATCTTGAAGGAAGCAGATAACAGGTGCGGGTGGAGGAGGAAGAATTAGGGATTCTGTGATTTGGTGATTGCCGATTGGGTGATTCCGTTAGGGGATGACTCAATCGGTAATTTTTATTTTTGGAAGTAGGTTGATAAAGTTTCTGCAATATTTTCGGATATATCCGAAAATTGTTGCATTTGTGCAAAATCTTTGGATATGAACGAAAAATTCAACCTACTTCGGAAGTATAATTTTGGGGGGACAAACTCCATTGATCTGGGGTATAAGCGAAAAGAATATACGGAAAAGATTGCCGATTATTTGGGAAATCGTTTGATAAAAGTATTGGTCGGTCAACGACGTTCCGGAAAAAGTTATATTTTGCGGCAAGTTGCACGACAACTGATAGATGATGGGGTAAAACCCGAGAATACGCTATTCATCAACATGGAATTCACGGATCTTGAGTTTTTAAAAACTTATAAAGAATTGGATGAATTGTTGAAAGTGTATAAAGAGAATCTGAAACCTGTGGGCAAGGTGTATATTTTCATTGATGAGGTGCAAATGATTGAGAGTTGGGAAAAAGTTGTCAATTCCTACTCTCAGGATTACTCCGATAATTATGAGTTGTTTATAAGTGGTTCGAACTCTAAGATGTTGTCCGGAGAATTAGCCTCGCTTTTATCGGGAAGGTATGTCTCGTTTGAAATTTTTCCATTCAGCTACTTCGAATTCTTGGGAATAACGAGTAAAAAAGAGGATAGAGCAAGTTATTTGGAATATATGCAAGGAGGAGGACTCCCCGAATTGTTTATGCTCAATAAGCAGGAGGTTAAACGAAATTATGTGTCTGCCGTGAAAGATACGGTGATGTTACGAGATATTGTTCAGCGTTATAATGTCCGGGACGCAAAGTTGCTTGAAGATATTTTCATGTATTTGGTGAACAATGCTTCTAATTTGGTTTCGGTTACTGGAATTGTTAATTATTTTAAAAGTCAAGGACGGAAAACGGGTTATGATGCTGTTGCTACCTATATCGGCTATATCGAAGATACGTTTTTGGTTCATCGGTGCGACAGGTACGATATTAAGGGGAAGGATATTTTATCAGGTAATGCAAAATACTATATGAATGATCTCGCTTATAAAAATTATCTCTACCCTGGATACGGGTATGGGTACGGGTTTCTTGTGGAGAATCTCGTTTATTTGGAATTAAAGCGGGCAGGATTCGATGTTTATGTCGGAGCCTTGCGTAATAAGGAGGTGGATTTTGTTACCAAAAAAGCGGATAGAATCATCTATTGGCAATGTACCTATATGCTGACGGATGAAGCTACTATAGAAAGGGAGTATTCCGCTTTTAAAGGAATTGACGATAATTTTGAAAAGATAGTGGTTTCTTTAGATGATATTGTAATGCCTTTACGAGATGGCATTAAACATGTTCAAGCATGGAATCTATATGCTTTACTTCGAAAAGAAGAATAGTAGAAGGTTTGAAATGAAAAATAGGTATATGTAGATAGGTCGGGGCTCTATGATTTGGTGATTGCCGATTGGGTGATTCCGTTAGGGGAATAGCTCGATCGGTAATTTTTATTTTTGGAATGGGGTTGATGGATAGATGTTTGCAAGGAAATGTTATGAATTAATAATTACGTGTAGTAGGCAGGTTGTGGGGATGCGCTAATATTGCATTCGCAAGTCGAGGTGATTTGTGATAATCATTTAAAAGAAAAAATTATGGCAAGAGTAAGTAGTGTTTTTAGGCTTAAAGGACGAGTCGGGAATATCGTCTTTTGCGAACGGGGCGGGAAGCTTTACATGAGGGCTTTGCCCTCGGTGGTACGTAACCCGAAAACGGCAAAACAGGAAGCGGTGCGCTCGAAATTCAGGGTGGCAGTGGAGTTTTATCAAAGGGTGAAGGAATCGCCTATCGGGAGAATCTGGAACGAGTCGGCGAAGGGAATCGCGGTTAACGGGTATGCTTTGCATATGAAGTTGAACGTGAAGGCTTTCAAAGAGGACGGGAAAATCAGGGATTTTTCGCAGATTCATTTTACGGCAGGGAAGAGGCAGTGCGTGTATGATTTGGTGGGGAAAATGGATGAGGAGGGGCAGGTGGTGTTGTGCTGGGATGGAGATTCGGGTGAGGAGGAACCCGAGATGGATGACCGGTTGGGGGTGATTGTGATTTATGGGAATCGGGAGTTTATGCCGATGGTCGTGGAGGGAGTGGAAGCCCGGAGGTGTGATGGAGGTGCAAGTTTTCGTGTTGACCGGGAGGCGGGCGTGAAAGTGCATTTATATTGTTTTTTCGTGTCGGATAAGGGTATGGAGTATTCAAATTCTCAATATATCTGTTTATGAGTGGGGTGAGTCCGATAAAGAACGTGGCGGATGCCGTGAGCGGGGTGGTGGAGCGATTGACTTTGCCTGCCCGGGAAAAGAAGCAACTGGAGGCGGATTTGTTACGATTGTTGCTGGAAAGAGAGCAGGAGTTGATACAGGCACAGGCTGCGTTGTTGCAGGAGGAGGGGAAAGGGAATTGGTTGCAACGGTCGTGGCGACCTTTGGTGATGCTGACGTTTGCCGCGGTGATTTTGATGGGTACGTTCACGAATATATCGATTCTCTCGGATACTTCCCGTTTTTGGGATTTACTGGAGATCGGGCTGGGTGGATATGTGGTCGGGAGAAGCGGGGAGAAAATCTTGACAACCCTCGCGAAGAGCCGACGCTGACACGATTCGGTGATGATTTACGATTTTAAATTGCGATTTATGATTTTAGATTATGGCGTTTTTAATTCTCAGTTTTCAATTGTCAACCATCGGTTGGAGGGAGATGGGGTGGTTCATGTGGATTGCGGGAAGAATACACAAGTGATTGCCGGACCGGATATGATTATTCTGCATTACACTGCCGGTTCGAGTGTTATGTCATCGGTTCGTTATCTGGCAAGACCGGATGTGGCGGCTTCGGCTCATCTCGTGATCGGGAGGGCGGGAGAAGTGGTTCAGTTGGTACCGTTTAATATTGTGGCTTGGCACGCCGGGAAAAGCCGATACGCGGGACGGAGCGGTTTGAACCATTGTTCGCTGGGGATAGAGTTGGATAATTTAGGACAACTTCGGCAGGAAGGAGGAAAGTTTGTCGCGGAGTGCGGGGTTGTGGTGCCTTTCGATGAGGTGTATGTTGATGAGGCGGGATCGGGAAAAACGTATTGGCATAGGTACACTGAAGTACAGGAAAGAGTGCTTGCCGAGGTGTGCGGGGTGTTGACTGATAGTTATTCAATTCAGGAGATCGTGGGGCATTCGGATGTGACAGAGAGAAAGGTAGATCCCGGACCTGCATTGCAGTTGCCGGACTGGGTGAGATATTATTGATTTTGTGATTGCCGATTGGGTGATTTACAAATAGAAAACGAGTGTTTATTTTTATATTTATTCATTTTTAAATTTTATTGTTATGGCAAAATTTAATTCTTATTTATTAGGTAGGGTAACGAAGTCTGTTGGTAACGTGACGATGTGTTACATGAACAAGCAGAATGTCGCCAGGGCGAAGATTTTCGCGAGAAAGGATAATCCGAGTCCGGAGGTGTTGGTGCAACGGGCGAAGATGAAGGCGTTGATTGAACTATCACGCTGGCTGTTGCCCGTGGTTCAGAAAGGATTCCGGGGAATAGGGAACGGTACGACTTCTAATGCGTTCGTTTCATTGAACATGGGATGCGTGAGCGTTGGGGAGGATTATGCGGTGACGGTGGATTATTCCCGTCTGCTTGTGGCTACTGGAATCAGGAATACGCCGAAGGTTTCCGTAACCTACGATTCGGACACGAATAAGTATTTTTTTGAGCAAGAGTCCGAGAAAGCGGAAGAGGGGTATGCTGCCAGCGATGACTTGGTATATGCCGTGTTGTATGAAACGGAAGCACAAAGGTCTAGATTAGTAGCTTTACGTGTCCGAGGTGAAAGTGGGAGTACGAGTTATCCGTTGCCCGAGAATTGGTCGGAGGAGAACGTGAAAGCCTATTGTTTCGCGATGAAGAAAAACGGGAAGGTCTGTTCGAATAGCGTGAGTCTGACAGTAGGGTAACAAGGGAGAGGCTGTGTTCAACACAGCCTCGAGTCCATAAGGTCTAAATGTCCGTAAAGTCGTAAGGTCGCATATGTTATAAAATTGTAGAACTGAATTTTGTTTAAGTGATTGTATTTTAAATTGTTGTAATTTTAACAATAAAAAAGTGGGGGAAAGTGGTTTAAAGTGGGAAATTATTTAATAACTTTACATCACTAAATTGGATAAAGAATATGTTGTCGTTTATAGGAGATTATACATGCAAGTTGGATAGCAAGGGACGCTTGGTGGTACCGGCTGTTTTTCGTAAGGAAATGCAGGCTGTACAGGAGGGTTCTTTCGTGTTGCAGCGAAATATTTTCGAGGCATGTATAGATGTTTATCCTAAGGGCGAATGGTTGAGGCTGGCGGAAGAGTTGCGGGCTAAATTGAGCCCGTTTAACCAGGAACATATGCGTTTCCGAAGAGGTTTTTTCCATGGCGCTTTGGAGGTGGAGCTGGATGCTAACGGGCGTATTCTGATTCCCCGTAAAATGCTTGAGCAAGTGGCGATTGAGGGCGATGAGATCGTTTTGGTCGGGTTGGATTCGAAGATCGAGATTTGGGATAAAATAAAGTATGAAGAGGGTGCGTTGAGTACGGAGGAATTTGTACTTTTGACGGATAAATTGAATTTTGGAAATTTAGGATTGTGATGAATATGGAATCTTTGTATCATGTGCCGGTATTGTTGGAAGAATCTGTTTCCGGGTTGAATATTGACCCGGAGGGGGTGTATCTCGATTTGACTTTCGGGGGCGGAGGTCATTCGCGGGAGATTCTGAAACGTTTGGAGGGCGGTTGCCTGATAGGGTTTGATCAAGATTCGGATGCGTTAGCGAACGTGCCGGATGATAGCCGTTTTATTTTCGTGAACCATAATTTCCGTTACTTGCGGAATTTTTTGCGGTATTGCGGGTATGATAAGGCGGATGGTATTCTTGCAGATTTGGGCGTGTCGTCACACGAGTTTGATGAGGCTGACCGGGGATTTTCGTTTCGGTTTGACGCGGAACTGGATATGCGGATGAACAGGAAAGGACGGTTGAAGGCAACTGACGTGTTGAATACATATAGCGAGGAGGAGTTGATCCGGGTGTTTCGGGAGTATGGCGAGGTGGAGAATGCCCGCGGTTTGGTGGGGTTGATTCTGAAGGCTCGGGCGGAGAAGCCGATTGAACGTTCGGAGGAGTTTTTGCAAGTGATAGCGCCCCGGGTGCCGAAGCAGAAGGAGAAAAAATATTTGGCACAGGTGTATCAAGCGTTGCGTATCGAGGTGAACGGGGAATTGGATGTATTGAAAGAAATGTTGCAACAGGCGGAACTGGCATTGCGTCCCGGGGGACGTTTGGTGGTGATTACCTATCACTCGCTGGAAGACCGGATCGTGAAAAATTTCCTGAAGAGCGGGAATTTCGAGGGAAAAGTGGAAAAAGATTTTTACGGACACGTGAAACGGAATTTTGAGTTGGTGAACCGGAAGGTGATCGTTCCGTCGGAGGAGGAGGTAGAACGTAACCCGAGAGCTAGAAGTGCCAAATTGAGAATAGCGGAAAGGATGTGATATGAAGTGGTTCAAGAAAAAGAAAGTGAAGGATTTTGTATCTCCCTCCCAGGAGCAGAAGGAGGTATTGGCAGAGTCCATGAAGGAGGTGTTGGACGGGCGTCTGCTCGCCGATACGGTGTTGCGCCGGAATATGGGGTTTATTCTTTTCTTGACGTTATTGGGAATCTTGTATATCGCGAATGGATATAACACGGAGAAGTTGTACATGAAGAAGGTGGCGTTGGAGAAGGAGTTGGGCAATTTGCGTTTCGAGTCGGTAACGACGGCTTCTGAATTAATGCGGATCAGCGTGCCTTCGGAGGTGGAGAGACGCGTGAAGGAAGCGGGTTTGGATTTGGTACAGAGTAAAGAACCTCCGGTAAAGATAGAGAAATAGGTATGGCATCTTCAATGAAACATGAGTTGGCGGGACGTCTGGGGCTTGTTTACCTGGTGGTGATTGGGATTGCGGTGTTGATCGTGATACAGGCTTTGTATGTTCAGGTGTGGAAGGGGGATGAATTGAGAAGACAAGCTCAGAATGTTTCCAAAAAAGATTTTGTGATAGCTCCTGTTCGGGGAAATATATATGCCGATGACGGGCGTATTCTTGCCAGTTCCGTGCCGTATTATTCGCTCCGGTTTGATTGTGTGGCGGTGGCGGATACGCTGTTTAGGCGAAAGGTGGATAGCCTGGCAATTTGCCTGTCAAAGTTTTTCGGGGATGCTTCGGCAGCGGTGTACAGGCAGAAGTTATGGAAAGGAAAATTCGGGGCGAAACCTAATCGTTACCTGTTGATTAACAAGAAGAAAATTTCTTATACCGAACTTATGGCGGTTAAGAAATTTCCTATTTTTCGGGAGAGGGGTACCCGAAGCGGTTTGATTCTTGAGCAAGAGAACGTGAGATTGCAGCCGCATCGTGATCTGGCATTCCGGACGATAGGGTATTTGAATGAAGCGGCGGATGGCAGTTTCGAAGGACGTGTGGGAATAGAAGGTGCTTTCGAGAAACAATTGCGGGGTGTGCCGGGAAGGAGTTTTCGGCAGATGATGTCCGGTAGATGGATTTCTATGACGGAGGAAGAGCCAGTGGATGGAAATGACGTGGTGACAACGATTAATGTAGATTGTCAAGATATTGTGCAGGGAGCGTTGACTCGCCAGTTGGAATATTACAGGGCGGATGCCGGTACTGCTATTTTGATGGAAGTGAAGACGGGAGATATTAAGGCGATAGCGAACGTGTCGAAAACGTCGTCGGGTTATCGTGAGGTGTTGAATAACGCGATTATGGATGCGGCGGAACCGGGATCGGTGATTAAGGCTGCCACGATGGTGGCTCTGCTTGAAGACGGGTACGTGCATCCGGCGGATACGATCGATTTAGGGGATGGCATATATACGCATGATGGGGTGACTTTGCGGGAGTCCAAGAGGCCGGTAGGGAAAGTGACGGTGCAATCTATTTTCGAGCGTTCGCTGAATGGTATTACGGAATTGGTGTACGAACATTATCGCAAACAGCCGGAAAAATTTGTAAACCGATTGTATGCCATGGGGTTGAATCGGAAAGTGGGGATTGATATCGTGGGAGAGGCGGAACCGTACATCAAGTATCCCACGGATAAGTCGTGGAGCGGAACTTCCTTACGATGGATGAGTTTCGGGTATGAGTTAAAGGTGACTCCGTTGCAAGTGTTGGCATTTTATAACGCCTTGGCAAATGGTGGAAAGCGGATGAAGCCCCGTATTGTAAAAGAGATTCGTGACGGGAGCCAGGTGATAGAACGTTTGGAACCGGAGGTGGTAACTAATAATATATGCAGCAAGCAGACTTTGGAGTACATGAAGCAAATGATGGAAGGGGTTGTGGAGAATGGTACGGCGAAGAATTTGAGAAATGCGGCTTGCAAGATCGCGGGAAAGACGGGTACCGCGAAAATAGCGGCAGGTAAGAAAGGATATAAGGTAGAACCTAAATATAGAGCCAGTTTCGTGGGGTATTTTCCTGCGGATAAGCCTTTGTACACGTGTATTGTGGTGGTGGATAACCCGTCGACTTCGGTAGGGTATTACGGGAATGTCGTGTCGGGAAATGTATTTCGGGAGATAGCCGATAAGATTTATTCGATGGCATCGTTGATGCGGCATGATGATGCTGAGGTGAAATTTGATAAGATATTGCCAATCAGTCAGAACGGGATGAAACAAGATTTTCTGACCATATATGATAATTTGGGCATAGATGTGACTGACGAGGCGGGGAATGCCGAATGGGTGATAACTTCCCGGGATAAGGAAGGGAAAGAGTTTGAACTGAAAGCACGAAACGTGGATTTCTCCGTGATACCGAACGTGAAAGGAATGGGGTTGAGGGATGCGCTGTATTTGTTGGAAAATAGCGGGTTGAAGGTTGGTGTAAGCGGGAGCGGGACGGTGAGTAAGCAGTCGTTGGAACCGGGGCAGAGGGTGAGAAAGGGAAGTTATATAGGGATAGTACTGGATTGAAGATTATTTGATATATAGAGTAATGAAATTAAAAGATTTGTTAGAGGGAGTAGCTTGCGAGATCGTGCAAGGAGGGCCGGAAGCAGAAGTTTCGGCGATTCACTTTGATTCCCGGAAAGTGGGCAAGGGGGACGTTTTTGTTGCCCAAAGAGGGGTGAGTGTTGACGGACACGCTTTTATCGGTAAGGCAATTGCCGGGGGAGCGATAGCCGTGGTTTGTGAGGAGGTGCCGGAAAATTTGCCGGAGGGAATTGTCGTGGTGAAAACGGCGAATTCCTCGGAAGCGTTAGGATGGATGGCATCAGCCTATTACGGGCATCCGTCACGGAAGATGAAATTGGTGGGAGTAACGGGAACAAACGGGAAAACGACAACAGCGACGTTGTTGTACGAGGTAGCGCGTTTGTTGGGTAAGCGAGCCGGATTATTGTCAACGGTTTGTAACTACGTGGGGGATGAAAAAGTGCACGCGACACATACGACTCCGGATGCTTTGGAAATCAATTCTCTGATGAAACGGATGGTGGATGAAGGGTGCGAGTATTGTTTTATGGAGGTGAGTTCGCACGCCGCAGACCAACGCCGTATCAGCGGATTGGATTTTGACGGGGCGATCTTTTCAAATATTACGCATGACCATCTGGATTATCACAAGACATTTCGGGCATATATAGAGGCGAAGAAAGGTTTTTTCGACCGTTTGTCGCCGAAGGCTTTTGCTCTGACGAATACGGACGATAAGAATGGTATGGTGATGTTGCAGAACACGAAAGCGCGTAAATATACCTATTCGTGCAAGCGGATGGCGGATTTTAATTGCAAAACGCTGGAACGTCATCTGGACAGTATGCTGTTATTGCTAGACGGGAGCGAGGTGTGGACGAAGTTCACGGGCGATTTTAATGCTTATAATTTATTGGCAGTGTATTCGGCTGCACGGTTGTTAGGTTTCGATAAAGAGGAATTGTTGCCCGTGATGAGTATGTTGGTTCCGGTGTCGGGACGTTTTGAAACCATCTTGTCCCGTGAAGGGGTGATGGCAGTTGTGGATTATGCTCACACGCCGGATGCCTTGGAAAATGTGTTGTCGACGATAGGAGGTTTGAAGAAGGATGGGACTGTTATTACGGTGGTTGGAGCCGGGGGTGACCGTGACCGGACGAAACGTCCGGAGATGGCGGAGGTGGCTTGTCGGTTGAGCGACCGGGTGGTATTGACATCGGATAACCCGCGAAGCGAGGAACCTGCGGCAATTATAGAGGATATGCGTGCGGGCGTACCGGAAGATGCCCGGGACCGGGTGTTGGCGATAGCCGACCGGAAGGAAGCGATTCGCACGGCATTGATGCTGGCAAAACCGGGTGACATTGTTCTGGTTGCCGGGAAAGGGCACGAGGATTATCAGGAAATAAAAGGTGTGAAACATCATTTTGATGACAAAGAGGTTATAAAGGAAATATTTAAGTTGTAATACTATGTTTTACCACATATTTGATTATTTAGAACAGTTTGATTTCCCGGGAGCCGGGATGTTCCAGTATATCACGTTCCGGTCGGCTTGTGCCGTCATTTTATCTTTGTTGATTGCTACCGTGGTCGGGAAGCGAATTATCCGAATCCTGCAAAAGCAACAGGTGGGAGAAGAGATTCGTGATCTTGGTTTGGAAGGACAAATGCAGAAAAAGGGAACTCCGACGATGGGGGGAATTATTATCCTGTTGGCAATATTGATTCCAGTGATCTTGTTTGCCCGGTTGGATAACGTGTATATTCAATTGATGCTTGTGGCAACGGTGTGGTTGGGATTGATCGGTTTTCTGGATGATTATATCAAGGTATTCCGGAAACATAAAGAGGGGTTGAAAGGACGTTTCAAAGTGATCGGACAGGTCGGTTTAGGACTGATCGTGGGGGTGACTTTGTACGTGAGTGACGATGTGGTGATTCGTGAGAAAGCGATGTTGTCTGAAGTGGGCGTGGTGACGAACACCGTGGACGAAGGCTTTTCGACGGAGAATAGCAAAACGGTATTGACAAAAGATGTTAAGTCGACCAGAACAACGATTCCTTTTTTCAAGAATAATGAATTTGATTATGCTTGGTTTGGTGCGTTTTTCGGGAAATATGCAGAACCTATCGGATGGTTGGTATTTATTTTGATTACGATATTTATCGTGACCGCGGTATCGAACGGGGCTAACTTGACAGACGGGCTTGACGGCTTGGCGACAGGGACTTCGGCGATTGTTGGTGCAACGCTGGGTATTCTGGCGTACGTTTCGGGTAATATGGTGTATGCCGATTATCTGAATATCATGTATATCCCGCATTCCGGGGAGTTGGTGGTGTTTATCGCTGCCTTTATCGGTGCCACGATTGGTTTCTTGTGGTACAATTCTTTTCCTGCCCAGGTATTTATGGGGGACACGGGAAGTTTGTCTTTGGGAGGTATTATTGCGGTGTTTGCCATCATGATTCATAAAGAATTGTTGATTCCTATCCTTTGCGGGATATTCCTCGTGGAGAATTTGTCGGTAGCGATGCAGGTAAGTTATTTCAAGTACACGAAGAAAAGATATGGCGAGGGACGAAGAATATTTTTGATGTCGCCTTTGCACCATCATTTCCAAAAGAAAGGGATTCCGGAACCGAAAATCGTGACACGCTTTTGGATCGTGGGAATTGCTTTGGCTGTGATAACAATCGTTACGTTGAAAATTCGGTGATTTAGAGATTTACGATTAAGTGATTATAATATGAAGAAGTTGGTTATTTTAGGAGGAGGAGAAAGTGGAGCGGGGGCAGCCCGATTGGGAAAGAAATTGGGATATGAAGTTTTCTTGTCAGACAAAGGAAAATTGGCTGATAAGTACAAGAAAGTATTGGAAGAATTAGGTGTGGAGTACGAGGAAGGACAACACACGGAAGCGAAGATATTTGCAGCTGATGTTGTGGTAAAGAGTCCGGGAATTCCGGATAAATTGCCGATGATTGTCGGGTTGCGTGAAAAGGGAATCGAGGTGATTTCGGAAATCGAGTTTGCCGGGCGGCACTCGGATGCGAAGATGTACTGCATCACGGGAAGCAATGGGAAGACGACTACCACTTTGCTGTTATATCACATATTGAAAGAAGCCGGGTATGACGTGGGGCTTGCCGGAAATGTCGGGAACAGTCTGGCGGCACAAGTGGCGGATAACTTGCATTGCGTTTACGTGGTGGAATTGTCTAGTTTCCAACTGGACGGGATGTTCCGTTTCCGGTGCGACACGGCGATATTGACCAATATTACTCCTGACCACTTGGATCGTTATGACTATAAGTTCGAGAATTATGCTAATTCTAAGTTCCGTATTTTGAATAATATGAGAGCGGAGGATTTGTTTATCTATGGCAATGATTGTGATGTGGTACGGGAACGGGTGGAACGAGGTGATATCGTTCCGGAGATGGCTGGTTTTACGTATTCGGAGAATGATGGTTTGAGCGCGTATACGGATGGAGATACGGTGGTAGCCTCTTGGAGGGAAAGGACATTCCGCATTGATAAGAAAGATATCACGATACAGGGACGGCATAACGTGTATAACGCGATGGCCGCAATATTGGCGGCATTAAAGGCGGGAGTGAGTGATGATGAATTAAGAAAGGGATTGACAACCTTCCCGCAGGTAGAACATCGTCTGGAAACCGTGGAAGTTGTCAATGGAGTGACTTATATCAACGATTCGAAGGCTACAAATGTGGATTCGGCATGGTACGCGCTGGATAGTATGCACGCTCCCGTGGTATGGATAGCCGGAGGAACGGATAAAGGGAATGATTACAGCGTTTTGTTTGACCTCGTGCGGGAGAAGGTGAAGTTACTGATATGTATGGGTGTGGATAATAAGAAATTGATTGATTCTTTTTCCCCGATTTGTGAAGTGATAGATACGCGTAGCCTTGATGCCACGATGGAAGAGGCGTATCGTCGTGCCGTGGAGGGAGATGTCGTTTTGCTTTCCCCGTGTTGTGCAAGTTTTGATTTGTTCAAAAATTACGAGAATAGGGGTGAGTTATTTAAGGAAAAAGTAAGAGAGATAAAAAGACAGTGTGATTTGACAAGGAAGTAATAAAATCGTGAATGGCTATGAAAATAAGTTTGCGTTTAAAAGGGGATAGGATTCTGGGAGCTGTGGTGATCGCGTTGATGCTGATCTCCCTGTTGGTGGTGTATTCCTCCACGGGAAGCCTTGCCTTTCGTGTACGGGGGGGGGATACCAGTTTTTACCTGATTAAGCAACTCTTTTTATTGGTGGGTTGTTATGGCGTGATCCTGTTGACGCAATCTTGCCATTATAAGTATTTACTTTCTTTTGCTTCGCTTCTGTTGTTGGCTTCCTTTGGTTTTCTGATATTGGCGAAAGTGATGGGAGCTACGTTGAATGATACAGACCGTTGGATAAAGATTTTCGGTATTTCTTTCCAGCCTTCGGAATTTGCCAAATTGGCTGTCGTTATATTCTGTGCCCGGGCAATAGCGTTCGAGCAGACGGAGAAAGGGTGTGACGATCATGTGTTGTTGCGGATGCTGTGGGTGCTTCCTGTTCTTGGTATGATTTTTATGGAGAACTTTTCGACGTCGGCATTGCTGGGGGGAGTCTGTCTGTTTATGTTGTTCGTGGGACGGTTGAATATGAGGACTTTCGGTAAGATTATCGGGAGTGGCGTGGTATTGATCGGCTTGTTGGTGGCGATACTCTTTATTGTGCCGGACAAGCAGTTGGCAAAGGTGGGACGTCTGTTGACTGTAAAAAGTCGTTTGGAAGCGTTTTTTGTTCCATCAAAGGCGAATAAAGATGATTCTTACCAATCAGACCAAGCGAAGATCGCTGTGGCTCGGGGCGGATTGTTCAAAATAGCGCCGGGGACAAGCGTGCAGCGTAATTTTTTGCCGCATCCTTATTCTGACTTTATATTCGCGATTATCGTGGAGGAGTACGGTTTGGGGGGAGCCGGGGTGGTTATGTTGTTGTATTTGATTATACTTTATCGCGTGGGAGTGATCGTCCGGCGCTGTACGAGAATGTTTCCGGCAATGCTGGTGACCGGGTTGGGATTGTGTATTGTATTACAGGCATTGATAAATATGGGGGTTTGCGTGGGATTGTTCCCCGTGACCGGGCAACCTTTGCCGTTAGTGAGTATGGGAGGAACTTCCCTGTTGTTCACGAGTGCGGCATTCGGGATGATATTAAGTGTCAGCCATACTTTCTCGGAAGAGGGAGAAGTGGAAGCGAAAGAGAAATTGAAGATGGCTACGATACAAGAAGAGAATGAAGAGATAAAATAAGATATATATGAAAAAGGTGATTATCAGTGGAGGAGGAACAGGAGGGCATATATTTCCGGCACTCTCGATCGCGAACGCTTTGAAGCGGTTGGATCCGGATATTGATATTTTGTTCGTGGGAGCAGAGGGTAAGATGGAAATGGAGAAAGTGCCGGAGGCGGGGTACCGGATCGTGGGATTGCCTGTTCGGGGGCTGCAACGGAAATTGACGTTGAGTAATCTGAAGGTTGCATGGAATTTGTGGCGAAGTCTGCGGAAAGCGAAACGCCTCGTGAAAGAATTTAAGCCAGATGTGGTAGTCGGGGTCGGGGGGTATGCCAGTGGTCCTATCGGGCGAGTGGCAGCTAAAGCGGGTATCCCGTTAGTCTTGCAGGAACAAAACTCTTATGCCGGGGTAACTAATAAATTATTGGCGAAGAAAGCGGAGAAAATTTGTGTGGCTTACGAGGGAATGGAGCGTTTTTTCCCGAAAGAGAAAATCATACTCACGGGTAATCCCGTGCGCAAGGATTTGCTGAACGCGTTGGGCGAACGGGAGGAAGGTTTTGCTTTTTACGGTTTAGACCCGAAGAAAAAAATGGTTCTTGTGACCGGGGGAAGCCTTGGTGCAGGTTCGATGAATAAAGCGATGGTGCGATGGTTGGAGCGTGTTGCCGGTTGGAAGGATGTGCAAGTGATTTGGCAGTGCGGTAGTTATTACCATAAACAGCTGGAAGCGGAGTTGAAAGATCGCTTACCGGAGAATATAAAATTCATGCCTTTTCTGAAACGGATGGATTTGGCTTATGCCTGTGCCGATCTTGTGGTGGCAAGAGCGGGTGCCGGAACAATCTCTGAATTGTGCCTGCTGGGGAAGGCTGTTGTGTTGGTTCCTTCACCGAATGTGGCTGAGGATCATCAAACGAAAAATGCGATGGCATTGGTAAACAAACAGGCTGCCGTTATGGTGAAAGATAGTGACGTGGTCGAACAGTTGGGCGATGTTATGGAGCGTTTGCTGACAAATGACAACGAGCGAGAAGCTCTCTCCGAACATATCTTGACGTTAGCCATGAAGGATTCGGACGAGGTGATCGCAAAGCAAATCTTAGAGATTGTTGGAATCTAAAATTTGAAATTATGGAAATTGGTAATGTAAAAGCGATATATTTCGTGGGTATCGGGGGAATTGGGATGAGTGCTTTGGCGCGTTATTTCAAGGTTATGGGATATGACGTGGCAGGGTATGATAAGACCGAGTCGCCTTTGACACGAAAAATGAGTGAGGAGGAGGGGTTTGATATTACTTACGAGGATGTCGAGGCAAAGATCGGGGAGGTCTTTCGGGATAAGGAACATACTTTGGTTGTTTATACTCCGGCTGTACCGGGGGAGAATCGGATATTGAGTTTCTTCCGGGAGAATGGTTACGCTTTACACAAGCGGGCGGAAGTGCTGGGTTTCCTGTCCCGTAGCAAGAAAGCGCTTTGTATCGCCGGAACGCACGGGAAAACGACAACCACGACGATGTTGGCGTTTTTGTTGAAAAATTCACACGTGGGATGCAGTGCTTTCTTGGGGGGAATATCCTCTAATTTCGGGACGAATCTGTTGATTGATAAAAATTCGGATTACGTGGTGATTGAAGCGGATGAATACGATCGTTCGTTTTTACATCTTCACCCGGAGATAGCTGTTATTACAGCCATGGATGCCGATCATCTGGATATATACGGGACGCACGAGGAGCTTTTGAAGGCTTTTGAAGAGTTCGCTTTACAAACGAGGGGAGAGCTTTTCTTGAGAAAAGGATTGGAGTTAAAAAGACGGGCGATTACCGGGCACTATGCCGCCGGGGAGAAAACGGATTATTATGCCGATAACTTACGGGTGGATAACGGTAGTTTCTTGTTCGATTATATCGGGAAAGATGTTGAAATCAAAGATTTGCGCTTGTGTTTTCCGGGAAGGGTAAACGTGGAGAATGCCACGGCTGCCATTACGGTAGCCTTGTACGCGGGAATGACTGCCGGGGAGATACGGGAAGCGTTGCCTTTGTTCAAGGGGGTAGCAAGGAGGTTTGACGTGCACGCCAAAAATGACCGAATCATTTATATCGATGATTATGCCCATCACCCGCGAGAGATCGAGGCATCATTGTCGTCGATACGGGAGATGTGGTCGGAGAAAAAATTGACGGTGGCTTTTCAACCGCATTTATATTCCCGGACAAATGATTTCTATCCCGATTTCGCGAAGAGTCTGAATCTGGCGGATGAGGTGATCTTATTGGATATATACCCGGCACGGGAAAAACCGATACCGGGAGTGACGTCAGCGTTGATTGCCGACCGTTTGACAGTGCCTTATGTCCGGGTGACGAAAGAAGATTTTCCGGCATACGTGCAGGAACACGTGACAGAAGGTGTTTTTATGACGGTGGGAGCCGGGGATATAGACCGCTTTATTCCGGTGTTTACCGAGATGTTTAACAAAGCAAATCGTTGATTTGACAAATGAAACGCATACTACCATACATATTATCTTGCATTTTGCTTGTTTACCTGATAATTGTGCTTACCTTTGTGGCGACAAAATTGGGGGAGGTAACATGTAGAGGGGTGCGGGTTGCTGTCAAAAATACGGATGTCAACGTGTTTGTGGACGAGGAAGATATTATGAAAGCGATAAAGAAGGGATACGGAGGCATAACAGACAAAAGTATTATGGCAGTAAATAAAGATAGTTTGGAAAGGGTACTTGTCAAAAATCCGATGATAAAGTCGGCTCAGGTTTACTACAGTTTAGACGGTTATATCCATGTAAATATCAAGCAACGTGAACCTGTTTTGAGAGTAATGACGGGTGAGGGTTACTACGTTGATAGTGACGGGAAAGTGATGCCGTTGTCTTCTAAGTTTACTTCCAGGGTTGTTGTTGCAACCGGTGATATTAGTACAAAATACGCGTGCGAGAAGTTAGGTCCGTTCGTAATGTCCTTGAGGGACGATGCGTTTTGGGATGCCTACATCGAGCAACTGGTAGTGAGATCAAACGAGGATGTCGTGATGATCCCCAAAGTGGGTGATTTCAGAATCGTACTCGGAAAGGTCGAGAATAGCCAGGAACGCTTGGACAAGCTGATGCTGTTTTTGAAGGAAGGTATTGCCAAGAAAGGTTGGAACCAGTACAAGGAAGTCAATTTGAAATTTGATAACCAAGTAGTTTGTGTTAGAAAATAAAAAATAGATATTATGGGATTTGTAGCTTCTTTAGATATGGGGTCTGAAAAAATGGTGATGGCTCTCGGTGAGGTTTCCGGGGGTGAGTGCCGTTTGGTTGGAATAGAGAGTGTTGCTTCTCAGGGTATCCACCGGGGGATGGTGGTCGATCGGCTTCGGGTGAAGTCTTGCGTGCAGCGTTTGTTGGAGAAATTCAAGCAAGAACACGAGATGCATATCGATGCATTAAACATTGCATTGGCAGGGGAGTGGGTGCAGCAAGTGGAAGACCGGGAAATATCAAAGTTTTCCCGTGTAAAACGAGTGGAAGAAGCCGATTTGCAGGAGTTGGAGAAAAAGTGCCGCAATAACGTGAATCTGGAGATGGAAGAGATTGTGGATGTCGTGCCTTTTGCTTATACGCTGGACGGAGAACCGGAGAGTGATCCGGTAGGCTGTGAAACCCGGCGTTTGGAAGTCGATTTCCATGTTTACGTGGCTAGAAAACGTATGTTGGAAGGCTTGCGCCAAGCTTTGAACGAATCCGGGGTTGAAAAGATTAATTTTTATTCGGCAGTAAGTGCCGCCCAGAAAGCTCTTGTGGCACGGGGACGAAAAGGAGTGAGGGATTTCGCGCTGATCGATTTGGGTGCGGACAGTATAAAAGTGCACGTCTTCCAAGATGGAATGATCGTGTACGACGAGGTTTTGCCTCTGGGATGTAATACAATTGAGAAAGATATAAATACGGCTTTTTCCATCGAGAACATGGCGAGTGCGAAAAAGTTGAAACACGAATACGGGATGGCATTGCAAGCCGAGTGTAAAAGCCGGAAAATAATGATTCCGGACACGAAATACTGTATTGATATACAGGATATGGTACACGTGGAGCAATGCCGTTTGGAGGAGTTGTTGGAAGGAGCTATCTGGCAGATATTGAAAAGCGGTTATTACAAGCAATTGGAGGATGGTATATTGTTGACCGGTGGAGGTAGCCGGGTGCAGGGAATAGATGTCTTGTTGAATCGTTTGTCAAAGCATCCGATAAGTATGGCAAGCGTGTCAACTGTAAAATTCGCCAAGGAAACACCCTTGAAAACACCGGAGAACTTCACGGCTTTGGGGTTATTGCGTTGTGAACGCAAGGAACCGAAGAAAAGAGGTTGGTTTGATAGTTTTTTTTAAGAATAATGATATAACACTTTTCAGCTATGTTGAATGAAGATGCGTTATTGGATTTGAGGATTCCGGAACAGGATGAGTCGATTATTAAAGTGATCGGCGTCGGGGGAGGCGGTAGTAATGCCGTCAATCACATGTGCCGTCAAGGTATCCGGGGGGTGGAGTTTGTTGTATGTAATACCGATATACAAGCTTTGCGGATTAGTCCCGTGAAGAATAGGATACAGATTGGAAAGGAGCTTACCGAAGGACGCGGTGCCGGTAGTTTGCCGGAACGCGGGAAACAGTCGGCGATAGAAAGTCTGGATTACATCAAAACAATCCTCGAGCGGAACACGAAGATGGTGTTTATCACGGCAGGAATGGGGGGCGGAACCGGAACGGGTGCGGCGCCAGTGATTGCGAAACAAGCTCGGGAGTTGGGGATATTGACGATTGGCATCGTGACTATTCCTTTTAGTTTCGAGGGGCGCAGGCGCGTGGAGCAAGCCATGGAGGGTGTCGATGAATTGTCGGAATACGTGGATGCTTTGCTGATTATCTGCAACGAGAAATTGCGGGATATGTACGGCAACTTGAAATTGTCGAAGGCATTCGAGATGGCGGATAACGTGTTGACGATAGCGGCAAAGAGTATTGCGGAAATTATCACCTTAAAAGGATTCGTGAACGTCGACTTCGCGGATGTGGAGGTTGTGATGCGGAATAGCGGGGTGGCACTGATGGGAGCCGGGGAATCGGCGGGAGAGAATCGTGCAATGGAAGCCGTGCAGATGGCTTTGGAATCCCCGTTGCTGAATAGTAACGATATACGGGGCGCTTCCAATATATTGCTGAATATGTTGTACGGCTCGAAAGAGATTACGATGGATGAAATCACGCTGATTACCGATTACGTGAAAGAATTGGTCGGTCGGGATGTCGATGTGATTTGGGGAGCCGGAAAAGACGAGTCGCTAAATGAAGAATTGCACGTGGCGGTGATTGCCACCGGATTCAATAATTCTCCGGTAGACACGAAACGGAAAGCCCCCACGTTCAAAGTGGAGCGTGTGGACGATCTGGAAATGAAGTTGGAAAGCGCGAAAGAGGTAGAGGAAGAACAACGTCGTCGGAAACAACTGGCGGAAGAGAACCGTCGGTTGCGTCGGGAACAGGAAGACCAACAACGCCGGGTTGCCCGGGTGAGAGAAGAACGGGTGAGAAAGCCGTGGAATGACGATGAAGAGATGCGAGAGTTCGAGGATTCGGAGGACGAACCTCTGTTCAAACGGAAACGAAATATACGGGAACACAACGAAGAATATGACCGGGACTTCGAGCGGGAGAAAGGACGCAAGAGAGGATTGAACGAGGTGCCCGACGTGGATAGTTGGTTCAAGCGTAAGTTAGGAAATATGTTCAATGAAGATATGGGTAGGGATTCTGAAATGTAAAATGTATTGTCATGGTAGATGGATTGATCAATTTTAATCAGTACGAAGTGACGACACCTATTATCAAAGTGATCGGTGTCGGCGGAGGTGGCGGTAATGCTGTCGAATACATGTACCGGCAAGGAATTTGCGATGTGGACTTCGTGCTTTGCAACACGGATTCGCAGGCATTGAACCAGAGCCCGATAAAAACTCGTATTCAATTGGGAACCGGACTGGGTGCCGGCAATCGTGCCGAGGTCGGTGAAGCGGCAGCTCTCGAGAGCGTGGATGAAATCCGGGAGTTGTTGAGTAAGAATACGAGAATGGTATTTATCACTGCTGCCATGGGTGGCGGAACCGGAACAGGCGCAGCCCCGGTGATAGCCAAACTCTCTAAGGAAATGGGAATCCTGACCGTGGGGATCGTGACGATTCCTGCTCGTTTCGAGGGACCGAAGCGATTGGAGCAAGCCCGTGTCGGAGTAAGTAAGATGAAGGATTACGTGGATTCTCTTATCATCATTGATAACGAGAAAATACAAAGGATATACGGGCCGCAACCGCTTTCCTGTGCTTTTGGAAAGGCGAATGATGTGTTGAATATTGCGGCGAAAGGTATAGCTGAAATTATTACTTTGCCGGGATATATCAATGTGGATTTCGCGGATGTACGTACCGTCATGACTGATAGCGGCATTGCTATCATGGGTGCGGCTCAGGCTGGCGGGGAAGAACGGGCGCACCGGGTGATAGCGGATGCGTTGAATAGCCCTTTGTTAAACAAAAACGATTTGGCTGGAGCAAAGGATATTTTATTGAATATCACCTCGGGAACGGACGAGATTACGATGGACGAGATGAACGAGATTACCTCGTATGTTATTCGGGAAGTCGGGGATAATGCTGCGATTATATGGGGTGTGGGAACGGATGAATCGTTGGGGGATGCTATTTCCGTGACGATTATTGCCACGGGATTCCCGATGGACGACGTGGATACGATACCGATACCCGGTCCTAAAAATACGGTACAAGCAGAAGAAGTGACGGAACCCGGTAGAAAAAAGGAATTGGAAAAAGGAGCTATCAATTACGTGGAAGAACTGTTGAAGGAAGCCGACGTACTGCTTCAAGCCGATTTGTCACAGGAACAAATAAAAGAATTAGAGGAAACTCCGGCCTATACGCGGAGGCATATTAAAATAGACAGAACCTAGCGATTTTGGATTTTATGATTTTAGATTTTAGATTGGAAATCACAAGATGGTTTCAGTAAAAATTGAAGAAGCTTTGGAAAAGTTGTTTGCGACTTTTAATTGTAATCTAAATCGAAAATCGAGAGGGTAATTTAAAACAGTTTAATGGAAAAGTTTAGAGAATTAGGAGTAAGCGAGGAAATGCTTAAAGGAATCGCGGATTTAGGGTTTGAAACACCGAGTCCGGTACAGGAGAAAGCAATCCCCGTTATTTTAGGAGAAGAAAATGATTTAGTAGTATTAGCTCAGACCGGGACGGGAAAGACAGCCGCATTCGGATTGCCGCTGTTACAAAAAATTGAGCCGGAGTGGAATAATGTTCAAGTATTGATTTTAAGCCCCACACGCGAATTGTGCGTGCAGATTGGGAATGACTTGAGAAACTACTCCAAGTACCGTAAAGATATTCGTGTGACCTGTGTGTATGGAGGTACGGATATAAGAAGGCAGATCAAAGATTTGCAGAGAGGTGTGCACGTGGTTGTGGCTACACCGGGACGCTTGGTCGATTTGTTGAACCGGAAGGCAATCAACATTGAGAGTGTGTTTGCTGTCGTGTTGGACGAGGCAGACGAGATGTTGAATATGGGATTCCAGGAGGATTTGGATTTCATCCTGAGCAATACCCCCAAGGAGAAAAATACCTATCTTTTCTCGGCAACCATGCCTAAGGAGGTAGAACGGATTGCCCGGAATTATTTGGTAAATCAAAAAGAAATTTCTGTCGGTAAAAAGAATCAGGGAGCGGATACCGTATCTCACCAGTATTACATGGTGAGAGCCAAGGATTGCTACGAAACGTTGCGACGCATCGTGGACTGTGCGCCGAGTATGTACGCGATCATATTTACACGAACGAAAAATGATGCGCAGGATATAGCCAAGCATCTGCAACGGGACGGGATTGATTGCGATGCCTTGCACGGCGATTTGAGCCAGGCACAACGGGATAACGTGATGAACGCTTTCCGCGCAAAACGTTTGAAGGTGCTGGTGGCAACAGACGTGGCAGCCCGCGGACTGGACGTGGATAACCTGACTCACGTGATTAATTATAATTTGCCGGAGGACGTGGAGAGCTACACGCATCGTAGCGGTAGAACCGGACGTGCCGGAAAAGAGGGTATCTCGATAGCGATTATCCACTCGAAGGAGAAAGGAAAATTACGCCGTATCGAGAATATGCTCAAGAAACAATTCGAGTACAAGTCTGTACCGGGAGGAGAAGAAATCTGCCGGGCGCAGTTGGCGTTCTACGGTGATAAGATTCTTGCCTCGGAAGAATACGAGGATATGGACTTGTACGCGCAGGAAGTGTACGACAAATTTGCAGGACTCACGAAAGAAGAAGTGCTTCGTCATTTGGTTTCTTACGAGTTCGGTAGGTTGTTGAAGAAATACAAGAATACGGACGACTTGAATATCGAGGATGATGACCGGGGCGGACGTTCGGAAAGAGGCGACCGGGGAGGTCGTGACCGTGACCGCAGAGGACGGGGCGGAGATACCGTGTATAGCACCTTCACGTTGAATGTCGGACGGGAAGACGGGTTGACGCCGAAGGATCTGATGTCCTTGATTAACAAATATTCCCGTCGTCGGGGCATTGGTGTCGGAGGCATTCGTATTTTCGATACAGACACGAAGTTTGAGATCGATGAGGACAGTGCTTCAGACTTTGCTGTTGATTTCAGCAAAGTGCTCTTTAATGGAATTCCGTTAGAAATCAAAGCTATTCCTACGCGGGATCGTGGACGTCGCCGGGATGACCGGGGCAAAGGGGATTTCTCCGGTAGAAGAGAGCGTCGCTCAAGCGATCGCAATGATTCCAGAGATCGGGGTGGACGCCGGGATGACCGTAATGGTAATAGTGGCGGTAAACGTAGGGGCAGACCGGGAAGTGACCCGAAAAAGCCTAGAAATTTCAACAGATCCTCTTCCCGGAGCTAAAATAATTTGTAAATTTGAAGATGTGGAAAGCAAAGGCTAACTGCATCTTCAATTTTTTTCATTTTTAAATTGAGACGTTATGGAAGTTTACAGTGCTAAATTTGTGATAAGTAATTCGGACGTGAAGAAATGTCCGGAGCCAGACAAGCATGAGTATGCGTTTATCGGGAGATCAAACGTGGGAAAATCCTCGTTGATTAATATGCTGACGAACCACGGTAAACTTGCTAAAACATCCGGAGTCCCAGGGAAAACCCAGTTAATAAATCATTTCTTGATTAATGACGAGTGGTACTTGGTGGATTTACCGGGATACGGGTATGCCCGTTCTTCAAAATCGCAGCGGGCGCAGTTTAGCGGAATAATCCGCAATTATATCTTGAAACGGGAAAATATGGTCTGTCTGTTCGTGTTGATAGATAGTCGTCATGCCCCGTTGAAAATTGACTTGGAATTCATGGAATGGTTGGGTGAAAATGGCGTGCCCTTCGTGATGGTATTCACGAAAGCAGATAAGTTGACGACCACGGAACGCATGAATTGTATCGCCAAATACCAGGAAGGCATGAAAGAAACGTGGGAAACCATGCCGATGGCTTTTATGACTTCAGCCGAAACCAAAATGGGACGGGTGGAATTGTTATCTTATATTGAGGAACTGAATAAGTTAGAGATAGATTAAATGGATCCTATCGGATTATACCAATTGAATACTCTGGTGAAACAAGAATTGAAAAATCGTTTCCCGGATACTTTTTTGGTGGTTGCCGAGATAGCGGACGTGAAGGAAAACCGTTCGGGGCATTGTTATCTTGAACTCGTGGAGAAGCGGGAGGAGGATGATGCCGTTATTGCCATGGCTAGAGCGACGATATGGGCGTTCACCTATCGGATGCTGAAACCTTATTTTGAAACCACGACGGGGAAATCCCTGCAACGGGGAATAAAGGTGTTGGTCAGCGTGGAGATCGTTTTTCACGAGCTATACGGTTATTCACTGAATATTAAGAATATTGACCCGACTTTCACGGTGGGTGACTTGGAACGTAAGCGGAAAGAGATTATAGACCGCTTGACACGCGAGGGAGTCATTGATATGAACCGGGAACTGGAACTGCCTCTGCTTCCGAAAACGATAGCCGTAATATCCTCCCCGACGGCGGCAGGATACGGTGATTTCGTGGATCAATTGCATCGGAATGTGTACGGGTATGCCTTTCACACGAAGTTGTTTCCTGCTGTTATGCAAGGGGAAAAAACAACGGAATCGGTCATTGCCGCACTGGAAAGAATATACGAGTACGAGGCGCTTTTCGACGTGGTTGTTATCATCCGTGGGGGTGGTTCGCAGACAGATTTGGGAAGTTTTGATTCGTATGACCTGGCGGCGAACGTGGCACAATTCCCTATACCCGTGCTTGCCGGTATCGGGCATGAGCGGGATGAAACCATTGTCGACCGGGTGGCGTACCGTAGCGTGAAGACACCTACGGCTGCCGCGGCGTTCCTGATCGAGCGATTTAACGAGGCGGAAGGACGTCTGGAAGTAGCCAAAGAGAGTCTGATGCGGGAAGCCAAACGGATATTGCAAGACGAGAAAACTCGTCAAGTGGTGAAGATCACGGAATTGAAACAATTTACCCGGCTGTTTTTGGAGAGTCAGGAAAATCGTTTGATGCTCGCGTCACAGCGAGCCGATCATGCTTCACAATTGTTTATCGGCAACCGGATGAACTATTTGGAGCAGCTAAAAGCGAAGGTCGAGGGAAAGGTCACGGAAATATTGACTGCAAATCGTTATTTTTTAGAATTGGCAGAAACCAAAATGAAATATGCCGATCCGAAAAACATTTTAGAAAAGGGATTTTCGATCACCCGGGTAAATGGAAAAGCCGTACGGGATAGTGTTCTCGTGCGGGAGGGGGATGTTTTGGAAACGGAATTGTTTAAGGGTATAATACGGAGTGAAGTAAAAGATACAAGTAAATAAAGAATAGTTATGGAAGAGAGTTTGACTTATAAATCAGCCATGGAAGAGATCGAGAACCTGGTAAAACTATTGGAAGAGAATAAGCTGGATGTCGATGAATTGAGGGAGAAAGTAAAGCGGATTGCCGTGCTTGTCGAGTTTTGCAAAGAAAAATTGCACAGTACAGAGGAAGAGGTGAATAAAGTATTGAAATCCATTGCCGAGTGATGAGATTTTGGGAAATTTTCATTTTCGTTCTGTTGATTTTTAACCGGGGAATTGCACAATCTCAGGAGGTATTGAATACCTTTTGGCAACAGAAGGAAATGAAACATGCGGCTATTGGCGTGAGCGTGAAGAATGTGGCTGACGGTAAAGTCGTGTACGAGTATAATGCCGGAATGTCCTTGCGTCCGGCTTCCGTGTTGAAATTATTGTCCACGTCTTTGGCTTTGAAGTTAAAGGGGGATTCTCTGACTTTTCACACAAAAGTATCCTACTCGGGGAAGATAAGGGATGGGCTGCTTCAAGGAAATATAGTGATAGAGGCGGGGGGGGATCCTTGTCTTGATTCAAAGTATTTCAATGGGAATTTCTTGAGCCGTTTGGTAGATTCGATTGTCCGTCTGGGAATAAAACAGATAGAGGGAAATATAATCATAGAGAACGAAGGGCAACAACCTCTCATTCCGGGCTCATGGCTTTGGGAGGATGTCGCCAATTATTATGCGGCTTTGTATCATCCGTTTAATTACAGGGATAACACCTACACGATCAATTTGGCATCCGGGAAACCGGGTACCCGTCCGCGTATCGTTTCTGTCATTCCGTCAGTACCGGGAGTGAAACTACGCAACGAGGTCGTGTCTTCCGTGAAACAACAGGATTACGCATGGATATATGGTGGACCGGAAGCATCTACTTTATCAATACGGGGAACCATCCCTGCCAATCGTTCGTCTTTTGCCGTGAAAGGGGCAATGCACCACCCGGCTTCCGTTTTCCGTGCGGAATTGGAAAAGGAATTGAAAAACAAAGGAGTAGTCCTGAAAAAGAAAAAAGACATTCTTACCGACCGACAAGAATTCTTCACGGTTGAATCTCCTTTATTAAAAGAAATCGTTTTTTACACGAACAAGAATAGCGTGAATCTATTTGCCGAGGCTCTCGGTGCTTTGGTGAGTCCTTCGGAATTTGAAACTGCGGTAAAAGAAGAATTAAACCGCATGGGAATAGATTCTTCGGGAATCACGATAAAAGATGCCTGCGGGCTTTCTACTTCAAACGCTTTACCCGCGGGAACAGTTACAGACCTGCTGGTGTGGGCGAACAAGCAGTTGGGTGATTCTTTTCTCGCTTCCTTGCCACAAGGAGGTGTCGACAGGGGCTTGCGGGTATATTCCGCCGATCCTGTATTAGGAGGTAATTTAAGGGCTAAAACAGGCTCTATGTTTGGAGTTCGTGCTCTATCCGGATATTTGCATACCCGAAGGGGAGAAGTATTGGCATTCACGATACTCGTGAATAGCTACACGGGTGACCCCGTGAAAGTGCAAAAGACGATACGGGATTTCTTGCGGGAATTGGCAATACAATAAAAAAGCCGGCTTGTAAGCCGGCTTTTTTTTATGTAGCAAAATAACACTATTCATTTTTGAACGTAGCGTCACCGAAAGCCAACATCGGTAACGTAACGAAACCGAAGAATATGGTAGCGATCGTGAAACCAACGCCTTTACCGAATTTGGCAAGGAATTCGTGCAACATGATAATGGAGAACACGAGGTTTGCAATCGGCACGAAGATAATGATTAAAAGCCACCACCACGGTCTGTTGATAATTTGAAGCATCACGTAAACGTTGTAAATAGGAATAATACCTTCCCAACCCTGTCTACCTGCTTTCTCGAAGATTTTCCACATGGAAACCAACATTAAAACGACGATAAGTAGATAAATCAATCCTAGCATAATTTTAAATTTTTAATTAAACATTTATAGTTTGAATCAATTCTTAATTCCACATTTCTAGTACCACATACTGAATACGGGGGCAAATGTATAAAAATTGATCTTTTCGGGAAAGTTTTTTGTGATATAATTATAAAGTTTTTACACTAGGCGAAAATAATATTTTAATTTCTTTTCTCGGTGTAAATTTCTTTTACTGTGTTTTTTTAATATATTTGTCTTGTTAAATGTGGGGCTATAATGAGTGTTTTTGAATCAATTGATAAGTTAGCAATTGTTGATTATGCGATAGAACATATTGATCGAGAGGTGTATGCTTTTCGACCGGATGGCGATTTAGTGTACGCTAATCGCTTAGCTAAGGCACGTTTCCATTTGCCGGATGACTTCTCGGACGTTTTTATTTGGGAAATCAACGAGGACGTTACTCCCGATTCATGGCCAGAGAAAGTCCGGATGCTGAGGGAAACGGAAGGGGTGGTTGAGGATATTCTTTATTTGCATCAGCCTGATGGTTCATGCCATATCTTGAAATTGATGGTACACATAGCGATACATTCTTCCGGTGACGAGTTAATTTGGATTTTTGGACAAGACATCACGCGGGACGTGGAGAATGAAAGCAAAATCAAAGAGTTGCATTCGATCATGAATACGGTGCTGGATAATATTCCCGTCTGTCTTTTCGTGAAGGATATTCATGATGATTTCCGTTACATCTATTGGAACAAGGCTTTTGAGCGATATTCCCATATCTCCCGGGAGCGAGCCATTGGTAAGACTGATTTCGAGGTTTTCCCCAACCGGAAGGATGCCGAACGTTTCCGGAAAGATGATAAGCGCCTGTTGGCTATCGGTAAGGATTGCGAATTTTTCGAGACTTACGAGGCAAATAACGGGGAATTGCGTACAGTGAAAACGTTGAAAACATTGGTATGCGGGGATAATGGGAGGCCTTGTTTCTTAGTCGGTATTTCGTGGGATATGACCGATATGAAGAACACGGAACAGGAATTAATCAAAGCTCGGGTGAAAGCGGAGCAATCCGATAAACTGAAATCTGCTTTTCTTGCCAACATGAGCCATGAGATCCGTACTCCGTTGAACGCGATTATTGGGTTTACCCGCTTGATTGCCGAGTCTGAGGATATGGACGAGCGGGAGTATTACATGAATATCGTTGAGGATAATTCGGAATTATTGACCCAATTGATTAATGATATTCTCGATCTTTCCAAGATTGAGGCGGGAAGTTTGGAATTTGTTTATAAACCCATGAACATCCGTGAGTTGTGTTTGAAAATACTGGAAGTGCACGGATCACGGATGAAAGAGGGTGTGAAACTAATATTTGACGAGCGGAGCGAGAACTTGTTCTTGTCGGCTGATGGGAATAGATTGTTTCAGGTTGTTTCTAATTTGATTATCAATGCTTCCAAGTTCACCACGAAAGGGTACATCCGTTTCGGGTACACGCTTGTCGGCGAATATGTCGAGTTCTATGTAGAGGATACTGGGTGCGGAATACCCGAAGATAAAGTGTCTACAATATTTGATCGTTTCACAAAATTGAATACCTTTGTCCAAGGTTCGGGATTAGGATTGGCAATATGTAAGATGCTAGTTGAAAAAATGGGTGGAGATATATCAGTCCAATCTGAAGAAAATGAAGGTTCTATTTTTAAATTTACAATTCCTTATCAAGAAATTGCAATGGAAACAGGGACGAACGATATGGAAAACAAAGAGACAAAAGAAAGTGTAAATGCTGGTAGAACAATTCTGGTTGCAGAAGATGTTGAAAGCAATTATCTTTTATTGAAAGCCATTATTGGAAAGATTTATACCTTAGTTCATGCGTGGGATGGACAACAGGCAATAGATATGTTCAACGAAACAAAACCAGACCTTATCTTGATGGATATTAAAATGCCGGTAATGGACGGTTTGGCGGCAACTCGTGCTATCCGGGCGGAAGCTAAAGATATTCCAATCATCGCGTTAACCGCTTTTGCTTTTGACGATGATCGCGTGAAAGCGTTGGAAGCCGGGTGTAATGATTATTTGACCAAGCCTTTGTCGGCAATCCTGTTAAAGGAAACTATCGCGAAATATCTGAAATAGTAGATAATAAAATAAAGTCCATAAAATCTATAAAACCAAGAGGTTCATGTGAATATAGATTTTATGGACTTTTGATATAATGAATAAAAAAAGGGCTGTTTTCCAGCCCTTTTTTGTTATTTCACCTCCTCGAAATCAACATCGGTTACCTCTTGGTCTTTTCCTCCGTTGTTCGGTTGTTGTTCCGTGTTCGGTGCACCTTGTTGTTGTCCGCCGGCTTGTTGTTGGGCGTTATACATCTCTTGTGATGCAGCTTGGAATACATTATTCAGTTCATCGATAGCCGAATTAATTGCAGCGACATCTTGAGCCTTGTGAGCGTCTTTCAGTTTTTGCAAAGCGGTTTCGATCGGTTGTTTCTTGTCAGCAGGCAATTTGTCTCCAAATTCTTTCAATTGCTTTTCAGTTTGGAAGATCATACTGTCAGCCTTGTTGATCGTGTCTATACGTTCTTTTTCTACACGGTCTGCTTCTGCGTTAGCGGCAGCCTCGTCTTTCATCTTCTTGATCTCGGCGTCAGAAAGACCGGATGAAGCTTCGATACGGATAGATTGTTCTTTTCCGGTTGCTTTATCCTTGGCTGATACTTTCAAGATACCGTTGGCATCAATATCAAAGCTAACCTCGATCTGTGGTACTCCACGCGGGGCTGGTGGTAGACCATCCAAGTGGAAACGTCCTATTGTCTTGTTGTCTTTTGCCATAGGACGTTCTCCTTGCAACACGTGGATTTCTACTGACGGTTGGTTATCGGCAGCCGTTGAGAATACCTCTGACTTCTTGGTAGGGATGGTCGTGTTCGACTCGATCAATTTGGTCATCACGCCACCTAACGTTTCGATACCCAAAGAAAGCGGGGTAACGTCAAGCAACAGCACGTCTTTTACCTCTCCGGTTAATACACCACCTTGGATAGCGGCACCTACTGCAACTACTTCATCCGGGTTTACACCCTTTGACGGGGCTTTGCCGAAGAATTCTTCAACTTTCTTCTGAACAGCCGGGATACGGGTAGAACCACCCACGAGGATCACTTCGCTGATGTCCGAAGCGCTGATGTTAGCGTTTTTCAAGGCACGGCGACACGGTTCGATTGTGGCTTGTACCAAGTGGTCGGTCAATTGCTCGAATTGAGCTCTGGTCAACGTTCTAACCAAGTGCTTTGGAATTCCGTCTACCGGGAATATGTACGGCAGGTTGATTTCCGTGGAAGTAGAGCTTGACAACTCGATTTTTGCTTTTTCGGCAGCTTCTTTCAAGCGTTGGTGAGCCATCGGGTCTTTCCGGATGTCCACGCCTTCGTCTTTCTTGAATTCGTCAGCAAGCCAGTTGATAATCACGTCGTCGAAGTCGTCACCACCCAAGTGAGTATCACCGTCGGTTGATTTCACCTCGAATACCCCGTCACCCAATTCCAGTACGGAAATATCAAAGGTACCACCTCCCAAGTCGAATACTGCGATTTTCATATCCTTGTCCTGCTTGTCCAGCCCGTAAGCCAAAGCAGCAGCTGTCGGCTCATTGATGATACGTTTCACGGTCAATCCGGCAATCTCTCCGGCTTCTTTTGTTGCCTGACGTTGAGAGTCGTTGAAGTACGCGGGCACGGTGATTACCGCTTCCGTAACTTCCTGTCCCAAGTAGTCCTCGGCAGTCTTTTTCATCTTTTGAAGGATCATTGCGGAAATCTCTTGCGGAGAATATTTCCGGTCACCGATCTCTACGCGGGGCGTGTTATTTTCGCCGCGTATTACTTTGTACGGTACACGGTTGATTTCTTTTGACACTTGGTCATAGGTTTCACCCATAAACCGTTTGATAGAATATATTGTTCTCGTCGGGTTCGTGATTGCCTGACGTTTTGCAGGATCACCCACTTTCCTTTCGCCGTTATCAACGAAAGCGACGATAGACGGTGTCGTTCTTCTTCCCTCACTGTTAGGGATTACCACGGGTTCGTTACCTTCCATTACGGCAACGCAAGAGTTTGTGGTTCCCAAGTCTATACCAATTATCTTTCCCATATGATTAAATATTATAATGTTATTATTTTCAATACTTGTTTTTTCGTTCTTTCTCCTCGAATAGTTTCAAGAACATTTATCTTTTATCAAACGGTGTGCCAGCCGTGGAACAAGACTTTTTTTCATAAAAATATATCCTGTTTGGAATATTTAATGACATATTTACTGACAGAACGTCACGATTTGTCAGAAACACGACTGAAATATTCTCCCGTGCCTAGTGATGTCCTGTCGGGATTGTCATGTTACCCGCGTGTCGGGGATGGTCCTGGTGAAATTTTGCCGTGATTCCCAGGAATCTTTTTCATCCTCGCCTTGTTTACTCCGTGATCTAGGGCGGATGTGTTGAGTAAATACTTTTTAAGAATGATGAATGAGAAAAAGTTTTTTATTATATTTATCCCCTTGGAAAAAAATCGATAGGGTTAGAGAAGTATATAAATTGTTGCGTAAAAGGAATTATTGTGGAAGAGAACGAGAATAAAGCGATTCAGGTGATTGGTGTTACCGGGAATGTGGATTTTCAGATGTCCCGTTGGGATGCGGGTAGCGGCTTGCAGAATAATATTGTATTGTTAAAAGCGGGATGTAGTCACGAGGAGTTTTTGAAGGTGCTTCGGGAGATAGATTCCGATGAAATCATGTTGGTCGATCTCGACCGGGTGGCGCTTAATTCCCTGGCACCCTTGGGGCAGGTTTACCGGAAATCATGCCGGAAGGAGCACGTGTATTACGTGTCGGTTCAGAAACGGAAATTGTGGTTCGGTTTCATGGATATGGCGTTGTGGCGGGGCGACCGGGTGATCACGGATTCTCCGGTGTTGATCGGGCAGAAGTCGTTGTTCATGAAAGCATACGCCGGGGAGGACTTGGATAGCAATTTGTTAAGGGCGGTGAGTTACAGTTTGCAGAAAGCATACATGAAATTCGATCGCTTGGAAACCAATATTACTTGGAAGGCTTCCGTGTCAAACTCTAACCCGGCTGTCAATTACTTGTGGCGGGTTCCGTTCCGATTCTTGTTTTCCGGGCGTTTCTTTACAACCCTGTTCGATGCCGGCAATCGAGCCCGCCGGGATATGGTCTACCGTATGCTGATGTTGCTTTTCGGGGTATTCGTGTTTTTCTATATGCCTTACGTGAGTAAGGATTACGGGATTAGCGGCGACGAGTATGTCGACCACCGCCATTCCGGTTACGTGCTGGATTATTTCACGAAAGGGGATAAAGCTGCGTTGAGCCAGCCGAAGACGGCATTGCATCTTTATGGCAATTCGATGCAGGTCGTGGCGGCGGTCGTGGCTAATGCGATCGGTGCGGACGACGTGTATGCGGTGCGCCACGTGGTGTGTGCCCTTGTCGGGGCGTTGGGGGTGATCGTGATCGGACTGATGGGGTTGCGTTTCGGGGGCGGATTGTGTGGTCTGCTGTCCATGTTGCTGCTCTTCTTTTCGCCCCGGTTCTTTGGGCATAGCATGAATAATCTGAAGGATATTCCTTTTGCGGAGGGCTATCTGGTGGCGATATTCTATTTCGTCCGCTTGTTCGACCGTTACCCGGTGATAAAACTCCGCCACGTGATCGGTACCGTGCTAGGTATCGCCTTGGCGTTGGGCACACGTTCCGGTGGATTGCTGTTGTTCCCTTATCTCGTGATGTACGGGGGCTTGTTCTATATCTTGTGGGTGGGTTTCAAGGAATTCTACAATTTCTTGAAATACCGGAAAGAGGTGGAGAATATTTTGTTTCTGATTGTGATCGTGTTGTTCGTGGGGTACTTTTTGTCTATCGTCACGTGGCCTTTTGCACTGGCTCGTCCTTTCACGAACGTGGTGCTTTCCTTGAAGGAGTTCACGAATTATAATATCGGGTTGCGTACCATATTCGAGGGACAACAGATGATGTCCAATATGTTGCCCGTGCATTATGCCCCGAAATACTTGCTGATCGCTTCACCGCTAGTAGTTGTGGTTGGTTTCTTCGGGTACTTTATTTTTATGATTTCCCGGAAGAAGGAATTTTCGTTGCTTTCTTTCTTTATCTTGTTTTCGCTTGTGTTCCCCGTGTTCTGGGTGATTTACAAGAAATCGAACTTGTATGGCGGCATCCGGCACTTGTTGTTTGTCATGCCGTTTATGGTGTTGCTGGCAGCCCGTTTCTGGACGTTGCTGTTGACAGTGGCACCCAAGTATCTGAAACTCGTGGCGGCGAGCGTGTTGATCGGATTGTTGTTCCTTCCGGCACGGCATATGGCGGTCAACCACCCGAACGACTACGTTTATTTCAACGAGTCGGTGGGAGGGTTAAAGGGTGCCTATGGTGATTACGAGACGGATTATTATTATAATTCCCTGAAGAAAGGGGTGGATTGGTTCAAAGCGAACGTGGACTATAAAGGACGCCCCGTGACAATTGTGACCAACCACAGTGCCAACCTGCAACATTATTTCCGGAAAGACACGAACGTGAAGGTTATTTATAGCCGCTATTACGATAAATACAGCAAAGACTGGGATTATATGATATTCGGTAACGTGTACATCAACAGTTTCCAGCTGAAGAACGGGCTTTTCCCCGTGAAGGAGGGTTTTCTCCATTCGGTGGATGCCGACGGTTTACCCATGTGCGTGATTGGTAAGCGTACTTCCAAAGAGGATTACGAGGCTATCGTGCTGGAACAAGAAAAGAAATACCCCGAGGCTATAGCCAAGCTGGAGGAATATTTGAAAACGCACCCGTGGAACGAGGAGATGTGGATGCGGTTGTCCAAGATGTATTACGCGGAACACAAGAACGAGGATGCCTTGCGCTGTGCCGAGGAGTCTTTGAAGTGGCAACCCCAGCTGATGGATGCGCTGAATATAAAGGCTCTCGCCGCGCTGGATTTGGAGCGTTATGCCACGGCACATCAAGCGGTGGATGCCATGTTGGCGCAGAATGATGTGGCTTCTTCTTCCTATTACTTGAAGGGATTGATTTACTACACGGAAGGTCGGGACAAAGAGGCTCTCGATTTGGTGAACAAGGCTTTGCGATATAACGGGCGCAACGATTTGGCACTGGCGTTAGGTGGGGATATTTTGAAACGCAACCGGAATTATGCGAAGGCGATCGAACCTTACGAGAAGGTGGTGCAGGCAAAGAGAGCCGACGAGAAAGTGCTGCTTTCGTTGGCGGAGTGTTATTGCCGGGTGAAGAATTACGGGATGCTGGGACAGGTGACGAAGTTGCTGAACGAACAAGGACGGGATAAGGTGACCTTACGCAAGATAGAAATCCGGGCTTTCCTGCAACAGAAGAAATTGGCTGAAGCACATGATCTGCTGGTACAGATGAAGGACGTGGAGGAAGACAGCGAGTTGATGTTATTGTGGGCGTTGTACGAGTTGTCGGAAGGACGCCGGGGAACAGCGTTGGAGTACGTGAAGAAAGCCGCGGAACTCGATCCTCATGATTGGGAAGCTGCCGAGTTGCAAAAGATGTTGTCCCAAGGGGGAGATATTCGATTATAAAAAAGGGCAATATGGAAAAAATATGTATTATCATACCTTGTTATAATGAGGCTCAACGATTGGATGTGCCCAAGTTTCGAGAATTCGTGCGTGAAGACGAGCGGTTTGACTTTTGCTTCGTGAACGACGGAAGCCGGGATAACACTTCTGAAGTTTTACGGCAGGTGGTGGCGTCCGAGCCGGAGCGTTTCCTGTTGGTGGATAACGCGGACAACCGGGGCAAGGCGGAAGCCGTGAGGAGTGGTATGCTATATGTCGCTTCGTTGGGGCGATACGAGGCGATAGGTTTCTTGGATGCCGATCTGGCTACCCCGTTGGAGGATCTTCATCTGCTGTCGGAGGAGATGGATTATAAACCGGGGGTGCAAGTGGTGATGGGTGTCCGGCTGAAACGCCTGGGGGCGAACGTGCAACGTAAGGCGTATCGCCATTACCTGGGACGGGGATTTGCCACGTTGGTTTCGATGTTATACCGCCTTCCCGTGTATGATACCCAATGTGGGGCAAAGTTATTCCGGAGCGAGTTAGTTCCCGGGATATTCAAGGATAGTTTTAATTCCAAATGGCTTTTCGACGTGGAGTTGATCCTGCGGGTACGGAAAGATTATCCCGATTATGACAAGATCATTCACGAGGTACCTCTTGACACGTGGATCGAGAAAGGGGACAGTCGTATAAAATTCACGCATTTGTTGAAGATGCCTAAAGAGTTGTTTAATATATATTGCCGGTATATGTGATTATCCTCGAACACGGGATGAAATGCCCACGCGGTAAAAATCACAGGTATTCCGGGTGTCTTTTCAGCCAAACGACGGCATAGGAGCACGTTGCTTTCGGTTTCAGGTCATTGGCTTTCGCGTATTCGTAAGCAACTTCGGTAAGTGCCCCGGCGATGCCTTGTCCCTCTAACGGTTTCGGAACAAAAGTGTGGATAATATCCAGACTGTCATCGTGTAAATCGTATTCGGCGTAAGCCTTCATGCCCCCGAGTTCGATCTCGAACCGCTGTTCTTGGGGATAATGTGTGATCTTGTAGTTCATAACTTCTTTTTTCTCTTGTAACGAAAGTAATGAAAAGAATGTTATGATTCACTTTTTTGTTCTATATTTGAGAACGAACAATAAAAATAGAATGATATGATAGAAGCACCGGAAGCTATTTGTCTGGCGAAACAATTGAATGAAACGATTAAAGGGAAGCGAGTAACCTATGTTTTGGTCGGTCACACGCCACATAAATTCACGTTTTCTTGCGGAAAGCCGGAAGAATATCCCGCGTTGTTGCAGGATAAAATCGTGGGGGATTCGTGTGCCCACGGGGGAATGGTGCAGGTAAACGTGGGGGACGCTAAACTTGTGTTTACCGATGGGGCAAATCTGCGTTATTACGCTCCGGGTGCGAAATTGCCTAATAAACACCAGCTGCTCGTGGGGTTCGATGACGAGAGTTGCATCATCGTTTCGGTGCGGATGTACGGGGGAATATTGTGTTTCACGGGCGATTCGTTCGAGGGAGGGTTGAACTCTTATTACGCGTGTGCCAAGATGAAGCCGCAAGTCATGTCGGATGCTTTTACCCAAGAATATTTTTTAAGTTTAATTAATGCGGAGGATGTGCAGAACAAGAGCGTGAAGGCTTTCCTTGCCACCGATCAGATGATTCCCGGTCTGGGAAACGGGGTGTTGCAGGATATTTTGTATAATGCCCGTCTTCACCCGAAGGTTAAGGTCAGCACCTTGTCCGGGCAACAACGGCAAGATTTGTACCACCACGTGAAGAACACGATGCACGAAATGCTTGAAAAAGGAGGGCGTGATTCGGAGAAAGATTTATTCGACCAAAAGGGGGGATACATTCCTTATTTGTCCAAAGACACGGTAGGGACTCACTGCCTGCGTTGCGGGGATATGATCTTGAAGGAAAGCTACATGGGAGGGAGTATCTATTATTGTAATACGTGTCAGAAGTATTTTTGAGTAAAGATCCGTATTCTCTGTGCATGTCATTTCTTTGTATGATGAGTTTTCCAGAAGTCTGATCATGCGACGCTTCGGTATCCTTGTTCTTAAAGCCTTTCTCTTTCTTTTCTTGTAATAGGAAAGAGGGTTTTCCGTAACATCTGTGTATTTGTTACGAGGACGCCTTATGCCGAGCTCCCTGCAATGCATGCAGATATGCCGGTAGAGCTATTCGATGCTTTCCCAAAGGAGCTTCATATTCGTAGGAAAACGCATATGACTTTCATAGCATGTGGCGTCAGTCATATACGCGTGAAGGTTCTCAAGATAAGGTTTCCAGTATGAGGTAAGGATGTTCTGAAGGGAATCAATGTCAAGACGGGATGATCCGGTGTAAACCTTCAATACCATAAGGGCTATCTTTGCTGAAGAACTGAAACAGTTCCATCGAATTCTGTAAATCTCCATTCGCCCCACATTGTGCCTCTTTGAATCCAAAGTAACTTTGCAAACGAAATGGATGGCAACAAAAGGCTAAATACCAAAATGTTCCACACCGTTGCAACAGGATGCGGAGAACAATTTATATATATAATTTATGGCAACAGTAAAAACCAAATTTCGTGCATCCTCTGCCGAAACGAAAGAGGGCACATTATTCTATCAAGTGATTCACAACCGGGTAGCCAGGCAGATCCGCACCGGTTATAAACTGCACCTGCGAGAATGGGATGCGGAAAATGAGGAAATTGTTTTTCCTCCTGACATCGGGGAGGTACGCCAAAACTATCTGGTTTCATTAAAAAATGCCGTACAGGAAGATACGAAACGACTGAAAAGTATCATCTCGCATCTTGAACGTGCGGACGGTGACTATATGGCAGAGAATGTGGTGTCAAAATACTTTTCACCGGCAGACAATCGTTGCTTTATATCCTTTGCCCGGGATCTTGTCGATCAGTTGAAACAAATCGGGAAACAATGTACTGCAGAAACCTACACGACCGCCGTCAATAGTTTTGCAAGGTTCAGGAAAGGATGCGACATCCTTTTGGACAACGTGGATTCCGACTTGATGACGGCATACGAGACATACCTCAAATCAACCGGAGTCTGTCCCAACAGCATTTCATTCTACATGCGCAATCTCCGGGCAATATACAACCGTGCAGTGGATAAAGAATTGATTGTGCAGCGTTATCCGTTCAAACACGTCTATACCGGAATCGACAAGACTGTCAAACGTGCAGTGCCTCTGCACGTCATCCGTCAGATACGGGATCTGGATTTGAGATTGTATCCGGTGATGGACTACGCAAGAGATGTTTTCATGTTCTCGTTCTATACACGCGGAATGTCATTCGTCGACATGGCGTTTTTGAAGAAAAAAAATCTGCAGAACGGTATTCTATCCTACCGCCGGCACAAGACCAACCAGCAACTGTTTATCAAATGGGAGAAACCCATGCAGGAATTGATCGACAAGTACGACACGACCGGCTCGCCTTATCTGTTACCTATCATCAAAAGCAATGGTAAAGATGAAAGACAGCAATACAAGAGCGAGGCGCACCGGATAAACAACAACCTGAAGAAAATCGGCGAACGGTTGGGGCTGGCCATTCCGCTGACAACCTATGTTGCCCGCCACGGCTGGGCAAGTATCGCCAAAAGCAAGAATATCCCCATTGCCACAATCAGCGAAGCGATGGGACACGACTCGGAAACTACCACACGCATCTATCTTGCCTCTCTGGACACTTCGGTAGTGGACAAGGCAAACAGTCTTATCTTAAAATCCCTGTAAAAACGGGAATCCAACGCCGTAAATTTTCTGTAAAGACATGCTTTACGGCGATTTTCTTTTCTTTCTAAAAACGGAATAAGTGTTGAGTAGAAAATCAATTCTCTCCGTAAGAGATGTAT
>NZ_KB903359.1:0-1207279 GCF_000379665.1 Butyricimonas synergistica DSM 23225 | reverse complement strand
ATACATCTCTTACGGAGAGAAGTAACAAAAAGAGAGAAAATTACAGGAATAAGAAGAAAGAATAATGAAACGAATCATTTTACTTCTGGCAATCGTCGTTGTCGGTGCGTCGCAAGCTGTCCGGGGGCAAAACGTGGCGGTAAAAACCAACCTGCTCTCCGATGCGGTCTTTAGCCCGAATCTGGGTATTGAAGTGGGACTGGCACCCAAGTGGACGTTGAATGTTTCCGGGCAACTCAATACCTGGAACCTGTCGCACGACAGGAGATGGAAGCACTGGGTCGCGCAACCTGAAATCCGCTATTGGCTGTGCGACCGTTTCGGTGCGCACTTTTTTGGAGCGCACGTGCATGGCGGACAATACAACATCGGCGGGATCGACGGGAGAGTCAAATTCCTGGGCACCGACGTGCGGAAGTTGAAAGACACCCGTTATCAAGGCTGGTTCGCGGGAGCCGGCATCGCGTACGGTTATGCGTGGATACTGGGCCGCCACTGGAACCTCGAGGCGGAAATCGGTTTCGGCTACTCCTACACCCGCTACAGCAAATACCGGTGTTCCGGTTGCGGGAAAAAGGTGGAGAGCAACCGGCCGCACCATTACGTGGGACCCACCAAGGCGGCCATCAACTTAGTTTACCTGTTTTAAAGCACAACGAACATGAAAAGGACGATATTTATACTGGCGGCCCTGTTGGGCATGGCGAACGTGTCGGAAACCGTGGCACAAAACACGGGAGAGATCCTGCCCGGTGTCACCATCGAGCGTTTCCATGTGAACCGTGAAGGGAGATACCTTGCCGTGAAGATGGATCTGGACCTGAACAAACTGGACGTGGATGCCAACCGTGCCGTGCTGCTCACGCCGCGCCTGGTCAACGGGACGGATTCGCTCGACCTGCCCTCGGTGGGGATTTACGGGCACAGGCGATATTACTATTATGTACGAAACGGCATAGGCAGCATCTCGGGTGAAAACGAAACGGTCTATCGTGCGTCGGAAAAACCGGGCAACGTGGCGTACGAGTGCCTCACCGAGTACCAAGGCTGGATGGACGGTGCCACGCTCAAGTTCCACCGCAGCGACTGGGGTTGCTGCCACGAGATCGTGGCGGAATACGACGGCACCGTGGGTCACCACCACGAGGCGTTCTTCCCGGAATTGATATTCGTGCAACCCCGGGCGGAAATCATGAAAAGCCGCTCGCTGTCCGGTTCGGCATACATCGACTTTCCCGTGGATCAAACGGTGATTTATCCCGATTACCGTTGCAACGCGGTCGAACTGGGTAAGATCCAGGCGACCATCGACTCCGTGCGCGGTGACAAGGATGTCACCATCACTTCCGTGTGGCTGAAGGGTTTCGCCTCGCCGGAAAGTCCCTACAAGCACAACACGGAACTCGCCATCGGGCGTACCGCCGCGCTTAAGAAACACATCGGGCAGCTGTACCACTTTGCGGATAGCCTTATCCAAACCGACCACGAGCCGGAAGACTGGGCGGGCTTGCGCCGCCACGTGGAGCAATCGAACATCAACCACCGCGCGGAGATTCTCGCCTTGATAGACAGTGATATGGAACCGGATGCCAAGGAAGCGAAAATCAAGCGTACCTACCCGGAAGAGTACCGCTTCGTGTTGCAGAATTTCTATCCCGCCTTGCGTCACACGGATTACCGTATAAACTACAATATCCGCACGTTCAGCGAGGTGGAGGAGATCAAGCGCATCATGGCAGAACGGCCGCAGAAGCTAAGCCTCAACGAGTTCTACCTCGTTGCCGGAAAGTATGAACCCGGCACGGAGGAGTTCACCGGTGTCTTTGAAACAGCCGTACGTATGTTCCCCAACGATGAGATTGCCAACCTGAATGCCGCCAACGCCGCCATTCGGCGGGATGATTTCACCACGGCACGCCGGTATCTCGCCAAGGCGGGCAACTCGCCGGAAGCGGTTTACGCCCGGGGGGCACTTGCCGTGCGGGAGGGCGATTACGAGGTTGCACGCCGCTACCTGAACGAGGCGAAAGAGATGGGGCTGGAAAAGGCGGCACGCACGCTGGATGAATTGAATAAAAGACAGAAATAACATTAAATTAATAAATTATTTAAATCTATCAACATGAAAAAGAATTCCTTATTTATGTCCGTACTGGCATCTTTGTTCATGCTAGGATGCTCACAGGAGGAGGTCGCCCCGAACGACGGTGACGGCGATAACGGTGAGGCGACGACCAGCTATCTGGCCGTAAACTTGGTATCCTCCGATGCGACAGGATCCCGTGCGACGGGAGGAGACTACGAAGACGGAAGTGCAGCCGAAAACAAAGTTTCCAAAGTCCGTTTCTATTTCTTCGATGGACTTGGTGGCATTTCTAATGTCAAGAATAACGGTGGAAGTTATGTAAACTACTTTGACTGGGAGCCCAAAGAACAGCAGGGTACTGGCGGCACCGGTGATGTAGAGAAGATACTTACCGCTAAAATTGTCATCAACACCAAGGCTGGCGACGGACTTCCCCAGTGCATAGCGGCTGTGATAAACCCCGATGGCGTGACCGGTTTGGGTAATAGTTCACTATCCCTTACGAACTTGAAAGAGATTACTCAGGACTACGCAACTACTGGTGAAAACGGTCTGACTTCAGAGGGCTATTTCGTGATGTTCAATGCCGTATATTCGAATGGTAGTACGGACATCAGCTCAGTTTCCATTCCGGAAAGTAAAATGAAGAAGACTGCGGATGATGCTATTGCTGACCCTGTCACCATCTACGTGGAGCGTAGCGTGGCAAAGGTCAAGGTTACTTTGGACAATAGTATAGGTTTCAATAACGGTTTACTGGAAGTAAAAGATAAAGAGGGTAATCCTATTTTGGTCAAGGGTACGGACGGGACTCAGAAAAATGTTTACCTGAAGCTCGACAAATGGGGACTTACAGCTAATACAAACAACGGAAGATTAGTCAAGAAAATCAATCCCGGATGGTCAGGTACTTGGTGGTACAATGATCATCGTAGCTTTTGGGCCATCAATTCAATGAGTGCAACAAATCAATGGCATACATACAACGATATCAATACTGATTTGGGAACTTCATTGTACACCAATGAAAATGCACAGAAAAACGATATAAATGCTACAACGGGTGGTGCACAGGAGAACACCAAGGTTATTCTTAAAGGTACCATTTGTACGTCAGACGGAAGTGCGGTAACGATAGCAAGACACGGGGGCGCCCATTTTGTTGATACAAAAACAGATGGTTATCCTAATCTGAAAAAGAGCATCTTGGATATGATGCGTGGTTATGGTTACACATACTATTATAGTGTAACAGAAAATGATGAAACTACATACACAGAGATTGGAACCGATGATATTGAGATTAAAATGGCCGACCAAGAAAATAAAGAGGAAAGTAATAACAACTGTTACGTGTACGCTCAGTTAACTTCTACCGCAGAAGGAAAGACGTGGCACGCCTCTAATGCAAAGGATGCACCAACTATTGAGGCTTCCGTTATTAACGGTACGCTTAAGAACAAAAAGACAGAGGATGAAAATGAAACGGAGTATATAATCGACCGTCCTTTGCTTTGGGTTGACGGTATGACTTACTACTACTACGAAATCGAGCATATTCAGAATCTGAATGATCCGGACAAGAAGAATCTGATAGGTGTAGTCCGCAACCATATCTACGCGACAAATATCACAAAGATTGCCGGTCTCGGTACTCCTGTTTACGATCCTACTAAGACTATTTATCCCGAGAAGCCTGAAAACAACGACCACTTCATCGCGGCTCGAATCAATATTCTCTCTTGGCGTGTTGTGAAAAACGATTACGAATTGGAGTGGTAATATGCCCCCGAACGCTCAAAAGTGTTCCTGATACATATAACGTGTGGGAGGCGGTTCCCGTCTCCCACACCAATAAAATTGAACAGATAACCAAAACAGTACCCGCCCACCGGTACACGAGGGAGGTGAGGCACCGGAGGCCTGACACGAGACGGCATCCCACTTGACGAGAAAATTCGGACGCAGGAATTCTGCGCACCATATATAGAACAAGTAACACAAGTATAAACGATACATTCAAGAAAGAGTAAACGATATGAATATACGGGCATTGATAAGGAATGTGGCAGCCAAGGTCGGCGTGGTGTCTGTCTGCCTGTTGGCAATGTCGTCCTGCGACAGTTGGTTCTACGAGGAAGAAGGCGATTGTTCGGTGTATTACCGGCTCAAATTCCGTTACGACATGAACCTGAAGTGGGCGGATGCTTTCGCCAACGAGGTCTCATCGGTTCACCTGTATGCCTTCGACCCTTCGGGCGTGCTGGTATGGCAGCAGGACGAACAGATCGATTCGACCACGGCGGAGAACTACTCGATGTCGCTCGACCTGCCCGCCGGCGACTACCGGCTGCTTGCCTGGTGTGGCCTCCGGAACGACGGCGAGCGTGAAGAGTCCTTCTCCGTGCCCGAAGCCCGTGTCGGCGAGACCCGGATGGAGCAGTTGCAATGCGCGTTGAACCGCAAGCGTGACGGGTCCGGTGCGTACAGCGAGAACCATTTGTACCGGCTCTTCCACGGCACGCTGGACGTGTCGCTGCCGGTGAACGAGGATGGCGGCAATTACGAGTACACCATGCCCCTGACGAAGAACACCAACCACGTCCGTGTCATCCTGCAACACCTCTCGGGAGAGGATGTAAACGAGGCTGACTTCATCTTTCGTATCGATGACGAGAACGGTCTGATGGCACACGACAACGAGCTGATGGCCGACGAGAATATCAACTATCGCCCCTGGGATATACAGAATGTAGAGGCTGGTATCGACAAGGACGATGCCCGTGCCGTCAGCAACGTGAAAGGACTCGTTGCCGACTTCACCGTGGGCCGTCTGATAGAGACACACTGCGAGAAAATGGTGCTCACGATCACCACCACGGAGGGCAAGACGGTGGCCCGGATCCCGGTGATAGACTATGCGTTGATGGGAAAAGAGTACTACGAGAAAGAATACCGCTACCCGATGGACGAGCGGGAGTTCCTCGACCGTCTGGACGAGTGCGTGATGACCCTCTTTCTCGACGAGGATCACAATTGGGTAAGCAGCGTTATTCAAATTCTATCATGGCGTGTCGTGTTGAGTAACGTGGATATTGATTGAATAGAAAGAAGGATTTAACTGATGAAACCGAACATTATACATAGCATTGTAGTCTGCCTGGCGGCATTCGCACTGCCTTTTATGGTGGCGTGCTGCAGTCAGGAAGAATCCTTGCCGGACAATGTTGCGGAAGCTGCCCTGTATTTGAACATCGAGCCGATCGTGCAATCGAGGGCGGGAGGGGCAACATTGCCCGACAACGAGAAAATGCATAGCGTGCGCATTGTCGTCCTGCATGCCGATGGAACGGTGGAGCATAACCGCCACTTTTCGCTGGAGGGTGCGCGAGAACAAAAATACATCTTGCTAAAGGTGACGCCCGACGAAAAGAAGAAGATATTCCTCTTCGCTAATGAAGAGAGCGTATCCAAGGTAGAAGGCGTGACGGGTGACCCCCAATCGCTGACCGATTTCTTTAAAGGATATACAGATGGTACGTCCGGTTTTGAAGCCGCGGTGAACGGTCTCTACTTTGCTCCGGGCTACACGGACAAGAAACCCATCCCGATGTCCTCCATGTACGAGATAGAGTTCCCCGCGAAAGGGAATTTCGATGGGACGTTCTATGTGGTGCGCGTCGCCACAAAGTTCACGGTGAACTTTATGAACTGGCGTGGCGAGGAAGTAACCATGAAGAATTTTACCATTGCGAGCTATGCCGACAAGAACTTCCTGATGGCGCATGTCAAGGATAGCGAGCAGAACCGGCAACTTTTCAAGGGGAAAACTTGGATAGACTGGCTGAAGGAGGTTTCTGAAGCCTCGTCCGAGGATGACGATTACGCCACCACGGAAGCTGCCGGCTGGCTGAAGGACTACGAGCTGCCGGCGCAGGCGAATAAGGCAAATACCTATACCCATGCGGCGATTACCGTGGGCGAGCCGACAGTTGACATTGACTACCCCGATAATTCAAAACCGGGTGTAGCAGAGAAGGCTCCCGTTTTCTACCTGCCCGAGAGCATGAACCCTAAGGCGGGAGCAGCAGATGGCGAGCAGGAGTACACCTTGACCATTAATATAGACGGAAGGACGGAACCTTTCGTCTGCAAACTGCCCAACTTGAAGGCGCTTTTCCGCAACACCCATGTCGTGGTGAACATAACCATGTATAATAGTAATGAAATCGTGGTGGATGTGATTCCATACAGCTCGGTATCCCTTGATCCGATATTCGGATTGGATGTTAAAGAACAATAGACAAAAAATATATGAAAAAGAGGTTTGTACAATATATGATTGTTTCTTTGATGACCTTTGCAGCTATCGGTTGTCAAGATGATTTTATAAAGGACGAAACCATAGGCAAAGGCAATGCAAGCATATTTGCCACGCTGGACTTCAAACCTATGTCCTCGGCACTGACCCTGACCCGGTCTGCAGGGAATGCCCTAAAGGATATAAACAGCCTATATGTGTTGTTGTATAATTCCGACAAAAAGCTAATAGAAAAATGGGAAATAAAAGAATACACAGAGTCCGATCCCTATCGTACGGATACGGATGCGGAAAACGGTTTTTTGGCGGAAGTAAGCACCAAACGTGCTACTTTCAAGCTACCGCAGGAAATCGCCTTCGGCAAGTACTACATGTATGCCGTGGCAAACATACCTGACTTACTTGAAAATGAAGCCTATTCCGAAGCCATACAAACGGTAGACGATCTCAAAAATATTTCTTTGCTATGGGACACCGAAAACGTGGCTAACAATGGCCAGATGATAGGCTTTTTTACCAAAAAATCCGAATCGGCTCTATCCGCGAAGGACGAGTCGCTCGTGGTAAATGAAAAAAGCGTAAAACTCCACGCGTGGCTACGCCGTGCGGCTTCCAAAGTGACGGTGGCATTCGACGCCTCCCAATTGAATGACGGCATCCGGATACATTTCAAATCGGTAAAGATAAAGCATATACCTAAGACATGCTACCTGGGGAGCGAAAATACGCCCGGCTATACATCGGCAACATTCGAGAAAACGAACGGCAAGAATCTTGCGGAAGAACTTCATGAAGACGGAGAAATCTATTACTACAACGGCATCCCCGACGATCCCGATAACGAGGCTTTTGAATCGTGGCCGTTTGTTTCGCGAGGCAAGCCCATATACGGTCTTATGCCGTCTGGCCAGCCTGATCCCGAGTCGCCCGAGATAGCCGATTATCATACGGAAAACACTCCGGCCCTTTATTTCTATGAGAATTTGCAGGGTAACGAAAAATCGAAACCCGGAATTAAGGACAAACGACAGGATCATGATGGCAATGGAGAGCTTGATGCACCCGGTCTGCCCGAGGATAAAACTTATTGTTCGAAGGATGGTGTCGAGTTCGGAACTTACATAGAGGTGGAGGCGTATTACGATGCGCGCTTGAGCGACCGTCCCGGCGAGGGTAAGATTATCTACCGTTTCATGCTCGGGCAGGACGTTTATAAAGACTACAATGCCAGACGCAACTGTCACTATAAATTGACGCTTAAATTCAATCGCTATGCCAACGATGTCGACTGGCACATAGAATACAGAGAAGACAAGGAACTTATTGTACCGAACCCGTACTACATTTCCTACCTGTACAATCAGTCAGCCACGATTCCCATTAAACTCAAAGGCAGCAATCTGGAGAATGTAAAACTGGAAGTGTGTATCATCGAAAACCACTGGTGGCCCACTTTGGAAGCAGGTGACGATTACCAATATGCCGACACGTCAAAAGTCTATCCAACACCTCAGCGTACGGCTGTATGGCATGGTTTCCTGTCACTCGCGTATGATAGCCGAAAAATTATCGGAGATGATAAGAAGTATAGCGATAAGGATTGGAATAAAACAGAATGGCAAAATAAGCCTGAAAACGAAAAACGGACGTTTGAGGATTTGACAGTCGGAGATCATGGCTCCTATTCCGTCGAACAGGCGGAAGGCGGCGGTTTACATCTGAAAATGCCGTTCTATACGCGCCCAAAGCAGATGATTCCAACAAGTGGCTATACAGGGAATAATGTTTACGTGGCATATCCTCGCGAAGCGAAGTTACAGATGAGAATGTTGGATAAAACTACCGGGCAGATACTTCAGGACAAGGATGGCAATAACTTGATAGATACCATTTCAATTATTCAGGTACGTCGGTGCGTAAATCCCAAAGGCGTGTGGCGGAGCTGGAATAATACTGAGAGTTTCCATGTGGTAATGAAGATTCTCCCTCAAGAAAGTGCTGATAAATTTGAGACATACGACTCTAAAGGTCCTTGGCGGGCAAGGGTCGAAGTCGGTGATGATATGATCAAACTCAGGGAAGCCAGTGGCGATGATGGATACGTGCACGGGACTATCGACTCTCCGATGGATTTCCATATCGACTTCAACGGGACGTGTGCAGATAGTGAAACGGTACGCTGTGCGATTGTCTTGGTTGAATACAACAATTACACGTGCCATCACCGTATATTTGTCCGTCAGGGTTATGCACCATTATCGCTGAATGACCAAAATATAAAATGGCATTCGTTCAACTTGTACAGTTCCTCAGCAGAAACCCTTTCACCATTGGAGGAGGGATCGCTTTTCAAATACGGGAACTTGGAGGATGCCATTCTTGCCGAAAACAATAAAACTTACGGCTTTCAGAAACCGGTAGGCTCGAATACACTTCTTTTGGCCGGCGGTGAGGCTAAATCATGGAGCAATATTACTGCAAACACCGCTGATAACGCTCCAGGTTTTTCAGATAAGAATATAGTAGTGGCAACAGGAAACAATCCGACCGGATCTAAAGTCAAGGTTCGTGTGGCAACTGTAGCTGATTATAAAAATTTGCGTGATGGTGCAAACAGGGAATTTGGCTACGGGGTGCTCTATGGCGATGGTGCAACAGAAACATTGGAAAATGTTGATGAGGTGTACGGCTATTATAGAGATGGAGATAAAAGATGCGGAATGCGCGGATGCTTCGTGTACAATAAAGTCAATGGAAATAATCTGTTCTTTCCGATAGGTGCCTCCGGTTATGGCAGACGTAGAACAGAAAAGTCGTGGTATGGCTCAGGAATTAGTCTTCCGGGTGCGCTGCAATACGCGTGGCGAAGCAAGAGGTATTCAACGTATAATGATGCATGGTCGACACTCGCGTACAGGCCGATGTTCGAGAGCGTGTATATGAGGCCGGGTGCGGTTTACTGGTGTGAAAAGTTAACTGACGGGCTATGCTATCTTGATGTTAACTATTTTACCCTCGATTTTAGTCCGGGAGAAAAAGAACCGTTGCAAGGTACTAACGGTTCCGCCTGCTTTATCCGGTGCGTAGAAGATGTAAAGCCATGAACAAATGCAACCGGCAAAGAGGCTGCAAGCCGGAGACGGAAGCCAAATACCGCCCGGCTTTTGAGCTATATACCGCCACAGACCTCTCCATCGCTGAGATTTGCCGTCAGCGCGGAATTTCCGTCAGCGGTTTTTCCCGCTATATCGGCACCTACCACCGCCACCTGATGCTGGAACGCAACGGCATCACGTGCGGCCGGGAGGAAGCCGCCGCTATCAAGATGAACCAGAGGCGGGGGCAGCGGCCCGAAACCCATGCCAAATACAAGGAGGCTATCGTGGCATGTGGCAGTATGGACTATATAGAGTACAACATATCGCAAATTGCCCGTGAGTTTGGGTTGGACAGTACGAACCTCTCCAGGCAGTTGCGTACGCATTATCCCGAAATACTGGAATTCCGGGAGCGGGCACGGCAGCGGTTGGGGTTGGACGACGGCCTTCCTCGCGGCACGCGCCCGTGGTGCAAGGAACAGTATGCCGAGGCGGTGGAACTCTTGCGTGCCGACCGTTATATCACGGCTCAGGAGGCCGCCGGGCGTTGCGGTGTCTCCTATTCCGGCTTGAAACAACACCTGATATTCTACCACAAGGAATTGGTTGAAAATCGCATCAAAATACGCGAACAGGCGGTAAAACAGCGATGCAAAGGCGAGATAACGGGGCGCGGGACGCTTCATGCTCCAACCCCGGGAATCATCGGGAAATACGCGGAAGCCCTGCATCTATACCGCACCACGCCACTGTCCGCCCGAAAAATAGCCAAACAGACCGGGGTATCGGTAAAAGGCTTCTACGAATACTTGCAAACCTGGCACAAGGACTTGGTCTGCGAGCGGAAAGGCATCCCTTACGAGGAGGGCAAGCCCGTGGACTGGTCATCCGTGCGGAGATATAACCCTGCCACCGCAGCCAAATACGCTGATGCCATTGCCCGGTTGAAAGAGGGTGGACTCACCACGGCAAAAGTCGCCACCGAATTCGGCTTGAATCCCGAATGCTTCAGACAATACTTGAAAGAACATGAACCGGAACTGCACGCCCGTTTGGGAATGAAAACAACGGAAAACGGCAAAATGGTATCGCCCAAAAGCATGGAAAAATACAAGGAAGCCATACACCTGTATGAAACAACCTCGGAATCCTTGAAATCCATTGCCCGCCGTTTCGGGCTGAACGACTGCTCGCTGGGACAATTTATCAAACGCCATTTGCCCGAACTCATAGAACGTCGTAAACTGCGGGAATAAAGAGTCCGTAAAGTCCGTAAAACCATAAGGTCGAAATATTACAAATTTATAGATAATTGTATTGATAATCAATAATTTGTTCTATACTTGACTTTATAAACTTTCAGAACCGAAGGTTCGACTTTATGGACTTTATGGACCAGGAGGTGTGTCAAAACACACCTCTCATTCTTATCTATTGTGATCTTTCAAGATAACGTCATGAGCGCCACCTTCCACGATACTGGTGGATGAAACCAGCGTGATCTTGGCGTTTTTCTGTAACTCCGGGATAGTGGTTGCCCCGCAACTGCACATGGTTGATCTGATTTTGCCGATCGTTACGTCCAAGTTGTCTTTCAATTTCCCGGCATAAGGTACATAGCTGTCCACGCCTTCTTCGAATTTTAAGGATTCGCTGCCCCCCATGTCATAACGTTGCCAGTTGTGAGCGCGGTTGGAGCCTTCTCCCCAGTATTCTTTCACGTAATTATTGCCTACCATCAATTTCTTGGTGGGCGATTCGTCGAAGCGGGCAAAGTAACGTCCCATCATCAGGAAGTCGGCACCCATGGCGAGAGCCAATACCATATGATAGTCGTGTACCAAACCGCCGTCACTGCAAATGGGCACGTAAATGCCGGTGTCCTCGAAATATTTATCACGGGCTTTTGCCACATCGATAACGGCAGTTGCCTGTCCGCGTCCGATACCTTTCTGTTCACGGGTGATACAGATGGAACCTCCGCCTATACCTACTTTAATGAAGTCTGCTCCAGCTTCCACCAGATAACGGAATCCGGCTTGATCTACCACGTTTCCGGCTCCCACGAGAACCTTCCCGTTATATTCTTCTTTGATCCATTGTAAGGTTTCTTTTTGCCATTCAGAGAAACCGTCGGATGAGTCGATACACAAAACATCGACGCCTGCTTCCACGAGGGCGGGAACCCGCTCTTTGTAATCCCGGGAATTGATACCTGCACCGACAAGCAATTTCTTGTCCGTCATGTTCAACAACTCGTTCGGGTTGTCCTTGTGGCTGTCGTAGTCCTTGCGGAACACGAAATAAACAAGATTTTGATCTTTATCTATAATAGGCAATGTATTTAACTTGTGATCCCAAATGATCTGGTTCGCCTCGCTAAGTGTCATCCCGACTTCTCCCACGGTCAGTTTGGAGAACGGGGTCATGAATTCTTTCACCTTCCGGTCTTTCGGGTCTTTCTCCCCGCGGTAATCACGGCTGGTAACCAAACCTAATAATTTGCCGTTCGGGGTCCCGTCATGGGTTACTCCCATCGTGGTGTGTCCCGTTCTTTTCACGAGCGCCAATACGTCTGCCAGCGTGGCTTCCGGGGTGATGTTCGAGTCGCTGGTAACAAATCCGGCTTTGAATTTCTTCACCTTGCGAACCATCTCGGCTTGTGACTCGATAGGTTGTGAACCGAAAATGAATGACAATCCACCGTTGCGGGCAAGAGCGATTGCTAATCCCGAGTCGGAAACCGACTGCATAATGGCGGAAACAAAGGGTATGTTCAGTTCGATAGCTGACTTTTCGCCTTTTTTATACTTCACCAAGGGTGTCTTCAATGAAACGTTGTTTGGAATACATTGTTTCGTGGTTAAACCGGGAATAAGCAGATATTCGCCGAAAGTTCTTGATACGTCGTCCAAATAGATTGCCATAGAATTTATTTTTATACGAATTGATTAAAAATTGGGCAAAGATAGTCAAATTCCCGGAATAATCAGAAGGTATGGGAAGTTTTTTATCGGGGAGTTCTTTGTCTTTCGGTTTAATGAATTAGTGGATTAATGCTATCTTTGGCTCGGATTAAATTTTGAACGATGATGTTTATCCGTTGGAATGTCGAGCCGATAGCTTTCACGGTATTGGGGATACCGATCATGTATTACAGCCTGCTGTTTATCGCGGGGACAGTGTTGTCCGTGTGGATATTGAAGTGGATATACGAGCGGAACGGGATGCCGTGGGAACATCTGCAGGTGTTGGTGATGTTGAGTTTAGTGGGGTTGTTTATCGGGGCACGCCTGGGACATTGCTTGATATACGATTACGCTTACTATGGGGGACACCCGTTGGAGATTTTTTTGCCTATTCGGGAGCTGCCCGGGGGCGGATACGGGTTTTCGGGTTACCAGGGGATGGCGAGTCATGGTGGGGCGGTCGGGTGGATCGTGGCGTTGGTGATTTATTCCCGGATCACGGGAGAGAAGGTTATCCGGACGCTTGATGCCGTGGCGCTGGTACTGCCTCTGGCGGCTTGTTTTATCCGGCTGGGGAATCTCGTCAACTCGGAGATCGTGGGTGTCGGGGCAAATGTGCCGTGGGCTTTCGTCTTCGAAAGGGTGGACACCTTGCCCCGGCATCCGGCACAGCTGTACGAGGCGATAGCGTATCTGGCTATTTTCGGGGTGAATATGTTACTTTATCGCCGGATAGGACTGCAACGTTACCCGGGTGTATTGTGGGGCTGGATGCTGGTGACTGTATTTAGTGCCCGTTTTTTGTTGGAATTTTTGAAAGAACGGCAAGTCCCTTTCGAGGAACGAATGTTACTAGATTTTGGACAGATGTTGAGCATTCCTTTTATTTTGACGGGGATATTATTTTTGTTATTCGCTTGGCGGGTAAGTTATAGAAACAGCTAATTATTCTTTTCCTGCTCTTTGGGCTATAGATACGCTACCTCATAAAGGTATTATGAACGTATCATGAACGCATCATAAACGTAGATTTGCGATGGTGTTACGTTCATGATACGTTTGTGATACCTTCTTGAGGTAGGGAACGGGTAGAGAAGAGATAGGGGACGGGTAGGGATTAATATGCCAGTCGCACGTTGTCTACCCAGAATTTATTGCCGACGGTGCCGATGTAAGCCTCGCCGTAGCTGGAAGAAACGCGGAACACGAGGTGGGTTGGTTTATCGTCAGCATTTCCCCAGCCTACTTCCTCGATGGGTACGGATTTTCCTTTGCTGTTGATGCAGTAGAGGGATTGGTCTTTGGGAATCAGTTGCATGAAGGGTTTGTAGCCCGGTTGTCCGGAGGCATCGCCGTACAGGATATTCAACCTGTGGTTGTTCACCCAGTCGGGATTGGTTTCCGATATGCGTTCTACCACGGTACCGACACGTTTGGCAAAGACATTGCCGTTCTCGTCTTCCCAGCGTTTTTGCAGGATAACGTATATCTCGGCGGAGTCCCGTCCCGGGACGTCTACTATTTTACTGAATCCCGTGGCTTTGATCCGGTGGTCGGTTGCCGGGGTAAACATTTTATAGTCGAGAACGATGGCTTTCGGGGTTTCCGTGAAAGGGATTCCGGCGTTCAGTTTGCTTTGCGGGTTTTTCGTGTCTTTGATTGGTTCCAGCATCTCGCCGAGGTAGATAGTGCCCGGCACGAGCACTGTGATATTGACGATTCCCAGTACTTTGCATTTTTCCATGAGTGTTTCCAACCGGACACATTGTCCGTCGTCCCTTTTCTCGGGGAACACGGAGATGCTGCATTTCGTGACACCGCTGACTTTTGCCATCACGTTGGAGGTTCGCCAGGGCGACATGGGCGAACTGTTGTAAGGGACGTCTCCCCGGATGGTATCTACCGGAGCTACCTCATAGAGGACTTTCGTGTTTCCCCCGATGACAAAAGATTCATCGATGATTCGCACCATCCAACTGTTGAAATCCCCGTAAGGGATCAGTTTTTCCGTGGTCGGAGGGGTTGTTTGGGCTATGCTGTTAATACTTGTTCCCAAGATAATCCCCAGACATAAAGTCTTTATCATTTTGCTAGGTACCAATTTTTTCATTTTATGTTATTTTCTACTGTTCAAATATCTTCTACGATAGATCGGTTTTTCGGGTTACTATGCAAGAAGTGTGCCGATGTGATAAATTGATATAATATTTAAAGATTTTGGATGTACCCTGTTTTTGCTGTTTGTTCGTTATGTTTTCAGATGGGGATAGTGAAGTATGGATAATTAGTATAACGAATAAAAAAGTGTTTGTATGAAGAATTGGTATGTAATGTTGATTTGTTGCACGTGTTTGTGCGGGATGGTGCAAGGGCAGGAAAAGGCTTGGTCGAAGAAAAATTTGCCTCGTGATTGGCATTTAAGGTCTTTCGAAAAAGATGGGGTGTACGGGGCAGCCGTGTATGATGCTTACGAGTATTTGAAAGGGCGTGAGCCGAAACGACGTGTTGTGGTGGCCGTGATAGACGGGGGAATGGATATCACGCACGAGGATTTGCGGGAAAGCTTGTGGGTGAACGAGGGGGAGATCCCGGGCAACGGAGTGGATGATGACGGGAACGGGTACGTGGATGACGTGCATGGATGGAATTTTTTGGGGACCCCTGACGGCGGTTCGGTGAAGACGATATCGGCGGAAGCGGACCGGTATTATATGTACCTGAGGGAGCGTTTCGACGGGGTGGACACGAGTCGCTTGTCAAAGCGGGAGAAGAGTCTTTATCATTATTACGTGAATGAATTGCCCAAGGTGTCTGAATTGGCTGACGCGTATAATATTTATATGAACGTGAAGACTTATTCAGAGCTGATGGATGGGTTCGATCGGCGGTTGAAGGAGATGTATCCCGGGGTGGAGTTGGAAAAGGAGCATTTTGTCGCTTTGGGTGAGAAGTTGGAATGCAGGCTGGAGAAGAGGGCGTTTGAATATTATCTTGACCGATGGAAATATTCCCCGCGGAATAATTGGGAACAGATGTTGAATTTGCGGCATACGCTGTTGAAAACTTTCGAGGGACGTTATAGTGCGAAACTCCGGGCTTATGAGGCTGATGGAAGGAAAAACGTGGGGGATGACTTGAATGATGTCAAGGACCGCTTTTACGGTAACGCCACGATGACCCCTCACGATCACGGTTCTCACGTGGCGGGGATTATTGGTGCCACGCGGGACAATGGCGTGGGCGTGGACGGGGTGGCTGATGTGCGGTTGATGAGTTTGCGCGTGTGCGCGGATGGAGGCGATGAGTACGACAAGGATGTCGCTTCGGCGATCAGGTACGCGGTGGAGAACGGGGCTAATATTATTAATATCAGTTTGGGACGTTCTGTTTCGATGCACAGGGAATGGTTGGATGCGGCTCTTCGGTTTGCGGAGAAGAGGGGGGTGTTGGTTGTTCATGCTGCCGGGAATAACGGTCGCTGCACGGATCATGCTTATGATTACCCGACCCGCTATTCGAGTAAGGGAAAGGCCGTGAAGAATTTGATTAACGTGGGTAATTCTTACGCAGATGGGATGCCCGTGATGAGTTCTAATTTCGGGAAAGATGAGGTCGACTTGTTTGCCCAAGGAGGTATTATCTATTCGACGATAACGGGCAACGGGTATAAGGATTTTACCGGAACGAGCATGGCAGCTCCCGTGGTTGCCGGGGTCGCGGCGTTGATCTGGAATTATTTCCCGGGGTTGACCGTGAAGGAGTTGAAAGGGGTTTTGCTGGATGGCGTGACTTCTAGGCGAGGGGTGGAGGTTTCCCGCCCGGCAGGAATTTGCGTGTTGGGCAAGGAGAAGGTGTATTTCGAGGATTTATGTGCATCGGGAGGAATTTTGAATGCTTTGGAGTCCGTGAAATTGGCTGAAAAGTTGTGTGAAAACAAAAAGTAAGATGATGAAGAAGAAAATAATCATTTTCGTGGGTGTGTTGGCTTTTGTGGCTTTGATTGCTGTTATTTTCTATCCCGGGAAGAAAGGAGAGGTCGTCTGTGATATGATCGCTTTGCTTGGGGTCTACGAGGGCGAAGCAACGCTGGATATTCCCGAGAAAATCAAGTCTATGGCGAAAGATGCCGAGGGTAATTCCCTTGTACCGGGCGGGCCTATGCCTTGTACCGTGGCGATTAAGGCTGGCGAGGCGGGCAAAGTGTCTATCGAACTCGTGGGGTTTCAAATGCCCGTCAAGGGAATTGAGTTAAAACCCGTGTCGTGTGGCGTGACGCAGCTCGACGGGATGTATAACTTGTCGGGCGACGGGGAAATAGATTACGGTGGACAGAAGTTTTCTTATTCCCATTCTGGAAAAATGAAAGACATGGAACTGGAATTAAACGCTACTCTAGTCATTATTCCCTTCGTGATTGAGCCGAAGGTGATGTTTAAAGGAAAGAAAAAGGATAATTGAATCAAAATTAATACGCTTTCCACCAGATACAATAGACCGCGAAGCAAGCGATCGTGAGCACTCCCGTGTAGATGATGACCGACGTGTATTTTATGCCGAGCGGGCGTTTCACGAGAGCCCTGTCTTTCCGGTAGTCCAAGGCGGAGGCTATGCCGTTCACCCGGAGGCAGAGGCGGTAAATGCCGTAAGTGGCGAATCCTGCCGCGAACCCTACCACCGTACCGAATAGCAGGTCGCCGGGGTAATGTACTCCCACGTAGATGCGGGTGTAGCAGGTGACGATAGCCCAAAGCATGAAGAATGTCGTGACGGCCCTGTTCTTGAACAACAGCATCATGAAGCAAGCCAACGCGAAAGTGTTGGCGGCGTGGCAAGAGGGGAAGCCGAATTTGCCTCCCCGGCGGTCGTTCACGAGATGCACGATGTCCGCGATCTCCGGGTTGCGGGAGGGGCGGGGGCGTTCGAATATCGGGCGCAGTATCGAGCTGCACGTCTGGTCGGCAATCACGATAAGCAGACCGAATATCACCGCGGTAAAAATCGCCATCCGCGGGTTGAAATTACGCCACAGCACGAACAGGATCGAGGCGTACAAGGGTATCCATACCAGTTTGCCGGTAAATATATACATGAACGAATCGAGGTAAGGCGTGTGCAGGGCGTTTAACGCGAGGAAAATAGTCTGGTCTAGTGATTGCAATGATTCTAACATGGCACGGAATTTTATATAATAGCTTATTTTGGCAAATGTACTGAAAAATGCTACATTTGCCGAAGTGAGTTTGTAGTTTTTTATTTTTAACTTTTAATTTTCCCATGGTACTGTTCCCTAACGCCAAAATCAATATAGGGCTTTTCGTCACGGAAAAGCGACCGGACGGTTTTCACAACCTGGAAACTGTGTTTTACCCGATAGATTTGCACGACATTCTTGAGATTCATGCCGTTGGCGGTAGCCGGGGGCATTGTTCTTTCGCTGCGACGGGGATAGCCATCGATTGTGCCCCGGAGAAGAATCTGGTTACGCGGGCGTACCACTTGCTGGCGGAGGAGCATGACTTGCCTGCCGTGGACGTGCACTTGCACAAGGTGATTCCTTACGGTGCTGGATTGGGGGGAGGCTCTGCTGATGCTGCTTTTATGCTGGTGGGATTAAATCGATTGTTTTCGCTCGGGTTGAGCGAGGGGCAACTGATGGCGTATGCCGCACAACTGGGTAGCGATTGCGCTTTTTTCGTACAGAACCGACCTGTTTTCGCTTTTGGGAAAGGGGAACTGATGGAACCCGTCGATTTGTCATTATCGGCATACTCGATGGTACTCGTCAAGCCTGACCGGGGAGTTTCCACGCCGGAAGCCTACCGGGGTATCGAGCCCCGTCCCGCCGCATTCGACTTGCGGGAGATCGGCAAATTGCCCGTGTCCGCGTGGGAAGGCGTGGTTGCGAATGACTTTGAAGCATCCGTCATTCCTCGTGTGCCGGAAATCGGGGAGGTCAAAGATAAACTCCGCTCCCTCGGGGCTCTCTATGTTGCCATGACTGGTAGTGGCTCTGCCGTTTACGCTCTGTTCAAGAATCCTGTCGACGTTGGCGAGTACTTCCCCGGTTGCTTTGTCTGGAACAATTGATTGATTTAAAATCTTGCTAATCTAAAATTAATAAATTCTTTTTACAGTCTATATTCCTCGATCTTTCGATACAGCGTGGTTAGCCCGATTTTCAAGAGGTGCGATGCTTCTGTTTTGTTACTGCGGGTGTGTTGGAGTACACGTGCGATGTGGCGTTTTTCAACAGCGGCAAGCTCGAACCCGGGGGAGTCACCTGGCAGTCTTGAGGGAATCGAGGAACTCGGGCGTCATGCCTTCCACGGTTTTTCCTAGTTGGCAGGAGAAATGTTGCACGAATACCCGTGCTAGAATCTCGATGTCGTCTTTGCGCTCCCGTAGCGGCGGCAGTACAAGTCTTCCCGGAAATGTCCCGCTTCCACTTCTTTCTTTAAATCCCGGTTGGTGGCGGAGATGATGCGCGTGTTCACTTTTGCGGGACGCGTGTCGCCAATCTTGATATATTCCCCAGTTTCGAGTACGCATAGCAGTTTCGCCTGCAACTCGTAAGCCATTTCCCCGATCTCGTCTAAGAAGATTGTCCCGTTGTAGGCTACCTCGAACAATCCCTTTTTGTCCTTCACGGCTCCCGTGAACGAACCCGCCTTGTGCCCGAATACATATCGAAACGGCATTATCTCGCCCTGTATTTATTGTCTCGGAGGATGGCTAGAATCTTTTCTTTCAGTTCGCCTTGCATGATGATTTCCCCGTCCTTGACCGACCCGCCCACGCCGCATTTGTTTTTCAGCAACTTGGAAAGTTCCTTCAGGTCGTCTTCCGTTCCCACGAAACCTTGCACAAGGGTCACCGTTTTTCCCTTGCGCTGCTTGGTGTCGAGCGTCACTCGCAGGTTCTGTTTCTCCGGGGTGAGGGTTTCCACTTCATCCTCCCCGTCATACTCATACCGGAAATCCGGGTTCGTGGAGTACACCACGTTCACTCGTCCTTTCTTGTCGTTTTTATTGCTCATGGTCGTGTAAATTGTTTCGTGAAGACAAAAATAGAAAATTATCGGGAAGTTTAGAGTAACTTTAAATTTTAAACTCTAAACTTTAAACTTCAATAGAAATGTGTAAATTTGCAAAAGTGCAATTGATTTTGTTATGGCAATAGTATCGCATAAAGAGTTTAAGGCTTTCTTCGAGAGTTTCTTTCTTCCCGTGTACACCTTGTTGCGGCGGTACACCGGGGAGAGCGAGCTGGCTCGTGATTTTGCGCAGGAGGCTTTCACGCGGGTATTCGAGCACCGGGAGGAATTCGAGACGGTGGAGAATGCGAAGGCTTTCGTGTACACGGTTGCCCGCAATATTTACCTCGACCATTGCAAGCACCAGCGGATCAGGGAACGCTACAAGGCTCATCTGGATGAAGAAGATGCGGAGGATGGTGATTTCCTGAAAGAAGTCACCCGGCAGGAAACGTTCCGCATCCTGTACGAGGCAATTGACAAGTTGCCCGCACAATCCCGCTCTATCATCCTCTTGAACCTGAAAGGGAATAATAACTCGGAAGTTGCCGAGGCGTTGCATATTTCCGTCAACACGGTGAAGTCATTGAAAAAGAGTGCTTACGTGGCATTACGGAAGTTGCTTTCCAAAGATATTTTGATGATTCTTCTCGTTTTGATGGAAAAATAATTATCTCCCACTCACCCACTTTTTTCTCTCGATCGTCTTCTATATAAAACCATAAACCGGAAGGAATGACTGATTTGTTGAAAAAACGTTTTGACGTGGCCCGCTGGATAGCCGGGGAAATCGCCGGGACTCTCGACGAGGGGGAACGTGCTTTGCTGGAACGGTGGCGGCAGGAGTCGCCCCGGTACGAGGAGGAGTATCGCGAGGCGAGGGCGTATATCCTGTCACGGGAAGAGCGTGCTGGGAAGGAGATGGTGAAAGGCGAGTGGCAGCGGTTTGAGCGGAAGCATTACGGGCGGCGTTTGGTATGGCGCACCGTGGCGAGGTACGCGGCGATGCTGGTGTTGCCCTTGTGTGTGGCGGGATGGCTGTGGTTCTCCGGGGACGGGGAGGGCAGGTTGTCCCGGACGGAGGACACGGAGATCGTTCCCGGCGGGGGAAAAGCCTTGCTGATACTGGCTAACGGGCAATCGGTGGAGTTGTGGGACGAGAAGGGGCTTCAAGTGGACACGGGGGGAAGCGTGGTGTCGGCAGCCGGGGAGAAGGTGGTGTACCGGCAGCAGGCGGATTCCTCGACAGCGGAAAAATATAACACGTTGGTGGTGCCCCGCGGGGGGGAATTCTTCCTGGAATTGCCGGACGGTACGCGGGTGTGGTTAAACTCGGAATCCAAGTTGCATTTCCCCTTGCGCTTCAAGGGAAACCGGCGCGAGGTAAAGCTGGAGGGAGAAGGGTATTTTGAGGTGATGAAGGATGCGACAGCCCCTTTCCACGTGCTCGCGAACGGCGCCGATCTGAGGGTGCTGGGTACGAGTTTCAACGTGACGACTTACCGTGGACGGATGGTGGCTACGCTGGTGGAGGGACGGGTATGTCTGACGTACAGGGATGAATCCGTGCTGATGCTTCCTAACGTGCAGGCGGAAGTACTCCCTGAAAATGGGAAGATCGTGACGAGGATGGTGGACGTGAAGCATTACACCCTGTGGAAAGACGGGATATTCTATTTCGAGGGAGCAGACCTGGCGACAATTATGGAGCGATTGTCCCAATGGTATGACGTGAACGTGACCTTTGGTAATGAGGAGTTGAAGAAATCGCGATTTTCGGTCGAGATGAAACGTTACGAGCATATCCGGGATCTATTAATGAAGATAGAGAAAACCCACAAAGTCAGGTTCTTGATACAGGGAAGAGAAGTGCGGGTGGAGGAATACCGGGAACCGGGTAACTAAAAGAAGCGATTCGTGGGGAATAATATCCCTAGAAATAATGACAAAAAAGAACCCAGAGAGATGTTATTTTTGTTGAAAATTTGAAAGTAAAAATAGAATACAAGTAAGTCGAGTGAATTTGTAAAAATGTAAGCAGGCAATGTTCGCACCATTGCCCGCCTGCTAAGTTCATCATTGGATTAAATGTGAAACCTAAAAACAAAAGTATGAAAAAAAATGACACGCTAGGCTATTTCAAGAGAGAAAAGCTGTGGAGGAGGTTGTTGTCGGTCAAGTTCTTGTGCCTTTGTATGCTGATACAGAACCTTGCGTTCTCCGCCGGCTACTCGCAAGACGTGAAATTGACCCTGAAAGCGGACAACAAGAGTTTGACGGACATTTTTGCGGAGATCCGCGGGAAAAGCCAATACACTTTCGTCTACAATTTAGATGATTTGCAAAACATCCGCGTGAAATCGCTGGACGTGAAGGACGCCTCAATCAAGGAAGTATTGGACAAATGCCTGAAAGGCACCGGCTTCTCCTACGAGATCGAAGACCACGTGGTCATCGTCCGTGCCGATCGCCCCGCCCAAGACGAGGTGAAGAAAGTAACCCTGAAAGGAATCGTGATGACCACTGATTCGGTACCTATCGCAGGAGCCACGATTTTATTGAAAGGAACTTCTATGGGAGTAGTCTCGAATATCGAGGGTAAATTCGAGATGACCATCCCGGAACAGGAGGAAATCATGCTATTGGTTTCTTTCGTGGGTATGGAAACCCGGGAGGTGAAGGTAACAGACGTGAAGAAAGAGATTAAGGTGCTGTTGAAGGATAAGATAGACCAGTTGGAGGAGGTGGTGATCACGGGTTACGGGCAGACGACGAAACGGCGTTCGACGGGATCCTATGGTACGGTGAACGAAGAAGTGTTCGTGAACAAGGCAATTCCCACGGTGGATATGCTGTTGCAAGGACAGATCGCTGGAGTGAGCGTCGTGGCGGTTTCCGGTCGTCCGGGTGAAGCCGCTAAGATCAGAATACGCGGAACGAACACGATCGATGGGAGTGCAGAACCTTTATGGGTGGTTGATGGGGTGCCATTACAACAAGATATTCCTAAAATTCGTAGTGGACAGATTAATTCCAATAATCTGAATGAGATTTTCACGACCGGGATAGCGGGGATTAATCCGAGCGATATTGAAAGCGTGACGATCTTGAAAGATGCTTCAGCCGCTGCTATTTATGGATCAAGGGCGGCAGGAGGAGTTGTTGTTGTGACCACAAAGAAAGGAAAAGCCGGAAAGATGAAGGTGAATTATCATGCGACTTTTACCGTAGGATTGAAACCTCAACGTGATCCAGAGCTAATGAATTCAAAGGAAAAATTAACATGGGAGCAGGAGTTGTGGAACGAGTTTTCCGCAGGAATATTTGAAAATAATAAGGCAAAAGGTATATCAGATCATTTTCCGGTAGTGGGTATCGTGGGTATGCTTCGGGCAGAGAAACTTGGGAAAGATAATAAATTATGGTCAGACGAGGGGTTCGTGGCATTAAGTGAATCAGAACAGGATGCTTATGTCAAGAACTTGGGAAAACAAACAACAGACTGGTTTGATGTATTGTTTCGTAATTCATTCTCCATGAATCATAATCTTTCATTTTCTGGTGGATCAGATAAAAATACTTATTATGTGTCCCTGGGGGTTACAGATCAGAACGGATTGGTAAAAGAAACAGATTACGAGCGATATAATATGAATGCGAAGATCAATATGAAGCCAGTAGAACGCTTGAATATGATGTTCGGGATTGATTTGTCAAAACAAAAGTCAAAGAGCTATTCTTTGTCAATTAATCCTTTTGAGTATGCGTATTTCGCTAATCCTTATGAGACATTGTACAATGAAGATGGAAGTTATCGTCCTGATTTCACTTATTTCAACTTAGCTGGCATAAATGACGGAAATAAGATTGATGCCGTGATGCCGGTGAACGGGTTTAATGTCATGCGAGAATTGAAGGAAACTTCAAGTATGGCGGATAATTCAAATGTAAGAGTGCAAATGAACTTGGACTATAAGATATGGCATCAATTAAAGTTTTCAGGGTTAGCCTCTTATTCATATTACATGAATAAAGTAGAAGATATCAAGGGACGTGATACTTACGGAGCGTTCTTGGATAGACTCTATTTTGATATTGACAACCGGGATTGGTTACCTTACGGGAACATAACACAGACTTCGGCTAATGGTTCGAGTTATAACGTGCGGGGGCAATTAGAATATCAGAATACATTTGCTTTCGATCATTACCTATCAGTGCTTGGTGGTGCGGAATTGCGCGGGGACAAAAACCAACGTACTTATTTCAAACGCTTCGGGTATGATGAAGTAACGGGAAATTCCGCTATGCCAATTCGCCCGGAAGCAAGCGCGGAGGATGTGGCAAAATATGCCGACTTGATGGACAGGAATGCAGGAGAAACTACTTCTGAAAATAGGTTTGCCTCATTCTATGCCGCGTTGGATTATAATTATCTGGAACGTTATTTGTTGAGTTTGACATTCCGAACGGACGGTTCCAATAATTTTGGTAGTGATGAGCAATTCAACCCGACTTGGTCTCTTGGTTTAGGGTGGCATTTGGATGAAGAAAACTTTATGCAATTTGCGAAACCGGTTGTTAACCGGCTATCCTTGCGTATGGCGATGGGATACACGGGTAATATCGTGAAGTCGGTTAATAAAGAATTGGTTTTGAATTACTCGACCACTTACTGGAACGGTTTACGAACTGGTAATATGAATTCGGCTCCCAACCCGAATCTGCGTTGGGAAAAGACGAAGGATATGAAAATTGCGTTGGATTTCGGTCTGTTTAATGACCAAGTGAGCGGTTCGGTAGAAGGATATTACCGGAAGAGTTCCGATATTGTTTCGATCACGGATGTACTTGCCACGACCGGATTCACGGGACAACCATATAACGTTTCAGAGATTAAAAATAAAGGCGTCGAGGGTACATTACGAGTACAGGCGTTGAATGGCAAAGATTTTAAATTAACGGTTACCGGAAATATTGCATGGAATCAGAATATTTTATCAAAGTATAGCCGAAAGCGAATTATTCAATACGGTAGATACGAAGGATTCCCGCAGGAGGCTGTCTTTGGAGGACGAGATATGGGTATTGATCCCCGGGATGGCGTGTACACTTACGAGTTAAGACCGGATGCTCAAATTTATAAGGGATCTGATTTACAGAATATTGATAATTACCGGTTTTATCTTGGGACGTCTGTGGCTCCGGTTTCCGGTGGTTTTAATGTCGATTTCTCTTATCGTAAATTAAGGTTAAACGTGGGAGGAGTTGTATCATCTGGAGCTAAAATATTGAATCTGGTTCATTCTCCGGCGAGTTACACGACTGTAACATCCTTGGGAACTGGGGAAAAACCACAGACCGTGTATAGTGATTTATACCGCAATCACTTGAATGTAGCGAAAGACGTGACTAACCGATGGACAAAAGAGAGAAATACCGGTGTGAAATACCCGAGACTCGTGGATTATTTAGGTGAACCTTTGTTGTTGGATGAGTATAACGTGCATAAAGTGGATATTACGAATGGTTCGTACTTGGAAAACGTGTCTTTCTTACGAATAACGAATATTTCCTTGTATTACGATTTGCCCGATCATGTATTGAAATTGCTAAAATTGACATCATTAGGTTTTTCGTTGACATTAAATAATTTTATCACTTTCACGAATTATTCTGGGATAGACCCGGAAACACCGGGAACAACTTACCCACTGACGCGTTCACTGACATTTGGATTGAATGTCGGATTTTAAGATCGTGTATAGAGAAATATTAAAATTAGAAAAAGTATGAGAAGATTTGGTTTATATATAACGATATTACTCTTGTTGGGACATAGTTCTTGCACGAGTTATCTGGACGTGAAAAATAAAGGGGAAGTAATTCCAAAAACGGCAGAAGAGTTCTCTGCGTTATTACATGGGCACTTGAATGATATAGACAAGGCAAGTGAATACGCTTTCTTCGGGGCTCCTTCGAATGCATTGGCTTTCGAGTGTTGCACGGATAATCTTGACGGTAATTTGATAACTATAATTGATCTAGATCCTATTTCTATCCGGGAGCAGATAAACAGTCTTTCCGGTAAATATACTTCTCTTTATGATGTTATAAAGGATTGTAATATAGTGTTACATGAGTTGAAAGAGAGGGATACCGAGTTCGGGAAAAAATTGTTAGCAACAGCTTATACACTCCGGGGAGTTTGTTACTATAACCTAATGCGTGATTTTTGTGAACCATATAATAAGGATAGGGCTAACGAACAATTAGGTGTACCGTTAGTCGAGAAGTTTGATATGGAAGGAACTCCTGAAAGGGCGACTTTAAAGGCGACGGCGGATCTTATTATTGAAGATTTACAGGAAGCTATAAAATTGAATCAAACGGATAAACAATATCGTTTCCACGTGGAGGTGGCTAAGGCTTATCTGGCAAGAGTGTATCATTGGACTCAAAATTGGGAGTTAGCGGCAAGCACGGCAAAAGAAGTGTTGGAAGTTTATCCTTTGCTTCGTGGTGAGGCTTACAAGGAGATGATACAAAGCGAAGTGAAACAGATGGGAAACGAGTTGCTGCGTAGCGGTATCGCTCAAGCCTCCGGGTATGTTTACCGGGAAATGCGAAGATCGAAATATCGTCCTGTATCACTTGACTTGGTAAAATTGTTTACTGAGAAAGAGAAAGATATTCGTTACACATTCTTTTTTGATGCAGAGTTTTTAAATACCAAGATGGTGAAAACAACCTTGCGTGGTGCCGAGATGTGTTTGATTATGGCGGAAAGCTATGCTCAAATGGATGATACTAGGAATGCTTTGCAATATCTGAATCACTTGCGGGCAAATCGTATCAGTGATTATGCCCCTTACACGGAACATAACTTGCCTGGCATCGATGCCAGTGCCTTAGTTAAGGTTGATGCCCATGGTAAGACTTTGACTCCCTTGATATCTGCTATATTAAATGAACGGCGTAAGGAATTGTATCTTGAATTTGACCGCTGGTACGAATTGAAACGTAACGGTAGTCCTGTGATGTGGTGGGGATATAATGGAGTTAAATTTGAAACTCCTAAGTTTATGTATGTTTTCCCGATTCCGAGAACCGATATGGCATTAAATCCCGGGTTGATACAGAATCCCGGATACGAGGAACTTTAATTGGATGTTTAATATTAAAAATGCTAAAAATGAAAATATTGAAATATATTATAGGAATAGGATTAATTGCTTTGCTTTTTGGAGGGTGCGATGACGTGGATGATATGCCACCTCGAATAGATGATATTCGGACAACTTTTATTTTGCCCGCACAATCCCGTTTGACGAATGCGGAGCGGGATATAGTACAAGCGAGAATAGATGCTTACAAAGAAGCAATTGGAAATTAAAGAAGTTGAATGAATAAAGAATAGAATTATGCGAAAGATTTTATTTATATTCTCGTTATTTGTGAGTTTAAGTCTTGCGTGGGCTTGCTCTGACGATGATGATAAAGAACCGAGATTGAGTTTCGGACGTCCCATTTATATTTTGAGAGCGGCAGATTCATTGGCTGTAGAGTTGAGCGTGTCAGAACCCGTGACTGAAACTATAAGGGTGCCTTTTACTGTTGATGGGACTGCCGTGCTTGATGAAGATTACACTTTACCAATTCGGGAGTTTACCCTTCAACCAGGGGAGACGATGGATACCATTTATATTTATCCGAAAAATAATGTGGTTAGTGAACGAGAGATTCGTTTGAGTTTGCAGGAAGTGCAAGGATTCCGTTTGTGGAATAATCGGTGGGCGATGATTCCAGTAGAAATTAAGGATGTTTTTACAGGATCTTTCACACAGACCTCCATAGATTTGAAAGGGGAAATAGTGATTTCCGCGAAGATGTTGGTTCGGGGAGAGGATTATATGTACAAGCGTTCTGTGCTTCGAGTTCCTTTTGAAATAGATCCGGAGTCTACGGCTGTCGAGGGTGAGCATTACGAGATTGTTGGAGGAGAACGAGAATTAGTAATGGGAATTATGAAAGCGACAGCTGACATCACCGTGCGTTTTTTGAAAAAGGAAGAGGGCAAGGACAGGGTTGTACTACGCTTGGTAGAAGGTGGGCTTTTTGAGGCAGGAACGAATGGATTCGTGGTGATTAACGTGAACGGACCGACTCCGTTTAAAGAATTTGTAGGAACTTGGACATCTCCAGTATTGACTAGCGTGGATTTTGTCAAGGGAATGGTATGGGGACACCCGAATGATTGTGACCATCTTCCGATAAATAATTTGTCAATAGATAGGATTGTCTTCTCCGAGGGGGCTGCGAAAACTTTGAATGTGGATGGTGTACAGGGTGATTTAGCGAAGTATTTGCGTAATTGTGAGGTGACTTATATCGGGGAGGCGCCCGAACAATTATGGGATCAAGATGCTATGGGAATAAAACGTGATGTCGTAACCTTGGAACTAGGTAAAGCGAACGTGAATTATTCGGCGACGAGTGTAACCGAAAGAAAGGCAATTATCCTGGTGCGTTTGTTAAGCAAGGGAAAAGTACTTGAATTCAGGGTGATAGACTACGAGCCTACGGATTTCTTGACAGGAACTTATAGAGATCAGATGAATCCGGGATGGGGAGATCCACCACAATATCCGATGAGAGAGCTTTACCCCATGGTATTCCGTTTTACAAAAGCAGAATAGGGGTGAAAGTTTAAAGATGAAGAAATGAGAATTAACCTCTCTTCTTTATGCAGGGGAGAGAGGTAGTTCTACTCTTACAATTAATTTCAATGTCTTACTATAAAAATGAAAAGTATGAAAAAATGGATGTTAGTATTGTTGGCAGTGTTCGTGTTTTTTCCTTTTACACGGGAAGCTGGGGCTGCTGATCGTAAGAAGAAGGGTAAACAGACGGAGATCAAAGCGCCCGTGAAGAAAAGTGCTTATGACAAATTGTTCCAGAAGAAGTCGTGTGAAACCGTGAAGAGTAATTTTATCACGCTTCACAAGGTGGACGGGAAGTTGTATTTCGAGATCCCGGTGAAGTACTTGGGACGGGAGATGTTGTTGGCTTCCACGTTGACGTCGACTTCGAGCAATGATTTTTGTGACGTGGGTTACAAACAGAATGACCCGCTGCATATCCGGTTCACGAAGATAGACAGTACGATATATCTCAACGAGGTGAATGCTTACGTGACCTCAAACCCGAATGAGCCTTCTTTACAGAAGGCTATTGATAAGAATTTCATGGATGCAGTCCTTTATTCTTACAAGATTGCGGCTTATAATCCGGACAGTACGGCTGTCGTGATTGACGTAACTCCGATATTCACGACCGACATGAAAGAGTTTGCTTTCTTGCCGACTTCTATCATGGGGTTGATACAAGTGGTGTCCACTTTCAACAAGGAGGGTGCTGCTTTGGGGGCAATCAAGGCATTTGACGATAACCTGACCGTGAAATCCATGTTGTCATACAAGGTATCACTGCGATTCATGTCGTTCTCGTTTTTGGATAACATGCCGTTGACGGCTACGGTGACCCGTTCACTGTTGTTGCTGCCGGAGGAGAAGATGCGTCCCCGTATCTCGGATTCCCGCGTGGGTATATTCGTGACGAGCAAGCAGCATATTTCCACGGAGAAAGATGGTGTGCAGAATTACACGCTAGCGAATCGCTGGCGTATGGAACCGAAAGATGTTGCCGCTTACAAGCGAGGCGAACTGGTGGAGCCTGTGAAACCGATCGTGTTCTATATCGATGACGCTTTCCCGGAATTGTGGAAACAACCGATCAAGGAGGGTACTTTACGTTGGAATGCCGCTTTTGAGAAGATCGGCTTCAAGAATGCCGTGCAGGTACGTGATTTCCCGACGGATGACCCGGAATTTGACCCGGATAACCTGAAGTATTCTTGTATCCGTTATCTGCCGTCGTCCACGGCAAACGCCATGGGTCCGTCTTGGGTTGACCCGACGACCGGCGAGATTATCAACGCTTCCGTGTTGGTTTACAACGACGTGATCCGCTTGATTAATAACTGGCGTTTCGTGCAGACGGCACAAATCGATCCCTCGGTGCGGGCAAAGAAGATGCCGGACGACATCGTGAAGGAATCCATCGCTTACGTGGTGGCTCACGAGATCGGGCACTGCCTCGGCTTTATGCATAATATGTCGGCCTCGGCTTCTTATTCGGTGGATTCCTTGCGTTCCGCTTCTTTCACGAATACTTACGGGACGACTCCTTGTATCATGGATTATGCGCGTTTCAATTACGTGGCACAACCGGGTGACAAAGGGGTACGGCTGACGCCTCCCGACTTGGGGATTTACGATCATTTCCTCGTGAAATGGAGCTACCAACCTTTGTTGGATGCGAAAAACGAATGGGACGAGCAGGCAACTTTGGAGAGTTGGGTGGACGAGAAAGCGGGTGATCCCCGTTATCGTTACGGCAGGCAACAAATCTATTCCCGCTATGACCCGAGTGCCATAGAGGAAGACTTGGGCGACGACCCGATGAAGGCAGGTGCCTATGGTATCAAGAATTTGAAGTATATTCTTGCGAACCTGAATGATTGGGTTGCCGATGATACGGATTTCACGCATCGGGAACAGTTGTACAAGCAAATCGCTAATCAGTATTATCGTTACATTATGAATGTGATGTATAATATCGGTGGTATTTACTTGACGGAAGTGAAGGATGGTACACAGGGACAACGCCATGTGTCTGTCCCGAAGGACGTGCAAAAGGCATCGCTGGCATGGATTCTGAAAGAGTTTAAGTCTTCCGATTGGTTGAATGATAAAGAGTTGACGACGAATTTCAGCTTGGCTGTCGATATGACTCCCGTGTTGCAAAAACGGGTGTTGGATCAATTGGAGCGCCTGACGGGGAATATCCTTTTGTCTTCTCACCTGGCTGCTAATCCTTACACGGTGAAGGAGTATTTGACAGATTTGTACAACGGTGCTTTCGATAGCACGATCAAGGGACGGAAATTGACGGACACGGACAAGATGCTTCAACAATTTATCGTGGATGTTTCCAGTAGTTCCTTGAAAGAAGCCGGCGGTGGCGCTTTGCGGATGTTGACGGATGTGGCTTACATGCCTTCCGTGGATGAGATTGCGGCTTACGGGTTGGATGAAACTGGTTTTATCCATAAATACCTGGATAAATTCCGTCAGCTGGAAGAAGAGAAGGGCATCGGTTACGTGGCACAGCAAATGGCATTGAACGAGTTCGGGTATGGTTACGGTTTCGTGCGGCGTGTCAACACGGGCGAGATCGACAATTCGAAGGTTTATTTGCAAGACATGGCACTGAAAGCACAACGTTTGCTGTCATCTCAAGTTGCCGGGGCAACGGGTGACACGAAGGTTCATTATCAATCTTTGTTGATGAAGTTGAACAAAGCGTTGAAAGATAGTAAATAACCCTAATGGTTCTATTAAAAAAACGTACAAGCAACGTTATGCTTGTACGTTTTTCGTGTTATTTCAGATTCTCGTAGAAGAAATGCCACAACGGATCTTTCAGCGGTGGGGGAGCGGTGACCGTAATAGTTTCTTCTCTCACCGGGTGCTTGAACGTGATGGAACGGGCGTGAAGGCTGATGCCGCCACCCTCGTTGGAACGGGGGGAACCGTATTTCAAGTCGCCTTTAATGGGGCATCCGATCTTTGCCAATTGACAACGGATCTGGTGATGGCGTCCCGTGCAGAGTTTTACTTCCAACAGGTAATAACGTTGTCCGGCTCCCAATAAGGTATATTCGAGGATGGCTTCTTTAGCCCCGCCCTTGGGTTTGTTGTAAGCGTAGGATTTGTTTTTCTCGGGGTCACGCGTGAGATAGTGCGTCAACCGGGCATGGTCTTGTTCCGGGAGGTTCCCCACGATTGCCCAATAGATTTTGGTGATCTCCTGGTCGTGTTCCTGGAACATTTTGTTCAGACGAACCAATGCCTTACTGGTTTTGGCGAATAACACGACACCACTTACCGGGCGATCCACGCGGTGGGGTATACCCAGGTACACGTCGCCGGGTTTGTTGTATTTCTCCTTGATATACGCTTTCACCCTTTCACTCAAAGGTTCATCTCCCGTCTTGTCTTCCTGCACAATGTCCGAAACCTTCTTGTTCACGGCTATAATGTGATTGTCCTCGTATAAAATCTCCAAATCCCTCATATTTATTTAATGATTTAATATTGTTCTCTCTCGTTCGGGAAGTTGCGGCTCTTCACGTCGTTGATGTAATTGCTGACAGCTCCCGTCATTTCGGCATAGAGGTTGTGATAACGGCGAAGGAAGCGGGGAGAAAACTCTTGGTTGATTCCCAGCATATCGTGAATCACGAGTACCTGACCGTCCACGCCGCCCCCGGCACCGATACCGATGATCGGGATACTTACTTCTTGGGCAACCTGGGCTGCTAGTTTTGCCGGAATCTTTTCCAGCACTATACCGAAACAGCCTGTTTCTTCCAATAAGTGGGCGTCTTCTATCAATTTTTTAGCTTCTTCTTCTTCTTGTGCCCGCACGACGTAAGTCCCGAATTTATGGATACTTTGCGGGGTAAGCCCGAGGTGTCCCATGACCGGAATACCGGCGGAGAGGATACGTGAAATGGATTCGAGGATTTCTTTTCCTCCCTCTAGTTTTACGGCATCGGCGCTTGTTTCTTTCATGATGCGGATAGCTGAGCAAAGAGCTTCTTTACTGTTTCCCTGGTAACTACCAAAGGGGAGATCCACGACTACCAGTGCGCGTTCGACACCGCGAACCACGGATGCCCCGTGATATATCATTTGGTCGAGAGTGATCGGTAGGGTGGTTTCGTGCCCCGCCATCACGTTGGAGGCAGAGTCACCCACGAGTATAACATCTATCCCGGCATTATCGATGATTTTCGCCATGGAATAGTCATAAGCTGTAAGCATACTTATTTTTTCTCCCTTGAGTTTCATTTCTGACAACACGTGGGTAGTTACTCTTTTTACTTTCTTTTGAACAGACATAGTAATGATTATTTACGAGCCGGTGAATGCATCACTTGGACTCGGGTTCTTGAAATGTTCCGATAAGAGTTTGTGAACCAGTGACCTTTTGTCCCAATTTCACGTCTATTTTAGTCCCTAGCGGCAAGTAGAGGTCAACCCGGGAGCCGAATTTAATGAATCCGGCGTGTTCGTTTTGACGTGCTTCCCCGCCCACGGGAGCGTATGATACGATGCGTTTTGCCATAGCCCCGGCAATTTGGCGCATGACAATGTCACGTCCGTCACGGGCTTCTATGGCGATTGTGGTTCTTTCATTTTCCGTAGAAGATTTAGGCAGATAGGCAGCCATGTATCTTCCCTGGTGGTATTTGAAGTATTTGATGATCCCGTTGATCGGGAACCAGTTGATATGCACGTTGAAGATATTCATGAAAATGGATACCTGTATACATTGTTTTTTCAAGTATTCCGGTTCGAATGTTTCCTCGATAACCACGATTTTCCCGTCGGCAGGAGCGAGGATGGTATCGTCTTTCACGATAATATGCCTGTTCGGGAACCGGAAAAAGTTTACCATGAGAAGGTAACATACACCGCTGACGATAAGTACTGCCCTGAAAATGATGGCGCTGGGCGAGAAAACGTAGACTAGCACGTTGATGAAGGCAATGAGTACAAATGCTTTAAATAACAGTATATGACCTGCTTTATGTATTTTCATATTCTTTTCGTTACGTTATTAGAACAGCGGGCAAAGTTAATACATGAATTCCATATAAACAAAAATTGCGGGAATTGTAAAAATAACTGCATCAAATCTATCGAGTATTCCCCCGTGTCCGGGGAGGAGATTACCCGAATCCTTGATCTCAATACTACGCTTGAACAGGGATTCCAGCAAATCGCCGTAGATGGCAAAAACGACTACTATGCCGGAGATGATAGCCGTGTCGACGATGCGGTAGCCCTCGATATACGGTGCCACGCACAACCCGACAATGACGGTCATCAGCCCGCCGCCGATAGCTCCTTCCCATGATTTCTTCGGAGAGATCCGGGGGAAAAGCTTGTGTTTGCCCAACAGGGAACCTGATAGATAGGCGAATGTGTCATTCACCCACACGAGCAGGAACGGGAAAAAAATAATTTCCGGCATCCATTTGCCCGAGGTCATGTAAGGCAAGTAAATCAGTAGCGTGAAAGGCAAGCTGATATATAATAAGGCGTAATAGGAAAAGGCAATGTTTTGAAAGCCGTTTCCTTTTTTGCGGTAGAGTTCGCAGATCGCCATGATAAATGTCAGTATAAAGAAATAGAGGTAACCATCCTTGTAGTTAATGTAGTTGTGCAGGAATCCTACGGTGAATAACACGCTCCCGCACACGATACAGAAAAAGAGGTTGATATGGATATTCATGTGCCGTGCCATACGACCGAATTCAAGAATACCAAGAATGTTGATGATAAAGAACAGTACGTAAAAACAAATGGGGTGTATGAAAATACACCCTGTTAGTACTATGACAAACAACAGTCCGCTGATTGCCCTTTTAAGAAAATTACTCACGATCATTGTATGCTTTTATAACTTGCTCGGCTTTTTCCTTGTCTTCCTTGTTAACCATGACGTTGATATCGCCAAAAGTCATGTAAGAAGAATCTCTCTGGTTCAGAATTACAGCGGGAATCCCCGAGTCGGTCAGCACTTCCTTGATTCGTTCTGCAACGAATACTTCGGTTGTCGAGAAAACAGATACCCAATTGTCCATAACTTTCGTTTTTTAGTTTATACTGTTCTATCCTATCGGGAAAGTCCCTTTGCCTTTATAATTCTTCGGGTTGAATGGTATCCCCGTCTTCTGTCCAAGGACGTTCCCCGAGTATTCTCTCCAGGTCGTCGCTGAAGATCACTTCTCTCTCTATCAAGAGTTCGGCAACCTGGCGATGCTGGTCTTTGTGTTCACTCAATAATTGTTTAGCCCGTTCGTATGCGGCTGAAACCATGTCTTTCACTTCCTGGTCGATGACTTCCGCCGTTTTTTCCGAGTAAGGTTTCGTGAAGCTATAATCGCTTTGCCCACTGGAATCGTAATAGCTTAACATTCCTATTTTATCACTCATGCCGTAGATGGAAACCATGGCATAGGCTTGCTTCGTGGCGCGTTCCAAGTCGTTCTGGGCACCCGTGGATATTTCCCCGAACACGATCTCTTCTGCGGCACGTCCGCCCAACACGGAGCACATCTGATCCAGCAACTGGTCTTTCGTGGTAATCTGGCGTTCTTGTGGTAAGTACCAGGCAGCCCCGAGGGCTTTTCCTCTCGGTACGATGGTTACTTTCAGCAGCGGGTGTGCGTGTTGCAACAGCCAAGACACGGTGGCGTGCCCTGCCTCGTGGTAGGCGATGGCTTTCTTCTCGCTCGGTTTGATTACTTTACTCCGGTTCTCGAGTCCTCCCACGATGCGGTCGATCGCATCAAGGAAGTCTTGTTTCTCTACTGCAGATTTGTTCTTTCGTGCGGCAATCAAGGCAGCCTCGTTGGCCACGTTGGCAATGTCCGCACCCGAGAATCCGGGGGTTTGTTTTGCCAAGAAGCCGTAATCAATGTCGCTGGCAAGTTTCAACGGTTTCAAGTGTACCTTGAAGATTTCTTCCCGGTCTTTCAGTTCGGGGAGGTCTACATATATCTGTCGGTCGAAACGTCCGGCTCGAAGCAAGGCACTGTCCAGGATGTCCGCCCGGTTGGTGGCTGCCAATATAATCACTCCCGAGTTGGTTTCAAACCCGTCCATCTCGGTAAGTAGTTGATTCAACGTGTTCTCGCGTTCGTCGTTGGCGCCCATATTCGGGTTTCTACCCCGGGCACGACCGATGGCATCGATCTCGTCTATAAATATGATACAAGGTGCTTTTTCTTTCGCTTGTTTGAAGAGGTCGCGTACGCGGGAAGCTCCCACGCCGACGAACATCTCGACGAAGTCCGAACCCGACATGGAGAAGAACGGAACATTAGCTTCTCCAGCCATTGCTTTTGCCATCAGGGTTTTACCTGTTCCCGGAGGTCCCACCAGCAAAGCTCCTTTCGGGATTTTACCTCCTAGTTTGGTGTATTTATCGGGTGACTTCAAGAACGATACGATTTCTTCTACCTCTTGTTTCGCCTCGGCTAATCCTGCCACGTCTTTAAACGTGATCTTGATGTTTGATTCTTTATCAAACAATTTGGCTTTGGATTTCCCCACGTTGAAGATACCCCCTCCGGCACCCCCTCCGGCGTTTTTACTCATCCGTCGCATGAAGAATACCCAGATCCCGATGAATAGGGCTAGAGGTAAAAGTATGGAAATGACGTCTGCCCACCAGTTGTATTCATCCCCGTAGTCGATGTGTATGTCTGCCGCTTCCGGGTATTCTTTTTGGGCGTCTTCCAAGTTTTTCTCGAATTGTTCAAGGGTGCCGAACGGTACATAATACTGCGGACCCGTACTTTTTTTGTTAAACCCTTTGGCTACTAACTTGTCATGAGTTTCAATCTTTTCCGGTTTCAGGAAAATGTTTGCTTTCCCACCGTTTCGGATGATGACAATATCTTTCACTTCTCCCTTGGCTAGAATTTCGTTTTTGAATTCTTGCCACGAGATACGCTCGGGGTTTGTCGGCATACTAAAGAATTGGTAGCCTATAAGGATGGCGGCAATAATAATATAAGTCCAGTAGCCGCCAAATTTCTGCATTTTATTGTTTTTCCTCCCCACCGGAGGAAAATCGAAGTTATCGTGTTTGTTATTTTCTGCCATATCCGTGTATTAATTTTCTTCTATTCTGGTTATTTTTGCGTCGACCCAAAAATCTTCGAGTTGATAATAATCTCTTTGTTCTTTCTGGAATATATGTACGACCACGTTACCATAGTCGAGTACCACCCATTGTGCTTGTTGTTCTCCCTCCATGTGCAATGGCTTTTCTCCCGTGTTCTCGTTCACTTCATCATAAACGTAGTCAGCCAAACTCGCCACGTGTGTGTTGGAAGTACCGTGACATATTACGAAAAAACTACAGAAACAGTTCTCTATTCTCCTCAAATCAATCTTTACGATGTCGACACCTTTATTATTGTTTAATGTTTCTACTACTTGTTCAACTAATTTTTCTGCTCCACTCATTCTCTAATACTAATTTCTAATTTAAAGTACAAATATACATTTTAATATTTAATCCAAACGAGTTTTGTTCGTACTCTTCTGTGTTTTTTAGCAAAAAATGTACCTATTTTCTCGCTGTTTGTTATTATGACGAATTGTCATCGAAATAGGTTTGGATTTTTCGGGGTAAATTTTATAAATTCGGCGATTGTTAATTTTTTTATTCACGGGTAGTGTTTTTAACAATTCTTATTTGTAGTTTTGCGAACTAGTGCTTTGGTTTTGTCGTTTACCGAACCATGAAAAAAGAGTACAAAAACATGATAAACTTGTAATTAAGAATGGAAAAGTATCTAATACCGTTAGTTCCGGGACCTGTTGCTGTCCCGCAGGAGATTTTGAAAGTTGCAGCCCAGAACTTTGGGTCTGCGGATTTTGAGCCGGAATACGCGGCTTTGTATCGGGAAACGGAAGCTTTGTTACAAAAGATGATGAAAACCCGCAACCGGGTTGTGATTCAAACGGGCGAGGGGATGCTGGTTCTATGGACAGCCTTGAAAAGCACGTTGAAACCGGGCGATCGGGTGCTGGTGCTTTCCACGGGATTATTCGGCGAAGGGTTCGGGGATATGGCAAAAGCGATCGGGTGTGAGGCTCTGACCCTGGACTTCGGGTATGACCAAACTTTTCATGATTTCGAGGCTATCGAGAAAGCCATCGTGGACTTTAAGCCGAAAATGATTACGATGGTACAGAATGAAACTCCCAGTGGGACAATGAACCCGGTGCAGGAGATCGGTGATTTGAAAGAGAAACACGGGGTTCCCCTGTTATGCGTGGACATCGTGTCCGGTTTGGGGGGTACTCCTATTAATATAGATGCTTGCCACGTGGATTTGGCATTGGGTGGCTCGCAGAAATGCTTGTCCGCTCCGGCGAATATGTCATTCCTGTCGGTGAGCGATAGGGCATGGGAGATCGTGAAAGACGTGAACTATGCCGGGTACGAGGCTTTGTTGCCTTTCCTGACTGCCCCGGAAACGGGATGTTTCCCTTACACTCCTTACTGGCAGGGAACTGCGCAATTGCGTAAGGCTTGCGAGTTGATCTTCGAGGAAGGGTTGGATAGTTGTGTTGCCCGCCATGAAAAAGTTGCCGCCTATTGCCGGGAGCGAATCAAGGAAATGGGCTTGAAGCTGTATCCCGCTGAAGATGCGGTATGTTCTCCCACCGTGACAGCTGTTTACGTGCCGGAGCATATGACTTGGGAACGTTTGGATTCCGAGTTGAGGGTGCAAGGTATGGTCGTTGGCGGAAACTATGGCAAATTGGCAGGAAAGGTATTCCGTATCGGTCACATGGGATCGCAGGCGAATATCAACCTGATCAAGGAGGCTATGGATATTCTGGAAACCGTCGTGCACGATATTTAATGTATTGGTCTTCCGGAGTATGGAGTTGACTGTTGTCGATTGGCTGGAAGCACATCAGTTGCCTTGCTTGGTGAAGAATGCTTTGGGTATCGAATGCCCGGGATGCGGGTTTCAGACTGCTATTTTTATGTTGTTTAGAGGTGAGATCACTGATTCCGTGAAAACCTATCCGGCATTGATACCCTTGATCGTGTTTATAGCCCTTGCAGCGGGGCATTTTACCGGGATAAAAAAAATATCCCCGGTGGTATTAAAAATTACGGGTTTTGTTTGCTTGATAATAATTTTAATTTCATATTTGCTTAAATTAATAACCCATTAAAACGACAACGATGGAGATAATTGAAACAGGAAAAAAAGACCTCCCGAACGCCACAGCGGTGTTGGTATTGGGTATATTGTCACTGGTATTTTGCTGGTGTTACGGTTTCGTCGGATTGGTGTTGGGGATTATTGCGGTTGCCATGGCTTCGGCACCTCGTAAGGCTTACTTGGAGAATCCGGATAAATACACGGAGATTTCTTACAAGAATCTAAGTGCCGGACGTGTTTGCGGGATTATCGGGATTTGTGTTGCTTTGGCGGTGGTCGCTTTCGTTATTCTCGTGCTATTGGGTGTTACGGCGTTAGGCGTCGGCTCTGCATTGATGCTTGGTTAAAATTAAATAACATATGGATTACAGATTTGAAATCAGTTTACCGACTAGTTCGGATTTTAGGTGTGAAATTGCAGTTGGTGGGGAACAGACATTCCAAAAATTTCACGATAAAATTGTAGAGACGTTAAATTACGATAGTTCTCAAATGGCTTCTTTCTTCACGTTAGACCGAATGGGGAACCGGGTGAAAGAGATCGCTTTGATGGATATGACCGTGGATGACGAGGAGAGTGAGAATCTTGTTATGGATAACACGAAGATCAGTGATATTATTAAACCAGGATGTCTCGAGTTGGAATACGTGTATGATTTCTTTTCCAATAAGTATTTCAAGGTGGAGTATGCCGGGGAATATATTCGTGATTCTTCTGACGTGATGCCGGTATGTATTGCTTGTGAGGGAGATATCCCGGAACAATTCTCGTATGACGAAAATAACACCGATTGGGAATTCGACAAGCCCGAGGAAGAATATGACAGCGATTACGACGATAGCTTCATGGAAGAATTCGGGAATGGCGATTATGATGATGACGATCGTCAGGATCGTGGTGGCGACGACGAGTATTTTCGAGACGACCGTTACGAGAGCTTGGATGATTATATTGATAGACTCTAAAAGATTTAGTGATTTGCGATTTAGCGATTAGGTGATTCTAATTTCTTTAATCGGCAGTCACAGAATCATGAAATCACAGAATGGATGAAGACATTGCTGGTATTGCTGGGACCAACGGGGGTAGGAAAGACCGACTTGAGTATAGAGTTGGCGAAGCATTATCGGACGTCTATTATCTCGTGCGATTCCCGTCAGATTTATAAAGAAATGTATATAGGAACTGCCGTGCCAGAGCGAGAGCAATTGGAGGCAGTTCCTCATTTTTTTATACAAACGGTGTCGGTGCGGGACTATTTCAATTGTTGGGAATTCGAGCAGCAGGCTTTAGCGAAGATTCGTGAACTTTTCGAGGAAACGGATGTCGTTATTATGGCTGGTGGTTCAATGATGTATATTGATGCCGTGTGTAAAGGCATTGACGAGATGCCCACGATTGACGATGACGTAAGGGCATCGGTAAAGGAAATGTTCGAGCGGGACGGGATAGAGGTTTTGCGTTTGTTGCTAAAGAAATTAGACCCCGAGTGGTATACTCAAGTTGATTTGAAAAATGCCAAGCGTATCATGCACGCCTTGGAGGTTTGCTTGATGACGGGGAAGCCTTATTCATCTTTTTTAACTCGTTCCGTGAAGGAACGGGAGTTCTATATCGTGAAAATCGGGTTGAACCGGGAGCGGGAGGAATTATTCGATCGAATCAATCGTCGGGTTGACCTTATGGTGGAGGCGGGCATGGAGGAAGAAGCCCGTTTGCTCTACCCGTTACGACATTTGAATGCATTGAATACTGTCGGGTATAAAGAATGGTTCGATTATTTCGATGGGAAGTTCGACCGGGAAGAAGCTATCCGCTTGATAAAACGTAATACCCGCCGATATGCTAAAAAACAACTCACCTGGTATCGCAATGACCCGGACATCCGTTGGTACCATCCCTCTCAGGAAACAGAAATCTTATCAATTTTAGATTGAATAAATTCTGTGATTTCGTGATTGCCGATTTTGTGATTCCTTAATCACTAAATCATTAAATCGAAAATCTCTGAATCTATCCTTTTCAAGTGTTTAGTCCGTCATGTACTGCTTCGGTTCGAGTTGTCTTGTGCGCCGGGGTGGCATGAGCAAGATGAGAAAAGAACCTAAAATAATGACACACCCGAGGATATAATCTCTTGTATCCAGCTCCGGTTTTAAATTGATTGCGTAGATGGCGATTAGAGATTCCAGTCCGTAAGTCAGCATGGGCTGGAATGCCCGAAAGGTCATGAACGTTTCCGCCGTGGCAGTTTTGAGGGTAGCGTAATACAGGTAAGTGGATAGAGCCGTCAGCGTGAATCCGGTAATACAGGCAGACACGATCGTGGTCGGGTGGAGAATGTCTTCTATTCGAGGCAGGTAAAACCATTCGGGATGGTTGGTTATATACCCGGGTGCGAATATATGTTCCCCGATGGCAATAACGGTAAGTACGGACATGACAATAATTCCTCCCCAAAACATGGTGAATCCTGAGATTCCGCATTTCTGGCGGGTGGTCGTGTTTGGACTGGCAATGGTCGTTTTTTCAACCACGATGGCACGCGTACAACTGGCTATTACCGCCAAGGATATAAGTATGCTTACCCGTAACTGAATGTTTTCTGGAAGCGATTGAATGAATAGTATAATGCCGACTAGGATAACGAGCATCCCGAAAATGTTGCTTGGGTGAGGACGACGTTTAAAGAAAATGTATGCGAGTATCGTGGTCACAATGATCTCCCCGTTTATCAACAAACTGGTTTCCGTACTCGTGATCGATAGGTATATGGCAGCAAGGAAGAAATTGCGGCATATTTGGAGTATCGTGTAAAGCCATGAGTATTTTACCCCAGAACGCCAGCCGTCACGGGTAACCGGTTTCCGGATAAGTAACAGGGCTACCCCTGCCGAGAATATCTGTAAGGTGGCGAAAACTAAAATATTAGTTTCCAGGTAGATGATGCAAAATCGGGTGATAACACTGATTATTGCCCAAGTGATAATAGATAGTAATGCATATAAAGCACCTATTTTCATGTTTGGTTGTTTTAATTTAGTTTGGATATAACGATATGCCCGGGGGAAAAGTTTTTATTGAAATAAAATATATCTTTGTTTTCTAAAATGTAACAAAATAAAATATGGATGAATTGGATACTTCCTCCGTGTACACGGAATCTTTACGGCAATTTTACAGGAAAGGGATAACTCGTGATGTATCCTGGCGATTGGCAAAACTGAAAGAACTGAAGAAATCGATCCTCTCTCGAGTGGGGGATATCAACCGGGCTTTGTGGGAAGATTTGAGAAAATCCGAGGGGGAAGCGTACTTGACGGAGATTGGCGTGGTGGTTGGAGAAATTGATTATCACGTGAAGCATTTGAAGCGTTGGGCTAGGGGACGACGGGTGGCGACACCGTTGCCTTTTCTGCCGTCCCGTAGCCGGTTGATGTACGAGCCTTATGGGGTAGTGCTTGTCATATCCCCGTGGAATTACCCGTTCCAGTTGCTCCTGGAACCTTTAGTCGGGGCGCTTTCCGCCGGGAATTGTGTTGTGTTGAAGCCTTCACCCCATGCGCCGGCAACGGCGAAAGTGGTCGGGGAGATCGTTTCTGCGGTTTTTGATTCAGATCACGTGTGTGTGTGCGAGGGGGATGGGGAGATGGTCACCCGCTTGTTAAGCGAGCGTTTTGATTATATCTTTTTCACGGGAGGGGCTCGCTTCGGTCGGGAAGTTATGGAGGTAGCCTCGCGGCATCTGACTCCCGTGACGTTGGAGTTAGGGGGTAAAAGCCCTTGTATTATCGACCGAAGTGCGAATATCGAGATTGCTGCCCGCCGAATCGCGTGGGGAAAGTTCCTGAATGCCGGACAGACTTGTGTGGCACCCGACTATGTTCTTGTGCCTGCGGAACTGGAAACAGCTTTCGTGAATGCGGTTAAACGTGCCATTCAGCATTTCTACGGGGAGAATCCCGCCGATAGCCCGGATTACACGAGAATTATACACCGGGCGGCGGCGGAACGGTTGGCACATCTGATGCATTCTTCCGGACAGGTCGTCGTGGGGGGAGAGGTCGATATAGAGGGAAAATATATAGCCCCGACCGTGATGACGGGAGTAGATCCGGACAGTCCTTTGATGCAGGAGGAGATATTCGGACCCGTATTACCCGTCCTTGTTTACCGGGAATTCGACGAGGCTATCGCTTTCGTGAATGCGCGTGAGAAACCTTTGGCGTTGTATTACTTCGGGACATCTAAAATGGCAAAGAAAGTGTTGAAAACCACTACTTCTGGGGGGGGCTTGCGTGAACGACACTATTGTTCATGTGGCGAATCCCCGTTTACCTTTCGGGGGAGTCGGGATGAGCGGTATCGGCAAATATCATGGCAAGGCGAGCTTTGAACTTTTCAGTAATTTGAAATCTGTTGTTATTTCTTCCACTTTTATAGATAACCATTTTCGCTACGTCCCGTATAAGCACTTGAATTTGATTAAAAAATTTATGTGATGTCTGATAAGAATTATTATATTTGTTGAAATTTAAAAACAATAGCACTATGAAAAAGTACATTTGCACAGTTTGCAGTTATATTTATGATCCGGCAGTAGGTGATCCTGACGGGGGTATTGCACCCGGAACCGCTTTTGAAGATATTCCGGAAGATTGGGTTTGCCCGCTTTGCGGAGTCGGTAAAGAAGACTTCGAACCGGTAGAGGAATAAAGCTGAAAGTAAAAAGCTAAAAATAACGCCAGAGGGATCCCTCTGGCGTTATTTTTATATAAACTCTTTGCCATTAATGTGCCCATTCTGCGAAGAAGTCATTTCCCTTGTCATCCACGATGATGAAGGCGGGGAAGTTTTCTACCCGTATCTTGCGGATGGCTTCCATGCCCAGTTCCTCGAAAGCGACGATTTCAACTGACTTGATGCTTTCCTTGGCAAGAATTGCCGCGGGTCCCCCGATGGAACCGAGGTAGAAGCCCCCGTGTTTCTTGCAGGCGTCGGTGACAGCTTGTGAACGGTTACCTTTGGCAACCATAATCATTGAGCCGCCATGATCTTGGAACAGGTCGACATATGGGTCCATACGTCCGGCTGTCGTGGGTCCGAAGCTACCGGATGCCATGCCTTTCGGGGTCTTGGCGGGACCGGCGTAATAGATCGGGTGGTTCTTGAAATACTCGGGCATCGGTTTTCCCTCGTCAAGCATGGCTTTGATGCGTGCGTGGGCGATGTCGCGAGCCACGATGAGGGTTCCAGACAGGTTCAGACGGGTTTTCACGGGGTATTGGCTCAATATCTTCAATACTTCTTCCATGGGTTGGTCGAGGTCGATATTCACGGCGGGGGCTAGAGCCGGGTTTTCGGCGGGCAAGAAGCGAGCCGGGTTTTTCTCTAGTTGCTCGAGGAATATACCGTCCTCGGTGATCTTGCCCTTGATGTTACGGTCGGCACTGCAACTTACGCCGATACCCACGGGGCAGGATGCCGCATGGCGCGGCATGCGGATTACCCGCACATCGTGTACCCAGTATTTACCGCCAAATTGTGCCCCAATTCCCATATCCTGGCAGATCTTTTGGATTTTTGCTTCCCATTCCAGGTCACGGAAGGCTTGACCGCCCTCGTTACCCTCGGTAGGAAGGTTGTCATAGTATCCTGCGGAGGCTTTCTTCACGGTTGTCAGGCAGGCTTCCGCAGAGGTTCCGCCGATCACCACGGCAAGGTGGTAGGGAGGACAAGCGGAGGTTCCCAAGTCTTTCACTTTATCTTTGATAAATTTGGTCAAAGACTCTTCGGTCAATAAGGCTTTTGTCTGTTGATACAGGAAAGTCTTGTTGGCAGATCCTCCTCCCTTGGTGATAAACAAAAATTCATATTTATTGCCTTGCGTGGCGTACAGGTCAATTTGTGCCGGAAGGTTGGTGCCACTGTTTTTTTCGTCGAACATGGTATAAGGCACTACTTGGGAGTAACGCAGGTTGCGGTCACGATAGGTTTCAAATACACCTTTGCTGATGGCTTCCGCGTCATTAAACCCGGTCCACACGTTCTCGCCTTTTTTACCAATGGCGATAGCGGTACCTGTATCCTGACAGGTTGGTAGTTCTCCCTTGGCTGACACGACTTGGTTTAACAACATGGTGTGGGCGACAAATTTGTCATTGTCACTAGCCTCCGGGTCTTTCAGGATATTGGCTAATTTCTGTAAATGAGAAGCGCGGAGATAGAAAGATACATCGGCGTATGCTTCCCGGGCAAGTAGTTCCAGCCCTTCTTTTTCAATTTTTAATATTTTACGTCCCTCGATATCGATGGTTTTCACGTAATCCTTTGTCAATAAACGATATTCCGTGTTGTCTTTTTGAATCGGAAATGGTTCTTGATACTTGAATTCTGCCATAATCTTTATTGTTTTTGTGGTTATATTATTCTTATTCCATAACGGAAAAATTTCTTTAATTTACCGCAACGAAATTAGAATTAATAAATGAAAAACGCAATTGATTCGATAATCTTATTCATTTTAAATCTTTTTCGGGTATCTCCCGGTGATTACACCTAGCTTTCTCCTATTTTGCTCTAATTGTAATATGGTAATAGTACTATTTAAATCCTATTGTTATTCTATTTAAATAGGATGACAATAGAATAACAATAGAATAACGATAGAATAGTAGTTAGGATAAACGCCTGTCAACCTAGGAAATAGATAGGGCAAACCCGGGAGAGAGCATCTTTGGGCTTCACCCGGGCTTGTCCGATACATTTAGCGTGGTAAGTTGATTGTTGAGGTGTTTTTTCAATTACCTTTCAGCGCCTCAATAACTTGTGGCATCATGCTGCAGATGGTGTTTTCAGTTTGAGCGGTGTAGAAATTACCGTCGATCTCAGATTTCTCGTCGGTAGCGATTCCTTTTTGGATAGCGGCTTTCGCGAGCGGGTGGACTGCCACTTTTTTGCCGGTGATGATACCCGTGGCGTCGAACATCATGGCGGCAGCGCAGTGCCCGATGATGATTTTACCCTTGTCGTCGAAGGTTTTGATCACGGCAAGCATATCCTGGTTGTAGGGTTTTCCGGCGTTCTCACCGAACTTGGGCATGGCGTCGCCACAGCCGAACACGAGTGCGTCGTACTCGTCCTCGTGTCCCTTCAGGTTAGCGATCACGTCATCGGCAAACAGGGTGATGCCGGAGTTCGTCTTAATTTCTTTCGTGTCGGCAACGGCGAATACCTTGTAAGGGATACCATTCTCGAAAAATGCTTCCAAATATTGGAATAATCCGAATCCATTTACCGGGTTGACTGCTAAAACTACTACTTTCTTTGCCATAATCGTATTTTTTAATGTGAAACAATAGTTCTTTTAAGTAAGTTTATTACTTTTGTTTAGCAAATGTAGGTTATCTATTTCGTAAAAACAAGAACGTACCTCGGGATAAGATAGTTACACGGATGTTAGTAATGTTGATATTAAACGGGATATGGAAGTAAAAAAAATGATAAAATTTCATGCGACAGGTAATTGCCCCATTCGCGACGTGTTGAGTCGACTGGGGGACAAATGGTCAATGCTGGTACTGGTAACACTGGAAGCGAACGGAACGATGCGTTTCCGGGATATTCACGCTGCCATTGCTGATATTTCACAACGGATGCTGACGGTGACTTTGCGGACGTTGGAGGCGGACGGGTTGGTGTCGAGAAAAGTGTATGCCGAGGTGCCCCCGCGAGTGGAGTATCAACTGACGGCGACAGGCGAGAGCCTGATGCCTCATATCCAGACATTGGTAGAGTGGGCGATACAACATATGCCGGAGATCGTCGAGAGCAGGGAAGGACACTGACGCGCAAGCGTTTTCAATCGGATACAGAGTGTCAACTCGGGGAACACGCGTGCGAACGGTCCTAATAATAAGGTGTCGGGAGTGCGTGTGTTCTATTTTTGCAATTTAGTTGCATCCTTTTCCAAGTATCTTTACCGAAAATAAAACGAATAACTATGAAAAAATACATGAAAGAGATTGTGTCATTCATCCTGCTGGTCGGTGGGATCGGTTTGGCATGGGGAGATGCAGCGTGGTTCGGGAATGGATACGTGCGGTTGGTATGGTACTTGGCGGCTTTTCTTTCTGTAGGCGTGCCCGTGTTGCGGGAAGCGGTGGAGTGCTTATTGCAACGGGAGTATTTTAACGAGTTTATGTTGATGAGTGTGGCGGCTCTCGGGGCTTTTTATATCGGGGAATACCCGGAAGGGGTGGCAGTGATGTTGTTTTATTCTGTTGGCGAGAAGTTCCAGGATGCGGCGGTGGAACGTGCTCGTTCCCGCGTGAAGGCATTGTTGGACGTGCGTCCCGAGATTGCCACGGTTATACGGGAAGGGCGTGCGATGACAGAAATCCCGGCGAATGTGCGGGTTGGTGAAACGATCGAGGTGAAGGCAGGCGAGCGGGTGCCGTTGGATGGGGTGATGTTGGAGGGTATGGCAGCGTTTAACACGTCGGCATTGACGGGCGAGAGTTTGCCTCGGGATATCCGGGAGGGGGAAACGGTGCTGGCGGGAACGATTGTCGTCGACCGGGTGGTTCGGGTTCGGGTGATACGCCCTTACAACCGGAGCGAGCTGGCGCGCGTGTTGGAAATGGTGCAGGATGCCACGGAACGGAAGGCTCCGACAGAATTGTTTATTCGCCGTTTTGCCCGGGTGTACACGCCCGTGGTGACGGGGCTGGCGGTATTGATCGTGCTGTTGCCTTTTGTTTATTCGTTACTTCAACCGGAATTTGGTTTTGTCTTCAACGATTGGTTGTATCGTGCCCTTGTGTTTCTCGTGATTTCATGTCCTTGCGCCCTGGTGGTAAGTATCCCGTTGGGGTATTTCGGGGGGATCGGGGTGGCATCTCGTCATGGGATTCTGTTCAAGGGTGGGAATTATCTTGACGCGATTACACGGGTGAATACCGTGGTGTTTGACAAGACGGGTACTCTCACGCGGGGTGAGTTCGAGGTGCGGGAGGCGCACGCCAACAAAGGATTCGAACGTGACGAAGTGTTGGGTATCATGGCGGCAGTGGAGGAGAATAGTACGCATCCCGTGGCGAAGGCGGTTGTCCGCTATGTCCGTGCCGCGGGGATTGAGCCCCGTTCTTTGTCCGGTGTGACAGAGTTGCCGGGTCACGGGTTGAAAGCCGACGTGGGCGGTAAGGAAGTGCTGGTGGGGAATACCCGTTTGCTGGACACGAACGGGGTGGTTTATCCCGTGGGGTTGGCGAATGTGCCGGAGACGGTGGTTGCCTGTGCCGTGGGTGGGATATACGCGGGATACCTGCTGTTGGCGGATGCCCCGAAAGAGGATGCGGCGAACGCTGTCGCCGCGTTGAAAAGTTTAAATATTGATAATATTGAGATACTATCGGGAGATAAACAAGCAATTGTTACTAAATTAGCGGAAAGTTTGGGTATTGACAAAGCGTATGGCGATCTGCTCCCGGCGGATAAGGTGGCGAGGCTGGAAGAGTTGAAGACGGGACCGGGCAGGAAGGTGGCGTTCGTGGGAGACGGAATTAACGATGCCCCCGTGCTTGCCTTGGCGGACGTGGGAATAGCCATGGGTGGACTAGGGAGCGATGCCGCGGTAGAGATTGCTGATGTAGTGATACAGACTGACCAGCCGAGCAAGATCGCAACGGCGATAGGGATAGGACGGGCTACCCGCCGGGTGGTATGGCAGAATATCGTGTTGGCATTCGGGGTAAAACTGATTGTATTGCTACTCGGGGCATTGGGTGTTGCCACCATGTGGGAAGCCGTTTTTGCTGATGTTGGAGTAGCTTTATTGGCGATACTCAACGCGATAAGGATACAGGTAAAATAAAGGATATGGAAGAAACGGATTATTTAGAGAAATTGGAAAGGCGAGGTATCAAGCCGACCGCGATGCGCTTGCTGATCTTGAAAGGTATGCTTCGATTCTCTCGGGCATTTAGTTTGCTTGACCTTGAGGACGAGTTGGATACGGTAGATAAGTCTACGATCTTCCGGACAATCAATCTCTTTTTGGATCATCATTTGATCCATTGTATTGACGATGGTTCCGGTTCGCTGAAATATTCCGTGTGTAGTAACGAGTGTACCTGTTCAATTGATGACCTGCACGCTCATTTTTATTGCCGCAATTGCCACAAAACGTTTTGCCTCCGGAAAATACACGTGCCTACCGTGGAATTACCCATACATTTCACGTTGGAGAGTATTAATTACGTGTTGAAAGGATTGTGTGAGGATTGTGCGGAGAGGGGAGATGAAAGATAAAAGTTGATGGAATATATGAGTGCAAATCGTGTTGAAGAATTGGCGTTTCGCAACCAGAATAGGGCGTGGGAGATTATAACAGACACGGGAGTCGAGGATATTTGGCGGTCGGCAGGGGTGGAGCCTCGTTTGGTCGGTTCGTTGAAAACGGGGTTGTTGGTGAAACATCGGGACATTGATTTTCACGTGTATTCCAACCCGGTGGTGCTCGCCGATGATTTTGCCGCCATGGCAAGGTTGGCAGAGCATCCGGCAATAAAGCGGATCGAGTTTGCAGACTTGTTGGACACGGATGAGTGTTGTGTCGAGTGGCACGCTTATTATCTTGACCGTGACGGAGAATTGTGGCAAATCGATATGATACACATTTTGGGCGGTTCCTGCTATGACGGTTATTTCGAGCGGATGGCGGAACGAATCTCGGAGGTCTTGACCCCGGAAACTCGGGAGACAATCTTGTCATTGAAATACGCCACTCCCGATGGCGAGAATATCATGGGCGTGGAGTATTACCAGGCAGTCCTCCGGGATGGTGTACGTACATACCCGGATTTCATGGCATGGCGAAAAGAACACCCGGAGACGGGGGTTGTGGAGTGGATTCCCTAAATCGACGTTAGTCGAGCCAGTTGAGCCCTGATCCGGCTAAGGGATTGGGCGGTGATCCCCAGGTAGGATGCAATGTGCTTCAATGGGATGGTTTGAATGATTTCCGGTTGTTTTTGCAGGAGTATGACGTAACGTTCGAATGCTGTACGGTTATAGGAATCCAACCAGGATACTTCGACTTCCAACATAAAGTTTTCAAGTATCTTGCGACCCAAATTTGCTAATTGCAGGGATGAATTGTATAATTCTTCCAGTTTACTTTTTGTCAGGCAATAGGCTTCGCTGTCCGTCACGACTTCAAGGTTCAGGCGGGAAGGAATATTTGCGGCGTACCCCCACGTGGAGAAAGCTATTTCACCTTCGGACGCGAACCATAGGGTGACTTCCGAACCGTCCTTGAACGTGAAGGCACGCCATACACCTTGAGTGATGATATAGAGGTTGCTGTTCGTTTCTCCCTCGTGTACAATGATGTCCTTGTGGGTGAACGATTGCTTCTCTGCGTTTTCCAGCAGTGTTTGGATCTCTTGCTCGGAAGCGGACAAACGGCTCATTATTTTCTGAAAAGTGATGTCCTTCATCCTTTAAAGTGTTGTCGTAAATAGTAAGATACTATACATACAAAGGTAATCAATTCCGCGAAAGGTACGGCAAGCCATATCCCTTTTGTGCCCAAAACGAACGGGAGGCACACGAAACACACGGATATGAGGACGATTCCCCGGAGTACCGTGAAGAAGGTCGCTTGTTTGAATTTCTCGAGGCTCTGGTAGTACCCGATGCAGACGATATTGAGTGCGAAAAACAAGAAACCGAGGGCGAAGTAGGGGATGCCCTGTATGGCGATTTCCCGTGCGTTTCCCGTGCTCCCGAGAAACAGGGATACCACAGCCGGGCACAGCACGATAGTCACAAGACAAGCCAGAGCACCACACGTGATGGCAAATTTCAGGGATAGGCGGAAGGCTTGTTTCACCCGTAGCCACTGTCCCGCACCATAGTTGTAGCTGATGATGGGTTGCGTGGATTGTGCGATGGCGTTGTTGACCATAAACACGATAGGGAACCAGTAACACGCCACGCTATAAGCAGCCACGCCGTCCTCGCCGAGGTAATGGATGAACACGTAGTTGCCGACGAGCATCATGCAGGCAATGGCTGCCTCATTGAGGAATGCCGAGAAACCCAATTTTATCATGTACCCGATATTCCTTGTGGTTAGCCGAATGCTTTTCAAGGAGAATTTCGGGCGGTATAGGTATAGGACTTTATTGTACTTGAGCAGGTAAACCAATATCATGATGCTCCCGGCAACAACCGAGATCACGGAGGCCATGGCGGCTCCGGCCAATCCCCAGCCCAACGGAAAGACAAAGATGTAGTCCAGCACGAGGTTTATTGCGGCAGGGATGGCACTACACAACATGGCGAATGTCGGCGAGCCGTCGAGGCGAATGATGAATAGTCCCACGCCGAGGAGCATATTGCAGGCAAGGAAAGGTACAATCCAGTTCATGTATTCCAGCACGAGAGGAAGCAACATATCAGAACTCCCGAGCAGGTAAGCCACGTTTGTTCTGAAGGTCATGACCAGGGCGCACAGCAAGACGGTAAGACTCAACGACACGGTGAATGCTTGCGTGACGTTTATGCTTGCAACTTTTATTTTGTTGTGAGCGAGGTGAATGGAAGCCACGATAGAAGCTCCCACGCCAAACATCAGACCGATCCCCGTCGATAGCATGAAGAACGGTGCCACGATATTTACCGCCGCCAGTGCGTCGCTCCCAACACCCCGCCCGACGAATATCCCGTCGATGATTGTGATGGTAGCCGAAAGCACCATGCCTAACAAAGTAGGAATAAGCATTTTACGAAATAACTTGGGTATGTTCATCGTCCCGAAATCAATACTATCCTGCATCATAATCTATTCGTTTTTTTATTTTCGGCTGCAAAGGTAGGTCTACTATCTTTGAGAAAAGTTATCACTATGGTAAAAAAGTCAGGAAAATGCACTCTTTCAAGCCCGGGATTACCCCGGGTTTTCCCTTGATGTTGCCGAAATAAATAATTCCCCTCGTTCAGGTTTTTAGTTGTACGAGGGGAATTAAGTGTATATTCGTCGGGAAACGTTAGCTGAAGGCTAGGAAATCAGCCTTGAGTTTCGCTATGACTTCTTTCACGCTACTGATCTTGTTCGCCAGATAAGCATTCTGACCGGCAAAGGCGTAACCTTCCTTGAGGTTTCCGATGGCGGCGTTGTAAAGCGCTTTGATAATACAATAAGGGCTTTTGGTATAATCGCAGGTCTTGATGCAATGGAATGGACAGGATTGCGGCTTCTTTTTACCCTCGGCAACCGATTGGATAAATTCCCCGTCAAAAGCACGACCGGGCATTCCTACCGGGCTTTGGATGATGCGAACGTCTTTTTCTCCCGAGTGGATGTACACTTCCTTGAACTCGGTAGAAGCATCACATTCTTCCGTCGGCACGAAGATGGAACCCATTTGTGCAGCCGAGGCACCGAGTTTCAGGAAACGGGCGATGTCTTTACCCGTGGAAATACCTCCCGCGGCAATTACCGGGATGTTTTTTTGTTCGGCGTAGCTTTTCGCTACTTCTACTACTTCCGGGATTAAATGTTCGAGAGAGTAGTTCTCGTCCTCGATCTGTTCCTTCTTGAACCCTAGGTGTCCGCCCGCTTTTGGACCTTCCACTACGAGCGCGTCGGGGAGATAGTTGTAGTTTGTCAACCATTTCTCGCAGATCAGCTTCGCCGCGCGTGACGAGGATACGATAGGTACCAGCATCGTCTTGCTATCTTTCGTGAGGAAAGAGGGCAGGTTCAGCGGAAGTCCGGCGCCCGCGAAGATCACGTCAGCTTTCTCGGCAATAGCCGTTTTCACCATATCCGAGAAATTCGATAACGCGACCATGATATTCACGCCGATAACACCATATGTTTTTTCCCGGGCTTTCCGGAGTTCTTCCCGGAGTCCGAAGATGCATTTTTCCAAATAATTCCCTTTGAATTGAGGGTAAAGGAGTCCTAATCCCGCTGCCGAGATAACACCGACTCCGCCTTCATTAGCCACGGCGGAAGCCAGTCCGTTCAATGATACACCGACACCCATACCACCTTGTATAATAGGTAATTTGATCTCGTACTTACCGATAAAAAATGATTTCATTTCACACATCGTTGATATTTAACATGTGTCCTTTTTAGTTTGTCAACCAAACTTCCGGGACTATTATTTACTAAAACAAAAGAAAGCTATACTGGTCTGTTTCAACGATGAACACCAATCGGACGTCGTGTGTCCGAACAAAATACATTTCGATAAAGATCAGAATAAGCTCACGCTGTTCATGGTGTAAAGGTAATAATAAATTTGTAGTTTATACTAAGTTAGGGCTAAATAAGTTGACGATTGATTCTTATAATGATTATTTTATTGGGCGATATATTTTCTGTCTAATAAATTATTGTGTATCTTTGCCGTATGTTAAAAACAACACTTAAATCGGATTTGGTGTAGTAAACCATTTGTATTTCTTGTATGGATGGTACCTTCGCTCGCTCTCGGATGATTCTTACCGGGAGTAATTTCTATATTGTTATAATTTTTAGTTTTTAATCCGCATACAGCGATGAAAGCAAGTGTTATACTTTCACGTGTATGTCCTATATGTATAGATCATGAGTGATAAAAATAAAACAATTCACGAATTCGATTTTAATTTAATATGCGAGTTTTTTTCCAACATGGAACGTCAGGGACCCGGTAGTCCCGAAGTGACAATCCGGGCATTGAGTTTTATAGATAACCTTATCGACAAATCCCTTATCGCTGACATCGGTTGCGGGACAGGCGGGCAAACAATGGTATTGGCTCAGCACGCTCCGGGAAGTATTACGGGCATTGACTTGTTCCCCAGCTTTGTCGATATTTTCAACCGTAATGCAGGACGGCTAGGCTTGCAGGACAGGATGAAAGGTATTGTCGGTTCGATGGATAATCTTCCTTTTCAGGATGAGGAATTAGACCTGATCTGGTCGGAAGGGGCTATTTATAATATCGGTTTTGAACGGGGACTGAACGAGTGGCGCAAGTATTTGAAAACAGGCGGGTATATTGCCATTTCTGAAAGTTCGTGGTTTACGGACGAACGCCCCGCGGAAATCAACGATTACTGGATGGACGCGTATCCCGAAATAGATACAATCCCCAATCAAGTCGCCCGGATACAGAAAGCGGGATATATTCCCGTTGCTACTTTTATTCTACCGGAAAATTGCTGGACAGAGCATTATTTCGCTCGAAAAGAAGCAGCCCGGGAGATATTCCTTGATAAATATGCAGGGAATAAAGCTGCCGAAGAATTCATGGCACTTCAACCTCGTGAAGAAGAATTGTACCGCAAGTATAAAGAATTCTACGGCTATGTATTTTTTATCGCGAAAAAGGTAGAGCTATGATTGATTTGAATATTTATGGTTGGAATGACAATTTAAACCAACTGAAACAGGCATCCGCGTACAGCACTCTCGCCCGTGGTCGTGTATCCATCGTACACCGGACGTGTTACGAGGTTATTTCCGAGAACGGGCTGTTGCAGTGTGAACTAACGGGAAATATGATGTATGGGAAATCGGATTTCGAATTACCCTGTACAGGAGATTGGGTCATTTTTCAATCATTCGACGAGAATAAAGGAATTATCGTCGATATGTTACCCCGAGAACGGACGCTGTATCGCAAGAAGAGCGGGACGGTTGCCGATAAGCAAGCCATCGCTTCCTATGTTGATAAGGCATTTATCGTGCAAAGTCTGGATGATAACTTCAATGTCCGCCGGGCAGAACGTTTTATGGTTCAGGTATTGGAAGAAAGTATCCATCCCGTGTTAGTGCTTAATAAAGCCGATTTAAGTTTTGACAGGCTCAAAATTGAGGAACAGATGAAACACATTGCCTGTCAGGTGCCCGTGTTTTTCACGAGTATTCATCAGCCGCAGACAATTTCTCAGTTGCGAGAATTCATATCGGAAGGTGAAACGGTTGTGTTTGTTGGTTCTTCGGGTGTTGGGAAAAGTTCTTTGGTCAATGCGCTTTGCGAGAAATCGGTATTGCTCACGTCCGACACGAGCCTTTCCACGGGAAAAGGTCGGCACACGTCGACCCGCCGGGAAATGGTGTTGATGGACGGGGCGGGTGTTTTGATAGACACCCCGGGTGTCCGGGAGTTTGGCTTGGCTATTGATGAGCCCGGTTCACTTGCAGAAGTACTGGATATTTCCGATTATGCAGGCTCGTGTCGTTTCAGGGACTGCGAGCATATTAACGAGCCGGGTTGTGCCGTTCTAGAAGCGGTGAACAGCGGGGTGCTGGATCGTAAAGTTTACGAGAGTTACTTGAAACTTCGCCGGGAAGCGTGGCACTTCTCTACTTCGGAACATGAAAAACGTAAAAGAGATAAATCTTTTTCAAAACTCGTGGACGAGGTGAAGAAACGTAAAGCGAATTTCTAGCTTTCAAACAGTGTCGGTATTCTTTGTACGGGAATACCGCACTGTTATCTCTTTCAGTTTTGTGTTGTGGTCTGAACGAGATTCTTTAAAGAATTGATTTAAATTCATTACATTTGTGCTTGAATAGAATAATGCGATTACAATCGGTTGAATATCTAAGTTTGGAGGGAGAGTGCACATGAATACTGATTTTGTAAACTTAACAACAGAAAACCTTGCCACCGAGCATTTATGCTGTATTATCCGCAGTAAAAAGGCTCATCAAGGTATCGAGGCAAAACGGCAATGGCTTTCAGATCGGCTGAATGAAGGTCATGTTTTCAGAAAGTTAAACGCAAAAGCCACGGTTTTTATTGAATATGCTCCTCTTGAAACAGCTTGGGTTCCTGTGATCGGTGATAATTATTATTATCTGTATTGTTTGTGGGTTGCCGGGAGTGACAAAGGAAAAGGGTATGGGAAATCACTGATGGAGTATTGTTTGGCTGATGCTAAAGAAAAAGGTAAATCCGGCGTTTGTATGCTCGGGACGAAAAAGCAAAAATCTTGGCTTTCCGACCAGGCATTCGCGAAGAAGTTTGGCTTCGAGGTAGTCGATACTACCGATAACGGGTATGAATTGTTTGCGCTTTCTTTTGACGGGACAACACCAAAGTTCGCTCCTAATGCCAAGAAACAGAAGATAGAGAGCAAAGAACTAACTATCTATTATGATATGCAATGCCCATATATCTATCAAAAAATGGAGATAATAAAGCAATACTGTGAAATGTATTGCATTCCGGCATCTTTAATTCAAGTGGATTCACTACAAAAAGCGAAGGAATTACCTTGTGTTTTCAATAATTGGGGAGTGTTCTATAAAGGCTATTTTGAAACGGTGAATTTGCTGGACATTACTTACTTGGAGAGGATACTCAAAAAATAACTCGGCTTTTCCCCGTCGATTACGAGAACGTGTTTTAAAACAGTAAACCGAATGTAAAAACAAAACTCCCGCTAATCAAGATTAACAGGAGTTTTGCGGTCTGGACGGGACTCGAACCCGCGACCCCATGCGTGACAGGCATGTATTCTAACCAGCTGAACTACCAGACCAAAATGTTTCCCAAAAAAGGCGGTTCGGACGGGACTCGAACCCGCGACCCCATGCGTGACAGGCATGTATTCTAACCAGCTGAACTACCGAACCTTTTTTTGCATCAAACAACCGCTGTTGTTCTCAATTGCGGTGCAAAGATAGGTAGTTTTTCTTATTGTGCAATATTTTGCTACCGAAAAATAGAAAAAAAATGCGTTTTAATTAAAGTTGATGGGTTCCCGGAACGCTTGCAGGCAAAGGGATACGGGAGATTCTTGTTGAAAATGAAAGAATTAATAACAAAAACGATAAATCATCTCTAAAATTTGAGTTTCTGTTATTGGAGTTTAAATTTTTGCTTATATTTGTGGCTTACAATAATTGTCAAATTTAAATTAACTTATAAGATAATGAACGTACCTGCAGAATTAAAGTACACTAAAGAACACGAATGGATTCGTGTTGAGGGTGAAGAAGCATATGTTGGAATTACTGACTATGCACAAAGTCAATTAGGCGATATTGTATTTGTTGAAGTTGAAACAGAAGGTGATGAACTGGAAGCTGGTGATACTTTCGGAAGTATCGAGGCAGTAAAGACTGTTTCTGACTTGTATATGCCTGTTGCCGGAGAGGTTTTGGAGTTTAACTCTGAATTGGAAGACCAACCCGACTTGGTAAACAAAGATCCTTACGGAAAAGGTTGGATTATCAAAGTAAAAGTTGGTGATGAGTCACAATTAGACGGTTTGTTGAGCGCTGACGCTTATAAGGCATCTATCTAATTTTATTTGATAAGACGGGAACTGTATGCGTTATCTCTTTGGGGTAATGGATACAGTTCTTTTTTATTTCCTGATTTAATGATTTAACGATTGAAAGTCGGATTGGATATGCATTGCGCATTTTCAATTTTCAATTTTCAATTTTCAATTTTCAATTTTCAATTTTCAATTGCTTTACGATGACTTTAATAAAATCTATATCCGGTATCAGAGGAACGGTTGGCGGTCGCCCGGGAGATAACCTCACGCCTCTGGATATTGTGAAATTTGTATCTGCTTATGCTACGTGGCTGAAAATCGGAGCCGGGAAGGAAAGGGCGAAGATCGTGTTAGGACGTGATGCTCGAATTTCGGGAGATATGTACGCGAAGCTGGTAGAAGCTACTTTGTCCGGTTTGGGACATGACGTGGTGAATATCGGTTTGGCAACCACGCCGACAACAGAGATTGCCGTTACAGCAGAAGGTGCTGACGGGGGAATTATTTTGACCGCTAGTCATAACCCGAAGCAATGGAATGCTTTGAAGTTACTGAATAACTGCGGTGAGTTCTTGTCCGCCGAAGATGGGGCACAAGTGCTTCAAATGGCAGAACAGGAATCTTTCGAGTATGCCGAAGTGGATGATTTGGGTACTATTACTCGCAAAGATTACACGGATTACCATATTCAACATGTGTTGGATTTGAAGTTGGTAAACCGGGAAGCTATTGCCAAAGCTAACTTGAAAGTCGTGGTTGATGCGGTAAATTCCGTGGGAGGAATTGTCATCCCTGCTTTGTTGAAAGCGTTGGGAGTGAAAGAGATTGTTGAATTGAATTGCGAACCGACGGGACGCTTTGCGCATAACCCGGAACCAATACCGGAGAACTTGACCCAGATTTCTGAAAAGATTAAGGAGTGTGGCGCAGACCTTGGTATAGTGGTTGACCCGGACGTGGATCGTCTTGCTTTGGTTTGCGAGAACGGGGAGATGTTCGTAGAGGAATACACCTTAGTTGCTGTTGCCGATTACGTGTTGAAACACACGCCGGGAAACACGGTTTCCAATCTTTCTTCGTCTCGTGCATTGCGTGACGTGACGTTGGCTCACGGTCAGAAATATTGTGCTGCTGCCGTGGGTGAGGTAAACGTGGTAACCAAAATGAAAGAAACACATACCGTGATCGGTGGTGAAGGTAACGGGGGGGTGATCTACCCGGAAAGCCATTACGGTCGCGATGCCTTGGTAGGAGTTGGTCTGTTCCTTTCTCATTTCGTGGCGGAAGGAAAAAGCATGACAGCATTGAAAGCCACTTATCCACAGTATTTTATCTCGAAGAATAAGCTGACGCTTTCTCCTGAAATGAATGTTGACAAGATTCTGGAAGGATTGAAGCAAAAATATGCCTCGGAAGAGATCACGGATATTGACGGTGTGAAAATTGATTTTAAAGACGGGTGGGTACACCTGCGGAAATCAAACACAGAGCCGATCATCCGCATTTATTCCGAATCGAAAGACGAAGCTGCCGCCAATCAATTGGCAGAAGAGGTGATAAAGGTAGCAAAGAGTTTATATTAAAATAGAAAGGGAGCTTAAAATAGCTCCCTATTTTTTATTCCACGTACAATACTAATCCCTTTAAATACTCCCCTTCGGGGTGATAGATGCTGATCGGGTGATCGGCAGGTTGAGTCAATTGGTGCAGTATCTTGACCTTGCGTCCAGTGTTTGCTGCTGCCGTGAATACGGTTTGACGGAACAGGTCTTTGGTCATCACTTGTGAACAAGAGAAGGTGAAGATAATACCGCCCGGTTTCACGACTTCAATACCTTTACGGTTGAGTTTCTTGTATCCTTGGATGGCGTTGTCCAATACTTTCTGGTGTTTGGCGAATGCCGGGGGATCAAGGATGATGAGATCGTATTTATTGTATGATTGTTCAAGGAATTTAAAGGCATCTTCCACGAAAGCCTCGTGCCGAGTGTCGTTCGGAAAGTTCAATTCCACGTTTTGGTTGGTTAACTCGATGGCTCGTGCCGAGGCGTCTACCGAGTGAACGAGTTTTGCTCCGCCGCGCATGGCGTAGAAGGAGAATCCTCCCGTGTAACAGAACATATTGAGGACATTTTTTTCCCGGGCGTATTGTTCCAAGAGGCTACGGTTTTCCCGTTGGTCGATGAAGAATCCGGTCTTTTGTCCTTCCAGCCAGTCCACGTTGAATTTCAGACCATTTTCAATAGCAGTGAAGTTGTCGGTATGTCCGTACAAGTAACCGTTCTCGGGATTCAGACCCGCCTTATAGGGGAGGGTACCTTCCGATTTGTCATATATGGCGATGATCTTGTCGCCCATAACTTCAAGGATGGCTTTGGCGATTTCCTCTCTCACTCTGTACATTCCCACGGTGTGGAATTGTACCACGGCAACCCCGGCGTAATAATCCACGATCAACCCGGAAAGGTCATCCCCCTCGCCGTGTATCAAACGGTAGACATTGTTGTTCGGGGAGGTTGCCAACCCGATGGCAACTCGCGTATGGTAAGCTTGGCGGATACGCTCTACCCAAAAAGGGTAATCGATAGGTTCTTCCTTGAAACTGAGTACACGCACGGCAATACTCCCGATTTGGTAATGCCCAATGGCAATGAACTCGTTGTCGTGGTTATATACTTTCACAATATCTCCTTCTTGGATGTCATTGTCTTTTTTGGCGATGGCGCCCGAGAATACCCACGGGTGAAGTCTATACAAAGACCTCTCTTTACCGGCTTTTAGAACTATTTTGCTCATATTATTTTGTGTCGCTGTGCGACGTTACAAGTTACAGGTTGGCAGGTTACAGGTTAATCCCATGATTTGCCGTTGCAAAAGTAGATAAAAAAGCGGTAAAAAAATACCGGGAACGTTTTTTCGACTATTCCCGGTACTAAATTTTTTTTGTTACACGTTCAGGAGCTCTTTCGCCTTATCTAGAATGGCTGTGTCATCCAAGACTACCAACCCTCCGTCCGGTCCTTGCTCCACGTGAATTCCGGCACTAGAACCTCCGTTGTCATAATTATCGGCTCCGAAGTAGTTACGCACTGTGTCAGTACTGATACCCAAGTCCTCTGCAATAGTTTGCATACTTCCGTGGGGTAACATGTCTTTGATCTTCCTTAACTCGTTAAAAGTAATAGTATAAGTCATAGCGTAGTAATTTTAGAGGTTTTACCTGCAATAAATTTAGAACATTATTTTGATAAAACCAAATCAGAAATCGTTTTCGTTGCTTTTTGTTTCAAAAGTGTTTCTTTATATCCTGCTGATTGTGAGAGAAATATTTGTGATATTTAGATACAATTTATTTTATAAATAAATTTGTTTCTGTCAAGTGACGACTTTTTTGTACCTTTGCGGTACATAGACTTAAACAAGATACGTATGGGATTTCAAGACTTGAATATAAGTAAGCAGATATTAATGGCGTTGGAAGAGGCTGGGTTCGAGAATCCGACACCTATCCAAGAAGAAGTATTCTCGGTCAGTCGGTCCGGGAAAGACTTAATTGGTATAGCGCAGACGGGTACGGGGAAGACGCTGGCTTACCTGATCCCGATGTTGATGAAATTGCATTACGCGCAAGGGTTAGTGCCGAGAGCGCTGGTTGTTGTACCCACGCGGGAGTTGGTGGTGCAAGTGTGCGAGAGTGTTGAGTTGTTGACGGAATATATGGATATTCGTTGCGTGGGCGTGTATGGTGGTACGAACATACGGACACAACAGGATAAGGTGTTTGAGGGTGTCGATTTATTAGTTGCCACGCCGGGACGTTTCATGGATATATATTATAATGGTATAATCCGGACAAAAATGATTAAAACAGTTGTGGTGGATGAAGCAGACCGTTTGATGGATTTGGGTTTTCTTCCACAATTGAAAAGTATATTCGAGGTATTGCCCGAGAAACTTCAGACGATGTTGTTTTCTGCTACATTTTCCGAGGCTGTAGGGTGTTTGGCAAGTGATTTCTTGAAGGATCCGGTACGTGTAGAGGTTGCCCGTCAGGCTACGCCAGTTGAACACGTGGAGCAATTCCGCTATGATGTGCCGAATATCTCAACAAAGATCAATTTGTTGAAACTTTTACTTGCGGATAAGGATACTTACAAGAAAGTCATGGTATTCACCGAAACGAAGAAGAATGCCGACCGCATCGTGGAACGTCTGGCGGATCACTGGAAAGGAGAGTTGAGCGTAATACACTCGAACAAGGCGCAGAATACCCGATTGAACGCATTGCGTGCTTTCAAGGAAGAAGAAACCCGTATTCTGGTGGCTTCGGACGTGGCGGCTCGCGGTATCGACGTGCAGGACGTGTCGCACGTGATTAATTTCGATATCCCTTCTTTGGCGGAGGAGTACGTGCACCGTATTGGTCGTACTGCTCGTGCGGGAAAAGAGGGTGTGGCTATCAGTTTCGTGTCGGAGATCGAGGAAGACCGGTTTACTGATATCGAGCGGTTGATTAACCAGAACGTGGAGATTTTGGATTTGCCGGAGAAGCTGGAAATCTCTCAATTGCTGTTGGATGAGGAGCAAGTGCAGACGAACAATATCGTGTACCAGCAGGGACGACCGCAAGGAGGGGGAGCTTTCCACGTGAAGAAAGCTAAAAATAGTTACACGGCGGAAGACAATCGCCGGAACGTGATGCGGAAGCGGAACGCGAAGAAAAAGAAGAAATAATAAAAAAAGATCAAGATTTTCTTGGTCTTTTTTTTTATTTTTCCCAATTTTGCTTCGATGAAAGACAAGAGCGTCATATTAGTAAGTAAACTTTTCTTAAACATTAAGAAGCGCGACACCTTCGTTCGGTAAAGGTGGCGGTCTTTTGTACCTCCTTATTTTTTACTTCACTCGATAACATCGGGGGTATTTTATTTGAGATCATATTATAATTTATTTATATCATTAACTATTTAAAGTTTAAAGATTATGGAATTACCTTTCGCGGAATCTTGGAAAATCAAAATGGTAGAACCCATTCGTAAAAGTACTCGTGAAGAGAGAGAACAATGGATCAAAGAGGCACACTATAACGTGTTTCAGTTGCGTGCCGATCAAGTGTATATCGATTTATTAACTGACTCGGGAACCGGTTCCATGAGCGATCGCCAATGGGCTGGCATCATGTTGGGTGATGAAAGTTATGCAGGGGCATCTTCTTTCTTCAATCTGAAAAATATGATTACCCGTTTGACAGGTTTTGATTACATCATTCCCACTCATCAGGGACGTGCGGCAGAAAACGTGCTTTTCTCTTATTTGGTAAAAGAAGGCGATATCGTACCGGGTAACTCTCACTTCGATACCACGAAAGGGCATATCGAGGGACGTAAGGCTATCGCTTGGGACGTGACAATCGATGAGGCAAAAGACACCCAGTTGGAAGTGCCGTTCAAAGGAAATCTTGATCCGAAGAAATTGGAGAAGGTGTTGGCTGAACACGCTGACAAAATCCCGTTCATTATCGTGACGGTTACGAATAATACGGCAGGAGGACAACCTGTTTCCATGAAGAATATCAAGGAAGTACGTGCTATCGCTGATAAATATGGCAAACGTGTATTGTTCGACTCTGCCCGTTTTGCTGAGAATGCTTATTTCATCAAAACTCGCGAGGAAGGTTATCAAGACAAGACGATCAAAGAGATTGTGAAAGAGATGTTTGATAACGCCGACGGTATGACGATGAGTGCCAAGAAAGACGCTATCGTGAATATGGGAGGTTTCATTGCTACTCGTCACCAGGATTGGTTCGAGGGAGCTAAAGGTTTCTGCGTACAGTTCGAGGGTTACTTGACTTATGGCGGTATGAATGGTCGCGATATGAACGCTTTGGCTATCGGTTTGGATGAAAATACCGAGTTCGATAACCTTGAAACTCGTATCAAACAAGTAGAGTATCTGGCAAAACGTTTGGATGAATTCGGAATTCCTTATCAACGTCCTGCCGGTGGTCATGCCTTGTTTATTGATGCTCCGAAAGTGTTGACTCATGTTCCGAAAGAAGAATTTCCGGCACAGACTTTGACCGTGGAATTGTACTTGGAAGCTGGTATTCGTGGTTGCGAGATCGGTTATATCTTGGCTGACCGTGATCCGGTGACTCGCGAAAACCGTTTCGGGGGCTTGGATCTTCTCCGTCTGGCTATCCCGAGAAGAGTGTACACGAATAATCATATGGATGTGATTGCCGTTGCTTTGAAAAATGTATTTGATCGTCGTGAGCAGATTACTCGTGGTTTCCAGATTACATGGGAAGCACCGTTAATGCGTCACTTTACCGTTCAACTAGAGCGTGCTAAATAACAAGAAAGGGAAGCATTTAGCTTCCCTTCTTTTTACTTCAAACTTGCCAATGCGGCGTCGTAATTCGGTTCGTGAGTGATCTCCGGAACAAGTTCCTCGTAAATGATCTTTCCGTTTTCGTCGATAACAACTACCGAACGAGCTAATAATCCGGCTAACGGTCCGTCTACCATTTCAACACCGTATTTTTCCCCGAAGGCGTGATCTCTGAATGCAGATAGCGGAATTACCTTGTCGATGCCTTCCGTCGTGCAGAAACGGGCGTGGGCGAACGGCAGGTCTTTGGAAATAGCGAGTACCACCGTGTTTTTCATCTCGGCGGCTAATTTATTGAAAGTACGCACGGAAGTTGCACATACACTGGTGTCAAGACTCGGGAAAATATTTAGAACAACACGTTTGCCCTTTTCGCTGGCTAATGTCAATTCAGACAAATCCGTCTTCACCAATTTGAAATCAGGAGCCACGGAACCAACTGAAGGTAAGTTACCTTTCGTGTTTATGCTGTTGCCAGCAAGTGTTACTTTTGCCATAGTGTTTTAAATTTAAATGTTTGACTTAATATCTATCTTCAAATGTATAATTTTAATTCTTGTTTCGCAAAGAGAAATTTTACATTTTCTTCTACGGGCATTCGTTAAAAAAGTTTGTAATAATTGTTCAAGAATGAAATAATATTTCTCTTGTATCCCGGAGTTTAGAAGATGTTGATAGAAGGTCTCGATTATCAGGCAATATGATCTACAGTTAACCGTGACGAACGGAAAACGTATCTTTTTAGCGTATGATGAATCTTTGGGCTCTCGATTATATTCTCGAGGGGTGTAGCTTTTTGTAGTGTTCTACACGAGTATCTATTTCTTCTTGGGTTAGATCAGCCGGTAACTCGATGGTTGTCCGTGCACTAATGGCAACATAAATGACCTTACCTACTTTTTTCTTGTACTCTTTCAGTACGTTCTCTGACGATTGATTAGATGAACTCATCTCGGAACCGATAAAATTACTCTTTTTCATGTTTTGAATTTATTCATCGTGTTATAATTATCCTCCTCGAAAGGAGGATATATTCTTGGATATTACATACATTAGCTTGCCGATTTGTTTTCAAGGCAAATATTGACTGCGTTCATGCCTCTTTTACCACGTGCGAGGTCGAATGTAACAATGTCGTTTTCAGAAATAGCCGTGGACGTATCGTTCACATGGAAAAAATATTTGTCTGTTCCCGCGAGATCTTTGATAAAACCATAGCCTTTTGACGTGTTGAAATGTTCTATGCGCCCCCTGAGAACGGGTGTTTCCTCTTTTTCTTGTTTAGGAGTCGATATCATGATTTCCTCCTGATTTATTTCCGTTTCCTGTTCTCTTTCTTCCGGGGGTGTCATTGTGATTCTGCCGTTTTCATCAACGTAAGCAATCATATCCTCAAAGCCGTTCGCTTTACCGGATTGTTTTCTTTCTTCTTTTCTCTTTTGTTTTTCAAGTCGTCGGGCTTGTTTTTTCTTTTCGTTTTCTCGTTTACCAAATGTTGTGGGTTTTGCCATTTAATCTGATTTTAATTTGTACTAATTGTTTATGAATTATTTTTAATATTGGGGAAACGCTGTACTATCGGGGCGTTTCCCTTTTTCAGGCTGAATATTCAGCTTTACAGAGTTTTTTGCCTGTTAGGTTTTGAATACTATTTACCAGTTTGCGTTCTTCTTCCGAGCAAAAGGTTAGGGCGGTGCCGGCACGTCCAGCTCTTCCGGTACGCCCGATGCGATGCACGTAGGTTTCCGGTACGTCGGGTAGGTCATAGTTAATCACGAGTGGTAATTCGTCGATGTCAATTCCCCTGGAAGCGATGTCCGTGGCAACCATAACTCGTGTTTTTCCCGATTTGAAATTGCCTAATGCCTGTTGTCTTGCATTTTGACTTTTATTACCGTGGATTGCCTGGCTTCCAATGCCGGCTTTGCTTAATACCCGGACAATTTTATCGGCGTTATGCTTCGTGCGTGAAAAAATGAGTACCGATTGATTCTTGTTTTTCCGCAAAAGTGAAATCAACAATTGTCCCTTTTCTTTCTTCTCCACGAAATAGATAAATTGCTCGATAGCTTCCACCGTGGGAGACTCGGGTGTGATATTTATTTTAACCGGGTTCCTTAGTAACGAGTTCGTGAGCGAAACGATCGAGGGCGGCATGGTTGCCGAGAAGAACAGCGTTTGTTTGTCTTTCGGTAGTTTGGGTAGTATCCGTTTGATGTCGTGGATGAATCCCATGTCCAGCATACGGTCAGCCTCGTCGAGTACAAAATATTGGATACAGTCTAAATGGATGTATCCCTGGCTCATCAAATCGAGCAGACGTCCCGGGGTTGCGACAAGTATGTCGATGCCTCTTTGCAGGGTGCTTACTTGCGGACCTTGTTTTACTCCACCGAATATGACTCCATGACGTACTCGGGTATATTTTGCGTAATCATCGATGCACTCGCTGATTTGTAGGGCGAGTTCACGCGTGGGAGTTAAAATCAAAGCCTTGATTTCTTTCCGGTTGCTTCTCTCTTTTTCTAAATGTTGGATAATGGGTATGGCAAACGAGGCGGTTTTTCCTGTTCCTGTTTGTGCACAACCTAAAATGTCCCTTTTTGCTAATGCGGCAGGAATAGCTGCTTCCTGAATAGGCGTCGGTGTAATATATCCTTTTTCTTCTATTGCTTTTAAAATAGGCTCGGTTATATTTAATTCTTTAAATGTCATATCTGTTATTTGTGCCATGTTTAAGTGGCGGTTTAATAATCAAAGACCCGGCTGTCTCGAAAAGAGAAAGTCTGAATCTTTATAATTCTTTGTCTTAAGTGAAACGATATAAATTTCCTGAATTGTTCGTTTCTTAGAGTGAGGAAGATAATTAATTATAGGAAAGACTTGCTTATAATATATATAAAGAAGAACTATAACAATAATGATTCATTACTCAAACTGAGTACAAAGGTAACAAAATAAATCGAGAAAGCAATTATAAAGGCTTGATTTTAAATTATCCTGGAAAATAACATTCTTTATTTATTTAACAGGCGTGAATATCGAAGGTTTTTATGTAAGTTTGCACCGTAATCCTAAATATTCATATTTTGAGAGGAATCTTTAAATTTATACTGGCTTAATATTAGCCTCATAAACCACAGGTTAATAATTCTTTCGTTTGAGTAGTTCTACTTGAGGTGGTTTCTTATTTTATATTTTTCATTTACGACATGACCTTTTCGAGAGGATAAGGTAGTTTATGGCAACTCCTGTGTTTGCTATAAACTACAATGCCGTGAACGATCATAAAATCTTTCAAAGAATTATTAAGTGCGGTATAGATAATGAGAACTGAGTATATATGGGAGGTAAAGGTCAAAAACACTCCTGTTTTAAAAAGAAAATGTAATCGTTGTAATTGTAATTGGTTTTATTGTAGCAACAAATTTAGAATGAATGCCCAGAAAAAGAACATTGATGTATGGTTAATTTATAGATGCGTGGAATGTGACAACACGTATAACCTGACTATTTTGTCACGTACAAAACCTGAGCTGATAAAAAAAGATTTGTTCTTGAAGTTTTCAGAAAATGATGAAGATCTTTCTTGGGAATATGCTTTTTCTTCCGAAATAGGACAGAAAAATAGCGTAGAATTTGATTATAGTAGTGTCGAATACGAGATTCTGCATGATGATATTTCGATAAATGACATCTTGAATGTAGAAAATGAAATTGTGGCATTCAAAATTCAAACCCGTTTTGAGTTTGGACTGAAATTGCCTGCAGTCATTCGAAATTGTTTGGGGGTATCTGCAACTTTGTTAAATCACATGATTGAAACTGAAGCGTTTTTTACACCAGAAGGTTATCCACTAAATGCAAAACATATATACCAATCGAATGATACTATAAATTTATGCAGAGTTGGAAATTAATGAGATAGATATTCCGAAATATGTTCCTAATACAAATAGGACTCGTTGGATTCCAACGAGTCCTATTTGTATTAGTGATCCGGAAGGGATTCGAACCCTTGACCTACGGCTTAGAAGGCCGTTGCTCTATCCAGCTGAGCTACCGAACCGAGTGTCGTTATTTTTTTTGACGGTGCAAATATAGCGGTTTCTGCTATAAATACAAACTTTGGGGGTACTTTTTTGTTTTATTATTTTCAGTATCCTTTAAGTCTTGTTATTTTAGTATCATAATTGGAGTTTTTTGTCTTTAGAATTGGAGGCTTTGTCTCATATTCAGAATCGAATAGGAATGAATTGTAATTTTGTTCTATAACTAAATAATGAAAATATGAACAGGACAGAATTGGTAGAGAAAATATCCCGGATGTCGGGATTGGAAGTTGCTGAAGGTGGTATCGTGCTGGATTCTTTGGAAAAAGTGTTTGAAACGGAGTTAAAAGAATCAAAACGTAAAAGATATATGTTCGATACGCTTTATGGTTTAATGACCCTTTTGAAAAAACTCCGTTACAAATGAAAAGAATATATGGAGAACTAAAAGTTATTCTGCGTCCAGCATAATTAACTCGTATTGTTGGCTACCCATGCCTAGTTTCTCGGCATGAACTAGCGTGTGGATGCCGTGGCGGGATTCCATGCGTTCGATCAGATGGATACGCCCGTGATCCGGGGAAGAATACACTTGGTCGACACACGCTTTGTCCAGAGCCACGGGGTCGAGGGAGGCGAGGATGCCGATGTCGCCCATCTTCGGATCTTCGGGGGCGGCGGCGCAGTCGCAATCTACCGACAGGTTGTTGGCTATGCTGATGTAAAGAATCTTCTCGCCGCAATGATCCGCAATAGCTTTGGCGGCTTCTGCCATGGATTCAAGGAAATCGTCTTGCTCGGGCAGGTTGCTCCACGGGTCGCCTTTTGTTTTTCCGGCACTATGTATCCACGCTTTTCCAGCTGAGGAAGCGATACCAATCGACATATTTTTGATCGCACCACCAAAACCGCCCATGGCGTGTCCCTTGAAGTGCGATAGAATAATCGTGAAGTCATAATTCAGGAAATGCGAGCCCACGAAGTCTTCCTTCAAGTGCTTGCCCCCCTTGACAGAAAGTGCGGTTTCTCCCTCCGCATCCATAATGTCGACCTCTGCGATGGCTGTGAAACCGTGGTCTTTGGCGGCTTGTAGGTGGGCGGTCGTGTTTGCTCGTCCGCCGCCGTAAGCGGTGTTGCATTCGACGATTGTACCTTTTACTTTTTTCACGAGATCGCCGATAAGGGCAGGTTTCAAGTAGTTGTTTCCGCCCGGTTCCCCGGTAGAAATTTTGACGGCTACTTTTCCCGTGGCTTCCCGCCCGAGAGCCTCGTATATGCGGAGAAGGCTTTTCGGGCTGATTTCTTTAATCATGTAGACTTTGGGAAGAGTGTTCTTGTCACTCTCTTCGGGGGAGGGGTTACTACAAAATGTAGAGAGTGGGGACACAAGTGTCATAATTAAAACAGGTAATAGATTTGCTTTCATATTAATTCTTTTTTATTCGTGCGTTTAACAATTAAAATACTGGCTTCGTATAGCAGGCACATGGGAAACGACACCAGTAGCAGGGTGAATACATCTGATGTCGGGGTGATGATTGCCGCAATGGCAAGGATACTGACGATGGCGTGGCGGCGATACCGGCGCATGAAAGTAGCGGAGATCAAGTTGAATTTGGCGAGCAACCAACACAGGATGGGAATTTCAAAGACAATGCCCATCATCAAGTTCATCATCATAAGCGTGTCCATGTATGATTGCAGGGAAATCATGTTCTCCACGTCGTCACTCACTTGGTAAGTCCCCAAAAAACGGAAGGTCAGAGGAAATATCAGGAAATAACTTAACGCTACGCCCAACATGAACATCATGTAGCCACTTCCGACGACCCGTGAGGCGTATTTTTTCTCCTGGGAATATAAAGCCGGGGAAACAAATCGAAATAAGGCGTATAGGATGTAGGGGGAAGCGATGAGGATTCCCACGTATATGGCTGTCCGCATATGTATGATGAACTGTTCCGCCAGCCCGGTGTTTATCAACTTGACAGAGAAAGCTTCCGGCGTCATGTCCGATAGGGACAGCCAATCACTTACGAGGGCGAATCCCTTGTAAGTGATAAAGCTATCCTTCTGGGGAGCTAGGATAATCGTGAACAGGATGTCCTTGAACAAAAATGCAACGACCCCGAATACCACGATGACTGCGCCAATTCGTATCAAGCAGCTGCGCAGTTCATCGAGGTGCTCCCAGAACGTCTGTGTCTCTATGTTGTCTGTTGTGTTCATTTTTCTTCGGTAGTGTCTTTCTCTGCGGAAGGGTCAATGCCGTTCATGCCGTCCTTGAAACTGCGGACGCCTTTCCCGATGCCTTTCATCAATTCGGGGATTTTTTTCCCGCCAAAAAGTAACAATACCACGAGGGCGATAAATAGTATTTCCGGTGTTCCGATGAGTAATATAATCATAGATGTCATAAGTTGATGTTTTATTTGTTAATTAAATACTTGATAAACAGGTGCCCCCCGAAGATTTGCAATGCCATTCCCGGCAATCCGATACGGAAGTCCTGCACGGCACGGGAGAAATCACCGATGATTGCCCATTCCCCGAGGGTGCCCGCTATTTGGTAGAAGAGGACAACACACGCGAGAATGAGTATAGAGATTCGTTTGAAACGTTGGGCGGCATACCCTGCGGCGATAGCCAGTAGTACGGATTTCAGAAGTATTGCTGGTAAGGATGCCACGAGCGGCATCCCGAAAAACAGGGAGTTCAGGATAGGTGAGGATACCGCTGTCAGCAGACCGACTTTCCAGCCGTATTTATAAGCTCCGATCAAGGTGAAGAAGTATATCGGCAACCAAGTCGTTCCGCCTTGCGATGCGATGTGGAACAATTGGGGTAGTACCATGTTGCCGGCAATGAAAAGCGATGCTGTCAAGTACGTTTTGACTTCTTTGTAGTCTAACGAGTAAAGTTGGATGGTTGTTGTTTTCATATCTGATTGTTTTAAAAGTTTAGATTGATTCCTCCCGTGAAAGTTGCTTTCGGCATGGGAAAACCGTCATTGATTTCGTAGCGTTGTGCCAGAAGGTTTTCTCCTTTCACGAAGATATGGGCGAAGGGGCACAGGCGATAGCTGGCTCTGGCGTTCCACAGTACGAAATTCTCTTTCTTTTCCGTGGTGGTGTAAAGCCCTGCCACGTACTGCACGCCGGAGGATGCTGTCCAGCGTCCCCGCGAGAAGTCAGCCCCGATGTATAGTTTGTGTTCCGGTGCGGCAACCAGCGGGTGTATCATACGCAACCAGCTGTAATTGGTAGAGATGTTCCATGCTGTGTTTATACGGTAATTCATGTCGGCTTCCGCTCCCCAGTTCTCAACTTTCCCGGTATTGACATTCATTCGTCGACCGTCCACGGTTTCTTGGGTGATGATATTGTCCCCGTCGATGTAAAAGAGGTTTATCCCGTAGTGTAACCTGTTTTTCATCAAGTGTTGGGAGTAGGAGATTTCGTAATTCCACATCCGTTCCGGCAATAAGTCGGCGTTTGCGACACGGAACATATACAATTCTCGGATGGTCGGGTTGCGGAATCCTTTGCTCACCATCGCTTTCACGCTGCTGTTGTTAGGTAGGTATGCCGATAGACCGACCTGTGGAATCCATTCCGTGCCGGTCACCGAATGGTGGTCTACTCGTACGCCTGCATCTAGCGTGAGCCACGAGAAAAATGTCTGGCGGAAGTCTGCGTATCCGGCAACCTCGTTTTCTGATTTATCGGAAATGCCTTCCTCATGCCCGTCCGTGACGAAATGGTTCCACGCTTCTCCGCCGAAATGCTGGAAATCCACGCCCACCGTGATGCGGTTACCTTCAAACAGGGTGGCACTTTGATACAGGGAAACCCCCAGCATGAGGTCTTTCGAGTTGAAACGGTAGGTTAACGGTTCCTTCCCCTCGGAATAGCCGTCGTTGATCTCGTGGCGTCCCCAGTTGTAGAAGAAACTCAAAGCTCCGGAGGTTTTCTCGTAACGATTGGCAAGGGCGAAGGAGGTCATGCCTCGGGTGATGCGTGAGTCGTTGTCGATAAGGGGTGCGTTGGTCTTTCCGGGATTGGAAGCGTTGAAGTGCGTGACGTTCACGTCGCAGGAAAGGTTCCATGCGTCGCTCAGTTCATATCCCACTTTGGCGTACCCGCCGTATTGCTCGAATTCCATGTCCGGGCGGTGCCCGTCGGTGCGGTTGTACGAACCGGTCACGATACTCGTGAAGCGTCCCCGTTTCATGCTATTGCTTGCTTTGGTGATTAATGTGTTGTATGACCCGTAACTTACTCGGGCATTTGTTTTCACTGCGTCTTCCCGCTGTTTCCGGGTGATGATGTTGATTACCCCACCCATGGCGTTCGATCCGTAGAGCACCGATGCCGGACCCCGCACAACCTCCACGCGTTCTGCCAGCATGGTCTGGTAGGCATCGGCTATCGGGTGTCCCATTAATCCCATGTATTGCGGGTGACCGTCTATCAGCACGAGTAGTTCGGTATTGGAGCTTCCCCCGATACCGCGCAGGCTCATGCCGCCGGCAGACCCCGTCGACACGCCGTATCCCATGACGCCCCGGCTGGTGATGAACAGTCCCGGTATCCGTTCCGTCAGGATCGGGAGTAATGAAGGTTCGAAACGTTTTTCTATCGCCTCCCGGTTCACGACGGAAACGGTCATGGGCAGGTGGCGCACGTCGGTTTCATTGCGGGTGCCGGTTACGACGACTTCTTTGATAGTGTCAGTCCGGGCTATGTCGGTCGTGCCTTCTCGCAATTGTGCCTGTAAGTTCGTGCTTAAAAGGAAGCCGGAGAATAGGGCGCAGGCTACTTTTTTGTTTATCCTTATTTTCGAGATAAAGTTCCGGATCACGGGGTAAATGTCTTTCACCGATTTTATTTCAAAGCAGGCGGATTCCAGCGGGCACCAGCCAGTCTTGTCCCGGTTCACGATGTGCGGTACCTTTTTTATGTAGCGGACGTCTATTCTCGCATCTTGCAGTAACGCCAGCGCTGGTTCGCTGATGGTGTCGGTGTATACGTTTTCTACACAGCCAAGTACCATCAAGGCAGCAGCTGCTTTGCCGATCACTTTGTCTGCCACGTGTGCCCCTTTCATGAATGAGGGGTCTTCTTCCAGCAGCTCGTACAGGTCTGCCACGCCTCGCTGGTGAAAGGTGCGGACTTCTGTCCCTTTTGCGATTACGCAGGAGTAGCCGCCGATGTGTAGTAGTTCTATGATGTTTTCTGTCATAAGGCAATTCTTTTTAGTTCATCCGGTACAAAACTATTGCGTTTCTCTGGTGCGGTTGTTATATAAATTACGGGTATTAATCGGAAATCTCTGAATTTATTCATTTTCAATTCTCCATTTTCAATTGTTCCACGAATCTGTCGATGCGGTGCAGTTCCCCGGGGATATTAATGTTTTGCGGGCAGTGGTGCACGCATTGATTACATCCGATGCAGTGGTTCGCTTGGCGCAAGCGGGGCACGCTACGGTCGTAGCCCACGAGGAACACCCGGCGTGCCTTGCGGTAATTCTCGTCCTGCGTGTTTGCGGGGATATTCCCCTCGTTCACGCATTTGTTATAATGTATCAGGATAGACGGGATGTCTATTCCATACGGGCAAGGCATACAATATTTGCAATCGTTGCAGGGTATCGTGGGGTATTTCAGTAATAGTTGTGCCGTTTCTTCCAGGAAATCCTTGTCGTTATCGGTCAAGGGGGCTAGCGGGGAATAGGTATGTAGGTTTTCTTGCAGGTGTTCCATGTAGGTCATGCCGCTCAACACGGTCAGCACTCCTTCCGGTGAGCCCGCGAAGCGGAATGCCCACGAGGCGACACTATCCGACGGGCGGCGTTGTTTCAATCGGCTGACGATGTAGTTTGGCACGTTTGCCAGACGTCCACCAAGCAGTGGTTCCATAATGACGGCAGGGATACCGTGTTTGACGAGTTCGCCGTACAGGTATTCGGCGTCCGTGTTGCGGGTATTCATTTCCTTGGCGTGCTTCCAGTCCACGTAGTTGAGTTGAATTTGCACGAAGTCCCATTTTATCTCGTCGTGGCGGGCGAGCAGGTAGTCGAATACCTCGATGTCCCCGTGGTACGAGAAGCCAAGGTTACGGATACGTCCCGCTTTCCGTTCCTCGATGAGGAAGTCGAGGATGCCGTTATCCAAATAACGACCTTTCATCGCTTCCATGCCTCCCATGCCGATGCCGTGAAGCAGCATATAATCGAGGTAATCCACCTGCAATTCTTTCAGCGAATTGCGGTACATGGCGATGGACGCTTCCCGGCTCCACGTGTCCGGTGAGAAGTTCGACAGCTTCGTGGCGATAAAGTATTTGTCCCTCGGGTGGCGGCTGAGGGCTATCCCCATGGCGTGTTCCGAGCGCCCTTTGCAGTATGCGGGCGACGTGTCGAAGTAGTTCACCCCGTGGGCGATGGCGTAATCCACTTGGCGGTTCACCATGTCTTGGTCTATTTCGTCCTGACTGTCTCTCGCACTAGAATTACTGGTAGTCGGTAGGCGCATACAACCGTAGCCCAGCAGGGATACTTTGTCGCCCGTGGTGGGGGTGATGCGATAGGTCATTTCTCCGGTTTGTGCGTTGTCCGAACCGCCGTTCACGACGGAGTTATTCCGGGGACGGCAACCGTACAGGGCTGCTGCGGTGGTTGCCGTTCCTGCACCGAATATTTTCAGGAAAGTACGGCGGTCTATTTCTTTTTTATTCTTGTTTTTCATGTTTCTTATTTGTTAAATGGTTTTGTGCATCTCGTGTCCCTCCACGTAAATTGCGCTGAACGGGCGAGCTGGGCACAGGTGCTCGCAAGCGCCGCAACCGATACAACGTTCGGTGTTCACCACGGGAATCTTGGGCGAGTCCGTCATGTCCGGGTCGGACGCCACCATTTGGATGGCTCCCGTGGGACAGTGGCGGGCGCAGTTGCCGCAATCCACCCCGTCGGTCAGGGGCACGCAGTTTTCTTTTATCCACACGGCATGACCGATCTGGATGGCGGATTTTTCCGCCGCCGTTATCGGCAGGATGGCTCCCGCCGGGCATACCTCTGAGCATTTGTTGCATTCGGGACGGCAATATCCTCGCTCGTAGGACATTTCCGGCTGCATGAGGGTGCTTAGGTCACCGGAGGGGCGCAGTACGTGATTGGGGCATACCGTTACGCATAGCTGGCAGGCGGTGCAATGTTGGTTCATGTTGCGAGTGCCCAGTGATCCGGGAGGCGTGATGGGTGTGTCACGATGAGGGATTTTCTTGTCTTCGATAACGGCAAGCCCACCATCCACTTTTTTCTCCTGCGCTTTCAGCACGGAAGTGCTCGCGAGTACGGTTGCGACAGTGAGGAAATTGCGGCGGGATTTGTTCACGTCTGCGGCTTCCTGCGTGGGCTCTTGTGCTGGTCGTTTGTAGTGCGGTTTATAGCTGATAGCTCCTTGCTTGCAGGTTTGGAGGCAGTTCATGCACGCCACGCAGCGGCTATAATCCACCTCGTGTTCTTTGTAGTTGATGCACGCTGCCTTGCATTTGTGCGAGCAAAGACTGCACCCGTTGCATTTCTCTGCATCGATCGTCACCCGGAATAGGGAGTAGCGGGAGAGAAATCCCAACACGGTACCCACGGGGCAGATTGTGTTGCAATACGTTCGTCCGTTACGCCATGCAAGGGTAATAAGTATCACGAAGGTTGCCGCGGCGATAAGGAAGGTCGGCAGGCTTTTTATCCAGACGTCCACCTCGTAGAAGGCGTAACTGTCTGCCCGTTCTGCCGCGTGGGCGAGCAGGTTGTTACTCCATTGCCATAGCGGGGCGAGCAGGTTGTTGGCGATGCGCCCGTAAGCGCTGTACGGTGCCAGCAAGGCTACAATGGAGCCAGCCCCGGTAATGAGGGTGATAATAAAAATCCCGAGGATGCCGTATCGCACCCACGAGAGGGCGGGGGAATAGCTGTAAGGTAGTTTCTTTCGTCGTTTCCAGAACCACGCTATCACGTCTTGAAATACGCCGAGCGGGCAGATCACCGAACAATATATGCGTCCGAAGATCAAGGTGAGAGCGATAAGAAGCACTACAACTCCTGTGTTCAGTGCCAGAACAGCAGGGAGGAATTGTATTTTTGCTAACCAGCCGAACCACGCATGCAGCGTTCCCGTGAAATCGAGAAACAGCAGGGTGATAAGGGTAAAGCAAATAATGGCAAGTGTTAGTCTGATTTTTCGTAACATCACGTCTTTGTTTTTGAGTTATGTAGCAAAGATATTCGGGTAATACCTTGAATCATACAGGCGTTGCGTTAAAGCGAAAAATTGTAAACTGATGACGAAAACTTACTGGGAAACGAGACTTTGGGGACAACCTCTTTTTATTTGACGATCCACGACTTGAACTCGGAGGCTTTGTTCTTGCTGATATACATGCGTTCGGGAACTTCCGTGTCGAGGGTGACGAGCAGGCGGTTGTCGAACCAAATGGTGATGTTGGTGACGCTGTCTTTCGCCACGATAAATTGTTTGTTCGCCCGGATGAAGTGTGCTGGGTCGAGGGTGGCGATGATCTGCTCGAGGGTTTTGGAATAGGGATATTTCTCCCCGTTTTTCAGGTAAACGAAAGTATTTTTGTCCGTGGTGTAGAAGCAGGATACGTCCCGTAGGTTGACCGGGATTAACTTGTCCTTGATCGGTATCAGCAGGCGGTCTTGGTATTTTGGGGGAGCCGCAAGTTGGGTGAGTTGCGACAGGTATTGCACGAGATCCTGACGGGTGAGTTTGCTGTATTTATCGAGGGCGTGGCGTATGTCGCCTACTTTTACCGGTTTCAGCAGGTAGTCGATGCTGTTCACGCGGAATGCTTCGATGGCATACTGGTCGTAGGCGGTGGTGAAGACAATGGGGGTTTCCACTGCGATCTTGTCGAAGATGGCGAATGCCGAGCCGTCCGACAGGTGAATGTCCATGAAGATCAAGTCTGGCAGCGGGTTCGACTGCAACCACTGCACGGTGCCGGTAACGCTCTCCGTGTTACCGGCTATCCGGATGTGTGGGTCAACTTCCGTGATAATATCCACGAGATTCTCGTAAGCGGCGGTTTCGTCTTCTACAATCAATATGTTCATAGCGGTGTTATTTTAATGGGAGGTAGACACGGAAGGCGTTTGCATCATGTTCTACCCGGATTTGTTTGTTCATCAATAATTCAAAGCGCTTGTTGAGATTATCGAGTCCCGTCCCGTTCGTGTCGGGCGGGGTCAGTTTCGGGTGCATGGGGTTCGCCACGACCAGTTCGCCACGGTCGTCGAGCCGGATGGTGATGGTCATTTTGCACTCGCTGTCGATGCGGTTGTGGACGATGATGTTGTCTACCAGCGGGAGCAGGGAGAGTACTGGCAGTACTAGCGTGTCCTTCTCCCGTTCATCAGCCTCTATGGAGAAGTCCAGCTTGTTGGCGAAACGTACTTCCATAACGTAGCGGAACGATTCGATAAATTCGAGTTCCTCACGTAGCGGCACGAGTCCCTTGTGGTCGCTTTGGAGTATATAGCGAAAGATGTCCGACAGCTGGTTGACGTAGGTCAGCGTTTTCTTGTCATCCTTCTTGCGGATCAAGGAAGATATGCCGTTCAGTGAGTTGAAAAAGAAATGAGGGTTAATCTGGTTTGCGAGGGCGTCACAACGGCTTTTCAGGTTCTCGAAGCGCAGGCGTTCGATCTCATTCTCTTTTTCTCGCTGCCGGGTGTAGAGCATGGAGATATACCCGATCACGGTACACAAGACGCACGACACGGCAAACTGCGAGATCAGAGTGCTGCCTCGGAAGTCGGTGCGGATGCCGTAGCGCGATACCGTGTAGGAGATGCCGAGGAAGACGAGGTAGGTTGCCAGCGTCATCAGGAAGTTACGTCCGAGTCGCTGGCGAAACGGTGCCGTGGGGAGTTTTTTTAGGTTGTAGCGTATCAACCAAGCGATAAATCCCCAGAAAAATAATAGGCGGTAGATGAAATAGGTAAAATATAGCGGGTAGCTTTCTTCCGGTATCATGTTTATCTCCCATGGGAGGCAGGAGAGGTTGGGGTATATGATGAAAACGGCACTTGTCAGGCTGATGAGTGGCAGTTTACGGGATATGTACAAGTCAAATGAATCCATAATTGTCTTTTTTATCACTACAAAGAAAAGTAAAATAATTATTATTCGCTCTCGGAAAGGAGGTAAAACGAAAAAAAGGAGCGGGAAAGCGAAAACTTTACAGAAGTAACCCCGGACGGGGTGTCCGGGGCGGCAAGGGATGGTTGTTTGGAGGGAGTTCCCCGTGTCCGTCGGGGAATAGAGGGTGTTGTAAAAAAGGATGGTTGAAGGGTTGCCCTCCGGTAACCGAGTCCCTCGATCGGCGTTTGTGTTGTATCTGGTAACAAAGAAAAATATAATGAGGTTATCTTATTATCGTTTGCCGAACAAAGCGAAAAAATGGGGATAAAGGCGAATGAAATTTACTAATTTTAAATTTCAACTGTACAAAACGATCCTCGTGCAGTGATTTAGTGATTTGATTTTCTCACGCTGTGGGTGTTGTCTGTGTTGTTAATCTTGCGGTATATCTGGGGGCAGCAACTTTCAATTTTTTCTGAAGTATTCTATCATTTCGCTGGTGAGGCTGATGTCCGATTCGCTGGCGGGGATATCCTGACGGGGGAACCACTCGGCAACAGCGAGTTCCTCCCGATCTAACGTGATGCGGTCGTTCCCTTCGACTTCGGCGAAGAATCCCATGAGAAGGGTGTCCGAGAATGCCCACGGCTGGCTCTTGTAGTATTTTAGATTTTTGACGTGCAAGCCGACTTCTTCCATGACTTCCCGGCGGACGGTTTCTTCCACGGATTCGCCGATCTCAGTGAACCCAGCAAGGAGGGCATACCTCGTGTATTCCCGGTTGGCGTATTTGGAGAGCAGTATCTTGTCGCCGTTGGTGACGGCAACGATCACGGCGGGCATGATCTTGGGGTATTCCGAGTTTCCGCATTTCTCGCAGTACATCATCCGTTCCTTGTCATGGGGAACGAGTTTTTCCCCGCAATGACTGCAAAAACGATGATTGTCGTACCATTTATATAGGCTGTAAGCGGTAATCCCGGCAAATGCGGAATGACGGGGAAAGGCTTTCCTGAACACGGAGATGTTCTCCAGGCGGAAATCACCTTGTTCTTTTGCTGGTTGGTTTATCCAGTAAAAACGGTTGTCGTCAATGGCGAATAGGTAAGTGGCGGTTTGTAAAAGTGTATTCGTATCGCCAGTCAACTCGTTAAAGCGGGGAAAACGGATCGCACCGTTCTGTTCGTGTAAGAGAACGGTGTGATCGTTAAAACAAAGGGCAAAGTCTGTTGCCTCCGGTCGGCGGTTTGAATAAGCGTTCGAGAACTTGTGTGGTGCAATGTCTTGAATCATGATAGCTTAAAATTAACTTCTCGGGCAACCAGAGTCAAATGGGGAATTTTATTTCTTTTGCAGGTTGTCTGCTTTTGCTTTCAAACGGGCAGCTCTCTCTGCACTTCCGGGATGGGAAGAGAACATCTTTTGGATGCGTGTTGCCTTTTCGCCCCCGGCATTGGACAATTCTACCAGTTTGTTTAGTGCCTTGGACATGGCATACGGGTCGACATTCTGACGGAGGCAGAAATCAAAAGCGTAATCGTCTGCGGCATTCTCTTGTTTCTGAGAGAATTGAGCTCCCATAAAAGCTTCTGCCAGGTCGCCCAGCTGGGAATCGGTGAGCTTGGCAACCTTTTCGTTCATAGCTCCTGCCGCATTTTTGGCAGCAGAACGGAGATAAGCGTTTTTCATGGCATTCTTGGAATCGTGGTGAACGACGTGCCCGATCTCGTGCCCGATCACAGCGAGCACTTCGTCGTCGGTCATGATCTCCATTAACCCGGCACATACCCGGATACTCCCGTCACCACAAGCGAAAGCGTTTACGTCAATCACTTCATATACCCCGAAGTTTAATTTCAAACCATCTATTTTGGGAAAATTCGCCGTGATTTTGGCTAATCGTTTGCCTAATTCACTGTCCGGGGCAGCCAATTTGTTGTGGGTATCCATCCATTGCATATATTCTTTGCTCATGGCGGCAATGTCTTCATCGGAAAGGGTGATTGCCCCTGCCGCATCTTTCCCCGCTTGGATAGCTTTTTTCGTGTCGATTTTCATTTTGCCGATTTTGATTTGAGCTTGTGATGCGGTAATCCCCGCGAAAAAAAGAGCAAATATCAGTAATGTTTTCATTTCTAGTATTTTTAGTTATTACAAGTGTTTTATTTTATTTCTGAGGTCGTTTTTGTTTGACGCGCAAAATTATATATTTATTGCTGATGGGGCAATAGTTACGGATTATTTGAAAAATATTTTTGCCCGAATGGTACTTGTAAAGGAAATTATATTACCTTTGCATCGCTCAAGCAAACGGACTCGTAGCTTAATGGATAGAGCACTTGGTTACGGCCCAAGAGGTTGTGGGTTCGACTCCCGCCGAGTTCACGAAACCGCCCGAAGATTGATTCTCGGGCGGTTTTTTTGTATCTTTGAGAACTATATCCAAAGCATGACGAGTATGGCTAAAATTTCTTATACGGAAGATATTTTGAAAGACGGGTTCGAGCGAAGGGAGATCCCGTTGCGGGATGATTACGAGGGAAGGGCGATGAGTATGCTTGTGCGCCGTTTGGCTGTCCCGGGAAACGGGCAAGCCGTGTTGTATATCCACGGTTTTAACGATTATTTTTTCCAGAAAGAAATGGCTTTTCGCTTTAATGAACGGGGGATTCATTTTTACGCTTTGGATTTGAGAAAATACGGTCGTTCGTGGTTGCCTCACCAGAAGTTCAATGATATCCGGAATTTGAGGGCGTATTACGAGGAGATCGGGGAAGCGTTGAGAATCATCCGGGAGGAGGGAAGCCGTTATACCGTGCTCATGGGACATTCCACGGGAGGATTGATTGTCACGCTTTTTGCCAAAGAAAGAGCCGATAGAACTCTTTTCGATGCTATCGTGCTAAATAGCCCCTTCTTCGAATTCAACAAGAGCCGGATGGTACGGATGTTGTTGCCGTTGGTGGCTTTCATCGGAAAATATGTGCCCGAAGTGAAGATTGCGGGTGGATTTACCGAGGAATACGGGAAATATCTTCATCGCTCGTACCGAGGGGAATGGGAATATGACCTGACCTGGAAACCGCACGTGGCTCCCTGCATCAATCTAGGATGGGTGCGGGCAATCTATAAGGCTCAACGGGAATTGAAGAAGCCGTTCCGAGTCGCTCATCCTTTCCTCGTGCTACACTCGGAAAAGTCCGTTACCAACGAGAAGGACAAGGAACAAATACAAACCCGGGATTCTATCCTTAACGTGGAGGATATTAAACGGATTGCCCGCAATATTCGGGGGAAGGTCGATATGGTCGCTATTCCCGGCGGACTGCACGATCTGCTACTTTCCCGGAAAGAGGTTCGGGAGAAGGTGTACCGGGAGATATTTGTTTTTTTTAAATATTGCAACAAACCATAACTTAGTGACGTATGACTTGAAAATTACAGGTTGCAGGTTGAGTTGGTAGCTGTTAAGGTGTGATGAAGAAGATTGATGTCAACTTGTAGCCTGTAACTTGTAACTTTTAATTCGTGATGTCATGTTGTTGGGTATGTGGTTCTTGATGGGGGACGGATGAAGAAAAAAGGGACTCGCGCCTGGTTAATGGAGTATTTGGGTCATCATCGAAAGGATGCGCGAGTCCCGAGAGGCTCTTGATAGTTTCATCCCGTTAGTCCGCATTGGGGATGATTCGTCCTCTTTCTATGGTTGTAGTTAGTTTCGTTTAAAATAGTAGGGTCAGGGAATATGCTTCCCTAACCCCGTTTTCCTGACTAATAGCAAGGATGACTAATCCCTGCGTTAAACAATTTGTGAAAAAAAGAATGAACTGTGTAAACGGTGTCCAATAAGTACACCTGATTTGACTTTTGATCATTGCTACCCGGCAACGGGGCGTCGCACGACTTTTCCCCGCCGTTTCTACGAGAACAAGATATTGTTGGGGGAGCGTTGATGGTTACTATATTTTTCGGGTAAACTTCCATTATAATATGTTTTTATTAATATTTATCTTTCTTAATCTGATGTAAAGTTAAAAAAGAATATCCTGTTTTTGTAGGCGTAAATCAAGTGTCCGGGTTAACTTTTTTGCGGGAATTGTAGAACTCCGTTTTTTCATCCGGTCGAATGGCGGAAGGGAAGGAGATGCTCTGTAAACTTCCATTTTTTACAAGCGGGGAAATAAGTCTAATGTTGGATATTTATTTATGGAGGAAAATAGGATGTCTGGTGTCGAAAATAGTCATAATATACTGATTTTGTTGCGAAGGTTTCGGTTCGAAATCCCCTACTTTTGTAGTGGGTTGTTAAAAACTATTGCGTATGAACATGAAAGAAGTAACATTGTATGACGGTTTTCTTGCCGAATTGAGAAAGAGATTTCTGCGGGGAGCCGAGTTGACAAACGCGTTGGTGGATATGCTCTATATTGAGCGTGAGGCGGTCTACCGCAGGTTACGGGGTGAGGTTCCTTTTACTTTTATCGAGGTGATGACCATCTCGAAAGAGCTGGGAATCTCCCTCGATAATCTGACGTTGGCAGAAAAGGGAAAGAGCCGTCCTTTCCAATTAAAATTGGTAGAGTACGCTAATCCGGCAGATGCCGATTATAAGATGATGAGGGACTTTATCAATATGCTCGCAACGGTGAAAGACAGGGAAGATCTGGAGGCGGGACACTCGACGAATATCATTCCCCGGGCATTTTGTTATTATTATTCCAACATTACGCGTTTCTATCACTTCAAGTGGCTGTACCAGTATAGCCATGTTGATTCTTTGAAATCTTTTCGGGAGGTGGTAATATCGCCCAAGTTAGCCGAGATGCAGCAGGAATACTTACGGACTACACGGCAATTGAAATCGAATTATTTTATTTTTGATCATCTCGTTTTTCACTATCTTGTGACGGATATTAAGTTCTTTGCCAGCATCAATTTGATTGCACCCGACGAGGTACAGGCTTTAAAAGAGGAATTGATGCAATTGCTGGATGATATGGAACATTTTGCCGCAAAAGGACGTTTTAGCGATACGGGAAACGAGATGTTTATTTACTTGTCGAACATTAACCTCGACACGAATTATTGTTACCTGAGTACGGGCGATTTCCACTTGAGCATGCTGAAGGCGTTTACCTTGAATATGCTTATCTCGCGGGATGCTTATACCTTCGAGCGGCTACGGAGTTGGCTGCAATCTTTGAAGCGTTCCTCCACGTTGATAACGGTCAGCGGGGAAAAACAAAGGGTGATGTTCTTCGAGGAACAAAAACGGTTGATAGAAACTTTGTAGAGAGGTGAAAATTAAAAGTTAAAGGTTGATAGCAACATCAACCTTTAACTTTTAGTTTTTAATCCTGTTTATTTAAACAGCTTGTCCAATCCTTTCAGAATGTTGTTTTTAAGTTCTTTCCCGGCTTCTTTTTCTATTGATTTCAGCGCCTTGCTCAAGTCCGGGGTAACCGTGGGTTTCGACAAAGTACCGCCGATCTTCACGTCCACGTCGAGGGATTTGATGTTGTTGGCTCCGGGAATCGCTTTCAACACGTTGTCAATGTCTTTCCCGAAATATTTACGGGCGATGTTCATTGACATCACGTAGTCCATTTCGCCGTTCACCGTTTGTGTCCCCTGGAAAGTAGTCGGGTTGCCGGCAATGTTTGTCGTAAAAGGCTCTACCGTGATATTTCCGTTGTTGATCTTGAAATCTATTTTCAGATTTGCGATACTAAGACGGCTTAATTCGTCGTTTTTCAGCAAGTTGGCGAGTTGTAGCATGGCTGGATTATCCTTGATTAGGAATCCGGTTGTGGACAGACTGCCACCTCCGTTTGCCGTGGTCATGATGGGACTCATTTCTTTGTCTAGTTCGGAACTGAATTTCATGGCGGCGGAGATTTTACCACTGCAATTCATGGCAATAGGGATGCTTTCTTTGATGAAAGAGAAAGCGTGGTAAGTGGAAGTTATATCGATGTCCGAAGCCCGTAAGTTCAAGTCTACGGACGGTTTTGCCGGGTTGGCGGTATTGTACGATCCGTTCATCACGAGGTTGCCGTCGAGCATATCCATGCTCAAGTTTTTCAGTGTGGCGACACCCCCGTTTGTTTCAATGCTTCCCTTGATATTCTTGATAACTAGGCTGTCAAATAGAATCTGCTTGATGTTCGTGTTGAATGCCACTTGGATATTCTTGGGGATGGCTATTCCTTCTTCGGCTTCAGGGGAAGCCGGTTGAGTGGCAGTCGTGTTCTCGTTTTCGGCGGGAGCGGTTTCCGAACTGGAATTCGTGCTTGTCATGAATTCGTTCAGATTGATTGTGTTGGAAGTCAGCGTGAAGTTGCCCTTTAGTGTCTGGTCTTTAAACACGTAAGGCAGATAGTTCGACACATATCCTTGCAGGCTGAAGTCCGAAGACTTGATCTTCACCAGCAAATCCTTCAAGTTCAGACGTGCCGGGGTAATGGTTATTTCCCCTGACGGTACGGAAATGCCTTCCGGGAAATCCGCGCTTTTGAATAACACGTTTTTCAAGGCAATCTTCCCGTTTGCCGTGAATTTCTCGTATTGTTCCTTTTCGATGTACTGGTATTTGCCGTCAAAGGAGAGGTCTGTTGTCAACATCCCGTTGAGGGTAATATCTTTGAGGGGAAGTGCTTTTTTCAAGCTCTCGAAGTTGATAACGCCTTTCATGCCTCCCTTGAATGTCGGATCGTCCAAGTTGGAAACAAGCACGTTCATGCTGAATGGGTTGTTGGCAATCGTGAACGTGAGCGTACTTAGATTTGCCACGGTTTGCGCCACCGTTCCGCCAGGATTGGTGACGTTCAACTTGAGGTTGATTTTTTCTACCGATTCCGGCAACTCCGGGTATTTTAAGCTGGCATTCAGTATATTGAAATTTAAGTTGATCGCCGGAAGGTTATTTTCGTAATACTCGCCTTTGGCTTCCATGCTTAGCTGGAATTCCCCGGAAGTTTTCACTCCCTCTATTTCTTTCTGGAAATCCTTGGGTATCAAAGCGAGCAAGCTCTCGAATTTCGTGTCCGGGGCATTCAGTTTCAAATCCATTGTGTACTTGTCTTCTTTGATGCCGAGGCTGCCGATTAAATCGAGTTTTAAGTCATTGAGCGCCATATCATTTTTCTGGATGTCGAATTGCATATCTTTCAGATTGGCGGCGATGTCGGCTTGCCAGTTGAAGTCCGTGTTGTTGACCCACACGCTGTTTCCTTGGCATAGAGAGATATTTTTCAAGGAAAGCAGCACGTTCAGAATCGTGTTGGTTTCCGAGAAGTTTCCTTTTAGGTTCAAGTTCACCGCATCCACGTGGGCGAAGGTCGAAGCTTGATAATCTTTGTAATCCAATACTAGATTCCGGACTTCGATGTTGTTGAAAGCGACGGCTGTTTCCGAGTCGGGGTCAGCCGTTTCCTCCGGTACTGTTTCTTGGGTTGCCACTTCTGTCGTGTCAGAAGGCACCATGATGTCCCAGTTGGCTTTTCCTTCGGCATTTACTTTCGGGCTAAAAAGACAATCTTTCAATAATATGTTATTAATGATGATTTCATCCCCGGAAATAAGGGATTTCAAGTTCACGGAAGCCTCGAAATGCGGAATATTGACGAGGGTGTCACGTGTGTTATTCTCTTCCTTGGAGATCATTACGTTCTCGAGAGTGACGCTGAGGTTTGGAAAGTTTTTGAACATACTGAGGTTGACGTCACCGATAGCCAGTTCTGCCTGAATGTATTTAGAGGATTTTTCCTCGATTAGTCGAAGAATATCGCTCTTGAAAAAGACAGGGATAACCATGAGTGCGACGATAATCAGCACGATGATAATTGCTAGTGTGATAAATACTTTTTTCATGTCTTATATGTATTACGTGTGTGTTATTTTCAACTGCCAATGCTTGGCTATTGTTACAAAGTTATACAAATTATTTGAAGTAAGGTTTTATTTTTTGTAGTTTATATAACGGTAAAATCTTTTCTGAGTTCAGAATAGAGAAGTTTATTTTACCGAACTTTCGCTTGGCGTTGAAAATGAGTTGTACGTCTTCGTAAGCTAAATAGGGGTGTTTAAGTACTGCTTTGAATGTCATCGTGTCGAGGTCTTTTTGCCGGATAAGACTGGGATTCACGGTGAAACGGGCGAGGAGGGTATCTATATCGAGATACTGGAATTTGATTTCTTTTAATTGTTTGGGTGTGTGAAATCCCCCGAGACGTTCCCGGTAGCGGATGATTTTAGACGCGTAGTATGATCCTATTCCTCTTATCTTTACTAACGTGGAACTGTCAGCCGTGTTCAGTTCAATCGGGGAGGGAAGCGGTTTTGTCAGAGAAATTCCCGTCGTGTCGGATGTTGCCGGGGGGGTAAGCAGGAATAGAGGACATTCCCGTTCCCGGCTTGCCAAGGGTAACACGAAAAGAGCGAGAATCATGACGCTTAGAAAAATAATGCCCCTTTTTTCCGATCTCCTTAAAAACATGGTATCTATTTTAAACTATGAGTTGATAAATTAAGTGAATATTAACGAGAATTCCAAGTAATAGGGGCTAATTAAAAATATTATTACTTAAATAAGTTAGAATGAATATTTTATCCCGGTTTAGCGAAAAACCTATGAAAAAAGTTGAGAATAAATTTGTGAGAAAACTAAAAAGGTATACCTTTGCAACCGCAATTGAGAAACACAATTGAAGGATTCAGTAGCTCAGCCGGTAGAGCACAACACTTTTAATGTTGGGGTCCTGGGTTCGAGTCCCAGCTGGATCACGAAAGTAGAAATTAAACACTTGATAGTCAATAAATATCAGGTGTTTTTTTTTTGGTACCACGATGGTATCACAAGATTAACGATTGATGCGATAAATAATTATCGATAGGATCTGTGAATTTGGTTGCTAAATCTGTAATTTATCTACCATAATATACAAATTGGCTGTCTACCTTTGTATCATAACAATGAAAGGATAAAGTGATGAAAAAAATTATTTCAATATTAACATTCGTATTTTTCGCTATGACTTCATTTGTACAAAACGACGCTACTTGCATTTCCCACCAAAATGTATCGGTAGCAAAGTGAAATTTCGTTATGTTATTGATATGAAAACGTTAAGATGAATTATGAAAAAAGAAGTTGTTATTTGGATCGGGGCAGGAGAAATAGGTCTTGCTATTATTCGCCGTATCGGGACAGGTAAATATATCCTTGTTGCAGATAAGAATTTGGAAAAGGCACAAAGCATTGCTGCACTCTTGGAAAGAGTCGGATTTGATGCCATAGCACTAAGAACAGACCTTTCATCAAGAAATTCTATTCTTTCTGTGATAGATGAAGCACTAAAATACGGGGAAATCAAGTATTTAGTAAACTCCGCGGGAGTATCACCCAGCCAAGCATCAATAGAAACTATTTTGAAAGTGGACCTTTATGGGACTGCCGTGTTATTGGAAGAAGTAGGTAAGGTTATAGCCCCGGGAGGAAGTGGTGTAACTATTTCCAGCCAATCAGGACATCGGATGCCGGCACTATCGCCCGAAATAGATGAATTATTGGCAACAACACCTTCTGAAGATTTACTAAACCTTGAAGTTCTTCAAAAAGGAAACATTAAAGATACATTACATGCTTATCAAATGGCTAAAAGATGTAATGTAAAACGGGTTATGGCTGAAGCTGTCAAATGGGGAGAACGGGGGGCAAGGATTAATTCTATTTCTCCCGGTATTATAATCACCCCACTCGCCATGGACGAATTAAACGGCACACGTGGTGAGTTTTATAAAAATATGTTTGCCAGATGTCCCGCTGGCCGTCCGGGAACGGCAGATGAAATTGCACATGTTGCGGAACTTGTATTAAGTGAAAAAGGTGCTTTTATTACTGGGGCTGACTTTTTGGTTGACGGTGGAGCAACTGCATCGTATTTTTATGGACAACTTAAACCTAATAGCAATGAATGAATTTAGAATAGATTGTGCTCATCAAAGCTCAGATGAACTGGCTTTGGCAAAAGTACATGCCCAACTTGTGTTCCGGCTGAACCACACCATGCCAATGACTAAAGAATATGACTGTTTGCTTCATCAAATTTTCCCCACTATGGGGATGAATAGCAGAATAAATACTCCGCTAACGGTTATCCGCCCTCATAATGTAAAAATAGGAAATAACGTCATCATAATGAATGGCTGCTTGATGATGTCGGCTGGTGGTATTACTATTGACGACGATGTTCAGATAGCAGCCAATGTACAGCTTATATCGAATAACCACGATCTTGAAAACCGCATGGTTATCACTTGCAAGCCTGTACACATTTGCACAAGAGCATGGATTGGCGCGGGAGCAACCATTCTTCCGGGTGTGACAGTCGGGGAAAACAGCGTAGTCGGGGCAGGCAGTGTCGTTACGCGTGATGTAGAAGCAAATACCATAGTCGTGGGAAATCCGGCACGTGTAATTAGAAGAATATAAACAGGTAGTGAATATGAAACAGAAAATATTTTCTATAGCATTCTTGACCGCACGGGCCTTATAGACTTTATGAACCTTATGAACCAGAGGATGTGTTTTGACACATCCTCAACCTTGGAATGTTTATTTTTAATTGTTTATATAATTCAAGAATAATGCTTGTATTCTTCTCTCTTCGGAGAGTCTTCGTTTCCTTGCCATATTAACCCTATTCTCGTGTATTTGTGTTATGGTGTGGCAGTGCATGGGCTTTGGTTAATTAAGGATTACATCTTTGGATGTACGATTGATTGGTTAAAGTTTGGTTTGAAAAACAATATTTATTGTACCTTTGTCTTTGTAAAAAAGATATATTACAATGAGTTCCGGGACTATATTTATCGTTATTATTGTTTTTCTCTGTCTGGATTTTGTCTTTGAGCGGGTGTTGGAGTATTTGAATGCCAAGCATATGTCGCCCATGTTGCCTGAAAGTCTGAAAGGAATATATGATGAACAGGAATATAGGCGTTTCCAGTCTTACAAGCGGGAGAACGGGCGGCTGGACAGTTGGAGTTCGGGATTCGGGTTTGTCGTGATGATGCTTTTCCTGTTGGCGGGCGGTTTCGGGTGGTACAACGGTTGGGTGGTCGCCCAGACCGATAGTGCCGTGTGGCAGACGATTCTTTTCGTGGTAGGGCTTTCGCTGGCTTCTTCCGTTTTGGATATTCCTTTTGATTATTACGGTACGTTCCGGATCGAGGAAAAATACGGGTTCAACAAAACTACGAGGAAAACGTTTTGGCTGGACACGGTGAAAGAATTGTTGCTTTCGCTCGTGATGGGAGGCGTCCTACTGGCGCTTGTCGTGTGGTTCTACACGTGGGCGGGCACTTCTTTTTGGTTGTACGCGTGGGGTGCCGTGACGGTGTTTTCCCTTTTCATGGGAATGTTTTATTCCCAGTTGATCGTGCCTTTGTTTAACAAGCAGACCCCGTTACAAGAGGGGAGTTTGCGGGATAAAATTCAGGCATTTGCCGGGAAAGTAGGGTTCAAGTTGGATAATATATACGTGATTGACGGTTCGAAGCGCTCGACAAAGGCAAACGCTTATTTCACGGGATTAGGGCCAAAGAAACGAGTGGTTTTGTACGACACTTTGATCGACAATCTTACAGAAGAGGAGATCGTTGCCGTGCTGGCTCACGAGATCGGGCACTACAAGAAACGGCATACGCTGCGTTCGATGGGATTCTCTATCGTGCAGACGGGTGTCATTCTTTGGTTGTTTTCCCTCTGCGTGAATAATGCCGCGCTGTCGGGGGCTCTGGGAGGCGATCAGGCTTATTTTCAGTTGGGGTTGATGGCTTTCGCGATTCTTTATTCGCCGGTCAATTTGATTTTGGGTATCGGGATGAACGTGTGGTCTCGAAAGAACGAATATGAAGCCGATGCCTTTGCCGCGCTGCATCACGAGGGGGATTACCTCGTGTCGGGGTTGAAGAAAATATCGGTAAAGGCTTTGAGCAATTTGACCCCTCACCCGTTGTACGAGTATATTTATTATTCTCATCCTTCTTTATTGAAACGGGTAAAAGCGATAAAACGTATTCACGAATAAAAAGATAAATCCATGAAAGCGATTATTATTACCATCGGTGACGAGATCCTGTTAGGACAAATACTGGACACGAATTCACAATATATTTCGAAGCAATTAACCCGTTTGGGTGCAGAAGTGATGGATATCTTATCTATTGCCGACCAGCGGGAAGAGATATGCCATTGGGTGGATTACGCCATGAACCAAGCGGAGCTGGTGATCGTGACCGGGGGACTGGGACCAACGAAAGACGATGTTACCAAGAAGGTTTTGGCAGACTATTTCAATACTCGTCTGGTGATGAACGAGGAGGTGTTGAAATGGATCGAGAAATTGCTGGAAAACGGCGGCATGAATATGAATGAGGCTAACCGTAGCCAAGCTCTCCAACCGGAAACGGCAAAGATACTGTTCAACCGTAAGGGCACGGCTTCCGGGATGTGGTTCGAGCGGGACGGTAAAGTGCTCGTTTCTTTGCCGGGCGTGCCTTTCGAGATGGAAGACCTGATGATGCAGAGCGTGATTCCCGAGTTGCAACGTTTGTTCCCGCGCTTGCAATTGGATTTTCGGATGCTGAAAGTGTACGATATCCCGGAATCGGAACTGGCTATTCTTTTGAGCCGATGGGAAGAGGTGCTGCCTGACGGTTTCGGTTTGGCTTATTTGCCTTCACCGGGATTTGTCATGTTGCGCCTGACGGCGAAGGGGGCACAAGTGTACAACCTGGAAGCCCGTTTCGATAGTTTGAAAGAGGCGCTGGAAGGATTGCATTATACCGAGGGTGAGAGCGGGGGTACGGAACGGGAGTTAGGGGAGTTATTATTAATGAAAGGGAGGACGTTGTCCACTGCCGAGAGTTGCACGGGTGGAAATATCGCTGCCCAGTTGACTTCTATTGCCGGGGCTTCTGCTTATTTCAGGGGAAGCGTGGTCGCTTATGCTAATGACGTGAAAGAACGGGTGTTGGGAGTACATCCGGGGGATTTGGAACAATTCGGGGCGGTCAGTGAACCCGTGGTGCGCCAGATGGCAGAGGGAGTACGTCGTTTGATTGGTACCGATTATGCTGTTTCCACGTCCGGGATTGCAGGTCCCACGGGTGGTACGCCGGGGAAGCCGGTCGGTACTGTCTGGATTGGGGTTGCCGGTCCCGAGAGGACGATAGCCCGGAAATTCACTTTCTCGTTTACCCGTGAAAGAAATATTGGTAAAGCTACCGTGAAGGCTATCGAGATGGTCATCGAGGAGATACGGAATGGAAATCGGTAATACAAAAATAGTTGAAGAGGAAGGGGAGTTTTGGAATACAATTCTACTTCGGCAAGCTTTTCTGTCATTAAAATAGGCAATCTAAACAGACAGTTGTGTGTCCGTGACGTGCTTTTCTTTGTGAGGAAAGGCTTTGTCAAATTCTTCGGTTTCTTCTTCTGTCACGAAGAACACGGGGTCTTCGTAGAATTTTCCGGAGATACCGGTGAGGCTTCCGGTGGTTAATTCCAGAATCATGAAGGGGTCGAAATTTACTCCCTCGTGAGTGGTGATGTGGAATTGTGCCGCGTTCACGAAGCCGAAGCGATGATAGTATGAGGGGTTGCCGAGAAGGGCGATCGCTTTGAAGCCCATTTGCCGGGCAACGTTTTTTGTGTGTTCTATCAACTGTGAACCGATACTTTGTCCCTGCACTTCGGGCGACACGCAGATGGGTCCCAGGCAAAGGATTTCGTGTACTTCGCCTTGTTCGTCAACGACTTTGGCACAGGTACTTATGACGTGCCCCACGATCTTTCCCTTGTGTTCGGCAACGAAGTCCAGTTCGTGAATAAAGCAATCCGCTTCCCGGAGTTTGTGGAGCACGAAATGCTCCGATGCTCCCGGTTGGTACACGTCCCAGAACGCTTCTCGTGTCATGTTTTCGACGTATGCGTAGTCTTTCTCTTGTTCTTGTCTGATTGTTATTTTCATGTTTTTTCTTTTTCGTGTATTAGTTTTTAATTCCGATGTAGAACACGTAACCATAATATGATTTGTATTCTTGGTAAATGTTGGCTTCGTCCAATTCTCGTGTGGCAAAGTCACGGGCAGCTTGGCTATACCCGTGTCTTTGGAGAAATGCTTCGGCGTGTTTCCGCATGGGACGGAAAAAGTTCTCCGTCCAGCAGTTTTCCGGTAGCACGAAATGTGCCACGGGGGTATATCCTGCCTGTTCCATTTGTTTCACCTTGTTGGAAACGAGGTCTATTTCACTGTAATTGAACGTCCAGAAACGGTCGATTTTTTCCGGGCGGGTAGGTGTCAGTCAAGATACTTCCGAAACGACAATCATGCCTCCCGGTTTCAAGAATTTTTTCCATTCATTCAACCCTTTCCGGAATCCTATATTATAGATCGACCCTTCAGCCCAGAGCAAGTCCATCTCGTTCTCCTTGAAGGGTAATTCCGCCATAGAGCCCGTGATTCCCGTTACCCGGTCGCTGAAACCCTGTTGTTTCATCCGTTCGTTCACCCGTGCGATCATTCGGGGAAGCAGGTCGATGGCGATGATGTTTCCCTGTGTATTTGCTGCTAGAGTCAAGGTCTGTCCTCCGGCACCACAGCCGATGTCGGCAATTTTGGATTCCGGGGAGAGGTTGTTGATAAAGCTTAATGCCAGTTTGGTAACCTCTTCGCTACCGGGACCTTGACGGTCTAAGGGTAGAAAAAAATCCTCGATCATTGCCATGTCGAAGTCTGCGACTAATTTTAATTCTTCTTCCATGATGTAATTGTGTTTAAATATAACGATTGTTTTTGAATCTCACGCTTTTTGGGCATAAAGATTCGGTCTATAATTGTTGAAGCACCCGTGGATGCGCTCAAAATAGAAATAAGTCAATAGAAATTATCCCCGAATGAGATTCTCGGGTTTGAGTGGTCCAGCCTGAAAGATTACAGGCTGTTAATTATGCATTTATCTTCTTAGAATTTGTTGTTTTCAAAAAGCGATTATTTTATTTTCAAATACAAAGATAGTGTTTTTGCTTACAAAATGCGTGAGTTTACTGGTTTATTTGTTATCGATTATTCATCAAATAGATGGCACCCCCGAGTAACAGAAGTCCTAAAATGACTGTGAATACGATCTTTAAGGTGCTGTACGGGCGGTCGCCGGTAACATCTCCGTTTCTTCCGTTCACGAAAAAATGATACACTTTCTTGCCATACGTGTAGGATGACATATACACGGGGAGTAATATCAGTTTGAATTTGACGTCATTGAACCGGGTGTTTCTGGATAAAATCCTTTGCCTATCACCACCGATGTCACGCCGGATGGCGGACTCTATTTCAGTTGCCATTTTGCCTTGGGCGATTTCAAATCCTTGGGTAAGGTTTAATATATATTTTTCGGTGACGAAACCGCTCAAGAAACGGTTGTCCATCTCCATGAGGTTTTCCGTGTCCCAATCCTCGATCTTTGCCACGACTTGCGAGGCGATTAGCTTGGATGCAGGCACCATCACGTCGTCGAAAAAGAGGGAAATATGCCCGCTTCGGAAAGTCCATCTGGTACGGGTTTCCGTGCGCCTGTTCTTGCCTGTACCTACCGTGACGGTGTACGTGATGCCCCGTTGTCCGGTGTATTCCGTTTCCGTTTGGGCGTCATATGTCCAGCAGGGAATATATACTCCTTGTAGTTTCTCCGAGCACCGGGCTCTTTCCTTTAGTTTGCCGGGGGCAAACCATAATTTGCGTAACCATTTGTAGAGGTAATCGTCTATTTCTTTGCCAGATACCTGAAATGGTAGCAGATATGACGGTTTAATCAACCGTTCATAATGTACGTCGGCTTCGATCAAGGGTGTGCTGCAGTATGGGCACTCCATGGATTTCATGTTCTCGTCGAACGTTGATTCCGCTCCGCATTTACGGCATTTGACTACATTCGTGTTTTGCGTGTTGATCTCTTCGTAATGCTCGATGTACTGCGTGTAGTCCAACTCGTTTATGTCGACGACTAATTTTGTTTCTATCGGGGTGTCCGACCCGCAATAGTCACAATGCAGGAATGCTGTTCCCGGTTCATATTTCAAGGCTGCCCCACAACATTCGCACACGAATGTTTCACCCGTCAGCGGGTTGTTTTCAGTTTCGTCCGTCATGTCTTATTCCTGTTTTGGAAGCGGGGGAGGGGTCATTGTCCATAGACTTTGTAAATCTGCCTGTTCGCTCGCGAGAACCCACGCGGACAGTCCCTTTTTCCAAACCAGTGTATCGCGATTCAGAACTTGTTTTTCAACCAGTTCTTCCAGTTGGCTTAAGTTGAAGGGACCTGCTTGTTGACCGTCGATCGCCACGTAATACAAGGTTTCTCCAGGTAACGGTGGGGGTGTGGCTTGTTCGTTTTGCTTGCTCGACGAGTTCATCATACTTTGGGTCATTTGTTGTGCCATAGCGATACCTGCGCCTAAGCCTACGCCAGTCCCCGCTGCTCCGGAGGGATTCTCGGCGGCTACTTCCATGGCTTTAGCGGCTTTCAGTGCGGTCAGTTTATTCAAGTCAATTTTATCTAGGCGGCTGAGTTCGAATATTTCTTTCTTCACGTCGTCCGGCATTGAGATATTCTCGATCAGAAATTTGGTTACTTCCATCCCGTAAGCAGCGAAGTCACCCTGCATATAGCTGAAAATAGCGTCAGACAGTTCGTTCAAGTTAGATGCGTAATTCTCTATCGGTAAGTTCGATTCGCCCGTGGCATCGGAGAAACGGGTGACGATGATGCTTTTCAATTGTTCGCAAATATGCTGGGTCGTGAACGATTGGTTGGTTCCCACGATTTCCCGGATGAAGACGGGTGCATCGGTAATTTTGAACGTGTAGATGCCGAAAGCCCGGATTTCAACCATACCGAAACGGTTGTCATTCACTATAATGGCGTTTTTCGTTCCCCATTTTTGGTCGATGAAGTTTTTCGTGCTCACGAAGTATACTTCTGCCTTGAACGGACTGTTGAACCCGTATTTCCAGCCCTTTAGCGTGCTTAATATCGGTAGGTTCTCCGTGTTGAGAGTATATGTCCCCGGGGTGAATATATCCGCTACTTGCCCCTCATTAATAAAAACTGCCGTCTGTCCTTCCCTGACGATAAGTTTGGCGTTGTTTTTTATCTCGTTGCCGTATCGCTCGAAGCGGTAAACGATGGTATCCTGGGTATTGTCCAGAAATTCGATGATGTCTATGAACTCACCTCTAAGTTTATCGAAAAGACCCATATATTTTACTTTTAGTGTTATTGTAATTTCACCCCAAATATAGTTTTTTTCGTGGTATGTTTTCGATTCGTTTGCTGTAACCTTATCTTTTTTCACTGAAATCCTTGGGTAATCCCAAGGTTATACTACCTTAACGTACTTTCAACCCGGATTCTGTACAGTTATTTCGCCGTCCGGCAGTGGTGTTGTAAGTGTGTTGAAAGAGTCCAGTAACCGGGGTGAGGTAGTATTACTTTGGGAATACGGGGGAAGAACTTACTTTTTTCGTTTAACTAATATGGGGTATTGATATTAAAAATTTAATTCTATCTTTGTTTTTTTAATAGGATGTCGGATATGTTAGATGAACAGAGTACGGTACAAAAATTAATAGCTGGTGATGTGGCGGCTTTTGAGGAAATATTCCGGGAGTATTCCCGGGAATTGTATTTTGTTGCGCTGGGGTTGAGTCATGATCCGGCGGTCGCAGAGGACGCCGTGCAGGAAAGTTTCGTGTATTTGTGGAGTCATCGAAAGCAGATAAATGTAAAACATTCGTTTGTAAGTTATTTGCGAAAGATGGTCAGAAATTATGTCCTGAATCAATTACGTCACCAGAAGGTTCGAGCCGAGAAAGAAGAAGATATTATCCGGGAGCAGATTTTCCTGAATGAAGAAGAAGAGGATATTACGCCGAAGATCGAGGCTATCCGGGCGGTGGTTGATTCTTTGCCGGAAGGATGTCGTAAAATATTTGTAATGGCTGTGATTGAAGGGACGAGTTATGCCGATACTGCTGCGTCGTTAGGTGTGGCTGTCAACACGGTGAAGTCCCAAGTAAGAATTGCTTATAAAAAGATAAAAGATTCAGTACAGAATAATCCTGATAATACGGCATTTACATTATTATTTCTACTTTTATTGAAAAAAATGTTGTAATCTTTTCACCCTTTCGAGAGGTTCGAGTGCATTAGTAATGTAACAATAATAAGGATGCATTCATGAAAACAAAAAATGAATTATTCGAGAAGTTATGGGAGGTATTGTATCCTGGGGATCCTCCCTGGGAGAAAAAGATAGATCCCGAGGTGCGGGAGGTAATAGAACATTTGTATGATCTGTCGGCGATGCCGGAACCTGATTATGCCGGGATCTGGAATCGGGTGATAAAAGACAAAGCTTTCAAGCGGCGGTATGTCTTGCGTAAAATGTTGAAGTATGCGGCTGTGATAGCCCTGCCTTTATTACTAGTATTGGGTGGGATATTCTTGTTGAATCAAGAGAGTACGGAAGTGGTACCCATGTCATACGAACGCCCTAAAAATGCGATCCTTCTGACCATGTCCGACGGTTCGGAATTGGACTTGCGGAAAGTACAACAGGAATACCTGACGAAAGAGAAAGTGGTGGAAATTCGACAAGATAGCACGAAAGGGTTGGTTTATGAAACGACGACGGATGACGACACTGTGCAACGGTATCACGTGCTTGAAATTCCGGTAGCCGCCGATTTTCGTTTACGGCTTTCCGACGGTTCCGTGGTATATCTGAATTCCGGCAGTAAGTTGAAATATCCGATTGCGTTCAAGGGAAGCGAGCGAAAAGTATTTCTGGAAGGAGAAGGGTATTTCGAGGTAGTGAAAGATGAAGCTCATCCCTTTAAAGTGGAAGTCCGAAACGTGGAAGTAGAGGTATTGGGTACGAGTTTCAATGTCAATGCTTACCCGGAAAAGCAGGGCGTGCAAACAACACTGGCGAATGGAAAAGTGAGGGTGACGAGTGGGGCGAAGCAGGTTGTGCTTTTGCCGGGAGAACAAGCATCTTGTCTGGATGGCAGTATCGACGTGAAGAAAGTGGATGTGCGGGAGTTTACGAGTTGGAAGGATGGGTTATTTATTTTTAACCGAATGTCGCTGAAAGAGATCATGCAACAGATGGAACGCTGGTACGGCTTGCGGATCGTGTTCTTTGACAGCGAGATCGAGAAATATACTTTTACCGGGATGATCGACAAGAATCTGCCGGCGGAGGAAACTTTTAAGGTGATAGAAAAGGTGGTAGATGTCCATTTTTCGTTGAAAGGAGGGAATGTCATTGTTACGAAATTAAAATAGAAAACTACCGATAGCTGTTGGTAGCGGCTATCGGCAGATTCATCAGAATCCGGTGTCTTGTTGGTAGCAAGTCCGGATATTGTCTAACTTCAAAGTTCAAATTTATGAAAAAAAAGCAATTACACGTTGCTCGATCAGGATTTTTATGGCAAAAAATGCTTCGTGTTATGAAATTAACGTTTTTTATTTTGTGCGTGTGCTTTATACACGTGAGTGCGACAACGTATTCTCAGCAGCAGAAAGTGTCGCTGAAGTGCGAGAATGAGATTCTTTCAAAAGTGTTGAAAGAATTGGAGAAACAGACGAACCTGTACTTCTTTTTCAATGACAAGGTGCTGGACGTGGAGCGTAAAGTTTCACTTTCGGTGAAGGATAAGGAGTTGGATGAAGTATTGGGAAAGTTATTGGGAAAAGATTACCGGTGGGAGATTATGAATAACTTGATCGTGGTGACTTTCAACCCGGTAAAGGACGAGAAGAAGGAGATAAGGATCGTGGGAAAGGTGACGGACGAGAAGAAATTGCCGTTGGCTGGCGTGACGATTTTGGTGAAAGGATTAACTATCGGTACTGCCACGGATGTGAATGGGAAGTATGCCTTGACGTTGCCACAGATGGATGATTTTTCTTTGCTTTTTTCATTTCTTGGTATGGAAACTCAAGAAGTGAAATACAAGGGGAAGGATACGATCAACGTGGTATTGCGGGAGGATGTCAAGAGTGTGGAAGAAGTGGTTGTGACGGGATACGCCAATATCAAAAAATCCAGTTTTACCGGTTCTGCCACGCAAGTGAGCCGGGAGGAGATTTTGAAAGTGTCTTCTTTCAACTTGATAAGTGCCTTGGCTGTATTTGATCCCTCGTTACGGCTGGTCAAAAATAACGAAATGGGTTCCGACCCAAATACCTTGCCGGAGTTTTACGTACGGGGACGTTCGGGAATAGCTAGCGTGAAGGAATTGGACGAGATGGGAAGTTCTTCTAGTGTTACTAAATTTGCGTTGACAAACAATCCGAATATTCCTATTTTTATTTTGGATGGTTTCGAGGTGAGTGTTGAAAAAGTGTATGATTTTGATATTAACAGGATTGCTAATATTACGATTCTGAAAGATGCGGCGGCGACTGCCATGTATGGTTCCCGGGCTTCCAATGGGGTAATCGTGATAGAATCGGTAGCTCCGACCCCGGGAGAGTTAAGGGTTAGTTATAGCGGGAATTTGAGTATTACCGCCCCGGATTTGTCCTCTTATAATTTGATGAATGCCAAGGAAGCTTTGGAAGCAGAGGTTGCTGCCGGATTGTTTGATTATGATCCGGGCATAACTTATCAAGATGCGATATCGCAGATACGGATTAATAATGGATATTATTTGCAAAAATTAAACAAGGTTGCTAAGGGGGTGGATAATTATTGGTTATCGCAGCCTTTGCGGACGGAGGTTAACGCTAACCATAGCGTTTATGTGGAGGGGGGAAGCGAGAGCGTGCGTTTTGGTGTAGATTTGCGTTATAATAATCAAAACGGAGTTATGAAGGATTCTTACCGGAATCGGTTAGGAGCCGGGGTCGCTTTGGATTACCGGTATAAAGGATTGCAGGTAAGGAATCAAACTACCTTTGATATCACGCGTACGAAGGATTCGCCTTACGGTACTTTTGCCGATTATACTCGGCGCCACCCGTATGACGAATGGGTGGATAAAGATGGTAATTATGTAACGACGTTACCTAGCTACGGTCTCACTGGAACAATTGAGAAAAATCCCTTGTACGAGGCTACATTGGAAAATTATTCTAAATCGGGATACAAGGATTTGACTAATAATTTGACGGTAAATTGGTATATCAATAATTTCTGGCAAATTAAAGGGCAGTTGGCTCTAAATTATAACATTTCGGATACGGACAAGTTCACGGACCCGGCTTCTTCTACTTACAGTGCGACGGCTTCCGCTTTCACCAAGGGTGAGCGCAATCTGACTGAAACGAAGAGTTTTGGATGGAACGTGAATCTATTCACGTCGTATAACCGGAGTTTGGGAAAGCATAATATCAATCTGTCGGTGGGTATCAACCTGAAGGAGGATCAGAGATCGTTCGAGGAGTCCGCGTACAAAGGTTTTCCCAATGCCAAACGTCATGCGATATCTTATGCTTACGAGATCGTGAAGAAGCCCACGGTGACGGATAATAAAACCCGTTTGTTAGGTTTCTTTACTACGTTGAATTATAGTTATAATGACATTTATTTGTTTGATTTTTCTTTCCGGGGTGACGGTTCGTCAGAATTCGGGAATGACAAGAAATGGGGACCTTTCTGGTCTTCCGGTGCCGGGGTGAATATTCATAAATATGCGTTTGCTGAAGAATGGAAGTTTTTGGATCAATTGAAGGTGAAAGCTACTTACGGGCAGACGGGTAAGTTGAATTTCCCGCCTTATGCTGCCCGTCATTCTTTTGAAACGAAACTGGACCAATGGTATCCTACCGGGATTGGGGCAACTTTGATTGCCATGGGAAACGATAAACTGACATGGGAGAAAACGCTTTCTTGGGATTTGGGAATGGAAGTCGGTGTTTTTCATGGAATTTTGTACGGTCGATTTAACTGGTACAACCGGAAGACGATAGACGGCATCACGGATGTTTCTTTACCGGCTTCCGCTGGGTTCTCCAGTTACAAGAGCAATGCCGGAGAGATTCAGAACAGGGGTATGGAGTTTTACTTGAACGTGAAACCTTATACTTCCAAGAAATTGGATATCGTGGTGTACGGTTCTCTGTCACATAATGAAAATAAGATTTTAAAGTTGTCCAAGGCGTTGGAAGAGTATAATGACCGGGTGGACGAGCATTTTAAGGATTATAAAGAAGCTAATTCCAATTCACCGTTGACCTCTATTTTGTGGACATCGGATGATAACCGGAAGTTTTCAAAACCGGTGATGAAATACGAGGTGGGTAATTCGACGACAGCAATTTACGGTATGAAGTCGAAAGGGATAAATCCGGCTGACGGACAGGAAATTTATCTCAATCGCGACGGGTCAATTAGTTACGAGTGGTCGACTTACGAGCAACAAAAGATCGGGGACACGGAGCCCTGGGGAAACGGTTCGTTGGGTATTAATGTGCGTTTTATGAACTTTACTTTCTATACGACATTTATGTTTGAATTCGGCGGTGATAAGTATAACCAAACGTTGGTAGATAACGTGGAGAATGTCAACTTGTGGCGGAATAACGCCGATCGCCGGGTACTTTCCCAACGTTGGCAAAAGCCGGGTGACGTGACTTCTTTGAAATCCTTGAAAGATCGTTATTATGTTACCCGACCGACTTCCCGGTTCGTGCAAAAGGATCGGACTTTGACGTTCAATTCATTGAACGTGGGATATGATTTCAGTCGGAGTTTGATTCAACGTATCGGTTTGGATATGCTAAGGCTTCAGTTTAGCATGAATGATATTGCCACGATTTCTTCTATCAAGCGGGAAATGGGGTTAAGTTATCCTTTTGCCAGAACCTTTACTTTTACTTTAAATGCAAGTTTCTAATCTAAAAATAGAGTGAAATGAAAATGAAAAGATTAATACAGTGGTTGTTGGCGGCGATGGTGATGACCTCGTGCAATGATTGGCTAGATATAAAGTCCGATAACGTGTTATTGGAAGAGGAGATTTTCGGTGATTATACCGGGGTGCAGATGGCAGTGAACGGCGTGTACCGGGAAATTAGTGTTACGGATTTGTACGGGAAGAACTTGAGCTGGGGATTCGCAAGCGCTTTGGCTTTGAATTACATTAATTCTGGGTTATCCTCGGATTTGGCGGAAGCTTCTAATCGGAATTGGAAAAATTCCAGTGTACTGGATGTGACGGAAAAGACTTGGGCTAAAGCTTATAACGTGATAGCCAGTTGCAATAATATTATACAGCAAGTGGAGAAAAAAGACAGTTCTTTTTTTTATAACAAGGATGTGGAGAAGCAGTTGATACTTGCCGAGATGCGTGGGGTGCGGGCGTTGCTGCATTTTGATATGTTGCGTTTGTTTTGTCCGGTTCCTTCCTCCAAAAACCAAGGTGATCCGGCAATCCCTTACGTGACGAAATACCCGGATCACCAACCCATGCGTATGACCATGGAACAAGTACTCGAAAATATTGTTTCGGATATGGAGTTCGCGCAAGAGAAGTTAGGACCTTTGGATACCTTGAAATTCGAGAAATGGACGAAAGGGAGGCAGCATCGTTTCATGTCGGGAGCCCATGAAACCCCGTTAGGAGGGGATGATTTTTTGAATTACCGGGGAACGCGCATGAATTATTGGGGGGCTACCGCTTTGTTGGCACGGATATATATGTGGATGGGCAACGAGGAGATGGCTTACAAAAATGCCGCAATAATTAAACGATTTGTGGACGTAAAGGGGTGGTTTAAGTGGACAGGAGCTAGTCAGCATGGGGATGTTAGCGCATATCCAGAATATTCGGATCCTAAACGATGGGAAGAGCTTCTGTTGGGATTCTATAATAAGGATAATCTGGACAATTTTGAGAAGGCAATCTTGTCTCCTGAGTCTTTCAAGATGAATGAAATGGAAAAACTTTTCGGGTCGGAAACGGATGATTATCGTTATAAATTTTATAACCGGTATGATAATGATCGCCGTTATCTGGTATGGGAACGTCCGGTAGCATCTTCAAGTAATACGAGTGGTACTGTAACCACACAAATTACTTACCAGTGTCCGCTTATCCCCATAGTCCGTTTCCCGGAGATGTATCATATCATGATCGAGTGTCTGATTAACAAGAAAAAGATCGTGGAAGCAAAGGAATTGTTTTCCACTTTGAGAAACCAGCGAGGTGTGAAAGAATATGTTTTGCCGGATGATCCGGATGATTTGAAAGAAAAGTTGGTGAACGATATGATTCGCGAAGGATTGACGGAAGGACAAACGTTTTTTATGTATAAGCGATTGAATCATGGCATTTTTAACGGGGATAAGGATATTCCAATGACGGCGGATAAGTTTATAGCAGAATATCCTAATAATGAAACGTCGTATTAATTTAATAAAAGAATTTATGAAACGAATATTATTAATATTAGGAGTGTTGTATCTTTTTTCCGGTTGTGAACGAGAGCATATCATGACTTATGGCAATGATGCTTATATTCAGTTCACGGGCAAGATGACAGATTCTTTGGAGTTTTCTTTTACTTTTTACCCGAACAAGGATACGATAGAGTATCCTTTGGGTGTGAAATTGGTCGGGAAACCGGAAGATCGGGAGAGAGAGTATAAGGTCGTTGTCGTGGATGATTACACGACGGCTACCTCGAAGAATTATATATTGCCAGAACGTTGTATGCTGGAAAAAAATGAGGAACGAAGCGAGTTGGTGATAAAGTTAATAAAAACTCCGGATTTGCAAACGGCACCGGTAAGATTGACCGTTCGTCTGGAACCGACTCGAGATTTTATGCTTGGGGAGACATCTCATACCGCTCGAATCATTTGGATAAATGACAAGATTTCTCGACCGGATTGGTGGAATAGTACGATCGTGAATAGTTATTTGGGGAGTTATTCTGATGAAAAGTACCGGTTGTTCATTGAGGTTACCGGTCTCGGATATTTGGATTCGGACGATACTGCGGCTTGTCGTTATAACGCGTTGCTCTTGAAAAAGTATTTGAATGAAAAAAAGGCAAACGATGAAACCGTGTACGAGAAAGACGGACACACGGAAATGACCGTGACTGTAATTGGAGGTTGACTAAATGGAATATATGATGAAAAAAGCGATTATATTTTTTGGAATAGTGTTTTCGTGGTTATTTAGCGGATGCTATGAGGACAAGGGAAACTATGATTATATTGAAGTAAACGAGGTGACGGTTACCGTGAAACCGGAGGGTACGTACACGATTTACGGTTATCTTGGGGAAGAACTTACAGTTGCCCCGAGGTTAACATTTCAAAATCCGTCGGATACATTGGAGTTTGATTACACGTGGAAACTTGACACAACGGTTATTTCACATGAACGCGTGTTGAAATACACACATGAAGGGGTATGTAAGATTTATGCTCTTGATCTATTCGTGACGGATCGGAAGTCCGGGCAGGTATATACCGGTTCGGTGTCTCTGCAGATCGATTCTCCGTATAAGTATGGGTTTGCCCTTTTGACTGAAAAGAGTAATGGAGCGACAGAACTTCATTTTTTGCGATTGGAAAAGCCTGAGAACAGCCCGTATTATTATACTCCTTTTTATAATCTTTATAGTTCCTTGTATCCGGATGATCCTTTAGGGCGGAAACCGTTTTATATTGCGGAGAATTTCACTACTCCGAATAAGGGTGGAGATGAGTTGACGATACTTCAGAAAGAGGGGGGATGTGTTTCTTTGAACGGGGCGTTGTTAAATAAAGAAGTTGCCTTGGAAGATGAGTTTTATGGTGGTTATCCGGAGGGCGTGTATCCGAAGTTGTTGGCGTTTTGTAGTTCTATCGATGTGATGATAGGGGATGACGGGAAAGCTTATTCCCGGTATATTTATCCTAAAGCCACTCAACCGGACGGTTTTCATTTGGCTCGTTTTATGAGTATACCCTTTGATTTTGACAAGGCAAATACTTATATTGACAGGATCATTCCCGCTCATTTTTGGGCTGGTTTATTGTTGATGCATGATAAAGCGAATAACCGGTTTGTGGCTATTTCTACCAATGGTGATCCGACATCAGGGAAACAGTGTGAAATTCAGGATAATTCGGCAAATTCCGATGAGTTTGTAAACTTGACAAATTTTGGCGAATATTCTTTGGTTTGGGTGACCACTTACGAGGACGGTGCTTACGGTAGTGGGAATTATCGGTGTGTATTCAAAAAGGGGGATGAATTTTATGTTCAAAATTTCACGTTGGCCAAGCAATATAGTTCTACGAATATTAACTTGTCAAATAAAGGTAAGTGGCGGTTTGAAGGTTCTGATAAAGTATCTGATCGCACGGTGTATGCTCTGCAGAGAAATGGAAAGTATATGTACTTTGCTGAAGGGAAGTCGTTATACTGTTGTGAGTTTCGTAATGAAACCGGAGGGATGAGACAGATCGTGTATCCGATACATGATTTTGACAGGAATGTTACACATTTAACTCGGGATTATAATGGCGAACGGTTGTTGATTGCGTTGGAAGGAGGAAAATTCTTTATATTCCACTCGATAGATCAGGTGTTGGGTTCACCCGATCCATGGGCTGCGGGAAATATGTATGAATCACCCGATGATGTTGATCTGGGAGAGATCAAACAGGTGATATTTAAGTACGGGAATTTTTCGAATAGTAGTGGATCAAGTGCCCCGTGGTAATATATTTTGAGTAGGGGTTTTTACCCCTACTCTTGAAAAACAATTTTTTAGGTTTACAAGATATAAAGCCAAAATATTCTTTTGGCAGGGAATGTTGTGTTGTTTATGTATTAAATTTATGCAAGAATCTATTTTAAAAATTGAACATTTGTCCCACCGTTATAATATTCAATGGGCGGTAAGGGATATTAGTTTTGAAATTCCTAAGCGAGGGATTTACGGGTTGCTCGGCTCCAACGGGGCGGGTAAGTCGACCACGATGAATATTATCTGTGGGGTTATCAAGCAAACCGAGGGGAAGGTTTATATTCAGGGCATAGATGCCCGAAAGTCATCGATTGACGCGAAACGTCATATCGGTTTTTTGCCTCAAAAGCCGCCTTTGTACGGGGATTTGACCGTGGAGGAGTTTTTACGTTATTCAGCCCGTTTGCGCTGGGTGCCGAGTAGGAAACAGAAGTCTGCCGTGGAAGAAGTTCTATCCCGTTGTGGTATCACTCATTTCCGACAACGTTTGATAAAAAATCTTTCCGGGGGATACCAACAGCGCGTGGGAATAGCGCAAGCCATAATCCATAAACCCGACATCGTGATATTTGATGAGCCGACGAACGGATTGGATCCTAATCAAATAATGGAGGTGCGTCATTTGATAAAGGATATAGCGCAAGAGCGCACGGTTATTCTTTCCACTCATATTTTGCCGGAGGTGCAAGCAACTTGCGATCATATCATGATGATTGAGCAGGGAAAGCTTGTTTTCATGGGTAGCGTGGATGAATTTGATAATTATATAGTTCCTAATACGCTCTATCTTTCTATCGTGGATCCTCCTGCCGTGGAAGTATTGAATAGTTTAGAAAACGTGTTGGGCGTGGAAGAATTAGGAGAGAGGAAATTCCGTGTCCGTTTTAATGATGCTCAAGGAGCTATTGATGATATTGTAAAGCAATGCGCGATTCATGATTGGCATTTATCTGAAATTAGAGTGGAGAAAAGTTCTTTGGATAAAATATTCGCGGAATTATCTAAAAAAGTACAATAAAAGAGTAGGGTTATGTTTAAAATGATATTTAATATAGCGAAAACGGAGTTACAGATGTTGTTTTATTCTCCTGTCGCGTGGTTTATATTGGTTGCTTTCGGCATACAAGCCGGATTGCAGTTTGCCGGTCAACTTCAGAATACCGTGTCTTCCCAAGAAATGGGATATATTCCTTATGGATGCACGCAACGCCTTTTCTCGGTTTACTGGGGTGGTGTTTTCGTGATTATGCAGAAGTATTTGTATTATTACATACCTCTTTTGACCATGGGGTTGGTTAGTAAGGATTTGAGTAGTGGGGCTATTCGTTTATTGTATTCTTCCCCGATCACTAATTTTCAGATTATCGTGGGTAAGTTTTTCTCTATGATGATTTACGCCTTCGTTATGATTGGTGTACTTTTTTTACTTGTTTTATGTAGCTGGGGCTTTGTCAAGGATTTTGATTTTCCCTTGGTGTTGACCGGATTGTTGGGGTTATATTTATTAATTTGTGCTTATGCGGCAATCGGTATTTTTATGTCTTCGTTAACATCATATCAAATTGTCGCGGCAATTGGCACATTGGCGGTGTTGATGATCTTGAACATGATCGGCGGATGGTGGCAAGAATATGATTTTGTACGGGATGTAACTTATTGGCTGGCGATATCCGGACGATGTGGTAAATTCGTGAACGGGTTAATTTGTAGCGAGGATTTGCTTTATTTTATCATCGTTATATGCTTGTTCCTGGCATTGACGATTATTCGTTTGAATGCCGTAAGACAAAAAATCCGTTTTTCTATTACCGTGGGGAAGAATCTTGGGGTGATTTTTTTATGTTGTTTTTTAGGTTATCTTTCTTCGCTTCCTCCAATGAAGGTGTATTGTGACGTGACGGAAACCAAACAGAACACGTTGACACTCAATAGCCAGGAAATTGTGGCTAAATTGGATGGAGGGGTGACGATTACTACTTATATTAATGTCCTGGAGCCTGGTGGATCATGGTTTGCGGCATACAACTTTTTGAAGCCGGATATGGAGCGTTTTGATCAATATTTGCGTTTCAAGCCGGATATGAAATTGAAATACGTGTATTATTATGATGAAACCCCGAATCCAGATTTGGATAGACGTTTCCCGGGTAAAACGTTGCGAGAAAAGATGTGTGAAGTATGTAAGGTGTATGGATTGGATTCAAATAGATTCATGAGCCCGGAAGAAATTCGTGCAAAAATTGATTTATCGGGAGAAAAAAATACTTTTGTCCGTCAAATTGTACGGGAGAATGGTGAGAAAGCGTGGTTAAGGATATATAATGATATGCAGCGTTTCCCGACGGAACGGGAGATTTCAGCTGCCTTTAAACGGATGGTGATGAAACTTCCGGTCGTGGGGATGGTCGAGGGACATGGGGAACGGAGTTGCGAAGGTGGAAAAGATCGGGATTATAGTTTGTTCGCGAGCGAAAAAACCTTCCGTAACGCTTTGATGAACCAGGGATTTGACGTGGAACGTGTTTCTTTGGGCAGGGGAATACCGGAAAATATCAATATCATTGTGATTTCTGATATGCGTGAATGGTTGACTCCGGAAGAAGAGCTTAATTTGCAGCAATATATTGAACGTGGCGGAAATTTATTTATCTTGGGAGAACCCAAGCGTCGAGAGGTCATGAATCCACTCTTCGCCAAGTTCGGTTTCGAGATGACAGATGGCGTGTTGGTTAAGCGGGATTCAAACCTCCAGGCGGATGTGATTCTTTCTTATCCGACGAAAGAAGCCGTTGATAGTATTTCTTATGAATTCGAGCGTATGTATACGCGTAAATTCGTGTTGTCGACACCGAGTGTCGCGGGGTTGGAACAAGTTGCTGATAAGGGATATAAAGTGATTCCCATGTTCAAGACGGATACAACCGGTGTTTGGAATGAATTGGAAACGACTGATTTTGTTGATGGCGTAGTCCGTTTGAATCCTTCGATAGGGGAGGTAGAAAAGCATTATTCCACGGTCGTGGCATTGTCTAAAAGTGTTGGGGATAAAGTACAGAAAATTGTTTTAACGGGTGATGCGGATTGTATCAGTAATGGCGAATTTGGACGAAGGCTTGCCGGGAAGCAGGCATCGAATTATACGTTGATCACGGGAGTTTTTTGTTGGTTATCAAATGGGGAGGTGCCGATTGATATAAGACGTCCCGATTTGCCGGATGATAAAGTGTATGTGAATAGAACGGGATATGAGGTGGTTAAATGGTCGTTTGTAGCTATTTTGCCCATGCTCTTGGCTTTCGGGGGGATTTTTATTTGGATTCGTAGAAAAGGCAGATAGGTTGAGTGGTGAATTGGGGGATTCGTAAATAGCAGATAAGATAGATAATTAATTTAGTGATTATTGTGAGATGAAGAGATGGCTTATAGTTTTATTTCTGGGAATGATTTCCATACAGTTGGTGTATGCCCAAGGTAAATCGCTCCACCAGTTACAACAGGAGTTCGTGGACTTGCGTTTCGGTATGTTTATTCATTTTAATATGCCGACTTATTTTAATGAAGATTGGCCTGATCCGGATGCTTCGCCTGCACTTTTCAATCCGACCAAATTGGATTGTAAGCAATGGGCGAAAGCGGCGAAGTCGGCAAATATGACTTATGGGTGTTTGACCACGAAGCATCATAGCGGATTCTGTATTTGGGATACCAAAACTACTGATTATAGTGTCATGAGTAGCCCGTTTAAGCGTGATGTGGTGAAAGAATATGCCGATGCTTTCCGGGCTGAGGGATTGAAAGTGATGCTTTACTATTCTATACTGGATATGCATGCCCGGTTGCGCCCACATTGTATCACCCCGAAACACGTGGAGATGATCAAAGAGCAGATTCGTGAATTGCTCACGAATTACGGGGAAATTAGTGCTTTGATTATTGATGGGTGGGATGCTCCATGGTCTCGTATCTCGTATGATGAGATTCCTTTTGAAGATATTTATCGTTTGGTTAAATCGCTCCAACCCGATTGTCTGGTGATGGATTTGAATGCCGCTAAGTATCCGGCGGAAGCGTTGTTCTACACGGATATAAAATCTTACGAGCAGGGGGCGGGACAACATATTTCCAAAGAATCCAATCGTTTACCGGCATTATCTTGTTTGCCGTTGCAAGCCAATTGGTTTTGGAAAGAAAGTTTTCCTTCCACGGCAGTGAAGAATCCGGAAAGCATGGTGAACGAGAATATTATTCCGATGGGGAAGGTATATTGTAATTTTATTTTGAATGTAGCACCCAATAGGGAAGGGCTTATGGATGCTAATGCGTTGAAAGCACTGAAAGAAATCGGTAAACTCTGGAAGAATGATGGTCAAGTAGCTATACTCCCCGAAACAGAGGCTCCGATTATTTCTTCCAATATAGCCAAATTCAAACCTGCCGAAGGAGGATGGAGTAGTGATTATGCTATAATGGATTTTGCTAATGACGATAATTTCGGTACATGTTGGAATTCTAATCCAGAGGTAAAAACTCCATGGTTGACCGTAGTTCTTGGTCGGGAACAACCTTTCAATATGGTGGTTATCACGGAACGAAACAACGATTGTATGCAGGAGTATCGTATAGAGTATCGCGTAAATGGCGTGTGGAAAACAATTTACGAGGGAAAGGTTCTCGCGAGCTCTCGGGTGAAAATTCATCGTTTTGACACCGTGTGGGGAGATGCCGTGCGAATAACAGCGTTGAAGTTTAACGGGACGCTTTCGATAGCAGAGTTTGGCGTTTATTGTGAACGTTGCAGATTTTAGTTGTTAATATGTGTTCCACCTAAAAGACTTCTTGTCGAGAATTATTGATTTCCAATTATTTTGATAAAAGAAATAAAGTGCATATCTTTGAATATCGGCGGTGAAAGCCTTTTTGAGTGTTTCTTGAAAGTAGCTGGTTTCCATATTTCAGTACCACACACGTTTTATCCATGGACACTCCTCGCCAGCTACTTTCTTTTTTTATTTTATGCCGTAGTTTGTCCATTGTGTTCCTTTATTGTGTATTTTTGGAAAAAATAGGCTTGCTATGGAATATTGTCTTAATATCCGGATGAACGGTAACGTCGTGATGACTTGTTGTTCCGTACACCTAAGACGCTGTCCAACCTGTTCTCGGAATACGGCTTCCCGAGTCCCTTGCAGGTAATCCACGGGCGGGTGGAGGCAGAAACCAAACGCTTGTTGCTCTACACGAGTAAAAGTGCGAAAGAGATCGGCTCGATTCTGGGATTTGAGGATATTGCCGCCTTTAGCCGTTTTTTCAAGAAAATGACGGGGAAAGCATTTCCGAGTACCGGAAAAAGGAAAAACAGGAATAATCGCCAACTTATACAGAAAAATTGCCATTCTCTCGTTGATTGTAATCGATTGGTAGCCAAACATTGATTAAGGGACAAAAAAACACTGTATTTCAAGTGAAATACAGTGTTTTTGCGGTTCGGACGGGACTCGAACCCGCGACCCCATGCGTGACAGGCATGTATTCTAACCAGCTGAACTACCGAACCAATCTTTGAATACAGGGAGGAATAACCGCTGTTATTCCTGTTTGCGGTTGCAAATATAGTACTTGTTTTTGATTCTACAATAGGGAAGGGGAAAATTTTAGTGATTGTAACATTCATGAGATGTTCCTGTGGCAGGAAATGGATTCGATGGTTTGTTATATGATTAGTAGATAGTTATATGGCTATTTATTTCATTTGGCTTTAATAGGTAATATGTGTGAATTTGTTAAATTATATTTTTACACAATTTTTGTTTGTATTTTCTGTAACGTTTTTACAAGCGTTACCGTATTTTCAGGTACTATAAAGAAGCTATATATTAGCAAATAATCGACAAAATTATAAATAATGTAGAGAGTATGAAAAAGACATTTTTTATGCTGCTGGTAGTGGTATTGCCTTTACTCACTTCAGCACAACAGGCAAAAGAGACCGTAATAGTGGAAGAAGAAGCCGGTTCATGGCGGGGATTCGTAACTAATCGCTTCTGGGACAATTGGTTCATTTCGGCTGGAGCTGGTGGACAGGTCTATTTCGGGGAACAAGATCAGCATAGCCGCTTCGGGCGGCGTATAAGCCCGTCGTTTGATATTGCTGTGGGTAAGTGGTTTCTGCCGACTTTCGGAGTGAGAGTGCAAGCCGGGGGATTTAACTTGAAGGGAAGGACGAACGATCCTAATAATATTTATGCCGAAGGGGCAGCCGATGCCCGCGGGCTGTATAAACAGGACTGGGACGAGTTTAATGTACATGTTGACGGTTTGGTGAATCTTGCCAACTGGATTGGCGGGTATCGCACGGATCGTTTTTATGAAACGGTGTTCCTTGCCGGATTCGGTATGATACATGCTTACACGGGCGGCGGTAGTACTAAATTTATGTTTGTGAGTGGTATTAATAATAAGTTCCGAATCTCGAATGCTTTTGATTTTAACGTGGAGATCAGGGGACATTTGGTGCCGCAGGAATTTGACGGACAGACGGATCGCCACAGAGGTGAAGGGTTAGTGAGCTTAACAGCCGGGTTTACTTACAAATTTAAAGACCGTTTTTTCAAGAAAGCAAAGAATGAAAAGGTGATCGTTAACACGGGTGTTTCTCCCGAGATGTTGACGGCGGCAGAAGCCCGCTTGGCAGATGCTATTCGTCGTGCCGACAAGTTGCAGAGCGAATTGGATCAGGCTCGCCAGAAACAACCGGTAGCAAAACAAGAGGTGAAGACTCCTGCTTTGTACGTGTTCTTCGCGATAAACAAGGCAAATCTTGATAAGCGCCAACTGGAAAACCTGAAATCTTATGCCGAGGTGATTAAAAATTCACCGAGTAAGAAATATAAAGTGTACGGTTATGCCGATAAAGCCACGGGTTCAGTTGCGTTCAACCAAGCGTTGAGTGAGAAACGGGCTCGTAGTGTTGCCGATGCTCTGGTTAAGAAATTCGGGGTGAATGCCAGCCAACTTGAAGTTGTCGGTAAAGGTGGAGTCAGTGACTTCTCTGACAAAGTTATGAACCGGGTGGTTATCGTTGAATAACTAGAGAGGGTTTACTATATATCAAGATTAGGGAATCTCATTAAAACAGGGCGGATGCGTTTTAACGTGTCCGTTCTGTTTTACCTGTTTTTTAACTTTTTGCTTTCAGCTTTTAATTGTAACTTTGCATCTTGAATAATTAAAAAACAAAGAGATGATAACAAAGAATAAGCATGTAACCGTGAGCTACGAGCTGAGAACGGCAGCGGATGCAGAACCCATCGAGATTGCGGATGCCAGTACGCCGCTGGAATTTATTTGCGGGCAAGGGCAGACGCTTGAATATTTCGAGATGAATCTGTTGAACTTGAATACCGGAAATTCTTTCGATTTCCATATTCCGGCAGCAAACGGTTACGGTGAGGTGAACGAGGACATGATTGTAGATTTGCCTAAAGATATATTTGCCGAGGTCGAGGAAGGTGAGTTGCAACCCGGGAACGTGTTGCCCATGCAGGATAGCCTGGGACGCCATTTGAACGGTACGATTGTCGAGGTTGGGGAAGATACTGTGAAGATGGATTTCAATCACCCGATGGCTGGCAAGGATTTGTATTTTAAAGGCAAGGTGTTGGCCGTGAGAGATGCTACCGACGAGGAATTGGAAGCATTGCATTCACACAAGTGTGGCGGATGTCACGGTTGTGGTTCTGACAACGGTGGATGCGGTTCCGGTTGTAGTGACGGTTGCTGCCACTGATCTAATTGAAAATGCAAAATTGAAAATGGAAAATTAGGGTTCTCGTGATCTTGGTTTTCCATTTTTGCTATATTTGAAGTTCTAATAAACCGTTGGAAATTGCACGATTGATTATGATTCCTTCATTTTCAATTTTCAATTTTCAATTTTCAATTGAACCAAATGAATACGATCGGGAAGTTATACACGTTGACATCATTCGGGGAATCGCACGGGGAGGCGATGGGAGGAGTTATTGACGGTTGTCCGGCGGGATTTGTTTTATCGACGGATGAGGTGCAATGGGAACTCGACCGGCGCAGACCGGGACAGTCGGATTTGACAACCGAGAGGAAGGAGGAGGATAAGGTGGAATTGCTTTCCGGTATCCTCGAGGGGGTGACGACGGGGATGCCGATCGGTTTTATCGTGCGCAACCGTGACCAGCGGAGCCGGGATTATGAAGAGATGAAAGACGTGTTCCGTCCGTCGCACGCGGATTTTACACTGGAAAAGAAATACGGAATCCGGGATTACAGGGGCGGGGGACGTTCGTCGGCACGCGAACACGTGGCACGTGTGGTGGCGGGAGCGATAGCCAAGCAAATACTCCGTACCCGGGGAGTTTCCGTGCAGGGGTACACGTCACAGATCGGTCACGTGGAGTTGGATAAACCGTACACAGGGTTGGATTTAAGCCGGGTTGATGCGAATGCGGTTCGTTGCCCGGACGAGAAGCTGGCAGGGGAAATGGAGGATTTGATACGGAAGGTGAAAGCGGAAGGGGATAGTATCGGAGGGGTGGTGAGTTGCGTGATACGGGGTATTCCGGCAGGCGTGGGTGAACCTGTTTTCGACCGTTTCCAAGCTCGTTTGGGGCATTATATGATGGGTATAAATGCTGCCAAAGGATTCGAGTACGGGGAAGGTTTTCGGGCTGCTGCCATGCGGGGAAGCGAGCATAATGATGTTTTCACGATAGCGGACGGGCTGGTGAAGCCGTTGACCAATCATGCCGGAGGCATATTGGGTGGCATTACAAGCGGGGAGGATGTTTATTTCCGGGTGGCTTTCAAGCCCGTGGCGACGATAGGACGGGAACAGCGGACGGTAGACCTTTCGGGCAAGGCGGTCCTTTTCTCGGCACACGGGCGGCATGACCCGTGCGTTGTGCCTCGTGCCGTTCCGGTAGTGGAAGCTATGGCTGCCATGTTGGTGCTGGACATGATGCTGGAAGCGGGACGGGGGAATTTTTAGTCGCCCGATTGTTTGATTTGGACGTAATCTTTATTACTTTTGTAGAAATTAAATATCAATTGTTATGGCAAGTATAAGAAGATTGAAGAAAGATGTTGATTACTTGACTTTCGCGGTAATCGCTGATTGTATGAATTATAATTCCACCACGGAGAAGAATGACCCGGAGGTTGTCAATATCGTGAAGGATATGGTTGAATATAGGAATGAAGTAAGAAGCAAAATTTCTAATCGTAAGGCATTTAACGACAAGAAGGAAGCGAAAGCATATTATAAAGGAATTTCAATTGAGTTGTTGAAGACGGTAGATGGTGAGTTTACTCGTTTGAGCGAGGTTATTAAAAAAAATGCTTAGTTCACGATAGCCAGAGCTGCCGTGGAAAAGTAAGAGCTAAAAACTAAAAGTTTAAAGCTAAAAGGTTCAGGGCTATCCGAAAGTAAACAATCGGTAGCCCTTTTTTAATTATGCAGGACGAGATCATATTACCGGGAATCGGGAAAGTGAAGGTAAGACGGGGGATGAATATCCGTTTTCTCTCGGTGCGTATCGCCCCGGGCAGAGGGGTGTGGGTAAACGTTCCTTACGGGGTGAGCGGGCGACAGGTGGAAGAGTTTGTCGTTTCGCAACAGGAATGGATCAGAACAAATCTCGCGAAGATACAAACTTACGAAAAAGACACGGGGGTGGGATTAGGCATGGATTCCGAGGTGAAAACGAAGTTCCACGTGTTGAAAGTGCTCGCTTGCGACGATGCCCGTCCCCATTATAAGATAGAGGGCAAGGAGATTCGCTTGTATATTCCCCGGAACACGGATTACAAGAAGATAGCCCCTTACGTGGAGAATTTTTTGATAGAGATATACCGTATGGAGAGTAAACGCTATTTGCCGGGCAGGGTGAAAGAGCTTGCCGAGCGTTTCGGTTTCCGGTACCGGGAATTGTCTTTCCGCAATAATATATCGAATTGGGGGAGTTGTTCGTCGGAAGATAATATCAGTTTGAACGTGAAACTCATGAAGTTGCCGGACGAGATCATTGATTACGTTATCCTGCACGAGCTTTGCCACACGGTGGAAAAGAACCATTCTGCCGATTTTTGGGCGTTGATGAAGAAAGTTTGTCCCGATTGTATGAAACTTCGAGAGCGGTTGCGACAGTATAATACACGGGTATAAAAGATAAATTATGGAAGAGAAATATTGTTACCGGTATCCTCGCCCGTCAGTGACTACCGATTGTGTGATTTTCGGTTTTGACGGACAGAAACTGCAAGTGTTGCTTATCGAGCGGGGCGGAGAGCCTTTCAAGGGAAGCTGGGCGTTTCCCGGGGGCTTCCTGAATATGGACGAAACCGTGGAGGAATGTGCCGCACGGGAGTTGGAGGAGGAAACCGGACTGAAGGATGTTTTCGTGGAGCAATTTCATGCCTTTTCCGCGGTGGACAGGGATCCCCGGGGAAGAACGATCACGGTGGCTTTTTATGCTTTGGTGAATTCCCGCGGGATGAAAGTTTCGGGACAGGATGATGCGGCGGATGCCCGTTGGTTTGATGTCCGCGAATTGCCTCCCCTGGCTTTCGACCACGAGGATATGTTCCGTCGGGCATTGCAGCAGTTGAGGTTGAAAGTATACCTGCAAGTGAGCGGTTTCGAGCAACCAGATAAGCGTTTCGAGGCGTTTGATTTGAAGAAAGTGGAAATGTTAATACTTGATAAAATGAGTTCCTATGGAAAGATTGAAAATTATTGAGGCGGATATAACTACGTTGGACGTGGATGCCATCGTGAATGCTGCCAATTCTTCCTTGTTAGGAGGTGGTGGTGTCGACGGGGCAATTCATCGTGCCGCGGGAAAGGAGTTGCTGGCGGAATGCCGCACTTTGGGCGGATGCAAGACCGGCGAGGCGAAGATCACGAAGGGGTATCGCTTGAAAGCCAGGCACGTAATTCATACCGTGGGACCGGTTTATTCCGATGGGCGCCACGGGGAACCGGAGCTTTTAGCCGCGTGTTATCGCAATAGTCTTGCCGTGGCAGCTGAAAATGGATTGAAGACCGTGGCATTTCCCCTGGTTAGCACGGGTGTTTACGGTTACCCGATGGAAGATGCCGCCCGGATCGCGCTCCGGGAGATCGTGACATTCCTGATAAAACATCCGGAGTTTGAGCAGGTTATCGTGGCTTGTTTCAATCGCCGGGCTCGTGAAATCGTGGAGGATGCAAAATTGAACATGGAAATTTAAAATCCTTCTCTCGTGAGGTGTATTATTTGTATCTTCGCGAGAGAGATTTACAAAAACATACTAGATATATTATGCAAGAACTTGTAAAAGAGGTACGTGACGTGTTGGCGGAGGTGAAATACCCCGGGACATCGAAAAGTATCGTGGCACTGGATATGGTGCAGAATATTAAGGTAGAAGACGGGAACGTGAGCTTCCGTTTGGTTTTCCAGAAAGCGAACGACCCGTTCATTGGTGCCGTGAGCAAGAAATGCGAGGCTTTGCTGAAAGAGAAGCTGAATTATTCGGGGGTGAAGATTGAAACGGTTTTCGTGCATGACTTGGAAAAACCGTTAGCTTTAGAGAAAGTGAAACATATTATTGCCGTTTCTTCCGGGAAAGGGGGCGTCGGTAAATCTACCGTTGCTTCCAATTTGGCTGTTGCCTTGGCTAAATTGGGGTATAAAGTGGGTTTGGTGGATGCGGATATCTTTGGTCCTTCCATCCCGAAAATGTTCGCTTGTGAAGATGCCAATCCTTACATGGTTGAGGTTGGCGGGAAAGAATTGATAAATCCCGTGGAAAAATACGGGGTGAAATTGCTTTCTATCGGTTTCTTCGTTGATCCCAACTCCGCTACCGTGTGGAGAGGCCCGATGGCTTCCAATGCCTTGAAACAGATGGTGGAAGAAGGTTTTTGGGATGAGTTGGATTTCATGTTGATAGACCTTCCCCCGGGAACGAGTGATATTCACTTGACGCTGGTGCAGACGGTAGCCTTGAGCGGGGCGATCGTGGTAAGTACCCCGCAGCAAGTGGCGTTGGCAGATGCCATAAAAGGTATCAACATGTTTGAATCCCCGGGCATACAAGTTCCCGTGTTGGGATTGGTGGAGAATATGTCTTGGTTTACTCCTGCCGAATTGCCGGATAATAAATACTACATTTTCGGTAAAGAAGGTGCCAAGAAACTGGCTGACGAGAGGGGTATGCGTCTGTTGGGACAAATTCCTATCGTGCAGAGTATCATGGAGGGAGGAGAGGCCGGTACTCCCGTGGCTCTGGACGAGAATACCATTACCGGACAGGCATTCCGTGATTTAGCCCGCCATGTTGTCGAGGCGGTCGAGGAAACCGGGGAAACGACTCACCGGGTGAGAGTAACGAAATGATGTGAAGAATGAAGGTTTATAAAGTTGCCAATATCTGCATTTTGATGCTTGGCAACTTTATAAACCTTCAAAAAAAGTATGACCTTTTACTACTGAAGTCCCGTAGTAATTCTACCGAAGTCCCAAGGAAGATATAACATGCGCACGTTCTATGAACCAATTTGCTATAATGTTTCTATATGTGAGATTATAGCATCTCTACGGCATCAACGGAGCGAGAACGTGAGAGGGATATGATTATCTTGGTTCTTCAGTGTGTTTTCTGTGGGATTTGGGTATTTAACAATACTTTATGCAGGCTACCTCTAATCCATAAAAAGTAGTCCAAATTATGGTTTTGCCATTTAATTTGTTATATTTGCGAAATAATTACAAATTTGGAGGATAAAATGATACTTGAAATTCGTTTGAGCAACTTTTTTTCAATTAAAGATGAGGTGGTATTGGATATGCGGGCAGCAAGCATACAGACCAAAAAGGCAAAGGAACTTGAAGAAAATACATTTGTATGCGGTGATGAGCAGTTGCTTAAAACTGTTGCCATTTATGGTGCAAATGCGTCAGGAAAGAGCAGTGTTATCAAGGCTATTCGCGCTTGTGTGGGAATGATATTCTCATCTCACAATTACAACGAGAATACGATATTTGCCTTTACTCCGTTCAAATTCGGGGGTATTGGCAAGTCAAGCACATTTTTCATTCGCTTCCTTCTTGAAGGTATCGAATATGAATATTCTTTTGAACTCAATAAAGTTGAGATACTGAAAGAGGCACTTTACTATTATCCGAATGGTCGTCGTTCACTGGTTTTTTCTCGTGATGAGACAAAGGGTCCCGACAAAAAGGATATCTATGAATTCCGATCGGTGATTCGCCGTCCTATGGATGTTGCTGCCAATACGTCCAAGAAAACGCTTTTTGTATCACGTGCCAGTCAGATGGATCGAGATGTCGCAAAAGATGTTTTTCGGTATTTCAATGAGCGTTTTATTCTGAATTATTTCGGATATAATTCGTTCTCTGTCGAGCGCTTGTTGAATGAGAACAAAGAGCAGTTCCTTAATGTGCTGCGAATTGCCGACAGCGACATTGTCAAAATCGACAGCAGGCATGAGAATAAAGTATTTTCGACTGCAGTGATAGACCCTGCAGACAATCAAATATTGTCGGTAGAAGATATTCAGAAACCACAGCTGGTCATTACGACTTATCACAGGAATAATCCGGATGTTCCTTTCAATTTTTTTGCAGAAGAGTCAGCCGGAACACAACGTCTTTTCGAGATGATGCTGACGATTATGGATATCGTCAAGAATAATAAAATCCTGTTGATAGATGAAATCGAGACGCAGCTACATATAAAACTGGTAGAGTATATTATCGGTTTGTTCAATAAAAGCGAATCGGCGCAGTTGATATATACTACGCACAATACATACTTGCTTAATACCAATAAGTTGCGTAAGGATCAGATATATTTTGTCAACAAACGGGATGACGGGTCCTCGGATTTGTATTCGCTGTTTGATTATAAAGATTTCCGCGACGGGCTAGATGCGGAGAAGGCATATTTGCAAGGGCGTTTTGATGCTATCCCGTATATTGACGAACAGACGGATAGTTTTATAAAATAGAAACTGATATGGGACGACAAATAAGAAAATCCAAAGGCAAAGCAATGAAGCCAAACTTCTTTGTTTTCTGTGAGGGGGAGTCTGAGGTTGCTTATATCAGTCATCTTCGTTCGCAATACCGTGCGCCTATTCAGATTATCCCAAGAAAGAGCGATTCGAACATATCCGTTCGGTATATAGAGAATTGTAAACGGAAATATGTCGCAACCAAAAATGATAAAACATTTCTAATGTTTGACCTAGATGTGAACGGAATGCTGGAACACCTGCAAAGTATTCCAAATGCGGTATTGCTAGTGTCGAATCCATGTATTGAGTTGTGGTATTTGCTACACTTTGAGAAGTGTCATGCCGAACTAACTCAAAACGCCTGCATCAAGAAACTGAAAAGACATCTTGAACACTATGCAAAGGGGACTTTGGCATTAAATGAGAAACAGCAACTGTCCGAAAAAACATCAGAGGCAACGGCAAGAGCCAAGGTGTTGGAGACATATGATAATCCATCAACTACCATCTATAAAATGATAGAACTGCTGGAAAGTTTGTAATTTGAAGATGAAGAAGGAAAATAACATTAGCGATATTTTTTTTAATATCTTGTCAGAATCATAAGATAAAGGTGCAAACTGATGGCAGAGCGAATAAAAGCAGCTATTAAATCGCCATAGATATTGGAACTGGTAAACATATTGTTGTAAATGCATTAGGATATAAATCCAAAATCAGCAGCAAAGCTGTAGATATGCAATTGATGGTATTTTATATTGGAAAATAAAGGCTTGTAAATTTTATTTTCCACAGAATAGAGACTAATAAGTTGGATAAAGATTTCGTTCCTGCTTGCAGATAAGGTGGTAAAGTTCTTGACATAGTAAGACTGTCGGGGTATTATTGCTTCTGTAATGATGTTAATTTTATGTGGATATATATCGTTATATATCAATTATATATACGATATGATCAAACATCTATAAAATGAGTCCAATCAGAAAAATGTCACTACAATCTCACAATAGGAAATTCATCGGATTATATTGGGGGAGTGGTGTCGGACTATTTGCGTAAGCTCAAATTACATTTTATTGCAACATTCCAATACGGGGCGTAGCCACAACGATGTTGACAAGGAATTACTGTTTCTATTGATTTTCAGTGTTTTTTACTTTTTGAGAACCAATGGAGTACAAATGGGCTATAAAAATCAGTCTTAAAACGCTGATTTCTGTCTGACAGTGAGCGTTTTTTGTGGGATTTTTATATCTTTGCATTTGGATTGGGAAAGTCCGGTCCATGACATAGATATAAAAGAAGCGTTATGCTTATCTTGTGAATTGGAAACGTAGGAAATTTCACAATTACACACAAGGATGGCATAGTGGTTTTCACGCTATAGCATGGACTGCTATTACTACATTCGTGTGTACGGGTTTCCTACGACCTCCAATTCAGAACGTGGCATCTGCAGTTCCACGCTTCTTTGTAATTAACGGCTCAATTGGAACTAAGGAGCCATAGGCATAAGAAAGAAATGAAACAAAAGTTTATACAACTCGTACTTATCGCTATTATTACGATTTTAATGACATCCTGTGCTTCAGGTAAGATTGTTCTATCTAATGATGCAAACATAAGTAAGTACAAATATGTCATTTTCGGGAAGGAAACATCTGGAGATAGAGAATTAGATGATATAGTAATGTCTGTTCAAAATCAGATAGCAGAAACGAATCTAACAGTTTTATCTGCCTCCAATACTCTAAAAATTTTTGAGTGTTTGATAGTATTCTCACGCCAAATATTCATGTTACATCTGAAAAATGGGATGGAGGGCATACATATATAGTAGTAACTTTTTACGATTATAACACCAAGCAAAGTATAGCTGTTATAAAAGGTAGTGGTATAGGAATAACGGTAAGCCACGACCAAAGTATAGCCCTAAGTGTAATAAGAAAAAAACTTAATAAGTTGTTCAAATAGTACAAAGCATTTCACAATAGCGAAAATAGAAGTATGTACCCATACGATGATATCTTCAACATATATTACAACAGAAAACTTTAATTTATTAACTACTATATAATCAACAAAAACAACAAATATGAAAAAATGGTTTATCTATGTACTTGGTATAATCACAGGTGTTATGCTCACATTTGCTTTCGCTTTTTGTGTTAGTTTATTTAACAATTCTGGAATTATTGGACTTGAAATGTTTGAAGAACCCGGAGATTATATGGAATACTCACAATTTGAGGTGTTTCAAGTGGTGGAATTAGGGTGTGCATTAGCTTATTCCGATGACTCTTTTGGTGCAATAGTTTTTATTATACCAAATGAAAAGCAACAGTTTTATGATAATCAAAAAATTGTCCTTAAAAAGAACCAATGTGCTCAACATGTGGGAACTTATAAATACAACACCAAAATGGAAATAGAGAAAACAGTACCGGCTGTTAGAATAATTGATGGTGTAGAATTGCCGAAGTCAAATAAAACAGTTACAGCTAAAAATAATTTTGGCAAGACATTGTTTGATAAACCCGGAGATTGTGTAAGCCAGAAAAATTTTGAAGTACAGGAGGTTTTGGAATCCGGTGATGCTATTGCTTTGGAAATTAGAGAAGTTATTTCGGGATATATATTTACTTCTGATTTAGAAGTCTTAATATTAGCTCAAGAGGGCAGTAATTTTTACAACAAACAAATAGTGAAAGCTCCTCATGGGAAATGCGCAAGACAAATTGGAAACTATAAGTATCAACAATATGGAGATACAAAAGTAATTCCAATAATTGCTTTCAAGTAAACATATAGGTATTGCGATTTCATTACTTAAACATTCTGTATAGCGTTTCGTTAATTTATGGAATAATCATTAATGTCACTCACGTCTATCATATTCTTGATTTGTTTGATAACAGGTATTGTTTATTTTGTTTGTATCAAACGAAAAGAGCGAGAACTCATTAAGCAAGTTACGTCCATTACTCGTGGCGAATGGTCGGAGCGGAGGGTGGTATTGAAATTATTGAAAGAAGGTATCAATCCTAAAGCCATATTTCATGACTTGTATATTCAAAAACCAAATGGAGAATACACGCAAGTGGATGTAACCGTTACGACAAAAGCGGGCATTATCGTGTTTGAAGTCAAGGATTATAGTGGTTGGATTTTCGGAAATGAACATCAGAAATATTGGACACAATTATTGGCGTATGGTAAGGAAAAGCATCGTTTCTATAATCCTGTTATGCAAAATTCCGGGCATATTCAAGCCATTAGGCAATGTTTACTGCAAAATCCTGGCATTCCAATTTATTCTGTTATCGTATTCTTTGGGAATAGTGAGTTTAAGAATGTTACTTGTAATGCAAACAATACTTTTATAATATATCCTCGTTCTATACGTCAGGTGGTAGCCGAAATTTTGATGCAACCTAATGCTAATTACGGAAACAAATACGAAATAATGGATGTATTCGCTAAGGCGGTGCAAAATGGCAATGACCCGATGATTGTTTCTTCGCAAATCAATTCAGCTGCATATTATGATCGCAACACGCCTCAATCTAGTAGAGAAATATAATAGAACGAATAGGGGTTGCCAAATTAATTGACAACCCTTGATTATTTTTGGAAAGTTATTAGTGTCTTGCCCGAGCCTTGATGATTTCAAAGAAGTCGGCAGCTTTCAGGGAAGCCCCCCCAATCAATCCGCCGTCCACGTCGGGATTGGAGAAGATGGCATCGGCGTTGCCGGCGTTGCAGCTTCCCCCGTAAAGGATGGAAGTGTCGTCCGCAACAGTTTTGCCGTATTTCTCGGCGATCACGGAGCGGATGAATGCATGCATTTCCTGAGCTTGGTCGGGAGTGGCGGTTTTACCGGTTCCGATAGCCCAAACGGGTTCGTAAGCGATCACGACGTGAGCGAATTGTTCCGGGGTTAGGTTGAAAAGACCTTCAACGAGTTGTTGTTTCACCACTTCAAAATGTTTACCCGCTTCTCTCTCTTCCAGAACTTCACCCACGCAGAAGATGATTTCCAGTTTGCTGTCTAGTGCTTGTGCTACTTTCTTCACGAGGATAGGACTTGTTTCCCCGTAATAGCTTCTTCTTTCCGAGTGTCCGAGGATCACGCATTTTGCTCCTGTTGAAGCGATCATTTCGGCTGATACTTCACCCGTGTAGGCTCCGGATTTCTCGGTTGCACAATTCTGCGCTGAAACCATGATGGAAGGTTCCGTGATATTGTGAGCCACCTTTGCCAGATGGATGAATGGGGTTCCCAGAACGACCTGTACGCCTTCTGCGCCTTCCTTGTATCTCACGTAATCGTTCACTTCTCTTGCCAATTCAACACCTTCGGCGAAAGTCTTGTTCATTTTCCAGTTACCTGCTACAATCTTTTTTCTCATGTCTATAGATTTAATTCGTTGTGTTTTAACTTAGTTTCTTCTTTTCTTTATACGTGGAAAAAGTAAATATGCTGCAAAGAAAAGAAGGATAAAGGAGTAAACCAAATAATTCTGCCGCATTTCTTGTTGACTTTGCAGGCAATAAGCTGCCAAATCCGTGTCTTTTAAATCTTTGATGTCCGGAATATCTTTTCCCGCCCGTTTGTCGAGAATCGTGCCTTGGCGTAAGATGATCACGCCGGGGTTGGAACGGATCATGGTTTTAAGCTGTATCTCGTCTGCCGTGCAGAATTCGTACGGCACGTGGTGGCGGTTCTTGTACCTCTGGATATCCCGTTGAGAGGATGAGGTCAGCCCGTAGAACCGGTATCCTTTTTCCCGGGCAAAGTTCGCCAAGCGGTTGAGGGCGGGTTGGGCATCCGGGGTACTTTTGTTGATATTATAAGCTACTGCAAGTATCGTGTAATTGTCATCCTCGAGTATTTCTTCCGTGATATTTCCCAAGTCCGGGTGTTCGATCACGAGGTCGTGAATGGGGGTGATGTATCCTCGCTTCACTAATCTTTCCGTGCTGCTTTCGTATTCCCAGTTCACGGTGTCTTGCCACGGGTAATTCTCTTCCGTGAATGATTGAATCTCGCCCGTCTGTTTATTTCGGTATTTTAACGTGACCTCGTATCGGTCCGGTTCTGCGCCTTCCGGGAGGCGCATTCCTTCGGCAACATTGGTGCCGATGGCGTAAGGACGAAAGTCAATCACGGGTAAATGGCGGTAACAGTACACGGACAGGCATAACATGCCCGCTGCCGCCAGCACGAGCATGGAGAATTGACCTAGCGAGGTCAACCGGGGAGTGTAATTTTTGCGGTAGACGAAAACGACAATGGCAAAAAGTAACAAGACTATGTTTTTCCCAAAGGTTTGCCAGTTCGTTAGCACCAAGGCGTCCCCGAAGCACCCGCAGTCACTTACCGGGTTGGTCAATGCCAGCACGAGGGTCAATGGGGTGAAAAATGCCATGAATAGCAAAGCGCCCCATGCAAGGCGGGATACCCAAAGGTTGAATAATAGCGCAATCCCGATCAGAAATTCAGCCAGCGAGAGGGCGAACGAGAAAAATAGCGTGGAGGAGTTCATCCAACCCATGCCGAAAGCGTTGAAGTAATCGGTGAACTTGTAGTCCGATCCCAACGGGTCAATTCCTTTCACGAAGCCGGAATAGATAAAGATGATGCCGACCACGATTCTGCAAAGATTTTGAATGACTTTCCTCATTTCTTTTATTTTTACACCATTGAATCTCTATTTCTCCACGACCAGGCGGATTAGCCCGAATACGGCGTAATTCACCATGTCGAAGTAGTTTGCGTCAATGCCTTCCGATATAATGGTAGCACCCTGGTGGTCTTCAATTTGCTTTGTCCGATTGATTTTCATCAAGATTAAATCCGTGTACGAGCTGACACGCATCTCCCGCCACGCCTCGTCGTAATCGTGGTTTTTGGCGAGCATGAGTTCTTTTGCCTGTTGGAAATAGCCTTGATAGAGTTTCAGAATATCTTCTTCCGGGGTGTCGTTGCCGGGTCCGAGTTGCAATTGGATCAATCCCATGATGGAGTAGTTGATGATACCGATAAACTCGGGGATGACGCCTTCTCCCACTTTCGTTACGCCTTTTTCCTCGATGCTGCGGATGCGGTTAGCCTTGATGTATATCTGATCCGTGATAGAGGTCGGGCGGAGTATTCTCCACGCCGTGCCATAGTCCTGCATTTTTTTCACGAAAATATCTTGGCATATATCTATCACTTTATCATATTCTTGCGCTGTGTTTGGCATAATTCTATCGTTTTTTGATAACGGAATTTGAAAAATAAGTTGTTTCTTTGAAGTGTAAAATTAGTCAAATAATTCAAAACTGGAAATTGAAAATCGAAAATTATGATGGATATCGTACTGGGAGATAAAAAAATTAGTTTGGAGAAACCTGTCGTGATGGGTATTCTGAACGTGACTCCCGACTCTTTTTACGACGGGGGAAAGTATTTGAGTGAAATCGAGGTGATAAATCGTGTGGACGAGATCGTGGAACAGGGGGCAGGAATCGTCGACGTGGGAGCTTATTCCACTCGTCCCGGGGCTGCTTTCGTGAGCGAGGAAGAGGAACTTTCCCGGTTAAGCTTTGCTGTCGAATTAGTGCGTAAATACCATCCGGAGATTTCGGTTTCGATCGATACGTTCCGGGCGGGTGTGGCAAAGGAGATCAATCATTGTTTGGGTCCGGTTATCGTGAATGATATTTCCGGCGGCACGATGGATGAACGGATGTTTGAAACGGTTGCCGAGATGGGTGTGCCTTACATCTTGATGCACATTCAAGGAACACCCCAGGATATGCAGGTAAACCCGCGTTATGACGACGTGGTACGTGAAGTCCGGGAGTTCTTCTCGGAACGTATCGCCCGCTTGAACGCTCTGGGATTTAATAATATCATTTTGGATCAAGGTTTCGGTTTCGGGAAAACCGTGGCTCATAATTATCAATTGATGGATAAAATGGAGTCATTCCTCGATCTGGGGTATCCGCTGTTGGTCGGTATTTCCCGTAAAACCATGATTTGGCGTCTACTGGGTATCACCCCGAAAGAAGCCTTGAACGGGACGACCGTGCTCAACACGATCTCTTTGTTGAAAGGCGCCCACATCCTTCGGGTTCACGATGTGCGTGAAGCCGTGGAAGCCGTGAAGATCGTGGAGGCGATGAAAGGGTGAAGCACTTGCCACAACACGATTCCGGCTGTGACGGAGATGTTGAAGGAGTGTTTCGTGCCGAATTGGGGTATCTCGATGCAATTGTCCGAGAGGTCGATGACTTCTTGTTGCACGCCTTTGACTTCGTTTCCAAACACAAAGGCGTATTTTTGTTCCGGATTGATGGTGAAGGTTTCTAAAGAGATACTGTTTTCCACCTGTTCCACGGCAAGGATGGTAAACCCCTCGTTTTTCAATTCTTGCACGGCATCTGTCGTTTCCTCGAAATAAACCCAATCCACGCTTTCCTCGGCGCCGAGTGCTGTTTTGTGTATTTCCCTGTGGGGTGGGGTAGCCGTGATGCCGCAAAGGTATATTTTCGACAACCGGAAGGCGTCCGAGGTGCGGAATACCGAACCGATGTTGTTCAGGCTACGCACGTTGTCGAGCACGACCACGATCGGGAGTTTTGCCGCCTCTTTGTATTCTTCCGTGGAGAGGCGGTTCAGTTCTTCGTTGAGGAGTTTACGATGGGACATGGGAATTGAAAATTGTTGGGGTTATTCATGATTGCTTTTAGTTTATTGCTTCGCCGATTAACGTGGCGGCCGTGCATTCGGTCACGCGAACTTGGACGAGGTCGCCTGCTTTGGCCCCGTTGTCCGGAAATACGATGACTTTGTTCTGGCTGGTGCGTCCGAAAAGTTCGTCGGATTTCTTTTTGGAAACACCTTCCACCATGACCTCGAAAACTTTTCCCACGTCTTTCCAGTTGCTCTGGTGAGATATTTCCACTTGCATATCAATAAGTTCCTGTAAACGTCTGCCTTTGACTTCCTCGTCCACGTTATCCGGTAAGTTTCGGGATGCCATGGTGCCGGGGCGTTCGGAATACTTGAACATGAAGGCGGAGTCGAACATGACTTCTTTCATTAAGTCAAGAGTTTGTCGGTAGTCTTCCTCGCTTTCGTTGTGGAAGCCCACGAACACGTCGGTGGAGATTCCGCAATCCGGGATAATTTCACGGATGGCACGGATGCGATCCAGATACCATTCTCGGGTGTATTTCCGGTTCATATCTTTCAACACAGAGTTGCTCCCGGATTGGAAGGGGAGATGAATGTGCTTGCAAATATTGGGATATGCGGCGATAGTCCGAAGTATATCATCACTCATGTCTTTCGGGTGTGACGTGGCGAAACGGATACGCATATCGGGTACAGTTTGGGCGACTAGGGCTAGTAGAGCCGGGAAGTCCACTTCCGTGTTTTCGCCTCGCCAAAGATAAGAATTCACGTTTTGCCCGAGCAGGGTGACTTCCTTGTATCCTTTGGAATGAAGGTCGAGTACCTCGTTTATGATGCTTTTCGGGCTTCGGCTACGCTCGCGTCCCCGGGTGTAGGGTACGATGCAGTAGGTGCAGAAATTGTTGCATCCCCGCATGATGGATACAAAACCGGAGATTGCCGTCTCGTCTATGCGGGAGGGGCAGATGTCCTTGTACGTTTCAGTGGTCGACAGGTCGATATTTATGGCTTTTTCGCCTTTAGCCGCTTGCTCGATCAACTGGGGAAGATCCATATAAGCATCCGGTCCAACCACGATATTTACGTTTTTCTCCTGCTCGAAAAGAGCCGCCCCCAACCGTTCTGCCATGCATCCCATGATGGCGACTAGCACGTGCGGATTCTTCTTTTTTACTTCCGTGAAGCCTTGTACCCGTCCACGAACCCGCTGTTCGGCATTTTCCCTCACGGAACAAGTGTTTACTAAAATTACGTCCGCCTCGTTTTTATCCTCGGTTCGGGAGTATCCTTTGTCTTCCAGTATGGCTGCAACTACCTCGCTGTCTGCCACGTTCATCTGGCAGCCGTATGTTTCTATATAAAATTTGCGTGTATCCATTTTCAAGTTTTATTTCCAAGGTGCAAATGTAGTGAAATTCGGGCAAAATCCTAAAAACGGTTTACTTGGTTTGTATAAACCTTTTGTATAGGGATACTTGATGCTTGGTCTACCGATTCGCTACCTCGTGAACCAATCATGCACCAATCATGCACGTAGCATAAACGTAAATTTGCGTTCATGATTCCTCCGTGATTGGTTTATGCTTGGTTTTTGTGATAGGGCAGGGGGAGCGTTGTGGTTGGCGGGGGATGTCAGTACAGTTACTTCGTTCTAAATTTTTTTGGCAGAATAATCAATGTCATATTGCCGAAGAATGGATTTTAGCTCTTTTGCGGCAATATACTTATCCCGCTTCCAGTAAGGATAACGTATTCGGGGTAAGTTTTTGTTTCCCTTCTGGCTGTTGTTATTTTTCAAAGGTTTTGAACATTTTGTTGATACAGCGTCTCTTCTGTTCCATGTTGGGATGAACATATAGATTGAGCGTCGTTGATATGTTAGAATGTCCCAATATCACGCTTTCTGTTTTGTAATCGCATCCTGCTTCAATACATCGAGTGGCAAAGCTATGGCGGCGTCTATGATATTTTAGTTTTAGGGATAAAAGGTGTATTATCAGAAATTACAAAGTTGTTGAATAGGAAAGAGGCTTTTATGTTTATCGTGAAAAATAATGTGGGAAGGATAGCGTGGGATTTTAGTGGAACTGCCAAATCGGCAGAGAATGTTTTTTGGCATAACAATTGTCATTTAATTGTCGTAAAAATTTGAAGTACAATTAAATTAAAAATATAGAGTTATGTCAACAGGAAAGATAGGAGTTTCAACAGGGAATTTGTTCCCGATTATCAAGAAGTTTTTGTATTCGGATCATGATATTTTCTTGAGAGAAATTGTTTCGAATGCGGTGGATGCCTCGCAGAAGATGAAAGTATTGGCTTCGAACGGGGAGTTCAAGGGTGAGCTTGGTGAGTTGAAAGTAAGGGTGAAGGCTGACAAAGCGGCAGGCACGTTGACGGTGTCGGATAACGGTATCGGGATGACCCAAGAAGAGGTAGAAAAGTATATTAACCAAATTGCTTTTTCCGGTGCGGAGGAGTTCATGAATAAATACAAGGATAACGCTGCTGCTATTATCGGGCATTTCGGGTTAGGTTTCTATTCTTCGTTCATGGTGAGTGACAAGGTGGAGATCGTGACGAAATCTTATAAAGAGGGGGCGAAAGCGGTGAAATGGTCGTGCGAGGGAAACCCGGAATACTCTTTGGAAGAGACGGAGAAAGCCGAGCGGGGTACGGATATTATCATGTATATCAACGAGGAGGAGAAGGATTTTCTAGAAGATACGAAGGTGAATGAATTGCTGACGAAATATTGCAAATTCTTGCCTATCGAGATTATTTCCGGGAAGAAGAAGGAATGGAAAGATGGTGAATACAAGGATACGGATGTGGATAACGTGATTAACGACACGAATCCGGCATGGACACGTAAACCGGCGGATTTGAAGGAGGAGGATTACGAGAAGTTCTACCGCGAGTTGTACCCGATGGCTCAAGATCCTTTGTTCCATATTCATTTGAATGTGGATTACCCGTTTAATTTAACCGGTATTTTGTATTTCCCGAAGATTGATAACAAGTTCGAGATACAGAAGAATAAAATACAACTGTATAGCAATCAAGTGTACGTGACGGATTCCGTGGAAGGGATTGTGCCGGAATATTTGACGTTATTGCACGGGGTAATCGATTCTCCGGACATTCCGTTGAATGTATCGCGTTCTTACCTGCAAAGCGACCGTAACGTGAAGAAGATTTCCAGTCATATCACGAAGAAAGTTGCCGATAGTTTGAATGATATTTTCACGAACAAGCGTGAGGATTACGAGAAGAAGTGGGATGATTTGAAGATTTTCATCCAATACGGTATGTTGACGGACGAGAAGTTTGATGAACGGGCAAAGAGTATTTTCTTGTTCAAGAATACCGAGGGAAAATATTTCACTTACGAGGAGTACGAGAATTTGATCAAGGCTAATCAGACGGATAAAGATAAAAAAGTGGTATTCTTGTACGCGACGGAGGTGAAGGAGCAATACACGTATATCGAGACGGCAAAGGGAAAAGGGTATGATGTGTTGCTGATGGACGGTCAGCTGGATACGCACTTTATTAATCACCTGGAACAAAAGAATCCGGAGCATCGTTTCGTGCGGGTGGATTCGGACGTGATTGATAAGCTGATCCCGAAAGAGGACGTGAAAGAGGTGGCTTTGAGTCATGAGGAGCAAGAAGAGTTACGTGCCGTGTTCTCTTCTCAATTGCCGCAAGACGGGGGGATGTTTATGGTGAATTTCGAGGCGATGGGTGAGAATGGCGATCCGGTGATTGTGACGCGTTCCGAGTTTATGCGCCGTATGAAGGATATGGCGGCAATGAATCCGGGAATGGGATTCTATGGAGCCATGGGCGACCAGTACACGTTGGTCGTGAACACGGATCACAAGCTGGTGAACGCTATTCTCGAAGAAGAAAAGAACGAGATGCAGGCTAAGCTAGAGCCGATTTATTTCGAGATTAAGGAAACCGAGAAGAAACAAGCGGAGTTGGATGAATTGAATAAGGGTAAGAAAGAGGAGGAAATTCCGCAAGTGGATAAGGACCGGAAGGCTGAATACAGTAAAGCTATTTCTGATTTGCAGACACGGAAAAAAAGTTTGCTGGAAGAATACGGTAAGGGTAATAAGGTTGTAGGTCAGTTAATTGACTTGGCATTGTTGGCGAATGGACTATTGAAAGGAGAGGCTTTGAACAAGTTTGTCAAGCGAAGCGTGGAATTAATAAAATAAAAAAGTTAAGCCGGGCGCTCGTCCGGCTTAATTATTTCAGAAAAAATCATTACTTTCGTTGGGTGAATTTGATTGAAATTACTTAAAATAATAATTATGCAGATTATATTTTCTTCCGGGTCTTATAAAAGAACGATGGTGAGGTCGATCGTGGCAATCGTGATGGGGGTTGTACTCGTGCTGTGGCCGACAGAAGTTTTGAATTACACGGTTAAGATTATCGGTGCCGTATTTTGTGTTGCCGGGATCGTTTCTTTTTTGGTTTCCTTGAGAGATCAAGGGGACGGCTCCCCAAGAGGGTTGATTTCTTTTAACGGGATCGGAAGTATTATTCTGGGTATCCTGTTGTGGGTGATGGCGGATACTTTCACGAATATATTGATGTATCTGTTAGGATTTATTTTAGTCGTGGCGGGTATCGGGCAACTGGTTGTTCTTACTTCTGCCAGGAGATTCGGGCAAATTAGCGGAATGAGTTATTTGTTCCCGGTGATCGTGCTTTTGGCAGGAGTGGTTATCTTCGCGAACCCGTTTTCCGCGAAAGAGGGAATTATCACGTTTTTCGGGGCTATATCTATTTTCTACGGGATTACCGATTTAATTAACCAACGCCGGATTAATCAAATGCGAAAAGAGGCTCACGAGTCCGAGCAACAGCAGAAAATGGGAGGCGGGGAGATCGAGGACGCGGAGTACGAGGAAATAGAAAATTGAGGGAATTCGTGTGTTTACGATAGTTTTATTAAAGAAAATATATAATGGTGTATATTATTAACAAGGAGGATTCGGTTTACAATCGTTTTTTGGCAGAGCTTAGGGATCGGGAGATACAGAAAGATCCTTTACGTTTCAGACGGAATTTGGAGAGGGTGGGGGAGATTATGGCTTACGAGATTAGTAAGACTTTTCGTTATTCATCGCGTCAGGTGCAGACGCCGATCAACGTGGCTGACGTGAGGCTGGCAGATGAAGATGTGGTGGTGGCTTCCGTGTTGCGTGCGGGACTTCCTTTTCATCAAGGTTTTTTGAATTATTTTGACCGTGCTGGGAATGCTTTTATTTCTGCAAGAAGAAAATACAAGGAGAATCATATTGATTTTGAAATACGTTTCGATTCTATTTATACACCAAGTTTGGAGGGAAAGCAGTTGTTGTTGGTAGACCCGATGTTGGCAACGGGGGCTTCAATAGTGGTGGCTTATCATGAATTGTTGAAGCAAGGCGGGAAACCCGCCCACACGCATATAGCTGCAATTGTATCCAGTCGCCAGGGATTAGCAAAGATCACGGAGGCTTTGAAAGATGAGCCGGTTACGATATGGACGGGGGCCATGGACGAGGGTTTGACGGAGAGTTGTTATATCGACCCGGGTATTGGGGATGCGGGAGATCTTGCTTTCGGAGAAAAATTGTGAGAAGTAAAAGATAAAAACTGAAAGCTAAAAGTTGAAGGTTTAGATTAAAGCATTATCTTTGACGTCATGGAAATGAACAAATATTTAATAGCTGCTTTATATGTATTTGCCGGGTGTGTGGCAACTCTCCCGATAGGAGTGCGTGCCGGAAATGTCCCCGTGGCGAATGACAGCTATCGTTTGTTGATTTCTTCTCCTACCGAGAAAATTATAACGGTCTGCACGGATAAAAGGACTGTTGATGATTGGGATTATGGTATTTCTAGTCATCCGAATTATACAGCTTCGATAGATCGTGTAAAAATTTATTATTCTTATTCACCACTTGTTCTTCCGGGATGGAAAGTTCCGGAAGTTGCAGCTAATCCCATACGAGCGCCGGGGAAATGCTGAAATTTTAAATTTATGATTCTAGATTTACGATTGAAGGGATAAACTGTGTTTTATCATTTTCAATTTTCAATTTTCAATTTTCAATTATAAAAAAGTATGGGATTTAACGATATATTAAAGAAGTTGTTCGGTAACAAGGCTGACCGTGATATGAAAGAGTTGTTACCGGTTGTGAAAAAAGTAAATACGGAGTGGGAGAAGATCAAAGGCTTGAGCAATGATGACCTGAGAAAGGTGTCTGCCGATTTGAAGGCGAAGATACACGCTCACGTGAAATCGGAAGAGGATGAGATTGCCGCGTTGAAAGCAAAGGTCGAAAATGATAAACCTTCTATTGAAGAAAGAGAGGAAATATATAATCGGATTGATAAGCTGGAAGAACAGATCGACAAAAAGCTGGAAGATGTCTTGAATGAAATTCTGCCAGTGGCTTTTGCCGTGATGAAGGATACTGCAAGACGGTTTACCGAGAACAAGGAAATCGTGGTGAAGGCTACGGATTTTGACCGGAATTTGGCGGTAAGCAAGGATTTCGTGGAGATTGACGGTGACGATGCCGTTTATTTCAATTCATGGCTTGCCGGAGGAACCGAGATAACTTGGGATATGGTGCACTATGACGTGCAGCTGATCGGAGGTTCCGTGTTGCACCAGGGTAAGATTGCCGAGATGGCGACCGGTGAAGGTAAGACGTTGGTGGCTACTTTGCCTGTTTTCCTGAATGCTTTAACCGGACGAGGCGTACACGTGGTAACGGTCAATGACTATTTGGCTAAACGTGACTCCGAGTGGATGGGACCGTTATATATGTTTCATGGATTGTCAGTAGATTGTATTGATAAGACGGAACCTAATTCCCCTGAAAGAAGACAGGCTTATCAGGCGGATATTACTTTCGGTACGAATAATGAATTCGGTTTCGATTATTTGAGAGATAATATGGCGATACACCCGGAAGACCTTGTGCAACGGAAGCATAATTACGCTATCGTGGATGAGGTGGATTCCGTGTTGATTGATGATGCCCGTACCCCGTTGATTATTTCCGGTCCTGTACCGAAGGGGGATATCCAGATGTTTGACGAGTATAAACCTCGTGTTGAGAAGTTGGTTCGTATGCAACGTGAATTGGTATCACGAATTTTTAACGAGGCGAAGACTTTGCTTGCCAGTGGGGACCGGAAACAAGAGGAACAGGGGGCTATATTGTTGTTGAGAGCTTTCAAGGGATTACCGAAATATAAGCCATTAATCAAGTTCTTGAGTGAACAGGGAAATAAGGCGACTTTGGTAAAAACCGAGAATATATATATGCAGGAGAATAACCGCCGTATGCCCGAGATCACGGATGAGCTTTATTTCGTGATCGACGAGAAATTGAATTCTATCGATTTAACGGATAAGGGACACGATACGATTACGGCAGCGGGAGAAGACCCGACATTCTTTATATTGCCGGATATCGGTTCAGAGTTGGCAGAGATTGACAAGTCTAACTTGACGGATGAAGAGAAGGTCGAGAAGAAAGACCAGTTGGTTCAAAGTTATGCTGCTAAATCGGAACGGGTGCACACGGTGAACCAGTTGTTGAAGGCGTACACCTTGTTCGAGTTGGACGTGGAGTACGTGGTGATCGATAATAAGGTGAAGATCGTGGACGAGCAGACTGGACGTATCATGGAAGGTCGTCGTTATTCAGACGGTTTGCACCAGGCTATCGAGGCGAAAGAAAATGTGAAAGTGGAAGCTGCCACGCAAACATTTGCCACGATTACATTGCAGAATTATTTCCGTATGTATCATAAGCTGGCTGGTATGACCGGTACGGCTGAAACTGAAGCGGGTGAGTTATGGGACATCTATAAATTGGATGTTGTGGTTATCCCGACGAATAAACCGATTATCCGGAAAGATGCGAATGATTACGTGTACAAGACAAAGCGGGAGAAATATAATGCAGTTATCGAGGAAATTACCAAATTGGTAGAAGTCGGGCGTCCCGTGTTGGTGGGAACGACTTCTGTCGAGGTGTCTGAGTTATTGAGCCGTATGTTGAAAATGCGCGGAATCAAGCATAACGTGTTGAACGCGAAGTTACATCAACGGGAGGCTGATATCGTTGCTGAAGCCGGTAAATCGCAAGTGGTTACGATTGCAACCAATATGGCGGGTCGTGGTACGGATATCAAGTTGAGTCCGGAGGTACGTGCTGCCGGAGGTTTGGCCATTATCGGTACGGAACGTCATGAATCTCGTCGTGTAGACCGTCAGTTAAGAGGTCGTGCCGGACGTCAGGGAGACCCGGGTTCATCCCAGTTCTTCGTGTCGTTGGAAGATGATTTGATGCGTCTTTTCAGTTCCGAGAGAATTATTCGTGTGATGGACCGCTTGGGACACGAGGAAGGTGATGTTATCCAACACTCGATGATTACGAAGTCCATTGAACGTGCGCAACGGAAGGTGGAGGAGAATAACTTCGGTATCCGTAAGCGTTTGCTGGAGTATGACGACGTGATGAACTCTCAACGTGAGGTGATATACAAGAAGAGAAGGCATGCGTTGCTCGGGGAGAGAATCGGTGTCGATATCGCGAATAATATGTATGATGTTTGCGAGGCTTTGGTTGAAGAACACAAGGAAAATAATGAGGTGGAAGCTTTCCGATTGGATGTGTTGAAATATCTATCCGTGAATTTCGATATAAAAGAAGAGGAATTCCAGAAGATGTCGGCATCCGATTTGACCGAAAAGTTATATAAAGAAACGAGAGATACGTTCTCCCGCAAGGTGGAAGGTATCGCGAAACAGGCGTATCCGGTAATCAAGAATGTGTTCGAGCAAAGAGGAGAGATGTTCAAAAATATCGTGGTCCCTTTCACGGATGGCAAGAAGATGTATAACGTGGTTACGAACCTTGAAAAGGCATATCGCACGGAAGGCGAAGAGTTGGTTCGTGCATACGAGAAATCAATTATGCTTGCCCATATTGACGACGCGTGGAAAGAGCACTTGCGTGAGATGGATGATTTGAAACAATCGGTTCAGAATGCTACTTACGAGCAAAAAGACCCGTTATTGATCTATAAGTTCGAGTCGTTCAACCTGTTCAAGACAATGGTAGATAAGATCAACAAGAGTGTGGTTTCTACATTGATGAAGGGACAGATACCGTTCGAGGCTCCCGAGGAAGTGAAACAAGCAGAAGAAAAGCGTACGGATTTGAGTAAGATGCGTACGGGACGTTCTGATGCCCCTGCCGCACAGACCAATCAAGGACCTCGTAAGGTTGAACCGGTGAAAGTGGGTCCTAAGGTGGGACGTAATGATCCTTGTCCTTGCGGAAGTGGGAAAAAGTACAAGAATTGCCACGGTAGAGAAGAATAAATAGATTTTGTGATTGAGAGATTTAATGATTGCCGATTACGCTTTTATTGAGTCTCTTAATCATAAATTATAAAATCACAGAATCGTTATGGTTTCATTATTTATCAATTGGGACGTTAGTCCCGAGATTTTTAATTTAGGAGGCTTCTCTATTCGTTATTACGGCTTGTTGTTTGCTTTGGCGTTTGTTTGCGGCTACAAGGTAGAAGAGAAGATGTTCAAATCGGAAGGGTTGAGTCAGCAATGGTTGGATAAGTTGTGGATATATGTTGCCGTGGCGACCGTAATCGGAGCCCGTTTGGGACATTGTTTCTTTTATGGATGGGAGTATTATCAGAACCATTTGTTAGAGATTATTTTGCCTTTCCAGTTGAGTCCGTTTAAGTTCACCGGGTATCAGGGATTAGCGAGCCATGGTGCGGCGATCGGGATTATCGCGGGATTGTGGTATTATTCCAAGAAGGTGAGTAAAAAGTCTATTTTTTGGATCTTAGACCGTGCTGTAATTCCTATTGCTCTGGCAGGTTTCTTTATTCGGATGGGAAATCTGATGAACTCGGAGATTGTGGGACTTCCGACTAATTTGCCGTGGGGATTTATCTTTATTCACGGGCACGGTATCGAGCATCCCGAATTACCTCGTCACCCCGCACAATTGTACGAGGCAATTTGTTATTTGATTAGTTTTGCTGTGCTGATGCATCTGTATTGGAGAACGAACGTGAAAGATAAACAAGGTTTTCTTTTCGGAATGTTTCTGATATTGATTTTCACGGCTCGTTTCTTTATTGAATTCGTGAAAGAAAATCAAGAGGCTTTCGAGGCTTCGATGACCTTGAACATGGGACAATGGTTGAGTATACCTTTTGTACTTGTCGGGATTTACATGATTTGGAGAAACAGGAAACCGTTGATTGTTGAAAGTGCAAAAGTAAAAATGAAAAAATAGGGTAAATTTAAAATCTAAAATAGTTCATGGCTTATAATAGTGAATTTATGAAGGAGGCAATTCGTGTTGCCGTGGAGAACGTGAAGAATGGGACGGGAGGTCCTTTTGGGGCTGTTGTCGTGAAGGATGGGGAGATTATCGCCTCTTCCGGAAACACGGTGGTCCCGGATAATGACCCGACCGCACACGCCGAGGTGAATGCTATTCGTAAGGCGTGCCAGGGGTTGAATTCTTTTCAATTGACGGGATGCGAGATTTATTCCAGTTGTGAGCCATGCCCGATGTGTTTGGGAGCTATTTATTGGGCTCGCCCGAAAGCCGTGTATTATGCTTGCACGAAAGAGGATGCGGCTGAGGGTGGATTTGATGATTCTTTTATCTATAAAGAGATTGTGTTGGATGGGGCTCAACGTTTTATCCCTTTCACGAATCAGCGGGAAGAGGGTGCCGGAGAAGAGTTTAAACTTTGGCAGGCGAAGAATGATAAAGTGGCATATTGAGCTTTATAAAAAATAGAAAGAGCCCCAAAAGTCGGATGTGATTTTTGGGGTTTATTTTGTAAATACGTTTTTTAACTATCCTGTTTCTTGCCTTCTTCTTCTTTTTTATTAAATTTGTAAACCTCAGGTATTTACTTTCTGTATAAATACATGCCAACCCATGGCTTTCGAGGGCGTCCGATGACGCTATGGTATTTTATGCCGTGTTTTTGTTTAACCAATAGAAAAAGGAGGAACGTGAAGGTGAGAAATGTACTGAAATATTCGTATACCGAATTAATTGATTTGTTTGAAAGGGATTTCCCGGGTATAGCACAAGCAGCCAAAGAATGCGGCGATTGGAGAGATTTCGAGGGATTCCTGAAAGAATATATTCGGGCAACTTTAATCAGACGTCCTTCCCCTCTTTCTATACGACGATTTTTTAGAATGTTCGTGAATCGTTCCCGGTATATACATGATTTTTCGACAGGAGAGAAAATCCGTTACGAGCCGATAAAATGGCTGTGGGAGGCGTTACGGGGAGAAGCCATGGATATACACCGGGATTTTTTGATTGATCGGTATTTTTTGTTCAAGCAGTATCAAGATAGTTTTGATGTTTTGCCTTCCAGTGAGCAAAGCAAATCTTGGAGAAAGCGTTGGAAGGTGGGTATAGATGAAGATGTTAGTTATGAACGCCGGGAAAATAGAGTGCGAATTTGTCAGTTGTTGATCGGGAAGATCGAACGGAGAAATAAGATGAATTCCCGTTACCGTTTCACGCCGGAAATGGAAGATGGAGAGAAACGAGGGTTGATTGACGAATGGTGGAAAGATTATAAATTTCATTTGTCGATGGCTATACGGGATCCGGATGAATTGAATCTGTTTTTAGATAATACATTATCAGATAAGACTATGGATATTTTGCATGATGCGAAATTGAAGGGTATCCCGTTTTTCGTGACACCTTATTATTTGTCTTTATTAAGTATTAAGGAACGAGGATATGATGATTCCACGATTCGGAGTTACGTGATTTATTCCCGTGAACTGGTGGTGCATTTTGGACATATTCAAGCTTGGGAGAAAGAGGATGTCGTGGAAGCCGGCAAGCCTAATGCCGCGGGATGGTTGTTGCCGAACTCGACAAATATTCATCGGCGTTATCCGGAAGTCGCTATTTTTATTCCGGATTCCATGGGACGAGCTTGTGGAGGATTGTGCGCTCTTTGCCAACGGATGTATGATTTCCAGAAAGGACATTTGAATTTTAATCTGGAACGATTGAAGCCGGTTGAAGGCTGGGAACGCAAGATGGAACGCCTGATGACTTATTACGAGTATGATTCTCAATTACGAGATATTTTAATCACAGGTGGGGATGCTTTGATGAGTCAGAATTCGACGTTAGAAAAGATATTGGATGCTGTTTATCAGATGGCTGTTCGTAAAATAGAGACGAATAAGTATCGTGTGAAAGGAAAGAAGTATGCTGAAATTCAACGGGTAAGATTGGGGTCTCGCCTGTTGGCATATTTACCGAGCCGGATTGATGACGGATTGATTGATGTGTTGAAACGGTTCCGGGAAAAAGCGGTACACGCGGGAATACAACAATTTTTTATACAAACGCATTTCGAGTCCCCTTTGGAAATCACGGAAGAGGTGGTGCAAGCGGTACGTCGGTTACTGGATGCCGGATGGATTATCACGAATCAGCTTGTGTTTACCGTGGCTGCTTCCCGACGAGGACATACGGCAAGATTGCGGGAAGAGTTGAATAAGATTGGCGTTTTGACTTATTATACTTTTTCAGTAAAGGGATTTGGTGAGAATTATGCCTTGTTTGCCCCGAATAGTCGATCAGAGCAAGAGGTGAAAGAAGAAAAAGTGTACGGGCAATTGTCGCAAGAATTGGAAAATGAAGTATTGAAGATATTGGAGCAGCCGGAACTTTTAAATCCCGGTCTTGCCCGCTTGCTGGATAAGTATGACCAACCTTTTTTAGCTACCGACCGGAACGTGATGAATTTGCCGGGAATAGGGAAGAGTATGACTTTCGTGACCGTGGGATTGACGAAAGAGGGGAAACGTATTTTGCGTTTTTCGTTGGACGTGAATCGTAGGCATAGTCCTGGTGTGGATAATATTGGAGATATTTATATTGTAGAGAATAAATCTATCGCAGCATATTTACGTCAATTGGAAGAATTGGGAGAAGATGTCGAGGATTATTTTTCTATATGGCATTATTCGGAAGGACAGACGGAGGCTCGTTTTGCTTTGTTCGAGTATTCCCGGCAATACACGGGTATCACGGGAGATTTTACAAATTTGATCGTAGAGTCTTAAAAAGAATTGCGTATTTATAAATTTTAGCCTATCTTGGCTGTTGTGTTTAAAAATACGTTTATGAAAAAGATCAATTTAGTTTCAATTGTAGTATTGTGTATTGTTATGCTTGCCGGATGTGCAGGAGAACCGAATCAAGAGGTGAATATTGTTCCTCAGCCTCAAAGTGTAACTGTTGCAGGCGGAGGATTCATTCTGTCGCCGAAAACTGTGATTAACGTGGTGAAAGGAGCGGATGATTTAACTCCTGCCTGTACTTTCCTTAGTACATTAACGGAGAAATCTTTCGGCGAAGCTTTGAAGGTGGAGTATGGAGAGAACAAGAGTAATGCAGTGAATATCAATGTCGATCCTTCTATGAAATTAGATGCTTACGTTTTGGACGTGAGCAAGAAAGCTATCGATATTCGTGGAGGAAGCTCGAAGGCTGTATTTTACGCCATGCAGAGTTTGCGACAGATGATGCCAGTAGGGATAGAGAAAGGGGAGAAAATGAACCGGCTTAGAATCCAAAATGTACGGATTCAAGATGAACCTCGTTTAAAGTACCGGGGAACCATGTTGGATGTTTGCCGTCATTTCTTTACAGTAGATGAGGTAAAGACTTTTATCGATATGTTGGCGATGCATAAATTAAGCGTGTTTCACTGGCACTTGACGGATGACCAGGGATGGCGCATCGAAATCAAGAAATATCCGAATCTCACGAAAGTTGGAAGCCAGCGTAAACAAACCGTGATTGGTAAAAATACAGGAAAATATGACGGGACTCCTTACGGCCCCTATTTTTTCACGCAAGAAGAAATCAAAGATGTCATTCAATATGCAGCCGATCACTACATCACGGTTATTCCGGAAATAGAACTCCCGGGACATGCTCTCGCTGCATTGGCTTCCTATCCCGAATTGGGGTGTGTGGGAGGATCCTACGAGGTTTGTCAAATGTGGGGTGTATTCCCCGAAGTATTCTGCCCGGGAAACGAGAAGACTTTCGAGTTTTGGGAAGGTGTGTTGGAGGAGGTTGCCGAGTTGTTCCCGTCTGATATTATTCATATCGGAGGGGATGAATGCCCGAGAGATGCATGGAAAAAATGTAAGAAGTGTCAAGCCCGGATGAAAAAAGAAAACTTGAAGCAAGAAGGTGATTTACAGAATTACGTGGTGCATCGGATTGAGGAATTTCTGAAAACGAAAGGCAAGAGGATTATCGGTTGGGATGAGATATTGGAAGGGGATGTGTCTAAAACGGCAATCGTTATGTCGTGGAGAGGTAAGAGTGGCGGGATTGCTGGAGCGAAAAGGGGTAACGACGTGATCATGGTCCCGAATGATTATGCTTATTTTGATTATTATCAAGCGAAACCGGTGGAGAATGAACCTTTTGGTATCGGTGGATACGTGCCCGTGGAAAAAGTGTATAGCTTGGATCCCACGGAAGGATTGACCCCGGAGGAAGCAACAAAAATCATGGGTGTACAGGCTAATTTATGGGCTGAATATATAACTACCTTCAGTCATGCACAATATATGTTATTACCTCGTATGGCGGCTTTGGCTGAGGTGGCTTGGACACCACAGGCGCAGAGAGAGTATCCGAATTTCTTGAATCGGGCTAAATTGTTGACCCAGAGGTATGATGCTTTAGGTTATAATTTTGCTAAACATATTTTGCAAGAGCCAAAAGTAAATGAATAAGATATTATGGTTCGCCTTTTTCTGTTGTAGCATTGGGGGGATACTCGGGTGCTCTCCAGAAAAGGAGATAAGAACGGAAATCGCTTCCGGATGGCAATTCCGCCAAAAGGATAGTGGAGAATGGCTTCCGGCGACAGTTCCGGGTACGGTTCACACAGATTTGATGGCAAACGGGAAGATCGAAGATCCTTTCTATCGCATGAACGAACTCGGGTTACAGTGGATTGACAAAAAAGACTGGGAATACAAGACCGTGTTTTTTGTTGATGGAAATTTGATTGAAAAGAAAAATCAGAGGCTTATTTTTAAAGGATTGGATACGTATGCCGATGTTTATTTGAATGGAGAACAACTTGGTTCTGCGGATAATATGTTTCGGACATGGGTGTTTGATATTGCCGGGAAATTGAAAGCCGGGAACAATGAATTGCGTGTCGTTTTTGCTTCTCCCACGAGAAGGGGATTGGAGGAGATGAAGCGTTATGGATTGAGATTGCCTGCCGATAATGACCAGAGCGAGAGAGGGGAAATGGGAAAAGATAGGGTGAGCGTGTATACCCGTAAAGCTCCTTATCATTACGGTTGGGACTGGGGACCTCGTTTGGTGACTTCCGGGATATGGCGTCCGGTGCAGCTTGAAGTATGGGATGGAATGAAGGTGGAAGATGTGTATATTAAACAAGCGGAGGTTTCCGGAAAGTTGGCTGCATTGAGCGCGAATGTACGGGTAAAGGCAGATGACGTGCAAAATGTTGAAGTTGAGATATTGAATGATGGGAAAATATTGGTTGCGGCTAAGGAGAAATTGAAAAAAGGGGAGAATGATATTTCTGTGCCTTTCGATATTGTGAATCCCCGGTTGTGGTGGAGTAATGGTTTGGGAAAACAAAATCTGTACACGTTTACTATTCGGGTAAAGGGCGATCGGGGTATTATTGCAGAAAAGGAAATCACGACGGGATTGCGGTCATTGAAATTAGTGCGGAAAAAAGACCAATGGGGCGAATCATTCGGTTTCGAGTTAAATGGAATACCTGTATTTGCTAAAGGTGCGAATGTCATCCCGAATGATATATTTCTGCCCCGGGTGACGCCTGAATTGTACGAGAAAATGATTGCCGATGCCGCGAATGCTAACATGAATATGCTTCGGATATGGGGTGGTGGAATATACGAAGATGATGTATTCTTCGAATTATGTGACCGGTACGGGATTATGGTTTGGCATGATTTTATGTTTGCCTGTGCTATGTATCCGGGAAATGAGGAGTTTTTGAATAATGTTCGACAAGAAGCAATCGATAACGTGGTACGGTTGCGTAATCATCCTTGTATCGCTTTGTGGTGTGGTAATAACGAAAATGCTTTAGCATGGCGTCATGGTTCGCCCGGGGGCTGGGGATGGAAACAACAATTCACGAAAGAGCAGCAGGACACCGTGTTCAAAGCCTATTATGACGTGTTTCATGATTTGTTACCACGGGTAGTGGATGAATATATGCCCGGGTGTGATTATTGGCCGTCTTCCCCGATGGCGGGACCGGAACCCACGCAACATGGATTGGATGGGACTACTTCCGGCGACCAGCATTATTGGGGTGTTTGGCATGGATTCCGCCCGTTGGAAAGTTATGATGAAGTGACAACCCGTTTTTGCAGCGAGTATGGATTCCAGTCTTTCCCGGAAATGAGTACTATACAGAAGTATGCTTTGCCGGAAGATTATGATATTGATTCGGATGTGATGAAATCACACCAAAGAAGTTATATCGGTAACGGACGTATTTTGGATTACATGAAAATGTATTATCGTGTGCCGGAGGATTTCGAACAATTTATTTATATGACGCACGTGTTGCAAGGACTTTCTACAAAAATGGCGATAGAGGCACATCGCCGGAATATGCCTTATTGTATGGGATCGTTGGTTTGGCAGTTGAATGATTGTTGGTCTGTGGCGAGTTGGTCTACCACGGATTATTATCACAAGTGGAAAGCGGCACATTACATGATACGGGATTGTTTTAAAGAGGTTATCGTGGCTCCAAAATGGCGGAATGACAGTTTACTCGTGTATGCCGTGAGTGATCGTTTGCGACCAATGAATGCGGAGTTGTGTATAGAGGTGATGGATTTTTCAGGGAAAATCATTTGCATGGAAAAGTCTGATGTTGAAATTCCGGCTAATACGTCGACGGTCTTGGCGGGAACGAAATGTTCTTCTTTACTTCGCGGACTTACGGGTGCGGATGTACTTGCCGTGATTCGTTTGACTTCAGAAGGACAGGTCGTGGATGAAAAAAATATGTATTTTGAATATCATAAAGATCTGAATTTGCCGAAAGATCCGGGATTATCTATTCGGGTCCAGGAAGAGGGAAAAGATAAGTATATTTTGGTGACCGCTAATGAATTGGCGTGTAACGTGATGTTCGCTTTACCGGGGGGAATGGCTTTCTTTTCGGATAACTATATCGATATATTGCCGGGACGGACGTATAAGATAAAGGTGAAGACGGAACTTTCCCTTGCGGAGATTGAGCGACAAATAAAATATCGTTATTTGCGTTAGATAAAAATCCAATGAAGCAATAAATTTCTATTTTTGTGGTGTAACTAACAATAATTGCATTATGGGTAAAAATATATTGATTCTTGAAGGAAGTCCCCGTTCGAACGGAAATAGTGATTTGTTGGCGGAAGCTTATGCCGCGGGAGCGAGATCGAAAGGACACGAGGTAAGCGTGTTGAAGGTGCCGGGGTACAAGATAAACGGTTGTTTCGCTTGTAATATGTGCTGGTCTATGGGAAGTCCTTGCGTGCAGTCGGATGACATGGGAAAATTGTACGCTGAAATAGAACAGGCGGATTTGATCGTGTTTGCGTCGCCTCTTTATTTTTTCGGTTTGTCTGCACAGATAAAATGCGTGATAGACCGCTTGTATCCTTATTACGTGGAAAATAGTGTGCGGCAGGTGAAGGGTAAAGAATGTGCTCTGCTCGTGTCTTGTGCCACGGATGAACCCGAGGAATTGAAAGGATTGCTTTCCACGTATGATATTATGACGAAATATATGCAATGGCAAGATACCGGACACGTGATCGCTTTTGAAGTTGACAAGAAAGGAGAGGTGAGGGATACGGAATATATAGAACAAGCCCGTAATTTAGGGGCACAATAAATAACAGAGCAGTGTTTTTTATAGCACTGCTCTTGTTTATTTTTTAGAATTCTCCAAAATACCCCGGAGGTGAGTTTTCTCCTGATCTTTTCCGGTCTGCTTTTTTGCTTCCCATCGTGTTGAAACGATAAGATACGGTCAACATATAATAATTTTGAGTGTTTGTGCTGTACCGGGTTTGTGTATAAAGATCTTGAATACTGTAATTCAATAAATTCCTTTGGCGCAATAGATCCATCGCTTTGAATCTTACTTGAAGTTGTTTTCTCTTTAGGAATTTTTTCCCGATCTCCAAGTTTAACATGCTATTGGATTGGTTGATATTTCCACCTTTTTTACTCAAGGTATAGCTATAAGAATAATCACCGGCTAAGATGAATTCTTTCCAGAATACCCAATTGGCGTTAGCACTTACAGATTGGCTGAATGATGTAGACCCTTCTGTCGTTGTACTTGTCGATGACGTGTAGGAGGTAGTGGATCGAATGTTATAATCAAGATTTTCCGATATATTGCTATTTATTCCCAAGCCGAAAGAGGCACGATGTGAGTTCGTGAAATTCTTGATATTGTCGTAGATTGAAGGTGTACGAGAATAGCTGTAAGATAAAGACGGACTCAATCTTAATTTGAGTGAGTTAATTCCGAAGGAATAACTGGATCTCATGGATATACTCCATTGACCGTTCAAGTTCACGGGCATAGAAAGCCGGGCTCCCTTCAGCACCTCGTACCCATTAATGACGGTGTCATTTTCAATGAACTGGGTTGCTGACGCTATATTGTTGAAGGAATTGTTGAAACTAAGCCCTACATTTAGGAAATTAAATTTCTCTTCCGAAACAATTGAACTACTAAAATTGATTGAAGCGGATTGCGAGAATGTTTTTTTCAGGTTGGGATTACCTTTTGATACACTCAATTGGTCACTCACATCTAATACATCTTGTAGTTGGCTTGCGCTCGGAGAACTTGTGTTCCCGCTATAACTAAGGTTTAAATTACTTCTTTTGGTCAAATCATACCTGAAGTCAAGTCGGGGAGAAAGATTCAGATAATTGTTTCTCACGAGTGAATCCGGGGCGTTTAAATACTCGTATTTGTTTTCTTCCCTGGATATATTAATAGAACCTCCTCCATTAAAGGTAAACTTTTCCTTGTAATAGTTATAATTGATACCTATGCTATTGTTTATTCTTGTATTACTGATTTTGTTCGTTAGGGAAGAATCTACGCCGATAACTTCCGTGAAGAGGGCATCTTTGTACGATATACTTTCTTTGTCCGATTCGTCTTGGTTGTAACTTAACGAGTAATTGAAAGATAAACGAGCGTGCTCTGTCAATGGTTCGGAATAAGATACGGAACTGGTTAATGAATTTGAAAAACTTTTGGTACTGTTTATTAAATTGCGTAAGGTATCTTTTTTATTGATGATACTACTATCTTGTTGTATCCCGTTACTTTTGGAATTATTGACATTTATATTTCCGTTTAAGGTCAGTGTTCTCCCTTGTTTTGCGAATCCGTGCATCCATGAAAAATTCCCGCCAAAAGAATAGCTTTCATTGTGGTTTTGGTTTTTGGCATTCGTGATATTTAGTGTATCATTATCTTGAATACTACTACCTAACCTAATAGATCTGCTGTCCGATTTCCGGAAAGAGAAGGAGGGGGAGAAGTTGATCCTGTTTTTTTCGTTGATCTCGTAATTGAAACGGGTAGTGACGCTATGGTTGGAACTTTCAGACCACGAGTGACTCTCGTTATTGAAAATTTTACTTTGATAACTCTCGGACGGGAAGTAGTCTTCACGGGTTAAACTGGCGGAATATGATTCGTTATCACTGCCACTATAACCTCCGGTAAGATCTATGCCTTTTTTGAAGGAGTTATAAAAGTCGGCTCCAAAATTTTTGCCCCTGTTATGTCCTCCTTTGCCCTGATAGGAAGCGTTCGGCAGGTCTGAGCCTTGATTTGTGTTGCGTAAACTTCCTCGGATGGAGAATCGGCGTTTTCGATTGAAAGCATTCGCGGAGGCATCTAGGTTGTAATTGTTATTTTTGAAAGAATCCTCGACATCATCCGATATACCATAGCCTAATTCAGCTTTACCAAATATTTTTAGTTGATCCGGATTCTTTGTTTCGATATTTAAAGATCGGAATTTTTTTCCGTCATTGTAACCAGAGAAATTCGCTTCTTCACTTTTCCCGTCAAACATTTTGATTTTAGAAACGATATTTGCCGGTAGAGTTTGCAGTGCAGCCATCGGATTATCAAGAAAATATTCTGTACCGTCAATATATATACGTTTTACTTCCTCCCCGTTTGCCATGAGTTTGCCGTCCACGAGTTCAAAACCGGGCAATTTCTTTAATAAGTCTTCCAGTTCTGCATCTTCCGGAACTTTCATGGCTGCCGCGTTAAATTCCGTGGTATCGCCTTTTTGAATGATAAGGGGAGGTTTTGCGGTGATAACAACCTCGTCTAATTCTTCTGGTAAAAGTTTAATCATGCCTACATTTGTATCCGCTTTTACTAGATATTTTTTTGTAGTGGGTCTGAATCCGACATAGGAAGCGGTAACGATGACTTCTCCGGGAGCCAAGTCTTTTAACGTGAATTCTCCCATGGCATTCGTTACTGTTACAGGTTTCTTTTCACTTCCCAAGTATATATGGGCTCCCGGTAAAGAATCGTCATCCGAATCCCCGATGACAATTCCTTTGAGCGTGTATTTTACTGTTTTCTTTTCTTCTTGTTTAACCGTGTCTTTTCTAACCGAATCTCTTGCTTGTATTTGGGCTAATAGCGTCATCGGGCTGATGAGCATGAGTAGGAGAATGACTATTTTGAACGTATAATGCAGCATGATTTTTCTTTTCTATTTTAAACAAAAATAGATATAATATTATGGATGAACCACAATAAAAAGAGGGTTTATGATTTCTTTAAATACTGTTTTAACAAATTATTTAGGAATTTATTAGAAAGTGATACAGGCATGTATTCCTATTCGTTTCCCGATGATTGTGGGCGTGAGCGAAATGTGGCTTTTCCCGTATGGTTTGGTGAAAATGTAACTGCTTCCGACGCCGATCGCAGCACCGCACAAAATGTCCCACCAGTCGTGTTTGTCACAGTGCGTTCTGGTCCACGCCACGTATCCCGATAGAAGATAAGCAGGGATCCCGAATTTCCACCCGTAACGGCGTTGCAGGAACGATGCTCCTTGAAAGGTAACGGTGGCGTGTCCCGAGGGGAAAGCATGGTGATCGCTTCCGTCAGGACGTTTTTTGCGTATCGTGTGTTTTAGGATATAGCTTGCTCCGACGGCTGTTACCGCGGAAAAGACAAGTTGCTTTGTTCCTTGGTAATCTTTTTTTAGTAATGTCGTCGCCAGGCTGATGACGGGTGTGGCATAGTAGATGATATCCCCAGAGGTTTCTATCGCTTTTTTCTGAGCCGATAGATTAGAAATAAATGATAGGCTTAGGATAATAAATAAACTACAAAATATAACGAGTGAATTTTTTTTCGAGAGGGCTTGTTGTTTCATCTTCTTGATTATTAAAAGGTCGCCGCAAATGTATAAAAAATGTGTGATAAGAAGCCGAAAAAAAATTGGTTTATCGTTTCCAAATTTCAAAAATAGTCGTACATTTGCAGCCGTTATCGCCAATTTAGCTCAGCTGGTAGAGCAACGCATTCGTAATGCGTAGGTCTGGGGTTCGAGTCCCCAAATTGGCTCCGCTGAAAATCAATCAGTTAGATATGAAAATAGGCTAAATCAAAAAGGTTTAGCCTATTTTTTATACAAAACGGTTCACGTGAAAAAGTCGGGAACAGGATCACATACTCTCGGTAAGGCAGTGGGTATAAGGTATACACGCCAAGAAATCGGTTCTTGGTGGTAAATGCTTTATTGAAGGCTGAGTTTTGAAGAATCGGGATTGATAAGAGTTTTATTCATGCTGACGACTCCGAATCTCACGACCAAGAAGTTTTGCGGCTATAATAATAAAAAGCACGGGAGAATAAAGAAGGTGTGTATGTGTAGAATTCTCCCGTGCGAGGATCGGCGTTTGTTGAACCAAATAACTTGGTTTATTTGAGTTGCAAATTTACGAAATTGATAGAAAAGTTGAAATAAAAAAAATCTTAATTATATGTCGTGTTGCCTGTCTGATGATCGGATCATTTTTTCCACTTGAACTGAATTGTGTTTATTTTTAAGTTGAATCTGCGATTGTGAAACGACGGGCAAATGGCAAAATTTATTAAATTTGTACCGATAAATGATATGATTTTTAGGTCTGAATGTACTAATTTATATGTATTTACTTGTATTTATGAAAAAAGGAAGATTTTTTTTAAGCCTATTGGCTTGTAGTGTTTTGTTGGGCGTGAATGATACAAATGCACAGTCGTGGAAGGATATTTTAAGCTCTTCGACGGTAAAGGACGTTGTGAACACGCTCACGGGGAATGTGATTAAATTTTCTGATTTGCAGGGAACTTGGAATTACGTGGAACCCGCGTGCAAGATGACGAGCGAGGATGTGTTGAAGGAGGCAGGAGGAGCATTGATGTCTTCGGCGTTGGAGAAGAAGATCATGGCGGTTTACACGAAAGTGGGTATTGTCCCCGGTAAGTTTTCGTACACTTTCAATAGTGATAGTACTTTCACGAATGTTATCGGGAAGAAGACGCTGAAAGGAACTTATTCTTTAGACGAAAAGAATAAAGTGTTGGTATTGAACTACACGCTGGGGAACGCCTTTACCGTGAAGAGAACCGAGGTACAATTGGCAAAGTCGGGCGATCAAGTTTCATTGCTTTTTAATGTCGACGGGTTGATGAAATTTGTGAAGGTGTTGTCGGCGATGGTGAAAAAATCGGATACATCTTCTACTTTGACTTCTCTCATGGAAGGTTATGACGGGATGCTTCTCGGGTTCGAGATGAAGAAATAATGACTTGTATTCTGTAAAAGTGAAGGAGGTGTGTCAAAACACACCTCCTCGTTCATAAAGTCTATAAAGTCGAACCTTCGGTTCTGAAAGTTCATAAAGTCAAACGTTACACAAATTACTGGTTGTCAGTATAATTGTTCGTGATTCCGTAATATTTTGACCTTACGACTTTATGGACTTTTCGACCTTATGGACCCGTGGGTGTGTTTTGACACACCCACTTTTATTAAACCTTTACTGGTATTTGTTATTTGTTCAATTTGTATTGAATATCACAGAAATAGGTGTCGCAAGTATAACCTTCTGCGAACCAGTTTCCATCCGTGTGTTGATAATCGTAATGGAATGCCTGTGGCATAATGGAGTGGATTGTGATAGAAGCCGGTGAGGCAGAAAGTTTACCTATCTCGGCTCCGTCGAAATAGTAGGTTACGTTCGTGCCGTCAGATACCATCTTCACGGTATGCCATCCGGCAGTTACCTCTACGTTTTCAATTGCGCTCCAACCCTTGTCACCCCAGATACGTACAACGGCTTTCTCTCTCGTGCTTTGGTAAATGCCGCCTTCATCTTCTACCACGTTGGCAATGCCGAGCATCGGGTAGGCATCTTCGCCGGTGGTTGTGTTTTTGGCAGCGGTCCACAATTCGGAACGGAAAGGTTTCTGGCTGGTGATGTAGTCTTCGTTGACATAAATACTACCGCTTACTTCCCATTTCGTGAGTTCGGCGGGGTTGAACACGTTGAAGTGGCGTCCTTGGGTGTTGTAGAAGTGCCCGCTATAAGTCGTGCCACGATTTGCTTGATTGGTACGACTGTCTAATGTGTAGTGTAATACATTCTTCTTACTGTCAAATTCAATGAAGTCGACAGCGGAAGGTTGGTAACGATCAGGTTGTGTGAAAGCGTTTTCGGCGTTTTTCAAGTATCCGTTGTTGAAGTCGTTAAGAGAGAAGTAGAGAAAATTGTAATCCCAATAGTACTCTTGGGCATTTTTCCTGTGACTAATACGTATGTAAGGAGTACTGGTGAATGTGTTTTCAGTCATGATGGCGTACACGCTTTCTTTCAATTCTTTTGGCCAACTCTCTTGGAATTTCGTGGTTCCTTCCATTCCTTCCGTGCCTTTTGCCACGGTGAGGTGGATAGCTTTACTCCTGGAACCATTTCCTGTGAAAGTATTATTTTTCACGGTCAACGTCGGGAACCATTGGTCCATGCCGAACGGATTCATGCTTTCGAACGTGCATCCCTCGATCGTTAAGTTTTCGGCACCGTTTCCCACGTACATTCCTTTCCAGTAGCCGGTAAAATGGCAATTCTTGACGGTCACGTTTTTAACGTTTTCATAGAAAGATACGCCTTCTTGTCTCTTTTCACTTCCTTCGTAAACCATATTGAGATTATCCAAGGTTACATTTGAAGCTGTAATCTTGAGACAACGGTGAGTAGCAGAGTTTACCGTGAAGTTACGGAGCGTTGCACCTTCTGCCGCGGCAAGGGTGCCCGTGAAGGTCGTGGTATTGTTCCCGTCGAGTGTAACGCCGGCAGGAACCTCGAGCGTTTCAGTGCAAGTGGTACCGCTCACGATTACCGTTTCTCCGTTTTGGGCGTCAGTGAGGGCTTCTTGCACGCTTTCATAAGCTGTACCCGTTTCTTTGTTATAGATAGCGGGAGCTATATCGTTTACCCAGAAAGTTTGACTACCGTATACCTTTACTTTTTCTTCCTCGTTATCAAAAACATTACCGTTACTGATAATGCTGTTGGTAAATGCTTTTTCGGCAGCGTTCAGACCGTTTGCGTCAGATGCTCCTGATAGAGCCGTTATTGCCACACCCTTCATGAACTGGTTTTCTTGGATTAGGTATGTTCCTGCACTTTGCGTGGTTGCAATCAATGGATCGATCGTGACGATTTGTTCGAACACGGAATTGGTGATCTCGAGAGTTCCTTCACTGCCCAATGCGTTAAAATACGCGTTCTTGCTGCCTGCTTTTACCACGCAGTTATTGAGTGTCAATTTACCGGTCATCTTGTAAGCCGTTTCTATCGGGCGCATATCTTCTTCCGTCACATTTTCTTGCGCGAATAGACAGTTCTTGAATGTCACTTCTTTCACGTTGTTGACCAATACGCTGGTTTTGGAGTTGGTAATGTCCTTGGCTCCAAAGAATTGGATGTTCTCGAAAGTAGCGGTTGTGCCGGCTGCCACGTTCAACGTGCGAATTTTTGCGTACACGGCATTTTCTTCCGCGGAGGCAGTCATGATACCGTCGGAGCCTCCCTTGATCGTAACCTTTTTGTTGACCACGATGTCTTCGTCGATTACACCCCATACGCAAATTTCGTCCCCGTCAGATGCTTCGTTGATGGCTGTTTGCAACGAGGAGTACTCCTTGTTGGTAGAGAGGTTGAGGGCACCGTTGACAACCACGGGGTATTCTCCTTCGAATATCGGGTCGATGGTAACTTCTATCGTACCTTGTTTCGTCAGCAGATTACCGGACACGTTGGTGCGATAGTTGCGGCGGATAGGGATATTTTTAAAGTTGTCATTGCTCGTGATTTCGGTCATGTCGTTATAGAACGTCATCGTGAAATCCGCCAGCGTGGATTCATCGCTGGGAGCCCAAAGGTAATCCATGGTGAGGTAACCTTCCCCGTTCACGACCTCTTTCTCGTATTGCACTGCGATCATATCTTCACTTACTTTGCCAGTCAAGACGTTGAATGATGCGGGAACAGCGGTAAAGGCTACTTTGACTTTCGTGGGTTTCAACTCGTCATCGGGAATGGCATCCAGGTCAAGTGTCTTCACGTTCAATTGACCGAAAGGACGGGTGAGGGTTACGTTCTCCGCGAAACTTTCTTTTATCGTGAAAGTTTTTGTGGCGGTGAAGGCATCGAATCCCTCGTCGTTTCCGGTGTAGTCCACCGCTTTGATTTGGGTTAAGTCCTTCGTGTCATAGTATTTGTCTTGTCCGTTGTCCGCGCAATCAGTCCAGAATACGAAGTCATAGGTTTGTGACGTCACCAGGCGCAGGTCGAAAGAGGCTTTGTTCCCGGTTACGGTGGTTACCTGCCGTTCCCCGTACAATTGACCGTCCCGGTAGATTTCTAGGATGCAACGATTGATTTGAGCTCCGTCTCCGTCACCAACGGCACGGCTCATTGTGTTTGTTTGTGGGATAGTTACACTGATCGTTTGCGAGTTCGTTCCGAACCCCTCGATCTCATCTTTTTGGCAAGCGATAAGCATCATCGCAAAGCTTGCTGCTGTTAAAAGGAATCTTTTCATGTTTTGTTATTTTAAGGGAGTTGCCATTCGCAACCCCGAAGTTAATTTTGTACCCGGGGGAGCGATCAAGCTCCGCCCGGGTGGTCTGGTTGCATATAATTATTCTATAATTAATTCTCCTGTTCCGTCTGTGCTGTATTTGCGACCGGTAATTCGGTTACTGTCGGCAATTTCTTCCGATTTGTCCTCGCCTTTTAGTGTTGATGAGAGAGTTCCGTTAAATCGGCAATTGCGGAAAATAACTTTTGTTCCGTTTGTGTTATTCCATACCCCGGCGATACCACCAATTTCCTGTTCATCACCGGGGTCATTTGCGTTTTGTAAAGTCACGTTGCCCGTGCAGATGCAGTTTTCAAACGTGTTATTGTAATGGGCTATACCGGTGATACCTCCAACATCGCAAGTGGAGCCTGTCACGTTGATATTTGATGTGATGTTGGATACGAGAATATTTCCTTCGCCCATGAAGCCGACTAAACCACCCACGTAGCTACGATATGCTTCACTTTGGGCGTGAACTAGGCTTCCTTCTTCTACATCGATTGTCAGGTTATTCAGGTTTGCATAGGCATTTTTGCCCAACATGCCTCCCACGTAAGCATAACCGTTAATTTGTACCTTCCCGGTCAGTCGTATGTCAGAATATGTTGAAGTATAGGGAGTTCCTGCTATTGCACCTACATTTAAATAACCGGAAACAGTTGCATTATGAAGCGTGAAGTTTTTGATTTCCCCGTTGGTCGTGTAACCGAACAGTCCCACGTTCTGGTTCGAGGGTTGATTGATTTTTAAGTTACTGATAGTGTAGCCGCAACCGTCAAAAGTTCCTTGGAATGCTTTGTCTTGTAAACCGATAGGTTTCCACTCTTTGTTCTCCAGATCGATATTGTTTGTTAATTTGAGTGTTTTTCCTTTAAAGTTTGTGCCTTTATTTACCATAGAAGCCAATTGGGCTAATTGTGCTTGTGATGAAATGTAGATATTCTCATCGCAATTTGTGATGGTGATTTTGCCTTTGCCATAGCGATTACCGCCGAGTAAGTCACCGTAGAGAGAAACAAATGATTGGGCAGTGGAGTTCATTCCGTTGAGCGTTACGTCCTTCACGCTGCAATTATCAATAGTTAGTCCATCAGTGTCTTCACTACCTTGGAAAGTACCGATGAATTTACTGATATGACGTGAGGAGGGGAGGAACAGGTATGCGTTGATTTCAGAATTTTCTACTGAGCAGTTCGTGAATAAACAAGTCGATTTGTAACAATTACCGATGTAACCTGCAAATCCGCCGATTTGACCGGATTCTGAATTTACATTCTCGTTAGAAATTGTGCTATTAACAACCTTGCAATTGGTAGCTTCGACATGATTTTCAGCCACGAAACCGATCATGCCGCCGACTTTATTCACTCCTTCCACGGTTGAACCCTCTACGATGCAATTGTCGAGAATGATGGTTCCATAAGAACGACCGATTATTACGCCGGCATAAGCATTGCCATTGCCATCATTTACCGCTTTCACGGTGGCACCTTTGACTGTCAGGTCGGTAACAGTTACCGAAATGGCATCACAGAAAAGACCGGCAGTCTGAGTGTTTTCCACTTTGAAGTTGGACAACGTGTGTCCTTGACCGTCAAACGTGATTTTATTAGCTTTTTTGATCGAGAAGGCGGTACCCTTGAAGTCAATGTCGGCGTTAAGTACTACTTTGTTGTATATATTGGTTGTATTGTTTAAGTTCTCTGCAAATTCCGAGAGTTTCCCGGCAGTTGAGGCATGGAGTATAACTTGCGTGTTAGAAGCTTTTTTGACGATTTTTTTCACAGTCCCGTAAACATCCACGTTACCTTGTAGCACGATAAGATTTTCAATAATTGTTTCTTCCCCCACGATTAAGGTGTTTTCGGCAGTTTTAGCCGTTACATTTTGGTACATTGCACCAAGAAGGGTAACGGTTGTATTGGGTGTTTCAATTTCGATTTCATCAGCTTCTGTTGTCAAATAGAACATAGCAGGTTTTTGTTCATCGCTAGCTTCATTGGCGTACAGAACTGTCAATTTGTACGTTAACTTAGGTAGGGTGGCAGATACGGTAGCCCTCGTTTTAGGTAGGATGAGGGTTGCTGCTTCAGTCGGAATTTCGGTCACAATCACGTTTGTTGCGCCATTAGCGAAAGCTTCGTTAGCCTCGGCGATGTTTTGTACTTTATAGACATTTTGGTCGATGTTATCCTCGAAATTCGGGTCGATGGTCACGTTGATGTTCCCTGCCTTCGTCAGTAGGTTACCGGATACGTTGGTCTTGTAGTTACGGCGGATGGGGATGTTGGTGAATGCGTCGTTGGTAGTGATCTCGTTACCGTTATTGGTGAATGTCATCGAGAAGTCTGCCAGGGCGTCTTCTTCCGGGGTAGCCCAAATGTAGTCGATGGTCAACAAACCGGTTGCAGCATCGGAAACTTCGGCGGTGTACTCTAGGGGAGTTTCCTCGCTCGCTTCTCCGGTTAATGCGTTGAACGTGGAGGGGACGGCTTTGAAGTTCACTTTTACATGGGTCGGTTTCAAGTTTTCGTCCTTGATTGCGCCCAAGTCAAGCGTTTTCACGTTCAACTGCCCGAAAGGACGGGTAAGTGTAATTTCTTTCGTGAATGCCCCGATTACCTCGAACGTTTCTTTGGCGAAGAACGCATCGAATTCCTCGTTGTTTCCGGCGTACCTTGTCGCCTTGATAGTTGTAAGACCATTGGTCGTGGTGTAGTGTTTATCCGCTTCACCTTCAGCGCAATCAGCCCAGAACACGAAGTCGTAGGTTTGCGAGGTCACCAGGCGCAAGTCCGTGAAAGAGGCTTTGTTACCGGATACAGTCGCAATTTTTCGTTCCCCGTACAATTCCCCGTTCCGGTAAATTTCCATGATACAGCGGTTTATTTGTGTACCGTCACCGGCAGCACGGCTCACGGAACTCGTTCGCGGGATAGTTACGCTGATTGTTTGCGAGTTTGCGGCATCAAATCCTTCGATCTCGTCTTTTTGGCAAGCTACAAGCGTCAGGGCAAGGCTTGCGATTATTAAAAACATTTTTTTCATAATATATGGGATTTTAGTGTTTCTTGTGTATTTATTCTCCAAATTTTGCCGTAACCTTGGTGATGTAATTGGTGTGCAAGGGTAATACGTCAAGTCGTTTCTCCACTCCGTCCACGGTCGTTTCCAACCCGATAGCCGTTCCTTGCCCAGAAATGGGGAAAAGAAAATCCATGCCTGCAGACGTTGTTCCGGCATTCACTTTCGGGAAGGATACTTCTATTGCTTGCGGTTCGGATGTTTTGCCTGTGAGTACGTCGTATCGTGTCGGGGTATTTCGGTAGACCGCTTTTACCGTTTCGTGCTCTGTGGCGAATGGCGCGTTATTCTGTAGTTGCAGCTTGGCAAGCGGGCGTAACAGCGTGATGCCGGTACCCGATCCGCCTTTCCACGTTATGCCCGTTAGCACACCAGCAAAGGCATCGCGGCTATCGTCGGCGGGGGACGTGTAAGATGTCGTAGCAATCTTTACTTGACGCAGGTTTTCGGTGTCATAATATTCTCGACCGTAGTCTGCCCAGAATAAGAAATCGTAATTGCCGGGTACCAGTGCAATCTCTATAGCCGCCCCGGCAAGTGTTCCGGTTGCTGTGGCATGCAGGACGCAACGAGGGACTGCATCGTGGCTCCACGCCTCGAACGTGTAGGTTATTGGGGTGTTATCGGCATTCGCACGGCTTATGGCATCAGGTTCGTTTTCCCAGGTAGCTTGGGTATTGAGAGAGAGCGTCCCCTTCACGGAGGTCTGAGTGGAAAACTCTTCGTTGTTTTTGTCGCAACTGACGAAGGTCACGAGAGTAAGAAATATAGCAAGCATTTTTTTCATCAACGTATCTTTTTAGTCGGGTATAACAATATTTATTTCTCCGTCGAAATCGGGATCTATACCAATACCGGGGGAGTAACTGCGTGTCAGGAACTCGTCGCGTATAGTTGTCAGTTTCCCCCGCACGATGGGTACGTTAATACCTTCTACCCTATTGAGCACAGAGCCTTCGTGATCTCGGATAATCAGGTTTACTGTTACCGCGGACTCAGTGCCGTTCACGAAAATATAGTCACTGGCGAGGTGTCCTTCTTTTTCCGAGAGTCGGATTATATTGCTGTTGAATGCCATCCCCAGGCGGGCGTCGTTCGGTTTGTTGGTATAGGCGTTAAAACCGCACGGGAAGTAACAGGCGTATTCCACCTCTACTTGAATTGTGGAAAGATCAGGTGTTCGGGAGAGCGAGTTGTCTGCGGCGACGCCGGTTTTCGATCGTCGTTCGGAAAGTTTGTCAAGGAATTTGTCAAGGTCGGTGGTGATGAACTCGATCTTTGCCATCGGTCGTCGGAGCGTGACAGTCTGTTTTACTGTTGCGTTCCACTGGTTGCGGTACCCAGTCAAGTCTAGTTCCTGGCGAGCGACGTACGTGTCCTTGTGGTCGTTGTTCCCGATGTACGTTTTGGTGTCGGGGATGCTGATCGACGCGAGTGAATTCACGATATAGTATTTGTCTTTTAACGATCCGTCCTGCACGTAGTCCATCCAGGTTACGATATGATATTTGGCGGCGTGCAACGGTAGCGAGGTGCTGATGGTATGTTTGCCGTCAACAGCCGGGTCGCAACAGAGCACGTGACGTGCGGCGGGGGAACCGTCGATCTCGTCACGAAACACCTCGATGATCCAGCGTGTGTCGTGTCCGCCGGGGATTGTGGTTTCGGAACGCGACGATGTGTAGGGTTCTATGCTTGGGTCGATTTCAAATGTCAGGTCTACGTTCACCAGAGTGGGGTCGACACCCTCGTCTTTCGGGAATTCCAAAACAGTTTTGTCGCATCCCGTCATGGCGAGAACAAGTAGGCAAATGATATAGATGGTTCGTTTTTTCATGTCCATACCTCCTTTATTTACCGAATTTATAAACCATGTTGATACCGGCTTTCGTTAATCCCCAGTAGTTATATGGTGTATTTTTTTTATAGCGAGAGCCATTCGGAATATTGTAATATGTATCATATTTCGTGTGGATGTAACCCGCTCCAATTGTGAACTCCACTGCCCATCGCCGGGCGAAGGGGAGCGTGTAGCCGTAGCTGACTCCCGCACCGTAAAAACCATCGGGAGATTGGTAACGGTTCTCTTTGTCCACGGAAATGTTAAACGCCCCAATATTGAGATGGAAGCCGAAGAAGTGTCCTTTCATGGGTGAGTCCGGCCAGTAACGGAACTCCGGTTGAATGACGAGAAAACGCAAACGGTAATTTCGAGCCACGGTGTACGGGCTGTAAATGAAAGAGAAGTCCACTGAGTAATGTTCGTCGAGGACTCTCTCTGCACCGATGTTGGCGACCGTGGCTGCCAAATAGGCAATATTTGTCTTTATTGCCCACCGGTAGAGCGATTCCTCCTCGTGCGAAACCGTGAGCATGGATTCCGGAGTCTGGTGTTTTGTCGTGTCGGCTTTTGAATATACTTGTGAGGTTGATTCGGGGGCAATCGTGTCGGCAATTATTTTCGTGATGAGCGTGGTGTCCTCCGGGAGGGGAGGTAGCGGTACAATCTCGTTCTGTTTCTCCCGGAATAGATAGCTGATGACCACTAAATCCGACATATTGTTCCACGAGTAGACTGAGTTCGTGGTTTGGAAGTTATCTTCTTTCAATTCTTCGTGGGTGATAAAATAACTTTTCACTTGATTGCTCCGGTTCTTGGCGCTTTGTAGGTTGATTCTTGACGAACCGAATGAACCACAAAAACCACGTACCCGCACTTTGATTTCTCCTGTTTTAATTCCTTGACGATGTTCTTGAATGGATTGACGGAGAAGAAAGATTGCCGTTTTATTTTTTTTATAATCTTCGCGGAATAGTTTTTCACCGGGTGCAAACCGGAAAATGACAGTGTCTTGTACAATTTGTTCTATCACGCTGTCCCTCTCGTGTGGCTTCTGGGCGAAAGAAGGAAGTTGAACCCATAATAATGCAAAAAATGCAAGTGAAGAATAAGCTATCGGAAAAACACGTTTTCGGTATTGGCGTGCCGTCATTCCGCCATAATCTGCGATGAATTCAAAATATTGACGAATCTTATTTTTTTTACGTTTATCATGTCTGTGTACAGTTATTAAACGATCGTTTAATAACTGTAAGAATTCGTCATAGCGTGTCTAAAATCACAACAAATATAAACGTTTGTGTGTCAAAAAGTAATAAATATATATTTATGTTTTCGTTTTTCGAAAATAATTCATACTTTTGTATCGCAATAAACGATCGTTTATTGATACATATCCCTTTTTTAAATACGTGTTTCGGAGGTGGGGACATTCGGAAAATAATATAGAAAAAACCAACTGATTCATAACGAATTAGTTGGCTTTTTTGTGGTATTTACTGAATGTCCCTATTTACGATACCTTTCTCCACATCGGGTATAAATGAGAAAAATAATAGTGCCAATAGGAATCCCGATTTCCCCGATGGTGTATAAACTCGGAAGATTGAAAATTTCGGCGGCAAGGAAGAGTAACTAAAACAACCATCTCCTGTGCGTTAGAATTCCGAGGTGAAATGGAAGATTAACTTCTTGTAGTTGCTTTGTGCCATCTGGAGCATGTATTGCGATTCGGCAAGGAACACGTCGCGTCCCCATTTGTCTTTGGCCAGATACTGCGCCTTGTGAAGTTTGAAGTCTTCCAGTTCCTTGTTATCCTGCGCCTCGATCCAGCAAGCTTTGTAGAGGTTGATCGGTTCCCACCGGCAGGCGGCGCTATACTCGTGAAGCAAGCGGTATTCGATGACTTCAAACTGGAGGGCACCCACCGTCCCGATAATCTTCCGGTTGTTAAATTGATTGGTAAAGAGCTGGGCGACACCTTCATCCATGAGCTGGTCGATGCCTTTCGCCAATTGTTTCGATTTCATGGGATCGGCATTCTCGATATACTTGAACAATTCCGGCGAGAAGCTGGGAATGCCCTTGAAGTGCAGTTTTTCGCCTTCCGTGAGGGTATCGCCGATTTTGAAGTTACCCGTGTCATGCAGCCCGACGATGTCACCGGGGTACGCTTCGTCGATAATGGATTTCTTGGAAGCCATGAATGCCGTCGGGGTTGAGAATTTGAGATTCTTCCCGAGTCCCACGTGAAAGTAGTTCGTGTTGCGCTTGAACGTGCCGGAGCATACCTTCACGAAGGCGATACGGTCGCGATGGTTGGGGTCCATGTTCGCGTGGATTTTAAAGACAAATCCGGTAAACTTCTCTTCAGCGGGTTGTACGATCCGTTCTTCTGTTTCACGAGGAAGGGGAGTGGGGGCGATCTCGATAAAACAATCCAGCATTTCCCGGATACCGAAATTGTTTAAGGCAGACCCGAAGAATACGGGAGCCAATTTCCCTTGTAAGTATTCTTCTCTGTCTGCGGCGGGATATACTTCACGCACGAGTTCCAGATCTTCCCGTAGTTTAGCGGCGGATCTCTCGCCGATATGGTTATCCAGTTCGCCAGAGTCGATATCGTTGATTTCGATGCCGTCTTGAATGGTTTGCACGCTGGCGGAATAAAGGCATAGGTTTTCCTTGTGGATATTATATATTCCCTTGAACACGTCGCCGTTGCCGATAGGCCAGCTCAAGGGGGTCACTTGTATCTGTAATTCTTTTTCTATTTCATCCAGCAGGTCGAACGGGTCTTGTCCGGGACGGTCGAGTTTGTTGATAAATACAATCACGGGAGTTTTGCGCATCCGGCACACTTGCATGAGTTTGCGTGTTTGGCTCTCGACGCCTTTTGCCGAGTCGATCACGATAATCACGCTGTCGCAAGCCGTCAGCACGCGGAAGGTGTCTTCGGCGAAGTCCTGGTGGCCGGGAGTGTCAAGAATATTGATTTTTACGTCTTTGTATTCAAATCCCATGACGGAGGTGGCAACGGAGATTCCTCTCTGGCGTTCTATTTCCATGAAGTCCGAGGTCGCCGTCTTCTTGATTTTATTTGATTTCACGGCTCCCGCTATATGGATAGCTCCCCCGAATAACAATAATTTTTCCGTCAATGTTGTTTTACCCGCGTCCGGGTGGCTGACAATACCAAACGTTCGTCTTTTTAAAATCTCTTCCTTGAAACCCATTTGTCTTGATGATTTTAGATTCTATTTTAGCGGGTGCAAAGATAGAAATAAATTTTAAATTTGTATTTAGGGAATATAGGGAGATCAAGTAAGTTTCTGGCGTGTTCAGTACTCTTCTTGTAACTATTAGTATTGATATAAGTTATTTCATAGTTATTAAATTTTATACAAATACAATTTAAATTCTATTTATTTGCCTTTGGAATAGGAGATGAATAGGAGTTGAATGGGAATTGAATAGGAGATGGTATGAATGAACTACAAGTGATATTTATATTTGATACATTTCATGTAACTTATTTTAACTAAAATGCCGGGGGAAAGAGGTTTTTGTTTGGCTCGCGAGGGGAGGGAATTGCTTGAAAAATGAACTTTTTGCCGTGGGATTTACCTTTTGTCTTTTTAAATCGTAAATTTGTAAAAATAAAAAAGGAAATATGGGAAAGTATATAGGAGCGCACGTGAGTGCATCGGGAGGAGTTGAAAATGCGCCGGTTAATGCGCACGAGATAGGTGCAACGGCTTTTGCCTTGTTCACGAAAAACCAGCGGCAATGGAAGGCTGCCCCCTTGTCGGCGGATAGTATAAAGCTGTTTAAAGAGCGATGTGAACAGTACGGTTATGCGCCGGGGCAGATATTGCCGCATGATAGTTATTTGATTAATCTCGGGCATCCGGAAGCTGCCGGGCTGGAGAAATCCCGGGAAGCATTTTTTGATGAAATGAAGCGATGCGAGGAGTTGGGGTTGGACAGATTGAATTTTCACCCGGGCAGTACTTTGAAAGAGATCAGTGACGAGGCTTGCTTGTCTTTGATTGCGGAGTCGATCAATATGGCTTTGGACCGGACGCGAGGGGTGACGGCTGTGATTGAGAACACGGCGGGACAGGGTTCTAATTTAGGATACAAGTTCGAGCAGATAGCCTATATTATCGACCGGGTGGAGGATAAGACCCGTGTCGGGGTTTGTCTGGATACTTGCCACTCGTTCGCGGCGGGGTATGACTTGGCAACCGCTTCCGGTTTTACCGAAACTTTCGAGCATTTCGATAACGTGGTAGGTTTTAAATATTTGCGGGGAATGCACTTGAACGATGCTAAAAAGGAGTTGGGGTCACGTGTTGACCGGCACGATAGTTTGGGGAAAGGTACGTTAGGTATCGAACCGTTCAAGTGGATTATGCAGGATGAGCGGTTTGACGGGATTCCGTTGATTCTCGAAACCCCGGACGAGTCGTTGTGGGCGGAGGAGATCAAAATGTTGAAAGGATTCGTGAAATGAGGATATTGCATACTTCGGACTGGCACTTGGGGAAGCGATTGAACGATCGGGAGAGGATACGGGAGCAGGTGGAGGTGATGGATGAGATCGTGCGGGTTGCGGAAGAGAGGGCTGTGGATGCTGTCGTGGTCGCGGGAGATTTATTTGACACGTTTAATCCTTCGGTGGAGGCGATCGAGTTGTTGTACGGTACGTTATATCGTTTGGCGAACGGGGGGAAACGGTTGGTCGTGGCGATAGCCGGGAATCATGATTCTCCCGATCGGGTGGATTCTCCTGACGTGTTGGCTCGGCTGCATGGTATTTTTTTCGTGGGTAATCCGCTGGTGAATTTCACGTCCGCGGTAACGGACGGGGGGATAAGATTAATTCGTTCGGAAGAAGGATTCTCCGAGTTTCGGTTGCCGGGGTACGATTACCCGTTGCGGGTAGTGCATACTCCTTACGCGAACAGCGTGCGGATGTGTCGTTTTCTTGGTGTGGAAGAACAGGATGTCGAGTTGCGTGCCGTGCTCCGGGAGCACTGGGGGGCGTTAGCCGCGAAATATTGTGACGGGGCGGGGGTGAATCTGTTGGTGACTCACCTTTACGTGACGCGGGAAGGCGGGTATATGCCGGAGGAACCCGAGGATGAGCGCCCGATTAATATTGGCGGGGCGGATGCGGTTTATTCATCTATGATACCCGAGGGTATACAATATGCGGCCTTGGGGCATTTGCACCGTTGGCAGGTTGTCGATACGGAGCCTTGTCCGGCGGTGTATTGCGGGAGTCCTTTGAGTTATAGTTTCAGTGAGGCGGAACAGGATAAATATGTCACGATCGTGGAAGCGGAGCCGGGAGGGGTTGCCCGGTACGAGAGATGCCTTTTGACGAGCGGGTATCCCTTGGCGCGTAAGCGTTTTGAAGGAGTGGATGAAGCCGTCGCGTGGCTGACCGGGCATCCCGGTGTCTGGGTGGAGGTGACTGTCGCTACCGATACTTACTTGACGGCTGCCGAGAATAAGGCGATACTTGAATCACATGACGGAATTGTGTGTTTGATTCCCGAGGTGAAGGGGGCGTCCGGTGCGGACGAGCGGGTGGCGTCTATTCATGATTTGCGTTCGGACGTGAATGCTCTTTTTGCCGAGTATTTCCGTCAGCGCAAAGGGCAAGAGCCCAACGAGGAGATTATGGCTTTGTTTAAAGAAACACTATCGATTGAAAATTGAAAAGAAGTTCATTTTCAATTTTCAATTCTCAATTTTCAATTATATTATGGTTCCGGTTAGGTTAACGTTGGAGGGTATATATTCATACAGGGAACGTCAGACGATAGATTTCAATCGATTGACGGAAGCCCGTTTGTTCGGGATTTTCGGTCCGGTGGGGAGTGGGAAATCGACGATTTTGGAGGCGATGATTTACGTGATATACGGGGTGATCGATCGCCTGAATAGTGAGGTGAAATATAACTTGATGAACCTTCAGTCCGATCGTTTGTTCGTGGATTTTGAGTTTAAGGCGGGCGAGTCGGCTAGAGAGTATAGGGCCACGGTGGAATGTAAGCGAAACAAGAAAAAGTTTACTGATATATCGGTGCCGAAGTTCCTTTATCATGCACGGGAGGAGGGGGAATGGATGCCGTGTAGCCGGGAGGATGTGATTGCGGCAATCGGGCTTAACGTGCAGAATTTCAAGCGGGTCGTGATTATTCCTCAAGGGAAGTTCCAGGATTTTCTCATGCTTCGGGACAAGGAGCGCACGGAGATGATGATGGAGCTTTTCGGGGAGTTGCGGCGGTATGATTTGGGTGGCAAAGTGGCTTACCTGGAAGGAGAAACCAACAAGAAAGTTATTGATTTGAAGGGGCAGTTAACGGGATTGGGCGAGGTGAACGAGGATATGCTGGCGGAGGGTAGAAAGCGGTTGGTGGAGTTGCAAGGGGAAGCGGAATGTTTGAAGAAGGCGATACAGGAGGCCGGGGAACGGGAAGCGAAGTTGAAGAAAGTGAAGCTGTTGGCGGACGAACAAAGGGTGCGGGGGGAGGAAGAGAAGCGACTGTTGGAACAAAAGGATGAGATTGCCGCCTTGTTGGTGCAAGTGGAAGAGTATGAGTTTTGTTTGCAATATTTTCAACAGCCCCTCCATTATTGGGAAGATGTTTCTCGTCGTTTGTCCGAGTCGGAGAACGTGTTGTCGGGTTATCGGGAGCGATTGGGCGTGATGCGGCGGGAACTCGTGCGTTTTAAGGAGCAATATGATGTATTGAAGCGGGAGTACGAGGGGCGGGATCGATTGAAAGAGCGTGCCGGGCAGTTGGAAAGGCTCGCTCGTTCGCGAATGTTGGCGGAAGAACAGAAGGATTTGCAGGGACGATATGCCAAAGGGGAGGCTATGGTGGTTTCCACTAAAAAGGAAGTGGAGGTGTTGGGGCAACAGTTGGTCGAGCGAAAAGAGAATCTCGAGAAGCTGGTGCAGTCTATACCGGATATGAAGCTATTGTCCGATATTCGGGAATGGTACGGGGTGTATCACCATTTACAGGAAGAGGAAAAACAAGCGCGGGAGGAGGGTGCGCAAGTGGAAAATGCTTTGGCAAGAGATCGGGAGGAGCTTGTCGCGTGGAAAAGGGCGCATCCTTTGTTTGCAGACGTGGAGGAGGATGCGTATGATTCGTTGTCAGAGGCTTGCCGGAAGAGGCAACAACAGATAGGCGTGGAGTTGAAGACGTGTCGGGATGAATGGGTACATTTGAATACCCGCCAGCGTTTGGCTGATTTTGCCAAAGAGTTGAACGAGGGGGAACCTTGCCCGTTGTGTGGTGCGTTATCGCACCCTAAGCCTTTGCACGTGGAAGAAGTGGAGGGTGTGTTGCGATCAAGTGCGGAGAGAATAGCGGCATTGGAAGGGGAACAGGGGGAGTTGAATCAATGGAATTCCCGGTTGGCTATCGCGGGAGAGCGCTATCGTTCGAATTTGGATAAACAGAAGCAAGTCAAGATAAAGCAAGTGAATGTCCTGCAAAAATTGCGGGAGCATTTATCCCGTTTCGTTTGGGAAGGTTTTACCCCGGATGATGTGAAACATCTTCAGGAAGAGATAAATAGAGCCGCTTTGTTGGGCGATGAGCGAAAAAGGCAGGAGGGGGAAGTGAAAAAGACGGAAGGGGAGATCGATTTGAAGCGAGGGAACCTGGAAAAGTATTCTAGACGTTTGGAAGAGATCAACCGGGAGGTGGTGCAACGGGAAACTCAGATGGAGTTGTTGCGGGAACAGTTGAAAGATTTCGATACAGCCGCGTACGCGGAGGTAACTTTGGCAGGTCTGAAGGATGAGGTGGAGAAGTGTCTGGCTGTTTTTGAGAAATTGGGACGAGATTATCAGGCGGGGAGCGACAAGTTGAACGAGATGGAGAATGAATACCGGAAGTGGGAAGGCGGTGTCGAGGAAAAGGAGAAGGAGATATTGCTGCTTAACGGGGAGAAAAAAACGAGCGAGAATAAGTTGGGCGAATTGTTGAAAGAGAGTGTCTATAAGGATATTTCAGCGGTGAGGGACGTGTTGGGTAAGAAATTGGATTTGCCGGCATGCCGGAAGCGGATTAATCAATTTAACCAGCAGCTTCACGTGGTGCAGGTTCGGAAATTGGAATTGGAAAAGCAGCTTGCCGGGGTTGAATATAACGTTGAAGAGCACGAGGAGTTACTCCGGCAGCTGGAGGAGACCCGTCGGCGGGAGAGGGAGTTGTTGGCAGAACATGGCGCTTTGGCGAATCGGGTCAAGGATATGGAGACGCGGTTGGCTGCCCGCGTGGAAATCGGGAAGGAGCTGGAGGTTTTGGATGCCCGTCTTCGGAATTTGCAGGTGTTGAAAGGGTTGTTCCGCGGGAATGATTTCGTGAAATTCGTGTCGTCGATTTATTTGCAGAATTTGTGCAACGCGGCGAACGAGCGTTTCTACCGGATGACTCGCCAGCGTTTGAAGTTGGAGTTGGACGAGGATAATGATTTCGTGATACGGGATTTCATGAACGAGGGGCGCACCCGGAGTGCCCGTACGCTTTCCGGGGGACAGGTTTTCCAGGCTTCCCTCTCGTTAGCTTTGGCGTTGACGGATAATATCCGGCATCTGACGGGGAGTAACCAGAACTTCTTTTTCTTGGACGAGGGGTTCGGCTCGCTGGACAAGGAGTCTTTGCGTGTCGTTTTTGAGACCCTTAAATCGTTGCGGGAGGAGAACCGGGTGGTCGGCTTGATTTCCCACGTGGAAGAGATGCAACAGGAATTGCCCGCGTGCCTGTTCGTGGAGAACACGACGGAACGGGGAAGCGTGATAACAATTGAAAATGGGGATATATTTATATAAATGATGAAACGAATCAAAATATTTATAAGTAGTGTGCAGAGTGAGTTCGCGGAAGAGCGAGCGATGCTTTGCCATTATATCCGGGCAGATGTTTTGTTGGGAAAGTTTTTTGAACCTTTTATTTTTGAAGAAGTCCCAGCAAATGAATATCCTACAAGTCATGTTTATCTGAAAGAAGTAGAATTGTGCGACATTTATTTGGGTTTGTATGGGAATTTGTACGGATATGAAGATGCAGAAGGAGTGTCACCGACAGAGCGTGAATATGATTTGGCGGCTTTATTACACAAAAGTCGTTTGGTGTATATCAAGAGCGTGGGTGAAGATAAAAGGCATCCGAAAGAAACTGCATTGATAAAAAAGGTGGAGCGCGATATTGTTCGCAAGACCTTTGTAGATTTGGACGGATTGCGTACTTCGGTGTATGCTTCTCTGGTTCGATACCTGGAAGAGAAAGAGTATATCAGGTGGAAGCCTTTTGATGCTTCATTTGATAATGGGGCTACGATGGATGATTTGAGTGAAGATAAAATTCATAGTTTCGTCCAAGTGGCCCGTTCAAAGAGAAATTTTCCGCTTACGGTAGATACCCCGATGAAGGAATTGCTTGTTCATCTAGATTTGATTGATGATAATGATAGGATTGCCAATGCTGCCATTTTGCTTTTCGGGAAGAAACCTCAAAAGTATTTCATCCCTTCTGAGGTCAAATGTGTTCAGTTTTATGGAGATGTCGTGAGAAAGCCTATGCCGGCATACCAGATATACCGGGGAGATGTTTTTGAATTGGTGGATCAAGCTACCGCTTTTGTGATGAGCCGCGTGGATAATTGGGTGGGAACTCGCGATGAGGGAGAAACGGCATCTGTTCCAACACGTCCGGAATTACCCATTGATGCGGTTAAAGAGGCCATTGTCAATGCTGTGTGTCATAGAGATTATACAAGTAACGCGAGTGTTCAAGTGATGTTGTTCCGCAATAGGTTGGAAATATGGAATCCCGGTCAATTGCCGTATGGGCTTACCGTGCAGAAACTGCAAGGACCTCACAAGTCGTTGCCTGCTAATCCTCTGATTGCCGACCCGATGTATTGGAAAGGCTATATAGAGAAAGTGGGTACAGGTACAGAAGATATTATAGAGAAATGTCGTGATTATGGATTGAAAACACCCGAGTTTTTTCAAGAAGAAGATTTCAGGGTAGTGATTTGGAGGGCGACTGAAATTCAAGGTGATCCAAAGGCGATCCAAGGCGATCCAAAGGTGATCCAAGGCGATCCAAAAGAAATAGAAGATCTTATCGGTTTAATAAAAAATAATCCTTCAATATCAAGGGCAGAACTTGCGAGGTCGCTTGATTTAAGCGAGCGACAAGTGCGAAAGATGCTGGATTTGTTGAGAGCAGAAGAAAGGTTGATTCGAAAGGGAGGCAAAACGGGTGAATGGATAATCATTGAGAAATAGTATGAATAGTTTGAAATTTTTAGTTTGTGTTGCCGTTTGGTTTTCGGGGGTATTGTTGTCGGAATCGGCGAAAAAGGAGGACGGTTCTGTGTTGTACACGGGTATGCTTACCGATACGATTTCTAAAATTGTATCGGGTTATCCGGGAGAGATCGGGGTGGCGGTAATCATTAATAATATGGATACCGTTACCGTCAATAACAAGAGTATTTATCCCATGATGAGCGTGTTCAAGCTTCATCAAGCAATAGCCGTTTGTAACGATTTTGACCGTAAAGGGCTTTCTCTTGATTCTTTGATGTGTATAAAAAGGGACGAGCTTGACCCGCGGACGTGGAGTCCCATGATGAAGGAACATTCGGAGCCCGTGATTTCTTTGACGGTTAAAGATTTATTGCGCTATACGCTTATTCAAAGCGATAATAACGCCAGCAATATCATGTTCAAGGAATTGGTCAGCGTTGCCCGTACCGATAGTTTTATTGCCACTCTCATCCCCCGTACGAGTTTCCGGATCGCTTACACGGAAGGGGAGATGTCTGTAGATCATGACAAGGCGTATTCCAATTACACGTCGCCTCTCGGTGCGGCGATGCTGATGAACCGTTTGTTTACCGACAGTCTGGTCAGTCGCGAGAAGCAATGTTTCATGATGAATACACTGGAAGAATGTATTACCGGGAAAGATAGGATCGTGGCACCGTTGCTTGGAAAAGAAGGGATTACCATTGCACATAAAACGGGTTCCGGTTACATCAACGAGAACGGGGAACTCGCTGCCCACAATGATGTTGCCTATATCCGGCTGCCCAATAATGTCTGTTACTCTTTAGCCGTGTTTGTTAAGGATTTCAAGGGCAATGAAGCGCAAGCCTCGAAAGCTGTGGCATGCGTATCGGCTATCGTGTACGCGTTATTGGCACAACTCTAAATTATTAAACGTTGAAAATCTGAAGTATGAAAATTGGTTTGTTATCGGATACTCACGGGTGGTTGGACCCGAAGATCGCGGAGTTTTTCAAGGAGTGTGATGAAGTGTGGCATTGTGGGGATATCGGGGATGTGGCGGTGACGGATGCTTTGTCGAAACGTTTTCAATTGCGGGCGGTGTATGGGAATATAGACGGGGATTTGTTACGTAGAATATTTCCCCGGACGGAGGTGTTTCAATGCGAGGGGGTAAAGGTGATGATGACTCATATCGGGGGGTATCCCGGTCATTATGACCGGAAGGCGGTAGAGGTTTTGCGGCGGGAACGTCCTAAATTGTTTGTTTGCGGACATTCGCATATCGCGAAAGTGAAATATGACCAGGTGTTGGATTGTTTGCATATTAACCCGGGTGCGGCGGGAAAATTCGGTTTTCATACGGTGAGAACGGCTGTCCGCTTTGAGATCAACGGTGATCGGATTGAGAATTTAGAATTAATAGAATTGGAAAAATAATTAATTTAAGACTCTGTTAATAGATTTAATACCTTCCGATTGTTACATTTGCAATTATTACTCGTAAAAGAGAAAGAATACTAAATATATTATTATATGAAAAGAGTTTTACTATCGGCGGTTGCTCTGTTAATCGCTTGTTTGAGTTGGCAAAGTGTTTCGGCACAGCGGGATATGCAAGCCGTGCGAGAACAATCTATCAAATATCAACAATTAATGCAATTGATAGCCGGGTATTACGTGGATTCGGTTAATTTGAAAAAGGTCACGGAGGATGCTATCGTGAAAGTTCTGGCTGATCTAGACCCGCATTCCGTGTATATACCCCGGGAGGAGTTGGAAGAGGCGAATGAACCTTTGGAAGGTGGATTTTTCGGTATAGGAATACAATTTAATGTACTTCGGGATACGTTGACCGTGGTGGACGTGGTAGCGGGAGGACCTTCCGAGAAGGTGGGATTGCTTGCCGGAGATCGGATATTGGAAGTTGACGGGGAGAATATTGCCGGGATCGGTATCAGTAACACGGACGTGAGGAAACGTTTGAAAGGGGAGAAGGGAACCGTGGTGAAAGTTAAGGTGAAGAGGGGAAATGAGTTGATCGATTTTAATATCGTGCGGGATATGATACCGATTTACAGTGTCGATGCCGCATATATGATAGACAAGAATATCGGGTATATCAAGATAGCCCGTTTTGCCGCCACGACGGTGGAGGAGTTCGAGAAAGCCGTGAAGCAGTTGCAGGCGGAGGGAATGAAGGATTTGATTATTGACTTGCAGGGGAATGGCGGCGGTTACATGGGGGCTGCCATCGGGATTGCCGACCACTTGCTGGATGGTCAGAAATTGATCGTGTACACGGATAGCCCTGCTTACGGGAGAGCTGAAGAGTATTCTACACCCGCGGGTTTATTTCAAGATGGTCGTGTGGTCGTGTTGATTGACGGAAATTCGGCTTCGGCTAGTGAGATTTTGTCCGGAGCGGTGCAGGATTGGGATCGCGGGCTGATCGTTGGGCGGCGTTCTTTTGGCAAGGGGTTGGTGCAACGCCAGTATCCGCTTGCAGACCGGTCGGCTATTCGCCTTACGATATCTCATTATTTTACTCCTTCCGGTCGTTGTATTCAAAAGCCTTACAAGGGTAAGGATTACCAGACTGAAATTTTTGAACGCTACACGAACGGGGAATTGTTGAATGCGGATAGTATTGCCTTGACAGATTCCACGAAATATTACACGAAGAAAGACCATCGTTTGGTTTACGGCGGGGGTGGTATTATTCCTGACGTGTTTGTTCCGATCGACACGAACTTGAATTACAGTTATTTCAACCGTCTGTTGGCAAAAGGTGTTATCAACGAATTTACTTTGAATTACGTGGATAAAAATCGGGATGTTCTAAAGAAGAAATACCCGAAATTCGAAATGTTCAAGAAGGATTTCCAGGTGACGGATGCCATGGTGAACGAGATCGTGCAAAAAGGCGAGAAACAGGGGGTAAAGAAAGACGAGAAATTATTGACGCCTATTATTCCCGAAATTAAGTTATTCGTGAAATCGTTGATCGCTCGCGATTTGTGGAATATGACCGAGTTGTATAAGATTTCCAATGAAGAGAACAAAATATTGAACGCGGCAATCAAGAGCCTGCAAGACGGGACGTATGATAAAATTATAAAATAGCCGTTTTTTTGGTCTGTTTTTTGTTGGAGTTGTTACGTAATGTTAGTACATCGTGAACGATTTAATTGAAAAACCTAAAATTTAGAAGAAATGAAAAAGTTTTTATTAGTGGTGATCGCTATGGTCATGTTAGGGAGTGTTCATGCTCAGACTGCGTTCAAGAGCAAAGTCGAAGGTATTACCGGTACGGAATTTTATTTTGGTCCGAAATTCGGTTTCAACGTGGCTGGTATTAGCGATGGTCTCAATAAAAGTAAATTGAGTTTCTTGATGGGAGCTTTCGCCGAATTTAAGTTTAATGATTTATTCGGTTTACAAACTGAATTGATCTATTCCCGGCAAGGTGATAAAGGGAAATATCATGGCGAGAAATATTGGATGCGAGTGAATTACCTGAATATTCCTGTCTTGGCAAAGTTTTACGTGTGGGAGGGGTTGAGTGTTGATCTTGGTCCGCAATTAGGCTTTGCGTTGAATGGCAAGCATAAAGTGAAATCCGGGGGAACGGAAACGAAATCGGATATGAAGCATTTGAATACAGTTGATTTGAGTTTCGGGATGGGATTGTCTTATGACCTTCCGATGGGATTGGTCGTGTCTGCCCGCTATAATTTAGGGTTGACGAACGTGATTGAAAAAGACCATTTTGGCGGGAATAATCAAAACCGGGTGTTCCAGTTGTCTGCCGGGTGGAAATTCTGATAGAGGAAAGTAATGAATATGGTGGCTAATAAGCTGGGTAAAGAAAAGAAACTCTCCGAAATTTTATGTTTCGGAGAGTTTTTTTTGTGGCTGATATGATCCTCTTTCAAATAAAAACTTTTTATTTTCGATAAGTTATTGTAGTTTTGTACTGGTTGTGATTTACAAACAGGAAAAAAATATGAGAAATCTTTCGGATGACATAATGGGGAGTATTAACAGGAAGGAAAAAAAGGGGTGGGAGTTCGTTTACGATCGATACTATCAATCGCTTTGTTCCTATGCTAATCGTTATGTGAATGATCCGGAGATGGTACAGGATATTGTGCAGGATGTTTTGGTGAAGGTGTGGCAACAAGATAATGTTTTTCCCGTGTTTGAAGCATTTGTTACATATTTATATAAGTCTGTATATATTAATTCTTTATTGTATATTAGGACGAGAAATAAGCGGGAACAAATTTTGCAATATGTGGCAGAGGAGATGGAAAAAACAGATGAACAATTACTTGCCGATATTGTCATGGAGGAGGTTGTCCGGCAATTGTATCGTTGTGTTGAAGAATTGCCAGCAGAACGTCGTGAAGTTATGCGATTGAGTTTGAAAGGTCATTCAGTGAGCGAGATAGCCGAGATTCTAGATGTTAGTGTTAGTACTGTGAAAACACAAAGACAACGGAGTTTTTCTTATCTAAAAGAAAAATTGAAAGATTTTTATTGTATTATTCCATTGTTTTTCAGTTAGTTGGAAAATTGTTCAAAAAAAAGTGCATAAACCTGTCGTCCAAATGACGAGGTTAAGCATTTATATGATACATTTTCAAAAGTAGATATAAAAGTGATGGATGAACAGAATATGGATATATTACGGGCTCTTTTTCATAAAGTAGCTAGAGGAGAGCAATTGGATGCCGGAGAACAACGGTTGCTGGATAAACTTTCCGTACGTACGGAATGGAGAGAGGTACGTGATAATTTGTCGAACGGGGAATATTTGAACAAGCGTTTGGAGGATATGAAACGTTATCCCAAAAAAGAAGCGTTTGCCAAGTTTTCAAAACGAGTATACTCTCCTGTCCGGAAACGTTTTATTTTAAGAATATCTGTTGCGGCGGCATCAATTATGTTTATTTTGGGATGGGTGTTATTCGGATTAATGAAGCAGGATGAACGATCGGTTGAGCCTATCGCATCAAATATAATTCCAGCAGGAACTTTCAAGGCTTCTTTGGTTTTGGCTACAGGAGAGGTAATTGGTATTTCGAGTGAGATGCAAAATATAAAAATAGGAGAATCAAGCCAATTGGAGAATCGTGATGGGGAATTGGTATATAAAGAAATTGGAGAGGCGGATGTCAAGCAATATAATGAATTGATCGTGCCACGGGGAGGGGAATATGCTATAGTGCTTTCGGACGGGACGAAGGTGAAATTAAATGCAGATTCCCGCTTGCGTTATCCTGTAAAATTTTCTTCAAAGGAGAGGTGTGTAGAGGTGCTTGGGGAAGCGTTTTTTGAAGTGGCGAAGAATGGTAAAAAACCATTTATCGTTAAGTGTGGGGAGGTCCGAATGAAAGTTTTGGGAACATCTTTTAACGTGAACGGGTATGAGAGGGAAAATGCTATTGTCACGACATTAGTAGAGGGTAAGTTGGAAGTCTCTACAGGGAGGCAACGAGTAGTTTTGCGCCCGGGATTACAGTCTCACGTGGATAATTATTCAGGAAATATAGATACATTGTCTGTTGACGTGAATAATTATATTGCTTGGTTAAATAATAAATTTACATTTAAGGATGAGTCTCTTGTTTCAATTATGAAAGCATTGTCTCGGTGGTATGATGTCACATTTGTTTTTGATGGGATTAATCCGGAAGATTATCGCTTGACGGGTAAGATCCCCCGTCACGGAACGTTGCAGGAGGTAACCATGTTATTGGAACAAATCTCTGATGTAAGTTTTGATATTGAGGGACGAAAAGTATTTGTGAGGAAAAATAAATAAATTTAAATTTTTAATCAAATTTTATGAATTCAAAATTGATGTTACTAGCATGTTCAATGCTAGTTCCAGGGGTATTATTGTCTGCACCCGATAGAAAAAATAAGCGGAAAAATGTTGATAAAGAGGTTGTTGCTGCTAAAAAGACTAGCGATTATGACAAACTTTTTCAAGGAAAGAAACATGAAATAAAGAAGGGATTGGTTACCTTACACAAGGTGGACGATACAAAGGTTTATTTCGAGTTTCCACTTTCGTTAATGGGACGGGATATGTTGTTAGGTTCTGCCGTGTCGGAGATCAGTAACAATGAACACTCCGTTTTGGGGTATAAGTCGAAATACCCGATGCATATTGATTTTGAACTTATGGGTAATAACGTGAATCTCTGTATGGTGAATTCACTTTACACGGCAGCGGAAGGTGAAGATGATATCGCCAAAGCCGTGAAAAAATCAACTATCGGTAGTGTTTTCAAGACTTTTAAGATTGAGGCTTATAATACTGATAGTACGGCAGTTGTGTTTGATGCGACCTCTCTCTTTATGACTCATATTGAGGATATAGATCCGTTTGACCCGTATAGTCGGATGTCGACAAAGCCATTTAGTCGGTCGGTTTCTTTCCAAAAAGATATGAGTCACTTGGGTGATGTCAAGTCTTTCGAGGATAATTTTAGCGTGAAGAGTTATTTGACGTATAAAGTGGATGTTTCGGGACAGATCGGGAATATGCCTGTGAAGGTTGAGAATAAAAATGCTTTCACTGCATTAGTAACCCGTTCTTTTTTGTTGTTGCCCGAGAAGCCAATGCGTCCTCGTTTGGCAGATCCCCGCATGAATGTGTTTGTTATGGGGAAAGCTAGATTTAGTGGAAACGATAATCGAGGAACAATGCCTGAATATTATGCTCGTCGTTGGAACGTGGAGCCTTCTGACATGGAGAGATGGAAACGCGGTGAGTTGGTGGAACCGAAGAAACAAATTGTTTTTTATGTGGATAGCGATTTCCCGGAAAAATGGAGAGCTCCGATTCATGAGGCAGTGGAGCAGTGGAATGAGGCTTTCGAAAAGATCGGTTTGAAAAACGTGATGAAAGCGGTAGATTTTCCGGAGAATGACCCAGAGTTTGATCCCGATAATTTGAAATATTCTTGTTTGCGATATCAACCGATCAGTATCATGAATGCGATGGGCCCCTCGTGGATAGATCCTCGCTCTGGTGAAATCGTGAACGCTTCTGTTTTGGTTTATCATGATGTAATAAAATTACTTACGCGGTGGCGTTTTACACAGACAGCTCCTGCAGACCCTAGGGTACGGACCACTCGTTTTTCGGATGATATTATGTATGAGTCGATTCGATATGTACTTGCACACGAGGTAGGGCATTGTCTTTCTTTGATGCATAATATGTGTGCTTCTGCTGCCATTCCTGTTGATTCTTTACGTTCTCCTTCTTTTACCCAGAAATACGGAACTACGTATTCTATTATGGATTACGCTCGTTTCAATCACGTGGCACAACCCGGTGATGCTGAACGGGGTGTAAGCATGACTCCTCCTCGTCTTGGTTTACAAGATTTATTTGCTATAAAGTGGTTGTATTCTCCTATTCCTGGGGCGAAAACTATAGAGGATGAGAAGAAAATTCTGGATAGTTGGGTGGCAGAGAAAGCAGATGACCCGGTTTATCGTTACGGGAAACAGCAGATATTTACTGTTTGGGATCCATCGGCACAGTCAGAAGATTTGGGTGATGATTTGGTGAAGGCTTCCGAGTATGGGGTGAAGAATTTGAAATATCTCATGGAGAATATGAATGATTGGGTGGCTGATGAAGATCCGGATATGTCTTTCCGTGAAATGATTTACAAGCAGATTTTACAACAATACTTTATGTATCTTTATCACGTGTACAATGTGAAAGGTGGAGTTTACTTGAATGAACGTTACGCTGGAGACCCTCGTCCTGCTTATAGTTTCGTGGAAGCTGATTATCAACGAAGAGCACAAAAATTCCTGTGTGAACAATTGAATGACTTGGAATGGCTAAATAACCCGAAATTGATTAAGGAGTTGCCGTTGATGGGAAATATGGCTGTGAAAATGCAACGTATGATATTGAGTTTGGTGATGGCAGATAGAGCTTCTTTCACGAAGTTGGTAAGTCCGGAAAAAAATGCTTATACTATTGAAGAACATCAACAAGATGCATTTAACACTGTTTTTGCATCAACTCGCGCGGGTAAAGATTTGACGGATGCAGAGAGATCCAATCAGATTGCTTACCTTGACATGATGTTTTTGATATCGGGATTGGAGAAGAAAGAGAAAAATGCACAAGGAATTACTTCTTTGTCTAGCGTAGAAAATGATTTACCCGTGTTGAATAGGAATGAATATGATTGGCAAAGACGGATTCGTGAACAGGATGAAGTATGCTCGAATATGGTAGCCGAGAGTATGAAATTTGAGCGTTTTTTGGAGGCAATTAGCCAAGAGGATTACATGGGATTCGGTTTTTTCCGCGGTGTTGCAGAGTCTTTAACACCAAGATTTCATTTGTATTATGCGAAAATAAAGGAGGCAAGAGAGTTAGTAAACCGGATGAAAAATACCGGATCGAAAGCGACACGGGATCATTATCAATTGTTGTTGCATAGAATTGACGGATTATTGCGATAGAAATAAGAATTAGATATGATGAACAAATTAATGTATATGGTTTTGCTTCTCTGTCTTTCGGTTTCTTTGGCTGGAGCGGATAAGAGGAAGGAAAAAAACATCGAAGGAAATTCTGTGCAGAGAGCTGCATCGGAGTATGAAAAACTTTTGAAAGGCAAAAAGATGAAACAGGTGCAAGGATTGATGACATTGCACCTTGTAGATGGAAAATTGTTTGTCGAATTGCCTTTAGAATTACTGAAGAAAGATATGATGTTGGCTTCAGTCGTTTCCGAGATAAGCGACCACACGGATTGTTACGTGGGGAAGAACGCTTATATTCCTTTGCGCGTGTATTTCAGTAAAATAGGTAAACACGTGCAATTGCGTCGAGATAGAAATCAATCGATAGCCGGAGGAGGCGATATTAATATTGCCCGGGCTATAGAGAGAAGCAACACAGGGGCTATCATGGCATCGTTTGAAATTAAGGCTTATTCGCCTGATAGCACGGCAGTTGTTTTTGATATGACTAAATTCTTCACGGGCAGTGAGCGTTTGATTTCGGCGATTGATCCTCGTTCTGAATCAAAACTGATGTTGAAAGGTGTTAATTATCGATTGGTGGACGACTTATCCGTTTTGGAGGATGTGAAAGCTTTTGAGAATAATGTTTCCGTTCAGAGTCGTTTGACGTATAATAGTAAAGTGAATATTTACAATCGTTACACGACTGCTGTGGTGACTCGTACATTGGCTTTGTTGCCTGAAGTTCAGATGAAGCCTCGTTTGGCAGATTACCGTTTGCCTTTACAAGTGTTGGGAAAATGGAATTATCGTGGGAATGGCGAGATTTTGGCTCCTGTGTATTATGCTTTAAGATGGAGGTTGGAACCGCAAAATGAGTCCGCTTTTAGAGCAGGTGAGAAAGTAGAGCCTAAAAAACCGATCGTATTTTATTTGGATACTTTGTTAAGTCCACTTGTACGTGCAGGAATCACGGAAGGGTTGTTGGAGTGGAATAAGACTTTTGACGCTATCGGGTATAAAAATGTCATTCAGGTAAGGGATTACCCGAGGTGTGATTCTTCTTTCGATCCAGATAATTTTAGTTATAATTGCATACGTTACGTGCCTTCACTTGCCAGTGGTATAACGGTTCGTACGTATGCCGATCCACGGTCGGGAGAGATATTGAATACCAATATACTGGTGACGCATAATTATGTGGTGAATATCCCGTATAACGTATTCCTTAATACAGCACATGCCGATCCGTCAGTGAGAAAACGTTATCTTTCAGATGATCGTTTGAAGGAAGATATAAAGAATTATTTCGCTTGGTTGGCGGGGACAGAATGTTTCGGTATGACATATAATCTGACTTCTTCTGCTGCCTTCTCGATAGATTCATTGCGTTCTGCTTCTTTCACGCAAAAATATGGTACTTCTCCTTCTTTGCTTGATTTGGCTCCTTATAATACGGTTGCACCCGTGGATGCCGTTTCAAAAGGGATTCGCCTTACTCCGGTGGGCGTGGGAGAATATGATTATCACGTGGTGAAATGTTTGTATGCACCTATTCCCGGGGCAAATACACCAGAAGAGGAATTTAAGGTTGTTGAGAAATGGGTTTCCGAGAAGGTAGGTGATCCTAAATATCGTTATGAATATGCGAAAGATTGTCCGGATTGTGGAGCTAATGACGTGGGAAATGATGATTTAAAAGCTTTCAAGTATGGGATGGAGAATTTGAAATTCATGGTACAGAATTTTGATAAATGGATTACGGATGAAGAAGATCCCGAATTTGATTTTCGTGGTTCCATTTATTTGATGTTGCAACGCCAATACAAGAAGATGATCACTCAAGTGGCGATGAATTGTTATGGAATTTTCACTTACGAGAAGAAGGCCGGAGATCCCGTTCCGATGTACCGCTTCATAGATAAAAAGCGTCAACAAGAGGCTCTTGACTTGTTTTTTACACAATTATTGCGTCCCTCTTGGTTGGATCGTCCGGATTTGGAAACTAAAATGCCTTTAATGCGTTCAAATATGGAGATGCATAAGGATTACGTGATGTTGTTGCTTAATGTGATGGCTGGCAAGTTGTTTGCGTACGAGCAGGTAGAAGGTGAGTATATAACTCACACGGATTATATCTATAAATTGTATCGAAAATTGTTCGAGAAAACTCGTCGTGGAGAGGAAATTTCCGAGGAAGAATTGTATTACCAGAGTTATTTCTTCAGAACAATGATGAAGAGTTCGCAGATGGTTGATCGTTCTGGCAAGAGTTCCGGTGGTGCGTCTAATGCTCTTGCAGAAATGTTATATAATGATGTGAAAATTGTAGACGTTACGGATGCAAAAGAATTAGCTCTTTGTGAGGAGAGATTGATTGACGGTTATAAAAACGAGGACATTATGGCTGGAAATTACGGGGAGTTGAAAACTTGGCCTGTGTTTAATATACAGTCAACCCGTCACGTGTATTATGATATTTTGAAGGATATGCGTGTGTTGGTTGAGAAATGCTTGAATTCAGGTTCTCCGAATGTGCGTAAGCATTATCGCTTTATGTATGATTCTATTAGTAAATTGTTAGATTGATAAAACATATCCACCATGACAACATATTGTTGTCATGGTGGATATTTCTAGATTTATACTATAACTTAATAACGAATTATGAAAGAATTGTGTGATAGAATATTGCAAAATTGTAGGATAGGATGGATATTTCTATTCTTTAATTTGGTAGTTTTATATGGTTCAGGAAACTTGTTTGCTCAAAGTGGAAACGAGCGACAGTTTTCCGTGAAATTTGAAAAAGCACCAGTAAAGGAGGTTATTAATTATTTGGATAACCATTCTGATTATGATTTCTTATATAATAATAAGTTGATAGAGGCGTTACCTAAAGTGTCTTTGGATGTAAAAAATGCGTCACTTCGGGTAATATTGGATATTTGTTTTAAAGAAACAAATGTGATTTATGAATTTCAAAATAAACTTGTTGTGTTGAAAGAGAACCCGAAGAAAGAAGTTGAGGTGGAACGATTGAGTATACAGGGAGTAGTTGTGGATGAACAAGGGGAGGCTTTGCCTGGAGTGACGATATTAATAAAAGGATCAACTCATGGGACAGCTTCGGATGCTGATGGAAAATTTAAACTAGATTACGTGAAGGCTAAGAATGTAACACTAGTATTTAGTTTTATCAGTATGCAAACCCAAGAAATCGAAATAATTCGTGATGGAAAAGTTTTGGTAAATGATTTTACGCAATTAAATATTCGGATGAAACCGGATACACAGGAAGTTGATGAAGTGATTGTGACGGGGTACGCGAATATTTCGAAAAAATCTTTTACTGGTTCGGTAACCACGATTGATAAAGAACAATTGAAGACAGTGTCACCGAATAATATTATAGCAGGAATACAGATGTTTGATCCTTCGTTTAGGATAAAGGAGAATTTGACAATGGGTTCCAATCCGAATGCACTTCCCGAAATGTATGTGAGAGGGCAGTCTGGTATCGGTATTACGGAATTGGATAAAACGGATATATCGGAAACATCTTTGAATAGTAATCCTAATTTACCTACTTTTATTTTGGATGGCTATGAGGTTTCTGTAACAAAGATATACGATCTTGACGTGAACAGAATTGAGAGCATTAATCTATTGAAAGATGCTGCGGCAACAGCTATGTATGGAAGCCGTGCTGCCAATGGAGTGGTTGTTATCACCACGATAGCCCCGAAACCGGGAGAACTTGTGGTTAATTATAATGCCGATTTGAAATTGAGTATGCCAGACCTTTCTTTTTATAATTTGATGGATGCTCGTCAGAAATTGGAAGCGGAGGTTGCTGCCGGATTATTTGAAAGTGATGATCCTACTCGTTTTTCAGATTTGCAGAAGAAATATAACCTGAAGTTACAGAATATTGAGAAAGGAATCAATACGGATTGGATGGCATTGCCCTTGCGTAATTCATTAAGTCACAAGCATAATATTTATTTGGAAGGTGGAGTTAAAAATATGCGTTACGGGGTGGATTTGAAGTATGACCGTGATAATGGGGTGATGAAAGATTCTTATCGTGAAACTATGGGATTCGGTTTCACGCTTTCTTATCAGATGGATAAATTCCATTTCCGTAATAATGCTACTTATGATGGCATGAATTCGCAGGAATCTCCTTACGGGAATTATTCTGATATCGTGAAAATGAATCCGTATGATTCTTATCTTGATGAAAATGGTCGGGTGGCCAGTGATATGAAAGATTGGCATGGAGGCGGTAACTATCGTAATCCGGTTTATGATGCAACTCTTTCTAGTTTTGACAGATCGAATTACAAAGAGTTTTATGATAATTTTGACGTACGTTGGTATATAACTCCTAAGTTAAATTTGAAAGCAAATATTGCCTTCAATTATAAAGTAGAGGAAACAGAAAAATTTCAAGATCCAGAAGCCACTTTTTTCCTTAATCGTGATATTAAGGGAGATCTACGTATCACGGAACGTATTTCTTCCGGTTATGATTTTAGCGGGTTACTTTATTACAACGACCAAATTGACAAGCATAATGTCAATCTTGCAGCGGGAATAAATATAAAAGAGACCATTTCAAAGTACAAAGGATTGTATTACGTGGATTTTCCGGAAGGAGGGTATTCTTCTCCTGATTTTGCTAAAGAGTTGAGGGGAAAACCGACGAATGCATACGATAAAGTTCGTTTGTTTGGGGCTCTGTTCACCTTGAATTATTCTTATAATAATATATATTTAGCAGATGTATCCATGAGGTTGGATGGTAGTTCTCAGTTCGGGACAAAGAAGAAATACGCTCCTTTTGCTTCCGGGGGATTGGGGGTGAATATCCATAATTATTCGTTTTTCAAGGAACATACGCCTTGGTTGCAACAATTGAAAATACGCGGTTCTTACGGGATGACGGGAAAAGTAAATTTTCCTTCTTATACGGCACAAAACAGATTCTTTTTCGAAACGGATGCTTGGTATACCACGGGGCATGCCGCTAAGTTGGATTACATGGGAAATCCTAATTTGGAATGGGAAAAAACCGAGATATTTGATATTGGTGCTGAATTATCTTTGTTTCATGAGGCTTTTTACCTTAAGTTTATTTATTACCAGAAGAACACGAAGGATTTGATAGCAGATATGTTTATCCCTTCTTCTTCCGGATTCACTTCCTATAAAGAAAATGTCGGCTGTGTGGAAAACAAAGGTATTGAGTTGAATGTGAGGAGTAAATTGATTAGTAATAAGGATTTGCAATTATACGTGTTCGTAAATGCCGTGCATAATGAGAACTGTTTGACCAAAATATCCAATTCCATGCAAACGTATAATGAGCGAGTGAATGAACATTTCGTGAATGATCCTTATAATAATGATAAACCTTTGTTGAAATATTACGAGGGTGCTTCGTTGACTTCTATTTACGGGATGAATTCTTTAGGAATAGATCCTGCTACCGGAAGGGAGTATTATCGTTACCAAGACGGTAGTACTGGATATAGATGGTTGGGAAGTGAAAATGTTGTGATTGGAGATACAGAACCGATGTTTAACGGGTCTTTCGGTTTTAATTTGTATTACTTGGGTTTCACGTTGGATGCTTATTTTATGTATGAATTTGGTGGTGAAATTTATAATAATACCTTGTTGGATAAGATAGAACGAGCTGATTTGACCCGGAATTGTGATGTTCGGGTGTTGCGGGATCGTTGGAAAGAAGTTGGGGATGTGAAACAATTCAAACGCTTGAATTCTTGGCAGGAACCGACTTTACCGACTTCTCGTTTTGTACAGGATTATAACAAGTTGTCGTTGTCTTCTATTTCTTTAGGGTATGAATTCCCGAAAAAATTGGTAGAAAAAATTCGATTAAGTCGATTGAAACTGCAATTGAATGCTTCAGACTTGTTCACGATCAGTACAGTCAAGATGGAGAAAGGAACCCAGTATCCTTTTGCCCGAGCGTTTAATTTTACCCTTAGTGCATCCTTCTAATTTTTAAAACGATAGTTATGAAGAATATATTCAGAAAAATAGGATTATTGGTGATAGCATTTGGGATGGCTTCCTGTAATGCCTGGTTGGAAGTGGAGCCGGAAACGGATATTGCCGAAGATGAAATGTATAAGAACACGAAAGGTTTCTATTCTGTGCTAAACGGTATATATTATAATATAGGAGAGCCAGAACTTTACGGACGTCATCTTTCGTGGGGTGCCATGGATGCTTGGGCTGGTGTTTATACATTGACAGACAATGTTGACGAGCATAAAGGATTTATCGCTATGCGTGATTTTAATTATGATACGAAGGAAGTGAGGTCGGTTGGTAGTTCGATTTGGGAGAATGGTTACCGGGGAATAGCTCGAGCTAATAATTTGATAGAACATATAGAACAGCAGGATTCAACATTTTTTGATAACGGGCAGTTGGAAAAGAATGTACTTATGGGAGAAGCTCTTGCTTTACGAGCTTTTATACATTTTGATATGTTGAGGGTTTTTGCGCAAGCTCCACTCCTTGATGCGACCGGTAGTTACATACCTTACGTGACCCAATATCCTATGATATTCAATCCAGCAATACCTACGAATGAAGTATTAGAGAAGATTGTCAAGGATTTGAAAATGAGTAAAGATTTGTTAGCGACTTTTGATACTTTACAAGGAAATAAGACATTTATCACGAATACGGAAATGCGCTTGACAAAGTCAACCATGCCTGACTGGGGAAAGTTTTATGCGTTTCGCGGAACCCGTTTGAATTATTATGCAGTGACTGGTTTGCTTGCCCGAGTTTACTTGTATGCGGGACAATATGATTTGGCAATGAAACAAGCCCTGGAAATTGTCCATTTGGTAGAGAATGGTACATTGCGTTTGACGGAAGGAAATAATATCGCTTCTGATCCTAAAATGATGGATGGGGTATTGTTTTGCTTGAACTATTCGAAGATGGTTGAGGGATATGCCAATTATTCCAGTGGCGAACGGGCAACGCTTTACGTGGAAGATCCCGCGTTGTTTGACCCGGGTGAAGCTGCCGATGATTACGATAAGCGGGAGGATTTGCTTGATCATAACATCGTGGTAAAATATATGGAAGACCGGGGCAAAGAAGCGTACACGGGATACGTTCCTCTCATCCGCTTGAGTGAGATATGTTATATTGCAGCCGAATGTTATTTGTATGTTGAAGATGTTGAGCATGCTGTACAGGTGCTTAACATGGTAAGGAAAGCCCGAGGTGGAAAAGCTTTGCAAGTAGATTTAGCGGCTGGTGTGGTGATGGATAAATTAGTGAATGATGCTCGCAAAGATTTGATTAGTGAAGGACAAATACTCTTTATGTTCAAGCGCTTGAATAAAATCTATACCTCTAAGGGGAAAGTGGATGCGAAAGGGAAATTGGTATTGCCCAAACCCACGAGTGAAAGTGCCATTTAATAATTTAAACGTGAATGTTATGAAGAATTGTATTTATATTGTTATTGTATTTCTCATGTTTTACGGGACTTCTTGCCAGGAAGATGAGATTTCATTCTTTACTGATTCGAGATTTATCCAATTTCCTTATGGGGAAAATACGCTTAGTTATTCTTTCATGTATAGTCAGGGAAGTGATCGCCACGAGGTGTTGATTCCGGTGAAATACGTGGGTGCGAAGTTGGAGGAAAATGCGACTGTTGCTTGGGAGATTATAGCAGATAAAACGACTGCCGTTGCTGGGGAATATGATGTCCTTTTGGAACAACCGTTTCGAGCTGATTTTTATCAAGATACGCTTCGAGTGATGCTTATTGATAGTGAGCGGTTGAAAGAGCAAAGTGTAGATCTTTGTTTGCGGCTTATCAGTAACGCAAGTTTTGAGGCTTCGACCCGAGATTCTTTGGAGATTAAAATCACGTATACTCACAAGATCGATAAACCTGAATGGTGGTCACAAGAGGTTGTAGACTCTTATTTGGGAACGTGGTCGGAAGTTAAGTTAACAGAATTCGTGAATCACATTTATGCTGGCGATTACGGGGCATTGGAAGCCAGTGAGAAGTTGTATTATGCTAGGCAATTCAAGTATTATTTGGAATCTCTCGGAAAACCTCTTTATGACGAGAATGGAGGAGTGGTAACGGTACCGGTTATTGGTTAGTTTTAACGTGTAAAAATGATGTTATGAGAAAGAATATATTATTAATCTTCGTGTTGTTCTTTACGTTATGTTGTTCATGTTTCAAGGATGACACGAATACAGATTATAAAGAACTGAAAAAGCCTGTTCTTCTGATAAATGACGAAGATGAACACGCTTTTAAGGAAAATCAACCTTATGAGGTTGTTCAAGGACAGACCTTGCGTATTGTTCCGTACGTGGAATATGACAACCCGGAAGATTTATCGTACGAATGGTTTATTGACGGAAAATCTGTTTCGCAAGAGAAGGTATTGGAATGGGAATGCAATATATCGAAATCTACAGCGAGTGGAACGTTGATGATTAGACGTAATTCAGCTGATAACGCTGATGTGTATAGCTTCTTTATTATGTTGCTTGAACCTTTTGAACGAGCATGGACCGTGTTGGACAGGGAGGTTGGAAAGGTGCGTTTACATGTGGTGAACGAGAAACCTGCTAGTCCGTCATATATATATACTCCTTATATGAACGTGATGGATGAAATCGAGGCGATAAGTCCACTTGGCGTGTTGGAATATTGGTCTACAGAAAAGACAAATATTGTGGGGGAGGTGATGTATTTGGATGCCGATCCGTCCAAATGTTTTTCCATGGATGGTAAGAGTTTGGCTAAAACCGTGTCGTTGAATCAAGAATGGATAGGCGATGAAATACCTTCCGGCATACGATTTAAAAATGCTTTATATTGCGGTTTTGTCGATTATTTATTAGCTGATGACGGGCGACTTTACATGCGAAAGAATGGTAAGGGTTACTACACGGGGCGTTTTAGTGATTTGCCCGTGAAGTTCGAGGGAGAAGAGTTAATTGTTTCATCAATGACATTATGCCAGCATAAGTCAAAAATGGCGATGTTGTTTGATAAGAAGAACGGTCGCTTTCTAGTTGTGAATACCGATTATGATTGGAATACTCAATATTTTGGTGATCGGGCGGGAGATATACTTTCTTTTCCCGCAAAGGATGGGGTAAATGATTGGAAAGGATACGAAATAGTGACATCTAAATTCATTAAACCTTTTTATTCCTGGGACACAGATTATACTTATTTCTGTATCATGAAAAATCCTTCGGGAGGATTGGAGGCGTTGGAGTTTGTTGTTGAATTTAATGGGCGTACGAGTCCTTCCGCTACGATTACTTACGAGAATATTATTTGTCCGGCTAATATGGGTGTAGATAGTAAGTTCTGTATATTAAACGATCCTTACATGGGAATGATTAAATCTTACGTGCTTTATTCTGCACAAAATGAACCCAATTCTCTTTACTACGTGGAACGTAAATCTAAAGGATTGGGGGAACCGAAATTGTATAAGGCGTTTGATTACAAAATCATGTCGTTGGATCATGGAAAGTTGGGACGAACGAATAGTACGGTGGGAATCGGTTTGGAAAATGGTTCATTAATACTTTATGATTTGTCTAAAAGCTGGAGTGTTGCGAATGAGAAGTCTTTTGTAACAGAAATATCCGGTTTTGGGGAAATACTCGAGGTGAATTTTAAATATGGGAGTGTTGCGAATTTTTAAAGTTTCAGTTTGTAAAGAGAGGCTATTCGTATTCGGGTAGCCTCTCTTATTTTTATAACGTTTATTTATTAGAATCTTAAGCCTAGTGTCAAGCGGAATTCGTTGTTATAGAATTTCGTTTTGAATTCCGGAGATTCGATCGTACCGTTGGGGGATTCATAGTAATAGAATAACCCTTTGAGATCTGATTGTTTGTGCATGAAAGAGGCGTCGGCGTAAAATGAACCGAGATTTACTCCCAGACCACCGGAATATATTTGGATATCGTTATCTTCGTTCATTTCCCCTTTGGTATACGGGGAAGCGGAAAGGGCGTATCCTCCTCGGATACAGAAAACGCTACTGAAACGGTATTCGGCACCAGCTCTGAAATTATGAGTGGCTTTGTAAATGTTCTTGATTACATTATTCGTTTCTAGGTATTCGTTTTTGGCGTCATCATCAGAGAATTTAGCCGCCGTGTAATCCACGTACTCATAATCACCACTGATGATAGCCCGTTGACCGAGTACAACTGCTACACCAGCCATCACTCGCCATGGGGTTTTTAGTTTGTACGAGTATTCTGTCCATGCAGAGTTGCCATACTGGAAACCGGGTTCCACCTTTGCATCTTCAACGGGTTTCTCCGTGAATAAAGCAGATACGTTGTTTTCGGCAAAAGCGTCGATATTATAATACGTCGGGGTATGGATGGCTGCACCGATGCGGATTGCCGGGATAGGACGGAATATGAATCCCGCTTTGAAGTTTAATCCCGTACCGCTACTCGTGAAGTCTTGGTACATACTGAATTTTTCTAACTTATTCGTGATGTTGTCACCAATAATTTCTTCCGTGTAGACGGAGAATGATTTGTAGTGGAGTGACTGAATCCCGAGGGTTGCCCCGAAATAGAATTTGTCACTGAGATTACCTCCAAGCGATATGGCGTATTCACCCTGGTATCCGCGTTCCCTCGTGTATTTGTAATGTTGTAACTGGTCGGTTTCCCGGATGGGGTTCTCGTAATCGTAATTCCCGTTTTCGATGTCTTCTTTGCTTAGATAAAGCATATAGGCATCATAAGCCAGTCCTGTGGTGAAATCGTTTAGCTGTTTCGGGGATTTCCCGTCGGCTTCTTCTTTCCACACGTTGGCTAACGAGGAGTTGCCGTTCGTTTCGTAATAGCCTTGAAATGTGTTCCGGTTAAAATTATTCAGTGTTGAATAGTTAAAACCGATATTGAAGTTCTTCAATGTTTTGCTATTCGGGCTGAATGATAATACCAGACCTGCATTACTTAGAATGAACATATTCTTTTCGTTGTCGATTCCCTTGGTTTTGGAATGGGCGAAGTCCATCATGGGAGTAAAACTGAATTCCGATTTACGAAAGACCCCGATTCCCGCGGGGTTCATTGACAAAGTGGTTAAATCTCCGCCTAGAGCCGTGAATGCCCCTCCCATGGCGGTTACTCTTGCAGAACCGAACGGGAGTATTCTGGAGAATTTGAGGGCGTCTTCTTCACTTTGTGCCGAAGCCGACAAGGTGAAGAGAAATAGAACCGGCAGTATATATAATATTTTCATATCCTAAAGTATTAATTTAGACATTATCTTCTGCTACCCGTGTTAGTACGCTCAACTGATCCGCTTCTGCCACTGCTTGAACGGGAAGAAGAACTACTGCCATATGAGCCACCGCTACTGTTCCCTCTGGAATAACTTCCGGAGTTGTATGACGGGTTGTGGGTAGAACCTGAATTGCCACGATCGAAACTACTGTTTCTGCTGGTACTGGAACTTCTTGAAGTTCGGGAGTAGGTGCTGTACGACCGGGCGTTGCGATTGCTCGTGTATTGCTTTTTAGGAGCGTAGCGAGTAGTCGAGGCTGTCGGTCTTTCTATCGAACCACCCCAACCCGGACGATGATGTCCCCAATTTGGTCCGTGGTGTCCCCATCCGGGGCGATGTCCCCAGTGCGGATAACCCCATCCCGGATAGTAACCGTAATTCGGTCCCCATGAATTCCATCCCCAGGGGTCATAAAAACCGTAGTATCCGTAATTGTTCCAGAAGGGGTCGTATCCCCAGCCGCTACCCCAGCCGAAGGAACCTCTCCATCCCCAACGGTCCCAACCGAAGGAAACACGATTACTCCACGCGAAACTATCGAAACGGGGATCGTTCCATATCATAGTCCAAGCGTATTTCGGGTAGTTTCCAAAAATCAGTTCGTTGTATAATGAAATATTCGAGTTTGTCGGGAACCACCAGTAACGACCGTTTAACGTGAACACGTTCCAGTCCGGACTGAACGAGAGGTTTTGAGCGATCTCGTATCCGTTACCGAAATAAGCGAAGCCTTCCGGGTAACGATTCATGATGCGAACGCATTCTTCCAGATCATTATCGGAACCTTTGAATCCCCCGAGCCAGTACCCGTCGCCTTCCGGTATTGCGATTCTGGAAACGGTTTGTCCTGTCCGTTCTTCTTCTTTCTGTACTTGCTTTTCCGTGGCATAACGAGCCATACCTATGGCGTGAGATTTGGGATTCACGCTGTTGTCGTTTTCCTTCGGGTATGTTTTATCGTTTGCCGTGTTCTCTCGAGAAGATGAAGTTCTGTCCGCTACGATGTCCACGCCAGTTTTCTTTTTGACTTCCTGTACAAAAAGAGAACGCTTGCCGGGGACATAGTAAATATCGTCTTCCTGCGCCCTTGTAAAGTTTTGCGAGGAAGAGCAGGCACTGAATATGACTGCTAATGCTGAGATGAATAACGCTATCTTCATGGCTGTAAATTTATTTCCTTTCTTATCCTATGACAAATTCTGAGTGTTTTGGTTTACTTGTAATATAACAAAATGTGTACCACGTTCTTTGTATTTCTACTACTTTCATGCTAATAAGTCCTAAACCAGTACGTCAGTGGCTTGTAACTTATTTTGATGGCAGGTATTTTATCTTTATCTTCATAAAAATAGAAAATAAAAATCGGAAATCCTAGTTTTTGTTGTAAATTTGCACTTGTTTTATCAAAAAATAATGAGATGGCTAAGTTTTTAACTTCAAGAGAAGAGAATTATTCACAATGGTACAATGATCTGGTGGTAAAAGCCGGATTAGCAGAGAATTCAGCGGTAAGAGGATGTATGGTGATTAAGCCTTACGGTTACGCCATATGGGAAAAGATGCAGCATCAGTTAGACCAGATGTTCAAGGATACCGGGCATTGCAATGCTTATTTCCCCTTGTTGATTCCCAAGTCTTTCTTTTCAAAAGAAGCTGACCACGTGGAAGGATTCGCTAAGGAATGTGCGGTCGTAACTCATTATCGTTTAAAAAATGATCCCAATGGAGGCGGTGTGGTGGTTGATCCGGCTGCCAAATTGGAAGAAGAATATATTATTCGTCCGACTTCCGAGACGATTATTTGGAATACTTACAAGAATTGGATTCAGTCTTATCGTGATCTCCCGATCTTGTGTAACCAATGGGCTAATGTGATGCGCTGGGAGATGCGTACCCGTATGTTCTTGCGCACGGCTGAGTTCTTGTGGCAGGAAGGTCACACGGCTCACGCTACAAAGGAAGAGGCGATCGAGGAAGCGAACAAGATGATCCGGGTGTATGCCGAGTTTGCCGAGAAGTGGATGGCGATGCCTGTCATCATGGGACACAAGAGTGAAACCGAGCGTTTTGCCGGGGCGTTGGATACTTTGACCATCGAGGCGATGATGCAGGACGGAAAGGCGCTACAAGCGGGTACCTCTCATTTCTTGGGACAGAATTTTGCCAAGGCATTTGATGTGCAATATACCACGAAAGAGGGGAAACAAGAGTACGTGTGGGCTACGTCATGGGGGGTTTCTACCCGTTTGATGGGAGCATTGATCATGTCGCATTCTGATGATAACGGTTTGGTGTTGCCCCCGAAACTGGCTCCGCTACAAGTGGCAATCGTGCCGATTTACAAAAGCATGGAGGGACTGGAAAGAATACGTCAAGCGATTAGCGGGGTAATCGAGAAGTTGCGTAAAGCCGGAATTACCGTGCAATTCGATGACCGGGATACTCAAAAACCGGGTTGGAAGTTTGCCGATTACGAGTTAAAAGGTGTTCCTGTGCGCCTTGCCATGGGAGAACGTGATCTGGAGAATGGAACAATTGAAGTGGCTCGTCGCGATACTCTAACGAAGGAAACTTTGCCGTTGGAAGGAATTGAATTGCATATCGAGCAATTGTTGGATGAGATTCAAGAAAATATATACAAATTGGCTTTGGAGCGTCGTTCCAAGAGGATAACGAAAGTGGATTCTTACGAGGAATTCAAGACGTTGCTTGACACGAAGGGCGGTTTCTTCTTGTGTCACTGGGATGGAACCCCGGAAACGGAAGAACTCATCAAGAACGAAACGAAAGCTACCATTCGTTGTATTCCGTTCGATGCGCCCGAGGAGGAAGGCAAATGTATGGTGACCGGGAAACCGTCCCACAGGAGGGTGTTGATAGCGAGAGCTTATTAATAATCACAGAATTAATATATGTTGCCAGTAGTTGAGCGTTTTCTTAGGTATGCGAAGATACACACGGAGTCGGATCGGGAAACCGGGTTGGTTCCGAGTACGCCGGGACAATTGGAGTTTGCTTATCTTCTTTGTGAAGAGATGCAGGCGATAGGTATGCAGGACGTGTCGGTGGATGATTACGGGTACGTGATGGGTTTCGTCCCCGGGAATACGGATAAGGAGTGTTCTTCCATCGGTTTTATCGCCCACATGGATACCAGTCCGGATATGACGGGCAAACACGTGAAGCCGCAAATTATAGAGAGTTATAAGGGAGTAGATGTTCTTCTGAATAAAGAGAAAGGATTCACGTTATCCCCGGATGATTTTCCTGAATTGTTGAATTACGTGGGGACAGACTTGATCGTGACCGACGGAAACACGCTTCTCGGGGCAGATGATAAAGCCGGTATTGCCGAGATTTTGACGGCAATGGAATACCTGATACGGCATCCGGAAATCAAACACGGGAGAATCGCTGTTTGCTTTACTCCGGACGAGGAAATCGGGGAGGGGGTAGACCATTTTGACTTGAAGAAATTCGGGGCCAAGTTTGCCTATACGCTGGATGGAGGAGAGATCGGAGAACTAGAGTGCGAGAATTTTAATGCCGCTTTAGCCCGTTTGACATTCAAAGGGAGGAATTTCCATCCCGGTTATGCCAAGAATAAGATGGTGAATTCTATCAAGGTCGCTAATGAGTTTATGGCGGGTCTTCCGAAGAAGGATGCTCCCGAGTATACTTCCGGTTACGAGGGATTTTTTCATATCTATTCGATAAAAGGTACGGTAGAAGAAACGGTTCTTGAAATATTGATTCGCGATTTTGACAAGGAAACTTTCGAGTGGCGGAAAGGTGTTATCGAAAATGGGGTTCGGGAATTTACCCGGAAATATGACCTGCCGGTATTGCTGGATATGAAAGACCAGTACGCCAACATGAAAGAACGGCTCGAACCGGTAAGGTATATCGTGGAAATCGCCAAACAAGCGATGGCGGAATTAGGTATTAAACCTTTGATCGTGCCAATCCGGGGTGGAACCAACGGGGCGAAACTGTCTTTTATGGGACTACCGACGCCAAACCTGTCCAATGGAGCGCATAATTCTCATGGGCGTTACGAGTATATACCCGTTTCATCCATGGAGAAAGCGGTTAAATTGATCGTGAAAATATCCGAGTTTTCCGCTAAAATATAATTGGTTAGAACGCTATCCTGAGTTTGAAAGTCGGAGTTGATAAAGAAATAATGTCTCAAGTTAAACTTTGGGACATTTTTTTATAACCTATCGGTATTGTTTCACGTTTAATCGGAAAAGATTACTTTTGTGAAATTAAATGTTAATTGGATAAATTAATAATGTATATGATGAGAGGATTTTTATGTATTGCCTTGTTCCTGTTGGGATGGGGGCAATTGGATGCGCAGCCGGTGAGAGATACGGCGTGGAATAAAGCAGGATATTTCGGGTTGAAATTGACGCAAGTGAGTTTAAGCAGTTGGTCTGCCGGAGGTGAGTCTGCGATGGCATTTGACAGTCAGATAACGTACAGTGCCGATTTTAAGCGAGATCGTCAACTATGGCAAAATCGTTTGGAGTTAGGATACGGTTTGACAAAGAACGACGGGAAAAGCGCCCGGAAGACAAACGATAAGATTTATTTTGCTTCTACATACGGTTATCAAATGTATAAATCATTGTATTGGAGTGCCTTGTTGAACTTTAACACGCAGTTTGCCAAGGGATATGATTATAATATTGAGGATTCTGATTTTATTTCGAAATTCATGGCACCCGGGTATTTAGTTATTGGTGTTGGTGCCACGTGGAATCCAAATAAAATATTTTCCGTAACTTTTACACCTGCTTCATGGCGGGGAACTATCGTGGCGAACAAACGTTTGTCGGATGAAGGTGCTTTCGGCGTGGACAAGGGAAAACATTTACTGTCAGAGTTCGGTGCTAACTTGAAAGCTGAAGTAAATTACGAGTTTTTGCAAAATATGACGATTTATTCTCGTTTGGAATTGTATTCCAACTACCTTGAAGATCCGCAGAATATTGATGTCCGCTGGGACGTGCAATTGAATATGGCTATTAATAAATGGTTTTCAACAACGCTATCTACAAATTTATTGTACGATAATGACGTGAAGATTGCTCAAAAGGATGGGTCTGCGGGACCGAGAGTGCAATTTAAAGAAGTGTTGGGTGTAGGGTTGCAGATTCATTTTTAGTTGCAAGATAGAAGCTTATAAACCCCGTATTTTTTAATAGGATAGGTTGTCGGTCTATGAATGGTCGACAACCTATTTTTATGTCCGGTCGGATAGTCTTTGCCGGGTTGTTACTAGAAAAATGCGCTCGTGAATGCGATATGGGTTTATGTTTTCAAAAAAAAGAGTTCGGGGACCCCGAACTCTTTTTTATATGATTGAAGTTGTTGCTTATTTTGTAACTCTTTCAAGCCATTTTACCATACCAAGCATAACGCCCATGGATACAAGGCATACGATCAAGAATACCATCCAGCACTGCCAGATCGGCCATGCGTTGTACATAAGAGGACCAATCCAAAGTAGAAGGTTACCGAGGGCGGTCGCTGCTAACCATAGACCTTGACATAAACCAAGCATACTCTTGGGAGCAACTTTTGATACAAATGATAATCCAAGAGGCGAGATGAACAACTCTGCGACTGTCAGGAAGAAGTAGGTAACAATAAGAACCCACCAGTGTGCCTTACTTGCCATTTGCTCTGCAATGGGAAGTAATTTGAATGAGTCAGCAGAAGGATAACCTTTCATCATTGAGAAAATAGCAAGGAACAAGAATGCCATTCCCGCAATGAACATACCAATTGCGATCTTTCTCGGAGTTGAAATTTCTTTACCGCGTCTTGCAAGGAATCCAAAGATTGCCATGATTATGGGGGTAAGGACAATCACGAAGAAGGGGTTGATTGCTTGCCATACTTCAGGTGCAACAGCTGAAGAATCTACGAAATCACGTGCAAAGAATGAAAGGGACATACCGTTCTGATGGAATGAGAACCAGAAGAATATAACGATACCTAAAACGGCAAATAATGCGTACATTCTCTGTTTAATCTCTTTAGCCATAGCAGCTTTCTCCTCAGGGGTATAGTCTATGCTCTGTGTTGCAGCTTTCTTTGCCGGATTTGGGAAAGTTTTTTGAGAAACAAAGAAAATAACAAGAGAGATAAGCATGGCTGCAACAGATGCAATGAATGAATAGTGAATACCTTCATTGAAAATTTGCAGGTATTGATAGCAAGAGGTTGCCAAATCGGTAATCGTTCCCCCGGCGGCAGTCATAAGTTGTTGCAAGTTTGCAAGAGCTTCGGGTGCCATAGCGGCAGCATTGTTAATATACTCGTGGCAAAGTGCCGGAAGTTGTGCATTGTAAGAGAAGCCGTTCACACCCAACCACCATTGGCGTAAAACAGGAGCAATGAACGGGGCAATCAAACCACCTACGTTGATGAATACATAAAAGATCTGGAAACCTGAATCTCTTTTGCTTTTTGCAAGTTTAAGAGCTTCCGGACCTTCTTTGGCTGCCTCCGTTTCATAATTATCATACATTTGACCCACGATTGCCTGTAAGTTACCTTTGAACAAACCGTTACCGAATGCAATAAGGAACAAGGCAAAACAAGTAAGAGTCAACAACCAAGTCGTGTTTGCCGATGTAGCGAGGATAGGAATAGAAAGAATAATGTATCCTGCTGCCATAACTACAAGACCGGTCTTGATGGTTCCTTTGTAGTTTTGTGTGCGGTCTGCGATAAGACCACCGATAAGGCTTAAAATGTATATACCAGCGTAAAAGAAAGAGTAAATAGTACCACTGGCAGCTTCACTCAGACCAAATTTAGAACACAGGAACAACACTAACACGGCATTCATGATGTAGTAGCCGAAACGTTCTCCCATGTTACTTAGGGCGGCTGTAAGCAACCCTTTAGGATGATTTTTAAACATAAACTTTTGTTTTTGATTTGTATTGATTAATTTAAAATTATTTCATTCGCACTAACAGCACGCAAATATAATTTATTTTTTTATCTTTAGTCGCTGAAAACGTTTGAACTATACTATGAAGAATGAATGCATGAAAATTTTCAAGATATCCGAAGTGTCGGAACTTGATAAGTACACAATTGATAATGAGCCGGTAACGTCATTGGATTTGATGGAAAGAGCGGCTAGTTTATTAACTCGAAAATTATTGATTTTTTTTTCAAATAGCCATATTTTTAACATTTTGGCTGGTACTGGCAATAATGCGGGTGACGGGTACGCCGTGGCGAGATTGTTGAATGAAATGGAGTTGACAGTCAAAGTGTTTGATTTATGTCCAGGGAAGCAGTTATCGCCCGATTGTGCTGTGAACAGGGAGCTTTTTATCCTGGATGGGGGTACTTGTATTGAGGTAGAAAAAGTGGAAGATTTTGCGCCGGATGAAGGTTGTGTTATCATTGATGCGATTTTTGGTGCGGGGTTGAATCGTCCGGTAACCGGATTCTTGGGTGATATTATCCGGAAAGTAAACGAGTTGCCCCACAGGGTGGCGGCGATAGATATCCCGTCCGGCTTGTTCGGTGAGGATAACGGCAAGAATGACGGGGCGATTGTGGAGGCTGATTGCACGTTCACGTTCCAGTTTCCCAAGTTGGCGTTCATGTTCCCGGAGAATGGCAAGTACGTCGGTCGGGTGGAGGTGCTGGATATTCGTTTGCACCCGGATATTTTGCGAGAACGGGAATCCCCGTGGTATTACTTGACGGAGGAAGCAGTGGCATCCCGGTTGCTGGTGCCCGGTAAATTCTCGCACAAGGGCACGCTGGGGAATACTTTATTAATAGCGGGTTCTCCCGAGATGCCGGGAGCGGCGGTGTTGGCGGCGAAGGGGGCTATTCGCTCGGGCACGGGTTTGTTGACGGTGCATGTGCCTCGCTCGTTGAAGCAGATGATTCATCTTGTCGTGCCCGAGGCGTTGGTGGAGGTGGACCAGAGTGACTATTGTTTCTCGATGGTGGAAGATCTGTGCGGGGTGCAAGCGATTGGCGTGGGACCGGGCTTGGGTGTGGCTCCCGTGGTAGGGTTGGGGTTGCGCCAGCTTTTGAAAAAGTGGAAGGGAAAGATGGTGCTGGATGCCGATGCCTTGAACTTGATTGCTGCCAATGCCGATTTGTTGGAGTTGCTTCCCCGGGGTGCCATCCTGACGCCTCATCCGAGAGAATTTGAAAGATTAGCAGGAAAAAGTGAAAATGATTTTGATAGATTAAATAAATTAAGCACCTTTGCAGGTCTGCATCAAGTGTATGTTGTACTAAAAGGTGCGCATACGGTGATTGCCTCTCCCGAGGGAAATTGTTATTTTAACATGACAGGCAACCCGGGAATGGCAAAAGGAGGGGCTGGTGATGTGTTGACCGGAATTATAGCCGCTTTGCTGGCAAGCGGACACGAACCGTTGGATGCCGCCATGATCGGTGTTTATGCCCACGGCAAGGCTGGTGACTTGGCGGCAGAAGAACAGGGAATGAGGGGAGTCCGGGCAGGTGACATCGCGGATAAGCTGGGATTGGTGTGGAAAAAGATGGAAACATGTAATAATATTGCAAAGTAGTGATAAACGAGATGAAACGACTTTTATTGATTATCGGGTTGATGGGATTGGCATCCCTTGCGGTTTTAGGACAGAAGAAGAGAGAATTAACTACTCCTGTGTCAGTGGATTATGCTTTGCCGAAGATCGGTTATGATGTTGTGGTGACGATGGAATGTGTGGAGTCTGTACCGGGACCTTTCCGCAAGTATGCCCAAGAACAATTGGGGGTACAACCAGAAATAATGCTCCCCGACGAGGCGTGGACAATCAAAAATATTCGTTTTGTGCCGAAGGCTTTGCCGGACACGAAAGCCATGTACACGCTGAACGCCACGGGTGAGTACAATTCGATATTGATAAATGTGACCCCGGAAGGTTTCCTCGCTGGGCTGGGAAGCGGAGCTACCAACGAGAGCCGGGAGCGAGAGCTTACGTACACGAGCGAGGTGGAAGACACAAATGCCGATATTGATTATATTCGTTTTGGGCTGCGTTCCACGAAAAAAGAGGTGCTGGATTCCAATTTTACGGAAATGGAAGTAGAAGGGGAGATTCGCAAAGTGTGGGATCCGATCGAGCGTCATGTGCTGAAAGAAGAAAAAGATTACGCGAGTGAGATCACGGAAGATATATTTGCCATCCGGAAAAAGCGCTTGGAACTTTTGACGAAAGGGATGGCTACTGCCGAGGCGTTGAAAGCGTTGGACGAATTGGAACAGAATTACTTGAGTCTATTTATGGGAAAAAAGATAAGGCGTGAGGTTACCCGTACTTTCACGTACGTGCCCGAGAAAGCGGATGAATCCGTTGTTTTATTCCGTTTCTCCGGGGAGGAAGGTGTGACTGCTAAGAATAATGTTTCCGCCCAACCTTATATCGTTGAGTTACGAAATATTCTGATACGGAAACAGGAAACACCGCAAAAGGAATCCGTCCGTCCGATACCTTCTATATTTTACCGGGAGCCGGTGACTGCTGATCTTTGCCTGATGAAGGGGAAAGAAACTTTGATGACCGTCCGGGCTATCATTCCGCAATTGGGTGTGATCAAGCAATTCCCCTTGGATGTGGTCAATAACGAGGGCATAGCTATCGAATTTTACCCGCAATACGGTTCGTTGAAAGGTGTGGTAAAGAAATAGCTTCAAGCATTTACAATTCGGTTTATGGCGGAAATTAACGAAAAGGGATTACTGGGGAAGTTTTTGGTGTGGCGTGTGCGCAACATCAAAGAGAAGCAATTTATAGTGATCTTGAGTATCCTGGTGGGGGTTGTGACTGGGTTGGCGGGAGTGACGTTGAAGAATATGGTGCATTTTACTCATATGTTTTTTACGGAACGGATGCAGGTGGATAGCGGTAGCTTGTTTTTCTTCGTGTACCCGGTTATTGGTATTTTGCTCACGACTTTGTTCGTGAAGTTTTTCGTGAAGGACGGAATCAGCCACGGGGTAACTAAAGTCCTGTATGCTATTTCCCGGCGGAATAGTATGATTAAACCGCATAACAATTACTCGTCGATGATTGCCAGTACCTTGACTATCGGGTTCGGTGGTTCGGTCGGGACGGAGGCAACCATCGTGTTGACAGGGGCTTCTATCGGGTCGAACCTTGCCCGGTTGTTCAGGATGAACTATAAAGTGATGACATTGATGATCGGGTGTGGTGCGGCAGGTGCCATTGCCGGGATATTCAAGGCGCCTATCGCCGGGATTGTTTTCACGTTGGAGGTGCTGATGCTCGATTTGACCATGGCTTCACTGGTACCCCTTATGTTTACGGCGATCACTTCATACGTGGTGACTTTCTTCCTGATGGGGGACGGTTTCGTGTTTTCCTATCAGATTACCGATAAGTTTGTGATGGCTAATTTCCCGTATTACGTGATACTGGGTGTTTTTTCCGGAGTGTTGTCCGTGTATTTCGTGCGGATGAATATCCGGATAGAGCAGTTGATCGGGCGGGTGGAAAATATTTGGAAACGGATAGCTATCGGTGGGGCTTTGTTGGGCGTGGTTATTTTTATTTTTCCTCCGTTATACGGGGAAGGTTATACAGCCTTGGACGATTTGATGGCAGGACATTCCGATAAATTGTTGAATAACACGTATTTCTTCGGGTTTCGGGATAGTACTTGGATGCTGATTCTTTTCGTGATCGGATTAATCTTCGTGAAGGTAATTGCAACAGCATTGACGAACGGTAGTGGTGGTGTCGGTGGTGTGTTTGCCCCGAGTTTGTTTACCGGGGGCGTTGCCGGTTTTTTGGTAGCCATGTTGATTAACTTGAGTGGAATACGTCACGTGGAACCGAGTCATTTCGTGCTGGCGGGTATGGCGGGCACAATGTCAGGGGTGATGAAGGCTCCTTTGACGGCAATGTTCCTGATAGCGGAGATCTCGGGGGGATATGCTTTGTTCCTACCTTTGATGTTGACTTCCGTCATTTCTTATTTGACGAGCCAAGGGATGGAACCTTATTCCATTTATGCCCGTCGGTTGGCTATACAGGGCGATTTGCTGACGCATAACAAGGATAAGGCGGTATTGACTTTAATGAAATTGAACAAAGTGGTGGAAACGGATTTCAAGACGATAGGGGTAGATGCCACGCTGGGCGATTTGGTGAAGGTGGTTTCTAAATCTAGCCGTAATTTGTTTCCGGTGTTAAACGAGCGGCAACAATTGTTGGGGATCGTGTTATTAGATGATATTCGTAAGGTGATGTTCAATCAGGATATGTATTCCAAGACCTACGTGAGGGATTTCATGACGACTCCTTCCGTGGTTATCGATATAAATGATTCGATGGAGGTGGTGATGAAAAAGTTCGAGGATTCCGGGGCATGGAATTTACCCGTCCTGCAAGATCACCAGTACTTGGGATTCGTTTCTAAAGCAAAGATATTCAATACTTATCGTAAGGTGCTTATCCATTTCTCGGATGATGAATAAGGGGCGAATGTAACTATTTAGCCACATTCCCGTTATTAGGATGGAGGATATGTTACTTGTAATGTTTCTAAATAATTCCTTCTATATTATAAAGAGGTTGTATTATTAGAAATAAAGTATATATTCGCGGCAAAATAGAAAAAACTATATAAACGATATAACTATGTATTGGACACTGGAACTTGCCTCAAAATTGGAAGATGCACCTTGGCCTGCATCAAAAGATGAGTTGATAGACTACGCCATTCGTTCAGGGGCACCTATGGAAGTTATTGAGAATCTTCAGGATATTGAGGATGATGAAGAGATTTTCGAGAGTATTGAAGATATTTGGCCAGACTATCCAAGTAAAGATGACTTCTTCTTTAACGAGGATGAGTACTGATTGATTTTTGACGGTTGTAAGAAAAACGAACCACCTCGTGAGGGGTGGTTCGTTTTTTTATTCATCATAGATAGGGAATTTTATATTTTATTTCATAATATATGGGGATTGTAGTTTTCATGGATAATATTGACATTTGCAGGCAATTAAATATTGAAGTTGAATTTTGTAAAAATGAATATTTGTAGGAGATTGTGAATGTATCTATGGAAGTTGAGATAAGGAAAAATGTGATTGGAATGTGAATAAAAAGAATGACAGATAGCTAGCTACAATTATCTGCCATTCCGATAATGTTTAACAAATTAAACGCTACAAATCTATGAAAAAGAAGTTGAAATGTAGGGTAATGGGACTCTCTTTGTTGATTTTTTTGTTGATAACCCTGAGTTTAGATGGGTTTTCGGAAGAAAAATCGAGAGAGTCTTTTGATTATCAGACACAACAGGAGAAGGTGAAACAGGTGCGCTTACAAGGTACGGTAAAAGATGTTCAAGGAGAACCTCTGCCGGGCGTTACCGTGTTGATTAAGGGAACAAAGCTGGGAGGCGTAACCGATATTAAAGGACATTTTGTCATTGACCTCCCAGAACAAAAGGAAGTCATTTTGATCTTTTCTTTTATAGGTATGGAGAAGCAGGAGATCGTGGTAAAGGATTTCAAGAAAGAGCTTCACGTGGTTATGGAAGAGAAAATCGGCGAGTTGGACGAGGTGGTTATCACGGGGTACGGAACAACCACCAAACGCAGGGCAGCAGGGTCGATAGCCGTGATAAAAAGCGATGCTTTAGAGAACAGGATTCCGGTATCGGTGGATAATCTGTTACAGGGCTTGGTTGCTGGTGTTGTGGTTACCAATATGGGACGTCCCGGAGAATCTTCAAAGATTCGGATTCGGGGTACGAACACGATAACCGGGAGTGCCGAACCCCTGTGGATAGTGGACGGTGTGCCCTTGCAGGATGAACTGCCTAAATTTGATCTGTCTCAGATAAAATCCGAGAATTTCAATGAAATATTTGTCAATGGTGTGGCAGGGATTAATCCGAATGACATCGAGAGTATCACGATTTTAAAGGATGCTGCCGCAACGGCAATCTATGGTTCCCGTGCTGCCGGAGGGGTTGTCGTGATTAATTCCAAGCAGGGACAGCCCGGTAAGATGCGTACGAGTTACTCCGCACATTTTGGTATCGGACTGAAACCTCAGCGTGATGCCGGGTTGATGAATGCTTCCGAAAAATTGGCGTGGGAACAGGAATTGTGGGATGAGTTTGCGGCAGAAAAGTATGCAAACAATGAAACACAATACCCGGTAGTCGGTATTGTGGGAATGTTACGGGCGAACAAACTCGGGCGTAACGGGGCTCTGTGGACGGATGATGGTTTTGAGGCGATGACGAAGAGTGAGCAAGATGCGTATATCCAAGATTTAGCTTCCCATTCGACGGATTGGTTTGACGTTATATTCAGAAATTCTTTTAATATGACGCATAATCTTTCTTTCTCGGGTGGAAATCCGACATCTACCTATTACGCTTCCCTGGGGTATGCGAGCCAGGAGGGATTGTTGAAGGAGAGCGGTTATGATCGTTACTCGATGAATCTTCGGGTTTCAACGAATCCGTCCAAGCGGATGAAATTAGGGATAGGTGTAAGAATATCCAATTTGATCTCTAAAAGTCCGAGTATGAATGTAGACCCGTTCAAGTACGCTTATTTTGCCAATCCCTACGAGCGACCTTATAACGAGGACGGAAGTTTTCGTCCGGACATGACCTATTTCAACCTGACGGCAATAAATGAAGGTACGGTTTCTCTGGAAAATTTACCCACGGCAGGGTTTAATATTTTGCGGGAAATGGAGAAAACTTCCAGCGAGGGGAAAAAGTTTTCGGCATCGGGGCAATTTAGTTTGGATTTTCAAATTATGAAACAGTTGTCATTTTCCGGGTTAGTTTCTTACGGTTACACGAATAATAAAGAAGAAAATATTCTGGGACGTGAGTCTTATGCCGCTTTCGTGGATCGGCTTGCTTTTGATTATAATAAGAAAACGCAGAATTTATACGGTTCTATAACTCAATCGTCAGCTGACGGGGAGCAATATAATGCCAGGGGACAGTTCTCGTACTCGGATTCTTACTCGGATCGCCATTACCTGAACGTGTTGCTAGGGGCGGAACTTCGCGGTTCCAAGAGCAAACGTGTAGCTGTCAAGCGTTATGGATATGACGAGAAAACGGGGAACACGAGTATGCCCGAGAATCCTTACCCGGAGGATTTCGGTGGTACTTGGTACACGACATTGATTGATAACTTATCGGGGATGAGTCGTTCGGAAAGTACGTATGCTTCTTTTTATGCGTCGGCGGAATATACTTATCTGGAACGTTATATACTGAACACCTCATTTCGTATGGATGGATCGAATAATTTCGGTAGTGACGAACAATTCAATCCTACTTGGTCTTTAGGGGCAGCTTGGCACGCCGACAGTGAACCTTTTATGCAGTCGCTGAAACCCGTGTTGAATCGTTTGACCCTTCGGGTGGCTACCGGTTACACGGGAAATGTCGTTCCGGGCATTTTGAAATATCTTGTGATAAAGGATGGTGCGAAGTACTGGCACAATCATGCTACCGGGTCTATTCAAACGGCTCCCAATCCTAAGTTGCGTTGGGAGAAAACCAGAGATATGAAAGTGGCATTGGAATTTGGTTTATTCGATGAGCGTATCACGGGATTGGTCGAAGGGTATTGGCGGAGAAGTTCCGATGTTATCTCTCGGGTTCGGGTGGTTTCCTCTACCGGGTTTAACACTCAAAGCTATAATTCATCCGAAATAGAGAATAAAGGGGTGGAGGCAACTCTTGGCGTGAAGATTATCAATACCCGTGATTTTAAGTGGCATTTTTCCGGTAATATAGCATGGAATCGAAATGTGCTATCGAAATATTCTTCTCCTAACGGAACGATTAGCGAGGGAAAATATGTCGGGTATCCGCTGGAAGCTATTTTCGGGGGTAAAGAAATGGGTATCGACCCGTACGACGGGGTTTATACTTATTATATGCGTCTTGATGCCAAGATAGAGAAGGCTTTTGATTTAAAAACTCTAGTTAATTACCGTTATTATTTAGGCACTTCTATTGCACCTGTTGCAGGAGGGTTTAATTTTCGGTTCTCTTACCGGACTTTGTCGCTTACGGTCGGGGGATCGTATTCTTTCGGGGCAAAAGTAGATAACCGAATAACTTCTCCAGCGAGTTATGAAAAGGTTTCTTATTCGTCTGAAGCGAAGGAAAAACCACAGACAGTATATAGTGATCTATATCGTAATCATTTGAATGTAAGACGGGAAATGATCAATCGTTGGACAAAGACCCATACGGATGCAAAATATCCGAGAATTGTCGATGCGTTCGGGGAGAAGCTGTATTTGGATCAATACAATCCTGTCTTGTCATCGATTACTATCGGAAGTTTCCTGGAGGATGTTTCTTTCCTCCGCATACGGGATATTACTTTAAATTATAGCTTGCCTCGGAAGTGGTTGGACCAGTTGGGAGTATCTTCTTTGAACTTCTCGTTGATGATGAGCAACTTCTTCACGTTTACTAATTACTCGGGGATCGATCCGGAGACTCCGGGTACGACTTATCCGATCACTCGTTCCGTGGCGTTTGGAATTAATCTTGGATTTTGATAAAAATGGAGGACTATGAAAAGGTATATATATTACATTTTATTGTTTGTTTCCGGGTATTGTACCTCTTGTGACGATTACTTGGAAGTAAAAACATACGGGCAGGTGTTGCCGGAAACCACGGAGGACTATGCCACGCTGATCTACACGCATCTGAATAATATCGAGACGGCGACCTCGGATAAAATACTTGGGAATTTCAATGACGTACTGCGTTTTGAATGTTTTTCAGATAACCTGAATGCTAGTCTGATGAAAACGACGAGTTCCTATACACCGACCTACGTGGGTTCATATATTGCTTCGGCGATATACCGGTTTAATAATCTATTCCAAGTGGTGAAGGATGTGAATATCGTGCTGGACAATATGGAGGATAAGGAGTCGGAACTAGGCAAGAAAATCACAGCTGTGGCTTATACCTTGCGGGGAATCTTGTATTATAATATGATGCGGGAGTTATGCGAACCGTACGATAAACAACGGGCAAACGAAATCATGGGAATTCCCATCGTGGATCATTTTGATATGGAAGCGAAGCCCGGAAGGGGAAATATTCAGGTTACAGCGGATTTCATTATTGACAATTTGGAGAAGGCGATAGCGTTGAACCTTACAGATGACGAGTATATCTTGACCATTGATGTGGCGAAAGCCTATCTGGCGAGGACTTATTTCTGGATTCAGAATTGGGAAAAAACGATAGCCGTTGCCAAAGAGTTGTTGGAAAAGTACCCGTTAATAGAGGGTGAGGCATACGAAGCCATGATACAGTCTAAACCTCCCTTTGAAACGAAACCGGGTAATATGATCGTTGTTTCTTACGGGCAAGGTATGATTAGTACGGCATTCAATACCCGATATGCCACGGATACCCGCAGGCGTCCGGTGAGCCTTGAATTTGCCGGCTTATTCAAAGAAAAGGAGCGGGATATACGTTACGCGATTTCTTTCGACAAGACATTTTTGAACAAAAAACGTCTGAATATGTGTATTCGCGGGGCGGAGATGTGTTTGATGTTGGCAGAGGGATATGCCCATTTGTCCGACGAGGAAAATGCTTTATTATATTTGAATAAATTGCGGGAGAAAAGGATTAAAGATTACGTTCCGTTGGCAATGAATACGTTGCCTCCTGTTGATCCGTCGGCTATGATCAAGGTCGATGCGGAGGGAAAAAACTTGACCCCGTTGATGGCGTCTATATTGAACGAACGCCGGAAGGAACTTTACATGGAATACGATCGTTGGTTTGAATTGAAGCGTAACGGGCGTCCCGAGTTTTGGGTTGGGTATAAAGGTATTAAGTATGAAACAAAGAAATACTTGTATACCTTCCCCTTGTGGAAGCAGGATTTACGGGTCAACCCGAATTTAGTACAGAATGAAGGTTATGAATAGTCTAAAAATAAGAATTATGAAATACATTTTATGGTGTTGTTTTTTGTTACTAGGCTTATCGAGTTGTGACAATAGCAAGGAGTTAACTCCTCGTATCGAGGAAATTATAGATAGTGAAATTGTGATTCCTACTCCCAGGTTGACTTACGAGGAACAAGATATTCTTGATGCCGAACAGAAAGCTTTTGACGAGGCTCTCGCTGAAAGAGCTTCTGAATAATAGTAATTTATAAATAAAAGAAAGAGTCATGCGAAAAATATTAGTTATTTGGATGCTCATTGTGTCTTTTGTCGGATTTATTGGTTGTTCGGATGACGATGCGAAAGTACCGGATATTTCTTTCAGAAGAGCTTATTACGTGTTGCCTGCCATGGAGGCATTGAACGTTGAAGTCCGTTTGTCCGAACCGGCAACGGAAGATCTTACCGTGACTTTTGATGTAACCGGGACGGGTGAAGAAGGTGAGGATTATGCCATTTCCGCCCATGAGTTTATTGTAAAGGCAGGGTTGGATACTGCGGTAGTCGTGATAACTCCGCTCAACAATATGGTCGAAGGACGAGAAATTTGTTTAGTCTTGAATAGAGTAGAAGGCTACGAGTTCGGAGTATACAAGCAAACCGTGATTCCGATAGAAAAGAAGAGTGCTTTTACAACTTCTTTTTTTCCCACGGAATACAATTTGTATCGGGAGATGGAAGTTGCCGCCCGATTGGACATCGGGAGTAAAGAGTACACCACTCCTCCCTATGATATTACGATTCCTTTTGAGATCGATCCGGCTTCGACAGCCGTGTTGGGTACTCATTTTGAAATTGAGGGAGGAACACAACAGTTCTTGTACCAGAAGGATGATTATATGGCACGGGTGAAACTGAAATTCCTGAAAAAAGAAGAAGGGAAGGATAAGATTGTCCTGCGGTTAGTGGAAACGGATAATTTTATGATTTCGACCACGAACAACCGGGCGTATGTTACTATAAACGGTCCTATCGGATTTGAAGATCTGGTCGGTTCCTGGAAGTTTGAAGAGTTTTCCAGTATGGAATACGTGAAAAGCACGGCGACAATAGCAGGGGATACGGAAGGGGTTAAACATCTGCCGGAGAACTCGTCTTCCGATATTCTGGTATTTGAAACTTCCGGAGGAAAGAACTTTATCCGGACGGGACAGTTGACTGGGGATCTGAAAAACTATCTTTGTGATGGAGCGGAAATTACTGTCGGAGAGATCGTGAATGAACAGATTTATTTGCCGGATGAGATGAGAGAATGGAAATTACTTCGTTCCGTGTTGCGTACGAATTTCAGTAAAGTGAATTTAAGTTTCTCCCCAACAAATCAGAATTATTCCCCGGCGGAGGTCGATTTTCGAATACTCGGGGATGGGGATATTCTTGAACTGAGGATTGTACAGTATATTCCTACCGATTTCCTGCAAGAAACTTATGCCTATTATAGCGATCCTTTTTATTCGGGTGACGTGAACTTTGACAAGAATTATCCGATGAAGGGCAAATTTACGCTCTCTTTCAAATTCACGAAGGTAGATTAGCACAATTTTCCTTTATAGATCGAGGATAATGTTTGTAGCAGAACATTATCCTCGATTTTGAATAAGACTATTTCTTCAATAGTCGTTGATACTCATGCAAAAAGTTGGGTGTAAAAATGGAAGCATTGGCAGGGGCTTCAATCTCTTTGCGACTCCAAAAGCGTCCCTCGTCGACTTCCTCGTTGTGGATGTCAATGGCGTCGTGTGCCGTGCAAAGGAAGGAGAACACGAGTTCCCGTTCCCGTGAACTTTCCCACACGTAAGAACCGAGAAAACGGGCTTTAAATTTGGTGATACCCAATTCTTCTTGTGTTTCCCTTTTTAAAGCATCCTCTATTTTCTCGCCGAAACCGACGTGTCCCCCGACAGCCGTATCCCACTTCCCCGGCAGGAGGTCTTTTTTCATGCTTCGTTTTTGCAGGTAAATATCTCCTTGCTTATTCATGATATGGAGATGGACTACCGGGTGGAGCAACATGGAGCCGGAGTGTACGCTACGGCGGGTAGCTTTTCCTACCACTTCCCCTTTCTCGTTGACCACGGGTACCCATTCATCGTCACGTGCCGCTTTGGCAAGTAACCGGTTTTTGACAAAGAAGGTGAGGAAGAACAAGGCAATCAAAATGTATAATAACGGTCCTTCAATAAAAGCGTGTACTTCATCGTTACACAGGAAGGCAGACGCGAAAGCAACAGCCGTGTGGATTACGAGCAGATAGAATAACAACTTCAGCATTCTACGCATGGCTTGTTGGTGTTCTGCTGTGATTTGCATGGTCTTCCGGTAGGCTTCGGGCAGCGTCTTCGTCATGTCGGCTTTCGTGAAGGCGAAAATACCTAACAGCACACACATGGCGGCTTCCACGATGGTTTGTTGTATCCTTTCAAAAGATGTCCCTTCCAACAACACGGTAATCACCCCAAGTGCGATGAAGAACAGGGTATTAGCGAGAGTCATTTTATTCACCCTTTTTTCTTTTATCCACGAGTAGGTGAATTCTCCGATACCCAGCACGATAACGGCAATCAAACCAATCTTTGCGCCGAAAAACTCTTCGGCAATAAAATACAGGATAATCAGGATGAAAGAGGGGAGAAGGGAACGCATAACAATTGAAAATTGAGAATTGAAAATTGAAAATGATAGGGAGTTGCTGGTTACAAGTTAGAGGCATTGACCTGTAACTTGTAACCTGCTAACTTGTAACTATCTGATTTCTGCATTGAAAAGGTGTTTATAGGCGCCCATCAATTTGTTCATGATCTTGTCGATCTGTTTGTCGGTGAGCGTCTTTTCCTCGTCAAGCAGGGTGAAACTTACGGCGTAGGATTTTTTATCCGCACCTAGTTTTTCTCCCTCGTAAACGTCAAATAGCGTGACGGATTTCAGCAAGGATTTCTCCGTGCGGAAAGCTGTTTCTTTGATTTCCTTGAACGTTACTTTCTTATCCAACAGGAGGGCAAGGTCACGTTTCACGGAAGGGAATTTGGATAGCGGAACGAAGGTGACGGTTTGATTTTTAATCGCCTTCAATATATTCTCCCACGAGAATTCAGCGTAGTAAACTTCCTGGTTTACATCGGTTCTCTTCAAGGGAGCTTTGCTCACGATACCCATGGAAACGATGTGTTTATCTCCCATCTTGTAAGTTAGTCCTTCCCGGAATATGTCTTTATCGCTTGTTTCTATTTTCAGGTTGTCGGGTTGAAGTCCGAGCCTGTTCAGAATCATTTCGCAATATGCTTTCAGATAGAAGAAATCCGTCTTTACTTCTTTTGCATTCCAGGTAGTAACATTTTTGCTTCCCGTGATGAAAAGAGAGAGCATATTTTCTTCTTTGTATTGTTTTTGTGGGTCGTCGGTACCTTCTTTTTTGTGGAAGGTGTACGCTTTCCCGAACTCGAACAATTTCAGGTTATGATTTTTCCGGTTGATATTGTAAGCGATGTTTTCCAGACCGCTGAACAGCAGGGATTGGCGCATAGCACCTAAGTCCGCGCTAAGCGGGTTGAACAACATGACTGTCTTGGTCGGGTCGAACGAGTTGAGTTCCTCGAAATAACTGGCTTTCGTCAGCGAGTTATTCATCACTTCGCTGAATCCGTTGGCGGCAAGCAAATCGGAGATGATGTTTTTCAATTGGTAATCATCCGGTTTTTCGCTATAACTTAACGTGGACTTCACGCTGTTGGGTACTTCCACGTTATTGAACCCGTAAATGCGAAGGATGTCTTCGATCACGTCCGCTTCCCGTTTCACGTCCACGCGGTAGGGGGGAACGTGTAATAACATACCCTCTTCGTCTTCTTTCATGATCTTCATCTCTAGAGAACGAAGGATATTCTTGATGGCGGAGTGGTCGATTTTCTTGCCGATAAGCCGGTCGATATGATCGAACTTCACGGCAACCTCGAAATCCTGCACGGGTTCCGGGTAAATATCGATTGTGTCGGAGGTGATCTTTCCCCCTGCCACTTCTTTAATCATCATTGCTGCCAATTTTAAGGCATAAATCACGATATTCGGGTCTGTTCCCCGTTCGTAACGGAAAGACGCATCGGTGCTCAATCCGTGGCGGCGGGCTGTTTTACGAACAAATACCGGGTCGAAGCAAGCACTTTCCAGGAATACGTTCGTTGTGGTTTCCGAAATGCCGCTTTCCAATCCGCCGAATACTCCGGCAATACACATGGGAGCCTCGCTATTGCAGATCATCAGGTCGTCCTCGTGCAATTCTCTTTCCACGCCGTCCAGCGTGGTGAATTTCGTTCCTTTGGCAACACTCTTGACGATAACTTCGTTTCCTTTCACCTTGTCTTTGTCAAAAGCGTGTAAAGGTTGTCCCAACCCGAATAGAATATAGTTTGTCACGTCCACGATATTGCTGATCGGGTGCAGTCCGATAGCTTTCATGCGGTTTTGCAGCCATTTCGGGGAGGGTTTTACTTGAACGCCTTCAATGCAAATGCCTGCATATCGGCGGCAGGCTTCCGGTCTTTCCAAGCGTACGGATATTTTGGCATCCGTGCTGTCCGGTTTGAATCCTTCCACGGAAGGAAGCGTGTAATGTATATCTTGTGTCTGTTGCAGGTAAGCTGCCAAATCTCTAGCCACACCAAGATGAGAAGCCCCGTCGATCCGGTTCGGGGTAATATCTACCTCGATAATGGTATCCCGGTAAACTTTGAAATAATCGGCGGCAGGCATTCCGACGACAGTATCTTCCGGCAATACCATGATTCCGTCATGTGACTCGCCGATACCGATCTCATCCTCCGCGCAGATCATCCCGTTGGAGGCTACTCCTCTGATTTTTGATTTCTTTATCACGAACTCCTCATCACCTTTGTAAAGGGTTGTACCGACAGTAGCTACCACTACTTTTTGTCCGGCAGCAACATTCGGTGCGCCGCACACGATCTGTTCCGGCTCTCCCGTTCCCAAGTCTACGGTCGTCACGTGCAAGTGGTCTGAGTCGGGATGTGCTTCACAGGTCAAAACCTTACCTATAACCAATCCTTTCAATCCTCCTTTCACTGCCTCAAACTCCTCGTAACCGCCAACTTCAAGTCCGATACTTGTCAGTATTTTGCAAATCTCTTCAGTGCTTTGGTCTATTTTCAGATAGTCTTTCAACCAGTTCAGTGATACGTTCATATTTTGATTTTAGATTTAATGATTTTTGATTTTAGATTTCCACTCACGAGTCCTCGCTTTTTCTTTTTCAATTCTCCATTTTCAATTGATCTCGAGCATTCTTTGAATCGGTAACCATGCCTTTTGTCTTAAATCCTCGGGAAGGTGAACTTCGTATTGCTCTTTCTCAAGGGCGTCGAGGACTTTTTCAAGAGTTACTTTTTTCATCTGCCCGCAGATCGTGGTGGGATGGATGGGGATAAACTCTTTCGTGGGGTTATCCGCTTGCAACTTATGGATGGTTTCCAGTTCGGTAGCAATGATAAATTGTTGTTTCGGTGATTCCTTGGCGTGTTTGATGATTCCCGCCGTGGAATACATGAATGCTCTCGGGTGGTTCAGAATACGGTCATCGTGCGAGCAACTGGATTCCGGGTGTATCAAAACATCGGCATCCGGGTATTGTTCCAGTTTATCCAGTACCATTTGAGCGTCAATCCGTTCATGCACACAGCAGTTGCCGTTCCAGATTTCCATTTCTCGTCCGGTCACTTTTTGTATATACGCCCCGAGATTCTTGTCCGGAACGAAAAGGATTTTTTTATCTTTCGGCAGGCTTTGTACTACTTTCAAGGCATTGGACGAGGTACAACAATAATCCGTATATGCTTTCACCTCGGCAGTCGTGTTCACGTAGCTGACGATAAGACCGTCCGGATTCGCTTTCTTCCATTCCCGCAAATCGTATCCGCTGACGCCTTCCGCCAGGGAACAACCGGCTCCCTCTGCCGGGATCAGCACCTTTTTGTTCGGGGAAATGATTGAGGCGGTTTCCGCCATAAAATGCACCCCGCAAAAGACGATAATGTCAGCGTCCGTTTCTCCCGCCATACGGGATAATCCCAAAGAATCACCCAAGTAATCGGCAACGTCCTGCACCTCCGGGCGAGTATAATAATGCGCCAGAATAATAGCGTTCTTTTCTTTCTTTAGTTGTTGTATCCTATCAACAATTTCCGTCTGTGTCATAACCTTGTATTTTCAAAACCCCAAAGATAATGTATTAATTTTAGATTTAAAGATTTTATCTTTTAGTTCATTTTGATATTCATACTGATATCCATCGCGGTCACCGAGTGTGTCAAGGCTCCCACGCTGATATAGTCCACTCCGGTGGCGGCAACGCCTTTCAGGCGGGGAATGCTCATGTTGCCCGATGCTTCGGTTTTGGCTCTGCCCGCGATAAGTTTCACGGCTTCTGCCATAGTTTCGTTACTCATGTTGTCGAGCATGATAATATCGGCTCCGGCATCCAGAGCTTGTTGTACTTCCTCCAGCGTGGTCGTTTCCACTTCCAGTTTGATGCTGAGCGGAAGATTGGCTCGTACTTCTTTCACGGCATTCGGTATTCCCCCGGCAATCTTGATATGGTTGTCTTTCAACATAATCATGTCGTACAACCCCATCCGGTGGTTGGAACCGCCCCCGTGATGTACAGCCATTTTATCCAGAACTCTTAATCCCGGTGCAGTTTTGCGAGTATCCAGAAGACGAGTACGTGTTCCTGCCAATTCTTTCATGTAACGGGCGGTTTCCGTGGCAATACCCGACATCCGTTGCAGGATATTCAAGGATAACCGTTCGCCCAATAACAATGTACGATAGCTTGCCTCTACGCGTAGGATAATATCGCCTTTTTTCACGGCGGTACCGTCTGCAACCAAGGGAGTCCACACGATGTCTTTTTCAAATTTCTCGAATACTCGTTTAGCGATTTCCAATCCGGAAATAACACCGTCTGCTTTTGCCTTCATTTCGGCAACTGCTTTTGCCTGTACCGGGATGATCGCGTTGGTAGTAATATCTCCCGTTGCAATATCCTCTTCAATGGCGAGGTCGATTAGTCTTTCAATTAGCGAGTCGTACATGTATTTTAGATTTATTGATTTTAGATTAATCGTAAATTAATTCATTTTCAATTGTCCACCGGTATTGTCCTGATCTCCTTTTCCTTTTGCTGGATGATGTGGCATACAAAAACATCTTCCGTGTTCGGGTAGTCGGAACGGAAGTGTCCGCCTCGGCTCTCCTTGCGGAATAGGGCAGAGCGAATAATCAGTTCTGCCACGGTGAGCAGGTTTTTGCTGACCAGCGAGTAATATTCGTTTTCTTCAAAATTCTCTTTTGCTTTCAGTTTCTCCAAACGATTCAGACCTTCTTGCAAACCTTGCTCTGTACGGATAATCCCGGCTTCCATGGTCATGATGTCGGCGACTTCTGTTTTGAGATTCAGGTAAGCATCAAGTTTACGGGCATCTAACCGGAATTGGGGCGTGATCTCCGGAATTGAAGCTTCCCGCCTGTTTCGGATGGAATCTTCCACCGCCCGTTTGCCGAACACGAGGCATTCGATGAGGGAGTTGGATGCCAGTCTATTAGCGCCCATAATCCCGGAAGAGGCGAGTTCTCCGCACACGTAAAGGTGAGGGATGTTCGTCCGTCCGTTCAGATCGGTCTTGACACCTCCCACGGTGTAGTGGGCGGCAGGAGCGACGGGTATGCGGTCAGTCATGTCGATACCCAATTCTGCACATTTCTCGAATATATTCGGGAAACGTTTCTTTATTTTTGCCGGATCGAGGTGTTTCAAGGATAGATACACGTAATCCTGGTTGTTTTCTTTCATCTGGCGGAAGATGGACTGAGCCACGATATCTCGCGGAGCCAGTTCTGCTAATTCATGTTTCCCCAGCATAAAGCGTTCGCCCTGTTGGTTCAACAGGTGGGCGCCTTCACCTCGTACCGCTTCGCTCACCAGGTAAGCCTCTCCCGTGGGGGTGTAGATCGCAGAGGGATGGAATTGGATAAATTCCATATCCACGATTTCGCATCCAGCCTCGAACGTGAGTGCCAGTCCGTCGCCGATCGTCGTGTGGGGATTTGTCGTGCGCTTGTATATAGCGGAAGTTCCCCCGGAGGTAAGGAACACGTTGTGTCCCGTGAATATCTCTTCCCGGTTCTCGTTGAAATCCCAGCATCTGACGCCGTAACACCCGTACTCGTCTTGCAACAGGGCAATGACGGCATGATTGTCGAAAACTTCTACCGAGGGGCAATGTTCCACTTTGTCGATCACGAAATTAGTAATCATCCTTCCGGTGGCATCCCCTCCGGCGTGTAATATCCGCTTTTGGTGGTGTCCTCCTTCCAGACCGAGGGCTAGTTCCCCGTTCTCCGTGTCGAAGTGCATACCGTCGTTAATCAACTCTTGTATGCGTACGGGACCTTCGTTAACTAAAACATGAACGGCAGGATAGTCGCACAAACCTCTTCCTGCCGTGATTGTATCTTGAAAGTGAAACGATGGCGCATCATCTTCCCCGGTAACCGCGGCTATTCCACCCTGGGCGAAATAAGAGTTACTCTCCCTGATATTGGATTTAGTCAGTAAGGCTACTTTTCCGTAGGCTGACGCACGATAGGCGGTGTAAAGACCCGCTAAACCACTTCCGACAATAATATAATCGTAACTACGCATTTTTTTGTCATGTAAATTGGTGCGAAAGTAGTAATATTTTTTGTCTAAACCAATAAAAAGCCGCAAGCTAAATGCTTGAAAAATGACTTTTCTTATCGAGATCCCAAGGTAATCCCAAAGTAATACTACCTTTTGACAGTTTTAAGCCGGAAACAGGACACTTACATCGCTCTCTGCCAACGGTGATATAAGTGCCTTGTAACGGTTTTGAAAGTGCCGTGAGGTAGTATTACTTTGGGATTACTCCGGGAATAGGTATAAAGTTCCTTAGCGGATGTCGGTAAACGATTTGGAAAATTTTTCCCCGTAAGCGTTGAAATATTCTTTCGTGAACTTCTCGTAGCTTTTTTTGGCGAGGGAGTGTTTCCCGAGAGCGCCGTATGCGTTTACCCGTAGTTGGAGGGCGTACTCGTTGAGTTGGTCGCAAAGGGAAATGGAGTCGGCAATCTGTAATGCCAGATCGGGTTCTGTCTGGATGTTCACGGAGGTTTCCGTGTAGCTTGCCAGAGTATCGATAATGTAATCCGATACGGTCGATTTGTAACGGTCTAACCACTCGTAATCCGTGTCATACAGGAAGCTGCCTTGTTTGGATAGCTGCAATAATTTCAGAATGTCTTCCCGGGTAGTTAGCTTGCCTTTTGCTGCCAGCGAGAGATAATCGTAATAATCCACGTAGATTTGTTCCAGGTTAAGGTTGAGAATCCAGCTTCCGGTCTTGTTGCTGACCTCGTTTTCGCCGAGGGTATCCAACAGGCTACGTAATTTGCCGATATTCACCGCCCGGTTGTTCTTGGCACTTTGTTCGGTCTTGTCGAACCATAACAATTCTTTCAACCGTTCGGAAGTAATGCCTTTTTCCGGGGTATGTACCAACAATAACAGGAAAAGCTCTTTCAGTAAAGGCGTGAATTTCTTCGTGATATTATTCCCCACGGTGTCGTAGATGTGAAAGCCTCCGAACAGGTAAATGGCATTTACGGTCTGTGGCACATAAACCGAAGATTCGTTATTGGTGATCGTGATCTCGCTTTCCAGTTGTGAAGCGGAGGCTGATTGTTTGCGGCGCAGGAGTTTTTTACGCAATTGTACACCGCCGAACACGAGTAAATCCACGATAAGGATAAAAATAAACCAATACCAGAACGTCTTGGAAAGTTGCGTGTTCGTGGTTTCTATAAAGTGGATATTACTGATCTGTAATGCCGGTTTGCCATCTGGGGCGAGCACTTTCTCTTTATCGGCAACGAAGGCGAATTTGTATCCCGCCTTGGGATCAAACCCGAGGTTGCTGATCGTGTATAGTGTATCACCGATTTGAATCGTAAATTCTTTTTGCTGTTGGAACAAGGTGAGTTTTACTTTTAATCCCGCTTGTCCCGGATTTAAGGCAGAAGGGGGGATCGTCAACTTTCTTAAATTTTGTCGGGAATATACTATCAATTGTTGCAATTCCCCTTTCCGGTAATCCAGAAACAGGTTGTAATACTCGTTCTCGTTTGAATTGATTTGCAACAGTGGTCCGAAATAAGTTTGTTGCTGCGGTTGCAAGGTAATGTCGAAATCAAGTTGTAACCGTTTCTTCAAATAAATATACCGGTTCTTGTCGGGAGGTATCGTATCGTTTTTTTCAGTGTTGCTATTGTCCGTTTGTGCGGATAGCCTGCCCGCCGGGGAAACGCCCAATAGGAGTATAAACATGAAAACCACGGGTATGGAATACCGTGAGTATAGGTAAGATATGGTATGTTGCCTGGTGTTTTTCATTCACTGCAAATATAGCATTTGCTTGTGAATTATAAAATAGCAATAAGTTTATAAAATTTGTAAGGTTCGTGAAGTTAATAAAGTAACGGTTGTTTTTTGGGGTGTTTCACTGTGCTATAAGAACTTGTGAACCTTACAAATTTATAAATTTTACAGACTCAAATAGTCTGCTGTTTCCACCATCATTGCCTCGAAATCGTGTGCCACACCTTTCACGATTACTTTTTTCCAGTTGAAAATCATCGAATTGGTTTGACTGGTTTGTTGGCTTTGGATGTAATAATATTCACCTCGGGCATAACGATATAATCCTTGTGCGTCAGCTTCCGGGGTGTGACGCAGGGAACTGTCGTTCGGGTCGGTATCCTTATCCCCTAGAGCCACGATCAGGTTGGAACTGAACAAATGTGTCAGGGTTGGCTTGTCCGAAAAACCGGAATTCTTCAACCCGTAGGGGTATTCAATTTGCGTGTCGGGCACGGTGTACCAGCCGGAATTTGCTGCGATGGCTTTGTCCAGACGCGTGTTTTGTTTGAAGGTGACAAAGCGATGCACGAATTGTGCCCCGGCAGAGTGACCGAACATACTGTACAGCGTGGACTGGTTGTCGGTTTCTTCTTTCACGTAGTCGAAAATAGCCTCGATCACGGAGTAAGACCATTGTTCTTCCGGAAGGGCTTTGTTATTCTTGAACATATTTCCCTCGATATATTCACTTGTGGAATAGTAAGCGGAAGGAAATTCCAACGCCAGTGCAATCACTTTCCGGTCGTCAAAATGTTTCATCCAGGCTGCCAGATAGTCATTGGCATTTCGGGTTGTGCCCGGCAGGATAAACACGATGGGCATTTTCTTGATGTCCCCTTCCGGGATATAGAAGTGAATGTCTATCGGCTTGTCCTTTAACGGGGTGTACCCCGTGTAAGTCACTATCCCGTGTCCCGTACCCAATTGATTCAGTACGGGATCGTCCTCATCGCTTTTCCACTCGCAACTGGCGAGGGTGAAACCGAAAAGTAGAAGTAATATGGATATTTTTAAATTCATGGCACGTCTTGTTTCAGATTAAAATATGATTTGTAATGACAGCTCCGCGCTCAATTTCTCGTTTGCCTTCTTCAGGTTCGGGTTTTTCAGGTAAGTGAAAGAACCTTGGCACATCAGGCGGTTGTCAATGAAATATTTGGCAACGCTCACGGCGTATTCGTCGGTTTCAAGGAACACGGATTTTGCGGTTTCCTTGAATTCCGGTTTTACTTTGCTATAACGCGCATCGAAAGCCCAACCGTTTTTCAGAATGTAACCCACTTGCACGTTGTACCCGTTGCCGATGCTTAGGTAATTGGCTATCTCTTCCGGTTGGAGAGGAAGATCACCTGTCGATTTGGTATAAATGCCTTTCAGGTCGGTTCCCGAAGTATTCACGTATTCAGCCATCACGCTCAAACCTTGCCATTTGAATAACAAATCGGCAGCGATCTTGCGGAGTGCCGGGAGTTGCGTGTTCCCGTCCTTGTCGTAGAGGATAAAATCCCCGTGTCCTTCTCCTACACTGTTGCTTGCCCCGTCATTGTAGCTCATGGCTCCCCCGATCAACAGTTTCGGGGTTGCTTCCCGTGCGAAGTCTGCACCCACGGCGTCGTTGCCCGATTTGAATTCACCCAAGGGGAGTACATCTAAACGTCCCCCGTATTTTAAACCGCCCATGTCCACGTCGATAGAGCTGGAACCGAACGAGTTTCTGCCGTCGCCCGTGGTGATCGCGATAGAAGGTTTCAGACCTACTTTCCCGATATGGAACCTGCTCTCGAAGAAAAGCCCGAGTTCACGTCCCGTGCCTGAAAAATATTGGCTCACGATGCTTCGTTCTGCCATGCTCAATCCCTTCTCGTGCATCATCATCTCCCGGTTGTTCGTGAAGGTTTGTTTCTGTCCGGCGCTGATCGTCAGATAGTCCTTCAAATTGTAAGCCGCCCAGGCATCCATCAGCGGGTTGGAATCCGCGAAATTCAATTCCAACATAAAGGTAAACTTGTTGTACAAAGCACCTCCCTTGAACCCGAAGAAGGCATTCTTCACGCCGAAGACCGATTCGTCCTCGCCGTCTTTTTCATTGCGGTAAGCCCCGTAGACCTGAATAAACCCGTTCAGGTTAAAATTGTACTCGCCGTTATTCAAATTGATGTCCAATCCTTTGCCCAATTCAAATTTGGCTGTGTTCTTATTATCCTGTGCAACTGCTGCGGTCACTGATAATAACGTTATGATAGTTATAAATAATGTTTTCATATTGCTGTTATTCCCTTATTTTTCACTGTTCATTTTCCGGTAGACCGGTAATTCCTCTCCTTGCTTTGTTTCGTAAACCCGATAGTTGATAAAACCGTTCGGGGCTTCCGGTTCGAGAACCGAGGCTGCCACGTTGCCGTTCTTCTGGTTCATGGGAACCACGAACGAGCCGACAGGGAAGGTTACTTGTTTGGCGGTAACACTTGTTTTCACCTTCACGGGGTAAAATTTCTCGAATAGCGTGTATTCTGCCTTGTGCGAGTCTACCGTGTAGGCTTCCACTTCGACGGTAACGGGGGCGGTCAACGTTTCTACCGTTACTCCCAGTTGTTTGAGTTTATTGGCAATCTCCGGGTGTGAAGACGAAATATAATAAGCTGCCGGACGTTTCCGGGTGAGGGTAGGAGTGGATTCCAACGACAAGTTGGCATTTACTTCCAGTTCCACGATTTTGTTCGTGTTCATGCTGATAAACGGAAGTACATAGTCGTCCACGGTCTTGGCTTTGCTGGTAACCACGATGTCATTTTTCGTGCGGGCTGCCTGTGCTGTGGTGCTCATCACCTCGTCGAAGTTGTCGTATGCCGTTTTCAAGTAAGACTCTGCCAGCGTGAAGGCGGTGTACACTCTGCGTTTCAAGGACGTCTTACCGATTTTGACTCCTCGCAATTCCATTAATATGGCAACAGAATTGCCTAGGGAGAAGGCGTTTGCTGTTGAACGGGGATTGATACCGCCCACGTTGAAGATCACTTCGCCGAATTTCTTCGAGGTGGTGAAATAATCGTGGTGGCGCAGTCCGTTGTGGTCAAGTGCCTCGCGGGCATTTCCTACAAATTTCTTGGCGGTAAGGTCACGCAATTCTTGCGGTACATTCAGGTTACCCGTGTACAGGAACATGGCGTCGAACGAATTGGTGATGTTATCCGTGCTGATTAGCGTGTAGTCGGCACGCAGGGGCTGGAACTCGTGGAAATCGATCACGACTTGCGGACTGTAATTGTTGTAGAATGTCCGTAGAACCACGGCTTCCGGTGTTTCGAGTTTGCTTTGATCCCGGTTCAGGTCTAACGTGTTGGCGGTAGCCCGTTCCAGACGATTGCCCCCGTCGATGTTAACCATCGGGATAATCGTGATTTCCAGGCGTTGCAACAAGTAAGCCAAGTCCGGGTCGTTCAACAGGCGTTCCATCGTGTAGAGCATACTCTCGGTACTACCCGGTTCGTCGCCGTGTACCCGTCCGAGAAACAGTACTCTCATTTTCGTGTTTCTGGTCTTACCGGCTATCGTTACGGCAGGAATCTCTTTGCCCTCTTGTGTCTTGCCGATAAAATTCAAAGTTGCTTTGTCGGGGTGTTGGCTCACGAGCTGGCGGATGTATGCCATCATCTCGTTGTAAGTCGTGAACTTTCTTCCTTTCTGGAACCACGGCGTCTGAATATCCATCTCGGGGTCAGGGAAATACTTTTTGGCAACCTTGGCAGGCTGTTGTGCCCAAAGCGAGCCGACTTGCACGAGAATCAATAATGTCAATAAATATCTTATCATCGTATTCATCTTTTGCGGTTATTAGAATGAGAATTGAATCATGGCTTGGAAAAGGGTTTCGTTCCCCTCGGTCACCACGCTGTTCACGTTTTTACTGCCCGGTTCGGCATCCACGAATACGACGGAGGCTTGTACCTTCACGGCGTATGATTTCGTCAGGTATTTGCCGACGCCGATTTCATAAAAGTTATTCCGGTTGAAATAAAGTTCGTTATGCAGGAACGAATCTTTTGCCGGGTCGAAATGCGTGTAACGGGCATCGATGGAGAGGCGGTTGGGGAACATATATCCGGCTTGGATATTGTACCCGGAACCCAGCATCATACGAGCCTTTACGTATTTTTTCATGTCGCCGCTGAAGTCTGTCGAGGTCGTCCCGTCGTTTCTGACCCGCTGCGTGATTTCACTTGGCACGTGTGCCCAGGTTTTCACGTATTCCCCCAGCACGGAGAATCCCATGTATTTGAAGTGGAAGTCTGCCACGAATTTGATGTAATCCGGCAATGCTTCCTTGTTCTCGTCGTTCAGGTAGAGGATGGAACCGCTTTCCCGTCCCCTCCGGTCACTGATCCCGACATTGTAACTGAAAGCCGTACCGATAGAGAGTTTCGGGGTGACTTCCCTTGCCATATCCCCGCCCCGGCTTTCCCCGTAAGCACGGAATAACCCGAAGGGCAGATAGTTGACACGGGCACCGTATTTGAATCCCCCGTGGCGGCGGGTAAAGGTGGCACTGCCGTCCCCGTCCGTGATGGTGACCGAGGGGCGTATGTATCCCGTGTGTCCTACACGGAAGGAACCGTCCACGAAAATACCCACTTCCCGGATAGAACCGAAATAGGAAGATAGTTTACTGCGATCTACTAACTGTAACGTGTTTGAGGTCATGCCCAGTTCCCGGTTGTCGGTCGGGGTTGATTTCTGACCGAAAGTCAAGGTCAATCCTTTCACGGGTTTATAGGAAATAAAAGCATCCAGCAACATTCCGCTCAATTCGCCGTCGCCGCCGTTGGCTTGCGCGAAGTCGGTCTGTAAACGGTAACCTATTTTACCGCCCCAGGCATCACCTGACAGGCGAAGGCGTAACCGCCTCATGCGGAAACGGGAATAGAATTGATCGTCCCCCTCGTATTTCCGGGTTTCAAACGTGGTCTGGATAAATCCCCGCAGGTTGATATTGTACCCGCCGTCCGGTGCGGAGAAAGTGATCCCGTCACCCAGGCGGTATTTATTCACGATGATTTTAGCTGCATCGGAATCTGCCGTTACGGCTTCCGAGTCATCGTCGTCCGTTTCTACCTCTTGGGAGAGAACCGGAAAACATAACCCCAGCATGAACAGCATAAATATGAACTTATATTTTTTCATCTTTTCGTTTCAAGTTAAAGTGTTTCAAAATTTCCCACCTTTACCAACTGTCCCCGGCGCATCCATTCCACACCACCCACGATCACGCTTTGCAGGTTCAGTTCGTCGTCGAATAAGCAGAAATCGGCATCGCAGTCCGGGGCGATACGTCCTTTCGTGCGTAAGGTCATGTTCTTAGCCGGATTCGTTGTCACGGGACGCAGGGCGTCTTCCAACGGTAGCCCGCCCTCCTTTACCAGTTTTTGTACTTGTTGCAGGTTCAGGTGTAACGGGGCTTTGTAGAACACGAGTTCTCCCGTCGCCGGGTCTTTCTTGCTCATGCCGGCATTACCGTCGCTGCTGAATGTCATCCGGTCGATAGGTACTCCTTTTTCCAACCCGTATAACAAAATCTTGTAAGGTTCGTCGTATTTCGTTCCTCCCGTCGTGATGTCGATCATGCCTCCCAGGATGGCAAACTTGATGGCTTCCTCGAATAAGGCAGCCGTTCTGCCCACGTGGGTAGGGGAGATATGTTTGATGAGGGTAGGATATTCCCGTGCGATTTCCAACAAGAGTTGCATCCGGGAAGGCAACGCCCCGAGGTGGATGTGTAAAACTCCGCCTTTACCGGAAGTCAGACCGCCCAAGTGTACCTGGTTGATGAGGTGCAACAGGTCTTCCTTGCCCGGGAAGGAGCAACGTTCGTCACTGATGGCAACCTTGCAACCGATGATCTTGTCGATAAATAACATATCCTCGGTCACGCTCTTCATAATCGTTTTCGGGGGTACGGCGAAATAACTCGTGAGCATATATGCCCCGATGCCGTATTGTTCCAGTGATTTGCATTTGGCGTACAGCGTGGTCAATTCTTTCGTGATCCCGTCGGTTCCCAACAACCCGACCACCGTGGTCGTGCCACAGCGGATCAGTTCGCTCGGTTGTACTTCCGGGGTAATGGAAAAATAACCGCTTTTGCCGCCTGCGCCGATAATGTGCATATGTTGATCGATGAAACCGGGGGTCACGATCATGCCCCCGGCATCGATCTCCGAGTGCTTTACACTCGTCAACTCGATCTTCTCATCCACTATGAGTATTTTCCCGTTACACACGAGAAGATCTTTCATCCCCAGTTTTTCCGGGGCATATATATTCGCGTTTCTTATTATTGTAATATTCATACTTTAACCGATAAAGAAGTGATATGCCAGCATGGCTATCATCGTGACCGATAACGGAATCAGGTTCCGGCGGGCAAGGTCGAAGGACGATACCCCGGCGATTTCCGATATGGCAATGATAACCCCGGCGATAGGTGATGCCGCCCGTCCCATGCTGGAAGCAAGTTGCATCGGTAATATCATGTTTACCCCGTCCAATCCCACTTTGGTCGCGATGGAGGGTACCAGCGGTCCGAACGAAAAGAACGATGCGTTCCCGCTTCCCATCAGCATGGACGCCGCGAAGATAAGCAATGTCATCAGGATGGCTATCCCTGCACCCGAGAAGCCGATGTGTTGCGAGAACATCACCAGCGAATCGATAAAGCCGAGGCTGATTAGTCCTCTGGAGAAGACTTCGGCAGCCACGATCAACGTGATCACGCTGGCAAATACTTTGCCCATCCCGTCCCAGAAGGTTTTGATGGAAGCAAATACATTCTTGAGATTTCTCTGGCGTATCAATTCGAAAATGATCGCGATGAAGAATGACATGAACATCGCTGTCGTCGTGTCAAGTTCTACCGAGAAATTGAACAATTGGATGTATTTCGAGAATACGATCAGGAGGATTAACGGCAATACCGGAAGAATGGCGTAAATCAAGGGTACGTCCACTTTGAAATCTTCCTGCTTGGATTCTTCCTGTTGCTTGTGCAAAGCGTCTTTCTTGTCGTAATAGCGGTTGCTGAAATAATATACCACCATAAGCAGTATTGTCATGGGGATCGTCAGCGGCATCTGGTGCTCGATAAAGTACATCACGTTATTCATCCCCACGAGTTCCGAAGCCCGGGCGGTATTTGCCGAGGCAGGTCCCATGTCGAATACGGTGCACGCCGAGATGACCGATACGGCAGACAGTTTGCTGACACCCAGGCTCACGAGAACCGGGTAAATGGAAGCTACCAGCAGTAGTCCCAATCCTGTTGCCGAGGGGGTACAGATAAACAGCAATTGCCCGATCGGTATCACCAGTGATGCGGCGAGATAGGGGTACTTCCGGAAGATGGACAGCGGTTGCATGGAAACATATACCAGGGCATCGCTTGCCTTGATATGCTTCATGTACGCCACGAATCCTCCGATGGTCATAATCATCAATCCCACGCCCGCACCCTTCTCGCTGAAAATCTCCTGTATCACTTTGAACAAGTCAAATTCTTTCAGTCCAGTGGCATTCTTCAGTTCGGGAATATCGAACCCCAGCAATAAAGCCAAAGTCAACATCGCCAAACCGCTGAAAAGCAACACCGCCTGCGCGTGATACTTCTTGAACAGCCAGTAGGCAGTCAGGGCAATGAATTGAATGGATATAAGTGCTCCTATGTATATCATGATAAAATTATTTAGTAACGCCTTTTAAATCTCCTCCGGCAGTTTCGATTTGGTCGTATAAATCAGCAGGAATAGTTATCGTATTTTTGTTTTTCAAGAAATTAATGCTAGTTAATTTTGTATTTGCCGTCAGGTCTATTGTTGTGAATAGATTGTTTTCAAAATTAATAGCTGTCAATTCTGTGTTTTTACTTAAATCGATGGATGTTAGTTTTTGTGCGTCTGTTGCTTTGGAGCTTGCTTTGCAATTCAGTTCTGTTAATTTCGTATTTTTAGTAACATCCAATGAACTGATTTTATTGTTATTCAAGTCTAATACAGTTAGATTGATGAGTGCCGATACATCGATTTCCGTAATTTCGTTTGTTATCAATTTCAAAGATGTAATTCCGGTAAAGAATTGAATGCCATCTAAATTCGTCAATTTTTCTTTGGCAGTACTTAATCCTGCTTCTTGTAATTCCATCGGAATATCTCCATTTTTTGAAAGGTTTAATGCTCCCGTGTAATTTGCTGCTTTGGTTTTATCTATTTTGTAGGTACTCCCATCCTCGACAATAATATCTGTTCCGTTTAACCTGTAATTTAAATATTCTCCAAGGGCTTTATCGGGTATGACGAACATATTATCTCCCGGATCTACGGGACTTTCCACTTGCAGTCCGGTCGTAGTATTCAAGCGGTCGTAAACTTCCTGCGGAACATACAGTGTGTTGCTGTTGCCTTTGAAGTTTACTCCTTTCAATTTCGTGTTCTGCGATAGGTCGATGCTTTCCAACTCGTGATTTGTCATAGAGATCGTGTCCAAATCAAGGTTGTGAGTAAGATCAATGTTTACGAGTTTGCTATTTTCCGGTGCTGATGCACTACCACTGGCGTTATACAGAAGTGTTTTCAGTTTCGTGTTTTGTGATAAGTCCAACGAACCGATCCAGTTGTTATTCAGGTTCAACGAGGTCAAATTTACTAATTGGCGTAAATCAATAGATGTCAGTTCGTTTGAAGTCAAAATTAATGAGGTGGTTCCCGGGAAATATTGAATGCCGTCCAGGTTGGCAATCTTCTCTTTGGCGGTTACCAATCCGGCAGTTTCCAGTTTGGACGTAAAAGTACCGCTTTTGTTCAGGTTTATTTCTCCCGTGTAATTTTGAGATTCTACCGTGTCGATCACGTAAGAGATGACAGCATTCCCGTTCTCGTTGGATACTTGAGAATAAACCCCGTTAATCTTGAGGTATTTCAAGTATTCCCCGAATGCGTCGTCCTTGATGGAATAGAGATTGCTCCCGTCCACGGGTCCCGTTTCTACCAATGACACGTCGTCCGTCGTGCACGCTTGGAAGGCGAACAGCGTCGAAATTAGTGCAACGAATAAATTCTTTGTTTTCATAGTGGATTAAAATTTATAATTAAAGATTTTGCTTCATTTTACTGCAACAAATTTATCTTGGAAGGATAAACAGAACGGTAAAAAATCCACTAACGAAACCATTAATTATCACTTTTCTTCAATTAATTATGTTGTTTTCGAGGCAAAAATACATTTTCTCCGTAAAATATTTGGGATGCCGAACAAAATTAAAATTTTAATAGTAGCTTTGAATTTCGGAAACGAATTATGATATATCATGAAGAATTTTTGTTGGATTTATATATTGTCTTTTGGGGTTTGTGCTTGCTCCGGGAATAAAGTTCCGGAAGGATTTATCTATCCCGCGGGCGATCTGTTGTTCAATAAAGAGAATATCACGTGGACGACTACTTATATCGGACGGGAATACACGGATACGGTCATGGTATATAATCCCAAGGATAAAGCCATCCGGTTGGAAGGATTGGGTAATTATCCCGAATTGACTTGTCGGAAAATAGGAGGGACTGTTCAGGAATGGCGCTTGGGCGGGTATAGCATCGCTCCCGGCAAAATCGATACCTTGATTGTAACCTTTCAGCCGGAGAACGAGTTGCTTCTAGGAGAATATTATAATGCGTTCCGTTTTATGGTTGACGGGAATGCCGATTACTCTTACGGTCTTGTTGTTGAGTCGGAAGTGAAAGAAAATTTCAACGAATGGAGCGAAAAGGAGAAGGCAAAAACCCCTCGGGTAGAAGTCGATTCTTTGGAATACGATTTCGGTATCATCAAAGAAGGGGAAGAAGTACCTATCGTTGTCCCTATCAGAAATACGGGCGGCACAAACCTCCTCATCCGCAAAATTGAAACCACCTGCGGTTGTACTGCCGTCGTCCCCGGACAACGAGTGATCCTTCCCGGAAAAGCTACCCAGCTTGATGTCGTTTTCCACTCCGCTGGAAGAGTTGGCAAGCAACGCAAACAAATCACTCTTTATTGTAATGATCCCCGCCAGTCTGTCATTCAATTCATCATCAAAGGCGAAGTGCGGGAGTAGGTAGGATTCGATTATTTTGTGCGATTAAAGTTCTTCTTCATGAACCACCTAGTGCGACAATACTATTTTCAATTCAACCACCTTTGTTCTATTACCCATAACCGTTGGGAAAATGGCGACCGGGAACGAAATTTCAATTCAACCACCTTTGTTCTATTACCGTTGAAGACGAGCATCAGGAGAACGAACACCAAAAATTTCAATTCAACCACCTTTGTTCTATTACCGTTTGAAGCTAGCATATTTTCATCGGAAGGAGCCTATTTCAATTCAACCACCTTTGTTCTATTACGGATATTTTCCAGAACGTGCGCTCAATATCAACTTTATTTCAATTCAACCACCTTTGTTCTATTACCATGAATGTATGTTATAATACATTTTATTCCAAAAATTTCAATTCAACCACCTTTGTTCTATTACGTGGACTAGGGAATGGAGTCACTACTTGGACTGACTCATTTCAATTCAACCACCTTTGTTCTATTACTGATTTAACTATAATTGAAAAGGACAGAGTATATTAATTTCAATTCAACCACCTTTGTTCTATTACCCGTTAAAATGAAAAATATAGTAGCATATAAATCACTATCTTACCATCTTAATTTTTCCAAAATCCTACCATGATTTGCGTCGACCCCCAATAATAAGATTTTCCCGGTACTTCGACGACTTATTGAATGTATCTAAATATCAAATTGTAAGCATCTCAAAACTTACCCGAAACAATAAAAATATCCAACAAATTCCCTTCAAAAAATAAGGTCGACTCCATATATTCATTTTCCAACATTTCAAAGAACACCTCCTCTAACAACAAACTACATTCTGCTTGTTACCTCAATCTTCCTTTCCACGATACAGCAAATATAGTTTATTTTAGAAACAAATAAAAGAAAGGGCTAACCTAAAAGCCCTTCCCGAGGATAAACTCACTCCCTTTCCCACCTTCTTCTCAACCAAGCCACTGCCATGGCGCTTAATACTCCTCCCAACAAACTAATCAAATTCGTGAAAAGCGTGTCGGAAAGCTGGCTAAGAAGTGAGTTGAGGCTCATCGTGGATAACGTGCCGATAAAGAAATACATGGTATTCATTTTTCAATGTTGTTTAAAGTGATGGATTTAACGGTAAATACAGCGTGTTCGAGGCGATGCTGCCATTCTTGTTGGTGGCAAAGCAGTAGATGTGGACTTTTTCTGCGTCCCAATCTCCCGGTAAGGTAAAAGAGGTCGAGCCGCTTTCTCCACGGTCACGCAAAGGAACTATTTCCACGGTTCTGCATAATGGTTCGTAGATCACGGCAAAAACGGTGTCCGTGGGAAGACAGAAAGCACCTTGTGTCTGTTCCTGTTGTTCGAAAATGATCTTTCCACTTTCGGTATTCAACGTGGCTTGCACCTTGGGGGTAACCAAAATCCCGGCAGAACACTTCAATTGTTCGTGATGAATGGTTACCTGGTACGCCTCGTCTACTTCCAGGGCTGCCATGTTCTCGCTCGTAAAGGCATTGAAGCGGTTTTTCAACCGATGCTTCACGAAACCTTTTTGCAGGGCAGGGGCAAAGGCTTGGGAGAGTTTCCCGGCTTCCCTCATGCGGGCACGCTGGGCGAGCACGGCAGGAGTTCCGGGATCGTGACGTTGTGTGATTTTGGTTTTCATCACGTTGACGTCGTTGTACTTGCACAGGGTGATGTTCCCTAGTGATTTACGCAGGTTTTTGAAAATGAAAGGGTCAAAAATAGCCATAGGTTTAAAATATTAAAGGTTAGACATGAAAATTTGTTTCCGAACAGCCTCGAAAGGAAAAGCCAGCCCCGGATCTATTTTGCGAGAAGTTATATCTGAATGGCGCAGGAAATATTGTACGGGATAACGGGCAACCAGCAGGCGGCATATTTTGACGAGAGTGTTCAGTTGTGGCTCCGTGTAAGTATGCCAGAACGAGAGCTTGGATTCCCGGTAGTCCGTGTAGACCTCCGAGGGCATGATCTCTTTCCCGAATTCCGTGAAGAATTGGAATCCTCTCCGGTGAAGTTTTCCGGCATTATCCAATTCAATCCCGATAGAATAACGGTTCAGGTTGGTGCGACCTTTATGCGTGCTTTTCCCGGCGTGCCAGGCGATCACGTTAAACGGTACGAGTTGGTATATCTCCCCGCGCCTGCCGATCACGAGGTGTGCCGACACGGGAGTGGCTTTGTTTGCCAGGTAGCGGGCGGATGATTCTGCGCTGCTGCCCCCGGTGGCGTGAATGACGATCGTGTCCGGATGGATGAGGGGTTGCGTGTTTTTGCTGCAAGCCAGGCGGGTGATTTCGTTTCCTTGCAATGTATGTTCAAAGAGAGTCATGATTAATTCTTTTTAGGGTGAAATATATGTCCGGCGATCTTCTCGCCGCTACGACCGATCAAGTATCCACCTAACCCGATTTCCAGCAAATCCCAAAAACGGGAAGTGTCAGCCAATAACGGGAGGTCGGTAAATATCCCGATCAGGATGATAAAGGCAAATGTCAGCATGACCAGGGGACGCCACGAACGTTGCAACCAGTTGCCCCGGGCTTCTTCTCGCAGGACTACGGCTTGCTCGGAAGCGATGCGTTCCTCGAGCGTGTAGATCATTTGGCTTAACTCCGATTCGAGTTGCTTTTTCTGGCGGGAGGGCAAGGTTAGTTTATTAACCACCTCCCCGATGGAATGGACGAAATCGACTACCGGCTTCATAGGCTCTGTGATTTTAGTTTTTCCTCGATTTCCGACCGGCGGAACAGGAGTTTGCCTCCCAGCCTGTATCCCGTGAGCAGCAATTTGTCGCAATAATTGCTCAAGGTACGGGAACTGATTTTCAAGAAACGGCATACCTCCCCGGAATCCAGCCATTCGGTGGAAGGGGCGGAAGTGTAATGTTCCAGTTTTTCCAGCAACAGGTTGACCTTGTCGATCAACGTTCGGTTGTTTTTCAACAACAGCCTCATGTTCTCCTCTGTCATACTTTTTTCTTCCATATCTTCTTGTTTTTTAATTTGTACATACAATATTACTGCTTAAACAAAAAAAGTTAATAGAGTATTTCGTGTGAAATCTTCGGTAAAGTTGTCGTTTATTTATATCTTTGTTTCTGCTTAAATAAAGGAACGATATGGAGTTACGGACTGCAAATGTTACGAGGTACATCATGCCCTTGCGTGAAGGCGGCTCTTTGCCGGCTTTGGCGGAAGCGGACGATGAATTCAAATACGTGGTGAAATTCCGGGGTTCGGGACACGGGGCGAAAGCCTTGATCGCGGAACTGATCGGGGGTGAGGTAGCTCGTGCGTTGGGATTGAGGGTGCCCGAGATCGTGTTCCTCCAACTGGACGAGGCGTTCGGGCAGGCGGAAGGTGACGAGGAGATTCAGGATTTGCTGAAAGCGAGCCGGGGGCTGAACCTAGGGCTGCATTTCTTGTCCGGGGCGTTGGGATTCGATCCCACGGTGAATATAATTGATCCCGAATTGGCGTCGAAAATCGTTTGGTTGGATGCCTTGCTCACGAATATTGACCGTACCATACGGAATACCAATTTGCTGATGTGGCACAAGGAACTTTGGTTGATAGACCACGGTTCATCGCTTTATTTTCATTACTCTTGGGTAAATTGGGAAAAACACGCCTTGAGTCCTTTCGAGCAGGTAAAAGATCATGTCCTGCTGCACCGGGCGAGCCGGTTGGCGGAAGTGGATGCCGGGTTGAAAGCCTTGCTCTCGCCGGAAAAAATACGTGAAATCGTTCATTTGATTCCCGACGAATGGTTGAATTGGGAAGATTTCGGCGTATTGCCGTCGGAGATCAGGGATACTTACGTGCGTTTCCTGACGGAACGGGTAGCACATTCGGAAATATTTATAAAAGAAGCTCAACATGCCAGAGAAATACTTGTATGAATATGCGGTTATCCGGGTAGTGCCCCGGGTGGAACGGGAAGAATTTGTGAACGTGGGTATTATTTTGTTTTCCAAACGGAAAAAATACCTCAAGGCGAAATACGTCCTGCACGGGGATAAGTTGAAAACGCTTTTCCCTGAGGTGGAGGTTGAGGTGATAGAAAATAATCTGCGTATTTTCGATCGTATCTGTTCCGGCGTGAAAGAGGGCGGTCCTATTGCCGAATTTGAAATTCCCGAGCGTTTTCGCTGGCTTACCGCCGTCCGAAGTACTTCTATCCAGACCTCACGTCCTCATCCCGGTTTCTCTGCCGACCTTGACATGACGTTCGAGAAACTGTTTCGGGAATTAGTGTTGTGATTTTTGTTATAAAAATGCAAACAAATTTGTTTGCATTTTCGTATCTTTGTAAAAAGAATTATGGCACATAAAATTGACATATTAAAAGGAATTCATCCGGGAAAGATCATTAGCCGAGATTTAAAAAAGAAAAATCTTAGCCAGCGTTCTTTTGCTGCTTCTATTGGTGTTCATAGTCAGACTCTTAATGCCATAATTAACGGACGGCGGCAACTGACAATTGAATTATCTCTTAAGATAGAACAAGCATTGGGATACGAAGAAGGATTCTTGTATGCCCTTCAGGCGTATTATTTGGTGATAGAATTTAAGAATAAGGAATTAAGTCAATCCGTATCTGGAATTCCCAATATCCGGAAATCTTTGTTTTGGGACATCGATTTTGATTCGATAGACTGGGGTAGATACAAAAAAACTGTAATACAAAGGGTTTTAGAACGAGGAAATGAAGCAGAGAAGAAAGAAATAGCACGTTTCTATAATATAGACGTTACGGAACTTGAAAGTTATAAATCGAGTAATTATTATAGGATTACTAAAACGAAACATTCTAATGACAGCATTACATTATGAAACGGTAAAACCATATTTGAAGGAAATTCTTGATATGTTGATGGCGGAAGAATTGTTTAACCCGTTCCGTTTAGTCGGTGGAACTAATCTCAGTTTGCGGTTTGGTCATCGTATTTCAGAAGATATACAATATACGCATGGCTAGTGTAAGTGATATTGTTGCGATGAAAATGAATGTAGTGTCCCGTGGTGGGCGGAAAAAGGATTTTTGGGATTTACATTTTTTGCTTGATAGATTGGCATTATCTGAAATGTTTGCTTTTCATGAGAAAAGGTATCCGTGGGAACATGAGCCAAAAGAGTTGTTGCGATTGTTCACTGATTTTAGTGTTGCGGATGAATTTCCTGATCCTATATGTTTGCTTGGTAAAAATTGGGATGATATAAAACTTGACCTTATTGAGATTGCTGATGGATATGTGGAAAAATAAGGTTTTCGTGTGAGTGTGTGTCAAAACACACCCATGGGTCCATAAGGTCGAAAAGTCCGTAAAGTCACTAAATATTATAATACAATGATTTAATTGACAATGCCCCCTTTTTTTATCATGTTCACCCCTACGGACCTTATAGACCTTATGGACCAGTTTTAGCACGTATCCTCGTTAAAATTTCTTCGCCTCTAACGTTGCTTCAATGTCCGTTCTGCTGAAAAATATTTTGCCTCCTAAACGCCGGAAGGGGAGGATATTTTTGTTACAATAAACTTGTAACGTTCGGGGGCATATTTTCAGGATGCGGCAGACATCGTTGCCGTCCAACCATTCGGCAGCCGGGGCTATCGTTTGTTGTTCCACCCGGTTGAGCAGTACTTCCACTTGGTTCAATAACGTGTGGTTACACTCCAGTAATACATGGAGTTGGTACTCGATGTTAATCTGTTTTTCCATAATGTTGTAGTTTTGTGGTTAGTGAAAAGGGGTGTCGTTATTTCTTTCTTTGTTCTCGTTCCTCCGCGTAATCGAGGTACTGTTCCCGCAGTTTATCCACGTATTTAAGCGGGTTGTAACGCCCGAGGGATTGGTGTATCCTGTCCTCGAAATTATTGGCGCACTTCCGGTTCATCATAGCCGAGAAGTATATGGCGAATGCTTTCTTCGTGACTCCGGGGGTGATGCCTTTCACCGCACCAGAATGCCAGAGGAAATTGATTAACTCGTTCAAGTCGATCTCGGTGCCTTCAAGCGTGAAATCGGAAGGACAGAAAGAAGTAGTTCCGAGCAGGCTTGCCTTAGTTCGTTCAAAAGACTCTCGTTGCAAGGTGAGAAACCGGTTGATGTATTCCCGGTGGTCGTTTGACAAATCCTGCAAGGATACGACTTCGTTTCCTTTTGTTATCGACAAGTGACGGTGAATGCCGCAAGCTCCTTTTCCCCGGAATAAATTTTCCAGGAGCAAGGAATAGTTGTACACCAGCTTGCGCCAGTGGACGGTGTGTTTTCGGTTGAGGACGATCTCCACGGCAAGGGGCAACAGTTCTATTTCCAGCCCAAGAAGATAAAGCTGGTAATCCGGGAAACTATCAGCACGATTGAACGTAACGGGATGAAGCGGATCGTCGGAGAGCTTCACCCGGGCTTTGCTCAGTTCTGTGACATACCTTTTAATGATTTTGGTGTTCATCATAGTTGAAAATATTTGTCGTTTGAAAATTGGTGAAAGTCCTTGTTGCTGAAAAAGCAATACAGGTGGGAGGGAAGCGATACCCCGTCGGGAAGCCGGAAGGTGAAGGATTCGTCAGCCCTGCAAGCGGGTGTTTCAATAACATGGGGGAAAAATGTGGCGTCTTCTTCTACCAGGATAAGGATTAATCGGTCGGTGTGTGAGGAAGAGGCGGTTTCCGGGTTGCACGTCCAACACAAGGTGAAATTGCTGTCGGATGCGCTTGTCAGGGTCAGATTCTCTGCTTGTTGTAACGTCCCCTCGCTAAAATGTAATTGCGAGTAGTCCCTCACGAAACCATCTCCCCGAAACGCATGAATGTTTCGCTTCACGAACAGGTTGTAACCCGAACGGGGTAACCCGATCGCGGCGGTTCGCCAGACCAGTGGGAGGGGCGAGTCCTTCACTCGTTGGTAGAGGGCGATGACGGCTTGCAATTTTCCCCGTTGATGCAACTGTTCCTCGCTTTGTGCATCATGGTAAATGACGGGGAGCAGCCGGGCAAATTTTTTGCCGTATCGTTCCACGATGGAAACCCCTCCGACCTTGCCGGATAAGGCTTTCACGAAATCAGAATCGATGTCTGCCATAATTTTAGAGATTAAATTAAACAATACTCTTTTTGACTGAACGGGAAAGTTTGCACCAACCTTATTCAGTCTATAGAGATGAAATCCATTCAATAAACAAATCTTATAAACTTGTTCTCGTTTGAATGTTAAGCGATTCTATATTGAGTTTATATTGAATTTATAGGCTTAACATTCCTTGTCAAACGCCGGGAAAACAAGGTTTATTTTTGTAGAATCGGTGTAGGGGATAGGCACTTCTACAAGTGCCTATCTGAGCCACATACACACTACAATGATTTATTTCACGATGATGGTGAAACAATCGTTTACGTCTTTCGAGTAACCCTCGTTTTTGAAATTCAGGGAAATTACGTAGCGTCCTACCGGGACATCATGCTGTAGGGGAATCTCAAATGTACCGTCACCGCGAACTTCAAGTACTTCCCATAATTTATCGGGATCTCCCGAGGTGGAAGTGATATTCTTGATCGATACGATAATTTGAGCCGTTCCTTCCACTCCTTCAATAGGGGTACTTACCCAAGGTTGTCCCCATTTTGCCCGGAGGTAATCTTCACCGGCTACATCTAATGAATTTTTACTTTTTATCACCAGTGTATCGGGGTTATAATTTGCACTCTTTGTCAACAAGTATCCGACAGTTATATCCTGGCACCCGTTGGTAAACCATGTCAGTGTTCCAATGACGAGCAATATGATTAATCTTTTCATAGCTTTAGGGTTTAAATTTTTCCTAATATATAATTATAATTCAAAGCATGAACGACCCCATTCAGCGGTTGTATGTCCGGAGTTGCCAAAGGCACATGGGTATAAGCCGAGAAGGAATACAAGTACATGGTTTCCGGACCGACATCAGGTACTCCGCCATAAGGGGATTTGTCCACGTAGGCGATCAAACGGTTTCCACTGATGCAGGTTAATTCCGTTCCACCGTCTTGTTTGCTATCCGTGATGATATAATCCGGGTTACGGTAAGCAATCGCGGACTTTAGCATTTTTCCTTTGACCACGTGTTTCAGAATCATCTCCCGGCAAAATTCGGGAGTAAGTTCACTCACGTTTTCCATATCATTATCCCATAGGTAGCGTAACACGGAATAACTCGGCGGGGCGAAAAAGGTGATTTCCTTGTATTCCGGCTCATTTCCCTCGAATAGGGCTGTCAAACCTGCCCGTTCGATCATTGCCACAGTCAGTTCCCAGTTATATTTGTCACCTCGCAGGTATTCCATGATGCTGCAATCATGATACGGTGAAGATACTCCCGTGTCAATCCAATCTTGTTTCGTGTCACAACCCGTGAAGAGCGGTAGTACACAAATACATATTGATATATATAATAACGTTCTCATTTTATTATGAATTTTAGGTCCTAAATTTTTATATTCTTTTTAACCAATACGTGTTTTGGCGTGCTAATGGATTATTCTCGAATTCGATATCGTCAACTCCGTTAAAGAATACGCCATCGATAATATCCTGTGCCGATACATTCCGGAATCCGCCATACAGTTCTGTTTTGTAATACCCGTTCCGGATGATGTCGTACCAGCGCCAACCTTCCATCAATAACTCTTTTTCCCGTTCCTTGTAGATGGCATAGCGTAGATTCCCGTCATATTCGGATGAGTTGTAAAGTTCCGCGTTTGCGCGTTCCCGGATACGATTTAAATCGGCAATGGCTCCACTTTGATTGCCTAATCGAGCTCGGCATTCGGCTCGTAATAGGATAATATCGGCTAATCGGAACCAGATACGGTTCTGGTCAAAATTAGAAAATTCTCCTATATCCCAGCCGGATGTGCCGACCCTTGCCAATCGCCATTTCCACGGGTAAGCGTATCCTCCCGTGATGTCCGTGTCTTCGGCTTCCATGCGTTCGAAATCGTAGAAGTAGGCATCCCGTCGCAGGTCGGTTACCGTTTGGTCGCCCACGGTCCGGGTAGGGTACATTTCGCGTACGGAAGTATTTAATATTCTGTATTTCATGTTTTGGATATCTCCTTCTCCCGTGTTTGTTACTACCGGCCAGCTTTGGAAAAATCGCCCGAAACAAAATATGCGATTAGTTATAGAGAAAGGGTCTTCGTTTTCCATTTCTTCCCAGAATCCGCGTAATACATTTTCATAGATACTTTCCTGGTCGCCCCCGACTAACGTGCTTGTACATACCTCTTCCGGGGTTTTCGCCAATTCGTAAACGGGGGAGTTGATTAATGCCGTGCAGGCGGAATCGACAGCAGACCACAATGCCTGTTCATCGTAAGTTGCCTCTTCGGGAGCTGCCATGTATTTGCATCCTGCTTTCCATGCGCATAAATGGGCTAACAAGGCTTGTGCCGCCCCTTTGCAGGGAACGGATTTATATGTGATGGCATTCCCGTTGCAATCTTTTAAATCCGGGTATTCCGGGAGCGATTTGATCGCCTTTCGCGTTAATTCAATGGCATAGTCGATGACTTTTACCCAAGATGAAAATTCAACGGGTTGGAATTTTACTTCATCCCGAATGATCGGGCAGCGTCCCCAGCGTCGCCCTAACTCGAAGTAAGCTAATGCTTTCGTGAAAAAGATTTGCCCTTTATAAAAATTCCGGCGTTCTTGCGGCATTTCCACTTTATCAATATACGGTAACGGAACATTTGCCATTGCTATTACTTCGTATATGTGATTCCATTGTATCGTATATAATGCCGCATCATTTTCTCGCAAAAGAGCCGCATCCAATGGAGTATGATAATTCGAGTAGGCTCCATATAATGCTGGGTATTGAATATCGGTCATTCCCAAATATTTCCGGGCATATCTTTCCACGGTAAGCACCCCGATTTCAATTTCCCGTTCATTCTCGAAAGCGTTCTCGAAGGTGACAGAATTTTCAGGAATCATTCTTAATGTATCCTCGCAAGCGCAAAACTGAACGTAAGTTAGAATTGCTAACAGAATATAATAGTTTCTCATTGTTTAAAATTTTAAAGTTAAACCCAGCGTGTATTTTCTGGCTAAAGGATAATTTATCTGCCAGTCTTCCCCTGACGTGATGTCTACTGTTTCCGGATCCATTCCCGAGTAATTGGTCCATGTCAACAGATTTTCGCCGCTTACAAATATTCTTAACTCTTCCATCCCTACTTTTTTACTCCACTTTTTGGGGAAACTATATCCCAAAGTCAGGGTCCGCAATTTCATATAGTTGACCTTTTCAACATCCCGATCGACGGTTGACCATAAACCGACTGTTTGATCGTATTGGAATCTTGGGTAATCAGGGTTATCGTTCGGCTTTTCCCAGAAGCTGATTTTGTCCAAATCGACAACCAATGCTTGATAATTTGAAAAGGTAGAAAGACATCTTTTGACGAGAGGATTAACCATGTGTCGTCCTATCGTGTAGGTGAGTAACATATTCAGATCAAAATTTTTCCAGCGGAATTCATTCACGATACCTCCGCTGATTTCCGGTAAAGCGCTTCCTATGTAAACCTCATCTTCAGAATCAACTTGGGAATCTCCATTTAAATCGACAAATTTGTAATCCCCGGGTTTATAAAAAGTGTTTTTGCTATAATTGTTCGCTGATAAATAGAAACTTACTCCCTGTTGATTATAATATACTTTCATTTCATCTTGGGAATTAATAAAACCGTCTGTTTTTTTGGCATAAATACCATTCAGGGATTTACCTATAACCCTGCCACCAAAATCTTTTCCGTCATACGATTTTTCGAAACGATTCCAGTTTTTTGCCCCGTTCACGGAAATTTTCCAGTACAAATCCGGTTCCCGGAAAATTTCGTATTTGACCATCAGTTCTATTCCTTCGTTGGAAATTGCCGCTGCATTTCGCCATTGTTGTTCATAACCGTTATGATCGCCGGGTAGGGTGATTCGTGCAAGTAATTTATCCGTGTAGCGGTAATAATAATCCGCAGTAAACGTCAGGCGGTAATCAAAGAAATCCAAGTCCAATCCGAAATCATATTGGTCGGTTTCCTCCCACGAAAGTTCATGATTATACAGTCCGTCGTCCCACTTGGGATTGATGGTCGGGTTACCCCGGTAAGAAGTGGCTCCCACGTTCATAATGCCTAATGCCAGGTAATTGGAACTGAAGTGCATGCCGGAACGTCCCCAACTTGCCCGGATTTTCCCGAAAGAGAGCCAGCCTAATTTTTCCTTGATGAAGGGTTCCTCTGAAAACGTCCAACCGGCTGCCACGGAAGGGAATGTTCCCCAGCGATTGTTTTCCCCGAAAGTAGAGCTCCCGTCACGTCGGAAACTTAATGAGAGTAAATACCGTTCTTTGAAACTGTATTCTAATCGAGCAAAATAAGACAACAGGCTTTTTTCCTGCATATCCGATTGATAATGCTGGAAGGCGATAACTTCTTCATATTTGTAACCACCCCCGAAATCGTAGACTTCTTTCCCAATTTCGGGCATCCCGGAAGGGGCGTAATATATTTTATCGCAGGGAGAGTTCTCGGCGCTACCTCCGTTGTATTCTACTTGATCGTACTGGTATGAAAGTCCGGCAACGAAACCGATCGTGTGGTCTTCTTTCAGGGTGCGGTTGAACGAAAGAATGTTTTCATTCAATACCATCAGGTTGATACCTGTTTCCCCGATACTTTTGGAGTATCCGGATTCACTTAAATAGGAGGGTTGGAAATAGTTTCGGCGGTCGATGGAATAGTCTGCCGATAATGATGTAGATATATTTAATCCTTCTATGGGTTCATATCCTAACTTGAAATTGGAACGTAAACGGATTGCCCTGTTTTTTTCTTTGGTTCCCTTGTAAGCATCCAGTACGGAATTCCATGCCACGGAACCTTCTCCCGGGAATAATGAAGATAATTTATACGGGTCACCTGGGACTGTTTCGATGGCAGGTGCAGATCCTAATCCTTCTGATTTCGTTCCTCGTTTACGATTAGATAAGGATGCATTTAGGCGTAAATCTACATTCAAACGGTTTACCGGAGTTACGTTCATGGAAGAATTTAGATCCACCCGGTTAAAACCGGTACCCCTGAAAATACCTTCTTCGTTGTAGTATCCTAAACCGATACCATAAGTTATTCTTTCCGAGCCGCCGTAGGTTTGAATGTTTGCGTTCGTGACTTTGCCTTTCTCGTAATAAATCGGGAAGTAGTTAGTTGAGTTATTGTAGAATACATTCAAACTATCTTGAAACATATTGCCGTTGTTTGTATTATTATTAAAAGGGATAGGCTCGAAATTTCCATCGAGCATTGCCCCTCGGTCCCAGTTATCATATTGTTCTCGAAGTGTGGTCGGGTATTTATACCTGTTGGTTTCCGGATCGATATAAGCACAGAACCGCTCTCTGAAAGAACGCAGTCGAAATAAACGTTCTGCCCGTCCTGTCGTTATGGTCGGTAATTCGGGAAGGATACTCCAAGTTTGGGAGGCGTTCACGGTGAAAGTGGCGTCTTGATTTTTCTTTCCTTTTTTCGTGGTCACGATAATGACTCCATTTGCCGCGCGGGATCCATAGATTGCCGCAGAGGAAGCATCCTTTAATACTTGGATAGACTCTATCATATCCGGATTTAAGTCTGATAAAAGATTGGTGCCCGTGATGGGAGAGGTGAAAGAATTCAAGGGCACTCCATCAACCACCCATAACGGATTGGAAAAACGTCGTCCCTGTTCCACGTCCAATGAATTGTACCCGCGAATGGTGACTGCCGTGCCGCCGCCACCGGGAGCGCCGGACATTTGCGTGACATCCATTCCAGCCACGCGTCCTTGTAATAAAGTTTCGATGCTTACGGAAGGTATTCCGCGAAGTTCTTCTGCTTTTACGGTCGAGATAGCACCTGTCGCTTTGCGTCGGGTTGTCGTTCCATAAGCAACTACGACGGTTTCGTCCAGTGTTTGAACATCTTCTTCCAACGTGATACGAAGGGTATCTGTTTTTTCTGTGAAATTGATGGACTGTGTTTTGAAACCCACGAAAGAAAACTCTAAAGTTCCGTTGGTTACGGGGAGTTGTAGTGAAAACCAACCTTTGTTGTTGGTTGCCGTTCCCACGCTGGTATTGGCTAATTTGACGGTAACTCCCGGCATCGGTTCTTTTTTCTTATCGTAAACCCAACCTTTTAAAGTGATGGATTTTTTCTCGTCTTGCGTGTTCGCCTTGAGTTTGATAACAATTGCATTGTTTAAAACGACGTATTCGAGATTCGTGTTTTTCAAACATTTTCGTAGAATCTCTTCAACGTTAGCTTTGGTTTCATTCAACGTGATGCCTTTTATCGATGCGATATCCACGTCGTTGTACATAAAGGAGAAACTTGTCTGTTGCTTGAGTTCCCAAATGACCTCTTCCAACGTGGCGTTTTGTTTCTTGATCGTTACGATTTGTGCATTCGCCCCGGCAAAGGTTTGTAGCACGAAACACGTGAGTAATAGCAATGTCAGTTTCATACATCTAATCATTTTTCGCGTATTTCCCCCAGAGGGAAATACGTTTTTCCATCTTTTTTCCATAACTTTGTAACGTTAATTAATGACTAATTAATATTTAGGACCGGGAATTGTTGGCGCAGGACCCGATCCTTTTTTTATTATCTGGTCTGAATGGTAATCGTGTTTGCTTTCCGGACAGCAAGCACTTTCCCGCTCTCGTTGATAATTTCTAATAGGTCGTCGATATTCTCATATTTATTTAAATTAGCGGATATCCGTATTTCTTTTGCCTCGGGATTGGTGTAAAAGACGGTTACTTTGTACCAGCGAACCAAGTCGTTCATCACGTCCTCCATGCGTTGGTTGCGGAAGACAAACATCCCGTTAATCCATCCCGTGTACAAATCCGTGTCCACTTTCAGAACAGAAGTTTCTCCGGTTGTCCTGTCCAGGCGGAATTGCTCCGAAGGTTTCAACAGCACTTTCGTGTTATCGGCGTAAGCCCAGACGGAACCTTTTACCAGCGTGGTGTGCACGATGTCTTCGGTAGGGTAGGATTTTACATTAAAGCGTGTTCCCGTCACCTGTACTTTCATCCCTTTAGTGTGTACCACGAAAGCCCATCCTTCGGCATGCTCAACTTGGAAAAATCCTTCTCCTTCAAGATGTACCTCCCTAGGTTTCCCTTCCTCGAATTGCTCGGGAAAGCGTAATGTCGACTCGCAATTCAACCATATCCGTGTCCCATCCGTCAGTGTCACGCAGTAGTCTGCTCCTGCCGGGGTTTGTACCGTGTTGTAGGCAGGTTTTATGATCGGCTGGCTTTGTGCTTGTTGGTTTTTGGGACTTGCCGTATTATTTATTTGATAAGCAAGCATATTCAGAGAGTCGTTCACGACTTGGGTTCCTTGGGGTGTTTGTAAGTGAATCTGCGTTTGAGTCAGGTCGTAAACTTTTCCCGATGCGGTTGTCAATATGGCACCCCGTTTTCCCTTGTACACTTCCTCAACCACCTCTACCGTTTCCTGTTTCGCAAAATGTTGCCTTAGCATTAATCCTCCCGCCACGCTCAACAGCACACCCGCGCAAGCCGCCACGGACATCCACGCTCTCCTCCCGATCCGATGTTGCCGTATCGCTCGTTGATTCTTTTGCAAGGTCTTGTTCTTCTCTTGTACCTTCCGCCAAAACTTCTCCCATTCCTCGCTCGTCACGATCTGCCAGCCATGTTCTTTCCGTAAAAACGCTTCCCGATTCAGTATCACTTCCTCGAACAATTGTTTATTCTTCTCCTCAAGCAGCCAATCCACGAACTCCTCGTCCATCAACCTCTCCGGCTCCCTTAAATGGGAAAGGATAAACTCAATCTTGTCGTGTTTTTCATCCATATTCATCTTTTTTCATCTGTAACATTATAAACACAAGTTCACCCCGGAAATGGGTGAGGTAAAAATGAACTTTTTTTGAAATTTTTTTATCGAATCCAACCTCGGGAAACTAAATTGTTGCATAATATGCTTATTTTCATTATATTTATCGCAATAAAAAAAGAGGGCGTAGTTCCCGTTAGTTTTCCCGTTCGCCCTCTTAACAAATTCGAATTGTTGCACAAATGTAATAAATTATTTCAATATTGGATTATCTGTATATTCTATTTATTAGAAGAATAGTAAAAATTGGAACAGATAATACTGTTTTTCTCAATTATCTGTTCCTAAAATTACTGTTTTTCCCCAATTAATGCTTTGATAGGGGAATGTTGTAATGGATTTGTCTTGCGGCAGGTCTATTACAATTTATATTGTTTATTTTTTTGCTTCTACAATAGTCTTTATTATAGAGGGTAATTGAAAATGTGGAAAGTTATTTCAATGAAGATTCCTATTTAGAAATACAGGGATTAGTTGGGAATTTTATAAATCAAATTCGACAAAAATTGAAATAGTTTATTCTGATTTTGATAATAATACTTGTTTTAGTGTATTCATGTTAATTATAGCGATAAGAAATGTCTTTTTGGGCTTGTTTTATTCATTTAAATTTTACATATTTGTGAATATCTAAACGTGTGTAGGTATATTTGATTGGCGTTTCTGGATATGAAAGCTGTTTGGACAGGTAAAAACGGTATGGTATGGTAGAAGAGATAATTAATTTCGAGCGTTTTCTGCAAGAGGATGGGATGAAAAATCAGGAGATAAAAGAAGAGGGAATTTATGTGTGGGTGAAATATGTTGAGCTGGGAAAGTTTGAAATAAAGATAGGTCAGTATCAGAAAAAATCAGAATTGAATCAGTTTATTCAAGATTCAGAGCATTTTGAAAAGTGTTTTGAGAGATTGCCTTATGTAGAGGGTTTTGCTGCGGCGAACGAACGGTTTGACGCTCCGGTGAAGTTGAATAAATCTTCTTCTCCTTATTGTGCTATTATTGATGCAAGTCGATACAAAGCAAGAATCGAAGATCAAGCTTGGAATTCTATTTGGGAGAATTTCTTTCGTAAAGCATATCAATACATAACCCCTAAAGAAGATATTATGTCTGAAAAAATGCTCTTCTTTAAAGAGTATTTGCAGGACTTGAATCGATTCTGGCATGATCTTGTCGTATTCCAGGAAAGGGTAGCTGCTTTTAATGCGGATAAAGTAAATGACGGGAATAGTATAAAATTATATGATTGGGTATATATCTTTCTTGATGAATCGCTAGAGCGTTATAAATCATGTTATAATAATTTTTTGGGTATTGGTACAGATGATTTCAAGCAATGTAGTGAGTTATTGGGATTCGATACGGACAGGAAGCCGTTTTTATCGCATATAACCGGGATGTCAAATGAATGGTATAAAATTTCAAACGAGGAACAAGCGGTTGTGAAGTCGTTTATGAAGAAATTGAAGGCTAAGGATATTTTTCCTAAGCCATTGCCTATTTTTATTGATAGAAAAGAGTTGAATCATGATGTTGTCAGTATTGTTCATGAAGGAAAAGGTAAGTTGTCTTTTAATGATATTTTTGAACGACTATATGAGAATGGGAAGGATTCATTCAAGGGAGATGATTTAGGTAACTATTATTTGTTGTATGCTCAGATTGAAAATAAGAAACTTGGTATAAAAGATTTCGAGTATGTTCCTTCTTTTCTTTATAGATTAGACTATTATATTGAACCTGTTTTTAAGACAGATACAAGTCATGTGATTAAAATTAAAACGGTCTTTGACTTTCAGAAAATAATAGTTGGAGAGATTTTTGATAATTGTCTTGTAAAACAGGATGAAAAGGGTGGCTGGCATGAAAATTATTGGGGAGAGCTTGATATAAAATATTGCAAGACAAATAATATGTATCGTTTGTTGACTTCTTATCGAAGAGCTTTTTACGAGTACATCTATAAATCCAAAAGAGAGGCAATCACTAAAGATATGTTTCGGGATATTATAAACTCGAACATACAAGATGTCCTGAAGGACTATAAATATAGGGTTACGGATCAACAAAAAGAGGAGAAGATAAAGAAATTGTTGAACATTTATTTCAACCTCAATAAATACTTTGACAAGATGAATAATAATTTTAATCAGGAATCAGATACGTTTTCTATGGTTCAGACAACAAAAGATTTAATAAAGGGCTTTCAAGGGTTATTGAACGAGGAGAATCGTCACTTGGAAGAGGGACACGACGTGGAGTATGCCTTTGCATTGGGGCAGGTCGTTTATTATTTGGTAAGTCAAAATGAATCAAAAAATAAGACTCATTCGCTGTTGTTGCCTTATATGCAATTAAATAACTTTAATTCTATTATTCAGAATGTGAAGAATGATTGCACGAAATATGCCTATAAGATTGCTTTTTCAAATAAGAAGTTCAATAAGGCATTTAGTGAGATTTGTGGTTACATGGCTTCGACAAATTTCAATAACCTGAAAAGCTATTTCCTTGCCGGATATTTTTCTAAAAATATGATTTATAATTAATACATAAGTATAATGGATACAAGTAAATTTACAAAAAGAGTTTACGGTGCCGCTATCGTTAAGGCTGTAAATGCCAATTATAATGCGGATTTCACGAAAATGCCCAGAACTTTACCTAGTGGTATTGTTTATGCGACGGATAAAGCTTTGAAATACACGAACAGGTATTTCTGGTATAAAAATTATCCGGAAGATAAAATTTTGTATTTTACTCGTTATAAAATTGTAGAGAACGGACAAGGACAATATATTCCCATGTCGTTACGTGAATTGTACGAGAATTTGTTTGGAGCGATGGAAAGAAATAGTAAAAAACATACAGGAAATAAGATGATGTTATTTTACTATGATGGAGAAAAGGCAGAAGGAAAGTTACCTTCGTTAAAGCCATCTGCATTAAGCAAGTACTATAAGGAGTTAGACGAGAAACCGGCATATGCTGCTGAATTTAGCCGGATGGCAACAGAGGCACTGGAATGTAAAATTGAAGAGGTTGAAAGTTCCGTTTTTGATGAGCCAGGATATTTTTATGTATCTAAAAATGGCGAGGCGGTAATGTTGAATCTAGAGGATTCCGTGATGGAAAGTGCGATAGAGGATTTAGATATCTATTTTTTCGGAAAATATGATAAGATCAAAGTACTGTATAATCTCTTGAATTGCTTGGATGTACGTTTGTTCGGGGTTACATTTGCTGGAAATGCAAATGTTTCTATTCATGGACCTGTTCAGGTGTGCTCGGGGGTTGATCGTTTCTTCTACGAGGGGGGAGTGCAGAATCTTTCGTACACGGAGCAGATAAAATCTCCCGTACGTAATGATAAGTCGAACAATAAGGAAGCGGAAATGACGACAATCGGTAGTGCATCGAAAACGATGGAGGCTCATTATGTTCACAATTTTTCGATTAACCCAAAGAATTTGGACGATAGTTTGAATATTGTAAAGAATTTGGAGGGAGTGCAGCCGATACCGGGAATATTCCAAAGTGACATTGAAAAGTTGAAAGAGTCGTTACGTTGTGGAGCTACGTTCTATGATTCGACCTCGAAAGCTGGGTTAGAGAATGAAGTACTGATTTGGGTGGAACTAAAAGAAGGTAGTAAGCAGGTTATTCCTAATTTTACGGAACTGATTTCTGTGAGTCGGGAAAAAAAGGTTGTTGTAGACTTATCCAACGTGGCTGAATTACTGAATCGAAAGCATATGAAGGAGCAAATAGACAAGGTATGCGTGTATTATAATAGCTTGTATACTGAATTAAAGGGGATTGATAATAGCGGATTCTCCTTGGAAGAATTAGAGTTATTTGAGAGTAATACAGGGAAATAGGGTAGTAATGGATAAATTGATATCATTTGATATTTATGCTGATTTCGGTTTTTTAAGGAAGCCTTTTTCAAACTCTCAATTGGATTTATGTATGACATTTAATATGTTGCATAAGCCGGCTTTATTGGGAATCATTGGGGCTATATTGGGCTTGAAAGGTTTTGATGGGGTTGGAAAAGTGCCGGAGTATTACAAGAAACTTCTCAATTTGAAAGTTGGAATAGAGCCAATTGAAGGTTTCCATGAGAGAGGTATCTTTCCAAAGGCTTCGATCAAGTATAATAATTCGGTGGGTTATGCTAATACTCAGAGAGGTGTTCCTTGTAATTGGGTATTGAATGAGCAGGTTATAATAAAGCCGGCTTATCGATGTTATGTATTGATTGATAATTCGATAGATGATGTTTTGCAAGAAAAATTGTATCACTATATAACAAACTGTTACGCAGAGTACATCCCGTATCTGGGTAAGAACGAGTATACTCTATGGTGGAACAAGGAGGAAGTGTGTGAGTATTCTTATGCGAGAGAATTGCCTGGGAGTGTAACCGGCAGGTTGTCTTCTATTATCAATCTTTCCAAACTTACGTTGAGTGGAATAAAGAATCGTGACGAAAGAGCATCCGGATTTTCTTGTTTTGAAAAATTGCCGGTTGGTTTTGAAAAAAGGGGTAATTCTTATCAGTATAAGCTTGAGGATTTTGTTTACACGGATTGTATCTTGGAGCTATCAATGGAAATAAGTAATATTTTTAAGATAGAGTTAACAAATCGTATTATAAAGTATGTCCAATTGTTTTAAGTTGCCTGCAACAAGGGAAATCGTATCGAGGCTTGCCCCTCTTTCAGATGTGTTGCCTCAATGTGATAAGTATTTCGCCCATATGAGAGCGAACAAGCAAACGAAAGAGTTGTTGGAAGAGCATATTGATCTGACGGGAAAGTATCTTTGTGTGTTAATCGAAGTCAATAAACTGGATACTATTATAGATGAAATGATCTGTCTGTTTGTCACGGATTGCGATTATGCTGTTTTTTTGAAGAGGTTGTTTGTCAAAGCTATAATGTTTCACGATCATGGTAAGATCAATGAAAATTTTCAGGTTGTCCGAATGGGAAATCAGAATTTTCGAGCGAATGACGATAAGCTGACTCATCATCATGCTTTGCTTGGTTCGTATATTTTTATTGGACATAGTTTTAAAGAAGCCGATTCTTTCATTCCGGATGATGATAAGAAAAATAACATTTTATATGGAGTGATATTGCTTTTCGCTCAATCGATAGGTAGGCATCATGCAAAAGGTTTGCAATCTGTTAATACTGATTTTCTTCCAGATTTAGAGTTTTTTATTGATGAATTGTGTCGTTATCTGCGAGAGTGTAATTTAGCTGTCGATATTAATATCGAAAAAATGCAAGGTTGCTATTTAAATGCCTTCAATCGAATTCATAAAGAGGATTATTTTTATGTATGGCAGTTGGTGAAACTAAATTATTCTTTGTTGACGGCAGCAGATTATTATGCAACCAATCATTTTATGAACGGGCTTGAAGATTGTTATGATGAAAGTGATTTTGGAATAATTGACGCTTCGCTTAGAAGTAAATTGTTTGAAAATTTTATAAAGTTAAAGCCTTATAATGCAGAATTGTGGAAACGTCATTCTTATTTTTTGAATTATCCTATTCAGAATTTGCAAGAAACATCTAATACAAATTTGAATATTTTGCGTCAGCGATTGGGTGCGGAAGTTCTAGCCGGGATAACGAAATTTAAGGACCAAAGAATATTTTATATAGAAGTACCGACAGCCGGGGGAAAGACAAATTTGTCAGTTATCATGTTAATAAAATTGCTGATGATTTATCAGATAGATATTACAAAGGTGTTTTATATATTCCCTTTTACAACTTTAAGCACGCAGATACAGCAGGGCTTGCAAGAAACGTTAGGATTGTCTAATAATGAGATTTTAGCAGAACATTCCAAAAGCGGATACCACGAGAGCGACGAGGAAGAAGAAAAAAATGATATAGATAATTTGTTTGTTAGTTATCCGTTTTGCCTGTTATCGCATGTGAAATTTTTTGATATTATAAAAACATGTCAGAGAAAAGAGAATTACCTGTTTCATCGCTTAGCAAATTCTGTCGTAATAATAGATGAGTTGCAGTACTATACTCCGTCGGAGTGGGATAAATTGACTTTTTTTATCAATAAGTTTGCTAAAACATTTAATATAAGGTTTATATTAATGTCTGCAACATTGCCAAAGATCGATGGAATTTCAATAAGTAATAAGATGGATTTTGTGAACTTGATTGATAACGCAAAAGAGAATTATTTCTTAAATCCAAATTTTTGTAATCGGGTTCGTTTTGATCTTTCGTTATTGAAGAAATATAGTGTAATAACACATAAGGATCTAGCAGACGAAGTATTGAAGCGATCTAGTGAATATGAGAAAGAGCATGGTCGGGTACATGCTGCGGTGGAGTTTATAACGAAAAAGTCTGCAACGAAATTTTGCAATTATATAAGTAAGTCTGTGGTATTTAAAAAAGTCTTTATTTTATCAGGAACAATACTGGAAACAAGAAGGCGGGAAGTGTTGAAGTATATTTCAGATCCAAATCATGCAAATGAAAATATATTGCTGATAACAACTCAGGTTATAGAAGCTGGTATCGATATTGATATGGATATTGGATTTAAAAATATTTCACTGGTAGACAGTGATATTCAGTTTGCGGGAAGAATTAATAGGAATATGTTGAAAGCAACAGGAATATTGTATTTATTTCAATTGGATAAACCGGAAGATGTGTATAGAGAAGATCCCAGATGTAAAATCTGTAAATCAATATACGGGGATCTCGAACGGCTTGAAAAGGTGTTGAGGGAACATGATTTTGAATATCTGTATCGACAGGTTATAAATGATATAAATGCAAAGTTGAAGCAAACGTTCACCGTGGGTTTTCGCTCTTATATGTCAGAGATTGAACTATTAAATTTTGAGAAAATTGATGCGGATTTTAAATTAATAGATAATGATACAATTTCTGTTTTTATTCCGATCTCGTTACCATTGTTAGATAGTGAAGGACAGAGGAGCGGATGTTTTGCGGAGAGTGAACTTGAGTTTTTGAAGGATAACAATTGCCTTTCCGGTGATATGGATAGAATAGAAGGGAGAGGAGTTTGGGAACTTTATAAATCCGTGGTGGAAAGAAAGAAAAAAAATATCACCAGAAGAAGAAGAAATACCGAATTATTGAAAGGTATTATGTCTAAGTTTATTATACCGTTATATAATACATCTGCGATACGGGAAAAATTAGAAGAGTCAGACAAGAAAGATTATTTGTTTAACGGGATTGGTTGTTTAAAAGACTTATCTATGTATGATTATTGCTTAGGATTGAATGAAACCTTATAAGAGAAATGAGGTTCGATTTGTTTGAAATATATTGGTTTACAGAAATAAATAGGATTAAGTAGAATTGAAATAACTCACCGATATCCATGAGGGTGCCGTATGTGGAGCGCTTGATTAATAGGGACGAATAGACGAATAGAACAAAGGTGGTTGAATTGAAATACCGTGTTGTGTCGGGGGGGGGCATTCCATGGACGCTAATAATTGTACAAGATGGTTGAATCTGAGTGCATCATTTTTTATGGAAAATTATGGTGTTTATCAATTTTATAGATATATTTGTAAAATAGTGATGATGTATTAAGGTATGTTTTTTTATTTCTAAAATTAGCATGAACAAAGAGGATTATTTGTCTCAGATGAAGACTCTTGAGGATATTATTATAGACGCTCGGGAGCAACAAAGTGTTTTGAGACGGCAGTATATTGATGCCAACAAAAGATTTGACGTGAATGAAAGAATCCGGATTATTACGCCTGGATTCAGGAGGGTTACCCCGGATGAGCATGGAAGAACTCGGATTCCCGAGGAGGTGAGGTATGCTTACGTGGAAGGATACACGATCGATGCGCAGGGGAAGATCACGTATTTATTGTCAAAGGAAACGACGTCTCATCGGAAAGCCGTGGCAAAGACTTTTTACACGGAATTTGACATTCTTGAAAAGATAGACCCGGAAGATCTTCCGATATTGTAAAAAGGTCGGGTGTTCAAGGATGTTATAAAAAGAGCGATAAGTACTGGACTTATCGCTTGGGGTATTATGTGCGGTTAGTGACCACGGCGTTGACGTTTCTTTTCCATCGAGATACTGATGATGAACGGTATGGAGAAGAATACCACGGTTCCGACGACAACTAACCCGGTGTACATTGCCGGACTGCCGACGGGGAGTTGGGACGGCGGGAAGAAGGTGACAGCGAAGGAGAATAGCACGGCAAGGAATCCTATGCCCGCTATCAGCCACATACCCATGTTGCCTCCCGGTACCCGATAGCTTCGGGGAAGATCGGGTTGGGTGTACCTCAGTTTAATTCCGGAGGCGTACATCATCATGTACATGAGTAAGTACAAGCCTATCGTGAGGGCGCTTAACAGGAAGAATGCCACACTGACGTCGTCCATGACCATGTAGAGGGACGATAATACCGTGACGATGCAACCTTGTATGATGAGGATGTTGATCTGAATACCGTTTTTATTTGTTTTCTTCAGAAAGTCGGGGAGTTGCCCGTCGTTTGCCGTCCAAAGCAGACCACGACTGGGACCGGAAATCCATGACATGACTCCAGCCAGCGCCCCGAAAGCGACGAGAAGTCCCATTATGTTGGTAACCCAACCGATGTGATAGTGGTCGAATAGTTGTTGGAAAGTAACAAATAACCCCGATTGTAAGTTTATTTGGTCGTAAGGTGTGACGATAGACACAGCTAGAGCCCCGAGGGTAAATATTCCGAAGGATATAAGTGCGGCGAGGAACATTGCCTTGGGGAATTGTTTTTGGGGGGTCTGTAATTCTTGGGCGTGTACGGCATGTACTTCAACCCCGGCAAAAAGGAGTAATATCCCAGCTAGAAAGGCGATGTCACTCATTCCCGTGATATGGGGAAACAGGCGGGGGTGCACGTGTTGTGCTGCGTCGATTTTGACAACTTCCGAAACGGATGCGGGCACGTGTTCCAGGGCGATCGGATTGTCACTAACGATCCAGATGATTGCCATGATAATAATGACAATACCGGGTAACACGGTTCCGAGAAGGAATCCTTGGCTGGTGATCTTCGACACGGTGGAAGTTCCCTTGAGGGTTACCCACGTGGCGAACCAGTACATGACGATAGAAAATAACCCGACGAACATTCCGTTTTGTGCCAAATCCGGTTTGCCTATCATGTAAGCGATGGAGGCGGCAGCGAAACCGAGTACGGTGGGATACCAGACGACGTTCTGTATCCATTGCAGGAAGATGGCGGCGAAGCCCATGCGTTGGTTGAATGCTTCCTTCACCCACGTGTAGACTCCTCCTCCTTTGGCTGCGAAGGCACTACCTAGTTCCGCACCGACAAGGGCGGCGGGAATGAGGAACAGGAATGTCGCGAAGAAGATATAAAAGAACATGGTGAGTTCCTCTTGTGCCATCATGGGGAGTCCCCGCAAGCTAATGACAGCGGCTGCCGTCATCAATGCGAGTTGAGTTGTCGTGATGTGTTTAGTTGGTTTAGTCATAACGAAATAATTTTAAATAAGATGTAGTAATTTCCTCTTTTTTGTTTGTAACAAATCGTATCGATCTGTTATAACGTAAAAAGGGGAATATTTGTTAGGTAAATTTCTAATATTTTGGTTACCAGTACTAAATGCTCGGATGTAGTTCCTCGGGTAAAGTATTGCCACCCATGATGAGGAGGAGAAACAGGGAAGGGGGAAATTCTTCACGTAGTATTTTCAATCCAGTGGTGACGTGTGTCTTGACGGTATTGACGGAAATGTTGAGTTCATCCGCTATTTCTTTATACTTTTTACATTCAATGAAACATAGTTTCATGACTTGCGAGCAACGTTCGGGAAGCTGGTCTATCCGCTCCATGATAAGGCGAAGCAATTCTTCCCGGTTGTCAGGAGAAGGTAAAGTGTACGTGGGTTCTTCGACAAGTTCCTGTTGCACGTGGGTATCTTCTACTTTCCGGTGTGTCAAGTAGTTGATAGCCCGGTTGCGGGTGAGGCTGAAAAGATAGGGTAGAATGGGACGGGAGAAGTCTATTCTTTCCCGGTTGTTCCATACGCTGAGGAATACATCGTGAGCGATGTCCTTGGAAGTATCCAGATCGTTCACGAAAGTCATGGCATGGGTACAGAGTGCAGTGAAGTGCTGTTTGAAGATGCTTTCAAACTCGTTGCACGTTAATTCTTTGTTTTTCCCGTGTTCCATAATCCAACTTTGATTGTTGCAAAGGTAGGAAATTTTATTAATTTTGGCACTCAAAGTTCAATATATGGAATGGTTAAATAGTTTATTTGTAGAACACTCTGTCATTCAGGCGGTCATTGTGGTATCGCTGGTTTCGGCAGTAGGGTTGGCTTTGGGGAAAATCAGTATATGGGGAGTGTCGTTGGGAGTGACCTTCGTGTTCTTTGCCGGTATAATGGCAGGTCATTTCGGTCTTACTATTGACCCCCAGATGTTGAATTATGCCGAGAGTTTCGGGTTGATTATTTTCGTGTACGCCCTCGGGTTGCAGGTGGGACCCGGTTTCTTTTCCTCGTTAGGGAAGGGCGGGTTGAAGTTGAATATGCTGGCGATGGTCGTGGTGTTTCTCGGGGTGGTGATGACCTTGGGATTTCATTGGACTACGGGGGTGTCGTTGCCCGATATGATGGGTATTCTTAGTGGAGCAGTGACGAATACCCCGGCGTTGGGTGCGGCGCAGCAGACGTTGAAGCAAATGGGCGATCCGACAATTTCTGCTGCCGATCTGGCATTGGGATGTGCCGTGGCTTACCCGTTAGGAGTGGTCGGGGTGATTTTGGCGGTGATTTTCGTGCGTAAGCTTTTTGCCTCGAGGATATTCTTCAAGAAGACAGGTGAGGATAAGCGCAAGAAGACAATCGTGGTGGGAATAAACGTGAGCAATCCCGGCGTGACGGGTAAGACCATCAAGGAGATTGCCCGCTTGTCGTCGAAGAAGTTTGTGATTTCTCGTTTGTGGCGGGATGGAAAGGTGGTTATTCCCGCTTCAGACACGGTGGTACAGGTGGACGACCGTTTGTTGGTAATTACCACGGAAGGGGATGTCGATGCGTTGTCGATGATGATCGGGGAGAGGGATAGTACGGATTGGAACCAAGAAGATATTGACTGGAATAAGGTGGATAATCAGCTCGTGTCACACCGTATTGTGATTACCCGCCCCGATATTAACGGGAAGCGTTTGGGGGCGTTGCGTTTGAGAAACGAGTTCGGCATTAACGTGACCCGTATCTATCGTGCGGGTATCGTGCTTTTGCCAACGCCGGATCTGGTGTTGCAGTTGGGCGACCGTCTGAACGTGGTTGGAGAGGAAGCCGCGATAGCCCGAGTAGGAGAAGCGGTCGGCGATGCAGTGAAAGACCTTGACGAGCCGAATCTCGTGGCGGTATTTATCGGTATGGTGTTGGGCTTATTGCTGGGTTCGATACCTTTGGTTATTCCCGGGATTAGTTTCCCGGTGAAGCTTGGATTGGCGGGTGGTCCTATTGTAATGGGTATTCTTGTTGGAGCCTTTGGTCCCCGGATACATATGATTACTTATACCACGATCAGCGCTAACTTGATGTTGCGGGCTCTCGGGCTCTCGATGTACTTGGCGTGCCTCGGTCTGGATGCCGGGACGCATTTTTTCGAGACGGTTTTTCGTCCGGAGGGTGCGTTGTGGGTGGCGCTCGGTTTCGCGATCACGGTGGTACCCGTGGTAATCGTGGCTGCAGTTGCTATCAAGTGGATGAAAATAGATTTCGGCTCGGTAGCGGGTATGTTGTGCGGGAGTATGTCCAATCCCATGGCTTTGAATTATGTCAACACTACCGTGGATAACGATTCGCCTTCCGTGGCGTATGCAACGGTCTACCCGTTGACGATGTTCGTCCGGGTAATTTTGGCGCAGGTGATTTTGATGTTGTTTCTATAAATTTGTCTGATCGTAAAAATCACTTTTTCCCCATTCGATGGAACATCCCGTGATTGGTTGGGAGCCTTTGCCCGTGATGTCCAGTAGGTCATCTTTTATCTTGTAGTAGGTGAAGCCTGCCCCGATAAGCAATGTCTTGTAGACGTCATTCATGTCGGTATCTTGCGGCACGAGTTTTCCTTGTTTTATGCGTATTGGTGTCAGTTTTTGTCCTTTCACCCCGATTTTGACATTTGAACCTATAAACAAGATGTGCCAGCCGTCCACGACGGGCAGGTCTTTTGCCGGGTAGAACACGTGCTGACCGTTCTCGCTGGAAAAGGTGATCTTTGTCGGGTGGATTTCCCGGTTCTTCCCGAATATTTTGCTGGCGAGTGTCCCTTGTTTCGACATTTCGTCTATGGTGTATTTGAATTCATCGATAAGGTCGGGCATAAGCAGGTATAATTCCTTTTGCGGGTCTTCTTCCCATTCGTCGAGCTTCATTTCCAGTATTAAAGCGAGAGCCATGAGTGCCTCCGGAGCGACGTGCAGTGTTATATCTTTTCTTTCCATCATTGTGTGTTTTATATTTAACCTTCTTGAACAATTGAGTTCACAGCCGGGAAGTAAGTTACGCGAATATTTTATAAAAACCAACGAATTGTATTTTTTTGTTGCATGGAAATTTTAGAAACACGATTTTGTCCTCGTTAGTGGTTGGCGGACACGGGAAACGGAAAAGTTTTTATTGTAATCCCGTGATAATGTCAAAAAAAAGTTATCATTGGTATAGTATTTGGTGGTATAACAAGTTATGAACTTGTTGTTTGAAACATTGACGTGTATTTATTCGTAAACATATAAATTTGAAGAAGTAGGAATGTCAAATAGAAGTGACCGTATAATGAAGACCTTTAAAACAAGTAGACATGGAAAAGAAATTTCGATTTAGGACAAATTTGAAATGCAATGGTTGCGTATCAAAAGTCACCCCGTTTTTGAACAGCACGAGGGATGTTAAGGATTGGTCTGTTGATTTACAACATCCCGACAAGGTGTTGACCGTGACGTTACAGACGGGCGATACGCGTTCCGTGTGCAAGGCGTTCGAGGGAGCGGGGTTTAAAATTGAAGAAATACATTAGAGAGCATGTTAATTATTTTATCACCGGCAAAAACCATGGATATGTCCATGGTGGAGAAAGAAATACCGGGCACTACGCCCGAGTATGCCACGGAGGCGGAATACCTCGCTGAGCGGATGCGTCGTTTCTCGGCGTCTGATTTAGAGAAAATGTTGAAGATAAGCGATAAGCTGGCACGTGAGAATTACGAACGTTACCAGCGGTTCGGCAGCTTGTCCAACCCGCGTAAACAAGCGTTGCTGGCGTATAACGGGAGCGTCTTCAAGGCTATTGATCCCGCTTCGTTTTCTGTCGATGATTTTAAATATGCCCAGGATCACCTTCGTGTAATATCGACCCTTTATGGGTTGGTACGACCGTTAGACCTCATACAAGCGTATCGTATTGCTTTTGCCGTGAAATTGAACGGGGGAGACGGGGGTGACCTTTATGATTATTGGGTTCCTAAGTTGACAGCTCCATTATTGGATTCCGTTCACTCTGCCGGGGGTATTTTGGTAAATCTTGCCAGCCTCGATATACAAGGAGCCTTGCAAATGAAGGTTATTCGGGAAAAAGTACGGGTTATCACGCCGGAATTTCAAGAATGGCGTGACGGCAAGTACGAAACGATCCGTACCTATGCCAAGGTGGCACGGGGGATTATGACCCGTTATATCCTGCTTAACCGGGTGGAGGATCCCGAGGAGTTGAAGTCTTTCCGGTGGGATGGTTTCACGTTCAACCCGGAGCTTTCCGACGAGGAACATTATTTCTTTACACGGGTGAAGAAATAACGTTTTTTTCTTTCTCTTTTCTGAAACAAAACCGTTCTTTTTGTGGTATATCTTACATGTTATAAATCTAATAAACCATGAAAGAACGTAAAATAGAACCGGGAACTCCCGTGAATGATAATAAGTATTCTATCGTGGTAGACCGGAAAGGACCTTATCTTGTCTATGGTCGTCCACCGATGAAACAACAGTTTATCGTGCAAAACGAGGAAGGAGCCTCGTGGTCGTATCGTGATGGTATTGAGTTTGAAATAGAGGAGGATCCCGTGGCTCTCTGTCGTTGCGGCGCTTCGGCAAACGCCCCGTTCTGCGATGGCAGTCACTTGAAGACGAACTGGAATCCCTCGTTGACAGCTGACAATATACCATTGCTTGACAATGCCGATGTGTTTGACGGTCCCGAGCTGGAATTGACTGATAACGAGAAATATTGTGCTTTCGCCCGTTTCTGTGACGCTTATGGTAAGGTGTGGAATCTTGTCGAGGAGTCCGACGACCAGGAAGCACGGGAACTTACCGTACGGGAAGCGAATTATTGCCCTGCCGGGAGATTGAAGGCATGGGACAAGGAGAAGGGCGAGTTTATCGAGAACAAGTTGACTCCCTCGCTCGTTCTGCTGGAAGACCCGCAGGAACGTTGCAGCGGACCTTTGTTCGTTCGGGGAGCTATTCCTATTGATGATACGGAGGGCGTGAAATACGAGCTTCGCAACCGGGTCACTCTTTGCCGTTGCGGTGCTTCTTCCAATAAACCTTTCTGCGACGGTACTCATGCCAGTATCCGCTTCCGGGACGGTCTGCCGGGACCACACGGGGAGATCAAGCGGTAAGAGGGGCATTGACCGGGACAGGTGTATTATATCGGATAACGCGGTGTTTTTGTCCGCGTAGGAGGGGTATTGCCTTTATTGGAGTATTGTTCCAAGAGTGGGAAATGTTTTTCAGAGAAATTAAAGAGAGTGTGAATTATTGAAGTTTTCCGTTCTAAATTCTAAATTCTTTTATTAGTTTTGTCAGAAATTAATAAAGAAGTTATGGAAGGATTTCATATTTTCCTGATCGTGATGACTGCGATCGCGGTTGTGGTGTTTGTGGCTCTTTATCACGTGAAAGCAGGGTACGGTATGTTCTTTGACGCGAAGTGGGGGCGCCCACTTGATAATCGGCTGGGATGGGTGCTCATGGAGAGTCCGGTTTTTATTGCGATGTTGCTTTACTGGTATTTTTCGGACCGCCGTTTCGATGCTGTGCCGTTGGTGTTTTTTCTTTTTTTTCAGATACATTATTTCCAGCGTTCGTTTGTTTTTCCTTTCCTGTTGAAGGGCAAGGGGAGGATGCCGCTGGGAATCGTGCTCATGGGTATCACATTTAACGTGTTGAATGCTTGTATGCAGGGTGGATGGATATTTTATTTCTCTCCCGCGGATTTGTACACCCCGGAATGGTTTGCCACACCGCAATTCATTGTCGGTACTGTCGTCTTCTTTGGGGGGATGTTGATTAATTTGCAATCCGATCATATTATCCGCCATTTGCGGCGTCCCGGGGATACTGCCCATTACCTGCCGCGCGGGGGCATGTTTCGTTACGTGACTTCGGCAAATTATTTTGGCGAGATCGTGGAATGGACGGGATTTGCTATACTTACTTGGTCGCTTTCCGGCACGGTATTTGCCGTTTGGACATTTGCCAACCTCGTGCCGCGGGCGAATACGATCTATCATCGTTATCTCGATGAGTTTGGTGATGAGGTACGTGTGTTGCGTTTGAAACGGGTGATACCGTTTATTTATTAGTTTTAAATTTTGACTTAAAGATTGAATATGAGTAGTTTGTTTATACCTTATAATATTGGTCCCTTGACTTTACGCAACCGGACAATCCGGGCGGCAGCGTTCGAGGGAATGTGCCCGGGAAATGCACCGTCGGATATGTTACACGATTATCACGTGTCGGTTGCCCGCGGGGGAATCGGGATGACCACCTTGGCGTATGCGGCAGTGACGAGAAGCGGGTTATCGTTTCCCCACCAGTTGTGGTTACGCCGGGAGATTGTACCCGGATTGCGCCGTATCACCGACGATATTCATGCCGAGGGAGCCGCTGCCTCTATTCAGATAGGGCATTGTGGCAATATGTCCCATCGTTCTATATGTGGTTGTACACCTATTTCTGCTTCCAGCGGGTTCAATATTTATTCGCCTACTTTGGTTAGGGGAATGAAGCGAGATGAGATTGTTGAGGTAGCACGGGAGTACGGGAATGCCGTGCGTCTTGCCCGGGAGGCGGGATTCGATGCCGTGGAGGTACATGCCGGACACGGGTATCTAATCAGCCAGTTCCTTTCGCCCTACACGAATCATCGTCATGACGAGTACGGTGGTTCGTTACAGAACCGGATGCGGTTTGCGCGTATCGTGATGGATGAGGTGATGACTGCCGCGGGTGACGATATGGCGGTGCTCGTGAAGGTGAATACTCGTGACGGTTTTCGGGGCGGAATGGAGGTGCCGGAATGTATAGAGGTTGCAAAGGCATTGGAAAAAGCGGGAGCCCATGCGCTTATTCTTAGTGGCGGGTTTGTTAGCCGGGCTCCGATGTACGTGATGAGGGGAGCGATGCCTATTCGTTCGATGACACATTACATGAATCAGGCGTGGCTACGTTGGGGGGTACGTTTGGCGGGACGTTTTATGATTCCGACGGTTCCTTTCAAGGAAGCTTATTTTTACGATGATGCGGTGAAGTTCCGGGAAGCGTTGCGTTTGCCGCTTGTCTTTGTCGGCGGTTTGATTGCCCGGGAAACGATAGACCGGGTGTTGGATGCCGGATTCGAGTTTGTTTCCATGGCGCGCGCCTTGTTGAACGAACCGGATTTTGTGAATCGGATGGCACGTGAGGAGAATGCCCGCAATGCTTGCGAGCACGTTAATTATTGTATCGCTAGGATGTATTCCCGCGAGATGGCGTGTCATCGGCACGTGAAGGATTTGCCGAAGGCGGTGGCGAGGGAAATAGAGAAGGCTAAAAGATAAAAACTAAAAGTTTAAAGAGTCATATGAAAGAAAACGTTTGTAACCGGCAACCAGTAACTTGCCAAAAGCAAACCCTCACGGCTGTCGTGACCGGGGCTAGTTCCGGGATAGGGAGGGAGTACGCCCGGCAATTGTGCGAGCGGGGGTACGACGTGGTGATGGTGAGTAACGAGGAGGTACCGCTCCGGCAGGCGGCGGAAGAGTTCGCGGTGGCGTATGGCGTGCAGACTTATCCGGTTTGCATGGATCTTGCCGTGCCGGATGCGGCGAAGCGTTTGCACGAGTTTTGTCGTGAGCGGGGAATGGTGGTAGATGTGCTGGTGAATAATGCGGGAGTGTTCCGCTTTGATCAGGTGGTGGATGTCCCTGCCGACCGTATAGAATTGATGTTGACGCTTCACGTGACAACGCCGACATTGCTCTGTCGCTATTTCGGAGAGGATATGAAATACAAGGGGAGGGGGTATATTCTTAATATGTCTTCCATTTCTGCTTGGTTCCCGTATCCTTTTATTTCTCTGTATGCTTCCACGAAGGCCTTTCTTAAAAGTTTCTCGCGGGCATTCCGTTTGGAGATGCTCGATCACGGGGTGAGTGTTACGGCGGTGTGTCCCGGTGCGGTGGCAACAGATTTGTACGATCTCCCGAAACACTTGCAACGGTTAGCTTTGAATCTTGGGGTAATGATGACTCCCCGTGCTTTGGCTCGTCGCGGGCTGCGGGCAATGTTCCACCGGAGGGCGAGGGTGATTCCCGGTGTATTTAATTATTTTATGCTGGGAATATTGGTACTTTTGCCTTTCGGTGTGATTCGGTGGATGATGCATAAAGTTATAAGAATGATTAAAGGAGCATGAAAAAAGGTTGGGTAGTAGTCACTGGAGCCAACGGTGGAATGGGACGGGCGATCGCATTAGCGGTGGCTCGTGCGGGAATGCCCGTGGTGATGGCTTGTCGCGATACCGTGAAATCACTTCCCGTGCGGGACGAGATTGCCCGCGTGAGTGGTAACAGGCGGGTGGAATTGCTTCGCTTGGACTTGGCGTCGTTTGCTTCGATTCAGGCGTTCGCTGGGGAGATGGCGAGGAAGAATATAGCCGTATTGGTGAATAACGCCGGGGTTATGCCGGGCGAGTTTTCCTTGACGGAGGATGGTTTGGAGTCTGCTGTCGGGGTGAATTACGTGGGAACATGGTTGCTTACCAATTCGTTGCTTCCTTTCATGGGTTATGATACAGAGTCGCGTATTATCAATACTACTTCTATCACCACTTTCATGGGGCACGTGGGGACTCATTTCTTAGTTCCGGATCCGGAGCATTTTCATCGTTTTCGGGTGTATCCTGATTCTAAACTTGCCGTTCTTATGTTTACAACTGAGTTGGCTAGGCGTTTGCATGGGCGCACGATCACTGTAAATGCCGTTGACCCTGGCGTGGTGAACACGGGAATGCTTACCATGGGACGCTGGTTCGACCCGTTGACCGATTTATTGTTTCGTCCGTTTGTGAAGTCGCCTGCCCGCGGAGCCTCTTCCGCTATCATGCTCGCCACGACTGATCGTTACGCTCACGTGACGGGTGGTCTTTTCCGGCGAGGACATCCCGTGAAGCTACCTGCTGAAACCCGAGATGTTGCCGCTTGTCGGGCATTGTGGGAGGAAACACTCCATTTTGTGCAGGAAAAGTTGTGTCGCCCGTGGGGAGAAACGGATTGATTTTAGTTTTGCGTGTTGTAAAAATAACTTGTAACTTGCGGACTTGAAACTAGGAACAATTGAAGTATGAAATTAAAAGAAAGGTATGACGGAGTGTTGGCGTGGTTTCGGGAAAAGATGCCTGTTGCCGATACGGAGTTACATTATAGTGACCCTTTTCAATTACTGGTGGCTGTAATTCTTTCAGCTCAGTGTACGGATAAACGGGTGAATATGGTTACCCCGGCTTTGTTCGAGCGTTTCCCGACTGCTGAAGCTATGGCGGAGGCGACGGTGGAGGAGATTTTTGAGTTGATACGTTCGATTTCCTACCCGAATAATAAATCAAAACATTTATCGGCGATGGCTAAAAAACTGATGAACGAGTTCGGGGGAGAGGTTCCGTCGGATTTCGAGTTATTGCAGACCTTGCCGGGTGTGGGAAGAAAGACCGCGAACGTGATGGAGGCGGTGGCTTTCGGACGTCCGGCGATGCCCGTGGATACGCACGTGTTCCGGGTAGCAGACCGTATTGGTTTGGTGACAGGGGCAAAAACTCCTTTGGAAACAGAGAAACAGCTTGTGGCAAATATTCCCTCGGAATGGTTATCGAGGGCACATCATTGGTTGATATTGCACGGTCGGTACGTGTGCGTGGCTCGCAAACCGAAATGCGAGGAATGTGGAATTGCGGCATGGTGCAGGTACAACGATAAACTAATTAAAAAGGGCTGTTCGTGAGAACAGCCCTTTTCCACTATTTACTACTAACCCTAAAATTGGAACTACTTCGTGAGTCCACTTTCTTTATAACCCATTTTTATTACTTAGTCACATCCAATAGATGCAGGAAAAGTCAAAAGGTTGCGTAAGGAGGAGAAAAAAAACGGTATATTTGCGTTTTAATTAAAAAAAAGCAGTATGGCTTGTTGTAATAATAGACGAAAACCGGAATGGTTGAAGATTAAGCTACCCATGGGACAGTTGTCCACGGAGGTAGCGAATATAGTGCGGGGATATAACTTGCACACGATATGTACCAGTGGTATGTGTCCGAATCAGGGAGAATGCTGGGGAGCCGGCACGGCAACGTTCATGATTGCGGGTAACGTGTGTACCCGGGCGTGTAAATTTTGTAATGTGACGACGGGACGTCCCGCCCCGTTAGACCCGTTGGAACCGGAACACATAGCAAATTCGGTAAAGTTGCTAGGGTTGAAGCATGCGGTAATCACCTCGGTAGATCGTGACGATCTGGACGATCTGGGCGCCGCCCATTGGGTACGGGTGATCGAGGCTGTGAAGCGGGAGAACCCGAGTACGACGATGGAGGTATTGATACCTGATTTTCAAGGACGGCGTGAGCTGGTGCAACAGGTGATCGATGCACGTCCGGAAGTCATATCACATAACCTGGAAACGGTGCGGCGGTTATCCGATAGCGTGCGGAGCCGGGCAAAGTATGATATTTCGCTGGAAGTAATCCGGCAGGTGAGCGAATCGGAGGTTATTTCAAAGTCGGGCATCATGCTCGGGTTGGGAGAAACTCGGGAAGATATATTGCAGACCATGGATGATTTGCGTGCCGTGGGATGTAAGGTGATGACCATCGGGCAATACTTGCAACCGACATCCGAGAATCTTGAGGTGAAAGAGTACGTGACCCCGGAAACCTTCGAGGAATACGGGCGTATCGGGTTAGAGAAGGGGTTCCGCCACGTGGAGAGCGGTCCGCTTGTGCGGTCGAGTTATCATGCGGAGAAACACGTGAGGTAGGTTCCCGTGCGGTGAAGTTGCAAGTTCGCAGGTTACAAGTTGTTGATATTATGAAAAAAACGAAGTTTTTTGATTTGGGTACGGCGAGTTATATGCCCGTGTGGAAGCGACAGGAAGAGTTGCACGAGCGAGTGATTGCCGAGAAATTGAAAGGGGAGGAAACCGAGAATTATTTGTTGTTCGTGGAACATAATCACGTGTACACGCTGGGGAAAAGTGGTAATGAAGCGAATATGCTGATTAACGCTATACAATTGCAGGCTGCACACGCCGAGTTCGTGAAAGTGAACCGGGGTGGGGACATCACCTATCACGGACCGGGACAGTTAGTCGTGTACCCAATCGTGGACATGGCGAACTTTGGCGTGGGGGTGAAAGACTACGTGGAGTGTTTGGAAGAAATTGTGATTCGTACCATAGGGGAGTACGGTATCCGGGGAGAACGGTTGGCGGGAGCCACGGGAGTATGGATAGACACGGGTACGCCTCGGGCACGGAAAATATGTGCTATTGGTATCAAGTGCTCGCGCTACGTGACCATGCACGGTTTTGCGTTGAACGTGAACACGGATTTGAATTACTTTAATTATATCAATCCGTGTGGTTTCGTGGACAAAGGAGTGACGTCTATCGCTAAAGAATTGGGACATGAGGTGCCGATGGAGAAAGTGAAAGAAGTGGTGAAGCGGTATTTTGCGGAGGTGCTCGGGATGGAGCTGGAAAAATGAATGCGTAAGTGGCTCGTTTGTAGTTCGTAACTTATCGAAGATGAATTTTTATTTGTAGTTTGTCGATTATTTCTTTATATTCGTATTACGAAACAGTTTTTGCACTAGAAGATTGTACTGGAATGAAAAAAAATATAGAGGTTGAAGTTTGCACGTTTTCACTGGAGTCATGCTTGAATGCCCAAGCGGCAGGGGCAAACCGGGTGGAGTTGTGCGCGGCGATGTATGACGGGGGAACCACGCCGTCTGCCGGGTTGATTCGTATGGTTCGGGAGTTGGTGTCGATAGAGCTTTACGTGATGATCCGACCGAGAGGGGGGGACTTTCTATATTCCGATCAAGAGTTTGAACTGATGAAAGAGGAAATCCGGCACGTGAAAGAGAGTGGTGCGGACGGGATCGTGTTGGGAATCTTGAATGCAGATGGTACTGTGGACGTGAAACGTACTCGGGAATTGGTGGAGTTGGCTGCACCATTGAAGGTGACTTTTCACCGGGCGATAGATATGACCCGGGATCTGGGCGAAGCTTTGGAGAATGTGATTCGGGCAGGATGCTTCCGGATACTGACTTCGGGCGGACGCAACACGGTGTCGGAAGGTTTGGAGGAGATCAAGACTCTGGTTGAGCGAGCCGCCGGGAGGATTCGGATAATGGCAGGAAGCGGAGTAAGTGCGGCGAATACACCTATGTTATTGGATGCCGGGGTAGATGCTGTACATTTGAGTGGAAAGAGTAGCCGGGATAGCCGGATGGAATATCGTAACCCGGACGTGTTCATGGGTGGAGTTCCGGGATTGCCGGAATACGAACAGTATTATAGCGACGTGGAAAAGATTGAGGCGGTGGTGAAGAAAATCAAAAATATATAAGGTTGATGGAACGTACATTTGTTGAGAAAATATTAAACGCGAAAAAAGGGAGTATCGTGGTTCGGGAACCGGATTACGTGATGAGTCATGACAATTCGGCAAGGGTGAGATTCCTTTTTGAGCGTATCCGCGGGACGAGGGTGCATAAACCGTCACAAGTCGTTATCGTGTTGGATGGAAAAGTTTCCGGATTGGTACACGAGTTGTCATTCGAGTATAATTCGATTCGGGATTTCGTGGAGGAACAGGGGATAGAGCATTTTTACGATTGTGACAGCGGGATAAGCCACCAAATATTGTCGGAATTGGTGCGACCGGGGATGCTCGTTGTCGGGAGTGATTCCCATACGGCGACTGCCGGGGCTTTTAACACCTTTGCCTTAGGGATCAACAAGACGGAAACAGCCGTACTGTGGAAAACAGGACAGATGTGGTTCCGTGTGCCGGGAACGATCAAGGTCGTTCTGAAAAACCGTTTGCCGGAAGGTGTGTTGGCTAAAGATTTGGCATTATGGATAAAAGGTGTGCTTGGGGAACTGGATGTGAATGGTCTGGCAATAGAATATCATGGAGAAGGAGTGGAGTCATTGACGATAGATGACCGTATGACTATTGCCAATATGTCAACCGAAATGGGGGTAGTGAGTGCCGCTTTCCCACCGGATGACAGGCTTGCCGATTATTTTAACGAGCCGGCTGTGAGAGGTGTCTGGGCGGATGGGGATGCCGTGTATGAACGTTTTATCGAGATTGATTTGGCGAGAGTATTCCCGTTGGTGTTCGATACCCGCAAAGGAGAAATCCGGAGCGTGGACGAGATGGAGGGTTTGAAAATACAGCAAGGACTGATCGGGGCTTGTGCTTCCGGACGTTTGGAGGATTTGAGGTTAGTGTCGATGATTCTTGACGGAAAACGAATTGCCGACGGCTTTCAGTTGTTCGTGGTTCCTGCTTCCAGGAATATTTACTTGAAGGCTGTGGAGGAAGGTATTATAGACAAGATAGCGCAGTCGGGAGCCATGGTGCTCGGGTCTAGCTGTGGTCCGTGCCTTGGGGTGGGACACGTGGCATCGGCGGGAAATAGTCGCTTGATTTCAACGGCGAATAGCCGATATATCGGGGAAAGTTCCCACGCGGGGGTAGAGAAATACATTGCTTCTCCGGCGACGATCGCCATGACCGCCTTACGGGGGGAATTGACTACGGTGATACATTTTGACGGAGCTCACTATAAATATGAGGTGAAACCGGTTGAGCCGGTAATTCTTGAGGAGTATGATTACCGTAAGGTAAACGAGGTTTGGAATTACTCGGATATAGACAATATTTCAAGTAACCAGATCTTTGCCGAGAAACTGATGTACCGTTTGACCCTCGAACAGGTGGAGGAGATCAAACCGTATTTGTTTGCCGGGTTGGACAAGAACTTTGCCACTGACGTGAAACCGGGGGATATTATTATTGCCGGGGAGAATTTTGGTTGCGGGCAACTTGTGAAGCATGCGGCGACGGGATTGGTTGCGGTCGGGGTGAAGTTGATTATAGCTAAATCGGTGAATCACGATTTCTATCGAATGGCGATCAATCATGGTTTGCAAATACTGGTAGATTGGGCAATTGCGGACGCTTATACTTCCGGGGAACAATTGACGTTTGACTGGAAGAGCGGGGTGGTTTATTTGAACGATAGGGAGTATCCGCTTCCCCCTGTAGATAAAGAATTTACCGAGATGATCGAGAAGGGTGGATTGGTGAAGACCTTCTCATGATTTAAAGATATGCGAAAATTGACGATTTTTATGTGTGTGTTGTTTTTTGCTGTTTCCGGGTACGCCGGAACAGAAAGAAGAGGGCAATCCTATTTAAGGGTTGCCCTTATTCAAGCACATTTGCAGTGGGGTGATGTGGATGGGAATTTGAAGGCGTTCGGCGATAGAGTGGAGAAATGCGAGGCGGCGGACTTGATCGTGTTCCCGGAATTATTTGCCTCGGGGTGCGAGATGAAAAAAGGAAGCGGGGATAAGAAGGCGGAGATTGCTGCCCGTTACGAGGATATACGTGTAAAGTTGAAAGAATGGGCTGCCAGCAAGAATACGGTGGTTATGGGTTCTACAATATACGAGAAGGACGGGCTGTATTTCAACCGTCTGATTGTGGCATACCCGGACGGGAAATGCTTATATTACGATAAACACAATTGTTTCAAGAAAGGGGCTTTTTCACCGGGAGAAGGGCAACTTGTTTTTGACTGCAAGGGATTCAAGGTTGCTACTTATATTTGTTATGATTTGCGGTTCCCGGAATGGAGCCGCAACAAGGCGGGATACGACGTGGCTGTGTACGTGGCGAACTGGCCTGCTTCCCGCCGGGAAGATTGGCAGAAATTGCTACGGGAAAGGGCGACAGAAAATAAGGCGCACGTGGTGGGGGTGAATTGTGCCGGGTATGACCCGAACGGGTTGTATTATGCCGGGGATTCGGGTGTAGTTGCCCCTACCGGGGAATGGCTTGCCTGTTGTGAAGAAGGGAAGGATGAAATCCGGGTGGTTTTGTTTCGGAAATCGGAGTCGTAAGTTGATATTTCATGATTTGTTGTGCGATTAATTACAATCTGAGTATTTGGGACTAATTTTAAACGATTTGTTTGTTTCTATATATTCATTTAGTCACAAATAATTGATTGTTAGTATATATATTTGCATCCTTAGGATGTGAATTATACATGGATACCTTATCGTTGTCGAACGCTTTCGCCCTGTCCGTGAAACGGTAGGTGTGTTAACCAGCAACTTATTGAAGGCTAATATAACCTGTAACTTGAAACTTTTGCTGAGGATAAAACTAAAAGATAAAAACTACAAGTTGAAGAATAGTCCACGGGACTTTTCTAACTTGTAGTTTTTATCTTTTAGTTGTTAGTTGATTTATTGCAATGTTCCTGCTTCAGCCTGTTTAATCATGTTGGCATTCGCCGTGATGTATATTTCTACACGACGGTTCTGAGCACGCCCTTCAGCGGTACTATTGTCTGCCACGGGTTGATCGAAAGCGAGTCCCTCTGTCGTGATACGTGCACGGGCGATGCCATTACCCACGAGGAAGTTTGCCACGGCATCCGCACGTTGTTTAGATACTCTCTCGTTTACTTCACGGGTTCCGGTGTTATCCGTGTGTCCGTAGATAGTGACGTCCGTGTCGGGGGAGTTCTTTAATGAATTGGCGAACTTTGTCAAGGCATCCCGGGAAGCATTGCTTAATTGGCTGGAATTGGTCGCGAAAAGGATACCATTGTCGAAGGTTACCTTGATTGCCTGCAAATCGTTTGCGTCGGTCACCGTTTCTACTTTTGCGCCTTCGATGGCTTCCAGTTCTTTCTTTTGTTTATCCATTTTTTTGCCGATAAGAGCTCCGGTACCCGCACCCACGGCTCCGCCGATGGCAGCACCGATAGCTGCACCTTTACCTTTGCCGACTAAGGCTCCGATCCCTGCTCCTAAAGCTGCACCGCCTCCTGCACCGATAGCTGCACCTTTTCCAGTGTTACTCATGGAAGCGCATCCGGAGAGGATAATACTTCCGCTTAATACTAAAATAGTGAATAGATTAGTTCTTTTCATATTGTTTTTAATTTGAAACGTTGGTTTATCTCGTGTAATTCTTCCGCAAAAATAATACCATTTTAACGATTTCAAAATGAATTAGACAAACCGACATAAAAAAAGTCGGACATAATTTACATGTCCGACTTTTTTTATGTCGGTTCAAGAATTAGAACATCGGCAATTGATAGATAAATCCGACTTCTACTCTTTGAGTGCTGTGGTTGTTTTGACCGAGTACTTTTGCACGATCGGTAAAGTTGTAACTACGTCCCACGAAAGTACAGAAGAAATGTAAGTTAGAATCTTCCATCGGGTAGAATTCTACTCCTGCCAAGTAACCGTATGAGGTACGGTATTTACCTTTTTCTACGTTATCTGTGGCTTTGAAGATAGATGCCGTTTCGTACATACCTTTCATGAATACATTCCATCTCGGCATGAAACGATAGTTTACTTTAGCAACCAAAGACATGTATTTCGCGTTGAATACATTATGGTCATCTTGCTGTTTCACGATACCGGTCATGATACCTTTCCGGTCAATATCTTCGTCAGAATACATGAAGTCCACGAATGCATTTACTTTTTTAGAGAAGGTAAAATCATTACCTAATGCGTAGTAATACATTTGTTTGTCTTTTGCTTCAGCCATAACGGATGCAGACCAACGGGTTTTGTAGAAACCGTCGAACAGGCTACCGTTCCAGTTAAGCGTGTAAAGTAACGGGGCTCTGCCATTTTCAATGTTTTTTCCGTAAGTTTCTTCCAGAGAACCGTTACGGCTATCCAAAATTTGGAATTGTAACTGGTGGTTATTGTCAATTTGGTAAGCAATGTTCAAACCGGTCATGAAATTACTCATGTTCTCAATCATATCGCTATACTCGTATATTTCGATCGGGTTCAAGTCAAATTCGATACCCCCGTAAGCGGCACATTGTTTTCCTGCAAAGAAAGAGAAATGGTCGTCTAATTTGACCCCAATACCGGCGATGTCGATAGAGGTCGGCATATTGTCAATGTTGTTACCGCCGTTGTTGCCACGGTTCAAACGTTGTCTCCAACGATAAGATAACCAAGGGGTGATGTTTCCTTTTGCCTCGATACGGAATTGACGCATCTTGAAAGCTGCCTCGCTTAACCCGTGTACACCGTCGTAGTTGAAACTAGCGTCGAAGGATCCCTGCATATTCAGGTAGAAATTGAACCAGTCGATCTTTTTCTCGATATTAGCTACTCGCTCGAAAAGTGTTTTTTCTTTGGGCGAACTTTGGGCGAATGCGCTCACCCCGAATCCCATAACTACTATTAATAATGCTAACTTTTTCATCATACTTTGTTTGTTAGAAAATATAATTCCCTGAATCTAGCCTTTTGTGGTTAGAAAATATGGATATTATTATTTCTAATTAATATTCGTTGAAGTATTGTTGGATTTGTTTCCAGTCGCTAGTTTTTGTCAACGCTAACATTAACAATATTCTGGATTTTTGAGGATTCAATTCCTGCGAGGCGATGAATTTGTATTGGTTATCGTCTACCTCTGCGTCAAGTGTGGTAGGACCTGTCGGAACACGGGTTGAACGAACGATAAGAATACCTTTGTTACGTGCGCTGATTAATTCCGGGAATACGTTTTTATGGATATTACCGTTACCCAAACCGGCGTGGATGATCCCTTTGTAACCGCTGTTTGCCATCATTTTTACAACGTCACCTTCCATGTTAGAATAGCTGTATACGATTCCAACTTTCGGGAGAGAGTTCAAATTTGTTACGTCAAATACGGATTGGCTGGTGTGTTTCTTCAACGGGGTTTGGTTGTAAAATACTTTACCGTTGTAGATGTAACCGAGTGCTCCGGAGTTCGGTGCCTGGAAAGTTTGAACGTCAATGGTGTTCATCTTCAACACGCTGTGAGCGCCAAGGATGGTACCGTTCATGGCAACCAACACGCCTTTACCCATGGATTCCTTTGCTCCGGCAACAACAACAGCGTTGTACAGGTTCAACGGACCGTCTGCACTAAGAGCGGTAGAGGGGCGCATGGCACCAACCAGTACAACCGGTTTGTTACTTTTCACCACCAGATTCAAGAAATAAGCGGTTTCTTCCATCGTGTCGGTTCCGTGAGTGATTACGATGCCGTCAATGTCTTTTCTTTCCAATAATTTGTTGATTGTCTTGGCAAGAGTCAACCACACGTCGTCGGTCATGTCCTGGGAACCGATCTTCACGATTTGTTCCCCGGTCACATTAGCTATTTTCTGTATTTCCGGAACTGCAGAAAGCAATGTCCCGATAGCCACCTGTCCGGCGGTGTAGTTGGTTTGAGTGGATGATGTTCCGGTTCCGGCGATTGTACCTCCCGTTGCCAAAATGTGAATGTTAGGCAACTTCTGTGCAAATGTTGTTGCAACAGAGAATAGCACCAAGGCTACCAGCAAACTTAAATTTCTAAACATTTTCATAACTTGTAATTTTAATTTACTATAAATAGACTTATTAGAAAATCTGAATAAAAAGCAATCCAAGCCCGACGGAGACAATCGTGGCGATGAGTCCGGGCATCATGAACGAGTGGTTCAGCACGTATTTCCCGATACGCGTGGTTCCCGTTCGGTCAAAGTTGATAGCGGCTACCACGGTTGGGTAGTTCGGGATGAAGAAATACCCGTTTACTGCGGGAAACATGGCTATCAACATATAGGGTGATATGCCTAACGCTATTCCCAAAGGCATGAGGGCGCGAACCGTTGCCGCTTGGCTATACAATAATATAGACATGACGAACAAAGCGATTCCGAATAACCAAGGCATTTGTGTAACGACTTGTTCGATCGAAGCTTTCAGTTCTCCCATGTTGCCTTGCAGGAAGGTGTCACCCATCCAGGCAATACCGAAGATTGCCACGACGGCTTGCATGCCAGCGCCAAAGACTGAGCCTTGAGCGGCTTTCAACCCGTCCGTGCGGGTTACCAGTAATATAAGTGCGGCGGCGGATAACATCAGAATCTCGATAATTGCCGGCATATCTAGTAAAACTTGTTTTCCGTCGATCAAGAAGGAAGGACGCATACTGTCGAATGAACCGAAAAGTACAATAAATACGGTAGCGATAATGAACACGAAGACGGAAAGGCTTGCCTTTTTCTTGTTGGTAACGTCTTTTAATTCGTATTTCTTGTCGTTGAATACGCCTTCTTTCAAACGTTTTTGGTATTCCGGGTCGTCCACCAGTTCTTTGCCGACTTTCATGGAAAAGAAGGCACCCACGAGCACACCGATGAGTGTGGCGGGGATGGTGATTTTCAGAATATCGAATAAGGTGATGTCAAAACCAGCGAGCAACCCGAGTAAAGCTACCGTTGCAGCCGATATGGGACTTGCCGTGATGGCTTGCTGTGAAGCGATAACGGCGATTCCTAGCGGACGTTCCGGTCTGATCTTCGTTTCTGTGGCAACCTCGGCAATCACAGGGAGCACGGAGTAAGCCACGTGTCCGGTTCCGGCGATGAAAGTAAACACGTAAGTTACCAGCGGGCTTAAAATAGTCACGTGTGCCGGGTTCTTCCGGAGCAAGCGTTCGGCAACCTTGACCATCAAATCAAGTCCTCCTGCTGCCTGCATGGCGGCAGCGGCTGATATTACCGCCACGATCATGAGCATTACATCAATGGGAGGGGCTGTTGGTTGTAGCCCGAACACGAATGTCAAAATCCCCAGCCCGATTCCGCCCATAACTCCCAATCCGACACCTCCTAGACGCGCTCCGATGATGATTGCTGTTAAAACGAAAGCTAATTGTAAAATCATCTCTTTTCTTTATTTTAATGTTTAATAATGCAATTATTTTAATTTCAACACGCTTTTTCTTACGTTTTCCTTAACAAGAAGGTTTCGTTTTCCTGCTAACAAAATTATTATGATGGGATCAATCGTTGTTAACTTATAACCAAGAAAGGCAGCTTTCATGGCTAAAAGTTACAATTAACAGAATGACAATTTGTGTGCCAAATTTTGAATATTTGTTGAAAAAGGATTATTTCTTTCTCGTTTTTGCCAATAGTTTGTCGGCTTTTGGGGACGAAGGTTTGAGAGATTCGGTGAAAGTGTTATTTTTGTTGTAAATTTTGAGATGTATGCAAGATTTGTACCTGTTTAATCCGGATAATGAGATTTCTGTCGCTAACGGCACGAATGGTTATACCCCAAAGGCAAATATCACGTTGATGGCGGATAATCTTGCTTTTCTAATGGCATACTTGGCGGGGGAAGGGGATTACGTTCTGGTACCCCGGTTGCCGAAAGCCGATTTTCTGGAAGAGAGGCGGGAGGTCTTTGGGTTGACGAGTAAGCCGATACTTTGGGAGAAAGCGTGTTTGCAGTCTTTTCGTGCGATAAAGCCGTGGGGATGGAGTCCTCGGATGCATAATCTGTTTGGGGAATTGAAAAGTCGTTGCGCGGAGTTGTTTCGCCAAAGTGTCATGGCAGAGTGGAGTAACGAGAGGCGAGAGTTGTACAGCAGGCTGAGGGCTGCTGAATGTCTGGAATTTATCTGTCGGCAATTACCGGGGATAGAAGCCGAAATCGTGCCCCGGGTATGTCGTTCTTTATCGGCAATTAGGGAGATTGCTGACGGGGAGGATGTCGTGGTTAAAGCCCCGTGGTCGTCTTCCGGGAAGGGAATTTTATTCGTGCCCCGGGGTGTGTTGATGAAGAAGGAGGGGGAGATATTATCGGGAATATTGCATAAACAGGAATACGTGATGGTGGAGAAACGCTTGGACCGGGTGATTGATTTCGCCATGGAATTCGAGATGGATGCCGATTTCCGGTTGCGTTACCTGGGGCTTTCCGTGTTCAAGACAAGCAAGAGGGGAGAGTACGAGGGTAATATCGTTACGTCCGAAGATGCTTTGCGGGAGAAAATCACGGCTTACGTGAGCGGGGAGATGCTGGATCGGGTACGGGATGTTTTGATGGAAGCCTTGCTCGACCGGTACAGGGGAAAATACACGGGTTTTCTGGGTGTGGATATGATGATTTACCGGGATGGCGTGGGGCAATATAAGATACAACCTTGCGTGGAAATTAATTTGCGATATAATATGGGTATTGTCGCCTTGCAATTGCAGCGTCATTTGGCAGAAAGTGCCGAGGGACATTTCCGGGTTCGATTTTCTGCCAAACCGGGTGATATTTCGAGTTCGGTGGAAGAACAGCGTCAAATGTTTCCGCTAGAGAGGCACGACGGGGCGATAGTTTCTGGGTATATTCATTTGACTCCGGTGGACGAGAATAGTCGTTTCGTGGCGGAGTTGCAAGTAGAGAAAAAATAAACTTTGTAAACTTTATGAACTTTTATGTGGTAAAATAAAGAAAATTTTATTCTCTTTGTACTTGATAATGAATTACGGATCTGGCAATAAATAGGGGGTTGCGTATGCACATGAAAATAAAGATCGAAGGTATCAAGGAAATTTTTATAGAAGATATCCTTCCTACCATGGAAAAGCACGGTTACCGTTTCTTGAGGTCAAAGAACTCGTTTGTTCACGAGGACTGGGAATGGAAGAACGAGTGCAATCTGCGTTTCACGGATTGGGGTGACGATCATGTATCATTGCGGACGGAGTATTTTGTCACGAGCAAGAGAGTGAGCCATTTATTTCACAAGGCGACGATGGAAACGGAATGTATGCCGACTTGCGGAGTCCTCGACGTGGGTTGGGCGTATAAATACCTGGGTATCCCGTTGGAGGATAAACCGTGGTTCGAGATGAAAATAGCGAAGATTGATTCCATCGTGCAGAAATGGATCGTGGAGTTCGAGAGTGTGGGGCTGTCTTTTTTCAAGGAAATGAATGATTACGAGAAGTTGGAAAAGGTGTTGGATATACACAACGTGTCCGGCTGCCCAGCGTTGTCCGTGTGGACGGGGGAACGTATCCTGCACGGGATTTGCCTCCATTATATCAAGACGAAGGATAAGCGTAAAACGCTGGAACTCTTTTCTATGTACAGGAAAAAAGTGGAAGGTATGGATTTCTCGATGATAAAAGACCAGTTCGTGCGTTTGGAACAGTATTTTAAGAATTTACCGGATAATATAAGTCGGCAGGGATAAAAACCAAGTGAATCCCGGACTATAACGTATCGACCGCCCTAGTACAACCCTGTTCCTTGCTTCACCTGTGCGCTGTCGTTACTCTATGACACGAACCATGCATTCTCGAGTCACGAACGAATCATGAACACTCTCCGGCGTCCATGATTCGTTCGTGTTGCGTTCATGATTCGTTCATGTGGTAGGGAAACCATGAGGAGGTGGTTGTCTGGCAGGGAGGTGACACGAGTGAAGTTGCCGATTTTCTCAAGAAAAATATCTGTCTGAAAGTTCGATATTCCGGCATATTTTACTTATATTTGTATGTTTTGTGAAAATACACAATAAAGCTTGATGGAGAGGGATTTAGAGATATTTGAAAATATAGAAAAGGATTAAATATGAGTGAAGAATTAGAGCAGAATATGAATGAAGAATTAGAGCCGACGAATAACGAGTACTCGGCAGACAGTATTCAGGTGTTGGAGGGGTTGGAAGCTGTGCGTATGCGTCCGTCCATGTATATTGGTGATGTGAACACGAAAGGATTGCACCATTTGGTGTACGAGGTTGTTGACAACTCGATAGACGAGGCGTTAGTCGGTTATTGTCATAATATAGACGTAACGATTAACGAGGATAATTCTGTTTCCGTGAGTGACGATGGTCGTGGTATTCCGACAGGAATGAACCAGAAAGAGAATCGTTCGGCACTCGAGGTGGTTATGACTATTTTGCACGCGGGAGGTAAATTTGATAAGGGTTCTTACAAAGTTTCCGGGGGATTGCATGGAGTGGGTGTATCCTGCGTGAATGCGCTTTCCATTAAATTGACTGCCACCATTTACCGGGAAGGGAAGATTTGGTTCCAGGAGTATAGCAAAGGTGCTCCCTTGGCAGATGTCCGGATTATCGGGGAAACAGACCGTACCGGTACAACGATCGAGTTCAAACCGGATGATTCGATTTTTTACGTGACGGAATATAAATATGATATATTGGCAGCCCGTTTGCGGGAGCTGGCTTATCTGAACCGGGGTATCCGTTTGTCCTTGACGGACAGGCGAACGATCGACCCGGATACGAACGAGTTTAAATCCGAGGTTTTCTATTCCGAGAGAGGGTTGAGCGAGTTCGTGGAATACTTGGATGCCAACCGGGAGAAGTTGATAGACGAAACGATTCATATCACGACCGAGAAAAACGGTATCCCGATCGAAGTGGCGATGCATTACAATACGGAGTTCAAGGAAAACGTGTTCTCTTACGTGAATAATATCAACACGATGGAGGGAGGTACGCACCTCGCCGGATTCCGCCGGGGAATAATGCAGACATTGAAGACGTATGCTGATAATTCCGGTGCGTTGAGCAAGTTGAAATTTGATATTAACGGGGATGACTTCCGTGAAGGTTTGACGGCTATCATTTCCGTGAAGGTGGCTGAACCGCAATTCGAGGGTCAGACGAAGACGAAGTTGGGTAACACGGAAGTGGGTACTGCCGTGGCGCAAGCCGTGGGTACCGCTTTAGCCAATTACTTGGAAGAGCACCCGAAAGATGCCCGTGCGATTGTCGACAAGGTGATTCTGGCGGCTCAGGCTCGTCATGCAGCTCGTAAAGCCCGTGAATTAGTACAGAGAAAGACTGTACTTTCCGGTTCGGGGCTTCCCGGTAAACTGGCGGACTGTTCAGATAATAACCCAGAGAATTGCGAGATATTTCTCGTGGAGGGAGATTCGGCAGGGGGTACTGCAAAACAAGGACGTGACCGTAAATTTCAGGCTATTCTGCCTTTACGCGGTAAAATCCTGAACGTGGAGAAAGCGCTGGCTCACCGCGTATGGGAAAGTGACGAGATCAAGATCATATTCCAGGCGTTGGGTATCACGATCGGTACGGCAGAGGATAGTAAAGCCGTGAATCTCGAAAAATTGCGTTACCACAAGATCGTGATTATGGCGGATGCCGACGTCGACGGGGCGCATATCGCCACGTTGATTATGACGTTGTTCTTCCGTTACATGAAACCTGTTATCGAAAACGGTTACCTGTACATTGCCACTCCGCCTCTTTTCTCCGTGAAGAAAGGAAAAGAACAGCGTTATTGCTGGACGGACGAACAACGCTTGCAGTTGATACAGGAGATGGGTGCCGGAAAAGAAAGCAGTTTGCATATTCAGCGATACAAAGGTTTGGGTGAAATGACAGCGGAACAATTGTGGGATACCACCATGTCGCCTGACGGACGTATCTTGCGTCAGGTAACGATCGAGAATGCCGCGGAAGCAGATCGTATCTTCTCTATGCTTATGGGAGATGATGTGCCGCCTCGTAGACAATTTATCGAGCAGAATGCCACGTACGCGAATATAGACGCCTAAGGCATCTATATTACAGGTTGCAGGTTGACAGGTTACGGGGTCGTGACAGTCCTTGCAACCTGTAATTTTATTATCTGATTTCAATATGTAGTTTTATGAAAATCTGTGTTTTTTGTGCTTCTTCCGAGAAAATGGAGAACGTGTATTTCGAGGCTGCTGCCGAGTTGGGAGAAGAGATCGTGAAGAACGGTTGGGAATTGTTGTATGGAGGTACCAATTGCGGGTTGATGCGGGAAGTTTCGGATGCCGTGAAGAAAGACGGGGGAAAGGTGACGGGGATTATCCCGCAGTGTATCGTCGACCGGGGCGTGTCGGCTCAGGGAATAACAGAATTGATCGTGACTCCCGACATGAAGGAGCGGAAAAATTTGATGCGGGAAAAGGCGGATGCGTTTGTCGCTTTGCCTGGCGGATGGGGCACTCTGGAAGAAATCACGGAGGTGATCACTCTCAAGCAACTAGGGATTCACAACAAACCTATTGTTTTTGTCAACACGAATGATTTCTACGAGTACTTTTTCCTTTTTATAAATAATATCCGAAAAGAAGGCTTTGTATCAAGTGCTTACGATGGATTGTATACAGTCGTGAATGATGTTGGAGAAGCTGTGAGTTATATTAAAAAATACAGGGCGAAAGAATTTTCAAGCAAATATTAGGAAAAAGTTGTTTTTTTAATAATTATGGACTATATTTACAGAGCTAATATAGCGTATGAGTTGACTATTGTAGTGATACAAAAGTTTGGTTAGTTTAGTTTAGAATGTAAAGGGTGACGAAAGCCACCCTTTATTTATTCCATTAATCCTCTACCAATCTTTTTGATTTCGTTCTTTTCCTGGAGCATAGGTACTATCTTATCAAGAACGCCATTGATGAAGCTACTACTTTTGGGGGAACAATAGGTTTTAGATATTTCAATGTATTCATCCAGAGTTACTTTGATCGGGATGGAAGGGAAATATCTTAGTTCGCTGATAGCGGCATCCATGATCAATTTATCCATTTCGGAGATGCGATCCAGTTCCCAGTTCATGGTGAATTGGTCGATGATTTCCAGGTTTTCCTTCATGTCAAGAATAGATTTCCGGAATAGTGTTTTGGCAAATTCCAGGTCTTCATCTTCGTTATACAGGGTAATGAAAAAAACTGTATTTTCTGAATAACTTTCTTTCATGTATTTAACCGTCTTGTAGACGATGCTTAGTACCAGCTCGAAATCGTCGTTCCAGAAAATGTTCTTTTCTTCCATCGCTTGGTCGAAATCGTCATCCACGGCGATCAATTCCGAGATCATGTCTAACACGAGTTGCTTATGGTCTTCATAAGTAACGGTCGGTTTGTTCATGTACTGGTTGAAGAAATCGGTTTCTACCAGTTTGTTATGCAGGGAAGTAACCACATCTTGACACTCGTTTAATGAAACGAGGTTAGTGGAAACGTATGTTTTGAATTTCCGGTTCTCGGCGATCTGGTTGATAACCGGGTTGTCAATAAACCGGGTGTTCGGGTTTAAATCCTGGTGTGAAGCAAGCTTCCGATTGCGGGCGGCATCTATTTTCAGAAACGCGTAGCGTTGAATCTCTGTTATCAGAAGGAACACGTGGTAATACAAGTCGGTGCTCTTTGTAATACTCTTGAACAAATCCCGTTCTACCTCTGTGATGGTCACTCCCTCTTTCTTCGTGTAAGAATATAAAAGCTGTAAAACTTTAATTCTAATTAATCTTCTGCTTGTCATTTTATAAAGAACTATTGTTATATCTGGGCACAAAAGTACGAATTTAATTGAAAATTGAAAATTGAAAATTGAAAATTATTCCTTACTTTCGCACGAATTATGCAGTAAAGGGACGAAATATGATACAACATATACATATAGTGAATTACGCTCTGATTGATAAGACTGATCTGGAGTTAGAGAAAGGGTTTACGATTATTACCGGAGAAACCGGGGCGGGAAAATCCATTTTGCTGGGAGCTATCGGGTTGACTTTGGGACAGCGGGGAGATACTTCTGCTATTATGGATCGGGAGCGGAAATGTGTGGTGGAGATCACGTATAATGTAGTGGGGTATCATTTGCAGCAGTGGTTTGCGGATAATGATCTCGATTATGACGATGAGGTCGTCGTGCGTCGGGAGTTGGCGGCAGACGGCAAATCCCGTTCGTTCATCAATGATACACCCGTGAGTAATAAAATATTGAAGGAGTTCGGGAGTTTTTTGATTGACGTGCATTCACAACACCAGTCCTTGTTGATCGGGCAGCCGGAATACCAGTTGGAGATTTTGGATGCGTTTTGTGGCAACCGGTCTTTGCTGAAAGAATACAGGGTGAAGTATTCTGCCCGCCAGGCTTTACTGGCGGAATTGGGACAGGTGCGGCAGCAGGCACGGGAAGCCGAGCAGGAGGAGGATTACTTGAAATACCAGTTTAACCAGTTGGACGAGGCGAATTTAAGGGCGGGGGAGCAACAGGAATTGGAAGACGAGTTGTCCGTGTTGAATAACGCCGAGGCGATAAAAGGTGCTTTCTCGGAGGTGGGTTACGTGTTGACGGAGGCGGATGCTCCTGTCATTCAATTGCTGAAAGGGGTGAGGAATAAAATAGCCGCGTTGGAGGATGTTGTGAAGGAGGCTACTGATTACGACCAGCGATTACATTCCGTGATTATCGAGTTGGAGGATATCGCGGATGAGGCAGAACGGATAGCCGAGCGAGTGGAGTACAATCCGTCCCGGGTGGATGCTATCAACGGCAGGCTGGGTGTGATGTATGATCTTCTACACAAGCACAAAATGGAACGGACAGAAGATTTAATAGCCTTGAAAGATGCCTTGCGGGAGAAGTTGAAGGGGATACAATCCTTCTCGGCACGTATTGAAGAGTTGGAGAAACGGATTGCCGCACTGGAAGTGGAAATGGAGGCGTCAGCTCAAAAGATTCATGCCGCCCGGGTGGATTCGGAAGGGAAATTGAGGGAAGAGATGAGAGGGTTGTTGGTCGGGTTAGGTATAAAACACGCTTTGTTCAAAGTGGAGATCGTTCCTTTAGACCACTTTACCTCGACGGGTAAGGACGAGGTGACTTTCCTGTTTTCGGCGAATAAAAACCAGGAACCGGGAGAGTTGTCGAAAGTGGCTTCCGGCGGAGAGATTTCTCGTTTGATGTTATCGTTGAAGTACATTCTGTCCCGCACGAAGCAATTGCCCGTCATTATCTTTGATGAGATAGACACGGGGGTGTCCGGAGAGATCGCTCACCGGATGGCGGCGATGATGAAGGAGATGGCTACCCGTATGCAGGTCATCAGTATCTCGCACTTGCCACAGATTGCGGCAGCCGGGGATAGCCATTTTAAGGTATATAAAGAGGACGACCACGCGGGAACTATTTCGCGTATTCGCCGTTTAACAGAGGAGGAACGAGTGGTTGAGATCGCTGGGATGATTAGTGGCAGCGTCGTGAGCGAAGCGGCTTTAGAGAATGCCCGGTTACTGCGAGATCAATTCTAAGGGTTCTTTGATTTGAAGATTTACATCGAGTGATCGGAAGAAGATCACGTAATTTTAATTTAATATTCTATGAGTTACAATTTATTGAAAGGGAAAAGAGGAATTATTTTCGGGGCGTTGAACGAGATGTCTATTGCTTGGAAAGTAGCGGAGAAATGTTTGGAAGAGGGGGCGCAAATTGTTTTGACGAACACGGAATTGTCTATTCGTATGGGAAACGTGAAGGAGTTTGCAGAAAAGAATAATGTTCCTTTGATTCCGGCAGATGCTACAAGTGAAGAGGATTTGGAACAATTGTTCCAAAAGTCGATGGATTTGTTGGGAGGAAAGATTGATTTTATCCTGCACTCCGTGGCAATGTCTTTGAACGTGAGAAAGAAACGTCCTTATGATAATTTAGATTACGACTTTTTGCAGAAGACGTTGGATATTTCAGCGGTGTCGTTCCACAAGGTATTGCAGACGGCGAAGAAGCTAGATGCCATGAACGAGTGGGGGTCCGTGGTAGCGCTTTCTTACGTGGCGGCGCAGCGGACGATGTTCGAGTATAATGATATGGCGGATGCCAAAGCGATGTTGGAGTCTATTGCCCGTAGTTTCGGGTATATTTACGGGCGGGAGAAACGGGTGCGCGTGAACACAATCTCGCAATCGCCCACGATGACCACGGCGGGAAGCGGTATCAAGGGTTTTGATTCCCTGATCGATTTCGCCGAACGTATGTCCCCGTTGGGAAATGCCGATGCCGACGAGTGTGCAAACTATTGTATCACCTTGTTTTCCGACCTTACCCGTAAGGTTACCATGCAGAATCTTTTCCACGACGGGGGATTTTCCAGTATGGGTATGAGTTACCGGGCGATGCACCAGTACAACAAGAGTTTTGAGAACGATAACTCGAAATAATTTTCAGATTTGCGATCTATGAACCAGAATCGCAAATCATAAATCTTAAATCATAGATCGAAAAGATGTTTTTATTTTTTGACACGGAGACGACGGGACTTCCACAACGGTGGAATGCTCCCATTACCGACTTAGATAATTGGCCTCGTATGGTGCAGTTGGCGTGGATTATGTGTGATGAGAAAGGGAATATTATTGAAGAACGGAGTGATATAGTGAAGCCGGAAGGTTTTTTGATTCCGGCGGAAGCGTCCCGGGTACACGGGATTACGACTGCAAAGGCACAAGCCGAGGGCAAGGATTTGTTGTCTGTTCTGGAAGTTTTTTCAGACAAAATAGATGAGGCATTTGCTTTGATCGGGCACAACATCAGTTTTGACGAGTGTATCGTGGGGGCTGAGTTCGAGCGTAAGCGTATCATGAGTTCTATGTTCTTGAAACCGAAATATTGCACGATGAAATCGTCCACGAACTATTGTAAATTACCGGGGAAGCAGGGTTTCAAGTCCCCGAAGTTGTCCGAGTTGCACGAGGTGTTGTTCGGGGAGGGATTCGAAAACGCCCATGATGCTTTGGCTGACGTGAGGGCTACCGCACGATGTTTCTGGAAGTTGAAAGAACTCAAGGTGATGTGAGAAAAATAAAAAAAGACATATGGCTAAAAAACCGGAATATAATTATCAATCATTACAATCGGATTATGGGAAAATGCCGCCGCAAGCGGTTGATTTAGAGGAAGCGATACTGGGGTCACTGATGCTGGAAAAGGATGCTTTTATTACCGTGAGCGACTTCCTGAAGCCCGAATGTTTCTACAAAGAGGCGCACCAGAAGATATACCGGGGTATCCAGAATTTGTCGTTGAACAACGAACCGGTGGATATTCTGACCGTGAGCGAGGAGATGAAGCGATTGGGCGAGCTGGAATCGATTGGCGGGTATTATTACCTGGCGCAGCTGACTTCCAAAGTGGCTTCTGCAGCCCATATCGAATTTCATGCCCGCATCATCGTGCAGAAATATATCCAGCGGGAGCTGATCCGGGTATGTACGGATATTCAGAATAAAGCCTATGATGACGCCACGGACGTTGCTGACCTCGTGGATATGGCACAGAAGCAGGTATTCGAGATCGCGGAAGGGAATATCAAAAAGGAAACGACTGCCATCAACGCCTTGATCGATGAAGCGATCAAAGGAATCGAGATTGCCGGAAAACGGGCGGACGGATTGAGCGGTGTGCCTTCCGGCTTCACGGCGTTGGATGAAGTAACTTCCGGTTGGCAGCCTTCTGACCTGGTGATTATAGCCGCCCGTCCTTCCATGGGTAAGACGGCTTTCGTGTTGTCCATGACCCGGAATATGGCGGTAAATCATAACCAGCCTATTGCTTTGTTCTCTTTGGAGATGTCTTCGGTGCAGTTGGTCAATCGTTTGATTGCCAGTGAAACCGAGTTGGGATCAGAGAAAATTCGTAACGGTAAGTTGTCCGAGGACGAATGGCAACAGTTGCATTCGAAGATCAAGGCTTTGATTAAAGCTCCGATATACGTGGATGATACCCCGGCACTCTCGATTTTCGAGTTGCGGGCAAAATGTCGCCGCCTGCAACAGAGGTACGGGATCAAGGTGTTGATTATCGACTACTTGCAGTTGATGACCGCGGGTGCCGATATGAGGGGAAACCGGGAACAGGAGGTAAGTATGATTTCCCGGCAGTTGAAAATTATCGCCAAAGAATTGAATATTCCCGTGATAGCTTTGTCGCAGTTGAACCGCGGAGTGGAACAACGTACCGGTGATGCCAAGAAGCCGATGCTTTCCGACTTGCGTGAGTCGGGTGCCATCGAGCAGGACGCCGATATGGTACTTTTTATCCATCGTCCCGAGCGTTACGGGATCATGGAGGACAGTATGGGAAACAGCTTGAAAGGGATCGCCGATATTATTATCGCCAAGCATCGTAATGGTGCCGTGGGAGAGATTCAATTGCGCTTCCGTAACGAGTTGGCTCAGTTCTGTGATCTGGAAGATGTTTCTCCTTTCGGGAGTCCGACAGTGAAGACCGTTACTTTTGGTTCTCGGATGAACGAGGACGCATCTGCGCAGGTTCCTGCCCTTGATTCGGGTTTCCAAGACGGGGGAAAGAGTTTCGAGAGTGGAAGCAATAGCAATACTGCGCCGTTCTGATTTAGCGATTGTCTTTTTATTTTCAATTTTCAATTATTATGGGCAGGTTGTTATTTTTATTGAAGTATTACGTGTTTTGGCTTGTGTTCTCGATTGTGGCAAAGGTGATCTTTTTGATTTACCAGTACAAGGATACGGCGACTCTCACCGGGTATGATTACGTGATGTTGTTCTCGAAGGGGATACGCATGGATCTTTCGTTCGGTGGCTACGTGATGATACTGGCTTGCGTGATCATGGCGATAGGGGTATTCTTACCGTTCAAATGGTTGAAACGTGTATATTCATGGTTGACATGGATACTTTTGGCGGTATCCAGCTTGATCATGGTGGGTGATTTGGAATTGTTCAAGAATTGGGGATACCATATGGATGCCACCCCGCTGTTCTATTTGAAGACACCGGGAGAAGCGATGGCATCGACCCCCACGGGACTAATTCTTTTGTTGGTATTGCTTTGTGCCGTGATAGTTGCAGTATTTTATAGCTTCTACCGTCGTTGGGTGGCAAAATCCTTAAAGCCCGTGCAAGAGGCAGCCTGGCGGAGCGTGATTTACATTCTTCTGGGCGGGTTGATGATTATTCCCGTCAGGGGAGGTTTCAATGTGGCTCCGATGAACGTGAGTTTCGTGTTCTTCAATAACAAAAATATGTATGCCAACCAGGCAGCAGTCAATCCGGTTTGGAATTTCCTGTACGAGGTGACTCATGTCAATAAGATAAAAAGCGACTTCGTTTTTATGCCGAAGGAGCAAGCGAAACAATTGGTCGACAGCGTGTACACGGAAACGGGTACATTCCCCATGGTTTTGAAAACGAACAAGCCCAACGTGGTGGTGCTTTTATTGGAAACCTTTACGTTGAACGCTTGGGATGCCATGCCTAATTTGCAGTCTATCGCGAAGGAAGGTATTTTCTTCTCGAATATATATGCCACGGGAAATCGTTCCGACCGGGGAATATTGGGTGTTATCAGTGGTTTCCCGGCTCACCCGCAAGTGTCTATGCTGAAGTACCCGAATAAAACTTATCTGCATCCCCGTTTCCCCTTGGATTTCGAGGCTAACGGTTATACAACCCGATTCTATTATGCCGGGGATTTGAACTTCGGGGGATTCCGTTCCTACGTGACGATGAGTTTTCAGAGCAACGTGACCGAGGATGATTTTTCTGGTGAGGCAATTGAAAATCGTTTCAAATGGGGTGTGCATGATGGCTATATGCTGGATCGCCTGTATGAAGATTTGCGTGTGGCGAATACTCCTTTTATGTATATGGCGTTCACGATGAGCAGCCACGAGCCTTTTGAGGTTCCCATGGAAACAAAGATCCCGGGAGATGATAACGGTTCGAAGTTGAAAAACGCTATAGCCTATACCGACCAATGCCTGGGAGAGTTTTTCGAGAAATGCAAAAAGTCCGGGATTTGGGATAACACGTTGTTCGTGTTGATTGCCGATCACGGGACACGCCACGTGGGGAACCTGCAACCTCATTTGCCGGAGGCTTACCGCATTCCGATGATCTTTACCGGGGGAGCGATGAGCGTGCGGGATTCCGTGGTCAATACTTTAGGCTCCCAAACCGATATGGTAGCTACGATGTTGGCACAATTGGGAATGGACGCCTCGGCTTACCATTACAGCAAAAACCTGCTCGACCCGACTGCCGTGCCTTTCGCCTTCTATGCTTTTTCTAATGCCGCCGCCGTGGTGACAAGCAACGGCGCCTATATTTTTGACTTGAAAACCAAAAAGAGTATAGGAACGAACACGACCCCCCGGGATGGAGAATTGTTGAAGGCTTATTTGCAAACCATCGACCAGGATTTCAAGGAACGGGGAGATGTGTCAAAACACACCTCCTAGTTCATGAACTCCGTAAAGTCGAACCTTCGGTTCTGAAAGTTTATAAAGTCAAATATCGTACAATTTATTGTTTATCAATATAATTATCTATAATTTTGTTATGTTTAGACCTTACTATTTTACGAACTTTAAAGACTTTGTAGATCCGAGGATGTTGAGTGACACATCCTCAGTGTTAATAAAGCAAAATGTAATGTGAGTTTTTGTGGTTTTTCTTGCATTTCGGCAACATTTTTTGTAAATTTATACACTATAAAATGTGTACTAATGGAAAAATGGAAAACTATTTTCACTTACGAGAGTAAGCTGGTTAGGAGAAACTGGTTGTTTCGCCTTTTTATTGCGGGTGTACTGGGGTACACTCTGGCGTATTTAGTTCCCTGGGATATTCACAAGGAGGAGTGGCGCAACATCGTGTTTGCTTCCTCGATTCCAGTGAGAGCGGTCTATTTCTTGAATTTATTCCAGTCCCTGCTCTTGGTCTTCTTGGTTTGCGATAGGGCTAGGGCACGGGTTAAAGCGGATAGCCGGGAGGTGCTCTCCGTCCGGTCGCTGGGTAACAGCCAGATTTTCGGTGCGGAGTTAGCGGGGATAGCATTCCCTTTTTTAATTGCGGATGTTGTTTTCATAGTGTTTTGTCTGTTAATTAATGTATTTATCCCGGATTCGCCGGTGAACCCGGGGGTGTACCTGTCTTTCTTTTTGAGAGATGTGTTGCCGACATTCACTTTCGTGGCGGGGCTATCGTTATTGGTGAATCGGATGTTGCGACATCCTTTCGTGAGTTGGCTCGTGTTGGCGGGATTCCTTTGCGTGTCGTACGTGTACCTGACAATACCTCTGCACGGGATGCTGGATTTCCGGGGAAGCTTGTTGCCGGAAGCCTTTTCCTCGATAGCGGGGTTTATGGATTCCGGAGCCTGTCTGTTGCAGCGGGGAACGTTCTTGCTGTTGGGAGTGGGATTGCTGTGCCTGTCGATTCCCTTCACGAAGCGATTGCCTAATGCGGCGGGAGGGAAAGTGTTTTACCCGGCGACGGGAGGTCTGTTGCTGGCGTTGGCTGTGGTGACAGGATATGTTTATGTCGATCGTTTCCAGACCCGGCGGGACAACCGGGTGGCGTACCGGAAAGCCTTCCAGCGGTACGAAACGAGTCCCAAGGCAAGAATCACGGCGCACGAGATCACGTACATGCCCGGTGGTGATAGTTTCTCGGCAGTGAGCCGGATGACCGTGCAGAACCGGAAAAAGGAAAGCATGGAACGGTTGATTCTGTTCTTGAATCCCGGGTTGGACATCTGTCGGCTGGAATCCGAGGGACGGGAAATGTCTTTTCAGCGGGACCGACAGGTGGTAATCATCGAGCGGGCGTTGGCTCCTGGGGATAGCGTGGTGTTGGAGATGGAGTACGGCGGGGACATCGATGAAAATATTTTCCAGGTGAATATTGATGACGAGGATTATTTCTCTCCCGAGCGTTATTTCTCTGCCGGGCGTTATTTTAGTTTGTTAGAGCGGTACGGGAAGCATTCTGCGTTCGTGTCGGGGGATTACACGCTGCTTATCCCGGAGGTGTTGTGGTATCCGGCGGCAGTGGCACCGGTAGCCTTGCAGCCGTCGAGGGAAACGAATTTCACGGATTACACGTTGCGTGTGAAGAATCCCGCTGGGCAGGTTGTGTTATCGCAAGGTGTACCGGAGGAGGGACAGGACGAGGTGACTTTCCGTAATTTGCAGGCGTTAACCGGTTTGTCGTTGTGCATGGGTGATTACGTGAAGCGGTCGGTGGTGGTGGATTCTATCACGCTGGAATTCTACACCTACCCAGGGAATGATTTTTACTTGAAGCCGTTTGACGGTTGGATGGACGAAATAGCGGGATACCCGAATGCGAAGGAGTACTGGGAGGAGGTGGTGGGCAAGTGCCGCAACCTGATAGAGGGCACTATGCCTAACTCTTATCCGTTTAAATTCTTTAAAATCGTTGAAGCACCTGCTGCTTTCCTTAATCAGTATTCTTTCCATAATAGTATCCAGCCGGAAATGGTGTTTTTTAGGGAACGAATGGTAGAAAACAACCGTAAGCCAGGAGACATTTCTCTTGATAAACTCAGAGAAAAAAACGTACAGGAACAAATATTATTTAATGATTTCCTTTATTTTCTAAAAATCGTACACGTGGAACGGCTTTTCTCTGATTTCCACTGGAGTGTTGCTTCCGACAGGTATGTGGGGGTAGATGTGTTGTTCGGTAAGATGGCAAACCCGACGCTGGATAAGTTCAATTTGTTCCCGTCGATGCTGGATAATATCGCAGTAAAGGGATTGGAAGGGATAATTCGGGGAGAGTATTCGCAGGAATATAATAAGTTAACCAGTATGAAAGTTTCACACTTGCTCGCTTACCTGACCTCGATTGCCGATTGGCGTTTGGTGTGCGCTTACATGCGGGAGTTCTACGAGAATGCCCATTTCTGTGAAGTGGATTTTGACCTGTTCATGAAAGGATTTCGCGAGCGTTTCGGGCAGGACATCAAGCCATTCGTGGATGACTGGTACTCGACACACGAGGTGCCGCGCCTGGTGATTAAGGATTTGGAATTTCGGCAGACGAAGGATACGCAGTCTGTTGATTTCAAGGTGGGCAATATCGGAGAGGTGGATGGTTGGGTGTCGGTAATTAGGGCTTATTCTGATGATTATGGAATATGGGTTATAGACAACTGGCGGAGCTACTTGATCAAGCCTGGAGAATACAAGCGGATAGTTGCTAACGAGGCTGATAGATTGCACTTCTTTTTGTCCACGAATTTCTCGAGAAATGTACCGGAACGAAAAATGTTAAATGGTCATAATACCCCGTTATGGAAGGGAGATATTCCGGCAGAGAGTGTCGTGTCCCTCGAGCGGGATCAATTTTATCCTCCCGGGGAGATTATCGTTGATAACGAGGACGAGGGTTTTCATTTGATTGATTCCACTGGTAATAGGCTGAAGCGGTTGGCTGATTGCTTGTCAAAAGAGGAAGAGGATGGGTACAAAATGAGCGCATCGGATTTCAAGAAAAATACGTGGGGAAGACCATTTATTCATCAAGGTGAGGTTTACGGAGAAGAGATCGAGAGTGCCTTTATCAAGATTGCCGGAAATGGAAGTTGCAAGGCGGAATGGGTAGCGGACCTACCGGAAGCTGGCGTGTACGAGATTTTTGTTTATCAATCACATGTTTCAATGGGAGTTTGGGAAACTAATTATGAATCAAATTATCCGGGAATGAAGAATTACTATACAGTCTATACCCCGGAGGGAAGCGAAGAAGTCGTGATCGAAAGGACTGGGGACGATACCGATGAATGGATTTTATTAGGGAAATTTGAATTACCGGCAGGAAAATCCCGTATCGTTTTGGATGATAGGGGGATTCCCCCGTTTGAGGTGACAGAAAAATGGGGAAACGACAAGTACACCCAAGTAGTGGTGGCTGATGCAGTGAAATGGGTGAAAGTAAATAAGTAAGTTTAAGCAGAAGATTGTAATATAAAGAGGCTGTGCCGTGGTTAGACAGCCTCTTTATATTATAATCTCGAAAAATTATACTATTCCTTGATTAAGATAACTTCACTGACTACAGAATGAGGACCTTCTCCTCCTTCGTTTACAGCACTAACACGAAATTCAAGTTCAATACCTTCTTTAAGATTACGAACCGTCACTTTGCATTTATCTGTTTCTGCCCCCCGTACCCAACGTCCTCCTTTTATATCTCTATAATCAACGAGATAAGCGGTTATGGGAGCACCCCCATCATCTGTAGGTGGAGTAAATTTAATTGTGCACCAATCATTCCCGGTATCAACCATTTCGGGTTTTCCAGGTGCTCCAGGGGGCTTATACGTCGCACTCATAAGCATTACTGCCATTAAGCCCACGCAAATAAACATGAAGGGCTTAAAAAAGTTTCGATTAATTTTCTTCATAGCGTTACAATTTAGAAATTAATATCTATCGCTATGAAGTTATAAAATTTTTTGTAAATTCGCAAACATTATAATTAGAGTATTTCAATAATATCTCAAAACTTTATTTCCTCTTGTTCGTCAATTCTATCAGTGTGATTTCCGGTCGTTGACCGATGCGTCCGGCGAACCCGAGGTAGCCACTCCCGCGGGAAACGTATAATTGCCGTCCGTTCGTTTCGTACAAGCCGTTGTATTCCGGGTAGACGTATATTGACGGACTCCATCGGAAGCTGCCTATTTGTATCCCGATTTGCATGGCGTGGGTATGTCCTGCAAGCATGAGAGCCACGGGGAAACGGATGACCTCGTCCCGCCAGTGTGACGGGTCGTGGGAGAGGAGAATCACCGGGTGTCCTTCCGTGCCTTGCAGGGCTTGCGGAAGGTTACCGAAACAGGGGAAAGGTGGGCGTCCGCAATTCTCGACACCGGCGAGGTAGATCGTGTCCGTGCCGATCACGAGGGGTACGTTGGTATTATTCAACATTTGGAAACCTGCCGTTTCCATGTTGATAAAGAATTGTTTCAGGTTGTTCTTTTGTTCTTCCGGGGTTGCCCATCTCACGTATGTACCGTAATCATGGTTTCCCGTGGAGGAATACACGCCGTGTTTCGCTTTTAGTTTTTTCAACTGTTCGATCCAGGGATCCATTTCCGAGGCAAAGCTGTTTACCATGTCTCCGGTAAACACGATCAGATCGGGGTTCAAGGCGTTGACTTCGTTCACGAGTTTTTTGACCCCGGGATAATGCTCGCCATAACTACCTAGGTGTAGGTCGGTGAGTTGCACGATGCGGAAACCGTTGAAATTGTCAGGGAGTTCCTTGATACATACTTGTTGGTGTTCTACTTTGAAATTATATCGTCCCCAGGTGATGCCATAGAAAATCAGTAGGAAAGAGAATGCGGCAAGCCCGAGGGCTGTCCGGTGTATGATGCGGGATGCCGGGATACATTTCAGTTTCCGCAATAGGATGGCGAAGATGTTAATAATGATGTATAGAGTCTTTGGGGTATAGAAAAGTAGAATCACGGAAACACCTTTGCCTACCCAGAAATAGGCTTCCGGTCCTTTTAGCGTAGGGATAAAGAAATGATAGACAACGATACAAGCCATGAAAAACAGGGAGTGTAGCCAGAACAAACAATTGTAAATTCGTTTTTTCAAGTAACGTTTGATTTGCCAATAGAGTAGCGAGTCGTTCAGCAACACGCAGAGTAGTCCGGCTATAAGTATGAGTAATCCTGTTTTCATGTTTATTTATTTGAATATAAGGGTCCCGAAGTGTTCCGGTTGGTGAAAATCCGGTTTTGGGGTTTTCACGGGATGCCAGGTCACGAAATGGGGGTGGGGTAGTTTATTCCCGCATTTATGGAAATTACCTCTAACCGTGGTTCCCGGCTTGGGTTGAAATTTGTGTCTGAAAAAGACGGTATAAGGGATTTTTACCGTGAGCGACCATTGGTAGAAGGCTTCGTCCGGATCTTCGTTGTTGAATTTTATCGTGGAGTCCCGGAGAATAGTACTGTCCAACCTGCGGGGAACGGGTCTGCGGTTCTCCCGGCTAGTGCCGAATGCGCCTAATACCGTGCCGATAGCGTTGATTTCTATATTGTAATATCCCACGCATTTCTCGGGTTGAATAAAAAACTCGACACATGAATCTTCCCACACGGGTGCGCAAGGTGTGATTTCCGTGGCTCGGAATTCATATTCCTGCACGTCGAATTTCAGGAAAAGATGGTGTTCATTGTAGGCAATCCGAAAGTAGACTTTGGGTTTGTTGGGATAATCGTCAGTCCAATTGATTTCTTGCAGGTTTATTCGGGTACATTCCCGATCTAGATAATAACTCAAAGCCTGTAAGGTTTCGCTGCTTGCTACTTCCGGGAATTTTTTTATTTCAATGATATCCATGGCGAGAGAAAAAATGGGACGTGTCAGGTGAAATTTGCCTGACACGTCAATATAATTTATTTTAGAATAGTCCGGTGATTTTACCGTCGTTGTCGATGTCTATCTTTTCAGCTGCCGGAATATCCGGTAAACCGGGCATTCGCATGATACTTCCCGTGATCGGGATGATGAATCCCGCACCTGCCGCTATTTCAATCTGGCGTACCGTTACCACAAAATCTTTCGGGCGTCCCAGCAGTTTCGGGTTGTCCGAGAGTGATTTCTGAGTCTTGGCGATACATACCGGAAGTTTATCCAGACCTAGATCCATCACTTTCTTCAAGTCGGATTTGGCTTCCGAGGTATAGTCGATAGCAGCCGCACCGTATAGTTCCTTGGCGATCGTCTCGATTTTCTTCTCCACGGTCCAGTTCCAGTCGTAGAGAGGTTTCATGCTGCAAGTGCATTGCTCTGCCACTTTGGACACGAGGCGTGCCAAGTTTTCGGCTCCTTCACCACCTTTTGCCCAAACTTCGGCAACCTCCATGGGTACATCCAGCGCTTTGCAGGTTTCGGCAAGGAAGGCGATTTCCTCGTCGGTGTCTGTCACGAACTTGTTGATAGCGACTACGGGGCAGATATTGAATTTCTTCATATTCTCCACCTGTTTCTCGAGGTTGGCAACGCCTTTCTTCAACGCTTCCAGGTTCGGTTCCTTTAATTGGTCGAGTTTTACCCCGCCATGATATTTCAACGCTCTCACGGTGGCTACCATAACCACGGCACTAGGCTCCAGACCGGCTTTCACGCACTTGATGTCGAAGAATTTCTCTGCACCGAGGTCGAAACCGAATCCGGCTTCCGTCACCACGTAATCGGAAAGTGTCAATCCCATGCGGGTAGCGATAATGGAGTTCGTTCCTTGTGCTATGTTAGCGAATGGTCCGCCGTGAATGATAGCCGGGTTGCCTTCCAGCGTCTGCACGAGGTTGGGTTTGATGGCGTCTTTCAAGAGAGCCGCCATTGCCCCGTGCGCGTTCAAGTCTCGGGCGTAGATGGGTTGCTTGTCAAACGTGTAACCGATGAAGATGTTGCCTAACCTGTTTTTCAGGTCTTCAAAATCATCCGACAGACAGAGGATTGCCATTACCTCAGAAGCAGCCGTGATGTCGAATCCGGTTTCACGTGGGATACCGGCTGAGGTTCCGCCCAGTCCCACGATGATGTGGCGCAGGGAACGGTCGTTCATATCCATTACCCGCTTCCAGGTTACCGTGCGGGGGTCGATGTTCAACGAGTGGGTTTTACTTTGGATGTTATTGTCTATCAAGGCGGACAGCAAGTTGTGTGCTTTCTCGATAGCCCCGAAATCTCCCGTGAAATGCAGGTTGATGTCCTCCATGGGAACTACTTGCGAGTATCCTCCCCCGGTGGCACCTCCCTTGATACCGAACACTGGACCCAACGAGGGCTCGCGCAATACCACGGTGGCTTGTTTACCGATGCGGTTCAATCCTTCCGTCAGACCGATAGAGATGGTTGTTTTTCCTTCTCCGGCTGGGGTGGGGGATATGGCTGAAACCAGTACTAATTTCTTCCCGTCGATTTTCGATTTATCAATCAGGCTTAACGGTAATTTTGCTTTATATTTCCCGTAGGGTTCCAGTAATTCCCTGTTGATTCCCAGTTTGTCGGCAATCTCGTAGATAGGTTTTATCTGTATGGAATTGGCTATTTCAATATCTGTTTTCATATCTATTATAGTTGATGTTATTTTAAAATGAATTTCGTCGTCCCGATTTGTTGGTTATCTGAGAACAGGTCGGCGATGTATTCTCCTTTTTCCAGGCTACCGTCGTTAGGCCAGAATATGGCGATTTCCAGTTTTTCTCCCTCGTACTCGATCTCTCGTCTGGCGGAATAAGTCAGTGTGGCATTCTGGTATTTGAAATAAGATTTGCTGGAGGCTGCCAGAACTTGTCCGTCCGGGCGGGTGATACGCAAGTAGATCATCCGGGGACCCCGCTTGGCGGCGACGTTCCGGGTGAGCGAAAAGTCGGCTTTCAGCTGGAAACATCTTCTGAGGTTGGTTTCTTTGTCGTTTTTGTTCACGCAATATACCCGGAAATCTTCTACCGAGAGGGTGGTCGCTTTTTCAAGGGTTTCCGCCATTTTTTCGGTTTTTTGTTCCAGTGTTTTATTGCGTTCGCGCACCCAATTCATTTGTTTCTTGACTTCCGTGTTCTCGGCTACTAGTTTTTGGTTCAGCTGGTTCAGCGAGTCGATTTGCACCACGTAGCTTCTCAGTACCGTTTTCAACGTGCCAATTTCTTTCTTGTAGCGATTGATTTCGGCAAAGGAATTGTTCCGGAATTCTTTCATTTTCTCCATGAGCGAGGCGATTTTCTCTTGCTCGTGTGCCAATTTCACGTTCAATGTATCGTTGTCTGTTTTGAGATTATCGTAGTGATGGCTTAGATCAGTTAATTCTTGTTGGAGTTCTTCCTTTTCAGCCGTGATGGCTGCCATATTTTCCCGGTTCTCTTTTTTCTCGATCAGGAAAAAGACAAAAAGAACGATCAGTATGGCGGACAGAACGCCGATAACAATTAGTAACGTCTTATCTTTCTTGTTTTTAGTAAGTTGGTTTTCTTCCATATGCATATTAGGTTTTATGTTATAACAAAAGCTTGGTTATTCATTTCAACAAATATAGATATAAAACGTTATAGAACGGAGAAAGGATTAGATTTTATAAAAATTTAGCACTTGCTTTTTTGATTTAATTTTCCTAATATTGTGACAGGCGTTTTAAAAATGAAATATAGAACCCTTGATGAAATCATAATCTAAAACAGGGAGGTAATATGACGGAAGAATTCTTGCAATACGTGTGGGCAAATTCTCTTTTCACGAGTGTGCGATGCTTTTCTACTAAAGGAAAAGAGGTGGAAATACTGAATGTCGGTTTTCAGAACCGGGACGCGGGACCCGACTTTTTTAGCGCGAAAGTGCGGATAGACTATACCGTTCTCGTGGGGAACGTGGAGATTCACCAGAAGGCGAGCGATTGGTTCCGGCACGGGCACGAGAAGGATGCGGCGTATGATAACGTGATTCTTTCCGTCGTGGAGGATGCCGACATGGAAGTTTATAATTCTCGGGATCGGGAAATCGATGCGATTATCCTGCGATACGATCCCCGGTTATGGGATGAGTATGTTTTCATGCAAGGTGTTCCCGTGGAACCCCGTTGCTATCGTAATCTGCGACGCATTGATTCGTTGCGTATGGATATGCTTCTAGCGGGGTATGGCATCGAGCGTCTGGAGAGGAAATGCGGGGATATTAAAATGATGCTGGAGGAAACGATGTATGATTGGGAGGCTTGTTTCTACCGGATGCTGGTGCGTTACTGGTCGGGAAACGTGAATGCCGATGCTTTTGCTCAATTGGCGCAAAATCTTTCATACAAGAAGGTGATCCGTTGCAGCGATAGTTTGTTCCGGGTGGAAGCCTTGTTGCTGGGATATTCCGGGTTGTTGTCCGATTTGGAGGAAGAGGACGATTACACGATCGCTTTACGGGAAGAATACGAGTTTCAGGCGGCAAAATTCCATTTGACGGCGATGCAGCGGTCACAATGGAAGTATATGCGGATTCGCCCGACGTCTTTTCCGACAGTGCGGTTAGCTCTCTTGGCTGCTTTGATGATGCGGTTTAATTTCATTCTTTCCACGGTTTTGGAAACGGAACGTTTGGAGGATATTTACAAGTTGCTGGATGTGCAGGCTTCCAAGTATTGGAGTACACACTACAAACCGGGAGTACTTGCCACGCAACAAGTGAAGCGATTGGGAAATAGTATGAAGACCGTGATAGTGATTAATGCGATCGTTCCTTTTCTTTTCGTGTATGGCAAGGAGAGGAAAGAAGAGCGCTATTGTGATAAGGCTGTACAATGGTTGGAAGAGTTGGAGGCGGAACGCAATCACGTGACAGAGACTTGGACGAAACAAGGGGTGAAACTGAAATCCGCCTTGCAGTCCCAGGCTTTGCTTCAAATTAAACGGGAATATTGCGACGCTCACCAATGCCTGCATTGCAGGGTGGGAAGCGAGGTGTTCCGGAGTGTGGCTAAGGAATCGGATGTGTAGAGGGGGATTATAAAAAAGAATGGATGTATTGACGGAGATATAAAAAGGGAATGACCAGTTTATCGTGAGGTCATTCCCTTTATACTTTGTATAGAAAGGTGTATTTATTTTAGTCCTTTTCTTTTCAGCAAAGGATCGATCGAGGGTTCTTGTCCCCGGAATTGCTTGTATAAAGTCATGGCATCTTGTGACCCGCCTTTTGACAAGACGTATTCCCGGAATGCTTTTGCTTTCTCGGGATTGAAGATGTCCCCGGTTTCCTTGAAAGCCTCGAAAGCGTCGGCATCCAATACTTCAGCCCACGTGTAGGCGTAATACCCGGAGGAATAGCCTCCCGCGAATATATGCTGGAAGTAGGGGCTGCGGTAACGCACCGTGATTTCGGGAATCAAGCCGATTTTGTCCAACGTGGCTTTCTCGAATTCGTTCGGGTTCACGAGGTCGGTCGTGGTACGGGTGTGGTAAGCCATGTCCAAGAGGGCGGCTGCCATAAATTCGGTGGTGACGAACCCTTGGTTGAAATGTCCGCTCTTTTCCAGTTTGTCGATTAAGGATTGTGGAATGACTTCTCCCGTTTGGTAATGGCGGGCGTATACTTTCATCACTTCGGGATCGGCAGCCCAGTTTTCCATGATCTGCGAGGGAAGTTCCACGAAATCGCGGGGAACGGATGTGCCGGATACCTTATTATAGGTACATTGGGATAACAACCCGTGGAGGGCGTGCCCGAACTCGTGGAAAAGGGTTTGTACCTCGTCGAAGCTGAGTAGGGCGGGAACTCCTTCCCCGGCAGGTTTGGTGAAGTTGCACACGTTCGTGATCACGGGGGAGATTTTTTTGTCTAAAGCCGATTGTTTCCGGTAGGAATTCATCCATGCCCCGGAACGTTTGCTTTCTCTCGGGTGGAAGTCCATGTACAGGATGCCGATATGGTCGCCGTTGGCTTCTTTTACCTCGAAAGCCGTGGCGTCGGGATGGGGTACGGGAATGTCTGCACGCTGCGTGAAGGTTATACTGTATAGTTTATTGGCGGTGTAGAACGCGCCATCTCTCACGCTTTCCAGCGGGAAGTACTGGCGGAGTTCGTTCTCGTCCAACCCGTATTTGTTTTTCTTTATTTTCTCCGCGTAATAGCGCCAGTCCCACGGTTGGAGTTGGAAGTTTTTGCCTTCTTTCCGGATCATTGCCTGAAGCTCGGCTGCTTCTTTTTTGGCTATCGGCAGGGCTGCTTTCCAGATCTGATGGCATAAATTGTACACGTTTTCGGGCGTTTTTGCCATGTTATTGTCCAGAATGAAGGACGCATGGTTGTCATACCCCAGCAATTGGGCTTTCTGTACCCGCAAGGAGGTCATTCTGGAGAGTATTTCTTTGTTGTCGTACTCATTGTCGTTGTTGCAACGGTTGATGTATGCCTTGTATATTTTTTCTCTTAAATCCCGGTTGTCGGCGTATTGCAGGAAGGGAATCATGCTCGGGTTGTGGAGCGTAAATACCCATTTGCCTTCCAATCCGGCGTTTTTCGCGGCGGAGGCGGCAGTGGCAATAACGTTAGCGGGCAGACCGGAAAGGTCTTTCTCGTTATCGATGACTAATTTGAAGGCGTTAGTTTCGTTCAACAGGTTCTCTCCGAATTGCAGGCTTAACACGGATAATTCACTGTTCAGGCGCTTGAAGGTTTCTTTATCTTCTGGGGAAAGGTTGGCTCCGCCTCGGACAAAGTCCTTGTAATATTTATCCAGCACGGTTAATTGCTCCAGGGTGAGGTTTTCTTTTTCCCGGTTCTCGTGCACGGTCTTGATACGGGCGAATAGTTTCTCGTTCAAGTTAATGGCATCCCTGTGTGCGGTTAGCTTCGGGGTGATCTCTTTGGCGATCGCCTTGATCGAATCGTTGGTATTGGCTCCTTGTTGGTTGCCGAACACGGAAGCTACTTTGTTGAGCAATTCCCCGGAGGTCTCCAGCGCGTCGATGGTGTTCTTGAAGGTGGGTGCTTCCGGATTGTTGATGATCGCGTTGATTTCAGCTTGTTGCTGTTTCATCCCTTCCTCGTAAGCCGGAATATAATGCTTGTTCTTAATTAAATGGAAGGGCGGAACCTCGTGAGGGGTTTCGTACGCGTTGAAAAATGGATTTTCATTCTTCACTTGCCCTGATTGGCAGGATTGCATAGCCAGTCCTACGAAACAAACTAAGTAAGTGATTTTCTTCATTCGTGAAATTTTAAATGGTTTCATAATTAAGTTTGCAAATTATCACTTGCAAGGTCACACGTTTACGTGTGACAAATATAATTAAGTCCGATTGAATATACAAGTAAATGATTTTCTCCTTATTTTTGCGTATTTAATGGAAATTGTGTTATGAGTGTAAAAGAGAATGTGGCAACGTTTGTCACGAAGCTGCCAAAAATCATTTTATTGTGCGTGATCGTTTACTTGATTTCGTTGAATTTCAAGACGGTTGAAGAGGATAAGGGAGGAACGGTGGAAACGGAACAATCGGATATTGTTCCCCTGGACGAGGTGAAGAAGTATTTTCCCACTTGCACGAGTGTCGAGAAAGTCAGTGACGTTCGTTATGACGTGAAGGGCGACGGGAAAGTGATCGGCAAGCTGATCGTCACCACGCCTGTTGCCGATGACCTGATCGGTTACGCGGGGAATGTGCCTTTGTTCCTGGCGGTGTCCGGGGAGGATGTGATTCTGGGGCTTACTTTATTGGCTCATAGTGAATCTCCGGCTTTTGTCCGGAGAGTAGAGAAAAGCGACTTTTTCACGTCCTGGAACGGAAAGACGCTGGAAGAAGCGGCAGAGTTGAACGTGGAGGCGGTTAGCGGGGCAACCATGACTTCCGATGCCGTTCGGGGAAGCGTGAAGAAAGCGTTGAATTTTTACCTGGAGCGGGACGGTGGAGGACAGCATACCGATTGGTTGAAGACGATTCGGCATGCCTTGGGAGGTCTGGTGGTGCTATTGGCTCTCGCTAGTGTGTTCTGGGGTAGCCGGATGAAAAGATGGCGTTTGCCTTTGCAGGTGGCTTCTATCTTAATTCTCGGGTTCTGGAGCGGGTATTTTGTTTCGTTCGAGTTGTTGTTCAACTGGTTGTTGAACGGGATACCGTGGGGAGCCCGTGTTTTGCTGCCTGTGGTAGCTTTGTTGGCGATTGCCTGTCCCTTGTTCCTGAACAAGGCGTATTATTGCGCTTACCTGTGTCCGTTCGGGGCAGCCCAGGAACTCATGGGGAAAATTCGCAAGAAAAAGATTGTCCCAAAGGGAATATGGCGGAATATTTTCAAATATACCCGTGTTACCTATTTTATGATGATTCTTGCCTTGTTGTTGTGGGGAATCCCCTTGGAACTGGCTTCTTTGGAACCTTTTCCCGCATTTTTGTTGGCTGCGGCATCGGGTTGGGTGATCGCACTTGCCGTGATATTTTTAGTGTTGTCAATATTTTTTTCTCGCCCCTGGTGTAATTATTTTTGCCTCACGGGAGAGCTGCTGGATATTTTGAGAAAAGGCGATGGGAAGGCAAGCCCGGAGAGATGGAAGAAGGTAGTCGGGGAGGGCGTGGCGCTGGTGATATTCCTGGGAGTACTGTATTTTATTCTGCAATAAAAAAATATTGAAACTTTTTTATCAAAACACTTGATTGTTTGAATTAAAAGTGCGTAATTTGCATCCTGTTTGGAAAGCGTTTATAAAATATTGAGAGAGATGTCAAGAATTTGTCAAATAACAGGAAAAAAAGCAATGGTTGGTAACCATGTTTCCCACTCTAAGAGAAGAGTAAAGAGAACATTCGAGATCAACTTGTTTAAGAGAAATTTTTATTGGCCGGAAGAAGATAGATGGGTACGTTTGAACGTATCAGCAGCCGGATTGCGCCTTATCAATAAGAAAGGTATTAATGCTTGCTTGAAAGAAGCTACTGCCAATGGTTTAATTAAGAACGTATAAAGTAAGAAGAGATGGCAAAGAAGAGCAAAGGAAACAGAGTACAGGTGATTTTGGAGTGCACGGAGCATAAGGAATCCGGTATGCCGGGGACGTCTCGTTATATCACTACCAAAAACAGAAAGAACACCCCCGAGAGAATGGAGTTGCGTAAATACAACCCGATTCTGAGAAGAGTAACTTTACACAGAGAAATTAAATAATTAAGCTATGGCAAAGAAAGTTGTTGCGACATTAAAAACAGCAGATGGTAGAGGATTTGCAAAAATCATCAAGATGGTTAAATCCCCGAAAACCGGTGCCTACACTTTTAAGGAACAAATGGTTCCTAACGAACAGGTGAAAGATGCCTTGAAGAAGTAAGGTTTTAAATCTTTATATAAAAAAGGAGCGTTGTGAAACGCTCCTTTTTTATTTGCAATTTTTTTTCAGAAAAAGTGTAACCTATCAGAAAACTTTCCGTAAAAGAACACAGATTAGCGATCAAGACACGAGAAATGATTGCTAAAACAGAAAGAGTTAGTTTGAAAGATTGAAAAAAATAAATTTCCTTGATTTTTTTCGGGAAATAATGAAACCTTTCTTTTTCGGTGACGTTAAAGAGAGTATATTAGATGATGAACTTATGATTTATTTTTAGCTGTTATTAGATTGAATCATCTAGCATAAAAGAGAGGGGATAGCTTTGACCATGGTTTAAGCTGATTTTCTGAGAGAGTTCTTAATGGTACTGGAATATGTTCTACGGGACACCACGCACACACACACCACACACACAGACGCACGCACACACACACATACAACATCTTTTCGTCAGTCCCAATATATTCCATTTAAGACTTGCAGAGAATCCCTCCTTTTTTATTTATATCATTTAGTAATTTTCGAGTGTACATAACCCTATTTATTTTGATTTGATTCCTAGAATTTTTAACCTTTTCCCGCTTGTGTTTCATTTCCATATTGCCTTTTTTTCTGTAACTTTGCAAGTTAGTTTTTAAGGTCAAGAAAGATACATGGATTACAGAGAAGAAGATAATAATATAGCCATATATGGTGCCCGAGAGCACAATTTGAAAAATATAGATTTAACCATTCCCCGCGATAAGCTGACGGTCATTACCGGGTTGAGCGGTAGTGGTAAATCGTCGTTGGCGTTTGACACGATCTATGCCGAGGGACAACGACGGTATTTGGAAACTTTTTCGGCTTATGCCCGCCGTTTCCTGGGAGGGATGGAACGCCCGGACGTGGATAAGATCACGGGATTAAGTCCGGTGATTTCTATCGAGCAGAAGACGACAAACAAAAATCCCCGTTCCACAGTAGGGACGACCACGGAAATTTATGACTTTTTGCGTTTGCTGTATGCCCGCGCGGGGGTGGCTTATTCCTACGAAACGGGAAGCCGGATGGTGAAATATACCGACGAGCAGATACTGGAATTGTTGCAGAAGGATTTTGCCGGAAAACGTATTCTTCTGCTGGCGCCCGTGGTGAAGGGACGTAAGGGACATTACCGGGAATTGTTCGAGAACCTGCGGAAGAATGGTTTTATTTCTGCCCGGGTAGACGGGGAGATCCGGGAGATCACGATCGGGATGAGCGTCGACCGCTACAAGATGCACGACATCGAGATCGTGGTAGATAAGATCGTGATGGACCAGGTCGACTTGAAGCGTTTAAAAAACTCAGTGGCGACGGCAATGAAGCACGGTAAGGGCGTGATGACGATAAAAGATTACGAGAGCGACGAAGTAAAATATTATAGCCGCCATTTGATGTGCCCGGACACGGGTATTTCCTATAAAGACCCGGCACCCCATACTTTTTCTTTTAATTCTCCTCACGGGGCTTGCAAAAAGTGCAAGGGGCTGGGGTTTGTCAATCAAGTGGCAATGGATAAAATCATTCCGGATGATTCGCTGTCTATTTATGCCGGGGGAATCTTACCCCTGGGAAAATATAAAGGTTCGCTTATTTTTTACCAGATTGAAACGATATTGCGGAAGCATGGCACGGATATAAAACAGCCGATACGGGATTTGCCGGAAGAGGCGTTGTCGGATATCTTGTACGGCTACCCGGGACAGTTCCGGTTGGAGAACGCGGAGATTGGGGTATCTTCCAATTTCCAGACGACGTACGAGGGTATTCTGAAGTACGTGACCATGCAGGAGGAGAACTCAACCTCCAAGAAAGCCAACAAGTGGGCGGAGCAGTTTATTTCCGTGGCTACTTGCGATGTTTGTAACGGGCAACGTCTGAACCAGGAAGCCTTGCATTTCCGTATTAACGGGAAGAATATTGCGGAGTTGGCAAACATGGAATTGTTTGACTTGTACGAGTGGATTTGCGACGTGGAATCTCACCTGGAAGAGAAGCAGAAACAGATCGCGGGAGAGATATTGAAAGAGATTCGTACCCGTTTGAAGTTCATGCTGGACGTGGGATTGGAATATTTATCCCTAAACCGGCAGTCGGTGACGCTTTCGGGGGGAGAATCGCAACGTATCCGTTTGGCGACGCAGATCGGTTCGCAGTTGGTGAACGTGCTGTACATACTGGATGAACCGAGTATCGGGTTGCACCAGAAGGATAACCGGAAGTTGATTCATTCTTTGCAGGAATTGCGGGATAACGGTAATTCCGTGATTGTCGTGGAACACGATAAGGAAATGATGGAGAATGCCGATTACATTGTGGATTTGGGTCCCAAGGCTGGACGAAAAGGCGGGGAAATCACGGCTATCGGGACGTATGCGGATGTGTTGAAGAGCGATAGCCTGACGGCGCAGTACCTGAACGGGAAAAAAGAGATAGCCGTACCCGCACAACGCCGTGAAGGGAACGGGAAAATGATCACGTTGAAAGGTTGTACTGGAAATAACCTGAAAAACGTGAGTGTCGATTTTCCGTTAGGGAAGTTTATTTGCATCACGGGAGTGAGTGGTAGTGGTAAATCGTCGTTGGTGAATGGTACGTTGCACCCGATATTGAGCGCGTATTTCTATCATTCGTTGACGACATCTTTGCCTTACGAGTCGATCGAGGGTATTGACAATATTGATAAAGTGGTGGTCGTTGACCAGAGCCCGCTAGGGAAAAGTCCCCGCTCGAACCCTGCTACTTACACGGGGTTATTTACCGATATTCGTAAAATATTCGAGAAGTTACCGGAATCGCAAATACGTGGATATTCTGCCGGTCGGTTCTCGTTTAACGTGAGTGGTGGTCGGTGTGAGGAATGCAAGGGAGCGGGAGTGAAGACTATCGAGATGAATTTCCTGCCGGACGTGTACGTGCATTGTGAAGCCTGCGACGGTAAACGTTACAATAAAGAAACTCTGGAAGTGCGTTACAAGGGAAAGTCTATCGGTGATGTGCTGAACCTAACGATTAACCAGGCGGTGGAGTTTTTTGAAAATCTTCCTCATTTGCAGTCTAAATTGAAAATATTGCAGGATGTCGGCTTAGGCTATATCAAGATCGGACAACCTTGTACCACCTTGAGCGGGGGAGAATCACAACGTATAAAATTGGCTACCGAGTTGTCCAAAAAGGACACGGGGAGTACCTTGTATATATTGGATGAACCGACAACGGGGTTGCATTTCGAGGATATTGATATCCTTTTAGGTGTTTTGCAAAAGCTGGTCGATAAAGGAAATTCCGTTATCGTGATAGAGCATAACCTGGACGTGATAAAAGTGGCGGATTATATCATCGATATGGGACCCGGCGGAGGTAAGGCGGGAGGCGTCGTTGTTTGTACCGGGACTCCCGAAGAAGTAGCCAAGAATAAAAAGTCGGAAACGGCTCCATTCTTGCGAGAAGAGCTTAGCCGCCATGCAAAATCATAAGCCTTCGGATTCTGTGATTTAGGGATTGTCGATTAAATGATTTTTTTGAAAAAACGTCGCCACACGTAATTTTTCGTGTACGGGTCTTTCGAGGTGAGTACGAGGGAGGCTTTCCCCACGATAAAGTCCTCGGGGATAGGACCGAGGTAACGGGAATCCCGGGAGTCGAATACTTTGTCTCCGCAAATGAAATACCAGTTTTTACGGAAAGTATATTGTCGGATGAGGGAATCGCCAAGATAGATTTTTCCCCTGCTGATGCGGATAGGTGTTTGAGTTTCGTGCGAGATGATCGTGTGGTACAAAGGGTAGTTGGACGAGTCTATCGTGATCGTATTCCCGGCGGCAGGAATATACAGGGGACCGAAATCCCGGATATTCCAACCGTGCCGGGTGTCGAAAGGGAAGGCATGGAAGATCCCCGGGGCATAATCTCCCCGGTATTGGTGCAGGCGTTGTTGGTCTTGCAGGTTGCCATAGCCGCTTTTGCCGTTCACTATGTTGATACCGTCCACGATGGAAAGCGTGTCCCCGGGAAGGGCGACGCATCGTTTCACGTAGAATGTCTGCGGGTCTAATTCCCATATCCCGTCCTGGTTGTACTTGGGGAAATTGAAAACGATCACGTCGTTTCGTTTCAGCGAGCTGTATCCTGGCACCCGGACTGTTTCCGGTCTGGCTCCTTCGAGGAAATCGAGGTTTTTGTAGAAACGTGCCCCCATGTACAGTTGGTTCACGACGATAAAGTCACCGGGTTCTATTGCCGGGTACATCGAATCGGAAGGAATACTATAAAAATCCACGATAAAAAACCTCAGCAAAGCGGCTATCACTATGGCTAACAGGAGGGCTCCCGCATATTGTAATATGTTCTTGATGATTTTTTTCATTTCTTTCGGGCAGCTAGTAGTTACGGAGAAGTAGGCGCATATCTCTTTTCATTTCCTCGACAGCGGAGGAGAATACTTTGGGTTCTTTTTCAAGTACGATTTTGGCGGTGGCGATGGCTTTTTCGGTTTGACCGCTTTCAGCGTACATTTTGGCTAATAAATAGAGCGGGTAGATGCGGTTGGGGACGGTGCGGGATGCCTTGAGGAAAGAGGCTTCCGCTAGGTCGTATTGTTGCATCGCCTGATAGTTTTTGCCGATGATGTTGTGGATCATCGGGTCGGAGGAGATTTCGGCGGCTTCACGGAGTACCCGGTTGCTTAAGCCGGGACTATTCGTGCGGGAAAGGCATTGCCCGTATTCAAACAGGAAGGTGGGGGTGTCTTTCATGATGGGATATAATGCCCTGTAATTATCTACCGTGCGCTTGAATACCTGCATATTGAAATAGATTTGCTCGTTTTTCCAGCGTTTGAAAGCTTCTTTGCGTTCTGTTTTATGAGAAGTGTAACGAAAAGCCGGGGCGAGCAGGAGCAAGCAAAAGATGCCCGTGACCCATCGGGAGGAGGAAGGGGTGTCAGTCGCGGTACATTGTGCCACAAGTAGCGCGAAAAGGAGGGTTAACGGTAACACGCTGAACGGGTAGGAGAAGGAGGCAAAGATCAGAAAGGCTGACAATGCTCCCACGTGTCCCGCTTGCTTGTATATTTGAGCCCGGTAGGCGTATCGGATAGCCGAGATAACGATACCGAGGAAGAGTAATAGCCCGATTAGCCCGTTTTCCACGGTGATTTGGATCAATTCATTGAAAGCAAACTCGGGGGCATCGGCAACGAGTTCTTCCCGCGGCGTGTAATCCCCTCGGGTAAAATAGGCTTCTTGGGCTTTCCCGTAAGGTCCGGCGAAGTTGCCGAAGCCGATTCCCGTTACCGGGTGGGAGGCTATCATGGTGGAGGATACTTTCCAGATCAGAAGCCGTCCGTCGGCGGAGGCTTTTTTCATCATGTAGGTGCCGATCATTAAAGTACCGATGATTAAGAGAATAGAAACAACCGCTACGGGAGTGACGATCGGGTGTGCCCGGTAAAACGCAATACATTGCCGGCGCAGGTGGTAGTGGTATCCTATCACGATAGTGCAGCCGACGATAGCCGCTACCCATGCACTTCGGCTCATGGTGGCGGGCAGCACGAGAAGGAGTGCCACGAGTACGATGATCGAGAGGATTTGAGGCAACTTTTGTGTCGTGAGGGCGTAATGCAAGGTCAACGGGAAGATGGCAACCAGGAAGCCGGAATAGGGTCCGGGGTTAAAGAATGAACCTGTCAGGTCGAACTGCTCGTGAAGGGAAGGCGTGAAACCATACAATTGTCCCACTCCCCACGCTGCCTCGATAAATCCCGTAAACAAAAGTGCAGCATTAACGAAGTTCCCCGAGGAGAAGGTTGTAAGTACCCTGAATAGAAAATAGGTAACACCAACCAGCACGAGAATGCCAGCACGGGCGGATATTTCCATGCCGGAGTAAGGTAAATTCAAGAGGCTATATACAATGTAGAGAACCACGAACAGGTCCGTGAGCGTGAAGCGGAAAGGACGAATCCATGCCAGCGGGGTACAAGCAATAGCCACACCCGGAAGTATAGAATAAAACCAAAAGACTTTTGCTGCCCGGTTCCCAAGATCATCCCCGACAATGAATGTTGACGAGAGTAATAACAGGGATAAGATGAAAACAATTGTTCCTAGCGTGTACGTCTTTATATTTTCCTTGGATGGCATTTTTATTGTTTTTTGCAAAAATAGGAAAATATGCAACAATATGTACAATGGGAAGTTGATAATATTCTGATAATTTTCAACATTACTGTTTAGAATAAATCCGTGTGAGAGCCGATTTAAGAATTTAGTGATTTGAGATTTCCGATGTTTCTTCTTCCTCTTTTTCTTCTTTAGGTGGCAGGGGAGTATTGAAAATGTCGTACCTGTCTTTGGGTTGGAGGTATTGCAGCCAGCGGAAATCTTTCAGGCGTTCTTCTTCCGGGTTGACGAGAAGGAGGGGTGTCAGGTCGCCATCCGGTTTGTTCATGAAGATGATGTCCGTGACTCGGCGTTTATCGATCATGATGCGGATATTGGAGCTAGTGGCACGGTTGACTCCGATGATGGCACCCTGGTCGTCGGGGTAGTAAATGGTTTCCCCGCTACCATCCACGTACACCATGTACAGTTCGTTATCCCTGAAGTATCCGGTCATGTTTCTTCCTTTAATCTGATCGAACATTTGGGTGTCCCATCGTCGTCCGACCATAAAGGCTTTGGTTGTCATGAAAAATTGTTTGACTTGCCCGTTACCCGTGAGCAAGGATATTTTCTCGGCAGTCATTTGGTAGCCACTTGCCCATGTGATCGGTTCCTTGTAGAGGGAGATGGTAGAATCGGCACTCAGGTAAACCATCGAGTCGCACACGCCTTGCAGATCCCGGCTGTAAAACCTAACCTTGTGGTATGCCCGCAGTATTTGATTTTTGGCGGAATCCTGATCCATATACAGCGTGTCGCCGTGCAGGAATAAAGAGTCTTGTTTGCCCACCATGATAAGCAATGCACTGTCCGTGACGAAAGCCTGGTTGGTGGTCTGATTCATTTGGGCGTAGTGTCCTTTCACGATCACGTCGTTGATCGAGTCTATCAATGTAATGTTTTGATACAGGTTAGCTATTCCGCTGATACTGTCGATAATCATAGTATCCCCGAATCCCGTGTAAGTAAGATGGGTGATTCGGTTGTTTTTGTACAATTCGGCGTGTCCCAAGTTGGTGTCGTACCATCCGTCTTCGGAATATAGCGTGTTGTTGTCCTCTCCTTTGCCGTAGATATTAGAGGGACCTAGAATGTACACCAGTTTGCTTTCAGTGTTATACTTTAAGGTATCGGAGTAAATGTCATATTCGGGGGAAACAACCTTTACGCTGTCTTTGAAGAAGGCTAGTTTACTTTGTGTGAAGTAAGTGCCTTGTTTACTATCTAGCGTGTTGACTTCGTCTTTCAAGTTACCCCAGTTGAAATAGTATCCGATATCGAAAATTCCGTCGTAATCCAGGTAATTGGTTGTTAGGGTAATTTGCGGGTCTTTCAAGGTTACATTTCGGCGAACCTGTATTTGTTTTTTGTTCGCGTCATAAAACATATAGTCACCCGTCATGTGGATACTATCGTTTTTGACTACCCGCACGTGCCCGAAAGCTTCCAAGTAATTGGTATCTGTCCGTTCTACCTGGTAAAGGCTGTCGCACCACAGAAGCACGTCGTCGTGTTTCATGTGGACGTTCCCGATGAATTTATTCAGATTGTGCTGGGTTTCCATGCTGAAATTATCGGCATTCAGGATTTTGACTTTTGATTTTTTTTCCTGTGCTGTCCCATTTATGGGGAATAATCCCCATAATATGCATAACATTCCAACCCAAATACCTGCTTTTGTCATGAAAAGTAGTCGATCTTAAATCATCAATTATTTAATCCATCCGTCGTAGTGGAACTTGATGTTTTTATATTCATCATCGATATGGATATAAGTATTTTCTTGTCTTTCCTTGATCCATTTCTCGAATATTTCCTGCTCTTTTTTTCTTTTCAGTCCATTCTCGAAGCTGAGCCAGTCGTCGTCCAAGTTTGCCGTGTGAGCCGGGTAGTACGCTTTTATTTTGATGATTTTGTACTCGTCGCCCGTTTCGGTTCTGTCAAGGAAGGGTTCGGATATTTCACCTACTTGCAGGCTGCTTACTTGCCTAGCCATATCGCCCTTGATCAGTTCTTTCGGCAATTTGGAGTCTGCATCATACGGGTTGAAAATCAGACCGCCGTTGTTCCTCGTTTTTTTATCCGAGGAAGCCAAATATGCGGCTTGTTCAAAGGTTAATTCTCCATTTTTGATAAAATTAACCACGCTATCCAATCGCTGTAGGGCTGCTTCCCGGTCACTTTCTTCAATTCTCGGGCGCAACAAGATGTGGCGAACGTTCACTTTATCTCCTTGACGGTCGATGTATTGGATAATATGGAACCCGTATTCCGACTCCACGATTTTGGATATTCTTCCGGGCTTCAAGCTGAACGCTGCCTCTGCAAATTCCGGGGTCAATTGACTTTTGGACATATATCCCAGTTCGCCACCTTTGGCTGCAGTTCCGGGATCTTCCGAGTAAAGTACGGCAAGCGTATTGAACGATTGTTTTCCTTCAAGGATGTCATCGCGGAATTGTCTCAGGCGATTCCGGATACGTTCTTTTTCCGTGTCGGAGATTCTCGGTTTTATCACGATTTGTTGAATCTCGTATTTATCCCCAACTTCAGGTAAGCTGTCTTTATTGAATTTCCGATAGAAGTAACGTACTTCGGAGGGAGTAACCCGGACATTTTCCACTATTTTTTGTTGCATACGTCCCGTAATCATTTGTTCCCGGAGCGGGGTACGCATCTCGTTTTTGATTTCCTCGTATGATTTACCGAAGTAACCTTCTAGTTTTTCACGGGAACCGATATTTTGTATGTATAGTTCTAGTTGTGAATTCAGTTGCGCTTCCACTTCCGAGTCGGAGACCGTGATACTGTCTATTTTGGCTTGTGCCATCAATAGCTTTGAAACCAGCCTGTTCTCGAATATTTGAGCCTTAGCGTCAGCCGTGTTGGCGATAGCGCTTTGGGTTTGCGCGTGCAAAAGATCGTTCTCGATGTCCGATTTTAACACGATTTCTTCTCCGACTACGGCAATAATCTTGTCAATCACGTTCTTTTGTGCTGAAGCATAACTAGCTAAAAATAAAAGTATAAGCAGTGATAAATATCTCATAATCCATTAATAAATTTGTATTCAATAAAAACGCTCTAAACTAATACTTTTTCTTTAAATCTAAGAATAATCCGATCGTTTTCGCTTTTTTATTTTCAATTTTCAAATTCCGTTAATATATTTTGACGTAATCTTTCCGTACTCCCTCGGAGTTTATATCCTTCTCCAAGCTTTCTTCAAAAGCTATTTTACGTTTGTTCAACAGTAGTATTTCGATTTCCTTTTTCACGTAACCGAGTGGAGCGGTTTCATGCTCCTGACGAGTTTCATATATTTTCAGGAAATAGTAATTCTCCTCGTCTTCCGTTTCGATCAGCTCTTTATTTTTATATTTGGATGTCCAATCCGCGCTTGTGATCGGCAACAAGTTTAGGATATCACGCAAGGGAATCCATTGGTCGTTGAAATCATCGTATTTTTTTGCCGAAGTGATACAATATTCTTCTAAAGCCGATAGGTCTTTGGCATCTTTCGAGCGAAACCATTTTCGCACGTTGTCTATATTGATAGCCGATTTCGGCAACACGATAAATAATGCCCGCACGACAGGGGTGTTGAGGATGAAGTTGAATTTATTGTTGTCGTAATACCGGGCGATTTCGTCTTCGCTTACTTTACGATCCAATTTTTGCGACACGAGTTTTTCCTTGTATTTATGGATCAGGATAGAAGAGGAATAATCTTCCACTTGTTTACGGATGTTCTTTTCCTCGTCGCTTAAGTTCTGGTTTGCCTTATGGAGCAAAAGTTCTTTGGTGATCCAGTTTCTCACGTAGCTTTGTGCTAGTATGGCGCTGTCTGCCGAGGGAGTCCCGGCGGGAATAATGCTTTTAACTTCCGAGTGCAACAAGTATTTGTCAAGTACTTTTGCCACGGGGCTTTCCTGCTCGTCGAAATTCTCGTTGCATGCGGTCAGGAATGGGATAATCAGTCCTATATATCGTAGTTTCATCATTTCGTTGGAATTATATTGGGCGAAAATAATAAAAAGCGATTTAATTCTATCGGTTCATGGCAGTTTTTTCGTGTATTTTGTATTTTTGTAGGATAATTCGAGTTATGACCCGTGATATAAATAATATATTGAAGACTTACTGGGGGTACAATGAGTTTCGCCCTTTGCAGGAGGATATTATCCGTTCGGTAATAGACGGAAAAGATACACTTGCGCTTATGCCGACGGGCGGGGGAAAGTCTCTCACGTACCAAGTGTCCGGGTTAGCCATGGAAGGAATCTGTTTGGTGGTAACTCCTTTGATCGCGTTGATGAAGGATCAAGTGGAGGATTTGAAGGAGCGGGGTATTTCGGCAGAGGCGATCTACACGGGGATGAGGTCAGAGCGGGTGGCATCCATTATGAATAAGTGTATTTACGATACGGTGAAGTTCCTTTACGTTTCTCCCGAGCGTTTATACTCGGAACGTTTTCGGGAAAAATTGAGGATGATGGATGTGTGCATGATCACGGTGGACGAGGCTCACTGTATCTCGCAATGGGGATATGATTTCCGTCCCGCGTACCTGCGAATAGCCGAGGTGCGCGAGTACTTTCCCGGGGTGGTTGTCTTAGCCTTAACCGCAACGGCAACCCCGGCTGTGGTGAAAGACATTCAACAACAATTGCGTTTTGAGGTTCCTCATGTCTTGTCAAAAAGTTTCCGGCGGGATAATATTTCCTACGTGATCCGGGAAACGGAGGCGAAACCCTTGGCAGTACACAATATACTATCCAAGGTACGGGGAAGTGCCATCGTTTACGTGCGTTCCCGCTTGAAAGCCTCGTCGGTTGCAGCATTTTTAAATAAAGAGGGTATCGTGTCCGATTTCTATCACGCGGGTTTATCTTCTTTGCAGCGTTCTTGGCGCCAGGAAGCGTGGAAAACAGGGAAGATACCCGTCATCGTGGCGACGAATGCTTTCGGGATGGGGATAGATAAACCGGATGTGCGGGTCGTCATACATTATGATATTCCGGATAGTCCCGAGGCTTATTTTCAAGAGGCAGGACGTGCCGGACGGGATGGAAAGCGGGCGTATGCCGTGTTGTTGTCTTCTCCCGTTGCCGTGGGTGCCTTGAAAAGGCGGGTTGATGAAACATTCCCGTCGAAGGAGTATATCAAACGGGTGTACGAGGCATTGTGCAATTATTACCAATTGGGTGAAGGCGAGGGGGAGGGACGTGTATTCGAGTTCAACGCGGATGAGTTTGTGGCAAATTTTAAATTGAATCAAGCGAAAGCCATGTCTTCCATTGAGATTCTTGATGTTGCAGGGTATTGGACTTACACGACCGACGTGAATATGCGTTCCCGGGTGATGTTTACCGTTACGCGCGACCGTCTGTACGACTTCGACACGGGCAACCCGCTCCTGGAGAAATTAATGGTGTTGTTGATGAGAAATTACGCGGGGATTTTCGTGCAGGATGCTTATATCGACGAGGAGTTTCTTGCCGACCAGTTGGGAGTAAAACGCAGAGAGTTGTATGATGCCTTTATTGCCTTGGCAAAGCGCAAGATCATCCGTTACGTGCCAGGGGACACGAAACCTTATATTATTTTCCGCCAGCCTCGCCTGCCTTTGTCGTATATATCCATCGGACGGGAGGCTTACGAGGATCGCAAGTTGTCGTTCGCAAGTAAAGTGAAGGCAATGGTACGTTACTGTGAGGATAACGAGACGTGTCGGCAATTGTTACTGATGGAATATTTCGGACAGAAGGAAAGTAAGGCTTGCGGCATTTGTGACGTGTGTCTCGGGAAAAAGAAACAGTCAAAGGTAATAGGGCAGAACGAGTTGAACGAAAAGATCGTGCGCTTGCTTTCCGAACGGGATATCCCAGTGAATGAATTGATTGACAGACTCGATGTGCCGCAGGAGTCCGCTATAAAACAGATACAAATACTACTGGACGAAGAAGTGATTCAATACATGACGCCTTTGGTGCTTGGAATAAAAAAATAATCAAAATCATCGGTACCTTTTTTCTCGTGAAGTGTTATAAGGGAAATGACGATGAGATGAGAAAAGAGAATGATGATATTATCCGTTTGATTGTAAAGAGTCTTCGGGGAGAGTTGACCCCTGAGGAAGAAATACTTTTTTTATCGTGGAAATCCCGTTCTAAGGCGAATGAAGAGATGTACGAGTGTTTGGAGCGAGAGTACAAGGAACATACCGAGTATTCGCTGTTTCAACAATTTGATGCTCGTCGGGAGTGGAGTACCGTGGCGAAGGGAATCCGAGGGAGGCGTTCCACGCGTCGTTTCTATCGGGTGGCGGTGGCGGCTTCCCTCTTGATTTTGGGAGTTGCTTCTTATTTATTAGTTCCCTCGGGACAGAAAGTACCTCAACGGCTTGCCACGGTAACGCCTGCCGAGTATTCTTTCAGCAGGAAGGCTTCTTTGATTTTGCCTGATGGCGATACCTTGCAGATCACTCCCGTGACGATGGATACGATCATGAAACAATTGCCTTTCGTGAGCAATAACGGGGAAGCATTGGTATATCATGATATCCCGACCACGGATACGTTGGTGTACAACACGTTGGAAATCCCTCGTGGCGGGGCTTATTCACTACAATTGGCAGACGGGACGAAGGTGATGTTGAACTCGGAATCACGGTTGAGATTTCCTCAAGCGTTTACCGGGGATACCCGGGAAGTGTTTTTGGATGGGGAAGGGTACTTCCAAGTCGCAAAGAATGTAGCAAAACCTTTTATCGTGCATTGCTCGGATTATAAGGTGAGAGTGTTGGGGACTACATTCAATATTTCCGCTTACCCGGGTGATGACGTGTCGATGACCACGCTGGTCGAGGGACGCGTGAACGTGGAACGGGGGGACACGAGGGTGCTATTGACGCCCGGGGTGATGGCTTCGGTGACCCGTTCGGGGATTTCAACCCGGGAGGTGGAGGTCGATTCGTATATCTCGTGGACAAAGGATCAGTTCAGTTTCAGTGAGGAGCGGCTGGTGGATTTGTTGAAGAAGATTTCCCGCTGGTACGACGTGGACTTCGTGTTTGACGACCCGGGGATCGAGGAATATAAATTCTCGGGTTTTATTCCCCGGTACGAGAATATTACAGCTGTTTTGCAGATTATGGAACAAGCTGCCAATGTAACGTTTAAAACAGGTGATAACAAGAAGATTAAGGTTTACGACAGCCATGAAAGGGCTCACTAACAGGATGAGATGATATAACAAGTTTTATTTAAGTTTTTAACATGAAAAAATGGATTACCTTAAGTATGGTGATACTCCTAGTATTGCCATACTCGGAGTTGACTTATGCTTCGGCGAGAAAGAAAAAAACAATTGTCACGGAGACCAAAAAGGAGCCGGTGAAGCGACAGAGTAAATATGATAAACTGGTTAAGAATAAATTATGCGAGACGGCACGGGGGAATTTCGTTACCCTGCATAAGGTGGACGGGAAACTCTATTTTGAAATGCCGGTGAAATACTTGAACCGGGAAATGTTGTTGGCATCCACGATCTCGGAGGCGAGTGACAATAACCTCTGTGCCATCGGGTACAAGCCGAAGCCGCCTATGCACATCAAGTTTACGAAGACGGACAGCACGATATTCATGCGGGAGGTGAACGTGTCTGCCACGTACAACGAGAACGAAAGTCACATGAAGACCGTGATCGAGCGGAGCTTTATGGATCCGATCATCAATTCGTTCAAGATTTATTGTTACACGAATGATAGTTTGGCTTTCCTGATTGACGTGACCTCTATGTTCACGGGGAACGTGGAGAAGTTGGCACCCGTGTCCAATTCGGGGGGTACGGTGGAGATCACGGCGACGTTTAATAGTTCCGGGTCGATCCTCGATGATATTAAGGCGTTTGACGATAACGTGACCGTGAAGTCTTATCTTTCTTATTCCGTGACGGCGAAGATGTTGGGGATTCTGTTGTTGAAGAGAAACGAGCCGTTGACCGTGAAGGCTACCCGCACGTTGTTGCTGTTGCCGGAGGAGAAGATGCATCCCCGTATCAGCGATTCCCGCCTGGGAGTGTTCCTGACTAACGCGAAACAGCATATCTCGACCGATCAGGACAAGATACAATCCTACACGTTGGCTACCCGCTGGAAATTGGAGCCGAAGGATATGGAAGCCTACAAGCGGGGCGAACTGGTGGAACCGGTGAAGCCGATCGTGTATTACCTGGATGACGCTTTTCCGGAAGCGTGGAAAGAGCCGATGCGCCGGGGTACTTTGAGATGGAACAAGGCTTTCGAGAAAATCGGGTTCAAGAATGCGGTGCAAGTGTTGGATTTCCCGAAGGACGACCCGAATTTCGATCCCGATAATTTGAAATATTCCTGTATTCGCTACGTGCCTGCCGCGATAACCAACGCCATGGGACCCTCGTGGACAGACCCGAGAACCGGAGAGATTATCAATGCGTCCGTGATTATTTTCAACGACGTGGCAAAACTTGTGAACCAATGGCGTTTCCTGCAAACGTCACAGGTGGACGAATCCGTGAGGGGAAAGAAATTGCCTGACGATGTGATGGCAGAGTCTTTGGAATATATTATCGCTCATGAAATCGGGCATACACTGGGATTGATGCATAATATGGCGGCATCGAATGCTTTTCCCGTGGATTCGTTGCGTTCCGCTTCTTTCACTCAAAAATACGGGACTACACCCTCCATCATGGATTATGCTCGTTTCAATTACGTGGCACAACCCGGTGACAAAGGGGTGAAGCTGACCCCGCCGGATCTGGGAGTGTATGACGAGTACGTGATTAAATGGTTGTACACGCCGCTACCCGGACTTAGCCCGAAAGAAGAAGTCGCCGTGTTGGAAAGTTGGATTGACGAGAAGGCGGGCGATCCGTTGTATCGTTACGGGAAACAACAGGTGATCGAGCGTTATGATCCGAGTGCTATCGAGGAAGATTTGGGAAATGACCCGATAAAAGCCGGGGAATACGGTATCAAGAATTTGCAGTATATCCTGTCACACTTGAACGAATGGATTAAGGATGACGTGGACGGTGCTTACAAGGAACAGATGTACAACGAGTTGGGAAACCAATATTATCGTTACTTGCGGAATGTGATGTATAATGTCGGTGGTATTTACCTGTCGGAGGTAAAGGCGGGGACGCCGGGCAAGACGTTCCAGTCCGTGCCGAAGGATATTCAACGGAAATCGTTCTTGTGGGTATTGAAACAATTGAAGAATAGTGATTGGCTGCATAATGAATCGTTGGTCGACCAGTTTGGCTTACGGGTAGCGTTGCCTCCTATCGTGCGTTATTACACCGGAACCGAGTTGTTGGGATGCTACACGAAGGTGATGCTTTCGGCTCACGTGTCCAAAGACCCGTACACGATGAAAGATTATTTCGACGATATGTACGCCCAAATCTGGGAGAGCGCTATCAAGAATCGCAAACCTACTGAGGGGGAGAAAGTGTTGCAACGTTTGTCTATTGACCAGTCTGCCGATATGATTACTAAAAAGTCGAAGTTAGTGAAAGTGTTGACTGACGAGGATGTGCCTTCCGTGGGAAATGAGGCATACCTGCCTTCCGTGGACGAGATTGTCACTTACGGCTTGGACGAATTGGGTTTGGTGAGTGCATTCCGGGATGAATTGCGGGAAATCGAGAGAGCGAAGGGACACGGCTACGTGGCAAAACACATGGCGTTGACTTCTTTCAAATACGGTTACGGGTGGCAATACCGTGTGAACACCCGCACGATTGATGATTCCAAAACCCGTTTCCACGCTTACGCTATCCGGGTGAAGAATTTGTTGAACAGTAAATTGTCTTCGTCAGATGCGGAGACGAGAGCACACTATCAGGCTATGCTTTATACTTTGGACGAAGCGTTGAAAGCCTTGAATGATAAATAGATTTTTCGCCGGCATTGCCGGCGAAAAATAAACAACCTAAACAAGTTGAATATGAAAATGAATCTGTCTTTGAAATCTAGTAACGGGCTTCGGCGAATGCCTAAGATTTGCTTGTCGCTCTGTTGCATTCTTCTATTCAGTTTATCCGGTTTCTCTGATTCGCTAGCACAGAGATACGATGAGAAGACACCTTTGAACCTGAAATTCGAGAAAGCCACGATGTTGCAGGTGCTGAATACGTTGAAGAAGGAAACCTCGTTGGATTTTGTCTATAATCACGAGGAAATTAAGGATATTCCTTTAATCACGAGAGAGTTCAAGAACGCTACCGTTCGGGATATCCTTGATTATTGCTTGAAGGATACTCCTTACACATACTCGTTTGTCAATGACGTGGTGGTGATCAAGAAACGCCAGGAAACCAAGGCGGTGGAAAAGATCACGATCACGGGTGTGGTGACGGACGAGGAAGGGACTCCGCTGGCAGGAGCCACTGTTTTGTTGAAGGGGACAAGCGTGGGAGTGGCTACCGATATGGACGGTAAATTCAAGTTGGAGATTCCCGTGCAGAAAGATATGGTGTTGATCGTGAATTTTATCGGTATGTTGAGCCAGAATTTCACGATTACCAAGTCGCAGGAGTTGAAAGTGGTGATGAAGGAGGATACCAAAGTGCTGGAAGACGTGATCGTCACGGGGTATTACACGCAGTCGAAGAACGCGTACACCGGTGAAATCACGACGGTGAAAGGCGAGGATTTGTTGAAAGTGTCCTCGACGAACGTGATTCAGGCTTTGGCGGCATTGACGCCGGGGTTGAGAATCGTGGAGAATAACGAGCAAGGGTCGAACCCGAATGCCATTCCCGAGATTCTGATCCGGGGAGCCAATTCTATCATGACGGAAAATCAGGCGGACGTGAATACCCCTTTGATTATGCTCGACGGAGTGGAGATCACGATAGAGGAATTGTATGACTTGGATATTCACGATATCGAGCGGATCGACGTGTTGAAAGACGCTTCTGCGGCTGTACTGTACGGGGAGAAAGCCTCCAACGGCGTGATTCTCGTGGAGCGTACCCGGGTGACCGGAACGAAACCCCGGTTCAGTTACAATTTCACGCCTAATTTCAGTTATCCCGACTTGACTTCCTTGCGGCTGTGTAATGCGGAACAAAAGTTGGAACTGGAACGCCTTGCCGGTTTGTACGATAAGGTGGATGGCAGCCTCGATCCGGCTTATTATAGTAAATTGGACAACGTGCGCAAAGGCGTTTTCACGGATTGGCCTTCTAAACCGCTGCGTTGGGCTTTTTCCCACAACCATTCGGTGAACTTGTCCGGAAGGGGTAACGGGATCGAGTACAAGGCGAACGGGAGTTTCGGTGATTCTTACGGTGTGATGAAAGGGGATAACCGTAGACGGTATGGTTTGAATTTTTCCTTCGCTTACCATTTGAGCGATAAGTTGACTTTCACGTATCGTTTTGCTTTCTCGATGACGGATAGCAAAGCGAGTCCTTACGGGGATTTCTCGACCTACACGAAGTTAAATCCTTACAACCCGATATATGACGAGGACGGGGAATATATTAAAGTGTATTATTTTGATCCCCTGTCCGGTGGTTCATCGGATTCCAAGAATCAGGGAAACCCCCTGTACAACGCAACTTTGTCCAGTTTTAACAAGGGACGGAGCAAATCGTTTTCCAATTACCTGAGTATGCGCTGGGACATCATGAAGTCTTTTTTCATCACGGGCGATATGAACGTGAAGATGTCGGAATCCTGGAGTAAGGCGTACGTGTCACCGGATCATTCTTCGTTCGAGAGTTCCACCCTGAACAAGAAGGGAAGCTATTCTTTCACGAATAACGAGGGTACGACATGGAATGGAAAGTTCGTGTTGAACTACCGTTTGCCCTTGAATAAAGACAAAAATACGGTGCTCTCCCTGAACGCCGGAGCAGACATCGGTATCAATAATTCCTCATCAATCACGACGAAAGCGGAAGGATTCCTGAAAGACGGAATGACGGATATTAAGTTTGCTTCCCAGTATGCCACGACCCGCCCGTCGGGGGGTGACAAGAAGTCCACGGAAGTCGGTTTCTTCGTGAATGGTAGTTTCGAGCTGTTGGGACGTTATTTTCTGAATGGTTCTTACAAATCGGCAGGTTCCTCCAAATTCGGTAGCGACCATCGTTTCGCCCCGGTATGGTCTACTGGTATCGGTTGGAACGTGGATAAGGAGGATTTTATGAGTAATATCAGTTGGTTGAATATGCTACGTTTACGTTTCAGCGTGGGCTCCACGGCGAACGTGACTTTCTCGCCTTATCAGGCAATGACGACTTACGAGTATAAGACTGATTTGATTCATTATGCGGGTATCGGTGCCGTGCCTATCACGATGGGAAACCCGAAATTGAATTGGCAGATCACGATGAAATATAACTGGGGGTTGAGTGCCACTTTATTTAACGAGCGGGTAAATGTTGACGCCAGTTACTACAAGAATAAGACGAAAGATGCCTTGATGCCGATCTCTTTGCCTTGGTCGGTGGGGGTGTCGCAAGTACAGGTGAACATGGGTAAACTGGAAAACTCGGGGTACGAATTTTCCGTGTCGGGACAGATTATCAGGCAAAAGGATTTGTACTGGATGGTTACCGTGAACGGTTCCCACACGATGGATAAATTGACGAACGTGTCGACGGCTCTGAAGGCTTACGAGGTGACCCAGTCGCTGGGAGCCCGCCCGTCGTTACGATTCGTGGAGGGCGGATCGCAGTTTGGTATTTACGCCATGCGTACCGCCGGTATCGACCCGGCTTCGGGAAAGGAAGTTTTTATAAAGAAGGACGGTCAGTACACGTTGGACTACGACACGGACGAGCGGGTGGAAGTGGGAAACTCGAATCCTATTCTTGAAGGTAGTCTTTTCTCTAGTTTGACTTACAAGGGGTTCACTCTGAATATCTCGACGTCGTACAAGTTCGGGGGAGATGCTTACAATAGCACGCTTGCCGACAAGGTGGAAAATATCAACCCGTGGGAGAACGTGGATCGGCGGGCTTTTACCGATCGTTGGAAAGAACCGGGCGATTTGAAACGTTTCCTGGGAATCCCGGAAAGCAGGAGTGATGCGCAACGTTACTCGGAGCGTTTCGTGGAACGTGACAATGTGTTCGAGATTAAGAATATTTCAATCACTTACGAGTTTAAGCCGGAATGGTTGAAGAAGCTTGGTGTCAAGCGTTTGAATGTAGGTTTTGGGATGAGCGACATCGCTCGTTTCTCTTCCATGAAACTGGAACGGGGAACTTCCTATCCTTTCGAGAGGAGTTTCAATATCACGTTCAGACCGACTTTTTAGTAAACTGTAAATTGAAAAGAGTATGAAAAAGATAATAATTCTACTGTGTATATCGTTTTCCTTCTTCAGCTGCGACAGTTTCCTGGATGTGAACCCGGATTCGGAAGTGGTGAATGACGATATGTTCAACTCGGCTGACGGGGTTGAAGATGCTCTCTATGGCGTGTACATGACCATGGTAACGAAGGATATGTACGGGCGGTTGATGTCGAACATGATACCGGAGATTCTGGGACAGAATTTCGTGTCCACTTACTCGTATTTGCCTTATCTCGGGCGTCTGGAATATGACCGGAGCGAAACCCGCAATATGTACAAGAATATGTGGAAGACCGGGTATCTGGCGATCAGTTACTTGAATAATATCATCGAGAATCTGGAAGGAAAAAGCGAGAAGGATTTCCGCAATTACAACCTGTATATGGGCGAGGCACTCGGGTTGAGGGCTGCCATCCATTTCGACCTTTTACGCTTCTTTGCCGTGCATATCACCTCTACCAACGAGGCGGCGAAAGCAAAGGCTATTCCCTACGTGACCGAATATGATTTCAAAGTGACCCCCTGGTCTTCCGTGGCGGATGCTTACACGAAGATTATTGCCGAACTGGAAAGGGCTGAAACCTATTTGGCAGAAGACGATACCTATATGCCGGCTCACCGGGTGGGGAACGAGAAAGGATTTACCGGGGCTCGGGTATTGCATTTTAACCTCTACGCCGCGCAGGCAATGTTGGCACGAGTGTACTGGATGAAAGGCGATTTGGCAAAAGCCAAAACGTATGCTGACAAGGTGATCCGTTCCAACAAATTCCGGTTTACTAACCTCACGACGATAGGTTCTTTTATGCAGAAAACCATTTCTTTGGACGAAACGATATGGGGATTGTATAATGCGGAAGTGTATTCCGATTGGTACACGCAGCATATCAATCGGTCGGGATTAGGAGATATACGTGGTGATTTTGCGGATATTTACAAAGATGCGGGTCCTGCTCCGGGAAGCGATTATCGTAGAACGGGTTGGTTCGGGACTCATGAAAAGAATGGTGTTTCCCGGGATATATGCGTGAAGATGATGGGACGCGTGACCGACACGACTTCCCTGACAACAAGTTATAGCGGCGGTGCTTACTTGGGAACCAGTATGATAAGAATCCCTGAAATGTACTATATCATGGCAGAGGCTTTGTTGGATGAGGGAGATGCTTCCGGAGCAAGGTGGTATTTGGATACCGTGGTGAGTGCCCGGGGAATGGTAAAATTCGCCGATCGGATACCAGCCGTGGAAATCACGTTGGACGATATTATGGCGGAAAGAAGGAAAGAATTGTTCGGGGAAGGGCAATGGTGGTTCTGCCTGAAGCGGTTGAATAGCTCGGTAAAAATAGCGAACTCTTCGGCGTCGATACCCGGCAGCGATAAGATATACGCGTTGCCTTTACCCACGGAGGAAGAGGATTATCGACCCAATGAATAACCATAAAAGTGAATCGTTATGAAAAACAAATATTTAATATATATCGGAATATTCTTAGTCACGGGAATGTGGGCGTGTAGTAACGATGCCGTGTACTATGATGCGGGACAGAAAAGGTCTATTTACTTCACATGGGATAAGTTGAATGCGGTTGAAAAAACGGCGAGTGACACGGTATTTTTCAGTTTTGCCCTGTATAATGAAACGGAAATCGAGTACAAAATCCCAGTGAAAGTGATTGGGATGCCCATGGGGGTAGATTGTACTTATGAAGTGGAAGCGGTTGCCGATTCATCAACAGCTGTATTGGACAAGCACTTTAAATTCGGAAAATTGGTAATACCCAAGAACGAGGTAGAGGGAGAATTGTCCCTTGTGCTGGAACGTACCGATGATATCATGGATAATCCCGTGTATCTTTATCTGAAGTTTAAAGAGAACGATGATTTTAAACCGATTGCCAATAACTATTTCCGTATGTCTATCGTGGATGGGGCTTTGCCGGCACCACAATGGTGGGCTACCAATTACCTGGGTGTCTATGCTCAGAATAATGACAGGTTGTACCGGAAGATGTTGGAATATTTCTGGCAATTGGAGGAACTGAAGCCTATTTTTTACGCGGATGCAGTTGAAGAATACGGGCTATATCTGGAGAATGCACCTGCTGGTTTCTATCAAAGAGCGGGAAATATTATATGGATCAATTACGTGTTCAAACCTGCTTACGATTTCTATAGCGATCCCGCGAATACTTACGAGGGATTTGCCATGGTGAATCCGGATAGGTTTATTCGGTAATAAAGAAATTAATAATGAATAAGTTATGAAAACAAAATCATATATCATCTTATTATTCTGCTTCATTACGGGAATATATTCCTGTTATGACGATGATACTACTGCGGGGAGAAAGGATATATCTCAGATTTTTATCTCGGCGGCTCATGATACACTTACCACTTCTTTCGGGGATGAGTTGGTTGTGAATCATTTGAAAGTGGAACAGTCGGGAGAGGAATTACCATTGACTTACGAATGGGCTTACGGGGAATTGGATATATCAGGAGGTGCTTTAAAGCCTTACCCGATCAAGGATACGCTTCACGTGGTGTCTACTGATCCCGAGTTGAAATATGCTTTCCGGAAACTGGGTACTTTCGGGTTGAGGTTGAAAGTCGATAACGGTGAAACAACTCAATTCAAATATTTCGTGTTACAAATCGATACCGAGTTCTCGGAAGGAATAACCATATTGAGTAAAGATAATAATGGGCAAGGACGTTTGTCTTTCATGAAGACGCTGACGAGAGAGGAAATCAGTGCCGGGAAAGAACCGTTCTTCCAAACCAATATCATGGAAGTTTGTAATCCGGATATGGAGTTGAAGGATGTGACCGACATGATACAGCATGACGGGCGTTTGATGGTGACTTCCGGTAGTGATGCGAGGATTTATAACATGGATTCCCGGAGTTTCAGCATTGAGATGGCAAGTTCGTTTGCTTCAAGATTCCCGAATGCCAGCCTGCAACAATTCATCGCTATATCAAGCCAGGATAATATGCAACTGTATTCTGCCGATGGAAGGGCTTACGTTTATGAAACGATTCTGGATGAATTGTTGATTCTGGATGCTTTTGCAGATTTGCATGTGGATGCGGGAGTTCCTTATAATAAACCCGTGTTCGTGAATTATGACAAATCAGAGTTTTATATATCCAGTACTTCGAAATACATCGTTTCGAGCGGAAGTAATTACACGGATCTGAACGTTATTCAATCTTGTTTTATCGGTACGTATCTGTATATCTTTGCAACACAAAAAGATGACCCGACGAAAGTGTATATCGGTCGCACGACTTCAAGTAGTTTTGCAAAGCCGACTGCAGCAAACAAGAAAGAATATACGGCAACGGGAACGATATGTATGGATAGAAATTCCATGTTGGTCGGGGTGAAAACGCATGATTATATTTATTATACTTACAATAATGCTATTTACAGGTACAAACCTTATGACGAGTTACCGACAACTCCCGTGATCACTTTCCCGGCAGGAGTCAAGATTGCATCAATCTCTTTGGATCCGACGCACGCTAATCTTTACGTGGGTGTGTACGAGCAAGGTAGCCCGAAAGAGTTGAAAGGGAGTCTTTATATTTATGATACGCAAAATAGCCGATTGGTTGAGTCGCATGAATACGTGGCAGATGAACCGGTACAGGTGATTTATAAAGAACGTGTGTAAAGTAGTTTTGAATTGATTATTTTGGATTCCAGCCGCACGAGGCTGACGTGAATATAAGATTTTTCCCTTTATTTAAGGGAGAAGACGAGAGGGATAGGCGGCTGGAATCTAAATCAATAAACCTTCGTTAAAAGCGTGCATTAAAAAGAAAATAATGAAAGCCAATAAAAAACGTTAAAATGTTGATAGTGAACTATTAAATATCTCTCGCTGTATTTGAAAAAGAGCGAGAATTTTATTATATTTGAATATCAATATACGAACGTTTATTGATATAAAAAGCAATACTACGATAGAGAAATAATTCGTGCCTTAGAGAATTTTAACGTGTTGTAAATATGGTGATTGATGGAACAGAAAGAGTTGTATGATGGTTTTGTGAAAGGTGACGAGAGGGCATTGGAGATCTTGTACGATCAATATTTTGCTACATTAGGAGTTTATGCAAGCCGTTTCTTGCATGAAGAGGACTCCTGCGTGGATGTCGTACACGAGAGTTTTATTAAGACGTGGGAGAAGCGGAAGCAATTTACTTCCTTGCAGACGATTGTCGGGTTCTTGTACACTTGCGTCCGGAATGCTTGTCTGAACGAGTTACGGCACTTGAATATAAAGAATAAAGCGTTGTTGCAACAAACGTCGATTTGCAACATCGAGAATGAAATCATTGAAAACGAGGTCAAGCGGATCATTTGGGCGGAGATTGCCAAGTTATCCGGGGACTATCGTAATATCATGGCTATGAGCCTGGAAGGATACTCTACCAAGGAGATCTCCGAGGAACTGGAACTTTCCGAGCAAACGATCAAAAATAAGAAAGGCGAGGCTTTGAAACAGCTTCGCAAGAACATGGGACCTTATCAGTGGTGCCTGCGATGTTTCTTTTAGTATTTTGTCACGTCAGGATGACAAATTACGATAAATGTCTATTCTCCTGATTTTTCCCCTGATAAAGTATTTTTACCTGCCTGTTGTTTGAAAAATTGCAACTTCCAGCTTCCTCATTTCCTGATCTAGCAAGTGACCAAAATATTTTCAGTAGAGAATTGATGGTTTTTAATTATTCTATTACTTTTGTTTTCCTTGTTTTAAAATATATTTGCTGGATAGAAATATTAAGCAAAAAAGACATTTAATCTAAAATTGGATTAAATGGAGTAAAACAGGAATATCAAAGAGTGATGGTATTATTTAGTTACATGATAGCGTGTGTCTTTTGATGTTGATAGATTGGAAGATATGGTGATTGTCATTATTATTTGTACGCATGTAAGATGATTTTATAGGTATGTGTCATGCCTTAAATGTCGTGTCGGAAGATATGGATGATAGTGAAATCATGGTATCGCAGGTAAGAATTAATAAAATAACAAATGATAGTAAACTTTGTGATAAAGTTTGAGAAGTTATTTCGGACTTTTTATCCGGTACTTTTAATCACTTGTTGCGTGTGCCTTTTCCACTTGCCGGGCTTCGGGAGTACACGCCCGGATAAGATTATAGTTTTGGGTGAGGTGAAGGGAGAGGATGGCGAACCGTTGCCGGGTGTGTCGGTAGTCGTGAAAGGGACTTCGTGGGGATGCGTCACCGATAAGGAGGGAAAATTCAAATTGGAAATACCGGATAAAGAAGCTGTCGTGCTCGTGTTCAAGCACGTGGGAATGAAAACACGGGAACTGCGGGTTCCTGCGAACCGGTTGCTTACGGTCGTGATGACCGAAGATACAAAGGAATTGGATGATGTGATCGTGACCGCATATTACACTCTGCCGAAGAATGCTTTTACCGGAGAGATCACCACTTTGCGAGGGGAGGACTTGCTGAAGGTGTCCCCCAATAATATTATACAAGCCTTGGCGACCCTGGTTCCGGGCTTGCGGATTGTCGAGAATAACGAGCAGGGGTCCAACCCGAACGCCGTACCCGAGATTCTGATACGGGGTGCCAGTTCGTTGATGCTAAACGACCAGTCGGGAGTGAACGCTCCTTTGGTCATGCTGGATGGTGTGAAAATCACGATAGAGGAATTGTACGATTTGGATATTCACGACGTGGAACGGGTGGATGTGCTGAAAGATGCCTCCGCTGCCGTGCTTTACGGGGAGAAGGCTGCAAACGGGGTGATCCTGATCGAGCGTACCCGGGTGAAGGGAAGCAAGACGAGATTCAATTACAGTTTTACCCCGATCTTTAATTTTCCCGATTTGAACTCCTTGCACCTCTGCAATGCGGAGCAGAAATTGGAGCTGGAACGTCTGGCGGGACTGTATGACAAGGCAGACGGAAGTCTTTATCCCTCTTATGCTTACAAGTTGGAAAATGTTCGGCGGGGAATAGATACGGATTGGGCGTCCAAGCCGTTGCGTAACGCTTTCACTCACGGGCATGCCGTTTCGCTGACCGGGCGGGGCGGCAACATCGAGTACAGGGCTTCCGGGCGTTTCACGGATGTCTATGGGGTGATGAAAGGCGACTACCGGAAGAATTACGGGATCAGCTTCTCGTTGGGCTATCGCTTGCAACAGAAGTTGTTGATCACCTATCGTTTTACCTATTCGATGACCGACAGCAAGAATAGCCCTTACGGGAGTTTTGTGCAATATGCTTTGATGAATCCCTACAACCCGGTGTATGACGAGAACGGCAAATACATCCGAAACTACGAGTTTTACGCTGTCGGGGGCAAGGGAAATAAACAACAGAACCCGTTGTATAATGCTTCGCTTTCCAGTTTCTCGAAAAAACGGGGCAAGAATATCACGAATTATTTGTCCGTGCGGTGGGATGTTTTCAAATCTTTGTTCGTTTCGGGCGATCTTAGCGTGAGCCAACGGGATAGCCGGAATAAAGTGTACGTTTCGCCGGAGAATTCTCGTTTTGAGGATGAAGTACTTGATAACAAGAAAGGTACTTACACGGAAACGAACGGCGAGAGCACGGATTGGAGTGCCAAGCTGGCGTTGAATTACCGTGTGGTTTTGAGCGAGGCGGGGACGACGGTATTCTCCCTGAGTGCGGGAACGGATATCGGGAAGGATAAATCGTCCACTTCGCAATTGAAGGCGGAAGGATTTATGAAGGATAAGATGAGCGATCTGAAGTTCGCCGCGCAGTACGCCACGACCCGTCCGTTGGGTGGAGAGAAGGAATCGGCGGAGGTGGGATTCTTCGTGAACGGTAGTTTCGACCTGCTGGGACGCTATTTTGTAAACGGTTCGTACAAATCGTCCGGTTCTTCCAAGTTCGGGAGCAAGCATCGCTTTGCCCCGGTATGGTCGGCGGGTATCGGATGGAATCTGCACGAGGAAAGTTTTATGAATTTTGATTGGTTGAACGTGCTACGTTTGCGGTTTAGTGTGGGTTCCACGGCAAACGTGACCTTTTCGCCTTATCAAGCTATGACGACATACCTGTACGATAACGATTTGCTCCATTACGGCGGTATCGGGGCTGTGCCGATCACGATGGGTAACCCGGACATGAAGTGGCAGATTACCAACAAGTATAACTGGGGATTGACGGCGGTGTTATGGAATGAGCGGGTGAATGTGTCGGCAAGTTATTACGTCGAGAAGACGGAGGATGCTTTGATGCCGCTTTCGTTGCCCTCGTCCGTGGGCGTGTCCGACGTGCAGGTGAATATGGGAAGATTGCAAAATTCCGGTTACGAGTTTTCGGTGTTGGTCGAGGTGTTGAAAAAGAATAATTTGTTGTGGATGGTTATGGTGAACGGTTCGCACGTGATTGATAAGTTGACAAAAATCTCGGATGCCTTGCGGGCACAGAATCTGGCTGCTTATTATGGAGTGAAACCTCAGCCGATGTTCGTGGAGGGCGGTTCTCAGTTCGGGATATATGCTATGCGTTCGGCGGGAATCGATCCTGCTACCGGGCAAGAGGTGTATATCAAGAAAAACGGGCATTACACCTTTGATTACAATGCGGACGAACGGGTGGAGGTCGGGAATACGAATCCAAAATTGGAGGGGAGTATTTTTACAAGTTTGGAATACAAGGGATTCTCTCTGAACGTGTCGGCGGCATACCGTTTTGGCGGGGATATTTACAACACGACGTTGGCGAATAAGGTGGAGTATATCGATCCTCACAATAACGTGGATCGCCGGGCTTTCACGGAACGGTGGAAGGAACCGGGCGATTTGGTACGTTTCCTCGGAATTCCGGAAGAAGTGACGGATGATAACCGGTATTCCGAACGTTTCGTGGAACGAGATAATTTGTTGGAAATCACGAGTATCATGTTGAGTTACGAGTGGCGGGCAAAGTGGTTGAAGAAGTTGGGATTGCAAAGATTGAACGTTGGATTCGGGATGTCGGACATAGCCCGGATTTCATCGGTAAAGCTGGAACGCGGAACGGAATACCCGTTCCAACGCGGATTTAATTTGACTTTGAAAACAACCTTTTAAATGAGGTGGATATGAGAAAAATATTGTTACTATTGTGCGTGTCAATTCTGTTCTCCGGTTGCGAGAACTTTCTGGATATAAATCCCGATTCGGAGGTAGTGAATGATGATATGTTCAACACGGCAGAAGGTGTGGAAGATGCTCTGTACGGCGTGTATATGTCTATGGTGAAAGAGGATATGTATGGAGGGAAGATGTCGGTGCTGATACCGGAGATTCTGGCGCAGAATTTTACTACGATTGAATATTATTTGAGTTATTTATCAAGACTTGATCTCAGTGGAACATTTGCTCGAAGTTCCGTAAAACCTCTTTGGCAATCAAGTTATTCGGTAATTAGTTATTTGAATAATATTATTGATAACTTGGAACACAAAAGTGAAAAAGATTTTCCCTATTATAAATTGTACAGGGGAGAGGCATTAGGATTAAGGGCTGCGGTTCATTTTGATATTCTTCGTTTGTTTGCGGTGCATATAGGTTCGACAGACGAGAATGCGAAGAAAAAGGCAATTCCTTATGTGACGAAATATACTTTTAAAGTTACTCCTTTTTTTTCTGTTGAAGAAGTTTATGATAAGATTATTGCAGATTTAAAAGAAGCGGAAGCTTGTTTAATTGAAGATGAATCTTTAATGCCTGCCGTTAGGAAAGGAAATGAGAAAGGTTTTACGGGTGAGAGGGAATTGCATTTTAATTACTATGCAGCCCAAGCTATGTTGGCTCGGGTATATTGGATGAAAGGTGATTTGAAAAATGCTAAGTTATATGCTGATAAAGTGATTCGTTCCGGTAAGTTTACCTTTGTTGATAAGAATGCATTAGGAACTTTTATGAAAAGACGGGTTTCTTTGTCGGAAACAATATGGGGACTTTACACGACAAATATCAGTGTTTATTTATTTGATAAACAATTGAAAAGTAATGTACTAAAATTACCATCAACATATGCGAATGTTTATAAAATTTCGGGAGAAAATGCAGGAGAAAAAGATGAACGAGAAAAGAAATGGTTTATGAGAAAAGATTTTGAAGGCAGCCTAAAAGATGTTTGTATAAAGATCATGGATGAAAATAATGACGTTTCTCCTTATACGGGTGGCGGATATTTTGGACTTAGCATGATTCGTCTTCCGGAAATGTATTATATTATGGCAGAGGCTTTATTGGAAGAAGGTAATGCTGGTAAAGCAAGAGTTTATCTTGATTCTGTGGTAGCTGCCCGGGGATTGGTAAAATTCGCTGATAGAGAATTTGAACGGGAGATTACAATAGACGATATAATGAACGAATGGCATAAAGAGTTTTACGGAGAGGGTATATGGTGGTATTGCTTAAAACGAAATAACAAGGATATCTTTGTACATGAACGGAATACTATCGTTGCGGGAAGTGATAAGATTTATACATTACCGATTCCGGCAGATGAGTTTGAATCTCGTGATGATTAATTTTTAACGTAAATGATGATGAGAAACAAATATATCATTTTATTGAATTTATTGGTTCTGTTTTGGATATGGGCTTGTAATAACAATGCGATAGTCTACAATCCGGATCAGAAGAGAAGTATCTATTTCTTTAAGGATGTGAGTAAATACAATTCAGGTATAGTTCCAGATACGATAGAATTTAGTTTTGCTGCATTGGAGGAAGCAGAGTACCAATACGATATTCCGGTAAAGTTTATTGGAATGCCAGCTGAGGAGAATTTGGAATGTGAAATTGAGGTTGTTGCCGATTCGACAACTGCGGTACAGGGAATGCATTTTGAAATAGAAAAACTTGTATTTCCGAAGGGAAAAGTGGAAGGAACCTTCGTTCTTCATTTGAAACGGACAGGGGACATCATGAGTCGTCCTGTGATGATTTATTTAAGATTCAAAGAAAATGATGGTTTTACGGCGATGGAGAATGAACATTATCGTTTGTCGGTGGTTGATGGAATTTTGGTAGCCCCAACATGGTGGCCTGCAAATTATTTTGGAGTGTATGCCAATAATAATCATAAACTATACCGGAAAATTTTGGAATATTATTGGGAATTGGAAGAATTGAAACCCGTGTTTTATGCTGAAGCCGTGAAGGAATACGGGAAATATCTAGAGAAAGCACCTGCCGGATTTTTCCAACAACCGGGTAATATCATATGGATAAAATACGTGTTGAAGCCCGCGTACGAATTCTATAGCGATCCGGCAAACACGTATGAGGGTTTTGCCATGGTTGATCCTGATCGTTTTATTCGTTAGAATGAATTTTATGAGTAGATAAACAAGTATGAAAATAGGAAATTGTGTAGGAGCTTTATTTTTATTGTTATTCGGGTTGAATGCCTGTTTGGACGACCATACTTCTGTCGGCGATAAAGAGTTGTCGGAAATCACGATCACGGCAGCGTATGACACGTTGACGGCTTATTTCGGGGAAGAGTTCGTGATCGATCATTTGCAGGTGGAGCAGTCCGGCGAAGAGCTACCCTTGACTTACGAGTGGGGGTATGGTAGCCTGAATATGAACGGAGATGAAATTGCTGGTTATCCGATAAGGGATTCCTTGCGTGTTATTTCTCATGACCCTCGACTCCGGTACACGTTTCGGGAATTAGGGAAATACGGTTTAAGTTTGAAAGTGGAGAACGGGGAGTCGATACGTTTCAAGTATTTCGTCCTGCAAATCGATACTGAGTTTTCCGAGGGGATAACGATTTTGAGCCGTGATGAAGCAGGGAAAGGAAGGCTGTCTTTTATGAAGACACTCACGAAAGAGGACCAGAGTGCTGGAGTGGAGCCTTCGTTTCGCACTGATATAATGGGGGTGATTAATCCCGGGATAGAAATGGAGGACGTGACCGATATGGTACAAGTGGAAAGCAGATTGTTGGTCGCTTCCGGTAGCACGGGCAGGATATACAACATGGATGCCCGCACGTTTGACGTGGAGGGTATGACTTCTTTTCAAGGAACTTACCCGACTTCTTCTTTTCGAAAGTTTGCCGGAATATCCGCCCATAACAATATGTATATACTGTCAGATGACAAAAGGGCTTACGTGTATGATTGCGTGCAGGACGAATTGGTGTTGACCAGTTATTTTGAAGATGTAGAAGTGAATTCCTCTTGTATCGGGTATAAACCTGTCTTCGTGAATTATAGGAATTCTGTCCTGTATTCTCCCGCAAGCGGAGGGCTTTATGAGTCGGCAGGGAAATTTGCTCCTTTTGATATTCATGCCGTTTGTTTTATCGGTACTAATTTGTATGTCGTGAGTACCATGAAGAACTCGCCTTTACAGGTGTATTTAGCATCGACGCCAGTTACATTCCCCAACCCGACTGTTTTGCAGTTTTATACATCAACAGAAGCGATTCGAATAGACGGGGAATCGATTTGCGTGGGATGCAGCGATCCGAAATGTATATTTTATACTTATGACAATGACATATATTGTTGGAAAGTAGATCAGCAACTGCCGACTGAACCTTATATTACTGTACCGGAAGGGATGGAGATCACCACTTTATCGATGGATCCGGAAGAAAAGTTATTGTATGTCGGTTTGTACGAGAAGAATTCAGCAAATACCTTGAAAGGAAGTCTTTATGTTTATGATGCCCAAAATCGGGATTTGATTTCCACTTATCGTCACGTGGCGGATAAACTGGTACGTGTAATTTATAAAAAGAGAGTATAAAGAAAATATTTTGGTGATAAAGGTTGAAAATTAAATACAATTCTTAACTTTGCTACGCATGTGTAAATGCGGTTTACTTAATTATGAATTAAAATCAAGGGTGCATGAAAAGAATTTTATTACTTGTTCAGATATTGCTTCTGACTATCATTGTTTCCACCGGAACAAACGAGATCGACACCAATAGGAGAGAGGTCCCTTCACTTCCAGCCCAGGCTAAGGATTTACCTTATTATACTCAACTTGCTCAAAGTGGTAATTGTTACACGAAAGACCACCATTGGTTAAAAAATGGAAGTGGGTTTATACAAGTTGGTATTTCTTATAGTGCAGTGGCTGCATTAGGTAATGGTATTACTTTTATTTCTCCGGTAAAAGCTGTAGGAGAAACTTTTATGAAAGGAGAGTTATTAGCTGAAATTGAAGGGTTAGATGGAGTTTCTGAACTTCGTGCTCCCTGTCAGGGTAAAGTGGTTGGTATTAATCTTATGATCGAGAATCCTTCGCAAATGACCCCGAAACAAGTTTGGGTGTATAAATGTGAGTTGAAAAGAGATCAGATAGGTACATTGATGGATGACCAGGAATACGCCCGTTTTATAGAGTAAAATATTATTTCCGACATAACTACACCCTTGAAAAAGCATCATACAACAGCTTTTTCAGGGGAGTGGTGTATAGTTTCATCGGGTGTTCTCGGGGATATCACAGGGTAAATTCAGTGTAATACAACTTTAACCTACTTACAAACCAGATATAACACGCTTACACCTCCGTTCGCTACTGGTGGTGTAAGCGTGTTATATCTGGTTTGTAAGTGCCGAGAGGTTGTATTAGGGTGGGATTACTTTGGGTTAGCGTATACTCAATGGAAACTTGTTCATACTCCTTGTTTATTTCCAAAAAGGGCGATGTGCAGACGATCGCAGTAGCGCCAACCGTTCTGAATGCAATGTTCCAAGGTTTTCGGGATGGTGAGTTGTAATTCTTTTGGAGTGGCTCCCATGGGCATAAGTAGAATGTCTTCCTGTTTCCAATCCTGTAAACGGGAGAGTAGTTGTTTGATTTCCGTAATGTCGGATTCGCCGGAGTAAACGAATTTGAGTTGAAAGTCCTTCCCGTGTTCCCGTGCATGGGTGATAAACGATTGAATGGCTTCTCGGTTCAGGCGGATGCGGTCGTGTTGTTCGGCGTGGGGAGGGGAAGGAACGGAACCCGACAGCTTGGGCGACATACTGAAAAAATCGAGTTCCCGGGCGCACGCCTCGTCGTAAATCGTGGCGTTGGTTTCCACGGTGATGTGGAACGGTGCCACGGATTTTAGCTGACGGCATAATTCTGCTACGATTTCCGCTTGCAGGAAGGGCTCGCCTCCTGTAACCACGATATGATTGATATTTCCCCGGTTATGGCGGATAATTTGCACGATTTCTTCCGTGTCGAGCGTGAATCCGTCTTTTACGTGATAGGCTGCATAAGCCGTGTCACATTCGCATATGCCTCCGGATAACGTCCTCCACGTGCAATGGAGATTGCAGCCAGCCAACCGGACAAATAGGGACGGGATGCCGTTTAATTTTCCCTCGCCTTGAATGGTGCCGGGGACGTGTAAACCCGAGGCTGGCAATTCTTTCAACAGTTTGCCCTCCTTATCTTTCGTGATGGGGAAAATGCCGTCTTTAGCCAGATGTAGTTTCATCTTGTCAACTGTTTCCACCATTCGTCGCTTTTCCATTCTTCTTGGATTGCCTCGGAAAAACGGATGTCGTGAGTGTCGAAATCAACCAGTCGTAAATCTTCCCGGAATGCCTCGGCGTACCCGGTAGCTGTTTCGTGTACCCGCACGGAAGCGAGTTGCACGTTGCCTTCCCCGTTCTTGTGTTCCGTGTCGTGGAGAATCTTGTCGATCAGGTAGAGCAGGAGCAGGGCGTATCCCTCGGCAGAAGGGGAAACGGGAATCTCAGCCACCCGGCGGTTGTATTTGTACACGAAGGATTTCAGTTCTTCCGGTTCTTCCCGCCACAGCGAGTAAGTGTGGTCGAAACTGTCCACGAGTTCTTTCACTTTATCGAGCAGCACAAAGTCCATTACCATATAGCCCTTGTCTAACTTATCGGAGGTGATAAATACTTCCACGATATACGAATGCCCGTGTATATTCTCCCGGCAACGATGTGATGAGCAGTTACGTACGATATGCGCCCCCTCGAATTTGAATAACTTCCTGATAAGCATGTGTTAATTTTAGATTTTTTAATTTTGCATTTTCAATTTTCAATTGTAAGCGGGTCTTGTAGTCCGGCTTCCTCGAATGCTTTGGCTCGGAGAAGGCAGCTGTCACATTTGCCGCACGGTTTTTCGCCTCCCCGGTAACAAGTCCACGTGAGACTGTAATCAACCCCGAGGCGCGTGCCCCAGCGAACTTCGTCGGCTTTGGTCATATGCATGAATGGGGCGTGGAGGGTGATCTTTTGTTTTTTCTCGGCACCGAGGACGGTTCCCAGGTTGATGGTCTGTTCCATGGAACGAATAAATTCTTCCCGGCAATCGACGTACCCGGAGTAATCCACTTCGCTGACCCCAATAAAAATATCCGCTATATCCAGGGCGTCGGCGTAGGATGCTGCCACGGAGAGAAATACCATGTTGCGTGCCGGGACGTAGGTCGCCGGGATGGTGGTGCGGTTGATGTCCCCGTCGTCAATATCCATATTCTCGTCGGTGAGGGAACAGCCGTCCCATTGGTTTAACATCAGTTGCACGAATTTGTGTTCCTTAACCCCGGCTGCTTTTGCCACAGCTTTAGATGCCTCTATCTCCTTATCGTGTTTTTGCCCGTACTCGAAAGTAATGGCGTACAATTCATCAAATCCCTGCTCTTTGGCAACGTACAACGCTGTCGATGAGTCCAATCCCCCGGATAGTAAAACAAGTGCTTTTTTCATGGTTTTCTCCTGTCAATTTATACGGCAAAGGTAAATATATTTCAGACATTGAACAATTCAGATGGGGCGGAAGAGAGAAATTCTTCAAAAGAAATTCTATCTGTCCCTTGTTTAGCAAGGCACCTTCTTGTTTCGCTCCATGAGTTTCTGATCCACATGCGATCGGCTGCTGGTAAATATGTTGGGATTGTATGTATGCGATTAAGAATCGGGAAGTTGTGTGTTTTTTTTATTTGAATTGTTGACAAAAAAGTCTAATTTTGTGAAGGATATTATGAAAGGAAGTAGTGTAAGTGTATGATTGTAAATATTTATATGCATGCAAGATAAAAAAGATAGATTTTTGCTACAACTGAATGCTAAGGAGGTGGAGGCTTTCAAGGAATTGTTCCGAGAGTTTTATGGAGTATTGGTACAATTTTCTGTGAATTACGTGGGGCAGCAAGATGTGGCGGAAGATATCGTGGAGGATGTATTTGTTTCCCTGTGGGAAAAAAGTATGCGTTTTCTGACTTATAACGCTTTTCGAAGTTTCCTTTATAACTCGGTGCGGAATGCAAGTTTGAATTACTTGAAACATAAGAATGTGGAGGAGATATATCTTGCATCTTTAGGAAATGAAAAGGAAACAGAAGATGATGTAGATTTGAAAATCATGGAAGAGGAATTGTATCGTTTATTATTCGATACGATAGATAAGTTGCCGGAGAAGTGTCGGAATATATTTTTGTTGCATTTGGAGGGTAAAGGGAACGAAGAGATTGCTACTCTTTTGAAATTATCGATATTGACCGTTAAAACCCAGAAGAAGCGGGCAATGCAGTTTATACGGAAACATTTGGGTGACGTGTATTTTTTGTTGCTTTCCATGGGAATAATTTGAATTTATTATTTTCCCCTGTAAAAAATAAAATATTTTGTACCTCTTTTTTCATATCTTGTTGTTTTAAGTATAAAATGATAAGATATGGATGATCGTAAGTTTAAAATTGTTCGTTTGATGTATCTTTATTTGTCGGGAATGATAACCGAGGAGGAGAGATTGGAGTTGCGGGAATGGATTGATGTATCATCGAGACATAAAGCTTTATTTGATAGAGTGAATGAACGACAGAACCTTGGTAATAAGTACAAGGCTTGTAAGAGTGTAAATAGTGATGTTGCCTTCAAACGTTTTGGGAAGCGTGTTGGAATAAGATCCCGTGGAAGGTACGTGTGGTTGAAATATGTGGCGATGTTTGTGTTGCCTTTGGGTATTGCTTTGGCTATATTCATGAACAAGCAATATGAGAAAGAGATTGTTTCGGTGGAGGCAAATGTTGTTCCCGGGAAAACAAAGGCGACATTGATTTTGTCAGATGGAAAGTCTGTTTTCTTGCAAAAAGATTCTGTTTTAGATATTGTGGTAGATCAGGGTATGAATGTCAAAACGACGCCCAAAGGAATAGATTATTCAAAAATAGATGACGGAAGGGAAACGATGCGGTATAATACTTTAAAGACTCCTCGCGGGGGAGAGTTTAATGTTACTTTGTCGGATGGCTCGGTTGTACATTTGAATTCTGCCACGACTTTGAAGTATCCGGTACGTTTTGATAAGGAAAAACGAGAGGTGTATGTGTCGGGTGAGGCGTATTTTGAAGTGAAAAAGGAGATTGCCCGTCCTTTTTACGTGATCGTGGACGACGTGAGAATTCGAGTGTACGGGACATCTTTTAACGTGAACACGCAACATGTCGGAGAGGTGCAGGCTGTATTGGTGGAAGGAAGTGTGGGGATTACAATTAACGATGGCGGAAAGGAATACAAGATGTCTCCTTCGCAGATAGCGATATATAATAAAGAGAGCGCGAAAGTGGAATTGAAGAATGTGGACACGACTCCTTACGTGGCGTGGAAAGACGGGTATTTTGTTTTCGAAGAACAAAGTCTAGAGGAAATTATGAATACATTATCGTTGTGGTATGATGTGGAGGTGTTCTATGTGAATGCCGAATTGAAAAAGTTGCATTTTACCGGGCATATGAGAAGATATGAACAGGTTGATAACATTTTAAAAGCGATAGGAGGTGCTGTTGGTGTAACGTTCTCCATAAAAGAACGAAGCATTTGGATTTCAAAATAATTAAAGAAAAACCGGAAGGTATTCGAGCAACTTCCGGTTTCACATAAATGAATCGATAAAAGATTTTCGAGCGTCTTTTATCGTAATATAAATTTCAAATACAAAGTTATGCAAAAAAAATGGTTATTTACTTGTCGTTTACGACATGGTTGGCAAAAAAAATGGTTAATTATGAAACTATGTGTGCTATTGATGTTCGCTTTTTCTTTTACTATGGTAGCCAACACGCACGCCCAACAAGAGAGAGTGAATTTGGATTTAAAAAATGTATCAATTAAAAATTTATTTGGGGAGATTCGGAAACAGACAGCTTTGTCTTTCGTTTTTAACACGGAGTTGGTAAGAAATATGGGGCGTGTTTCCATAAAAGCGGAGAACGAAACCGTGGAATGTGTGTTACAACGAGTACTTGTAAATTCTGGATTGACGTATCGTTTTGAGGGGGATATAATCGTGATTTGCGAGCAGACAGCAGTCTTGGTCAAAGATGAAAAGAAAGAGGTCACAATCGTGGGAAAAGTCGTGGATACGAAAAAAGAACCGATGCCGGGGGTGACTGTGCTTTTGAAGGGTACTTCTTTGGGTACAGCTACAAACGTGGATGGTAATTACAAGTTAACGATTCCCGACATGAAAGATATTGTTCTGGTATTTTCGTTTATCGGGATGGAAACTCAAGAGGTGAAGTACACGGGACGAGATACGATTAATGTGACTTTGCAGGAGCAGTCAGAAACTTTGCAGGATGTGGTGGTCACGGGTATTTTCAAGAAAAATAAGGAGAGTTACACGGGTGCCGTACGGGTGGTGACAGCTCAAGAGTTGAAAAACTTCAAAGGACGTAACCTGATCGCATCACTGGCCAACATCGATCCGGCATTTAATTTGATCGCCAACAACGAATTCGGTTCCGACCCGAACCGCTTGCCGGAAGTACAAATCCGTGGTGCGGCCAGTTTGCCGAATATCAGTGAATTGCAGGACAATACTAGCGTGGATTTGAACACTCCGTTAATCATATTGGATGGATTTGAAACCACGTTGCAACGCATGATGGACTTGGACGACAATGAAGTGGCCTCCATCACGATTTTGAAAGATGGTTCAGCAACAGCTCTTTATGGTTCACGGGGTGCCAACGGGGTCATCGTGATCACGACCAAAGAACCCGAGGCTGGGAAATTGAAATTCTACTACAAAGGGGAAATGAATATCGAGACCCCCGATTTAAGTGACTATCATGTATTGAATTCCCGGGATAAACTACGTATAGAAGAGCTGTCTGGTTATTATCATACCACGACGTTGGGACCGGATTATGAGATTCAGTTTCAAGAATACCGTAATGCCGTGTACAAGCAAGTGGCCAAAGGAGTAGATACCGATTGGTTGTCCATTCCCTTGCGCACTGGTGTGGGACAGCGCCATAATTTAAGAATAGAAGGTGGAGACATGAGTTTCCGGTATTCGCTCTCTTTACAATACAATTTGACCGAAGGGGTTATGAAAGATTCCAAGCGGGAGAATTTTAACGGAGAGGTCAATCTGTCCTACAAACATCAAAACTTGATATTCAGCAACCGCCTGTCCATCGGTTTGAATAAAGCCGCAAGTTCACCTTATGGTGATTTCTCCACTTACGTGAAATTGAACCCGTACTGGGAACCTTATGACGAGCAAGGCCATGTGCGTCGCTATTTCACGCCGTATAACTGGGGATATTGGGCAAACTCATCCGGCGTAGACAGCGAAAAAGGAGTAGCCAACCCGCTGTATGATGCGACATTGAAGACATACAATAAAAGTAATTACACGAACATCACGAATAACTTCTCTATCGAATGGACACCCGTTCCGTCTTTAACCTTCCGGGGACGTGTCGGTATTTCCGGACAGATGAACGAATCGGATAATTTTAAACCGTCCACGCACTCTAGTTTCGTTTCTTACACGGGAAAAGACATCGCCCGGAAAGGAAGTTACCAATATGGCACAGGCAAGGACTATCGGTACGAGGCGAGCTTCACGGCGAATTACAGGGAATTGTTCGGGGGAAAACACTTGGTATACGCGGGTCTTAATGCGGAGATGAGCGAAACCATCGGACGCTCGTACACGTTCAAGGTAGAAGGTTTTGCGGACGAATCTATCGACTTCATCTCCATGGGACTTCAATACGAAAAAGACGGCAAACCTTCCGGCTCCGAATCCAAATCCAGGCGGGTAGGTTTAGTCGGGAACGTGAACTACTCGTATGACAACCGTTATTTCATGGACTTCAATATCCGCACGGACGGTTCCTCGCAATTCGGTTCATCCAAACGTTTCGCACCGTTCTATTCCATCGGATTGGGATGGAACATCCACAACGAACCTTTCTTCAATAACAATCAATACATCAATCGATTGAAATTGAGAGCTTCATACGGAGTGTCCGGTAGCCAGCAATTCAGTTCTTACCAGGCCATGGAAACGTACTCTTACTACGTGGGCGACCGCTACAACATTTGGATGGGAGCTTACCAGATGGCATTAGGAAACAAAAATTTGAAATGGCAAACCGTGGACAAGTATAATGCCGGGTTTGAAGGTGAATTCCTCAACAGCCGTGTAAGCTTGGATTTGGACGTTTACTTGGAAAAAACGGCGAGTTTGTTGTCTTCCTTGGAGTTGCCCTATTCCAATGGTTTCGACAGCTACACCGAGAACATCGGGTCGGTCGAGAACTCCGGTTTTGAGATGAAAGCCAGCGTATGGTTGTTGCGGGACACGGAGCGGAAATTGATGTGGTCCGTCACAGGTAATATCGCTCACAATAAAAACAAAATCACAAAATTGTCCGAGGCGATGAAGGCTGCCAACGAGAAATTGGCTAAAGTAAGCGGCTCCAATCCCAACCGAATATTGCGAGAAGGGGATTCTCAAGACGCCATTTACGCTGTTCCCTCTTTGGGTATAGACCCCAGTTCGGGAGAAGAAATTTACTTGAAAAAGAATGGAGAGGTCACGAAACTATGGAATCCGGACGACCGAGTGAAATGTGGTATTTCCCAACCCAAATACAGGGGAAACTTGAGCACCATGGTGCGTTACAAAGACCTTTCGCTGAACATGTCATTCGGTTACCGGTGGGGCGGTCAACTCTACAACCAGACCTTGATCGACCGCGTGGAGAATGCCGATAAACGCTACAACGTGGACGACCGCGTGTTCAAGGACCGTTGGCAAAAGCCAGGAGACAAAACCTTCTTCAAAGGGGTGAACGTGACAACGACATCGAACTATTCCTCCCGTTTCGTGCAAGACGAAACTTCATTCTGGTGCCAGAACATGAATTTAACGTACGAACTCAGGGATTGGGCTTGGATGCGTCAATGCGGTATATCTGTCATCAACGTGACGGTAGGAACCGGCGAATTGTTCTATTTATCGACAATCAAACAGGAAAGAGGACTCGCTTATCCATTTTCCCGGCAGTATAGCATGTCATTGTCTGTTATGTTTTAAAAAAGAAGATTATGAAAAAGATATTTTTAATAGCAGTAATATTATCGGGAATTCTTTTTCCCAGTTGCAATGATTGGTTGGACGTGAATCCCCGTACGCAGATCAGAAAAGATGTCTTGCTGGAAACGCAGAAAGGATTCCGGGATGTGCTCACCGGGGCTTATATCCGCTTAAAGAGTGACGGTTTGTATGGTGGCGAAATGACATGGGGCGCCATCGAATACTTGGGTAAACACTGGGAACCTACTGCCGGGCAGACGGATCAGTATATACAGCAATATAATTATACGAACAGTTCGGTCAAAGACAGATTCGCAAATATTTTCAAAACCTACTACCAGGCAATCGCCGACGTGAACAGTATCTTGGAAGTGATCGACGACAAAAAAGACATTTTCACGACAGGAAACTACGAGCTCATCAAAGGTGAAGCTTTAGCGATTCGTGCGTTTTGCCACTTGGACGTGTTGCGTCTTTTCGGTCCCATGCCGACAGGTGAAATTAAGGAAGACAAAATATTGCCTTACGTGAAGACCGTCACTAATGAAATCCATGATCACTCCACTTACGAGCAATTCGTACAACTCTTGTTTGAGGATTTGAATGAGGCAGAGGAGCTATTAGGCAAGGTGGATCCGATATTGAGCTATTCGATCGATGAATTGAAGGATGAGACGACGTGTGACGTGGAGGATGATTATTGGACTAGCCGACAAGTACGCATGAATTATTATGCGGTATTGGCATTGAAAGCGAGATTGTACCTGTGGACACAAGACAAAGCCAACGCGGCTCTCTACGCGAAGAAGGTGATTGATGCGAAAGATGCCGACGGTCAAAAGATGTGGACCTTGGCTGATGGAAGTACGATGGAAACGGGCGACTTGGCTTGTGCCTCGGAGAGCATCTTCGGTTTGAGCGTGTATAACTTGGACACGAAAGCGACCGGCACTTTTGATTTGACCGGGAACGGGAAATACGCGGGATGGAATTTCATTTACTACGTGTTCCCGACCAACGAGAGCGTGGCAGACGTTCGGCGCAGCAAACAATGGGTAGACTTAAAGAAAAACGGTCAAGATATTTATGTTTGCAAGAAATTCTACCAAACAGAAAGAGATGCAAAAAACGAGATTCCATTGATTCGTTTGACCGAGATGTATTTCATCGTGATGGAAGCGACCACTTCCGCAACAGAAGCAAACCAATTATATCGGGAATATGCCTCCGCGAGGGGAGTGAGTAGCAATGTTGACTTGACAACCAACCGGGAGAACGTGCTGAAGAAAGAGTTCAACAAAGAATTCTATGCCGAGGGGCAAATGTTTTTCTTCTACAAAAGAACAGGGGCAACTTCTGCGCTCGATTACAGTCAGTTGAAACCTGAATCGTACGTGGTGCCTTTGCCCGAGAGAGAAATAATCTATAACAACAAATAATTTTGACGAATATGAAAAGTATATATATTTTATTCGTGGTGTTGATGCTGGTCATGCAGGGTTGCAGCGAAGCAGATTTGAAGCTTTATAGCGACGAGCCCAGGGTCTACTTGGGAGGCTACACGAGAGAAGCCTCAACCACATTCTATTATGACGAGGCCGATGTGGTTCGTGATACGCTTTACATTCCCGTGGAAACCATGGGAGGCCCGAGGGATTACGACCGGGCGGTCGCCATCCGGCAAGTGACCGTGTACGACGTGGAGTACACCATTGAAAATGGTGTAAAAGTGGATTCCACGGTCACGGAAAATCCTTATAACGCCGTGGCCGGCAAGCATTTCGTCTCTTTTGACAGCGAAGAGGCAAAACAGCTGATGGTCATCCCGGCAAACGAAGTGAAAGCCTTCATTCCCGTCATTTTCCTGCGGGATCCTTCTCTGAAAGAAAACGTTTATACCCTGAAGATTCAATTGGGCGATAACGACGAGTTTAAAATCGGAGGGGTAAAGAACGACGTGGAGTACACGCTGATTTGCGCTGATAAATTGGTCAAACCCAACTTCTGGGGGAATTATCCATACTCAGGTGGTTACGGGGCATTTGGAGAATACAGCACAAGAAAACACGAGTTCATGATTGAGGTGACAGGCGAAAAGATTAATGATGAATGGTGGAACACGAAAGTGTATGGGATTAGCGGAGCGCAAAATCACTACCAGGTAAAATTCAAAACCGCATTGGACCGATATAATAATGATCCTGTGAATATAGCAAGTGGAGCGGCGCCCATGAGAGAAGTAGAGGGAGATCTCTCCAGCAAATTAATCACCTTTAAATAAAGAACGACATGATGAAAAATATACATAATATAATCCGGTGGTCATTCTTCATGAGCCTGTTTTTCGTGGCGTGTTTCGAGGATGACAACAAGTATGATTACGCCGAGTTGAACAGCGTCACCATCGAGGGCATCGAGGAGAAATACTCGAAGATTTCGCACCAAGATATATTGTCCATCTCCCCGACCGTGACAACCGAATCCGAGGTGGAATACGTTTGGGAGCTTTGGACCTCTGTCCGCAAAGACGGGATTATCTACACCCCGGACACGATCGGGCGGGCAAAGGACTTGAGCTATGAAGTCAATGAAAATCCGGGAACTTATTATCTGGTATTTAACGTGACAGACAAGGCGACAAAAGTAACCACCACGTACCGAAGCACCTTGGAAGTGAGCACCATCAATTCCAAGGGATGGTACTTGCTGAAGGATGAAGGTACTACCGAAAAATATACGGATTACGACTTTATTTACGACGGCGGTCGCATCGACAACTGGATTGCATTCTACAACGACGGGAAGAAATTGAAAGGCGAAGCCGTGAAAAGCATCTTCTCGGCCAAATATTCAGATGCGACTACAGGCGGTGGCTACAGCAATATTGATGTGTTGATACCGGTTGCTAAAGAAGAGCTTGCTGTCATGGAAGTTAGTAGTGGCAATGTTCAAAAACCTTTGGAATCATTATTCTTTGAATCTTTGAAGGTCAAGAATTTTCAGAACATTGATATCTTAAATGATGGAGTTAACGTGAACTTGGTAAATGACGATGCGGCTTATTGCTTCGTTACAACAAATGCAACAGCATTTTATCCAGCATACGGGAATTGTCGCCTTTCCAAAGGGCTTAGAGGGTTATTCGATGTGACCTATTTCGATGACTTGAGCAAATCATTTGTGTATGTCATTTACGGAAACCTCACGCGCTTCTTGGAATCTTCTGATGCTCCAATAAGTTGCAACAATATGGGCGCTGACTTAATTTGGTCAAGCACTGTAAACTTTAAAGTGAAATTTAGAGACTGGAGCTGGTTATCTTACGCTTTACTGAAAAAGAATTCTGAACCGGATAGTTACATGATCTTAAGACTTTCTCTAAATGATTTTATGCATAACAATCCCATCAAAAGTGTGAATATACTTCCGTCAACATCCGGACTACCCTCGGCTGAAATCATAGCAGCAAACGCAAATTATGGAGTAATTTATTTCGTGAAAGACCAAAAGTTGTATAAATATGTTATAGACAACCAGCACGAGGAAGCCATTCTGGATTTACCTGCCGGGGAAAAGGTTACTTGTATGCAACATATTATGTACCCCAATCCGATGAGTGAAACTTATGGTTCTAAGATAGACTGCTTCGCCATTGCCACTTACGCGAACGGGAAGTACAAAGTATGGCTGCACGAATTTGATGCTGACAACTTGAAACCGTTAACTGAACCTACTTTCGAGGGGAACGGGCGCGTGGCTTGCATCAACTACGTGGAAAGTAGTTCTTCGAATTTTGTATTTTAAGGAGATTATAAGGAACTCAGAGTATTTCTTACCTGAGTTCCTTTTCTTAGATAATATTATCTAAGAATGCAAATATTTCATAATACCTAATGATAAACTAAATACCGAATTATGAAAATTAAACAGATAATTTATTTTATGGTATTGTTTAGCTTTTTGAGTTGCGAAAAAGCTAACGATTCCCTTTTTGATGAAGAAAATATATTGTTAACGACGAAGAGTTTATCACTGGAACTTCCTCCAGAAGCGACCCATAATTTCTGTGTTCATGTTACAGATACTGCAGGAAATCCTACACCAGCTCTAGTGTCTATTCATCCGGGACAAGATCCTACGATGGCGCCTTTTTTTGAAGAATGTACAGTTTTAAATGATTCTGTTATAGTAAGTAAAGTATACTTCAATTTGCCATTGGAGATTGGTACGTTTTATGTAAGAGTACTTGATGTGAGAGGAATGACTTATTTTAGTAATCCAATAACAGTTACTTCAAATTTACAAATTTGGAGGGTAAAAGTTGGGGAAGGAGCAGATTCAACAAACCCAACAAACCCAACAAACCCAACAGATCCAACGGACCCAACAGACCCAACAGACCCTGATGGTGTAACTTATGCAGTTAGAGTGTATGCAACAAATCCGATTGCACAAGTTCTGTTGTGTTTGGAAAATGGAAATGTGATATATTCTAAGCCATATTCTACTGATCTTTATTTTAATGTTCCTCCAAATATAAACTTTAAGATAGAAGCTATTGATGTTCTTGGCAATAGAAGTTCTTCACCTGTTTATCTCTCGGGTGATGCTTATACGCCAGGAATAATACTTGTAGCACTCCCTTAAAAGTGAACTCTTTTAGCGAAAATGAAAGTGTAACTTGTATAAATGTTTTTGTTGGGAGTTCTTTGAATTTTGTATTTTATGTTGTGTTTTAATTGTTTTAATTGAAAATGAAAGGTACTTGGAGAGATCCGGGTATCTTTTATTTTGGCTTGTAAATTATATAGATATGAGACGTATATTTTTAATGATAGCACTGCTTTTTTCGAGCTTCGCGGCATTTTGTCAAGGAGGCGTGAATTTCGAGCACCTCACCTTTGAAGAAGCTTTAGCTAAAGCCAAGGCTGAAAATAAACTTGTATTCATGGATTGCTACACGAGTTGGTGTGGTCCCTGCAAATACATGACCGATAATGTTTTCCCCCGGAAAGAAGCCGGCGATTTCTTTAACCCGAGGTTTATTTCCGTGAAGTTTGACATGGAAAAGGGAGAGGGGAAAGAATTGGCGAAACGATTTCCCCTGAAAGCTTTCCCGACCTTCTTTATCATTCGTCCCGATGGCACCGTGCAACACAAAATCGTGGGTGGCGGGGATGTCGACAAAATTATCGCGAGAGTGGAACGAGGATTGAACACGAAGACTTCTCTTGATTATTTGGAAAAGATACATCAACAAGGGAAAATGAATAAAAAGCAATTGATGGCATACCAGATCGCGCTGAACGAGGCATTTGAAAAGGAAAAGAGTGCAGAGGTGGGAGAGAAATTGAATGCCCTATTGACGCGGAAAGATAAAATGAAAAAAGAGTATTGGCCAATTCTAGAGAAGAGTGTATATGGAACTGCAGATTATCAGCTTGTTTTAGATCACGTTTTGACTTTTTATAAGAATATAGGTAAAGAAAAAGTGGAACAATATCTGGTTAATACATTCACGAATCAATTGCGTTTTTCAGCGGATTCCGTGGAATTACTAAGAAAAATGCGAGGAGAACTAGCCAAACTTGATCTGTCGAATAAAGAACTTTTAACCCGTGATTTGGAATTGAGGCTGGCTAGTGCAGAGCGTGATGTTGAAAAAGTGATTGTTTTGGCCGGAGAGGTCGAGACAAACGAAAACGGAGAATTGTGGGCTACTATGAATGCGATTAATGCTATTCGGGAGAAAGCAACGAAAGAGGATTTGAATCGGCTTATTCGCTTGGAGGATAAATACATGAATATCGCTGGAAATAGTACCGATTATGTAGCGAATTACTTTGAGTCGCTTAAAATAGCGGCAAGCGTGGGCGTTTATTTTCAGAATCTGAGTTACGAGGAAGCTTTGGTGAAAGCGAAGCGTCAAGGTCGTAAACTATTCATTTGTTTTATGAATAACGAAGTTGCAATACTTGAACAAGAGAATGTCTGTGACTTGTTGAACAGAAACTTCCTTTGTTTGGAATACGATGTGAAAAAAGAAAAGGGACTTGAATTGGTTAAACAGTTCGGTGTAAATACATTCCCGACTTTTATTGTCATGCTTCCAGATGGTTCTGTTCGTCAAAGAGTGGAAGATATTCATGATGTGGAAGAATTGAAATCGATATTTGTCGAATGAAAAAGAGGTGATAGGGGAATATCATTATATTTATACTGTTTACTTGTCCAATATTTATTGTCTTTAGATATTTGGGCAAGTTTTTTTTATGGAATGAAATAGAATGATTTGAAGGAGAAATTCTATATTTGCATAGTTATTAATGTTGATGGTCGTGAATTATTCAGATGATAAAGAATTGTTGGAAGTATTAAAATGTGGCGAGATATCAGCTTTCGAGTATATTTATACCACATATTATGATTCTTTGTTGAATTATGCCGACCGGATATTAAATGATTTGGAAACCGCCCGGGATGTAGTCCAACAAATGTATTATAAAATATGGGAAGGGCGTGAACTCCTGAATATTTCTCTTTCAGTCAAAGCTTATCTTTTTAAATCGGTTTACCACGGGTGTTTAAATACACTGGTTCATAAAAAGAATATTCAAAAATATGAACAAGAACAATTGGCTGACCTTTATTTTTCAAATGTTATTCAATCACCCGAGGCTGAAATGGAGTTGTGGCAAGCAGATATCGCCAAAGCATTGGATGAAGCAATAGCCTCGTTGCCTGAAAAATGTAGGGAAGTATTTGTTTTAAGTAAGGTGGAGGGGTTGAAAAATCGGGAGATTGCAGAAAAATTGAATATTTCCGAAAAAACGGTAGAACGTCATATAACTATAGCTTTGAGTAAGTTGCGAGAAGAATTGGATTGGTTGTTGCAAATTATTTTATTTTTTTCGGTATCTCATTGGGGGTAAAACTTGTTTTATCTGTCTTTAGTGTATAAAAGGCAGAAAAGATGGAAATGGAAACCTTCAATATAAATGAATTATTGATTCGAATTTTGTCGAATCAGGCAGATCAAAAGGAAATTGTGTATTTCTCGAAATGGATAGAGAACGAGCGGAATAAACTCTATTTCGATAAGTTCAGGAAAGTTTGGAATCTTTCTTCGGGAAGACATGCAGATCAGAAAATGGTTGAGGCGGGACTGGAGGACTATCGACAGTTTATGCGCCGATCTTTAAGTCCGAAACATAATATAAAGCGGGTATGGAGAATGATCTCGGCTGCTGCCGTAGTGATACTTGGTGTTTTTGCTTTGCTGCGTTTGTATGAACCGGAAAAGAACATTGTCCCCGCGGAGAAAGAAATTAGCCATAGCAAAGGAATATTATTGACTCTTTCTGATGGCAAGAAAGTAAATGTACTTTCCGATTTTTTGGTGTTGCCCGATGGGGCGAAAGATGATATAAAGATAAGTAAGACCAATGAACGGGAAATCGTTTACGAAGTAAAGGATTCTTTAGCGGAGGTCGGGGATTTTCAACTAGCATATAACGAAATCATCGTACCCGCGGGTGAGCGTTTCTCTCTACGGTTGTCAGATGGGACTAAAGTTTGGATAAACTCGGAGAGTTCATTACGTTACCCGGTACGTTTCGGCAAAGGGAGGCGGGAAGTAGAAGTGCGGGGAAACGTGTATTTTGAAGTGACACGTGATACTAGCCGTCCGTTTGTTGTTTGGGGAAGGGAACTGGTGACAGAAGTGCTGGGTACTTCTTTTGAAGTAAATCTGTATGGGGATGGGGATGAAACCAGTGCTACTTTGGTAGAAGGAAAGGTGAGGGTTTTGGTGGGGAAACATGCTGTTGTAATGAAGCCCGATGAACAAATCGTGTTCAACACGAAGAGTGGGGACGTGGAAATTATAAAGGTGGATGCAGCCAACATGGTAAGATGGAAAGATGGAGTACTCGTGATAGATAACGAGCGATTTGATAATGTTGTCTGGAAACTGGAGCGTTGGTATGGTGTGACTATTATTAATGAAACAGAAAAATCATTCTCCCAGCTTTTTAGCGGAGAATTTGACCGGGAGGATGTTCGGGCGGCTATTGAAACGATATGCGTGAATTTAGGTATTCGATACAGAATGAATAAAGACAGTATTATTTTACAAAAATAAAAAGGAGTTCCGATCCGTGCTACCAACACTTGGAATACTCCTTTTAAATTAAGCTTTATATAATCATTTAAAACTTACATGACAAATCTATGGAAAAAAAACAACATTTTTTGTCGTTGTCAGTATTATTTCTCAAAAGAATAGTTTTACTGACGCTGATATGGGGTGGTATTTGTTGTAGTCCGGTTCGAGGTGCCGATGCCGGGCAGCCCCGAAAGGTAACTTTGAATTTGAAAGGGGTATCTCTTTCCGTGCTGTTTAACGAGATTAAAAAACAGACTTCTTACAAATTTTTCTATAATGACACGCAAGAGAAAAATGTTGGGAAGATCTCGATTTCCGTGACAAATGAAACCGTGGAAAATGTATTGAAACGAGTATTCGAGAATTCTGCTTACACGTTTCAGATTGTGGGAGAACAAATTGTGATCACGGATAAAAAAATGGAAGATACAAGGCAGAAAAATGTCCGAATCACGGGGTTGGTTACGGATCAACAAAAGATCCCGTTGCCTGGCGTGACAGTAGTGGTGAAAGGATTGACGATCGGGACGGCTACTGATGCTAACGGTAGATATGCTTTAACATTACCTGCGATAGAGAATATGGCATTGATATTCTCCTTTATCGGGATGGAAACGGCAGAAGTGAAATGTACTGGACAGGACACGATCAACGTGGTGATGAAAGAAGAACAGTCCGAGTTGTCCGAGGTCGTCGTTACCGGATACCAGACGATTGATCGCCGGAAGAACACGAGTGCTATCCAGTCTATAGAAATGGACAAAATCAAGGTGCCCGGGGTACAAACTATAGATCAATTGCTTGAATCACACGTGCCGGGCATGATCTTTATGCAAAATTCGGGACAAGTGGGAGCTGCACCGAAATTGCGAATCCGGGGAACTTCCACGATACTCGGAAACCAAGAGCCCGTGTGGGTATTAGATGGTATCGTGTTGCGTGATCCGGTGAACGTGATCCCGACTTTAATTAATAATCTGGATTTTGTTAATCTGGTGGGAAATGCAATTTCCGGGATCAATCCTGAAGACATCGAACGTATTGATATTTTAAAGGATGCTTCCGCCACGGCTTTATACGGGGCGAAGGCGGCAAATGGGGTAATCAATATCACCACGAAGAAGGGAAAAACGGGTCCGCCTTCCGTGACGTACAGTTTGAATGGCAAGTTCACGGCAAGACCTCGTTATTCGGACAAGAATATTTATTTGATGAACTCCAAAGAGCGTATAGCGTATTCCAGGGAGATCATCGAGAAAGGACTATCGTACCCGACTATCAATAATTGGGTCGGTTATGAAGGAGCTCTTGATAAGTATAATAATGGAATCTATACTTATCAACAATTCACGGATGAGGTATCAAGATTGGAAACAGTGAACACCGATTGGTTCGATTTGATCACAGAGGATGTGTTTTCCAATAGCCACACGTTGAGCCTGTCGGGAGGTAGTTCGAATATCCGTTATTACGCTTCTTTAGGATATTCCAACGAGAAAGGAGTAATCAAGGGAGAGAAAAATGATCGTTATTCCACGAGTGTGAACATAAACGGGAGTTTCAATAAATTCTCGTTTTCGTTCGGAATGTTGGCAAACAAAGGAGTGCGGGAATACGTGAACAGCGAGGTGAATATTCTGGATTACGCCTATAATACATCGCGTGCTATTCCGGCATTCAACGAAGACGGGAGCCTTTATTTTTACGATGTGAAAGGTTCTTCAATCGCGAGTTCCAATATCCCGTTAGCATTTAATGCTTTGCACGAGATGGAAAATTACCGTGACGAGTACAATAGCTCTGGGATAACCTTGAATATGAATCTGAACTATCGTTTCAACGATTGGTTGAAAACTCAATTCATATTTTCATACAGTATCAATAACACGATGCAGGAAACTTTTATCGGCGAGAATTCTTTCTACGCGTCAAATCTCCGGGGTACGAATTACGGGGTGGAATTAACTCCCGATCAAAAGGCTGTCAGTTTATTGCCCGTGGGGGGAGAATATCGCGAGGATTTTACCCGGAATGACAATTATACTACCCGTCTGCAATTTGATTTCACGAAATTCTTGGATAGTGAGCAAAAACATTTGATTAATGCTGCCGTGGGTTTCGAGTTGTCGTCTTCAAAATATGACGGGAAACGTCAGGTTCACCGGGGGTACTTGCCCGAGCGGGGAAAGATGATCGCGACGCTGGATCCTGACGTCTATCCTGCTTTTGCTAAATGGCAAATGGAACAGGAAGATGCGAGAGGGGTACTCACGGATAACATTCAAAACGAGATGTCGGCTTATTTGACATTGACCTATACGTTGAATAATGCTTATTCGTTTAATTTTAACACACGTGCGGATGCTTCCAACAAGTTCGGGGATCGCAGTAACGAAAAGATATTGCCGGTATGGTCGGTTTCCGCGAGTTGGGATATGAAAGCGAATATATTGCGGGATGTAAATTGGGTTAACGGGTTATCCGTGAGAAGTTCTTTCGGGTACCAGGGAAATATGTTGAGCGAACAGACACCCGAGTTGATTATCAAGAAAGGGAATATGAACGATTATTTCGGCGAGTACGAGTCGAATATACAACATTACCCCAACCCCGATTTGCGATGGGAAAAAACCGGGGCGTTCAACGGTTCCGTGGACTTTGCCTTGTTCAATAACCGTATCCGTGGAACTTTCTCCTATTTTTACAAGAAGACCAAAGACGCCTTTTTGAGCAAAACCGTGGCGGATATTAATGGAGTGGAAACCTACGTGATTAATTCCGGAACTGTGGAAAACAAGGGGTTCGAGATGAGTTTCAATTTTACCCCTATCAAAGCGGGTGCTAACATCGGTGGTTTCCGTTGGGATATTGACCCGCAAATAGGACAAGTATTGAACACGTTGTTGACGAAAGCGGTCAATAATAATAGTTTCGAGAGAGAACAGGATGAGATATTCTACACGAATTACCTGGATGGCTCGGCGTTGATTGAAGGAGAGCCTCTGAATACTTTCTTCTCCTACAAGTTTAAAGGGTTGTCGCCCGAGGACGGACGCCCGATGTTTTATGACGTGGAGGAAGAACTTAAAGATGAATACCTGAAAATGGAGCGGGAGGACGTCTTCCGCCGGGTGATGAAGGTGTCTGGTACGCGGGTGCCGGTACTGCAAGGTGGCGTGTCGAATACTTTTTCCTACAAACGGATGTCATTGAGTTTTAATCTCTCTTACTCGTTTGGTTCTAAAATCCGGTTGATGCAATTGTACGGGGCGAATCAAAATGGAACAACGGTAGCTCCTCTTCCGGAAAGGAACGTGCGTCGGGAATTCGTGAAACGTTGGCAACGTCCGGGTGACGAGAAGCACACGAATATCCCGGGATTGTTATCAAATGCCGAATATAGCAGAACGTTGAGTCCTTGGTGGGGTAGATCAGATTATAACTCGATTAAGTTTGCCGACAACATCTGGCAAATGTATGATAATTCCGATATCCGTACCGTGAGCGGGAATTATTTGAAGTTGCAATCTTTCGTGTTTAACTACACGTTGCCGGAGGAATTCTGTAAGAAATTGTTATTGAAAACGGCATATATCGGGATTTCCGGGAGTAACCTGTTCACGATTTGCAGTTCAAAACTGAAAGGGCAGGATCCTTCCCAGTCGGGGACAACCGATAAATTGAATTTGTCTATTCGTCCCTCGTATTCCGTTAATTTAGGTATCACTTTTTAATCGATAGAAGCTATGAAAAGTTATATAAGTTATTTAATCCCGCTTCTTTTCTTCTTTAGCTCGTGTGACTCTTTCTTGGAAGAGTATTCCCAGGATCTGACTTACGCGAAAACAGCGGCGGATTTGGACGAGATATTGATCGGGGACGGGTACATGAAGGTGCCGGAAAATAATGCCGGTATCGGTTTGGGGAGCAGTGACGGGTATTATTTCCCCTGGTTGCACGTGATGGATGATGATATCACTCAAATTAACACCGGGGGGACGTGGATCGGTACTGTATTTACCGAGTTTGCCAATTTTTATCTTTGGTCGGAATATCCTTACACGCGCGAGGGAGAAGAGGTGGAAGATTCCGACTGGAAACGGTTGTACAAGCACATCAGTGCGGTAAATGTTATACTCTCCAAAACGGAAGAGATGCACGACCAACCGGAAAAATTGGAACGCATCAAGGGCGAATGTTACTTCTTGCGGGGAATGTACTATTTCTATTTGGCGAATATTTACGCCAAACCTTACGCGAAAGCCTCGGCGGCAACCGACTTGGGTGTCCCCGTGAAGACCACGGAATATATAGAGGACGTTTACTTCAAGCGCAACACGCTGCAAGAAACCTACGCCCGTGTCATCGAGGACCTTACCGAGGCTACCCGTTTGTTGAAAGGTAAAGAGCACAAGACCGTCTATCGCGCTGGCTTCTATGCGGCACACGCTTTACTGAGCCGCGTCTACTTGTACATGGAAGAGTACGAGAAGGTGCTCGCCTCGGCCGACACGGTGTTGCAAGGAGGCTACACCCTTTTGGATTACAACCAGCGTTTGGCACTGGTGGTCCCGGACCAGTACGGGAACATACGGGATGGCGTCAGCGTGACGTACAAGGATTCCCCCGAAACGATATTTTCCCAGGGAGGGTATTGTTTTGCGGGGCAATATAATATGTCTGTTATGGATATGAGTAATTTTAACGTCTCCGATGACTTGATCGGCATGTATAGCCGGGAACCGGGGAATGACCTGCGATTCGGGTCGTGGTTAGGGATATATAAAGACCCGTATAACCCGCTTTATTTAGTGAAAAAGTTAGTCGACACGCGTGATGGCATGGTTTCGTCCGAGTGTTTGCTCCGGTTGCCCGAGGTCTTGCTGAACAAAGCGGAAGCCCTGGCTATGCTCTCCCGGGAAGATGAGGCACGGGACCTGATCGAGGAACTGCGCGTCAAACGGGTGAAACAGGGTACTTATGTCGCCCTCGACAAGCGGGCTGGCGAAAAGTTGGTCGAGTTGATTCGTGACGAACGCCGCCGGGAACTTTGCTTCGAGGGGCATCGCTGGTTCGATTTGCGCCGCTATGCCGTTCATTCCCGCTACCCGTATTCCAAGCCCATCATTCATGACCAGTATTTTTATAACAACACGACTTGGCAGCTTGAGTATCTGGGTAGTTACCGGTTGAACGAGTACGCCTCGGAACCCGCTTACGTGATCCCGATCCCACGGTCGGTAATCGAATTCAACAAGGGGAACATGGTGGATAATACCGCTCGTCCCCAGAGAGAAATGTTTAAACGCTTTTAATATTAACGCAAATGAAATACCATATATTACTTTTAACGATATTGTTCTTTGCCGTGGGATGTAGCAAGGAAGATGATTTGACACCCTCGTACGTGGACGCGGAATGGTTCATGATACAAGACAACCCGGATGACGCGGTGCAGCACGCCGCCTACGGGGTCTACTCCAGCTGGGGCATACCCGTCTTCCTTAACGATACCATCGGGCAACAGGAACGGGGCATAGACCATAACGGGCAGCCCATCGTCTATCACAAAGTGTTGGATTTAAACTACAACCTCAATAATCCGGCTAACGTGTACAGCATCGTGGCTAAACGTATCGCTTTAATACAAGACGAAGCCGATAAGCTGGCAGGGATAGAATTTATCGACAAAGTGTTTTTGCCCCTTGTGCCGGACATCTTCCATATCCAGTCCATCCTTTTGCTGGACTCGATATACGAGCAACAATACGCGGGAGGAGCGAAAGACATGAAAAAAGTACACCAGGCGATGGAAACCTTGGCGATAGCCGACATACCCGTTATCGCGGGAATGTCCGTCGAGGAGAAGGCGTATCGGGCTAACGAGATCCTCGTCTACTTGGCTATAAATTACTTGGCGAAAACCCCCTCTGCCGGTTTGGAAACATTCAAGCGGGTCAGCTACGACCCCGCGACTCAACGGAGCTATTACAAGATGGAAGTACGTGTTCCTCGTTACCCGGGGTACGTGTGTTTGTCCCCGGCTCGCTGGGAAGTGTACGGCTTCTTGGATTTTGACCGCTCGAAATATCACTATGTCTCGGACCCGGACGTGACGAAGTGGTATTACACGCTGGGGGATGAAAATGCTGATATCGAGGATTACGTCATGGCGGTGATTTCGTACAGTAGCCAAGCCTTCGAGGCGGAATATGCGGAATATCCCATGGTAATCGAAAAGTTCCGGATCATGCGCGAGGTTGTGAAATCAATAGGTTTTGAATTAAAATAGCACGTGATGGGAAGATCTAATAAATCACTTCTTCTAGGGGTTCTCTGTATACTATGTACATTAACCTCTTTTGCTCAAAACGCAACGGTGATATTCAAACCACATCCCGTGTTCCAACGTTACCCGGCAGAATTGATTAAAGAAACAAAATATGACATGATCCGGTCCGAGCGGCTACTCCCGGGGGATTCTCTCGCCTTTTCGTTACCGGTAACCGACCCGGAAGGCGAATATTATAAACTATACGGTTGGGGTGCGCTCAACATCTTCGTGAAACCGGGTAGTGTGATTATCATTGATTACAATAACCGGGAACGGGAAAAATCAACATTCTCGGGTGATTTGGCGGAAGAGAACGCGTGGCTCAATCAAGATTGGTTCTTGGGATACGGCATGCTTTACCCGGGGCAATTTACCCCCGAAACCACCTACAAAGAATACCGGCGTCAAGTGTATTTTAATGCCGATTCCTTGAAACGAGTCGTGAAAAATACATTTCATCCGGGAAAGTTCGTGAACGATTGCTGCCTTCGCGTTGATTTCATGGCTGTTCATACTTTGTTAAATTACTATCAAAACCTCGTGCAGAGAAGACAAAGTGAATACTCTCCCGCGGATTTTGAAGCGTGGCATGCCGGGTTCAAGAATACTTCTTTTTCACGGGAATTTTTAAAAAATGCCCGTAAATTGTACAAGCGTTACAAAGAACAAGATGTACTTCAATACATTCAGGTTAGTCGGCTGCTCGCGAATATAGTTCATGATATAGAACCCGATTTTGCGAAACAAATCGGTTACACGCTTTTTGAAGAAGAATACGCGTTGATGCAGGTATTGAACGACGTGACACGTCTCTATAGCCTCGAGCTTTTGGAATTCCGGGAACGGGTCAAAGATCCCGTCGTGTCGCGGGTGGTTGAGGAACACGTGGCGGATAAACGCAATCTTTTGGCCGGAATGGAAGCGATGGATTTCGAGTTTGAAGACGCGGGCGGTAACTTGCATAAATTGTCGGATTACAAAGGAACCCCTATGTTTATAGATGTATGGGCAACGTGGTGCAATCCTTGCAAAGCCCTAGCGCCCGTCTTTCATGAATTGGCACGGCAATACGAGGGAAAGAACATCAAGTTTGTAGCCGTGTCCATAGACAAAAAAGCCGCACCATGGAAGAGTTATTTAAATGCTCATCCGCATGCGGGAAACGTTCTCGAGTGGCATGCTGTCAATAAAAAGTTCCAAGAAGCCTACCGTATTAGCGGTATCCCCCGTTTTATATTAATCGATAAGAATTTTAAAATACGTATGGCTTTCGCGTATAGACCGGGAATGAAAGAGTTAGCTACTTTGCTTGATAAGATCTGTTGGGAATAGTTCTTTTATACCGTATTTATTACAGAAAATCCTAAATATATTGCGTCCATCAACATGAATTTCGTTGATGGACGTTTTGATATCTCATATTTACCCTTAAATTTGCCGACATTGAATATTGAAAATGTGGATACATGCAATTATCAGAAGAGCAGATTATTAAGTTAGCTCCTGATGCGGCATCCGTGAAAGCCGGGAAGGGCTTGGCCTCGGCGGCGAAATGGGTATTGCGGGGGGCTAGCGGACGGGCATTGTGGGGACATTGCCAGGGAAGCGGGGCGAATCCTTACCAGACACAGGTGGATTTGCAGAATATAGCTTTCAAATGTTCTTGCCCGAGTCGTAAATTTCCTTGTAAACATAGTTTGGGATTACTATTTCTATACGCGTCACAACCGGACCTGTTTTCTACCGGGGAAGAACCCGCGTGGGTCGTCGAGTGGTTGGATAAACGGGTGAATAAAGCGGCGGAAAAGAAAGAGAAAAGCGACAAACCGGTAGATGCCGAGGCTCAGGCGAAACGCCTGGAAGCACGACATCGAAAGGTGCTGGGAGGAGCCGAGGACTTACAAGGCTGGCTCAGGGATCTAGCGCGTAACGGTTTGTTGAACGTACCGGAACGGGCGCGGGAGCTGTTCGAGGGAATCGCGAAACGTATGGTGGACGCGCAGGCTCCGGGATTGGCGGGCATGATGCGTCAGTTGCAGGAAATCAACTATTTCGGGGAAGACTGGAAATACCTGTTGACCGCCTTATTAAGCAAAGCCTATCTCGTGGCGGAAAGTTATAAACACCTGGGCCGACTGCCCGGGGAATGGCAGGATGAGATTCGTACCCTCGTGGGATACCCCCAATCGAAGGAGGAAGTACTCGCGAAAGGTCAGACGGTGACCGATGACTGGTACGTGGTAGGTACGGAGTCTTTACAACAAGACCGCCTGACCGTCGAGTACAATTGGTTGTACGGGCGACAAAGTAAGAAATACGCCCTATTCTTGCAGTTTATCATGGCGGGGGCATTGCCGGAGATCGCCTTTATGCCCGGCAACGTCGTCCGGGCAGACTTAACCTTTTACCGGGGGATCGACCCGACCCGGGTCTTGGTGCGCGAGCAGCGGGGACCGGGGGAAATATTCCCGGTGACGGACGGGAGTGCGGGATACGCGGGCTTGTCGGAAGCGATGCGGTATTTTCGGGAGAAACTCACGGTAAACCCTTTTCTCCACGAAGTGCCGGTCATCGTGAGCGGGGTGCGTTTCGCGGTACACGAGGGGCAGTTTTGGTTGCGGGACAGGGACTGGCGTTTCGTGGCGTTGGGCGCGGGAGAATCCGCCCGTCTGAAAGGGCTCGCCGTGACCGGCGGTCGGGAATTCACGGGCTTCTTCATGGCGGGAGAACGCGTGTGGAGAGCCTTGTCATTATGGATAGATGATAAATATTACACGTTGAACAATGAGCATAACGGATAACGTAATCAATACAGCCCTGCTGGGGACGGCTAACCGGGAACTATCCGCCGAGGACCTGCCGGAAGACTTGGGCGATACCTTGTCGAAAATAAAGGAAACCGCGGCGGACGGGGAGGACCTCTTTTACAAGATAGCGGCAGCCTTCTTCGCTTATTACCGTTCCGGGTTAGAACCTTTGAACTTGAAAGACCCCATTCCGGTCACGGTCGCGGAGCCGGAAACGATGCCTTACCCCGGGAAAAAAGCGGCGGCATTATTGGGAATGCTGTTAGGCGAAAAGTATGTGCATATGCTACTCTTGTGGTACAAGACGGCCGCGGAACGGGGCTATTTGATCCCCGCGGAATACCTGCTGGACGTGTTGGAAAGGGCATTCTTGCCAGGTAGCCAGACGGCAAAGTGCGAGAAACGCCTGTTGGCTTCCCTGATCGGCAACCGGGGACGGTGGTTGCTGCCCTTGATGAACTACCCGCCCATGCAGGAAGAAGGAAACGAGGATTGGGAAACGGCAACACACGCCGACCGGAAAAGCATCCTGTCCCGGGTAAGGGAAAGCGATCCTCCCCGGGGGATCGAACTCTTGCGCACGGAATGGAAGAACGAGCCGGCACAACATCGGGCGGAATTGCTGGAGTGTTTGAAGACCGGTTTGTCCAAATCGGACGAAGAATTCTTGGAAAGCGTGCGTGCCGGCGATCGTAGCAGCACGGTAAGGGATACCGCCCTCGACCTGTTGCGGAGGATACCCGATTCCGCTATCGTCGGATTATACGCCCGGACATTAAAGCAGCACTTGCACTATCGCCGCCTGCTCGGTTGGTCTGTCGACCCCGTGGCTTACTCGGACGAGTTCAAAAAAGCGGGTATCAACGAGGTCAGTAGCAATAAAGGAGAGAGCGACAGCGATTACATATTAAGACAAATGGCAGAGTGCGTACCCTTGTCCTTCTGGAGTGAAATCTTGGAATGCGACCTTGAAACGGCGGCGCGGCGCATGCGTAAATCCCCGCCTTTTTCCAAGTATATTCATTTAGAAAACGCCATTTTCAACTTCAACGACCGCCAATGGGCGTACTACTGGCTGAAAGGCGAGCGGGTATTGCAACACCCGGAATTGCTCCCCCTTGTGCCCATGCTATCCGTCGGGCAGCGGGAGGAATTGAACCTGGAAGGGAAAGCGCAACAAAACTTCTACGTGATGCAATGGCTGGACGACAACGATGAGGAATGGGGCGAGAACTTCTCCCGCGGCGTTCTGAAAATGATTTACAGCATGACCTATTGTTATTACGACCGCCCCACCTGCGAGCAACTGGCATTACGCCTTCCGGTATCGCTGCTTGGCTATATCGGGGAACTAGGAGCAGCAAAAGAGAATAGCGGAAGCCATTGGGAATTCACCGTGCGTATGCAGCAATTAATACAAATAAAAAAGGATATACAAGAAGGATTTACAGCGGATGTGTAAATACCGTCTTTAAATTAAACAACTTACAATATGGGTTTATTACTAAGACAACACGCGGAGCAACAGTTCGAGGAAGAACTGCACGAGTTAAAGAAAAACGAAACCAACAAGGTTCCGGAGAACTGGCAACTATCCCCGCAATCGGTCGTGACCTATCTGATGGGGGGAACACTAAAGAATGGTTTTCAAATTAGTCCAAAATATATCGGGAACCGTCGGCTGATCGAGATCGCCGTGGCAACCTTGGTCACCGATCGGGCTTTATTGTTATACGGTCTGCCGGGAACGGCAAAGAGCTGGGTAAGCGAACATTTGGCGGCAGCCATATCCGGTGATTCCACGCTGATCGTGCAGGGAACAGCCGGAACGGGCGAGGAAGCTATCCGCTACGGTTGGAACTATGCCAAGTTATTGGCGGAAGGACCCAGCGAGGGGGCTTTAGTGCAGACTCCCGTGATGCGGGCGATGCGGGACGGCAAGCTGGCTCGTATCGAGGAATTGACCCGCGTGGGTTCGGACGTGCAGGACACGTTAATCACCATCCTCTCCGAGAAAACCCTCCCCGTTCCCGAACTGGATAAGGAGATACAGGCTATCCGGGGCTTCAACGTGATCGCTACCGCCAACAATAGGGATAAAGGAGTCAACGAACTCTCGAGTGCCTTGAAGCGTCGTTTCAACACCGTGATCCTGCCTTTGCCCGACACCATCGAGGAAGAAATCGACATCGTGCGCCGCCGCGTGGAAGGATTCTCCACCGTGATGGACATCCCTGCCGAGAAACCGGCACTGGAAGAGATTCGCCGCGTGGTAACCATCTTCCGCGAATTGCGGGGTGGGGCAACCGAGGACGGGAAAACGAAACTGAAAACCCCTTCCGGAACCTTGAGCACCGCCGAAGCCATATCCGTCGTGAATAACGGGCTTGCCATGTCCGGGTATTTCGGCGACGGGCGCCTGAATGCCGTCGACCTCGTGTCCGGTATCATCGGTGCTGTCGTCAAAGACCCCGTGCAAGACCGCGTCGTCTGGCAGGAATACCTCGAAACCGTCGTGAAAGGACGCGACGGGTGGAAGGACATCTATCGCGCGTCCCGCGAAATGCTATAACAGAATAGTTCATGCCATGTCAGACGGAATACATTTTTTAGGTATACGACATCACGGTCCCGGTTCGGCTAAAAACGTGAAAGCCTACTTGGAAGAACTGGAACCGGATATGATATTATTGGAGGGACCGCCCGAGGCAGAACCCTTGCTGCCGGGCGTACTTCACGAGCAAATGAAGCCCCCCGTGGCTTTGCTCGCTTACCAGCCCGACGAACCCAAGCGGGCGGTTTTCTATCCTTTCGCCGGGTTCTCCCCGGAGTGGCAGGCGATGTGTTATGCCGTGAAGCGGGGGATACCGCTCCGTTTCTTCGACTTGCCGCTGGTACATCATTTGGCGTTATGGAAAGAGCGGGAAGAACAAGCGGAGCTGCAAAAAGCTAGCGAAGAGGCGCACGACACGGAAGAAGAGGGGATGCCATCCGCCCCGGGAAACCAACCGGAGGCGGAAGCCTCACCCGTGCCGCCGGAACCGGTGCACGTCGATCCTTTCGCCGCTCTCGCGAAAGCGGCAGGGTACGACGACCCGGAACTTTGGTGGGAAATGAACTTCGAGAATCGCCGGAACAACGAAGAAATATTCCTTGCCGTGCGCGAAGCCGTCACCGCCTTGCGGGAGGCATACCCCGCGATCGACCGGGAAACCTCCCTGCGCGAAGCCTGGATGCGGAAGATGATCCGGGCGGCACAAAAAGAAGGCTGCCAACGTATCGCCGTCATCTGCGGGGCTTGGCACGTGCCCGGGTTGGAGAAAATGCCCGCGCGAAAAGAAGATAACGAACTATTGAAAGGCTTGCCCAAAGTAAAGGTCGAATGCACGTGGATACCGTGGACTTACGACCGTTTGTCCTACCGCAGCGGCTACGGGGCGGGAATCATCTCCCCGGGATGGTACGACCACGTGTGGGATTACCCCGATGACGACGGTACCCGCTGGATGAGTAAAGTGGCAGCCCTATTCCGTGCCCGGGGAATGGACATATCCGTGGCACACGTGATCGAAACGGTACGCTTGGCACAAGTGACGGCGGCCCTGCGGGGATTATCCCGCCCCTCGCTCGAGGAATACAACGATGCCGTCACCACGGTGATGGGCTTCGGCGACCCCGTCGTCCTGCAAATCATCCGGGAGGCACTGGTCATCAGCGACCGCATGGGAGCCGTCCCCGGCGATGTCCCCAAAGTGCCCTTGCTCGTGGACGTGGAGAAACTGTTGAAGCGTTTACGTTTGCCCTTAACCACCGGGATAAAGGAATACAACTTGGACTTGCGCAAGCCGAACGACTTGGAACGGAGTATCGTTTTCCATCGTTTGAACTTGCTCGGGATACGCCTGGCACGCCCCTTGGGAAGCGACGGGAAGGGAACTTTCAAAGAGTCCTGGTCCGTGTACTACGAGCCGGAACAGACGCTCTCTATCATCGAGAAAGCCGTTTGGGGAAATACCTTGGCGGAAGCGGTCGTTGCCTACAACGTGCGTCAGGCCGAAGATATACCCTCCATCTCCGCGCTCGTCGATTTATTGCAACAGGTAATTCCTGCCGACTTGCCCGGCTTGGTGGAGCAAATGACGCGGCGTCTGGATGCCCTCGCCGCCTCCACGACCGACGTGTTGGAAATGATGAAAGCCATCCCCGGCTTGGTAACCGTGGTGCGTTACGGCAGCGTGCGGAACCTCGACTACGCGAAAGTCAACGATATGCTTTACACCATGATGGCGCGCGTACTGGCGGGGGGAGTGTTGGCGTGTGCCAATATCGACGAGGACGCGGCAGCCGACCTGATGGAGAAGTTTATCGCGGTCGATTACGCCGTGGCAACGGCAAACCAGCCGGAACTAATCTCCATGTGGACGGAACTCGTGCGGAAAGTGCGTGAGTCCCGCGGCACCCATCCCCTGTTATCGGGCTATGCCACCCGTCTGCTGCGCGACAAGAATATACTCGGGCACGAGGAAACCGCTCAAACCCTGCAATATTACACTTCCCGCGGCAACGCCGCCTCCGAAACGGCTTTCTGGTTCGAGGGATTCCTGAAATCATCGGGAACCATCCTTCTCCTGGACGAACAATTGTGGGAACTCGTGAACGGTTGGCTGGCTTCTCTCGACGACGGCACCTTCCTAGAACTCCTGCCCATATTAAGGCGCACCTTCAGCGAGTACAGCGTGCCGGAACGGCGGAAACTGGGCGAGAAAGCCAAGGGAACCTCCGGCGTGAAACGCCTGCACGCCGGGAGCGAGGCTTTCAACGCGGAAGATGCCCGGAAAGTCATTCCTTTAATTTGGCAACTCGTGGGAATAAAATAACGATATATTCAATGATTAAAACAGACATTTATGCATGAAGCTCTTTTAAAGAGATGGCGGTTGATACTCGGGGGCGATGAGGCGGACGGCACGGGGATAACGTTAACTCCCGAGGAATCCCGTGTCGACGACGCTTTGCGTGCCTTGTACGACAGTGACCGGCGGGGCGGGCTGGGAGGTTCGGCTCCCAAAGTAAGCCGTTGGCTGGGTGATATTCGGGAATTCTTCCCGCGATCGGTGGTACAGGTGATCCAGAAAGACGCCATAAAACGCTTAAACCTCACCTCTTTGCTCACCGAGAAAGAAATGCTCCAGTCAATCGTCCCCGACGTGCACCTGGTGGCGACGTTGATGTCCTTGAGCCGGGTTATCCCGGAAAAGAACAAGGCGATCGCCCGCGAAGTCGTGCGCAAAGTGGTGGACGAACTGATGAAGAAACTCTCCGCGCCCATGCAACAGGCGGTAGCCGGGGCGTTGAATCGCTCCAGCAGGCGGCGCAACCCCCGTTACAACGAGATCGACTGGAAAACCACCATCGAGAAAAACCTGCGCAACTACCAGCCGGAATACAAAACCATTATCCCGGAAGTGCGCGTCGGCTACGGGCGCAAACGGCGGGCGCTGAAGGACATTGTCCTTTGCCTCGACCAGAGCGGTTCCATGGGCTCGTCGGTCGTCTACTCGGGCATATTCGGTTCCGTGCTGGCTTCCATTCCCTCCGTGCAAACCCGCATGGTGGTCTTCGACACTTCGGTTGTCGACCTGACCGACGACCTGCAAGACCCCGTGGATTTGTTGTTCGGTGTACAGTTAGGCGGGGGCACGGACATCGACCGGGCTTTAGGCTATTGCCAAACCGTCATAACCCGTCCCGCCGACACGGTGCTGGTGCTCGTCACCGACCTTTACGAGGGCGGCAACGAGAAAGGAATGCGCGAGAAGATGGTCGCCCTCGTGCAGAGCGGCGTGCAACTTATCGTGCTGCTGGCGTTGAACGACGACGGGGCGCCTTTCTACGACAAGGAGAACGCCCAATTCCTAGCCGAGCTGGGAGTCCCGGCTTTTGCCTGCACGCCGGATAAATTCCCGGACTTGATGGCAACCGCCCTCGCGAAACAAGATATTAGCGTATGGTTATCAAAAAACAAATGATGAAACAAACGAAGAAAAGTGCCGCGCTCGTCGAGCGTTGCGTCGAAATATGGGAAGCCTCCGTGCGGGCTACCCACCACTTCCTCGCAGAAGGGGCTATCGACTTCTACCGTCCTTTCGTGCGGGAGAATTGCCGCGCGCTGCCTCTCCTCCTGCATTACGAGGGCGACGAAGTCGTGGCGTTCCTGGGGTTGGACGACACCTCCATCGAAATGCTATTCGTGCATCCCGATTACCGGGGCATGGGCATCGGGCGCGACTTGGTGGAGTGGGCGGTCGACGAGTACCACGCCGAAACCGTCACCGTCAACGAGCAGAACGAACAGGCGGTAGGCTTCTACCTCCGCTTGGGGTTCGAGGTCGCGAGCCGGAGCGCCGTCGACGGTTTCGGCGATCCTTACCCGCTCCTGCACCTGCGTTTAAAGAATCCCCGCCTGCGGCTGGTAAAAGTCACGGGCGACAAGAAGCGTTACCTGCCACTCTTGCTGGATGCCGACCCTTCCGAGGAAATGATCGGCCGTTACCTCTCGGCGAGCGAGATGTTCGTGCTCGAGCGGGACGGCGAAGTCATTGGCGAGGCGGTCGTCGACGCCCGGGGTGAAATCAAGAACCTTGCCGTGGCTCCCGCCTGCCAGGGGCAGGGCTACGGGACATACATACTCTCTTCGCTCGCGAAACACTACCGCGGACACTTCGACTGCCTGTGGGTAGGAACCTCCGACTCGCGGGTGGCGTATTACGAACGTTGCGGCTTCGAGCGGGATCACGTGGTCAAAAACTTCTTCACCGACAATTACCCCGAACCCATCATCGACAACGGTCGTCCCTGCGTCGACATGATCTACTTGAAACGACAAATCTAACGGTAACATATTTGCAAACTAACAGACGCGGCATATGGAAATCATGACGAAATTCCCGCCGGAAATCAAATTCAAATACGAGTGGAGGAAATACCAGTCCCGGGTATTAAAGGAATTGGATAACTACTTGTCCAACGGTTCGCTCCACGTCGTGGCGCCCCCCGGTTCGGGGAAAACCGTGCTGGGATTGGAAGTCATGCTCCGCTTGAACCGCCCGACCTTGATACTGGCGCCGTCGCTGGCTATCCGGGATCAATGGATCGACCGTTTCCGGGAGTTATTCCTACAGGTCAACCGCGTCCCCGCGTGGATATCGTGCGATGTCAGGAAGCCCGCCTTCATGACCGTGTGCACTTACCAGGGACTACACGCGGCTTGCAATAACTTGGACGACGGGGAAGGCGCCTCCCCCCGGGCGATAACCCGCGAGCTGAAGCGGCTGGGGGTGAAGACCGTTATTCTAGACGAGGCGCACCACCTGAAAAACGAGTGGTGCGTCTCCCTCGATAGGTTGAAACGGCAACTATCACCCACCATCGTGGGATTGACAGCCACGCCGCCCTACGACGTGACGCTTGCCGAGTGGCAACGCTACATCGAGTTGAACGGCACGGTCGACACGGAGATCACCGTCCCCGAGCTAATCCTCGAGGGCGACCTTTGCCCGCACCAGGATTACGTTTACCTGTCGCTGCCCTCGCCCGAGGAGTACGACCGCATCAGTACCTTCCGTGCCGACATCGACCATCTCTTCCGGGAGATCCGCGAAGATGCCGTTTTCACGGAAGCCATCTCCACCAATTCCGTCTGGACCGACCCCTTGAAACACCTCGAGTGGATATACGGGAATATGCCATTCTACACCTCCATGCTCGTCTTCCTGCACGACGCGGGGAAGGAGATACCCCCGCTACACTTCAAAGTGATCGGGAGCAAGAAGATCAAGATACCCCCGTTAGATTACGCGTGGATGGAAATATTGCTCGACTTCTACCTTCACACCTCCTTCTTTCCCGCCTACGCCGGGCACCGGGAGGCGTTGGAAAACAAGCTGGTCCGGCGGGGAGCCACGGAGAACAAGCAGGTGCACCTCCGCTACAACAGCCGGCTGATGAAGACCTTGACGGCAAGCGTGAGCAAGCTGAACGGCATCGCCGAGATCATCCGTTTCGAGTCGGGACACCTGCAAGACCGCCTGCGCGCGGTAATCCTGACGGATTATATCCGGAAAGAGTACATGACGACTACCCCGGTGAACGATTTGCCTCTCGACCGCCTGGGAGCGGTTCCCGTGTTCGAGAAATTGCGTCGGGAACACGTCGGGACGGGCCGGGTGGGAGTACTGACGGGTTCCCTCGTCGTCGTCCCCGTGGCAGCATTGCCCGCGGTGGAGCGGGTGGCGCGGGAGATAGGGGTATCGTGCGTGGTGTCGCGCGTGTTGCCTTACGACGATACTTACGTGGAGATCGCTGCCACGGGGACGCTAAAGGACGAGATCGTCCGCGTCATCACCCGCGTGTTCGAGGAAGGGGCGATCCGCGTTCTCGTGGGCACGAAAGCGTTGCTCGGCGAGGGATGGGACGCCCCGTGCCTCAATACCCTGGTACTTGCCAGCTTCGTGGGCTCGTTCGTGTCGTCCAACCAGATGCGCGGGCGGGCGATCCGCGTGGAGAAAGGGAACGACGGGAAGACGGGAAATATCTGGCACTTGGTCTGCGTCGACCCGACTTCCCCCTCGGGAGGCGACGACCTGGAGCTGCTGGAACGCCGTTTCCGGGGATTTATCGGCATCTCGAACCTTGCCGACGGGACTATCCAAAACGGCGTGGGGCGCCTGAACATCCCGCCGTCGCTACACGACCGGGAAACCATAGAGCGGAAAAACCTCCAAACCTTTGAAGAAGCGGCAGCCCGCGGCACGCTCCGCCGGCGCTGGGAGGACGGTTTGCGGCAAGGCGTGAACCTGGTGGAGGAAATCAAGGTTCCCTTCGGCGAGGAACGGGCGTACCAGCCCTCGCGGAAACTCTACCTGCGCCGCACGCTTGCCTGCCTGTTTGCCGAGGTCGCTTGCGCGGCATCCATCTTCGGCAACGCTTTGCTGCAAGCTCTGGGACGCGGTCAATTCCGCAATCTCCGCACGGCAAATGATTGGTTATACTTTTTACTGGCGCTTTCCGTGCTTGCTTTCTTCGCTTTCGGGTACAAGGGATTGAAAGCCCTTCGCCTTTACTTGAAATACCGGGATATATCGAAGGATATGCAACAGATCGGGACAGCCCTGCTCGATGCGTTGCGGGAGGAAGGCATCATTACCTCGGGAGAGGCTGTCGCGGTGGCTTCCAGCGACGACGACGGGGCGGTATATTGCCACTTGCGGGGAGGATCGACCTACGAGAAGTCCGTGTTCGTGAACGCCTTGCAGGAAATCGTCGCCCCCGTCGACAACCCCCGTTACGTGATCGTGCGCCAAAGCCTGCTACGGGGACGGATCAAACAGGAGGACTTCCACGCCGTGCCGGAAATACTGGGAAAGAAGAAATCAAGCGCCGAGAACTTCCGCCGGAAATGGGAACACCGGGTAGGGCATTGCCGCCTCGTCTTCACCCGCACGCTGGACGGGCGCGAGTTCCTGCTACACTGCCGTATGAATTCCCTCGCGGCTCGCCTGTCCGATAAGGTCACGCGCGTGAATATTTGGAGATAATCCAATTAATTTCGTACTTTTGACGTGTAATTAAATAAAAACGTGATTATGGGATTTTTATCAAAAATATTCGGTGGTGGCAGTAATGACGGCGAGAAGAAAGAAACTTCGGCGGACAAGATGCTGAAAGTCATTTGCGAGCGAACAACGACAGACTACGCGCGGGTCATCCCCGTGGAAGAAAAGACGATGCCTTGGAACAGCAAGATAGGGGGGCTCCCTTACATGCCGCGGGGCTTCGAGTATCCTTGTGACGAAACCCGGCTGGCGGCAACGCCGGAAGCCGCCGCCGCGGCGCCCGTGCAACAGCCGGTGGCGGCGCTGGATGTGCTGCTCGCGGGTTCCGGACAACCGTCGGTGGAAAACCCGGAAGTGGCTACCGGCAGCGGCTCCCGGTCCGATGTCCCGGCTCCCGGGGAGGCTCCCGAAGCGCGGGAGAAGAAACCGTTGCGCTTCCTCGCCCAGTTGAACTTTGCCGAGATGCCCGCCCTCGAGGGTTTTCCCCGCGAAGGCATATTGCAATTCTACGTCAGTGGCGATGACACCTACGGTTTGAACTTCGAGAACCGTGCCGACCAGAAAGGATTCCGGGTCATTTACCACGAGCGCGTGACGGAGGACCCGTCCGCCCTGCTCCCCGACGTGCCCGAAACCGTCCCGGGCGACAGTTTCCCCGTGTCCGGGGAAAGAAAGCTGACCTTCGAGAAGGATTCCATGCCAATGACCCTTTGGGATTTCCGTTTCGAGAAGTTACTGTTGGACATCTACAACCAGACCCACCCGGACGCCACGGTTCCCAACCTCGACCGGGTAGACGAGTCGGTGCTCGACGGCGTGTATGCCCACACCGAGGTGGAAGGCCACCGCGTGGGCGGCTACCCCTCCTTCACGCAACTCGACCCCCGCGAGTACGACCAGAACTTTCAGGAGCATACCGTCCTGCTTTTCCAGCTCGACTCCGACGACGAGAACGGCATCATGTGGGGCGACCGTGGCGTGTGCAACTTCTTCATCCGCCCCGACGATCTCGCCGCCCGCGACTTTAGCGGGGTGTTGTATAATTGGGATTGCTATTAGGTCCGTAAGGTCCGTAAAGTCCGTAAGGTCGAAAGTCCCGGGTGTCCTTCGGACAGAGTTTACCGGCAGCTCCAGCTGCCATAGATAAAGCGCCCGCAGGGTCCATGGACCTTTGGACTTTACGGACCTTACGGACTTTCGACTAGAACCGAAGGTTCGACTTTACAGACCTTCGACCAGAACCTTCGGTTCTACCTCCCTTCCATCCACTCCATATTCGTCGGGTACTGGAACACCTTTAGTTTAAAAAGCGGGAGGATGGCGAACAGGTGGTCGAAGATATCGGATTGTATCCGCTCGTAACTCACCCATTGTTTATTTGCCGAGAAACAGTATATTTCCAGCGGGATGCCCGTCGGGGTGGGTTGCAGCTGGCGCACCATATGCGTCATCTCGAGATTGATATTCGGGTTGGCGGCAAGCCACGCTTCCATGTATTCGCGGAACGTGCCGAGGTTCGTCAGCCGGCGTTTGTCGAGCGGGTTCTCCACGTTGGCATTGTATTCCCGTATCTCTTGCTGCTTGTTCTCAATATAAGCTTTCAGGAGGGACGATTGTTTCAGGTTCTCCACGTCCTCGTCCGTGAGGTAATGCACGGAATAGATGTCGATATTCACGGAGCGTTTGATGCGCCGTCCGCCGGATTCCTGCATTCCCCGCCAGTTGGTGAACGACTCGGACACCAGCTTGTACGTGGGGATCGTGGAGATCGTCTTGTCCCAGTTCTGCACCTTCACCGTGGTGAGGTTGATCTCGATCACGTCGCCGTCGGCATTGCTGCTGGGCATCACGATCCAGTCGCCGATATTCACCATCCGGTTGGACATCAGCTGTATCCCGGCGACAAACCCGAGGATGGAGTCCTTGAACACCAGCATCAGCACCGCCGACACGGCTCCCAGCCCGGCGAGCAGCGCCAGTGGGTCTTTGTCGATCAGGATACTGATCACGATGATAATAACGGCACAGTAGAAGAATATCTTGATGACTTGTATAAACACCTTGATCGGGCGGTTCTTCGACACGGGATAGCTCTCGTATATCCGGTTGATACCGTCCAGCACGCTCGACACGATGAGCAGTGCGGAAATCACGATCCAGACGTTGAGCATTTTCATGAGGAAAGCAAATTCCGTCCACTCGCATTCCTTGAATATAACCTGTATGGCGATGGGGGAGATCAGCATCCCGAGGCAGTTGAAGAAATGCTGGTCGAACATCAGGTCATCCCAGTTCGTGGCTGTCCGTCGCGTCAGTTTCAGCACGACACGTGCCAGCCAGCGGCGTGTCAGCAGGTGGATGATCCACGTGATAATGCCGATAATGGCAACCAGTGCTAGGAAATAGATCAGGTCAGCCAATCCTTCCGATAGGATACCGAAATGTTGCAACCCGGCGTCGATGTAGTTTTTAATTGTCATGGTGAATTGTTTTTAGTTGGTTTCGCGCACGCCGACAAAGATACGGAAATAATTGATAATCGGAAAAGTCCGAACCGAAGGTTCGGACCTTTGACCAGAACCTTCGGTTCAATTTTTAATTCCCGATCGCGAGGAAGGTGGAGTTGGAGGTGGTTTTCCCGTCGGCGGTCTTCGCGAAAGAGTAGATTTTCAGTTCTTCTGCGGGGATGATTCCGGGGATTACCGTGGTCGTGCTGCCCGACTCGCCCCTGTTCCTCAATTTGACGAGCAGGTTGAAATGCGTTTCCGGGTGGTAGACGATGGCGAACACCTTGTCGTTCGAGTAGGCGTACGCGCCCTCGAAGATGTTCGATTCTTGGCTAAAAACCAGCTTGTACGTCTCGCCTTCCGTTGTCAAGCGCTCTACCGCCACGGTGGGCGTCCAGAGCGGGCCTTCCGCCATGATGAGCTTCTCCCATGCGATGACGCTGGTGAATTCCTCGGGGGCGTGTTTCCGTGGGTCGACCTCCACGTCGGGATCGTTCTTCGTGGTGGTGACCACTTCCTTGCTTTTCTTGTTCAGGCTCGTGAAGCGGTTGCTCCACTTGGTGCCCTTGCTGTCCGGCGGGAAGCTCTCGCGGAACACCCGCTTGAGGTCGCGCGTGAGCGGCACGAGTTCCGTGAAGCCCGAGACGTTCGCTTTTTGCTCGGCATTCAGCACCGGTTTTTTCTGGCTTTTGGCTTTAGAGATGATCTCCCCGCTGGAGATCGTGGCGAAAGTCTCGTTTGCCGAGCTCCCGCTTTTCTTGATCATTCCCGTGTATCTCAGTTTCGGCATAATGATAGGTTTTAGTTAGTAAATCCGAAGACCTCCCGTCACTCTCCGTGGGAGGCTTCAACAAAGGTATGACCTTTATTCATGAAAACAAAATAAAACTAAGATTATTTTTAAGATTATTTTAATAACTTTAACTACACTCTCCCGCTACCACTTCCCGAACGGGGCGTTTCCCTTTGTTCACGCGGGGTAGCGGCGGTGTAGCCGGGGGGTGTATTCGGTATTCCCCGTGCAACTTCCCCATAACTTCCCCATAAGTTCCCCATTAAGGGTAGGGATATATTATGGAATATAAGAATAATTTTGTAAATTTACTTTGGATCTGGAGTGAAGGTGGGGCGGACCGTGATGGCGGGGAGGACGGAGCCCCGTATGTTTAATTTAAAAGAAGGTGTCATGGAAGATTTGGAATCCGGTAAAAAACCGAGGAACAAGTACTCGATCAACGGGGAAACCCGTTACTTGAAAAACGGCGTGGAATGCCGTTGCGCGAGCAAACGCCCGAGGTCGGCGCAAGAGAAAGCCGAGGCTAAGGAACGGGAAACGGACGAGCACAAGGAACAGGAGGCGCTGTTCACCACCGTGGTGTTCACGCTGAAGGCGTTGTTCCGGCAACTGGGGGAGTGGGAGACGTGGAACAGTTTCGCCCGTAAATTGACGATCACGGGCTGGATTCTTTGCAACAAGCTCAATAACTCGTGCTGCGACGTGAACGGGGTGAGGAACTTCCGGGCGTTCGTGTTCAGCCTGGGATGGCTGGCGAACCCGTTGTACACGCGCTTGTCGCGGCAGGGGTGGACGGTGATGCTGGAGTGGGAGGACAGGTGTCACCGGCGGGCGAACCGCGGGACAGACCGGTTGATGATCGGGTATTTTTACCACTCGTACGCCAACGCGCCGCAGGTGATCGTGGACACGGGCGCCACGCGCGCCGACGGACGGGTGGAGTTCACGCTCCCCGGCAAGGGGTTTGACGGGGAGGCGTTGCCCGGGGACGAGGTGGTGCATATTTACCCGTTTTTCACGCGCCCCGACAGGTCGGATTCTTCACGCTCCCTTTATTTCCGCGCCCGCGAGGGGATGGACGAGGAGGTGTAATAATTTTCAATTAATACGTGATTACCGACGTTTGTTTCTTGCCGTCCATCCACACGGTGAGGGGGGCTTTGAAACGCACGTGGCGGGAGTACTTGAATTCCTCGATGACTTCCTGCCGGGCGAGGACGTCGAAGTTGATGAAGGCGTTCCCGTCCTGGAAGGGGATGGCGAAGTAGCCGACGTTCATCGACGTGACGTTGTGGAAGAAGTGCGAACCGAGCGAGGCGTCGAGGGGAAAGTCGGGCAGTCCCTGTTCGACGATGACTTTGGCGTTGGCGATGTCCGACCATTGCACGGGGATGCCCGTCAGCGGGTCGCGGGTTCCCCAGCGACCGGGACCGATAAGCAGGTATTTCTCGCCCTCGAGGGCGACCGTGGCGTTGTGGCGCTTGATTTCTTCGGCGATTTCTTCCGTGCGCAGGCGGTCGAACTTGGCAGGGTCGACGTACACGACGTCGCGAATGTATTGCAGTTTGCCGTTGCCCATGCCCTTGTCGGCACGCAAGAGGACGTGTTCGGCGTCGATGGAAGCGGTTTCGATGTCTATGTTATACTCGTTTTTGATGAGCGGTTTGATTTGCAGGAGGTAGAACACGGGTTTGCCGTTCTCGAAGTTGACGGAAAACTCGAGTTCCACGGGCGACCCGAGGGCTCGCGAGAAGATGTCGAGCAGGGTTTCCAGCGTGGGAGCCAGCGGGAAATAGTCGTATTGCAGTATCTTGGAGAAGTCGATGACGCGGGGTCCACGCGTGGAGAAGTCGTAGGTGACGCGGTCGTTCATGAAGTCGTAGACGGAGGCGGTGTATTCAAGCGTGCCGTCCCGTTCGGCTTCCGCCACGTCGTAGGCTTTTATGGCGGCGTTCTCGCCGTCGTTGTAGAGGTCGTAATCCTGCCGCTCGAGGTCGATGGCGTAGAAATAGCGTTGTGACGACTTTATCTTGTCCTGTGTCGATGCCAGTTGGAGTTTCGGGTAGGCGGGACTGAAACGGTGCGTCCGTTCGCCGCCCACGACGTAGGCGCCGAGCCCGATGGCGGTGACGGCGAACCCGTCCTCCGGCTGGATGTAGGAGAAGGGGTAGAAGTTGTACGATTGCGCCACGCCGCTGATCTCGGGGTAGTAGCGCCCGTTGTGCTCGTTGCCGATGACTTCTTGCAGGATAACCGCCATTTTCTCTTCCTCGATCATGTAGTCGATGGCGTTGAAGTACGCCCGCGATTCGGGCGAGAAGATGGAGGCGTACACCAGCTTGATGGCGTCCTCGACGTCCCGCACGCGCCGTTCGAAGTCGGGGTGGTTGTTGGGCACGAGGTAGGTGGAGTACACGCCCGCGAAGGGCTGGTTGAGCGAGTCCTCGAACAACCCGGAGGAGTGTACCGCCAGCGGTTTGGTCATCACCCGCAGGTATTCACGCAGTGTGCCCCGCAGTTTGTCGGACAGGCGTGCCGCCCGGAAGGCGCCGAGCACGTGGTCGTATTGTTTGTCGGCGTAGATGACGTCGTAAAGGTCGTTGCTCTCGATGAAGTTGTCGAACTCGTCGACGCCGATCACCGCCGTTTTGGGTATAGCCACCCGCAGGTCGGGGATGAGTTTCTTGAGGTAGACGTTCTCGATGAAGTTGGAGAGGAACGCCAGCCCGCGCCCCTTGCCGCCGAGCGATCCTTTGCCGAGGCGGGTGATGTAGCGGTTGGAGTCGACTAGCGCGGGGTTGAAGTTGATGATGCGTCCCCGTAGTTTTTTCAATTTGGATGCCTCGAAGACGTTGGCGATGAACCGCCGTGTTTCCCCGGCATCCTTGAAGTAACTGAAGCTGTAACGCCGCAGTTTTTTGGCGAGGTTGATTTCCGCCCTTGCCATGAGCCACGTGGAGATGCCATTCCGGACGGCGTGGTATTCCAGCGACTCGTCCGGGATGGTCATCAGTTTCTGGCGGAATTCCTCGATGCACGTCGCCTTATCGATGGGGAGCCCGTTGGCGTCCCGGAAGATAAAGTCGCCGAAGCCGAGGTTCTTTTTGATGAAATTGCGAATTTCTCTTGCCAGCGTTAACGAATTCTTGTCTATGAAGGTCGCGTTTACTTCCTTTGCGCGGTGTTCGTTCTCCCGCTCGTGGCTTTGCAGCAGGCAGGGAATGCGGTTGTCGAGCGATTGCACGTGGCGGATGAGGTCGACGCCCGCGTTCTCGTCCTCTATGCCGTGGCGGGGATAGCGCACGTCGGAGATGACGCCGATGATGTTGTCGCGGTAGCGGTCGATGATCTCCATGGCATCCTCGAAGGTGCTTGCCAGTGCCAGTTTCGGGCGTACCCGCATCTTGAGGATAAGCCCCATCTCGTCGTTGGACGGTTCCTCGTCGATGATCGCCTGTGTCTGTGTCATGATCTCGGTGTAGAGGAGGGGCAGGTAGCGGGAATAGTATTTCACGGAGTCTTCGACGACGAGGATTACCCGCACGTCGCCGAGCCGCGTGTCGGCGTCGAGGTTGATTTTGTCCTCGAGGTATTTCGCCATGGCGAGGAATACTTTCGTGGAGCCGTTCCACACGAACACGCGCTCGATGGATTCCCGCACTTCCGCTTCCATCCGCCGGAAATGGGCGAGGTCGGCGTTGTTGTTGACGAGCATTAACTGGTGAATGTCGGGGTACAGCCGCTTGATGCCGCGGCTCGTGGTGATGGGCATCTCTTTGTCGAGCCCCGCCATGATGATAATGAGGTCGAAATGTTTGCGAGCCAGCTGCTGCAACGCCGCTTCCTCGTTCGCCACGGAGGTGAAGCGGGGGGCGGTATAGAGGTTCAGTTGCAGGTACTCGCCGAATATCTTGTCGGAGAATTGTCCCTCGCGCTCGATGGTGTAGGCGTCGTAGTAGTTGGCGATTAACAGTATCTCCTTTACTTTGAAGGGCATGAGTTCCTCGAAGATGTCGCGGTCGCTTTTCTTGCGCTTGTATATTCTGTTCAGGTCTATATTTTTCATAGTAGTTCGTGTTTACGGTATTACGCGGGGAATGGTTGTAAAAAACGAGGTTCAATTGAACCTCGTTTTTTACAGTTTTATTTCAGCCACTTGTCTAACCAGGCGGCAAAGGTGCGTTGCCAGAGGATGCCGTTCTGGCAACCGAGTACCCAGTGGCATTCCTCCGGGAAGTAGAGGTATTGGGCGGGTATGCCGCGCATGCGGGCGGCGTTGAAGGCGCCCATGCCTTGCGAGGCGTCGATGCGGAAGTCCTTCTGCCCGTGGATAACCAAGATAGGGGTATCCCACTCGCCGACGAATTTGTGCGGGGAGTTGTCGAAGGTGCGTTGCGCTGTCTTGTTCGCCTTGTCCCACGGTGCGCCGCCCATATCCCATTGGGCGAACCACATCTCTTCGGTGTTGAAGTATTGCATTTCCATGTTGAAGATGCCGCAGTGGGCGATGAATGCCTTGAAGCGTTTGTCATGATGCCCGGCGAGGTAGAAGACGGAGTAGCCGCCGTAGGAGGCCCCGACGCACCCGAGGCGGTCAGCGTCGATGTAGGGTTCTTTTTTCATCTCGTCGATGGCGGAGAGGTAGTCGCGGATGTTCTGGCCGGAATAGTCACCGCTGATCTGCTCGTTCCATTCCTGGCCGAATCCCGGGAGGCCGCGGCGGTTGGGGGCAACGATGATGTAGCCGTTTGCCGCCATCATCTGGAAGTTCCAGCGGTAGCTCCAGAATTGGCTGACGGTGCTCTGGGGTCCGCCCTCGCAGTAGAGGATGGCGGGATATTTTTTGGCAGGGTCGAAGTGGGGCGGGTAGATGATCCACGTGAGCATTTGTTTGCCGTCGGTGGTGCGGATCCAGCGGGATTCCACTTTGCCCATGGTGAGCTGGTCGAGTATCGGTTTGTTGACGAACGAGAGTTCCGTGTCTTTGCCCGTGGCGGGGTCTACCTTGTAGATTTCGGCGGGTTTGCTCATGGATACTTTCGTGGCGATGAGGTAGCCGTCGACGGGGAGGACGGAGGTGTAGTTGTGCACGCCGGAGGTGAGCTTGGTGATGGCGCCGTCGTTGAGGGTCAGGCGGTAGATCTCGTCCGTGGCGTGGTGGTCGGAGATGAAGTAGAGCGTGTTGTTGTCCGCCCAGGCGAGCGAGCCGACGTTCTGGTCGAAGTCGCGGGTGTATTCCTTTTTCTCCCCGGTTTTGAGGTTCATGACGAAGAGGCGGATTTTGTCAGCCTCGTACCCGTCACGTTCCATGCTTTCCCATGCCATGAGTTCGCCGTTGGGTGAAATCACTTGGTTTTGGTCGTATCCCATCATGCCTTCGGTGAGGTTGGCGGTTTTGCCCGTGTTCACGTCATAGCGGTATAAATCCGTGTTGGTGGAGAAGGCGTACGCTATGCCTTCTTTCTTGCGTGCCATGTAGATGACGCTCCGGCTGTCCGGCGTCCATGCCAGTTGCTCGATGCCTCCCCACGGGCGGACGGGGGATTCCCAGTGCTCGCCTTCCATGATGTCCTTGCCGGTGGTGACCATTTGCCCCGCGATGTAGTCGGCAACGAACGGGTGGGTGTACGCCTCAACCCAGTCGTTCCAGTGGCGGTAGAACTGGTCGTTGATGAGGCGGGCGTTTGCCTTCGGGAGGTCGGGGTGCAGGTCATGCACGTCTTTCTCGAGTTTCACGTCCTTCAAGTAGAGGAGTTTGGATTTGTCCGGGGAAAAGAGGAATCCGCCGATGCCGCCTTCCACGTTGGTGAGCTGCCGGAGGTCGCTGCCGTCCGGGTTCATTTCCCATAGCTGGACGGAGCCGGATTTCCCGCACATGAAGGCAATTTTGTTGTCTGATGTCCAGGTGGAGCCGAATTCTTTGTAATCCGTGTTTGTCAATTGTTTGGTGGTGCCGTCGGCAAGGTTCATGATGTAGAGGTCGGTGTACGAGCGGTCTTCTTCTTTGTTGAAGTAGGTGACCTCGTAGACGAGCGATTTCCGGTCGGGAGATACGCTCATCCCGCCGATTCTACCGAATGACCATAATACCTCGGGTGTCATCACGTCGGATGTCAGTTTCATATCCGGTGTTTTATAACTTGGTTTTACCGCTTCTTTCGGGCTATCGCACGACACGACGGATAGCAGGATGAGGGCGGAGAATAAACTGTTTTTCATTGTCTTTTTAGCTGTTTAATAAGGGTTTATAAGGTCGGACCTTCGGTTCTGGTCGAAGGTCCGTAAGGTCCATAAGGTCCGAAGGTCTGTAAGGTCCCGAGTGTCCTTCGGACAGAGTTTACCGGCAGCGTTGCTGCCGTGGACAAAGCGCCCGCAGGGTCCATGGACCTTTGACTTTATGGACTTTATGGACTTTCAGACTCATGGACTTATTTCGTGGCCGGTTGCACGCCGCTTTTCATTGCCTCGACGATTTTGGCGGTGAGTTCCTCGGCAAGTTCCGGGTTGTCCATGACAAGTTGTTTCACGGTTTCCCGTCCTTGTCCCAGTTTGCTTTCCCCGTAAGAGAACCAGCTGCCGCTTTTCTTGATGACGTTGTATTCCACGCCAAGGTCAACGATCTCGCCGGAACGGGAGATGCCCTCGCCGTACATGATGTCGAACTCTGCCTTTTTGAATGGAGGGGCTACTTTGTTCTTGATGACCTTGACGCGGGTGTGGTTACCGAATATTTCCTCGCCGTCTTTGATCTGACCGATGCGGCGGATGTCAAGGCGCACGGAAGCGTAGAATTTCAAGGCGTTACCCCCGGTGGTCGTCTCGGGGTTGCCGAACATGACGCCGATTTTGTCGCGCAGCTGGTTGATGAAGATGCAGCAGGTGTTGGTCTTGCTGATGGTTCCCGTCAGTTTGCGCAGGGCTTGTGACATGAGGCGAGCCTGCAATCCCATCACGCTGTCGCCCATGTCGCCCTCGATCTCGGCTTTCGGCGTGAGCGCGGCGACGGAGTCGATGACGATGATGTCGATGGCGGAGGAGCGGATGAGTTGCTCGGCGATCTCGAGGGCTTGTTCCCCGTTGTCGGGTTGCGAGATGAACAGGTTGTTCACGTCAACGCCCAGTTTCTCGGCGTAGGTGCGGTCGAAAGCGTGTTCGGCGTCGATGATGGCGGCGATACCACCCGCTTTCTGCGCCTCGGCGATGGCGTGGATGGCGAGGGTGGTTTTACCGGAGGACTCGGGTCCGAATATCTCGATGACACGCCCCCGCGGGTACCCGCCGACGCCCAGCGCCCTGTCCAGCCCGATGGAGCCGGAGGGGATAGCCGCCACGTCTTCTACTACATTATCTCCAAGTTTCATGACACTTCCCTTGCCGAAGTTTTTCTCTATCTTGTCGAGGGTAAGTTGAAGTGCTTTTAACTTGTCTTGGTTGGTTTCTGCATTTGCCATAAATTTATTTATTTTAGATTTAATTGATTCTGTGATTTAGTGATTCAAGATGTCAAGGATTTGTTGCGCGTGATCCTTGGTGTTCACTTTCGTGATGATTTTCCGGATGGTTCCGTCCCCGTCGATGATGAAGGTGGTGCGCACGACGCCCATGTAAGTCCTGCCGTACATCTTTTTCTCTGCCCACACGCCGTAGGTTTCCAGTATCTTTTTGTCGGTGTCGGCGATGAGGTTGAACGAGAGGTTGTATTTCGCGATGAATTTCGCGTGGGAGCTTGCCGAGTCGGGGCTGACTCCCACGACCTCGAACCCTTTGCCCGCGAGGGAGGAATACCCGTCGTTCAGGCTGCAAGCTTCTGCCGTGCATCCCGATGTGTTGTCTTTCGGGTAGAAGTACAGTATTAGTTTTTTCCCTTTGAAATCGTCGGACGTGATCTTTTTTCCGTCTTGGTTTATTCCCTCGAAATAAGGGGCTTTTTCTCCTTCTTTCAATGTTGTCATAATCGTTTAAAGTTAATTCCCGTTGTCCCTCACAAAAGTAGGAATATTTTGGAGAATTAAGGTAGTGTTCGTGAATATTTGTACATTCGCGGGAGTCTAAAAAATGTTTATGGAATTTGTTGATACATACAATTTGACCGGGTTGATTATCGGGATTTGTACATTCCTGATTATCGGGATATTTCACCCCGTGGTGGTGAAAGCGGAATATTACTGGGGCACGGGGTGCTGGTGGATTTTCCTCGTGTTGGGTATCGCGGGGACGGTGGCGGCGTTGTGGGTGACCGACGTGTTGTGGTCGTCGTTGCTCGGGGTATTTGCCTTCTCTTCTTTCTGGACGATCAAGGAGCTTTTCGAGCAGGAGGAACGCGTGCGGAAAGGATGGTTTCCCGCCAATCCGAAGAAGAAAAAACAATTGAAAGTTGAGAATTGAAAATTGAAAATGAATGGATAGTTTAGCAGTTTTGGAACAGATGAACCGGGAATGCCGGGGTACGTTGATGGAAGCATTAGGTATCGAGTTTACCGGGGTTGGCGAGAATTGGTTGGAGGCACGGATGCCGATTGATGAACGGACGATGCGTCCCGGAAGATTGTTGCACGGTGGAGCGATCATGGCTCTCGTGGAAACGGTGGGAAGCGGACTGACGTATATCGGGGTATTGCGGGAAGAAAACCACGTGTTCGGGATCGAGATTAACGGCAATCATATCCGCAAGGCGCAAGGTGATTACGTGGTGGGGCGGGCAGAGTTTATCCACAAGGGGCAACGTACCCATGTCGTGTCGGTTAACGTGACGGACGAGTTCGGTAATTTGGCTTCCGTGTGTAGGATCACGAACGTGGTTTTGCCGAAGGGGGGGTAAGGTTTATAAACCCTTTATCGCGGCTTCGAGCTTGAACATTTCGTCACGCAGGCGGGCGGCTTCGAGGAAGTCCATTTCTTTGGCGGCTTTCTGCATGGCGGCTTTGGTTTTTTGCAACATCTTTTCCAGTTCGGGTTTGCTCATGTAGGCGGTGACGGGGTCGGCTGCCATATTGATATGCTCTTCTTCGACGTAAGCCCGTGAGGTTTCTTTTAGTACGGATTCCGTTGATTTGCGGATTTGGGTGGGAGTGATGTTGTGTTGGCGGTTGTACTCCATTTGTTTTTCCCGGCGGTAGTTGGTTTCGTCGATGGTTTCCTGCATGGAGCGGGTGATGGTGTCGGCGTACATGATCACCTTCCCGTTCAGGTTGCGGGCGGCACGACCGGATGTCTGTATCAGGGAACGTGCCGAGCGCAGGAATCCTTCTTTGTCGGCGTCGAGGATAGCCACGAGGGAAACTTCCGGCATATCGAGTCCTTCGCGCAAGAGGTTGACCCCGACGATGACGTCGATGACGCCTTTCCGCAGGTTCTCGATGATCTGCACCCGTTCGAGCGTGTCGACGTCGGAGTGGATGTACTGGCATTTGATGCGAATACGGTCTAAATATTTGCTTAACTCCTCCGCCATACGCTTCGTGAGGGTGGTAACGAGTACGCGTTCCCCGATCTCGATGCGTTGCTGTATCTCGTTGACAAGGTGGTCGATCTGGCTTTTGCTGGGAACAATCTCTATCTCCGGGTCAAGGATTCCGGTCGGTCGGATGATCTGTTCCACGACGACGCCCTCGCATTTTGCCAGTTCGTAATCGGCAGGGGTGGCACTGACGTATATGGTTTGCCCCGTGTTTGCCTCGAATTCCTCGAAGGTGAGGGGGCGGTTGTCAAAAGCGGCGGGAAGGCGGAAGCCGTATTCCACGAGCGTTTGTTTCCGGGAACGGTCGCCGCCGTACATGGCTCTGACTTGCGGCAGGGTCACGTGCGATTCGTCGACGACGAGGAGGAAGTCCCGCGGGAAGTAGTCCAGCAGGCAGAAGGGACGTACACCCGCGGCACGCCCGTCCAAGTAACGGGAGTAGTTTTCGATGCCGGAACAGTATCCCAGTTCCCGAATCATTTCGAGATCGTAGTTCACCCGTTCTTCCAATCGCTTTGCTTCCAGGTGTTTCCCAACAGAGTTGAGAAACTCTACTTGCACGGTGAGGTCATGACCGATGTCGTGGATAGCCTTTTCCAAGGTGGTTTTGTCCGTGACGAATAGGTTCGCCGGGTAAATGTTCAGGTTTTCCATCTCGTCCACGGTTTTCCCGGTTTGGGGGCTGAACGAGGTGATGCGGTCGATTTCGTCGTCCCAGAATTCTATCCGGTAGGCGATGCCCTCGAAGGTTTCGATGGAGGGGAAGATGTCGATCGTTTCCCCTTTTGCCCGGAAACTTCCCCGCTTGAACTCCAGTTCGTTGTTCACGTAAAGGGCATCCACCAGTCGGCGCAGCAGTTGGTTGCGGCCAATCTTCTGTCCCCGGCGCAGGAGGATGATATTCGACCCGAAAGCGGTCGGGTCTGCCATGCCGTAGAGGCAGGACACGGACGAAACCACGATCACGTCCCGCCGCCCGGAAAGGAGGGAGGCGGTAGCCCGTAGCCGTAGCTTGTCGATCTCGTCGTTTATGGCGAGGTCTTTCTCTATATATGTATTCGTGGTCGGAAGGTAGGCTTCCGGCTGGTAATAGTCATAGTAAGAAACAAAGTATTCCACCGCATTTTCCGGGAAGAACGACTTGAACTCGGAGTACAACTGGGCGGCTAGTGTCTTGTTGTGGCTTAATATGAGGGTAGAGCGTTGTACTTGGTTGATGACGTTAGCAATCGTGAATGTCTTCCCCGAACCCGTGACACCCAGCAATACCTGTCCCGGGGTATCTTCTTCAAGTCCCCGTGTTAATTGTTTTATCGCTTCCGGCTGGTCCCCGGTGGGTTGGAATTCTGAGGTGAGTTTGAACATGCAATTATTGAAGTTTGTTCATGAATTTCTCCGGGTTGATCACGAAGCGGTCGTGGACGGCAGAGCCGATGGGGGCGGTTTCGTCCCATGCTTCTATTTCGAAGCGGATACGGCGACCGTCTACCCCGGTGATCGTGGCTTTGCAGCCTACTTTCTTGCCGACGGCAGTGGCTTTGACGTGTTTCGTGTTGATCTCGATGCCCACGGTGTCGCTGTCGGCATCGAGCATTCCTTCCAGACATTTGATCGCCGTGTTTTCCATCAAACCGACCATTGCCGGGGTGGCGAATACTTCCAGTTTTCCCGAGCCGTAAACGGCGGCGGTGTCCTTATGTTGTACTATTATTTCTTGCGTGTACGAGTGTCCTATTTTTATTTCCATGGTGATGTAAATTTGATTTACAAAGTTACTGAAAATCTCTAGAAATACCGCAGGAAAAGAGAGGAAATACACTGAATGGCTTCGTTTGGTTTACATGGTCTAATTATATTCTTTTGTATAACTTGTTTTTTTAGGTTATTGATATTTTAATTACTAATAGTCGGAATCTGTTTCAAGAAACTGCTGTCCGTCAATTGATTTACTATGAATACAGCCATGTCTGCCGCAGAAATGCTGAATTTCAGTCCTTTTCCATCCTGTGTGGCATTTACTTTTCCTGTAGCCGGACGTTCTTTGACGGTGGTACAACGCACAATAGTCCAGTCAAGCCCGCTTGTTTTAATCATCGGTTCCATGCGATTCTTGTCGTCAATGATAGCCTGAAACCATTTCATGAACAACGGCAATACAAGTTTCCGATATATCCAAGGAAGAAAGGTCAAGCTGTTTCCGGCTCCGATAACACTAATGGCAACCAAACGTTTTACATTCATTTGCTCCATTTCTGTCATAATGATTTTGTTGGCTTCTGAGACAATGCTCGTCGGCTTACCATCGCCTTTACCTCCGATTCCCAACGTTTGGATTACAGCCTCCTGACCTTTCAGTACGGTACGGACAACATTCTTGTCTGTTACATTGCCTTCCACAACGTGCAGGTGTTCATGTCGGGTGGTAACTTTTCTCGCATCGCGTGTCAGTATTGTAACCTCATGACCTTTTTTTAATGCTTCATTAACGACAGCATTCCCTACGATACCTGTCGCGCCAAATACTACAATTTTCATAAATATATTCGTTTTAATGATTTATAAGTCAATCCTGTAATCTTCTCTCCCGAAATTCCGACGGCGAGCAGCCTTCATGGTGCTTGAAATAACGTCCGAAAGTGGACTGGTCGGGGAAATTCAGACGATCTGCAATCTCCTTTATACTCATTTCCGAGCATTTCAAATATTGCCTGGAAAAAGTCATGGTAACGTTACCTATCCACTGCAAAGCACTTTGTCCGCTCCTTTCCCTGATGATGGACGAGAAATAGTAAGGTGAAAGATGCTGCTCATTGGCGTAATACTGCACCATGCGTTGCCTATGGCAATTCTCGTATACCGAAACAAGAAAGCGGTTGAGTATTGTGTCTTCTTTGGTCTGTGGCATTGCCTCCACTGGCGTGTTGCAGAAATAGACTTCAAGCACTTTCAGGCAAAGGGCATAACGCAGATAGCGCATACAATCCGCACGGGTCGTTTCTGTAAGTTCCTTGTGTTTAGCTGGCAAATTATCTTTCGCGGTTGTGGATTGCCCGTTTTCCCGTACCATATTATATAGGCGTATCATTTCATCAGCCTGCATTTCCGATATTTTTACACAAGGAGAATTGCGCACCTGCAACCGTTTCCGTATGTCTATCGGACTGAGAACCGGATGATATGTTTTCACATCGTCTTCCTCCAGAATGCCTTTCAAATCCGGACTTTTTTCAAGTATTTGGAAAAACGTGTTAGGAGCATAAATACATAGGTAGTTACGGGATATTTGATAAGTATTCGAACCTAATAATATCCGCGCTGTACCTTCCCTGCAAAGAAAGAAACCGTATTTATGAACCGACACCATGTAATGATTGGCATTAAGATCATCTATTTTCAAAGGTCGTTTATATGATAGCATCATTTTGAATTTTGTATAATTTGCAAGGGTAAAATTAGAGAATATATCACAAAGTATTATTAAACAAAGTACGTTAATTTAGCTTCATTTGGTAAATTGCACAATCTTCCATTAAAATTGAATAGGATGATCCCATGAAAACCTATAAATAAAGAGGTTATAAAAGTCTTCCAGAATTACCAAAATATCCTATAAGTACCGCTCTTTTAAGAAGATTTTGAGATTTATGATTGGGGGGAGTTAGCTGAAATAGAGGCGGGCGGCGACGACGACGAGGATCACGAGCAGGATGTAACGAATATATTTCGCTCCCCATTTCACGCTGAAACGCACGCCAAGCCATGCCCCGAGCATATTGCCGCAGGCGAGGACGAGTCCTACCTTGAAGTTGACCAGATCGTTGTAGATGAAGATTGCCAGCGCGATGACCGTGTAGAAAAGGACGATGAGTAGTTTCACGGCGTTGGCTTTCAGCAAGTCATAGCCACAGCCCAAAACTAATCCGGCGAGCAGGAAGAAACCGATGCCGATTTGAATGAATCCGCCGTAAATGCCGATAAAGAAGAAGATCAGGTTCCGTAGCCACGGTTGTTTCATTTTCGCCTTGTCCGCGTTGGCTTTTACCCACGCGTCGGGGTTGAGAAGCAACATGAAAAACATGACAAGCAAGAGCCCGGCGATGACCTTTTTGAAGACCGCCTCGTCGATGTCAACGGCGATGAGAGCGCCCACGATGCTCCCGAGGGCGACGGGGAGCAGCAGTTTGTAGTCGGTTTTGAAATCGAGTATCTTCTTTTGCTTGAAGCTACTGACAGAAACCACGTTTTGCAGCAGGATGGCAACGCGGTTCGTGGCATTAGCTACATTTGCCGGAAGACCGATAAAGATCAGGAAGGGTACTACTAGCATGGAACCTCCTCCGCCAACCGTGTTGATAAACCCGGCCGCCGTGCCGAGCAATATGGTAACGAGTGCTTCTGTTATTGTCATGGCACAAAATTATATTAAAACGGGTTAATTTCTAGTTTTAGTCTTTTAATTTTCCATTGTTAGGAGTATTTTCTCGGGTAGCGGAAGAATATAGCCAAAAGGGCGGCTATTCCCATCAGGTACGGGTAGTAGAGGTATTGCATGATGGCGAGGGGGGTGATGTTTGCCAGTCCGGCAGCCATGAGAAGCTGTGCCCCGTAAGGGATAATCCCTTGCACGAAGCAGGAGAAGGTGTCTAACAGGCTGGCTGACTTGCGCGGGTCGACCCCGAACCGGGTGGCGATGTCTTTCGCTATGGGACCTGCCATGATGAGGGCTATCGTGTTGTTTGCCGTGCAGAGGTTGGCAAAACTCACGAGGGCGGCGATACTTAATTCCGCTCTTTTCTTCGAGTTGACACGGGTTGTCAGTTTTTGGATGATATAAGCGATTCCCCCGTTATGGCGGATCATTTCCAGCATTCCCCCGGCGAGCAGGGTGATGATGATGAGTTCGCCCATGCCGGATATGCCTGTTCCCATGGCGGAAATCCATTCCCAGAATGGGGTGCTTCCGGCAATAATACCTATCACGCCGCAGCACAGGATTCCCAGTAACAGTACCAGCATGACGTTGACCCCGGCTAGAGCGGTGGCAAGTACCAGAACGTAAGGGATGACTTTCAACCACTCGATTTCACGGGTGACGGGGCGCGTGGATATTTCCGTTCCCTGAAACAGGTAGACGAGCGCGATAATCACGGCAACCGGGATGACAATGAGGCTGTTGACCCGAAATTTGTCTTTCATGTTGCATCCTTGCGTGCGGGTTGCCACGATGGTCGTGTCCGAGATAAAGGAGAGGTTGTCCCCGAACATGGCGCCCCCGACGACGATAGCCACCATGTAGGGGAGTTCTACGCTTGTTTGCGTGGCAATACCCACGGCAACAGGGGTGAGGGCCACGATCGTCCCCACGGAGGTTCCCATGGATAGCGATATGAAACAAGCCGCGATGAACATCCCCGCCAGCAGCAGGCTGTCCGGGAGAACGGCTAGAGCGAGGTTCACCGTGGCATCGACTGCCCCTACTGCCTTCGCGGTTTGGGCGAATGCCCCGGCAAGGATGAATATCAATACCATGAGCATGATATTGCTGTTCGCTGCCCCCTTGCAAAAGAGGTCTACCCGTTTGTGCAATTTACCGCCCGGGGAGATTGCCACGGCAACAACGGACGACACGAGGAATGCCACGGTGATGGGCATCTTGTAGAAGTCGCCCATGATGACCGAGGCGACGAGGTAAATAAGCAAAAAGACGACCAGCGGTATTAACGCTAAAAAACGGGGTTGGGGTTCTTGGTTCATTTTTAAAATACTTGTTTGACGATTTCCTGTATATTTTCCGATCTTCCCATGGTGTAGTAGTGAACGGCGGGTACGCCATGCGCGATTAGGTCTTTGCTTTGTGCCACGCACCATTCGATGCCTACTTGGTTGATTTCCTTGTTGTTTTTGCACGAGCGGATGGCTTTCACCAGTTCCTGGGGGATGTCGATGCTGAACGTACGGGGTAGCATCTCCAAATGTTTGAGGGTGGAGATGGGTTTCAATCCCGGAACGATCGGAACCGTGATTCCCTGTTCCCGGCATTTCTCGACGAAGCGGAAGAAGCGGGCGTTGTCGAAGAACATTTGCGTGACGATGTAGTTTGCCCCGGCGTCCACTTTGCGTTTCAAGTTCTCGATGTCGCAGGCTTGGTTGGGTGCCTCGTAGTGTTTCTCCGGGTAACCCGCCACGCCGATACAGAAGTTGGTCGGCACGGTGTCCGTCAGCGTGTCGTCGAGGTATTGCCCGCGGTTCATGCGGGATATTTGTTCGACTAAGTCGCAACTATATTTATGACCGTCTTCGTCGGGGGTGAAGAAACGCTGTCCCGGGATGGGGTCGCCCCGGAGTGCCATCACGTTTTCGATATCGAGAAAGTTCAAGTCGATGAGTTCGTTCTCGATTTTGTGGCGGGTGGCTCCCCCGCACACGATGTGCGGGACCATGTCCACGTTGTACCTTCTCATGATGGCAGCCGCCAGGGCAACCGTTCCCGGGCGTTTGGTGACGGTAACCTTTTTGATCGTTCCGTCGGGTAATTCCCGGTATTCTACTTCATCCCGGTGGAAGGTGATATTAATGAACGGGGGGGCGAGGGCGATCAGCGGTTCTATCGCCTCGTAGATTTTATTAATATCTCCCCCTCTCAACGGCGGCACCAGCTCGAAGGAGAAGATGGCTTTGTCTGATTTGTTTAGTATGTCGATGACTTTCATGATTTCCGATTTGTGGTTTATGATTCCTGTTGCATGAGGTTGGCTTTTACACGCTGAAGTATTTGGCTTTGGGGTGCGAGATGAGCATGCCGCAGAGGCTCGTGGAGGGATAGATGGAGTATCCTTCCGTGAGTCGGACGCCGATTCGCGCGGGAGCGTCCAGTGCCTCGAAAGCCGTCTTTTTTAACGCGTGGTCGGGGCAGGAGGGGTAGCCGAACGCGGGACGAATGACGCGGGTGCCCTCGTTTACCCGTTCTTGCATCCATTCCGCGCAGGCTTCCGTCAGGCGGGCGCAGAGGCTTTCCCGTAGCAGGTGCTCGAAGTCGCGGCAGTCGTTGCACTTGTGGTTGTCGGATACTTTCAGGCAGAACAGCCCGACGCTCCCGAACCCTTTGTCACGGGGGGGCACGAAGTCAGCCAGCGAGAGGCATTCGGGCAGGTCGGCCTGTTGCCGGGGCATCGGGAAGCGGTATTGCCCGTCCAGCACGATGTCGTCGTTTTCCGAGTAAGCATCAAAGAAGCGCACCACGATGGAGGCGTCGAATTCGTTGCCGGCAATCACTTTCCCCAGCATGTCGAGTGCCGCCTGGTACGTGCGGTCCGCCTCGTCGTTCGTGTAGACGATCTCCGGGTATTTTCCCTTGAAGCCCCAGAAGTGGAAAAAGGGAGTCCAGTCGATCTTTTCCACGAGGTCTTCGATGTTGAGGTGTTTCACCAGCAGGTTGTGTTCCCCGAACGTGGTCGGTTGAACGTTATCCCAATCGTAACGTGGCGCCCTCCGGCGGGCTTCGTCGAGGGATATTTGTTTTTGTTGCCGGTGATAGTAGTGCGCGCGGATTTCCTCCTGTTCTTGTTTGATTTCCCGGGTGTAGTTCTCGCGGTCGTTGAGCAGGCGCTTGATGATTCCCACGGTGCGGGACGCGTCGCCTCCCGGCACGACGCAATAGTCGTATTTGGGAGCCAGTTTGACGGCGGTGTGGACGGAGGAGGTAGTGGCACCTCCCACGATGAGCGGCACGTGCAGTTGCTCTTTTTGCAGTAGTTCGCACAGGTTTTCCATTTCGCCCAGCGAGGGGGTGATTAACCCGCTGACCCCGACAATGTCTGCCTCGTGTTGCTTGATCGCCTCGATAATCCTTTGGTTGTCTACCATGACACCAAGGTCTACCACGTCCAGGTTGTTGCAGGTAAGCACGATGTTCACGATGTTTTTACCGATGTCGTGCACGTCGCCTTTTACCGTGGCGAGAATTATTCTCGGGCGGCGTTTCACGTCCTGTCCCCCGGCATTGTGGCGTCCGATCTCGGGTTGCAGGAGGTGCACGGCTTCCTTCATTACTTTTGCGGATTTTACCACTTGGGGGAGAAACATTTTGCCTTCCCCGAAGAGTTCGCCTACCCGTTCCATGCCCTTCATGAGCGGTCCCTCGATGATCTCTACGGGGTTGGGGTATTGGCGGAGGGCTTCCCCGATGTCTGCCGGGAGATAGTCCGTGATGCCTTTCACGAGAGCGTGCCCCAATCGTCCTTTCAGCGGGAGGGTGCGCCATTCTTCGCCTCGCGCGTTTTTGTTTTCCCCTTTTGTTTCCTTGTACTTTTCAGCCAGGGCAACCAGGGTTTCCGTCGCCCCGGGGGTGCGGTTCAGTACCACGTCCTCCACGGCTTTCAGGAGTTCGGGGGCTATTTCGTCGTATATCTGTAACATGGCGGGGTTGACGATAGCCATGTCCAGTCCGGCACGGATGGCGTGGTAGAGGAAAACGGAGTGCATGGCTTCCCGCACGGTGTTGTTGCCCCGGAAGGAGAACGACAGGTTGGATACCCCGCCCGAGGTGCGGCAACCTTTCAGGTTTTGCTTGATCCACCGCACGGCTTCGATAAAGTCCACGGCGTAGTTGTTGTGTTCCTCGATACCCGTTCCGATAGCCAGGATATTCACGTCGAAAACAATGTTTTCCGGGGTGAATCCGGCACGGGTGGTCAGCAGGCGGTAAGCCCGTTGACAGATGTCTATTTTCCGCCGGAAGGTGGTTGCTTGTCCTTCCTCGTCGAAAGCCATCACCACGACTGCCGCCCCGAGGCGTTGTATCTCTTTTGCCCGGCGCAGGAATTCTTCTTCTCCTTCCTTGAGGCTGATGGAGTTCACGATACATTTGCCCGGCGAGTTTTTCAACCCTGCCAGGATGGTTTCCCATTTCGACGAATCGATCATGAGGGCAGCTTTGGCGATGTCCGGTTCGTTGCTGATGATGCGGACAAAGCGTTCCATTTCCGCCGTGCCGTCCAGCATGGCGTCGTCCATGTTGATGTCGATGATCGAGGCGCCCGCTTCGATTTGTTTGCGGGCGATGATTGCCGCTTCCGCGTAGTTCTTTTCCCGTATCAGCCGGGCGAATTTGGCGGAGCCTGCCACGTTGGTACGCTCCCCGATGTTGATGAAGTTACTTTGTTCTTTATCAACGACCACGGTGTCCAGTCCGCTTACTTTCAGGCAGTGTTCCGGGGTGGGAATTTGACGGGGAGGGATGTTTTTCAGGGCGTTGGCGATGGCCCGTATATGAGCGGGTGTCGTGCCGCAACATCCTCCGGCGATGTTGATTAGTCCTTCTCGTGCCATGTCTTGCAGGCATTGTGCCGTGAATTCGGGCGACTCGTCGTATTCACCCATTTCGTTCGGCAACCCGGCATTCGGGTAGATATTTATCCCGCAAGGCACGTGCGGCGCCAGTTCACGGATGAACTGGTGCAGTTCTTTTGCCCCGAAGGAACAATTCAACCCGAAACTTAAGATAGGGTAGTGGGACAGGCTCGTGAACAAGGCGTCCAGCGATTGTCCCGTCAGCGTGCGCCCGCTTTTGTCGTTGACCGTGGCGGAGAGCATCACGGGGAGCCGCGTGCCGTGTTCTTTCTGTACCTTGGATATGGCGTACAGGGCGGCTTTGGCGTTTAGCCCGTCATAGATCGTTTCCACGAGCAGGAGATCGACGCCTCCCTCCACGAGAGCCGTTACTTGGGTGGTGTAAGCCGCAACCATCGCGTCGAAGTCCACGTTCCGGTAGGCGGGTTGTTCCGGGTCGGGGGCAAGGGTCAGGGATTTGTCCGTGGGACCGATGCTTCCCGCCACGTGTACCACCCGCTCTTTGCAGGCGGAAGCCGCTTCTTTGGCTATTCGTGCGCCTTCCCGGTTTATACGGTCAATCCATCCCGTGCACCCGTATTCGGACTGGGAAATGGCGTTGGCGTTGAACGTGTTGGTTTCGATGATGTCGGCTCCCGCTTCAATGTAGTTTTGGTGTACCCGGCGGATGATGTCGGGGCGGGTGATGTTCAGCACGTCGTTGTTCCCTTTCAGGGGAACGGGGTGTCCGGCAAATTCTTCGCCCCGGAAGTCCGCTTCCGTTAACCCGAATTGTTGCAGGGCTGTTCCCGTGGCTCCGTCCAGGATGAGTATGCTTTTGGATAATATATCTTTGTTTGTTTTCATCTCTAGTTCTTTATTTCCAAATCTTCAAATCAAATATCCCGTGGATTCCGATTTTATCGTCTTTGATACAAATGGCACCCAGTATTTCTTCCACATTCCCGATCTTCTCGATGCAGGGGGCAATATCCTCCGCGGTCTGGATCTCGTTGGCGAAAGCCGTGGCGTACGTGTCGGCGAGGGCGCAATCCCTGCAGATAATCATCACGGCATCCGCCCGTCCGAAACTGAGGGAGGGACCCACTGTTCCCGACGAGGTGCATATTCCCAGCGGGGCGTGCCCGGCGTCGATCGTGAAACCGACTTTTTCGGATAACGGCGATTGTCCGGCAAACACGGCGATGTCTATGTTCTCCCGGATATCGGCGTATATGTCCCCGCCATTCTCCACGATGATTTCCCGTGTCCCGAACTTTTCCTTGATTTCCTCGCCGATCTCGCGGGCAACAGCCCCGGCAACGGCACTCATGGGACCGATGCCCGAACGTGCAGCCACTTCCGCCATCTCCCGGAAGATAGCCGGTGCTGTCGGTAGAGTCTTGCGCGGGGTTAATGCTTTGAGGTATCCCGGGTCTTGGGCAACATAGGCATCCATGCTCTCCCGCAACGAACGGACCCGGGACTCGGCGAAAGCCGGGATCCCCGCTTGGAACGAGGCTTTGTCAACCCCTATCCACAAGTCTGTTTCCTTGAACGCGACCGTGAAAGAATGCCAGCGTTCTCCCTGTAGATGTTCCCTGTATGTGCGATCTTTGTATTCCATTTGAGTTCTTAAAGTTTATAAACTAATTCAGTGAATCACTGAATTCGATCTTGAAGAGTTTCAACGGGCAGGCTTTGAGGCAGAGCTTGCAGGCGATACATTTTTCAGGATTGAATCGCAATTTCCAGTCCGGGGCTTCGATGGTCAGCGCGTGGGAAAAACAAGCGGAAGCGCAGTTCCCGCAATTGATACAACGGGTTTCGTCGTAGGAGATCTTGCTGGAAACGGGACTCACGGTCACGCCATTGTCATTTAGGAAAGCGATGGCTTGCTCGATACGTAGTTCGTCGGCATCCATCTCGATGAGCAAAGAACCGGTTCTTCCGGGTTGTATCTCTCCTTTTAGGATGTTTATTTTTATATCGTAAATACGAATCAGTTCGTACGTTAAAGGTCTGTCTGTTGCGTCAACCGGGAAGGTTAATATTACTTTTTTGTTCATAACCGGAATAATTTTAAGTTGATAAATTCTGTGATTGAATGATTTAATCGACAATCTCTAAATTTTTGAGTTTGGTTCCCGTGGGCATCGGGCGAACGGGTTCCGTGAGCAGGAAATCGCCTTTCTGTATCCATGATTTCAGTATATCGGCTATCTGCCGGGCTTTCGCTAGACTTGCCACGGGAGTCGTTCTGATCTTGTGACCGTTGACCTCGATCTCCCCGGATTGCAGGGCGGCATAGTTCGTTTTTCCCAGGATCTTGTTCCCGTCCCCGTAGTCCACGACGGTAGTTTCAATTTGTTCGTTGCGGATGGATACCCTGCGGGCTAAATCCTCATCCAGAATCGGGATGGGGATACCGATGCCGACGAACAGGCTTACCCCGTATTTCTCGTAGTACACGCCCCGCAGGAAGTCGGTGCTCATGTTTTTCAAGTCGCCGATTACCGCTATCGTGCGGGCGTTGCTGGTGGGGATACCGTACTCGTTGACCTCTTTGGTCGAGTGGAATTGCGTCCCGTTCCAGGTGACGTAGCCTTCCGTGCCGCAGAGGAAAATGCGGGTTCCCAGTCCTATCGTGCGGCATTCCGGGTCGTTGAGCAGGGGAGAGAGTTCACCCGCCGTGCTGTACGAGGCGTTGCGCAGCTTGGGAAGCAGCGTTCCCATGTAGGTGTATTTGATTTTGTCCGTGGAGTTGGTTGCCACGTTGTAGTTTTGGTACGCGTTTCTCGGGTTGTAGAGGATTGCCTCGTTGATGGTGTCTTTCGTGATACGTGTTTTGATGTGTTTGCGGGGGTAACAATCCGTTCCTTTTCCCCAGGCTTCCAGGGTGATTTCTTTGCCCGCGACGAGGTCTTCGATGATGTGCGCTCCCCCGTATGCCGGGTTTTCCGGGTTGCAGTCCGTGGCTCCCACGTACGTGTCGACGGCGGCGAGTCCCCCGCTGACACGTATCCCGTTCAATTCGATCTTTTCCATGCGAATCGGGGGATTGGCGTGCCCGAAATTCAGGAAAGCTCCCGAGGAGCACATAGCCCCGAAGGTGGCTGTCGTCACTACATCTACTTTTTCGGCGATCTCTTTGGGCGATAGCGTCTTTGCCAGTTCAGAAACTTCTTCGGCGGTTAACACTACTGCCGTTCCTTTTTTTATTTTGTCGTTTATTTCTGCGTATGTCTTTGCCATAATCTTTTCTAATTTCTTGATACACGAATGGTTTAAGTGATGATTTTTTACATGGCGGCTGCCTTGCAACTACCTGATTGCTAGTGTTCCGTTGAAAAGAGAGTTCACGAGTTTCCTGTACGGTTCACGATATAACCGTTTCAATAAATTCTGAAAATCATGATACAATTATCCAATCAGAAATTTACAATTAAAAAAATCTAAAATAAATAAGTTCCGGGGTAAAAAATATTCTAGCGCATGCAGCGCATACACATGGACATAGAAATAGAGAGGATGAAAAGATTGCTACAATTGGCGGTGCAATAAATGCTAGTCTGTTTTTCGGTTTCTTTTTTCATTTTTCTTCAGCTTAAATTATAACTCCTGGTTCTCAGGTCAGGTTTTGGCACCTTGCAAACTTTTGCAGGTTGTCGGAGCTTCTATGAGCCTGTTCTCTCGACTCCTCTTTATAATTCAAACAATCCTCGCAGATTGAATTGATCGGGACAAAGGAAGAAAGAATAAATGAATAATGCAAATGTTTTTCTCATTTTTTGCGTTCATGGATTTTATTTTTCAATATGGCTCTTCATTATACTAGGGTAATCTATAGTCTACCCTTGGTCGCCCCCAAAAAGCTAGTAATCTCGTAACATAGACGTATCATGAACGCTCGTTTACGTTTATGATACGTTCATGATTGGTTCATGGTTGGTTCATGGGGTAGCGTAACGGTAGATCGGGGGTGAAGAAGAGAATTAGTATTGTTGTTATAATCCATTCACTAGTTTGTAGCCCGTGGCAAATTCGTTTTGTATGGCTAGTGTTTTGTCGGCTTTCAGTTTTTTGTTCAATAGGCATACGTAGCGGGTGAGTGCTTTTTCTTTGTCCGTGGAGTAGAGGTTCCACAGGTTTTCGCACATTTCTACCGTGGAGATGACTTCGTTGATCCGCAGGCAGAATAACCATAGTATTTTGGCTTCCATGCCTTTCAGTTCTTCTTTTTTGCCGGAAATGACGAGTAGGCGGTTGTTTTTGTTGAAGGTGGTGGAGGGGGAAAGATGGAAAAGTCCCTGTTCTTTTTCCTTGTTCAGGCGATGGGTACGGGCGATGGCTTTATCCAGACGTGCTTTCACGTCGTCCACGCTGCAACCTTTCACGAGATAGTCGTCGGCTCCCTCGTATAGGGCGTGATTGTGGTTGACGGAACTAAGGATGACGATCGGCAGTTGGTCGCCTTTTTCCCGGACGAGGCGAATGAGTTCGTGTCCGTCTTTCCCGGGAAGATCCATGTCGAGCAGCAAGAGATCCCATGTTCCCGCCTCGTATTTCTGCCATGCCTCGTTGCCGTCCTTGGCGATGGTCAGGTCGAAACCGGCTTCTTCCAGTATTTCAGTGTATATCATGGCTGCCGTGGTGTTGTCTTCAGCGTAGAGTATTTTTATTTTTTCTTCCATTTTCTTATGTATATGGTGAATGTCGATCCTTTTCCCGGGGTGCTGTTTACCGTGATTCTTCCTTTGTGGGCTTTCACCACGTTGTAGACGTAGTTCAGACCAAGACCGTAGCCTTTTTTTCCTGGGGCGGGATCTTCTTTATTGACTTGATAGTATTTGTTGAATATGTGTTTTTGTTTTTTCTTTGGGATTCCCACGCCGTTGTCCCTGATCTCGATGACGAGCGTTCCTCTCTTTTGATAACAGATCACGGTGACCTCGGGGGCGGTTCCGCTGTACTTTACAGCGTTGTCCAGCAGGTTTTGGATGGCTCCCAACAGGTAGAAATGGGAAACGTAGGCGTTTTCCGATTCCACCAGATAGCGTAATTGTAGCCGGAGGTCTTTCTGCCCATGGTTTGCCAAGCGTTGGTTTTCTAAAAGCGTGAGTAATTCGTCTTTCAAGTTGAATTCGCTTCTGCTGATTTGAAGATGAGCGAGTCCGCTAAGGGTTTTCAGTAATTGTTGGGAACTGATTTTTAGACGGTTTGCTTCTTCCTCGATCAAGTGTATTTTCTTTAGACCTTGTTCATCGTCGGGGGCAATAGATTTTCTTTCCACCAGTTCGGCAAGCGTGGAGATGCTGCTAAGCGGGGTTTTCCAGTCGTGTACTACCTGTTTTATCATTTGTTCCTGTAAGCGGGACAGGTGTTGCTGGGCGTGCGACAAGTATAGTAACCCGAACACGAGCAACAAGGTCAGTGCCACGATGGCAAGCATATCTTGCCATGATTTTTCCAGCAGGTACGCGAACGGGAAATTGTAGTGAACAAGCAGTATTTCGCCAGGGGGGTCTGCTATCGGGTAGGCTTTAGCGTGAATCATTTTCGCCGTGTTTTCCCTGTTGCGGGAATAGTGAAAGAGTTCCAGGCCACTGCTGTCTACTTGTTGAATAACGAAATGAACGGGGTAGTGTGTGCTTCCGCGTAGCAGGCTGTCCAGTTGTAGAAAAGTGGGGACGGGGGCGGAATGAATGTCCGATAGTGACAATGCCTTGATATTATTGTCAATAATGGAGTCCACGTGTATTTTCCACTGTGTTTTCTCGTTCTCGTATAGTTTGATTCCGGAAAATAATTGGTTGATCCACAATAATATAAATATCGCAGATGTAATATATCCTATTATCCTTAAATCATGTTTCATATACACCTTCACTGCGTCGCTCCAACAAGTTTACAATAAACGGCTGGCGAACGTATGCTGTTTCAACGACGGGGTAAAAGTAATTATTTTAGGTTGATTTTGCAAGGTGTTGTATTATTGCATGTTCTTTTCTTCAACAATTGGAGAATGTCCGTTTTTTACAATTTTCGGGAAATAATAGTCTTTATTTTTGCCGTGTCGATCGATAGGAAATAATTCGTTTTACTAAAAAAGTGAGAGATGATTAAAAACTTAGTGGCATTTTTTGAGATTCCTGCCGTGGATTTTGGCAGAGCTGTAAAATTCTATGAAGAGGTCTTCGGGTTGAAACTTAATGCGATGGAGTGTGAAACAGAGAAGATGGCGTTTTTCCCCGAAGAAGGGGGAAAGTGTCCGGGTGCTATTTCGTGGGCTACGGGCTTTAATCCGTCCGTACAGGGAGTACTTATCAGTTTGCGGGTTGAGAATATGGAATCAACACTGGCAATCATTGGTAAACGAGGGGGAAAGGTCGTTCTTCCGAAAACAAAGATAGAAGCCGAAGGGATGGGATATTTCTCAGTTTTCACGGACTGCGAGGGAAACCGGGTGGGGTTGTATTCAGATAATTGGTCTGAATTGTGTTTGACGGAGTAACAGGGATGAGGATGGTTTGGGGAATTAAATTTCTAAAGGAATAGGCGATGACGAAAAGATTGATTCTTTCAATTTCATGTATATTTATTACTATTGTTACGATAAAAGCCCAAACAATAACAGGTAAGATCTTGGATAGCAAGCAATAACCCATAGACGGGGCAACTGTCGTGTTGCAGACGATGGATTCTGTTTATATCGGGGCTTCCATATCAAACGCGGATGGGGTGTTTTTATTGGATCACCAGCCGGAACGCTATCACTTGATTATTCAACACCTGTTGTATAAAACCAAACAGCAGGAAGGCGCGGGGAAAGATGCCGGGGTTATTGTACTGTGTTAATCTATAAGAATCTGAATTGGGATTATATGCAGGCATGGGGAATGAATGCCGTGTTGCCTTTCAAGGTTGGGGAGTGGTTGGATTCCCGTTTGACCTTGACGGGGATGCAGACGCGTTGACGCTGTGATGATTTCTTTGATATACCTTTCAACCGAAAGAAATGGTTGTTCTGCGGGGGACTTGATAACACGTTCAAGGTGCATAAGAATTTGAATATGGATAATGCTTTTTATTCACTGGTGTTCACCGTGCATTTCTCGTATCGCTTCGGTGGATATACAAAGAAGGAAAACAAGCGGGTGGATACGTCACGATTCGGTATGTGAATGTAATAGCACGGCTGAAAATTACAATACTTTTACAATAATTTCCGGGGCTTCTTTAGGAAGAGGTTATCTATGTTTGTATCGGAAAAGATAACTTAAAACGAAGAGCGTATGATAACCTTGGAGAATATTAATAAGACGTTTTACACGAAAGAGGTGGAAACACGGGCGTTGGAGAATATCAACCTGACCGTGGAAAAAGGAGAGTTTGTAGCCATCATGGGACCTTCCGGGTGTGGGAAGAGTACGATGTTGAATATTATGGGGCTGTTGGATAAACCGACGGATGGTTGGGTGATTATTGATGACGTGCGGGCGGATTTGCTGTACGATAAGGATATGGCTCGGATACGGAACCAGAAGTTGGGTTTTATCTTCCAGAGTTTCCATTTGATCCCATCGTTGAACGTGTTGGATAACGTGTTGTTGCCGATGTTGTACCGCCGAGGAAGTTCCCATTCGGAGAACAAGAAAAGGGCGTTGGAGATTCTGGAAAAGGTGGGGCTGACGCATCGGTTGAAGCATTTTCCCTCGCAATTGTCCGGCGGTCAGTGCCAACGTGTGGCGATAGCGAGAGCGTTGATCGGGGAACCGAAAGTAATTCTTGCCGACGAGCCGACGGGTAACCTCGACAGCAAGATGGGAGCGGAGATCATGGATATTTTGATTCGCTTAAACCGGGAAGGAACGACGATCGTGATGGTCACCCATGACGAGAAATTGGCTCAGGAAACGGGACGAATCCTCCGCTTGTTTGACGGAAAGCTGGTGTTATGAGAAGGTTGATTCTCTGATAAGTTTTAGTTATGGGAAAGTTAAGAATTTATTTCAAACCGATTTGGTACAATATCATGCACCACAAGGCATACGCCGGGTTTTGCGTGTTCGGGACGATGTTGACGTTCGTGTTTATCACGATATTGTTGCAGGTGACGAATGTGATTGTGGGGAATTCTGTCACAAACGTTGCAAAAGAGCGGACTGTGAGTCTTCCGGAGGTTTTAAGAAACGAGTTTGATATTCCGGTAAAAGGATTGAATAGCTCTGACATTCGAACTTTGATGAATAATGCCAAAGGTTATGAGTGTTACACGTGTTATCAGTATCAAGCTACGAGTGTTAAGGTGAATGGGCGGAATTATGATTATGGCGTTCTGTTTATAGATAAGGCTTATTGGGATGTGTTTCAATTTGAATTTATTCAAGGTCATTCGTTTACTGATGGAGAGATGCAAATGCCTTGTATGATAGTGAGCGAGCGTTGGGCAAAAAAGTTTTTTAGAGAGGGTAAGGCTATCGGGCAGGAGATTCAATTTCAAGGAGAAACTTACAAGATCACAGGTGTGGTGGCAGATGTTTCCTTCATTGCTCAAGGAGGGGCTATTTCTTTGTGGGTTCCTGAAAAATTTAATAAATATATTCCGACAGGTAATGATTACGTGAGTTCGTATGTTCTTTACCCAGAGAAGATGAGTGTAGATGCGATGATGAAAAGCATAACTGATGCTTTCCAGTTATATGGAAAAGTGTATTGTAATGTAGAACGAAGTTCTGTGAAAGCAATTTGTACGGTGGAACAGATGATGTTAAGAAGATATGGCGGGGATTTGTTATTGACGGGGGTAGGTGCGATTTTAGTTATATTATTGCTTATACCGATATTGAATATTATTTTATTGAGTATGGCTAATGCCAGTCTTCGAAATAGTGAAATAGGTTTACAGCGGGCGTTGGGAGCAACTCAAAAGGAGGCGTTTATGTTCATTTTAATGGAGAATTTGTTGTTGGTAGTGCTTGGAACGTTAGGGGGGATTTTATTAACTTTTCCTATTTGTGGGTGGATTGATAAATGGGGTTCATTGAATAATTCGGTTGGAGAGGTGACGTTATTACCAGAATTGGATTGGACGCTTTTTTTTATTAGTGCGTTGCCTTTGATGTTGTTGTTTTCGTTATTGTCCGGTGGTATTCCAGCTTGGTTAGCCATTAAACACTCTATAATGGAAATGTTGAAAGGAGGTGAGAAATGATAAGACATATTTTTACATTAATGTTGAATCAGAAAAGAATGTACGGGGGAATGCTTTTAGAACAAGTATTCGTGTTTATAGTATTATTATTTTGTTTTACTACCGTGGGAAAAAATATGAGTCAGTATTATTCTCCCGGGATGTTGGATACTGATAATACGTTAAAGTTGGCTTTATTTCCATTGTCACCGACAGAATCTTGGTCTGCAGAGGAGGTAGAGCGAAAGATGGATAGAATTGTAGCTGATATACGGAATGCTTCTTGCGTGGAGGCTATAGGAAAAAGTCTGTGTTTGACTCCCTATTCCCGACCGGAAGAAATGAATCCTTGGGATTCTATTCGAGTAGAGGGGAAACGAATGAAAGTCTTTATAAAAAAAGTGGATGGGCATATGCAAAAAGTTTTTTCTCCAAAGATGGAAGAAGGAGAGTGGTTAACTGATGATATGCACTTGGAGGATGGAAGTTTTCCCGTGGTGGTTACTCGGCAATTGGTAGATGAGGTTGGTTGGACAATAGGGATGGGGAGAAAAATATATTTTAGAGGAATGAAGTTTACCGTGGTGGGAATTGTTGCTGGGATTAAACAGGAGGTATTGCTTCCTTCTCCTCCGGTGTTGATTATGCCAATGTATGTGCCGTATCAAAATTGGTATAGATCGGAATATGCGGTTCGAGTTAAGCAAGGAGAAGAAGACGCTTTTCGGGATTTGGTACAAAAAGAGGTAGATAAGACGATGGGAAAAGATAATGTGATGTTGTGGATTGGGGATGTTACGAAGTGGAAAGTTAATGATATGCAAGACACTTTTATTACGTTGCTTGCTATTGGGGTGCCTACGATTTTTTTGTTAGTGTTTGCTTTTATCGGAACATTCGGTTTGTTTTGGCTTTACTCGTCCAAGCGACGGAAAGAGTTTGCATTGCGATTAGTGGTGGGGTCGACGTGTGTGAGATTGTTTCGGTTTGTGATTTTTGAGAGTGTTTTGTTGACTTTGTTGGCTTTAGTGCCGGGATGTATTCTATTTTGCTGGGTGTATTCGTTTTCGGCAGTGAATTTGACGGCGTTGGGAGCGGCTGTCGGGGTGATGATGTTGTTCTCGGTGTTTAGCGCTTGGTATCCGGCTTATCAGGTATCGAGGGTGAATCCGGTGGAGGCAATGAGGGTGGAATAATTTGTAAAGTGGAAGTTGTATGAAAATAGTTTTGATGATAGGTTGGTTGTTATCTGTGTTGTCGGCTTTCGGGCAGCAGGAGCAGAAGGTGGTTTCGCTGGGGGAGGCGATACGGTTGGCACAGGAGCAGTCGTTGGATGCGATGGTGGCGAAGAGCCAGTTGCGGGCGTCGTATTGGCAGTACAGGAATTACAAGGCGGATTTGTTGCCGAACGTGAAGTTGACGGGGACGTTGCCGAGTTTCAACCGGACGCTGTCGAGTTACTTGAAGGAGGACGGGACGTACAAGTATGTTTCGAGTAACTCGATTTCGGAGCAATTGTCATTGTCGGTAACGCAGAATATCCCGTTGACGGGAGGGCAGTTGTCGTTGCAGTCGCAATTGGAACGGGTAGATCAGTTGGATGGGGAGCGGGCGACGGAGTACATGAGCGTGCCGTTTAACGTGGTGCTCTCGCAACCGTTGATCACGGCGAATCCCTTGAAGTGGAGCATGAAGATCGAGCCGGAGAAGTACAAGGAGGCTCAGCAACAGTTTGCCGTGAGCATGGAGAACGTGGCGATACAGGCTATATCGTACTATTTCGATTTGTTGCTGGCGATGATTAACGTGAATATTGATAAGCAAAATCTGGCGAGTTCGGAGAAACTGATGCAGATAGCCCAAGGGAAGCGGGAACGGGGATTGATTTCCGATAATGATTTGTTGCAGTTGAAACTGAATTACCTGAATGCTTCTTCTTCCTTGATACAGACGGAGCAGGCGTACGATCAGAAGATGTTTGCCTTGAGGAATTACCTCGGGTATAACGACCAGGTGGTGATTGTGCCGGATATACCAGGGGAATGCCCGGAGATAGAGGTGACGTTTAAGCACGTGATGGAGTTGGCAAGCAGGAACAATCCTTTCCGGTATGATGTGGTGTGCCGTATGTTGCAAGCGCAGCAGCAGGTGGCGCAGGCGAAAGCGAACTGGGGGTTTCAAGCGGATGTCTACGCTTCCATCGGTTACACGGGAAGCGACCGGGATTTCAAGCACACGTACCGTAATCTGCGTAACCGGGAATCGGTGAGCCTAGGAATCAGTATCCCGATATTGAATTGGGGGAAAGGAAGGGGACAGGTGGAACTTGCCCGTTCGCGGGAGGAGATCACGAGAGTGCAAATGGAGAAGGAAACATTGAATTTCGAGCAGGAGGTGTTGACGGCGGTGAAACAGTACCAGGAACAGAATCGGCTGAACGAGATCGTTCGGTTGGCTGACACGGTGGCACAGAAACGGTACAAGACGGCTTACGAAACTTTCGTGCTGGGACAGATCAGCGTGCTTGATTTGAACACGGCACAGACCGAGCAGGACAATGCCCGGCGGACGTATATCAGCCAGTTATACTCGTCGTGGGTGTATTTTTACACTTTGCGCAAGTTGACCTTGTATGATTTCGAGAAAAAAGAGGATATTATTTACGAACAAGAAAAATATTAAGTTATGGATCTGGCTATTTCTCCGGAGATGAAAAAACGGCGTAAAAGGAAATTGATAATAAAGGTCGTTGTTACCGTGGCGCTGTGCATGGTGGTGTTTTGGTTTTTGGTAGGCGTGTTTCAACCTAAAATCCGAGGGGCGGAGGTGAACTTCGGGATGGTGGACGAGGGAGCCGTGGAAGTATCCGTGTACGCTACGGGAAAGATAGTGCCTTTCGCCGAGGAGATCATTGCTTCCCCGGTGTCGTCGAAGGTGTTGGAGGTGTACAAGAAGTCGGGCGACCGGGTGGAGAAGGGGGAGCCGCTGTTGCAATTGGATCTGGAAACGATACGGACGGACTATGAAACCAAGAAAGAATCGTTGGAAATGCAGTTGAGCAAGCTGGATTTGCAGCGGAAGACGATAGCGAGCGATTTGGCGGAGATGAAGATGCAGATCGATATTGACGAGATGACGCTGAAACGCACGCTGGTGTCGTTGAATAACGAGCGTTACCTAGATAGCATCGGGGCGAGCACGAAAGAGAAGGTGAGGGAGGCGGAGTTGAATTACACGGTGAAGCAAATGCAGTTTGAACAATTGAAACGCAAGTTCGAGAACAAGCAGAGTGCTTCCGAGTCGGAAATCCGGTCGTTGGAATTGGATTACAAGATAGCGAAGAGGAATATCGATTTGTTGTACAAGACGTTGGGGGAGGCTCAGATCATGGCTCCCCGTTCTGCCACGCTGACTTGGATTAACGATCAGGTAGGGGCTTCCGTGTTGCAGGGAAGCAATTTGGCGATACTGTCCGATTTGTCGAGTTTCAAGGTGGAGGGCGAGATAGCCGATAGTTACGCGGATAAGATCACCACTGGCAACCGGGTGAACGTGGTGATCGGGAGCGAAAAGCTTTCTGGCTCGGTGGGGAATGTTACGCCCTCGGTAAATAACGGGATTATCAAGTTCGTCGTGTTTCTGGAAGATCAGTCCAATACCCGTTTGCGTTCGGGGTTGAAGGTGGATGTACACGTTACCCACGCCATGAAAGACGCCGTGCTGCGGATTCCCACGGGGGCTTACTACATGGGGAAAGGCGATTATGATATGTGGGTAGTAAACGGCGACCGTGCCGAGAAACGGAAAGTCGTGTTGGGCGAGAGTGGCTTCGAACACGTGGAGGTCGTGCAGGGATTGGCTACCGGCGAAAAAGTAATCCTCTCGGATATGGGGAGATACCGGGATAAGGAGGTATTACATATAAAATGAAGGTGTGTTTTGACACACCTTCTTTTAGCTTTTAGCCTATTAGATAATCTTGAAACCGAGTGTCAAGTTCCATGATTTCGGGGCTTTGATGCTGTCACCGAATTTCTTTAGACCGAATTCGTAGTCAATGTCGAAAGTGAGTTTCCAAACGTCTACACCGGCACCGACTTTACCATTCCACATCATTTTGTCGGACTTGAAGTCTTTTTTCAAGTTCTTGGTCACGAAAGAAGCCACGGGACCGACGAATCCGCGGAGTTTAAAGATCGGGAGTTCCAGAATATGATAACCCACCATTACCGGGATGTCGATAGAACTATATTTGAATTTTCCGATGTTTCCGGCGGTAATTTTACTTTCCTTGTGAGCGAAGTTGAAAGCCGGTTCAAGGTAAAGACTTCCAAAGTTAATTCTGGCGAAAGCACCGATCATGTAACCGCCATGAGATTCTACTTTTTGTTTCTTCGCGTTGATCTTCGTGTCGTTCCATCCCCCGTGGATACCCAAGTTTATCGGGAGAGATTGTGCCATCGTGGTTAAGCCGATAAGGCTGAAGAACGCTAAAATTACAATCTTTTTCATACTGTTCTTTTTTGTGTGATTAAATAAAATTGTTGCTATTTATTATACTCTATTCTCTTGAATTCCGAGAGGATGATGCCCGTGGCAACGCTCACGTTCAAGGATTCCGTCGAATAGGGGCTGAGTGCAAAGCTCGGGATGGTTATTTTTCGGGTAACAAACCTTTCGATTTCGGGGCTGATACCGTTTCCCTCGTTTCCCATCACGATGAATCCTTTTGTCCGAAGATCTGTACGGTAGATGTTTTCACCTTCCAGGAACGCCCCGTAGCAGGGGAAATCCTGATCCACGAACCGCGGGATAAATTCAACAAGATCCAAGTAGAACACGTTCACCCTGAAAATTGCACCCATACTGGCTTGAACGGATTTTGGATTAAAAATGTTCGCACAATCGTGGTCACAAAATATATTGCGAATGCCGAACCAGTCGCTTAGGCGGAGGATCGTGCCGATATTGCCGGGATCTTGTACGCCGTTGAGCACGACATTCAGTTCATTTTTTATTTCTTCCGGGGAGTGTTCTTTCACCGGGATTTGTGCTAGGGCGATGACTTCGGGCAGGGATTTGAAGTTGGAAATCCGTCCCATTTCAATCTCGTTTACCTCTATCGAGTTATATTGCCGGATGTTTTTTATGTTGCGTTCAATCCACGAGGGACGGGCGAGCAACGTGTCTATCGTCATGTCGGAGAGGAGTAATTCCTGCACGAGTTTTTCTCCTTCTACTTTAAACAAATTATATTTTTCCCTGAATTTCTTTTTTTCAAGGTTTTGGATTACATTTGTTAGGTGTTTGCTAAGCATTCTTTTCGGGTTTGCTGATTAAAATAAAACACAAACATAGTATTTTTTTGAGATTTTTGAGCATGCGTGGAGCGTACAAGGTAAGTTTTATTCTTTTTGTATTCTGTTTTCTGTATTCGTGTTCCCCGGCGAAATACGTCGGGAAGGATGAATATTTGTTGGATCACGTGAAGGTGAAGGTAGATGATTATAAGCTGAATAGAAGTGATTTGAAGCGAAATATACGGCAGAAACCGAATACCCGGATATTGGGTACGGTGCGCTTCCACCTCGGGTTATATAATTTGAGTGGGCGGAATGAAAAAAAGAATTTCAACCAGTGGTTGCGCCGTATCGGGGAGGCTCCCGTGGTTTACGATCCATTCCTGACGAAGCGGAGTGTCGAGCAAATAGAGTTGTACCTTCATAATAAAGGTTTTTATCAGGCACAAGTACGGGATACGGTTTATTACAAGAAAAAGAGGGCAAACGTCGAGTATGCGGTGAAGGTCGGTCCCGTCACTACGATCGAGAGCGTGAAGTTTGACGAACCGGAGGGACGCCCGGGTAACCGGATAGCGGAGGAAAGTGGTCTGATGGCGAATTACCGGAGGGATACGGTGAACACCCTGTTGGAGAAGAATACACCCCTCGATTTGGACGTGTTGGACGACGAGCGGGAGAGAATCACGAAGATGCTCCGGGAGAAGGGGTATTTCAATTTCTCGAAGAATTTTATCCGTTTTATGGCGGATACTTCTTCCGTGAAGAAAGAGAACATGGCAAAGGTCTTCGTACATATTGTCGAGAATGCCGTGGACAGCAACGCCTACAAGCGTTATTTCGTGCGGAATATCAGCGTGAACTTCGATTATGACCCGCTGGTTAGCCCGGAGCAAGTGAATGCCACATATAGTTCGTTGCTTTACAACGGGTACACGATACTATATAAGGATAAGTTGAAGATCAAACCGAAAATGATTATCGAAACGATCCAGTTGCAACAAATGGAGTTGTACAACGCGCAACGTGTGATCGATACTTACGTGCGGTTGCAAGCTTTGAATCTTTTCAAGCTGGTGAATATCGATTTCAAGGAGGTGGCATCCGACGGGGATGTGAAGGCGCTAGACTGCGTGATACAATTGTCGCCCGTGAAGAGGCAATCGTATAACGTGTTTCTGGAAGGAACCCACAATTCGGGTAACTTGGGAGTCGGGGGTAATTTCACGTATAACCATCGCAACGTGTTCCGGGCAGGGGAGAATATCTCTGCCAGCGTGTGGGGAAGCCTGCGTAAGGAACAGGTGAACGGCGAGGGGAAGATATTCAATACCTCGGAGATTGGGGCGGAATTGAAACTCGTGACGCCGCAGTTTTGGATGCCTTTCTTGCAGATGAAGGACTTCCGGCGGAATTATGCCCCGAAGACGTCTATCTCCTTCTCTTACAGTTACGAGTATACGCCTTACTATACCCGCTCGATTGCCAACGCCCGGTTCGGTTACCTGTGGCGAAAGGCGGACAAGAAATGGTGGTACAATTTTGATCTAATCGACCTGAACTACGTGTTGATGAAGGATGTGGACAAGAATTTCATCGACGGGTTGAAGAACGAGTATATCAAGAACGCGTACACGGATCACATGATCCTCTCGGCAGTGTTCTCGGCAACGTTCACCGATCAACTCGTGAACGTGAAAACAATGAATTACAATTACTTTCGGGTGAACGTGGAAACTTCCGGCAACGTGTTGAACGTGATAGACCACCTTGCCGGAAGCAAGAAAAAGGGGGAAACGCTGGACGAGAAATATTATAAGCTCTTGGGGGTACGTTACGCGCAGTTTGTCAAGTCGGATGCCGAGTACCGTTACAATTGGTATATCAATCGGGCGAACTCTTTGGTAGGACGTTTCTTTGTCGGTTGCGGTTATCCCTACGGAAACATGAAAGTGTTGCCTTTCGAGGAGGCTTTCTATGCGGGAGGGGCTAATGATATGCGAGCCTGGCAGGCAAGAACGTTAGGACCGGGTGCGTATCTGGCTGTAGAGAAATACCCGAATAGCGTGGGGGACTTTAAGTTGGCGGCGAATATCGAGTATCGCTTTAAGTTGCTTTGGTTGTTGGAGGGCGCTTTATTCGTGGATGCGGGTAACGTGTGGAATATCAACCCAAAAGAAGACCGGAATGGGGCAATATTGAATTACAATTTCTTTAATCAAATAGCGGTAGGCACGGGAGCCGGCTTGCGTTTGAATGCCAATTTCTTCCTCTTGCGTTTCGATTTGGGTATAAAACTGAAAGACCCTTCACTTCCGGCAGGACAGCGTTTTGTTCTCTTTAATTCCAACGGGGGATTCCGCCGCTCGGTATTTAACGTGGCAATCGGGTATCCGTTCTAGGGGTTTGGTAAATTTGTAAATTATACCGATATTTGGGTGATAACTTTTATCTTTTAATTTTTAACTTTTAACTTACATATCTCTTGGTGACACAGATCGTTGTATATTTATCGTTGTTGTTGCAGATCGTGGCGATGGGGTTTGCAATCAGCCTGTTCAAGCGGACAAAGTTCAATGCGGCGTGGATATTGATTTCCACGGGCTTCTTTCTCATGGCGATTTATCGGGCGATAGAGTTGGTGCCGTCGATGCACCGGGGGGAATCGGAAGAATTGTACCAGACGAAGGTGTGGTTGTCATTCGTGATTTCCCTGGCGTTTGCTATCGGGGCGTTTTATATACGGAAAGTGTTTCAATTCCTGCGTCGTTTGGACGGGATTCGGAGTGAAACCGAGAAAAGGGTACTGTCGGCGGTAATCCGCACGGAGGAACAGGAGCGGCAACGTTTTGCCAAGGAATTACACGATGGCTTGGGACCCTTGTTGAGTGTCATCAAGATGCTGCTTTCCGGCTTTAACCAGGGCAACACCCCGGAGGTGAACGAGAAGATCAAGGGGAACCTCAAGCAAGCGGTCGACGAAGCTATCGTGGGTGTGCGGGAAATATCGGCAAATATCAGTCCCCATATATTGAATAATTTCGGCTTGAAGGATGCCGTGGAGTCATTTATCAAGAAATTGCGTCCTGCCGAGGGAATTGATATTGTTTTTAAAACAAATCTCGAGAATAATCGTTTCGCTTACAATGTCGAGGTTATCATGTACCGGGTGGTTTGCGAGTTGCTCAATAACACGTTGCGCCATGCCGAAGCGAGCAAGATCAGTATCGATTTGCAGTTGCAGGGCGGTATTTTATATCTCGAGTACGAGGACAACGGCATGGGATTTGACGTGAAGCTGGCGGAGAGCGACGGGGGGATGGGATTGAGCAATATGCAGTATCGCCTGAACTCCGGTAACGGGGATATTAAGATATTGAGTGAACGAGGCAAGGGTATGATTGCCCGGGCTTTTATAAAATGTAAGTAATATGGATAAACTGAGAATATATCTGGTCGATGACCACAAGTTATTTCGCGAGGGCTTGAAATTGTTGCTTTCGACACAGGATTTCGTGCGTCATATCTACGAGGCTTCCAGTGGGCGGGAGTTTATCGAGAACCTGTCGTTCGTGGATTGTGACGTGGTACTCATGGACATCGAGATGCCCGGGATGAACGGTATCGATGCGACGATAGAGGCGATGAAGATGAAGCCCGGTCTGAAGATCATCGTGCTTTCCATGTACGGTGACGAGCAATACTATTACAAGATGATCGACGCGGGAGCGAAAGGATTCTTGCTAAAGAACTCCGGCATCGATAAAGTGGTCACCGCGATACAGAAAGTGGCGGAAGGGGAGAGCTTCTTCTCGGAAGAATTGCTGGTGAATATTCTGAACAATATGCGGGATAACAAGAACGAGGCACCTGAAATCGCGGATAATGATATTTCGGAACGGGAACTGGAAATACTGTACCACGTTTGCCGGGGACTTTCCAACCAAGAGATTGCCGACGAATTGTTTATCAGCAAGCGCACGGTCGACAAGCACCGCGCCAACCTGCTCAGCAAGACAGGATGCCGCAACACGGCCGCGCTGGTGATGTACGCGATAAAGAATAACATAATAGAGATTTAATTAGTTGATGAATGGAATGATTTTCGCCGCCGGGCTGGGGACACGGTTAAGACCGTTGACGAACGACAGACCTAAGGCTTTGGTGGAATTGAACGGGAAAACGTTGCTGGAGCGGGTGATCGGTAGGATGAAGGAGGTCGGGGTGGAGCGTTTGGTGATAAACATTCACCATTTTGCCGATCAAGTGAAAACCTTCTTGCGGGAACACGATAATTTCGGGATGGATATTGTTCTCTCCGAAGAGAGGGGTGAATTGCTCGACACGGGGGGAGGGGTACTGAAAGCCCGTGACCTGTTTATTCCCGGTCAGCCGGTACTGATCCATAACGTGGATATATTGACCGATTTGGATTTGAATGCTTTGATCCGGCAACACGAGGAACGCCGCGCGTATGCTACTTTGGTCGTTAAACCCTGTCTGGCAGATCGGGTGTTGAAGTTCAATCACGGCATACTGAAGGGCTGGGAGAACAAGCGGACGGGTGAACAGAAGATCGTGGACGAAGGTTTTTACAAGGCGACAGAATATAATTATTGCGGCATACAAGTACTAAGCCCCGATTATCTGGAAAATATCGTGCTTAAAGGAGTTTTTTCAATCATAGACGAGCATCTGACCCAAGCGAAAGACCATCCCGTCGAGCTTTTTCAACACGACGGCTTTGTCCTCGATCTCGGTACACCGGAAGCGATCAGGAAAGCGAGCCAATTTAAATAATTCTTCTGCTTCCCGGGATGAGTTTGATCCTGTTCGTGTCCTCGAAGAACTTGAAATACATGTACAGCTTGTAGTTAAAATCGAATCCATAGTTTTTATTCATGCTGTAATCGATATAACTATTTATTCTCGGGTCGCCCATGGCATAGCGCCTGTTCCATTCGATAGAATATTGCAGGTTCATGCTTTGGTAATATTCATTGCTGTGTTGGTTTGCCACGGATTGGTGAGTTGCCAGCCAGTAGTCGAATCCGGGATCGAAAACGATCAATTCATATTGCGCTGAATCTTTGATCGCGCAACGTCCCTTCTTATTCTGAGCGACATCTTTCTGTGAGGCGCAAGAGAAAAAGAGTGCAAATACAAGGAGTAATCCGAATAATCTCATAATCACTGTTTTTATTTGTTTATAAGTGAGTCTAAGATACGAAAAAAAGAGGAGAAAAACAAGGCGGTCTAATAATATTTATCAATACCGCCATACCCGGCAATTATTTTATCCTCTCTTGTTTTGTTCATGAAATTGGATAATCTTTTCTCGAATTCATCGGGACGGTTTCTTGCCGCTTCAATGTATCCCACGCGGATTCTTTTGTACGATTCCGACAATTTTTGATAATTTCTCCACACGGTTTCATCTTGTTTCAATCTGTCAATAATGTCTTGCGGGAAATGAAATCTTTCCTGTAAAATCTTTTCCACGTCTTTTTTTACTTTAGGGTGGATCAAATTATGTTCCAAGAGCCATTTCAACCGTTCTTTATTCGGCTGAGAGTAGTATGTTTTATTCTTTCGAGGCAAAAAGCGTTGGATTTTATGTTCGTCGTCAAGTTTTTTTACCGTGCTATCAATCCATCCGAAACACAGGGCTTCTTCCACTGCATCATTATACGATATACAAGGTTTGTCTGTTGATCTAAGCGGGAAAATAAACCAGATTTCTTGCTCTGACTCAAAGTTATTTTCGAGCCATTTTCTCCAATCTTTTCTATTTGTAAAATACTGTGTTTTTAAATTCTCTACCTCTCTCATTTGCTTTACCGTGTTTCTTGTGGAGTTTGCTTCTAGTAAAAAGCCGGGGATGTTTTCCCCGGCTTTTTACTTTTATCTTTTCCAGACTTATTTCACGGCGATGGTTTCGATTTCAACCATGGCGCCCATGGGGAGTGCTTTCACGGCGAAAGCGGCACGTGCCGGGCAGTCGCTCTTGTAATATTTAGCGTACACTTCGTTCATATCGCCGAAATAAGACATATCACCGAGCAGGCAGGTTGATTTTACCACGTTGTCGAAGGTATATCCGGCTTCTTCCAGGATATAACCGATGTTCTTCAAGCATTGTTCGGTTTGTTCCTTCACGCCGCCTTCCACGAATTTGCCGGTGTTCACGTCGATAGGGAGTTGACCGCTGATGTAAAGCGTTCCGTTCGCTTCAATGGCTTGGCTGTAAGGACCGATGGCTTTCGGTGCTTTCGGTGAGTTGATAACTTTTTTCATAATCACTTTATTTTATTAATTAATATATGATTCACGTTTCGCAGGGCAAAGATAGGAAAACTAAAAGATAAAAGCTAAAAACTAAAAGCCGAGAAATGATCCTCGGCTTTCGTTTTTTACTTTAATCCCTGCTAGTAGTTGTTTTTCTTTTCCTCGAAGTATGCTTGCGGGTGAGCGCATGCCGGGCAAGCTTTCGGCGCTGTTTTGCCCTTGTGCACGTAACCGCAGTTGCGGCATTGCCACAGGATTTCTTCATCTCTCTCGAATACTTTGCCTTCTTCCACTCTGGCGAGGAGGGTTCTGTAACGAGCCTCGTGTTCTGCCTCTACTTTCGCGATATTGCGGAACACTGCCGCGATGGCGGTAAATCCTTCTTCCTCGGCTACTTTTGCGAATTCCGGGTAGAGGTCAGCCCACTCCTCGTTTTCGCCTTCAGCGGCAGCTTTCAAGTTCTCGGCAGTAGTCCCGATAATACCAGCGGGGTAGGATGCCGTGATTTCAACCATTCCGCCTTCCAGGAACTTGAAGAATCTTTTGGCGTGTTCTTTTTCTTGTTCCGCGGTTTCCATGAATACTCCGGCGATCTGCTCGAAGCCTTCTTTTTTAGCCACGCTTGCAAAGAAAGTGTAGCGACTTCTGGCTTGTGATTCGCCAGCAAATGATTTCAATAAGTTCTGTTCTGTTTTTGTTCCTTTGATACTCATAGTAAATGTATATTAGCTGTTGTTTTCATTTTTCGTGTTACAATATTACAACAAATAGCGGAAGCAAACAAGTATATGAAGTTTATAAACCTGTTATGCGTTCTTGTGAATCGAGTAATTCGTGATTCCCAGGCTCTCGTATGTCTTTTTGAGGGCTTCGTCGTCGTCGGTGATAACGAGGAGTTTGTCGCCCGTGTGTAGTTTGGTTTTGCCTTTTGGGACGCAGTAGGAGTCGTTCTTTTTGATGAGCGCGACCAGCGTGTTGTCCGGTAGTACCAGATCCATGAGGCGGTCGCCTTTGGCGAGCATGGAGGGGATGACCTCGATCTCGGACATGGCGGTCTTGATTTCCTCGGGGAGTTCCACGTTGAAGACGTTTTGTCGTGTTTCCGGTGTGGAAAGGCCGAGTAGTTTTGCCATGTAGCTTACGGTTGTACCCTGCACGACGAGGGATAGAATCGTGATGAAGAACACGACGTTAAATATCAACGAGGCGTGCTGTATGTTGGCGATGAGGGGGTATGTGGCAAAAATGATAGGGACCGCGCCGCGCAAGCCGACCCACGACACGTACGTGCGCGCTTTGGTGGTCATCTTCCGGAAAGGAAGCAGGCAGAGGAATACGCTGACGGGACGGGCGAGTATAATCATGAAGACTCCTACAAAAATCCCGAGCGAGGCGATCGGCAGCAGTTCTGACGGGTTGACAAGCAAGCCCAGCGTGAGGAACATGACGATCTGGAACAGCCACGTGATTCCGTCGAAGAAGGTGGCGAGGCTCTTTTTGTGTACCACTTTCCGGTTGCCGACCACGAGTCCTGCAATATAGACGGCGAGGTAGCCGTTACCTTTCACCAGGTCGGTGAAGGAGAATATGAAGAACACGAAGGCGAGCAAGAGGACGGGGTAGAGGGATTGGTTGATGTTCAGTTTGTTGATACAGTACACTGCCAGCCGCCCGAGCAGGAATCCCGCCACGGCGCCGATGCTCATTTGCATGATGAATTGGAGGGCGGTGTTCGCGAGGCTGCTTTCGCCGGATTGGATGATCTGGATGAGCAGGATGGTCAGCATGTATGCCATGGGGTCATTACTACCACTTTCCAGTTCCAGCATGGGGCGCAGGTTTTCTTTCAATCCCTGCCGTTTCGAGCGGAGTATGGAGAACACGGAAGCCGAGTCCGTGGACGACATCACCGAGGCGAGCAGGAGCGATTCGATAAAGGTGAGCTGGACGAAGCTGTTTTCGAGGTTGGTGATGTAATAGATAAAATATCCCGTGAGCAGGGCGGTGAACATGACCCCGACGGTGGCAAGCACGATCCCTTGCCCGAGAACGGGTTTGATTTCCGAGGCGCTGGTGTCCATACCGCCGGAGAATAGGATGATACTTAGCGCGATAACGCCGATGAATTGTGCCGTTTGGGGGTTGTTGAACTCGATCCCGAGCCCGTCTGTCCCGAAGAGCATTCCGACTCCAAGGAAGAGCAATAACGCCGGTACCCCGAACCGGAAACCGGCTTTTCCCACGACAATACTGACAAATAATAGAATAGATCCAATAAGTAAGATGTTTCCGGCGTCTAGGGTCATAAGCGTTTCTTTTTGTTAATTTCTTTTCTTTTTCCCGAAGGAGCGGTTACCGGGGCGGCGTCCCCCTCTTGGCGAGCCGTGGTCGAATGCCTTGGGGTTGTACACCGGTGCGGTCCCGAGAGAGGCGGGGATAGGAATCTTGTAGACTTCTTCTCCTATGAATTGCTCTATCCGGTAGAATTTTCCTTGTTCCGCCTCGGAAACGAAGGTGATGGCAACTCCCTCGGCATCAGCCCGCGCGGTACGCCCGATCCGGTGGATGTAATCTTCCGGGTCATGCGGCACGTCGAAGTTGATAACCAATCCTATATTATCAATATCTATGCCACGCGACACGATGTCGGTGGCAACGAGGATATCTATTTTGTTATTTTTAAAGTTCATCATGACTTCCTCCCGTTCCGATTGTTCGAGATCGGAGTGCATAGCCGCCACGTTGTATTTTTTACGTTTCAGGGTGAAGGCGAGGTCTTTTACTTTTTGCTTGGAGGAAGCGAAGATGAGCGTCTTGTGGACGGTCGGTTTGTTGAACAGTTCCTCGATGATTCCCATTTTCTGTTTCTCGTGACAGATGTAGGCGGCTTGCATGATTGCCTCGTTGGGTTTCGACACGGCGACGTTGATTTCCACGGGGTCACGCAGCACGTTCTGTGCCAGTTGCCTGATCTTCGGGGGCATGGTGGCGGAGAAGAGGATGGTTTGCCTGTCCTTGGGCAGCTTGGCGACGATCTGCATGATGTCGTCGAAGAATCCCATGTCGAGCATCCGGTCTGCCTCGTCGAGGACGAAGTACTTGACCTGTGACAGGTCTACATCGCTGTGTTGCAGGTGGGCGATCAATCGTCCCGGTGTGGCGATAGCCACGTCCGCCCCGAGGCGCAGCGCTCGTTTCTGTTGATCCCACAACGCCCCGTCGCCCCCGCCGTAGACGACTACCGTGGATACGGGCAGGAAGTACGAGAATCCCTCGAATTGCACGTCTATTTGCTGTGCCAGTTCCCGCGTGGGCGCCATGATGACGGCTTTCACGCTGTCCGTTTTTTCGTCTTCCTTGACCAGCCGGTTGAGGATGGGGAGGGTGTAAGCGGCAGTTTTTCCCGTGCCTGTCTGCGCGCAGGCGATGAGGTCTTTTCCCTCGAGTATGACGGGTATCGTTAATTCTTGTATAGGGGTTGTTTCTTGAAAGTTCATTGCATCCAATCCTTGCAATACTTCTTGCTCTAGTTCCAGCTCGTCAAATCTCATCTTTATAAGTCTTTCTATGTTTTTAAGCCCGCTCCCGTGTCCCCCGGGAGTCCGCGTGTGGCGGGATTTCATGTTTAAGGTTCCCGTCTTGTTGATGCAAAGTTAAGAAAAAAATTGTTTTTATTCCCATTCACTTGTCGAATCTTTCAGTTCGGGTATGGAGGATGCCTTGAAAATGATGTTTTTCTTGCTCGTTCGCCTTTGCCGCTGGTAATCCTGCAAGACTTTCAAGGCGATTTTGCCGAGCAGCACGATAGCCACGAGGTTGATGACGGTCATGACTGCCATGGCGAGGTCGGCGAGGTTCCACACGAGGTCGAGCGCCGCGACGGAGCCGAACATGACCATCGCGCCCACGGCGACGCGGTACACCTGCAAGTAGGTTTTGTTCTTCGAGATGAAGAGCAGGTTCGTTTCGCAGTACGAGTAGTTGCCGACGATGGAGCTGAAGGCGAAGAGCAGTATGGCGACGGCGATGAATTGCCCGCCCGTGCTGCCGATCTCGCGGGTGAGCGCCATCTGCGTGAGCTGGATGCCTTTCACCGAACCGTCCAGCGGCACGCCGGAGAGCAGGATGATGAAGGCGGTGCAGCTGCAAATGATGAGCGTGTCGGTGAACACGCTTAACGCTTGTATCAATCCCTGTTTCGCCGGGTGGCTGACGTCCGCGGTGGCGGCGGCGTTCGGGGCGGAACCCATGCCCGCCTCGTTGGAGAACAGCCCGCGGCGTATGCCCTGCATGACGATGACCCCCAGCCCGCCGCCGGCGAATTGCTCGAACCCGAGGGCGTTGGAGAATATGCTGCCCATCACGCCCGGCAGCATCCCGGCACGGGTGCCGAGGATGTACACGGCGAGCAGGATGTAGGCGATAGCCATCAAGGGTACGAGTATCCCCGAGATGACGGCGATGCGGTGGATGCCCCCGAATATGACGAGGAAGGTGAACGCCGTGAGGATTGCCCCGAACCATACCCGGCTCGTGCCGAATACCTCGTTGAAGGCGAACGTCACCGTGTTCGCCTGCACGGAGTTGAATACCAGCCCGAACGTGATGGTGATGATGACGGCGAAGAGGATGCCCATCCATCGCCGCCGCAATCCCCGTTCCATGTAGAAGGCGGGACCGCCGATGAAGGTGCGCTCGCCTTTCGTCTTGTACACCTGTGCCAGCGTCGATTCGACGAAGGCGGACGCCGAGCCGACCAGCGCGATGAGCCACATCCAGAAGATGGCGCCGGGCCCGCCAAGGGCGAGTGCCGTCGCCACGCCCGCTAGGTTGCCCGTTCCCACGCGGGAAGCCGTCGCGATGCAGAAAGCCTGAAAGGAGGTGACCGAGTTCTTGTGGCTCTTGCCGCCGGCGATGCCGTCGCCGAGCAGGCGGAACATCTCGCGGATGTCGCGGAATTGCACGAATTTGCTCTTGAACGTGAAATATAGCCCGATGACGATCAACGCGGCGATCAGTATGTAGGTGTAGATAAAGTCGTTGACAGATATAATCCAGTTGTTCAGTGTTTCCATCGTGGAGAAGTTCTTTTATTTTCCATTTTCAATTGTTTGGTTTTTACGTTAAACTTTCTGAACGTGTTTCACGGGAGAGGGAAAAAGTTAAAGAGGGGGAAAAAGTTAAAATAGCATTCAAGGGCGTAACGGGCGAGGATTAGCAGGGCGAGCACGATGCCTAGGAACGAGCAGGCGGCGTGCACCTTGCTGAAGCGGTCGTCGAAGTCGGTGGGCGAGAAGCCGAAAAGCAGGCGCACGCTGAATAGCACGAGCGAGGCGACGGGGAGCAGGAAGGCGGTGAGGAAGTACGTGTCGAAATCGAGCCGGGCGAAGAAGAGGGCGTAGAATAGCGTGATCCACCACCCGAATGTTCCGGCGGCGTGCGTGGCGAAAATCCTGTTGGCTCGCCGTTCTCTTTCCTCGTCGAAGTTCATCAGTTCGGGCAAATGGGGTGAGCGAGAAGGACTTCTATCGGTTCGATGGCTACCTCGTCCAGGTACCACACGTCCAGTTTTTCCACTACCGGCGGGAACTCGACGAGGATTTGCCTCGTGCCGTTTTCCATGTTTATGTTTGTTTCCATGTTCATATCTTTGTATTATAAAGTTAGCAACGTGAAAGGAAAGGGGGTGTAGTCCATTCCCCCCTTTCCGGGAGCGGGGATAGCATATGGTCGCGTGTAAGAGTTATAGAAACCCCACTCCCTCGTGATTCTAATTTGTCACGGAAAATAACCAGAAATAAATACTCCCGGGCTGATAAGTCACCCCGGGAGTTATAATATAACGGCGGGGACGGCTCAATCATGGAAGTCACGTTCTATCCGCATGAAAAAGCAATCCCACGCCGTTACGGTATTATTCTAAAAAGAATATACGAGTAAACAGCGCGAGTGTTGCAATCCCATTTTTTCGGATATTTCTATCTTGAACGTGACTTCAAAAAATGGACAACATCACGAGAGGACTTTTACTAGCGGCTTTCCGCGTGATCCTCGATGCAAAGATATAAAAATTTTTAATAATTTGAAGTTAAAGATGAAAATATCGCGTGAAATTGTCACTCGCTCCGGATCAGCCCGACGTAGCGGCTCTCCGAGAAGCTCTGGTAGTCGGCACGGCGAAAAAGGAGGAACACGTGCACGTCTTCCACGACGGGAAACCGCTTGGAAGGGAGGATGACTTGGGCTTTGCGTTCCTGCCTCGTGAACCCGGTGGAGGCAACCAGTTGTGGGGAATCCGGGCGGGACTCGTAGAAGTAGCCCACCAGCAGTTCGTCATCCGGGGCGGCACGCCCGGTGGGGCAGGCGGGGATTTCCCACTCGATGAACAGCTTCCACCCGATGCGGCTGACCCGCGCCTCGCGCGGGGGCACGAGGTCGCCACGGCTGAAGCGGAAATCCGGGAAATAGTTGACGCCCTTGCTCGTGGCGTCGATCACGGGATTGTTCTCCTTGTTGAACGCCCGCAGGCGGTCTTTCCCCATTTGCGCCCCGTACAGGTTCCATGCCGGCACGAGCGCCGGGCACGCGAGGAAAAAGTTGACGGAAAACTGGACGGCACTCTCGAGAGCCTCCCGGTACTTGATTTGATTGTCCGTCGGCGGGGTGTCCGCCTTGTCCCGCGTGCTGCTCATGCGGCAGGGTTTCCCCATGCGATAGTAATGTGTTATCCCGTCGCGGTGATATTTGCGCGGCGACTCTCGTTTTATGTCATCGTCTTCCATGGCTTTTGAATTTTACGTGTAACTATTCCCACGCTACTCCTACACGCTATAAAGTTAAAAAATATTATCGGGATTTCCAACACTTAACGATAATTGTAGATAAGTTATTAATAAGTTATAGATAAGTTATTAATAAGTAAGGGGGTGGGAATACCGTTGGACGTGGCAAGCGCGCGGTGGTAATTCGTTGATTATTATCGTGTATTGTTAATTCTTTCGTCGGGAGCCGCGGGATGCCCCGGTTATTGTTAAAAAATACAAAACATTAACATCCGGTGTCTTTTTCGCCGGGTATTAATGTCGTAACTTGTGTTGGAGAAACCTACCTTGTTGGCAGGCGTTTGAATATTATTAACGAAAAAGAAGGATTATGAAAGAGAAATTTTACGGTTGTGCCTCCATGCGAGGCACGCACGGGGACAAGGTGTACTACCCCCACCAGTTCGAGGTGCGGACCATCGTGTCGCGCTCGCTCTCCGATAAAAAGAAGAAACTGGACGAGAACGTGGCGATGAACGACGTCGCTTTCGGTGGCCTGGGAAGCGAGGGCGGCTATCTGTTGCCCGCCACGCGGCTGGGATTTCCCCCCACGGGGAAGGCGGAAGTTTTCGGGCATTCCCGCTTCGTGGGGGTCAACGCCCTTGCCCGGGTGGCGACGGCGGTGAAGATCGACCCGACGAAGGCGTACGATCCCAAGGTGAAACTCGAGTTGCAGTTCACGTGCCTGATCGATTACCCGAGCTTGATCCTCGCCCAAGGCAAAGTGCCGCCTATCCCGGTGACCGCCACGCTGAACGAGGAGACGCGCAAGGTGATTTGCGAGCAGGAGGGGGAGGAGCTGACCGGTTCGGACCGCCTCGCGGATGATTACGCGCAGGCAGTGGTGTATGACCCCATGAGTAAAACGTGTATCGTGACGCGGCTGCGCGACCGCTCGGAATCCGGCTCGACCTCCATCGCGCTGCCCGCGGGTGTGGACCTCGGTGCGGTGGTCGTTTATGCGTTCACGTGCCGTGCTGGCGGTAAGCCGACTTCCAACTCGGCGTGCTTGCTACACGACCCCACGAATAAAGTGGCCGTCGCCCGTATCGCCAAGGACATGGAGCTGGAGGTCGATCTCGACAAGTCGGTTGACAAATTCAATATCCTCGTCGACAAGGAAATCGGGCGGAGGAATGCCGCGTGGGAGAAGAAGCAACAAGAGGAGCTGGAAGCCCGGTAGAAAATGTTAGCGGAGAATCCCGCCGCGGAAGATGATGCCGATGACGAGGAAAAATTACTCGACGAGTTGTTCGCCGATTCCATCGAAACGGCTTCTGCCCGGGAAGCCCGTGCCGCCATGTTCGCCGAGCGCATGGAAATCCTCGGGAAGAAAATCCACGCCCTCAAGCGGCGCCACGACAAGCGGAAGGAAGAAACGAAAAAGAAAAAGTAAAGCGGATGAAAAGAGATTGATGATTCAATCTCTTTTTAATTTTAAATCACAGGAACAGCCGGCACCATTCATCGAAACGGTCGGCGGAGTCCTTACCGTGGAAGAGCATTTCCGCCCGGATCTTGCTGATTTTCTTTTCCCGGGTGAGATTGCTTTTCGAGTAGAATTTATCGGCAAAGGCAATTAATTTCTCTTCCAGCGTGACGGGTTGCATATCCCGGAGGGGCAGGGGCAGGTGTTTCTCTTCGATCATATCAATGGTAAGGCCGGTGCCCGTGTGGCGTTCGCACACGAGGGCATGGCGGGGCAAGCCTTTCTCCCGGAGCAGGTCGGCACCGAGGTAGCCGTGGCAGATATAGGGATGTTCGCCAAAGCACCCGATGTCGGGAGCATTCGTGAGAAATATCCCGATGTCATGCAGCATGGCGGCTTCCTTGATAAAGGTGATGTCCAAGTCCATTTCCGGGTGGCGTATGGCAATGGCGAGCGCCTTATCCCTGACGAGTTGGCTGTGTATCAGAAGGCTTTGACCCGCTAGGGAGTTTAAAGTGTAATATTCGCGTATAATGTCTAACGGTTGTATCATTTGTTCATTTTTTTGAGGGGACAAATATAGATGTTTATAAGATTCATTCAGTTGGTAAAGTTCATAAAGTTTCTTTACTTTATAAACTGATCCTTTTATTTTGTTTTCTTTTAGAGTTATGTACGAATAAAAGTTCTTTTTGGTTGTGTAATAGTCGGTGAACTTTTATAATTTTGTCTGTTTTTTGACGCGGGAGCGCGCGGGGGGAGAATGTTGAATTTCCAAGTGAACAAGATATGATCAGAATTAATGTTAATCTATTGGTTGATGCCGGGGTACGTGCCGAGGTCACGAGTTTATTGACCGAGATGGCGGAGCTTTCAAGGGGAGAGCGAGGCTGTATCGGGTACGAGATATTGCAAAATTGCCGTCTGGACGACACGTTGATGATCGTGGAAACGTGGGAGAACGAGGCGGTGCTGGCGGTGCACAAGGAGAGCGAGCATTTCACGCGGATTATCCCCCGGGTGCGGGAACTGGCAAGGGAGATGACGAGCCGGAAGTTCACGACGATGGCTGCCGTGGACGAGGCGGTGACGGGACGCCGCACGGCACGGGAGTACACGCCGGACAAGGTGTGCACGGAAGTGGTCGAGCGGGTCGCGAGAGCCGGGATGTACGCGCCCTCGGTGAAGGATCGCCGCCCGTGGGAATTTTTCGTGATGGAGGACGGGAAGCACTTGCACGAGCTGGCGGAGATGTTGCCGGGTGCCGGGGCGTTGCGGACCGCGCCGGTGGCGATACTCGTCTGTTGCAACACCCGGTTGGCGGGGTTGGACGGCGGCAACTGGCCACAGGAGCTGGGGGCTTGCGTGCAGAATATGCTGTTGCAGGCTTACGGCGAGGGGTTGGGCACGACGTGGATCGGGGTGTACCCGAGGATGCATCTCGTGCACGAGGTGAAGAAAGCATTGCACTTGTCGTCGGAGTTCGTGCCTTTTGCCGTGGTGGCACTCGGGAAAGCAGCCGGGGAAACGGATTCTGTCGCGGAGCGTTATGACCCGTTGAAAATACATTTTATAAGTCGTTAAAATTATTCTTGAAAATAACAGAAAAAGGCAAACTTTTTGTAGTTTCTATCCGTTAAAAGGGTATATATATTAAAAATTAGACGAACATGAAACACGAAACTACAAATTTACTGCTGGGTCTGGGTATAGGCGCCGTAGTTGGAGTGGCTGTCGGGTACCTGATGGTTGCCGACAACCGGAAGAAATTGGCTGAAGAGTTTGATCACGCCGTTTCCAAAGTGAAGGACGAGGTGAAGAGTGCTTATTCAAAAGCAAAATCAAAAGCGGAGGAAGCACGTGAACACGTGACTGAAAATGTACACGAGGTGGCTGAAAAAGTAGCGGGGAAGGCTGAAAGAGCGGCTGCCGAAACGAAGTAAGGCGTATGGAGAACTTTGCCGAGAAGACTTTCTCCGGGTTGAAAAACGATGTTTCAACTTACGTGGAAACGAGGCTTGAGCTACTAAAACTGAACACGTACGAGAGGGTTGCCAAGACTGTGGCGGTCTTCTCGTACGGTATTGTTTTGGTGTTGCTGGGTTTCTTCGCTATTCTTTTCTTGTTCCTCGCCCTTGGATTTTTCCTCGGTGAGATGTTAAACAGCATGGCGCTTGGATTTTTACTGGTGGTGGGGATGTACCTGTTGTTGTTTTGTGCCATCTTGTGGTTCCGGGAGAAGATCAGCGCGAAGGTGATGAACGAGATTATAACCGCAATGATGAGTAAAGATGAAAAAGAGGACGAACAAACCGCCGACCCCACTGGAGATGCTGAAGGCGGAACAGAAACGGGTGCGTGAGAGTTGCCGTTTGCAGGAAGAACGACTGAACGAGGATTTTCGGTTTATCCACCGCCATTCCGGGAAATTACTATTTTCCGGTATATCATCATTGTTTTTTTCCAACAAGAAGGACGATACCCCGAACGAGGACACGGAAGGGCGCGGGGCACCCATGCTGGGTGCCATATTTAAAGACCTTTCGCCCATATTGATGGAAGTGGCTGTGCCCATCGTGTTGCGCTGGGGCGTGGGGCGGATCGGCAGGTTATTTGGAAAGCGGGGGTAGTTTCAGCCTGAATATATCGGAAACCTGCCGGAACCCGTGGTGCTCGAAGAAGCGATGGGCGGAATGGTTGTTGACGCCCGATTCGAGGTAACAATCCCGGATGCCTTTTGCCTTGAAGCTTTCGGTGGCTTGTTGCAGGAGTTGTTGCCCGATACGTTTGCCCCGGTAGGCGGGATCGACGCTGAGGTCGAAGATCACGCCGTAGGGGAGAGCCCCGTCATCCGTGATGCCGAACAGGACGAAACCGACGATGTCGTCGCCCTCGAGGTAAAGTAGCAGGGTGTTGTTCGGGTCTGCCACTTGGCGGTCGAGGTATTGCAACCACATTTCCTTGTAGTTCGGGGCTAGTTCATCGCTGTCGAGGGCAATGCCCATTTGTAGCTCCCCGTGCGAGATGTAAGCCTTGTGGCTCTCGATGACGCGGGAGAAAAACTCGCAAAGGAGTGTTCTATACTCTGTTGTGTATGTTTTTATCATATTGGGTTTATTAAATTACACGTGATTTTTTTCTTGTACGTTTTTTCTTCAAATAATGGATGATTACCCGGACGAGTACTTTCATGCTGAAATAGATGCCGACGGAGGTGATGATAACGAGCAGGACGGCGGTGAACACGCCTAATTCCCTGGAGATCATCGAAAAGACGGGCGCTTCCCCGTTGCCTTCCAGCAGTACCCCGAAGAGGGAGGCGATGGAGATGAACAGAAGGATGTTCTTCGTGCTGTTCGCTTCCTTCAGGTCGGCGATGTTGTTGGCATTGGTAAGGGATTTGTCCACCCGTTCGGTGATTTCCTTCAATTGCCGTTCGTCGTCCTCGATGCGCAGGCGGCGGCTGGTTTCGTGGTACATGTGTTTGTGCGACATGTACCGGAGGTAGCGTACCGAATCGAGTTGCAGGATAACGTCCGAGAGGGCGATGCTCAACCGGGCGTTCTGCTCGATCATATCCAGTATCTTGTCGTTAATGATGGTGAAACCGGGTTGCCCGTCCCTCGAGTCCGCTTTGCTGTTTTCCTTGATCGCCCGGCGGGAGTTGAAGATATATTTGTTGAGCACGTAGTTGATGGTGTGCTTTTTCGCCAGTAGGATTTCGACTAGCACGAGGTATTCAGGCCAGCTGACGTGGTAGCGGTCCCGGCGCGCGAGGTGCTTTTTCCAGTCGGTGGGAGCTTCTTTGCCCCGGTTGCCGTAGGTGCCGACCACGAGGCTCATGTTCTCATTCGCCAGCACGAGGTCGTCCGTGTCGATGGCGATGTTCTTGCCGCAGATGTCCTCGAAGCTGGAATCCATGCGGTAAGGCCATTCCTCGGGGTAGAGCGTCATCAGCCCCACGAGTTCTGCCTTGTGGCATTGCTCGATGTGCTCGATCACCTTGTCCTCGCTCAGTTCGTCGAAACGGACACGACCGGCATGACTGACCGATTCCCAGATGTCGAGGAAGATGTAATTGTGGTCGCCGTATTCAAATTCTTTCTCTTCTTGTGGTTTCGGGTAATCCCGGAGGGGCTGCCTGTCGAAGAAGTAACGGTAGCGTTTCTGCACTTCCTCGAAGGTGATGCCTTTGGTTTTTACCTCGGTGGGGTGGAACGTGGATCGCTCGTCAAGGTGCAGGTCGCCGATGGTGACTATTTTCAGGGAACCGTCTATCTCTTGTCCTTTCAGTTTCCTGTTGTACACCCAATGCTCCACGTGCTGCACGATGCCTGCCACGGCAATCAGTTGGTCCGTGTTGAAGGGAACATCCGTCTGGCAGAACCGGGTGTTGTTGATCTTGCCTGTTTTTGTCACGATGATACGGTAGGATATTTCTACCGTTTTGTTGAAAAAGACGGTAGCCCGCACGTGTACCCGCCCCCACAGGCGGGCAGGGGTTAGTCCCCCGATGTCGATGCAGATGTCAAAACCTTTCAGGCGGTAGCGTTCAATGCGGGGACCCGTGTGGGGTTCCTTGCGCTCGTGCTTGTGCCGGAAAGCCGACTCGTCCCAAGGATGTTCGGGGCAAGTGTTGGTAAACAGTTGATCGTCGAAGTTCCCGTCACAGTCCCTCTTGATGAAGGGCTTGAATTCAGGCTTCTCCAAGTCGGGAATCTCTATCCCGGGGGAGGTAAAAGTCTGTATCAATATAATGGAAAATTCATTGTATACCAGACCACATTCACACTGGTTATAGTTTTTCATAGGCTACAGGTTTCGTGCAAATGTAACGATTTTCTATTAAAAAATACAACTTTGTACCAGTTCCTTCACGAACGGGGTTGCCGGGGAATTCCGGATACGGTCGGGTGTGTCGAGTTGTTCGACGTGCCCTTTGTTCATGACCATAACCCGTGTCCCGAGTTTTAGCGCTTCTTTGATGTCATGGGTGATAAACACGATGGTTACCCCCAGTTGCTCGTGTATGCGGATGATCTCGTTTTGCAGCATCTTGCGGGTGATTTCATCGACGGCGCCAAAAGGTTCGTCCATCAGCAGGATGTCCGGGTTGGCGGCAAGGGCTCGGGCGATGCCTATGCGTTGGCGTTGCCCGCCGGAGAGTTCCGCCGGATAACGGTCGAGCATATCGGGTTCGAGTCCCACGACCCCGATCAGGCGCTCCACGGCGCGGCGGGTTCTTTCCTTATCCCGGTGGTTGAGCAGGCTGGGGACGTAGGCAATATTCTTGCGGACGGTCATGTGGGGGAAAAGCCCGATGCCTTGTATGACGTAACCGATGTTGCGGCGCAGCAGGGTTTGGTTCTCTCTCGAGATGTCTTTCCCGTCCACGTATATCATCCCGAAAGTGGGGGCGATGAGCCCGTTGATAAGTTTCAGTACCGTGGTCTTGCCGGAACCGGAACTCCCGATGATGGTGAGGAACTCGCCCCGGCGGATTTCAAGATTGAAGTCATTGAGTATTTCCCGTTCGCCGTACGATTTCGTGACGTGTTCAAAACGGATAGCTATATCATTTCCCATGGTCGTATTCTTGTTTTAAAAGACCTTTCTTTTGCAGGAATTCGGCAGCCACTTCACGCTCGAGGCGGTGTTTCACGTCCACCTCGTGGTTGAGGTTTGCCATTTCCGAGTCGGTCAATATACCTTGCATCTTCGCGAGTATCGCTTCCAGTTCGGGGTGTGCCGCGAGGGTTTCTTCCCGCACCACCGTGGCACAGTAGTAGGAGGGGAAGAAGTGTTTGTCGTCGTCGAGCACGGTGAGGTCAGCTCCACTGAGTTGACCGTCGGTCGTGAAGATGTTCATCACGTCGATGTTGCCCGACTTGATCGCCTCGTGTTTCAAGCCGATGTCCATGTCTAGGTTTTTCTTGAACTTGAAGTCATAGAACGCGCAGAGGTCGGAGTAACCGTCGTTGATCTCGTAGAAGTCGTATTCTGCACCGAAAATAAACCGGTCGGGATAGCGTGCCAGATCGGAGAAGGTCTTCAAGTGATATTTCTCCGCCGCGGCGTTGTTGACCGCGAGGCTGTAAGCGTTGTTGAAACCGTAGGGAGCCACCCACTTGAGCCCGTACTCCCGAGAGTATTCTTTTTGCAGTTCGGCGTAAAGCTCGTCGGGCGGTAACAGGGTGTCTTTTTTCAAGATCACGAGCCAGCCCGTGCCCGTGTATTCCGGGTAGAGGTCGAAGTCGCCCTTGACCATTGCCGGGTGTATGTTGCTCGTGCCTCCACCCACGCCCTTGGTGATCTTCACGTGGAGGTCGGAGTTCTCTTCGATGAGCAAGGAGAGCATTTCTCCTAGAATAAATTGTTCGGTCATGGGCTTGGTGGCGATATGGATGGTGTCCTTTCCGGAATTGCACCCCCACAGCAACACGAGCCCGATGAGCGCTGTAAGTGAATAATATTTCATACATCTTCTCATATTAGTTTACGTTTTCTTTTTATGTAGTTCTCGTAGCGTCCCACGCCCCAGTCCGCCAGCAAGGCGAGCACGGCGATGAGCAAGCTGCCGGCAATGGTCATCGCCGAATTGTTGGTCGTGATACCCCGGTAGATGGCAACACCCAGTCCTCCCGCGCCGATAAAGGCGGCGATACCGGTGAGGGCAATGGTCATGACCACCATGTTGCGGATGCCCGACAGGATCACCGGAAATGCCAGCGGTATCTGTATCTTGTAAAGGATCTGGAAGGTGGTGCTTCCCATGCCTCGTGCCGCCTCGATGATCTCCCGGTCGATACCCGCGATGCCCGTGTAGGTGTTGTGCACCATGGGCAGGAGGGCGTATATCGAGAGGGCAATGATGGCGGTCGTGTTGCCGATGCCCGAGAAGGGGATCAGGAAGCCGAAGAGGGCGATGGACGGTATCGTGTAGATAAAGTTCGTGAGCCCGAGCACCGTGGAGGAGCTTTTCCGGTAGAGGCTGATCAGGATACCTAACCCCAGACCGATAACGGCGGCAACCACGATGGATATTAACGATATCTGGAGATGTTCCCCCGTGAGGCTCAGGAAGAAACGCCAGCGATCGACGTATAGCGAGTAAATTTCTTTTATCATCTTGTTCGATTTTAATTAAAAATAATAACCCACGTTCACGTTGAAGCGGGCGTGCCATGAATTGCTCTCGCCACCGGTACCGAAGCTGTTCCAGTCGGGATCCAGCCAACCGTGGTTTTTCCCCATGGCATAGTCGACGTACACGAGGACGGGACTGCAATCGAGCATACAGCCGGTGACGTTTTGGTAGCTGTTCTTGAAGTCGTTGTTTTGCTTGTCAAGGCACCCGAAGTCATTGTACACTTGTACGCTCTTTAGTAACTTGCGGTTCACGGGGAAAGTATACCCGGCACTCAGCATGTAGAGATTCGCCTTGGCTGCCACGAGATAGGGGGCTCCGTAGGCGGTCATGGACACCACCTCGTCGTCATCATCCGCGGCATTTTTAGGATGCATGGCATAGGTGGCTGCCTGTGCTTTCAGGCTCACGCGGTTCCACGGGAGTTCGTAGTGCAGGGCAAAGGCGTAACGCGTGCCGTTATTCCGGGTATCGAGGTTGTAGAGTTGCCCGAACTCTGCCGAGGCTCCCAACCGTTGCCGGGAGCGTTCGCCGAACTTATAGAAAGCCTGCCCGTTGAATTGGTTGATTTCCTTGTTGCGCCCGGCAACGTCGTAACCATAACGGTCATCGGAAGTTTCGTCGTCCGACCCGAAGAGTAACTCGTCCGCGTTCTTGAAGAAGGCGAAGGCATAATCCCAGCGGTCACCCGTGTGGAGGTACTTGATTCCCATGTCGGAGTCGTCTTCCAAGCCGACGTAATAGGCTATCTGTAAAAAGAAATTGTGAGAAGCCACGGGTTGTATCCCGAAAGGTACGCCTGTCAGACCGACTTGCAGTTGGTTTTTCTCGTTGAACTGGTAGCCTATCCACCCGTATTTCAGCATGAGACCGCCGAAGTCCTTGCTATAAAAACGATAGTCTGCGCTCAATATGATGTTGCGGTATGATCCCGTCAGTTTGAAATACAAGACGTCGAACCCGAAGTCACCGCTCCGGTCACGATGTCCCGCTTTCCAGTCACAGAAGTTATAATTGAAACGAAGCGCTCCGCCTAGCCTGAATTTCGGGAGTTCCCTCTCTCTTTCCTGAGCGGGAAGGGATGCCGTGATAAATAGCATCCATATGGCTAATAATAGTTGTTTATTTTTCATACACCAATCTTTTGTTTTCTATGTATAACGGAAGTTAAGAGATTTGGGTTTGCCTAAAATTATATTTTGTTTGCAGAATCCGTGTGGATATAACTAAATAGCTAAAAAGTAAAACTATTTTAAGGGTCTTCCCGTTAAAGGAATAACACGAGGAGAGATTTTTCACTCGTGACATGAATTTGAAATAGGATATTATGGATAAGAAATTTTTGAACTATACGGATTGGCAACAGACTGCCGACACGATGCATATGTATTTGCAGATGCTGGGGAAGGTGAAGCTCGTGCGTTGCCACCAGCGTCCGGAGTGGGCGCATGTGCGTTTGTACCTCACGATAGAAGGGCTTTCCACGGGTATCATTCCCGGTGACGATTCGCCTTTCGAGATACAGGCTAATTTTATGAAACACATGATTATCTTTCGCAACGGCAACGGGGAAGAGGTGAGTTTTGCACTGCATGACGGGCTTTCCGTGGCAGAGTTTTACGGGCACTTTATGAAGTCGCTGGAAGAGATCGGTTCCCCGACCACCATTAACGTGAGGGCGCAGGAGTTCTACGACCCGATAGATTTCGACAAGGACACGAAGCATCGTCATTACGATAAGGAGGCGGTGCAGTTGTGGCACCGGAACCACCTTTTCGCTCACGAGGCTTTACGGGGATTCCTTTCCCGCTTCCGGGGGAAAGTGGATGGTCCGGCATATTATTTCGGGACGATGGATCTCACGGGTATCGTGTACAGCGGAGAATCTGCACCTTTCGGGATGAAAAAGGCGATTTCCGATCCCGCTTTCGACGAGCGTTATTTCGAGTGCGGCTTTTGGCCTGGAGACCCGAATTATCCCCGTCCCGCTTTTTACGGTTTACCTTACCCGTTTATCAGTGACCTGAAAGGTAATGACCATTTGATTCGTCCGACCATGGCAATATTCAAGCCGGAAAAGAAGGAATTCTTCCTGACGCTTGAAGATGCCTTTGCTTATGACGATCCTTTTGATGCAGTCCGGCAATTCCTGCAATCGAGTTTCGATATTATGCAGAAAGTGCGCCCGTGGCAGCATTTGGACTGGATAACTACACCACTAACATACGCTAATTAGCAAACGAGGAGAGGCTGCTTTAGGGCAGCCTTTCTATTTTATGATTTTAGTATAGGATGAAATTATTTTTCTTCAGCATCTCGATTGCCTGTTTCTCGTGGGCGAGGAGAGGGGCTAACTCCGACGGGGTCAAGCTTGATTTGGCAGGCACGAAAACGGTAGAAGGGTATTTCATAATGATGTCGTGAAACACCTTCGCCCGCCTCATGTGGAAGTCGGAAGTCACTACCAACAAGATGTCTGGTTGTTCCCTCTCGATTATCGCTTTCGATATCCTGAAGTCCTCTACCGTGTTGGTAGATAACGTGAATTGCAGGAAGTCTTCTTCTTTCACGCCTCTTTGCATGAGGTATTGTTTCGCGTAATAGGCGTGCGGGTGAGGGGTTCGGTTAAAACTGTCCCCGAAACCACCCGTGCAGAGGACGCGGGTGTTGTTATTGTTCGTGTAGAGGGAATAGGTACATTCCAGGCGGTCTAAAGCAATTCGGCTTAAATGTCCCCGGTCATCGTTCGGTCCCCCGAGTGTCATTATTATGTGGTTCATCGTTTTATCATTTAAAGTTCAAAAATAGTTCTTTTCCCGTGGGAATTGTTTCTTGTAACGAGAAAAGATAGATTTTGTTTGTTCCGGATTAAAAGTTTACCTTCGCGGAAAAGGTACGTTTATGATAGATCAATCCGTGATATGTGCAATCGCAACCGCTCCCGGCATGGGGGCATTAGCCGTGATCCGGCTCTCCGGGAAAGGCTGTGTCGAACTTTGTGACCGGCTGTTTGTTTCTCCCTCGGGAAAACGATTGGCAACGGTGCGCCCGAACACGGTGCATTTCGGAAAGATCATGGACGGGGAGGAGATGGTTGACGAAGTACTGGTGACCGTTTTCCACGCCCCGCACTCTTTCACGGGTGAGGACTCTGTCGAGGTGTCCTGCCACGGTTCCGTCTATATCCAGCAACGTTTGTTGCAATTATTGATTGCTTCCGGTGCCCGTTTGGCTACCCCTGGGGAATTCACGCAACGGGCTTTCCTGAACGGCAAAATGGATCTTTCTCAGGCGGAAGCCGTTGCCGACCTGATTGCCTCGTCCTCATCTGCTGCCCATAAAATGGCATTGAGCCAAATGCGGGGAGGTTTCTCCGAGGAGTTGATGAAGTTGCGCCTGGAACTTTTGCGTATCACCTCGTTACTCGAGTTGGAACTCGATTTCTCGGAAGAGGATGTCGAGTTTGCCGATCGTTCCGAACTGCGTTCCATTGCCGTGGGGATTGATACCCTGATCTCCCGGTTGTGTGATTCTTTTTCTTTGGGCAACGTGATTAAAAACGGTATCCCGGTTGCTATTGTCGGGAATACTAACGTGGGAAAAAGTACCCTGCTGAACGCTCTTCTCCGGGAAGACCGTGCTATCGTTTCCGACATAGAGGGTACTACCCGTGACGTCATCGAGGATACCATCAACCTGCAAGGCATCACCTTCCGCTTTATTGACACCGCCGGCATCCGCCACACCGATGACAAAGTGGAAAGCATGGGAATCGAACGTACTTTCTCCAAGATTGAACAAGCACGTATCGTCTTGCTCTTGGTCGATGCAACCAGAGATATTTCAAACTTTACCCCATACTATACCCGTGTCAAAGAACGCCTAGCCCCGGATGCCCGCCTGATTATCCTGCCCAACAAGATCGATCAATCCGAAAGCCCGGACTCCCTTGTTTCAGAAATTGCCACTCTCTCCCTCGGTGAAATTATCCTCCCGATCTCCGCGAAGACGGGGCATAACATCCCTAACCTAGTGGAGCATCTCATCTCCACCGTCAACCTTTCCGCCCTTTCTTCCGGTGACGTCATCGTCAGCAACGCCCGCCACTACGAAGCCTTATCCCACGCCCGCTCTGCCATCGAACGTGTCATCTCCGGTCTGGACACCCACCTCAGCGGTGAATTCATCTCCCAGGATATCCGCGAATGCCTCCACTATCTTGGCGAAATCACCGGGCAGATCACTACGGATGAAGTACTGGGGAATATATTCAAGAATTTTTGCATCGGGAAATGACGGTTTGTAAACAGTCGTAAACAACCATAGCCAACTAGAAGAAAGTCGCTGATAGCCAGCGGCTTTTCTTTTTATGTGGTTTCCAGTCAAATCTGACTGGTTGCGGATTTCCAGCATCATTTTGTACCATAATTCTACCGCCGAACAAATAAGCGGACACTTCGCACTCATCATAGCGACATCTTAGGCACGATGTGAGACGCAATGAGAATGAGCCAAACCGCTATAGAAGACACAGTGTGAGACGCTGTGAGAAATTGTGAGACGCGTTGAGACAGAATCGACGAAATTAAAGGCGACGAATATTGCCGAAAGTCGAGTGCAGACAACAACCTCGTGTTGATTGTATGCCGAGACCAAGGCATATATGTGCAAAAAGCAAATATATGGAAATCCAGAGAAAATGCCAGTGGTGCGGCAAACCATTTATAGCACACACGATGGTAACACGCTATTGCAGCAAATTGTGCAATGAAAAAGCGTACAAAGAGAAGAAGCGGAAGCAACGATTGCAGGCTTACGAGGAACGGCAAAATGAGCAGCCCATGCAGGAAGTCGGTATCGTGGGGAGCAAGTTGTATCTCTCCCCTGCCGAAGCCGCTACCCTTTTAGGTATCAGCCGGGCGACCATCTATCGCCACATGGCTGTCGGAATCATCCGGGCTTTACAACTTCGTGGGCGTACCATTATCCGCAAGTCGGACATTGAAAAGATGTTCGACAACGCACCTGATTACAAGAAACGTAATTATGGAAGGAAACAGACCGCACTCTATTACACCACGAATGAGATCTTGGAGAAGTACCAAATCCAAAAGAAAACCCTCTACCGTAGATGCAAGCTGTATAACATCCCGAAGATTGAGGAGGGCAATCGGGTGTTCTACAACCGTAGTCTTATAGACAAATACTTCGCTGACCTTGCCGAGGATATCAATCCAGCAAGCTACTATACGCCGGAGCAGGTTATGGAGAAATATAATATGAGCCGTAATGCGGTAATCACATTTGCCTTGCGGCACAATATCCCCCGAATCAACCGCCACCACGAGGTGTATTATTCCCGTGCCCATATAGACGCGATTAAGGAAAAGCAGGAGAAGCTGAATCCCGACTATTATACCTACGATGAAATCACAGAGAAATACGGACTTACCAAGATTAATATCAGCTACTATGTCAACAAGTACGACATCAAGCGGTTCAGGCAAGGAAGCCGGACAATGGTGCTGCGTTCGGAGTTTGACAAAGTCTATATTGAGCATCGCGATGGAACATATACACCCAAGAAACGGGAAAAGAAATACGACATGCCGAAAGAGACCTTTGTAATCCCCGAAGGCTATTACTCATCCGAACAAATTGCGACAACCTATCAGATGAACAGGAAAACCATTTGCAGGCTGTGCCGTGAAAACGACATTCCTAAAATCAGTCATGGTGGGTTCAACTATTACGAACAACTGTCAGTTGACCGATTCTTTGCCAAGTACAAAGCGGCTGACAATATCAAGGAATGGATTGGTGCGGAGCAAATGGAAGAAATCTACGGCATGAGCAAAGATGCCCGATGTTCGTTTGTGCATCGCCATAAAATCCCCTCCCGTGTTGTTTATGGCAAAGTCCAGTATTCCAAAGACCATATCGACATCATCAAAAACGGTGGCTTCGACCAACGGGAAAGGTATTACAGTGTAGCCGAAGCGATGGAAAAATACGGCATTCGCAGGGATGATGTTTATAATTATGCGAGGTACAACAGCATACGGAAGATGCATCACGGCAAGTCGATGTTCCTGCTGAAAGAGGATTTTGACAAGGTTATGGCTGAAAAATCCGGCATCTGAGAATTATTCTGCACAGACAAGAATCATTTTCAGTAATGGCAGTCCTCAGCATTGTTTCATTGTATTGGTTTGCAACAGATTATTCACCAATTATAATATTTATCATTATGCACGAATGTAAAACTGTAACATTGAGGACAAGACCTCTAAAGAAAAACATGTTGTCATTCTATCTGGATTATTATCCCGGTTATCGCGACAAAGAGAGTATGAAGGTAATCCGTCATGAATCTTTGGGCATCTATATCTATGCCAATCCAAAGAACCAACGGGAACAGAACTTCAATGCCGTCATGTCGGAAAAGGCGGAAGCTATCCGATGCCGACGTTTTGAATCCATCGTCAATGAACGGTATGATTTCTTTGACAAGAGCAAGATGAAAGGAGATTTCCTTGCCTATTATAAGAAGACACTCCGCAAACACGACCAAAAATGGGAGTTCGTCTATCTGCATTTCTGCAATTTCGTGGGCGGTAAATGCTCATTCGAGGAGATTGACGTGGACTTATGCAACAAGTTCAGGGAGTATCTGCTCAATGCGAAGCAACTGAGACGTCCGGAGCGTCCCATATCACGCAATTCAGCCGTGGGCTATTGGTCCACATTCAGAGGATTCCTCAAAATACTCTATCGCAATAAACTGATTCATTCCAATGTAAACGATTTCTTGGAGAAAATAGAGCCGGAAGATGTGGTCAAAGACTATCTCAGCGTAGAAGAACTGTACAGATTGGCAGAAACGCCCTGCAAGATACCGGTTCTGAAAACCGCCTCGTTGTTCTCTTGCCTGACAAGTTTGAGAATCAGCGATATTCTCACATTGCGGTGGGAAGAAATCGTTGACTTTGCAGCCGGAGGAAAATGCGTATATACTGTCACTCAAAAGACAAAGACAGAAGATATTATCCCCATCAGTGATGAGGCCTTGCAATTAATCGGTTATTCCCCGGAAAAGACAGGACTGGTATTCAAGGGACTGAAAAGATGCTGGACACAGTACCCCATGAAAGAGTGGATTCGAACTGCCGGTATCACCAAAAACATCACGTTCCACTCGTACCGGAGAACATTCGCCACCTTGCAGGCTGCTGCCGGAACGGACATCCGGACCATTCAAAGTATCATGGCGCACAAAAGCATCACCACTACCCAACGATACATGAAAGTAGTGGATAGCAACAAGCGAAAAGCCAGCAATAAAATCTCCCTGATTCGTAAGAGCTAACGGACATAAACACCGTTTTTATATGGTTAGAGTATGATTTCTGAGTATGATTCATATTCTAACCATAATTATTTATAAATATCTGTCCAACAACCATTAGTATTTATGGTTATATGGAAATTAGTGCAGAACTTTGTGGCATAGAATTGTAAACAATCACAACTATATGGAGAATAATGTACAAGTTCAGAAAACCGCGGACATCAGTAGTCTGGTATGCGTGGTAATCGTTTCACTCTCGGCACTCACCGCATACAATCTTGGAGAAAAGTTCAATCACTACATTCTGTTTGATGTCACCATTTTTATTATTTCTTTGGTAATGCTCATTGTGACCTTTGCCGTATTCCGCAAAGTAATGGCAGGGCTTTATAAGAGTATTAACAATAGTGCTATAAATAAGCGAGTACAAAGTAATTGTTCGCAAGAGGTTAGCTCAGATAATTCTATAACAGAGACTCAACCGGTTATACTGGAACAAATGCCGGACAGTTTGGAAAAATACGAGAGCATTCTCGTGGAAGAGCAGCTGAAAGAGGTGAAGCGGAAAAGGGATACCATGATAGCCATCCGTGAATATGTGGTGGAAAAGGCCTCAAAATATCTGTCAAAGGAGAATATCAGCACGTTATTCCACAATATCGAGTGTCTTGCCGAAAATCGGGTGACAGACTGCCAGCCAATCCATTCAACGAAAGAAGCAAAGCTCAGTTCTCCCTCTTTAAGACATTTGGCTTGGAATATCGGCGAACGGCTTGGAGTCTCCCGTCGCGACAGGGCGGTATTCATCAAATCATCTTTCCCATACGAATTGCGTAACGCTGATATAGAATATCTGGAAGCCAATTTGCGTGTTAATGCCCCATGCGACATTCCTATTGACGTGCCGGACAAAAGAGATTTCCGCTTTCATAACAACACTTGAGAATTAAACCGTGCAGACGGTAATCATTCTTCCGGCTGACGAATTTCTGCAAGATTTCATTCTGTTGGTTTGCAGCATATTAATTTAAATTATTGATAATATGACTGCAACTGAGTTAACTTTTAACGACCTGCCGAAAGTGGTAGGCGAACTATGCGAGCGAATCGCAAGTATGGAAAATTTGCTTAGGGACAATCTTAACCGTCAAAGTGAACCAAAGGAGAATCTGCATGTACCTATGACGGTACAGGAAGCCTGTGCTTATCTGAAAATGCCGGTCTCCACCTTTTATTACAAGATAAAGAAGGACAGCATTCCTGTAATCAAGCAAGGAAAGCACCTCTATATCTATCGTGACGAACTCGACAAATGGCTGGAAGCATCACGCAAAACGTCAGTACCTCTCACCTATGAGGAAGAAAACGAAGCGATGTATGCCTCACATCGTCGCAAGCCTAACCCTAAAAACTGGTGAGTATGGAAACAGCAACACCCATTGAAGATCTTGCTCAGGTCGCTACAAGATGGCAAGATACCATGCTCAGTTTGGGAAAGGAGTACAAACAGGAGCCGGAAGTTCTGAAAATAGGCGGAGTGCCTGTCGGGACATTGGGAAATTTCAGTGCATCCATTGGCAAGGCTAAAAGCAAAAAGACTTTCAATGTTTCCGCTATGGTGGCAGCTGCTTTGTCCGGAAAGGAAGTCCTTAACTACACAACGGATTTCCCAGAAGGAAAGAACCGCATCCTTTACATTGACACAGAACAGAGTCAGAACCATTGTATGATTGTGATGCATCGTATCATGAAACTGGCAGAGTTGCCGGCCAATGAGGATTGCGGCCGTTTCTATTTTCTCGCTCTACGCAAGTTCAATCCCAAGGAGCGTTTGGCTATCATAGACGATGCCATCAGTCAGATTGAGGGTCTCGGCTTCGTGGTGATTGACGGAATACGCGACCTGGTTTATGACATCAATTCACCAAGTGAAGCCACATGTGTAATATCCAAACTTATGCAGTGGACTGACGAATACCAGATTCATCTTCACACCATCCTTCACCAGAACAAAAGCGATGAAAATGCCCGTGGGCACATCGGCACGGAAATCAACAACAAGGCTGAGACTGTCATCCAAATCGAAAAAGACAAGGACAACAGCAACATCAGCAAAGTGGAAAGTGTGCATACCCGTTCCAAAGACTTCCTGCCATTCGCATTTTGCATCAATGACCAATCACTGCCCGAACTTCTGCCGGACTATGTGCCGACAAAGAAGAGCGCAGGTCGTCCCAAACAGGAACCGTTCTCCCCTTATAAGGATATCCACGAAGCCATCCATCGCAAGGCTCTCGAACTGGCTTTTGACGGTAAAGAGACTATTTCGGGATATAAGGCTTTAGAAGAAGAACTGACCACCGCCTACGAACTGGCAGGAACGAAATTGAATCACAACAAGATTGTAGAGCTGATTAAGTTTCTCACGAACAAACGGATGGTGGTTCAGGAAAGCCGTGGCATTTATCGGTTCATGCCGGATTACCATTATTGACTCTCCACTTGACTTTATTCTAAAAGTGTCCATTCGTATATAAGCCAAAGTTTAAGCGCAACGACTGGTTTCATGCTGATTCACGGAATCGGTCGTTGCCATTGACTGGGCTTGCCCGTTGTACGGACATTATCTTATATGGGTAGCATAATCCCCCCAAGCAACCAATCGGTCGTTTGAGATTGCCAAATCCTTCAGCAAGCTGATTGATGAGAAAAAGGCGTTATTTGGGCATTTTTTCTTTTCGCCAGCATTTCTCCTCGTCTTTCTCGCCCAAAAGCGAAATTTGCCAGTTAAATTGCGTCTGGGCTTGCCCATTATACAACATTTATTGAGTTAGGGTAACTCAATACCCCAAGCGATAAATCGCTCGTGAGATGTTGCCAATCTCCAGCAAGCAGGATTGAACTTTATAGCAACTATGGAGTTCGTTTTCACTCCATGTGCATCGTATTTTGGAGTGTCGTCCAACATCTTTGTAGGCTCTGTTTGACAGCTACCATAGACAAGCGTATTTCAGTAGTTCTTTTACGAACTCTTTTAGGAATCATTTTTCATAATTCAAGTTCCAATGCCAGTATTCCGGAGTAATGTCGGCCACCATAAATGCAGATATTAGATGATGAACACAGAACTATTGTACGAACGCTTGCTAATTTAACTACATGAATCTGCCATATTCCTTAGGCTGATTTAGCCAACCTCCTAATGGCATCATAATTATTCCACATCCAATGAAGGAAGGCTATTATCCTCAAATCTATCAAAGTCAGATTGGAAAAGGCGGTCTTGAATGATCCTGTACTTTTCAAACTCTGATTCAGCAAACTCTTTAGCAAATTCAGCAGAAACCTTTCCGCTATCCTGTAATATAGGACTATCAAATAAATTGATGAATTTGTCTATTCGCTTTGCCCAATCTTCCATTGTCATAGGTATATGACGCATAGCCATACTTTCTGCCATATCAAGGGACGCATTGACTATCCTGCCCATTTCTTCCAATTCTTTTTCTCGCAAATAGTTCTTTGCTACAGACACGTCAGTTTTGACAATTTTTCCATTCGGAGCATTCTCCCATGTGGTCAATCCCATGTGTTCCTTATTCGCATCGGCTCGTTCAACTATCAACTCCGCAGCGGTATGTCCATGCACAGCATAGTGCATTTTGTTCTGTACCTTCTTGAAGAAAAGACGGGTTGTCGGAGCATCCTTGTTATAGTCTATTGCCGTAGCATAGATATCCGTGAGTTTCTGATAAAAACGACGTTCACTCAGTCTTATCTCCCTTATTTCGGCAAGCAAATGCTCAAAGTAATCCACACCTAAGAAAGCCCCGTTCTCCATTCGCTTATGATCAAGCACATATCCGCGAATAGCAAACTGGCGGAGTACAAACGTACACCACTGCCGGAACTGAGTGGCACGAACAGAATTGACTCTATATCCGACACTGATAATGGCATCGAGATTATAGAATGTCGTGTTATAGTTCTTGCCATCCGAAGCAGTTGTTTCCATTTTGGAAATAACTGAATTTTCAACCAACTCTCCACTCTCAAAGATGTTTTTAAGATGCTTGCTGATTGCAGGTACTCCCACATCAAAAAGCTGCGCCATAGCCTTTTGTGTCGCCCAAATGGTCTCATTCTTATACATCACTTGGATCCCATCCTCCTTACCCTCAAGCATGAAGATGAGAAACTCAGCCGTACTATTTCGTATTTCTATATTCTTTGCCATAATTTAATAGCTACTCCGTCTTACTCTAGATTTTCACTTTATCATTTTAAAGTTAATGTTCATTTATTTTTTAGATGTATTATTAATCCCTTCGGCTACATTATGGAGGTTTTCCTGATGTGAAACATAACCGTCAACAATGTCAAAATGTAACGTTTTCAGAAACGTTGTACATTCACGCATTGAAATATGAATGCCATATCTATCACGTAAATAATTCATCATGGTTTGTACGGCTTCAAGAGTACGTTTAGCTGGACCGACAAGCATTGGTTTTAACAAAGCTAAAAGTTCTACATCATTCAGATGATTTTCAGCATTATTATTTGGAGTAGAATACAGATCCTTTTCTCTTCGTTCGCTTTGTTTTGGAATCTCGGCAATATCAGGAAACAACGTATTAACCTTATCCAAAAAGAGCGGAAGGTCCTTTCTCTTAAAAAAATATGGTTGATCCCCATTTTTTAATTTAAAATGCTTCGGTTCACCAAGAATTATCTGGTCTTGATATATCTTGCGAGAATAAAAAGAAACTGTACTCTTTTCATTAAGTCTTGCCTTAGCAATCTTATTATTCCAGCACACAAGGACGTCATTGTCACTATCATATCCGAGAAATATGAAAGGATCTGAAGACTTCTTTATTTCATCAAAACAAACACGTCTATTAAGTTGCGCGCGTGTAGTGTCTGGGCGTGATTTAAAATAGGCTGACGTAAGTTTAATCATATATATATGATAACGTTGGCCTTTGTACTTAATCACAAATGGTTGTTCTCCGTTGACATATTCAAAATCAGGATTACCTGTCATTACGGCAAGAAACAAATCCCTCAATGTATCTGGGTTAATCTTGCTCATATCTGTATACTTTTAAAAAGTGAACTTTCATTTATTTCTAAGTTCTTATCCTGTATAGTTTTAACTGTCGACAAGTCGCAATCAAAATGAATATTAGAAAGTGATTTTGGTATATTCTCAATTGCTATTGATGGTATATCTTGATAATCATAGAACGCAATGGTGTCAAGTGCTTGTTGATAATCGAAACTGACATCATTTACCTTATCAAAATCACGACCAAGAGTCTGCACAATTATTTCATTAAGACGATATTGAAGTTTGAGGTCAGAAACTTTCTTGCAAATAGAATTCTTTAAATCAAAAATAGTTCTCCCATGTCCCGTCTCAATTACAAACACAGAGGCAATAAGAAGATTTGCGTTAACATTAGGATGAAGTTGTTCTAAAGAAAATGTATGAATTCGTCTTGCATTTCTAGTACTCTTAACCTCAATTTTATCTATACCATCATTAAAATCAAATTTATCATTTGGGGATACATGCCATGACTGGAGAAGATACGCAGGACTTTTAGATCGTTCGATAACTAATAGTTCCGCCCAAAGACCTTGTAAGGTTTTCTTTGATGGTTTACTCAAATTACTGAACAAGTCAGCGATTTTCATTAATTCAATTTTGAGGGTCTTGATTGTAACATTATCAGAAAGTCCATGCAAAAGAATACAAACCACATCTATAAAATACTTCTGATAATCAACATTCCCAGCATTCAAGGAGACAATTGTGTACTCATGAGTTCTCCGTATTTCATTATTCTCTATAATGCTGCAGGATCGATTAAACATAACTTTTATAAACTCCATTGTAATGTCAAGAGTTTTCTCTTTACCCAACGTCTGAATAAAAAACATAGGATAACCCTCTGGCGAAATTCCTATTTTATGTTGACAAGCAAACGGTATAGAATCAGCCGCATAGCATCCTTCTTCAACTGGTTTGTTTAAGAGGGATTTGAACACTTGATGAACATCATTCATATTTTTTGACTGAATTTCGGGGTTCAACATAACTAACTGCAAAGTCTTCGGGATAATAAATAGCAAGAGTATATGCCGCCTTGCCGCTCCACTTATAGTCTGCACACTTCAATCTTACCTTATGCAATTGTATGCAAATAGCATCTTCAAATTTAATTTCTGAATCACCCGGATATATATGATATCCTTTAGGATCATGACCTGCGTGAATATTATTAACAGTCTTTTTCTCCAAATTAAAGGCACGCTCACGTCCCATTGTATTCCTATATGCCATATGAATGAAATATACATATTGCATTGGATTATTTTCTTGCGAGGCAAGATACTGAATATATCTTAATGTCGCCTGTTTTCTCGCAGCATCAGGCGCACATTGAAAGTTGAAATTAGTAAGAAAATCAATTGCTTGTTCTATAGAAAGTTTTACATATCTGTGATCCCTGTCATCAGTTCCATATGGTTGATAAGATTTGAACGATACCGTTCCCAGAAAATCTTCCACGAATTTAGTATTTTCTTCTATATTCTGAAAGGCATTCATTTTTCTCCAACCATTTAATTTACAGTAAACTGTATCCTTTGACAGAATGTTTTTACGTGTAGCATTAAGGCTTGGAGATATAAGAAGAAGTTTTTCAACCTTACGAAGATCTGTATTCTTCTTAAGCCAGTCGCGCATTTCTTCTTCATGATCTACATATTCACTATATTCGAGAGCTGTATCTTCTGGAAGATATACTCGACAAGAATAAAGATAGTTGCGTTTATAACCAAAAAAACGGCATCGCTGCTGAATCGTGTCAGCAGTAGATTTACTTACGCTGTGACGAGGCATATATGTAACAGCCAACCTCTCAACAGTAAAACCTCTGTTGAGCATATCCGCACCAACAAGAATATGAGAAATACTACTATCCCAATCTATCTCCGATGTCTGTCCTTTCTTTTTATTACGGCTAATAATCAACATTAGATTAGTCTCATAGATGATGTCCGGAACGTGCTGCATTATCTCTTCGAATGTTGGATAGTCCTCACCATGGCTCTGATACTCACGTATCGCTTCTGGATACATTGATTTAAATTCCTTAATAAAATCTGTATATGCCAAGTCTTGAGAACCTGCATTAAGCATATCAGTCCAAACGCCTACAATATTTTTAATCCACCCATGAAATTTCTCACTAGCATCTTGTTCCTTATCTGCATGAACCATCATTGAAAGAAATGGCTCACGCTTTTTAATTTTGACTATAATCGCTACACTCATTATATGAAGAATAAGTGCATCTTTCAGAGATTGAGGGCAGCATGGCAGATTATTCCTTTTACTATGGTAAACCTCATTATCTTGGATAGTCAGGATTAAACCAGGTTCATCTTTGAAGAAAGTTTTGCCTCCAGTATACTTTTTGCCTGGTGTAAGAACTTTGTGATGTTTCGGAGAAAGAAGGTCAAGAATGCTAATTAGTAATGGTCCTTGTGGCGTTGCAGTATATTGAATATACGAATGATTTGGCAATACAGACTTTAAAGCAAGAATGCTCTTATAAGTTGCAGTAAATTCATCTTCGCCCCAATCAGTTGATTTACTGTTTTTGAAAGCGTATCCATTAAGACTTGCCTGATCTGCTTCGTCATCAATAATCATTACTCCTTGATTTTTCAGAACATTCCTAATTGATACATTTTGAAAAATCTCCGTAAGGTGATCTATGTGGATGTCTTTCTTCAGAACAGTTATGAGTATTGTTGGCTTAGTGGTAATCCTAAACTCATTACTAATTCTCTGCACATCATCCAAAGTAGGATTTTCATGCAGTTTATAATATGCAGCATTTTCATTGCCATTTATAAGGTCTTTGCGAAGGCGCTTTGTTGTTTGCTCAAGAAGATTATTTTTGGTTCCGGCAAAATAAATTATGACTCTAAAACCATTATCATGTGCAAGCGCAGATAACAAAGTAAAAGACATGGTCTTACCACTTTGCACATATCCAACCACAAGATTTGTAATTGACTGTGGGACACTTTGCTTAGGGTTAATACAATAAGACAAAATGTCAACAGTCTCGTCTCTTGTAGTATTAAGTTCGTCCATGTCGAGTTTAGTGGCAAAACGGTCAAGAAGTTCAATTGTACGATCTCCAATAATCGGAGTAAAATCGTTAGTATTTTGAGGATTCAATATCTGTATTTCCATTTTATTGCATAAGATTTTGATTGAACAAAAGTCTAAGTTTAGAAGCAGACTGCACTCCATAATTTGGAGCCATTAACTCCGCAAGTGTAAGGGCCTTGAAGACCGATATAATTGGCATATAGTCGTTACCTTTTTTAAATTGATCGAATCGAGTAAAAAAAGGATGTGCAATGTTAATCTTACAAGTAACTAATTTAGATTCCATTGCATCAAACAAAGTCTTTTCATTAGAGTCTACATCTCCCATTGTTACGGAATAAATTGAATCACTATCATTTTCAGATACAAGTTCAATATTAAGCGTATAAAGTTCCTTCCCAAGAGTAAAAGATTCCGAATTACCACCAAGACGTTCGGCCTGCTGAATAAGTTGTTCAGACTGCATAATATGCTGCTGGTCGTTAATCTTATTCTCGGTTTCTTGTACTAATCGAGTTAATTGTTTCGGTTTACTTTCTTTGTTAAGGGCTTTCGTGACATTCTTTGCAATATCACTATGCTGTTCACGATCGCGTTGACGGTAATTATCGGCTTGACCAAGAAGATTGAATCCATCATTTCTAAGTTCATCTCGCAATGCTTCCATAAAAGCATAAAGATCTTCTTCATCACGAAATCCATTTTTATTAAACGTAACCTCAAAACCTTCCAGTTCAAGTTCACCAAAAAGCCTTTTATAACGGAAATTACCTGGCGAGCCGAATATAACTTGAGGAAAATAACGTTCATCACCTCCACCAACAATTACTCGACCTCTACGCATTAGGACAAGACCATTAGCATTGTTTTGAATTTTATCAAGAATTGCAATAAACCCTCGAGCTTTATATTCACCCGCTTCGAAATTAACATCCTTTTTCCAGAGTATACTATTGCCTTTTGGCGTTTTATAATAAGGAACATTAAGAATGTCAAAACAAGGTGCTTCCAGTTTTACATCATTGACTTTAATTTCCACCTCACCACTACGCAAGAATTTTCTATAAATGCTTGATAAATGACGACGTACTTTATCCATCTGATTGCTTGTCGGTGCATGGTTAGACAATTCTGTTAGTTCTATACGGGTAAAATGAGCCTCAATTGGCATCGGTGTTTCCGTTACTAAGAGTTCCTCTCTACCTTCCGTTGTAACCTTATGCAAATCAAATTCGGTATATCTCTGCATTGATTCACCAAGAGCTTTGGTATAAACTCGCCATTTATTAGCAAGCCATACAGACGCAGTTTTCATACCCATACCGAATTCATTGAGTCCAGTATCATCAATAGGCACATGAGCAGGTTCAAAAGCCCGTTCGTAATTATCCGTATCAATACCAGCAGCATTATCCTCAATTACAATTGATTTCCGTTCCCAATTTACAGCTATAGTTATTCTTAATCTATAATCGGGCTCTACAGATAAAAGCAATTCACGATTGTTGAGATAACTCTGAACCGCATTGTCAACATACTCTCCTAGAGTATTGGAGACTGTATTATTTAAGTTCCTGAATGTACTATAAACATTTGGTTTAAGTGCAATAGATACTGTGTTTATTTGTTTCATCTTTTATCCTCCGGGATTAAATTATCAGCAATTCTTTTGACGACCTCTACGTTAACTGCATTACCAAATGCCCGGAATGCCTTAGCTATAGTATCAGGTATTTCATGAAGATCATCCATACATTGAAGTTTTGCTGCTTCTCGTCGAGTCATATATCTACCACGTTCGCCTTTTGGTGTAACAATCCAAGGAATTATTGGAATCTGTGTTGTATTTAGTACGAGAGCTGGAGAATATGTTGGTAATTTAACTCTTATTCCCGATGCTCGAAACTGAATGATTTTCGTATATATGTCTGGATGCTCTTCAAAGCCACAATTCCATTCAAATTTTTGATGACTGTTCTCAAAGCCTGATTGCTGAATTTCCTGCATCCATTCTTGAAGGATATTCTGATGGTCTTGATAAAATTTTCTGTTTTGTGTAATATATTGAATTTTCCAATCAGGAAATGAAAATTTACGATCTTGATCACTGAGTCTTTTACATGGATTGTCCTGCGCATATATAGGAAGACAAAATAAATAGTCATCTTTACTATTTCCACGTATAGGTTGCCCAAAATTACCTCGTTTCCCTTCGAGTTGTTTACGTGTTTGAAAATATGGAGCACGCCCTTTATAGTCATATGTAGCACCAAACTCCATTGCCCATATAGGGAAAGTTGGAATAGGAACATTATTCTCTGCAAGAATATCTAGAAAGTGTTGCCATACAGCAATATGACGTCTTGTTGCTGGACGCATTGACATGTAATCTTCATCTTCCGGAATTAAAATAGACTGAATATTACACTCAATTTTCTCCTCGTGAGATGGAAAACTAAAGTTACGTAATCCTCCAAGAGATTTAAGACGCCCTACAATGTAAATTCTAGTCCTATGCTGAGGAATACCGAAATGATGTGGAGAAATTATATCATCAGCAATATCATAGAGTGTACTTAACTGTTCAGATATTACCTTATATGTATTACCTCCATCATGCGACTTAAGATTAGGGACATTTTCAAGAAACACATATTCTGGTTTATGTTCATTAAGAATGTCCATAATCCTATAGAAAAGATTACCACGTCCTTGTTCATCTTCAAATCCGCCTTGCATCCCAGCTTTAGAAAATGGTTGACATGGAAAACCTGCACATAAGATGTCATGTGCAGGAATTTCATTTTTAATATCTACCTTAGTAATATCTCCAGCACATGGTATTCCATGATTTCTTTCATATAATTGCCTAAGATCCGGGTTAATCTCACTCGCAAATACGCATTCGCAACCAAGTTGTTCAAGCGCAAGGTGAAATCCACCTAATCCTGCAAACAAATCTATAAACTTAAGTGGCATATTATCGTTTAACTGTTATCATTTGATTTCATTAATACCTATTTCCTTGAGGTAATTATAAGTCTCATCGTACCATTCTGGTTTTCTTGTTTCATCAGGAGGTACGCCATTATCACCATTCGGTACAACGATTACCATACCTTGACGAGCTCGGGTAAGTAGTACTCGATAGGCATTAATTTGGTACTCTTGGTTGATAGGCTTGTTGATGTTCTGCCACATAGTGCCTGAACGAAGTTGGTAATGTTGCCATGACGTATGATCCTTGTTAAGACGTAAGTCTGCATCCCAAGCCACACATGCCCAGTCGATTTCAAGACCTTGTACTTTGAATTCCGTAAGTGTGTCTTCAAGAGCATTTGATGAGCGAATATCAGAGTCATCTTCGAGGAACCAATGAACGAAGTCGGGTTGATAACGCACATTTATACTAATGGCTTTCAGACGCTCTGCCTTGCTACTGGCAAGAAGTCCGTAACGTTCACTTCCTCGCGCATGCTTTCGTAACCACTGCTTTGCTGTTTCTAACGAGCGAGTCAGCACTATAGGATAATTACCTAATTCTTTTAGGGTGGCGGCAGCGTCATTTTTTTGAAGAGCTATGAGTTGATTAACGAAGATGCTCACTTTTTCGGAACGAAATGAACGCATTGACATCTTTAAGTGAAGGTCCTCACAAGGCTTCAATTGTTTATGAATCAATGCCAGTTCTTCTTTATCTATATCCCCTGATTCGACAAGAAACTCTGACATGAAGACATCCCAATCTTGATAACGGCGATTTATGGACGCAATCCATTCCTTCAATCCTGCTTCGCCTTTATTTATGGCTTGCCCGTTTCCAACAAGACAAACGACAACTCCCCAATCTATCTGACGATCCATGCAGGATATAAGATATTCAGGCTCACTATAAGGAAAATCTTTGACATTCTTCTTTTCTCGCATAAAGCGTTTAAGTTCTTCTCCAGTCCACGCCCGTTGAGCTTCGTCGAATATGGCAACATGCTCTGCTGGAATATAAGCCTTATCTTTATGATCGATGAAGTAGCCTTCTTTTGGTCGTATTTCATTACCGATAACTTCTGTACCTTCGAGATAGAGGTCACGATAGTGGTGAATCATTTGGATAAAAGCCTTAACTTTACTCTTGGCTTCTTTTTTTGTGCATGATTTACGACCTTCCAACTTTGCTTTAATCTTCTCACGACGAATAAAGTCACGAGTAAGCGCTTCTTGTAATACTTCTACGAGAGGAAAGTTACCCGATAGATAAACGGCTTTTTCACCACGATTGAATTGGTCGATGGCCGTATTTAGCCCAATGAGCGTTTTGCCTGCACCAGGAACACCGGTAATAAAGCAGATAGCTTTGCGACTATTCTCACGGCAATAGTCTATGATTCGTCTAAGTTCAGCGGAAGCCTTATCAATATCTCCACCATGTTTCGTAATATCTTCTACAGTATTTTCTTCGTATAGTGCAACGGCTGCCTCTATTATGGTTGGAGTTGGTTCATAGCCACTCTTTGCCCATCGCTCATCACGTTCTGCAGAGTGTTCTATAACACTATGGGGAATTTGTGACAACGGAATAGAAATGGCTTCATCAAGATGATTTGCATTTGCCAACAATGGTTCATAAACATCATCCCCATAATTATGAAGAACTAATATACAATTTTTATCTTTTTCTGATGGTGCAAGCAGAATAGGCACGATGATTCGTTCCAAACTGCCTTCTTGGAAATTTTTCAAATCAAGAGCATAATCCCATACCTGAGTAATAGCATCGTGAGTAAACTTACTATCTGCAGTCTTATATTCGAGAATGAAAATAAGTTCATTGATAACAAGAATTACATCTGCACGTTTTCCCATTCGAGGAATATTGTACTCAAAATAGATACTACCTTTGTTTTTATACGGCACAAGAACATTTCTCAACGACTCAATCTCCTCTAACCATGAGTTGGAGGTTTCGTCGTTGATGTCATGTTGGCTTGCAAGAGCCAGTTTACCAATAATTTCATCAGTGCTCCTGTCTAGAAACATCGAAATCGTATCCGAATAATAATATCTTGTTGCTGCCATTATTTCTCTAAGTCAATTTTTTCTTTTATGACAATATCTATCATCGCCACTAATCATACAATCAACTCGCCCGGCATATATCTCCGCTATACGAATTTGCAGATAGTCCTTCTTCAAGGTAGATAAGAATTTTCCCAAACTTCTCTGTTGTAAACTCAGTACGCCCATGTTCCTCCAACCTTTTACGGTTGTGGATTTCCAACTGGCTTTTGAAATTGGCATACAAATTATCCTCTTCCGCAATTTGGACATATTCATAGTCCATTTGCTTAAGAGTGGCTATTAGTCCGGCTTCCAATGCCGCTTCGCTCTGTATTGACATATCCTTTCCCTGCTATGGTGTTATTACTTATTTATTCCAACTTGTAGTATTTTGATACCTAATGCATTTTCAATTTTGCACAAAGTTTCCAATGACAGATTCTCGCGACCTTTCAACACCTTGGAGACATATTGCTGGGTACAGTTCATTCTCTCAGCTAACGCTCGTTGTGTCATGCCAAGTTCCTCTATTCGGTTTGACATGGTTGCAGCTATAGTTTGCGAATAGTACATCCACTTTTCACCTTTATTCTCCACCGCTTCTACGTCCAATCCTAAAACCGTGTCTATCTGTTCTTCAGCCATTGTGTATATAAAAAATACCTTTGTCTTACTCTGTAGGCAAAGGTAGTATAAATAATCGAGATGGCACAACTTTCTGGTTGTTGATTCATGTTTGCCCCATATATAATTTTAATTAATAAAGCCAGCGTTTTATGGTTAACATAATTTATCTATAATTGTTTTTATATATCTTGGCACTCTTCTCTCATCTTCTGCATCCAAATGAAATCCATGGTATATATTTTCACTTTCACGCTTAAATTCTATATATTGGCTACACTGCTTGTCAAAATAATACAACGTTTTCAGATCCTCACCTATCGCTTTATCTAACAATCGTCTAGCTTCTTCTTTACAGCACATCAATATTGATACTTTATGACCATTATTACTTGGATGTGCTCCTTTGCCATTTTCTCCGTGCTTAGGATTAAGATTAAATATTCTTTGGGGTTTACGGTTTACCTCATACCATTTTGAAAGTGATTTTATATCGAAGTTTCTTACATCAAGTTCTATTTCATTCTGATTACGTTTTGTACGTATGATTTCTGTAGAACAAGTAAAAGCATTAAAATTAACTAATAGGAATGTACTTGCGTCTACAGAAACATATTTTCGCTCCGTCATTTCACACAAAGTATCATCCTTTATCGGTAAACAATAATACATATAGTCTTCTGTGTCCTTTTGTGCTTTTTGTATTCGCCAATTCTCTCCCCATTTACTCAGCACTATACGCATACAGGTCATAATATTGGGATAGCAATCTTCTGCAATTCTTACGGGATACAGAAATGCATATACATTATCTGCATCATAATAGCCTTTATAATTTTCATTCGCTATAAAACAGCATATTTCGTCTATATTTTTTATAACTTTTAAAATTTCATCTTCAGTCATGATGTTTTTAGACTTAATATAATCTGGTTGCCCTACAACTTCCTCATATTTTGGCAGCAATAAAAAAAGTTCGCTGTGTTCCATATCAAAAACCAGTTAATGTCTTCAAATCAATATCTATCTGATCAAAAAATCCCTTAGGTGGGTGAGTTATGCGTCCGGTTTCTGAAATCTGTAATTGATGCGACAAAGCTATATGCTCATGTTCTTCCCTTTCAAAATAGTATATGGATAGTAAATCAGGATTAATCCACTTTTTATTTACTGCCACCAAACTACCATTTATAATATGATCACTATGAGATTCCATCACAATCTGTACCCCACAAGCTACAGCTTTTGAAATCAGTTCCATCAATACAGCTTGTCCTTTCGGATGCAAATGCGCTTCCGGATTCTCAATGAGCACAATGGCATCTTTACTTGCACTTAATACGGCTATTAATATAGGCAATACATAAGTGATTCCAAATCCAGTATTCAAGGCTGTAATGTCTTCCGTAATAGTATTTTCCTCACGACTAAATTTATATTTCAACTTAAAATCCTCTCCCGCAGGTTCTATATTGATTTTGATATTAGGCGAAACAAGACGTAGCCAACGTTCTACTTGCACGGTAAGTCTATAGTCCGGAGTTATATCATCATCTTCGATGATCGCAAGTTCTTTTATAGGAATATTTGTATTTTTATACTGTTCAAGAAAATGTACTGCATATTCACATTGACCCATGATTTTAGATATTTGTTTTTTGGTCACAACCAAGGATGTATCACGGTTGTAACTTTTTTGCGGACCAAAACGAAATGCACTCAAGTACTGAAAATTCTCATTAAACAATGAATATTTCGACAATACAACTTTTGATGTTTCATTACTTTTAGCTCCAGGCAGCATCGTATCCATGATATTGTCAGGATATTCAAATGAGAAAGTCAAATCATCTTGTTCAACAAACTTCATGTTAATATTCAACGAATGTTCCGTTGAAGTCTGACAGGCTAACTCTCCGGACATTCCTGCATCACATAAATCGCCTTTTAGATTTAAGCCAGAATCCAGGTCGTTCATCATAAAGGACTGTCGTAATAATATCAATGACTGTATGACAGTAGATTTTCCCATACCGTTCATACCAGTAAGAATTGTCAGTCCATTTAGCTTCAAATTTGTATGATTATGAAGCTTCAAATTATTTATACTTAAATGAGTAATCATAAATTTATTATTTCTTTTATTAAAGAGTTTACCATAGTAAAACGCTGTTCTACATTATATTTCTGCCCTGTACCGGTTGATATGGAGAAATTAAATTTTTCATCATTAAACAAACGAATCATTCCGTCTTTAAATGCTCCTGCATTTTTCAATAACAACATTTGTTCTTCATCACTCAACCAAGCTATGTTTACACTCAAAGTATCATATACTGATTTTGATATAGGCTTTCTTCTTTCGGAAACATTGTATCTTTTTCGAAATGTATCATCTTGAAATATCTGATAACAACATTTCATTGATTTGTCAAAAGCAATGCGTATGTCATCCCTTTGCGCACGAGTCATTTTATTCAGTTCTCCCATCTTATCATTTAGAAACATATCTAAATCACCAATATAATCCTGATAACCAATAAAGAACGCTACAAATCGGTTTACAAAATCTCTATCTTGCATTCGCTTACTCTTTACAGAATAATTGGTAGCTTTTCTAAAAGACTCCATATTTGCCAACTCTTTCAGAAATATCGCTGCAGGTCCCTGGTTCAAAGCATGGCGCATCTCTTGTGGAGTTAAAGGTTCTCCAGCAGTATTTACACGTTGGAATATTATATATTTTACATCTAATGGAGTCCCTTTACGCAATGTATTCATGGTAATTTTAAGTGATTTGATACGTTTCACTTCAGGACGTGCCAATTGGGAGAAAGTTACCCCTTCAAAATTTTTTAGAAACTGTAGTCCTTCCAGTTTCAGAGGTTCTTCCTCCTTCAATACAAAATCCCTTATTGCACAGATCCGCTGCAACCCATCTATAATAGAAAGTTTTTGACTTACGGGATCTTCGCTAAAATAGAAAGACGGCAAAGGAAGTCCCAGCAGAATAGACTCAATCAGCCTACTCTTTTTTATGTTATTCCATACATCAGCTGCACGCTGAAAATCAGGCTGCAAATCTATCTCATCATTTTCCAACTGCTCTATTAGTGACCCCAAATTAACCGTGGATATATCCACATCAATTTCATTCGGATTAAACGGTTTGGTTATTGCTTCCGAAGAATTATCACCATCAAGATTCTCTTCTTCCACTGCAATTTCCTTATTGTCGATATCTACCATAGTCATAAATTATTTAATTTTTCAGAAAGATTCAATATCAGTTCATTTAACCTTAATTATTTCATTTCTATTTAGTCAGGTTAATAATATTTTCTGGCAACAACATAACACTCCCAATGCCATCTTTCGGAACATTCTTAAGAAACAGCACTGGAATAATAGTATAGTTCTTAGCAAACGGTAACAAATTGGCTTTGCGAAGAAGTTCAGTTGTCAGTTGTTTGCCATTCTCTTGAGTTATCCACTTGCATTCGCCAACCAGCAGATACTTTTTGTCAAGCGATTCGGCTATAATATCGAACTCGACCTGTTCTGGCTTCTTATCCTCATTGAGAACAGAACCCCACCAGCGTTTTGCCTTGCCATAAACCACTCCATTGACAAGATTTCCTGTCACAGCATCCCGACACAGTTTTTCCCACTGCATACTCACATACTCAGAGAAATGAGCAGTCAAAGCCTGTTCTATGGGCAAACGACGTCCAAGCTCGATAAACGAGCGATTAGGAACAACAAATTGATAGTAGAATGCCATAAACGGATCGGCTATCTTGTAGAGGCTCTTTTTCGCATTCTTCTCATCAATACCGAACGGAACATCTTTTTCCAAGAATCCGAGATCGATAAGTTTCTTCAACGGACGCGACAGATTGGTTGCCGGCTCATTGCATCGTGCAGCAATCTCGGAAAGCCGATTTGCCCCAGTACCTATATAAGACATTATTGTCGAAGTCTTGACAATATCCTTGACATCATCTTGAAACAGTTTTATCGGCTCCTCATAAAGAGTCCCATTTACAGAAAGGATATTGCGCCACAAGGCATCATCAAGCGAGTTTCTGTTTTCCCTCAGTTCCCAATAACGAGGTACACCACCCCACACGGCATACTCTTCAATGGCACTCATCGCATCAAGGTTCAAAGCCTCCTGAATATACGGTAAACGTATCGGCGTAAGTCTCATTATCTCATCAGCACGACCATAGAGGGGTGCAGTAGAATCAAGGAAGAGCCCATACATCATATTTTGCGATGAACCGCAAAGCACAAGATTATACTTCAACTCTTTCTCATCAACAAGTTTCTGCAACACAGACGGCAGCTCAGGAGATTGCTCTACAAGATACGGAAATTCATCCAAACATAGAGTAAAACGTTTGCCTGTCCGATAATTGACCGCACGAAATATAGATTCCCAATCCGGATATGTCAGCTTATCAAAATCCGGAAGCACTTGTGCGATTACTTTTGCAAGCAATATCCTCTGGTATTGGCCTTCAGAACGGTCGGCGAGGAAATAAACATCCCTGTCCGACAACACCCTTTTGATAAGCGTTGACTTGCCCAATCGTCTGCGACCGTACATCACGACTAACGAGGACTTCTCTCTCGCAAGAGCATCTTTCAGTCGTGCAGTTTCATCTATTCTATCAACGAATTTCATATGCCTCATTCATTATGCAATGCAAACATAATGTTTTTTTAGCATAACACAAAATTTTGAACCAAGTATTTTCTGCATGGCAAAAGAATTTGATGTAAAATAATGTGTGATTGGGATTTATTTACTAATTTTGCATCGCTTTTGAGACAATATAAACATTAATAATGCAAAGAAACAGAATGAACATATTATCAATCACAACCGCAATTCAGAGCAATAAACGCACTGATTCTGTGTCGAGTGTTCATGTTTCACGCATTGAACCTCGTAGAGTAAATACTTTCCAGCGAACATAACGAGTACATTATTGTACTTTGAGAGAATAGAAATTGAATAGTTGGAGAGTCCTTACCAAACTTTCCAACTATTGTGTTTTATGCCCATTTGTGACAGTTGCCTTTGTGATGCTCTTCTGCCATTTCCGTCTGATGGGCTGTTAGTAACCGGATTATTAACGTGCAGTGATGCACATAAATTGAGAAGAAATGAACCTTTTGACTAAGCCGAATCCAATGAAACTCGTTTCAATTGGTGAGGCGGAAAAAAGCTGTGCGAAAGCAAACTACAAATTTGACGGCAGCAAGGTGTTTTTTACATCTGACACCCATTTTTATCATGGGAATATCATTCGTTTCTGTAACAGACCGTTCAAGGATGTAGAGATGATGAATGAAACTATCATCTCCAATTGGAATAATACAATCGGACAGGATGATATAGTTTTTCACTTGGGAGATTTTTGTCTTGGCGGTTCGGCCGAATGGAGTAAAATCCTTGACAGGTTGAACGGAAAGATATATCTGATTATGGGCAACCATGATTTGAAGAATATACGCCAAGGTTACATTGACAGATTTGAACATGTGGCAATGCAGATGCACATAGAAATCGGAAAGCAGAGGATATATCTGAATCATTATCCCTTTTTATGCTTTGATGGTGGATACAAGGATGTGTGGCAACTATTCGGACATGTTCACACAAGAAAGAACAACACCGGAATTGACGCTGCCCGGCTTCAATATCTCTATCCGACACAATACGATGTCGGAGTTGATAACAACAATTTTACACCTGTATCATTTGAACAGGTCAAAAGGATAATAACCAAACAAATAGAAAAAGGAGGACTGTAAAATGAAAATACAATATATGAGCGACCTGCATTTGGAGTTCAGTGATAACAGCAGGTGGCTAAAACATAATGAATTGCCTGTAACAGGCGATATTCTGGTGCTTGCCGGAGATATATTCTATCTGAAAAACGAAGTTGCGCCTTTGGCTAATTTATGGAAATGGGCATCTGAGAATTATCGTCAGGTGCTCATTGTACCCGGAAACCATGAGTATTACAATTATTGTGATGTGATGGATAAGGGATTGCAATGGAATTGGATGTTCAAGAAGAATGTAGGATATTATCAGAATCAGGTAGTGCGGATTGATGATACCGACTTTATCATGAGCACTTTATGGTCTAAGATTTCTCCATCTGACGAGTATTTTGTGTGGAAGGGCATGAACGACTTTCGGCAGATAATATATAATGGCAAATTGCTCCAGACAGAGGAATTCAATCAGATGCATACTTTCTGCTTGAATTTCATTAAGCGAAGTTTGATTGAGAGTACCGCAGAACATATTGTGGTGGTAACGCATCATCTTCCCACATTGGAGGTGGTCGCCCCTCATCATAAGGGTTCTGTGCTGAATAGTGCTTTTGCGACCGAGTTAGGCCAGCTTATAGCTGACAATCGTATTGATGCGTGGATTTATGGTCATTCGCATACCAACATTGATGCTGAGATAAACGGAACAAAGGTAGTTTGCAATCAGATGGGGTATGTTTTCCAAAATGAACATATCGCCAACGGTTTTGAGCCGGGCAAGTTCTTTGTTTTGTAGCAAATATCGGCTTGGTTGATATGCTTTAAGACCTCAATGTATCATATAGTAAACAAATAGTTCGGTTTTGCATATTATATGATATGTTGTGGTAAGTATTTTCAGTTATTCGAATTTTTCGAATAACTGAAAATACTGATTTTTACCATTACATAATTATCATAACGCAAACATCGTAATAATCACCCAGCATCCTCATTGTAAAGGGGTTTTCTTTTGGTCAGCATAACTTAACCTTACAGATTAAAACATTTTTCCACCAGAGTTTTCAAATACTCAGTCGTAAGATTTGCCAAACCAATTTGTTCTATATAGGCAAAGTCTGCATTCTTTTTATTTATCACAAATTTCCTTTCTACGCCATCAATGCTTGCCAGCAGATGGTAATTCCCTTTATAAGTTTGCTCAACACGCATATTGCTGATGGTGTGTTCATCGATTTCCATTGCAGCATCTTCGGCTTCGCATTCCCATTCGTCCCATGCTTTCAGGTGGTTGGCGATAGTTGACTCAACTCTGCCTATCCACGACTCCGATACCCCATTTTCAACTGCTATTGTACGGAATTGCTTCAATGAAGAAACAACATCTTTGATGATAGCATCGGGGCGACGAATTCCGTTATTACGGGCAAATTCAATAACATCCGAGCGTGTGATGTCATACAGTTTGGCTCGAATATACATGCAATGCTCCTTGTTCGGCAAATAACCGCCCCTGTCAATGATGTAGGTAATATCGTATGCAGGAGCAAGACGCCAGGCACCATCTTCATTCATAATAAATGAAAAGTTCTTGTTATGGTCGTCTGTGTTATTCGACAGAATATTGAAGACCATTCTTCGAAATACTTCCTGACAATCCGCATCAGGCAGACGGAGCTTACGGCAAACAGATATCAATTGCTCATAACTCTCTGCATCGGGATATATGGCAGCCAAAGTCTGTGTATGAATCTTTTTTCCACCATTACGATCAAACCGTCTGGTTAAAAAATGATTGTTTCCATCCACTGAATATAACTTTGAGGGCATCATATTGATACCTGCCATAGTTGCCAACTTATAATAAGTCATTTCTAATTCTGCCGAACAATATTCGGAGTTACCAAATTTGAGAAGATAATAGTCATATCCTTCCAAAGCTGCAATTTGACCGCTTCGTATCTCTCCTGTTTCTCTGTTTATTGCGATAATCGCTTTCGGCTGACGTCCCCCAGCGGATGTACCTACAGTCAACAAAGATTGCATGGTTATGGACTCCTCCGGCATAATACGGGCATTCTCCCTTTCTACGAAAATGCGTTTTGCCAAATCTGCCAACGACTTGACATCTATCTTTTCTATTCGGCGCTCCCTGTTAGTTTCCGGAATAAATTCTAACGCTCCCATTCCTCGTCTGCCTATAAACGAGAGCTTATCCAACGGATTTATCTCTGAATTGGATATTTTTTGCTGCTGCCGCCATAAATCAAACAATTGGTTACCCCAGGCATCAGGCAATGAATCTGCGACAAATGCCGGAAGCTTCTGGTAAATCTTGGCATCTTCACCCCAAACAGGCAACAGCCCTCTGGTACCATCAACAGGTGCAACCAAAGGGGATATATTCAATCCTTTTCTGATAAAATCGGGATTATATGTGAAATAAGAAAGATGTCGGCGTTCATCCCAAGCCAAACGACCAATTTCTTCTTCCCAAAGTATTATTTTTAACGACTTCATCATATCTGTATGTCTTATTTAGAGTGTCTGATTCGTTGCGCTTTTTTCTCATTTTCACGCATAAGATAAGGCGATTCGGGCAATTCCGGCAAAATATCGTCTAAAGAATTAATCTGACCGACGACCTTCAACAAGAGAATAAATGTTGACAATGAAAGGTTGCCTGCCGTGCCATTTTCAAACTTGTGTATGGTAGTAAGCCCGACACCTGAAAGTTCCGACACTTCTTTTTGTGTCAGATTGCACCGCATTCTATATTCCTTAAAACGAGTACCCAACATGCGTACCAGTTCGGGAGTGGAGTATTCAAACAAATCTTTCATATTTATATATCACTATACTGATGATTAAATACTATATATTGATATTATATTCACTATATTGATATTTACAATACAAAAGTAGTAATATGTTTTGAAATAGCCAACGAATGCGCATAATTATTGGCTTGCCAAAAGAAAAAGATACTCAACTTGACTTTAATGACCGTTTTATATACACGGGCAATAAAGTCAAGTCAAACAGAGGGAAAAGGAAGATTTACCCGACTGATTTTTCTTTTCGCCAGCAATCGGTATAAGTCACTTCGTATTCAATCTTGGAGAAATAATCTGCGGTATAATCACAACATAATAACAGATGAAACACCTTACAACATCTTTCGTAAATATCATTGAAAGACTTACAAAATTACACCCAAAAATCACCTTTTTTATCAAAGTCTTCTCATTTGTTTTCTTGTACCGGAAAAACGCATTATCTTTGCAAAAGTTCAGCGCAGAAAAAGGAGCAAAATCAGACTTTTATACCATTTAAGTTTCAAACTATTGGTAATCAATTAGTCTAATATGCTGCATCGGGAAGTAAATCCATTCTATCAACGATTACCATAAATATTATAGTTATGAAAAAATGTAGAATCACCGTTATGAGGATAGCTTGTTATCCAGATTTGATGGCGAAGTATGAGAATCCCATGGAACACGCTTGTGATATGAAAGAAGGCCAAATTTTTATAGCTAATGGGTGGAAGAAACCTGAAAGTATGTGCGATAGTGCTTGGGAGAGTATGTCTTCCTTTGTAATGGCTTTAGCGCATGGTGGTGGTAATTTTTATAATGGGTGGATGAAAAATGAGAAGTCTGCCATGATATCGTGCAATGACGGTTTTCGTCCTGTTAGTTTTTTTATTGAGGCATTGGAGGAAGAGGCTGATTGAGTTTTTTCCTGTAAAAATATTTATAAATGGATTTTGAAACAAAACTGTCCCAACGCATCGGTATGGACGATATTCATGAAATAGTCCTGCTTGTCGAGCATGATGATCGTCAAAAGCAAAGGCTATATGATTTGGTTATCGGGGATGACGAGACAATAGGCTATCATGCGGCTTGGATTTTTACTCATGTTTCCTCAAAAAGTAACGAGTGGTTGTATGTCAAGCAGGATGAACTGATAGATGAAGTGCTGAGCTGCAAGCACGGGGGAAAGCGGAGGGTAATTCTTAATTTGCTTTATAAACAGCCGCAGGCTAATCCGCCAAGGGTTGATTTTCTTGATTTTTGTTTGGAAAAGATGATATCTCGTCAAGAATTGCCGGGCGTGAGGTCTCTTTGCTTGAAATTAGCTTATGAATTATGCCGTCCTATTCCTGAATTGATGCAAGAGTTGAAAATGGTGCTTGAAATAATGGAACCAGATTGCGAGCCATCTATGAGAACTGTCCGAAAGAATATTCTGAAAGCTATAAGTAAAGAGAAAAAATTATAAACGAGTGTTTCTTGTCGAGGATTCAGATAGCGGGAGATTATATATTAATATCTTATTCTCTAAATAAACCTACTATAAGGGGAGGTGGACAGTTGTGTCTGTTGTAAGTCGATTAAAAAGAGTTATATTTGTGAATATCAAATTAAAAGTTTTGCCATGTTAAATTTTGATTTTCATAATTTGTTGGATTGGAAGCAGTTTCAACGTCTGATTTGTGATGTCCTTGAAATTCGAGAGAAAGGATTAACGTTTACAACCTATGGACCAGGTAAAGATGGGGGGATCGATATTAGATGTACGAATTCCGATTTGAACATTATAGGGCAAACTAAACTTTTAGATCCTCGTAATTATAATAGGCTAAAAACAGAATTAAAAAAGGAGGTTGTTAAATGTAAACAACGTAATCCGGATCGATACATTTTGGCAATCAGTATGAGTTTGAGTCCTGATAAAGCTACAGAGATATTAGATATGTTTGGCGGGTATATTAAAAATGAAGAAGATATTATTGACAGAGAAAAATTGAATAAATATCTTGATAAACCTGAATATGCTAGGCTAAAAAGAACTTATTCTAGCTTGTTAGTTCCTGATCTAACTTACGTGGAAAATATTATTGAAAATATTATAAATCGAAGATTTTATAATAAAACAAAAGAAGAGTTGGATTTTATCAAGGATTATCGTAGTCTTTACTATAATACAGGGCAGTATTGTCAGGCTCTAAAAAAAGTTAAAGAGGAGAGAATTGTCATATTAACAGGTAATCCGGGAGTGGGTAAATCGACGACAGCTAGGATGATAATACAACAGCTGTTGCCAGAAAAATGGGATAATATATTTGCTTTATATCATGCATTTGATATTGATGAAGTGATGGATTGTAATAAGAAACAATTATTCTTTATTGATGATTTTTGGGGATCTCAATTTGATAAGCAAATTTGGAATCGTGATGATTTGAAACGTTTCGTACGAATTATAGAAAGGATACGGAAAAGTCCCAATCATTATTTGATCTTAACCTCTCGGACATATATCATTGATTCGATATTGAATAAGGCGGAGATTGACCTTAAAGAACTTTTAAGGTTGAGAAATTATACATTATCAATAGAGGAATATAGTTTGGAGGATAGGGCAAAGATATTTTTGAATCATTTGTTGTTTTATAATTGTGGACGTGAATACCTTGAATATCTGCGGTATAATGATTTGTTAAATAGATTATTAAGTCATCCCAATTATTCTCCAAGGCATATCGAATATTTTATGAATTACGTGTATAATATAAAAGTTGATAGTTGTTATGCGTTTTACAAGGAATTTCAACATTATTTGGACAAACCTTATGATTATTGGGAAGAAATATTTCGTCTTCAAACTAGTGATGCACGGTTAATATTATTGTTAATGCTTATTTCTAGTGATCCGATCGAAATAGGAGATTTAAGAAAAGCTTTTAAAAGAACAGAGAAATTAACTCGTTCGGAACTTAATTTAAATACAGAACTTTTAGAATTCGATGAACAGATAAAGGTTTTGGAAGAATTATTTATTATAACTAATCAAGATCCTTATACAGGAGAAATTTGGTTGTCATTCCGAAGTCCAGGAATCAAGGATTACTTGTTAGAATACCTGAGAAAAAATATAGAATCTTGGGGTGAAGTTCTAATAAAGGGGGCGGAATTTTTTAATCAGTTGTATTATGTGTTTAGTACCTACGAGGATAACATTGATGATACCTCGGCAGATATATGTTTATTTGGGGAAAAAATTATTTTGCCAACTGATTTGCAGAAGATCTTAAAAAATAAAATATTGTCAGAATTTGACCATCTTAATTTTAGTACAAATGATTTCAGTGAAGTGGCAGATACGTTTACACGTGCTCATAATAGTGCAGAAACAGAATACATGAAATATTTGATCTTGATGAGGTTGTTTGATATAGAAGAGGTGGATAATAATGAGGTGCTGGATTTCGTTTTGGAACGGGTACGTAAAGATATCATAGGTTTTGATGGAACGCGAAAAGTTGTGTGTAAAGATTCGATGTCGCGTTTCCCTTGTGTTATTAAAGATTTAAAACCTTTTCTGAAGTTAAATCCATACGATGTTCTTGCGATATATCATCATAGTATCACTTTTGCGATGGAGTACAATTATTTTTACGAGTTTAGAGATATTTTTCCGGAAGAGTTTGAGCACTATTACCATGAACATATTAAGATGATTAGAAAGCATCTCCGGGTACTAATTCTAGATGATATAGAATATTATTATGATGACGAGGGTATAGGAGAAGAATTGGATGATTTATTATATTGCATAGATGGATTCAAGAAGCAGTATGGAATTAGATTGAACAGTGAATTTATTCAGAAAATGGAAGAGGCATTGGAAATGCCTGGTTATTTTGATGAACGCAAAGAAAAAAGAGGAAGGTATAAATCTCGCAAACAAAATATAAAACAAGAAAGATATGTTCCTTCATTTTCGGATAAAATGATTTCTACTTACTTGGGAGATAAATATGAATCAGGCGTGTCGCCTGAAAAATTGATTAAAACTTATTGTCAGAATAAACAGATAAAGAATAGATTACTTCTGGAAATAAAAAAGGAGGATTCATTTATATCTAGTTTTGTTGATAATACTCCTTCAATGATTGAGATGATCGATTTTGTTTGTAATGCAAATGTAGAGTTTGAGAACATTTCGAGATATACTTTTTTCGAGCGTTTTGTTGAATATTGTAGTGAAAAATACAATATTGATTGGAGAACGATTCAAAAAGTACTTCCGAGAATGCTATTAGAGTGTTATTATGAAAATATACATTCTCGTGAAAATATGTATTATACAGATATTCAGATTAAAGAGCGTTTAAAGCGTTTTGGTATGGAGGTACCTGATCCAGATATACTTTATCCATTGATTATTCCTGAAAAAAGTTGGTACACTTTTTTGAATTTTGATTTAATCATTTATTTTCTTTCACTTGCCTTAAAGCAGGAGAAAGACGAAAGCGAGTATAAAGAAACCATTGTAGATATTTGTTCTAATGGAGAACGACTTTTGGGGACCTTTATTCAAGAAGCAGATGCAGACCGTTTTCGAGAGAAAATATTAAAACCTGAAATGGAGCGTTTTTTTAACGCCCTGAATTTGAAATCTCCACGTGCTTTGGTTCTGTCTTTTTTGCGTTTCTTTAATCCGTCTATTAATTTTGTTTGGAAGAAAAAGCAAAAATCGTTTGAGAAAGAGGGAGGAGCTAGTAAAGAGTGTTTTATACAAGAATTATTTTGTCTGTTAGGGATTATCTCTGAAGCATGTGAATGGGAGGTGGATTCTTTTTTCTATGGAGAAATTTATTGGAATCCAGATTCAGAAAAATGCAAAATGTATAAGAATGGATACCCGGAACTGTATCAAAAACTTTTGCAGACGTTAGGTTTGTTGAATGATAAAGGTATACCTGTAAAGAGTACGGATAAAATTTTCAAGTTGAATATCTATAAATTTGCTAATGAAAAAGGAAATTACCGCTTATTACAAAATGTGGGGATGGAAGATTTTATTTTAAATTTGTATGCTCGTATAAAGCAAAAATTTAATGCTTTTTTAGATGCAAACGATCATAAAGATCTCTTGTAGATGGTGATTTTGAATCAATAGACTTAATTATGTGGGTAATAGTATGATTTTTTTTTCATGAATAGATAAAGACCACCTTAATTTCCTAGTAATCCCAAAGTAATACTATCTCTTGTCGCTTACAACCTACTTACACGACCGCTACAGCAAGGTTGGGAATGGGGGAGGTAAGTGGGTTGATTCTGGGGTATAATTGTCATGAGGTAGTTTTACCGTGGGATTACTTTGGGATGATGGTAGTTTTCCTCTTTTAAAGAAGTTTTGTCGGAATACAAATATCAACGATGTGTTTCTTTGGGGGGGATCGTTATGGTATGGTTCATAAGTACACCCGTTTCCCTGCTGGTAACCGCTTTCGGTGAACCTGTGGCACCTGGTGTGCCATGCCTTCTGGAATTTATCTGTTCTTGCTAATTTTATCTGTATGGAATCCTACTTGTACGGAGAATTTTATTAACTTGCGACGTTTTAGTGAAATGATGTTATTTCTCGTGCTTATGAGTAAACGTATTGTTCAATTCGGTAGTAAGTTGCACTTTTCTCGTTGGAACAGAAAGGGGTATGCTATTTTTGCCTCGCTGGGACGGGAGGTGCGGATTGGTACGTTGGCAATTCATATTTGCGAGATGTCATTGCAGAAATCATCGAGGAAGGGCGTGATCGTGAACTTGTCGGAAGTGTTCGAGCGGCTTGTCAGGTTGTTCGAGGGATACGAGGAGAAAGTGGTACAGGCGTGTCGCGTGTCGTCGCCGAGTCGGGTGGATGCAGGTTGTATAAATAGGTATTTGAATATTAATGTATAGGAAAGGTATGTCCGTTTTTTGAATGGAGATACCTTTTTTAATTGAAATGGAGAATTGAAAATGACGGGATTGATCGAGGAATTGAAACGAAAGGTTTTCGAGGGAGGACAGATCACGAGGGAAGAGGCAATGGCTTTGGCGAACGTGGCGGATAAGCAGGCGTTGTACGGGGCTGCGGGGGAGATTCGGGATCGTTTTGCGGGACGGTATTTTGACACGTGTTCGATCGTGAATGCACGGTCGGGACGGTGTTCGGAGAATTGTAAATGGTGCGCGCAGTCGGCGGTGTTTAAAACACACGTGCAGGAGTACGAGTTGATTGATGAGGAGAGTTGCGTGGAGCTTGCCTGGTTGAACGCGAAGTACAAGGTGAACAAGTTCTCGTTCGTGACGAGCGGGCGTTCGTTGTCGGATAAGAATATCGATCGTTTGTGCAGGTACGCGAGGAGAATCAAGGGGGAGATGGAGATTAACTTGTGTGCCTCCATGGGGTTGTTGAATAAAGAACAATTGCGTAAGTTAAAAGAAGCAGGTATAACACGCTACCATTGTAATTTGGAGTCATCCCGCAGATTCTTTGCCACGTTGTGTTCGTCACACACGATAGACGAAAAGATTCAGACGATCCGTTACGCGCAAGAGCTCGGGATGGAAGTTTGCTCCGGGGGAATTATCGGTATGGGCGAAACGATGGAAGACCGGGTGGACCTTGCTTTGGCGGTACGTGAATTAGGCGTGAAGTCGATACCGATGAACGTGTTGAACCCGATACCGGGTACGCCTCTCGAGAGTACGGATCCACTGGCAGATGAAGAAGTATTGACAACGGTTGCGGTCTTCCGTTTTATTAATCCTGATGCCTTTTTGCGGTTTGCCGGGGGACGTGTACTGATCGCCCATATCGAGGAAGAGGCTATACGAGCCGGGATAAATTCAGCGATACTGGGTGATATGCTGACTACGGTGGGCTCAAAAGTGATGGAGGATATGGAGAAGGTGAAGAGAATGGGATTTACAATTGAGAAATAAACTTTTAATTTTATAAAGGTGAATACGGCAGAATTATTGGAATTTGACAAGGAGCATTTGTGGCATCCTTACACTTCGACGGTAAACCCGCTTCCGGTGTATCCGGTGAAAAGGGCGGAAGGTGTCTATATCGAGCTGGAGGACGGTACACGGCTGATTGACGGGATGTCGTCATGGTGGTGTGCCGTACACGGGTATAATCATCCGGCATTGAACGCGGCTATGGAGGGACAGTTGAAGAATATGTCTCACGTGATGTTCGGGGGATTGACGCATCGTCCGGCGGTGGAGTTGGCGGAGAAGCTGGTGGAAATGACCCCGGCGGGGATCGACAAAATATTCTATTGTGATTCCGGTTCAGTTGCCGTGGAGGTTGCCATGAAAATGGCTTTGCAATACTGGTATGCTGCCGGGAGAGAGGAGAAGCGTAACTTTCTGACGATCATGAAGGGATATCACGGTGACACGTGGAATGCCATGTCCGTGTGCGACCCGGTGACGGGGATGCATAGTATTTTCCGGGGTACATTGCCCATGCAGTATTTTGTACATCGCCCGGAAGTGCGTTATGGGGAGGTGTGTTTGCCGGAACATATAGAGGAATTCAAGCAATGCCTTCGTAATAATCATAACCGTATTGCAGCCGTGATACTGGAACCGGTTGTACAGGGTGCCGGGGGAATGTGGTTCTACTCGGCGGATTATCTGCGTCAGGTGCGGGAGTTGTGTAATGATTATGATGTGTTGCTCGTCTGTGATGAGATTGCGACCGGTTTTGGGCGGACGGGAAAGATGTGGGGGGTAGACCATGCGGGGATTGTGCCGGACATCATGTGTGTCGGTAAGGCGATCACGGGTGGGTACATGAGTTTTGCCGCCACGATGACGACGGAAAAAGTTGCGACTCAAATATGCTCGAAAGACCCGGGCGTGTTCATGCACGGTCCCACGTTCATGGGTAACCCGATGGCGTGTGCCGTGGCGAATGCTTCGTTGGATTTGATCCGGGGGTACGATCTTGCCGGGATGATCGGGCGGATCGAGAGTCAATTACGGCAGGAATTATTGCCTGCACTGGAATTTGCGAACGTGGCGGATGTACGTGTACTTGGGGCTATTGGAGTTGTTGAGTTAAAGGAACCCGTGAATATGGGAGTGATGCAGGCGGCTTTCGTGAGAGAGGGGGTATGGATTCGTCCTTTCGGACGGTTGGTGTACGTGATGCCACCGTTTATAATCCGGGAGGAGGAGTTGACGAAGTTGACGTCTGCATTGCTGCACGTGATTTCTTACTTCAAGTAATTTACAATTGAAAATGAATTTCTCCATCAGCTTTGCTGACACCTCCTCTATAAACAGAGGAGATGCAGAAGACTCTTGCCAAAGGTGGTGAGTATTTTAGCTTGGTAATTTTGCTAAAGGCGAAAAACATGAATAGAGAACGATATAGTAATAAGTTAGATAAAATCAAGGAATTTGGGAATTACCGGATGTTGCGGGAGGTGCAGCATAACGGTTTTCTGATTCATTATAACGATCGGGAGATGTTGAATCTTTCGTCGAATGATTACCTGGGATTGTCTTCCAATCCGACATTATACGAGGAATTCCGGAAGGAAACGGATATGAAATTATTAAGTTTCAGTGCCGTGTCTTCCCGGTTGTTGTCGGGAAATCACGAGTATTACACGCTGTTGGAGGATGATTTGAAGGATTTGTACGGAAAGGAGGCCGCGTTAGTGCTCAATTCGGGGTATCACGCGAATATCGGGATACTGCCGGCGTTGGCAGGGAAGCGGGATTTGATCGTGGCGGATAAATTGGTGCACGCGAGTATTATCGACGGTTTGCGTTTGAGTGAGGCAGAGATGTTGCGTTACCGCCACTTGGATTACGATCACTTGCGGGAGATTCTGTTCAATCACCGGGAAGAATACGAGAACGTGTTTATCGTGACGGAATCGATATTCAGCATGGATGGAGACGTGGCGGATTTGCAGGAGTTGTGCGACTTGAAGAAGGAGTACGATGCTTTCCTGTATGTCGACGAGGCTCATGCCGTGGGAGTGCGGGGCACGAATGGATTGGGGTGTTGCGAGGAACAAGGATGTGTTGATGATATTGATTTTATCGTGGGTACTTTCGGGAAAGCGTTCGCCTCTTATGGAGCTTTCGTGGTTTGTGACGAACTTTTCCGGGATTACCTGGTCAACACGCAGCGGAGTTTGATTTTCACAACGGCATTGCCCCCGGTGAATGTGGCATGGACACGTTTTGTGCTGAACCGGATGCCGGACTTTTTCCCTTTCCGTTTGAAATTGACTGAAATTGCAGAGCGTTTGCGGGCTACATTGAAGGAACGGGGATTCGAAACACGGGGAAACTCGCATATAGTGCCTTTCCTGTGCGGGTCGAACGAGAATAGTGTTTATATGTCTGAATTGTTTCAGGATAATGGTTTCTTTGTACTTCCCGTGAGATACCCGACGGTGCCCAAGAACGAGGCGCGTATCCGTTTCTCGTTAAATGCCGCGATACCGGAAGAAGATTACGATTGTTTGATGGAGTTGATAGAAGTGAGTTTATAAATTTGCTAAAGGCAAAAATTATGCGAAGAGAGTGGATTGCCAAAGAAGGGGGACGGTGCTTGACTTTATTTTTCAACGGGTGGGGTATGGACGAACGTGCCGTGCAACATTTGGCAGGAACGGGTGACGTGTTGATGTTCTATGATTATCGGGATATAGCGGGGGAAGAAGCTCCACGAACAGAGGGATACGAGGAAGTGCGGGTGGTGGCATGGTCTATGGGAGTATGGGCGGCATCGGTGTTATTGAGCCGTTGGGCGCTTCACGTGGATTACCGGGTAGCGATTAATGGAACGGAACGTCCCGTGGACGAGTGTTACGGGATTCAACTGAAGGTTTATCTACTGACGGAACGGGGTATGGATGAGCGGGGAAGGAATAAGTTTTTTGCACGGATGCTTGCCGGGAAAGAAGAAATGGTGAAATTCGAGGCAAATAAGCCTCGTAGAGAGTTGAACGAGCAGGTGGAGGAGTTACGGGTTATCCGGGAACAATCGGGGCTTATAAGACCGGAAATACGGTGGAATAAAGCTTACGTGTTTGCCGGAGATGTCATTTTTCCGGCGGAAAACCAACGAAACTGGTGGAATGGAAGATGTGAGGTGGTGAATCTGGAAGGGGGGCATTATCCGTTTTACGTGTTGGATAACTGGGAGATAATATAGAATTATGGAGATAAACAAGGAGAAAGTACGGAAGCATTTCCGGCGGAGCATGGGGAGTTATGATGAGAATGCCCGGGTACAGAAGGTTGTTGTCGAGCGATTGTGCCCTATGGCGACGAAGGCGTTGAGGCATAAGCCCCGGAAGATTTTGGAAGTGGGATGCGGAACGGGATTGTTGACCGCATTGTTGAGGAAGGCTTTCCCGGATAGTGAGTTGCACGTGAATGATTTGGTGGAGGATTTGTGTTATAGGGCGGCTGTTGCCAACGGGATTCCGAAGGAATGTTGTTTCGCGGGCGATATAGAACGGGTTGAACTTCCCGGGAGATATGATCTTGTGGTTTCGGCTTCAACCTTCCAGTGGTTTACTGATCCGGTTGCAACTTTTAGAAAGTTCGCGGATAGCTTGAATGAAGATGGTTGCATGGTATTTAGTTCTTTTGGGAAGCATAATTTACGTGAAATTCGAGAAACTACTGGTGGCGGTTTGGCGTATCGCACGAAAGAGGAGTTGCGGGAGTTGTTGAATTCTTGTTTTGATGTGGAGTGGATGGAAGAAGAATTCCACGTGTTGGAATTTGATAATCCTTTGTTGGTATTGCAGCACTTGAAGAGAACGGGCGTGAATGTGTCGGCAGATCATTCCGTGTGGACGAAAGGACGGGTAAATGCTTTTATTGGCGACTATAATGCCCGTTTTGCAACAGGAGGTAAAGTACCTTTAACGTATCATCCGCTTTATTTCGTGTGCAGGAGGAAACAATTGAAAATAAAAGAAGCATTGGCAAGTGGGGAGAAATCTAAAATTGAAATCTAAAATTAGAATGGTTTATTTTGTTAGTGGAATAGATACAGATGCCGGGAAGTCGGTGGTAACCGGGTTACTGGCTCGCTCTTTGAAGCGGAAAGGGGTAAACGTGATTACCCAAAAGTTTATTCAGACTGGATGCCGGGGTATATCGGAAGATATATTGAAACATCGGGAGATCATGGGGATCGAGCCGCGGGTGGTAGACGAGGACGGGACGACTTGTCCTTACGTGATGACTTATCCGGCTTCTCCGCATTTGGCGGCAGAGATTGATAAGGTGACACTCGATATGAGGCGGATCACAGGAGCCTCTAGGAAGTTGGAAATGATGTATGATGTCGTGTTGTTGGAGGGTGCTGGGGGATTGTACGTACCCGTGACCCGTGACTATTTCACGATAGATTACGTGTGTGAACAAAAACTTCCGTTGATATTGGTAACTTCTTCTAAATTAGGGAGTATTAATCATACATTGATGAGTCTTGAATTGTGTCGGGCACGGGGAATTGAGTTGGCTTGTCTGGTGTACAATCGTTTCCCGAATGACAGCGAATGGATCACGAATGATTCGATCACGATATTCAGGCAATATTTGAAAGAGCATTTTCCGATGACGGCATTGATTGAAGTTCCCGTGGTACATGGGACGGATTACCCGGACGTGGATGTTAGTGTCTTGGAGGGAAGAAAATGAGAAAATTGGAACTACTTTCTCCGGCGAAAAATGCCGACGTGGCGATTGCCGCGATCAATAACGGGGCGGATGCCGTGTATATCGGCGGACCTGCTTTTGGAGCACGGCAAGCGGTTGGCAATTCTTTGGAAGAGATAGAACGGGTGGTACGGTACGCTCATCGTTTCTATTGCAGGGTGTTCGTGACGTTGAACACGATACTCTATGATAACGAGCTGGCGGAAGTGGAACGTTTGATTCGTGATCTGTACCGGATAGAGGTGGATGCTATCATCGTGCAAGATCCGGCAATACTGAAACTGGATATACCGCCTATTGCCTTGCACGCCAGCACGCAAATGCATAATTACGATTTGGAAAGAATCAAGTTTCTCGATCGGTTGGGATTCCAGCGTATCGTGTTGGCAAGGGAGCTTTCGTTGGAACAGTTGAAAACGATTCGGCGAGAGGTGAAGGCGGAGTTGGAATATTTTGTGCATGGCGCCTTGTGTGTTAGTTTAAGCGGACAATGTTATATGTCTTGTTATCTGACAGGAAGGTCTGCTAACCGGGGCGAGTGTGCCCAAGCTTGCCGGATGCGGTGGACGGTGGAAGACAGTGATGGGAAAGTGTTGGTGAAGGATAAGTATGTGCTTTCATTGAAAGATTTAAATTTATCCGCTTATCTGAGTGATTTAGTGGATATTGGAATCGATTCGTTTAAGATAGAGGGGCGCTTGAAAGAGGCGGATTATGTGGCGAATGTCACGAATTATTATTCTTCCCGTTTGGACGAGATTGTAGCCCGTCGGGAGGGGATGTCCCGTGTGGGTAACGGGTATTCGAGAGTGGGATTTGAGGCTGACCCGGAAAGGAGTTTCAACCGGGGGTACACGGATTATTTTGTCAAAGGGCGGAAGGCCGGAATGGTGAACATGGATAGCCCGAAATCCATGGGGAAAAAGGTAGCCGTGGTGAAACAAGTTCGGGGGAATGTGCTATCGGTAGAACCTTTGGAAACGATACACAACGCTGACGGGTTGTGTTATTTTGATGGGAGAGAATTGCGGGGAATAAAGGTGAACACGGCGGAAGGTGGTCGGTTGACGTGTAATGAAAAGGTGAATGTCGCACCGGGTACTATCTTGTACAGGAATTACGATCACGAGTTTGTAACTCGTTTGTCTAAAGCTGTTTCTGCCCGTAATATTAAAGTGAAAATTGATGTGTACACGAAGAATAATCATCTTGTATTTGTGGCGACAGACGAGGCGGGTATTTCCGTGACACTGAAAAGTGAGGAGTCGTTCGAGGAAGCGACCAACCCGAATCAAGCGGAACGCGTTGTCGGGCAATTAGGCAAGAGCGGGAATACGCATTATGATTGTTGCCCGGTAGAATATCTCGGGGATACGATACTTTTTGTCCCGTCCTCAGTAGTAAACACGTATCGGGGGCGTTTGTTGGATTTACTGACCGAAGAACGGGAGAAGCAGCGGGAACGCTGGGTGCAATCTCCTTTGAACGGGGACGCTTTGTACGTCGGACAACCGGATTGGCGATTGAACGTGGTCAACCAACTTTCCTCGGAATTTTACCGGGAGCATGGGACTGACACGCCGGAGGATGGTTTTGAGGTAGGGAAAAACCGTTCGGGCAAAGAGGTGATGACGACACGCTACTGCTTGTTGTTCGAGTTGGGAATGTGCCGCAAGTCGGGTAAGGATAAGGCTTTGAGGTTTCCCCTGTACCTCTCCAACAACTTGGGCAGATTCCGGCTCGAGTTTGATTGTGAACGTTGTTTTATGAAGGTGATCTCGTTGTAACGGGTTTAGTGTACTAATTTCAAGCCCACGACACCCGTGAGGATTAACGTGACGAACAGAAGGCGCAGGATACTTGCAGAGTCGTGGAAAAATAATATCCCGAGTAATACGGTACCCACGGCTCCGATGCCTGTCCAGACCACGTATGCCGTGCCTATGGGGATACTTTTTTGAGCCAGGTACAACAGGTATCCGCTGAATCCCATGGAAACCACGGCAAGCGCTATGAACAAGTAAAAGTGTTTCTCGTAAACACCCGCTAATTTAAAACCGAGAGGCCAGCCTATTTCCAATAGCCCGGCACAAACTAATAAAATCCAAGGCATAATCGTTGTTGTTAGTGTTATTGGAACAAAGGTACGGCGGGGGAAGGCGTTTATAGTTGATATTTATCAATTAATGAGGTCGTATCGATTCATTCGTGTATCTTTGTGGAAACGATAAAACAAGTAAGCGTGATGACAGGAATTGAACATTTTCTCCCGGGGAATATCCTCAAACAGTTGCTGCCTCTCGTGACAGAGGTGCGTTACCCTAGGGGGCATATATTGTTTAACCGGGATAAACCGGAAAGGAATATTTATATCCTCGGTCAAGGCATTGCACGTGCTTACACGGAGGGGGATGGAAATGACGTGACGATTTGGTTCGGGCAGGAAGGCGATGTTATTATTTCCGCCCGGGGGTATGTTTACGGGGAAAAGGGCTATGAGACGATGGAATTGTTGGAAGATTCCGTGTTGTACCGGATGGAATGGCAGGGGCTCTTTGAACTTTACCGCCATGATATAGAGGTATGTAATTGGGCTAGGCAGTTGTTGGAACGGGAGTTCGTGCGAACAGAACAACGGTTGATTTCCCATTTGTCCGAGACTGCCACGGAACGCTATTTGCACTTGATGCAAGAGAAACCCGGTATCATCCAACGGGTGCAGTTGCAGTATATCGCTTCTTATCTTGGGATTACCTCCGAGCATTTAAGTCGGATCAGGGGAAAAATGGTTTTGTGATTTTCTATAAATGAAACAATCGGAGTCATGGCGTGTATATTATTGCAACTGTAACAATAAGGTGGTTTTAAGCGTATGTTTTTTGATAGAATTTTAGTATCTTGCGATACTTTATGAATAAGGTTAATTTGTAATGACAATGAAAAACAGTCGTATTCTATATATTTTGTGTTTTGTATTCTTTTTCATGGTGTCTTGTGAGAAAGATGAAGAAGAGTCGGAGAAGGAGAGAACATTGATGGTTTACCTCGTGGGACAGGGGGATGGCAATATTTCCAGCTATCTGAAAAATAATATCCGGGATATGGCTGGGGGGTGGAAAAAAGGTTATGATGGTAATATTGTTATTTTTTATGATGCTAACAATGCCGCTCCTCAATTACTGACGTTTAAAGTGAAGAATGGGGTGGCGGAGCAAGAAGTGCTTAAAACATATGATGATGATTTGAATTCAGCATCCCCGGAAACATTGAAGCAGGTGGTGCAAGAAATGCAGGCGTTGTTTCCGGCACGCTCTTACGGGATGATTTTCGGGGGGCACGCTTCGGGGTGGATTCCTCCGGTTTTGTCGGGACGGGCGGCAAGGTCCCCCTCTTTTTGGGAAAATTCAATTAGCAGAAGTTTTGCGGATGCCTCTACTTCGAGCATGGATATACGTGATATGGCGAAGGCATTGCCTTCCGGGTTAGATTTTATCTTGTTCGATGCCTGCCTGATGTCCTCTGTCGAGGCATTATACGAGTTCCGGGATAAAGTGAAGTATATTATTGCCTCCCCGACGGAAACGCCGATAGTCGGGTATCCTTATGGTGATATAATGTCTTATTTCTGGGGAAATGAAATGCAATTAGAGGGAGAGTTGGAAAATATATGTAAGATCTATTACGAGTTTTATAATACATATAGTTCGGCAAATCGTTTTGGTTCGGTTGCCTTGATTAATATGGCAGAGTTGGAAAATCTATATGATCTGACACGGGAAGTATTAAGCGGGAAGGCTTCAGATGCAGCCAAAATAGAGGCTTCGGTGGTATATAATTACCCGAAAGTGGGATATTCCAAGTATGATCGTTTTTTTGATTTAAGGGAGTATATCAAATATATGACTCAAGATAGACCTTCTCTATATACGGCTTACAAGAAACAGTTAGAAAAGGTCGTTTTGTATAAAGCCGTGACGAATCCTTTTTACTATATAACCATTCCGGAAGAAAAATTCAGTGGTATAGCTACCTATATCCCCCGGAATTTTTGGCACAGCGAAACCACTGCTTACTGGGATTTCCCGTGGGCGGGAGTTTACGAGCGGGATGCCACGGAGTAGAATATTTTTGCTCCGGTTTCGATAAGTTCATCCGGGAAATCGTATTGCGGGGAGTGAAGCGGGGCACAATTTTCCCCAGCACCCAGACCGAACATGGCTCCCTTGTATTGTTGGGTGAACAGCCCGAAGTCTTCGCCCCAGCTAAAGGGGGTTTCTATTTCCACGTAATCAAAACCTTCGCGAAGGGCAATATTTTTAATCATACCGACCGTCTGCTCGTCATTTTCATTGGCGAAGAAAGGTTCCAGCCACGTGATCTCGTGTTGTAAGCCCGGGGTGTTTTCACTTGCGGAGGCAATCAGTTTTTTTAATTTTTCAGCGTACTCGTGCAACTGATGATTGGTCTTAGCCCGTAGTGTTGCCCGGATGACACCTTTTCCGGCAGATACGCCATAGGCTTCTTCTCCTGCGTGAATCTCCACGATAGTCGCAAGAAAATAGTCATCGGATTGAATATCCGTGTTGTTCCATTGCAGGAGTTCCTCTACGATGCGTAAAGTGGCGGGAATGGGGCTGATCCCTTTTTGGGGTTCTGCGGCGTGTGAGGTTTTGCCCGTGAGGGCGATCGACACGCTAATGACGGCACACGTGAAACTGCCTTTCTTGCAGAGTATAGCGGAGGATTTAAAGCCGGGAATATTATGCAAGGCGAAAACTCTGTCTATCGTGTAGTAATCAAGTACGTGGGTATCCAGTACGGCTTTTGAACCGCTTCCGTTTTCTTCTGCCGGTTGGAAAAGTAACAGTACCCTTCCTTGTTTTAGCGGTTGTTCATGCAGCATTTTGGCGAAACGCAAGAGTATGGTCGTGTGCCCGTCGTGTCCGCACTTGTGGGCTACTCCCGGGTTCTGTGAATGGTAGGGAAGATCGTTTGGCTCCTGTACTGCCACGGCATCCATATCCGCCCGAAAAAGTAGGGTAGGACCTTCTTCCGAGAAGAAATATTCAGCCAGCAGACCGTGTCCGCCCACGTGGCGGATGATTTTAGTCGGGGCGAACGCCTGTAATTGTTCTTCCACGAAACGAGCCGTGTTGCTCTCCTGTCCGGATAATTCAGGGTGTTGGTGCAATTTCCTGCGTGTGCGGTAAAAAGTATCTTCTTGCATAATCGTTCTTTTGTCCCGCGAAGTTAAAAGATAAATGTTTTCCTTGTACTGCTAATATTAGTATCTTTACCCCAAAATCTAAAATAGGATGGCAATGAAGTTGAATAAAACCCAAGGGAACTTTCTGCGAGGTGTGATCGAGCGGTGGGAGGCGGAGGGGACAGTCACAACGGATACGGCTAATCGGTTGAAAACAAGTTACACGGTGCGTTCTTTCGAGTGGAAAGAGTTGGCAAAATACTCGTTCTGGATAGCGATTGTTTGTGCGGTAGTGGCGGTAGGGTCGGTGCTTGCCGATCGCCTTATCATGGAATTTCTGCAAAAATTGTTTCTTTCTTCTTACAGTTTGGCTAGCGGGTTCTTTGCCTTGTTGGCGGCGTTGACTTACTACTGGGGATGGCGGAGAAGGCAGAGGCTGCCGTACAAGATATTCAGTAACGAAACGATTCTTTTTCTGGGTGTGGTGTTGACCGCAGTGTCTATCGGTTACTTGGGAGCCGCTATTGACACCGGGAGCGGGCATTATTCCCTGTTGCTTTTGCTGGCGACGTTCGTGTACGGTTTTCTGGGGCTTCGGTTCTCGTCTTCCATGGTGTGGGTGTTTGCCCTACTCTCTTTTGGCGGATGGTTTGGTGCGGAAACGGGGTATCTGACGGATTGGGGACGTTACTTCTTGGGAATGAATTATCCGGTTCGCTTCGTGGTGTTCGGTGTGGCAATCCTGTTGTGCCGCTTCCTGTTACGGGAGAAACGCTGGTTTGCGGAGGTGAGTTCCGCTACTTATGTGGTCGGGATGCTTTACTTCTTTATAGCCTTGTGGCTGCTTTCCATATTCGGGGATTCAAGCAGTTTTTCCAGCTGGTATAGTACGAGGCAGATCGAACTCTGGTACTGGAATACCTTGATACTGGTGGCATCTGTCGCGGCGGTTTATGCGGGGTTGAGGTGGGACGATGTCGTGGCTCGGGGATTCGGGATTTCTTTTTTCTTGCTCGGGATATATACTTTGTATTTCTCGCTGTTGTGGGACGTGATGCACGTGGGGTTGTTCTTTTTTATCCTGGCTGTATCTTTCTGGTTACTGGGACGTAAAGCAGAGAAAATATGGAGTCTTGAGTTTTTTGCCCGGGACGGTCGTAAAATAGAAAAAGACACGAATTGAATCGTATATGGATACACTGGTAAGCTTGGGATACTTGGGACTTTTTATCGGCTCGTTTCTAGCCTCGACGGTTATCCCGATGAGTGCCGATGTGTTGCTGGTCGGAGTGTTGACTTTGGGGGGCAACGTGTGGGGCTGTTTGGCTATCGCTACCATTGGCAATTGGCTGGGAGGGCTTACCTCGTATTGGATCGGTTGGCTGGGACGCTGGGACTGGCTGGAACGGTGGTTCAAGGTGAAACGGGAACAATTGGAAAAGCAGAAGGGACATATCGACCGCTATGGCGTGTGGCTGGCGTTGTTCACGTGGTTGCCCCTGGTGGGGGATTTGTTTGCCATCGCCTTGGGATTCTATCGTGTCCGTCCCAAGATGTCTGCCTTTTATATGTTGGTCGGGCGATTTGCCCGTTTCGTGGTGTGGGTGATCCTTTATTTGAAATACGCGGATCGTTTTATCGAGTGGATTAGTTGAAATTAGTAGAGAAATCTTACATTTGTCACGTCGGAAAATAAAAAAAACGTGTAGATGACTGCCTCAAATTCGGATATTCTGGAAAGTAAGTTCAAAGAGTTGTACAGACCCTTGTGCCTGTTTGCCTTGAATTACACGGGCAAGTACGAGGATGCCGAGGATATCGTGCAACAGCTTTTCGCGGAACTTTGGGAACGGGAAACGGCGGGGAAACTGGAGGTTGTCAACGTGAAGTCTTATCTTTACACGGCGGTGAAGAACCGGGGATTGAAGTTTATCCAGCGGGCACGAGCCGTGCAGCCGATAGAGGACGTCGGGGAAGTCGCGGCAGATGATAACAGCGATGAAGAGGTGCTTCGCACGGAACGGGAAGCCCGTTTGTGGAACTGGATAGACGAATTGCCGACGGAACGGCGGAATATCTTCCTGATGGCTAAACAGCGGGGAATGAAGTACAAGGAGATTGCCGGGGAATTGGGTATTTCCGTGAAGACGGTGGAGAACCAGATGGGGAAGGCGTTGCAGTCCCTGCGAGCGAAGGTAATTAAAATTTATTTGTTCTTTTTTGGACGATTGGAGTAGGGGTTTTTGGTGTATTTTGACTCATATTGAAAAAGGAAGTTATGGACAATCGAATACTTGCGAAATATATATTTGACGAGGCGAATGAGGAAGAAAGGGCTGCTGTCGAGCAATGGCTTTCCGAGAATCCCGAACGGGGCGAGGAGTTGAAGCAATTGACCGAGCGGCTTGATCTGGCGGCACGGCGCTATCGTCCCGATACCTTTGTCCCCGACACGAGGATATTTCATCGTAAGTCACGCCGTGTGCAACGCCTGATACGTTACGTTGCTGTTGCCGTCGTCGTGCTTGTTACCGGGCTTTGGCTGCTTCTGCACGAGGCTCCGGGAAAAGACGTGATGTTGGTATGCCGGGCAGACGAAACCCGGGAGTTCTATCTTCCGGACAGTTCTGTCGTGACGCTTTCCGGAACTTCCAAATTGGTGTACACGCCTCGCTATGGCAAGCGTTTCCGGAAAGTATCGCTGAAAGGAAAAGCATTCTTTTCCGTGCGTAAGGATTTGGAAAAGTCGTTTATCGTGCAGACTTCCACGATAAACGTGAAAGTACTGGGAACCGCCTTCCAAGTGCAGGCAGATGCTTCCGCAGCCGAGGTGATGGTGGAACGCGGACGAGTGAAGGTAACCACTACCCGGGGAAAACAGGAATGTATCTTGCAGAAAGGAATGTCTGCTTCGTACAAAACGAGTGAACCGGAATTAAAGGTTTCTCCGGAATTTGATGCCAACCGAATCGGGTGGAAGACGGGTGTATTCCGATTTAAGGATACCCCTCTGGCGGAAGTAATCCGTGAATTGAACCTATATTATCAGGTAAAGATGGCTTTACCTGATGAATATGATTCGTCGCGAATAACGGTTTCTTTTGATAAACTTCCTTTGAAGGAAGCGTTGGAGATTATCAACCAGACGCTGGATATAGAACTTGTCTTACCAGCTGCCACTGGAACCTCCTCCGCCGAATGACCCGCCACCAAAGCCGCCAAAGGAGCCTCCGCCGCTGCTAAAGCCACCGAAGCCACCACTGCTGCTGCCTCCGCCAAAGCCGCCCATGGGGAAGATGAAGAATCCTCCTCCGGAAGTGTGTCCGGGGGAATATCCGCCGCCACCCCGGCGCCGGAAGATAAAGGACAGCAATACCGCAAAGATGATGATACCGATGATGATGTCAAATATACCGCCGCCTTCGCTTTTTTTCTTGTACTCGTCAGCCGTGTATTCGCCTTTCGAGAGGTCGGTCAGCACGGTGAGGGCTTTGTCCACGCCCTTGTAGTAGTTTCCTTGTTGGAAAGCGGGAATGATCTCGTTGCGGATGACGCGGGAGGCGATCACGTCCGGGATCACGCCTTCCAACCCGTAGCCGACGGATATCGCCACTTGTCCGGATTCCCGGTTGTTCTTGGGTTTTATAAGCAGGACGATGCCGTTGTCTTTTCCTTTTTGCCCCACGCCCCATTTCTCGCCGAGCCGGGCGGCATAGTCATTGATGTCATACCCGTCGAGCGTGGGTACGGTGACTACCGCTATCTGCGTGGAGGTGCTGTCGTTGAAGTCCCTTAATTTTCTTTCCAGTGCCGCTTGTTCCTGCTTGCTGAACAGACCCGTGAAGTCGTTCACGATACGACGGGGCTTCATGGGGTCCGGTATATCCTGTGCCCCCAGGGATAGGCAGATACCCGAAACAAGGGTAAGAAATAGGATGAATCTTTTTATCATTGTTGTTTTAGTTACTGAATGAAATATCATCGGGGAGTTCGTTCACATCGTCGTCTTGGTACGGGAAATAAGCCTTCAGCTGTTCTCCTGCCGCGAGTACTGCCTCGCAGATACCTTCCGTGATTAGTCCCTGTTTGAATTTTTCTATCATGTTTGTTTTTATCGAGTCCCAAAAACCGGCGGGTACCTTGCTGTTTATACCGGCGTCGCCGAGAATCGCCAGCTGGTGGTCGAGTAGTGCCACGTATATCAACACCCCGTTGCGGAGTGCTGTCTTGTGCATTTTCAATTCGGCGAACACGTCCGCCGCCCGGTCAAGTACCTTTATTTTACTGCGATTCTCGATATGCACCCGGATTTCCCCGGATGTATCTTTCTCCGCCTGTTGTATGGCGGCTACCATCGCCTCTTTTTGCTCTTTGGTGAATGATTTCTCGGGAGACATTTTTATTTTAGATTAGAATTTCACTTCCGGTGCTTTTTCCGCTCCCGCGGCAGCTTCGAAATAAGGTTTCACGGTAAAGCCGAACATATTGGCGATGATGTTCTTCGGGAACGAACGGATATAAGCGTTGTAGGTTTTCACGTCCTCGTTGAACTTTCTTCTTTCCACGGCGATACGGTTTTCCGTACCTTCCAATTGTGCCTGCAAATCACGGAAGTTCTCGTTAGCCTTCAGGTTCGGGTATTGCTCCGAGATTGCCATCAGGCGGGAGAGGGCAGAGGAGAGTTCACCCTGCATGCTGTTGAATTGTTGGATGGTTTTCTCGTCGAGTTGATCGAAATTAATTCTCATCTGGGTGGCTTTTGCCCGGGCTTCCACGACTTGTGTCAGCGTGTTCTGCTCGTGCTCGGCGTATCCCTTGACGGTGTTCACGAGGTTCGGGATCAAGTCGAGACGACGTTGATACTGGTTCTCCACGTTAGACCATTGCGAGGAAACTCCTTCACTACGACTCACCATTTGATTGTAACTTCCTTTAAACCACGTGAAGATACCGATTAGGATAATGACAATTATTCCAATTACAATATAACTCTTTTTCATTTTTTGCTTCTATTTTTAGTGATACAATAAACTTGTTTGTGTTTGTCAATTAACGCAAAGATACGAAATTATTTGCAAGAATGTTATGCTTTTCCCCGTATTACCCGATCGTAAATATAGAGCAATACCGTAGTCGCCAGCCCGATAGCCAGAATAACCATCCAGATATTGGAGGGAGAGTATTGCTGCCAGAGTAGATCGGTGAGTTCCTTGTGGTTCAGGTGAAGTTGTTGCGCCACGTTGTCGAAGTAGGCGTTATTGGACAGTCCCTCGGGTATCGCGAGTCCTTTCGTTTCGGCGAATTGACGGGTGATAACCACTTTGTCGGACATATCTTGATACACCACGCCGGAGATAATCCCGGCGAATACGTTGCCGATAAAAACGGGAATAAAGGAATATCCCATGTACAGGGCTTTTTTATCGTGAGGAGCGATACGCCCGATGTATTCCGTGATCTTGGGAGAGCCTGCCATTTCCCCGATCGAGAAAACGAGTATTGCCACTAGCGTGAATAACACGTTCTGCGAGAATAGCGTCAATGCCATTCCGATGGAACACACGAGAAAACCGGACATCATGGATTTCAGCGGTTTCAGGCGCATAACGATGCTCGATACGGCAATTTGAAAGATAATAATATATAAGGCGTCAAAGTTCGTGACGAACTCCGCGTCCAGTATTCCCGGGGCGGGACTGTAATTATTGCTTATGAAAGGGATGTACTCGTGGAAAAAGTTGTAGAGCACGCTGGTATCTACCCATTGAGAGATAAACACGGGCAGGGTGAAAAACAGTTGGTTGTACATTGTCCAGAATCCCGCCACGATAAGAAGGAATACCAAAAACTTGAGATCCCGCACGATGCTGAACATATTTCGGAATATGCCACAGAGCGTCTTTGCCAAGGATGTCTGTTCCGCCTTTTCCCGGTTAGGTTCCTTGTAGAACACGAGAAGGATAAAATTCAACACGATCATTCCTGCCGAAACGTAGAACACGAGGTGCGATGATCCCTTGAACAGCAATGTCACCATGGGACCAAAGAATGCCCCGATATTTACCATCATGTAGTAGATGCCGAACCCGATGGAGGCGGTCTTGTCTGTAGTGGTTTTCGCTATGGTTGCTGATATTACCGGCTTGAATAAAGCCGCACCGATAGCAAGGTATAGATACATGAGGAATACCCCCGTGAAGGTAGAGAATAAAGGTAACAGGATAAATGCCGAAGTGTAGATCACGAAAGCAAGTGCCAGTATTTTTTTGTACCCGTAGCGGTCAGCGATAGCCCCGGTCAACACGGGCAAGAAATAAAGTATTCCCGTTCCCACGCCCATGAGTATTCCTTTTTGGCTTTGCGTGAATTCAAGACCGCCGACATCGGACGACCCTGTCAGGTAATTGGCAAATAACATGAAAAATCCATACCATGCCCAACGTTCAAATAACTCAATCGTGTTTGCCACCCAAAAGGTGCGGGGGAATTTGCTAAAAATACTCATTTCATAAAAAGTTACAGGTTTACAACTTGCGTCTTGTCTTGCACGCTTGTGGCTGGCAAGTTACAAATATTAAAGATAAAAACTAAAAATTGGAAGCCCAAAAATTACGCCTTGACTTTACTATTAGCAAGTCAAGGCGTAACCTGTATAATGATTGAAAGTTATTAATTACTTGATTAAATTCATCGTGTCCGTGGCAATAACCAGTTCCTCGTCGGTCGTGATGCTCATCACGATCACTTTGGAGTCGGACATGGATAATATTTTGTCTTTTCCGCGAGTGCCTTTGTTCGCCGCGGTGTCGAAATGAATGCCCATGTATTCCATGTTGCGGCATACTTGCTCGCGCACCTCGTCGTCGTTCTCGCCGATTCCGCCCGTGAAGACGATCAGGTCTACACCGTTCAATACGGCAGCATAGCTACCCACGTATTTTTTCACGTCGTAAGCAAGAATATCGAGAGCCAAGCGTGCTTTCTCGTTACCCGCGGCAGCAGCAGCCTGCAAGTCGCGGCAATCGGATGACACGTCCGATACTCCTTGCAAGCCGGATTTTTTGTTTACCAAGTCGTTAGCCTGCGCGTTGTTTAATCCTTCCTTGTCACAGATGAACAATAGTGCACCTAAATCGAGATCTCCGGTACGAGTACCCATGATAACTCCGGCGTTGGGAGTGAAGCCCATGGACGTGTCAACGGATTTCCCTTTGTTGATAGCGGTAATGGACGAACCGTTGCCGAGGTGGCAAGTGATGATCTTTTTATTCTCGATGTTCCAGCCTAGGATGTTACAAGCCTTTTGAGCCACGAATTTGTGTGATGTCCCGTGGAATCCGTAACGGCGTACGCGATATTGCTCGTAGTACTTGTAGGGTAGACCGTAGATATATGCTTCCTTCGGCAGTGTTTGGTGGAATGAAGTGTCGAACACGGCTACTTGCGGTACTCCTGGCAGTAGTTTTTCCATCGTTTCAATTCCCGTCAAGTTAGCGGGATTGTGCAACGGTGCCAATTCGCAGCAAGCGGCAATCTTTTCTTTGGCATCAGCGTCCACGATAACGCTCTTGGCAAAGAATTCTCCCCCGTGAGCCACGCGGTGTCCCACGGCATTGATGTCGGTCAAAGCGTTGATAACCCCGTGTTGCGGGTTTACAAGTGCTTTCAGGATTAAGTCGATACCGGCGGTGTGATCCTTGATAGGCTCTTCCACCACGTATTTGTCTTTTCCTTCCGGTTTGTGGGTGAAACTACCTACCGGTAAACCGATTTTTTCAACTAGCCCTTTTGCCAATAACGTCGGTTCTCCTTCCATGTTTAGTAATTGGTATTTTATGGAGGAGCTACCGCAGTTTAATACTAATACGTTCATTATAATTTACGATTTATGATTCTGTGATTGAAGATTATCGATTAATTTTTAGTTCTTTGCTGCAGCCTGGTTTACCGTGATAGCCACGAGGTTCACGATGTCACTCACGGAGCAACCTCTTGACAGGTCGTTGATCGGGGCAGCCATACCTTGCAATACGGGACCCACGGCTTCGATACCGGCGATGCGTTGCACGAGTTTGTAACTGATATTACCCACCTCGAGGCTCGGGAATATAAGCACGTTGGCTTTTCCAGCCACGGGGCTGCCCGGGGCTTTGCTTGCACCCACGGATGCGACCAGCGCGGCGTCTGCCTGCATCTCACCGTCGATCATCACGTCGGGAGCCATTTGTTTGGCGAGTTCGGTAGCTTTTACCACTTTGTCTACCAGTTCGTTCTTTGCCGATCCTTTCGTGGAGAAGCTCAACATGGCAATTCTCGGTTCGATCTTGGCGATAGCTCTAGCTGTTCCGGCTGTGGCAACGGCGATCTGTGCCAATTCTTCAGCGGTAGGATTAGGCAACACGGCGCAATCGGCACATACGATCAATCCGTTTTCCCCGTATTCCGGTTTGTTGGTCAGCAGGAGGAATGCTCCAGACACGACAGACATCCCCGGGAGGGTCTTCACGATCTGCAATGCCGGGCGTAATACATCTCCGGTAGCGTTCTTTGCTCCGGCTACTTCTCCGTCTGCATCACCACTCTTGATCATCAAAGTTGCCAAATAAAGAGGATCGACAACGAGCTTCAACGCTTGTTCTTTCGTCATCCCTTTGCTCTTGCGGAGTTCCACCAGCAAGTCGGCGTAAGCCTCTTTCTTGTCGTGGTTCTCGGGATCGATAATTGTTGCCTTGTTGATGTTCTTCAACTCGAATTTTTCTGCCAAAGCCTTGATTTCTCCCGGTGCCCCGATCAGGATGATTTGCGCGATGCCTTCCCCAATAAGGATGTCCGCGGCTTTTAACGTACGTTCTTCAGTTCCCTCCGGAAGTACAATTCTCTTGTTGTACTTCTTGGCGTTTTCTTTGATTTGTTCAAGGAGATTCATTGTAATTATTCTTTATAGTTGTGTTATTCGCAATCGTTAGCGCGAAAGTAGGAATAATTCATTAAATAACGAGCCTTTTGCTATTTATTGTTTGCAATTTTTGTTGATTTTGTAAGATTGAGGTTGCAAAAACGATTGAAAATTGTCTATCGTCTATGCCAATTTGAATCTCAACCGTAACACTCCCTCGTTAAAGTCGTGCGAGATAATTTTGAATGTCCCGATTTCTGCCGTGTTTGACACGTGTTCACCGATGCAGGGGCATTGGTCGTAGTTGCCGATGCGGATGACCCGCACGGTGTCGACACTCCGGTCGGGGAGACGTTCGATATTGATGCCCTCTGGGAGTTTGTCTATCGGGTAGAAGATGGCTTCCACGTTAATGTTTTGATGGATGATGTCGTTCACGGCCAGTTCTACCGTTGCAATATCTTCCGGAGAGGGAGGGGTTGTGAAATGGTAATCACATTTGGATTTCTTTTTCTCGATGTGCGCGGAAAATGCCCGTTCGCAATGGAAATACTTCACCATTTGCGAATTCAGAATATGTTCTGCCGTGTGCATGGCAGGTGAACTGTAAGTTTTGTTGGGTTCGTTAATGTTCATGATTTAATGTTATTACTTTTTAATGTCGTATGTCATAAGTTTTTAACGGAGATGTTTCTATCGCGAATATAATAAAATAAATTTGCCCTGGCAGAATTAATCAGTTGCAAGTTACAGGTTGGCAGGTTACAAGTTCGGTGAAAAAAATAATTTCTTTTTTGGATTTATCAAAAAGATGCTTACCTTTACACCGAGAATTATACCGGGGATACATGCGAGATACACTAGGAAGTTTTACTTTCATAACATGATCGAATCGATACGCCTTAGACCTTATATCGGCCCTTGATATTACTTCCAAACCCTCCACTCGCTTTCCCCGGTTTCTTTTTTTGATTATGATCTTGTTAATTAATAGAATTTATTGCCTATCTTTGCCTCCCGAGCGGAATAAACTTTCCGCGGGGGAGAATCACCTTTGGGTGAGCCCGCTTTAAATTTAGGTTTAAATAAAACTGTAATTATGAAGTTATTAGAAGGAAAAACAGCCATCGTGACCGGAGCGTCAAGAGGCATCGGTAAAGCCGTGGCAATGGAGTTTGCCAGACAAGGCGCCAACATCGCTTTTACCGACTTGAGGTATGACGAGATCGCGCAAGAAACCGAGAAAGAAATTGCTGCCTTGGGCGTGAAAGCGAAAATGTACGCTTCCAACGCTGCCGATTTTGCCGCTACTGCCGCTACCGTGGATGAGATTGTTAAAGAATTTGGACGAGTTGACATACTTGTAAATAATGCCGGGATCACGAAAGATACTTTGTTAATGCGCATGAGCGAGGAACAATGGGACGCCGTGATCAACGTGAACCTTAAATCCGTGTTCAATTTCACGAAAGCCGTTTCTGCCGTTATGTTACGCCAGAAATCGGGTTCTATCATCAGCATGAGTTCCGTGGTAGGTGTCAGCGGTAACGCCGGGCAAGCCAATTATGCCGCTTCCAAAGCCGGTATCATCGGTTTCACCAAGAGCGTGGCAAAAGAGTTAGGCTCTCGCAACATCCGTGCCAACGCCGTGGCCCCGGGATTCATCATCACGGACATGACCGCTCAATTGCCCGAGGACGTGCGGAAAGAATGGGCGGCAAAAATTCCGTTAAGAAGGGGAGGTACCCCGGAGGATATCGCCAAGGTATGCGTGTTCCTCGGTTCAGACTTGTCTGCTTACGTGACGGGACAAACCATTCACGTTTGTGGCGGAATGAATATGTAGGTTTTATGAATTTTATAGATGAGAGGTGTGTTGCGGCACACCTCTCGTTGTTTCTCCGTTTACTCCACGTGAACGTGCCAACTGGGGGAGAAGCCTGATTGATTCACCCCGGCGAAAAAGATGTACACGTGCGCCGATTGCCCGATAGATTCGTCTAGGGTAAATTCACCCCGTAAATCCCCGCGGCAACCTTTTACTTCGAGAGCCAGGCGGGGCGATCGTGTCAAGTTATCGTACAACAATCCCACCTGCATCATGTCCGTTCTTGCTGCCGTGCTCCAATCCCGTTCTTCTTGCCAGCTCACGTGAAAGCGGTTGCCTTCCCGCGTTACTTGCAAGTCGCGGGGAAGTGCCAGCCTCCCGGTGGAAAACTTGAATCCCTCGAAATCCACGATCTTGCTTTGCCCGTCAAAGCAGTGGAAATTGGTCGTGTAGAACAAGTTCGGAGCCATCTTTCCGTGTGCTTTGGCTGCCGTTCGCCAAATATCGGGCGATACCTGTTTCATGTACTCCTTGTAAAACGACTGCACGGCAGTGAAGCGGGCGGTCACTTCCCGCTGTTTGGGCGTACGTCCTTCAATTTCCCATTTTTTCTTTTTCCCGGGAATCTCGTATCGCCTCATGTAGGGTTCACCGTCACGCGTGTAATAAATAAGGTTCCCTATTCTACCGATAGGGATTCCATTCATAAAATCTTTAATTTTCATATCAATTAATTTTATATTTCTCTTGAATAGAGTGGGGGGAGTCCCCGTTCCCGGGAACTCCTTTCACTCGTTTTTGCCATCAGGCTCCTTCCTCCAGCGTTAAGTACTGTGATTTGGAAGCCTTCTTTTTGTCCGCGCTTGTCGCGAAAGTGTAAATCTTCACGTTTTCTTTGCTCCATTTCTTGGGTAAAGCCACGGATGTAGAACCACTTTCACCTCGTTGGCGAAGTGTTACCACCCGGCAAAATCCCAAGACGCTTTCCAGCAGCACGGCATACACCGCATCATCCGCGTTGTTGTCGACCTCTTCCTCGGTTGGCGTCTGTTCAAAGATAAACTTTTGCGTTTCAGAGTTATAACTTGCCGTTACATCCGGAACAAGCAATGACCCGTTCGCGCAAAACAAGCGCTCGTAATCCACTGTGACCACGTTCTCTGCTTCCACCGAGCAAATGTCTTTGTTCAATGAAAGGAACGCATTTGCCGCGGACCATCCCCTTTTACGTTGTGGAAATCCCAACCGGATTGCCGATCGCAAAGCCGATGAAAGCATGATGAGCATAGCAAATTTTAAGCGTTGTTCAACTGCTTCCGGTGAATTCGAGGCTTTCCCGGGAATGCCTTTTCTTCTAACGATATTATTACTGTAAAGCATGTAATATGTCGCACCTCCCACGGCTCCTAAATAGGCGCCTGCGAGGTCAGGGTATATCTTTCCCATAATAATAATTTTTAATGAATTATAAAATTTTGATGTTTGTAATAAACATCTGTTCTTTGGTAAAAATAATTATACAATTATTTCTTTTTAAGAAGTGATTCGATGCTTGTTGGCATATTCCCTATTCCTTAAATTCTATTGCTTAGATTTCTTTGCCTTTCAATAGCGGAATAGTAAAAAATCAGTTATTCTATCACTGATTCGTTATAATGTTTTTTTCTTTATGATGCAAATATAGCTTCAAAAAAGGATTTAGACAAGAAAAAAAAAGGATTTTTTTTACTCGGCACCCCTTTTGATAAGTCAAATGATTGGATATTAATCTGTTGATTTTTTTTGTATTGAAACGTTCTTTTTCGTGGAAATATAATCACTTCCAATTTGGGGATATTCTAGATTTTCCTTAATATTGTATCGTTAATAAATAAGTCGAACTAAAACGTCAAGAAGAAAGAAGCAGACATTTGAATTAAAATATTGTTGAACGGACAGGATATTATTCGATAAAGCAAAATCTGGTAAATTTTAATCATCATGAATAATAAGCCGAATCACGTTCCACACCCGTTCGGGCGTGGATTGTTTTCGCTTTTATGATGATAGGTTTACCAGAACCTTGCTTATCGGGAGTGCGAGCAATTTCACGCTCTCTTTATATCCTCCCACTTAGAAACGTTATAAACAGTACCGGAAACTTCATCTAGGACAGTGCTTTTGTAATAAATTGCTAATTTTGTTACACGGCTACCCCGAGTGAACGTTTTGCTGGATTCTGAAAATTGATTACATTTGTATAATTATTCGGGATAATACCCGGGTAATGAAAATGTGAAATATTTGAAGCGTTTAGTTATGTCCTCATTTTGAAAATCGCCAATTTTTAAACCCGAAGGACAACAGTACAAACGTTCATGCTTGCCATATAGAAATCTACACTATATATGGTTTAGCGTGGGGTAGCTGTTTATTTCGGGTCAGGTGTTTGGCGATACCTCAAAATGGATAAACTGAAAGTTCCCACGCTTTTCTTATGCAATATAAACTGCTTTTCTGGGGATTAAAGGCAATATATAATACTAACTTAATATGGAGAGTGTGAAAATTGGAATAATATTCTTCTATGTGATATTGATGTGTATTCCTGTTTTACCTATTGATGCGCAGACGATCAATACACGGATGTCTAATCTGTCTATAATAACAAATAGTTATCATATTCAACCAATTATGTCTGATTATGATATAATTATAGAAAAAGAGCACGATTTCCGTTATAAGTTTGATGAATTACTTTTGTCAGAAGGAACATTAAGGAGAATAATATGGTACAGATCGGATAAGCAGATTCTTCGTGTGTATGAAAATTCACTTCTTCGCTGCTACGAATATGATGAGAGAGGGAAATTAGTAAAAGCTGCCGAGTATCGTTTAGATGATTATAATCCGAGAATATTTTTCCAGAAAGATTTTAATGGACGATTAACTCAATGCAAGAAAATAAAATATCAATATAATGATAAAGAACAGATAAGTACAATAATAGAATATACTTCTAATGGAGATGCACAAAAAAGAGTATGCAAATATGATAATAACGGACGAGTTAATTTAGTTGGTGATACAACATTGAAATTTGATAATCAAGGTCGGGTTATCGGATTATGCTCTACCACTCTTGAAGAGCAAGGGTATTATTATGAACTTTATGATTATTCCAATCAACAGTTGAGTAAATATTCTCAAGGTTATATTCAGAGTGTGCACTCCAAGGTAGAAAAAGAAGTTATGTATGAGTATGAAAATGATGAGAATGGTAATTGGATTACTCGCCGAGGTTATGTTCGAAATGATAATAAAATAGATGGTAAAGAATATATTTCCGTGTTTACACGAGAATATCATAAATTTAATGATTGGCAAGATCGGGCAGCGAACGTGGAGGGCGATGGGAATGATCGTGATGTTGAAAAAGAAGATGTTGATACTGATGTGCCTCGCTTTCCTGGTTGTATTAATAAGTGGCTGGCAAAGCATATGAAATATCCGGTTTTTGCGCAAGAAAATAATATCCAAGGTACAGTGGTAGTACAATTCATGATTGAGAAAGATAGTAGCATTACGGATGTAAAAATAGTTAAATCTGTAGATCCGATTTTGGACAAGGAGGTTATCCGTTTGGTAAAAATTATGCCAAAATGGATACCCGGGAAACAAAAAGGTGAACCGGTTAGAGAGAGCTATACGATGCCATTTAATTTTAGATTACAATAATAATGTTATGGAAGAATTAATGTACAATTTAAGAGAAGGAGTAGAAGCTCTTACTCCTCCTTTAGGTTTGACTTTTCGAGAGGTTATAGGATGGATATTAGGATTACTTGCCTTTCTTGTAATCTTAAACATATTTAGTTCACTTGATAGAGGACTTACCGGGAAAGACTTTCGATATTTCGACCAGCAATATCGTGATCTTGCAAATAAATTGAATGAATTGCAGAAAAAGTTAGATAATTTACAGAAATTCAATAATGATTAGAAGTAATAATGAAAAATAAGTCTGTTCTTGTAGGGTGCCTTTTTATCTTGCTTTTATACTCTTGCACGAGACGTCCGGATTATGAAAAAGCGACAACAACAAATTCTTATTTTCAGGTTTTCCAAAAAGAGGAAAATTTTGTCAGAACTATTACGGCATTGTCTAGCATTGCTGTTTTTGATTCCATATTGAAATTTAATAAGGTCGTAGATACACACCGGATTGTCATCGAAAAAATAAATTCTGCTGTTCTTGATAGTTACCGGGATAAAATAAAACAACTACATCAAATGATGGATAATTATCTGTCTGTTTGTCAGGAAAATAAGGGATTGGTCAATGATTATTCTGATTTTTTCATTCAATTGCCTGGTAGGTTGAATGGAATTCTTGAGCAGAAAATAGAAAAAGCAGATAAAGTTGTGAATTTATTTTTTGGTGAAACAGTTTACAAGAAATTGGAAGAAGAATTGCTGCTTCAAAAATACGAAGAAATTTCGATGCTTTTGAGGCAAGCTTGTGATTCCATTGTACGTGGGGAGAATTTTTGTTGTACTCGCTTGTATATGTTTATTCTTGAGTCTTATATTCGGGAAGACGAAAAATGTAGAACTGAAATAAGTAAAGAAGAATTTGTAATAGCATTTGAACGGGACTTTAATAGGCTTCAAGAGATATTTTTCTCGAAAAATGTGTGTGAAACGTTTTTGGGATTCCTAAAAAATAGTTTTGATATGAATGAAGCTTATAGTGAATATATAGAATTATTGGAAGCTTGGAAGAAAGTAGATAAAGCAAAAGATCTTTTAGTGCAAGAAAAGTTGGAAGATAAACAATATACCTCGGAAAAATCTACAACTTTTGAAATGACTTTTAAAGTCTTGTTCATGCCAGAAGAATTGGAGAATGATTATAGAAGACCTCGATTGTATATAATCGTATTGGATGGAAAAGGGGAAAATTATTACTTATTTAATGATGAAAATGACTATGATGCAGTAGCTTTTCGTTTTTGGATTGTGTCTGAAATAACATATCGTTATATGGCTAATAAATTTTACCGTGATTGTGAATATAGTTCCAGTAAATTCACGAAAAACTGGCAACAGTATGCATTAGAAATTGAAAAATATCTTCCTTATGTGGAGAAATTACCTATTCATGATGAAATAACTGATCCTAAAATCAAAAAATTGTTTAACCAAGTATATTATGACTGGAAAAACAACACATTGACACTTAATAATAAATGGTATGGGGATCATAGTTATTATATCGGGAATGAAAATTTTCATATAGAAAGATTGGAAAATGACGGCAGTGCAAAATATAAAGAAAAATATGATAGCGCTTTAACAATTGCAAGGCATACGTGGTTTATTCGTTAATGTTTAATAATTAGTAAGATAGGAAATGATAGAAAAAGAACAACAAAATTGGGATCAATGTTTTTATTGCATATTTGCATTGATATTTGTTATTATCTTGGGTATTTCTGGGTGGGGAAAAAGTATAAATGCGAGTATATTTTTACCCCAAATCTTGGATAGCATGGGATTAGTGGGTATTTCGTGTGTAACCCTATTGTGGTTACTTATCAATGGTGGATTATGGTCATACTGCAAAATGAATGGATTTGAAACTCGTACTTTGGGGGTGTATATAATATTGAATATTGTATTATTTATAGGAGAATTGGTTGTTTATTTTTTAGGTGTATCAGATAAACTAGAAGTCTTATTAAATGCACTGCCATCTATAAAGTTGGGAATAATATTATTGACATCTTTGTTAAGTGTTACGGGAATTGTACTTGGAATTCAATTGCGTGCGAACTTAGCATTCTTCAAAAATTTTGTTGGATATGCTTTTATGTTTGTGTATGCAGTTCCTTTTTTTACTTTTCTTGTTGAATCTTTGTTAGTTGGTACAACACGAGTATTTATTTTATTTACAACCATTGTGTGGATATATTCATTAAGTGTTTTATTCGTGTTCTTTTTTGAAAATAGAAGATTTGAAAATCATGAACATCAATAATTAATTGTTTATACTATGAATGATCTATTCAATCAAAATCTAAATCGTTGGTTGCGGGAAGTGGCGGATGGTTGCCACGAGATAGCCGTGAACCCGGCTTATGACATGGACGTGGATTTTTACGCCTTCCAGTCCAAGGTGAGCTATCAACCGGAATTAATGATTATCGGAAGTAATCCTGGGGGGAATGAAAAGTATTCCGAGATGAACCGGAAACGGGGACGGGAACGCCGGGGTGCGGATGATCTTGGCGTTTGCGATTGCAATCAATTCCTTGCTAATGACGGTTGGGGAAGTATGCGGAGCTTGTGCGATTTGTTTTCCGGAGCCGTGTTGCGTCCGGTGTTCGAGGAGGCAGTAGTGACAAACGTGGTTTATTTCAACACGGGGACTTTTCGTGAGTTGCAACAACGGATGAATCGGGGCGGAAGGGAAGCTTTGCGGTTTTGCGTGGGGAAAACGATGGAATTGATACGTGATATAGTGCGTCCACGTCACGTGTTGTTGATGGGGAATCCTGCACGGGATCATTTGACAACGTATTTTGATAAACCGTTACAGCCATTGCTGGTTACGCCCGTGGAGGGGTGGAACCTGATTCGGGAAACCACGATAGATGGTATCCCGACTTATTGCATCCACCATCCTGCGCTTAATCGCAAGTTTAACACGGGAGAGGACCAAGAGCTTAAACGGAAGATGTTTGAAACGATATTTTCTTGATCCAATCGATAAAGACGAGGATGGGGACGTGGATGAATATCGTTACGAGTACACATTAGAGGGAACAAACAAGGGGTTTCTCCTTGGTTCCCGGCTCTCAAGTATTGATTACCTATTGATCAAGTATTGATTACCTATTCTTTAACCAATAGATGATCAATACTTGGTCAATACTTGATCAATAGGTGAATGCCGTGAACCAGGGAGAAACCCCTTTTCAAGGTATGTTTTGTTATGATTTTTTTCAAGGTGTTTTTTTTGTGGAGTTCATTCGCGGTTCTCTTCCATAAATTCCTCGTATAAAGCCACGGGACCGTAATGCCACAGTTTAGTACTCTCGTCTTCTAATTTCTGGTAAGTTTTGGAGTAATAGAATTTTCGTATCGCATCAATTATTGAACCTCCATGCTCTTTCACGTATAATTGTGCGAAAAGACTGACTTTGGAGGGTAACAGCAAGTAAAGATTTTTATTTGTGATTTTTCTGTTCATATAGCACCTCCTTGGCTTCTAAAAAAGTTAATTTCATAGAGTTTCTTCCTTTCGTTTTGTGATATAATTCTCTATTTCTTCTAGTAATCATTGCCGGCTTTGGGTATGTAATACTTCAAAATTGTCAGTCAAATATTGTGATATCCCGTACTTTTCAAACAAATTCATCACTTCTTTGCCTGAAAGATTATATTTCATTTTATATTGTTCGATACAAAATGAAATAAAATAAGCTATATCTAATTCCTTCTTATCCATGTTAAAGTTTTTTCAGAAGATCTTAGCGACATCGAATTATTGTATATCCGTTTGCAAAAATAAGAAAATACGAGCAAGAAAGCAAGTGCAAGAAATTGGGTGGATGAAATAGCTTTTAGTTATATTGTAAAAATCGCCATTTGAGAGTATGTTTTTTACGTAAAAATCGCCATTTTAGAAAACAATTACTATATTTGCAAATAAAGATTGGAAGTTTAGCTATGGAAACAATAAACAGAATACTTCGAGATAGAATCACGGCTCGGATTTCTCCGGGGAAGGTCGTTTTGATTTTCGGTGCGCGACGCGTGGGAAAAACGGTACTGATGCGCACAATCGTGAATGGCTATTCCGGTCGGACCATGATGCTCAACGGGGAAGATTACGATACATTGGCGTTATTGGAGAACCGGACAGTGTCGAACTATCGACATCTATTGGAAGGCATTGATCTGTTGGCCATCGACGAGGCGCAAAATATACCGCAAATCGGTAGTATTTTGAAATTGATTGTTGATGAAATACCGGGTGTGAGCGTATTGGCAAGTGGATCGTCTTCTTTTGACTTGCTCAATAAGACGGGAGAACCGTTAGTCGGACGCGGGACGCAATTCCTGCTTACGCCATTCTCACAGCAGGAAATCGCACAAACGGAAAATGCGCTTGAAACACGTCAGAATCTGGAAGCCCGCTTGATTTACGGTTCCTATCCGGAGGTGGTGATGCTGGATAATTTCGAGCGTAAAACGGATTATCTGCGCGATATTGTAGGGGCTTATTTGCTAAAGGATATTTTGGCGATCGATGGACTGAAAAATTCGAGTAAGATGCGTGATCTGTTACGACTGATTGCCTTTCAGTTGGGAAGTGAGGTTTCCTATGAAGAATTGGGCAAGCAACTTGGAATGAGCAAAACGACTGTTGAGAAGTATCTCGATTTGTTGGAAAAGGTATTTGTTGTTTATCGCCTGGGTGCGTATTCCCGTAATTTGCGCAAGGAGGTTACGAAAGCCGGGAAATGGTATTTTTACGATAACGGCATCCGTAATGCCATCATCGGGGCATTCTCTCCGTTAGCAATCCGGCAGGATGTCGGCGCATTGTGGGAAAACTATATCATTGGCGAGAGACGAAAGGTCAACTTTAACAAGGGACAACATAAGGAATTTTTTTTCTGGCGGACATACGACAAGCAGGAGATCGATCTTGTTGAAGTGAGTTCGGAGCATTTGACGGCTTTGGAATTTAAATGGGGCAATAAAATGCCTGTTGTGCCGAAAGCATTTCAAGAAGCGTATCCGCATGCGGAATTTCACGTCGTGAACAGAGATAATTACCTGGAATTTATAGAAAAATAAAACTTTGTCGCGCTAGTCTTGGTTATTTCCCGGAATATGTCTAATTTTAAAACACCGTAATTCTGTCGTCTTCGGAATGTCTGCGGCATATTATGGTCTGGTTTTTGCAAGTTTCAAGTATGAACTAAAGAAATAACCTCATGGGAAATAGTGTAACATATAAAATGAAGACTGCCTTAGGAGCAATCGGGGCGTGTTTGTTATTGGGATGTCTTGTTTCGTGCGGTAGCTATAAAGAGTTGGATATCGACGTGTTGAAGCCGGGTGGGATCAATCTCGGGAACGGGGACGCGCAGATCATGTTTATCGACCGGAAGATCATCCACGTGTCGGATTCTTTGGCGGCTCCACAGTTGTATTCTTCCTTGCGATTAAGACGGGATAATCTGGTGACGTGCTTCTATGACGGGCTGCGTGACGGGTTGCGTAATGGAATACGCCCGGTGTTGCTGGTTCGGGGATTGGGATTAAAACCGACTTATATTACCGACGGGATGGAGCCGGAACCGATATCCCCGGAAGGCATCAAGGCTCTGGAGAAAACTTCCCGGATGACGCACGTGCTCGCGGTGGAATATTGTAAATTCAACCTGGACTTCTCGGGACGTTTGGTGCTGGATGATAATCTGTTTGTCCGGTTGTACGATGCCAACGGGCAGGTGGTGGATTCCATGAACAGCCAGAAAATGGAGGTGAAGCATAGCACGTACGAGGGGGAAGACGATTACGCCACGATATGCAATTTCTTTTACGATAAGGGATGGAGTTATGCCGAGCGGCTGACCCCGATGTGGACTCCCGAGAGACGGAGGCTGTACACGGACAACCGGGTGTTGAGCGTGGGATACCATTTTTTCCAGAATGGGGATATGAATGAGGCTCGCCGGATATGGGAAGCAGCTTTGGCTCTGAAACCGAACGTGGCGGCAAAAGCGGCGGTAAATCTGGCTTGGCTTTACGAGAAAGACGGGAACTTTTCGGGGGCAAAGGCTCTGCTGGAAGCGGCGGAGAAAACGCTGCAGAAAGCCAATATCAGCAATAAAGTGTCCGTGTATATCAAGGAATATATCGAGGTACTCGACAGACGGATAAAGGATGAAACTAAAATAATGGAACAGATATAAACGATTAAAAAGCATGGAAAATTTCGATTATTACAATCCCGTGAAGATACTTTTCGGGAAAGGGAAAATTGCCGAGATCGGGAAATGGATACCCAGGGGTATGAAGATCATGATGACTTACGGGGGCGGAAGTATCAAGAAAAACGGGGTTTATGACCAAGTGATGAATGCCTTGCAAGGATTTGATATCGTGGAATTCTCCGGTATCGAACCCAACCCGCATTACGAAACGTTGATGCGTGCCGTGGAGATGGCAAAACGCGAGAACGTGGGATTCCTGCTTCCCGTGGGTGGAGGTTCCGTGATCGACGGGACGAAATTCATTGCTGCGGCTACCTGCTTCGAGGGCAACGAGCCGTGGGATATTGTTGCCAAGGGCGCCAGGGTTAACGCGGCATTGCCTATCGGTACGGTACTGACTTTGCCGGCAACAGGTTCGGAAATGAACTGCGGGGGGGTGATAACCCGCGAGTCTACACGTGAAAAGTTGGCATTCCGTTCATCACACGTGTTCCCGAAATTCTCCGTGCTCGACCCGACCGTGACCTATTCCTTGCCGATGCGGCAGGTGGCTAACGGGATCGTGGATACTTTCGTGCACGTGATGGAACAATATTATACTTTCCCGGAACATGCCGAGATTCAAGACCGTTTCTCCGAATCGATATTGAAGACGTTGATCGAGATCGGTCCCCGTCTGATTCATGACGAGAAGCCGAATTATGACGACCGGGCAAATTTCATGTGGGCTGCCACGATGGGATTGAACGGGTTGATAGCCTGCGGGGTGACCGAGGACTGGTCTACTCACCATATCGGGCACGAGTTGACGGCTTTCAACGGGCTTGACCACGGGATTACCCTGGCAATCGTTCTACCGGGCGTGATGAATGCCACGAAAATGAAACGCCGGGAAAAACTGTTGCAATTTGCCTCACGGGTGTGGAATATTGACCCGACTCAACCCGATGCCTGCGACCAGGCGATTGCCCGCACGGAACAATTTTTCAATGAATTGGGCGTGAAAACACGTTTGTCCGATTACGGGGTGGGTATCGACACGATCGACCGTATCGAGAAGCGTTTCCGTGAACGAGGCATGTTTGCCTTGGGTGGCATCGACGACGTGAACGTGGATAACGTGAGGGCGATATTGACGTCAAGACTTTAATTTTCAATTGTATGCTTCGTGTTTACCGGGCTTCCGCGGGTGCGGGGAAGACTTTTGCTTTAACGATGGAATTCTTCAAGATCGTTTTTAATTCTCCGTTGGAGTATAAAAACGTTCTGGCGGTTACGTTCACGAATAAGGCGACGGAAGAGATGAAATCCCGTATCGTGAGGGAGTTGAACAAACTCGCGGAAGGGGTGAAAAGTGATTACCGGGAGGAGTTGAAACGAACGTTGCGGCTGTCGGACGAGCAGGTGCAAGCCCGGGCGGAAGTGTTACGCACGCTGATCCTGCACGACTACGGGCGGCTGGCTGTGACTACGATCGACCGTTTCTTTCAACGGGTAATCAAGGCTTTTACCCGGGAACTTGGTATATTTCCCGGCTATAACGTGGAACTGGATAGCGATTATGTGCTGCAACGTGCCGTCGATCAGGTAATGCAGCGCATGAACAAGGATAAGGAACTTGGAGCGTGGATTACCGAATTGATGAGTGACAGCGTGGAAGATGCCCGTTCGTGGAGCGTGAAAGCCAAGATTGCCGAGTTGGGGAAAGAACTTTTCGGCGAAAGTTATATGCTCTTCGATAAGGATGTGCAGGAACGTTTCAACGATCGGGATTTCCTGAAAGTGTACAAACATTTCCTGCAAGGTATTATCACGAGATTCGAGAAACGGCTGGAAGAATACGGGCGAATAGGGTGTGGTTTCCTGGAAGAGCGGGGGCTGCGGGTAGAAGATTTCAAGAATGGCAAACGAGGGGTAATCAATCACTTCTATAAATTGAAGGAGAAAAACCTGGATAGTATTACCGATACTACCCGGAAAGCTATTGACAATCTTGACGTTTGGATAACGAAAAAAACAGAGCCAGCAGCCCGTGCCCGACTGGAGGATGCCTACACGACTTTGAACACGTGGTTGCGGGAGAGCGTGGAGTTCTACGACGAGAATTACCGGGATTACGTGTCGGCTCGTCTGTTGTCGGGTAATCTTTACCAGCTTGGGATTCTGAACGACCTGTACGGGGAAGTCCGGGATTATTGTGACGAGAAAGGGCTTATGTTGTTGAGTGATACGACTCGCCTGCTCAACACGCTGATTGCCGGTAACGATACCTCTTTTTTATTCGAGAAAACGGGTAATTTCTACAAACACGTTATGATCGACGAGTTTCAGGATACATCCACCATGCAGTGGGCGAATTTCCGTCCTCTTATTATCAACACGCTTGCCGAAGGAGGGCGTGCCATGTTGGTGGGCGACGTGAAACAAAGTATTTACCGGTGGCGGAATGGTGACTGGCGATTGCTGGCGGAGGGCGTGGAACGGGACTTCACGGCTTTCGGTACGGATAATATCGTGCTGGAGCATAACTGGCGGAGTAGCCGGGAGATCGTGGAGTTTAACAACCGTTTTTTCGTTCAGGCAGCGGGACAATTGAAGGCGTTGTATGATGCCGAGTGCGGGGAGGATAATGCTTATTCTTCCTCTATCATTGAGGCTTATAATAGACCGGAACAATTGGTTAGCCGTCCCGGTGACGGGTACGTGGAGATTCGTTTCGGGGGGGAGAAACAGGAGGAAGGAAGTGATGCCGACATCATGGAAGAAGTTGTGGACATCATTCTGGATACCGTGAGGCGGGGAGGACGCTTGAAAGATTGTGTCATTCTTGTCCGGAGCGGCAGGGAAGGGGCTTTTGTTGCCGATTACCTGATCGAGTATAACAAGCGGGAAGGAATACCTTTCCCGGTGACTTTTATATCGAACGATTCGTTGTATGTTGCTTCGTCCCCTTACGTGGAGTTGATTATCAACGTGCTGCGCTATATGGTCGAACCGTATGATGCCGTGAACCGTACCGTGTTGTTGTATAACTACCGGACATTCGTGCAAGGGGAAAATACGGCGGAAGATGATGCGCTTTTCAAGGCAGGGGGAGGAGCGGAGAGTTTTCTCGACACGTTGGGTATTCCTTTCTTGCGGGAACCGGAGCGGTTGGCTTCCGGGTCTTTGTTCGAGATCACGGAGGAAATCATCGAGGCTTTCGGGTTGAAGAACCGGGCGGAAGAATTGCCCTACCTGATTGCTTTCCAGGATATCTTGTTCGACTACGAGCGGAACAACACGAATAGCCTGCCCGTATTTCTTGAATGGTGGGAGAAAGAGAAAGATAAGAAAGTGTTGTCGACTTCCGAGGAAACGGATGCCGTGCGGATACTCACGATACATAAATCGAAAGGGTTGGAATTTAAATCGGTCATTATCCCGTTCTGCGCGTGGGATCTGGATGACACCCGCCACGGGAGGCGGATATGGTGCCACAACCGGGAGGAAGGCTTCCGGGATTTGGAATACGCCCCGTTGAACTACTCGCCGAAGCTGGCGGACAGCCATTTCAGGGAGGATTACCTGGAGGAACACATGAAAGCCTACGTGGATAACTTGAATTTGCTTTACGTGGCCTTGACGCGGGCGGAAAAGGAGTTGCACGTGTTGCCCTATGCCCCTAAGGTCTCGAAAGAAGGCAAACCTTCGGATATCGGGGCATTTCTTTATCAGGTACTGGAACAACTCGCCCTGCCCGGGTGGGACGGGGAGAATCTATGCCTGCGGATCGGGGAGAAGAAGACGATACCCGTTGCGGCTACCACTAGTGGCAATAACACGTTGAATTTGTCGGAATACCCGATCTACAATCTGAACGACCGGGTAAGCGTGCGTTATAAATATGAAGACTATACTGATCCGGAGAGCATGGAAACTACCGCCGTGGACGAGGGAAAGATGTTGCACGAGATTTTCCGGCGTATCGAAACGGTGGAGGATATCGACCGGGCTGTTGGCGATATGTATCGATCCGGACTGATAAACGGCACGGAACGGGAATCGTACCGGGAGCAGGTACTAGGATATTTAAAAAACAATATCCCTTCGGAATGGTTCGATGGTAAATACAAGATTATCAATGAACGGGACATCCTTTTCCGGGGAAGTGGCAAGGCTCGTCCCGACCGGGTAATGACGGACGGGGAAAAAGCGATTATCGTGGACTACAAGTTCGGACGAAAAGAGGAGAAATCATATCTCCGCCAAGTTAGCTTTTATTGCAAAACCTTGAAGCAAATGGGATATACCGACGTATCGGGTTATATTTGGTATGTCACGTTGAATAAAATCGTTCCCGTAAATGCTGATCAAGTACCTATCCAGTTGCAGCTTTTTAATTGATTAATAAATCAGGTTGTGAACTTTTTATCGCGGTGTTAATGAAATTGAAAGGGGAGAATTTTAGCGTGACAAAGAAAGAATTACTTACGCTTGTCGCGCTGGGGATGATGTATTGCGGTTCGGCGCTTTTCTTGTTCTGGGGTTATCATTTTTTTTTTATTTTTGCGGTAGTTCAAAAAAAGTATAAAAGAATATAAGTAAACATTCATTTGGGATAGTATGAAAAAGGTTGTATTATATATTGCAATGAGCCTTGATGGATATATCGCAGATTGCAAAAAATCTGTGAGTTGGATAAAAGGACAAGATGATTCCGTGGAAATGCTGGATACATATTCGGATTTTTTTAACAATGTAGATACTGTTATCATGGGGAAAAGAACCTATGAACAAATAACAACGGAGTTATCACCCGATAGATGGCCATATTCCGGAGCTATAACCTATGTTTTTACTCATGATGCATCGATGACTGACACGAAGGATATAAAATTCACAAATACTAATCCATGCCGACTTGTAAATATTCTTAAGGAAGAAACGGGAAAGAATATTTGGATTTGCGGAGGAGCTGATGTTATAAATCATTTGATGAAAGAAGATTTAATAGACATATTCCATATCTCAATAATACCTACCATTCTTGGCGGAGGTATAAAGTTATTTGAAGAAACAGATGATATGATAAATTTGAGCTTGGTTAATACATTGAATTATAATGGAGTGATTGAGGTTGTTTACAAGCGCAGATAAACTCCATTTTTTCATCTCTGCGATAGTTTTTATATCAATCCATTGTTCTTTGAAGCAATATAACATTGTCGTCGTTTTTGAAAGGGTTCCCTAACAACATCGCATTATGATAGAAAACAGCCATTTAAATCATTTTATTGAATCACAGATAAAATCTGAATATTTGTCCGTTCCTTCCAAAACAATTCTTTTGAAGGAAGGAAAAGTTGCAGAAAAACTCTATCTGATCCGTAAGGTTGTCTGTGGCAGTCTTTATATAATGGAGGGAAAGACATTACTTTTCAATTCTTTTTTGAGGGGAATTTTGTCGCTTCATTTGATAGCCTATATAAATGCACACTGAGCTTTGGATGTATTCTTACTTGTATTAGACATATACTAAAACGAATCCATTTATTACGCAAATCGCTAAAATAAAAAATGACAACTTTTAGTTGTCATTTTTTATTGCTTTTATCTGCGGTAATCCATTCGTTTTTTACCGAGAGGGATGCTGCATCCGATATAGGCGTTAGCACGGTTGGCATCGCCCGGGGCTTTCGTCATCAAGTAGTCGGAACCGATGAATATAGGACCTAATTTCAGACCGATACCCACGGTTTTGAATTCACTGTGAAGGAATGAATAACTCAACGTGGCACCGAACCAGTTTCTCGGGCGGTAGTTCGCAGAAACCGTTAATTCCGAATATGATTTCGGTAGCGTGAATTGAGTTGAAGATAGTACACCGAAACCGAGTTTGTTGTTCAACAAGGTGATCTCTGCTCCCAAGTTCAAAGTAGAACGAAGGGTCGTTTTACGGCTTTTGGCGTCTTCCTGTGTAAATTGAATCAAATCGAGATCGAAGATGTCAGTATTACTAACATAGTTTTCGTAATCATCGGGATTGATGTTCTCGTAATCATCCGGATCAATGGAGCCCAAGATTTCACCATAGGTATGGGAGCCTTCGGTTGTAGCTATCGTGGTATGTGATTTCGACCAGTTGATGAAACCTAAATCGATGATAGCTGCCGAAACAGTCAGGTTGTTTAATATCTTGTAACTTGCCCCTAAATCAACACCAAAACCGAATCCGGAAATACCCGGAGTGTCGATATCGATATCGTTGATATAATTATGTTCCGAATCGTATTCGAGTTCCAAACCTTTCATGGATGCTTCCAGTTTTCCTTTCGTGGTGACTTCCCATTTTTCCATATCTTCGCCTGCATTCACGTAGATTTTGTCAATTTTTGCATCGAGGTTACCTATACCGACTAATACTTTGAAACGTCCACCGATATTCAGCTTGTCTGTTACCGGACGGGAATATCCCAAGCCGATTTCAGAAAAGATATCGGCATGAAGCTCCATGTTCTTGATGTCATATTTGTCCCCGACCTGAAATTTGTCGGCATAACGGGCAAATTCAAACATCGTTTTTGGGATGGAAGCACTAATAATTGCTCTTGCCCCCAGGTTAACCGTCCAGAACCCTTTGCCGCTGTAAAAACCGAAAGAGAGAATGTCGGTCGTGAAGTCGATATTCATGGTGTTCTTGTTATCCAAGCGGTTCATGAATTTGTCGCTTTCCAGGAAACCATTTTTGTTTTCAATGATGTCGACGAAATCGTCGATGGTTAGTTTATTGGAAGAGATGGATAACCCCAATGCTCCAATTGCCGGGATATTAAAATAGCCTCTTGCCGGTTGTAAAGCCGGATTCATTTTAAGCCTTGCCGGAACGTTGTCCATAAAGTAAGAGGTACGGAGTCCTTGGGCATACCCATTCGTCATCCCTAAAACTGTCAGCAAGCCAACCACACAGGCTGCTTTCAGTAAGTTGATACTTTTTTTCATAAATCAGTGTCCTTTTAAATATACAATTTTGATATTTCTTGGTACAAAATTGAGGTTTTATTTTAGGATAGCCAAGGATTTTTATTGTTTTTTTGTGACGTTTTAGAGGAAATGGGGCGTATTTGTTGTTTCATTATTTGGAAGTAAAAATAATAAAGCCTATCTTTGCACTCGCAAAACAGGAAATTGTTTTGATTGTATTGCGGGATGGAGCAGTTGGTAGCTCGTTGGGCTCATAACCCAAAGGTCGTTCGTTCGAGTCGAGCTCCCGCTACAAAAAAAAGAGATTGAATTTTCAATCTCTTTTTTTATTCTAAAACAAGAAGAGTAGGGGATTACATGGTAACCCCGATTACTCCTTTAGTGGAACTTTCCAGAAAATCAATAATAGTCTTTATTTCGGTACCCACGGATATGGTTTCCTTGATCCGGAGCAATGCGCTTTCCAGACTACTTCCGCATTGGTACACTTGCCGATACGCTTTGGCAATGTCGTCTATGACGGTTTCCGTCAAAGCGTCTTCCTTTCTCAAGACCGTGGCGTTTATCCCGTAATAGCTGATCGGGTTATGAGCCGCCACGATGTAAGGAGGAACGTCTTTATTTGCCCGGCAGCCGTCCTTGACAAAAGCCCAAGTCCCGATACGGCAACCGTGTTTCACGATTACCCCGCTTCCCAGGATAACATTGTCCTCGACAATGCAATTGCCGGCAGTTTTGGCGGCATTTCCCAACACGCAGCAATTGCCGAGGTGAGTGTCGTGTGCCAGGTGCACGCTTTCCAGCAAAAAGTTTCCGTCCCCCACGATGGTACAGTCTGTAGTGTTCGTACCCCGGTTGATGATCACTTTCTCGCGGATCGTGTTGTTGTTGCCGATTTTCAGAATGGTATCATCTCCCTTGAACTTGAAGTCCTGGGGGGTGGCACCAATGATGGCGCCTTGATAGATGGTGTTGTTCGTACCCATGCGGGTACCGCTTAACACGCTGGCATAGGGCATGATCGTGCAATTGTCACCAATCTCTACATTGTTGTCAATGTAGGCGAAAGGATGAATGGTAACGTTCTTTCCTATTTTCGCGTTGGGATCGACATAAGCTAATGGACTAATCATATTTGTATGTTTTAAAGTTTATTCTGTTCGTCCGCCACCCAAAGCGTGGTACAAGTTCACGACTGCCTGCATTCTTTGAAATTCATCGGAAATACCCGATAGCTGTGCGCTTAGCAGGGATTGTTGAGCCGTAAGTACTTCCAGATAGGTGGACGTTCCTAAGGTTAGTAATTCTCGCGTGTAATCCACGGATTTTTCCAAAGAAAGTATTTGTTTCTCCCGTTGGATGATTTTATCCTGTGCCGTTTGGTATTGGGTCAAGGCGTTGCTGACCTCGCTTCCCGCGTTCAACAGGCTCTGCTCGAAATTGATCAAGGCTTCTTCCTGTTGTGCTTTGGCGATTCTTAACCGTGCCGTAAGGGCACCTTTGTTAAAGATCGGTTGCGTGAGGGCGCCCACGGCAGATGCGATCATCTTGCCGGGATTGACAATGCCCAATCCGGAATTGTTTGTCCAACCTAAAGTACCGTTGATCGACAGTTGCGGGTAGAAAGACGAGCGTGCTTGGTTCGTGTTGTAGAACGTGGAGGCGAGAGCCATTTCCGCGGCTTTCACGTCCGGACGATTCGATAATAATTGCACGGGGATTCCCGCGTTCAATAAAGTCGGGAGGTCTTGGTTTTCCAGTTTACTCCGTTCGATTCTTTGGGGTGCCTGTTTAAGTAACAAGGATAAGGAATTTTCTGTTTCCCGGATACTTTTCTTTAGATCGGGGATGGAAGCGGCTATCATGTAACTGTTTGCTTCACTTTGGGCGATAGCAGCTTCGTTCACCATTCCGGCTTCTTTCATGGCTTTCATGGTTTCCACGGTCTTTTGCCAGAGTAATGAAGTTTCTTCCGTGATAGCCAGTTGTTTGTCCAGCATCAGCAAAGTGTAATAAGCATTGGCTATGGCAGAGATCACTTGTGTCTGTACGGCTTGTTTGTACGCTTCGCTTTGTAACAGGGTGGCTTTGGCTCCCCGTTTGGCGTTAAGCAATCTCCCGAATAAGTCTATTTCCCAACTGGACACGACGGGCAGGCTGTAAGTCTGCGAGGCTTTGCTCTTGTCGAAACTGCTCACCGTTCCCTGGGGAGATAATCCCAGGGAAGGCAAATAGGCCAAGCGTGAAGACATCAAGCCGGCTTCAGCCTCTTTTACTTTCAGTATGGCGGTTTGGAGGTCGCTGTTGCGTTCCAGCCCTAACCGGATAAGTTGTTGCAATTGCGGGTCGGTGAATACCTTTTCCCACGGTAAATTCCCCATGTTTGTCGTGTCGGAAGCCAGCGTATCCGTCATGGAAACAGGGTCGCGATACAATCCTTGGGTGTCTACTTCCGGGCGGTTATAACGTTTATAAACGTTGCAACTGCTAAGTACGGCTCCCAGGCAGAGGGTATATATGGTTATTCTTTTCATTTTTACTCTATTTTGTGTATTGTTCAATATCAGATTCGAGTTCGGTGTTATCCGTGTCATGCCATTCGATCGGTTTGATCTTTTCCTGTAAGTATTGGAACGCCACGAATAGTGCCGGAACCGTGAAGATCTGGCAGATCATACCGATTAACATACCTCCGATGGCACCGGTTCCCAAAGAACTGTTTCCGTTAGCACCGACGCCGCTGGCGAACATCAACGGCAACAATCCGATTACCATTGCCAAAGAGGTCATCAAGATCGGGCGAAGACGGGCAGAGGCTCCAAGCACGGCAGCGGAAACGATACTCATACCGGAAAGACGCCGTTCAAGCGCGAATTCGGTAATCAAGATGGCGTTCTTTGCCAACAATCCGATCAACATGATTAACGCGATCTGCATATAGATGTTATTTTCAATGCCCATGAAGGTGGCGAAAATAAAGCTACCCATTAACCCGAAAGGAACGGAAAGGATAACTCCCAAGGGCAATATATAACTCTCGTACTGGGCACTCAACAACAAGTACACGAATACCAGACACAACAGGAAGATCATGGCAGTGGTGCTTCCGCCGGTACTTTGTTCCTCGCGGGTCATACCGGAATATTCATAACTGTATCCCGTGGGCAGGGTTTCCGCGGCAACTTCCTCGATGGCTTGGATGGCTTGCCCGGAACTATACCCGTCGGCAGGCGAACCGTTGACACTCATGGCGGTAAACATGTTGAACCGTTTGATATTATCCGGTCCGTATATTTTCCGAAGGGTGATAAATTGAGTGATCGGAGCCATTTCATTTCCGTTTCTTACCATGATCTGGTTGAGCGTTTCCGGGTTTACCCTGAAATTGGCATCCGCCTGAATCATGACACGGTATAATTTACCGAACCGGTTGAAGTTTGACGCGTACAATCCGCCGTAGTATCCTTGTAAAGTAGTTAATAGGAGGTTGGGGGTAAGCCCGGCTTCTTTACACTTGGCTACGTCGATATCCACCATATATTGCGGGTAATTGGGATTGAAAGAAGTACGGGCGGCAGCGATTTCCGGGCGGGCGTTCAACTTCTCCAGGAAGTTTTGTGCCACGCTGTAAAAGTCGTCCAGGCTGCCTCCGGTCTTATCTTGCAAGTTAAACTCGAAACCGTTGGTGATACTGTAACCGGGAATCATCGGGGGGGCGAACAAGAGCACGCGGGCGTCTTTGATCAAACCCTGTGTCTGCATATACAATTGCCCGATGACACTATTAATGTCTTGACCCTTGCCCCGTTCATCCCAAGGTTTCAGGCGGCATATGAATGTTCCGTATGAACTACCTTGCCCGGCGATAAAACTATATCCGGCAACTTCGGTACGTCCGTCAACGGCAGGATTACTGGCGATCAGGCTATCCACCTGTGCCAATGCTGCCCGTGTTCTCTCCAACGAAGTGGCAGGAGGGAGGTCAACGATCGCGAAGAATGTCCCGGTATCCTCGTTTGGAACGAGTCCCGACGGGGTAATTCTCATCAAGCCGACCAATACGACGATACTGGCTGCAACGCAGGCAAAACTTATGATTTTGTGTTTAACGAAGAAATTCACGCCTTTCTTGTATTTTTCCAGGGTGACATCATAGGCTGCATTGAAAGCCGCATGGAATCGGTTGATGAATCCTTTTTTCTTTTGTTCTTTATCATGAGGTTTCAGGAACATCGCGCATAGAGCCGGGCTCAAGGTCAACGCGTTGATCGCCGATAACCCGATGGCGATAGCCATGGTCAGGCCGAACTGGCGGTAGAAAGTACCCGAAGTTCCTTCCATAAAACTCACGGGAATAAACACGGACATCATGACTAGGGTAATGGACACGATGGCTCCCGAGATTTCATTCATGGCGTCGATAGAAGCCTTCAGTGGCGATTTGTAACCTTGGTCGAGTTTTGCGTGCACGGCTTCGACAACAATAATGGCATCGTCGACGACGATGGCGATAGCCAGAACAAGCGCGCAAAGGGTCAGCAAGTTCATACTGAATCCAATCAGGTTCAGCACGAAGAATGTACCGACCAATGCCACGGGAATCGCGATAGCGGGAATCAACGTGGAACGGAAGTCCTGCAAGAAAATAAATACAACGAGGAATACCAGAATGAATGCTTCAATCAAGGTCTTCAATACTTCATGGATAGAGGCGTACAAGAAGTCGTTCGCGTTCAAAAGGATACTGTATTCTACGCCCGGGGGAAAGTCCTTGGAAGCCTCCTTTAACAGGACTTCGATATCTTTAATAATCTGTGTCGCGTTAGAACCGGCTGTCTGGAAGATCATACCCGTGACACCCGGGTGTCCGTTAGAACGAGTGGCATAACCGTAGCTCAAACCGCCCAGTTCAATGCGGGCAATGTCTTTCAGGCGAAGGATTTCGCCGTCAGAGGTGGCACGGATCACGATATCTTCAAATTCCTCCGTGGTCTGCAAACGCCCCTTGTATTTCATGATATACTGGAAAGACTGGTCACCGCTTTCCCCGAACTGTCCCGGGGCGGCTTCGATATTCTGTTCCGCCAGGGCTGCCGTCACGTCCGAAGGCATCAACTGGTATTGAGCCATAACATCCGGTTTCAACCAGATACGCATGGAATAATCCGCACCCAACACCATCGCGTCGCCCACGCCGGGGACACGTTGGATTTGGGGAATAAGATTAATCTTCACGTAGTTTTGTATGAAAGTTTCGTCGAATTTATCGTCAGCACTGAAAACAGTGAAACCAAGCAACATACTGGTTTGCCGTTTACTGGTGATCACACCGACTTGTGTGACTTCGGCGGGCAGAAATCCCTGGGCTTTGGCAACGCGGTTTTGCACGTTCACGGCTGCCATGTCGGGGTCTGTGCCTTGTTTGAAATATACTTCAATCGTGGCTTCCCCCGTGTTTGTCGCGGTGGAAGTCATGTACATCATGTTCTCCACACCGTTGATTTGTTCTTCCAGCGGGGCGATCACGCTATTCAGCACGGTTTGGGCGTTGGCTCCCGTGTAAGTTGTACTCACGCGTACCGTGGGTGGTGCAATATCCGGGTATTGGGTTACGGGGATAGATACTAGCCCCAGAATACCCAAGATCACGATAATGATGGATATAACCGTGGAGAGTACGGGGCGTTTTATAAATTTATCTAATTTCATAATTACTGATTCATTTTAGTACATGATCTAGTGTCGGGCTGTCGCTTGTTGACGTTTCGCTGCGGACTCGGCAGGCGTGATGGGTTTAATGGTAATGCCGTCTCTCACGGTAGTTCCAACACCTTCTACCACGATGCGGTCACCTATTTTCAGCCCGGAAGCCACCACGTAATTTTTCCCGTCATTCACGGGGAGAATCTTTATTTCTGTTGTTTTTACGACGGAACTGTCATTAACCACGAACACGAATTTTTTGTCTTGAATTTCCATGGTCGCTTTTTGAGGAATAACAATGGCGTTATCGTCCTCTTGCGGTAGTAGAATGACTCCCGAGCCCCCGCTACGCAATATGCCGTTCGGGTTCGGGAAGGTTGCCCTCACGCTGGCGGCTCCGGTTGTTTGGTCGATCACGCCGCTAAGAGTTTCGATCTTGCCTTTTGCGTCGTAAATGGTGCCGTCCACCAGTTGCAATTGTACTGCCGGCATCTGGTTCAGGGCGCCTTGCGTGGCACCGTTGCTTTCGCGGGTCAGTTTAAGGATGTCTTTTTCATTCATGGAGAAATAGATGTACATTTCCGAGTTATCGGACACCGTGGTTAGCGGGGTTGCCGAACTCGGGCTGACCAGGCTTCCTACACGGAAAGGAATTTTTCCCACGACACCGTTGGAAGGACTCGTGACATTCGTGTACGAGAGGTTTTTCTCCGCGTTGACCAATTGGGCTTCAGCCTGCGCTAATGCCGCTCTCTGGGTGGCAAGCGTATTTTTCGCCATTTGCAATTCGTATTGGCTGATGATGTTCTTCTCTGCCAATTTTTCTTTATTCTCCGCGGTTAATTCTGCCGTTGCCACGTTGGCTTTTGCCACGTTCACTGCCGCACGTGCCACGTTTACGGCTTCTTCGTATTGAACGGGGTCAATAATGAATAAGGTTTCCCCCTTCTTTACTGCTGCGCCTTCGTCCACGCATAACTTCGTGATGAATCCGCTCACGTTGGGACGAATCTCCACGTCCTGCCGACCTTTGATTCTTGCCGGGTAAGCGCTATTCAGTTTCGACACGCTAGGTTCTACTGTAATTACGGCATACTCGGGAACTCCGGCTTGACGTCCCTGTTGTTGATTGCTACAAGCAAAAAAAGTTATCCCCAATGCGATGATAAATAATCGTTGAGATAAAATAATCATTGATTTTTGCATTTTCATATATTGTCTTTTAAATGATTGTATCTGATGAAGACCATAGGTTGGCATATTTCAAGACTTAAGCTATATAGGCAAACACTGTACCAAATCGATACTGTGAAAAGATTTTTTCTTGCATTTTTGTAGAAAAAGTATCATATAAGGTTTCTATTAAATATTTTTACACAATGATGATACGAGGTAACATAAAATCGGGTTTAAAAAATTACGACTTGATAAGGAATTATTATATTTGTAAATGTTTTATATGGAAGCATTCATCAAGAAAATACGAGAAGCGTACCCGTTGTCGGACGAAGCCGTCTGGCTTTTGAACCGGGGGGAAGGACAGGGACCCGAAGCGATGCCCTCTGTCAATGCTACCGTTCACTTGTTTTTGTTGGCATTAATTCCAACCTTGATTTCCGATTTGACGTTAATATTGGCAATACAGCACGTGGGATCGACCACGGCAGCCATTCTAGGGTGTATGGAGCCCTTGACAGCCGTGAGCATGGGAGTCCTTTTCCTGGGAGAATATTTCGGTTTCAGCCAGTTGTTGGGTGTACTGATCGTGTTGGTTGCGGTATTTATCGTTATTTGGGCGAATACCCCGGGGCATTTCTCCATGAAGCGTTTGATTCCGGCATTTATAAGGATTAGAAAGTAAAACTAAGAATAGAATGATGATGAACTTGATAAGAATAACAGAACCCGGTGATCCCCGGTTGGAAAGACTGATTCCCCTTTACGAGGAAGCCTTTCCGGAATGTGAAAGAAGAGATATTCGGCAATTGAAACGGTTGATGCTCGAGAAACCCGAAATGTATTTCAACGCGATCGAATGTGACGGTGTGTTGGCTGGACTTTTTATCTATTGGGATTTACGTGATTTCTATTACCTGGAACATCTTGCCGTGTTTTCCCAGATGCGCAATTTGAAAGTGGGGCAACAAGTGCTGGACTACATTGCCGAACATTTAGGCGGTCTGCGTTTGCTTGAAGTGGAGCCGACGAATGACGAGATGACTATCCGTCGGGTGAATTACTATCGCCGGAATGGTTACGAGGTCCTCGATAAAACCTATATACAACCTTCCTACCGGGATGAAAGTGAGGCGGGTAATTTATGGATCATGGGAAACCATTCCACCGATCGTTTACAGGAATATATTGAGCGGATCAAGAATATGATTTACAGGGATCATTACAGGTAAAAGAAAAAGGATCGATTTTATCGATCCTTTCTTTTGTAGCGGGAGCCTGACTCGAACAGACGACCTTTGGGTTATGAGCCCAACGAGCTACCAACTGCTCCATCCCGCAATGTTAGTCAAAACTATCTCTGTTTTGCGTGTGCAAAGATAGTATGTTTTTCTTATAGATGCAAGTATTTCCATCTTTTTTTAGAATAAATAAAATTAATGCGGGTAGGGTAGACATGAAAAAAGGAATAGTTTCGACTATTCCTTTTTAATATCGAGAGAGTTAGGCGTTATTTGCCTAACATTTCACATATCTCGTTGAACACGTGTTCTCCGGTAAACCCGAATTTCTCGTCGAGTACTTTAGCCGGGGCTGAGTATCCGAAGTGGTTTACGCCGTGGATGCGACCGTTGCAACCCACCAAACCTTCCAAGGTTGTGGACAATCCAGCTGTCAGACCGAATTTCGGTTTGTTTGCCGGGATCACTTGTTCCTGGTAAGCCTTGTCTTGGTGACGGAATAAACCTTCCGAGATCACGGAAACGACACGTGAAGTAATGCCTTTGCGTTCGTGCAGTAATTTAGCTCCTTCCACCAGAGTGGCAACTTCCGAACCGGAAGCGATCAATACCACGTCGGGATTCTCGGCAGTTGCGCATACCACATAAGCGCCTCTCTCGGCTTGTAATGCCTCGGCGTAACGGTCAGTACCCGGAAGATCGGTGATGTTCTGGCGGGAAAGGATCAACGCGGTAGGAGTGGAGGTGTTCTCCATAGCCATCTTCCATGCTACTGAAGTTTCGGCAGCGTCAGCCGGACGCAATGCCAACAAACTCATCTTGCCGGAATGATTATCCATTTTTTCCATCAAGCGCAATTGAGCCTCGTGCTCTATCGGTTGGTGGGTAGGACCGTCTTCACCAACACGGAAAGCGTCGTGTGACCAAACGTATTTTACTGGTAATTCCATCAATGCCGCCAGACGTACTGCCGGTTTCATGTAATCCGAGAACACGAAGAACGTTCCGCACGCCACGAATATTCCACCGTGAAGGGCGATACCGTTGCAGATAACAGCCATCGTCAATTCGGCAACACCGGCTTGGAAGAATGCCCCGCTGAAATCACCTTTCACGAGGTCACGGGCACCACCTTTGATGAACCCGTCCGTCTTGTCCGAGTTACTCAAGTCGGCAGAAGAAACGATCATGTTTTCTACTTGCTTAGCCAAAGCCATCAACACGTCGGCAGAAGCTGCACGTGTGGCGATGTTCGGCTTGTGTTGGATTGCTTTATAATCAATCTCGGGAGCTTTCCCGGATAAGAACTTGTGCAATTTGGCTGCCAGTTCCGGGTTTGCTTTTTCCCAAGCGGCTTGCTCTGCTTTTTTCGCTTTGGCGTAAGCCCGTTTCTGGTCGAGTACCTTGGCGTAGAATTCGGCTACTTCCGGGAAGATCGTGAAAGGATTCTGGGGATCGCCACCCAAGTTCTCGATTGTCTTCTCGATAGAAGCACCCGCACCCGTCAAAGGTTGTCCGTGGGTAGACACTTTATCGGAGAAATCTTCCCCGTTCGGTCCCATGGCACCTTTACCCATCAAGGTCTTACCGATAATCAGCGTGGGACGTTCTTTCTCCTCGTTTGCGGCTTTCAAGGCACCGATAATCTCTTCGGCGTTGTTACCGTTGATCGTGAGCACGTTCCATCCCCAAGCCTTGTATTTGGCGGCAGTATCCTCGTGAGTTACTTCGTTTACACGGGTAGACAATTGCACTTCGTTGGCATCGTAAAACATAATGAGATTGGATAATCCTAGCGTTCCGGCAATACGTCCGGCACCTTGGGATATTTCTTCCTGGATACCCCCGTCAGAGATAAATGCGTAAGTCTTGTGAGCCATCCATTCCCCGAAACGGGCAACCAGGAAACGCTCTGCGATAGCGGCTCCGACAGCCATGGCATGACCTTGACCGAGAGGACCGGAAGTATTCTCCACGCCTCTTTTGGGATCGACTTCCGGGTGACCGGGAGTAACGCTTCCCCATTGACGGAAGTTTTTCAGATCTTCCATGCTATACGTGCCGATCAGGCTCAACATGGAATACAACATCGGTGACATATGCCCCGGGTCAAGGAAGAACCTATCACGGTTCGCCCAAGTCATATCGTCCGGATCGAAGTTCAAGAATTGAGAATACAACACGTTGATGTAATCAGCACCACCCATGGCACCACCCGGGTGACCAGATTTAGCTTTTTCAACCATAGAAGCTGAAAGAATACGGATATTATCCGCTGCTCGATTAAGGATTTTCTCCATGCCTATATTTTTTGATGATAATTTTTAATTTTCGGCAAAGGTATGTTTTTCCGTTGGGAATTCAAAGCGACAAAAACTGAAAAACCTTCTCTTGGTTAGGAGGGTATTTACCAGTTAACGTAAGGATTTCGGGAAAGCATCGCGTTGTAGTACTTCCGGTCGCCGGTCACTTCCTCGCCTAGCCATGCCGGACGGGAGAAGTTTTCGTTTTCATTTTTCAGTTCAATTTCAGCAATCACGAGCCCGTCGTTTTCCCCGTGAAATTCGTCCACCTCGAACAGATGCCCCTCGTGCCGGATCAAATAGCGGGTCTTGTCGATGATGCCCGGTTCGCAGAGTTGCAACAATTCTCGCGCTTCTTCTACCGGGATCTCCTTTTCCCACTCGTAACGGCTGGTTCCGGAAGCATTTCCTTTCCCCTTGATCGTGATAAATCCTTTTTCTCCCTTGATCCTCACCCGAACCGTGCGTTCGGGCGAGGAAGAGAGATAACCTTGCGTGACACGGGTAGACACGTGTGATTCCGTCTTGAAATTGCCTTTCACCAGGAATTTGCGTTCTATTTCCAATGCCATCCTATAAATTTTTATCCTTGTACATATTTTCCCACCAGGCGGGTTCACCTTTCAGGTATTTGGCGAAGTAAGCCATGATGGTATTGCCCCAGATGACGCGTTGGTTGTAGTCAACCACGGCATGGTCGGCGTTCTTGATAAGTACCAGTTCGGCGTCTTTGCCCAAGAGTTTCAAGGCAGTGTAGAACTGGATGCTTTCGCCCGTGGGTACGTTCACGTCGGCAGTACCGTGCAACAATAGGATAGGGGTATTTACTTTGTCGGCATTGAACAGGGGACTCTGATCCACGTAAATGTCCTTGCGGTTCCACGGGAAGGAATGTCCCGAGGCATTCGTGCTGTAACTGTATCCCCAGTAACCTTCGCCCCAGTAACTGGAGATGGAGGAGATGCCGGCATGCGAGATAGCGCAGGCAAAAATGTCCGTGCGTGTTTGCAGGTACATGGTGGTGAATCCCCCGTAGGAAGCACCCATGCAACCCACTCGTTTCGGGTCGACAAAAGGATGGGCTTTCAAGAAAGCTTTCGTGCAAGCGATGATTTCGTCCGCGGTTGTTTTGCACCAGTTGTTTTGGTGGCGGGCAGAGAATTCTTGCCCGAACCCGGTGCTACCAGAGGGTTGCATCACGTACACGACATACCCGTTCGCCGCGTACAGGTTGAAAGGCCATCTTCCGCCGAAGGTTCTTTCCACGGGGGAAGTCCCGCCGTAATAATACACGATCATCGGGTATTTCTTGTTCGGGTCAAAATCGGCGGGCAGATAATAGCGTCCGTCGATCGTGGTGCCTTTCTTGTAAACGTAATCCCAGTCTTTGACTTGTCCGAACACGATGTTTTGGTATTGTTCGCCTTGCGGGTTCGCCCATTCTTGTGCTTTAAGGTCGGTCAGGTCGAGCGTGTAAACCCGTGTCGGGTAGCTGGCGTCGGAAGCCGTGTACACGCCCGTGTTCCCGTTTTGGGCAAGGCTCAACCGTTGCACCAGGTCACCCGGGCAGTTTATTCTCGTGATCTTGCCGTCTTGCCCGTAACGGAACAGATGGACGTAGTCCGTGTCTTCTGCCACGATGTAGATATTCCCGTCTTTGTGCCAAACGTAATTGGTCACGTTCGGGTTGAAATCTCTCGTGATAGGGGTTACTTCTTTGGTCTTCAGATCGTAAATAAACAGTTGGGTATCATACCCATTGACGATTTGTCCTTTGGCGATATTTATCCCGGTCTTGCCGAAAGCATCGGCAGAACCGCTAATCAATAATTTGCTGTCATCCGGGGAGAACGAGCATTGTATACCTTGCAGGCGGTTTTCCCAAAGAGTATCCACCTCGAGAGTACGGGCATTCAGCAGGTAAACGGATTGTTTGCGATACGGGTACTCGTTATAATCTGGTTTTCCCGTGCTGACCAGGATATAGTCCCCATTGTGGCTGATGTCCATCATCGAGGTCGTCAGGTTGCCCCAAGTCATACGGGTATGTATGCCCGTGGCGAGGTCGTATTTGCACAGGAAATAGCGGTTGCGGTAATACGCCTGGCGGTCTTCTATGCCGTCCAGTTTGCGGAGTTCCCAATCCTTGTCACTATAATTTTCTGTTTTATAATACACCAGATAGGTGCGGTCTGGCGACCAGCTGTAAGAACTGATGTTCTGGTCGGCTTTGAACAGGCGTTCCTGTTTTTGATTTTCGATATCGTATGTATAGAGGGAATTTCCGTTTCCTTCTTTCAGCAAAAAGGAAAGTTTGTCTTGCCCGGGAATCCAACTCAGGTTGGAAGCGTCGTTCCCGTAGAACGTGTAGACGATCTCCTTGTCAGCAAGGCGGTACACGTTGGTCATGCGGCTGCTTTTTCCCTTGATGATTTCGGCTTCTGCCATAAGCAGGAAGTTCCCGCTGGGAGATATTTGTATTCTTTCCACCCGTTTGCCGTTCAGCACGTCTAGGATATTTTTTCCTCTTTCGGGGGAAAGGGTGAACGTGACGGGAGCTTCGGTGAAGTCTGCATTGGCAGTGTAGCTGGCAGAGAAAAGTTTGTTATTGTCCCCGTTGGCGAGGCTTTTCACGATAATCACGTGTTTGCCCGGTACCCATTCCAGCGGACAATCCCGTTTAACGGCTTCCGCACCGTTGTGTCCCGTGTAGGTGATTTTTTTCTCCCCGTCGACATACACTTCGGCATCGCCGTAGAAATTGAATTCCAATTTTCCACTCATCCACTGGGGATTGGCAGCATAGACAGCACTGATGACGATAGCCGGGGTGTTTCCCGCGTGATCGGTGGTGACGATGCCGTCGCTCACGGTCGCATTTTGCCATGTCAGCGAATGGAATTGCAATTCCCGGGTGTCTACTTTCGGGTTAAAGTTCTCAATATTAAACACGGATGAAGTCAATAGTTGGGCGGACGTGAATGTTTTGCCTTCCACGTTCTTCATGTTCCCGAATGCAGGCATCTCGACAGGAACGGGCGGGAGCCCCATCCATTTCCCGATCGTCTGTGCCTGCAACTGGATCGAACAGACGATCATGAATAAAAAGATTAGCTTTCTCATTTTATTGTATTTGGTTATTTTAATCTCACACGTGCAAAAGTATGGAATATATTTTAATAACCATAACAAGATTTTTCAGAGAGATAAACGGGATATAAAAAATATTCTAAAAACGTGTGGAGGTGTTATTATATTCGCTAATTTTGTTCCTTCAAGAAATAGAAGATTGATAACATTTAAAATTGGGAAAAATGAAAATTATTGTATCTGTAATATTACTGGCATTTATAGCTATCAGTTGCGGTACGAACAAAAAGGTGTACGCACCGCCTTTTGAGGAAGGAGAAGAAACTGAAGCGGTTGTTGTAAAGGAGAACGCGCAAGCCACGACCCAAACAACACAAAAAATGGAAAACACGAAACCGGTTGTTTCAAGAGAAGAGAAGGTGACAATGACGCACGGGGATGTTTTGAAACGTTATAACGTGATCGTGGGGAGTTTTTCTAACGAAACCAATGCTATCAATTTGCGGAATAAATTGAACGGGATGGGATATACCAGCATCATCATGCGCAATGAAAATGGGATGAACCGGGTAAGCATTGCCGGATTTGATGAAGAGGCTCCTGCTCGTGCCGAGTTGCTGCGGGTTCGGGAGAAGTATCCGGAATACTCGGATGCATGGTTGTTGATTTCCAAGAAATAAGCAATTATCAGATATAAAAAAAGTCGCTGGAATCCCAGCGACTTTTTTTATTAGATTAGTTCAAACCCGACAACATCGGGATCATTGTCGTCTTTCTTCTTTTCTTTCTGCTCGTTTTCCTCGACTTGTGTTTCAACAATCGGATCATTGATCGTTATTTCTTCCTGAATGACAATCGTTTCTTCCGGCACTTCAGTTTCAAATGTGGATTCCGTTGTTTCTTCAGGAATAGAGATCGACTCTTCGATCTCTTCCGTTTCTTCCGTGAGGTCGATGTGCTCGACGGTTTCGATTGCCTTGTTTTTGACGGCTTGTTTTTCCGCGAAGGAGAAGTCTTCCTGCAAGGCACCGTTCTCGCAACGGAATACACGTCCTGGGAAACGGTTGATTAATTCGTATTGATGCGTGGCGATGACGACGGTTTTGCCGCTATCGCAAATATCTTTCAGGAGTTCCACGAGTTGATAAGCGGTTTCCGGGTCGATATTTCCCGTCGGTTCGTCTGCCAGGATGATAGGAGGGGCGTTCAATAAAGCCCGTGCCAGCACGATGCGTTGTTGTTCCCCGCCGGATAGCTGGTGTGGGAATTTATCCCGCTTTTCCGGTAATCCGACTTTTTCCAGCACCTCGTTAATTCTTTCACGAATAGCTTTCTTGTCCTTCCAGCCCGTTGCTTTTAAAACGAATTCCAGATTGGCGTACACGTTTCTGTCGGTTAGTAATTTAAAATCCTGGAACACGATACCGCATTTGCGGCGCAAGTAGGCTATTTGTGATTTTTTAATCTTGTTCAACTTGTAGCCAGCCACTTCTCCGGTGCCATATTTCAAGGGAAGTTCTGCGTATAGAGTTTTCAGCAAGGATGTTTTCCCGCTACCGACTTTACCAATCAGGTAGACAAATTCACCCTCGGCGATCTCTAGCGATACCTCTTTCAATATGGTATTTTGTTGTTGGCGAATAACCGCATTTTCCAGTTTTATAATTGCTTCCACGCGTAGTAATTTATGATTTACAATTCTTTCAGTCCTTTGATGTTTGCTTCCGGGTCGGGCGAGTTGAACACGAAACTGCCGGCAACCAATGCATCCGCACCCGCGTCAACCAGACGTTTGCCTGTTTCAAAATTCACCCCGCCATCGATCTCGATCAAGGTATTTGCATTCGTTTCCCGGATTAATTGTTTCAATTTAATGACCTTATGGATGGTTTCCTCGATAAAACTTTGTCCGCCGAATCCCGGGTTCACGCTCATTAACAGCACGACATCAATATCCCGGATAACATCCTCCAAAAGCATAACAGGAGTATGCGGATTAAGGGAAACCCCGGCTTTCATGCCTTGTGCCTTGATCTGTTGGATTGTCCGGTGAAGATGGGTGCAAGCCTCGTAATGCACGGTCAGGATATCAGCACCCGCCTTGTGGAATGCCTCGACATACCTTTCGGGTTGCACGATCATCAAATGTACGTCCAAGGGCTTTTGTGCCGCCTTTTTTATTTGTGATACAACCGGAAGTCCGTACGATATATTGGGAACGAAAACACCGTCCATAACATCCAGATGGAACCAATCTGCTTCACTTCGATTAACCATCTCAATATCTTTGGAAAGATGCAAGAAATCTGCAGATAATAGTGAGGGAGAAACTATAACACTCATATGTCGGAGTTTAAAATTTAAAGTTTAGAGTAAATCAATTATTACTTGTACCAGCTGGCATACATGGAGTAGGAGTTGACGATACGTTCAACTTCTCCGCGCAACAATTCCGGTCCCATTTGTTTGAGTTTTTTAGCGGGAGCACCGGCATAAACCCATCCGGATTCTACCACGGTTCCTTTGGTAACCACGCTTCCGGCGGCAACGATGGAGTTGCTCTCGATCACGGCGTTGTCCAACACGATGGCTCCCATGCCAATCAGCACGTTGTCGTGAATCGTACACCCGTGTACAACTGCATTGTGCGCGATAGATACGTTATTCCCGATATTGGTCGGGGATTTCTGGTACGTGGCGTGTATTGTCGCGTTATCTTGAACGTTTACTTTATTACCTAATTTTATATAGTGTACGTCGCCTCTTAGTACGGCACCATACCATATACTACAATCGTTGCCCATCTCAACCTCTCCGATGATAGCGGCATTCTCAGCCAAGAAACAATTTTTACCGAATTTCGGCGTGTGTCCATTTAATTCTCTGATTATAGCCATAATTTATTTGAAAATTGAAAACTGAAGATTGAAAATGATATCAATATTCAATTTTGCGGTTCATGTTTTTTTTGACGAGTCGAAATTACGAAATATACGGCAGAAAACAAGCCGATAAACGGATATTAAGTATTCTTTTTTGGAACAAGATTTTCGAGAAGAACGTATAATGAGGTATAATTTCTAAACTAAATTACAGGAGGAATAGTTATGAGTATTGTGAAAAGAAACAACGATTTAAGACCATTTTACTCGTCTTTATTGGATGATTTTTTCTCGTCTTACGGGGAAACGATGGAACAGAGGAGATTACCGGCTCTTAACGTGAAGGAGAACGACAAGACATTGACCTTGGATCTGCAAGTGCCGGGGATGAGCAAAGACGACATCAAGCTGGACTACAAGGACGGCTACTTGACCATCTCATGCGAGAAGAAAGAGGAAAAAGAAGAAAAAGACAAAGATCAGAAATTCTTGCGAAAAGAATTTTCTTCCGTTTCTTTCCTCCGTACGGTAGAGTTGCCTGAAGACAAGTACGACGTGAGCAAAGCCGAAGCTTCGTATAAAGATGGTATTCTGGAAATTACAATGCCGAAGAACGAGGAGAAGGCTAAAATAAGCAAAACAATTCAGATTAAGTAGATAATTAGTACGCGGAGTTTTGACCGATTTCTCAAAAAAAAATCGGTCATTTTTTTTGCATTTAGAAAAAAGGTGTTACTTTTGCATCGCAATTGAGGGAACAACCTCAGGAGTTCTTAGATCATTTGAATGCGAAAATAGCTCAGTTGGTAGAGCATAACCTTGCCAAGGTTAGGGTCGCGGGTTCGAGTCCCGTTTTTCGCTCACTTTTTAAACGCGAAAGTAGCTCAGTTGGTAGAGCACGACCTTCCCAAGGTCGGGGTCGCGGGTTCGAGCCCCGTTTTTCGCTCATCTTGAAAAAGGCTGTCAAAAATGTTTGACAGCCTTTTTCCTTTTCAGGAAAGTGTTACTCGTTGAAATCAACGAAAACCCGGCTTTCACGTATCTTTTTGCAATAACTGCTTACTTTCACGTGTTCCGGGTGTACTTTGTAGCGGGCGAGAGCGTCGGTATCCTCAAAGGTGGAGATGAGAACGGCGTCGTATGCCATTTCGGAGTCCTTCTCGTTAATCCCGACTTGTAGCGATTTGATTTCCGGAACGATGCCGACTAACTTTTCCAGGCTTTCTTTCATGATCCGGGCGTTTTCTGCTTTGGTTTTTCCTTCGGCAAACTCTTTGAGTTTCCACATGACGATATGTTTTAGCATACTTTTTGATTTTAAATAAAACGATGCAAAAATAGTCTTTTATCAAAAATAAAGCTAATTTTGAAAGCGAAGGAAGGAATATGTAGGGGAAGGTACAAGTAAAAGTAATATAAATAAATAAGTTATGGCAGAAAAAGCAAGAAGCTCGAAGGCATCGAAAAAACAGGCTGCTACCGATATAAATTTCAAATTCAAGAGTATTCGCACGAGTTGTAGCGACGTGATCGATTTCACGGGAAATAAACGTTATCGTACGGTTTTCCGGTTGAATGAGGTCGACACGCTGTACGTGGACACGGAAGTCATCAATAAGCAATTCGATGAACAACCTTGGGAAGCGGAAATCATCGCGGCTCTCGTGTACATGAACGGGGAGCAACCCGTGCTGGTGGCACAAAAAGAGGGGAAGGTTACGATTCCCGAAACTGAAGCGGTTTTTCAATTCTCGACCGGCTTTTCTGCCGAAGATTTTTCTAATTTTAAACTTCAGGAGGGTGTTTACCGGGTGCAAGTGGCTATAAACGGGCAGGCTGGTTTGTCGGATGAAATTCATCTGCTGGAACCGCACGATTTGTTCCGGGATTATTTCCAGCTGTTGGATATAGGATTTGATAAATGCGTGGACGAGGCTCCCGACGTGCAACGTCCCCATTCGTATCAAGCATTTTCGAGTGAAGGCTTGGCTGATGTACGTTTTTACCTTGTAGCAGAGAACTTTCTGTCGAGCGAGTGGACGTATGAATTCATGGTAAACGTGTTTGACGGGAGCGGAATGCTAAAGGCGAACCGGGTGGCTAAAGGCAATTATTATATCCCGAACCGGGAAGGGAAGCGCCTGCTTTGTTTTGCCTTGGACTTGGGTGCCGGGCTGGATAATTTCTGGGAAAAAGGGGAGTATCGGGTGGAAGTGATTTGTTTTGACCAACCGGTCATTCAACTGGAATTCGTGATAGGAGATCAAGATTTGCCTTATAATTTCACGGATGAAATTGCCGCTGTCAACGGGCTGGTACACGAGGAGGCAGGGGCTCCGTCGATGCCGCGGGATAAAGAAGAAGCTTTGTCCCGTTTGTACCAATTGGTGGGGTTGCGCAAAGTGAAGGAGGAAATCACCCGGATGTACGAGTTGGCGGAATTCGTGAAAATGCGCCAGGAAAACGGTTTTAATGATAAACTTCCCGTGTTGAATATGATTCTCATGGGGAACCTGGGAACCGGAAAACACACGGTTGCGGGGATCGTGGGAGAGATTCTATACCATTTGGGAGTATTGGCGAACGGGAAAGTACATCCATACAAGAGGGAAGATTTCACACGTCCCGGGTACACGGTTGAAGAGCAGTTGATCCGGGAAGCGATCACGAAGAGTACGGGGGGAATCCTTTTGATCGAGGATGCCGATGAGTTGTACCCTACAAATGACCCGAATGACCCGGCTATGCGTATTTTCACGATATTGTTGGGAATTTTGGAGCAGGAACAACCGGAGTTGGTTGTGGTCATGGCGGGAGATGGCGTGGCGTTACAAGCGATCGCGGATGGTATACCGGGAATGAAAAAATGTTTCCCGTACCAGTTTATTTTTGACGATTATTCGGCGGATGAATTAATGGAGATTACCCGCCAGATGTTGGAAAGACGGCAATTCAAGTTTACCCCGGAAGCGGAAAATAAATTTTCCGATATGCTGAAGGATTGTTGTTCCGTGAAGGAATCGGGATTCGATAACGGTAAGTTTATAGAAGAACGCTTGGATAATGCTGCCGCACAGTTGGCAAAACGGTTGATGGCGGATCGAAAAGGGACTCACTCGAAAGAAGATATGATGTTGATTCAAGTGGAAGATATTGAAACTTTGGAGCAACCGGACCCGACTAAATCTGTGGATGCATTAAACGAGATGATCGGGTCGAAAGAGTTGAAAAACAGCTTGATTAGCTATATCAATTATATTTATTTTATTCGGGAAAGACAGAAGCACGGTTACGCGGACGCGATTCCGCCTTTGCATATGCTGTTTACCGGAAACCGGGGAACCGGAAAAACGACGGTGGCACGGATGCTCGGGGAGATATTCGAGTCGGCGGGAGTGCTGGAAACTTCCATGGTGACGGTTAGGAGCAAGGGTGAACTTATCGGTGACGGTTCGATTCCCCCGCAGCAGATCGCGATGTACGTTTTTGAACAGGCGAGGGGTGGGATTCTCTTTTTGGAAGATGCCCACACGTTGTTTCAGGATAGCGTGGGTGCCGCGGCGTTGAGTGTTATTTTCGGGCAATTGTCACCCACGGATAACGGGGATACGATTGTAATCATGAGCGGCGATACGGAAGAAATGGATAAGGCTCTCGCGGGGAACCCGAGGGTGAAGTCGCTTTTCCCGTATCATTTCCATTTTGCCGACTACACGCCGGAGGAATTGCTGGAAATAGCCGTTCAGAAAATAACCGAGAAGAATTACACTTTGCACCCGAAGGCGAAAGAAGCTTTCAAGGCTTTGGTGACACAAGTATGCCAGGATCATGATAAATATTTCGGGAATGCTTTATTTGTCGAGAAGATGGTAGATAAAGCGATTCACAACCTGTCTGCCCGCACGATGAAGATCAGGAAAGAACGGGAACTTACCCGCAAGGAGATCACGACATTGATGGCTGCTGATATTCCCACTGCCACTTCGGAACTCCCGAATTCCTATAAAGATACTTTTGACGAGAAAGCGATAGCCTCGGCTTTGAAGGACTTGGACCGCATGGTGGGGCAGGGAAAACTCAAAAAGCAGATACACGATTTCATCGACTTGGCTCGCCATTATAACCAACAGGGCATCAAGCTGAATACCCGTTTGTCGTTGCAATGGTGTTTTACCGGTAATTCGGGAATGGGAAAAGGGACGGTTGCACGTATTATCGCCCGTATTTACAAGGCTATGGGTATCATAGACAAGAGTGAGGTAGTTAGTTTCAAGGTGGAACGGTTGATCGGGTTGACGGAAGAAGATGCCATGCAAAGTATCGGTACGGCTTTGTTGCAATCCAAGGGCGGGTTGTTCTTCTTTGATGAAGATTCCAGCAGCCTGAACGAGATTTCCGGTTTCCGTGATCGGGTAAGGGCTATACTCGTGAACCAGCTGGCAACGCAACCGGGTGCTTATAACGTGATATACGCCAAACAGGATCCGCCACGCCAGATTATCAACGACGAGGTAGAGAAGGTTTCCGATATGATTAATATTCTTGTGTTCGAGGATTACACGGAAGAAGAATTGATGGAGATACTGAAACGTGACCTGGCAACGGACAATACCCGCATGACCCGGACGGCGCAACAGCATATGGCTCAATTTATTTCTTATATCGTGACAAACAAGAAAAGGAGCCATGCCAGCGCACGTCTGATAAAGCTCGTGGCGGAAATGATGATTCGCAACCGGGTGCAGCGTTTGGCTAAAAACGGGCAGATGAACGATAAGGAACATACTTATTCCGTCACGAAGCAGGACGTGGAGATGTTCACCCCGCAAATGTTGGATAGTATGATCTCGGAACGGCAGACAATCGGGTACAAGCAATGAATCGTAGAATACTCCGTCTTGCTATTCCTTCTATCGTGTCGAATATCACCGTCCCTTTGCTGGGATTGGTGGACGTGACGATCGTGGGGCACCTGGGGGCTACCGCCTATATCGGTGCTATCGCGGTGGGGGGATTGTTGTTTAATATCTTGTACTGGAATTTCGGTTTTCTGCGCATGGGTACCAGCGGGTTGACTTCACAGGCGTACGGGCGGGAAGACCGGGATGCCGAGATGCGTGTGCTCGTGCAAGCCGTCAGCGTGGGGCTTATATCGGCTGTGATGATGTTGATCCTGCAATACCCTATCGAGCGCTTGGCTTTCAGGTTGCTGGACACGAGTGCCGAGGTGGAGCGGCATGCCGTTACTTATTTCCGGATATGTATCTGGGGAGCGCCTGCCGTGTTGGCGCAGTACGGTTTCACGGGGTGGTTTATCGGGATGCAGAATTCCCGCTACCCGATGTATATCGCGATTGTCATGAACGTGATTAATATATTGTGTAGTTCGTGTTTTGTATTTGTGCTCGGCATGAAGGTTGAAGGGGTTGCCTGGGGAACGGTAATCGCCCAGTATTGCGGGGTATTTATGGCAATGGGGTTGTGGTGGTTTTATTTTAAAGATTTGCGACCGCATATCAGGTTCCGGGGAAGCCTCCAGTTGCTTGCCATGCGTCGTTTTTTTGCCGTGAACAGGGATATATTTTTGCGCACGTTGTGCCTGATCGGGGTTACCACGTTTTTTACTTCCACGGGTGCACGGCAAGGAGACGTGATTCTGGCGGTAAATACTTTGTTGATGCAGTTGTTTACCTTGTTTTCTTATATCATGGACGGTTTTGCCTATGCCGGGGAAGCACTTGCCGGACGATACGTGGGGGCTTGCGACCTTCGTCGCCTGCGTCAGGCTGTACGGGCTTTATTCGGTTGGGGCGTAGGGTTATCGCTGGTGTTTACTGTATTATATGTTTTAGGTGGCGAGGGATTTTTAGGTTTGTTGACGAATGACGGGAACGTGATTCAGACGGCGAGCCATTATTTTTATTGGGTACTGGCTATTCCACTGGCTGGATTTGCCGCCTTCCTCTGGGATGGCATTTTGATCGGAGCCACGGCTACTCGATATATGTTGTGGGCTATGCTGGTTGCCTCCGGGGCGTTCTTTATTATTTATTACGCTTTTTCCGGTGCCACGAATAATCATATGTTATGGCTCTCGTTTCTTGTTTATCTGGCTTTACGGGGAATCATGCAAACGATATGGAGCCGCCGGGTGCTTTCGGAGGATTATTTGCAGAAGATGAAGAATATTTAATTGCTCCTTTCGTTGCTCCAAGGCTATCGATACGCTACCATATAAACCAATTATGAACGAATCATGAACGTAGCATAGGTGTAGATTTGCGTTCATGATTCGTTTATGATTGGTTCATGTATGGTTTTTAGGGTAGGGCAAAGGTAGGGCAGGGGGCACTTGGGGGTGGCGGAGAGGAAAAGTCGCTTGAAAAAGTTAATGCTTTTATGAAAAAGTCGCTTGAAAAAGTTTATATTTGCCTTTGGTAGATAACTAAGAACAGGAGATATGTCACATTTCATTCAAAATATTCATATAAAGAATTTCAAGTCGATAAAGGAAGTTCGTTTGGACGATTGCAAGCGAATAAATTTGCTAATAGGAAAACCTAACGTGGGAAAAAGCAATTTATTGGAAGCATTGTCGCTGTTTTGTTTACCTTTTTTGAAATATCTTAAAAAGAAAGATCTACAACAATTTATAAGGGTCGAGAATTTGTCTGAATTGTTTCATAATGGTGCTATCGAGGATGATATTCAGGTTTTGGCGGATGGAATGGAAGTATTGCTTAAATGGGTACCACAGAATGGAATCGAAGTGAGATTGCGTTATTCCGTTTCTGGGGAAGAGATCGTTTTACCTTTCTCAAGTTCATTGGCATACACAAAAAAAAATATGCCGGATGTGGCGGGAAATATGTTCCGTGGTTATTTTTTCCCGACTTGTTTTAATAAAGAGTCTGGTTCGCAGGATTTTTTATTGCCTCCTTCGGGTGATAATCTGATGGGAGTTGTTGCTCAATTGCCATTATTGAAAAACGAACTTACGGGTATATTCCATGAATATGGGTTGAAATACGTTTTTGATACCGGTAGCCAGGAAATAAAGATCATGAAAGAGAATAGCGATCAAAATATATTTCTTGTTCCGTTTCATTCTTTGTCAGATACATTACAGCGATTAATATTTTATAAAGCTGCTATACAAAGTAATAAACAATGCGTGTTGTTATTCGAGGAACCGGAAGCGCACACGTATCCGCCTTATATTGCCAATGTGGTGCAAAGTATTATAGATGATGTAGAAAACCAGTATTTTATTACTACACATAGCCCTTATATCACGAATGCTTTACTGGAGTTGTTAAATGGGGAACTGGCGATTTATTTTACAGGAATGCATATGGGAAACACTTTCGTGCAAAGAGCCACGGATGAAGAGTTGCAGGAGATGTATGAAAGCGGTGTTGATATGTTCTTCAATTTAGAAACTTACCTGAAACGATGAAAGATTTATTTATTATACCGGAATGCTATATTGACACGAATCTAGTTGAAACGTTGATTGCAACAGAAGGGTGTAATCATCAGAAAGGGTGTAATACCGTGGTCAATACAATGAAGAGAAGATTCGGAGATAAGTTTGCAGTCGGAATTATTGACCATGATAAACGGCAGGTCGGGTATGTTTCGGAATTCATAGAAATAGCACACACGGATTCTTTATCATTGAAAAAACATAAGGATAATTTTCATTATTTGATAATGATTTCTCCTGCAATGGATGGTTTTATCTTAAAATGTGCGGATGAACTGGAAATTCATGTGGAAGAATACGGTTTTTCTTCTTGTTTAAAAAGTTTTACTTCAATCACGAAATCGATAACCAGCAAGGATGATCCTAACTTTAAGAAATTGTTCAAGGTGTTGCGGAAGTCTTCTGAAATGGTTATTTTGAAAAAATGGCTCGAATATTTAAAATGCAATCAATACCGTTGTGATGTAGAGATATTAAAGAGGATGACTTTGAATTAAGGAATTCAGAGAGGAAAGAATTTTACCCATGTATTTTGTAATCAGATCTATTGTTGGTTAGTTCGTGAATTAATAAACCATCGTTTATTGCGATGCAAATATACATCATTTTTGCTTATCGCAAATCTTTGATACAATAATTTTTATTTCTCGCAACTAGATGTTTAGTTTTTGGGGCAATAACTCAAGAGCGTTCCTTTTTGTCATGTTATTAAACGATCGTTTTTCGATATAAAATACGTTTATCGCAACAGTTTTCGTGCGTCTATAATACATAGCACTGTTTAAGTGGGGTGTGCGGAACACATGGCAATAAATCAGGACCGGTAACAGGGTTAGTGCGCGAAGCGCGTCCGATCGGTTGGTAGAATAAATTTACATGATCGAGGATAAGAAAGTACATTGGTATGTCGCTTACACGCGGGTAAATCAAGAATTATTAGTCAAGAAAAAACTGGACGAACTGGGAATCGAGAATTTTCTTCCGCTAGATGAACAACTGCGGGATACTCCGTTTGGTCGAAAGACTATTCGTGTCCCTTTGATTCACGGTATGATTTTTATCCGCACGGACAAGGTGACGAGTTTCTCCTTGCTTAACGAGTATTCCCTGAATATGGTTTACCTGAAAGATATAGAAGGACGCGGTTCCTTGATCGTTCCCGACAAGCAGATGGAAGATTTCATGTTCCTGCTGGATTTCTCTCCCGAGGGTATCGAGATATTGAATAAAGACCTCAAGCGGGGAGACCGGGTTCGGGTGATTAAAGGACCGTTACAAGGCTTGGAAGGAGAGTTGGTCCGTTTGCGAGGGCACAAGCGGGTGGTGATCCGCCTGGAAGGAGTGGCATCGATCGCCACGTCTTACATCCCCGGTTCATTCCTTGAAAAAATAGAATAGCGAATGGATAGATTCAAGATTTATGAAATTATAAATCTGAAGTTGTAAATCAAAAATTACAGATGGAAAAAGGTTTGTTTCACGATTTGTACAGGCAACTGGACAATCTTGATCTCCGGTCGTGTTCCCCCGCGAGCTTGTCGGGATTGCTGCACGGATACCTGACGGTGTACTCGATGGTACGGGTGTACCCGTGGCTGGAGCGTGATTTTGGTACCCCTGGTGATATTCACGAGCGGGCGAAATCGATCGTTCACTTGTATCCTGGGCAGTTGCAAAGCGATGATATTTCCGTGGATACCCGGGCGGGTTACGCGGCGGACAAGATGGATGTCTACCAGTTGTATTCGGACTTGAATTACCTGAAAAATGGACTGGATGCGGCATACCGGATCCTGTCGTCACGTGGGAACGGCAAGATCTTGTTGCCTTGCCGGACGCCTAATATTTGTCGTTTGTTGTGTAATTGTTACTATTTTGCCGGAGACGGGGAGTGCGGGGAACTTGCCGGTCGTTTGGTGACGGAGGCGTTGGGATATATTCGTGGCGGAGACCGTGGCGTGTTGCTGGCGTGGTGGGATTCCATTTGCTTGTACGGTGACGCCGTGGGAGCGATGATGTTACCCGGGGAAGATTATAAACGGCTGGAGGAGGAACGGGCTCGTTTGCGGGTGAGCGTGGAGCGGGAGGAGGAGAAGAAGGTTGCACTTTTCCGGCAGACGGGACAGGAGGCAGACTTCGGTCTGGTGTCGGATGTTTTTTATATCTTAGCGAAACGGGAGTTCAAGGGAATGAACGAGTGATCGTGATTCTTCATTTTTGATATTCAATAAAATTAATATACCATGAAAATATCAGTTGCTGGAACCGGTTATGTCGGTTTAAGCATCGCTACCTTGTTGGCACAGCATAACGAGGTGACAGCCGTGGACATTGTTCCCGGGCGTGTTGAACTGGTGAACAACAAGAAATCACCCATTCAGGATGATTATATAGAGGAGTACCTGGCAACGAAACCCTTGCATCTTCGAGCCACGACGGACTGGGAAGCGGGGTACCGGGATGCCGAGTTCGTGGTGATCGCCGCCCCGACGAATTATGACTGCCAAAAGAATTTTTTTGACACGTCGGCAGTGGAAGACGTGATCGGGAAGGTGTTACAAGTGAACCCTGGAGCCGTGATGGTGATCAAGAGCACGATTCCCGTGGGTTACACGAGAAGCGCGCGGGAAAAATACGGCACGCGTAATATCATTTTTGCCCCGGAATTCTTGCGGGAGAGCAAGGCGCTTCACGACAACCTCTACCCGTCGCGGATCATCGTGGGGTACGACCAGTCGGACAAGGAACTGGAGGCGAAGGCACGGCTGTTTGCCGGGTTGATCAAGGGTGGTGCCATCGAGCAGAACGTGCCGGTGCTGTACATGGGCAGCACGGAGGCGGAGGCGGTGAAGTTGTTTGCCAATACATACCTGGCTTTACGGGTAAGCTATTTCAACGAGCTGGACACGTACGCCGAGTTGAAGGGATTGGACACGCGGCAGATCATCGAGGGTGTATGCCTTGATCCCCGGATAGGTGACCATTACAACAACCCGAGTTTCGGTTATGGTGGGTATTGCCTGCCGAAGGACACGAAACAGTTGCTGGCGAACTACGCCGACGTGCCGCAGGACATGATGAGCGCCATCGTGGAGAGCAACCGTACCCGGAAGGATTTCATCGCCGACCAGGTGTTGAAGATGGCGGGTTACTACAAGTCGAACAGCGCTTACGACGCCTCCCGGGAGCATGTTTGCACGATCGGTGTTTACCGCTTGACCATGAAGTCGAACTCGGATAATTTTCGACAATCGAGCATCCAGGGGGTGATGAAGCGGGTGAAAGCGAAGGGGGCACGGGTGATCGTGCACGAGCCGACGCTGGAAGACGGGACGACGTTCTTCGGCAGCGAGGTGGTGAACGACCTGGAGCGTTTCAAGCGGGAGAGCCAGGCGATCATCGCCAACCGGTATGACGCCTGCCTGGATGACGTGGCGGGGAAGGTGTACACGAGGGATGTTTTCAAGAGAGATTGATAATTAAATAGATAAATGAAGATACTTGTAACGGGAGCGGCGGGTTTTATCGGTTTCCACGTGGTGAAACGCCTGCTGGAGCGTGGCGATGAAGTGGTCGGGTTGGATAACATCAACGATTATTACGACGTGAACCTGAAGTACGCCCGGTTGGCGGAAACGGGGATCACGTGGGAAGGTATTGAACCCGGGAAGCTGGTGCGGGGCGGGAGGTACCCGTTGTACCGTTTCGCACGGATGAACCTAGAGGACCGGGAGCGATTGCCGGAACTGTTCGCGCGGGAGAAGTTCGACCGGGTGGTCAACCTTGCCGCGCAGGCGGGAGTGCGTTACTCTCTCGAGAACCCGTTCGCTTACGTGGACAGTAACCTGGTGGGATTCGTGAACGTGCTGGAGTGTTGCCGTCATCACGGCATACAGCACCTGGTTTACGCTTCCTCGAGCAGCGTGTACGGGTCGAACGACAAAGTGCCTTTCTCGGAAGAGGATCGGGTGGACGATCCCGTGAGCCTGTACGCCGCCACGAAGAAGGCGAACGAGTTGATGGCGAGTTGTTATTCCAAACTTTACGGTATACCCGCCACGGGATTGCGGTTCTTCACGGTTTACGGCCCGTGGGGACGCCCGGACATGGCACCGATGCTTTTCGCTAAAGCGATCGTGAACGGGGAACCGATCAAGGTGTTCAACCGGGGAGACTTGAGCCGGGATTTCACGTACATAGACGATATCGTGGAGGGAGTGCTCCAGGTACTGGACAAAGTGCCGGGAGGCGACGGGGATCGTCGCCACGAGGTGTACAACATCGGTTGTTCCTCGCCGGTGAGATTGATGGATTTCATCGAGTGCCTGGAAAACGCCCTTGGCAAGAGAGCGGAGAAGATCTACTTGCCTATGCAACCGGGTGACGTGTACCGGACTTACGCCGACACGTCTAAACTGGAACGGGAAGTGGGGTACAAGCCGAGCGTGACGTTGGAAAAGGGAGTGGGCGAGTTCGTGGGGTGGTGGAGAAACTACTCGATAGAATTAACTTAGAAAAAGTAATATAATTAGTTAAATATGTCCATTTTTAAAGATAAGGTTCTTTTGATTACCGGGGGAACGGGTTCTTTCGGTAACGCTGTGTTGCGGCGATTTTTGAATTCCGATATAAAAGAGATCCGGGTATTCAGCCGAGACGAGAAAAAGCAGGATGACATGCGTCATTTTCTTCAAGCCAACAGGGAGAATGTGGCTCATAAGGTGAAGTTTTATATCGGCAACGTGCGGGACCGGCAGTCCGTGGATGGTGCGATGACGGGGGTGGATTACGTGTTCGCGGCGGCGGCGTTGAAGCAGGTGCCGAGTTGCGAGTTTTTCCCGTTGCAGGCGGTGCAGACGAACGTGATCGGGACGGATAACGTGCTGGAATCGGCGATCGCCCACGGGGTGAAGAACGTGGTGGTGCTGTCGACGGACAAGGCGGCTTACCCGATTAACGCCATGGGGATCTCGAAGGCGATGATGGAGAAGGTGGCGATCGCCAAGGGACGTGCGCTGGGAGAGGGTGCCGCGACGACGATTTGCTGCACCCGTTACGGGAACGTGATGGCGAGCCGGGGAAGCGTGATCCCGCTGTGGGTGGACCAGATCACGTCGGGAAAGCCGATCACGGTGACGGACCCGAACATGACCCGTTTCATGATGACGCTGGATGATGCGGTAGACCTGGTGATGTACGCTTTCGAGCACGGCCATAACGGGGACTTGTTCGTGCAGAAAGCCCCGGCGGCGACGCTGGAGGTGCTGGCAGCGGCGTTGAAGCGGTTGTACAAGACGGACACGGAGGTGAAGGTGATCGGCACCCGCCACGGGGAGAAGTTGTACGAGACGCTGGTGACCCGGGAGGAGATGGCGAAGGCGATAGACATGGGGGATTATTACCGTGTTCCTTGCGATAACCGGGATTTGAATTACGACAAGTTTTTCACGGAGGGGAACGAGGACATGGCGAGAATAGAGGATTACCACTCGCACAACACGGCTCGCCTGGACGTGGAAGGGATGATGAACCTGTTGTTGAAGTTGCGTTTTATCCGGGAGGACCTGGGACTGGAGGAGAAGGTGAAAACGACGGAGATCAAGTCAGAATAAATAGGTTCCTCAAGAATTTTTCGTATCTTTGTGAAAATTTGAAGCATGAAAAAGGGAAAAACATATCAAAAGGCAGAGGAACAGCCCCAGTCTCTTCACGAACCGGTTGCAACATACGGAATTGTTGCTTGTAGCGTGGATGATTACTTGAATGCTATCCCGGAAAATACAATGCGTTCGTTGATAGATTCGTCGCTCGAGGATTTCCATCATGGACGTTGCACGTCTCATTCGCGGTTGGATTCATGGATCAAGGATCGAATGGGGTGGAAATAGTTTGGTCTCGTTTAGCGAAAGAGACGTTGGCCTTGGTCTTGGATTATATACAGACGAGTTTCGGGGATGTTGTCGCCAAGAAAGTATACACTAAAATCAATAATCATGTTGATTCATTAGCATTTTTCCCTCGAATCGGGATACTGGATAAACGTTATTCTTCGGAGATCTTGGAAGTCCGGTATATTGTTAGTACCCCAAATATTATTCATTACACGATTGTAGAAGACGTTATTATTATCATATCAGTTTTTGATACTCGTCGTTCTGTTGAAACCATAGAAACGGTTATACGTGATTTTTTGAAACCATAGAACGGGATGAGTCTCGTTAGTTTGATTTAGCCTGTATTATTAAAATCTTATGAACATACTTGTGACGGGAGCGCGCGGTTTCGTGGGTCGGAACCTCGTGTCCCAATTGCGTAACATACAGTCGGGCAAGGCCCGTTGTTACGGAGACGTGGCGGTTGACGCCGTTCTCGAGTACGACGTGGACTCGAGAACGGGGGAACTTGACGAGTTTTGCCGGGTGTGCGATTTCGTGTTCAACCTGGCCGGTGTGAATCGCCCGACAGACCCGGGAGAGTTCATGGCGGGCAATTTCGGTTTCGCCTCCACTTTGCTGGACACGTTGAAGAAGCACGGGAACACGTGCCCGGTGATGCTTGCCAGTTCGATACAGGCGACGCTGGAGGGGCGTTACGCGGGGAGTCCTTACGGGGAGTCGAAAAAAGCGGGCGAGGGGTTGTTTTTCCGTTACGCGGCGGAAACGGGGGCGAGGGTGCTGGTGTACCGTTTCCCGAACTTGTTCGGCAAGTGGTGCCGCCCGAATTACAACAGCGTGGTGGCGACTTTCTGCCATAATATCGCGAATGACCTTCCCATCCAGGTGAACGACCGTTCGACGGAACTGGAGTTGTTGTATATTGATGACCTGGTGGACGAGATGATCGCCGCGCTCCGGGGTGAGGAACATCACTGCGAGTTCGAGGGAGTGGAAACGGTGTTGAAACCCGAGGGGCGTTATTGTGCCGTGCCAACGACGCACAAGGTGACGCTGGGCGAGATCGTCGATTGGTTGGGTAGCTTCAAGGAACAGCCCCGGACACTGGTGATGCCGGATATCGCACCCGGGAGTTTCGCGAAGAAATTGTACAGCACTTACTTGAGCTATTTGCCCGCGGGGAAGGTGGCGTTCCCGTTGAAGATGAACGCGGACGAGCGCGGTTCCTTCACGGAGCTTTTACGGACGGAGAATCACGGGCAGGTGAGCGTGAATATATCTAAACCGGGGATCACGAAAGGTCAACATTGGCATAACACGAAGTGGGAGTTCTTTATCGTGGTGAGCGGTCACGGGTTGATCCAGGAGCGGAAGATCGGTACGGACGAGGTGATCGAGTTCGAGGTGTCGGGCGAGAAGATTGAGGCGGTACACATGTTACCGGGGTACACGCATAATATTATCAACCTTAGCGCCACGGAGAACCTAGTGACGGTGATGTGGGCGAACGAGGCTTTCGATCCCGGGAAACCGGACACTTATTTTGAACCGGTGAAATAAATCTTTTGTAACAGATGGAAATAAAGCATGATTACTCGACCGTGACGTTCAAGAACGACGGTCGGTTGAAATTGTTGATCATCGTGGGAACACGCCCGGAGATCATCCGGTTGGCGGCGGTGATCAACAAGTGTCGCGAGTATTTCGACACGATCCTCGCCCACACGGGGCAGAATTACGATTACAACTTGAACGGGGTGTTCTTCCGGGATTTGAAGCTTTCAGACCCGGAGGTGTACCTGGATGCCGTCGGGGAGGACCTGGGGGCAACGATGGGGAATATCATCAATGCCAGTTATAAATTGATGGTGCGGTTACAGCCTGACGCCGTGCTCGTGCTGGGCGATACCAACTCGTGCCTTTCGGTGATCGGGGCGAAGCGGTTGCATATCCCGATATTTCACATGGAGGCAGGGAACCGTTGCAAGGATGAATGTCTACCGGAGGAGACGAACCGCCGTATAGTGGATATCATCTCAGACGTGAATATGGCGTATTCCGAACACGCCCGTCGTTACTTGGCCGATTGTGGTTTGCCTAAAGAGCGTACTTACGTCACCGGTTCTCCCATGGCAGAGGTCCTGCACCAGAATTTAGTCCAGATTCAAGCATCAAATATTCACGAGCGACTCGGGCTGGAGAAGGGAAAGTATATTCTACTGAGCGCCCATCGAGAAGAGAATATCGACACGGAGAAAAATTTCTTGAGTCTCTTTAACGCCGTTAACGCGATGGCAGAGAAATACGATATGCCGGTACTGTATTCCTGTCATCCCCGGAGCAGGAACAGGTTGCAGGCTTCCGGTTTCAAGCTGGATAGGCGAGTGATCCAGCACGAGCCATTAGGCTTTCACGATTACAATTGCCTACAGATGAATGCCTTTGCCGTGGTGAGTGACTCGGGTACCTTGCCCGAGGAGAGTAGTTTCTTCACCAGTATCGGGCATCCATTCCCTGCTATCTGTATCCGTACCAGCACCGAGCGTCCTGAAGCGATTGACAAAGGTGATTTTATCATTGCCGGTATAGAAACGAAATCCCTGCTCCAGGCTGTAGACATTGCCGTGAAACTTTGCAAGGACGGTCAGCACGGTATTCCGGTACCCGACTACGTGGACGAGAACGTGAGCACCAAGGTGGTGAAGATCATCCAAAGCTACGTGGATATCGTGAATAAAATGGTGTGGAGGAAATAAAAGTCGAGAAATCGAAGTTTTATGGATTACACATATTATAAACAATATATATATGTTCAACTTAGACAAATTCATCGCTGACTCGGTTACATTTCGTCCTGTCAGTATGTTTGAGGCAGATATTGAGGCAAACAAAGAGAAACTTACTGCTGAGATTAAGGGTAAGAAAATATGTGTGATAGGAGGCGCGGGATCTATTGGCTCCAGTTTTATCAAGGCAGTCCTCCGTTTCGAGCCCAAGTCTGTTGTTATCATTGACCTCAACGAGAACGGACTGGCGGAGTTAGTTCGTGATGTGCGCTCAACTGAAGACCTTTTTGTACCTGATGAGTTCCGCTGCTACACCCTCAACTTTGCTGACCCTATTTTTGAACGTATCTTCCGTGAGGAGAAGGGCTTTGACATTGTAGCAAACTTCTCTGCTCACAAGCATGTGCGTTCAGAGAAGGACAAGTATTCCGTTCAAGCACTCATTGAGAACAATGACATCAAGGCAAAGAAACTGATGGATTTGCTGACTGCCTATCCTCCAAAGCACTTTTTCTGTGTTTCTACTGATAAAGCAGCAAATCCTGTAAATATCATGGGAGCTAGCAAGCGCATCATGGAAGATCTTGTAATGGCGTATAACAAATACTTCAAAGTCACTACTGCACGCTTTGCCAATGTAGCATTTTCTAATGGTTCTCTTCCTGACGGTTGGATTCATCGTCTCCAAAAGAAGCAACCTCTTGCTGCGCCTTCTGATGTGAAGCGTTATTTCGTATCACCGGAAGAAAGCGGTCAGATATGTATGCTTGCGTGCGTACTTGGCAATGGTGGCGAAGTCTTCTTCCCGAAGTTGGGAGAAGACCAAATGCTTACTTTCTCTGCCATTTGTGATGATTTCGTGAAAGCCGAAGGATTTACCAAGGTTGAATGCAACAACGATCCTGAAGCAAAACAATATGCAGCTAAAATGTCCTACGAGTCAGACTTCTATCCTGTTGTGTACTTCAAGTCTGATACCACGGGAGAAAAAGCCTATGAAGAGTTCTACGTCCCTGGCGAGAAAGTCAACATGGACCGCTTCATGGCTTTGGGGGTAGTTGAACAGACTTTTCGCAAAAACATGAATGAAGTGAATGATTTCTTTGCCGAGCTCGAAAGTATCTTCCAGAAGGATGATTTCTCCAAGGTAGAGGTCGTAGAATCGATCAAAAAGTTCATTCCTAACTTCGAGCATGAGGAGAAGGGGAAGAATTTGGACCAAAAAATGTAAGATAATAGCTATTGATATGGCAGATTACAAAAAGACAATAGATTTTATTAAATTAATATACGGCAATAAGGAGTTTACGCCTCTTGCCGTTCCTGTATTTGCAGGAAAGGAAAAAGAATACCTCAACGAGTGTATAGATTCCACCTTTGTTTCATCTGTAGGTAAGTTCGTTGATCGTTTCGAGGAAGATATGGCAAAGTACACCGGTGCAAAACGTGCAGTGGTGTGCGTGAGCGGCACTAACGCACTTCATATGTCGCTTCTGCTCGCTGGAGTGAAAAAAGATGATGAAGTGCTTACACAGGCTCTCACATTTATAGCAACTTGTAATGCACTATCATACATTAGCGCACATCCAGTATTCCTTGATGTAGATCGTACTACTATGGGGCTTTCTTCTAATGCTATGAAGGAATGGCTTCAGAAGAATGCAGTAATTCGCAAGAATACTCGAATAGCAGAATTACCAGAGAGTCAAGACTTCGCTTATTGTGAGGATGAACTCGCTTGCTATAACAAGAACACCGGTCGTCGTATCAAGGCTTGTGTACCTATGCACACCTTTGGACATCCTGTTCATGTAGAGGAAATAGCAGATCTATGCAAAGAGTGGCATATAGAGCTTGTAGAGGATGCAGCAGAGTCGATCGGTTCTACCTACAAGGGCAAGCACACGGGTACGTTTGGTAAGATTGGAGCCATCTCATTCAATGGTAACAAGACTATCACCACAGGTGGTGGCGGTATGATGCTCTTCAATAATGAGGAGCTTGGAGCCTATGCGAAACATATTACCACGCAGGCCAAGGTGCCACATCGGTGGGAGTTCTGTCACGACCATATTGGTTTCAACTACCGTATGCCGAACATCAATGCGGCCCTTGGTTGTGCTCAGTTGGAGAATCTTGACAAGTGTATCGCCAGCAAACGTAAAGTGGCAGCCGAATACATCGAGTACTTCAAGAATGTCGATGGCATCGATTTCTTCGTTGAACCCGAGAACGCTTTTTCTAACTATTGGCTCTCAGCCGTTGTGCTTAAGGACAAGGAATCGCAACTCGATTTCCTCCAACAGACCAACGATAATGGGGTGATGACACGTCCTATTTGGGAACTCATGAATCGCCTGTCAATGTTCAAGAATTGCGAGAACGATGGTCTCCAGAATACCATTTGGTTTGCAGATCGTGTTGTGAATATACCTTCAAGTGTACGTTCTGAAGATTTGTAACATGGAGCAGAAGAATCTTATTCTCCTCGGTGGTGGAGGTCATTGCAAGTCCGTTATTGATGTGGCTGAATCAGCGGGCTACAACATACTCGGTGTGCTCGATATGCCAGAGAATGTGGGCAAGAATGTGCTAGCCTACAAAGTGATTGGTACGGATTATGACATCCTTCAGTATATTGGTATAGCTGAATTTGTCATAACCGTTGGCTTCATTAAGAATCCTGCTATCCGCATCAAACTATGTAATAAGGTAAAGGAAGCAGGTGGTAAGTTTGCTACTATTGTGGCTTCAACGGCTCATGTATCGAACTACTCCACGCTTGGCGAAGGAACAGTTGTCATGCATCAAGCAGTTGTAAATGCTGGAGTTCAGATAGGAACTAATTGCATCATCAACACTTTCACTAATATAGAGCATGATGCTGTAGTAGGCAATCAATGTCACATCTCTACAGGCACCATGGTCAATGGTAACTGCAAGGTTGGAGAGAGATGTTTTATTGGCAGTCAGTCGGTATTAGCCAATGGAATAAATGTAGGTGATGACATTATTGTGGGAGCGGGATCTTTTGTACGCAAGTCCATCTCAGAAAAAGGTATCTATTCCGGCAATCCTGCTGTACTCAAAATCAAAGCTAAATGAGCGAAGTATTAATCATAGCAGAAGCAGGTGTCAATCACAATGGCTCTATGCAGATCGCAAAACAACTTGTTGATAAGGCTGTTGAGGCTGGAGTGGATATTATCAAGTTCCAGTCCTTCAAGAGCGAGAAATTGGTCTCGAAGGTTGCAAAACAAGCTAAATATCAGCAACAAAACATAGGCAAGAAGAACGAAGGTCAGTTGGCAATGCTCAAGAAACTGGAGCTTTCTGTAAAAGATCATCAGGAGTTGATTCAGTATTGTAAGAAGTGCAATATCCGTTTCTGGTCAACAGCTTTTGATATGGAGAGCATCGAGTTCCTTCATTCTCTCAATATGAGACTCTGGAAGATACCTTCTGGCGAAATAACTAACTATCCTTATCTCAAAAAGATTGGGTCTTTTCATGAGGATGTGATTCTCTCTACGGGAATGTGTGAACTTTCTGATATTGAGGCAGTACTTAAAGTTCTTATCGAGGAAGGAGTCAAGAAGGAGCAGATTACCGTCCTCCACTGCAATACCGAATATCCAACACCATATCAAGATGTTAATCTTAAGGCAATGCTTGAGATAGGAGAGAAGTTTGGAGTGAAGATTGGCTATTCCGACCATACCAACGGCATCGAAGTGCCTATTGCAGCAGTTGCTTTGGGTGCTACTGTCATTGAGAAGCATTTTACGCTTGACAAGAATATGGAAGGACCTGATCATAAAGCATCGCTCGAGCCAGACGAACTGAAAGCGATGGTCTCAGCCATTCGCAATATAGAGCAGGCTCTTGGTTCTGGTCACAAGACTATCACTGAATCAGAACGCAAGAACATAGAGATTGCACGCAAAAGTATTGTGGCTGCTTGTCCTATCAAGAAAGGCGAAATATTGACTGAAGAGAATCTTACTGTCAAGCGGCCAGGAAACGGAATCTGTCCGATGCGATGGAATGAAGTTGTGGGAACAACAGCTATTAAGGACTTCGATGAAGAGGAGATGATTGTATTATGAGAAAAATATGTGTAGTAACAGGTAGTCGTGCAGAATACGGCATCCTTAGAAATTTGATGGCTGCCATCAAGAATGATCCTGAGCTGACGCTTCTGATTATTGCAACCAATCAGCATCTGTCCAAACTTCAAGGCGAAACCTATAGGGAAATTGAGCGTGATGGTTTGAGCATAGATTACAAAGTCTATATGGCAGATGATGAAGCACTAGACAATGTAAATTCTACGGCTAAATCAATAAGTCGAGGAGTTGCTGGATTTGCAGATGCTTTTGATGTTCTTAAGCCAGATATGCTCTTGATATTGGGAGACAGATACGAAATGCTTGCAGTAGCTTCAACTGCTCTTGTTTATAAAATCCCGATCGCACATCTTCATGGGGGCGAGATTACAGAAGGTGCTTTTGATGATGCAATTCGTCATGCCATCACAAAGATGAGTCATCTTCATTTTACTTCTACTGAAGCCTATCGCAAGCGTGTCATACAATTGGGGGAGCAGCCGGAACGAGTGTTTAATGTGGGTGCTCTTGGTGTGGAGAATGTTATGAAGAACGATTTTATGACCAAGGAAGAGATAGAGCAAAGTCTCAAATTCCAGCTGACAAACAAGTGTTTCCTTTGCACATACCATCCAGTCACGCTCTCCAATATGTCGTCTGAGGTGCAGGTTTTGAATCTGCTTGAGGCATTGGATAACTACAAAGATTATCATATCATCTTTACCTACTCAAATTCCGACACCAATTCGCAGATCATCATCAAGCGCATTCAAGAGTATGTGGATAAGAATACCGATCGATGCATGTTCATCCCTTCATTGGGTCAGAGATGCTACTTCTCAGTCCTCAAATACATGACAGCTATTTTGGGCAATTCTTCAAGCGGCATCATTGAGGTTCCGAGTTTTGGTATTCCAACTCTCAACATTGGTGACCGCCAGAAGGGACGTATAGCTGCAGATAGTGTGATTAATTGTGGATATTCCGCAAAGGAGATTAAGAACGGTCTTGCAAAGGTTGTTAACTTTTCGAACCCCTCAAACTTTTCGAACCCCTATTACAAGGAAGGTACCTGTCAAGTTATCTTGAACACCATCAAAACCTATCCATTAGAGAACTTGATTCAGAAACATTTCTACGATATATATCAATGAAAATTATAGTTATTGGACTCGGATCTATGGGGAAACGTAGAATCCGATTGATGAGCGAGCACAAGGAGGTGGAGCTCTTTGGTATTGACCGTCAGGAGTCTCGTTGTGTTGAAGTGAAAGAGAAGTTTGGCATTACATGCTACAACAGTATTGACGAAGCATGTAAAGTACAAGATATAGAGGCTGCTATCATTAGCACCTCACCACTCTCGCACGCAAGTATTATTAAGGAATGTCTGGAGTATAATCTTCATGTTTTCACCGAGATTAACCTTGTGCAGGATGGATATAAAGAGAATATCGCTCTTGCTAAAGCAATGGGAAAAGTGTTGTTTCTCTCTTCTACTTTCCTTTATCGCAAGGAAACCCAGTGCATTATCAAGAAAGTGCATGAGGCAACGTGTCCGCTCAACTACATCTATCATGTAGGTCAGTATCTCCCAGATTGGCATCCTTGGGAAAGTTACAACAACTATTTCATTGGCAACCCCAAGACGAACGGCTGTCGCGAAATTATGGCTATCGACCTTCCTTGGATAGTGACCGCTTTCGGTCCTATCAAGGATGTGAAGGCGCTGAAAAGCAAGAATACAGAACTCAATATCCAGTATGACGATAACTACCTTATCATGCTAGAACACAAGAATGGAACAAAGGGTGTTTTTGCTGTAGATGTGATAGCCCGTAAGCCTTATCGACACATTGATGTCTATGGCGAACAACTCCAACTTTCTTGGAATGGTACACCAGACTCATTGAACGAATATGATATCGAGAATAAGCAAGAAGTAAATATCACTTTTGAAGATGCTTCCGAGTACGTGGAGGGCTATGCAACTTTTATTACAGAAAATCCTTATAGAGAGGAACTCAACGCATATTTCAAGCAGATAGTCGATAGAAACTTCCATCCTGCATGGGACTTCGAAAAGGATAAGGTAGTCCTCGATTGGATCGATGTTATCGAAAAATAATTCATAAACTCTTTGTCTTTTCGACTTTTCAAAACATTTAAATTTCAAATTGTGTTCAAACATTACAACATAGCTTTCGTCGGCATGGGATCCATCGGTAAGAGACACCTTGGAAATGTGTGCGAACTGATCAAGTCACAATACGATACTTGTACTATTGACTTGTACCGAAACTCCATGTCGCAAGCCCTTCCTCCAGAAGTAACAGCCTTGGTCAGCAATCAGTATCTGTGTCGCGAGCCTATACAGAAAGATTACGATATGGTATTCATCACCAATCCTACTTCTATGCACTTGGAAACTACTCTCAAGTTTCGTCCTTACACTAAGGCATTCTTCATAGAGAAACCAGTGTTTGCCAGCTTTGAGGTGTCAGAAGACGTGATTGCCAAGTTGGATGAGATACCTTCGTATGTGGCTTGCCCACTTCGATATAATCCAGTATTGCAGTATGTCAAGCAGAACATTGATATTCAGAAGGTGGTTTCTGTTCGGGCTATCTCCTCCAGCTATCTTCCTGATTGGCGCCCAGGACAAGACTATCGTCAAACTTATAGCGCCCATGCAGATTTAGGTGGTGGTGTAGATAGCGACCTCATTCACGAGTGGGACTATTTGACATGGATTTTTGGTATGCCAACAGCCTGTTTTGGAGTTGTCGGTAAATACTCAAATCTGGAGATAGATAGCAACGATACAGCACTCTATGTGGCTAAGAACGACCACATGTCTTTCGAACTGCATCTCGATTACTTCGGTCGTAAAACGCAACGCATACTCGACATTTTCACGTACGATGATACCATTCAATGTGACATCATTGCAGGAACAGCCACTTACCTCAAAGAAGGACTTACACTCGACTTCAATAGTGAGCGAAACGCTTTCCAGATGGCAGAAATCAAGCATTTCTTCGACATTACCGAAGACCGTTGTACTAACGATAGCAATGTATCTCATGGAGTGAAGATGCTGAAACTTACAAAATCGATAATATAAATTGTACAATTTATGAATATACTCATTACAATTTGTGCCCGAGGTGGTTCAAAAGGAATCCCAGGTAAAAATATCAAGGTACTCAATGGCAAACCACTCATCGGCTATACCATTGACGTTGCAAAGCGTTTCCAAGAGAAATATGAAAATGTAGAAATAGCCCTCTCAACAGATTCTGATGAAATCATCCGAGTAGCCGAAGAGTGTGGACTTCATTCCGACTACAAGCGTCCTGTATCTCTTGGAGGAGATACTGTGGGAAAGATAGACGTTATCAAGGATATAGTGCTCTATACCGAGAAAATTAAGGATATTCATTATGATTATGTCCTCGATATGGATGTTACTTCTCCTCTTCGCACACTGGAGGATATGGAAGAAGCTTTCGAATTGATTAATGCTGACCCTAATGCCATCAACCTCTTCTCTGTGAGTGAACCGGGAAGAAGCCCTTACTTCAATCAGGTGGAGCAGAAAGACAACGGCTATTATAATAAGGTAAAAGATGCAGGAACAGTACTGACACGTCAATCTGCTCCAAAGGTTTACGACCTTAATGCTTCATTCTACATCTATCGTCGCAAGTTCTTCGACCTTGGATACAAAGGAGCCATCACTGATCGCTCCCTCATCTATCTTATGAAGCATATTTGCTTCGATCTTGATCATCCAATAGACTTTGAGATTATCTCATTCTTGTTAGGGAATAATAAATTGGATTTTAAGATATTGAAATGATTTATTGGAATTTAATTCTTTTTTATTTATGAAGTACTGTACAAAATGTTGTATGCCGAGCACACGTCCTGGTATTACATTCGACGAGAGAGGAGTTTGCTCAGCTTGTCGTAGTTACGAGCATCGTGCTACTGTGGATTGGAATGCACGATGGAAAGAGTTTGAAGCCATTTGCGATAAGTACCGTGGAGTGAATGGCTCTAATAATTATGACTGTATGATTGCGGTATCTGGTGGAAAGGACAGCCATTTCCAAGTTTGGCTCATGAAGGAGGTGATGCACATGAATCCGCTTTTAGTTTCAGCTGCGGATAATATGCCTATGACTGAAGCAGGAAAACATAACATCAAAAATATTTCTGAAACCTTTGGTTGTGATCTCATTATCATGAATCCAAATATTCAGGCTCAGAAGAAAATAATGAAATACACCTTTGAGAAGTATGGCAAGCCTACTTATTTTGTTGATCGTTATATCTATACTTTTCCTCTTTGGATGGCTCTCCGTTTTAACACATCTCTTCTTGTTTATGGTGAGAATGTAGGTTGGGAATATGGGGGGGCTGATGGCATTGAAACATATTCTGCTCGTGACCAGATTTTCAACGGTGTGGGTTCTGGTATTCCGGACGAGGAAATTATAGAAGCTACAGGTATAGGCAAAAAAGATCTTAACTTTTTTGTTCCCCCTACTAAAGAGCAGATAGAAACACTCGACCCAATTTATATTTCCTATTTTACACAATGGAACAGTTTTAAGAACTATGAAATTGCTAAGAAATTTGGTTTTCACGATCTTACTCATGAGTGGAATCGTACGCATCACATTGAGCAGTTTGATCAGATTGACTCTCCTGCGTATTTGGTTCATTCTTGGATGAAGTATCCTAAGTTCGGTCATCAGGCTGCAACCGATTATGCATCCCGTATGATTCGTTACGGTTTGCTTACTCGAGAGGAGGGTTTTAAGCTTATCGAAGAACATGATGGTAATCTTGATCCTCGATGTGTTCGGGAGTTTTGCGAGTTTCTTGGATACTCGGAACGTGAGTTCTGGGAGATAGTTGACAAACTTTATAACAGAGATATTTTTGAAAAGAACACATACGGAAAGTGGGTTCTTAAGAAGTAATATTCATGAAATTGGTGTATCTGCTAGCAGATACGCTATTTTTTTTGATTATCAAGTTTATGATGGTAAATACGATTAAGCAAGAAAAGACTATTTTGGAGGCATTATCTTTGCTCGATAAATTGTCTACCGACAATATGTTGACTCTTTTTGTAGTTGATCAAGATGCACGTCTTATAGGTTCTCTAACTGATGGAGACATCCGCAGGTACCTAGTTAAGGGAGGAAATCTTTATGATAAAGTAATTGAAGCTGCACATAAAAATTGTACATATATTGAAAGTGAATGGATAGATAATGTTCGGTTTCTCAGAAGTTTACGTGATAAAGGTTTACGTAGAGTTCCTGTGCTTGATAAAGACCATCATATTCGGGAAATCTACGACCTTGTTAATTTTAAGTCACATCTCCCTATTGATGCAGTCTTGATGGCAGGTGGTAAAGGGGAGCGCCTTCGTCCACTTACAGAGAAGATTCCAAAGCCATTGGTGAAAGTGGGAGATAAGTGCATCATTGATTATAACATTGATCGTCTGATAGAGTTTGGTGTGAAGCACATAAACGTAACGGTCAATTACCTGAAGGAGCAGCTCCAAGAGCATTTTGCCATCCTTCGTAATGGTATTAAGGTGGAAACTGTTGAAGAACCCAAGTTCTTGGGTACTATCGGTAGCATCCTGTTCGTTAAGGAGTTCTACAACGACACCATCCTCCTAATGAATTCAGACCTCTTCACCAATATCGACTTCGAAGACTTCTACCTTCATTTTAAGGAGCATGATGCCATGATGAGTGTGGCCGCCATTCCATATAACGTCAGCATCCCATTTGGCATTCTCGACTTGGATGGTCGCAATATTAAGGGCTTGCTTGAAAAACCTAAGTACAACTATTACGCCAATGGAGGCATCTACCTCATCAAGTGCGACGCCCTCGATCTCATCCCGAAGGACGAGGTCTTTAATGCAACCGATCTCATAGAGAAACTCATCGCTCAAGGAGAGCGTGTCATCCGTTATCCGCTCAACGGCACATGGATTGACATCGGTCAGTATGCCGACCTTGAGAAAGCAAGAATATTAGTGAAACATTTGAAATGAGAGAGTATCAAAACATTACATTATGAAGCAAATAGATGTTATTTACTCGGAATCTTTGGATTCTATTATTGGACCTGTACAAACTATAAAGAGAATAATAAGAGATTCGTCTTTTTTTGAAGGAGAGGGGTACAAGATTACCGTTTATACGAAAAGCAGTCTTCCTACTCAGGCAATTGCAAGAGTTAAAAAGAAAAAGAGTCATTTAGTTAAAACTATACTTAAAATAGCAAGGTGGTTCGCCCAGAATTCATATTTATATGCAAAATATAGAATTGAGCTATTCTACACTGAAACGCATCGCTTACTTGACTATTATATGTCTTTAGATAGACACCCCGATGCGATTGTATTTCATTCAACTTTTGATAGTTATGAGTATTTTATGCATTATAAAAAGGACGGTGTAAAAATAATTCAATTTACACATTCTGACGGTTTTGTTAATCGAATGCTATTTACGTATTTTTCAAAAGCAAAAGGTACTAGTATTGAGAAAACCGTACAGCAACGAGAGAAATACGTGATGGATCATATAGATATGAATGCATGCATAGCAAAAATTGAGGAAAAAAACCTTATCATGCAATATCCGCAGATTAAAGGTCGTACACATCAAGTTATCAACGGTATTGATGATTTATCTATTGAAGTTTTAAATGAGTCTCGTGCTATAAGGAAAGAAAACTCTACACCCAAATACAGATTGGCATGCGCTGGTGGAATAAATGGAAGGAAGGGGCAATGGATGATTATTGAAGCTATGCATAAACTTCCCAGACATATATTGGGCAATATGCATCTTTATTTAATCGGCGACGGACCTGAAAAAATTGTTTTAGAGAACAGAGTTGCTGATTATGGATTACAGAATAATGTAACTTTCGAGGGCTCTGTGCCAAACACAGAGGTATATAAATATCTAGCGAAAGCCAATATTTTTGTTTTGATGTCAGCAATAGAGGGGTTACCGATAGCGCTTTTAGAGGCTTTACGTAGTAGTATGGCAATTATAGCTACTAATGTTTCTGGTATACCTGAATTAATTGATGAGGGCGTTAACGGCTTCCTTGTTGAGCATGACATAGATAAGCTGGTTGATATTCTAAAGGATATGGAAAAACATGATTGGGACGAAATGGGTAGAAATTCGAGAAAAAAATTTGAAGCTCAATACACATTCCTTCGAATGAGACAAAATTATGTTGACATGTTAAATAGATTGTGGTAGTAATGAACTGCAAACCAATTGTATCTTTTATTAAGAAACATAACGATCTTCTTGCTAACTTTTCATACATTACAATACTTCAAGTATTTGTGCTGTTAGCTCCTCTAATAACATACCCCTACTTAGTGAGGGTATTAGGCAAGGAACTGTACGGGGTAGTTTTAACAGCACAAATGTTAGCAAGTTATGCTACACTTATTATTGATTTTGGTTCCAATAGTGTGTGTGCAAAACATGTTTCGATTAACAGATCTGATAAAAACATGCTTTCAGAAATAGTGTGCTCAGTGCTTTGTGTAAGAGGAGTATTGTTTATAATTTGCTTTGTAATATACATTGCGATTATTGCTCTGATTCCAAACTTTAGGGAGTATTTTATGTTGTTTACACTGACTTATGGGTTGACTCTGAATGATTTGCTATTTCCACAGTACTTTTTTCAGGGTATTGAAAAGATGGGAGTAATTACAGCTATTAGTATAACAACCAAAATAATATTCATCTCTTTTGTTTTCTTTGCTGTGAAGTCGCAAACAGATTATTTATTTGTCCCCATTTTATATACGATCGGATACTCGATAGGAGGACTTATATCGCTTTATATCGTATTTTGTAAATATGAAATTAATTTTTTTCTACCATCTTTTGGCACTATGATGAATTATGTCAAAGATTCTTCTGCTATATTTGCGACAGAACTTATCTGTACAATTAAAGACAAGTTTAACTATATGCTTGTTGGAAGTTGTGCTGGTATGGAAAATGTTGTGTCGTATGATTTAGGTCTAAAATTAAATAGCTTGGTTTCGAAGCCTCTTACAATCATTAGCACGGTGTTATTTCCAAGATTTGCAAAAAATAGAAATACAAAAAAACTAAAAACGGCTATCTATTTATCATGTCTTATTGCTATTGTATTGGTTATTCTTGTAAATATATTTCTCGATAAGATTTCATTCTTCTTTCTACACGAAAGCATAGATTTAGTTCCTTTAAGACTTTTTCTCTTTGCTCCAATAATGCTGTCTGTCAGCAGTATGATATCTTCCAATTTATTTGTGGCATTTGGTTTTAATAAATATGTCTTATATAGTATAGTCATAACAACCATTGCTTACGTGTTTTCCCTAATTTTTTTATTCTTTACAAACTCCTTAAATAGCATTTATTCTTTTATATATTTAGCATTGATTTCGTATTTTACGGAGTTTTTGTATAGAGTATATACTGCAAGAAAATTATTCAAGAAAATCAAATGAATAAAAATAATGTTTTATATCGCTCGGGAAAGTATTATTGCATTCTTTTCTTAACATTGGTAGCTCTGATAGAGTTCTTATCTTCTGCTTTCTCTACAGGGAGATGTGTAACAACGATCTATGAGTTTCAAATAATACTGATATTTACATTATCGTATCTAAATATCTTAAAAAAAGTGGGTCCACTACATTTGTATTCTTTATTACATGTTACGATATTCCTCTTCACGTTAGGTGGTTTGCTGGCGTCAGCTGTTTCGTCAGATTATGATTTTAGAGATTACTCTTCCCCATGGGCATCTGTCGTTTTTAAAGAGGAAATCATACAGAAAATATTACTTATTTACTGTGTATATTTAGGATTTAGTCATATATTTTTTATTGAAATAAGTAAAGAAAAAAAAACATTAAATAATCATGGTTTGTATAAGCTTGGAAAAGAAGAAACATATTTCAAAGCAGGTAGAATCGCAATGTTTTTGATGCTTCCTTTTGCAATATATTATTCTTATTTACAACTAACTCTTGTGTTTCAGAATAGAATGTTGTTATATCAGTTGGGATCAAATGAAGCTTTGGGTGTTCCTCTTTTTGTAAGATTAGGTAATTTAGTTTTTCAAGCAGGCTTTTTTCTAATCATAGCGTCATTGCCCGAAAAGAAACAATTTTTGAAATATGCTCTTCTCTATTTCGTTGCTCAAATCCCGATATTAATAATGGGTGAACGTGGAGATATTGCAGCATTAATTCTATTTATACTATGGTATCGCAATAGAGTTTATGACTATCGTCCTAATTTTAAAAGGCTTGTTGTTTTAGCTATATCCCTAGTTTTGATTTTTCAGATTCTTGCCTACACGAGGGTTGGTGATGAGGTAGAGTCTTTTTCTTTCATATTTCTTGTCACAACATTTTTATTCCAGCAATCGCAAAGTTTCAATATATTAGCATTATACTTTACTTATAATGGTGCATCTATTCCACATAATTATCCCTATTTTTTAGACCAATTAATTGGAGGTCTATTAGGTGCTACAGGACAGTCGTACGAAACTTTGCAGGTTAGATCAAGTTTGGGACATCAACTTATGTATTATTTGAATCCAGACTATTATTTACAGGGTGCATCTTTAGGTACTAATTTTGTGGCTGAAATGTATGAATTTGGTATATTCGGTGTTATTTTAGGAGCGTTTATGCTAGTATACTTTATATATTTAGTAGAAAATAGAATGTTTAAGTCTCATTTGTCTTTGATCTTTTTGTTTGAGTTTTTTACGCTCATTCTTCTTTCTCCAAGAGGTTCTTTGCTGCCTAGTATTTATTATATGATTAAGTTTACAATAGTTGTAATGGTTATTTTGTATAGTTATAAATTGTTTTTTACTAGAAGAGTATGAGCGCTTTTTTAAATTGCTATTTTAAATCAGTCGAGAATATTGTTTTAAATATTGAGGCAATAGGTTACGATTACACATATTATTTTTGTTCATTGCTGGGAATAAGAAAAAAGATGTTGGTCAAGACTATTAAAGTATTGACCCCGGTTATTATGACCGGTTATGCTCTTTGTTGTATTATACTTTTTTTGGGAAAATATATATATAGTCTGTTTACTTGTAAATCTCAGGTAAATGAAAATAGATATGATAATATTTTTTTGCTATTCACATATTTGCTGTCTTCTAGGATTAGATGTAGTGATATTGACTATAAAAATGGTGTGTGGATAATTGGTCCTAATTTATCGGTAAATGATTTACCTGATGAAAATATTAAATATATAGATATAAGGTCTATGTATCGAAGACACAATTATAGGTATATTATTATAGATGCACTGTGCGGTTGTATCAAAGTTATTTTTGGAAAAAAAACGTTGACTCCACTTCATAAATTGTTTGAGTATTTAGAGGTTGGATATTGCTTGAATGAATTACCTCCTAGCGCTAAAATCTTTTTTTCTAACCAAAGTGATCGATGGGCTTTATTATTTGACAGCCTAAATGTGAATACCCGAGTATTAATTCAACATGGTGTTGACATTGCATATCCTAATACATTTAATAGGTTGAAGAATGTTGATGTTTTTTATTCTATTAACAAAAGTTCTTATCTGTCATCTTTCAAATTTTTGCTTGATTGTAGTCCAAAACTTTTATTTTTGAAACCTACAATTCAATTGACAACTTTTGAAAAATCAGAATTCAAAATATTGTTGGTAACAGGACCTTTATTTTTTAATGTTGAAAGATCCATAATTGAGAGAATAGTTCCTGATTCTTCACTGTATCTTTTCGTAAAAAAGCATCCTCTAATAAAAGATATTAGTTTGTACGTTGATTTACAAAACAAATTTAAATTTGAATTTATTACGGAATCAATATTTCCAAAAGTTGATTGTGTTATTTCGTATGAATCAACTTTAGCTTATGAGTATCAAGGATTTGATATTCCAGTAATTTTCGTTTCGGAAAATAATTTCGATATTGAGAAAACACTGAAACAAGTATATGATATAAAAAAACAAAATGTGACGTTTTCAGATGATAGTCATCCGGTAGCAGAGTAATACAGAGTTGTTTCCTTCTCTCACGAGGAGATTTCAGAGCTCTCTTCACCTACTGTACGTATACAGGTGGAAATATAGTCTGAAAATGCAGTCTGTTGACATGTTAGCTCCAGAAACCACCTCATCTTCACCCAAGAAAAAACGAAACTTGATCAACAGAACAAACACCTGTAATGCTATGTTAGTTAGTGGCTATTCCGTCTTATATTCAAGTGATACACCCAAGTGCCTAGTTGTATCATAGAGAGAAAGAATAATAATATCGTCAAGAGAATAATCAGAAAACTAAAACAGCCTGCTCCACTTCGGTGGTAACATAAGGAGTAGAGATGGCTGTCGTATGTCATCTCCATTTAAGGCACTTTTAAGATATCCCTAAATTGAGTATTTACCGAAAGTCTGATAAACGAGCGGTAAAAAGAGACTTAGAAACAAAGAATTCTTCGATTTCCTTACTACTCAGGCGAAAGTGAATCTTCGTCTTCGTCAGGCGTATGATTATATTTCAAAATTATGAAAAATAAAAAAATACTATTCGTGTGCCAGTACTTCTATCCAGAGACATTTAGGGGCAATGATGTGGCGTTTCATTTTGCCGAGAAAGGGCATGAGGTGCATGTGGTGACTGGTACACCTAATTATCCTGCGGGTAAGTTTTTCCCTGGATATGGAATATTTAAGAAACGTCGTGAGGTGATTCGAGGTGTTAAAGTGACGCATCTGCCTATTTTCCCTCGTGGTGAGGATAACAAGATTATGTTGATGCTGAACTATTTCAGTTATTTCGTGGTGGGCTGTATCTATATGCTTGGGAATGCCATCTGCCATAAGTACGACATTGTTTTTTGTCAACAGCTATCGCCTGTGATGATGTCGGCTCCTGCTATCCTGTATAAGAAGCTAAGGATGGTGCCGCTCTATACTTGGGTGCTGGATTTGTGGCCAAAAAGTCTGACTGCAGTGAGTGGTATTAACAACAAGTATGTATTGGGATTCTTTGATTGGTTTGTAAAGAAAGAGTATAAGCATTCGGACAAAATACTGACGAGTTCTAAGAGTTTTGACCAAAGCATTCTGAAGTATGGCAACTATAGGGATAAGATTATCTATTATCCGCAGTGGAGCGATGGTACGACAAATCCACCGACCGATTTCAAGATGCCAGAGCTGCCAGAAGGATTTGTGGTGATGTTTGCCGGTGCTGTAGGTGAGGCTCATGGTATGGAGTGTAACATGCAGGCTGCATTGCTGACCAAGGAGCACAAGGACATTCATTGGGTGATAGTGGGTGATGGTCGTAAGTTGGAATGGGTGCAGAACTTCGTGAAGGCGAATGGATTGGAGGATACTGTTCATACTTTGGGTAGATTCCCTTCTGAAACAATGCCCTTGTTTTTCGAGAAGGCTGATGTGATGCTGGTTTCGCTTACGGACTTGCCCCTGTTCAACCTGTATGCTCCTGCCAAGATAAGCAGTTATATGGCAAGCAGCAAACCTATCATTGCGTGTTTGAATGGTGAAGGTGGTGAGGTTGTAAAACAAACCGAATGCGGATGGATTGTAAAAGCTGGAGATGCAGAGGGGTTGGCAAAGCTTGTGATTGAGCTTTCGTCAACAGAGAAAGAGTTTCTGGTTGAGAAGGGAGCTAATGGACTGAAATTTTATAATGAGTATTTCGAGAAGGAGAAGTGTCTCAGGAAGCTTGATGAGATTATGGGTTTTTGATTTTTATTTGTGTATAAAGAGTGGTTGTTTTTAGTAAAAAAACTTAGATATATGAATATTGGTATTACTTATGGAATCATCTTTGTGATTTTGCTTTTGTTGGAATTGGCATATTTCAGGATTGCCGACAGGTTTAATATCATTGACAGACCGAATGAGCGGTCGAGCCACTTGACGATTGTGTTGCGAGGTGGGGGAATCATCTTCTTAATGGGGATATTGGTGTGGGCTGTTGTCGCTTTGTGCGGTGGTTTCGGAGAGTTGCACCAGGTTTATCCGTGGTTCCTGTTGGCCGTATTACTGGCCGCAGGTATTTCTTTTGTCGATGACATCCGTTCGCTGCCTGATACTTTGCGTCTTGTGGTTCAATTTATAGCGATGGGGTTACTTATCTTGCAGTTGTTTCTGGTGACAAGGGAAGAGGGGCTTTTTACTGACGGCAATCTTTGGGTGAATGGTCTGTTTGTTGTTGTTGCCCTAGTTGTTTGCGTGGGGGCAACTAACATTTACAATTTCATGGATGGTATTAATGGTATCACGGCAGTATACTCTTTTGCAGTGCTTCTGCCTCTTCTGCTGATGAATCGGAAGGTCGGTTTTATGGCCGACTCGTTCTTGGTTGTGGCGCTTCTGAGCGTTATGGTGTTTGCTTTCTTCAATTTCCGTCCTCGTGGTAAGGCGAAGTGCTTTGCTGGGGACGTTGGTAGTGTCGGGATGGCTTTCATTCTTCTTTTCTCGATAGGCATGCTTATCGTAAGAACCAAGGATATTACTTGGCTTATATTCCTGCTGGTCTATGGTGTGGACGGATGCCTGACTATCTGTCATCGCATTCTTTTGCACGAGAATTTGGGACAGGCGCATCGCAAGCATGCGTATCAGCTGATGGCGAATGAGTTGAAGGTTTCGCATCCGGTGGTTAGTTTGATTTATATGTTTTTACAGTTGATTGTTAGTTTGGGATTTATCTATTTGTGTCCAGATTCGGCGCTGTGTCACTGGATGTATCTGATTGGTGTGCTTCTGCTGCTGGCGGTGGCGTATGTGTTGTTCAAAAGGACGTATTACCACTTGCATGAGGAGTATCTAGAGTCATTGAAGAATGTGTAGTAGGAAAAGAGTAAATCGAGATAAATTTGTAAATTTATGATTCACGATCGAGAGATTTACCAATTTATGATTCACAATTGGGCGATTTAGTGATTTGGACCAGAGGCTGTGTTTTTTGACACAGCCTCTGGTCGTTTTTAAGGGTATTGTTTCCCTGTACATGAAAAGGTCATTTCGCGAGATATAAAATTGGAAAGTTATGAAAAAATTGAATGATCAATCGCAACGTCTCGTGGGAGATTGTTTTTTTGTACGCCAGGGAGAACGTATGGAGAGGTGTTTCTACTCGGAAGTGTTGTACGTGGAGGCATCGGGTTGTTATTGTTATATTTACCGTCGGGATAAGCCCCGGATATCAATTCCCTATTCTCTTTTAANGGTGGAACTTCGCTTACCGNAAAGTATGTTCCGGCGGGTTCATCGAAGTTATATCGTGAANCTTCGGGCGGTGGATGGTTTCATCGGGAAGACGATTTGCATCGGAGAAAAAATAATCCCTATCAGCAAGCCTTACCGGGAAGAGGTGTTCGGGTGCTTTGTTATTTGGGATTTGAAAACGAGGGAAGAGGAATAGTTAATTATTAATCGTTCTTGTGAGATGACCTGTTCAGATAATTTTTCCGGTCATTCATATAATAAACCGGTTCACTCAGATAATTTAGTTGGCAAAGGGGTGAAGCGAGATGTATATTGGGGATACAATTAAAAATTACAAAAGATTATGGGAGTATTACAGAACGTGATTAGAGAGATCGGGGATATCGTGAATCGGTTGTCGGTGTCCTCGAGAGAAAAGCAGAAGATACAGGAAGAGATACAATCTCTGGTGTATCGTTACAATAGCGAGTTGGTACGTGAACAGTCGGCGGCAGTGGGCGAAGAGACGCGGGGAAACTGGTTGCAACGGTCGTGGCGCCCGATCGTGATGCTGGTACTCACCTTGTTGGTGGTGTTGGGCGTGTTCACGGGGTCACCCATGTTGTCGGACAGTTCCCGCTTTTGGGATTTGCTGGAGATCGGGGTAGGCGGCTACGTGATCGGGAGAAGCGGGGAGACGATCACCGGCAACCTGTTGACCCGAAGACGGAAGTAAGAAAGGTGTTTTATTTTAAATTTTAGCGTGTTATGGAAATTGTAGACCATTTATTGTTTGGAGATAACGTGAAGTATTTGCAGTGTTGCAAATGTAACGTGAAGTTATCCCGATTGGACACGATCGTGCTGCATGGCACGGGAGGTGCAAGTGCCGTTTCGTCCGCCCTTTATTTGAGCAGGCCGGACACGGGAGTATCGGCTCACGTGGTGGTTGGCAGGGACGGGGAGATATTTCAGTTGCTGCCTTTTGACGTGAAAGCGTGGCACGCGGGGAAGAGTTATCATGCCGGCAGGGTGAACTTGAATGATTGTTCCATCGGTATAGAGTTGGATAATGCCGGGGAGTTACAACGGGTGGGCGACAGGTTTTACTCGTGTTTCGGGCGGGAATATTCTCCCAACCAGGTGTACACGATCGAGATAGAAGGGAGAGCGAGGTACTGGCATTTGTTTACCGAGGGGCAGTTCAAGATTTTGAAAGAGGTTTGCAAGTTGCTGCAAAAAAGGTACAAAATCAAATACCTGGTGAGGCACTCGGATATCACTTCACGGAAGGTGGATCCGGGACCCGCATTTCCCTTCGAGGAGTTGAAGAAGAGTTTGAAATTTAATTAACCGGAAAGGAGGTCGATATGGCTCGTTGTTATTCTAGAATATTTAATCGTTTTTCAGGACGGATAGGGAAGGTTATTTATTACCAGGTGGGGGATAATCTTTACGCGAGGAGAGCCCCGGGAGAGGTGAAGGATTGTCGTTCGGAGCTGCAATTGTATTACCGGGAGAGAATGCGGGGTACGGTTACTTTTTACGGGGTTGTCCGGCAGACGTTGTTGGCGCTCGTGTGGCAGGCGGTGGGGCGGAGAAAGAAACGTTCGGCGTATAATCTTTTCGTGCAGGCTAATATCCGGGCGTTTAACGGGACGTCGTTGCTGTATGATCTGGTGCGTTTCAGTTCGGGAAGTTTGGGGTTACCCCATGATTTTCGAGCGTACCGGGAGGGGGATAAGGTTCGCTTGACGTGGAAGAATGAAGAGATGCAGAGCGATGAACGGAAGGAAGATGAATTGTGGTGCGTGGTGATGATGGAGGATAAGAATTTCCGGATTGCCGGACCGGAAGAAACCGGGGCTGTACGGGCGGATAAAGCCGCCGTGATAGAACTCGCGAGCGAAGAGAGGGAAACGGTACATTTGTATTGTTTTTTCGGGGCGGCGGGAAGAGATGATTTTTCAGAGAATTTGCATTTTACGTTATGAGTATATGTTTAACCTTTAAAATTTAGTATTATGGCTTTATTTAAATCATTTTTGTTAGGAGATGTGAGAAAATCAGTGGCTAACGTGACGATGTACGCCGGGGCAAACGGGTATAGCATCGCCCGGGGAAAGAGAAGCACGGTGCGTAACCCGAAGACTCCCGGGCAGTTGACTCAGCGGGCAAAGCTGAAGGCACTGGAGGAAACTTCGCGGTATTTTGCCCCGGCTGCAGCACTCGGTTTCCCGGGACGCAAGGGGGGACGCACGTTCTATAACGCCTTCGTGCAAAATAACATGGAGGCAGTGACGGTGGACGAGAATTACGTGCCGACGGTTGACCACGAGAAGCTCAAATGTGCCGCGGGTTCTTTACAAAACAGCAAGGTGACGGTCACCGTGAACGAGGAAAGTCACAAGGTTATTGTTTCGCAAGAGGCACAAACCCGATGGAACGCGGTAGCCAACCCGACAGACGTGTTGCACGTGGTGGTCTACGAGAAGACCGGGAAGACGATGATCGTGGAACCTTGCCGGAGCCGCCAGGAAGCCGGTTCAACGTCGATCGCGATGGACGAGGGGTGGAGCAAAGAAAATCTCGTGTTTTACGCTTTCATGTTGTCGAAAGATAAGCGGAAAGCATCGAATAGCGTGGTGGTTCAACCGGAATAGAGTTTTTTCCCCGCCAGTTGAGAGGCTGGCGGGGAATTTTTTATTATATTCGCGGTGCGAACACGTGTAGTTGAAAATAAACAAATAAAACGCATGGCTATAGTATTCTATCAAAAAGATGCAACAGTGTATGCCGTACACTATAAAGAAGCGGAAAATCCTTTAGACGTAAGTAAGTTAGAATGGTTGTTCAGCGGGGCGAAGAAGGTGGAGAATGATGTGATGGATAACTTTTTCGTGGGACCCCGTCGGGAAATGATTACCCCTTGGAGCACGAATGCCGTGGAGATTACCCAGAACATGGGTATTTCCGGGATATTGAGAATCGAGGAATTTACTCGCGTTGAAGATGAGAAAGCTGCTTTTGACCCGATGCTTCAAGCATTTTACAAGGGGTTGAACCAAGATACATTCACGATTGACAAGAAGCCGGAGCCGATAGTGTATATCGAGGATATCCGGGCATATAATAAACAGGAAGGGTTGGCGTTGAACGAGGACGAGATTTCCTATCTTGAGGGTTTGAGCAAGAAATTGAATCGCCGGTTAACGGATTCGGAGGTGTTCGGTTTCTCGCAAGTGAATTCGGAGCATTGCCGCCACAAGATTTTTAACGGCAGGTTTATTATTGACGGGGAGGAACAGGAAGAAAGCCTGTTTGCCATGATCAAGAAAACGTCCAAAACGAACCCGAACCGGATTGTATCGGCTTACAAGGATAACTGCGCTTTTATCGAGGGACCTGCCAGCGTGCAATTTGCCCCGGTGTCGCAAGATAAGCCGGATTTCTACACGCAGAAAGATATTGACACGGTGATTTCGTTGAAAGCGGAAACGCATAATTTCCCAACCACGGTAGAGCCTTTCAACGGGGCCGCGACAGGTACGGGAGGTGAGATCCGCGACCGTATTGCCGGGGGACAGGCTTCGCTTCCGTTAGCGGGAACGGCTGTTTACATGACTTCATATCCCCGTCTGGATGCCGATCGCCCGTGGGAGCAAGTGATTGATCCCCGGAAATGGTTGTACCAGACACCGGAAGATATATTGATTAAGGCTTCTAACGGAGCTTCTGATTTCGGTAACAAGTTCGGGCAACCGTTGATCGTGGGTTCCGTGCTGACTTTCGAGCACGAGGAACACGAGAAAACGTATGGTTACGATAAAGTGATTATGCAAGCCGGGGGTATTGGATTCGGTAATAAAGAGCAGGCGACGAAACGTACTCCGGAAGCAGGTGAAGAAGTGGTGTTGTTGGGTGGTGATAATTACCGTATCGGTATGGGCGGTGGTGCCGTTTCATCGGTTGACACGGGTGTGTACGCCAACGCTATCGAGTTGAATGCCGTACAACGTTCCAACCCGGAAATGCAACGCCGGGTATGTAATGCGATCCGTTCCATGGCGGAGAGCGAGAATAACCCGATCGTGTCTATCCATGACCATGGTGCCGGGGGACACTTGAATTGTTTGTCCGAGTTGGTGGAAGAAACGGGAGGTTTGATCCATTTGGATAAATTGCCCGTGGGCGACCCGACGCTTTCTGACAAGGAGATCGTGGGGAACGAATCACAAGAACGCATGGGACTCGTGATGAAGTCCGAGGACGTGGCAACTTTACAACGGGTTGCTGACCGTGAGCGTGCGCCAATGTACGTGGTGGGGGAAACCACCGGAGACCACCGCTTCGTGTTCGAGGACGGGAAGACCGGGGAGAAGCCGATCGATCTGGAGATGACCGATATGTTCGGGAATCCTCCGAAGACGATCATGGAGGACAAGAGTGTAAAAGAACATTTTGCAGAAATTGAATATAGTGCCGATAAGGTTGAAGAGTATATCGAGCAAGTGTTGCAGATCGAGGCGGTAGCTTGTAAAGACTGGTTGACGAATAAGGTTGACCGCTCCGTGTCGGGCAGGGTGGCTCGTCAACAGTGTGCCGGACCGTTGCAGTTGCCGTTGAACGATTTGGGTGCCGTGGTACTCGATTATCACGGGGAGAGAGGTATCGCAACTTCTATCGGTCACGCTCCGGTTGCCGCTTTGGCTAATCCGGCTAACGGTTCACGTCTGGCTATCGCGGAGGCTTTGACCAACTTGATTTGGGCACCTATCGAACAAGGTTTGCGGGGAGTTTCCCTGTCGGCTAACTGGATGTGGCCTTGCAAGAATGCCGGGGAAGATGCCCGGTTGTATAAAGCCGTGCAGGCTGCCAGTGATTTCGCGATAGAATTGGGAATCAATATCCCGACGGGCAAGGATTCGCTTTCTATGACGCAGAAATATGGCAAAGACAAGGTGTATGCCCCGGGTACGGTGATTATTTCTACCGTGGGGGAAGTGATCGACGTGAAGAAGATTGTTTCTCCGGTATTGAAAGCTGATAAAGACACGGAGATCGTGTATATCGATTTCTCGTTTGACAAATTGAAGTTAGGTGGCTCCAGTTTTGCCCAGATCTTGAATAAGGTGGGTAAAGAAACTCCGGACGTGAAGGATGCCGATTATTTCGGAAACGCGTTTACTGCCGTTCAGCGTTTGGTGAACGAGGGATACGTGCTTGCCGGACATGATATTTCAGCGGGAGGTATGGTAACCGCCTTGCTTGAGATGTGTTTTGCCGACAATCGCCTGGGATTGGATATTGATTTCTCTTATCTGGCGGAAAAGGATATCGTGAAGATATTATTTGCCGAGAATCCGGGTGTATTGGTACAGATCAAGGATTGTAAGAAAGTTGCCGCTATTCTGGATGAAGCGGGTGTCGCTTATAATTTCTTGGGACGTTTGGGTAAAGCCGGGAAATTGAATATCAAGAAAGATGCTACCGCGTTGAATCTCGACATCGCATCATTGCGGGATCTTTGGTTCAAGACTTCTTACCTGTTGGATCGTCGCCAGAGTGGCAATGAATTGGCACTTGAAAGATATAAGAACTATAAACATCACGAATTGAAATACAAGTTTGCCCCGTCGTTCACGGGAAAATTGGCACAATACGGGCTGGATCGCAACCGCACGAAGCCTTCGGGCATCAAGGCGGCTATTATCCGGGAAAAGGGATGTCAGTGCGAGCGGGAAACGGCTTGGGCAATGCATCTTGCCGGTTTCGACGTGAAGGACGTGCACATGACGGACTTGGTCAGCGGGCGGGAAACATTGGAAGACGTGAATTTGATCGTGTTCGTGGGAGGTTTCTCCAATTCGGATGTGCTTGGTTCGGCAAAAGGTTGGGCGGGTGCATTCAAGTATAACGAGAAGGCACGTGTTGCCCTGGAGAAATTCTACAAGCGTGAAGACACGTTGAGTTTGGGGATTTGTAACGGTTGCCAATTGATGGTAGAGTTGGATTTGATTTATCCGGAGCACAAGGAGAAGGCAAAGATGTTGCATAATGATTCTCATAAATTCGAGTCGGCATTCTTGAGCGTGGACATCGAGGAAAATGATTCCGTGATGTTGAAGACACTGGCTGGCACTCGTCTGGGAATCTGGGTAGCTCATGGAGAAGGGAAATTCTACTTGCCTTATGGTCAGGAGGAATACAATATCCCGGTACGTTATTCACATGACACGTACCCGGCTAACCCGAACGGTTCGCCGTTTGCCACTGCCGCAATATGCAGTAAGGACGGGCGCCATTTGGCAATGATGCCTCACTTGGAACGTTCTCTTCAACCTTGGAACTGGGCGTACTATCAAGAAGGGCGCGAAAATGACGAGGTTAGTCCCTGGATCGAAGCATTCGTGAACGCACGTTTGTGGGTAGAAAAGCAGAAAGGACGTTAATTAAGTCTATAAAATCTGTAAGGTCTATAAAGTCCGTAAAGTCAAAGGAATATTCCATACGACTTTACGGACTTGTTTTATTTTTTTCTTTAAATTATTATTCTATATTTGTAGAATATAGATACAAATACCTTCGCTTATGGTTGCAATCTTACACATGATTCGCTTTTTCCTGTTGTTAGGAATAGGTCTGGCTATTGTCCCGGAAGTCGGTGCACAGTCCCGCCGGAAAGTAGATGCCGAAGAAACAGGGAGTCGCATTGTGGGACGGGATTATGAGCGTCAAACTAATATCGAGGGGCGTGAAATTATACTGGACGGGATTGTACGCCATATGTTCCCGGATACGGTGAAATCTTCGCTTTTCGTGCAATTGGACAGATTGTCTAAATCGGGTAACCTGTTGAACGCGGGAGTACTTTTAGCCGTGGATACGGATAGCGAGAAAGTATTGTGGTACCAGAAAGTGAATAACGAGCACGAGGAATTGAATCCTATTGGAAGTATATTTTTGTCTGAAGTGAGTGGTCGTACAAAATGTTATGATCGTACTAGCGGAAAAATTTTGTGGGAACTTAAAAACCATTTCTCGCACGCTAGTGAAGAATGGGGTGTTGCAATAGGGTATAAATCAGCTTCCCTACAAACGATACATCCCAAGTTGCAGGGAGTGGACGTGAAAACCGGAAAGGTATTATGGGAGCATTCTTTGTACTCGAAATACGGTTGGACGGAAATAAACGGGACGGATGATTCCCTTTTGCTCGTGATTTCCGATGCCTTGTACTCGATTAACGTGAAGGACGGAAAGACCTGGCGTCACGAAATATTCATGAAAGATTTGAAATTCGAGAAGGGAAAAGAAGAATTGATGCAGAGTCTTGTGTCGAATATATATGTCGATGATCACAAAATTTACGTGGCTTCGTGCGATCGACTGTTTTGTCTGGACAAGGATGGAAAAGTGTTGTGGTTTCAAGGGGTTCCTCGCAAAATGACCGGACAATCTCTATTATTCGGTCATGGCGATAAGTTGTATATGGTTAGCCTGGGTTATGGTAAGGTCGGGAGTCTTTATCCCGCGTGGGGGGCGGCGTATATCGCTTCGTTTAACAAGAAAACGGGATTGCAAAACGCGTACTCGGCTTATCCCCGGGAATTCGGTAAAATAAATTACGTGCACTTGAAAGGGGATAAACTGTACACTTTATTTGAAAAGTATATGCTTCAGTTTCCGATAGATGATATTCGGAAGATCTCGTCCCTCAGTTTTAAATATGACCAGGAAAAAGATGCCATGAAGTATTTGGTCAGCGACAAAGTGTTTGTGCCAGACAATGCTTTATACAAAAGTTTGTTCGAAATTGATTCTACCAAGACTTACGTGTACACGAACAAGCAGGAGATATTGTGTATAAACGCGGATTTGAAGTCTTACGAGAAATTGAAGGCGGGGCAATATTGGGTTAGTTACATGGATTATCAAGATTATCATTTTCTGGTAAACGAGGATGAAACATTAGTTGTCAATCTCCGGGGAGAACTTGTGGCGCATCTCCGGATGGGAAAACAGACTGTACGAGTGGGGAATAAACTTTTTGACGCTCAAAATAACCGGATTGTGATTGTAGATTTAGAAAGTATCATAAGGTAAACGAGGAAAATTTTGTACTTTTGCCCCTGTAGTTGAAAACGTGCAATAATCATTCGATATATGGAATTACTGAAAAGAAGGATATTACAGGATGGCAAATGCTTTGAAGGGGGAATTTTGAAAGTGGATAGTTTTATTAATCACCAGATGGACCCGATTCTGATGAAATCCATCGGGGTGGAGTTCGTGAGGCGTTTTGCCAATAAGGATTTCAACAAGGTGATGACGATAGAGGCGAGTGGTATTGCTCCGGCGATCATGGTGGGCTATCTTTTGGAGTTGCCGGTGGTCTTCGCGAAGAAAAAGCAACCGAAGACGATGGAAAACATGATCTCCACGACCATCCGGTCTTTCACGAAGGACAGAGAATACAATGTTTGTATCAGCCGGGATTTTTTGAAAGAGGGGGATCGAGTTCTTTTTATTGATGATTTTTTGGCGAACGGGAATGCCGCGAATGGCATTATTGATTTGATAGAACAGGCGGGTGCTGAACTCGCGGGCATGGGATTCATTATAGAGAAGGCTTTCCAACATGGGGGGGACTTGCTGCGGGAGCGAGGCGTGCATATCGAGTCGTTGGCAATTATTGACAGTTTGGATAACTGCCAGATTAAAATCCGATAACCCGAGCTAGCCATGAGCATGAATAAACAGGAGAGTTCTGCCATCCCTATAAAAACAATCTATTTAGGTTGTTATTTTAATAATTAATATGAGTATAGAAGAAATTTTTCCGTTAGCCGTTGAGTTTAGGCGTTATTTCCACCAGCATCCGGAGTTCGCGATGCAGGAAGTGGAAACACAACGCTATATTGTAAGTGTATTGGATAGGTACGAAATCCGATATTGTACAGTTGGAACCGGTATTATCGCGATGATCGGGCAAGGGGAGAAGTGCGTGGCTATCCGGGCGGATATGGATGCCTTGAAAGTGACGGAAGAAACCGGGTTGCCTTATTGTTCTCTCCAGCCGGGGATGATGCACGCTTGCGGGCACGATATGCACATGGCTATGGTGTTAGGGGCAGCTATTGTATTAAAATCAAGGGAGCGGGAATTGCAGGGTGTCGTGAAAGTGGTTTTCCAGCCCAGCGAGGAAAAACGACCGGGAGGGGCTCGTCTTCTGCTGCCTGAATTGTTGAAAGATCCCGTGCCACAAGCTATATTCGGGCAACACGTTTTCCCGAATCTCCCGACAGGAACAATAGGCATTCGACCAGGGGCATTTTTTGCCTCTTCCGATAACATTATTTTTTCCGTGGAAGGAAAGGGTACTCATGCGGCAATGCCCCACATGGGGTCTGACCCGATACTGGCAACGGCTTGTTTGATACAATTTTACCAGACGTTGGTCACGAAATTCCGTGATCCATTGATTCCCGCAGTGATTTCAATCACTTCCGTGCACGGCGGGACGTGTAATAACGTGATTCCGGATAAGGTGGAAGTATTGGGGACGGTCCGGACGCACGATAACGTTTTGCGTTACCGGATATTCGAGTTGATAGAGGAGAAGTCCAAAGAGATTTGCGATTTATACGGGTGTACTTTCACGATGGATAAGACTTGGAATGGCTTGCCCGTACTCGTGAACGACGAACGATTGACTAAATTTGTCGAGCAGAATGCCCGGGAACTTCTTGGGGAAGAGAATGTGATTCCCATGAATCATCTTACCCTGGGAGAGGATTTCGCTATCTATCTGGAAAAGATTCCCGGAGCCTTTTGGGTACTGGGAGTTCGCCCACCGGAACAGGAAAGCCTGCCCCCGTTGCATAATCCGAAGATGTCACCGGATGAGAATGCCATAAGAACGGGGATCGCCTTGATGGTGGAGAACTGTTTACGGGTATTTTAACAGGGAGAAGGGTACAATAAATCCCGGCAATCGTGAGATAAACCGGGATTTATGAACGATGGGAAAATCTTTATTGCGCCAGATCAATTTCTATGGCTGCCGGGTATAGTCTTGCCGGGTCAAAGAATGTTGCACAGCTATTTACAATATGCTTGAGTTCCGGTTTGACTTTACCTTTGAAAACTTCTTTCCCGTTGACCGTCAAGGTGATTTCTTTATCCAGATTTACCAATTCATCGCATAGATAAATGATTACTTTACCTTTCGTGGCGGGTTGATAAGTCTTGTCAAATTTCAACTGAATACCCCATTGCGGGTCGATCTCCGTTGCTTTGTACGTGACAAGATCAACTTTAAGGGTGATGCTGTTATCTTGGATATTCATTTCGTAGTAAGTGCGGGAGGTATCATCATTGTTGGAACGCTCTTTTACGACTAGATTGTAAAATCCGTCACGATATAATCCGTCCATCTCGAAATTCTCCCAGCTTACAAATTTCGGGTAAGGGTTGCGGGTATATTCTTTTAACCACGGGGTCGTGGGGCGATAATCGATACCGTGTCCCATACCCGGGATGAGTTCTATTTTATGAATGAAGCTTCCCGGGTTCAATTTTTGTAACCGGTCAAATTCATCTTTCGTGTATTGCGTGAGTTTATTCCGGTAGAAACCCACATCTTTTGCTCCCGTGCGTAATGAAAAAGCGATGTTCCTGCAATTTTCCACGGGGGCATTTTTAAGAGGTTCGCCTCCAGCCATAGGACCGGCTCCGGCTAAATAGTCGGCATAGAACGAGGCAAGCCGTTGGCTGCCATATCCGCCTTCCGAAATACCGAAGAAATATACTTTATTCGGGTTGATTTTCCCGGAAACAAAAGCCAGACGCAACATCTTTTCCCATGCAAATTGTTTTGCCTTTTGCCACCAACGGTAGTAATCGCCCATGTTGGGGATTTGAGGAATGAAATACACGGAGGGGGCATCATCGAATCTCTGACATATAGAGAGTCCGGTTTGCCATTCACTGTCTTTGTGTCCTGAACCGTGCGTGTACAAGTACAGCGGGTAACCGCCTTCAGGCATAGCATCCCCTTTGATTCCCCAGTAATAAGGCATAATCGCATTGGGTTCAAGGGTCTTGGGAAGAGTCCATTTGCCGGATTTTGCCAATTCCAGTTTTTCAAGGTTAATAAGTTTCTCTTCCCTGAAATTATTGTTTGCTTCTTTCCAAGCCGCCCACACGAGAGCCTGCATTTTTTTCGTATCGGAGGGTTTGATCGTTGTTTTGCTTTCAAAAGAATCCTCTTTACCGGAGAGATAATCAGAAAAGAAGGCAGTTATCTTTGCTTTTGTTTTCAGATCCTGTTTTTTCAAAGGCACGTCCTGCGCCATACAGTTGCTAGGGAGGATAAAAGCAAATAGTAAACCTAGCACACCAAGTGAATAAGCCGATATTTTCATTTGTTATTGAGTTTTTTAATTGCTACAAAACTACAAATAATTTGAATAAATATAGGTTTTATAGGCTTAAATGAAGAAAGTCCGAGAGCCATAGACTCCCAGACTTCCGATTTTATACTAACCTAAAACTATTTATTTGTAGATTTTCCCGGTGAGTTCACCACGAAGAACCATCAAGCCGTTCATTGCCAAGGCTCTCATTTCATCTTCGCCGCCGTAAGCTTTCACGGGAGCGATGAAACCTACCATTTCTTTCACGTAATCCACGAGGAAGGGGTTGTAGGCGATACCCCCTGTCAACAGGATACCATCCACTTTACCTTTCAGCACGGCAGCCATTGCCCCGATAGCTTTACCTACCTGGTAAGACATGGCGTCTTGGATCAGTTTATATTTCGGGTCTTCCTTTGCTTTCATTTCTACCTCGTAAGCGTCATTCGTTCCCAAGTGAGCTACCAGACCACCCTCGCCTTTAATTATTTTCTTTATTTCTGCTTCCGTTTTGGTCCCGCTAAAGCAAAGTTTCACGAGTTGTCCCGTGGGAAGCGAACCCGAACGTTCGGGGGAGAAAGGACCGTCGCCGTCTAAAGCGTTGTTCACGTCAATCACCCGTCCTTGCAAGTGTGCCCCGACAGAAACGCCGCCACCCAAGTGAGCCACGATCAAGTTTGTTTCCTCGTATTTTTTCCCGATCTCTTTGGCATAAGTGCGGGCGATCGCTTTTTGATTTAAAGCGTGAAAAATGGAAACTCTCTTGAATGCAGGGTGACCGCTGATACGTGCCACGTCCTGTAATTCATCAACGACAACCGGATCGGCGATATATGCTTTTGCTCCATTTTCAAGCGATTTAGCGATATCGTTTGCGATCAGACCTCCTAAATTAGAAGCGTGCTCACCCATCGGAGGATTATTCAAGTCATGAATCAATGCTTCATTTACCTCGTACACACCTGATTCGATAGGTTTAACTAAACCACCTCTTCCAACGATTGCGTTGATTTCGTTAATATCAAATCCGGCACTCTTTAACTCGGAAAGAATGATGTCTTTACGGAATTGGAATTGAGAAGCCACGTTGTCGAATTTGGCAATCTCCTCTGCAGAATGTTTAATGTTCTTTACAAACTTCTCGTTCTCGTCCTCGAAGATAGCGATTTTCGTGGATGTAGAACCCGGGTTAATCGCGAGAATTTTAAATGACATAGTATTAAATGTTATCTTTGTATTAATAATTATTCTTTTTCGCACGTTTTGAGGCTGCAAAATTTATAAATTGTAAGCAAAACTCAAAGGAAAAGTGATAATTTATTTATTATAGAGAATCAATCCGAATAAGCGGAGGTGTACAGGGTGTCAATAAGTGCCTGTGTCGCTATTTTTAAGTAGTGGGAAGCATTCGTGATGGAGTCGTTCACCGAACGGGCGTAGTGGATTAAAGTGAATATTTGGTCAAAATAAGGGGTTACTTGTTTGTCCGAAAGTCCGGTGATGGCGTAAACAGGTACTCCTTGTTGTTTACAAAGGGAAGCAACGGTACCCGGAATCTTGCCGTAGAGCGATTGTAGGTCAATTTTTCCCTCTCCGGTGATGACGACTGCCGCCCCGGCTAAATGTTCGTGGAAACGGGCGAGAGAGAGGCAATATGATGAACCGGATACAAGATCGGCGTCCAACAGGGCGTACATGGCTGCCGTGATGCCTCCGGCTGCGCCCCCGTGTTTCAAGTGAAGTACTTCTTTGCCTGTTTTCATGTGCAATAAGTCCGCAAAATAATGCAATTGCTTGTCTAGCATGACAACTTGCTTGGGGGAGGCTCCTTTTTGTGGTCCGAACACGGCTGCCGCCCCTTCAGCGCCACAAAGCAGGTTGTCTACATCACACAGGATCGTGATGTGAATATCCTTAAACTTATCCTGTAAAAAATCAATATTAATATCCTTAATATCTGTAATATAATTATTATTCAAACTATCCCCGTTTACAATTGTCAACCCCATTTCCCGAAGGGCTCCCGTGCCACCGTCAACGCTGGCACTTCCCCCAACGCAGAGGATTAATTCCTTTGCCCCGTGTGCAATTGCGTGATTAATTAATACCCCGAATCCGGCAGTGTTCGTGTTTAGAATGTCGTATTCCTCCCGTTTCAAATGTTTTAAGCCACAGGCAGCCGCCAGTTCTATGATTGCGGTATCTTCATGCCTGTAATAGAATGACATGCGTTCCCTTCCCAACGCATCTTTGGTGATAGTTTCGACTGGAATGGCTTTCATGTACCAGGCTATGATTTCGGCAGTCCCATCTCCACCATCTCCGAGGGGAAGCGATAGAGTGGACAAGCCGCATTTCTCGAATTCAGCCTCGACTATTTTACAGAAGTCAAAAGCACTTAAACTCCCTTTGAAGGCGTTGGGTGCGAGTAAGACATGGCGTCCATGCAAGAAATTCATAGCTTCAAGTTGTCTGGCGTGGGTGGACCAAATTTTGGACTTTCCTCGTTGGCAAGTAATTTCTTTTGGTCGTGGTAGTTTTTACAATATGCCGGGTCGAACAAATTGCGGTCCGGCCATTCTTTTACCCGGTTCATTGCTTGATAGATCATGCGTTCGATTTTCTGTGGGAAATGAGGTCCTGTCCAGTTGCTCGTGTTCGTGATAAAAGCCCAAGAAAAGCCATCATGCTGGCGTTTAAGCATGGCACTGGTGCCCGCCAGCGTACCGGAACGTAACCAATCCCCGCAGTTGTTCGCTTTCATCCAGCCGATAGGCAGGGAGAAGCCCGGGCAACTGACCATCGTTTCGACACTGCTTCCACTTAAAATGTCCGGATAGGTGTCATCCCCGTCAATGGAAGCCAGGAAGCACAATAATTCGGTAGGAGAGGCGACCCATCCGCCAGCCCCGTAAAGGGCTTCTATGTTGTTGCCCCCGTTACTGCGCGGGAGCAAAGTATCCCTTCCGTCACACGACTGAATGAGATCGGCATCCGCTTGTTCATAATAACGCACTTCATTCAGATAACGTTCTTCGTACAGGTTTCGAGCCAGATGCATATCGTAGCATCCTGCCGGAATCAATATGCTGTCTTGAATGAAACGTTCGTATTCTTCCCCGGCAACCTGTTCGATGACCTTGGTCAATATCCCGTAACCCACGTTAGAGTAGTTCGTGCTTGTACCCGGAGTGAATCCTAACCTTCTGGATAACACGAATTTTATGATTGTATTCAGATCAGCTGGCGCGGGAACATCCATTTTCTTGGCGATGTCCACGGGTTTGAACATCGGGTCGCCGTAACGGGCGGAAAAACCTCCCTGGTGGCGAAGTAAATTCTCCACGGTAATATTCTTCGTCCTCTTGTCCTTGATCGGGTAATAAAGCGTCGTGTCGTTCAATATGCCGTCTTCCCCGAACACCTTGTCATCCAATGATAATTTACCGTTCTCGACCAGCTTCATGATGCCTGCCGCGGTGATTAACTTGGAAACGGAAGCAATACGGAAGATATGGTTCACGTCTGTTTTTATTCCGTTTTCTTCATCGGCGTACCCGTATCCTTTGCTGTAAATCAATTTACCGTCTTTCATGATAGCCAATGATGCCCCTTTTATTTCCCATTGATTCATAAATCGTTGAATGGTTTGATCTAAACGTTTCGTTTCGTCTAAATCGGAAAATTCGTTGGTGAATAAATCATGAATGGCTGTAACCAGCGTATCTTGAGGGGGAGCCTGCTCGTCCTGAAACTTCTCGGGGTGAGATTTCCAGGGAATGATAACAAGTACGAGAAGTAGTAATATAAGTATTATCGTGTATTTCATTATATGCTATTAAAAAATCAAAGCGTAACATTCTAGAAGAAAAGAACATTACGCTTGCAATATTAAGAAAAATGTATTTTTTATCAAAGCAAATCCATGTAAAACAGTTTTAAAAATTCTTGCTTAACAAATCGAAGTAGCGTTCCATGACCTTCACAAGCAAGGGATGGCGCGGGTTGAAGGTGATTTTGTCGATATGCAGGATGGGCAACACGAGCGGGGAAGTACCCGTGATAAAAGCGGCGTCATAAGCGGATAATTCCTTGTAAGCCACTCTTTTTTCTTCAACGGGTATGCTGTTTTCCTCGCAGATCGTCAATACACGTTTACGGCTCGTGCCGGGCAGTACGTGGGGAAGCGGGGCTGTGTACAGGGTGTTGTCTTTGATGAAGAACACGTTGGAACGGGAACCTTCCGTGATATATTCCTCTTTATCGATAAGCAGCACCTCGTAAACTCTTTGTTCCTGCATGATCTTGTTGGTCATTTCCCGCAAACCGGAATTGATGTATTTCACCTCGGCATTTTCCCGCATGGCACGGCAAGTAACCGTTTCTATTCCATGTTGATAGGCTTCTTCCGTCGGGTAGGAGTGTTTGATCTGGTAGACATACTCGTCGATGCCCGAGGGGGAAACGTGCAACACGTATTTTATATTACCTTCCTTGATGTGTTCGAGGTCTATCAGACGATTCAATTTCCCTTCTACATTCAAATCGGCAATATCGATCTTCAGGCCTGATTTTTTAATTGAATTGTCAAGTCTTAAAATATTGTCATGCAGAAATATAACTTTTCCCCGGAAGACCCGGCAAACCTCGTAAAGACTTAATCCGTGGTTCAAGATTTCCTCGGAATATTCTTTATTGTCAATCGGTTCGTTGTTAAATAGCATCATAATTTATCTCCTTTTATTGCAGCGCAAATTTATGCTTTAAAACGATTATCCGGACGGAAAAGTTCATAAAAATAATATGTACTTTTATCTCCCTTTCGGAACACCCCGTGAATATTTGTAACTTTCGATTATTCGCATTACTTTTGACTAACGTATGGAAACAGAAGAACAAATAGAAAGAATCGAGCATTTTTTACGTGAAGTGGTTGAAAAAGAGATCGCTAAATTGCAGAATGCCGGGCTATCATATATGCAATTTGTCATCATGGGGCAGGCGGTCGAAGTACTGGGAAGCTTTCTGGACAACAAACCCATGAAAGCAAAAGGGCAATCGGCAAAACGTTTTTCCCTTGCCGTGAAGAAATTGTTCGGAGGACGTTATCGAATGTTAAATGATAATTGTTTCTTGTATGATAAACTACGCAACCAAATGACTCATACCTTTATTCCCGGGAGTGATTTAATATTATTGAACCAATCGGGGAATAGCATGGGATACAAACATTTACAAATGATCAACGGGAGATTAGTATTGATTTCAGAGGATTTTCACGAGGATATATGCAAGGCGAGCGAGCGTTTGCTAGAAGCTTTGAAAAGTGGTGTCTTACCTCCTAAAAATATTGCTTATTAATTATGGAACAGGAGAAAATTATATTGATCGGTGCGGGAAATGTGGCACATCATTTGGCTTCAGCTTTGTTGAAAGCGGGCGAGAACCTATGCCAGATATATAGCCGCACGATCGAGTCCGCCCGTGCGTTAGGTGTAAAAACAGGTATATCCTACACGGCGGAAATCGGGGAGATATACCCGGATGGTGATATTTATATATTTTGTGTAAGTGACGATTCGTTATCGTCTTTATTGAAGACGGTTAGGATAAAATCGGAAGCACTCTTGTTACATACTTCCGGAAGCTTGCCGATGGATGTATTGAAACCTTTCTCGAAGCATTACGGGGTAATCTATCCGGTGCAGACTTTTTCCAAGAAAAGAGATTTGGACTTCGACGAGATACCTTTGTGCATAGAGGGTTGTTCTTCAAGTGTTTCAGGTAGAATCAAAATATTAGCGGAGAAGTTATCGAGTAAGATTCATGCTATAAATTCACAGCAACGCAAAGAATTGCACCTTGCCGCCGTGTTTGCTTGTAATTTCCCGAACTACTTGTATGGCGTGGCAGGGAAATTGCTTGAAGAAAATGGATTATCATTCGCAATGTTACGCCCCTTGATTTTCGAAACGGCGCATAAAGTGATGCTTCTGACACCCGAGGAAGCCCAAACCGGACCCGCTAAACGGGGTGACGAGAGTATCATGAATATGCACAAGAGTATGTTGAAGCAAGATAAGGAATTATTGAAAATATACACGTTACTGTCGGAGGGAATCAAGGAAGCACAGGTGAAGGAGAGTACGGATGAGCCCAAGACGTCGTCATCAGAGATTAATGATATGCCTACATTATGGTAGATAATATAAAAACAATATAACATGAAACTGTTCAAAGAGGAATTGAAAAAAGTAGAAGCTTTCGCGTTTGATGTGGATGGTGTGTTTTCTCGTCACGAGATGAATATAACCCCGGAGGGTGATTTGGTGCGGACATCCTGCACGAAAGACGGCTACGCGATGATGTATTGCGTGAAGAAAGGATACCCCGTATGTATTATTTCCGGCGGTTATGCCCCAGGAGTAAAAGAACGTTTCAACAAGCTGGGAGTTAAGGAAGTCTATTTAGGCGTGGCGAACAAAGTGGAAGCGTTGAACGAATTTCTGGAAAAATACGGCTTGAATGCCGAGAACGTGATGTACATGGGAGATGATATACCGGACTACAATGTGATGACCATCGTGGGGATGCCAGTGTGTCCGGCAGACGCTTGCGAGGAAATCAAAGCTATTTCACGGTATATCTCGGATACACCCGGGGGACTTGGTTGCGTGCGCGACGTCGTTTCCCAGGTATTGAAAGCCAAAGGAGAATGGATGGATACCCATTGCCACGTGAAATGTATGTAGTTACAAAAGATAACGTATGTTGGAAATATTCAGATTAATACGGTTAAGAACAATCGCTTTCACGGCATTCACGATGTATGCCATGCGATTTTTGGTTATTCTTCCCTTGCTGGATAAAGAGGGGGTTGATCTACAAATGCCCGAGGGTGATTTTTCACTTTTGGTCATTGCCGTGTGTTGTTTGGTATCGGCTGCCTATGTCATAAATGACTATTTTGACACGAAGGCAGACCGGATTTCCGGTAGCAGACCCGTGATCGTGGGGAAAACGATCAGTCGTCGTGCTGCAATTACCCTTCATACCCTGTTGAACATGGTTGCCGTCGGTATTGCTTATTATCTGGCTCGCAACGTTCATCATAGCGAAATCGTGTTCCTGTTTCTGGTAATTTCAGCTATCTTGTGGTTCTATTCTTCCCGTTTCAAGAAACGCTTTTTGTGGGGTAACTTGATCGTGGCTTTTCTAGCGGGGTTGATTCCCCTCACGGTGGCAACCTTTGAAATTCCTTTGCTCAACGAGGCTTATTCAGATGTCATCGTGAAAACCCAAATGGATTTTAACAACGTATTTTACTGGACTTCCTGTTTCGCTTATTTTTTGTTCTTGAATATGTTGATTTACGAGATAAACAAGGATATGTACAGCGTCAATGGCGACCGGGCAGAAGGCATCATGACCATCCCGGTAAAATGCGGTATTCCCGTGGCTCGTAAAGTTATTATCACGTTGGTAGCGGTATGTTTGATCTCTTTGGTCGTATTTTTTATCATGGAATTCAGATCTTCCGCCGTTATGTTGGTTTATTTTCTGATCGGGCTGATCGTTCCATACCTCGTGTACGGGTATTCCGTGCTGAAAAATGACAAGATGAAATTCCAGTTGAGGTTGATTCGTTTGATTATGGCCTTGTGCATTGGTATCAGCTTATTTTTGCATCACTTCTTTAATTGTCAAGCATAAAGATGTATTCAATAAAAAATTACAAACTCATATTGGCTTCAGCATCTCCCCGCAGGCAGCAACTGATGAAAGATGCAGGGCTTACTTTTGAAGTAAGATTGAAGAAAATAGTGGAGGACTACCCGAAGGATTTGCCTTTGGAGAAAGTGCCGGAATATCTCTCTAAAGTGAAAGCAGAGGCTTTCCGGGAGGAACTGCAACCGGATGAAGTGCTGGTGACTGCTGACACGGTGGTATGTATCCACGGTAAAATACTCGGGAAACCCGCCAACCGGGCAGAAGCAATCGGAATGCTGCAAGAATTGTCGGGAAATCGCCATTTGGTGGTGACAGGCGTGAGCGTAACGACAAAGACAAAACAGATATCTTTCTCGGCATTGACAAATGTATTTTTTAAAGAGTTATCTGACGAAGAAATAGAGTATTACGTGGATGTATATAAACCTTTCGACAAAGCCGGGGCTTATGGCATACAAGAGTGGATCGGTTACATCGGTATCGAACGTATCGAGGGGTCTTTTTATAATGTTATGGGGCTTCCGGTGCAGAAACTGTACGAAACTTTACGAATGTTACAATTTTAAATATATATAACTATCTAAAATACCAGTAAATGAGAAAAATTACATTATGTTTTTTGGCTTTCATACTGATTGCCTTACCGGGTTTCGCGGATGAAGGGATGTGGATACCGATGTTGTTGAAGAAATACAACATTGAAGATATGCAGAAAGCCGGATTTAAGTTAACGGCGGAAGACATCTACGATATTAACCAGGCTTCGTTAAAAGATGCCGTGGTTGGTCTCGGGAGAGAGGGATCGCCTTTTCAGCATTTTTGCACGGGAGAAATCGTGAGTGACGAGGGATTGATGATCACGAACCACCATTGTGCTTTCGGTATGATACAAGCTCACTCTAGTTTGGAACACAATTACTTGCGTGATGGTTTTTGGGCGAACTCGAAAAAGGAAGAATTGACCAATCCCGGAACGACGGCTTCTATCCTTGTGCGTATGGAAGACGTGACGGAGAAGATCAATGCCGCCTTAAATAGCAATATGTCAGAGGAAGAGCGTGCTAAAAAGATAAAGGAAGTTAGTCGTAAGCTTGAAGCAGAAGCCGTCAAAGGCACGAATTTGCAAGCAAATATTAAACCCTATTTTAACGGGAATCAGTATTTCATGTCTGTTTTCAAAATTTACCGGGATGTACGTTTGGTCGGAGCGCCTAACTCGGCTATCGGTAAATTCGGGGGTGACACGGATAACTGGACGTGGCCTCGCCACACGGGTGATTTTTCAGTACTTCGTATTTACGCTGGACCGGACAATGAACCCGCTGCCGTTTCACCCAATAACGTCCCTTACAAACCGGCTAAATTCTTCAAGGTTTCTGCCCGGGGGGTAAAAGAAGGTGATTTTACCATGGTTTTCGGTTATCCCGGAACGACGAACGAGTATTTGACTTCTTATGCTATCGATCAGATCGCTAGCGTGGAAGACCCGCACAAGATCAAGATTCGAACGGCAAAGTTAGACGTGATTAATGCGGCTATGGAATCGGATGAATTATTACGTATCAAATACGCGGCTAAAGCAGCCAATGTTGCCAACGCCTGGAAAAAATGGCAGGGAGAGATCAAGGGATTGGAGCGATTCAGCACTGCTGACAACAAACGAATCCTAGAGCGGAATTTCAACCAATGGGCACAAGCGAACGGGAAAACGGAATATATCGGCTTGGTTGACCGTTACAAGAATTTGTATGATGCTCGTCAGGAATATATTCTTGCAGCCGCTTACGCTACCGAGGCTGGGTTGCGGGGTGCGGAAGTGATCGAGTTAGCACGTAATATAAAACAGATTCTGGAAGTTTACGACCAAGCCAACGACAAAGAGATTTTTAAACAAAGGGTGAAAGAATACATCCAATCTTTCTATAAAGATTACGATGTCGCAACAGATGAACGCATTCTGGTTGAAATGCTTAAATTATATAACAACGAGGATTTGGATAATCAATGGATACCGGAAGTTGTACGTCTTTCCCCGAAATATGCCAAAGGAAACGCTTACGAGCGGTATGCGGCAGATCTGTTCAAGAAATCGATATTTGCCCACGAGGATCGTCTGTTGGCATTCGTGAATAATTTGAACGATAAAACGATCAAGAAAATCGAGAAAGACCCGATATACATGATGATGGAAGGCATCCAAAACTTGTTCATGGAGAAAATCCGTCCCGAGTTAGGACGCATCGAAAGGGAGATAAATAGTCTGAACCGTCTGTGGATGGCAGGTCTGATGGAAATGCAGCCTGACAAAATCTTTTATCCGGATGCCAACTCCACGTTGCGCATCGCTTACGGCAAGGTGGCTGGTTACAAGGCACTAGACGCCGTGTATTACACGCCTTACACCACATTGAAGGGAATTATGGAAAAAGATAACCCGAATATATATGACTATGATGTTCCGCAGAAATTACGGGAACTATACAAGAACCGTGATTTCGGTCCGTACACGCAGGACGGGGAGGTTCCGGTATGCTTTATTGCTACCAACCACACGACCGGCGGAAATTCCGGTAGTCCGGTGTTGGATGCGGAAGGCAATCTGATCGGTCTGAACTTCGACCGTGCGTGGGAAGGGGTGATGTCAGATATGCAATACAGTCCCGAGATTTGCCGGAATATAGCGGTTGATATCCGTTACGTGCTTTTTATCATAGACAAATACGCGGGAGCAAAACATTTGATAGAAGAGATGGAGATTATTCATTAGAATATATTTCAGATCGTATTTTATATTCGAGAGGTCAGGTTATTCTGACCTCTTTTTCGTGTAGATGGGATTCAATTATTATAAGATAATTATTATCTTTGCGTATTGAGAATAAAATTACGTTTTATGGTACAAGTAAACAATCCGTTCGTGACAGGAGGATACGTGTCAGCGGAATATTTTTGCGATCGGGAGCTTGAAAGCGAGGAATTAGTAAGACAGGTGGCTAACGGTAACAATCTTGCTTTAATTTCGACTCGAAGAATGGGGAAGACCGGATTAATTATGCATTGTTTTGCCCGGCATGAAATAAGCAAGGAATATTACACGTTTTTCGTGGATATATATGCCACGAAGTCTTTGCGGGATTTCGTGTTTTCCTTGAGTAAAGTAATCGTAGAGCAATTGAAACCCTTTGGCAGAAAAGCCCTGGAAACTTTCATCCGTTGCGTGAAGACATTGCAAACAGGAATTTCTTTCGATGTTTCGGGTAATCCCTCTTTCAATGTGCAGTTAGGAGATATACATGACTCGGATGTCACGCTGGACGAGATTTTCAAGTATCTGAAAGCAGCAGGTAAACCGTGTATTGTGGCTATTGATGAATTTCAGCAAATAGCTTCTTACCCGGAAGATAACGTGGAAGCTTTATTGAGAACGCACGTTCAACACTGCACGAATGCCCGGTTCATTTTTGCCGGTAGTCAACGGCACGTAATGGGAAATATGTTCTTGAGTGCGTCCCGTCCTTTTTATCAAAGCGTATCGATGATGTATTTGGAATGTATTGATATTGATAAATATACAGCATTCGTTCGTTGCCATTTCGAGAAAGCGGGTAAAAAGATCGCTGATGGAATCGTGGAAACCGTTTATAGGCGTTTCGAGGGAATCACGTGGTATATCCAGAAGATGTTCAACACTCTTTTCATGTTGACAGAGAAGGGTGAGGAATGTTGCGAGAAAATGATAGAGATAGCCCAGGAAAGTATTATCAGCAGCTACAGATACAACTACGAGGAAACTCTCTTCAGATTGCCCGAACGTCAAAAAGGCTTGCTTGTTTCCATTTCCAAGGAGGGGAAAGCGACTAACATTACTTCCGGGGCATTTGTGAAAAAATACAAACTTACCTCGCCGAGTTCCGTGCAAGCTGCACTAAAAGGATTGTTGGAAAAAGATTTTATCACGTCCGAGCACGGGACATATGCCGTGTATGACAAATTTTTTGCCATTTGGTTGAACGCAAATTATTGAACGGGCTATAAAATAACAAGGTCGTAAAATCAATGTTTATCATTAATTTTACGACCTTGTTATTTTATAGATTCGTATTATGCCAATCGTTTGTTGACAACGTCCCAGTTGATGATATTCCAGTAGTTCTCGATATATTTCGGGCGGGCGTTTTGGGTATCCAGGTAATAAGCGTGTTCCCAAACGTCGATTGTTAGTATCGGTTTCTTACCATGTTTCAATGGGGTGTCGGCATTGCTTGTCTGCATGATTTCCAGTTTCCCGTCTTTGCCAACAACCAACCATCCCCATCCTGAACCGAATAAGGTAGTGGCTGCTTTCGCGAAAGCTTCTTTAAAAGTATCGAAGCTACCGAAAGATTTATCGATCAATTCTTTCACTTTACCGGTAGGGGTAGTCTTTGCGACATTGTGCGGTTGGAAGGTTTCAAAATAGAATATATGGTTGTAAGTCTGCGCGGCATTGTTGAATATTCCGCCCTCGGACTTGACCACGATACCTTCCAGGCACATTTTTTCAAATTCCGTTCCGGCAATCAAATTGTTCATGTTCGTGATGTAGGTAGCAAGATGTTTACCATAATGGTATTGGATCGTTCTCTCGCTGATATAGGGTTCTAAAGCGTTTTCTTTGTAAGGTAAGGTCGGTAATTGAAATTTATTGTCTGCACCTCTTTTATTAATTATATCAGATGACATCAACACGTCTAAATCTTTGAATTCTTCTGGTTTCATATTCTTATGTTTTAAATTAAACTGTTTTTAAATTTAGTGATTCTATTAGATAGAAACGATAAGTTATAAAAAAAGTTTCATTATTCGGAAAAATTTTTAGGGAGGTATAAATACGAAAATAGGAGAGAAGCCTAGAAAACAGCGGGTGAGAAGACGAAAAACAGATAATAAATATTTCGAGAGAAATACTTAGAAGTATATAAAAACAATACGGTACGTTGAGAAATTAAAAAAAATCCCCGGTCACCGATGTGCCGGGGAAAGGTATTAATTAGCGCTTAAGAGTTGCTCCAATTTCGAGTGTCGTGGTTTTATTCAAAATCGCTTTAGCAGCTGTAAAAATTAATTGCTCCTGCATTGATAAATCTAAATCAAGGTTATCTACGATAGACAATAGAGTCTGAATATATGTTTTATCAATAAAAAGAGTTAGATCGGTAGTTCCCATCTCGTATATTAAACTAATAGCAGGCATCATTGGTATATCCTTTCCTACAAGTACACTTAGTTCATCTTTATTAAGTGTAACATCAATCTTCGATTTTTGTACTACGTATGTTGCACTTAACTCTTTATTTGCTCCATCTATTTTCATCAAGATTGTAAGGTCCTTTTTAGAATCAAACCGAATTCCTGTGAAATATTCTCCCATTTTTTCATTTCCCAATTGAATAACCGTATTAGTTATTTCTTGAGGAGTCATAGGATCCATGCTGGGAATTGTAATATTTTCTTCAGAATAATCGAAAACAAAATGAGTTTTATCAAACTTCCAGGTTCCTGAAAATTCTACGGGGATATCATCATCATCGTCATCACCACAAGATGAGAACCCTACACACGCCGCAAATAACACAGCCACTAGATACATTAATTTGTTTTTCATACTTAGATTAATTAAAGATTTGTCGTTTAAATTTTAATAGTTATTGATGCCCCGAATCGAGAAGGAGCTCCGGATTGACCGGAATTCAGGTATTCGGGTAGATTTTTGCCTACCGGACTGTTAAACATGTAGCAGAAAAAGGCTTTATTCAAGATATTTTTCCCCCACAGGTGAAAGTCTATGTATTTCCCGGAAACACCGAAATCCATGTTCCACAGGAAGTAAGGATTCTGTTTCAAGGTATTTGCTTCATCAAAATACTGTTTTCCGAAACCAGTCACGGAAGTGGATGCCATGAAAGACTTGAACAAGGATATATCTACTTTCTTTTGGTAGGAAAATCCCGTGTTCATGGTAAATTCGGGAGCCATCACGATCCTGTTACCCTCGTACTCCTTCGTCAGATGGTGGTAATATTCCGAATTACTGTAACCCGCTGCAAGGAAATAAGTCAAGTGGGGCAAGCATTCCCACGTCAAATCCATTTCTGCTCCAAAACTGCGGGCATCCCCGGCATTCTTGATGCTAGGTCCCATCATCTCCATCACGAAGATTTGCTGGTCTTTCCAATCAATATAGAAAAGAGCTGCGTTCACGTTGAAACGCCCGTTTCGGCTGAAGTATTTTGTCCCGATCTCGTAATTCCAAAGAGTTTCTTTGTCATACTCCAACTTCACGACTTGTGAGGTCATGTCATTCGCAATGATATTATAACCGCCCGCCTTGTATCCCTTGGAAACGCTGGCATAAGCGGAGAGTCGCGTGTTCCACTTCTTCAGAACGGAGAATTTAGGCAACCAGGCACTATACGAGTTGTCCTCCTCCCAATCGTGGTAGCCGGAGAAATCTTTAGCCCCGTGGAATAACAAACTATCCCGGTAATCAAGGGACGCTTTCTCGTAATCGTACCGCAATCCCACGGTGATAAACAACCCAGGAAGTATATTCTTGAGAGTAACCTGCCCGTAACCCGCTATGCCCCACGTGTTCGTATTGTTGTAATACAGCGTCTTGTCCAAGTTGAGAGGAAGCAATAATTTACGTTCCGCACCGAACGTGGCGAGATAATCGTTCGTCAAGTCCTTGTAGAACCCGAACGTCCCGATTGTCCAATCGAGTTTTTCGCTTGCCGTGGATTGGTAATTGATCTCTTGAGTCACCAGATTTTGCTTCGACTCTTTCTGGTTTTGAAACACGTCATGGAATGTAAAATCGGCATCTAGTTCTTGCTCGTCTTTCGTCCACGAATAGGATGTAATCCAGCTCAATGCGGTCCGGTCGAAAAGTTTACGGGCATTCAGGTAAGCTGAAGCCAAATCCCGCTTGTAGGAAGCGTTGGCATTGTAATTTACCCGGTAGCGGTGAACTTTCAATGAATCGATGGCATGGTAAGCGTACCCGTCGTCGAAACTATGGTTGTAGTTCGCCCCCAAGGTAACCTGCCACGTGTCGTTCGTGTGCAGCCGCCCCTGGTAACGCACGTTGTACGAATCGGATTTGTTAGGTTTTCCGCCCGTGAAATCGTTCTTGAAATACCCGTCCGTTCGGTTGTACGAAAAGGATACCTTATTATACAAGTAATCTCGGAGGGGGAGATTTGCCGTGAGCATATAATTCTGAGAGTTGTAACTCGAAACCCCGGCTTTCGCCTGTAACGAGAAGGTCTCGGCAGGTGGGTTCGTTCTGATATTTATCAGCCCAATAATACTGTTTCGCCCGTAGAGAGTGGTTTGCGGACCTCTCAATACCTCGATTTGTTTAATATCGTAGAGATCGAAAATAAAAGCATTCTTGTCGAATACCGGCACCCCGTCCACGTACAGCCCGACGGGTGGCGTTCCCGAAACCGTCCCGATTCCTCGCACGTAAAGTGGGGTAGAGAGTTTCAACCCGCCTTCCTGCATATAAAAGTTTGGGATTCTTCCCGACAGGTTGCGCAAGTCCGGGTTATTCTCGTTCAGCAAGTATTTACCCGAGATCACGCTCAAGGCAATGGGTATCTCGCTGATAGACAATTCTCTTTTTTCGGCGCTAATAGTCACTTCCTGCAATTGCTTGATCGCGCTGAACGTGGAATCGTTTGTCTGCACGACCGCTGAACGTTGAGCTGATAAAGTACCGCAAAGTGTCAATAATAGCGCTGTACTATATAGTTTTCGCATATTTTTATCAATGAATAAATGATTAAACGTGTCTGTCATTTGTCCTGTAATAAATTTTTAAATGGACATAGTTAAACAAGGACACGTCGGGGGCGCTCTCAACGTTTTTAGGGTTAAACGGGGATTTTTATACTCCGCCGGTGGTGTGTACGATAGCCATTCATGACTGTCGTAGACCGGAATAAATGTTTTCTTGACTTCAGTCCTTTTTTGTTCTTTGTGTACCTCGTGGTAATGAACCTCCTCGTTTGTTGTGAAATGATAAACATGAACGACATTCCCCGGAAGAACTCCCGGGTGCTTTGCCTCGCTTTTCGAGTAGAAACAGACCACGAAAAAAGCAGAAACAAGCAGGTACACGAATATATTGACTGATGGTCCTATGAAAAACATACTGCAAATCTATAAAAATATTAGCTAATAATTGAAAGAGAAAGAAAAAACTATTATTATGGGTGACTTACATCGTATCACCCGGTAATTACACGGGAATTTCCCGGTATGAAAATTAGAATATTTCTAAATTACGACAAAATCAACTAGAATTCGTTGCGATTATAAAAAAGATAACGATATTTGCACTTGATATAAATTTGTAATAATTACAAATTAGAAATGAATACAATTCAAGACACGAGAGAGTATATGCAACGATATGATATAAAGCCGTCCGTGCAGCGAATGGCTATCATGGATTATCTTATGGCAAACAGGGTACATCCCACGGCTGATGAGATATACGGTGCGTTGTACCCGGTGATGCCCACGTTGTCGAAAACAACGGTGTACAACACCATGCGCCTGTTCATGGAGCAAGGGGCAGTGAAGGCTCTCGTGATCGACGAAAAAAATGTGCGGTTTGATATTGACACGAGCGATCATGCCCATTTCATGTGCTTGGGATGCGGGTGCGTGTACGATATTCCGATAGAGAACCGGGACGCAATCGTGTTGGAAGGAGTGGGGGAGTTGATAATCACGGAAACACACCTTTATTATAAAGGGTATTGCAAGAAATGTGCGGAAGAGAAAGGAAAAATCATATAATTAATTCATTAAAAAGAGTGCGTTATGAAAAAATTTATTTGTTCTGTATGTGGCTACGTTCACGAGGGAGATGAAGCTCCTGAATTTTGTCCTCAATGTAAACAACCGAAAAGCAAATTCAAAGAATTGGTAGAGACGGAAGGTGCCCTTACGTTTGTTGACGAGCATCGTATCGGTGTAGCCCAAGGTGTTGACCCGGAGGTTTTGGAAGGATTGAGAGCACATTTCAACGGGGAGTGCACGGAAGTCGGCATGTACTTGGCAATGAGCCGTCAAGCTGATCGTGAAGGTTATCCGGAGATTGCCGAGGCTTTCAAGCGTTACGCTTGGGAAGAAGCAGAACACGCTTCCAAATTCGCTGAATTGTTAGGCGAGTGCGTGTGGGATACCAAAACAAACTTGAAAAAGCGGATGGAAGCCGAGGCTGGTGCTTGCGAGGATAAAAAACGGATCGCTACTTTAGCTAAAAAGTTGGATTTGGATGCTATCCATGATACCGTACACGAGATGTGTAAAGATGAAGCACGTCACGGGAAAGGTTTTGAAGGACTTTATAACCGTTATTTTAAATAGTTTTAAATATTCGGATTCCGATAAATGTATCGGAGCCATTTCTTTTTACAAAGGATGGCTCCGATTTTTTTTATTGAATTTCCCCTTTTCCCCGTATCGAAAAAACACAAATAGGATTTGTCTTTTTCTTCCTGTGTTTTTACTGAAAACCCAATGAGAAACCGAGGAAAATCCAAGGTAATAATCTCACACTGTCGTGTTGTGGTCGTTTTTGCTCTAATGTTTCTATATAAAAGATTATAGGAGGTATACAGTATAAACGGAGATAGAACGAGGGAGAGGTATTATTAGGGTTAATCTTCTTTGGGTTTACGATGGGTTCTCTGTATGATTGTACACTCTACGTGTCGTGTAACTATATCTTCCGATTTTTTTTGTATTATTAACGTAACCTTGTGTGTCTATTTCCCGTATTCGTGTACAAATTCATTTAACACGGAAATTTGTATGAGAACTTATAGATGCGAGGACGTCACCTTAACAGATAAAGGCATAGACAGTAAAGGATGGTTGTGCAACCCACGAGAAAAAGGGAAGAAACCGGCTATCATAATTTTAGGACCCAAGAATACCTCAACAACCCCGGTATCGTTGCAATACGCAACGCGTTTGGCAAATTACGGGTACGTGGTATTGGGATTGGAAGAGATGCAGAACGTGAAAGCTGCTATCGATTACTTGAGTTTAAAGGAAGAAGTAGACCCGGACAAGTTGTACGCCATCGGTATTTGTAACGGTACAAACGAAGTATTGGCGGGAACGGAAGCCGATAAACGATTGAAGGCAATAGCTCTTGTATCTGGTTGTTACAGGCGGAAAGAGGCTTCAAAAGTAAAAGTGCCTACTATCGTTATCCACGGTGGTGAGAACGAGAAGGAATACCAAGCGGCGAGACGCGTGTATGACACAATTCGCGCAGAAGAAAAATTAGCGATATGGGAAGGTTCTGTAACCCACGCTCAATATTTTGAAGACCCACTTGTGCTGGACAAGACTGTCCGTAACGTGTTCCGTTGGTTTAAAACACATTGACAACCACACACTATATACTGAGGGGGCTGTGCAAACAGCCCCTTTTATCTGTTATATCCTACTATCTACTATTTCCTCTATTTCCACCATTTATAGAAATGATGAACAGCACCATGTCCGTGCCCGATTCTATATTCCGCTGCGATTTCTATTGCCCCGTGCAGGTAGTCGATGGCTGCTTTCACGGCTTTCTCCATGGGGTAGTCGTGGGCGAGATAGGCGGCTACGGCAGACGATAAAGAACAGCCTGTCCCGTGCGTGTTCACCGTGTCGATCTTTCTCGTGGTATAACGATATTCCCGGTTGTTCTCGTAGTCTACCAGCACGTCGGTGATTTCCTCGCATTCCAGGTGTCCGGCTTTCAGAAGTATGTTACGGGCGCCTATATTTTTCATTCTCGGAATGGAGGCATACAAGTCTTCCTGCGTGTTGATTTTCATCCCGGATAATATCTCAATCTCGAAGGTGTTCGGGGTAATCACGGATGCTAGCGGGAAAAGTTCCTGCTGAAGTATCGCGATAGCCTCTTCCTGCACGAGAAGATCGCTGGAGGTGGCAACCATAACGGGGTCGACCACGATGTGTTTCACGGGGTAATCCCGCAACACCCTTACAATCGTGCGGATAACATCGATAGAATGCAGCATACCGATTTTCACGGCATTAGCCCCGATATCATCCAGACAAGCCCGGATCTGTGCTTCAATGACACGAACGGGAAGGGGGTCTATTGATTTTACCCCCAAAGTATTCTGCGCGGTAACCGTAGTTATGGCGGTCATAGCAAAACAGCCACACGCTGAAATGGTTTTCAGATCAGCTTGTATCCCGGCACCTCCGCCACTATCGGAACCGGCTATGGATAAAACTCTTTTATAAGTTCTCATCGTGATTCTATTTATTAAAACGGTCTGGCATACAAGACAAATATCGTCGGACGCTTATTTATGTCCGGCTTCTCGTGTTTCCAATCCTTTACCTGCATTGTTTTTATATATTCGTTTTCTGTCGTGATGTCACAAGCCACCGTGAGGCGCGTTACGGGAGAGAGGGAGGACACGATGTCCTCGAGTAACTGCAAATTACGATACGGCGTTTCGATGAATATTTGGGTACGATTCTCTGCCGCTGATTGTTTCTCGTAGTTTTTCAATGCCTTCACGCGTTCCGAACGGTTGACAGGGAGGTAACCGTTAAAAGAAAAATTCTGACCGTTACACCCCGAAGCGATGAGCGCGAGCAGGATGGACGAGGGACCGACAAGCGGTACCACTTGATAGTTGTGGCGGTGTGCCAACGCTACCAGTTCTGCCCCCGGATCGGCAATGCCAGGACAGCCGGCCTCCGAGATTATACCCATGTCATTATCTTTTAAATAAGGTATATACGTCTCTATATCCTTGATGTCCGAGTGTTCGTTCAAATCCAGGAAAGTAAGTTCGTCAATATTGATCGCTTTATCTATTTTCTTCAGGTACCGCCGGGTATTCTTGATATTTTCCGTGGCAAAAATCCGGATACGTTTGATCACGTCGATCACGTCGCAGGGGATTACCCGCTCGACGGTTGTTTCTCCTAATAAATTAGGAAGCAAATATAATTTTCCCATAAATAAATTGTTTGCGGCAAATATACGGGATTATTCCGAATCTTATTAATTTTGCGGTAAATAGTTGTGAACGGATGAAAGTTACGATATTAGGAAGTGGAACTTCGCAAGGAGTACCGGTGATTGCTTGTGATTGCGAGGTTTGTCGCTCTACGGATGAACACGATAAACGGTTGCGAAGTTCCGCGATGATTGATATAGGAGATAAGAAGTTGATTATAGATGCCGGACCCGATTTCCGCACCCAGATGTTGCGGGCAGGAGTGAAGGACGTGAGAGCGTTGTTGTTGACACACGAGCACAAAGATCATATCGGAGGCTTGGACGATATACGAGCGTTTAACTGGGTGAAACAGGGAGAGGTTGAGGTGTACTGTAATTATTTAACCATGAGGGCAGTACAAAAGGATTACGACTACGCTTTTATGAAATTCAGGTATCCCGGGGTACCGGAAATGAATATTCACGTGGTGGAAGAGGAACCTTTCCGGATTGATGACGTTGAGGTTATTCCCGTCACGGTGATGCACCATAAACTACCGATCACGGCATTCCGTATCGCAAATTTCGCTTACGTTACCGATGCCAATTTTATCCCAGAAGAAAGTATGAAAAAACTGGAGGGAGTGGAGTATCTCGTGATCAATGCTTTGCGCAAAGAACCCCATCTATCCCATTTTACGCTAGGACAGGCATTGGAGGTCGTGAAGCGGTTGAACGTGAAGCAAGCGTATATCACACATATCGGTCATCAAATGGGGTTACACGGGGAGGTTTCCGACGAATTGCCCGACAACGTGAAGTTGGCATACGATATGTTAGCTTTCGAATTTTGATTATTGCTAAAAAAAATTTCCTTTAATCCATCGTTTTTATTACATTTGTGGGATTTTGGTAGGATAGGGGTGATATTGATGTCAACATTCTATCAAACAATGCGTTAAAAGAGTAATTTAATATTATAAATGGAAAACGTCGGAGAAAAAATTATTAAGATCAACATCGAGGAGGAGATGAAATCTTCGTACATTGACTATTCAATGTCGGTGATCGTGTCGCGTGCATTGCCTGATGTTAGGGACGGTTTGAAACCGGTACAGAGAAGAGTATTGTTTGGAATGAGCGAATTGGGTGTAACGTCCGGCAAGCCATTCAAAAAGTCAGCAAGAATCGTGGGAGAGGTGCTCGGAAAGTATCATCCTCACGGGGATAGCTCGGTGTACATGGCAATGGTACGTATGGCTCAAAGTTGGTCTTTGCGTTATCCGCTGGTGGACGGGCAAGGAAACTTCGGGTCTGTCGACGGGGATAGCCCTGCCGCCATGCGTTACACGGAGGCTCGTTTAATGAAAATCTCGGAAGATATTCTGGCTGATTTGGACAAGGATACGGTAAACATGATCCCGAACTTTGACGAATCGTTGAAAGAACCGAGCGTCTTGCCGACCAGAATACCTTTATTATTAATAAATGGTGCTTCGGGTATTGCCGTGGGTATGGCTACGAATATGGCTCCCCACAACGTGGCAGATACAATTGATGCTATTTGTGCTTATATCGACAATAATGATATTGAGATCGATGATTTAATCCGGATCATTAAAGCTCCGGACTTCCCCACGGGAGGTAGTATCTACGGGTATAGCGGTGTGCGGGAAGCTTATCACACGGGAAGAGGTCGTGTCGTGATTCGTTCCAAAACATCCATCGAAACAACACCTCACGGGCGAGAGAAAATTATCGTGCATGAAATTCCTTACATGGTGAATAAAGCCGAATTGATTTCCCGTATAGCCGACTTAGTGAACGATAAGAAAATAGACGGTATCTCGAATATCAACGACGAATCTGACCGCAGCGGTATGCGTATTGTGATCGATCTGAAAAAAGACGCAATCGCCAACGTGGTTTTGAATACCTTATTAAAACACACGGCTCTTCAAACTTCTTTCGGGGTAAACAATATCGCTTTGGTAGGAGGCAGACCCCGGTTGTTGAACTTGAAAGACCTTATCCGCCTGTTCGTGGAACATCGCCACGAGGTGATTACCCGCCGTACTCAATTCGAGTTGAAACAAGCGGAAGACCGTGCTCATATTTTGGAAGGTTTGATTATAGCCAGTGACCATATTGATGAAGTAATCCGTATTATTCGCTCGTCTAAAACTCCGGACGAGGCAAGAGCTACTTTGATGGAAACCTTCTCGTTGAGCGATATTCAGGCTCGTGCTATTGTAGAGATGAGATTACGTCAATTAACAGGCCTGGAACAAGATAAATTGAGAGCGGAATACGATGATATTATCAAGGTTATCGAACACTTGAAAGAAATTTTGGCGAGTCTGGAATTGAGAATGCAAATTATTAAGGATGAACTTTTGCAAATAAAAGCACAGTACAATGACGAGCGCAGAACAGACATCGTGTACGCATCCGAAGAATTCAACCCGGAAGATTTCTACGCTGATGAAGAAGTCGTGATCACGATTTCGCACATGGGATATATCAAACGTACCCCGCTGTCCGAATACAAGGTGCAGAATCGCGGGGGAGTCGGTTCCAAAGGATCAGCAACCCGTGACGAGGACTTCCTGGAACACATGATTATGGCAACCATGCACAATACCATGTTGTTCTTCACGGAAAAAGGAAAATGTTTCTGGCTGAAAGTTTGGGAGATCCCGGAAGGTTCCAAGCAATCCAAAGGTCGGGCAATACAAAATCTGTTGAATATCGAGCCGGATGATAAAGTGAAGGCTTATATCAACACGTTGGATTTGAAAGAAAACGACTATATTAATAGCAACTATATCGTGTTGTGTTCAAAGAAAGGGATTGTCAAAAAGACGACACTTGAGGCTTACTCTCGTCCAAGAGCGAACGGAGTAAACGCAATAACGATCAAAGAGGGAGACCAATTATTGGATGCCAAGATGACAAACGGCGAGAATGACATCATGATTGCCGTGAAATCCGGTAAGGCTATCCGCTTCCCGGAAGAAAAAGTACGTCCCATGGGTAGAACGGCATCCGGTGTTAGAGGAATCACCCTAGATAGCGAGGAAGATGAAGTGATTGGCATGATTTGTGTTGAACCAGATAAAGCAGACGTGCTGGTCGTTTCTGAAAATGGATATGGAAAACGCTCTAGTATTGAAGATTACCGTATCACGAACCGTGGCGGTAAGGGTGTGAAGACCATTAACATGACGGAAAAGACCGGAAAATTAATTGCGTTGCTGGATGTCACGGATGAAGATAACTTAATGATTATCAATCGTTCCGGCTTAACGATCCGGCTTGACGTGAGCACGTTGCGAGTTATGGGACGTAACACGCAAGGAGTAAGATTGATTAATTTACGTAATGACGACGCTATCGCTGCCGTTGCCAAAGTTTCAGCGTCAAAAGAGGAAGATGTACCAGCAGAAGGGCAGGAAAATACGGATGCGGAAGAAACCGGAGAAAGTAGTGAAGAATAATTATTTATAAATGATATCTAATTGGAACACAAATTTTAAACGTATGAGAAAACTAACTTTTATCATTGCCCTTCTGCTTTGCGCGAATGTGTCTTTCGCGCAAATGGGAAAAGTGACATCTGCTGTTAGCTTTTACACGCAGGGAAAGCTAGATAAAGCAAAAGAGCTAATCGATGAAGCTATCGGACACGAGAAATGCGTGAACAACCCGAAAGCCCACTTCGTGAGAGGACAAATCTACCAAGGTATTTTCGAGAGTCAGGATGAAAATTACAAGAAATTGTCTGCAGATCCGCTTCCGATTGTTTGGGAATCTTATCAAAAAGTAATACAGTTGGATGAGAAGAAAAAGTTTGAAAAAGATTTAAAGGCTCAGTTTGCTAATTTGGTTATTGACTTCACGAATCAGGGTATCGTGTGCTACAATTGTGGTACAGCTGCTGAAGATGCGAAAAATGCTGAAGCTGCCAAAGCTGATTTCCAAGCAGCCCTAGACAATTTCAAGAGAACTTTGGATATAAACGCTTCTCCTTACGGAACGCAAAAAGTAGACACTGCCGTTATTTACAATGCCGGTGTAGCTGCCCATAAAGCCGGACAGGTAGATGAAGCTATGGAATTCTACAAAAAATCATTGGAATTAGGTTATGAGGCAAACCGGATTTATGCCATGTTGGCTAGTATTTACCTGGGAAGAAGCCGCGACGCAAAAGAAAACGGGGATACGATTACTGCGAAAGCTATTCAGGAAGAAGCTGTTAAGTACTTGCAGGAAGGACATAAGTTGTTCCCGAATGACGAATATATGTTGATCGAGTTGATTAACTATTATTTGCAAGGAGATACCCCGGGAAAAGCTGAAGAATTTCTGGATGCTGCTATCAGATTGGAACCCAATAAACCGGATTATTATCGCGCAAAAGGTTCTTTATACGAAAAAATAAACGAACCCGAGAAAGCAGAACAGATGTATATCAAAACGTTGGAATTAGCCCCGAATGATTTCTTCGCTCAATACAACTTGGGAAATATTCATTTGAACCGCGTGATCGAAGATCATAAGATCGTTCAAGAAATCGTTGATGTTAAGGAATATAACGCAGAACTCGCTAAAATTATGGACAAATACGAGGCTGTAGTTCCTTATTTCGAAAGAGCCCTTGAATTGCAACCGAACGACAAGAACACGCTGACTACTTTAAAAGAATTGTATTATCGTTTGCAAGCAAGCAAAAAACAATATCAAAGCAAGTATGATCAGACGGTCGAGAAACTTAACAATCTGTAATAGATAGATATAAAAGAAGAGGGAAAAACTTCCCTTTTCTTTTTTGTATATATTATTTATCATAATCGCAATTATAAAACTTTTATATGATTACGTTTTTTTCCATTATGATTCTTCATTCTCCAAAGTTGTTGTTATATTTGTAAATCAAAATAAGGAATTCTAAACACCTAAGAAACAAGATTCATGCAAAACAAAGTGGTGATTATTACAGGAGCATCTTCCGGTATTGGTAAAGCGTTGGTTTATGAATTTGCTAAACGTGGCGCCAAAATTGTTATGGGCGCTAGAAACATGGAAGAACTGAAAAAAATTGAGGATGATTTAAAATCACAAGGAACAGAGATTATTTCCGTGCAGACGGATGTTTCGAATGAACTGGATTGCAAAAATCTTGTGGAAAAAGCTCACGAACGCTTTGGAAAAATAGATACACTCGTGAATAACGCCGGAATCTCCATGCGGGCTCTGTTTGAGGATTTGGATTTGGAGGTCATACGACGTCTGATGGATGTTAATTTTTGGGGAACGGTGTACTGTACAAAGTATGCTTTACCCTATTTATTGCAAACAAAAGGTAGTCTGGTTGGCATTATTTCAGTCGCGGGATTCCTCGGGTTACCCGGAAGAACCGGGTATTCTGCCAGTAAATTTGCAGTCCGAGGATTCTTGAACACGCTACGTGTCGAGAATTTGAAAAAAGGTCTGCACGTGCTTGTTGCCGCACCCGGCTTCACGGCTTCTAATATTCGAAAAACTGCTTTAGTTGCTGATGGTAGCCAGCAAGGCGATAGTCCGCGGGCCGAAAACAATATGATGAGTGCGGAACGATGCGCGGAAATCATTGTAAATGGCGTTGTTAAACGGAAGCGAGAGATTGTAATGACTTTGGTTGAAGGGAAAATATCCGTGTTCTTGAGCAAATGGTTTCCCAGTTTACTGGATAAGTTGGCTTACAGTCATATGGCGAAAGAACCGAATTCTCCGTTCAAATAACAAGTAATTAGTTGCATGAGGTCTGTTGTTATTGTATTTTTTATTCTTACTTTGTCCCAGAATTTTCTTTTCGCTCAAGAAAAGAAACACTCTCGGGTGATGTCGGTACATCCTTCGTACGTGTTGCCGGTAAAACATACTCGTGCAGATTCTATTTCTCATACCGTTCCTCAAATAAAATACGTCTACCAATACTTGAAAAATACACATATAAATAATCCTGCCACTCGTTACGCTCTAGATAACTTGAAAAGGGATCGGTACAAGTATTACGAACTGAGTCGGGCAATCAGAATTTTGAGAGATTATGCTGAAAACGAGCATATTAAATATATGCTGAATTACGTGAGAACGTATTTTGAAACAGTTAAAGCCAAAGAAGAGGCTATTGCAATGATTCAAGAGCGTATATCGAGGGATAGTCTTGATTTTTACCGGGCTAACCCGGAATTGGATTCTTTACATTTGTTGGATTCTACCCGGTATGATATATTTTTGAATCAGGATCTGGAAGCCCTGCTCGCTTTTATGGAGCAGGACGAGAATTATCAATGGATGAAAGAAAGAAGCCGTGATTCTGTTTTGATCACGATTTTGGGTGCTTCCGATCGTTCAAAAAATATATGGCTGAACACGGGACGTGCTGAATACCATCGTATGATGACGGAGAATTTCGTCGGGGACTCTATCGGTGGCTGGATAAAAGTGATGCCACGGGGTAAACAGATTAAATTTCTACTGGATAATGATGTCTACCAGACACGAAGATTCGCTTTCCGGCAAGAACAACCGGAAGAATGTTTGCTGGTAGCTTCCGATTCTGCTTATTTCGTTTTGGCTGAAATGAAAATCGGTACAATAGAAAGACGGCATTGGACTTATTATTCCGATGTTTCATTATCGTTCGGACAAGGTTTTATCAGTAGCAACTGGGCTAGCGGTGGTGAAAATTCGCTTTCTATTCTTTCCGATTTGAAATATTTTGCCACTTACAAGAAGAGAAGTACAACGTGGGAAAATTCATTCCGCTATCGGTTGGGGGCTTTAAAGAGCGGAAGTGAAGATTTAAGTAAAAATGAGGATAAACTGGAAATACAATCCAAACTCGGTGTTAAGGCGTTCCGGCACTGGAATTACGCTACCCAGTTTGATATGAATACCGTATTGTTCAATTCATACAACGCCTCGGACAGAGAAACCGTGATTGCAAACTTTTTGTCACCCGGTAATTTTACTTTATCTTTGGGTTTGGATTATAAACCGAAGGATAATATCTCGTTATATCTCTCCCCTATTGCCGGGCAGTGGGTATATGTACGGGATACAAACTCGGTGGATGTCACCCGGTACGGTATTGAAGCCGGAAAAAGATATAAAAGTGATGCCGGAGCCAAGATTGAGTTGAAGAATAAGCACACGCTTTTTAAATTTCTCAACGTGGATAATCACTTGATGCTGTTTTCAAGTTATTACGAGCAACCGGAGAAACTCACGGTTGATTGGCGGTTGACATTGAATTTTAGAATAAATTACTTTATGCAGACATCAATATACGCCAATGCTGTGTATAACCAGAACGATTCAAAAAAGATACAGTTTAAAGAAACATTGAATATAGGAGTACATTTTAGATTTTAAACATTATGATGAACTTTGATTCTTGTGAAATTAATAATATCGTGATCCATGACATCGGTAATAAATACGAAGATGGTCAGTTACGCCTTTCCGAGTCGTGCTTCTTGCCGGATGATATGGATGTACACAGTTTATTGAAGAGTTATTTCCTCTCCCCTTTCAAAAAGGATGCGTATTACCGTTTTGCACCCGTGGAGGAAGATTTGTATAACAATTTGGTGTATAGCACGGTAAACTCCATCTTCGAGGATGATGCCCGTTTCTATGAAGCCTCCGTGAATATAGCCCAACATTTGTTCGACCAATCCAATCACCCGAATATCAAGGCAGGAGAACTCTATATGGTACATTTTAAGAATTGTGTGCTGGAAGAAGGTCCTTGTGATGCTATTGGTATTTTCAAGTCGGAAACAAAAGATACTTTCTTGAAAATCATTCTTAACGAGAATAGTTACCAGCTTGAAAGCGAGAGAGGTCTTAATATCAAAAAGCTGGACAAGGCTTGTTTGATATTCAATATCGACGGGGAAAACGGTTATCGGGTAAGTATTCTTGATAAAACCAATTCTTCGGAGGCAATTTATTGGACTACTGCTTTCCTGGGATTGGAACAATGTGAGGATAATTATTTCCAAACTTCTAATTACCTGAAACTTTGTAAAGATTTCGTGCAAGAGGTCTATAATCAAGAAAACGATATACCCAAGGCAGACCAGATCGATATGCTGAATCGTTCTATCGATTATTTTAATAAGGCTGATGTGTTCAACGAGAGCTTGTTCAAAGAAGAAGTCGTCAGTGATCCCCAGATAATCAATGCTTTTGAAGATTTCAAAAACTATTACGAGGAAAAGAACGAGTTGGCTTTAAAAGACCAGTTTGATGTTTCCAACAGTGCCGTCAAAGACGAAAAAAAATATTTCAAGCACGTGCTGAAATTGGACAAGAATTTCCACGTGTATATTCATGGGCAAAAGAAATACATCGAGAAAGGTTATGATGCAGATCGGGATATGAATTATTATAAATTGTATTTCCGGGAAGAAAACTAATACTTTTACCTGATGAGCAAAATGGCAAAGAGAATTCTTGTATTTTTTGCGGTGATCGCCGTACTCGGGATCGCCTTGGGAGGTGTCGGTTATTATTATGTGTTTTCGCCTAACACGGTGGTGACGGATGATGGGATTCTTTATGTCCGGGATGGTAATTCCGTGGCTCAAGTGTTTGAAACCTTGCGAAGCCGGGGGTATATCAAACATCCTAACACTCTCAGTCGCGTGGCAAAGTTGAAAAAGTATTCTTCCCAAGTGAAGCCCGGGAAATACAAAATTCGAGATGGAATGAACAACAACGAGCTGATTAATATGCTTCGGGCGGGAAATCAAATTCCGGTTCATTTCACATTCAATAATATGCGGACGCTGGAAGAATTTGCCGATGAAGCCTTTGAAGATTTAGCCGTTTCCAAAGGCGAGTTGATGGGCTTGCTTACCGATCCGAACGTACTTGCTGAATTTGGTTTTAATTCCAATACTATTTTGGCGATGTTTATTCCCAATACTTATGATATTTATTGGAATATATCGGCTATGGATTTATTGAAGCGTATGAAGAAGGAGTACACTCGGTTCTGGAATGAAAAACGTATAGCAAAAGCCCAAGAAATGGGATTAAGTCCTGAAGAAGTAATCACTTTGGCATCTATTATTGAAGAAGAAACCATAAAAGCAGAAGAGTACCCTATCATTGCCGGGGTTTACATCAACAGACTGAACAAAGGAATCAAGTTGGATGCTTGTCCCACGTTGAAATTTGTGCTTGGTGATTTCACGATCTCCCGGATTTTGGATCGTTACCTGACAATAGATTCACCTTATAATACTTATATGTATGCGGGGCTTCCCCCGGGACCAATTCGGATGGCTTCCATAAAAGTTATTGACAGCGTACTGAATTACCAGAAACATGATTATTTATTCTTCTGCGCTAAAAGCGACTTTTCCGGATATCATAACTTTTCCCGTACCCTCCGACAACACAACGCTTATGCCCGTGAATATCATAAAGAACTAAATAAACGGAAAATATGGAAGTAAGAGAAGCTAAACTAAAACCGTGTGGCTGGAAACTAAAATGGGCGATTTCTTTGTAAATCCGAAGTAAAGTTGTAACTTTGCGGGCGATAAAATAATTTTTATTACTTTAATGTATTAATAAACAATCAGTTATGTTGAATCATTACGAAACCGTTTTCATCACAACTCCCGTTTTATCTGAAATACAGGTAAAGGAAGCGGTAGAAAAATTCAAAGCTGTTATTGCTGAAAATGGAGGCAATATCGAGCACGAGGAGGCTTGGGGACTACGCAAGCTGGCTTATCCAATCCAAAAGAAGACGACAGGTTTTTATCACTTGATCCAATTCGAAGGAGAAGGTTCTTTAGTTGACAAACTGGAAACTTCTTACAGACGAGACGAAAAAGTGATTCGTTTCTTGACGTTCAGATTAGACAAGTATGCTTACGAGTATGCACTGAAAAGAAGAGCAAAAAATCAAGTAAAACAAGAGGAGAAATAAGCCATGGCACAGAACGAAAGTGAAATTAGATATTTGACCCCCCCAACGGTTGAAATCAAAAAGAAAAAGTACTGTCGATTCAAAAAAGCAAAAATCAAATTTATCGACTACAAGGATCCGGAATTTTTAAAGAAATTCTTGAACGAACAAGGTAAAATTCTTCCCAGAAGAATTACCGGAACTTCTGTAAAGTACCAAAAGAAAGTAGCAACCGCCGTGAAGAGAGCAAGACATCTTGCTTTGTTGCCCTACTTAACCGACTTGATGAAATAATTTTAAGGAAGGAGGACACAAATGGAGATAATTTTATTGACAGATATAGCAAACTTGGGACACAAAGATGACATCGTTGATGTTAAACAAGGTTACGGTCGTAACTATCTTATCCCTCAAGGTTATGCTATTTTAGCAACCCCTTCAGCTAGAAAAGTTGTTGCAGAGAACTTAAGACAAAGAGCTCACAAAGAAGCAAAATTGAAAGCTGAAGCAGAAGAATTAGCAGCACAATTAGCAGAAGTAAAACTTACCATCGGCGCTAAAACTAGCTCTACCGGTAAGATTTTTGGTTCTGTTAACAGCATCATGATTTCTGAAAGTCTGAAAGAAAAAGGTTTCGATATCGACCGCAAGAAAATCATGCTGAAAGACGTAAAAGAAGTAGGAACTTACACCGCTCTCATCAAACTTCACAGAGAAGTTAAAGTTGATGTTGAGTTCGAAGTAATTTCTGAATAATTAAAACAAGTCATTAACAAGACTTAAACGCATTTCCAAACATATTCCAAACGCTAAAAGCACCCTCTCAAGGGTGCTTTTTTTATGAGAAAAGTCGTATCTTTGTAAATATTTTGGAAGGACAGATATGAGCAAGCAGAGAATTGAGTTGAAAGGAATACGGGTTCACAACCTGAAGAATATTGATCTGGATATAAAATTGAATCAACTGGTGGTGATTACCGGAGTTTCCGGAAGTGGTAAGTCTTCATTAGCTTTTGATACTTTATATGCCGAGGGACAACGTCGTTACGTGGAGAGCCTTTCTTCGTACGCACGTCAATTCCTTGGAAGATTGAATAAACCGGAATGCGATTATATCAAGGGCATCCCTCCTGCCGTGGCTATCGAGCAGAAGGTGAACACCTCAAATCCTCGGTCAACGGTAGGTACCTCCACTGAATTGTACGATTATATAAAACTTTTGTACGCGAGAGCCGGCAGAACGTACTCTCCGGTTTCCGGTGAAGAAGTGAAACGTCATAGTGTAGATGATATTAGCAAATACGTTCTAGATCAAGATACAGATCAAGTTGCTGTTATCATGACAAAATCCAAGGACATGACAAACGAGGGACTTCCTCTTTTGATTAGCCAAGGATTCGCAAGATTGAAATATGGCGATGAATTTATCCGAATCTCCGATTTGATCGACAAACAAGAAGTGCTTGATCCTGTGAAGGAGATTTTTCTAGTGATCGACCGAATCCGAGTCAATCATGAAAAAGATACGATTTCCAGAATCAAAGATTCAATTGAAACGGCTCTATACGAGGGCGATGGAACTTGTTACGTGGAAATCGATGGTAAAATAAAGTCCTTCTCAAATAAATTTGAAGCAGACGGAATCACGTTTCAAATACCAACAATCAACACGTTCAGTTTTAACTCTCCTATCGGGGCTTGCCCGAAATGCGAGGGATACGGTAAGATTTTGGGAATAGACGAAGACCTCGTGGTGCCGAATAAATCCTTGAGTGTTTATGATGATGCCGTCATGTGTTGGCGGGGAGAAAAAATGAGTGAATGGAAACACTATTTCGTGCAAAACGCACACAAGGTAGATTTTCCCGTGCATACCCCCTATTATGAGTTGACTGAAAAGGAAAAAAATATTCTCTGGAACAGTGAAAGCGGAATCTACGCTTTCTTCGAGTATCTAGAATCCAAGAAGTTCAAGATACAGAACCGGGTGATGATTGCACGTTATACCGGGAAGACGAAGTGCCCGGTATGTCATGGAACTCGTTTGAAAAAAGAGGCTACTTACGTGAAAATAAGTGGTAAAGCGATTACCGAACTCGTGGATATGCCGATCACGGAACTGAAAACGTTTTTCGATACGCTGAATTTATCCGAACACGATCGAACGATTGCCGCTCGTATACTTCCGGATATTCATAATCGAATCAATTTCTTGCTGGATGTCGGTCTTGGTTATTTAACTCTCAACCGTTTATCTTCTTCTCTCTCTGGGGGAGAATCACAACGTATTAATTTGGCAACTTCCTTGGGATCAGCCTTGGTCGGCTCCTTGTATATTTTGGATGAACCGAGTATAGGACTACACTCCCGAGACACGGATCGGTTGATTGACGTGTTGCATCGTCTTCGAGATTTGGGCAACACTGTTGTTGTCGTGGAGCATGACGAAGATATTATTAAATCAGCCGATGAGATTATCGACGTGGGACCGTTAGCCGGACGCCTGGGAGGTGAAATCGTTTTTCAGGGTTCACTAAAAGAACTTACTAAAGCGGATACATTGACTGCCGATTATATTTATGGTAAAAAAAGCATTCCGGTTCCCGCGATCAGGAAAAAATCAAGCCGCAAAATCGAACTTTCCGGGGCAACGGAAAATAACTTGAAAAATATAAATGTCACGATTCCTCTAGGAATCATGACGGCGGTGACCGGTGTAAGTGGTTCGGGGAAAAGTACATTAATCAAAACGATTCTTGTGCCTGCCTTGAAAAAATACTACGGGGATTATTCCGATCGTACCGGAAGTTTTAATAAATTGTCCGGTGATGTCGACTTAATACATGGAGTCGAGTATATAGACCAGAATCCGATCGGGAAATCTTCCCGTTCCAATCCTGTCACTTACTTGAAAGCGTGGGATGATATTCGAAAAATATACGCGGACGAGAAATTGGCTAAATTAAACGGTTTCAAACCGGCTCATTTCTCTTTCAATGTTCCGGGCGGGCGTTGCGAAGAATGCCAAGGAGAAGGAATAATCAAGGTCGAAATGCAATTCATGGCAGACGTCTACCTGGAATGCGAGCATTGCAAAGGAAAACGGTTTAAGGACGAAGTGCTGGAAATCAAGTATAAAGACAAAAATATATATGATATTCTGGAGATGACGGTAAATCAAGCCGTTGAATTTTTTTCCTCCGGGACAAGCCATAGCGAGCGTAGTATCGTGTCAAAATTGCAGAAATTGGTTGATGTCGGACTCGGGTATATCAAATTGGGGCAGTCTTCCAGCACGTTGAGTGGCGGAGAGAGCCAGCGGGTGAAATTAGCGTATCACCTAAGCCAAGAAAATGCAGATCCCACGTTGTTCGTGTTTGACGAACCCACGACTGGATTGCATTTCCACGATATTCACAAGTTGATGGATTCCTTAAACGCATTAATCGACCGAGGACACACGGTATTAATCATCGAACACAACATGGACGTGATCAAATGTGCCGATAATATCATAGACTTGGGTCCCGAGGGAGGAAGCGAAGGGGGCTACCTGGTGTTTGAGGGAACTCCGGAAGAGTTGGTAAAATGTAAAAATTCATACACGGGTAAATATCTTGCAGAGAAGTTGCAAACTAAATGATATAAATAGAAACTATTGGGAAATACTGAATAAATGAAGAAGATTATAGATTTCACGGTCAAAGAAAACAAGAGATTGAATGACGATACCATTCTACTGGTACTGTATTCATCTGAATTGCCGGAGATAAAACCCGGACAGTTTGTCAATGTACGGGTAGATCATTCTCCATCCACTTTTTTAAGAAGACCTATATCCGTGCATGATGTAGATGTAGAGAATGGACTATTGTATCTCTTTATCAAGATTGTAGGATGTGGGACATCTACCCTGGGAGAAATTGAGCCCGGACAGAAGTTGAATATTATACTACCTTTGGGTAATAACTTTACAATTCCTTCTTCCGGTAGACCACTGCTGATAGGCGGTGGTTGTGGGGTTGCCCCGATGCTGCATCTTTCACGGGAAATGAAAGCCCGGGGACTATCTCCCGTGGTATTAATCGGAACACGCACGGATAAAGACATTCTTCGTAAAGAAGAATTTGAAAAATACGCTTCGGTATATTATACTACCGAGGATGGTTCTTTCGGGGAAAAAGGATACGTGACTCAACACTCTATACTGAACGAATCGTTTGACCATATTTTCTGTTGCGGTCCAGAAGTGATGATGAGAGCAGTTGCCGGTTATGCCAATTCTAAAAATATAGAATGTGAAGTATCTTTGGAAAACACGATGGCGTGTGGAATCGGGGCTTGCTTGTGTTGCGTGACAGACACGAAGGAAGGTCATAAATGTGTGTGTACGGAAGGTCCTATTTTTAATATAAAAGACTTGAAATGGCAGATTTAAGCATCAATATCAATGGTTTAGCATTAAAGAATCCCGTGTTGACAGCATCCGGGACGTTTGGTTACGGGACAGAATTCCAGGATTTTATTGATCTGGAACGTTTAGGTGGGTTTATTGTAAAAGGTACTACGCTTAAACATCGTGAAGGAAATCCTTACCCCCGTATGGCAGAAACTCCTTCCGGTATGCTAAATGCCGTGGGATTGCAAAATAAAGGCGTCGATTACTTTATCGAACACATTTACCCGACGATCAAGGATATCAAGAGTAATATTCTGGTTAATGTTTCTGGTTCCACGGTGAGTGACTATGTCGCAACCGCCGAGAAAATCAACGAATTGGAGAATATTCCCGGAATAGAGTTGAATATATCGTGCCCGAACGTGAAAGAAGGTGGCATGGCATTCGGAACTTCCTGTGCATCAGCTTCAGAAGTCGTGAATGAAGTCCGAAAGGTGTACAAGAAACATCTGATGGTAAAGTTATCGCCGAACGTGACTAGCATACAGGAAATAGCCTTAGCGGCAGAGGGGTCCGGAGCCGATTCCGTTTCCTTGATTAACACGCTGATGGGAATGGCGATTAACACGAAAACGAGGAAACCGGTTTTAAGCACAATCACCGGGGGACTGAGCGGTCCTTGCGTGAAACCCGTGGCTTTGCGGATGGTGTGGCAAGTTGCCAAGGTGGTAAAAATACCGGTAGTCGGTTTGGGTGGAATTTGTAGCGCTACTGATGCGATAGAATTTTTACTTGCTGGGGCGTCTGCCGTTCAGATCGGTACGGCAAACTTCATTGACCCGATGGTAACCGTCAAGGTGATCGACGGGATTAATGACTACTTGGATCAGAATGGTTTCACGTGCGTGCGGGATATTATCGGTCTGATTTAATTTGAAATCTAGTGCCTGGATTTTTTTTCATGATGAAAAAATAGAGAAGAGAATACGGTAGGTTCGAGATGAAATGAGGTTTCCCCGGTAAAACTCAGATTCAGGAAAACCTGAATAACAATTGACCATTCCGGTGTTATTCAGGTGGTGGTCTGGAGTTATAATGATGTTGTAGCCTGTTCTCTCCTTATTCTCTTCCTATTTTCTTCCCGTTCTAAAGCCCACTCATGTAATCTTCAAAACTCCCATCTTCAAAAAATAGAACAATCCGTTTGATTTTCTTTGTCGGAGATTTGGCAATAGTTCGGCTGATAACCTCTATTTCTGATTTTTTTTCTTTCTCACGATTTTGAGAATCGGAGTGTCCTTGGGGTTCATTAAAATCAAATAAAGTTGGTTCTTCAGGAATTATATTTTTTTCTTTAGGAAGAGAGGATGTATACATAGATCCGTTCCCAGTGATTAACCAACCTAAATCTATATCCGGAAAGGTTTTTGCGATATTATTGATAATGTCGAATCCCGGTTTATTTCTTCCGGCTAGGATATGAGATATGGTCGATGCATTTACGCCGATCAATGCAGCAAATTTAGTTGCTGTCAATCCTTTTTGCTCTATTATTTGATTCAATCGTTCTTGCATAACTCTCTCCTTTTGTAAAATCTTGCATTACAAATGTAATGTTTCTTGTTGAGATTTCAAAATTACATTTGTAATGACATGTATTTACAGATGTAATCAGAAAACTTGGATGTAGAAATGTAACATCCAAGCATCACTCCTATTTGTTTAATAGCCAGTCGCTTTTATTGTATTTACAATATTACAGCTTTAATCATCTTTCATTTGATTACAAATATATTAATATACAGTGTTTTAAATAACATCTCTACATTGTGACTATCTTTTACTAAAACTTTACTCAACACTTGTAATGCACTGGAGTATAATAATATAAACACTCAAGTTTACATTTATTTACAAGTACTTAGGAATCGATAAAGACGAAAGAAGCGAATTTACTTGAATGGTTACAATAGAATATGTTGTGTAAAATATTGGTTTTTAGTATATTGATTTACATTGTTTATAAAAGTTAATGCGTAATTACCGCCATCATCAAGTACTTTTATTTTCCTACTCGACAAATGCTTGATTTCAACTTTATCAAGTATTTATACATTACAAATGTAATGTTATCGAGCGATGTTATGTCTTTTACAAATGTAACAAACGAGAGCTTTGTTATCTGCATTAAAAACTTTACATTTGAAACAATAAAAAATCTAGTCATGACTATACAAGAAAAAATTACCGAATTAAGGCGGATCATGCGACGCGAGAATATTACCGCATACATCATATCCGGCACAGACCCTCACAATAGTGAATACCTTCCAGCTCCCTGGCAACAGAGAAAATGGATTTCCGGTTTTACCGGATCATTCGGAACCGTGGTTGTAACAACTGATGACGCTGGCTTATGGACGGATACAAGATATTTCATTCAAGCGGAACAAGAATTGGCAGGTTCCGGCATCACGTTGCATAAATTACGTATCCCGGGAGCAGTGGATTACCCACAATGGTTGGCAGAAGTATTGGAACCGGGTTCCAAGGTGGGTATAGACGGTTTTTGTATGTCCGTGAGTGATGTCCGTAATTTAAAAAATACCTTGGCTCCTAAAAACATCACGATACAGGAACAAATTGATTTACTCGGGGAAATGTGGCTGGATCGTCCGGCTCTTCCCGTGGGGAAATTATTGCGGCTGGATTTAAAATATGTCGGGGAATCGGCAAGTGAACGTATAGCCCGGGTTCGTCAATTTATTACCGCTCAAGGTGGTGGCGCCATGTTATTTAGTTGCCTGGACGAAATCGCCTGGATGTATAACATTCGTTGCAATGATATATCCTACAACCCGTTGGCGATTGCCTACGCAATTGTCGAGCTGGAGAAATCCCATTTGTTTATAAAGTTAGACAAGATTACCCCGGAAGTACAGAAACAATTGGAAGCCGATGGAATAGAATTGCATGATTATCATCATCTGTTTCTATTCTTGGATGAACAAGATAAAGAGAAGAAATTCCTGGTAGACACGAACACGTGTAATTATGCTGCCTACAATCGATTGGTAAAGCGTTTTGACACGAAAGAAGCGGAATCGCCTATTCCTCTAATGAAATCGGTGAAGAATGAAACCGAATTGGCAGGATTCCGGTTGGCTTGCAAAAAAGACGGCGTGGCGTTAACGAAATTCTTTTACTGGCTGGAAAAAACTCTGGCGGAAAGGACAATTACAGAAATTGAAGCCGCAGAGCAACTCACGAAATTCAGAGCGGAGAATGAAGGATATATGTCCGATAGCTTTGACACGATTTCTGCTTATGGAAAGAATGCAGCCCTTCCTCATTATTCAGCCACTCCTGAACGGCAATCGGAATTGCAACCTAGAGGATTGTATTTGGTGGATTCCGGGGCACAATATATACATGGTACCACGGACGTCACGAGGACTATGCCCCTAGGTGATTTAACTCGCTTGGAAAAAGAGGATTACACCCTGGTATTAAAAGGAATGATAGACCTTAGTATGCTGTATTTTCCTAAAGGTTCAAAAGGATGCAACATTGACATAGTTGCAAGGTTGCCTTTATATATGAATCTTAGAAATTTCGGGCACGGAACCGGGCATGGTGTTGGTTATTTCCTTAACGTGCACGAGGGACCGCAATCTATACGACCGGATCTGAAAAATCAAGAGATGCTTCCGGGCATGGTCACTTCCAATGAACCGGGATTATACCGGGAAGGATCACATGGTATCCGTCACGAGAATTTGATTGTCTGCCAACTGAAAGCAGAGAATGAATTTGGAGAATTCTATCAGTTTGAAACGATCACACTCTGTTATTTTGATACCTCCGCCCTTTTAGTTGAATTGTTGACTAAGGAGGAAATCAAATGGTTGAATGATTATAACGAACGGGTTTATCAAGAAGTGGCACCCCATTTGACGGATAAAGAAAAGAAGTGGCTGAAAGGAAAGACTTCAAAAATATAATCCATAAAAAAACGCCTTACGAATGCAAGGCGTTTTTTCATTAATGCAAATCATTCTCTTGTATAAGATGCAAATTGATCGCCTTCTTGATAGACTAGATTGCCACTATTTGATGAAATAATGGCAACAGTTATCAAATAATAATTCCCGGCTTGTGCTATTTTACTATCAATACTTGACTTTTCTAAAGTGAGTGCTCCCGTAGAAATCTGAGCTTCTGTATACTCCTGGATAGTCGCAAACTCAAAAAAAGTGGCATCTAAAGAACTTTTAGCAACGACTAAATATGCTGTAGCATTTTCCACCTTATTGAATTCAAAAGTAAGTTTATTATTGCTGTAATTAATACTTCCTTCCAATTTATTCTTCATAGTTTGAGAACTTGAACTAAAAGATGCAGAAGTTTGAGCTTGCTCACCTTCAACACTTGTAGCAGTCACCACGTATGTTCCAGTCGGAAAATCTGTAGAAGATGAAATAATAGAAGTTTGCCAAATATAACCATAATCGTCAACTTTCCCCATTATCATAGTTGTTCCTCCGGAAACGGTGCAATTGGTTATTTGCTCGTAATTATATCCTCGAACAAAAATTAATGGTGTAAATTTACTACTGTATGTTGCTTCTTCTCCATCAACTCCAGGAATCTTAGTTACCTCCTGTTTAACACACGCCCCACCATAAATCTGAAAATCAGGATCATCACTCTTCAGGCAAGACGTCAAAGAGAATATTGCTGCAAATAAAATTAAATACTGTTTTAAATTTAGAAATGTTTTCATTTTAGCCGTTTTTTATAGTTTAAAATATTCGTAATCACATTTGGTTTTTGAAATCACACTGCGAATATTCGCAAAAAAACAATAGGATGCAAAAAAAACGACGGCTTTTTAGCTAGTAATGATTTTTTTTTATTTTTTCGCGTAACGAACGCAACCATTCGCGTAATACTGCATCTAAGAAATAAGTTATCAATGTGTAATTTGGACAAAATAGTCGAACGATGTAAAAAAGGAGACAGAAAAGCGGGAGAACAACTTTATCATATGTTCTCTGCTAAAATGTTTGCTATATGCATCCAATATTCCAAATCACGCGAAGAGGCTGAAGATAACTTACAGGATGGTTTTATAAAGATTCTGGAGTCTATTGGACAGTACACGGGGAAAGGATCTTTCGAGGGATGGATGAAACGTATATTCATTAATACCGCACTGGAGAAATACCGGAAAAACCGTTCGTTGCAGGTTGTCGAAGAAGTTCCTGATGTAGTGGACGAAGACGATGTTGGTGACGATTTGAGCATTCCGCCAAACGTGTTGTTTGAGTTTGTCAATCAATTACCGGAAAAGTATCGGTTGGTTTTTAACTTGTATGTCATGGAGAACATGCAGCACAAAGAAATCGCCGCGATGCTGGGTATTTCCGACGGTACGTCAAAATCCAATCTGGCACGGGCAAAAGATATTTTGAAGAAGAAGATAAATGCATACTTGAGAGATGAGTGAGAATTTAGAGAAATTATTTAAGAATGCCTTGGAGCAAGTCTCCGTCGAGCCTTCGGCACGGGTATGGGAAAGGATTGATTCCCATTTCGTGATGAAGCAACGACGCCTGAGGCGTATTTATACATATAGTGGGGTTGCTGCCGCAATCATTTTACTATTATGTATTACTTTTTTAATTCCTGACAAACAAACAGGCATATATCCTCTCGCTCCTGTTGCAACTCTCAATCCAATTGATAACTCTCAGAATGAAAATCAAATATTAGCATTTACTTCTACTCCCCGTTCAATCCCGGCTATCACTCGGAAACGGGAAATTCGCTTCACCGAAACGGATACCAGGATGCTCGTTCCCGTGCAACTTAATATGTCGTCTTTAGATGACTTGAGGGTAGAGCAGCCCGAGAAAGAATTGAAAATGCCGGCTGTTCGCGGTGATTTTATCCCGCTCGTGAATGGAAATGCGTTGGAAAACCAAAAGAAATATTTAGCTTTATTGGGAGGGCATGAAATTGTTGAGAATGCGCCTAAAGTAAAACCCACGAAAGAAGAGAGAATATTTATGGTTGGAGGTTATATCTCTCCCGGATATTCTTCGGGAAGTTATCACGTTAATAACGAGAATGCTCGTTCCGCCCAATATGATAACAGCCAGATGACGGGTATCTTCAATTTAGGTGGAGGGTTGACTTTCGCCGTGAAACCTTCAAAACGTATATCCATTGAAACCGGGTTGGGATATTCTAGAATGGGACAAAAGACATCGGATGCACAAGTGTTCGTGCCTCGTGGAGATATGGTCAGTTACACGACTAATACACACGCTTATACCCCACTTGGTAACGTGAAAAATCAAGCAAAAGCAACCGTTTCGACTTCCGAGAATTATTTGTCTTTAAAGGGTGATCAGGATGAAGAAGGAAGTATTGAGCAGCAATTCGATGCAATCGAGATCCCCTTGGCTTTCCGCTTCCACCTGAACGACAATAAAATCCGATTTAGTATTCTAGGTGGTTTAGGGGCAAGCTTTCTCGTACGCAATCATACTTACGTGAATTACAGCGGTAAGAAAGAATTAATGGGAGAAGCCGAAGATATTCGAACATTCAATATAAGCACAAACGTAGGCTTGGGGATCGAGTATCCATTATCCAAATCAATCCGTCTGAAACTAGAGCCGGGATTCAAGTATTATCTACAATCTCTTAGCAAAAATAGCAATATTGATTTCAAGCCATACTCCTTCACGTTCTCAACAGGTATCGGGATAAATTTCTAAAGTTCGTCTTTGCCGTTGCAGGTTAATATTTCCGATTTAAAATTTCACTGGCTATAATCGCCTGGCGAATATCGAATTCAAAATGATTATCGGCTGTGTTGTTTTGTTGCTTGTTAGACAATTCTTGTTCTGCCTCTTCAAGTAAAATTGAAGCTCTTTTTACGCGGGATTTCCGGCTTTCCTGTTGCATCTTTTCCAGCATGGCGTAACGTTCTTCGTCAGTACGTCCGAAACCGGTGATGCTTTCCTCCTTTTCTTTTTCCATTTTTTCGGAAAGCTCTTCGTTATGCCACACGGGTTGAAAAATCTCTTCCGGCTTGAAGATTTCAGGTTGTTGGGTGATAATAACCGTATCGTCTTCCGATTCATCGAAGAACTCTTCCGGTTGATGTACTTCTGGGTGTGTGCCTTTTGCCTTTTTTTCCTTGGCGGATTTAATTAACCCCAGTGCACTGGCACCCAGAGTCAGTGCTATGTAAATAATTAAGTCAAGACCGTTATCACTCATAATATCAGTATATAATTGGCTTTTTAAGCCTCTCGTGGAACCTAAAATTTTATCAAATATACGTATTTTTTGAACACCCGGAAACGATCGACAGAAAAATATTGCACGAAACCATTTTTTATTTAATAAAATACTATTCTTTTTTTTACCTTTGTCAGCAAAGTAATATTACGTTCATACTTAAAAACAGAATATCCGGATGAGAACGAAAAGAGCATTAATCAGTGTATTTGACAAAAGTGGGATTGTTGATTTTGCTAAATCGCTAAATTCTATGGGTTGGGAAATTATTTCTACCGGAGGCACATCCAAGAAGCTAAAGGAAGAAGGAATAGACGTGAAAGATATTTCAGATATTACCCGATTTCCAGAGTGTTTTGACGGTAGAGTAAAAACTCTCCACCCGAATGTTGAAGGAGGTATTTTAGCCATCAGGGACAACGAAAAGCATCAGCAGCAAATGACCGAGTTAGGAATTGAACCTATCGATATGGTCGTTTGTAATCTATATCCGTTCAAGGAAACTATTTTAAAAGCAGGGGTTTCCCACGAGGAAATCATTGAAAATATTGACATCGGTGGTCCTACCATGATTCGGGCTGCCGCTAAGAACTATCCTTTCGTGACGGTAATTACCGATCCGGAGGACTATGGCAAGGTGATAGAAGAACTTCAAGCACATGGAGATACTTCTCTCGAGATGAAAGAATTATTAGCAGCAAAAGTGTTTATTCATACTTCACACTATGATGCTCTAATTGCCAACTATTTTTCAAAGAGATTGAATATCCAATCTCCGAAGACGCTGACGCTGACTTACGAGAAAAAGCAGGATCTTCGTTACGGGGAGAATCCCCATCAATCTGCCACGTTCTACACGCAAGTGCAGGAAACGGAAGGCACCTTGCCGGGAGCCATCCAATTGCAGGGAAAAGAATTATCTTATAATAATATAGGTGATACCGACGGGGCGTTGGAAACGTTGAAGGAATTTGACGAACCGACTATCGTGGCAGCCAAACACGCCAATCCTTGCGGGGTCGGGAGTGCCGACACGCTGGTGGAGGCTTTCAAAAAAGCGTACGAGGCTGATCCGGTATCTATTTATGGCGGTATTGTTGCCGCGAACCGGGAAATAGACAAGGCTACAGCGGAGGCGATGGCTCCCGTCTTCCTGGAAGTGATTGTAGCACCCTCCTTCTCTGAAGAAGCACGGGCTATATTCGCGAAGAAAAAGAATTTGAGATTATTGCAATTATCCGATATTACCAAGAGGGATTACACGTATCCGAAAGCGAAGACCGTTCTGGGCGGACTGTTAATCCAAGATATGGATTTACAGCTTCTGGGCGGAGAATTGCAGTACGTGACGAACCGTCGCCCGACAGAGAAAGAGTTAGAAGACATGTTGTTCGCGTGGAAAATCGTGAAACACACGAAATCAAACGCTATCGCGATAGCGAAAGACAAATGCTCGACAGGAGTTGGTCCCGGACAAGTCAGCCGGATATGGGCTTTAGAGAATGCTATCCGTCAGGGAGGTGAACGCATCCCGGGCAGCGTGATGGCATCAGATGCCTTCTTCCCGTTCGCTGATTGCGTGGAAGCCGCTCACAAGGCAGGTATCACGGCGATCATTCAACCCGGCGGGTCTATCCACGACCAGGATTCGATCGATGCGGCGAACAAATATAATATTGCGATGATTTTCACAGGAATGAGACACTTCAAACATTAATTTAGACTATGGGTTTGTTTTCTTTTTTAACACAAGATATAGCGATAGACTTGGGAACGGCAAATACCATTATCATCATGAATGATAAGATGGTGGTAAACGAGCCTTCCATCGTGGCTATCGACAAAAAGACTGAAAAAGTAATTGCCATCGGCGAAAGAGCTCGCCAGATGCAGGGTAAGACACACGAGTATATCAAGACCATCCGTCCTCTACGTGACGGAGTGATCGCGGATTTCAACGCCGCGGAACAGATGATCCGGGGAATGATCAAGATGGCAAACGGGAAAAGTAAGTTCTTCTCCCCGTCCCTGCGCATCGTGGTATGTATCCCCTCGGGAAGTACTGAGGTGGAATTGCGTGCCGTTCGCGACTCGGCAGAACACGCCGGGGGACGTGACGTGTACATGATTTACGAACCCATGGCTGCCGCCCTGGGTATCGGCTTGGACGTGGAAGCCCCGGAAGGAAACATGATCGTGGATATAGGTGGTGGTACTACCGAGATTGCCGTGATCTCCTTGGGCGGTATCGTGACGAACAAATCTATCCGCATTGCCGGTGACGATCTGACGGACGATATTCAAGAATACATGAGGCATCAGCACAACATCAAGATCGGTGAGCGTACTGCCGAGGAAATCAAGATCCATGTAGGTTCGGCACTTTCCGAGCTGGACGAACCGCCAGCAGACTTTGTGGTGCAGGGACCCAACCAGATGACCTCGCTTCCGGTAGAGGTTCCCGTTTCTTATCAAGAAATAGCACATTGTATCGAGAAATCCATTTCCAAGATAGAGATTGCCATTCTTGCCGCACTGGAACAAACGCCGCCGGAATTGTATGCCGACATCGTGAACAAGGGTATTTATCTTGCCGGAGGTGGAGCATTGCTCCGCGGGTTGGATAAACGGTTGACCGACAAGCTGAATATTCCGTTCCATATTGCCGAGGATCCGCTTCGTGCCGTGGCTCGGGGTACGGGTATCGCGCTGAAGAATGTAGATAGGTTCTCATTCCTTATAAGATAGTGATGTGAAAGAGATTATAAAACTTATATTAAAGTACCATTTTACTATAATTTTTATACTCCTGGAAATCGTAAGTTTCTCTCTGATTATTCGCCATAACGAATATCAGAGAGCAATTTTCTCGCAAAATGCCTCTACTCTATTCGGGAATATCTCGTCGATGACTACCGACGTGAAAGATTATTTCCGGTTAAAGGAGATTAACGAAACCCTTGCAAACGAGAACATTCAATTGAAGAAACGTTTGGAAGCGATCGAGGTGTTAAGGGATACGGTTGTCAGGGGCACGATTGTACAGGATAGTCTACCCGTTTACGATTACACCGGGGCGAAGGTGGTGAACGCTACTTTCAACCGGATGAAAAACTACATCACGATAGACCGGGGACGAAAAAACTTCATCGAGAAAGAGATGGGCGTGGCTTCACCGGACGGGGTCGTGGGGTTAATTCAGGATATAAGCGAAAACTATTCTATCGTTATCCCATTGGTCAACGTGGCTTCGAGAGTATCAGCCAAGATAAAGAAAAACAATTATTACGGTTCCCTGCAATGGGATGGCGATAATTACCGTTATTCTTACTTGAACGATGTCCCCTATCACGTGGAGGTAACCGAGGGAGATACGATCGTGACCTCCGGGCTTTCCAAGATTTTCCCGGAAGGCATTGTCGTGGGTTACGTGGAATCGGTAGACAAGGAAACGGCTAATTTTTTGAAAATAAAAGTGAGATTAGCGGTTGACTTTAAACGCTTGAGTCACGTGTACGTGATCGATAATGACAAGAAGAACGAGCAAAACCTGTTAGAAGCCATAAACTATCATGAATAATGTAAATTATCTGATCCATTTACTGATTTTATCGATTCTTCAGATCGTGATCGTGGATAATATCCACCTTGGCTCTTATTTCTATATCAATATCTACATTCTTGCCATTTTCATTCTGCCATACAAGGTGAAAGGTATACCATTACTTCTATTCGGTTTCCTCTTGGGATTCCTGATGGACTTGGCGGACAACACGGTGGGGATTCACGCGGCTGCCTCTACTTTCTTGGCTTACATCCGCCCTCGCCTGCTGTTACTGACTTCTACACGGGAAGAGTTGGATGAAGCGCACGGGACGTTGCGACTAGAAGATTTCAGGTGGTTTCTAAAATATTCTTTTCTATCCACCCTGTTTTTCAATATAGTCCTAGTCTTCGCCGAGGCTTTCACTTTTAATGATATAGGCATCACGATTATACGGATTATTTTGAGTACCTTTATTTCCATGCTGTTCATTTTGCTTTACTATTTTATAGGAATCAAGAAGGTACAGCAATAAAATCGTATTTTTCAACAGAATAACAGGATATTGGCATGAATAAGTTCGGGTACAGGAAAGAGATCATATCAGGGATCATTATAACGGTGTGTGCCATATATATATTGCGGTTGTTCTACTATCAAGTGATAGACGACACCTACAAAATTATGGGGGACAATAATTCTCAACGCACGGAAACTCTCTATCCGGCACGCGGATTGATTTATGATCGTAACGGCAAACTTTTGGTTGACAACCAGGCAGCCTACGATCTGCTCATTATCCCGGATCAGGTGAAAAAGTTCGACACGTTGGAATTAATTTCAATCTTGGACATCAGTAAGGAATACTTGGAAAAAGGCATACAGAAATGCAGAAGTTATGCCCGCTACAAGCCTTCCATATTGATTTCACAGATCACCGGAGACAAATACGCTATTCTCCAGGAAAAGCTATACCGTTATCCGGGTTTTTATACCCAAACCAGAACATTGCGGAAATATAACGTGAATCACTCCGCGGATGTCTTCGGGTATATCAGTGAGGTTTCGCAGGAACAAATCACCAAGAATCCTTATTACGCTCCCGGGGATTATGTCGGAATGAGCGGGCTGGAACGCACTTACGAGGAACACCTGCGAGGAACTAAAGGCAAGCAGATCGTGCTTGTTGACAATAAAAACAGGAAACAAGGGTCTTTTGCCGACGGGGAATACGACGAAGAAGCTATCGTCGGGGAAAACCTGCATACCACTTTAGATATCGATTTGCAAGAGTATGCGTACCAATTGATGCGGAATAAAAAAGGAGGTATCGTGGCAATAGAACCGAGCACGGGCGAGATTCTGGTAAAAATGTCCAGTCCGGGATATGACCCGCAACTCATGGTCGGGCTGGAACGGGGAAAAAACTATTCCAAATTGCTCAATGACCCTTTGAATCCCTTGTTCGATAGAACGACCATGGCACAATATCCCCCGGGATCTATATTCAAGACGGTTCAAGCCCTTATCGGGTTACAGACAAAAGCCATTACCCCACATACGCAGGCGACGTGTAACGGGGGGGCTTATATCGTGGGAGGCAGATTCATGAAATGCCACCACCACAGTTCGCCCGTGGATTTGGTTGCGTCTATCGAGAACTCTTGCAACCCGTATTACGTGAATGTTTTTAAACGAGTTTTGGAATTACCGGAATACGGCAGCGTGCGCAACGCTTACAATGAATGGAGAAATTACGTGACATCCTTCGGTTTTGGAAGTAAGATATGTCCCGATTTCTCGAATGAGGTTTCGGGAGAGATATACACGCAAGAGAAGTATGACAAGGTGTTCAAGACGCAAAAATGGTACGCCTCGTACATCATTTCCCTTTCCATCGGGCAAGGAGAATTGCTCATCACTCCCATTCAAATGGCAAACCTGGCAGCTGTACTGGCAAACCGGGGATATTATATCACCCCCCATATCGTGCGTCCACTGAATGATTCATTGGCTGGGCGCATCGAGAAACACCAGATTCCTATCGACCGGAAATATTACGAACCGATCGTGGAAGGGATGCAAATGGTTATCAAGGGAGGAACCGGACGCCGGGCACAAGTGGATTCCATCACGATGGCGGGAAAGACCGGGACGGTACAAAATCCTCACGGGGATGACCACTCCGTGTTTATTGCCTTCGCCCCAGTCGAGAATCCCAAGATAGCCTTAATCGTGTACGTGGAGAACGGTGTATGGGGCTCCCGTTACGCGGCGCCCATAGCCGGTTTGATGATCGAGAAATACTTGAAAGGGAAGATTTCCGACAAGAAGAAGCCTCTTGAAAAGGAGATGTTCGAGGCAAATTTAATCAAGAGTGAAAACCTTAAAAATAACGAGAAAGGCGATGAATAGCAGATCCAACAAATTACTGGCAAATCTGGATTGGGTTGCCATCCTTTTATACGTGTTGCTGGTGCTTATCGGATGGATAAACATATATGCTGCCGTTTACGATGAAAATCATAGCAGTATCTTGGATATATCGCAAAAGTATGGCAAGCAACTAATCTGGATTGGGGCGGCTTTCGTGCTTGCATTCCTGGTTCTGCTCACGGACAGTAAATTTTATTCCTCTTTCTCTTTAGTCATTTACGGGTTCATGGTCGCCTTGTTGATAGCCGTTCTGCTATTCGGCAAGGAGGTGAAAGGCTCGCGTTCGTGGTTCGGCTTCGGGGATTTCGGATTCCAACCTGCTGAGTTCGCTAAATTCGCGACCTGCCTGGCTCTTGCCTATATCATGAGTCGCCACAACTTCAAGGTCATGCGTTTTTCTAGCCTGCTCACGATCGGGATTATCATACTCGTTCCGGCAGGACTTATTATCTTGCAAAACGACACGGGGTCGGCACTCGTGTACAGTAGCCTTATCTTCGTGTTATTCCGGGAAGGATTGTACGGTTCCATCCTGTTACTTTGCTTCGTGGTGGCGGTCATATTCATTATCTCGTTGCTCTACACTCCTTTTACGGTATTGATGATTATTATCGGCGGCACGCTTATTGCATTCTATTATTACCGCCATGACCTCAAGGAACTCTTTTATCTCATGGTCTTTATTGCCGGGGGATTTGGGGTGTTCGCACTGGTGAAATGGGCTTTTCACTTGTCTATTTCAGAATATTATATGCTACTGATCGTGTATATCATCACGAGTATTGCGGTCTTGTACCCGATATACAAGCGGAAAATGAAGCACATGATCACTTTGCTTTTTGTTTCCTGGCTTTGCGTGGGAGCTTCCCCTTCGGTGGATTACGCCTTCAACCATTTGCAGCCCCACCAGCAAGACCGTATCAATGAATTATTGGGAATCAAAGTCGACCCTAGGGGTGTCGGCTACAACGTGATTCAGTCTAAGATAACTATCGGTTCCGGTGGATTTGCCGGGAAAGGTTTTTTAGAGGGGACACTAACAAAATTCAATTTCGTACCGGAACAAAGTACCGACTTTATTTTCTGTACCGTGGGCGAAGAATGGGGATTCCTCGGGAGTTCGGCTGTTATATTGTTGTTCATGGCTTTTATCTTGCGTATCATCAATATGGCTGAACGCCAGCGTTCGGCTTTTTCCAGGATATACGGGTACGGGGTCGCCTCCATCCTATTCTTCCACCTTGCCGTGAACATCGGCATGACTATCGGCTTTGCCCCAGTGATCGGGATTCCTCTACCCTTTTTCAGTTACGGGGGATCTTCCCTTTGGTCGTTCACGATATTAATTTTCATCTTCTTGAGATTAGACGCAAACAGATTGCAAGTATTCAGGTAAAATTCTTGCGGATATTCAAGGTTTTTAATACTTTCGTTCCCAAATGAAATAAACACGAAAAGGATGAAAACATTAATTATCAACATAAAGCAACTCGTTCAGGTTGAAGAAGAACCGCGTAAATGGGTGGCTGGTGCCGATATGGCAAAACTAGGTACGATTGATGATGCCTACCTCTTGATTGACGGCGACCGTATCGAGGCTTTCGGGAAAATGAGTGAATTGAACCAGGATGCTATATACGAGAATGCCGACACGGTGCAAGAAGTCAATGCCACGGGACGCCTGGTATTGCCCGCCTATTGCGATTCGCACACGCATCTCGTGTATGCCGGAAGCCGCGAAATCGAGTACATCGACAAAATCAAGGGGCTCTCTTATGAAGAAATCGCCAAGAGGGGCGGCGGAATCCTGAATTCAGCCGAACGTATCCGCAAAGCGTCCGAACAGGAACTGTTCGACTCGGCGTATGCTCGCCTGCAAGAAATCGCCTCGCTGGGAACCGGAGCCGTGGAAATCAAGAGCGGTTACGGTCTGGATACCGAGAGCGAACTCAAGATGTTGAGAGTCATCCGGCGCTTGAAGGAAGAAACTCCTTTAACTATAAAATCCACCTTCCTGGGGGCTCACGCCGTACCGCTGGAATACAAGGGACGGCAAACCGAGTACGTGGATTTAATCATCAATGAAATGATCCCCGCCGTGGCGGCTGAAGATTTAGCCGACTATATCGACGTGTTCTGTGACAAGGGATTCTTCACCGTGGAGGATACAGACAGGATGCTGAACGCCGGAATGAAGTACGGAATGCGTGCGAAGATACACGCTAACGAGCTGGATTACTCGGGTGGTATCCAAGTCGGGGTTAAATACAACGCCCTTTCCGTCGATCACCTCGAGTACGTGGGTGAAGAAGAAATAGCCGCCTTGAAGGGAAGCGAAACGATGCCGACCGTGTTGCCGGGAGCCGCATTCTTCTTGAATATGCCTTATTCTCCCGTGCGCTCCATGATCAATGCCGGGTTACCGGTTGCCTTGGCATCCGATTTTAACCCGGGCTCCTCTCCTTCCGGAAACATGAAGTTCGTGATGTCACTCGGTTGTGTCAATTACAAGATGTTGCCGGAAGAAGTGATAAACGCTACCACGATAAACTCGGCATATGCCATGGGTGTCGAAGACGAACTCGGCAGTATCGCTGTGGGCAAGAAAGCTAATTTCTACATCACAACCCCGATCACAGGTATCGAGTATCTCCCCTACGCTTACGGAAGCGACTTGGTGGAAGCCGTATTCTTGAACGGGGAACAAATCTGACACGCTATGCCGTATTCGCATTACAAGAAAATATGGATCCGGAAGGCGTACAGGATACGCTACCCTTAGTTGATTTTAGATTTAATGATTTTAGATTCGAGTAGTGTAGTATTTAATTTATTGTAAATTTCAATTTAAACAAGGATATGAAAAAATTAATAGAATGCGTTCCGAATTTTAGTGAAGGGAACGATATGCACATTATTGACCAGATTACGGCAGAAATTAAAGCTGTTGAAGGAGTTAGCCTGATTGACGTGGATCCCGGCAAGGCAACGAACCGCACGGTAGTAACCATGGTAGGTACGCCAGAAGAAGTTTGCGAAGCCGCTTTCCGTGCCGTGAAGAAAGCCTCTGAACTGATTGATATGAAAAAACATAAAGGAGCGCATCCTCGTTTCGGGGCTACTGACGTGTGTCCCTTGGTGCCCGTGTCAAACATCACCATGGAGGAAACCGTGGAATACGCCCGTGCTTTGGCAAAACGTATCGGGGAAGAATTGAATATCCCGGTATATTGCTACGAGAACGCCGCTTTCACGCCGGAGAGAAAGAATCTGGCTACTTGCCGTGCCGGAGAATACGAGGCTTTGGGCGAGCGTTTGAGCAGCGAGCAATGGCATCCGGATTTCGGTCCCCGTGAATTGAACGAGTGGACAGCCAAGACCGGGGCAACAGCCGTGGGAGCCCGCAATTTCCTGGTAGCCTACAACGTGAACTTGAATTCCACCTCTACCCGCCGCGCTAATGCCATTGCTTTCGACGTGCGCGAACGCGGACGTGCCAAGAGAGAAGGAAATCCTATTACCGGGAAGATCGTGAAAGACGAGAATGGTAAAAACGTGATGATCCCCGGAACGTTGAAATCAGTAAAAGCTATCGGCTGGTATATCGAGGAGTACGGAATCGCCCAAATCTCTATGAACTTGACGGACATAAGCGTAACCTCCGTGCACGAGGCGTTCGATGAAGTATGCCGCAAGGCGCAAGACCGCGGTATTCGTGTAACGGGTTCCGAGTTGGTGGGTGTAATTCCATTAAAAGCCATGTTAGATGCCGGACGTTATTTTCTGCGCAAGCAACAACGCTCTACCGGGGTTTCCGACAAGGAATTGATTAAAATAGCCGTGAAATCTTTAGGTCTGGATGAACTTTATCCTTTTGAACCGAGAAAGAAAATCATCGAGTATATACTGGAAGACGAGATGAATCAGGGAAAGAAATTCCTGATCGACATGAACCTTCGCGAATTTGCTGACGAAACGGCTTCCGAGTCACCCGCACCCGGAGGTGGTTCTATTTCTGCTTACATGGGGGCTTTGGCTTCTTCCCTCGCCACGATGGTAGCCAACCTTTCCTCGCACAAGCGCGGTTGGGACGAACGCTGGGAAGAATTCAGCAATTGGGCTGAAAGAGGAAAAGCTTACCAGGTTGAGTTAATCAGAATGGTTGACGAGGATACCAACGCCTTCAACCGTATCATGGATGCCTTCAGCTTACCCAAGAAATCGGAAGAAGAAAAGGCTGCACGTCATCAAGCCATTCAGGATGCAACCAAGTTCGCTACCGAAGTGCCTTTCAAAACGATGATGCTCTGTTACGAGTGCATGGAAGTCGTGAAAGCTATGGCTGAAATCGGTAACCCGAATTCCGTAACCGACGCCGGGGTTGGTGCTTTGGCTGCCCGTTCCGGGGTTATCGGAGCATTCCTCAACGTGAAGATCAATGCGGCAGGCTTGGACGACAAAGAGTATGCTAACGATATCATTTCCAGAGGTGAAAGAGTGGTTGAAATGGCAAAACAAATGGAAACCGATATTTTAAATATCGTGGACTCCAAGATTTGATTCAAGTAAATCTATACATAAAAATAGCTAGTTCATTATGAACTAGCTATTTTTATATCAAGCTACCGAGGTAATCCCCGAGAGAACCCGGTGTGATAAGGGAGAAATCCTAAGTTAACTTTGGTACATTTTCGGTACAACTTCGGTGCAAAGACCTTCACGAGCATCCGTGAGGCATCTTTGATTGGCGAGTATTTCGTGAAAGTGAGATTATTTCCCCCTTTCTTCTCCCTCGTTACCCTTTCTTCTCCCTCGGACAAGGACACTTTCCGCTATTCCCGGATCTCGAATTGTTTGCTTAAATCAACCGCTGAAATATACCCTTCGTGGCGGAAATACTCCTTCCCGTTCCTGTCAAGTAGTACTTGAGCCGGGATCGTCACGATGCCAAAATGCTTCACGATATCTTTATTCTCGGGAAGTGTCACGTTAATAAACACGGCATTTACTTTACCCACGTAACGTTCGCGTACTTCATCCAGGACTTTTTCCATAAGTTTGCAGGAATGGCAGGTAGTTGCCCCGAACTCCAGGAAAGTAATCTGGTAATCACTGCCGTTCCGGTTGTAATTGTATCGCCGGGCAATCGTATCGGCTATCGCTTCATTTTTCTCAGTCGTACTATTTTTTACCTGCATCCCCGAGAGGAAACGACTGATATTCCCCCTTAGAAGAAACAAGCTTCCCAGTAACACGAGAATACTGATAACATATATATAACTCTGAACACGTGCTTTCATTATTAATTCATTTAAAGTTCACCTGGCATTCGCTGATCTATATCTCCTCTTGATCAAGAACACAGTATAAAGATAGCATCTTCGCTACAATATCGATGATTTCCCATCATGGTACGTTTCAACTCTATATTTACCCCGAAAATAATCAAGACAAGCCATAGCACAAGGGCAAGCTAACGTTTTTCCTCTCCCGTGTATATCGCATCCAGATTATATTCTACCACCGGAAACCATTTTCGGGTTCGGTTTGCTATTCGCACCAAAGCAAGCATAACCGGCACTTCAACAAGCACCCCGACAACAGTCACCAAAGCTGCCCCGGATTGTAAACCGAATAAAGAGATCGCCACCGCAACAGCCAACTCGAAGAAATTGCTTGCCCCGATCATTCCGGCAGGAGCCGCAACCTCGTGCGGGAGTTTCCACCATTTAGCCCAACCGTAAGCGACAAAGAAAATCAATATCGTCTGGATAACCAGAGGAATCGCAATCAATATAATATGAAACGGATTGCCAAAAATGATTTTTCCTTGAAATGAAAAAAGAATAACCAAAGTCAGTAATAAACCTCCCATGGTGAGATTATCGAAACGCTTCACAAAAACATGATTAAAATACGCTGTTCCACGCCTTTTTATAACGGTCACACGGGTGATTATACCTGCCAAAAGCGGGATAACCACGAAAAGGATGACAGAAAACAAAAGCGTATCCCACGGTACGGCGATCCCTCCCACTCCCAGCAAAAAAGCCACAAGCGGGGCAAAGGCAACGAGTATAATCAAGTCATTGACGGCTACTTGAACAAGCGTGTAAGCGGCATCCCCCCGTGTCAGGTAGCTCCACACGAATACCATCGCCGTACAGGGGGCTGCCCCCAGCAACACGGCTCCCGCGAGATACTCACCCGCCAGGTCGGCAGGGATAAAAGTCTTGAAAATCACGTGAAAGAACAAGTAAGCAATAGCAAACATGGTGAATGGTTTGATCAACCAATTCGTCACGCAAGTAATCACGATCCCTCTCGGGCGACGCCCGACATTCCGCACGCTGCGAAAATCGACTTTCAACATCATCGGGTAGATCATCAACCAAATAAGGATAGCCACGGGAATAGAAACATTAGCGTACTCGAAACGGCTTAATGTTGCCGGCACCGCGGGCAGCCATTGCCCGACAGCAATGCCGACCACGATACAGAGGGCGACCCAAAGTGACAGAAATCGCTCGAAAAACCGTATTCCTTCTTTATTTTTCATACGTGCGTATTTATAGATTTTGCCATTCTACCAGGGCGGTGTTATTCCCGGATAATTCATTCACCTTCCCGATCCACCCCAATTCACTCGCCGCCTTCGCCTGCAAGAAAGGATTTGTTGTCCGTGTCAAGGATAAACAGGAGTTCACGACCCACCACTTGTTGTGAATTCCGGCACGATGCAAATCTTGTTGCAGACGTTCCGCCTCGAACACGGGCGTGGCTTCGGGCAAGGTCACGATCACGACTTCCGTTTCGTCCGGGTTACGCAATCTGGGCAGGAGTTTGGCTACTGCCCCGGAAATTTCCCCTCGCGTGCGTTCCACTTCATGGTGATAACTTTCCGTGGCATCCAGCAAGAGGAGCGTGTGTCCCGTGGGAGCCGTGTCGATCACGACAATTTCTGTTTCCGCCTTCTCCACGATATCGGCAAAAGCCTTGAACACGGCTATTTCTTGCGTACACGGGGAACGCAGGTCTTCCTCGATATATTCCATGTCGGATTCCGTGATATGATTTTCCCGTGCTTTGTCACGCACCTCGTTTTTGTAGGCTTCCAATACCTCGGACTCGTCGATTTTGCTGACCTCTATGCCTTCACGTGTCACTATATCGTAATTAAGATGATTCGCCGGGTCGGTCGTCGTTAGATGAACCTTTGCCCCCAAGGAATTTAACCCCATTGCGATTCGGGTCGCCAGAGTTGTTTTACCGACACCGCCTTTCCCCATGGTGAAAATGACCCGCTTACTGGAAGTGTATAAATCATGCACGAGATCATCCAATCTCTTCCCTCCTTCCAAAGGTTTGTAAGGAACCCCGAAGAGGAGGTCGTCTTCGGAAAGCATCCGGCGAATAGCGGCAACATTCGAGAGGTTATAAGACCGGAGTGGCACGCTGTACGCAGGAAAGTCTTTCAACGTTTCGGGCATCCCCTGCAATGCTTCCTGTTGACGGTTTCGTAACTGGCAGGAAATATCATCCCGTTCGTCCGCTTGTTGCAGCACGCCGTTGACAATCAAGAATTGATTCTCGATACCCAACAATTGCAACTCTCGGGAAGAACGTGCCGCCTCCTGCAAAGGCGATTTGTCCGGACGGCTGACAAGCACGAGGAGTGTAGTCCCCGGATCGGCAAGCGTCTTGACGGCTTGTTGATAGACTCCTTTGCGCTCTTCCAACCCGGATAATTGTCCCAGGCAGGATGCCCCGTGAGTACTCTCGTTGATAAAAGTACTCCACGCGGAAGGAAGTTGTAACATTCTCAAGGTGTGACCCGTGGGTGCCGTGTCGAACAGGATATGGTCGTACCTCTCCTGCTTTTCCCGGTCGGTGATAAAATCGGAGAATTGATTGAAAGCCGCAATCTCCACCGTGCATGAGCCGGAGAGTTGTTCCTCCATGTTGCGAATCACGCTTTCCGGTAGCTTTCCCCGGTAAGGAGCGATCACGCTCTCCCTGTATTCGGCGGCGGCTTGCTCCGGGTCGAGGTTTACAACCGTTAATCCCGGAACACCGGAAATGTCCGTGCCGTGACCGTTCAATTCTTGTTCGAAAACATCCTGTAAATTCGACGCGGGATCGGTGCTAATCAGCAATATTCTCTTGTCCCTGTCAACCAACCCGACGGCAGTGGCACAAGCGATGGACGTCTTTCCCACGCCGCCCTTGCCCGTGAAAAATAAATACTTTGTGAGAGCAATTTTCGTTATATCCAATGTTTCCATAATCAATTGTTTATCTCCGGTATATCGTTCAAATTAATTCCTGTCCATTCACTTAACTGGTCTGTGGTAGGGTAACTGCCCATCACCTCGATCTTGTTATCTACCAGCGTCACGGGCAATCCGTCTACCCCGTGTTCCATCAGGTAATCATTGACGATTTTGTTTGACACGTACAATTGCGGTTCGTCCCTCAAATTATGGCGGGCAACCAGTATTCCTTTCCGTTTCAAAGTTTCAAGAACCACCGCTATCCGGAACAGTTCCGGGTTTATATTCGGACCGCACAATCCCGTGGGACAGCACATGGCTGGGTCAAAAATTTCTATTGTTTTCATATTCTATTGTTTTAAAAATAATACATTACAGCATAATAAATTCCGACAAGAATAAACAGTATCGCCACCACGCGGTTGAACCATTTCTGGAAAACCTGTACCCGGTTGTAGAATTTCCCGAGCCCGGCAACGCTATACGCCAATATCCAAGCCACGATAATCACGGGCAGACCGGTTGCCACGGCATACACGGCAGGCAAAAGGTAACCGCCCGCCTCGGCGGCAGACATGGGGATCAACATCCCGAAATAGAAAACCCCGCTCGTGGGACAAAATGCCAGCGAGAAAAGTACACCTAGCAACAACGCTCCGGTTCCCCCCTTTCGTTTCCAGTTGCCTCCACCGGAGAAACCGAATTTAGGCAGATTCAGGCGGTTACCGAAAAGCATGAACAACCCCACGAGTATTAAAGCCGGAGCCACCAACATCTCCCCGTAACGGCTGACCGCTTTTTGGATGGCAAACATACTTGCCCCCTCCCGGAGAATTGATATGAGGACGACACCCAGTGCCGTGTAAGCAATCACCCGCCCCAGCGTGTATAGGATGCCACCCCAGAATATCCGATGGCGGCTCTCGATATCTTTGCTGATGTACCCGATGGCTGTGATATTCGTCGCTAGCGGGCAAGGACTTACAGCGGTTAATAGCCCCAGGATAAATGCCGTGAAGATCGGAACATGACTGTTTTCCAGAAGTGAGTGTAAAAATTCCATACCCTTTTTTATTTGAGTTGTTCTTCAATCTTCTTTTTCACCCCTTCTTTAAATGTCGCGGGCGAACCCGTGGCATGGGTAAATGCAAATTCGGTCATGTTTACCGGCGTTTCTTTGTCCTCTTTCCATTTATTAATAAAGAGCGACGACCAGGTAACCTCGTACTTGTCCGCTAACACTTCATTTTCTTTTTCAGAAATATCGATAGTCTTGTAGATCACTCTGCCCTCTTTCAATTCCTTGGCAAACAGCGAATCCACCACTTCTTTTGAAAGTTTCTCGATCGCATTGCAGGTGAGGCAGCGTTGCTTCCCGTGAAAATAAAGCACCTCCACCCGGTCTTTCCTTTCTTGATGGGGTGAATCGGTTGTCTTCGACTTTTTAGTATTGCCACAGGCAGTGGCAATCAAAACAATACATACATACAATACTACCTTCATGCCTACTCTTGTTGGGTTAATACTTGTTTTACTTCACTTAGATTCAGTACTTTCCCCACGGAAACTACTTTCCCGTTCACGACTAAAGCCGGAAGTCCCATGACCTTGTATTCCATGATCTTCAAAATGTCTTGCTCTTTCGCCAGTGTTGCTTCCAGTGCCAATTCCGAGATTGCTTTCTCTACCGTCTTGTACAGCGTGGTGCAGTTCGGACACCCTGTTCCTAATACTTTAATTTCCATTTTCATCTTGTTATTGAATTAGTATAAACGTATTTCGTCGAATTACGAACATTGTATTTAAAAAAAGAGTGCAGTTATCCGCAGCACGTCTTTTTTGTCCTGCATTCACAAAAGAAATTCGTGAATAATTTGCTTGCTAACGCCCAGTTTTCCCGATTGATACAATACTTCACCTTGGGTGTTTCAATCTCTCCCTGTATTAAACCCGCCTCTTTCAACTCCTTCAGATGCTGAGAAACTGTCGCTTTCGCGATAGGCAGTTCCTCGTGAATATCTCCAAAATAACAATTCTCCTGACTTGCCAAAAAATCGAGTATCGCCATTCTTGCCGGATGCCCCATCGCTTTGGCAAAGCGGGCAATCTGTGTTTGCTCGTTCGTGTACTTCTTATCTTCCATTCTTTTATATTGTTTGTTTTTCGCAAACTTACGAACAATATATGGAAATTCCAAATAAAAGCGTGGAATATACACTTACCCCCTTTTCATGAAGGTATCGAAAAAGGAATCCCGGTATGTGTTCCCTATCGCAATCTCGTAATTGCGGATAAAGATGTCGTTATTGTCAAAGGAATCAATATGATTGGTATTCACAATGTACGACTTGTTCACCCGCAGGAAATCTTTTTTAGGCAGAAGTTCGTAAGTTGTTTTCAGATTCATCCGGGTAATGATACGCTGGTCTTCCAACTGGATAATCACATAATCTTTCAGTCCTTCGATGAAAAGTATACCCTTGAAATTCACCTTAAAGTAACGGCGATCCGACTTCACGAAGAAAAAGTCATTTTCGATAATTTCGATATTTTCCTTTTCCTCCTGCAACAAAAGTGCATGGTATATCATAGCTTTATCGACAGCTTTCTGAAAACGTTCGGATTCCACGGGTTTCACGAGATAATCGATAGCGTCCACCTCGTAACTATCCAGAGCGTACTCCGTGTAAGCCGTCGTGAAAATAACTAAAGTCCTTCGGGGAATGGTTCGGGCAAATTCGATTCCCGTGATTCCCGGCATTTGTATATCCAGGAAGACTAGGGCGACCGGGTTCACCTCCATGAACCGGGAGGCAGCCAAAGCGTTGCTAAACGTCCCCACTTGTTTTAATTGAGGGGTTCCTTCTATCAATAATTCTATGGCTTCCCGTGCTAACGGTTCATCGTCTACTATAATACAATTCATAATGTCAAGTGTAAATTAACGGTGTACGTTTTTTCGTCTTCCTGGATCTTTAGTGAATAGTCACCCGGGAATAGTAGTTCTAAACGGCGACTTATGTTTTTCAGTCCTAACCCTCCCACTCCATCGCGTTCCGGAGCTATGGCTGGCTTGGAATTTTGACAGCGGAACAGCAGGTTATTGTCTTCCACCTCGAAAGAAAGATAAACGAAGGACTTATTTTCCGCATCCAAGTTGTGCTTCACGGCATTTTCCACGAAAGGGATAAACAGAAGGGGCGGTAACCAAACTTGATCTGTCTTTCCTTCCTTGAAAATAAAAAACTCGAATTTATCCCGCCGTATCTTCTCCAGATTCAAGTAATCGTTCAAGAATTGAATCTCTGAATTTAGCAATACTTTCTCTTTCGCACTGTCGTTTATCTGGTAGCGTAATAAATCTTTCAAGCGGAATAGTACCCGGGAAGCCTCTTTCGGGTTTTTACGGATCAGCACGTTGGCGTTGTTCAACATATTGAATAGGAAATGAGGATTAATTTGCTTCTTCAAGAATTTCAACTCCGACTGTAAAGTAGAGGAAGCCAATTCATCCACCCTTTGGTTATAACCGATCCAATATTTTATTAGCAGCAAAGTGGATGACCCGAACGTAAGCAACCCGATCGAGATCATCGAAGAAAAGATGTTCAACACGATATACGGTTCTTCTTCGGGATACATCTCATTGAAGTGATAAAAATAGCTCTGCAAAATGGAAATGAAAACGACTGACAATAAGATCAAGCCGACCACGGATAGTATGTAACTGAAAATGCGGTCTTTCATCAGATAGCGAGGTGCCAGAAGGTAAATATTACAATACACGTCTAAATTAAGTATGAAATAAAAACCGATAAAACAGTAAAAACGTTCTCGAGTGGCGCAAATTTCTCCCGACAGATCGGCAAAGACACTTGACGAGATACACATGATCGTCAGTTGTAACAACAAATGCCGATACACCCGGTATCTGGGAGATAACAAGAAATCGGGGATATTTTTATCTATCTTGTTTATCATGATTCGGCTTGTTTTAAAGTCAGTTGAATGGAATGTTCCGTGAAGGATAAAGAATAATTCGTCTTGTACAGGAAAGACAGGCGTTGTCTTATTCTTGAAAAATCGCCTTCCCCGGGAATCGCTTCATTGTCATGATTACACGAGAATTGCACTTGCTCTCGGTCTGCATTGAATACCAAATGAATAGAGTTCCGCTTGTCCTGTTTGTACACTTGCATCACGCACCATTGGACGAAAGGGATAAACAACAAAGGGGGAATAAACAACCGTTTGACCGCACCCTCCGATGATATTTCATACTCGAATTGTCGGGAATACATTTGTTCGAGCGACAAATAATTCGCCAAGAAATGGATCTCGGCATCGAGCAATACCGTGTTGCGGCTGCAATCGTATAGCTGGTATCTCAATAGTTGACTCAATTTGAATAACATACGAGAAGACTCGTCGGGCTCCTCCTCCGCCAGCCTCCCCGTCTTATCCAAAATATTGAATAATAACTGGGGATTCACTTGTTCTTTCAACTGCTCGACTTCCGATTGGATGTGCATTTTCTCCAGCTGGCTCACGTGTTGGTTTTCCTGCATCCAATGTTTCAACAACACGGTGATCGCCCCTCCTGCCAGACAGAGCGAAATCGTGCAAAAAGAAGAAATATTGTTTACCCAAGTAACCGAACTGAAATAATCTATTCCCGTTTCACCGAGCAACGAACGGGTAATATCTTCGATTGTGTTTTGAACCCACAAAAGCAAAATCACCGAAACGGAAATCCCAATACCATACAACATATATTTCTTTTGAATCAGGTATTTGGGTATCAACACGTAAATATTATAATAGGCAACTACCAGGTACGTGACAAATACCGACAAAGCTATCAAGTATAATTTACCACCCAACACGGGAATCCCGTGTTGGAAAATAACGTATATTTGATTAAAGGAAACTGAAGCGAGAGCCATGATCAGAAGAGTATGCCGCCACACTCGGGCTTTCGGGCTTATCAATAGATAATGCAGCAGCTTCTGTCCCCTCGTGTTTATATTCATGGCTCGATATTTCTTCACTTTCATAGGTACAAATGTACGATCTTATTTTTTACAAATTCCTAAAATTCCAATTTATAACTCAGGTTAGGCAAAGAAGTAGCTTCTCTCAACGGCTTGATCTCTCCCGTTTTAAAGTTATAGTCATGCCCGTAAAATTCCTTACAACCGGTCGCATTCAGCCCTTTTAAAGCAAACTCGTGGGACACCTTTTTCTTGTTTATCTTGTAACTGATCGTGTAGTTGACCATGAACAGGGGTGAGAATTGCTTGGAGAAAGCCTTCGTTTCATCGTATTGTACCACCTTATCCGGGTCGGCAAGCGTGGATGCCCAGTCTATCGGGCTATAACGGTCGCCTCCTTGTATGGTCATTTTCAAGTTGATACCGAGGATATTCTGCTTGTTCTGCCCTACCATCCATTCCTTGCCTCCCAGGCAATTGACAATGAACAGGCGATTGTACTTCGTGTCCCGCCATTTCCCATCACCCCCTCGGTATTTGGAACTGAAAAGCGAACCAGACACCATGTAATAAACCCCATCATTCAAGTATCTTTCCAGCGTGACGTCTACCCCTAAATTGCGTCCTTTTCCCTTGTTTACCAACGCATCCTCCACGTAGAAGTCCACCCGGTTCAACACGGAATAGGAACTATCGGCAATCACCGGAATGTTGTATAAATATTGAAAATAAGGCTCTACCTTTAAATTCAGATTATCAGATAACCTGCAACCGTATGAAAGCATCACGTGGTGTGCCTTCGAGAAATCTAGATTCTTGTTCACGGACCCCGTTCTCGTGCTTTGGGTACGCACGAAATAAACATCCATTTTCTCCATCCGGCTGTGCATACCGTAAGCCAAGGCAAATGAAGTTTTGGGAGTTGCCTGCCATTTTACCCCCGCACGAGGTTCCAGCGTCCAATGATTATTCAAGGCAAGCACTTGCGCATTAAGTCCCACGTTCAAGGTCATCCGGTCGCTCAACCCGATAGACGAACTCGTGTAACCCGCAATCAGACTCGTGTTCCCGTCCCCCTTGGATATCAATTCCAAAGGTTGCATCACGTGCGGCGACAAGTTCATTTCCATGTCATAATACATCTTCGTGAAGGAAAATCCGGTCTTGCTGGTAAATCGGGCACTGAATTTCCGGTTCAGTACGGTTGAAAAAATCAGATTCGTGTTATTCCGGTTCAGATCGAGGTTCGGATACTTTTCCAGATCGAAATCATAGAAATCGACAAATCCTTCGTGCCTGAAATAGGTGGCGGCAACGGTCGTCTTCAGTTGCGTGTTATCATTAAAGAAATAACCATGCGTGATCCCTCCTGCCGCCATGTATTGTTTCGTGCTACTTTCCATTTGATCGCCGAGATATTCCCATTCTTCCGTGTCTTTCTCGAATTCACTTTCGGATTTGTCCACGAGCCCGGTGCCCCACACGGAGAAAGTACCCGCTTTCCGTGTCGGCAGATTGAACTTAAAGTTCAAGTCCTGGTAATCCAATATTCCCCCGAAATCCACGATACCGGCGTTCTCCAGTATTCCTGTCGTGGAATAACGGTAATTGAATATATAAGAGGAATTATGCCGTTTGGTCAAGGGACCCTCGGAGGCAAAATCCAAACCGAGCAGAGCGACCTGTATCGTGTTCTCCATGTTCTGGTTATTCCCGTTCCGTAATTTCATATCGAAGACTCCCGACACGGCATTACTGAATTCGGCAGGGAAAGCCCCCGAGAAGAAATCCGAGTTACCTAATACCAGGCTGCTCAAACCGGAAAGGATACCTCCCCCCAGAATCGACAAGTCGGCAAAGTGATTGGGATTCGGGATTTCCACGTCCTCCAATCTCCACTGCAATAAATGAGACGCATTCCCGTGAATCGAAATCCCGTTCGTCGACATTCCGGGCGATACTCCCGCGAAAGAGCTCACCAGCCGTGCCGGATCGTCCATTCCTCCCGCGTAACGGCTTGCCTCTTCCACGCTAAGCATCCGAGCCCCCGTGGTCGCCATCTTATTCAATGGTTGCTCCTTATTTAACCGGGGAAGTACCGTCACTTCGCTCAATTCCTGAATAGCTTCTTTCATGAGTATATTCAGGAATACTCCTTTGGAAGAAGTCACCAGCACTTCCTTGAACACGCTCGATTCATACCCCACGAATGATGCTTGTATATCATGCCGCCCGACAGGTACATTTTTAATTATAAAGTGTCCCAAACTATCCGTGATCGCCCCCATTCCCGGCTTTCCCAAGAGTGCTACCGATGCGTAAGCGATCGGATACCCCGAAGCCGCATCTACAATCGTTCCTCGCACGGTCTGGGTCAATACTTTCCCGTTACCCTGCCCGAAAAGGACTGCTGGTGCAATTAAAAATAAAAAGAGTATTGTAAATTTTGTAACTCGTGTAATAACTTTTGTCTTTCTCATAATCGGCTTTTATTAATTCTGCACCAAAAATAAAGACAAGACAAAGGCACTTTCGGAAGAATATACCAAACCTCCCGATTCGGATACCAAACCGGGAGATTTGTATAGATTATATATTTTGTTATTTAAAAATACGCACCCTTTCCTCCAACGGTTTAAACTCTTTTGCCCCGGGTTCTTGCGACGGAACACCAAAAGGCATTTGTGCGATCAACTCCCAATTTTCGGGTAACCCCCATTCTGCGATAACGGCTTCGTCAATCAACGGGTTGTAATGCTGTAACGATACCCCGAATCCGGCATCCTCCAACATAGTCCAAATAGCTAATTGGTGCATGGCAGACGTGTGTTGTGACCAAACGGGGAATTTCTCATGGTATGTCGGGAAGGCTTTTTGCAATCCTTCCACAATTTTCCGGTCTTCAAAAAAGAGTATCGTGCCGTATCCGGCTGCAAATGACGTATCGATTTTCTGTTCGGTTGCCTTGAATGCTCCTTCGGGAACAATCTTACGAAGCGTATCTTTCACGATATTCCATAATTTCAAGTGTTGCTCACCCAAAAGCAAAACAACTCTCGTGGATTGGGAATTAAATGCGGAAGGGACATTCTTCACGGCAAACTTTACTATATCTTCAATCTCGTTATCTGTGATTAACGACTTATTTGTAATAGCGTAATAACTTCTTCTATGTGCTAATGCTTCTTTCAATGTACTCATAACTCTCTTTTATATTGTTTTTCACAATATACGATTTTTTCACAAAAAAGTTAAGCCTTTCATGATTAATCTTTCATTCAAAGTAAACAATATAAAAATTGCCCAAGTATATTCATCACGTATACTTGGGCAAAAATCAACGACTTAAACAAGAAGTCGAAACTTAGAGAAGGCTGTAAGCACAAGTCACTCCCGCCATAACAATAGCGACCATACTCATCAATTTTATCAAAATATTCAAACTCGGTCCGGAAGTATCCTTGAAAGGATCGCCCACGGTATCTCCAATCACAGTAGCCTTGTGATTATCAGAGCCTTTTCCGCCCAGATTACCTTCCTCAATATATTTCTTGGCGTTATCCCACGCGCCTCCTGCATTAGCCATAAAAATAGCAAGCACGAACCCGGAACCCAAACCACCAGCCAATAAACCGATCACTCCCGCAACACCAAAGATAAGTCCCATTGCCACGGGAACAATGATTGCCAGTAACGACGGAAAAATCATCTCGTGCTGTGCCCCTTTCGTGGAAATCTCCACGCATTTAGCGTAATCCGGTTCAGCCTCTCCGGTCATGATTCCTTTAATTTCCCGGAACTGGCGACGTACCTCGTTCACCATCTTTTGGGCGGCACGTCCCACGGCATTCATCGTCAGACCACAGAACACGAACGCCATCATGGAACCGATGAAAATTCCAGCCAGCACGTTCGGATTCATTAAAGTAACATCATAATGAATCATAAAATCCTGTAAAGTTGCATCGGCAGTTCTTACCGTGTTTTCCCCAATCGTAAGCACTTCCTCTCCCACACGCAACAAACCGATTTTGATTTCCTCGATATAAGATGCAATCAATGCCAATCCCGTTAATGCAGCCGAACCGATAGCAAATCCTTTACCTGTCGCGGCGGTCGTGTTACCTAAAGCGTCCAAAGCATCTGTACGGTGGCGCACCTCTTCTCCCAAGTGACTCATTTCCGCATTGCCCCCGGCATTATCGGCAATCGGTCCGTAAGCATCCGTTGCCAAGGTAATCCCCAGCGTAGAAAGCATACCCACTGCCGCAATACCTACACCGTACAACCCCATGGGCATATTGGCGAAATCAAATTGAGCCGCGAACAGGAACGAAAGTACAATGCCCACCACGATCGTGAATACCGGAATAGCTGTCGAAATCATCCCCGTCCCGATACCTTTGATAATCACAGTTGCAGGTCCAGATTCCGAACTCTTGGCTATATCTTGCGTGGGTTTATAAGCGTGTGAAGTGTAATATTCGGTGCCTTTACCGATAATAATACCTGTTATCAACCCTACAATCACGGAACCACAAATCCAATAACTCATTCCTAAAAGGTAAATCACTAGGAAACTGGCACCCACGATCAGAATAGAACTGACATTTATACCCCGGTCAAGAGCCCTCAATAACTGTTGTTGAGAAGCCCCCTCTTTTGTTTTCACCAAAAATATACCCAGCAACGACAAGATAACACCGAAAGCGGCTATCAACATCGGGGCAAGAATGGCATTAAATTGCATATCAGCTTCGAGACGGAAAGCGGCAGCACCCAAGGCAGCCGTGGCTAGGATAGAACCGCAATATGATTCGTAGAGGTCTGCTCCCATTCCGGCAACATCACCCACGTTATCACCCACGTTATCAGCAATCGTGGCAGGATTACGAGGGTCGTCCTCCGGTATTCCGGCTTCCACTTTTCCCACGAGGTCAGCACCCACGTCAGCCGCCTTCGTGAAGATACCTCCACCCACTCTGGCGAACAATGCCTGCGTAGAAGCCCCCATCCCAAAAGTCAACATTGTAGTCGTGATAACAATGGCTTTCTCTGTTGAAGTAGCTTCCTCTACAAAATAATCGAGCAACAACCACCATAATGAAATATCCAATAGCGCCAATCCTACTACTACCAAGCCCATTACCGCACCTGAACGGAAGGCAACCTTCAACCCGTCATTCAAACTTCTGCGAGCCGCATTCGCCGTTCTTGCCGAAGCGTAAGTGGCTGTCTTCATCCCGATATAACCGGCAAGACCGGAAAAGAAACCACCCGTCAGGAATGCACACCATACCCAATGATTTTGCAAGCCTGGACCGTAAGCCATCCAGGCAAAAATCAGACACAATACCAAGAACACGATACCCACGATCCGGTATTGTTGCCGCAGGTAAGCCATAGCCCCTTTGCGGACGTGTCCGGCAATTCGTTTCATCGTATCGGTTCCTTCCGACTCTTTCATCATCCCCTTAAAGAAAATCCTCGCGAACAGGAGGGCGATAATAGCACACGCAGGTACTATCCAAAATAGATTATTCAACATGCTATTTATATTTTGTAGTTAGTAAAAATCATACAAAAAAATACTCATCAAAATTTCAATGAACCTTGATGAGTAAAAGTACAAATAAAACCGAAAAATTATTCTTCGGTTTCTGTTTTTTTATAAAATTTTCAGATCTCGGCGTATAGTTCAAACGGTTCCGCTCCAGTGATTTCTACCTCGTAAAAGTCCCCGATTTGTAATGGATCAATGGAAGTAACAAATACTTCCTGATCCACTTCGGGTGAATCATATTGCGTACGCCCGACAAAATACTCTCCTTCCTGTCTATCAATCAAAACGGTAAGCTTCTTCCCGATCCAATTTTGATTCAATCGAGAGGCTATTTCCAATTGCCGATCCATTAACTCTTCGGCACGTTTGTTTTTAACCTCTTCGGGGACATCATCCTGATAATGTTTGTCGCAATAAGTATCGTCCTCGTGCGAATACGGAAATACCCCCAAACGTTCAAATTTCATGGTTTCCACGAAATCAATCAATTCCCGGTAATCCTCTTCTGTTTCTCCCGGGTGTCCTACCATCAACGTCGTCCGTAAGGCAATGCCCGGTACTTCTTCCCGGATTTTACGAATGAGGTCTATGGTTTGTTGTTTCGTCACCCCTCTTCGCATCTGTTTCAGCATATGATCGCTACAATGTTGCAGGGCAATATCCAGATACTTGCAAACATTCTTACGCTCCCGCATCACGGGTAAAATCTCCATCGGGAAACCAGCCGGATAAGCATAATGCAATTTGATCCACTCGATTCCCTTTATATCGGCAATCCGGTCTATTAATTCCGCAAGCCGATTTTTCCCGTATTTATCAATCCCGTAATACGTGATGTCCTGAGCCAGCACCAATAATTCCTTTACACCCTGTTTCGCAAGGCGTTCCGCCTCGTCAACAATCTCTTCAAAAGGACGGGACTTGTACTCTCCTGTCATGATCGGGATGGCACAATAAGAGCATTTACGATTACATCCCTCCGATATTTTCAAATAAGCATAATGTGGCGGGGTTGTCAAATGACGTTCATTCCGTAGTTTGTCGTCATATTCTTTCCCGAGTTCCGTCAAAATGCCTTTCCAATCGAATTTCCCGAAATAAGCATCCACTTCCGGGATCTCTTTTTGTAATTCCGGTTCATACCGTTGCGACAAGCATCCCATAACAAATATCTTGTCTACTTTCCCTTCCTTCTTCAATTCCACCTGCTCCAGTATCGTGTTGACAGATTCCTCCTTGGCGTCCCCGATAAAACCACAAGTATTGATTACAACAACTTTAGCCTTTGAATTTTCAACATCCACTTCAACACTGTACCCCACTTTTTCCAGTTGCTTCATCAGTAATTCCGTATCCACCAAATTCTTGGAACACCCCAGGCTTATAATATTCACTTTCTTCATGCTAGATTCTAAATTTGGACGCAAAGGTAACGTATCCGAACGGAAATCCGAAGACTTTCCGTATCTTTGCCGAAGAATTTAGCAAAACTTTATGAACTACAATATACAACAATGGTTGCCGACCACCAAGAAAGAAGTGGAACTGCGGGGATGGAACAGTATCGATGTCATTCTCTTTTCCGGGGATGCTTACGTGGATCATCCATCGTTCGGGGCGGCTGTTATCGGGCGATTGCTGGAATCATTAGGACTGAAAGTAGCTATCGTGCCACAACCTAACTGGCAGGACGATTTAAGGGATTTCAAGAAGTTAGGTAAACCGAATTTATTCTTTGGTATCAGCCCGGGATGCATGGATTCCATGGTCAACCACTACACGGCAGCCAAACGCCGCCGTTCCGACGATGCTTACACACCCGGCAATCGTAGTGGGGCACGTCCCGATATGCCGACGATCGTTTATACACGCGTATTAAAAGAGTTATTTCCGGATACACCCGTTATTATCGGGGGAATAGAAGCATCGTTACGCCGTTTCACGCATTACGATTACTGGAAAGACACGCTCAAACCCTCCATCCTTTTCGAGAGCCGGGCGGATATGCTCGTGTACGGCATGGGGGAAAAACCGATTACCGAAATCTGCCAAATGTTGCAGAAAGGCATTCCGTTTCAAAGCCTCACGAATATTCCCCAAACCTGCGTGTTACGGGGGAAGAAAGAAAAATATGCCACGAACAAAAAATGGCAAACCATCACGTTAGCCTCTCACGAGGAGTGCTTGACGGATAAAAAGAAATACGCCACCAACTTCCGGTACATCGAGGAAGAATCGAACAGTATCCATGCCGCCAAGCTGATACAACCCGTTGCAGACAAACTAATCATCGTGAATCCTCCTTACGCACCCATGACCACGGAAGAAATAGACACCGTTTATGATCTCCCGTTCACACGGCTGCCTCACCCGAAATACAAGGATAAAGAAATTCCGGCATACAACATGATCCGGCATTCGATCACGCTACACCGCGGATGTTTCGGGGGATGTGCTTTCTGCACGATTTCAGCCCATCAAGGGAAATTCATTGCTTCCCGTTCCGAGCAATCCATCATGCGGGAAGTGGAACACGTGTGTGAGATGCCGGATTTCAAGGGAACTATATCCGATCTAGGCGGACCATCGGCAAATATGTATTCCATGCGGGGGAAGGATTCGGGAATCTGCGAGCAATGTAAACGTCCCTCTTGTCTACACCCGGCCGTGTGTAAAAACCTGAACACCGACCATTCGCGGCTTTTAGCCTTATACTCGAAAGTGCGTAAAGTCCCGGCCGTGAAACATTGTTTCGTGGGATCAGGCATCCGTTATGATCTCATCATGCACCGCACGGGCGATCGGAAAATAGACACGGCAAACCGGGAATATCTAGAAGCAGTCATCAAACATCATGTTTCCGGTCGCTTCAAAGTAGCCCCAGAACACAGTTCTGACAACGTGTTACATTTGATGCGCAAACCCTCGTTCAAGCTTTTCCGGGAATTAACTGCCCGCTTCAACGCCATCAACCAGAAGGAACACTTGAAACAACAAATCATACCTTATTTTATATCTTCCCATCCGGGATGCAGCCTCTCGGACATGGCAGAACTTGCGATCGACACGAAGGAATTGGATTTCCGCCTGGAACAGGTACAAGATTTCACCCCGACCCCCATGACCTTAGCCACGGATATGTACTATTCCGGGCTTCACCCCTATTCCCTGCGCAAAATACAATCTGCCAAGACGGAAACTGAAAAGAAACGCCAAAACATCTTCTTTTTCTGGTATAAACGGGAGTTCAAGAATGAAATTATCGGTATTCTAACGAAACTGAAAAGAAATGATCTCGTAAAACGGTTATATTCAAATAAAAATAGATAAATATTTATTATTTCACGATTAATCATTAACTTTGAATCATATAATATAGATAAACGAATATGCGCTATTGTATCTGGATAATGTTATTTTTCATATTCACCTCATGCTCACACCATAAGGCTGTAAAGAGCAATCAAAGGGGAATGGATTACATTACCCGGGAACAACCTAGAAAAGCGTTGGAGGAATTTAATCAGGCGATTACTTTTGACCCCAACTTTTTCCCTGCTTACTACAATCGAGCGGTTGTACTGGCAAACTTGAAACAACCCCGGGAAGCCTTGAAAGACATGAATTACGTGATTGCCAATGTTCCCAACCACGTGATGGCGTATTACAACCGGGGGATCATCCACGAAAATTTGGGGAATGCCACTTTAGCCATTCAAGATTACAGCCACGCGATCAATCTGCAACCTGACTTACTGGAAGCCTACCATTATCGCGGGATTGTACGCTACGGCATGAAGGACTTGGACGGAGCTTTGGCTGATTACGAGAAAGCTATCTCGCTAGGTTTGAAATCTAGTGCCGTGTTCTTTAACCGGGGAGTCATCTTCCACCAGAAAGGGCAGTTAAGCAATGCTATCGAGAGCTATTCTCGTTCGATACAAATAGATCCGTCGAATGCAAGGGCTTACTACAATCGTGCTATATCCAAATTAGTGGTCGACAATTACAAAGAAGCCCTTGAAGACCTGGAAATCTCGAAGCGTTTAGGATACATGAAGGCTGCCGAGATAATTACCCGATATTACAGTAACTAATCCTTACCCCACTCCAGCCTCTCAAAAGCTCTCTCGCAAAGATGCCTTGTTCCATAGGGACATTTTTCAGACGGTCTTTCATTACTTTTTATCTTCAAAAACCAAGGTTTCTTTATTTCCCGCTTCACATCAATCCAGACATCGCTGAATTCTTCCTCGGTAAATCCTAAATTCGAAATCAAAAACTTGTTATTTACCGCTTCTTCTAAATACTCCGCCAACCTATCCAATAAAAGATACTGCACGTAACCTCTCCTTTTCCCTATCGTGTGTTTCAAGTACAGGTAAATAATTTCTCCCCCGTATTTATAACCACCACCGCGTTCTCCTTTAATCAATAAATCTTTAACTACAATCTGAGTTGCTTCCAATAATGACTCATCCCATTCTTCCTGGCGCAATTCTTTCAGCATATTCCCTTGTTCGACACAATCCCACATGATGAGATCCGTTGCATAAAATCTCTGGAAACCATGCCTTACACACCATTTGCGAATTTCTTCCCGTTCCGACTCGTAAAGCAGCATCATCACGGCTAAAGCTCTCCCGAAACCACATAAGGGTTTAATGATATCCACGAGAATAATATCCCATATGGGTGTCATTTGCATCAAAGCCTGACCGACATAATAAGTAAATTCATCGTGCCTACCCATTGTTTTCAGTATCGTCAGGTTCTCGGGGTCACGCATTACACCTAATAAAATAATGCCTAATTTGACAACTTCCCGATCCGGGGCTTTCTCTACCATCCAGTGTACTAATTCCACTCCAGCCTGTTCATACGGCAATTCCCGGGAAGACAATTCATCCAAAAACTCATCCCAGTATCCGACAATAGGATTATCCTTCAACGTGTTGTAAAATTTAATTTTATCCTCCATCTTACCCCGCTGGGAATAACTTGCGAATAAATCTACCAACCGTTTTATAAACTTCGGGTTGACTTCTTTTTCCGGATTGGCATACAGATCCCAATAATCATCACAACCGGGATCATAGTATCCCATATCCATTCGCATGGGAACATTGTCCGGCAAATCTTTGTCGTCACCCAATATAATACCTTTACCCTTTTTCAAATTTTTCTTCACGTACTCGTACAAAGGTTCTCTTCCCTCCCACGGTAATTTTTTATTTTCAAATCCCTGTTTCATAATCCTCCGCAATTAAAATTCACACCCGTTTCAGACATACCTCAAAGTTATAAAAAAGAAACAAAATAACAAAAAAGAGGGCTAAGTAAATCTTAACCCTCTTCCTTCTCGGGGAAATATTTTTTATTGTTGAGGTGTCGTCAACTTAGCCATAGCATCTTTCACCTCCTTTAAAACTTCCGGAGCTTCCACGTTTTTCGGGTCAGCACTCATAGCCTCTACCAAAAAACCTTGTGCTTTCTTAAATTCAGCCATTGCTTTTGTTTTCCCTGCCTCGTATTTATCATTCTCCTTGTTCGCGAAAGGAGTAGCTTCTTGAAGGATAGCGGCACCGTTATTGAAATACAAAGTACCTAAACTTACCAATCCTTGAGCTTTAAATCCTTTATCGCTCATGTTGGCAATCTTCTGGTAATTCTCGGCAGCCTTAGCGATATTATTCGCTTTTTGGAACTTTTGTCCTTCTTTCAAGAAATAAACGGCGTATGTTCTCATCAAACCTGAATTTTGCCCGGGCGTAGCTTTAATCCCGGCTTCTAAAGTTTGCAACATTTGTTCAACCTTCCCCTGTTTCTTTTGGGAATCTGCTTTCCCCGCGTAAGAGTCTTTCAATTTATAATTATTTTTGATAGACATATCAAAATACTTCTCGGCTGAAGCATAATCTTTTAATTTGTTAGCACAAACAGCCACGTTATAAACAGTAGCATCATCTTTAAACTCAATTGCTTTCAAATAATTTTCCCAATTCGTGAATGCTTCCTTGTAATTTTTTGCCTTCCACGCTGCATTTCCGGCATTCTTTATTTTACCCGCTTCTTCCACTGTTGTTTGTGCAGCTAGTTCTCCCACAAAAAAGCTTACTAGAACAAATAAAAGTAATTTTTTCATAATCCTCTGAGTTTTGTATTTTACGTGATAAATTTCATTATTTATGCCCCTAAGGTAACACTCTCTTAAGAAAAATCAAAAGCCTCTTAACTTATTTTTCACATTTATGAGTTCATTTTACGCTATCTTGTTGATAAAGAAGCGACAAAATTTTCTTCAATCCGAGCTCATCTTCCCGGTCAAATGCCGCTAACTGGTCGCTATCCACATCCAAACAACCAAAAATCTGCCCGTCCCGATCTCTTAAAGGAATCACAATTTCGCTTTTGGAAGCAGCATTGCAAGCAATATGTCCCGGAAACTCTTCCACGTTATCCACGATAACCGTATCCCCGGAATTGATAGCCGCCCAACAGACTCCCCCCTGCCGCAATTTCTGGCAAGCCACCGGACCTTGATATGAACGCACGATCAATTCGCCATCGATCAACACGTACACTCCCGTCCAAAAGAACGATTGCATCTTATGATGCAACACCGCCTCCATCGTTGCCAGACGAGCCCAAACATCTTCGGTAGTCCGTATATATTGCTGGATTTGATCGTACAGCCGATCATATTTAGCTAGTTTCCTTGATTGTTCCATTATAAATTTATGATTTACGAATTACGATTTATGATTCAGATTTTCAATCGTAAATCTAAAATCATAAATCGTAAATAAAGATAATTTTACAGGTTTTGCAACACATCCACCAGATGGCTCCACCACATTTCCACGGTCTTGATATTTATCTTTTCATCCGGGGAATGTACGCCTCGCAAGGTGGGTCCGAAAGAAACCATATCCATATTCGGGTATTTTTCCAAGAACAGACCGCATTCCAACCCGGCGTGAATAGAACGCATGATAGGTTCTTTACCGAATAGGCGTTTGTATGATTCAACAGCCACCTTAACCACGGGAGAATTCGGGTTCGGAGCCCATCCGGGATACCCCTCGCCATGTTCCACCTCGGCACCCGCCAACGTGAACACGGATTCCACCATATTGGCAATATTGAATTTCTCTGAATTCACGTCACTACGTTGAGAAGTCGTGATCAGGATATTATTCGGTTCGTTAAATCTCACTGCAGCCAGATTAGTTGAAGTTTCCACCAATCCAGGCATTCGGTAACTCATCGAGAATACACCATGAGGACAAGCATACAACGCGTTCAACAAAGCATTACTGCTTTCCGAAGTCAATACCTGCGCGGGAACCTCCTGAGATTCCAGAGTCAATTGCAAACCCGGCTCGGTAATTTTCCACACGTTCTCCATTTCTGCGGCATATACATTCAGATCTACCCGCACGTTTTCACGATACTTGTCGTCAAAAGTAATCACGGCAAAAGCCTCACGAGCAATGGCATTCCGCAAGTTTCCTCCTTCAAGGACAGCTACTCGAACCCCGTATTTCGCGTTCAAATCCCACACGAAACGATTTAATATCTTGATGGCATTTCCTCTGCCTTTATTAATATCGTCGCCGGAGTGACCGCCTTGCAATCCTTTTACCTGGATTTTCACGGCGAAAGAATTTGCCGGAGTTTTCTCCGTGTCATATTTCATATTAATAACGGTGTCGATTCCCCCGGCACAACCGATGAACAACTCTCCTTCATCTTCAGAATCCAGATTCAAAAGGATATTTCCGCTCAGGAATCCCGGTTTTAACGCGAAAGCACCCGTCAATCCGGTTTCTTCATCTACCGTGAACAAGCACTCGATAGGACCGTGAGCTATATCCGTGGAAGTCAAAACAGCCATCTGTGCAGCCATACCGATTCCGTCGTCTGCCCCGAGGGTAGTTCCCTTGGCTCTAACCCATTCTCCATCCACGTAGGGCTGTATCGGGTCTTTGTCAAAATCGTGTACCGTATCGGAATTTTTCTCGCACACCATATCCATATGCGCCTGCAATATCACGGTGGGAGCGTTTTCCCGTCCTTTGGTAGCCGATTTCGTGATTAATACATTTCCGGCATCATCCCTTTTTGCCGATAATCCGTGTTTGCTTGCCCAATCCAACAAATAAGCTATAATCTTCTCTTCCTTCTTGGAAGGACGGGGAACTTGACAGATTTCTTCAAAATATCCCCAAACTGCTTCTGGTTTTAATCCTTGAAAAACACCCATAGTAATTTTAGATTTTAAATTTATGATTTTAATCGCTTTTCTTCATTTTCAATTGTTTCATTGTACATTCAATTTCTTCAACACCCAAATGGCAGACTTCAACTCTTGCGAAGACAGGGTGAAACTCATGTCCGTGTGCACCTGCTCCTCAATCCGCTCCAACGCATGACGAGATTCGAGTCCTTTTTCCGTCAACACAACAAAATTGTTCCGCTTGTCTTCCTTGCACATTTTGCGTTGAACGTATCCCCTTTTTTGCAAAGTATTCAGCAATTTCGTAACATTATACTTGTCTTTTTGCAGTAATTTGGAGATGGTCTGCTGATTCACGTTATCTTTCTTCCACAGCACTTGCAGAAGTTCGTATTGCTCCCGGCTGATGTCAAACCCGGCATTCAAGAAACTGCGATTCAAGATTTTCGTGTAACCCCTTTCCGCCTTGCTCAAGAGAGCTACTAATTCACTAAGTTCCGTCATAGTCGTTGCATTTTATACTATGCACAAACTTAATTATTTTTTTCGAAAATAAATGCTTCAAGCCATTTAATTCATCGCGAATTACTTGATGATCTTCCCATTCTCGTAATAATGCTCCGGCGACAAGAAAGAAAAACAGACATCGCTATCCGGGTATCCGGCATCCCGCAAGCACTTGTAAATAATCTCTGCCACAGCGTCTTGTTGCTCTTTAGGACGTTCAAAATACTCCACTTTCACGAAAGGATACGCTTCCAGATGGTCATTCCCCGTAACAAATGACGAGTTCATCACTTCCAGCACGACAGTTTCCCTCGGACACCCCAAGGTATTCACAATTTCGGAAATCAACCGCTCGCTCACCCGAGCCAGTTTCTCTTTTTCTATGGCATGAAATCTCAAAAAAGGCATAAAATATCAATCCTCCATTTTCAATTGTTTAAAGAACCATTCCGCCGTGTCCCGTACCTTCTGCACCACCTCGTTCAGCGGCAACGGCATCTGTCCCCCGGCGGCATTCAAATGTCCTCCCCCGTTAAAATATTCCTTTGCCCAGGTATTGACAGGAATATTTCCTTTCGAGCGGAAAGACAGTTTCACCTTATCTTTGCGCTCCGTGATCTGCACGGAAACCAGTACTTCCTCTATGGATAACGGGATATTTACCAACCCTTCCAGATCACCGTCTTTATAATTGTACACGTCCAATTCCTGCAACGTGATCGGAATCACGGCAACCGGGAAGTGCTCGTCTATCGTGAGTTTATTCAAAAGGCAATTCCCCGTAAGCCTCAATCGGGAAAGCGTGTTGCGCTGGTAAAGCTGCTCGTGGACGTAATCTTTGTCCAGTCCCAACGCCAGCAAATCGGCAATCACCCGGTAGGTTTCGGGATGGGAAGAATTATGGCTCAACCCGCCCGTATCCGTGGAGACCCCGGCATAAATAGCGTTAGCTATATCCGTGTCGATCATCTCTTTGCCCCATATCCCGGAGATCACGTTATACAACAATTCGCAGGTAGAAGAAACACTCGTGTCTGAAATCCGGTAAGTCACATCGTCCGGGTCGGGATGATGGTCTATCATAATCGTTTCACCCCTGAATTCCCGCACGAAAGGTTCCAGATCTCCTTCCCTCGCGATGGTGTTGTGGTCAAGCATAAATAATATATCCGCCTTCTTCAGCCATTGTTTACACTCCTTCGGTCTGTTCTGAAAAGAAATGGCGTCGGGAATACGTTTCAACCATTTCAAGTAATCCGGTATATAATCGCACGTCATCAATTGCGCGTGTATTCCCGCTTTATCCAACACTTGCCACAAGGCAGAACATGAACCTGCCGCATCCCCGTCAGGTGAAATATGAGGTATAATAACAACATTCAAATGATCAACTGCCAGTCTTTCTTTTATCTTCTCGATGATTTCTTCGTACATTCTATCTAATTTTCTAATTCTCGCAAAAATAGGAAAAAACTATATTTATAACGTGCAATACCCAGGAGAAATTACAAAATAATCCCAAAGTAATCCCAAGGTAATACTACCTCACAACCGTTACAGGCTACTTGTAACGCACTTATCCCGCCGTTGCCGAACGGTGATGCAAGTGTATTCAATCCGGCTTACAACCGTGTAGAGGTAGTATTACCTTGGGATTACCTATAAACTACTCAAAAAGCAGGTTGGTCGACTTATTACCCCATTTCGTCTACTAATTATTTTCTCGACTTGATTCATCTCTACTTTTACAGCGTAAATAAAAAATAACCTTTTATGAAAACAATCTTATATTGTTCAACTTTTTTCATGTTACTAGCATCCATGCGGGTAACCGCTCAAATTAATTTTAAGACAGAGTACATCTCCTCCTCGACGTACAAGAACAAGGAAGCCCATCCCCGGCACGCGGAAGGAAATCTAAAAGTCATTCAAGGTAGCTTTCGCATTCCAGTTTCTATCAAAATGAATGAAAACAACCGTCCCACCGCTTGGGCTATTGCTTGTGGCGGTTCGCACGCTTCGATGGGTAATAAAAATCTTCCCGCAGAACTTTGTCCCACGAAAATATTGAACCTGCAAATCGGTTTGATACACACCAGACCACTCAACACCAAATGGTCTATGCTGGCAACCGCCGGAGCCGGGCTTTACATGGACAGCGACAACCTCTCGAAAGCGAGATGGTGCAACATCTTGGGACAGGGGGCCGTCATATTTATCCGGCACTTGAAACCGAACTTAGACCTTGGTGTCGGGGCTGCCTTGAACAACACGTTCGGTTATCCCATGCTTTTCCCCGCACTTTACTTGAACTGGAACCTGCAAGGACGATTCGAGGTCAAGGTTGCCCTAGTAGACGCCATTCAAGTATCCGCCGGAATGCGTTTAAACGATTACCTGAAATTGAACCTAATGTTCGAAATGAGCGGATTGCTTACCCTGACCGAGAAAGATGGGAAAAAGATGTATTTCACGCAACAATATTCCATCGTCGGGTTGCAACCGGAAATCACACTTGCCCGATCACTCACGATCCCCCTCACACTGGGAATTGCCCCTTATCGCGAAGCCTATTACAAGAAAAGGACCTTGAAAGATTATTTCTCGGATGACGACGAATCTACCCCCGGCTTCAAACTAGGCTTCTATTGTTCCATCGGTTTCTCGTGGAAGTTCTAAAAAGAAATCACTAACTTTACCCGTAAATCAATATACCAATGCCAAACCCGGATACAACCAATCAATACTGGGAAAAATTTCTGATAAACCCGAGATTCAGAATCGTCAGACACCTGATAATCTTGTTCTTTCTCGGTATTCTCGTCATGAATGTTTTCTTTGAAGAATCTGATCTTTCGCTCGGGTGGAACTGCCTCACGATGATTAACATCTGTATGGTACTTTTCTTTTGGGGTATCATTTGCCTGAATATCTACGTTTTAATCCCCAACTACCTGTACCAGGGAAAATACCGGGTTTACTTTTTTTATCTGTCAGCCGTCATTTTGTTACAGTTGTCTATAATGACAGCCATCATCTATTTCTCTCGGGAGCATTTCCCGGAATTTTACAAGGTGACAAACCCGAGCGGCGGGTTCTTTACATTCTATTTTTCAAACTTTCTGGCTATCATTTTTTATATTCTGGCGGTATCCATCACGGTCTTCCTGCAACGTTGGATCGCGCACAACCGGCAATTGCAAGAACTAGAGAAAAATAAAGTACAGATGGAACTCACCCGGTTGAAAGACCAGATACAGCCGGATTTCTTGTCCCGTATGCTCAACACGGCTAACGTGCTGGCAAAGAAAGACGCGGACAAGGCATCCGTACTATTGCTTCAACTAAGCCGTCTACTCCGTTACCAACTGTATGACAGCACCCGGGAAAAAGTATTGCTCGGTGCGGAAATCTCTTTTATAAAAGATTACTTGAACCTGGAAAAGTTACATAACGACAACTTCACTTTCCACGTGAGTGAGAGCGAGAACATGGGACACGTGCTAATTCCTCCTCTGCTGTTTATCCCGGTGGTGGAACAGGCTATTCACTATCTGCCCGGGGACAGAACAAGTAATCCTGTCCATATTTACCTACTCTTCCAAGTGAACGGGAACAAATTGTCTTTCGCGTGCATTTACCCGGAAACTTACGCAAAAGATAAAACCATGGGGCTGGATAATTTGCGAAAAAGGCTTCACCTGCTGTATGGCGATAACTTCCAGCTAGAGATGAAACAAGGAGATAAGAACCACGTAATGAGTTTGCAGATATGTCTATAGATAACTACATCCGCCTGCATTTTTTGCAAAACGCAAATTTCACTTTAATCAGAGACGTGATTATTTTTCTAGTTATCCTGTTTTTCGCCATGCTGAATGTCGATGATAATTTCACGGGCGTGGGACTGTATTACGCCATAGGCATAAGCCTGGTGCTTTTTGCATTCCCTACCGGTATTAATTTATACGTCCTTATCCCGCGGCTACTCATGAAAAACAAACTGTTTTTTTATGGATTAGGACTATTCGCGAGTGTCGTGATCAGTTTGTTGGTTTATTGTCTTGTCGTTGGTTATCTTTTTGAAGAGTATGGCGTGAAAACCGACATTATCACGAACGAGAATCCTTACTCCTTTATACATATTATGTACGCCATTATTATTATCGGGATGATCTCGATGGGGACAACAAGCATCGAACTGTTCCGGCAATGGGTAAACTACGACAGACAGATCACGGAACTGGAGAAAATGACCATGCAGACCGAGCTGGAACAATTGAAAAACCAAATTAATCCTCATTTCCTGTTCAATATGCTAAATAGTGCCAACATTCTGGTAAAGGAAGACCCCGGCGAAGCTTCCCGCCTGTTGAGCCGGCTGGATGATATGTTGCGCTACCAGTTGAATGACAGTACCCGGCAGGAAGTATTTTTAAGCGCGGACATCCATTTTTTAACAGGTTTCCTTGAACTGGAAAAAATGCGCAGGGATCATTTCGAGTACGTGGTTTCGAAAGAGGGGGACGTGAACAACACGCCAATACCCCCGCTTCTCTTCATCCCTTTTGTCGAGAATGCAGTCAAACACAACACGGATAGCGAGAATTTATCGTATATTTACCTCGATTTCAAAGTAGAACACGGGTACGTGAAATTCACCTGCGAGAATTCAAAACCAGTGATTCCCGTGAAGCAAGAATCCGGGGGACTGGGGCTAGCGAACATCCGCCGGCGGCTGGAACTGTTGTACGGGGAAAACCACTCGCTCCGAATCAACGAAACAGAAACCGAATATAGTGTTTATTTACAATTGAAATTATGAAATGTATCATTGTTGACGACGAACCTATCGCCCGAAAAGGCATCCGGTCACTGCTCTCCCGCATCCCAGGACTCGAACTGCTAGAAATGTTCAATAACGCCTCGGCAGCGGCAGATTATTTGATGGGCAATGCTGTCGATTTGATATTTCTCGATATTCAGATGCCCGGTGTCACAGGCATCGAGTTCGCCCGGAATGTCCCGAAGAACACGCTGATTATCTTCACTACAGCCTACACGGAATACGCACTCGACAGCTACGAGGTGGATGCCGTCGATTACCTCGTGAAACCCGTTGAATTCGAAAGATTCCAAAAAGCGGTCACCAAAGCCATGAATTACCACACCCTTCTGTTAAACGAGGAAAAAGAAGACATCGAACAAGTGGACACGGATTATTTGTTCGTAAAGTCTGAACGCCGATTCTTCAAGGTCAATTTTGAAGATATTCTCTTTATCGAGGGACTGAAAGACTACGTGATTCTTCAATTGGTGGATCAACGGGTAATCACGAAAATGACCCTCAAGGCGATACACGAGCAACTGCCCCAACACGTGTTTTTCAGAATCAACAAATCATATGTCATAAATACCCGCTATATCAACTCCTTCGACAATAACGATGTATTCATCCGTTCGCACGAAATCGCCATCGGGAACAGCTACCGGGAGGCTTTTTTCGAGCGGTTCGTGACGAAAAGAACAAACAGAAAATAATTTTAGATTCCAACCGCACAAATCTGCACGACAACTCCTCCTTAGGCAAATAGAACTGTTGTACCCAGAGGTTTCCATGGTAAAAAGGAAAGGTCATAAAAAAATAAAGCGCCTCGCGAGGCGCTTTATTGTCTATTCCCACTCGATGGTGGCTGGCGGCTTGGAACTGATGTCGTAAACAACACGGTTGATTCCCCGCACGTTATTGATAATCTTGTTAGATACTTTTGCCAAGAATTCGTAAGGTAAATGACACCAGTCGGCAGTCATTCCGTCCGTTGATTCCACGGCACGCAGGGCAACGACGCTCTCGTAAGTACGTTCATCTCCCATCACGCCGACACTCTTGACCGGTAATAAGATTGTACCCGCTTGCCATACTTTGTCGTACAATCCCTCTTCCTGAAGCATAGATATGTAAATATGATCGGCTTCCTGTAACAATCTCACCTTTTCTTTCGTGATCTCGCCCAAGATACGGATAGCAAGCCCGGGACCCGGGAAAGGATGGCGTTTCAGGAATTTATCCGCTAACCCGAGGCTCTTGCCCACCCGACGGACTTCATCCTTGAATAACAGACGTAAAGGCTCTACAATCTTCAATTTCATGTAATCGGGAAGACCGCCCACGTTATGGTGTGATTTAATGGTTTGTGACGGACCGTTTACCGATGATGATTCAATCACGTCCGGGTAAATTGTTCCCTGTCCCAACCATTTGGCATCTTCTATCTTGTGTGATTCCTTGTCAAACACGTCCACAAAAGTAGCCCCGACAATCTTGCGTTTCTTCTCGGGCTCCTCTATTCCGGCAAGACGGGAAAGGAAAAGATCTCCCGCATCCACACCAACGACATTCAAGCCTAACTCCTTGTAATTCTCCATCACGGAAGAAAATTCATCTTTCCTGAGCAACCCGTTATCGACAAATATACAAGTCAGATTCCTACCGATAGCCCGGTGCAATAACATAGCAGCCACAGTGGAATCTACTCCCCCCGACAAACCTAAGATTACACGGTCTTCGCCTAATTTTGCTTTCAATTCGGCAACCGTGGTTTCGATAAAAGAATCAGGAGTCCAGTCCTGTTTGCAACCACAAATGTCAACCACGAAATTCTTTAATAATTCGGTTCCTTCCGTGCTATGATATACTTCCGGGTGGAACTGGATACCGTACGTTTCCTCACCCTCGATCCGATAGGCGGCATTCTCCACGTCAGCCGTACTGGCAACAACGGTATAATGTGACGGCAATGTTTCAATCGTATCCCCGTGCGACATCCATACCTGTGAATGTTGGCTGATATGCTTGAAAAGCGGACAACCGTTATCCACGAAGGACAAATTTGCTCTACCGTACTCTCTCTTGTTGGAAGCCTTCACTTCCCCCCCGAAATAATGAGCCAGATATTGTGCCCCGTAACATACTCCCAACAAAGGTAATTTTCCCTTGATGGAAGACAAATCCGGCCGCGGAGCCTTCTCGTCCCGAACGGAGAACGGACTGCCCGAAAGGATAACACCCTTCACGGATGCATCAAGTGCCGGATAATGATTAAAGGGATAAATCTCGCAATAGACTTTCAGTTCTCGCACGCGTCTCGCGATCAATTGCGTGTATTGAGAACCGAAATCAAGTATTAAAATCTTCTCTTGCATTGTGAATCGCTTATTTTATTTTATCGCGAAGATAACTTTTTTCCCCGTAACTTTATAGATAACAGTTTCAAAAAGTTAGCGGAAAAGAGTTTTAGATTACAAGTTAGCAAGTTACAGACCGCCGGAAAGTTGAAAGTAAAAGCCCCCGGCGTGTAACCTGATGCCGCTGTAAATCGTAATTTTACTTGTAATTTGCAATTTACAATTAAAACCTGTAACCTGTAATCTGTTAATCTATAACTCTTTTTAAGATGCACAACACGAGAGATAGTTTCGGCTCCAAATTCGGGGCAATCGCCGCACTGGCTGGCTCTGCAGTCGGATTGGGTAATATTTGGAAATTTCCTTACGAGGCAGGAAACAACGGCGGCGGAGCCTTTTTGCTCGTGTATGTCTTTTTCACTATCGCAATCGGACTCCCGGTAATGCTCTCGGAGTTCACCCTCGGCAGATATTCCGGTCGGAACGCTTTCGGGACATTCGACCGTTTGGAACCAAAAACACCCTGGCGCTATTTCGGGATTCTCGTGTTGCTGGCTGCCACGATGATTCTTTCCTTTTACGGCACGGTCGCCGGGTGGACGTTGGAATACGTGGTGAAATCACTTTCGTTCTCGTTTCATGCCGGTTCCGAGGTGAACTTAAACGACCTGTTTAATAATTTTATCTCCAACCCGTACAAGCCCGTGTTCTGGCAAATCATTTTTATGGTTCTCACTGGATTTATCGTGTTGGCAGGCGTAAAGAAAGGGATTGAAAGATACACGAAACTAATGATGCCGTTGTTATTCGTGTTAATCGTGATCCTAGGGATTCGGGCGTGCACGCTGGATGGAGCCATGGAAGGTATAAAATTCCTGTTCTTGCCCAAGTTCTCGGAGTTGACTTCCCAAGGCGTACTTTCCGCCCTCGGGCAAGCGTTTTTCTCTCTATCCATCGGTATGGGAGTTCTGTTAACTTACGCGTCATACATCAAGAAGAACGAAAATCTAACCTCCATATCATTACAAGTCATCTGTGCCGATACCTTGATTGCCTTGTTGGCGGGTATCGCTATATTTCCAGCCGTGTTCGCCTTTAATATCGCACCGGACTCAGGTCCCGGACTGGTATTCCTCACGCTGCCCCAAGTGTTCCAAAGTATGGCATTCGGGCAATTATGGGCAATCCTGTTTTTCCTTTTACTAACCATGGCTGCTCTGACGTCGTCGATCTCGCTACTGGAAGTGATCGTTGCTTTCTTCGTGGAAGAGAAGCATATCAGCCGGCGCAAAGCAACCATTATTTCAACGGTTATCGTCACCCTGTTCGGCATCCTGTGCACTCTGTCATTCGGTCCCTTGAAGGATGTACATATAGGAAATCTTTCCATATTCGGAATTTTTGATTTTATCAGTTCCAATATCCTGCTTCCCGTTGGGGGAATCCTTATTTCCGTTTACGTGGGATGGCGATTCGATCGTCACTTATTGATCGCCGAGTTGACTAATGACGGTCAATTGAAATTATGGCTGTTAAAACCGCTTATATTCGTGTTGAAATACGTGGCACCCTTGTTTATACTGGTTATACTTTTGCATTCGTTAGGTGTGTTCTAGAACTACCCAAAACCCAATGAAAACCCAATGAGAATCCGAGGTAATAATCTCCCACCGCCGTTCTCCCTACAGTTCCCCTGTTAGGTTGCTATATTCTTTGATATAGCAACAATAGAGCAAGCCTGTAGCCAAAGTGGCAGTGAGAGATGTTTACCTCGGGTCTTCACCGAATTCTCATTGGGTCTTCATCGAATGTTTGGCTCGGGAATAAGCTGTATCAGTTCTCGAGCTGCTTTCTCCGGATCGTCAGACCCGATGATCGCGGAAATCACCGCCACACTATCCGCTCCCGCTTGAAAAATAGAGGCGATATTATCGGGATGAATTCCCCCGATAGCCACCAACGGATGGCGTGACACGGAACGAATCCATTGAACCCCTTCCAATCCCCACTCCACTATTGTGTTTGTTTTCGTCGTGGTAGAAAATACAGGACTGGCGGCAATATAAGTTACGTCGTACCCGTTAGCTTCAAGCACCTGTTCCCGGCTTTCTACCGACAAACCGATTATTTTTCCTTCCGGAAGCAATCGTTTTACCCGCGAATAGGGCATGTCACTCTGTCCAACGTGTACCCCATCCGCATCAGCAGCCAGTGCCACGTCTACCCGGTCGTTGATAATCAAGGGAACATGATAAGGGGCTAACAGTGCTTTCAAACGAATTGCCCGTTCTATAAATTCTCGTGTAGAAGATTCTTTTTCCCGCAATTGCACCATCTTTACCCCTCCTTTCACGGCTGCTTCCACCGTGCGATAAAGATCTTTACCGTGAAGCAAACCTTCATCGGTAACCAGATAAAGCCGAGCATCCATATCATTCAGAAATTCGCACGTATTGCATGAATTGCTCACGTGTCAGATTATACATCACGTCGTATAAATTCAATTGTAAAGTCCCCGGACCTTTTGACATTTCCGCAGCTATCTCCCCGCATATACCCATGAAAGCTGTAGCGCTCACGGCTGCCATAAACTCGTCTTCCACCACGGCGGCAAAAGCGCCTAAAATAGCCGTAGCCGTGCATCCCAACCCGGTAACTTTTTCCATCATCGGGGAACCGTTGTGCAGGTACACCACCCTATCCCCCAAAACCACTAAATCTGTTTCCCCGCTCACGCAAACGACACATCCCACCCGACGGCTCAATACCCGGGCTGCCTCTAGGCTATTTAACGAAGATTCGGTACTATCCACCCCTTTGGAGGTCGTGGATAAACCTGCCATAGTCATAATCTCGGAAGCATTTCCCCGGATATATCGCGGAGTTCCGGCAGACAGTATATCCTGAAGAACTTTATTCCGGAAACTCGTAGCTCCCGCCCCCACGGGGTCGAGTACCACGGGATGATGAATTTCATTAGCTCGCCGAATGGCCGCTTTCATGGATTCCACAGTGAAACGGTCTAACGTCCCGATATTTATCACGGTTGCCCTGCACAAGGCAACCATCTCGTTTATTTCTTCCAAAGCGTGCGCCATGATCGGGGAAGCACCTGCAGCCAGCAAAGCGTTTGCCGTGTTGTTCATGACGACGTCATTCGTGATATTGTGTACCAATGGAGCTTCGGCTCTCATTTGTTCGATGTTCTTCCAAATCTGTTCTTTCATAGCTTATAAAAAATGATGGCACGTGTGGCTGGAATTCAAAATCTTTAAATCTAAAATAAAAGTCCCCGATTGGGGACTTTTTTTAATCTTCTTCTTCCAAATATATCGTGTAACGATCCCAGAAATTCTTGTCTGTCGGCACTTCTTCATAATACACCCGTCCAGCAATAGGAGTTGTCTTGTTCACGCTTACCTTAGTCGTCTGGTATTGCATCTCTCCCTTTACTCGCTCGCCACCATCCAAGTAAGTATATACCACGCTCACCCCGCTCAAAAAGTAATAAGAACTTACTTTTTTGTAATTGGTTGTGATCGTAGCCATTACCTCGTTACGGGAACTGTCGCCTGCCAATATCAGATTTCTTCCCAAAAGGTTAAACGCGGAAGACGTGATCCGCATCACGTTCTTGATGACAGCATAATTCTTTAGCTCCACGTATATCTCTCCGCTGTATTTCGTCACGAAAGCCGTACCGGAATTCGACAGGGAAGGTTTCAAGCATTCGTAAGACACGATCTGCACGGAATCTCCCTCGTACATGAATTTACCTTTGCTTTTCAGTTTGAAGTCCCTGTAATTCTCCAAATCCAAAATATTACGGGTATTGCGCACTATATCCGCCGTGATGATATCATCAAAGAAAATCAACCCGTCAGTAGCGGAAGTCGATTCATCGCTCCGGCGCACTTGCGAGAAATTATAATTTAATGCCTTAAACGCCTGCTCCACGTTAGAACGTTTGTATCCTTCGCTATCATAAATCTCCACGATAGCCTCTTTCGATTTTTTCTCCCCATCATTCACCCGTACTCCATACTCGAAATATCCCTCGTAATTATAAGGGCGAGGAATGTAGTTTCTCCCGATATTGTCCACCACGTTCTGCAATAACCTCTTCAACACCAAGGATTCTGCTGTCACGTCTACCTCATTAATCCCGTAAGTCATCGGTTTCAAAAGTATCTGAACCTCTCCTTTATCCCTTGCCTCGTATAGTTTCATTTCAACGGCAGAGTACCCGACAGCCGAGACTTTCATCGTGTAAGTTGCCAATCTTTCGGAAACGATCAATTCAAACAGCCCGTCCATATCCGAAGCTGCCCCGGCAACCGTACCGAGAATCCCGATATTGGCAAATTCTATCGGCTTGCGTGTAACTTCATCCAACACGACGCCCTTCACCCGTATCTTTCCATCATTCTGAGCCTGAACGGCAAACAATACTCCAAAAAACAAAACGAGTAACGAGAGGATTTTCTTATTCATAGCAACTATATTATTCTGTAATCATTTTCTATCGCGAATATATAAATAAATATGTATTTGACACACGAATTTGACAACTGGTCACGAGTCATTAACAATAAATTAAGATTCTGCCACCTCCTATATTCTTTGTTATACACAAATAATTTACTACTTTTGCCACACAACAATAGAAAAAGTTCAATTTAAACATTTCAGTATGAGAAAAGGGTTATTTTATATATCAGGCATTTTGATCTTCACGTTACTTTTCTCCTCTTGCGTTTCAAAAAAGAAATACGAGGAGTTAGCACGAGCAAAGAGAAGCGTAGACAGAGAAGTGGCAACATTGGCAAATGATAAAAAGACTCTGGAATCCGAAATGCAGAAACTCAAGGCAGACTTCAACGCCGTTCGTTACCAGTTGACCGCAAATAATGCAGCTAAAGACAAGCAAATTGACGATCTTTACGTGCAATTGCGTACTCTGCAAAGCAAGGAATCCGCTTTAAAATCCGAATTGAAAGATGTTTCCGAACAGGTAAAATCAAAGGTAAAGGATAACGAGGGACAATTGAACGGTTTGCAACTTCAATTGAAAAGAACTACCGAAGAACGTGACCTGCTTCAGAAGCAATTGGCAGAATACAAGACCAATGCTGACTGGGATAACCGGAAATTAAAGAACGAGGTGGAAACCATCAAGGCAAATATCAAGTTCAAAGACAGCGAAATTGCCCGTTTGGAAAAAGAAATCGCCGGGGTGAAAAAACAATTGGCTGACGCCAAAAGTATGCTGAACAAGAAGACTCAAGAAGTCGAAAAGTTGACAAACCAGGTAAATCTATTGAAGAAAGAACTTTCCAAGTAATTGAAATGATTTACATTATCATCAGTATAATAGGGCTTCTAGCGATAGTTGCCCTTTTTACATTCCTCTCCAAATCGAAAAAAAAGACAGAAGAGACTCCTATCATAGCCCCTCCTGCCGATTGCTGTGGGGCTCACGCTATCTGTGAAAAAGGATTGAAAAAAGTAGACGAAAAAATAGAATACTTTGATGACGAGGAATTAGACTTGTACAGGGGTATTCCATCCGACCAGTTCAATGATGAACAAATCGACCAGTTTCGGGAAGTATTATATTCCATTCGCCCGGAAGAATTATCCGATTGGTTTATCAGCCTCGAGAAAAGAGGTCTGGAACTCCCCGACGTATTAAAACAAGAGATAAATTGATTCCGCTTTCCCTGATTACTACAGGTTTATTAATAAATAAATTCAACTTGTAACCTGCAAGCCTGTAACTTGCAACATATAGCAGCCTAGCTGTCATATTACATAAAATGCGTTAAATAACATTAGACAACTTGCTTCCATTCATTTTAAAACCTACATTTGCTAGAGAAAATTCTAAAGCAAATTCGTAATGTATAGAGCAGAAATCGAGACTGAAAAAGGTGTTATGAAAGTCCTTTTTTATGAAAAAGATGCACCCAACACGGTTGCTAATTTCGTGAAGTTAGCCAAAGAAGGTTTTTACGATGGTTTGACCTTTCACCGGGTAATCCCGGATTTCGTGATCCAAGGTGGTTGTCCGAAGGGAGATGGAACCGGAGGTCCGGGATACACGATCAAGTGCGAATTGACCGGAGAAAACCAATATCATGACCGTGGTGTTTTGTCTATGGCTCATGCCGGGCGGGATACCGGGGGCTCTCAATTCTTCATTTGCCACAACCGTAGAAATACGGCACACCTGGACAGAAGACATACTTGCTTCGGGCAAGTGTACGAGGGCTTGGAGGTTATTGACGCCATCCGCCAAGGAGATAAAATCATAAAAATTGTGATTACTGAAGAGTAGCCTGTGTTCTTAGTTGTTTTTAAATAATTCAGAGAAATAGCCGGAGTGTTAGTGATAACTTCTTCGGCTATTTTGTTTCTCTCTGCCCGACATATACCCATTTCACGGCATCTGCTACAATAGAATAACCAGCTTCCCCCTTGTCACTTAATTTTACACGATAATGCCCGGGCGTGTAATCATAAATTCCAAGAGAAACCCAACTATTTTCCTGCTTTGCCTGAACAACTACCTGAGCTTCTCCACGTGCGGAAGAAATAACATAATTGAATGGTAGGAATGTTACATCCGGATTTTGATTTTTAGTAAAAACACCAGAATAAATAAATTTAGGAAGATGCGCAAATACCTCGTATCGTCCCTCTCGTTTCAGATCAACATTCCACTCCACGTGAGTTCCTCCTTTACCAACACGTCGAATAACTGCACTCCTCACAAATTTTCCGAAAGCATTATGGTCTATAAAAAATCGCCAATAGTCATCAGGAATTAAGCAACTTTTCATATTTTCGTATTTATTGACAACATCTTGTTCTTTTTTCGAGAAGAAACGAGAATAATTACCAGAGTTGACCACTAGAAAACCGGAATCTTCATTATCAACAATAATTTCGTTCGTATCTATCGGGGTATTCGCTACATCAAATTCTCGCATATATTGCAAGGTATCGCATTCCCCCGCTATATCCATCAATTCCGTTCCAATACAATTAGGCATATTGCCACAAGCATTTAAGTCTAAGGCATAATAGTGTGGGCTATCGGGTAAAAGGAGTGATACATCTTTTCCTGTTTTAGCCGGAATTTTAAAACAAATATCCACCGGTTTTGTCTCATAAGCGCTCATCCGAGTCAATCCAGAAACAAAAGGAACATTGGACGATTGAAGATTCACCATTCCGTCGACATCACTATAATTAAATACCCTAAAACGCACATGTGCCAAAGGAGCCTGCCTTCTATCCTCTTCCCCGATCCTCCTGACGTTGAAATTTTCCACGGTATAAACCGGAAGTCCAACATTTCGATACCCATTGGATAAAATACCCGAAAAATCTATTCCAAATTTCTCTTGAAAAGCTTGGCAAATATCTTCATATGCCAATCTACTGAAACGATGCTCCTCCATGAAGGAAAAAATAAATGTTTTCAATTGTTCCTTAGTCACCCCTTTATCAATAATGCCCCTCAACAACTCATCGATTTTCACCTCCAATACTTGTGTAAATAATTTAGTATCTATCGCTTTATCAACAAAAGCATCCTCCAAGCTATACTTTTGCAAGTAATCTTGCACCTCTCTCCCCACACCCGTATTCCCACGTACAACGATTTGTCTTTCTGGAATATAATTAAGATGTCTTATCAATTCAAAAAAAAGCATTTCCAATTCAGGGTAATCGCCGGAATGTATATCTGCAACTTGCCAATAAAACATGGGAAATATACCGTGATGATTAGGCTCTACATGAATATTCTTAAACATGAAAGCAAAAGCATTCATGCGATGGTCGAACAACCGTTTCCAGGTAAAAATATCCTCATTTTGCCCCTCACTAAATAAGCATGCTTCAAAATAACTGCGTAAAGCTTCAGGAAAATGAAATATTCTATCTCGTTCAAGAATACTTCTGCCACGTTCCTCAAAAAAAACAATTTCAGGCTGTACAAATTCAGATCCGTATTTGTGCATTCTGTAGTAAGAGGTGAATATCACGGGAGATTCAACCATTCTAAAGTGACGATACGGGTACTTCCCTCCCACTCGTTCTTCTCCAATAGTCTTTACCTCGCTCAAAAATTCAGGCATCACCGTCCCGTATGGTTTCCGGATATCACTTGTTCGAGGAATAAATTTCCCGTTCAACAAATATAACTCGTAAAGAACGGAGTCAACCTGAACAGAACGTACATCATAATCACCGATACAAATAGAAATGCCCGTTAATGGACAACTATCTCGGAAAAAAATATAACCGTCACCAAGAACACGTTCTCCTTGCGATATAACCACTTTATCCGATTCGCCCAAAACTTTCAACGAATAACGAGTAAAATTCTTGGAAATGCGAGTTTCCTTAACCGTATTCAAGGGAGGTACGGTCACCGGATACCATAAAACCTCCGGCAGCAACAAGGTATAATCATTTTCTAAAAAAGCATACCGTTTTCCCACGGGACAAGCAATGTACTTTTCCACATCTTGTACGCGAGAATCTGGAATATCCAAATAGCAAACATTTTCATCAATCTTCCCCGAGTAATTCATATTTACACGAATGGTTTCATCCGGTCTCATTCTTTTTTTTATCTGTACAACTTGGCATTCTCTTTCATAACTTACTTTTTCTCCATTCCATATTATTGATTCGATCCCCAACGCCGGATTTAAATAAAAAATCACTTCACTCAGAGAAGCGTTATTCCTGTTTTGTAATGTGATTTCAGAGGTCGCTTTCATGAGGTCGCTTTCCCTTTGGAAAGTTATATCATGGGAAATTATTGTTACTTTGGGGAGAGCATCAAATTTAGCATATATTTCAGCATATACTTGCCTCTTGGTGTCCACGTCCTGATTCTCTTGATAAAAAAGCACCCCTAAAAAGCACCCGCATCCCAAGAATAAACACGCTATAATACCTCGTCCCGCCTTCACGGGGTTATTCGGGATTCGCCCGAATAATAGAACGGCACTTTGCAATAAACCGATTCCCAATAACATCCAACACCCTCTCTGCAACAGATATAACTTCAAGTTTGAATGTCCCGTCGCTTGAGAAAACATATTGGGTAACTCTATTCCTAAAATATCAAAAACACCCCACCGGCAATTTGCCATATATAAAATGCTCACGAAATAAAGGACCAACAAAAAGAAAACACAACTTCCCCGTTCTCGAGAAAGTAACGTGACACAAAACGAAATCCCCAACCAACACAACAAGGCAGGAATAAACAACGAGAAATAATAAAAAAGGTAATATCCAATCATAAACGGAGCCTGCCCCCATAATAAATGAATAAAACATCCCCCTAATAAACAAACCAATCCTATACCCCCAAAAACCAACAAGAAACCGAATGTTGTACCCCAAACGTATTCCATGTTACTTTCGGGACGAAAACCAATAACTTCCATCGTTCCTTTTTTTGCCCCTTTACACAAAAATGAAACCGAAAAGAATAGAAGTACCATGACCAACAATACCGAAAGCAAATAAACATTCATATACGGCATTAATTCCGGAAATGTATAATTTCTCAATACCTCGGTAAAATCAACAGAAAAAGGATCTGATGCAAAATCACTTTGAAAATATATTTGGAAAAAATTGACACAACAAAAAACAAGCAAAGCACATCCCCATAATGCTTTGCTTCTTAATAATATCTTACACGTAAAACGTATGAATAAGCCCCAATAATATAAATTCATACTTATTTATTTAAACTACTCTTATAAGAAATTTCGCATCTGCAACTTCATTATGATATCCATCTCGAACCTTCAAATGAAAAGTTCCTTGTATCGTAGGATATGATCGTAAAATATCAACCTTTAAATAAAAGGTTACTTTATCCCCTATACTTGCAGGTAAATTGAATGCCGGTTGAGCTAGAAAAATAACTTTATCTTTTTCATAAGTCTATATTTTAATGATTATTTTAACAAAAATAGTATAATTCTATTTTCCAACAAAATATTTTGATAAAAGAAATGGGACTGTCCAACAAGGTTCAGATTAAAGGGAAACACCGGAGTCTGTATCGACTTCGGGTTGAAAGCGATTGCACATAATATCAAAAAACTTACAGTTAGAACGCAGGAACGACACTTTATGCGGAAAAATGCGCTAAAATCTGCTACTTATTATCAAATAAACACCAAATATTCGAAGAAAAGATTATTGATGGCAGCATAAGCAAGTTTTATCTTGAAAAAAAGAAAAGAATATGAAAAAAAGAGGCTGCAAACTTTTTATTGTTAGACAGCCCCTTTGTCGTGTATTGAGCATATTAAAGTTATTATTTTCAATGGGACATTCCCAAGACTATACCTAAAATATAAGGGATCAGCCAAAATGCCCAAACGAAAACACTGAACTTACTGAAATTTTGTTTAGCTTTCGGACTACCTTTCCAATAGGTTACAATAGCCCATATGGCATGAATAGCCATTAGAATCAAAGCCAACATACCCGTACTGCCATGCAATATATCCATTTTATTCCCGGCAATATCTGCCATCACGGCAGTCCCATACGAATCAGCAGACAATCCTAACAAAAAACACACGATATGCCAAGGTTTCAAAATACCTTGTACCCGTTCCGCCCAAGTCCCTAAAGAGTAGAAAGCGAGAGCTAACGTCATGCTTATAATCGCCACATTTAAAAAAGATGTCATTTCCATAACTATCAAAACTTATGATTTAACTAATCTTACCACGGATAATATCAATAATACGTTCATTGTTGATAATGATCATACCATGTTTATCACTCGTGATACCTTCTCGCAATTTGTAAGTATATGTCGGAACCTTACCTTCCATCACCGTGGGCAGGTAAGCGAAAGTGACATTGTCGCAATCTCTGCCTAAATCCTGCCCCACCTCTATGATATGCGTAGAAATCAAGAAAGAACAGGCTCTCCGTTTCGCCAATGCTTCCGTGACTGCCAGAGTTGCATCGTAAGCATCTTTCACGTTTGTTCCCTTGAACAATTCATCGAAGATCACGACCAAACGTTTAGATTTACTTACTTCTTCGGCAACCTTCTTCACTCGTAGGACTTCCGCATAAAAGTGACTGTATCCCAAATTTATGTTATCCGGCACATTGATTGAAGTGTACATTCCATCCTGAACGGTAAATTCCATCTCTTTTGCAGCCACAGGGAAACCCATGTGAGCCATATAGACAGCTATGCCGAAAGACTTCATTAAAGTAGATTTACCAGCCATATTAGCTCCCGTCAGGAAAAATATATTTTTACTTTTAGTGATTTCCATGTCATTAGATATAGCGCCCATGATTGCAGGATGACGTACACCTACTAGCTTCATCGAAATTTCATTCTCCCGGCAAGCCACGGGAAAACAAAAATTCCGTTCACTTGCGATACGCCCGACAACTGTACATAGATCCAACTCGTGAAACAGATTCAACAGTTTCAATAATTCTTTGTTTAACTGGCAACGAAGCAATCGGTCAAACTGGAACATTTTATCCATACTCAATTTCCGATCCCCATGCTCCAAAAGATGATTCAATAATTTATTATCTAATAGCGAAATTCCCTCCTTTATCCTTTCTTCCAAAGGATTACCACTCATACCCTTCACGAGTTCCCGCAAATATTGTTTTGCTTTTTCTAAAAAGAGAATGGTTGCCCGCACTTGTTCCTGCCATAATTTATAACGAGGATCATGTCCTATTATTTCCATGAATTTCATCTGTCCCAATAACATGAGATTAAATATCCAGTGTTTTCCACTAGCTCCGCCGATATATTGTTCCACGATGTCATATTCCTCAGGAGTTCCCGGGAATTTCAGTTTACAATCTTTGAAATAACGAAATATAGACACCCGTCTATTAATAGCCTCTGCATCTTTCAGCGGATGGGTAAACATATTCTCCAACATACGTTCTCCACCCCGGGTCACAATTCCCCCGAAAATACTGTAAACAGAATCGTTCTTGTATTTTCCCAAAATGTTCAAGTCATCCAAGGTTTGCTTGTCTGTTTCAAAACTCATCGCATACCTCCTTCCCCGTTAATAATTTCGATGATCTTCTCGTTATTAATAATAATCATACCGTGTCGGTCATTCGTGATACCTTCTTTCAATTTATACGTGTACACAGGCGTGCTTCCCTCCATGACCGTTGGCAAATAAACAAATTTAATATTCGAGCAACGTTCCTTCAGGACCTGCCCCACTTCGATAATATGAGTAGAAATCATAAAAGTACAATTTCGTATTTCCGAGAATGCTTCGGTAACAGCTAAAGTCGCATCATACGCATCCTTTACGTTCGTTCCCCGGAATAATTCATCAAAGATGATAATCAGGTTAGGTGTTTGCCGTACTTGTTGCGCAACTTTTTTTACACGCAACACTTCCGCGTAGAAGTGGCTATATCCCATACTCAAGTTATCGGGAAGATTAATTGTCGTGAACATCCCGTTACGAACAGAAAATTCCATAGCTTCTGCCGGAACGGGAAATCCCACGTGAGCCAGGAAGATCGAAATAGCAAAAGATTTCATGAAAGTAGATTTACCTGCCATGTTGGCTCCCGTCAAAAAAATCACGTTACTATTCTCGTTGACCTCAATGTCGTTCCCCACGGGTTTCTTCAAAAACGGATGAAAAGCTCCTTTAATTTCCAAAATATTCTTCTCCGCCGGATACGCCCGGGCATACGTGAAATGATTTGTTTTAGCAACTTGTGCCACAGTGATATACACATCTATTAAATAGATGTAATACAATATTTTGTAAATTTTATCCCGTTCCTCGAAACGAAATACCCGATCATAAGTCACCGCTTGCTCGTAATAGACTTTCTTTTTTCCTTTCTCGTTTACGTACCAAGCCCATTTCTCATTTTCCAGTAGTTGTTTTAAACTGGCGGAGGATTCCATAATTTCCTTGCTGTCCGTGTTTATTGATTTTTTCAAGAAATCATCCAATGTGTTTAGTAATTCCAGACATCCGACAATACCATTGTGTATCCAAGTATAATCGGTATCGGACCCGACCAAATTTTTCACCTTTCGTCCTAACGTGTTATCCTGAGCCATCAATTGACTACGCGTATCCGTGTTGCCTAAATAAAATTCAATGGCATCAAAAATCGCTCCCCGGAAAGGAAAAACCATATCACTATTCATATAATAGCAAATAGCTTCGCTACGACTCGTGATTGCTTCGACTTCCGAAAGCGGATACTGGAACATTTCCTCCAGTAAACGTCCCCCACCCCGGGTATGCGTCCGGTTGAATATCTCGTATACCGATTTACTCCTGCCCGAACTAAATACAGCCAAGTCGTTCAGCGTTTGTTTATCTATCTTAAAACTCATCTTTCACTTTATTTTAATGATAACAATTGATCTCGGGAAGAACAATTCGATGAATAAATCATTTCATTGCTCTTCCCAAAAACCTTTCTACAACCAGCTTTTAAGCCTAAACTTTTATTTTAACTTCGAACTTTCTTATCTATCCCCTTCTTCTTTTTAGCCATAAGAATAGACCGGTTCCGAAAAGAAATAGAGGCAATATAATCATAAATCCAGTATAAAGAATATTAAATCCGGTACGATTAATATGTACCAGTGTATCCGTTGACGGACTTCTTCGTACATCTACCGGCATCTCGTTGTAAGACAGATAATGGTAGGTTCCCAATATCATCACGAAGTTTGTTGCCGAACGAGATTGTTCCAGCTCTCCGTTTGAAATACAGTCTGCATCACCCGTGAGCACGATTCTCTGTTCTTTACCATTCACATCTCGTGTCAGCATCAGTGCCGGGTAGTATTCTTTAGCAACCTCTCCGGCAGCCGGATTATATGTTAACGGATCATCTTGGTAATCCAAAGATTCCATTTCGTTCCACACTGTATAAGGTCTTGGTTCTTTCTTTTCGAGCTCCTGCACCAGCGTGTCACTCTTCAACAAAGGCATGACTTTAAATCCACGGTCAGCCACTTTTTCCAAACCGGCAGTAGTCGGCATCATCACGTACCACGCCAACCCGTAATAAAAAGTTTCATTTTTAGCTTCCTCTGTTACCAAACTATATAACGCATCCGGTTGCAACCACTCCCAACGGTATTGTACCAAAGTTCCTTCCGAAAGCTCAACTCCAAATATTTTAGACAGGAACGGATTCATCGTTTCTCTCCTTCGCGGTTCCCCAAGTATATACACATTACCGCCTCGCTTCACGTAATTTTCCAAAGAACGCTCTTCTTCCGGATCGAGAGGTCTTCTCACGTCTGCTATTGTTAAAATATCAATGTCAGCCGGAACTTCCTGATGCAAATCAATTTCTGCTGCATCAAACCCTTGATTTAATAACGAGTGACGGAAATTCTTTTCCCCCGCAATCGTACTGTACCCGCGGGGTGTAAAATCTCGAATGGAACGCATTCCGTACCCCGTGACAAATCCTACCTTGGGCAATTTCATTGTTAGGCGCTTAAATGCCGCAGTCATTTCAGCCTCGCTCGGGAAAGGAGTCTGAGGATCCAGACCATATAATCTCAAAAAGGTACTTTCTCCGGATTCCCGCTCGATATGCCAAGCAAAACTCTTTTCTCCAGTCAAATCAATTATTTTTCGAATTTCATCCGGACTTTTCACCTTATTACTGTCGATATTCCATCCCTCACATTTCTCTTTCGCTAACTCCCAAAGAGTTTTACCCGGGCTTTTCTTCAAAGTAGCCTGATATCCTTTGTATGCACTTTCTCCTTCAGCTGGAGTTATTGAATCGTAGTAATATACAATTTTCAATTTCATTTCCGGTTTAAAGCGTTCGTACATTTTAAACAATTCTCTATTGTATTGGATAAAGTTAGGATAAGCGAAATAACCGTACATGGGGCTCATAATATTGGCATAAGCGGTAACCGTTACCCCTCCATCCATTTTAGCTATTACATCTTGGCTGGATTGAGTCAGCGTGTTCCACTTCGTGGAAGTTGCATCATAATAAGCCATTAATTTCGGACGGGAAGATAAATAACCTAAAGTACAAGCCAATAGAATTACCCCCAAATTTCTGCCCAAAGTAACCGAGAATTTTACTTTTTGCCGGATTGCCACCAAACGAATAATGGTCAAAGCCAAGAACAAGGCTGTCACGATAGGGAAATAAAGCAAGTCTTCCGAACAGATCATTCCCATAACGAAAGTAGAGGCTCGTCCATTGATACTCAACCAGTAAGTCACGTCGCGAACAATATCATACTCTTGCCACCATCCACCTATCATACTCAAGAACATCAACACGAGAAAGGTACCAACAGCTGCCACAAACTGATACGAAGTTAAACTGGAAACAAAAATCCCGACAGCAGCATAAGTACAAGTTACTAGAAATATTCCTAACAAACCGGTCAATATCGCAGCCCATTCAAAATCTTGTACCGTGCTCCAGGCAACAATCACGTAAAATAATAAAATAGCACACATCATTGCTGCATAGATCACCATCGAAAAGAATTTTCCCAAGATGATTTGCGCATTTGTTAGCGGCGAAGAGTATAATAACTTAATTGAACCCGTACTTAACTCCCGGCTGACTAATCCCATCGTCAACAACGGAATATAATAATACAAATATCCCAACACGTACCCCCATAACCCACGGATGAATAAACTGGCAGAAGCCATGAATTGAAATCCGTCTCCATATTCATTATTTTTCAGAAAATACTCGTATTTTCCAGTAAACAACATTGCTGCCTGCAAGGCAAAAACGACCAACAAGAACCAGGCTACTGGCGAATAGAACAGCAATTGCAATTCTTTTTTCGCTATTTTTAATATCATTTTCATTGTTTCCTCTTTTTAGTGATTAATCTTTCTATTTGCCTATTTCTTCTTGGACAACTCGGCAAATATGGTATCCAAAGAACTTTTTTCCAACCGAATTTCAACCATCTTCCAGTGATTGACAGCACTTTGTTCCACCAACCGATCCATGGCTAAATCAACATCAGTAAAATGAATCCGGAAGTTGGGTCCCCCAAGTTCTTCCACTTGAGTTATACCCTCTACTTGGCTTAACACGTCCACGGAAGGCGCATCTGCTAATGATACATAAATCGTATTCGGCACGATATAATTATCAAACTCTTCCACGGTACCGGAGAAAACCAATTTTCCTTGTTCTATCATCAAAATATGATCACAGATAGCCTGAACTTCCGACAGAATGTGTGTTGAAAGTATCACAGTACGTTCTTTGGCTATACCCCGAATTAATTCCCGGATCTCAATAATTTGATTCGGATCCAACCCGTTCGTGGGTTCGTCGAATACCACTAATTGTGGTTTATGAATAATAGCCTGCGCTATTCCCACACGTTGTTGATAACCTCCTGACAGATTCTTCACCAAACGTTTACGGAAATGAGATATAGCACATAATTCCAATACTTCACCTACGGCTGCCGCAATTTCGTTATCCGGCATGTGTCTCAACTCTGCCGTGTAGGACAGATATTCCTCTACCGTCAAATCATTATACAATGGAGGCTTTTGAGGCAAAAAACCAATAAACTTTTTTGCTTCTATAGTATTCTCTTTGGTATTAATTCCATTAATAAACGCATTCCCTTGAGTCTGTTTCAAAACTCCACACAAAATATTCATCACGGTCGACTTACCAGCCCCGTTAGAACCAAGCAATCCATATATTCCTTTACAAGGAATCTCGAAACTAATGTCACTTACTGCCCATTGCACACTATAACGATGTGACAAATGTTCTACTTTTACAATTGATTTATTCATATCAAAATATCTTTATAGCTTATCAACTTTCAGCTTTTAATTTTTAACTTTTACCGCCCTCTTCTCCTCAACCACAAGAACAGGTACAACACGAACAACACAAACGGTATGCCCACCCGTAATATCCACGATACCACCGCAAAGGTTGGTACTGTCATATGGACATTGTTATCTGTCGTATCCGGACGTCTCACGTCGATAGGAACCTCGCCATAAGACAACCAATGACAGCTTCCCAGTAATAAAAGATTATTCAATCCTCCAATGCCATAATTCGTGATAAACGCATCATTCGAAAGTACATCCGCATCTCCGACAATCACTATTCGTTGTTCTTTATCCCCGACCTTTTTGGATAATCCAATAGCCGTAGAGTATTTTTTGGCGACCTCTCCGATAACCGGATTTAATTTAACCGTATCGTCAATAAAATCTGTCGTTTCCAATTCCGTCCAGCAAAGAGATTTCGTGGTATCCACTTGCGCTATCGGAAAAATTTCAAAACCCTTATCCTCGATTTGTTCCACCCCGGAAGCAGTTGGCATACTGAACATCCATATCTTTTTTAACTCATACATTTTTTCTTCTGCAACTTTTGTCGGAAGCGGGGCTATAATATCGGGCAACACTTTTTTAAATGCAGAATCCGGTTGCACCAACATCGGGGTCAATTCCAAACCGAACATCCTTCGTAACGTAGGATTCAAGGCATCCCGGTGACGAGGTTCCCCTAACATAAACAAACTTCCTCCCCGATTCAAATATGCCTGCAACACAGCTTCTTCATCCAATGTTAACGGATCCCTGGGGTCGGCAATCAAGATCAAACTAATATCTTCCGGCACCGTTTTATCTAAAGTGATTTCTTCCACATCATATCCCTGATTCCACACAGATGATTGCACCTTTTTATTATTCATTATAAAATTATAACTTAACAAACTCTCATCCTGCATTCCACGTTCACGATGACCGGAGACATATCCGATTTTCGGCAAAGTCATGATCATTCGTTTGAAAGCAACAGTGACTTCTGCTTCTCCAGGATGTCTACCCATACCATAATCATATACGCGCAACCACTCTTTTTGTCCGTTTTCCCGAACAATCTGACGAATAAACGTGTATCCCTCCTCCGACAAATCTACTATTTGGTCGATTTCTTTCTGGTTTTTCAACATCATACTATCCACATCGTATATCTCACAAACTCTTCTTGCTTTCGCCCAAGCTTGTTCTCCTGTGGGATCGGCTGCCCGCAAATCATCGTCCGGCTCCGCATAATAATATACAGTTTTCAACTTTATCTCTGGTTTAAAACGCGTGTACTTACGGAAAAAAACTTGATTTTCCATGATAAAACGTGGATAGGCATACCCTACATAACCACGATCCAACACATTCACGTAAGAAGTAATTGTCATTCCCCCCTCTACTTTTTTAATAATCTCCTGACTCACGGGGGTTAACGTATTTAACTTTGTATGTGTAGCATCATAGTAAGCAAGCAATGACGGACGGGAGGACACAAAAGCTATCACGCAAACAACAACAATAACAATCGTATTTTTACCCGCGGTAATAACAAAACGTTGTTTCTGGCGTACAGCATTCAGACGAATCACGGTCAATGCCAAAACATAGCAATTACTACTGGAAAATAAATCAAATCTTCACTGCATAACATACCTTGGATGAAAGTAGAAGACCTCCCGTTGATACACAACCAATAAGTAATATCTCGTACAAGATCGTATTGCTGCCCCATCCCTCCGACCATACTCATCAACATAAAAATCAAGAATGTCCCGACAGCTGCAATAATTTGGTAAGAAGTTAGACTGGACATAAAGATTCCTATCACCATATAGGTACAAGTTTGTAAAAATACACCCAAGAATCCGGTCAAAATCCATGCTTCCTCAAAATTCTCTACCGTGCACCAAGCTATAATCAAATAAATGCTTAATATTGCCATCAATATCAAGGCATAAAACACCATACACAGATATTTACCCAAAATGATCTGCAAACTACTAATAGGCGAAGAATACAACAATTTAATTGATCCGCTGCTTAAATCCTTACTTACCATTCCCATGGTCAACAACGGAATATAAAAATACAAGAAACTTTGTACCTGTATCCATAGCCCTTCACCTTGATCTCCGAAAGCAAACAGAGTCTTGGAAGCTCTCCAGGCGTGCCCATATTCATTAGCATCTCTCACCAAACTCCCGAAAAGTTCGGAAAAAATAATCCCAGTCTGAATGGCAAAACACAATAATAATAACCAAGCTATCGGTGAGTAGAAAAGCATTTGCAATTCCCGTTTCGCTATTTTATATATCACTTTCATAATTCTATATACTTTTAGATGAACAACTATTATCTCCGTGCTTTTTTAGATAGCTCGGCAAAAATCGTATCGAGAGAACTTTTTTCCAATCTCATTTCTGTCAAATGCCATTGATTGGCAGCACTCTGTTCCACGATCTGCTCCATAGCCTCTTGGGAATCAGAGAAATGAGCACGGAATGCTCCGTTTTCCAATTTCTCCACGCTCGTTAAACCAGTAATACCTTTCAAGACCTCTATAGCCGGAGCATTTTTCATGGTCAGGTAAATAGTGTTTGGCACGATATAGTTGTCAAATTCATCTACCGTCCCCATAAATACTAATTTTCCTTGCTCGATCATCAATATATTATCGCAAACGGCTTGCACTTCTCGCAAAATATGAGTGGAAAGTAACACGGTACGTTCTTCCGCAATATCCCGAATCAGGTGACGAATTTCCACAATTTGGTTTGGATCCAATCCATTTGTCGGTTCATCAAATACAACTAAATCCGGTTTATGAATAATAGCTTGGGCTATTCCCACGCGCTGTTGATACCCTCCGGACAAATTCTTAATCAAACGTTTGCGAAAATGAGAAATAGCGCATAAATCCAACACTTCATTTACTGCCGTTTTAATATCTTGTTCAGGAACCCAACGAATGTCAGCTGTATGGCTTAAATACTCCTCGACCGTCAGGTCCCCGTACAAGGGCGGTTTCTGTGGTAAGAAACCTATATGAAGCTTCGCACCAATAGGATCTAAACGGGTATCTTTCCCGTCGATAAATACACATCCTTCTGTTTGCTTGATAACCCCGCATATGATATTCATTACCGTTGACTTACCAGCTCCATTGGATCCCAGTAACCCATATATTCCCCGTTGAGGGATCTCGAAACTGATGTCCCGCACCGCCCATTGCACACTATAACGATGCGATACATGTTCCACTTTTACAATCGATTTTTCCATAATACCTTAATTTTACATACAACACTCTCTTAAAGTACCACCCGAAATCCGTTTCCGGGTGATACTTTCATCTACTTTACAATCTTAATACTTACTAATTTAGTATAGACGGATTTTGTATATCTTCTATTTTTATCCCGGCATCTTTAACCGCCTTCACCAGTATATCATATTTTTGTTTGCATTTCATGCCTTCCGGGCGATTAAACAATCCTTGCACTGAGGGCAGAAAACTATCCACATAATCTTCTGGTTCACCCTCCAACACTTCCAAAGGATAACCCAGTAATTTGAAGTAGGAGATTAAATCTTGTTTTTTAAACGTCGATTTTACAGCATTTATATCTTCATAATTCAAATACCCGTTCTCAAACAATCTTACTCCATAATAATTTTTATTTTCATAAACACTCACTTCAAAAAATTCATCGGGGATAACAATTAGTTCTTTATCTGCAATCCTACTCAATAAATAAGAATTTACCCCTTGCGAAAGAGTTAACTTTTCTTCCTGGGTTAATGAATGAATTTTAGCACTGGCACCACTCACTACAATATTGTCGTATCCCTCATATGTCAATATTTCCTCGTAAGTATATTTATATCCTTCTTCTGGTGTCCATGAATAGCGATCTACGGCTGCATACAACAATTTTGAACAAATAAAAACCCGAAAAGGCATCGCTTTAGCAATAAAATTATCAGGATAATGACTTAATAAAATCCGATCAAACATATCACACCATTCCCCCACGTATTTCTGGTCTCCCGGTGTTCCAATCTCATTTCCCGTTATAATTTCAGAATCCATTTGTCCAGTTCCTCCCTCCAACCAGGTTTCATTACTCCAGTATATATCTTTATTTTCAAAGATATACAATGCCGTAAAACCATATTTTTCATACCAGTCTACAATTATATCGTCATAATCATGTGTCCCTTGAGGTATAGAAAGCAAATCCTCAGGATTATTACTTGGAGAAAGTTTCCCGTCTTCTTTGTAGCACCCGGTACACAAAAGTATCGCACTTACGATCCACAAATATTTTAAATTCACTATTTTCATATCTCGTACTTGTTAAGTTAATATTTATTTTGCTTCAAATCCGGATTCCGGTCAAGTACATTCTGTGGTATTGGTAATACATAACGAGAATCTTCTTTCTGCAGTACATACTCCGATTGGAAACCAGTATTATCTAAATATATATGCGTGATCTGGGGCATTCCCTGGCGTCTTAAATCAAACCAACGATGATTCCCCTCTCCACATAATTCCCGCCGACGTTCCCGCCAGCAAAATTCCAACAAAGCCCACCCGTCCGAGTAATCGGAGAGCATTTTTTCCGTAAACCCATTCGGATCCAAACGATGACGTCTCAAACGATTCAAATCATCTAGTGCCGCCTGAGCATCACTTGTATTTCCTTCCCGAATATATTTTTGAATATAAGCTTCTGCCCGATTCAAATACAACTCGGCTGTTCTCATTCCAGTCCATTTATATCCTTTATATATCACATAGTATTCTACAACTCCAAGTTTTGTATAATTATCACCATAAAGAGTTTCTCCACCAGTCTGCAAGAAAGTCACATTACGCCCATCAAATCCTGGGTAATTCGGATTATCCTCATCTTGTGTCATTACACGAAGGTCTATCTCTCCGACCGCCAAATCTTTATTAAACGTATTTATAAGATCATTTGATGCCGTATAAGGGTACTGTGTTCTTCTTGAACTTACCAAAGGAATATCTGCAGCAAAAGTCGAAGGCATTGCCCATAATATTTCACAATTTCCATACTGGGAATAAATATATTCATTCGGGTTTTCAGAAAACATCAGTAAATCAGGTTGAGCTATTAGTACGGAATCCGCATAATCAATCGTCTTATCCCAATTCTCCATATAAAGATACATACGTGACAATAAAGCGTTTCCTACCAAGTAATCAATTCGTTTTATTTTAGTCGAAGCCTCGTCCCGATTTGCAGACATCAACCGAGTTCCCTCCAACAAATCTTGTTCTATCTGCTTGTAACACTCTGCCACAGAAGATCGTTTCGGATATTCATCTGTCGTTACTCCACTATTGGTTTTTAAAGGCACTCCCAAATTTTGGGTAGGATCACCATAATTGTAAGGCAATCCGAAAAAATTCACCAAGTAAAAATGATATAATCCCCTCAACACGAAGGCTTCTCCCCGAAGATGTTCCCGACGAACTTCCCCTTCCTTCCCGTCTACAATCATATCATCAATATAATCTAAAATCACATTGGCACCCTTAATATATTTATACGGAGTTTGCCATAACTCGATATCCGAGGATCCATCCCCATTATCATTAAACATGGTATTGCTCCAAATATATTTATATTTATCGTGTTCTTTTAAGTTCTGTATTTGAGTATTTTTATCTCTAACAACATTACACATATTATCATCCGTGAATATCTCCGTTTCATCCGTGAATACGGCATCACTTTCCGTCCAATAAGCCTCACCTTCCAGTAATTTTTCCATATCAAAAATCGTTGAAGGACGAACTTCTGTCTGACTCTGTTCTTCCAGAAAACCATCACATCCCGCAAAAGCACAGCTTAGGAATAGAATTAATATTTTAGTTTTCATATTCTTCATCATTACATTTTTAAAAACTTAGACTAACACCCAAAGAAATTGCACGTTGCAAAGGTTGTCCCCCCAATGCTACTTCCGGATCCCGTCCTTTGAAATCCTTACTCCGAATCTGAAAGGGATTGGAAAGGGAAAAACTGAAACTCATATTCTGTAACCCATTGGGTAAGAACTTTTCTGGCATAGTATAAGAACAAGATATACTACCACAACGGATATACCAAGCATCCACAACACGAATATCGGAATAAGCATACATTGCATAGGGATACATTTGTTCCGTACTAGGAGCTTGCCACTTTAAAGCATTCGTTCGTTTGTCCGGCAAAGAGGGGACGTTCGTATACTTCTCATCTCCGGGTTTCCGCCAACGATCCAACCACTCGGTGGACATATTCTCGTACTCACTCGGGATTGAACTAAAGGAGTCCATTGGAGGAGCCATAAACTGTTGATTACCTAGACTCAAATACAAACCGGAAGATAAAGAAAACGTCTTATAACGAATGGAAAGTGTTAATCCGGTTGTAAAATCCGGCTCCATTTTTCCTGCATACGCCATATATACCGTGGCGTCTTTCAACCCTTCCTCTGTTTCTATGCCTTCTGTGTCAAATTCCGGTCCCCCATGCTCTGGATTTAATCCAGTAAATTTAAATGCCCAAAAACTGGTAACGGGATAGCCGTCTTTATTTAGATTCCCGGTGGTAGCTTCTTTCCAGGTTTTATTTGGTTCAATTGTAGATTTCAATTTATTATTTACTCTAGAGAAAGTCAATCCCATCGAAAGGACAAAATTCTTCGTACGTACCGGAGTAAAACCAACATTAGCATCCCATCCCGTGTTCGTCATTTTACCTCCATTCACGGGGCGACTATCCACGCCATGCTCGTAAGGAACTTTCAATTCCGTCACCAAATCGGTCGTTTTCTTCCAATACCATTCGAATGAACCGCTAATTTTATTACTAAAAAAACTCCAGTCGATCCCAACATTCAAGTTCGAAGTCTTTTCCCATTTCAAATCCGGTGCCGGCAAATCTTTCAATGCCAATTTATAGTCATAATTCTCTTTATCTTCTACGATGGTTGCAATCAGGTCCGGACTTACATTTTCTGCCACGTTCCCCTGGTACCCGTAAGAAACACGTACACTCATATCGCTTAGGATATTCTGTCCCTGCAACCAAGGTTCATACCCCAAATTCCATCGAAATCCACAAGCCCACACTGGAAGAAAGCGTTCCTTTTTATCTTGACCGAAACGATTATTTCCATCTCCCCTGACACTGGCATTAAAAGCGTAACGATTATCATACATATAACTCAAAGTCAAATAATAAGATAAGGTATTCGATTCTGACTCGGTTAATGTGGGCGTAGTTCGATACATATCGTTTACAGGTGGATCTACGGCATTATGCTGCGTGTAAGCTGGAAGATTTACAAAAATCTTTCCTTTATCCGGTATATACCCGTACGACTGCAATTTATACCCGTTGTTTTGAGTACTTGACATCTCTTGTCCTAACATCACAGAAAAAGAGTGAACTCCATTCAAGACTTTTATCCAATCCAATGAATTCCGCCAATTCCAAGAAGTTGCACTATTATGGCTGCTATTATATTCTCCCCCGTTAGGTAATTTTGAGTTTTCGAATTCTTTGGAACCTGCTTCAAAAGCGCCATAATCATATCCACGCTTTTGGGCAATATAATTTGTTCGTTCCGAATACCAGGAGGAACCATTTGTCTCAGAAGCACTATAAGATACTGAGGTATTAAAAGAAATATCATCCGTAATTCTCCAACGCAAATTTACATTGGCGTTTAATGTACTTACCGTATTTTCAGTACCACTATGTTCCAATTCATTCTCGACATTGAATAAATATCCGTTGTCAGCACTCTTGTAAAAGAACCGACTGCCATCCTCATTATAAGCGGGAATAGCCCGATTCATTTTAGAGGCATACCCAAAAGGATCTGTTCCCACGAAACCTTTCGTTTTACCCACACTACCTGACAAATTCGTACTCAAAGACACGGATTTCCACAAATAGCAGATACACTCACGTTTCCGGTATACTGCACCTGATCATTACCAATAGCTGTATTTTTAGTTTCCGAGTACCCGAAAGAAGCATGATAAGTGGCTTGCTCCGTTCCACCCGAAATACCCACGTTGTGATTATGGCTAAACGCATTTCGGAACAAAATATCAAACCAATCCGTGTTATTTGATTCCAACTTGGCTGCCTCCGAACGGAACTTCTCCAAAGATATTTCCCTATTTCGGTAAGCCTTTGCTAAAGCCGTGTAACCAAAATCTTGATTACCGCTTAATAATAATCCCCGTTGATACGCCTCCCGAGAAACATCTACACGTTGTTTAGAATTCATCAATTCTAACTTACTATACGTCATTCTCGGAGTCAAAGAAAAATTCCCGGAATAACTTACCGACATACGTCCTATTTTTCCCTTTTTAGTCGTAATCACAATGACCCCGTTGGCTGCCTTTGTCCCGTAAATAGCCGTGGAAGCAGCATCTTTCAGAACGGTTATAGTTTCAATATCATTTGGATTTAACCAGGAAATAGCACTACCCACGAAAGTACGGATCATATCCTGACTGTTCAAATCAATATTATTCAAATCATTCGTCTCAAAAGGAAGCGGATCTGTCTGGATTACACCATCTACAACCCAAACCGGTTCCGCATTACCTAACAAAGTAGAAGTACCCCGTACACGAATACGCTGCCGAGTACCAGTCAAGCCACTTCGGTTCATCACCATCATACCGGGAATCTTTCCCTGTAGTGCCTGTTCCAAGGTTTGTGTTCCATTCAACAATAAATCCTCGGCTTTCACGACACTGATAGAACCCGCCTGTGAACGCTTTTTCAAAGTTTGGTATCCCGTTACCACAACTTCGTCCACGATTTTCACGTCTTCTTCCAAGGTGACGTTAATCGTATCTTTTCCCCGGTAACGAACTTCTTTAGTTTCCATGCCGACAAAAGAAAATACCAATACTGTATTGAGCGTATCTGTTATGTACATCTTATAACGCCCGTTAATATCCGTGGATGTACCCATATTTACTCCCTTTAATCTCACGGTTACCCCCGCAAGTGGAATCTTTTTTACATCCTGCACGATTCCGACCACGGTCTTTTGCACGGGTCTCTTCTTTACTTCTTCCGCCTTCTTGATAATTACCGTACCTTCCTGATAAACAAACGTCAATCCCTTGGGATACAGAATGTCCTGTAAAACCAAGCGTAATTCCTTATCCTGCACATGTATACTTACTTTTTCTACATCTTCAACAAGATAAGCATTATACAAGAAATTAATTCCAGTCTGTTGCTGAACTGTTTTTAAAAATTCTTTTACGCTAACCTGTTCCAGATCAAGTGAAACTTTCACATCCTGCGAAAAACTCGTCGCAGACAAATTCATACAGAAAACGAAAAGAAATAAAACATTCCATTTCATAACATTCAAAATTTTTCGATGCCGACACAATAACGGCACCCGAATTGTTTGCCTAATACTGTTTTTTTTCATAAATTTGAAGACTATTAAATTAGTAAATAAAACACGGGAAGCAGGAGTCTAGTCCTAGGAAAACGAAATCTCCTCTTTCCGTCTTATTTTTCAAATAACAATATATTTTTCCCTTCTATTTTGTATTTCAATTCTCCCGTACTCTCTAATAATTTCAAGAAAATATTGATTTTGTCATGCCGTTTCACGTATCCAGTAAAAGGTAACCGTTTCAATTCCGAATGTACGAAGGTAATTGTGACTCCGTACCAACGTTCCAGATCACGTATAATTTCTTCCAGTGGACGATGGTCAAACACGTACATACCGTTTTTCCATCCCACGTACTCATCAACATCCACGACCCGTTTCCCGATTCTCCCCGATAAAGAAGCCACAGCTTGCTCTCCCGGTACCAATTGTACACTATCTCTTCCCCGATAAAGTACACGCCCGGAAACCAACGTAGTCAACATATCCTCCTGTTTATAAACACGCACACCGAAGGAAGTTCCCAATACTTTCACATCACCCATCGAGGTTTGGACAATAAAAGGCTTATTACCCGGTTTTACTTCAAAATAAGCTTCTCCTTCCAATTCGATTCTCCTTTCATCCCCAGTAAAATGGGTCGGATATTTTAAACGGGAATCCGCATTTACCCACACCTTGGAACTATCTTCCAAAATCAAGTAACATTCACCTCCAATCGGAACAAGCAATTCATTATAGACCATTTCTTCGGATTTCTCTTTTGCTATATACGCCAAACCTCCATTTTCAAATTTGATTTGGGCGCCGCCCTTATCCTCTAATACCTTTTTTTCATTCGAAACAGATACGGTATCTCCATTTCCCAAAAGCAAACGCACTTCATTTCCCGCGGGGAATATATCAGTTGAAGTAGCAAACGATACATGTTCATTTTGCCACGAAGACATAAACGAGAAAATAAAATTTATTGCCAAAACACAGACAGCAGCAGAAGTTCCTAACATGACATATAAACGTAACCTGCGTCGTTTATTTCTTCCACGAAGACGTTTAAACTCCGTGAATCCTTTGTAATGAGAAAATAACTTACAATTTTCAATTCCCTCTCGCACCAAATCTCCCCGCTCCAACTCATCATAAAGCTCCCGAAATCGTTTATCTTCCATCAACTGTTGAAACTGTTTATCTTCCTCTGGGGTAAGAATTTCCCCGTAAGATTTTTTTAACAGTCCCAATATATCATCAAATCTTTTTTCCATACATTATTTTTATTGCACATTACATTCTTATAATGCTCGAAAGTAAATTTGGTATGGAAAAAAAACTAACTTTTTTATTTATTTCTATGAATAAATATCAAACAATATCATGTAAAGCAATGATACATAATAAGATTTAGACAATTTTTCTCGCAAATATTTAAAGCTCCGATTCTTTTGAGACTTCACGGTATGTAAACTGATACTTAATTTTTCGGCAATCTCGTTCCCGGACATTCCTTCCAGGCTTAATTTTATAATTTTTTGAGATTCTCGAGGCAACTCTTCAATATACAGATGTAATTGCCGAACCAATTCCTCCCGAATCGTTTGGATGAAATCGTCTTCAGGCATCACGACTTCCTCTTCTTGTATATTTTGCAATAAACGCTGATGAAGATTTTGCTTTCGCAAATAATACATTGTATTCGTGTATATAGATTTATATATATACCACGTGAATTCCTTCATTGTTACAAACACTCTATCCGACTCCCAAACCTTTACACACGTATCTTGTACTATATCTTCTGCATCCAACGGAGAATGCAAAAACTTGTTGGCGTAAGCACACAAAGCTGCATAATAATCTGCATAAAATGCTTCCCACGCTTGGTCCTTTCGTTGATTTAACTCTTGTAAATAATCGCCACACATAGTACACGTCAATCAAATTTGCTATAGACAAAGATACAAAAATACTCCAAATTTGTAATTAAATTCTTTACATTTTTTAATCCATACCTTCTTTTCTTTCAATTGTTGCCACAAAAGTAAAAGCTATATACAAACAAATAAATCCCAATTAATGACTATTGTACAATTAAAAATCCCCTTCTTTAAGGAGATTTAAACATGAAGATACAAAAAGGAGAAAGGGTGAGAAAAGTATTTAAAACTTTTCTCACCCTTCCCCTACTATTTTTGCTGTCTTACTTTGCAAAAAGAGCAGCCAATGCGATAGAATTCAATTTCGCATCCACACTATCCCCTCTGGATGACAACACGCTGGGAGCGGTAGCTCCAACAAGGATGGCTCCTTGACGGGCATTTGCCAATTTCGTGTTGGTCTTGTAGAACACGTTACCGGCTTCAATGTTCGGGAATACCAAACAATCGGCATCACCGGCAACCGGAGACATGATCTTCTTGATCTCAGCAGCTTCTTTATCAATAGCCACGTCCAATGCCAACGGTCCATCGATATCGATATTACCTAATTGACCTCTCTCTCCCATTTTAGCTATAATAGCAGCTTCGGTCGTGGAAGGTACTTTTGGTAACACTTGCTCGGTAGCAGAAATCATAGCCACTTTCGGACGTTTGATACCTAGAGCATTAGCCGTTTGGGTCACGTATCTCACGATAGCTAATTTCTGATCCATATCGGGAGCCGGGATAATAGCAGCATCGCTGGCAATCAACAATTTATGATAGTTCGGACATTCCATCACGGCAACGTGTGACAAGGTTGCTTTCGGGGGTAATAATCCGCGCTCTTTATTCAAGATAGCACGCATATATTTATCCGTACTTACCAATCCTTTCATGATAAAGTCTGCTTCCTTATTACGTACCATTTCTACGGCACGGGCTGCAGCAACCGTATCTACCGGCTCATGAATGATCGTGAAACGGGAAATATCAAAACCGTGCTCCGCACACACTTTTTTAATTTCGTTCTCGTCTCCACACAATGTAGCTTCAACGATCCCCATTTCAACAGCTTTGTTTACAGCCTCTATCGAGTGGCTGTCATTTGCATATGCCACAACCAAGCGTTTCTTTTGGGTGTTAGCTTTTAATGCCTCGTAAATGTCATCAATTTTTTGTATTGCCATGACAAACTCTTTTTACTAAATTAGTGATTTATGTTTTTAATTTGGAAGCAAAAATAACGCTTTTTGAGTAAAACAGAAACAAAAATCAGCTTTTTGATTGTAAATTCTAAATTTATCAATTAAATATGCCAACGTTTTCGATTTAAATCATAAAATCTCCTGACTTTTCATTTTTAATTCTCCATTTTCAATTTTCAATTAATTACTTTTGCTCTCGAAATAAAAAAAGAAATAGCGTGTCATTTAAAAAGAATATCACCGCCTTGTACTTGATTAAGGTTTCCAAATGGTTTACCTTGATTATGCCTATCATTGTCCTATTTTACAATGAATGCGGATTGGATTTAGCGGATATATTCATATTAAAAAGCGTCTACTCTATCGCCATGGTATCTTTAGAAATTCCAACGGGATATCTTGCTGACGTTTGGGGAAGAAGAAATTGCTTGATTGCCGGGTGTATTTTCTGTTTCTTCGGTTTCACAAACTATTCCTTATCGGACACGTTCCTTGCTTTTTTCATGTCGGAAATATTACTCGGTTTCGGACAAAGCCTGGTATCAGGAGCCGATTCGGCATTACTCTATGACACGATGATTCATTACCGCAAGGAAGAAAGTTACTTGAAATACGAGGGACGGGTAACTATGGTCGGTAACTTTTCAGAAGCTTTCGCTGGAATCTTCAGTGGTTTGCTTGCCGCTTATTCTTTACGCCTCCCTTTCTACGTGCAAAGTGGGATCGCTTTTATCGGTATTCCAGCAGCCTTTACTCTCACGGAATATGCGGCAAAAACAAAAATCGAGAACTCATTCGCCAATATCGTGAAGATCATCAAGTATTCCCTTTTCACGAACAAGGAACTGTGTTACAATATCATGTTCTCCGGTGTTATCGGGGCTGCCACACTCACGATGGCATGGTTCGTGCAACCTTTATTGATTGAATTGGATACCCCGACGACCTGGTTCGGCATTATCTGGACGATATTGAACCTGACCGTGGGTATCTCGGCACTGTATTCAGATCTGCTGGATCAGAAACTGGGAAGCAACAAGATGTACGCTTTCATCCTGTTCTTCATTGTCGGGGGATACGTGGCGGTATCATTTAATATATCGTACATAGGAGTGGTAGTTCTTTTCTTCTTCTATATCGTGAGAGGTTTCGCAACCCCGATCTTGAAAGGCTATATCAACCAAATCACCTTCTCTGAAATGCGGGCAACCGTCCTTTCTATTCGCAATTTTATCATCCGGTTGATGTTTGCAGCCATGGCTCCGTTGGTAGGTTGGCTACATGACCTATATTCCCTTTCCGTGGCACTTCAAGCAACTGCTGCCATTATTTTTATTCCAGGATTATTATTCTTAATCTTACAATGGAGTAAAAGAGAAAAATAAAATAGAGGTGGAATTTCCACCTCTATGCATTCATATCTTACCTACTTATTTTATCCCTTCTAAAATATTCGTGATTGCTTGAAACACGTCTTCAACCGCACCAAAGCCATTTACCGTGTGATGTTTCTTTTGAGCCTTATAATGATCGGCAACAGGCAAAGTCTTTGCTTTGTATTCCCGAAAACGATTCTCGATAACTTCTTCGTTATCATCAGAACGCCCTTCAATCTTGGCACGTTCCAACATACGGCGCATCAACTCATCGTGAGGGACATCGATACTAACCAACGCACTCAACGGATGCCCTGTCTTGGCAAGCATTTCGTCAAGTATCTCGGCTTGTCTTACCGTTCTGGGAAAACCGTCAAACAAGAACCCGTCAACATCTTTATGATGTTCTATACTATTCTCGATTAACGCTACCACAAACTCGTCGGACAATAATTCCCCTTTATTGATTATTCCGGCAGCCATTTTACCAAAATCCGAACCTTCGGCTATTTCTTTACGAATCATATCTCCAGTGGAAAGGTGTGCCAAATTGTACTTCTCTACAATTTTTTTCGCCTGAGTTCCTTTCCCGGCTCCCGGAGGGCCAAACAATGCGATATTCAGCATGACAATTACTTTTGTTTCGTTTTATGTATTAATTATTTGTTTCGTTTTTGTAAACTGTGCCACAAAGATATACTTAAATCTCAACCAAAAAAGCGAAACGACGAAATATTTTTATCGTAACATTCCTTACTTTTTTCTACTCTAAATTCTAAAATTTAAATTCTAAACTCATAAATATATTTCCTATTTTTACATCGCAAATCAGACACCATGAACACGAGAAGAAAAGTACCTGCAAAAAAATCCAAAAAACAAAAAAAGAGCTTTTCGAAGCAAGTCGTCAAGACGCTGTTCCTGACAGCTTTACTATGCTTTTTTTTGCTCGGCTTATTCGTGTGTTGCGTTTATTACGGAATGTGGGGAAAGATTCCGGATTACCGGGAATTGAAAGAAATTCGTAACTTCGAGGCTTCTTCATTGTATAGTTCCGATGGAGAACTACTTGGAAAATATTACGTGGAAAACCGCACGAATGTCATGTTCGGTGGAATCTCCCGCAATGCCATCAACGCTTTGATTGCCACTGAAGATGTACGTTTTTACGAGCACAAAGGATTTGATAAGGTCAGTATGCTCCGGGTGTTATGCAAAACGCTGTTGCTGGGCGATAAAAGTTCAGGGGGAGGAAGTACAATCAGCCAACAATTGGCAAAAAATCTTTTCCCGCGCAAATACCGTAATAGTCTAATGATCCCGATTATAAAAATCAAAGAGATCATCACGGCTCACAGGCTGGAAAAACTCTATTCAAAAGATGAAATTCTCACCCTGTACCTGAACACAGTATCATTCGGGGAAGGTACATTCGGTATCGAAAGTGCTGCCCAAAAATACTTCTCCACGACGGCTACCCAACTCACGATCCCGGAAGCAGCCACATTGATTGGTTTGCTGAAAGGTCCCTCTTACTATAATCCACGGGTACATCCTGACCGTATGTTGCAACGACGCAACACGGTAATCGCCCAAATGGTGAAATACGATTATCTCACCGAGGAAGAAGGTGAAAAACTCAAGCAAGAAAAACTGGAACTTCGCTATAAACCGTTGAATCATTATTCGGGATTAGCACCTTATTTGCGGGAACAAATCAGGCAGGATGCGATGAAACTCATCGCCCGCTACAACGAAGCCAACAGCACCAACTACGATCTATATAAAGACGGCTTGATCTTAACCACAACCATCGATGCCGAAATGCAGCGCTATGCCGAAGACGCCATGCGTAAACACATGAAGTCCCTGCAAAACTCATTCTACACGCATTGGGACAAGAAAGAGCCTTGGCAAAAGGATCCCGATATCCTGAATAAAGCCATCCGTGAAAGCGAAGCTTACAAGGCTCTAAAGAAACAGGGATTAAGCGAAAAAGCCATCCTTGCCACCTTGAACGAGAAAAAGTTAATGACAATTTACAGTGCTTACCAGGGTGAAACAGAAATAGAAATGTCCCCGATCGATTCCATCAAGCATTATCTAAAAATACTACACCCGGGAATAATAGCCATAGAGCCGCATACCGGAAAAATTAAAGTATGGATCGGGGGATTAGACTTCAAATATTTCCAATACGATCAGGTCTTAGCCCCTCGTCAAGTCGGCTCTGTGTTCAAACCTGTTGTTTACAGTGCTGCCCTCCAGCACGGTGCTCGGGTGGACGCTTATTACAAAAACGAACAAAAAAGCTATCCCAAGTACGACAATTGGACTCCCCGCAACTCGAATAACCAGTACGGTGGATTTTACACGCTAAAAGGAGCGTTAAGTCAATCTATCAACACGATAGCCGTGGAAGTACTCTTACAAACAGGGATTGATACCACGATCGCCCATGCCCACCGTTTAGGCATTCAGAGCGCTCTCCCTTCCGTCCCTTCTATTGCATTAGGAGCGGCAAACATCCCCTTGAAAGAAATGGTGCTCCCCTATATGTGTTATGCTAATAACGGCGTGCTCACACGACCTTATTATTTGGTTTCAATCAAAGACCGGGAAGGACGTATTATATATGCAGCCGATCCTCCACTTCAGGAACGGATATTACCTTCGGATGAAGCACGTTTGATGTCATCCATGCTCACTGCCGTTATTCAGGAAGGAACAGGAAAACGATTGATTAATAATTACGGACTAAACACGGCTATCGCGGGAAAGACAGGCACCACGCAAAATCAAGCTGACGGATGGTTTATCGGTTATAATCCCCGCATTGTAGTTGGTATCCGGGTTGGTGCGAATAATTCCCGAATCCATTTTAACTCCACGTCATTGGGTCAAGGAGCTAACATGGCACTTCCCATTTTTGGGTTATTTATGCAGGAATGCTTGCAAAGCAGCACCTACGACTACTGGGCAAATCTCTCCTTCCCCGTGCCACCTGCCGATGCACAAAAAGAGTTGGAAGTCCCCACGTTCAAAGAAAATATTAATATACTGGATAGATTAACCAATCAGAAACTTGAAAAAGTAAAACACAAAGAAGCCGACACAGAAACAGATCAACCGAAGAAGAAAGGTTTCTTCCGAAAGATCGGTGATCTCTTCAAGAAGAAAGACAAAAATAAATGAAAATGAAAAGTATTGACAGAACCTCTCTAATTATATCATTTGCAGCACTCGTTGTTGTATTTAGCCTTATATCTATCATCGCCTCCCCGACAGAGGTACGTTTCTCGTGGCAAGGAATAAACCCGTGGAACACGGTAAATGCCGTACCCTTGATGTTCAAGCGGTTTATCGGTCTAAACGATGGGGTTATTTACACGCTATCCGTGTTACTTATCGCTTATTTATGGTGGCGTACTTATGCCTTAATCAACAAGATAAGGAATCGCCAAAACCAACAAAAAGAGTATTAAGAAGCTTATTCCTTTATCCCGTACACACTCTGAGAAATACGTTTCACGGCGATCACGAAGAATCCGGTCAATACAAGATTCAGCACTAAACTCAGGATTGAGATAATTAGAGCTGGACCACCTAATTGGTAACCCATGGCAATCACAATAATCCCGGCACCTACTTCACCGCGGGTAAACATACCAATAGATAATGCCAAACGTTCCTGAATCTTCCGATCCCGATAGAAAAACAAGGGAAACATCTTACCCAAATTAGAAAGTAACGTGACAACTATCACGTGGAAAATAAGAATTCCCCACCCAGGCATATTCTCTCCCGCGGTATCTAAACCAATAAAGATCGGTGTACTCAATCCCACGAGGAACATAAACAGGTATGAAATAAAACTAGAAGCCCTCTCTTCCTCCCGGGAATGATTGTGCACGGTCTTCATCACCATCCCTAACACAAAAGCAGGCAACAATACCTCGATATGAATCGCCCCGTCTTGTCCCATGAGTGACTTTGTGATTAAATACACGCTCTCGAATGTTGCCACGATACACACGGAATAAAGTACTATCGCTTTCCAAGATTGTGGCAGATTCAGCGAACTCAATCGCTTCCACCCGAAGATCAAAAGAAGGCAAACCACTAGTATAATCACGAATAATTGCCATTTGAAACCGATCATCAGTATCTGCAAAGGAATCATCAAAAGAATTGTATCCAAATCATCGAATATAGCCAACACCTGCGTCTTTTTATAGATCCACTCCCTTTTCAGCCCGGCAGCCGCCAGCATCGTGAATAAAATCCCCGCTGAAGTCGGTGCCGCAAACCGGCTTATCAGCAGATTATTCTCCCATGAAAGCCCCGTGTCCAAAAAGAATATATAATAAAAAGCGATCAACAACCAAGGTACGGCAGCAGTAGCCATCGCGATAAAATAATCAGTGGTATACGATTTCCATTTCGTCTTATCCAGCTCAAATTCCCGCCCGACGTTAATCATGATAAATGCAAGGCAAATAAACATCAACCATTTGCATACACTATAAAATGAACCATACGCTCCCCCCAAAGCAGACGGGAGTATCTGGGACAAAAACAAACCACAAAGTAAAAATATAGAAAATAGAAAAACCTTCTTCATCCTCTCCGAATTAATTTGCCGCAAAGATACAATATTCTCGGGAATTATGGAAGACTATTTAAAACGAATCTAGTTAAAAAAATGTAACCCAAAAGCGTTGATCTACTCGTATTTAATCGCATCCGGTTTATACACACGGTAATCATAAAACCCTGTTTTCCTTCGACTCGAAACATTTACCTCAATACGGTGAATATCAGGTGGAACTTTCGGATAGAAAGCAAATCGTATGCTCAAGTTTTTTAAAATCAAATTGTCATTACGAATGTTTAAGCTAAAACCAACACCCCAGTAGGTCTGACTCTTAAATAACGATTTATCATCTCTGGCGAGCACGCCCCAATCCACGAATCCAGTAACGGATGCCCGAAACCCCCGCTTGATATATGGCAAGAAAAGAGTCGCCGACATCGAACCGGAAAGCCGCTGTGTACCTCGAATCGTATCCGTATCGAATCCCCTGATATTCGCATCTTCAAAATAAATAAAATCATCCGGATTCCGCTTGGTTCCCAACACATAATCCAGATTAGTATAGAAACGCATACGATGCCTGGACAACTCGTACAAGGGACTGATATATTGCGCACCAGCCTTAAACACGCCACTTTCTGCCGTGTAACCGTTCAGGAAAGTTCCAAATGCGGCATACCACGAATAAAATTTATCGGCATGCTTGTCAAACCACGAGTAATGCCATTCCGTACCGAGATAACCGTATTCCGTGAAATCACTTTTCTCGTAACCGAAAAGCAACGTACCAGACAGCCCAGAAGGAATATCCTCCGTACGACCGAAATCATAAATCAAGTTCGCCTTAAAATATTTTATCTTTGTGAATGTCAACGCCCCCATAATTCGATTACGGTCATAGTAAAAATGATTCGAATCACTCGTCACCTGCGGACGATCTACAAAACTCGTCCCCGTGTAACGTCCCGTCAGATATAATATCCGGTTATAACTGAATTTCTCGTTCAAGAAGAAAGACTTTCCTCCCCAAAAATCCCACAACCGATAATTGAACAACTCTATCGGCTTCGTAATATCCCGGTCTACCAATGTCTTGGAAGAATACACCCGGCTATAAGCTGCTCCTCCCGCCCATTTTGTCTTGTAAGTTAAAAAACGTTTATCCATCTGCACTCGCAAAACCTCTTGCTCGTAAGTATTCTCGTACATTCCATAGAAATCCATATGCGAACCCATGACATTCGCAGCTTCATATTCAATCAAGTTTCCCCACTTTTGATCTTTACGCCCACGGTAACTAGCCTCATAATGCAAGGTATGCCCTAACTTGAACAGATTCTTGGTTTCAATACCCAAGTCAACGGCATTCAAGAAATTACTCCAAACCTCTCCCGTCCACGAGAACTCATCCTTACAAATAACAACCAAGTCAACCAACGACGAATCACCTGGTACTTCTTTTATCCCGATCAAAGCATCATCGACATTGGACATATCTTTCAACAATTGCTCGTTCTGTACCAACTCGAACGGATCGACAGACATTCCCGACCTCACCGTCATTTGTTTTTTGATTACCCGTTCGGCAGACCTTTGATGCACGGAATTTGCCAAAGTCAGAAGCCATTGTAAACTATCCTGCTGAAGGGAAGCCGTATCATTAACACTGGTCCCGAAAGGAGGCAACACCTTCACGTGGATATCCCGGATAATCTTTCCCCGATACGGTTGGTAACGGTCTTCACTATTTTCTGTTTCAACAATATCAATATTATACTTCCGGGGATTAATAAATATCATTTTATAAAGTTCCTTCGTCCATTTCCGGCGCTCGGCAACTTGCTTAATCTTGGAAAACTCATATTTCAATGTATCTTGTATTAGGCTGTCAGGCATAAAGACCACATCATTCTGCTTGATCGTATCCCGGACATTTTCTTTCTTATGTTTTTTCTTTCGGCACATGTCTTCTGATAAAGGTCTTGCGCTAGCTTGACTTTCCACGAGTAGCACCCATGCTAAAACCAATATCAACCAACGAATTATCAACTTCACCTCCACCTGATAAAATTATTCTTCCAATATCAACGTTTTCATTTTTTCGGATACCCACACTTCTCGTTCTCCCTGCTCATTCTGATATATAAAACAAGCCTCCACACGAGGATTAGCTTCTACAATCTCTTTTGCCTTCTCGGTTCCCAGCACCATAAAAGCCGTGGCATACGCATCCGCTTCCATACACGTGGGAGCATACACGGAAGCTCCCAGCATATCCTGTTGGACAGGATAACCGGTCTTAGGGTTTATCGTGTGGGAATATTTTTTTCCATCCACAACATAAAATCTCCGGTAATTACCGGAAGTAGCCAACGCACCCTCTCCCATTTCCAACACAAACTGCAACTCCCGGCGAGAAGCCGTTTCATCATCGATCGGTTTGTCTATGCCGATATGCCAAAGGCGTGATTTATCACTCTGCCCCTTCACCCGAACCTCACCACCGATCTCTACCATGTAATCGTGAATCCCTTTACTCTCGAAAAAGTCCGCCACGAGATCCACTCCCAAACCTTTAGCTATCGAGCTTGCATCCATCTGAATCCCTTGCACAGCTTTAGCAAGCTTCTCCCCCTCGATCTTCACTTTATCCATTCCGACGTATTGCAATAACGAATCCACCTTTTCCGGCGACGGGAGTCTTTCATTTCTAAACCCGAATCCCCATGCGTTCACCAACGGGGCTACCGTGATATCAAAAGCACCCCCTGTTTCTTTATATACTTCCCCCGCCTTCGTAAACATTCTCACGAACAACGAATCTACCTGATCCGTTTCCCCCCGGTTCAAACGGGCAATCACGGATTTCTTGTTAAACATCGAAAGCGACTGGTTCACCCGCTCCATCTCCTGCCTGATCTCCGCGGAATAATCCGTGGCACTCCGGTAAGACACGTGATACGTCGTCCCGTACACGTTTCCCTCCGTGAATTGGTACATCTTCCGTTGACATCCCACACCCAATATCAACACACAAATAATAATCCCCAATCTTTTCATACAAACCCATTAAAAATAATATCCCAAATTGAAATAGAATCCCAATTTCTTCGACCAATCTGAAAGAGAAAACATAACATCGATAGGTCCCACGAAACTATCGTACGAGTATCCCACACCTCCACCGAAAATATCCTTTCCTCCTAATATATCAAAGAAACTAGCCTCCTGTTTCGCGTAATTTCCTGCCAAAGATATATAATGATTTCGTCCCAAATTGTAACGTAACATTATTTTAGCTACAACCAACGAATTGTCAAATATCTCTAAATGCTGAATCCCCAAAAATGGCAATTGCTGATCCACATATCGTCCGGCAACATCCCCTCCCATGCAATTCAAGTACGGGTAAGGAATATTACGCCCGATCAACACCCTTCCGTATATGGAAGGTATAAACTTCACCCGCCGGGTAATAGACACCACACTCTCAAAATCCAACCCGATAGCCGAGAAAGGAGCACCATCATTATAAGTCAACAAATTATCCGTGTAAAGCGAGTAGTCGACTTTCAGCGACATACCTCTCGTCGGGTAATAACGTTTGTCAAATGTTTCCAAGTGAGCCAGACCATGATAACTAAAGAAACCTTCCGGCTTCACGTTTATATTGTGGTCGCGATCTGAAAACATAAACGATTCGTAATTAAAATACTCGTACCGGGCACCTATCTGCAACTTGAAATTCCGGAAATAAATATCCGAACCACCCAGCTCCACCTTGTGATAGGCATACTCCACGTTATCCTGTTTCTTGTTTTTATTGTAAATATCCAGATTATTATACTTGAACGTGTATCCCAGTTCGAATCGCCGCAAGAAAGTATTCCCCAAAGAATAATTCAACTTCACGTAAGGATTCATACTCAATCGCCCAGTCAACGAAAGGCGGGAACCTCTCAACTCTTTATGCGAAATAGTCGTATTCAACAATATCGCCGCCATCTCCTCCGAATCAAAACGGAAGCCTAGATTCAAAGAACTCATGGGTTTCTGTTTCAAGGTCAATTCCAAGTCATAAACCGGACCTCCGCTCAACTTGTAACTCACGCTCGAAAAAGCCCCGATACCATATAATTCGGCGATAGCATGATGCAAATCATTCAAAGTAATCCGGCTGTAATCCTTAATCCGTATTTTCTTCCGCAACCATTTCTCGTCCCGATCGTCAATTCCCGACAGATGCACGTGCTCAATCATCAGCGTATCGTTCGAAAGCACCACCCGATCTTCCACGTTCGCGTCATTCCGATCCTCCGGGATACCCAACTCCCGTTTCAATTCCATCAGTTCATCCCACTGGCTCCGGGCGATCTCCTCTCCCCGAGCAATCAAAGTGTCGATAGCCGATGACGAAAAACTGGCAGCCGAATAAGGATACACGTCCGGCTTGATATATATATTCACCATCTTCTTGTTTTCCTCGTACTTCTGGATTCCCAGGAATGAAGTCATCTGATCGATAATCCCGGTCACCGATTCCAGACCCGAGGCATCTTTCAATTCGGCTTGCACATCCACCCCGATAATAATATCCGCCCCCATCTGTTTCGCTATATCTACCGGAAAATTATTTGAAATCCCTCCGTCGACTAGCACCATTCCGTCCCTTCTCACCGGGGCAAATACCCCGGGTATCGCCATACTGGCACGCATGGCAAGTGGCAACACGCCGTGATCCTGCACAACTTCTTGCCCGTCCACCAAATTACTCGCCACGCAAGCAAACGGAATCTGCAATTTATGGAAATCCAACGTGTCATGGTACCCGATCGTCAAATCGGAAAATAAATTGTATATATTCTGCCCGCTAATAAACCCGGAAGGGATCTTGATCTCCCGGTTATTCTTGATCGGCACGGAAACGAGATATTTCTCCGTTTCCTCCTTCTCCGAAAAAGGCAAATTATAACGATACACCTTATCACTCAACAAAAACATCCAATTCTGGGCACGCACCAGACTATCCATCGTGCGCGAATCGTACCCGATCGCGTATAAAGCTCCGACAATAGACCCCATACTCGTTCCGGCAATATAGTCTATCGGAATACCGGCTTCCTCCAACACTTTCAGAACACCAATATGCGCCACGCCCTTCGCCCCACCTCCACTTAACACCAATCCCACCTTTTTACGCTGAGCCTGCACATCCAACACGAGAAACAAAACAAGAAGAAAAACCCAAGACCGTTTCATAAATATTAATTTAGAATATATACCTTCAAAAATACGAATTTCCCGCAAATACACAAAGAAACTCAAAGGTTAAAATCAAATTCCATACCATACCCCGAAAATTTTAGATTTAATGATAAATCATCAACCACTGAATATATTATTCTTTTCTCTTTGCATTTTTAAATCTCGATTATCAATTGTAAATTTGCGGTAGACAAAAAAATGTAGTATGACAAAAATATTAGTGATTGACGACGAGCGCAGCATCCGCAACTCCATGAAAGACATTCTCCAATACGAGGGACACGAGATCATCTTAGCCGAAAACGGTATGGAAGGTCTTGTAGCCGTGAAGTCTGAAAAACCGGATATTGTATTTTGCGACATAAAAATGCCCAAAATGGAAGGGATCGAAGTACTGGAACGTATCAAGGAATTTTCAGCTGATACCCCCGTTATCATGATTTCCGGACATGGAACCATTGATACGGCAATCGAGGCTATTCGGAAAGGAGCTTATGACTTTATCGAAAAGCCATTAGATCTCAATCGACTGTTAATCACGATAAAAAATGCAACCGACAAGCATTTGCTGATACACGAAACCAAAACGCTAAAAAACAAGGTCAGCAAAAAATACGAGATAATCGGTCAGTCCGAGGCTATCGACCACGTGCGTTCCATGATCGACAAAGTAGCGGCATCTGATGCCCGTGTGCTCATTACCGGTCCAAACGGTTCCGGAAAAGAATTAGTCGCACACCAGTTACACGAACTAAGCCACCGGAAAGAAAGCACCTTCGTGGAAGTCAACTGCGCTGCCATACCTTCCGAATTAATCGAAAGCGAATTATTCGGACACGAGAAAGGTTCCTTCACTTCGGCTATCAAGCAAAAGAAAGGAAAATTCGAGTTAGCCAACAACGGTACCCTCTTTTTGGACGAGATCGGTGACATGAGCCTGAGCGCCCAGGCAAAAGTGTTAAGGGCATTGCAGGAGCAAAAAATAACCCGTGTCGGCGGGGATGCCGATATAAACGTGGACGTACGCATTATTGCCGCCACGAACAAAAACTTGAAAGAAGAAATTAAAAAAGGAAACTTCAGGGAAGACCTCTACCATCGTTTGAGCGTCATCATCATTGACGTACCACCATTGAATCAGCGGTTGGAAGATATTGATGTCCTAGCACCCTATTTCTTGACAGACATTTGCACCGAAATGGGCATCGCTCCCAAGTCACTGGATTCGGATGCGATCAATGCGCTCAAGGAATGCGAATGGACGGGTAATATTCGTGAACTGCGTAACGTCGTAGAACGGCTGGTAATTCTTTGTGGAAATACAATCACCAGGGAAGACGTGAAAATGTATCGTTAAACAACAATTTCATGGGTAAAGACAACAAACTACATATCATACTATTAGGGAGAAGAAACAGCGGGAAAAGCTCATTAATCAACACCCTCACCGGACAAAATATTGCCATTGTTTCGGATGTTGCCGGAACCACAACCGACCTTGTCAAGAGAAGTTACGAGATTCCCGATTTCGCATCGGTCATATTCATTGATACCGCAGGTATCGACGACATCGGCACACTCGGGGAAATGCGTGTTGAAAAAACACGCAATGCCATCTCGCAAGCCGACATCGCCATTCTAGTCATCACGGGCAACCAATTCGGAAAACACGAACGGGAACTTGCCGAACGTTTCAGGAAACAAAAACTCCCATTCCTGATCATTCATAACAAACGGGATGAAAAACCGCTTACCCCCGTGCTAAAAGATCAACTTACAGGGGAATACCATTGTCCGGTTATCGATTTCTCGACAAGAGACACCGACACCACTCCCGTGCTGGATGCTATCAAAAGCGTGTGGCAAAAAGAGAATGACAAACCCAAATCCTTGATCGGCGACATACTCACCCCGGGTGACATCGTACTATTAATCACCCCGATAGACTCCGAGGCTCCCGCGGGACGCATGATCTTACCGCAGGTACAAATGCTTCGGGATATTCTGGATAATCATTGCTCAGCTATCGTCCTGCAACCGGAAGAAATCACCGGTTTTCTGGAAAAGACCGGCATTCGTCCACGGCTGGCAATAACAGACAGCCAAGTGTTCAAAAAAGTGGCAGCAATCATTCCTCCCGAAATACCTTTGACAAGCTTCAGCATCGTGCTAGCACGTCACAAAGGTAACTTCGAGGCTTACTTGAAAGGGACTGCCAAAATAGAAACCTTGCAGGAAGGCGACCGTGTACTCATGCTTGAATCTTGTTCCCACCACGTGTCATGCGAAGACATCGGACGACATAAAATTCCCCGTTGGTTGCAAGACTACACGGGCAAAAACTTTCAGTTCGACTTTATCGTGGGATTGGACGCCATCACTCGCCCGATCACCGACTACGCCATGGTCATCCAATGCGGCGGTTGCATGATTACAGGCAAACAACTGAAGAATCGGCTTCAACCTGCCATCGAAGCTGGAATCCCCGTCAGCAACTACGGCATGGCAATCGCTTACCTGCACGGTATATTCAACCGGGTAACCGAAATCTTCAAGAACTAGAAAAACAATTTACCCTTACATATAAATATTCTTCCACCCGTTCCTCAAAAAGAACGGGTGGAAGAATATTTTATTTCATGAAAAACAACTTACAATGTCGGTAAAACTTAAACCGTTTCAGAACGTAAACCCGACCCCTATCGTGTAAGGATGCAATTCCGGGGCTTTACTCTTTTTGAACATATTTGTTAACGTATAGTTTCCCCAAAGGCACATCCCTCGATAGCCCATGTGAACCGTCCAATCAGCCTTCAACGGAATCATGCCGTAGCTGTCCGAATTCTTTTTACGGCGCTTATCCCCGTCTTCATCCCGATAAACGACCTTCGTTTTTGAATGAAGCCGTACGCCCCCGACAACACCGGTAGATATATAGGCTTGCCTAACCATCGACGCCGGGAACTGCCATTCCACAAGAAGCGGTATCGTCATGTAAAATGTTTTAAACACACTTCTTTTCACACGGTCTATACCCAAATCGCTCAAAAGTTCCGCACGTAACATTCCATTCTCGTCTTTCTTTAAAGTTATATCCCAGTCAAAACGAAACCGTTGATACTCGAAACCGATTCCTGTCACCAACCCGATCGTTCGGCTCGGATTCAGCGTGATGCCATGCTCGAAAAGATTAATTTGCACGGCAAAAGAATTAGCCCAATCCAATTCCATGAAATCTTTATCATCCGTTTCGGAATAACTCGAATAACTCGTGTTCCCGAAATTCACGAACCCAAGATAGAACCCGCTCCAGTGTCCCCCGAAATGAGGTGATCGCCCCCTTCTTCTCTCCTCTCTCACCGTTTTCATTGGAACATCCGAATGACGCATAGACCTTCGTTCCGATTCCCTCACCGTATTATCCCAGATAATCATTTCCGACTCCTGCACCACCGTGTCCCGGGTTCCACTCTTTTGACGTATTGTATCTTTATGCCAACTATCACGCACGACAACAGTATCCTTTTGTGCTACTACCGACAACACGCACATCATAAACATTACATAAACAACCACCTTTTTCATATATTCATATTTTAATTTAGTACATGACGTTTAACCACCCCGATTAGTTACAGATTATCTTCATCTTTTGTATCCCTGCTCCTCAAGTGGTTTACCACGTTCCTTCCGGCGTTCACGATAGAACTCAATATATTATTAGAACTTTCTAAATCGGGAGCGATAATCCGGAAAGAACGTGTACGGGGTTCTTCCGTTTCCACCCGGAAACTCACCCCCTCGTATGGGGAAACAAGCCTTTCATCCGGGCGGGGAGCCAGGATTTCAGCCACCACCCCTACCTTCTTTTTACCCTCTATCAAACTAACAGGTTCCATGCGTTTTGCAACAACTTCTACCGCCACATCACGAGCAACAACAACCTGCGTTTTTTCCTTTTTCTGCACCTCTGCCGGTTCTACCATCATTTCCTTTACAGGCACATTCTGTAAAGAAGGCACCTCCGCTTTAACGGTCTGTTGCGGCAAATCATAAACCGGAAATTCCTTTTCTCTCGTCAGGAACATGACTAACACCACCGCGAAAAGCACGACTGCCGCCACCCCGGCGTAACGCTTCATGAAAACAATTACCGCCGGTCTACGTCGCAACACATCCTTTCCCTCGAACACACATCCGGATTCCGGTTTCATCCGCACCGCCTTGAAAGCCTTGGTTTCCCGCTCGAACTCGTCCTTTCCCACATTTTCCTCCACCCATTGCCTTTCCTCGTCAGTAATAATACCTTCGGCTTCTGCAATCGCATAATAAGCCAGTTCTTTCCCGTTCACTTGCTGCTTCAACCTCTCCTTTCTCTTGAATACTTCCTCACCCGGCTGCAAACGCACCTCGTTCATGCCTTCCAGCAATTCCCGTAAGTCGGGATGAACCAGCAGAAAAGCCCTCAACTCCGCCTCGTACTCGTCCGGCAAAACACCGTCCAGGTAATCCATGAAATATATCTCGTAATTATCTCTTGTTATCATATTTCCTCCCGTTTAAACAACAACATCCGGACGACGGATAAACTCTTTCATAAATGCCCTCGCCCGGAAAATGTAAACTTTTACCTGCGATTCGTTCAGACCCGTGATCTCCGCTATCTCGTGATAAGAATACGCCTCGTAATCCCGCAACAAAACAACCGTTTTCTGTATCGAAGGTAACTTCGCCAAGGCAAACTCCAACACCTCCTGCAACCCCGTGTATCCCGGTGAAGCTACCTCCACACGGTCGCCAACAGCCTCGATATCCCCGTATTTATTTTCTCGGCGCAAAACATCGATCATCCGGTGATAGGAAGTACTGAAAAGAAAAGCCTTTGCCTTCCCGTAGTCGATTTGCGAAACGTCCTCCCACAACTTCATGTAACTGTCCTGCACAATGTCTTCCGCCATCTCTTTCGACCTGCACATTTTATAAATAAAACGGTACACGTCATCGGAAAACGCATCTACAGTCCGGTTATATTCCACTCTATTCATTTCCCATCCCTTTCGTCCATAAAGAAATCCGCTTCACGTCACGCCAAGTAACATATTTAACTTTATCCCCCCCGCCGAATACAAGAATCCCGCTATTACTGAACGTCACGTCACGATCTCCCCCCAACACCAACTCTCCCCCATTACGCAACTTCAACCACGTGTACTTGTGATTCTTCGGTTCAATTGCCTGAATATACTTGAAAGGAATCCGGTACATCACGTTCCCGTTCTCCCCATCCAGCAACTCGAAATCCATCGCCTCGTCCAGATCATACACCAACACGCCTTCCAACACCTCTCCCCGTTTTGTTTCCACCGTACCCAAAAGCCGACGGGGATTCATGAAATCATCATACTTCAATAAGTTGATCTGATTCATGGGAACACTCCTAAACTCCCGGAAATCTTTCCACGCCACGATAACCTGTCCCACGGAAGGCATATTCACGATAATACCCCGATTCCTCTCGTCCACATCACTCTCTCCCCACAAAGCGAACTCCCGCCCGCTATTCAACGCCACCCGACAAGAACTACCGGACGAATTGATACTCCGAATATTTTTAAACGCGATAGACATCCCGCTTGACCCCGAACGCCCGTCCAACAAATGCGATAACGAATTCTCGTCAGAATCCCATTGCACGATACCCTTATATCTCCCGTAAGGAGTTTCCACGGTACCCGTGATTGGCACGTCTTCCGGTTCCCGTATCGTGTCGGGAGCCGCACTAAAAACGATCTCGCTGATATGGTCCCATTCTACCACGCTATTTCCAGCCGTTTCTATCGTTAAACTATTCCGATTTCCCCGGGGCAACCAATCTTCCAGTTCGATAATATGTCCGTCCCGCACCTCCAATTCTATCCGGTTATCCCCGATCACCCGAATTCGCTTTATATCGCCGAAACGGCAAGTAAAAGCATGAACAAGCGGCTCAATCCCATCCACGTAACGCATGTAAGGATTATCCGTCTTGGACGCATAAAAAATATCCGTCCAATACAGATTTTTTCCCCAGTAAATATAACCGCTAACCTTCGTGTTCATCACGGTATAAACATCCCCATAAATCCGGTAATCCTTAGCTTGTGCCCGAGTTTCCAACACCACGGCACAACAAATAACGCATGCTATCAATACTTTTTTCAACATACAAACCTTATTGTTTATTCATACGACGAACGAACACCACGAAAAGTTACAAAGAAAATAATCACAAATTTAACGAACACCACGATTATAACATGAAAAACGACATAAAAATAATTACCTTTGGTAAATTATTACAGAACAAGCCCAAAATAAACCAGAAACGGGTATATCATTCCTACCTTATTTACAGTTCACTGGTACCAATTCCTATTCAACTCCCATCAATTCCCCATCCAACTCCTATCATGATAGATAAATTATAACTTTTGCATAGAAAATAAAAATATTTTGCTACCAATTAAATGCAAGGCATATTTATCAATAAACTTAACACGTGATAGGAACAAGGCTAATTTCTCCCCCGTTCAAGCATGAAAAAAAGAGTGTTCCATCAGTGGAACACTCTCCCGTATCTTTTTTTAATACTATTTCCTATGAATCGGTTTCCAGCCTTTTAAAACCTTTACCCAGTATCTGATTAGCATCAAAGATCGTGACGAATGCGTTCGGGTCGATCTTGTAAATCGCTTGCTGCAAAGTTGCCATCTGGCGGCGATTAATCATTGTCATAATCATCTCTTTTTCCACCCGATTATACATTCCTTGTATCGGCACGATGGAGCCTCCCCGGTGTAGATCGTTCAATATATAAGTTCGGATTTCTTCCACTTTATCGGAAATAATGAAGAAACTCTTTTCATTATTGAATCCTAGCAGGATCATATCGATCGTTTTTCCCATGAGGAATATGGATAACCAAGAATACATCGGTACTTTCCAATCTTGAAACATCAGAAAACCGAATATCACGATACAGGAATCGACAGACATCTGTAACTGCCCCAGCGGACGATGCGTCCACTTGTGCAAGATGTTCGACAACACGTCTGTTCCCCCGCTGGACGCACGGGTTTTCAATATCATTCCTACACCGGTACCCATCACCACACCACCGAAAATACAGGCGAGCAACACTTCATCCCCCAGCCGGAATGGATCAAGAGCCACCATAGGATCGGTCGGGATAGGTTCACTCATCATTGTCAATAAAATAGCCGGAATACTATCGGAGAATACGGCAACCAAGATAAAACAAATAAATGTCTTTACCCCGAAGTCGGAACCCAATACTTTCAATCCCAACAAACTCAACGGCAAATTAAAGCACAACGCCGCCATACCAATCGGGAATCCCCACTTGTGCTGTAAAACAATCGTGATACCATATATTCCCCCGGGGACAATCTTGTACGGTGCCATGAAACAACTATACCCTAACGCTAACACAAAAGCCCCGCCGATCAACAAGGCATATGTCTTGAACCACTCTCGGGTAAACGGCTTTTCTTTTAATAATATATTCACCATTGATTCTAATTTTAATTTCGGGCGCGAATATACCCTCCCCCGAAGCACAAAAACATGACATTTGTCATATCTTCTATTAAAAATATAATTTAACATTTGACGAGAACTTCAGGCATTGATTTTGCATATCCCGAATTATTGATTATAATTGCACACTTTTTCCAAATTGTGAAATTAAAATGAGAACAAGCCTACGAATTACAAAAGAAAAAATACTCAACGTGGCACAAAAATTGTTCATCGAAATGAGTTTTTACGGCACAACGATGAAGGATATTGCCAACGCTGCTAAAATTAGCAGGCGCACGTTGTACACTCATTTTAACAGTAAGGAAGCAATTTTTAACCACATCGTGAACCAAAAGATAGAATTAATCGATCAAAAACTGAAACAGGCAGTACAAACGGCCTTGCCCGCCGACAAACGGTTGAAGTTATATATAAAGGAGCGGTTCAATTTAATAGCGGAACTCATGGGGGGAAGCCAACCCATCAAGGAAACTTTTTTACACAACAACAGTAGAATCGATGTCTTGAGAAAGAATATAGACACGCAGGAAATAGAACTTTTGTACGCCATATTGAAGGACGGGGTGACCAAAGGAATTTTCTCGATCAAACAACCCCGGCGTCTTGCAAATTCGTTACAATCCGTTTTTAAAAGCCTTGAATTCGGTTTTATCCGGGAATATGACCATAAACCCAATCCACAGATTATCAACGAGTATATTAATATATTATTTCACGGGATTATCAAGAAGTAATCAAAATACATTATAAAAAATGGAACTATATATCAACGCTTTTGCACATTACATACCGGAAACAAGAGTTCCTAATTCCTATTTCAAGGAGGTAAACGGCTTGGACGACGAATGGATATTCAGCAGAACGGGAATTAAAACCAGAAGCAAAGCGGGAGAAAACGAAAACACGAATACCATGGCTCTCGAAGCCGTGGAAAGACTAAAAGATAAATTACCTTTCGCCATGGAAGAAGTCGATCTCGTGGTGGCTGCCACCTACTCGCCACACGACACTGTGGCGACTGCGGCTCATGCCATTCAACGCAAATACACGATGAGAGCGGCAAAATGCTTGAGTGTTTCCTCTGCTTGTTCCTCGTTTATCAACGCCATAGAAATCGTACAGGGATATTTTGCCATGAACAAGGCTACCAAAGCCATCGTGGTCGCTTCCGAGCATAACACGGAATATAGCAACGAAACCTGTCCCCAAAGCGGACACTTGTGGGGGGACGGTGCCATTGCTATCGCCATATCGGCTTCCCCGAAAGGAGAAAAGCCAGCAAAGATACTTGATATTTTCACCCGAGGACTGGGGCATATCGGCAAAGCGGATACCGCCGTGTATCTCCGCCCACATCACGGGGGTATCGGAATGCCCGAGGGACGCGACGTGTTTATCAATGCTTGCCACTACATGATAGAAGGTTTGCAAGTCGTGACGGAAAGTAACGGCAAAACACTGGGCGATTTGAAATACATCGCACCCCATCAGGCAAACAAGCGCATCATGGCTACCATCGCCCGGCAAATCGATTTCCCGGAAGACCGTATTCTCGCAAACATCGGGGAAGTTGGCAACACGGGATGTCCCAGTTGCGGTATCGCCCTCTCGCAAAACCTCGAACGTGTAGAACGAGGCGACCTCGTCGGGTTAACCGTTTTCGGCGGGGGATACTCCTGCGGTGCAGTGCTATTACAGTTTTGACAAAAAGTCAATTTCACTCGGGTACGTTTGTCCCAGAGAAAGGAAAAGATCCCTAGCCCATAGCGGTGCCCGGGGATCTTTTCCTTTATTCAGGATATTTTTATAAATATCTTATTTATATTTATGGAATTTTTGGAACGATAGCATCTGAATAAGAAAACCAATACCATAATGCTTATGAAAACAACCTGTATTACCGTAATATTATTACTCGGAAGCCTTTTAGGAATGGGGCAAAAATTAGATAAGGAATTCCTTTTGCTGGGTACCCTGGACGAATACATGGGAAGACGCCTCACCGGAGAGGATGACGTAAAAGTGGACAGGTATTATCCCTACGAGGGAGGTATTGCAAGTGTTATCTATACACTTTTCAAAAAGAAATACCCGGATTTGGAATACACGATGGAAGCTTCGGGACACAAGAAACTATTATCGAAGAAATTATCCGTTAAAGTGAATAACTATTTTCTGTTAGAACAAAAGAATGGATCGAGAACCTTAATCAACAATCAGTGGGTGCCTATTTACAATGGAAACCTAAAAGAAGATGTATTCAAATCAGACAAACAAAGATGCTCCTACCTGGCAGGTGCTTTTCTCCGGTACGGACGAGTGCAAGGAGATTCCGTCCGGATCATTCATTTTGCAAATTCCGGCGGGAAAGTAGAAGTGTGCGAGAAACTACTCAAACAACTCGGGTGTAAGGATATTAAATTCGTAAGTGAAGACAGAATTCCCCGTTCAAACACGTTTTCTTTCGTTCCCACGAAAAAATTGGAAGCTTTTTTGCAGAAAGCTATGAAGTTAAGAAAGGAAACGCCAATCCAGAAACCTTACCAACTGACTTACCCGATACGATAGCCAGCAAGACCATTTACACGAGAGAATGTCCGTGTTTTTCAAATGACGGCAGCCTCTCGTGCTAAAAAACAAATTGCTTCAAACATTTGAAGATTTATCATGCCAATTTTTCCACGTAAACTTGTCCCGCTTGATATTTTATAACTTTTACCCTCGTGCCCTTTTGGATAAATGCACCCGTGTTGGAAACAGCGTCATAGACATCATCGTTAATCTCTACCTTACCCGCCGGGCGCAAATCAGTAAACGCAACACCCTCTTTCCCGACTTCTTCTTTCACGGTCATGTCTACTCCCACGAATCCCTCCTCCACCTTCTGTTCCGCGTGAAGGGCAAAATTCAACCGGCGAGAACCGAATAATTTACGACTCAACCAGATACTCGCGAAAACAGAGATCAACGAACAACTAATCACGAAGAACAGGGAACGAATGATTGCCCCCACGAAATCGGGCAGGAACTCGAACGTGAAATCATCAATCCCCGACAACGCAAGGGATGCCACGATACAAACAATCCCGAGAATCCCGGCAACCCCGAATCCCGGTATGACGAATATTTCCAGCAATAGCAAGATAAGCCCCACGCCAAACAAGATAATTTCCACGTAATTAGCAAATCCTTCCAAGTACAAAGGGGCAAAATAAAGCAAGCAAGCCGTCACGGCTGCCGCTAACGGGAATCCGACGCCCGGTGTTTGCAATTCAAAATAAATACCCCCGATAATTACCATAATCAGAAGCCCCTGCATGATTGGACTGATGAGAAAACCGATGACTTTATCCATCGTGGTAGGTCGATACTCGTGCAATTCATAATTCGTGATTCCCTCTTTCTGTATCACTTCCGGCACGTTCTCGGCAATCCCGTCACAATACCCGTGCTGCATTGCCTCGTGGGGCGTGAACGTCAATATCTTGCCACTATCCGAAACGCCTTTGACCGCAATACGCTCGTCTACCATTGCCTCAGCAATACGGGGATCCCGGTGCCAACGGACGATTGTTTTACCATTCTCTACCACAGTGTCCTTCCCGTGGGCTTGTGCCGTGGCTCGGATCATGGAACGCATATACGATTGATATTTATCGGGCATCGCCTCCCCCGTTTGGTTGACTACGGTAGCGGCACCGATATTTGCCCCTTCCCGCATATATATCTTATCACAGGCGATGGAAATCAACGCCCCTGCGGAAGCCGCGTTATTATCAATAAACACCCACACGGGTTTCGGGTAATTCAAGATCAAGCTACGCAAAGAATCGGCATAAACAACCATTCCTCCATACGTGTTCATATGGATTAATATGTAATCGGCACGCCCTTCCGTCGCCCGGTCAAATGACTTTTTCACCAACCGCCAAATACTGGGACCAATTTCATCTTTTATATCCACCTTATACACAATCGCTTTTTCGTTCTCCGCACGCACGGAAAAAAGACAAAACAACAAACCGATACAAAGCAACCATCTTTTCATCTCTCGTTCTTTTTATTTAATGATTCATCCACGACAACCGTTCCGGCTATCACGGACAACAAAGATACAAAACAACACACTATCACCCGTATAAACGGGATCATTAATGCCAAAGTAAACACCGTCCCTATCGCCACGACCATTCCCGCATTATGCCGCATATACCGCACGCTCTCCTTCACCCGGAAACGCTTCCTTTCCACGGCATAATCCATAAAAGCAAACCCGTAAAAATAGGCACTCACCCCAAAAGTCAGCACCGGGGTCACCAACCCGACCAACGGAATAAATGAAAGGAAGAACAATATCACGGTCAATATAAACTGAAAAATCATGCAACGCAGGGAAATGACAATCCCTCGCCCGATCTCCCACATCAATTGCCCGAAATTGAACGGGTACTCCTTACCGGAGAGATGCGCTTCCGTCCGTTCGGAAAGCCACGAATACACGGGTGACATAACTACCATCACCACGTATCCCCCGAAAGAGATAAACAGGATATAATACAAGGCTCTCACGAGCAATCGCACGATAAAACCCACCGTGCCGGACAGCCAGCTCAACCAGGAAATCCCGGATATCCATTCCATGATCTGTTGCTCAACCGTTTCGGAAAGCCCGCCCCCGATGCAAGACACGGCATAATTCCCCGCGATAAACAGCACCACGATAATAAAAACCGGAAACAGAAGGAAATAGCCGAAATGCCCGGAAAACAAGAGCCTCGCGGCTTTGCCGTATGCTTTTATTCCTTTTGAAAATCCTTGGAAAAAATTCATATTCCGAACATCTTTAAAAATTCGTGTAAATCTAATCCATTTTTTCGATTATTCCTACGATTATAAACTTTACAAACCTTCTAAACTTTATAAACCCAAAGCCGAAGGCTTTATAAACTTTTTTGTACTTTTGCGGAGGAAGATTTTTCCGATAAAATAAACAAGTACGTATAATTCATAAAATTAAAGTATATTATGCAAGCATTAACAGCAATTTCTCCGATCGACGGTCGATACAGAGATAAAGTCGAAGGGTTGGCAAACTACTTTTCAGAAAGCGCCCTCATTCGTTACAGAGTCATGGTTGAGGTGGAATATTTTATCGCTCTTTGCGAGCTTCCGTTGCCGCAATTGGAAGGATTCGATCATTCGCTGTTTGATAGTTTGAAAGACATTTATCTGGATTTCACAGTGGAAGACGCACAAAAGGTGAAAGACATCGAGAAAGTCACGAACCATGACGTGAAAGCGGTTGAATACTTCATCAAAGAGAAATTCGACCAGCTGAATTTACATGAATACAAAGAGTTCATCCACTTCGGACTGACCTCTCAAGATATAAACAATACTTCCGTACCTTGTTCTTTCAGGGATGCCATCCACGACGTTTATTACCCGTTGATAGATGAATTGATTGCCAAACTCGAGGAACTTGCAGAGGAATGGAAAGACGTCCCCATGCTGGCGAAGACTCACGGGCAACCGGCATCTCCCACCCGCTTGGGCAAAGAGATCAAAGTATTTGTTTACCGTTTGAGCAAACAACTGGAATTATTGAAAAAAGTAGCTTGCTCCGGGAAGTTCGGGGGAGCAACCGGAAACTTTAACGCCCACAACGTGGCATACCCGGAAATAGATTGGACGGAATTTGCCAATCATTTCCTGACTCAAAAACTGAAAATAGAACGGGAACAATATACCACGCAGATCTCGAACTACGACAACTTTGCCGCTGTATTCGATAACCTGCGCCGTATCAACACGATCGTGGTTGATTTGGATCGTGACTTCTGGACCTATATTTCCATGACTTATTTCAAGCAAAAGATCAAAGCGGGCGAAGTAGGTTCATCCGCGATGCCCCACAAGGTGAACCCGATTGATTTCGAGAACTCGGAAGGTAACCTCGGTATGGCAAACGCTATTCTCGACCACTTAAGCAACAAATTGCCAATCTCCCGCCTGCAACGGGATCTGACGGATTCCACCGTGTTGCGTAACATCGGTGTACCCTTAGCACACACGGTTATTGCCTTCAAGTCAACCTTGAAAGGGTTGAACAAACTTATCATCAATAAAGCCGCTATCGAGGCAGACCTGGAAGAAAACTGGGCTGTCGTGGCTGAGGCAATCCAAACCATCCTGCGACGGGAGTCTTACCCGAACCCTTACGAGGCGTTGAAGGCACTCACACGCACCAACAGCAAAGTGACACAACAATCCATCGCCGAATTTATCGACACGCTGGATGTATCACCCGAGTTAAAAAATGAACTGAAACAAATTACTCCCTTGAATTACACGGGAAAACTATAAACGGAATATATGCGCGATTTTATCCAAATTCTGAAAAGATTTATCCCTCCTTACAGGGCAAGGTTAGGTAAGAATATATTTTACAACATTTTGCACGCTATATTCGGCTCAATGTCATTCGTGATATTGATACCCGTTTTAGGCATCCTTTTCAAGACAGAATCCGACGTGAAAGAATTGCCGGAATTTGCTTTGAACATGAGCACGTTGAAAAATATACTTTACTACTACGTCACTTTGGGACGGGACACCATAGGACCAGTCACGACACTCCTTGTTGCCGGTGGCTTTTTCGCTTTGGCGGCTCTTTTCAAAACCGGATTCTCCTATATGGCTTCTTACGAAATCATCTTTATCCGAAACGGAGTAGTCCGGGATATTCGCCGCATGATATACCGTAAAATCTTATCCCTTCCCCTTCCCTTCTTCTCTGAAGAACGCAAGGGGGATATTATTTCCCGCATGACAGGCGACGTGCAGGAAGTGGAGAACTCGATCATGAACTCCCTGGAAATGTTTTTCCAGAACCCGATACTAATCCTGATCTATCTAGGCACGATGATTTTCATGAGTTGGCAATTGACCCTGTTCGTGTTAGTCCTGTTGCCTGTCATGGGGCTTCTGATCGGTAAAGTTGGCAAATCGCTAAAAAAAAGATCTAAGGAAGGGCAGGATAAAATGGGTGAAATTCTATCGAATATAGAAGAAACTCTTTCCGGCTTGCGCATTATCAAAGCTTTCAACGCCGAGAAAAAAGTCGATCGATCGTTCTCGAACCTGAATGAAGCCTACCGGCAGATCATGAATCGTCTGATGCGGCGGCGTTCTCTCGCCCACCCCATGAGCGAATTCCTCGGAACGGTGGTTGTAGTTATCGTGGTTTGGTTCGGTGGTTTCCTTATTTTAAGAGATACCCCGATCATGGATGCACAAGACTTTATCGCCTATATCGCATTATTCTACTCCATCATCAACCCGGCGAAACAATTCTCCACAGCTCTGTACAGCATACAGAAGGGACAAGCTGCCATGGATCGTATCGATCAGATACTCACGGCGGAATCCTCGATAAAAGAACCGGTGAACCCGAAACCCTTGAAAGAATTCAACGACCGGATTGAATATAAGCACGTGGACTTTGCTTACCGGGCAGACCATCTGGTACTGAAAGATATATCTCTGACTATCCCCAAAGGCAAGACGATTGCCTTCGTGGGTCAATCCGGTTCGGGCAAGAGTACGTTTGTCGATCTTCTCCCCCGTTTCTATGACGTGGTGAAAGGAGAAATCACGATCGACGGCATTAACATCAAAGACACCTCTACCCAAAACCTCCGGGCATTGATGGGGAACGTGAACCAAGACCCGATTCTGTTCAACGACACGATATTCAATAACATCGCCTTCGGTGTAGAATCCGCCACGCAAGAGGAAGTGGAAAGAGCGGCTAAAATCGCCAACGCCCACGACTTTATTATGCAAACGGAACAAGGCTATCAAACCAACATCGGCGACCGCGGAGGCAAGCTAAGCGGCGGGCAACGCCAACGCTTGAGCATAGCCCGTGCCGTATTGAAAAATCCCCCGATCATGATTCTCGACGAGGCTACCTCGGCATTGGATACCGAATCGGAGAAACTCGTGCAAGAAGCGCTAGATAACCTGATGAAGAACAGAACGTCGATTGTCGTGGCACACCGTTTGTCAACCATCCGGAACGCCGACTTGATCTGCGTGTTCCATGAGGGTGAAATTGTAGAACAGGGACGCCACGAGGAATTACTGGCACTCAACGGTATATATACCAAATTGTATAATATGCAAAACTTCTGACCATGGGAATTGAAGCCAAGGTACTCGGGCAACAAGTTGCCTACCCCACGGACTATTGCCCGTTGATTCTCGTTCCGGTACCCCGTAGCTTGAACCGGGTAACCTACGACATCCACTTTCCGGAAGGATTGTTCCGGGGATATGACACTTGGCACGCTTACGAGGCTGGTTTCTTGACTAATAAAGGACTTCCCGTGTGCGGGGTATTGAAGATCGTGTATTCGGCAAGCAGCCCGAACATCGTGGAAAGCAAGTCTTTGAAACTTTATCTCAATTCACTCAACATGACCCGCCTCGGGGAAAATGCCACAGAAGGCATCGCCCTGTTTACCAAAATCGTGAAATCCGATCTGGAACAAATTCTCGATACTCGCGTAGATGTTTCCTTTTTTCACCGGGAACCGGAAGAATTGTTTTTTGACTTTAAAGAGTATACTTTACTCGAGGACGACGAAAGTGTTGAAGATATATTCTTCTCGGAATACAGCGAAGCCCCTTCTCTTCTGGACGAGAGCACGGGATGCGGGGGTGAAATTAAAGTTTGTAGCCATTTACTACGCAGTAATTGTAAGATCACGAAACAACCGGATTGGGGAAGTATCTATATCCGGATGAAAGCCTCCAACCTGCCAGGTGATGCTTCCTTACTAAAATACATCGTTTCCTTGCGAAGCGAAAACCATTTCCATGAAGAAATCTGCGAGATGATCTACAAACGTTTATGGGACAAATTCAAACCGGAAATACTTGCCATCACCTGTATTTACACTCGCCGCGGCGGTATCGATATTTGCCCGTCGAGAGCGAATCAGATCGAATACCTTCCCGAATTTATCCTTGATCCGGAAGTACTCACCCGCAAATTAATGAGGCAATAAAAAAAGGGCTGGCTACTTCGGACAAGCCAGCCCCGTGCAACCAGCTCTCAAACCCGGATATTCTCTATAATATTCAAGGTTCTCAACTCGTTCAATATATCATGTGTAACTCCAGTTACCCGGACACGTTTGCCGTGCGCCAGTTTGTACACGTACCACACCGACGTATTATACTTCTTTGCAAGGTTGAAATAGACAGACTTGTTTTTCGACTTAAAAATCTTCAATATAATCATACGCACTTCATTTTATCTAGGTGACACTCCATGAATTTCTATACGCAAAATTATGGATGACAACTCATTATCCCCGACCAAATGATAAAATAGTCAAGGTTAAAATCGTAAATCTGTCTCTTTCTTATAGGCAAAACCATAAAATCAAACAAAATAGTAAAAATCGAAGGTTTTATGAGAGAACATTTATTCACGAATACCGGACAAAATGTTTACCCCCTTCTCGTCATTCAATATTATGGAAATGAATATATTAAATACTTCAAGTATCTGTTTGATATTTTAAACAGAATTATTACATTTGTGCAATCAATAAACGTTCGTTAAATAATATTCTCAAACCCTTATTAACACCCTAGTGTAGAATATATTTACTACCTTTGCGCCTACAATAATAATAGATGATATGCCAACCAACAGCACACGTGCGGAATTCTTTTCGGAAGTCTACGAAATAGTGAAACAAATCCCACCGGGAAAGGTTCTCACGTATGGCGGCATCGCCCGATTGGTCGGTAAACCCCAACGCTCCCGGATGGTCGGGCAAGCCATGTTCAATGCGCCTTCTGAATTGCATCTCCCCTGCCACCGCGTAGTAAACCACCAGGGAGCAATTGCCCCCCATTGGCTCGAACAAAGAGAACTACTCGAACAGGAAGGTGTTTCCTTCAAGAAAAGCGGGTGTGTGGATATGAAAAAATACCTTTGGAATACCGACCTTCTCCTGCCATAGGAAAAACTCACGATTCGTGAGCTATAAAGTTTATAAACTAAACTATTTCATATATCGAATATTAATTGTAGCTTTGCCGTGAAATATTCTGAAGGGGTGCCTAAGAAGCGCGGGAAATATCCTAAAACTTCTGTCTGACTAAGACCATTAGCAGATAAAAACAACGGGCTGAGATTATACCCATGAACCTGATCCGGGTAATGCCGGCGTAGGGAGAGAGAGTTATAATACATATCGAATTCCGTTTTAAAGAATCCCCCGAAAGAAATTGAAAATGGAAGTCCATCTTTCATTCTAAATTTAAAATTCTAAAATTAGAACGATGCAGATATTCATAAACGACAAATCATTCGAATGCCCCGCCGGGGCAACTCTTCCCGAAGTACTGGAAGCCAACGGCATCAAAACCGACAACATCGCTATCGCCGTCGACTTTTCCGTCATTCCCCGCCCGGAATGGGATCACACTGTCCTCCAAGACGGCAGCAAAATCATCATCATCAAAGCGGTACAGGGAGGCTAAATGAAGTTTAAAGTTTAGAGTTTAAAATCAAAAAAATAATATAATGGAAGAATTTAAAATCTCAAGCGGACCCCTCCCGGGTTCCGAGAAAATCTACGTGAAGGGCGAAATGTTTGACATACAAGTACCGATGCGCCGGATAACCCTCTCTCCCACGATTGACCTCGATGGCGTGAAAGTTGAAAATGAACCGGTGGTAGTTTACGATACTTCAGGACCTTACACAGACCCCGATTACAAAGTTGACCTGCACAAGGGTTTACCCAAGATCAGGGAACAATGGATTGCCGACCGCAACGATACTGTGAAACTCGACGGGCTTAGTTCGGAATACGGGCGGATGCGGCAGAACGACAAGTCGCTGGATGCCCTCCGTTTCGAGCACGTGAACACGACTCCCCGGGTGGCAAAGCCAGGGCATTGCGTTTCACAGATGCACTACGCGAAGAAGGGCATCATCACCCCGGAAATGGAGTTTATCGCCATCCGGGAAAACCAGCTGGTAGACAAAATACGGGAAGCCTATAAAAAGGAAAAAGGAGAACCCCTGGGAGCCAACTTCCCAGAATACATCACGCCCGAGTTCGTGCGCCAGGAAGTTGCCGCCGGGCGGGCTATCATTCCGGCGAACATCAACCACCCGGAGAGCGAGCCGATGATTATCGGGCGCAATTTTCTCGTGAAGATCAACGCCAATCTAGGCAATTCCCCCATCACCTCCTCTATATCAGAAGAAGTGGAAAAAGCCGTGTGGGCGTTCCGCTGGGGAGCTGACACGATCATGGATCTCTCCACGGGAAAAAATATCCACGAAACCCGAGAGTGGATCATCCGTAACTCGCCCGTGCCCGTGGGAACGGTACCTTTATATCAGGCTTTGGAAAAGGTACGCGGCAAAGTGGAAGACCTGACATGGGAAATCTACCGCGACACGCTGATCGAGCAAGCGGAGCAGGGCGTCGATTACTTCACGATCCATGCCGGGTTGCGCTGGCACCATGTGCCACTAACCCTCAAACGCCTCACGGGCATCGTGTCCCGCGGGGGTGCTATCATGGCACACTGGTGTACCACCCACAAGCAGGAGAGCTTCTTGTACGACCACTTTGAAGAGATTTGCGAGATACTGGCGAAATACGACGTCGGGGTATCCATCGGCGACGGTTTGCGCCCAGGATGCATTGCCGACTCCAATGACGAAGCGCAGATTGCCGAACTGAAGACCCTCGGCGAACTCGCCCAAGTAGCATGGAAACACGATGTACAGGTTATCATCGAGGGGCCTGGACACGTGCCCATGCAGAAGATCCGGGAAAACATGGATCTCGAACTCAAATACTGCAAGGAAGCACCCTTCTACACCCTAGGACCTCTCGTGACGGACATCGCTCCCGGTTACGACCACATCACCTCTGCCATCGGCGGGGCAATGATTGGGTGGTATGGAACTTCCATGCTGTGCTACGTCACCCAAAAGGAACACCTCGGGCTCCCGAACCGGGACGACGTGAAAGAAGGGGTAATCACTTTCAAACTGGCAGCCCATGCCGCCGACCTCGCGAAGGGACACCCGGCTGCTTACTACCGTGATTACGCCATGAGCAAAGCTCGTTTTGAATTCCGCTGGAAAGACCAGTTTCACCTCGCCCTCGATTCGGAGAAAGCGTTGCGTTTCCACGACGAAACCCTTCCTGCCGAGGGACACAAGGAAGCCCATTTCTGCTCCATGTGCGGTGAACACTTCTGTTCCATGCGTGCCAGCGAGAAGTTGAGAAAGAAAATGAAACAATAAATCGATTACGTGATTCTATCACCCAATCTTCACGTTATGATAGTTGTCATCACTCCACCCTATCCGGTAGCGGACGAGGAACTTATCGTGAACCGTCTTTTTGAAAACGGGTTACATCTGCTGCATCTGCGGAAGCTGAATGCAGAAAGGGACGTTTACGAGCGATTCATTCAAAAGATAGAACCCCGTTTCCGGGAACGGATCATTGTGCATGATTATTTCGATCTGGTGGAATCATACGGTTTGAAAGGCGTACATCTCAAATCACACCAGGCGGACGCTTTCGGTGACCGGGATCGGTATTCGCACGTCAGTGTTTCCTGCCACTCTTTCGAAGAGATCTACGGATTGCCGTTCACGCCGGATTACGTGTTTTTGAGTCCCGTGTTCGACAGCATATCCAAGCAAGGGTATAAATCCGCCTTTTCCCGCGATATGCTGAAAAAGGGACTGGCTAAGACTTCCGTCCCCATCATTGCCTTAGGCGGGGTGAAAGCAGAAAACATCGCCACCTGCCGGAAGGCAGGCTTCCGGGGCGTTGCTCTACTCGGTTATCTTTGGGAAAATCTCTCGGAAACCCTCTCCCGTTTCGAGAAAATCTTCCCGGACGAGGCATTAAGCATCGCCGGATTCGACCAAAGTTCGGGTGCGGGCGTAACAGCCGACATAAAGACGTTTGAATGTTGCCGGGTATATGGATTGGGCGTGGCGAGTGCCGTCACCTTTCAGAACCAGAATGAGTACCTCGGCACCAAGTGGATGACCCCCGACGAGATTATCCGCCAGTGCGAAGTTCTGTTCCGGGAATTCACCCCGGCATTCGTCAAGATCGGGTTGATCGAAAGCTTTGATTCGCTGACTCGTGTCGTCGATTACCTGACTTCCGCCCTTCCCCGCGTGAAAATCATCTGGGATCCCATTCTAAAAGCGAGTGCCGGATTCCAGTTTCACAACGGCGAAAGTCTGGAAGCCATACAGGAAGTGCTGAAGAAAATATATCTGCTCACCCCGAACCGGAACGAACTTGAAATCCTTTTCGGGAAAGACATTGAAATACAACACATTCAAGACATTTGCCGCCGCCTGCACACCAATATTCTCTGGAAAGGCGGTCACAACACGGAGGCATTGGCTTCCGACAGGCTAATCACGGGCGAAACGATACACACCTTCTCCGTCGCGCGGGGCAGCCACGGGAAACACGGCACGGGGTGCGTCCTCTCGTCCGCTATCACCTCTTACCTCACACTCGGTTACTCTCTCCCGGAAGCCTGCCGCCTCGGGCAACACTACGTGTCCGGTTTCATCCGGTCGAACGACACGAACTTAGGCTTGCACAACCGGGTTCATGCCGAGGCGATCCCGGCTGACCTGTACCGTATTCCTTTGCAATACATCACGGATCACAAGGAAGGCGTATCCATCCCCGAGCAGGTAGAAGCGGTGTGCAAGGGAGGATGCCGCTGGGTGCAACTGCGCGTGAAGGACGCCTCCCGTGAAGAATTTATCCGGATCGGGTACGCCGTCAAGGAGATATGCAAGCGTTACGGAGCCTTGTTCCTCGTCAACGACCACGTGGACATCGCCCTCGAACTCAACGCCGACGGGGTACATCTCGGCAAAAAGGACATGAACCCACTGGAAGCCCGCAAGATACTAGGATACTCCAAGATCATCGGGGGCACCTGCAACACGTTCGACGACGTCGCTGAACGCTACCGCCAGCAAGTGGATTACATCGGCTTGGGACCCTTCCGGTTTACTTCCACGAAGAAACAATTAAGCCCTATACTAGGACTGGAAGGTTACCGCCAAATCATGGACGCATGCCGCCAGACGGGCATCTGCCTTCCCGTACACGCCATCGGCGGGATACGGGAAGACGACATCCGCCCCGTTTTAGACACCGGAGTGACAGGCATCGCCCTCTCCTCCCTGCTCAAAAACAATGACAACATAGCGGACAAAACAAAACAAGTTTTGTCCCAATTAAAACTTATACAATTGAAAAATGGATAGATTAAATGATTAAGGAATCACAGAATTTATTCAATCTAAAATTAATAGGATCATGGAACCATTAAAGATCGCAGACAAAGTATTCACATCGCGTTTGTTTACCGGAACCGGTAAATTCGCATCGAATCAACTCATGGAAGATGCTATTCTTGCATCCGAATCACAACTCGTGACGGTTGCCTTGAAACGGGTAGACCTCGAGAGCAAGGAAGACGACATACTCGCCCACCTCAAAGCCCCTCATATCACCTTGTTGCCCAACACCTCCGGCGTGCGCACCGCCAAAGAAGCCGTGTTCGTGGCACAGCTGGCAAGGGAGGCTCTCGGCACCAACTGGCTGAAACTGGAAATCCATCCCGACCCGAAATACCTTCTCCCCGACCCGATCGAAACCCTGCGGGCTACCGAAGAACTGGCTAAACTCGGATTTGTCGTGCTTCCTTACATCCAAGCCGACCCAGTGTTGTGCAAACATCTGGAAGATGCCGGTGCGGCAACGGTAATGCCATTGGGCGCCCCTATCGGCACGAACAAAGGGCTGGTGACCCGCGACCTGCTGGAAATCATCATCGAGCAAAGCCGCGTGCCCGTGATCGTGGATGCCGGCATCGGAGCCCCCTCACACGCTGCCGCCGCCCTCGAGATGGGAGCCGCAGCCGTACTGGTGAACACCGCTATCGCCGTGTCGCCCAACCCCGTGGAGATGGGACGTGCTTTCAAACTGGCGGTAGAAGCCGGACGCATGGCATTCGAGGCAAAGTTAGCCAAACAATACCGCCACGCGCAAGCCAGTTCGCCTCTAACAGCATTTTTGGACTAAAAATAGTTTATAAACTCAACGACAATGACATTTTACGATATAATTCAAACCTACGACTGGGACGATGTCAAACAAAGCATCATGGACAAGTCGAAAAATGATGCAATCGATGCGATCAACAACCCGCGCCGCACGGTGGACGATTTTATGGCACTCATAGCCCCCGCCGCCACCCCCTTGCTGGAAGATATAGCTATCGAGGCGAACCGCCTGACCCTCGAGCGGTTCGGGAACACGATACAACTGTACATTCCCCTCTACGTATCCAACTACTGCACCAACTTCTGCGTGTATTGCGGATTCAACCACGACAATGACATCCACCGCAAGATGCTCACCCTTGACGAGGTGAAGGCGGAAACACGGGTGATCTCCGACTGGGGCTTCAAACACTTGTTGCTCGTGTCGGGCGAGGCTCCCGCCGTCACCACCGTGGACTACTACGAGCAGGTGATCCGTGCCGTACGCAACAACTTCTCGCAAATCGCCATCGAGGTACAACCTCTCGACACGGCGGACTACGCCCGTCTTCACGAGGCGGGGCTCAGTTTCGTCTGCGTCTACCAGGAAACGTACAACGAGAAACAATATCCCCTCTACCACCCGAAAGGCAGAAAAGCCAACTACCGCTACCGGCTGGAAACCCCCGACCGGGCTTGCTCGGCAGGCGTACAGAAAATGGGTATCGGGGCATTGCTCGGGCTGGAAGACTGGCGCACGGACGCATTCTTCACCGCCCTGCACTTGAAATACCTCGAGAAAAACTACTGGCAGTCCAAGTTCTCCATTTCCCTTCCCCGCCTGCGTCCCCACGCCGGGGCGTTCATGCCGAAAGACCCCATCAACGACCGGCAGATGGTGCAGCTCATCTGCGCCTACCGCCTGCTCGACCAGCAAGCTGAAATCTCCATATCCACGCGGGAAAGCCGGGAGTTCCGCGACCACGTGATGCACCTCGGCGCCACCTCCATGAGTGCCGGGTCGAGCACCGAGCCGGGCGGCTACGTCGTGCCCCACAAGGAACTGGAGCAATTCGCCATAAACGACAACCGAACCCCGCAAGAGATGGTGGAAGCCATCAAGGCGCAAGGCTACGAGCCAGTGTGGAAAGACTGGGATACATGGATGTGATTTCATAACTAATTTTAACAACCTTAATATCACGATTATTCTCCTCCTTTTGTTACGTTTGTCTTTTTAATTCTCAAAAACTAAATGAATTATGGTAGTCGCGTATTTACGAGTCAGCACAAACAAACAACACCTGGAAAACCAGGAGGAGGAGATTAAGAAATTTGCAGCCAACCGGGGGCTCGATATTGACAAATGGTACCACGACGTTGTCAGTGGCAAAGTTTGCAGTAACGACCGGAAACTCGGCGATCTTCTCGAATCTTTGCAGGAGGGCGATTGTCTTATTGTCACGGAAGTATCGCGGTTGAGCAGAACCCTGATCGACATCATGAACATCATCAACACCTGCATCCAGCGTAAAATCGTTCTTCACAGCACCAAGGAGGGGTACACCTTCGAGAACAACCTGAACAGCAAAATCCTCGGGTTCGCTTTCGGGCTGGTGGCGGAGATCGAACGTAACCTGATCTCCATCCGCACGCGGGAAGCCCTCGCAGTCAGGAAGGCGGAAGGCAAGAAACTGGGACGCCCCCACGGGAGTTGCCCGCAGCTGAACGTGCTGATACAAAACAAGGAAAAGATCATCGAGCTTATGGACAACTGCGTGCCTTACAAGAAGATTGCCAAGAAATACAAGGTATCCATCTGTACCGTGAACCGCTTCGTGAAGCAACATATCAACGAGAGAGATAATTGAAAAGGACAAAAACAAATTTAGAATTAAAGCGATAGAATATGTCATTAACCTCTAGGGAAAAAGAACGTTACAACCGACATATAATCCTTCAAGAAATTGGAATTCAAGGACAAGAAAAAATTAAAGATTCGCGGGTACTGGTAGTCGGTGCCGGGGGACTGGGTTCTCCCGTGTTATATTACCTTACCGCCGCCGGCGTCGGGCACATTGGCATCATGGACGACGACGCTGTATCGGAATCAAACCTGCAACGGCAAATATTATACGACACCACGCACGTGGGGACAAGCAAAGCCATCGTTGCAGCCACCAGACTCAATCAATTAAATCCCTTTTGCGGGATTACACCATATTCCTTCCGGCTGACACCCGGGAACGCACTTGAAATCATCGCCACGTATGACATAGTGGTCGATGCAACCGACAACCTCCAAGCCCGCTACCTTATCAACGATACTTGCGCCGAACTAGGCAAACCGTTCGTCTACGGCAGCATCTGCGAGTTCGAGGGGCAACTATCCGTTTTCAACTATCACGGCGGTCCGTCCTACCGAGACCTTTTCCCGTACCACGACGGCGTGAAGGACTTCTCCCAGCCACTGGGCGTCGTCGGTGTTCTTCCCGGCGTCATCGGCTCCCTCCAAGCTAACGAAGTTATCAAAATCATCTTGGAAAAACCGGGCGTTCTCTCCGGCAAACTGCTCACCATTGACATTTTGAATAACACGTATTTGACTTTCACAATTGAAAAATGAATAGATTCAGAGATTTCCGATTTAGTGATTTAGCGATTAAGGAATCACTGAATCGGAAATCACGATGCACAACTAGACATACATTCCTGTAAACATTTGAATAATCATTACACAATCGTTGCCTAACCACAAGAACCTTGTATATACACATCATGATTTGTACTTGAGGTAGAGTATAGGTAGACCTAGTATGGCGAAAAGGTATACCACGTATTCTTCATCTTCTACAAATTGTTAGGTTTTCCCAGTAGCATGAACATATTGTTTTTGTAGGCTTCCACGCCCGGTTGGTCGAAGGCGTTCACACCGAGGATGCCGCCGGAAATGCCGCAAGCCAGCTCGTAGAAGTAGAATAACTGGCCGAGGTAGTATTCCGACAATTCGGGGATCACAACACGGATGTTGGGGACGCCGCCGTCCACGTGAGCCAGTTGGGTGCCGAGTTCCGCCATCTTGTTCACCTCGTCGAGGCGCTTGCCCGCCAAATAGTTTAACTTATCGAGGTCGTGCGCATCACTGGGCACGAGCAACTTGTATTTCGTTTTCTCGATGGAAAGCACGGTTTCGAACAGGTTGCGCCGTCCTTCCTGGATGTATTGCCCCATAGAGTGCAGGTCGGTCGTGAAATCCACGCTGGCGGGGAAAATGCCCTTGTGTTCCTTTCCCTCGCTCTCGCCGTACAACTGCTTCCACCACTCGGCAACGTAGTGCAGTTTCGGGTTGTAATTTACCGTGATCTCCGTCGTGTAGCCTTTCTCGTAAAGGGCGTTCCGCACTGCCGCGTAAGTGGCGGACAGCTCGGCGCCGTTACCCTTGCCGATCGTCCTCATGTCCGCGGCTCCCCTCAGCAGCGCCCGGATGTCGTAGCCTGCGATGGCGACAGGCAGCAAGCCCACGGGAGTAAGCACGGAATAGCGTCCCCCGATGTTGTCCGGGATAACAAACGTGCAGTAGCCTTCCCGGTCAGCCATGACACGCAAAGCCCCTTTCCGCTCGTCGGTGATCGCCACGATACGGCGGCGGGACACCTGCACGCCCTCCTGCGCGATCAGCTGCTCCTTCAAAAGGCGGAAAGCAACGGCGGGTTCTGTGGTGGTTCCCGACTTGGAAATCACGCATATACCGAACTTTTTGTCCTTTAAAAACTCCTGCAATTCATATAAATAATCCTCGCTAACGTTGTTGCCAGCAAAGACTACCCTTGTCCCGGAGAAGGCGTCGAAACTGCCGGACATCGCCTCGATGACGGCTTTTGCGCCGAGGTACGATCCCCCGATGCCGACGATAACCACCACGTCCGTTTCTTCCCTCAGAGACCCGGCACACGCCTCTATGCTATCGAGTTCCTCACCCGTGACCCGTGACGGGAGGTCTATCCACCCGAGAAAATCGCTTCCCTTACACGTTCCGTCCTCCAGCGCTTTCAACGCCCGTGACGCTTTCTCCTTTTGCGCGGAGATTTCTTTCTCTCCCGCAAATGGCAATACTTTCGAGTAGTCAAGTTTAATGCTATCCATTGTCTTTAATTTTTATTATTCGCTTTTTCTGGCATTCAGCATATCCCTGTAACGGGATGCGCTCTCGTAATCTTCATTCTTTACGGCTTCCGCCAGCAAACGTTTCAAGTCTTCCTCGGTTAATTCCGCTTCTTTCGCTTTCTCGATCTGTGCCTGCACCTTCTCCAAGTGTTCTTTTATGACCTCGGTGTCGGCGACGGGAATCGCCGTTTGCTCGATCACCTTTGCCGCAATATAGATGGGGCAATCGTAACGCAACGCCAGTGCGATAGCGTCCGAGGTGCGCGAATCTATCTTCAACAACTCCTCGCCGTGGCGGAAGCGCAACTCGGAATAAAAGATGCCCGCCTCCCAGTAATAAATGAAGACTTCCTCGAGGGTCGCCCCGAGGCGGTCGGTCAGACTCTTTATCAGATCGTGCGTGAGCGGACGCTGCGAATGCAAGTTTTCCAGTTGAATAGCAATAGACTGGGCTTCCGCTATCCCGATGATTATAGGAACACGAAATGCGTCATGTTCCTCGGCAAGAATCAACGCGTACGCTCCCGTGTGTGACATACTTTTATATGATAGTCCGAAAACTTTTAACCTAGCTCTATCCATAAACCTGTACTGTTTTAAATTTTATATCTACGGTTTTTAAACCCGCAGAGTTGCCCCGGGTCACTTCTTTATCGGTGCCCGGTATATACGCGCCAAACCGCCAAGACTGGTTTCCCGGTATTTTGCCTGCATATCGCATCCCGTCTGCATCATGGTTTCAACCACGTCGTCGAAGGACACTTTATGCCGCCCGTCCGAGAAAAGGGAATAGATGGCGCACTCCCTCGCTTTCTGCGAAATGAAGGCATTGCGCTCGATGCACGGGATTTGCACGTAACCGCCCACGGGGTCGCATGTCAATCCCAAGTTGTGTTCGAAGCCCATCTCCGCGGCATACTCGATCTGCATCGGCGAGCCGCCGAGTATCTGCGCCGCCGCACCTGCCGCCATAGCGCAAGCCGTACCCAGCTCGCCCTGGCAACCAACTTCCGCACCGGAAATAGAACCATTGGTCTTCACTATGTTGCCGATCAGCCCGGCAGTAGCCAATCCCTTGATGATGCGTTTGTCGCTGATATTTTGGTCGTGTTTCAAGAAAAACAACACGGACGGAACAACGCCTGCCGATCCGCAAGTGGGAGCCGTGACGATCTTTCCTCCCCCGGCGTTTTCCTCCGCCACCGCCAGCGCCGCAGCGAACACCATCCCCATGTGGCGCAACGTTCCGGCTGACTGCTGTGCCCGCACGTGGTAGGAACAAGCCTTACGCGCCAAGCGCAGGTTGCCGGGCAATACACCCTCGTTCTCCAAGCCGTTGTGGATGCTGTCTACCATCACTTGCCATACTTCTTCCAGATAGTCGAATATACCGGGTCCCTCGTGCAATTCCACGTACTCGACAAAGGAGCGCCCCTCGGCTTTGCACCAGTTCAATATGTCCGTCATCTTGGTATCCGGGTAAATATCATCCGACTTGAAAGTCCCCAGTTCGTCCCACAAGGCACCGCCTCCCACGCTGTACACTTCCCAACGGTCGGCAACCACGTCGCCGTTCAACGCCTCGAAAAGCATCCCGTTCGGGTGGTGAGGCAACGATTTCTCGGACTCCCACACGATCTCGGTGTCCTCGGGACGATCCATCATTTTCAATATCGCCTCGTCCGTGCCGTGTCCCCTGCCCGTGAGCGCCAAACTTCCGAATAAAGTCACCCGATAGTGTTCTGCTTCCGGGTTTCTCTCCTTGAAAAAAAGCGCCGCACGTCCCGGTCCCATCGTGTGACTGGACGAAGGTCCGTAACCTATTCTAAATATTTCTCTGATTGATTTCACGTTTGCTAATTTTAAATCTTACTAATTTTAGATTGAATTAATTCTGTGATTTAGTGATTTCCGATTCTGTGATTCCTAAATCATTAAATTGGAAATCTCTGAATCTATTCATTTTCAATAAAAAAAAGGCAGTTCTATAAGCCGGGTTCTGTACCTTTCGGTTTCTATCATTTATCTACTCCGTGAATCACTTCACGGCTCTAGCGACCTACCCCCTGTCATCGGTCGGGCTAACCTTAATTGCCAGTATACATGGTCTTGCAACTCGTGAGGCGTACGGCTACCCCGGTTGCCCGGGATACCGGTGGGCTCTTACCCCGCCTTTTCACCCTTGTTCCGCAAACGGAACGGTTATTTTCTGTTACACTACTATATCCTTTCGAATACCTTCCCGTTAGGAAGCACGATGCCCTGCGTTGCCCGGACTTTCCTCTCTCCCTCTCGGGACAGCGATAGAACGAACTGCCTTTTTATATTTATGATAAATCTAACCATCAAACCTTTTTCATTTTCAATTCTCCATTTTCAATTAATTGAGAATCGGGTCTTCCGGGAAGTTTGCCCATAGTTTGTGCTTTCCTCCCAGAGAGCTCATGGCTTGTTCCCACAGCCCCTCGTTGGGCACGGTAAACAATATATCGGCGGGAATTGTCCCCACCATCCAAGAGTTTTCCTTCAATTCCCCATCCAACTGTTTCTCCGTCCAGCCGCTATACCCGGCAAAGAAACGAATCTCGTCCTGCAATATCTTTCCAGCTTGCAGCATCCCCGTTAAAGCCCGGAAATCTCCGCCCCAGTATATCTCTTCCGCTATCCGTACCGAATCGGGGACATCGCCCTTGCGATGAATATAGTACAACTGGTTCGGTTCCACGGGACCCCCGATATACACCGGGAAATACACTCCCTCCAATTCCTTCACCAGCTCGGAAGCCGTGTAAGGCAGAGGCTTATTGAGCACAAATCCCACGCTTCCCGCGTCATCGTGCTCCACCATGTAGACCACGGAACGGTTAAAATACTTCCCTTCCAAAAAAGGTTCCGCGATCAATACCTTTCCCACTTCAACACGATCATCGTTATGACGTATCTGAAACAGATCCTGAAATTCCTTTTCCACTAGCTTTCGTTTTTACAATTCAAATATATCACTAAATTTGTATCAATAAAGCGTTAATGCAAAGATATTAAAATGTACAAAATAATCATCGTAATCTTCCTATCTTTATTTATTAACAGCTTTGCAGAGGCGCAAAGTGTCCTCCCTTCCGTCATCATCCGAGGGGACACGCTGCCGCACGTCACTCTGAATGAGGTAAATGTGTACGCCAAAAGGATCAGTAACAGGAAATTCTCCCGCCAACAAAAACGCAATCACAGGTTGATTTATAACGTCCGCAAGGCATATCCCTACGCTAAAATAGCCGCCGCAAAGATCAACGAGATAGAAGCACGGCTGGCAAACATACACACGAAACGGGAACGGGAGCGAATTATCAAAGAGGAATACAAGCAACTGATGAAAACATTCAAGAAACCCTTGATGAGCCTTACCGTCACGCAAGGCAAAATTCTCGTGCGCCTCATTTACCGGGAAACCCACAATTCGTCGTTCCACCATATCAAGGAATACAAAGGCGGCGTGAACGCTTATTTTTGGCAATCGCTCGCCCTCCTTTTCGGCAATAACCTCAAGGCAGACTACGAACCGGAAGGCAGGGACAAGGATATCGAAGAGGTCGTGAGGCAGATAGAGAAGGGGTTGTAAAGTTCATCAATTTTCAATTCTCAATTTTCAATTATTTCGTATCTTTGCCTTTATGAAATACGAAGATATTATTGCAGATTTAAAGAAGGGGAAATACCTCCCTATTTACTTTTTATCCGGCGAGGAACCTTATTTCCTGGATGAAATAACGAACAGGATAGAGAAGAATGCGCTCACGGAGGACGAGAAGGCGTTCAACCAGACGATATTGTACGGGAACGATGTCACCATGACCACCGTAACCGACACCGCCCGGCGTTTCCCGATGATGGCGCAAAGGCAGGTGGTTATCGTCAAGGAAGCCCAAAACATCCGGGATTTCGAGAACCTGCTCCCCTATGTCGACCACTTCCAGCCGACCACCGTCCTCGTGTTTCTGTACAAAAATAAGAAGCCGGACAAGCGCAAAGGTGTCTTCAAAAAACTGGGCAGCTCACCCAATTGCGTTTATTTCGAGTCGGCAAAACTCTACGATAACAAGGTTCCCGACTGGATCATGTCGTACTGCAAGGACAAAAAATACATGATCTCGCAAAAAGCCGCAGGCATCCTAGCTGACAGCCTCGGCAACGACCTCAGCAAGGTGGCAAACGAGCTGGACAAACTCATGTTGCTGTTGCCGGGTGGCGGTGAAATCAAAGAGAACCTCGTCGAGGAACACACGGGCATCAGCAAGGAATTCAACACGTTCGAGCTTACCGCCGCCATCGTAGCTATGGATCACCTGAAAGCGAACCGCATCGTGAACTACTTCGAGGCAAACCCCAAGAACAACCCGCTCGTGCTAACGATCAGTATGTTGTTCCGCTATTTCCTGAACCTGCTCACGTACCACTATCAAAAGAAAAGTACTCCCAGCCCACAGGAAATGGCAAAGATACTAGGCATCAATCCCTATTTCATGAAGGATTACACGGAAGGAGCCAAAAGATACAACGCCATGAAATGCGCCAACATCATATCTTTCTTGAGAGAATACGACCTCAAATCCAAAGGTGTCGGCAACGCCAACATTTCCGACGGACAATTATTGAGAGAATTGATTTTTAAAATAATGCACTAAGACAATTGAAAATAGAAAATTGAAAGCGCAGACCCGTGCGGTTGGAATCTAAAATCTAACATTTAAAATCTAAAATTAAAACATGGTTCGAGCGATATTTTTTGACAGAGATGGCACGATAAATTCCGATGAAGGACACTATTATATATACAGGAAAGAAGATTTCGTGTTTAACCCCGGGGTAATCGACGGCATCCGCCGGCTGAACGAGGCGGGTTATTTGATTATCGTGGTGACAAATCAAGGCGGCGTGGCAAAGGGCGAGTACTCGCTCGAGGACGTCGAGGCACTGCACGCATACATGTGCGCGGAACTCGAAAAGCACGGGGCACGTATCGACAAGATATACTATTGTCCCCACCATGACAGCGTGGCTCCCTGCCCCTGCCGGAAACCTTCACCCTACATGATAGAGCAGGCCATCCGGGAATACGGTATAGACAAATCCGCATCCCTGCTTATCGGTGACGGAAGCCGGGACATCGAAGCCGCAGAAGCCGCCGGGATACGAGGCATTAAAATCAAGAAAAACAGTGATATAACCCCCGTAATCGACAGCATCTTGGGACAGTAGTACTAGAATGCAGCCAGCAACAGATCTATATCCCTGGAAACCAGCCCGTATTTGTCGGCAATGATCTTCTTGGTCAATACCCCGTTGTAGATATACACGCCATGCCGCAACCCGGCATCACTCTTGATAGCGGGATTGAAACCGCCATCACGGGCGATCTTCTCCAACAAGGCGATAAACAAGTTACTGTACGCGATAGACGCTGTGCGGGCAACCCGCGAAGGCACGTTCGGTACGCAATAATGGATCACGCCATTATATATATAGGTAGGATTCTCGTGCGTTGTGGGTCCCGAAGTCTCAATACACCCGCCGTGCTCGATAGACATATCCACGATCACCGCACCTTGTTTCATCAGTTTCACTTGCTCCTCGGAAACCGTGATATCCAGATCGTCATCGAAAAAGCGCAAAGCCCCGATTAACACGTCGGCGGATAAGAGAGCCCGCTCCAACACCGGTTTGTGGAACACGGACGTGTACACGCGCTGTCCGAGACAATGATTCAAGCGGCGCAGGCGTTCCAAAGAGTAATCGAACACTTTCACCTCCGCCCCCAAAGCCAGCGCCGTGCGGGCAGCATACTCGCCAAGCGTCCCCGCGCCGAGGATCACCACCTCGGCAGGCGTCACCCCGGTAATTCCTCCCAACAGAATGCCTTTCCCTTCCCGAGAATTGCTCAAGTACTCGCTGGCTATCATGATCGCCGAATTGCCGGAAATCTCGCTCATCATCTCTACCACGGGATAAGTCCCGTTGTCCCCTTTCAATATATCGAAACCGATAGCGGTTATTTTCTTCTGCATCATCTCCACGATAGCCTCCTTCCGCAACTCGAAAAGCTCTATCGGGGACAAGATCACCTGACGGTCGCGCATCACTTCCACGTCCTCCTGCATCACGGGTGTCGGCTTCAATATGACGTCAGACGTATACACTTCCTCACGGGTATCCACCATCTGTGCCCCGGCGTCCGCATAATCCCGGTCGTGGTAATGCGCCTGCTCGCCAGCACCCCGCTGTACAACGATCGTGTGCCCCATATCCATCAGCACACTCACCGCCTCGGGGGTCAGACAAATCCGGTTCTCCCGGCGTTCCGTTTCATTCGGCAAGCCGATCGTCAACCGTTTGTGACGGTATTCCCCGAAAACTTCTTTCTCTTGATACAGAAACCATTCCCTGTTGATTTGCGCACCCAACAATTTACCCGAATTATCCATGCGATCTCGATTTATAATTTACAATTTATTCTATCGTCAGTTCCCGCCGCCCGTCTTCCAACTCGGCAAAACGGCAAACCAGCGTGTTCTCCGGCAACAGCGACTCGATCATCTCAGGCCACTCGATGAAGCAACGGTTTCCACTATAAAAATACTCCTCGTACCCGAAGTCCATCGCTTCCTCCACGTTCTTCACCCGGTAGAAATCAAAATGGAACACGGAATCCCCCTGCGCGGTCAAGTACTCGTTCACGATCGCAAACGTGGGGGAAGTCACGTCGTCCTCTATCCCCAAGCACCCGGCGACAGCCTTCACGAAAGTGGTTTTCCCCACTCCCATCGGACCGTACAAAGCGTATATTGTGTCTTCCCCGGTCGATTCCAGGAACTCTCGTGCCACTCTCTTTAAATCATCTACGCCGTCAATTATCCAACGCATAATTCATCAATTTAAACGTATATTATCTTCGTGCTATACCTCTCCGTGAAGTATAGCACAAAGATAATATTAGTAAACGAAAAACGAAGTCAAAAGTTAGTTTTCACTCGCAACATCTTCCTGTGGCTTCTCTTCGACTTTCACGTTTTCCATCGGTTGCCCTTTCAAATAAGTAGGCAGATTAAGCCCCGCCATATTGAACAAGTCATTCAACGGGGGTACCGACTTCATCATTCCCGAGATGAAATTGGCGGTGGAAGTGTTGCCATTCCCGGCATTATTCCCGTCCCAAACCGTCACCTTGTCGATCTTGATGTTCTTGACCGCCTCGACTTGCGTCTTCACGAGTTCTGGCAACTTGTCGGTAATCAACATCATTACCGCCTTATCCGGGTCGCCGGCAGCAGCTTGCACGATCCGGGCATATCCCTCGGCTTGCTTGGTCAACACCTCGTACATACCCCGAGCCTCAGCGTCCATCTTCGCGAAGATAGCATCCGCCTCTCCTTTTGCCAATCTGCGTAAACGCTCGGCTTCTGCTTCGGCATTGATAATAGCCTTCTCCTTGTCGATCTGCGCGGGAACCACGATATTAGCCGCTTGGGTCGCTTTCTCCCGTTCGGCACGGGCAATTTCAGCCTCTTTCTCTGCCAGATAAGCCTCTTCCAAAGCCTTTGCCGCCTGCACTTTCTCTGCCGCAGTAGCCTTGCGGGAAGCCTCTGCCTCACGTTCCCGGCGGATTGCGTCGGAGTCCGCAATCAGGATCTTGGCGTTATTTTCTCCCTCCACGGCGCTAGCGTTAGCTTCCGACGTGCGGATACGGGTATCCCGCACCGTCTCAGCAATACGTATATCTTTGTCCCGGTCTGCCTCTGCCTTACCGATTTCACCGAATCTGTTCTGCTCTGCCACGCTCTTCTTGGCGTCATTGATAGCCTTCGCTGCAGCCTCTTTTCCGAGTGCCTCAATATATCCCGATTCGTCGCGAATATCCGTCACGTTCACATTAATCAGCTTCAGACCGATCTTACGCAACTCCGCTTCCACGTTGGCACTCACGTTAGCCAAGAATTTGTCCCGGTCGGAATTGATTTCCTCTATATCCATCGTCGCAATCACCAAACGCAACTGACCAAAAAGAATATCTTTCGCCAAATCCTGAATATTCTCCAACCGTTGTCCCAACAAACGCTCAGCAGCATTCGTCATACTGTCCGACTCGGTAGAAATACCCACAGTAAACCGACACGGCACATCCACGCGGATGTTCTGCTTACTCAACGCGTTGGTCAGGTTACACTCGATAGAAATAGGCGTCAAGTCCAGAAAAGCGTAACTTTGGAACACCGGCCATATAAACGCAGCACCTCCATGAATACAACGAGCTGAACTCACGCCTCCCGTGGCGTTTTTCCCTGTCTTACCATACACGACCAATATCTTGTCCGACGGACAACGTTTATAGCGGGACAAGATTGCCGCGAACGTCACGAACAAGACTGCGGCTATCGCCACAATCAAATACAAACTACCTTCCATAGTACTTTCCATATTTTAGCTGTTAAATAATTATATAGTTACCTATCAAAAACGCTCCACGAGCAACATACTGTCATTCACGACTTCTACGACCTGTATTGGGGCACCGGTTTCCAATTCTTCTCCCAAGGTGATCGCATCGAATTCACGGATTGCGCCTTGGATAGAAATCTGAACCTTCCCTTCTCCCCGCTTGTTTGCCGGGATTTTCAAGTAGACATTTCCCCGGCAGCCTACAGCATTCGCCATCTGTATCGTACCGCTCTGCTCCATACGGCTCATGAATCGGAAAATAGCCATCACGGCAATGACCAGCAATACCCCGATCACGGCAGCCACAAGGATCAGCATGAACTGGTTCTGAATCACTCCTTGAAACGAGATGATCGACCAACCGAACCCCAACAAGAAATTGATAAAATTACGGAACGTGAACAACTGGAAAGGACCGGCATCCCCGTCCCCCGGCATATCCGAACCCATATCCACATCCATGCCCCCGTCGGCATCCATACCCACGAAAGTCAGTATAGTCTGTATAATAAATACTAAACTGGCAAACAACGTGATACACCACACCGATTGCATAAATAAGCCTAAAGCATTCCACCATTCTTCCATGACATTAATTTTAAGTTACACTACATTCGTCAATTCACTTCCCACGCACGCACAACTATACAAATATAAATATTTTTACAGAACTTCCAACATGAAAAAAACAGAAAGTCAAAAGAATGGAAAACTTACTAATTTTAGACTTTAAATTTTAGATTTTAAATGTAGAAAGATCGCCAAACAACCTCGAAGTGCTATTATAAAATATTAACTAATTATTAACTACTAAAATTAGTTTTATAACTAAAAGTTTTAGTTACTTTGTAGCAAAAGATAAAAACTATGAAAGGGCTAACAACAAAAGAAGAAGAGATCATGGGATTTTTCTGGAAGGAAGGTCCTCAATTCGTGCGGCAATTGCTTGCTTACTATGATGAACCCAAACCGCATTTCAACACCCTCTCCACCATCGTGCGGGGTTTGGAAGAAAAAGGGTTTCTCGGACATGAGGCATTCGGGAACACCTATCGATACCATGCCGTCATCAGCGAAGAAGAATTCAGAAAAAGGACGTTGAAAAACGTGATTAACAAGTATTTCAACAACTCATACCTCAATGCCGTATCCTCTCTGGTGCAGGAAGAAGACATATCGCTAGAAGAACTGAAACAACTCATCGAGAAAGTAGAAAAAGCACACCAAAAACAATAGCTTATGGGCACTTTTTTCGTCTATATATTAAAAGCGTCTTTCTGTCTGACGGTCTTCTACCTATTTTACAGGTTGTTGCTCAGTAAAGAAACTTTTCACCGTTTCAACCGGATCGCTTTGTCCGGGATTCTCGTGCTGTCACTGCTTATCCCACTTTGTGAAATCACCGTTCACAACAATACCGAGATCCAACAAACCCTCGTGAACCTAGAGCAATTCATCCTGCAAGCGGATTACGTCATACAAGCTTCCCCCAGCATAGCAGAGTCATCGATCCCGGTGTGGATACTGGTTGCTCTACTGGTTTACTTTATCGGGATTCTCTTCTTTTTCGGACGCACCGTGTATTCTCTCGTTCAAATGCTTCGCCTCGTGGGAAGCGGACGAAAAGAAAAGTTGGAGAAAGGAATTACCCTCGTCATTCACGACAAAGAAATTGCCCCTTTCAGCTGGATGAAATATATCGTCATCTCGGAAAAAGACCTGACAGAAAACAGCAAGGAAATTCTGACCCACGAGATCGCCCATATCCGGAACCGCCATTCAATCGACCTGTTGGTCACCGATCTCTGCATCTGTTTCCAATGGTTCAACCCAGCCTCCTGGTTATTGAAACAGGAACTGCAAACCATCCATGAATACGAGGCAGACGAATCGGTCATCCGTCAAGGCGTCAACGCAAAACAATATCAATTATTATTAATAAAAAAAGCTGTCGGCACAAGGCTCTACTCTATGGCCAACAGCTTTAATCACAGTAAACTAAAAAAAAGAATCACTATGATGTTAAAAGAAAAATCCAGTCCGTGGGCTCGAGCGAAGTACTTGTATGTACTACCGCTGGCAGTGGTTACATTAACCACTTTCGCCCGTCCCAAAATCTCTAACGAATTAAACGAGATTTCAGCTATCAAAGTTAATGATTTTACTTCAATTCTAGAAACAAAGGCAGCAAATAATCTTGCCCCAGAACAGGACTCCCTGACAAGAAAAAATAGTTCTACAAAAACAGTTGTCTGCGGGGACTCGGCTTATTTCTACACCTATACTCTCGAGGATTCTCTTGTGTCTATCACGATCGCATCCGACACGTTCAGTCATAAAAAAGGGAATATTACCCCCAGACATACATTCGTGAAGGATACCATCATCAACGGAACGAAAAGCTCTGTGGTCATTACAACCTCTTCCGATAGCCCCTTATTCATTCTGAATGGCAAAGAAGTCAGCCAAGAAACAATTCAGAATCTCAAATCTGAAAACATCCAATCTATAACCGTTCTGAAAGACCAGGCAGCTATCTCTGCCTATGGAGCAAAAGGTGTACACGGGGTTGTTGTCGTTGAACCGGTAGAAAGCGTTACCGCTACTACTTCCGTCCAAATCGTTTCGGATACGATCATTATCCTCGAGGATGGCACGAAAGTAAAACTTTCCCAAAGAGAAGGACAACCCTCCGAAGTATTTGTAGTCCGTGACGGTATCAGCAGAAAGGTAGAATTACAAGGTGAAGCTTATTTTGAGGCTCGTGAAACACACGACCACCCTCATTTCACACTTAGAACGTCACAAGTCAACGTTATTGCAGACAGTCAACTTCGTGTAGGAGAAACTCATATACTCCCAGGGATAACCAGCTCTTCCGTGGTGAAAGCAATGGGTACCGTTCTGGATCAGGACGGGAACCCCATTGCGGGAGCCTCAGTTGCTACCCCGGGCGCAAAAACGAACACGGATAAAAACGGAAAATTTCTGTTAATCACCGGGAAGAACGACAAACTCACGATCACCTCCCCCGGAATGAAAAAAGTAAAACTCAAAACTTCCCCGACGATCACCGTCTATATGGAAAAAGAATAAAACAAATAAGCCGTGCTGAAGCACGGCTTATTTGTTATTTTAGATTGAAGCAGGAATACTCACTGGTCTCGGGAATCTTTCCAATCACTCAATCTAAAATCTAAAGTCGATCAGTTAATGAAATCCTAATTCCCAAAATAAAAATCCCACAAATTCTCGATACGTTTTCCGATATGATATGCCAACAAAGGAGGAACAGCATTCCCTATGATTTTATACGCCGAAGAGGGGGATAATTTATATCTACCCCTACCCCCGTCAGGAATCACGAACTCGTAATCCGGGGGAAAAGTTTGTATCAACGCACACTCGCGGGGAGTCAGGCGCCGCTCCTTCAGTCCCTGTTTTAACTCCTTTTTTTGGATACCCCCGTGCTCTTCCGAGAGGCGGCGATACTCGATATTCCCGTGATGCTCGGAACGGATAGTAGGAGCGACACCCGAAAGATCCACTTCAATCTGCCCTTGACAATGCCGCCCGAAGTATTTCGCACAAGAATAAAACCTTTGCGAGGGATCCTCGCTCTCTTTAGGTTCTTTCAACCCGGAAAGCACGTTGGCAAGAGTCTGTGGCACGATCAGGTTATCCCCCACCGCACGGTAGGCATGACTGGGTCGCGGGTAAGGGCTATATTCAACAGGGATTGCTTCCCTTGTCAATATCTCTCGGGCTTCCGCCATCAGTGCTGACTTCCGGATACCGATAAAGATCACCCGCTCGCGCGATTGCGGCACCCCGTAATCGGCGGCTTGCAGCACTCTCGGTTCCAACACGAGATAACCGTCCCCGTCAGCGTGCGAAAAATCCCGCTGTATAATCTCCTTCACGTTCGAGAGGTTTACCAACCCCTTCACGTTCTCGGCAATAAATAACTTGGGTTTCGTAATCTCAATGACTTCTTTCATCCACATATAAAGTTTCCCTCGGGTTTCTTCCGATGCGATCTCCCCATCTATGATTCTTCCCCTGTGATCCTTGTGGGAATTGAATCCTCCGCGTTTACCCGCCAAACTGAAATCCTGACAAGGAAAACCACCCGTAACGATGTCCACCCCTTCCGGGAAGACACATTCCCCCGCCCGGTGTCGCTTCACCAGATCGACCACACTATCCTGCCGGAATACCTCGGCGGGATAACCATACTTGGCAAAATGATGCGTCCACGCCGTCCGTGCCTCTTTCAATATATCATTGGCAAAAACAATCCGGTAACGGGTAGGTTGCAGCTTCACCCATCCGTTCCCCCCGGACTTTTCAATAAAGTCCGGATTCGTTTTCTCGTTGATACTGGCTTCATGAACCGCAAAACCACCTTCCAGCCCTAAATCCATTCCCCCACAACCTGAAAACAGCGATAATACCCGAATTGTTTTAGAAGTCATCTATTGTTATTTTTACTCGTTATCCGTCGACAAAATTAACAATAATCATCAGGTTATCGACACACCTTCGAAAATTTATACTTCACGCCCCCTTTCCCATATTTTATCCCTTCAAAAATTTTTCTATTTCACCACATTCTAGTAAATTTGTCATGAATTGTTATCAGCCTAAATATATATCGAATGAACGAATTGAAGCCGGAAATAATGGAATTATTAACGTTAGTCGGGAAAAAATATGCTCGCAATTTGCTTACAACAACCGATTTCGACGAATTCTCACTTCATTTGAAATCCGAACACGGTTATCTCATTTCCACGTCCACGTTAAAACGTCTGTGGGGATACGTCAACGATACCCATCAACCTCGTACTCAAACATTGGATGTATTATCCCAATATATCGGTTTCGCTTGTTTCAGTGATTTCTGTCATCATCTGAAAACCAGTACTATGTACAATTCATCCTTTTTTACCACCCGACAGATACAGGCTCAAAATTTAAACCCGGGAGACGAGATAGAGATCGGCTGGTCGCCCAATCGTTATTTACGTTTACGCTTTCACGGGGGAGCCCGTTTTCAAGTCATGGACTCGAAACAATCCAAACTCAAAAAAGGCGATTGCTTTGAAACAGCTTGTTTCCTCATGGGACAGCCTCTATTATTATCTTACATCTTAAGGGATAATAAAAAAACGGCTCCTTTCATCGCGGGACGTAACGGGGGACTCACTTTAATCAATCAACTGACATAATGAACGAGGAAACATTATCATCCGGCTTTTTCGGTGAAGACATAACCTTGGATATATATACAGACCTAAAAGAATTTTATACCCCCGCTAACGGGTTTAGCAGGTTGCATTTATGCCGCCGATACGGGAAACTGCATATTCTGAAGAGCCTACAACCTTTCTACTCGTCACAAGAGTTTTATAAACAACTGCTATTAAAAGAATTTAATATCGGTTATCAGTTAGACCATCCCAACATTCGCCATACGCTAGGATGGGAAAAGAATGACCTACTGGGAAATTACATCGTTCTGGAATACATTGACGGTATCCCGTTGACAACTTTTATGGAACAAGGAAAACTCACCCCGGTACTGGCATACAAGTTTATCACGGAAATATGTAATGCATTACAATACATTCACAGCAAGCAACAGATTCACAAAGACCTGAAACCGAACAACATTCTCATCACGTACAACGGAAACAACGTGAAACTCATTGACTTCGGGCTTGCAGATTGTGATGACTATGAAATATTAAAAATCCCGGCAGGAACAGAAAAATACCTTGCCCCGGAGCAATTGAATCCCGAAGCAACTCTCGACTGTCGAACAGACATTTACTCATTGGGCATCATTATTGAAGAAATGTCGAGTATCGTAAAAGATCGGAAACTTGCCTCCATCGCTCAGAAATGTACACGCCCGACCCCAAACGAGCGTTACAATAATACCGCGGAAATTATCGAAGACCTCAAGAAAAGATCTTTTAAAACACCATTCAAATACGTGGCATTTGCTATCGTGTTAATTGCGGTATCCCTTTTCTATCTACAATATTCTCCCGTGAATAATCCATCTGCCGGCAAAAACACGATAACACAAACGTACAGCAACTTCTCGACCAGCAACACTTACCACCATATCCTTTTGCAGGAAAAGAACCGCTTGTACCGAAAACTAACTCAATATTCGACAAATCGCCAGGAACTGACACGGGATAGCCTGCTACTCCATCAAGCTCTACAACAAGCCCTAAACACGGATTTTCCGGAAACAAGCCAAAGGAAAACCCCGGTATATAAAAAGCTACTCTCCCATCTACAACTCGATGTAGACCGGGAAATAAAAAGCATCCGCCAAAAGATTTAATCGCCTAAGGAACAATTTCCACGATACGTTTAAATTTCTTCCACGGTTCGGCATAACGGTAACTGTTTTTACTTCCGGAAGGCACGTAAAGCACGCACGTTTCAAAAAAGTCCGCATTCCCGAAAGCCTTGGAAGCACACGTGGGAGGAATATCAGCCAGCACCGTCAACTCCTCCAAAGCACACCCGTCAAAACAATAATCGGAAATATACATCGTTCCCCTTCCAAGAGTGACCGAACGTAACTCGACACAATTTTGAAAAGTAGCTCCCGAAACCGTTGCAAGCCCATCGGAAAGAACCGCTTTTTTCAATTTAGCCCCCCGAAATACCTGAAGTCCCAAGTTCGTCACCGAATGTGCCATATACAATGTATCCGCGGGTAGATTCTGCAAGGCTTGATCCGCGATCTTTTTCACCCCGGCAGGGATTTCCAACACAGACTGCACCTTACCTTCCGGGTACAACAACAGCGTTTCCCTCCCCTTGTCATACAAAATGCCATTCTCCGCCTCGAAGTAAGGGTTCATCACGGACACCCGAAACTCTTGCAACGATGTACAGCCTTCCGACGCGGCAAAACGTTGCACGTTATCGGGTATTGTCAACACCGTCAAGCCCGTACACCCCTTGAACACATCTTTCTCCACCACCTTTATCGTGTTCGGCAAAGCAATCTCCCGCAAATTCCGGCAATTCATAAACATCCCGTAACTCAACGTATCATTGGCAGTATAACGGGACGACGAATAGCTCATTCCCCCCTCCACGATCCGGGCATCCGTCAAATAAAGCTCGCTCAACATTCCCGGCGTATTTTCCCCTTCCACCCCCTGTCCCAACATATCCCGCAACAGGCGAAAATCGGAACCGTTCAACTTACCGCTAACCGAAATTTGAGACAATTGGTATTTCAGACCTTCACCAATTACCTCTGACAACGTACCCGGCTCCGAAATATATATAGCGTCATCCGTGGTAAACACCACCTCGTCCGTGTATATCTCCCCGACAGAATTGGCGGCGTAAGCACGCACCACATAGGAAGTCGCCAAATTCAAATCCGTCAGCCGCCCCCGAAAAACACCCTGTTCCCCGGGTTCGGCTAGCATAAACAACTCTTCCGTGGCATCCGCTCCCCGGTACTTGAATCCCAAAAACGTGAGCGCTTCCCCTCCGTTTTCAACCAAGGTACATACCACGGTTGCCGTCGTGGGACCTTTATTTATCAAAGCAATCTCTTTCAACACGGGTGCCGTATTCGGGTAAGTGCGGAAATAAGATACTTCAGAACACACGGTACTGCCTCCGTTAGATACTTCCAAATAATAACAGTACTCCGTTCCCGCTTTCAAATTCTCCAGAACAACTTCCGCCCCGATTTCCGTACGAGTTGCCGCAACCCGAGCAACCTCCTCCGGCGAAACCCCGTACACGAAATAACAGTCCCGCACCGTCCCGTCCCCGTTTAGCATGATTTCTCCGGATAAATGCGCCGTATTGCGGGTAATGCCTGTCGCCTCATGCAAAATCAACGTCGGTGGCAAAACCGTGGGTTTCGTCTCTTTTGAACAAGCCGTTCCCAAAATCACGCAACAGATAATATAAAAACAAAACTTACCCATACACTAGAAATTAATACCTATACCCAACAGCGGCTCCCAATACTCTCCCCGGATGGTCAACATCCCGACAGACAACACCATCCGGCGTACTTCCCAAAGTACTCCCAATTCCCCCGTGATCCCTTTCGCCGAATAATCCGTATTTCGCAATTTAACCCCTTCTAACGTTTCCCAGGCGACACGCTGTTCCCCGTACCCGATGCCCTCGTACAAGTGCCACAATCCCACTATCCGGTGAATCCCCCCTATCGTGACCGTACCCAAAGCCCGGGACACAGACTCCTTGTAATAAGGTGTCGGTTCTCCCGAAGCCAACTCCCCCCTTTTGTTACACTCCCCCGAGGTCGAAAGAAAACGGAAATTACTCTGCACGTGTATCCATATGCCATGCTGCCGCATCGCCCCGAACCTCACCCCGTTCGCCATCTTCCCCTCGTGCATGCCCGCCGTTGCCATCAGGAAATAAGCCGCTTGCCCACGACGCAATTTTCCCATGGGTATGGGACGCAGGGAATAATCTAAGGAGGTATTTTCCATTCCCCTGAACGGGAATCTCACCACCTTCGGGTAAGGCTTTTCCTGCACCTTCTCGGGAGGCGAAGCTATCACCAATTCATACGCCAACCGGGATTCCAACGGCGCGGAAAAACGATAATCCCTCAACACTCCCCACCGGGGATGTTTTACGGTCAGTTTTACCGTTCCGTGAGGCACATAAATCCATATTTCGCCGACTTCATTCCTACGGGCAACAATTCCCAGGGGAGTAGAAAAGACAAAGTCCGGATCACCCACGACCTTTATCAACGCACAAGCTTCGTCGTTCAAATCGCGTACCGGATCCACCCAAGCCGTAATATCATTCGGCAAACAACGGAAAGAGCGCACCTTGAACTCTTGGGCTTTGCTCGAAAGTCCCGTCAAACACAGTAGAAATATCAACAGTACCTTGTCCATCATTCCAAATTAAAACTCCCAATATTAAATATCTCCTGTTCGGGTAACGGGGTACGCTCATCCAACATACGAGGCTGCCACGTGCGCACGTGTATCTTGGGTGCCGTTCTGTCCCGGAAATCCCACAACAAAAATAAATAACCTTGGTCGGAATACATATCCGACCTATAATTTTGTTTCACCGACACCCCGTATATCCCGACTTTCGTGGGATGCCGTTTTATCGAGAAATCCGTGAAATTCACCTCAACACGTTGATTCGCTTGAAATATCTCTCGCAAGCGATTCAAATACTCCCGCTTCCTCTTCACGCTATAACGCACTTGCTCGGGAGATAAATAACGCACCTCTCCCACGGCAGCCCTCTTGACCACGGTCCCCACGACGATCAACGCTTCCTCGCTAAACAATTGTTCCAGAAAATCAATATCCTTCGTCAAGTAGGACATTCTGAAATGCTCCATATAATTCAATATCACCTGCCTGTTCGAGGCATCCTCTTCCTGCAAACCGCCGTCCATCACCTGTCTGGCTTCCCTGTAAAACGGGCTGTTTTTATCTATCGTTCGAACTTTAGGCTGAACAGGCTCTTCCAATCGCTCCGTCTTCATTTCTCGCTCCACGGGTTCAACGATAGAATCCTTCACCATCTCGTGCAACGTGAACACCTGCGGACACTCCCCGGCAGCCACCCGATCCCAAAGAACGGTTGAAAACTTATTCGGTCCCACCACCTGTCCCTGTTCATCCATGATATAATAAACGTGATCCCGGCAGGCAAAAGCGTATCCTTCAAAATCTGAAATCCAATCATACACGAACTCGCAAAGCGGTCGACCCTCGAAATCAAAAAGTCCCCACTTATCCCTTAACTTCAACGCCACCCGCCGTTCACCCACGATCTTTCCGTCATCATAATTCGCCGGGATCAAAACTTTCCCCTCCTTATTAATCAACCCGACACCCGTTTCCGTCCAGAACACGGCGGCGTCATACCGGAACGGCATCACCTCTTGTATCCGGGTTGGCAAGTATAGACAAACCTTTCCCCCACGGTCCAAAGCTCCGCAATAATTCTGTTCCAGATTCTTGAACAGCAAATAACCACAAGAAAAATGCTCGTATATCCGGCTGTTTTGTAACGTAATATAAAACCGAATCTCACCCCGCTTATCGATCACCTGGTAAGCCAATTGTCCTTCTTCCCCGGCTACACCGACAACGGCAAGTCCTTCCGAGAAATCTGCGGCATAATCGTACACGGGCTTGATGACCATCTCACCCCTCGTATCCACGTAACCATACTTCCCGTTACTCGTGTACACCAATGCTAATCCTTCCCTAAAATTATGCGCCAACAAGATTTTATGCCCCTCGTAATTATCCACCACCGCCACCTTCTCCCCATGCTTATCCACCAACAACAACGGCTCCCCCACCTCCTCCTGGGCGAACGTCACGTTCTCGAAAAAATAGCCGATAGCGGTAAACTTTTTGGGCGACATCAACTTCAACTCCCCTTCAAAACTATACAACTCGTACTTTCCCGAGTCATCCGGCACGCTCAACCTCCCGTTTACCACAGCCGACGGCTGATACTTGAAAGCGTTAATCATTTTTACCGTCCCGTCCGTCCCGAGAATACCCCATTCATCTCCCCGGGTAATCTTCAAGGGTAAACCATAAATTGCTATTCGCTTCTCGTCACAAGAAGCGAATAGCAACACGCACGTGAATAATATTATACCGATTCTCATCATAGACGGGACTTTACAACATCACACGTGACAAAAATACACATTTCTTTCTATTCTTCCCAATTTTCAATCTCGCCTCCTATTTCAATCTTCACTTGTTCCGGATTCTTGGAAATCACCACGGTTATCGTGTGCTGTATTCCCGGTTTAAAAACAAAACGGCTCTCCACCAGATAAGCTACACCTTTCATCACTACCTCCACCAACGGCTTACTATTATCCATCCGTTGAGGTACCACGATAGCCGAATATTGCTGCACTCCGGTTTTCTTCGCCCGTATTGTCCGTGCCGTACCATAAGGATTCCGGGTAACTACCCCCACACTCAAGTCTATCGTGGCTGAAGGCACCGTGTTGTGCACGTACACTTCCGCCTCCTCGGGTAACTCCCCTTCATAATCATCTCCCTTCACCAGACGAACATTCAACTTACTCATCCGATGAGCGAAAACCAACTTCACGGCACCCTCTCCCGCAGTTACCGCCTTCGCCTTTGCCCACAAAAAATCGCTCGCCTCGTAAGCCCCCAAAGCGTTCTCGTTCCCCTCGATAGTCTGGTCCGAAGCGACCTCGAACGGCATATCATCCACACTTGTCAACGGGGACACGTACGGGTAATACCCGAACACGTCATACGTCCCGTCATTCCAATAGATATTTCTGGCAGACTCCCACGTCGAACCGGAATACGTCAGCAACTCGTTGTTCACGTAATTACCGGACACCTCCAACGGGGCATCCCGCTCCGTCAAGAACACACCCACTTGATCGCCCGCCTCGAAAGTAGTCGAGGTTGCCCGGGCAAGAGCGGGATGCACCACGTCAAAAGTGACAAACAAATCATCGGGCACTGTCTCCCTATCAGAATTAGAGCAACCAGCCGAGAGGCACAAGAAACAGAATATCCCAACTCTGTATATTATATTCATGCAATTCATAGCTAACTTATTTTTCATTCAATCCTTATTTCAAAATATCCGGTTTCCCCTTGTGAATCCGGGGAGCGTATTGATATCCCCGCACCGTCACTCCCGGACGATCCACAGAACGGGACTGCGATTCCATGGCATCTCGTTTATCATTCTCCACGAACTTCTCGAACGAGTACGTTTCCCCGGCGTACGCCATAATCCGTTTAACGATAGCTTCCCGGCTAATCGCACTATAATAGGGAATATCATTGTTCATACAACTGTTTTGCTCCGAGCGGAACACACCCCGGTTATGCATGAACCCGCCCTCGTAAATATCCACCACGTCACTGTACCGGTCATCAAAGATAAAATGAGCCCAAGGCACCTCGTGCATCTTTCCCGTGAGCGACAGATTCTCGTACCATCCCAACGCCTTTGCGTAATTAAATTCCCACACATGCCCGCAACACGTACAACCGCAGAAATCGATAAACTCGTTATGATAGATATACTCGTCGCCCAACTTACCGAAACCGTGTCCCCCAGCCTCGTGTTGTATCACCCCTCGAGAATCCAACGGGTACCCGTAATCGCTCAACGGGCAAAACGCGATAGCCGAACCATCGTCCCACATCTGGCAAATACCGCCGTAATCCGTCGAATTAGGTGTCATGATAATCAAGGTTTGATTCAAATTACCCTTGTTCACCGTCGGCATCTCCAGTGCATACGCAAACGCCGCATCATAATCACATCGCAAACCGACGCCACCCGTGTACGTGGTTTCGAACCTCGTGTACCGAATCGTGTTGATCGTCCCGATACCGCTTTCCGGGGAAACGGCGATACCCGTGTACACGTTGAAATAATCCCGATATGTCTGGTAAGGCTCTATGTCAAAGAAACGTTCGACCTGCTCTCGGATCATCTTCATGTACTCCCCTTTCGAAATATCTAATGCGCTATACCCGTCACCGAGAAACACTAGGTTCACCCCGTTGCCCTTGGTATGTTCCTGCAACGTGATAATCTCATCCTCCGCGTACTCGTAATCGTATTGCGTGACGTGGCAACGCGTCGTGTAATCTTTATCCTTCAACCGGAACACGATATCCCCCTCACGAGCCTCAGCCCCTCGACTCATTTGTTTAATCGTCAACCGCAACTCCGTTTTCTTCGATCCGCTCATGACCGACAACTCGCACCAATCCGGCTTCTCCGCCACTTCCCAATCCCCCTCGGCATTCAGCACCAACCGGCGCTCACTCTCCGTGTTGATCGCCGTCGCCAAAGCCGGACGGCACACCAACTCCCGGTGAGCCGCAATCCGCTTGAAATCACTCCATCCCGGGGCAGCCTGATACTGTGCAACAACAGGCTCTGGCACCTCTAAAGTAAAATTATCTTTCGGAACCCCATTAAAAGCTCCTTCCTGCACGTAAGGTGGGATAGTACCTTTACACACAATACTCCCAATACCAAAACAATTAGAAAAAGCACCACCATTATCTCCCAATGTCGCCTCCCAACGAATATTTTCTAATCCTTCTGGAAAAACAAGCCCTTCTATACTACGACAATTAGCAAAAGCTCCAGCACCAATACTCTGTACTTTTTCAGGAATCTCAAGTATACCCATCAACCGCCAGTTACCAGCGAAAGCATTATCCCCGATAGAAGCCAACCCCTCGGGTAAAACCAAGGTTCCCGAGAAATCGCAACCACTAAATGTACCCTCGCCGATTATTATGAGATTCTTTGGCAAATGCAACTCTCCTTTAAGAGAAGTTCCTTCAAAAGCGAATGCCCCAATAGACACGACTCCGTCATGCAACGTCAACGTTCCGTTCAATCCCGAACAACCGACAAACGCCGCATCCCCGATATCCGTCACCTTTTGGGGTATTGTTATTGAACCCGTCAAGTTTTTACACCCTCCAAATGTTTCTTTATCCAAAAATTCCAAACTACCCGGTAAATGTAATTCCCCATAAAATCCAGAACATCCCCAAAAAGATTGTAATCCAATGTATTTCAATCTTTCAGGAAGTTTCAATTCACATACAAACTTACATTCACGAAAAGCACCAAGACTTCCTCCCATACCTAATACCTCCAACGTCGATGGCAATGATAAACTTCCCGTAAAATTCTTACACCCATAAAACGCCTCACCTTCTATTTTCGTGACCCCTTCCGGTATAATTAACGATCCTGTCAGATTTCTACAATCAGAAAAAGCCGCTGATTTAATTTCCTTCAACCGATCCGGTAACACCAACCTCGCTAAAGAATATTTATGATACATCGCTGCTACAGGAATAACATCATTCGTTACCTTCACCTCTTTCAAATTCAACGCCTGCAACCGATCCATCGAATCCCGCATGAAATAAAAGTCATCCGCATTAATCTCCCCCGTGATCTTCAAATTCTGCAATTGCCGAAAATCCTTATTCGCCGCCACAATCGCCTCTTTCAACTTTCCCGCCTCCGACTCAATCACGATATACTCCCTCGCCGTTGCATCATGTCCTATATCATCATTCTCCCACGCCGTGATCGATTCACTCGCCAAGGTAAACTCGTACGTTCCTGTACTCTCCTTCTTGTCCACCGTTATCGTGAAATTATGCATCTTCGAGGGCACGTAAGTAAATGCCTCGTCCTTTTTGAAAGCATAAACCACCCCGTCCACTGTAATCTTGAACAACTCCGTTCCGGCAGCAATCTCCTGAGGCACCACGATCGCACGGAACACCCCGTCCTTCCGGTAAGGAATCGTCCCCGTCGTGGCAACCTCTCCCGTCACGGTCACGTTTCCCGTTGTCAAATCAATCGCTGCCTTTCGTTTTGTGTTTGTCACCAGCACCTGCTTCTCCAATCCTGCCCATTCCCCCTCGGCAAAACCCTTTCCTTCCGCGAGCGTAACCCGAGCCGTACTCATCTTGTGCCGGAAAGACAGGCGGATCACCTTCGACGAAGGTGCCACCTCCACGGCTTTTCCCCAGAGAAAATCACTCGCCTCGTATCCTCCTAGGTTACCGTTCTCCCCCGCCTTCGACTGATCCTTCTGTACCTCGAAAGCGTATGCCTCGATACTCTCCGGCGTTCCCCACGGGTAGTACCCGTACACGTCTATCGGGGTTTTCGAATCCTTCCAGTAAATATCATACGCCCCGCTCCATTTATTATTAGCTTCATCGTAAGTAAATTGTACATTGGAAGCCCTATTTCCATCCAATTGTAACTTTCCGGGATTGCCACCCTCGTAATCCACGATATAGACACCCATCACATCCTTGTCACAAAATCCCCCGTCATTCACCCGGGACAACATCACCTGATCGATATCCCCCGACAAGACTATCGGAAGTCTGTCAGTCTCGCCTCCCATGACCCCGTCATCTTTCTGACAAGCAAAAAACAAACATGCAAACGCCGCCACGCACGTTCCCCAAATACCATATTTCTTTCTCATAATCACCTGTTTTAATTATTCAGCCACACCGCCATGATCGACACCGTCTTCCTCCCAGTTCCCGATCCCCACGTTAATACCGTTATTCGTTTTGTCCACCGTAACAGTGAACGGGTACCGCTTGTTCGTCTCGAAAGTAAAAGTTTTCTTCAACGCGTACTCTTTTCCCCCGATAAGAACAACAATCAAACCGACCTCCTTGACCGATTGCGGTACAATCAACGCCTTGTAGTATTCACCATCACGCCAAGGAGTGATCACCTTTTCCGCCCCCTCGGCGGTCGCCACTCCCGTTGCCAAATTGATGGAAGCCTCGTTTCTGACACCGTGCACCGTCACGCTTTCAACAACTTTCTCCAGTTCCTCCGCCGTGTACCCTTTGCCGGGAGCCACCTTGATCTGCATACAACTGAACATATGCTTCAAAGTTATATCCACCGCATTCTCTGTCGGAGCAATGCCCCCAGTTTTCCCCCACAAGAAATCGGAAGCCTTGTAATTCGTTTCCGTCGACTGGTCCGCGTTCACCGTGAACTTGTACGCCGAAACATCCGTTACCGTCGTGTACGGGTAATAGCAATAGAAATCAGCCTTGCTCGTTTCATCCTTCCAATAGATCTCCCGCTCCGGGGTCCACCCGGAAGAATAAGTAAACTTCACATTGTCGGCATGATTTCCCGAGTTCTGCAACACCCCGGCGGAAGTGCCGTTATAGTTCACGACGAACAATCCCACTTGATCTCCCGCCTCGAAACTCGTTTCCGTGGCACGGGAATCAATACCGCAATTCAATGTTATTTGTACTTTCGGTCCCTCCAGCTCCTCCGGCAAGGGCACATTCTCCTCACCGCCGCCCCCGGAACACCCGCATAGCGCGATAAAGAGTAAATTTTGCAACCAACGTCCAACCTTCATCATTCGTATTTTTAAATTCAAATTCATTTAATAATACAAAAATACAGGACAAACTCACACGAAACAAGTTCATAATAGTTCACGACCAATATTACACTTGAATAACATTCCTCCCAGTCTTATCCGTGTTTCCCGGCTCTTAAGTATTGACTAACTATTAATCAACTATTGATCAACTATTGGTTAAAGAATAGTTAGTCAATAGTTGATCAATACTTCATCAATAGTTGAAAGCCGGGAAACACGGATAAGACTAGGATATTACCGGGGTAATATACCTGCAATATCCGAGAAACCAAAAAACTTTACTCCCGCGATAAAAATACGTATTTTGAAATCGAACACAAGAAAATATTCACCAGCCCCTATAAGTCGTTGGAGTGATCCGATACTAACACTTTTACAATAAATTTATTCACCACTTATCCCCCCACACGGTAAATATCCCTAGTTTACCATGTCTACCGGGTTCTATACCGGCTACTCCTATTCACCCCGTCACAAACCGAGTATTCTCACGGTTGTGATTGACTCGTACGCAACGTGATCAAAATAATGAATGATCTCCGCTATCCCTATCCACGTGTAAACAACGATGCTCGTGATAACAACCAGTAGAAGGACTACGATTACCATTTGATTCCATTTAGCTTTCATCTCTTTTCTTTTTTAAAGTTACTAATTCAAACCAAATTCTCCTCTTCCGTTTCTATCCTCGCTCCCTGTAAATATATAACATTATTTTGTATTTTCCAAACGAATTGTTAGGAAATTCTTAAATTTAACACTCTAACTACAAATCCAACTCTCTACGGCGGTGCATCAAGCGGTCGCGAAGGTATTTAATACTTTTATTTTTCTGGACTTTCACCGTGTTGACACTGATACCCAGTTTATCGGCAATCTCTTTTCCGGAAAAACCACTTATGCTTAATTTGATAATCTGTTTCCTCATACGGGGCAGATCGCCGATATGCAGGTAGAGTAAACGTACAATTTCTTCCTGCACCGTGTCGAGCAGGAAATCTTTGGAAAAATCTTCTTCCTCTTTTTCCTTGTCGATTTTATCCAGGATAGAGGCTCTTTTTTTCTTGTTACGAATATATACCAAAGAGTTATGGTATAACGACTTGTACAGGTATCCCATCAACTCTTTGGAAGAAGCGAATTGCACGTCGGAATGCCAAAGGCTCACCAGCAAATCCTGCACGATATCCTTCGAACTATCCATGTCCTTGACAATCGATTCCACGTAAACACACATGGCTGCATAACAAGAGGTGTAGAGCTGTTCCCAACATCTCTCGTCTTTGCCGTTAATGCCCGGTAAAATAGAATCAAAGTTTACCATCTTTATTCCTTTTAAACTTTTCAATTTTATCAAGCGTAAATAATCTTCCCTTGCCCTGTTCTGCTCGTTTGTCTCAATTCGCTTGTTCATCATAATTCATTCCTCTCGCAACACCACATTTCTCTCCTATCATTAATGTGAATACTTGAATTGAACTTTGGTACTATTCTAAAATCTTAAAACTTTATTTTTTTTTAGCGGGACCCCGTGTGGTAAGAATCTAAAATAAAATCCCCGTTGCCGAAGAAGATTCCAACGACAACGGGGAGGAAGAAAGGAAAATTTATCCCTTCACTATAAAATCAATTAAATTGCCTCATTAGCCCCCCCTTCATAACGCATATCGACAATCTTACCCAAACGGGTTGTCGATTGCCATTTAGGAGTTACTCCTGTTGCAAAATGGGAATTATTTACCGTGAACATATAAATTTCCCCGGTTTCCAAAGCAACGGTCAAATCCATTCCGCTACTACTTGAGCCGGTTCCCGTATCCGTCGATGTTATTTTCACAATTTTCCTTCCTTCAAAATCAAATAACTTTATCGGATCGGTTCCACCCGAACCCCTGAAAATATAACCCCACAACTCTCCATTGTTCGCGCCACTACTAAAGAAGAAAAACTCCAAATCCCCGTGAGGAGAAACAAAATACGCACCATCACTATTGATTCTGTTCTGGAAACCGATAGGGAATGCCCTCTCTATTTTCGGATACGCCCTCAATTCCCAAGTTTCGTCATCCGAACCTAATCTGAACGTATGGATACAATACAATCCCTCCGTTTCGCTTCCGCTTCTATTATCCTTGTAGAACATAAACAAATCCGAACTCTGATCCGATCCCCATTCCGTTTGCCGGCGTCCCACGTATGAGCCGGCGTAAATAATATCCACGTCTTTCAAGTTATCCATAGCAAGCGTGATACCTTCGGTCGGTTCCGTTCGAACAACATTAATAGCATTGGCATCACCCCAATTCCCGTAATATTCCAATGAATTGTCATCCGCGATATGCAAAAGACGATGGTTCAAACCGTCAATAGCAAAAGTGCCCGTGAAACCCACTCTCTGGTAAGACATACGTATCAAACGGTCAATCTTCATTCCTCCTTCTATAGCCACCGGCACATCGATATATTTACCGGCAAACCAAACATCCAAATGCTCCACGGCTTTCAAGTACAAATCTCCGTTTGTTGCCAATAAAACATGGCTTTTCGAGTTAGCCACGGCATCTTTAAAAGTTACATTAGGCAACATGCCGTTTATAAAATCATCCTTTAAATCCAAGGTCCTTTTATAATCCTGATCACTTACATAGACCGGACCGATTCCCCCGTTCTGAAGTATCAATATCATTCCAGGCGAAGAAGAACTACCATTCTGCAGCCAGTGATTCATCACTTTCACGGGCGAACCTCCCAATTCCACACCGCCATTCTGACTCGTGTAATAATCTTTCAATTCCCGGAAACGTGTCACGTAGTTGTCATTTTCCCAACCACTCACATTTTCCAACACGGAAAGACAAGATTTTCCGTCTATTTCCGACAACACGATCCACGCCTCGGACATTGAATTATTATCCGTTGGGTACATACTAATCTCACTGTCAACAATCTGGTATCCGGTAATCGTATCCGTTATAAATAAATGCAGGCTCAAAAAACCGCCCATATCTGTTTTCCATTCCAATTCTCTCCCAAATCCAAGCGACTTCACCTCATCTGTCACGCGACTCTCCACAACCCATTCAAACTTTAATGCTAATGCTGTAGAATCGCCCGTGTATTCCAATACAGGAGCAACCTTTATGACATCCCCTACTGTCAAATTCCAGAAACTCCCGAATTCCTCTTCATTCGTGACGTAATCCACCACGGAAACGGTAGGCATTTCCGAATAGTCGTAATTCCCTTTATCTTCAAAGCATCCGTAAAGAAAAATCGCGACAAATACACCCCATATATAATTTTGTATCTTCATAATATTAGCAATTAATTATCCAACAATAGGAACCGCCATTTCCACGTCTCCGTCCATTACCGGAGTACCGGCATTTTTCATTTCCACTAAATGGTACTTCAGCTTCAGAGCGTAATACCTCAATTCCGTCGGTCCCATATCACTCATATCACTGATACCGGTAACCTCTATAAATTTGGCATACTTGGCATCACTATATTCACCCAAATAGTACTTGACTATATCGGATGTCCACCAGGAAGGAGCTATCGCTTTAGAAGTAAACGACAACCGTTGACTTCTCGTGTTATTCACCGGTCCTAAAGAAAAATCTTTCGTCGGTGTCAACTTCAATAGCACCCGTACCATCTGATTCCCCAACTTTGCCGTTTTAATCAACTTAATCACGAGGGTATCCTTTTCTTTACCGGCTTCCCACGTTTGATCCGGTTCATAATCAAAATCAGTTCCTTTCACGGCAGTAGACAAAGTCTCGTCCACGTCTACGCGGTAAGCCATATTTTCTTCCACAGGCATTCCGGCAAATGCCAGCTCCAACTTTATCTCATGCGTATCTTCTCCCGGGTAAAAGAAAAACGATTCGGTAATACTATCCGCCGTTATCCCTTTCGTAAAATACACAAATCTATCTGAATCGTAAGTCGTAAATTTATCCTCGGAACAAGCCCCAAGAAAAGACACGAATACCAGTATAAAAACTATATATCTCATTTCTACCTATTTAAAATTAAAAGACTTAAAAAGCACTTTCCTCACTCTTCGGTACAGGTAAATAATTATTATTCCTAAAATCAATATTCTGCTTGCCATCAAAGACAGGAAGGTTTAAACGCTTGAACATATAGAAAGACTGTCCCTCCGCGATAAACTCTTTCCGGGCATCCGCCAACATGGCCTGTATATATCCCGCTTCCGTGGTAATTGAATTCAAATCGTCCGTTGAAATATCTCCCCGTGCACTTCTTACTTTCCGTAACAATTCAACTGCTTCATCCACTCTCCCCACGGAAGCCAGATATTCCCCTTTTATATAATACAGTTCGCTTTTTCTGATCACTGGCAAATAGGCAACATCCGAATTCGTCCTTCTATTCTTGACTGATACATAATCCGAACCTATTCTCATCAACAATTTTTCAAACCGACCGTCAATCTGGTTCCGGCTTGGGAATACTTGAGTTATATTTCTCAAGTAAAGAGGATGTTCCGAGGTTAAATAAGGCGCGTAATATTCACCGGCCTGTTTATTATAAAGGTTAAAAATCACATCACCCAATAATCGGCATTCACCCGCCGGAAGATAATCCATTTGATCGAATCTCCACTCTTCCCAACGTCCTCCCATTTTCAACATTTCCTCAATCACGTCATAGGCTTTTTTCTTCTCGCCCATGTAAGCATAAACCCGAGCCAAGAGAGCATTCACGGATACCATATTCATACGGGAACGTTGATGTCCGAAAAACTCCGCGTATTCACTCTCGTCACTCCAACTTTTCCAATATCCACCCATCACGACCCACATCCAAATCACTTCCTCGCGATAACTTTTACTATAAGAAACGACAGAATCCCATTGAACCATAAGCGAATGTGCCTCCAACAAATCTTGCTCTACATTTTCCAACACCTGCTTCACCGTCATCTTGTTATTAATCACGGATTCAGAATCTTTCACGTAAGGGATCCATTTCCCATTCTCGTTTTGGGCAGGCGAGGGAGCAAATAACCGAAGTAAGTCGAAATGGATAAAAGCCCGCATAGCCAAAGCCTCCCCGTGTATTTTACATTTCTCCCCTTCCCCGTTTTCAAATATGCTGTTAGAAGCATTCTCCACATGTTCGATAATATTATTACAATCCGCGATTACCTTATACATACCGGACCAAATAGCATCTGTCAAAGAAAGTACATCGCTCGTTTCATACAAACGGTCGTTCACATCCTGGTAAACTTGATCTAAATTTTCTTTGATATAATATTGTCCCAACACATCCACTAACCCCCACGTCAATTCCTTACCGTAGAGATTTTGGGCAGACAAACTTTTATAAATACCGTTCACTTGCATCCTGAATCCGTTCCCGGTAGCATACAAATCATCACTGCTAATTTGAGTTTCCGGACTCACGTCAAACCAATCATTACAACCGGTCATCGAGAAAGCAACCAACAAACCCATAATGTATTTTATTGTCTTCATATCTTTATCGCATTTTAGAATCTAACATTCACGGAAAAATTCACCGAGTTGGCATACGGGTAACTCAAGCCGCGTTCCGCCTTTACCGTGGAAAGTCGCCATAAATCATTCGTACCCACTTCAAAACGGACATTGTCTATACCGAATTTCTTCAATTTATCGCTCCCGATCTCGTACCCGATAGTCATTGAATTCCATTCCAAAATATTCTCGCGTTGCATAAAACGGGAAGTTGGATTGGTGGTTTGACTCTCGCTTTTTATATCCTTATACATCACCACGTCACCAAAGTTTTGCCAACGTTGAGTCAAAGCTCGACGGTCAACATTAAAAGTCTTTATTTGTGCGTTCTCAACCTTTTGGATTAAGGTCTCATTATAAAAATCTCCTCCGAACTTATAGGTGAAACTCGTACTAAGCGTAAAATTCTTCCATCGCAGATTCATCCCGAAGGCACCGGTTCCCCACGGAAGTTCATCTCCGATATTCTGCATCTCCGTTGCCCTCCACTCGTAACCGACAGTTCCGTCACGATAAACATACAATTCCTCTCCGGTTGCCGGATCGATACCCAAAGACTTCAATCCGTATTTAGCCGAAAGAGACTGTCCTTCCTCGTACTTCGTCATAACTCGATTCAGATTCGGTTTATCTTCATCCCAAAAATTCCTTATCTCTTGATTATAATACTCGTTTACCGCATCATTATAAGCTTTTTGGGAATCGGATATTTCCTTTATTACATTCTTATTATGAGCCATATTAGCATAAACAGCCACATACCAATCCGAAGTCCGAAGCAATTGAGTTCTAAGTTGCAACTCGAACCCCCGGTTCTCCACCTTACCGACATTAGTCAAATACGTGGTAAATCCCGTTGAACTAGGCAATGAAGCATCATTAATCAAACCGTTTGTCACTTCATTATACCAAGAGAATTCAAGATATACCAAGTCCCTCAAAACACCTAACTCAAATCCCATGTCAAGTTTATTTGTCTTTTCCCACTTCAAATTCCGATTTCCCCGCGTAAGCATTAAACTAGTAGCCGGACCGGACACATACCATTCATCGGTATCGATCACGTGAGAGGGGACTGCCGCGTAAGGAGAGAAATTCACATTACCAGTCTGCCCGAAAGAACCACGCACCTTCAGGTGGTTGATAAAACCGAACTGCTCCATAAAAGGATACTTGTGTATGTTCAAACCGACACCGGCAGACAGAAATGGTGCGTATCTTTTATCTGAACCGAATTCAGAAGACCCATCAAACCGGATCGTGGCGTCAGCCAAATAAATATCCCGGTAAGAATAGTTCAATCTAAAATACACCCCAAACAAACGCGATTGCGTTTCACTAAAACTTGGTTTATAAGGCATATCACGAGCAAACTCCGGCGAAGAGAATTCAGCGGATTGAAATCCTTTATAGGTTCCTGAATTGGAATTATTTTTAGAAGTCCGGACTTCGACTCCACCGGATAAGTTTATGTTATGATTTAATATGGACTCATTATAAGAAACTGTAAATTTCCCCTCCCAGGAAATAGATTCCCTATCCGACTTGGTCAAACTGCCTACATAACTCCTATCATCCCCGTGCTGCAAATTATTATATACCGACAAAGGATCAACAAATTTTTCTCTTTTATTTATCGATTGGGATACACTAGCCTCTGCCCTAACCCATAAAGTAGGCTTTATATACCAATTGACACTTAAGTTATCGGTTAACGAATTCGTTTTCCCTTTATCATAACTCCCCAGTTCAGCTTCGTACAAAGGATTTATACGCTCATTAGCCATAATCTGCGACCAATTCAAGTGACGTAACATCTTACCATCCTCGTCCCTGTATTTCTCATAAGGCAACAATTTCGTGTAAGTTGAAAAATCACCATAAGGAGATTCTTTTTCCTTCGTCACACCATACGTGATCTTATTGGTTACCTGAACTTTCGGAGTCGTGTACAACATAGAGAACCCCACGTCAATACGATCCCGGTACGAACCCTTCATAACCCCGTTTTCATTGTTATAACTAAAATCTATACCATAGCGGAATTCTTTATTTCCCCCTTCCAGGTATAAACTATGTTTGTGATTAAACTCCGAACGCAACGGTTTGCTCAACCAATAAGTATCCACCCCTTCGATAACATTTTCCAATTTAGCTTGATACTCTTCTAGCCTCATCACACCTATCCATAGTGGCAAGTCAGAAATATCATACATTCCGGATGCCACCTCCGCTTCCAGTTTCTCTTTTGCATTCATCAGGTTATAATCGTGCAAATTCGGCATAGATACTGTCCCTACCATATTATACGTTACTCGCACTTCTCCTGATTGGGGTGCCACAGTGGTAATCACGACAACGCCGTTGGACGCACGGGAACCGTACAACGCTGTTGCCGCGGCATCCTTCAATATCGTAACACTTTCAATACGGTTCGGGTCCATATCATACACCTTCTGAATCGTCGTTTCAAAATTATCAAGAATAAAAATCGGCAGATTAGGATTATTTTCCAACGCGGATTTTGACAGAGAATTCCGGTCTAAATCTTTGACCCCGATACTTGATTGCCCGCGAATCTGCATTTCAGGCAAAGCATTTGGGTCTGATCCCCACTGGTTATTCGTCTTGATACGGAATGAAGGATCGAAAACTTCCAAAGCCTTTATCACGTTCGTTTTGGACACGTTCAACAATTCATCCCGTTTCACGGTCACAAAATTACCCGTGAAACTGGTCTTTCTCACGTTTCCATATCCCGTCACCACCACCTCATCCACTTCCTTCGTGTCCGGTTTCATTCGTACAACAACCTCTTGGTTAAAATCTGTCATCACCACCTCCCGAGTCTCGTATCCCACGAAACTTACCAGCAAGTAAATGGTATCCATTTTAGGCAGATTGAACACGAACATTCCCTGGTTATTGGAACTTCCCCCGATGTTCGTTCCACGCACGACAACCGTCGCACCCGGTAATACCTCCCCTCTTTCATCCAATACTTTGCCACGCAACGTCACAGGTTCTATCGTTTTCTGCCGTTTCTGGATTACGATCATACTTTGGAAAAAACGAAAAGTATATTCCGTTCCCTCCAGGCATTGACGAAGAACCTCGGACAAAGAGACAGCTTTAAAATGATGCGTCACGGCCGGAATCTTCTTTATCTCCTCATTATTATACAAAGTTTCATACTTTGTATGCCGTTTAATGTAATTAAGCACATCGACAAAAGGGGTCTCCTTAAATTCCACGGTCAACCGCGGTTCATTAGCAGACTGCGCGTGGCAAATCCCGATGTTGAAAGACTGAAGAACGAAAAACAGAATAAACACAATACCGATTTTCTTCTTCATCAGCAAATTAGACTTCTTTTTTTTCATGTAGATTAGTTTTAGATTCATAAAAAATGAAACCCGCGCTTTACTTCGTGTCCCATCACATTGCTTGCGCGGGCTTCATCATCATTTGTATGTTAGATTTATAGGTTAGGAATTACCAGCTATTGATTTTTAATGTTTTTAATTGTAATTAATCCATCACTCAATACAAATTGCATATCTGTCGTCGTACTCATCCACTCCAGAAAAGCTTCCAACGGATGATCACACAATAAAGCACCCGTGAAACACCGTTCTCTCATAACAGGAGCTTCATAAAGAACTTGCACATTATACCAGCGACATATTTTCCTCATTATTAAATCCAATCGTTCGGAGTCAAAAGTAATCTTCCTATCCACCCAGGCAACAACAGCATCCGTGTTCACTTTTTCCACGTGAATCTGCTCCGGCAATATAGAAGCTTGTTCCCCGGGTTTCAATAAAACAGACACCTTTCCCGCAGTTGTTCTCACGTTCCCTTCTATCAAAGTGATCCGGGACATCGGTTCCTCGTCATAACTCATCACGTTAAAAACCGTACCTAAAACATCCACCTCAAAATCTTTTCCAGAAACGATAAAAGGTTTACCTTGATCTTTTGTAACCTCAAATAAAGCCTCCCCCTCCAGGTACACTTCCCGGAGCGAATCCGAGAATACAACCGGGTATTTCAAAGTAGACTTGGCATTAACTGTTACCCGTGTCCCATCCGACAAAACAAGCGATTGCATCTTTCCCGTTGGAACGATCAACGTGTGGTATTGAATGGAATCTGACAACACACTATTTTTCAACCGCGAGTAATCCAGCGTCGGCATCCCCGAGGAGCGGGATACGCCTATAGAATCCAGATGCGAAATCGGAATAATCTCCGCCTTCTTGGATAAAGCGACAACCTGGTTATTAGGTAACACTAAACGGACACTATTCCGATCCGCCATCTGTTGCTCCATCACCATATTTTCTTTACTCCCGAGCGAAGAAAACTTGCTGTCTTCTTTCGATAACAACCAACCCGCCGTTACGAATACAAGAACGCAAGCGGCAACATATCCCACTCTCCTCAATCTTCTATTCACACGTCTCAATTTCTGCTTTCTCCTGATTCGTTTCAAGAAAATAGAAAAATCGGCAACGGTATTATACTTCTCGTGTTCTTTAAATCGCCCCATTATAAAACGATCATTCTCCAAATCTCTTTTCAACTGGTCCCATTCCGGATCAGCCAGCAACTCGTTCAATTTCCCCTTTTCCGGAAGAGTGAGAGTTCCCGACCAAGATTTAAGAAATAAATCCAATATTGTATATATTCTATCTTTATCCATAACTATCTAAAGAATACTCGAACATTCACTTGGTATTACTTTTTTATAGAAAAAACTAATTTCTTCTTTTCGGGAACAAGCCATTCATCGCCCCTTCCGGCGAAGCCAGATAACTATTCCGGCAAGAGCCAAAATAACCGGGGCAATAACCATAAACACGATTTTCCAGACCTCCATTGCCGGCTCCGAGATATACAACTTCCGGTCTATCGGTTTTTCCCGAGATATGCGAATAGGAAGCTCCTCGTGAGACAACCAGTAAAAACTGGAACGAAGCAATATGTTTGCAAAATTCCGGACCTCCCTTCTCCCTGTAGCCAATTCTCCGTTACTGAAACAATCCGTATTCCCGATAACCACAACCCGTTGTTCCTTTCCATTCACCTTACGGCTTACTGCCAAAGTAGTGGTAAAAATCCCATCCCTATCACCGCATTCCGGGTTATATGCCACTGTATCGTTCACGAAATCGATCGTGTCCATCTCGTTCCAACATCCCACGGAATCCGTCACGAGCAAAGATGCGTACCTCATTCCCTCGACAGGCATGTACTCCAACCCGACACACCCCGGAAATGCCACACATCCCTCGTAAACACGGATCATATTCAGTCCCGGAAAAAGCTTTATCCCCTCATCTGTAGGTAAAGCTTGTATCAAATCTGCCTGCAAATCTCTCGTCGGCTGCACCAACCTTCCCGGCAAAAAACGAACCCCGAACGGCTTGACGATAGAATTCATCAACTCCTGCCTTTCAGGACCACCGAGAATCAATAGATCTCCTCCCCTAGCGATATAGGCATCCAGGTTCCTCTTCTCCTCCTCGCTCAAGGAAGATCTTAATTCCGATATCACGAGTATATCAATATCATCCCCAATGGGCTGCCTTGCATAAACTTCCTTAATATCAAACCCTTGATTAATCATCGCCCCTTGGTAATCCTTATCACTGGAAAAACGTTTAAACTCCCGGTCTCCCTCCTTGTAAATATTACGTTCTCCATGCCCGGCGAGAAAACCGATCGTGGGAGATTCCATCACCAGACGCCTAAACGTGGCGGTAATTTCGCTTTCCATGGGATAACTTCTCCATCCCCCGTGATAATAGAAACGCAAATACGCCTTTTGCCCATTCTCCCGTTCGATCACGCGTATCGTCCTATTCCCTTCACCACTCAAATCCTCTATCCCTTTCATCTCCTCCGGTGACCGGAAAATGGAGAAAGGCAGCCCGTAATTTTCACAGATTCGCTCCGCCCGTTCCCCGTCATTCATATCCGGGTATTGCTCGTCCAGCTCCTTATTATTCGCATTATCGTAAAAATACACGTACCGGAGTTTCATATCCGGTTTAAACCGGACATAAGGACGCAACACTTCTTTATCTTGATTTATATTCTCTGGTAGTGTTTCCCAAAAATCCTGGTCTAACACATTCGTGTAAGTCGTTACGGTAACCTCGCCATCTAACAACGCGATAATATCCTGGCTACTCTGGCTTAAAGAATTACTCTTCGTGTACGTGGCGTCATAATATCCCATCAACGTGGGGCGGGAACTCAAGTACCCGATCCCCATTGCCAGCACGAAAACCCCTAGGTAAGCCCCCCAACGTGTCGTCCAGCCCCGCCGCTGCACCCGATTGATTAACCGAAGTGTCGTCCACGTCAAAAACATTCCGATCACGATTAGAAAATAAAGCACATCCTCACTGCAAATCAATCCTCGGATAAACTCTCCCACTCTCCCCTGCATAGACAACCAGTAAGTAATGTCCCGCACGAATTCGTAATTCTGCCACAACATTCCCACGTAATTCAGAATCATCAAGACAAACAATGTCCCAAAGGCAGCAACAACCTGATAAGAGGTCAAACTGGAAACGAACAATCCTATTGCGGCATAAGCACACAATAACAAGTAAATACCAAGTATCCCGGCCAGCACGTAAGGCACATCCATATTCTCGATCGTGAACAAACCGAACACCACATAAAATAGTAGTACACCCATCATCGCCAAGCCGAATGCTATCAAAGCCAGATATTTCCCTACAACGACTTGAACACTTCGCAAAGGTGCCGACTGCAACAACTTTATCGTTCCCCCGCTCAAATCCCGACTGATCACGTTCATTGTCAACAAGGGAACATAATAAAAAAGATACCCTTGCATCCCCGCAAACAACCTGCCGAATATACTTGTTACCCTTCCACCCCCGTATCCCATCGCCTGGTTCACCACGATCCCTTCCAGCAAATCGGACATCATCATCCCCACCTGGTAAGCGAATATCACTAGCAACAACCACGCCACCGGCGAGAAAAACAAAGACTGCAACTCCATCTTCGCTATTTTGAAAACCATCTTCATAAACTCACCATTTTAATGTTTCTTACTCTTGGCTGACAACTCCGCGAACACGCTATCCATAGAGCTCTTCTCCGCCCGGATCTCAAGCAACTGCCAGTTTCGGGCCACGCTCGTCTCCACGATCTTCAGGATCGCCTCGCGAGAATCCGAGAAACTCACCCGGTAATTCATCCCACCCGTGTTCTCCGCCCCCACAACGCCGGGAAGCACCTTTAACTCTTCCACTGACGGCATCGATGCCAGCGTCACGAAGATCGTGCTCGGCACGATATAATTGTCAAATTCCTCCACCGTGCCCGAGAATACCACCTGCCCCTCCTCGATCATGCGGATATAATCACACGTCGCCTGCACTTCCGACAGGATATGTGTCGAGAGAATCACCGTACGGTCCTCCCCGATCTCCTTGATCAAATGACGGATCTCGATGATCTGGTTCGGGTCCAAGCCATTCGTCGGCTCGTCCAGCACAACGAAAGCCGGGTTATGGATGATCGCCTGCGCGATCCCCACCCGCTGCTGGTAACCTCCCGACAGGTTGCGAATCAAACGCCGTCGGAAATGACTCACCCCGCAACGCTCCATCACTTCATTCACCGCACGATCTACATCCCCCCCCGGAATACGGCGGATATTCGCCGTGAATGTCAAAAACTCCTCCACCGTCAGATCCCCGTACAACGGTGGCTTCTGGGGCAAAAAACCAATATGGCGCTTCGCTGACACCGGATCATCACGCATACTCACGCCCTTGACATAAACCTCCCCCTCCGTCTGCTTCAACACACCGCACATGATATTCATCGTGGTCGACTTACCAGCCCCGTTTGAACCCAACAAACCATATATCCCATTCTCCGTGATCTCGAAATTTATATCCCGAATAGCCCATTGGACACTGTATCGATGAGACAAGTGTTCCACTCTTACAATTGATTCTTCCAATTCTTTCATCTTCCTCTTCTTCTAAACCATACAAAAATAGCTGCCAGCAACAAGCCAATCGGCACCATCCACTTAAACACGATCCCGGTTACAGCCACGCCGGTTTTACCCAAGAACAACTTATTATCGATCGATTTCGGACGGCGCACGTCTACCGGAGCCTCCCCGTCAGACAACCATTGGAAAGACCCGAGAATAATATAGAAATTTCCACCTTCTATTCCTTCGCGGGGCTTAAACAACTCCACGTTACTAATACAATCCGCATCCCCCAGGATTACGATCTTCTGCTCACGTTTCCCCATCGGGCGCGATAATCCCAAGAGTGTCGTGTATTGTTGTTCCACCTCTCCTCTCGCCGGGTTATAGCAAACCGTCGAGTCAATAAAATTCGTCGTTTCCAACTCGTTCCATACTCCCGTGGAATCTGTCAGCAATATCGGCATCACTTTAAATCCTTTATCCGTAGAATACGTCAATCCCGTAGCCCCCGGCATAGTGGCACTCATTCTCCAATCCTTCATCGTCCCGAAGAAATAAGACAACTCCCTCGCCTCTTCCGTAGGTTGCGATAGTACTAAGTCGGGTTGGAAATCTTCCGTAGGTTTCACCAGCACCCCCTCGACAAACTCGACCCCGAACTGTTCCACCAATGGATTCATCAGGGCTTGCCTACCAGACTCACCCACAATAAACAAATTGCCCCCCCGGTCTATATATCGCTGTAAACGTTCCATCTCCTCTCCGGTCAACGGTTGCTGCATATCGGCAATCACCAGAATATTTATCAATGCGGGAACATCCTCGTTCAACATCACTTCTTTCACGTCGAATCCCTGATTCAACAAAGCGTAACGGAAACGTTTATTTTGAGCGAAACTCGCGTAATCACGATCCCGGTAACGATTTATATTCCGCTCACCGTGTCCCGTCAGGAATCCCACGGTAGGCAACTCCATCACCATCCGCTTAAACGCGGCGGAAATCTCCGCCTCGCCCGGATCACGCATCATGTCATCAAACTGCCGTAAAAACATTTTCTCACCGCTCTCCCGTTCCACCTGCCGCACGAAACGATTATCTTCTGGTGTTAGATCTATAATCTGTTTGATCTGTTCCGGATTCAAATACCTCGAAAACTTAATCTTGAACGAGGCGGCAATCTGCCTTGCCCGCTTCTCCATCGGCAAATCCGACAAGAACCCTTTCTCTTTAGTATTCATCACCGAATCGTAATAATACACGTATTTCATCTTGATCTCCGGCTTAAAACGAAGATACTCGCGGAACTGATACATGTCACTATTTTGATACTGCGGAAGAGCTTTCATAAAATCATCATCCAGCAAGTTACTATAAGTTGTGATCGTCAACCCGCCATTCAGCTTCTTCACGATCTCCTGACTATGAGGCGTCAATGTCAGGCTCTTCTCCCGCGTCATATCAAGATATCCCATCAATGCCGGACGGGAACTCACGTACGCGATAAGCCCCATTAACAGGAAAACACCCGCATACTTCATCAAACCTTGCACCCACGAGCTTCTTTGTACTCTCGAAGACAGACGCACAATAGAAAACCACACGAACATCGCCGGAAACGTGATGAAATAAGCGATCTCCTCGCTACAAATCATACCACTAATGAACGTCCAGGCATGTCTGGGAAGTGACAACCAAAAAGTAACATCCCGCACGAAATCAACATCTTGCCAAATCCGATCCACGTAATTCAAGAACGTCAAAAATACCAATGTTGCCACAGCCGAGATGATCTGGTAAGAAGACAATGTCGAGAAAAACAACCCCACAGCCGCATAAGTACATATCAATAAAAAGAACCCCAAAATCCCAGTAAAAATCTGCAACACGTCAAAATGCTCCACCGTGAATAAACTAAAAATCATATACGCGACCAAAATGGACACCAGCACAAGGGCAAAAAGCACCATCGACAAATACTTCCCGAGAACAATCTGCGCATTCGTCATGGGCGATGAATACAACAGCTTCATCGTTCCCCCGGCAAGATCTTTACTCACCAATCCCATCGTCAGCAAAGGAATATAAAGGAAAAAATACCTATACACTTCTCCGAACAACCTGCTGAAAAGATTAGAACTGATATACGAGGGATCATACCCCATCGCCTGTTGTTTCTCGATCATAGTAACTGTACCCGTGAAAATAAGACCACATTGAAAAGTAAATATGATCAACACTAACCAAGCCACGGGCGAATAAAACAACATCTGTAACTCGGTCTTCGCTATTTTATAAATCATTCTCATAATCTAAATTTTTAAAATTAACGCCAATACTCAACGCCCCCTCCGCCGGAGCCATATCAGAACACCCGCAAGAGCCAGCAAAACGGGAACGACAACCATGAACACAATTTTCCACCCCTCCATCGCAGCTTCACTAATATTCAACTTCCGGTCCGTCGGGTCCGCCCGGGAAGTATTCACGGGCAATTCCTCGTGCGACAACCAATAGAAACTCGAATGAGCAAACGTGTAATTGAAATTGCGGATTTCCCGCCTGCCAGTGGCAAACTCCCCGTTACTCAGACAATCCGTGTTCCCCGATATCACGATCCGTTGTTCTTTGCCATTCACCGTGCGGCTCAAAGCTAAAACCGTGGCAAACACTCCGACACAATCACCCGCCCCGGGATCATACACCACAGTGTCCCGCGTGAAATCCGTCACTCCCGTCTCATTCCAACACCCCACCGTATCCGTCGATAACAACGGCGTAACCGTCACACCCTCAACGGGGCGATACTCCAACCCCACACATCCCGGCATGGCAACACATCCCTCGTACTCCCTGATCGTCTTTAATCCCGTCCAAAACCTCACCCCCTCGTCTGTCGGCAACGACTGTATCAAATCCGCCTGGAAAAGTTCCGTCGGCTGCACCAGCTGTCCCGGTATAAACTTTGCGCCGAATCGCTCGACAAGCGGGTTCATCAACTCCTGCCTTCCCGGTCCTCCCAAGATAAAAAGATTGCCACCCCGCTCAATAAAAGCATCCAAATTCACCCGTTCTTCCTCGCGTAAAGGCGATCGCAATTCCGAGATTACCAAAATATCCACACTATCCGGAATCGCCCTGTCGGCACGCACCTCCTCGATATTAAACCCTTGATTCACCATCGAACTTCGGATATTCTTGTCACTCGAAAAACGCTTGTATTCCCGGTCTGCCTCCCGGTTTATATCCCGCTCGCCATGCCCGGTAAGAAACCCGATCGTCGGTACTTGCATCACCAAACGCTTGAAAGCGGCCGAGATCTCCGCTTCCCCCGGGGAATCCTTCCATCCCCCGTGGTAATAGAAACGTAAATACGCCTTCTGCCCGTTCTCCCGCTCGATCACGCGGATAGTCTTGTTTCCCTCCCCACTCAAATCCTCGATCTCCTTCATCTCTTCCGGCGAATGGAAAATAGAAAAAGGTATCCCGTAATTATCACAAATACGCTCAGCCCGCTCCCGGTCATTCAAATCGGGGTACCGCTCATCCAGCTCCTCGTTATTCGCATTATCGTAAAAGTACACATAACGTAACTTCATGTCCGGTTTAAAACGCACGTAATCCCGAAAATTCCCTCGATCATGACTGATATGCTCGGGTAAGGTGCTCCAAAACCCCTTATCCAACACATTCGTGTAAGTCGTGATCTTCACCTTTCCATCCAACAACTTCACGATATCCTGACTCGCTTGGCTCAAGGTATTTCCTTGCGTTCTCGTGGCATCGTAATACGTCATCAATACCGGGCGGGAACTCATGTACCCCAATCCCATCGCCAGCACGAACACGCCTAGATAAGTCCCCCAACGTGTCATCCAGCCCCGCCGCTGTACCCGGTTAATCAACCGAAGCGTCGTCCACGTCAGGAATATAGCCACCACTATCAAGAAATAAAGCACATCCTCGCTGCAAATCAAACCGGAGATAAACTCAAAAACCCTTCCCCGGATAGAAAGCCAATACGTCACATCCCGCACGAACTCGTAATTCTGTCCCACCTCGCCCACGTAATTAAACGCCACCAGAATAAACAACGTGCCAAAAACCGACACCACCTGATAGGACGTCAGGCTGGAAACAAACAATCCGATAGCCGCATACGCACACAACAGCAGGTAAAGTCCCAGTATCCCCGTCAACACGTAAGGCACATCCATATTCTCGATCGTGAACAAACCGAACACCACATAAAATAATATCACACCCATCATCGCCAAACCGAACACCATCAGGGAAACATACTTCCCCATCACCACCTGCACGCTTCGCAACGGTGCCGATTGCAACAACTTTATAGTCCCCCCGCTCAAATCCCGACTGATCAAATTCATCGTCAACAACGGGATATACAAATAAAGAGACCCTTGAATACCACTCGCCAACTCGCCAAACACACTCGTCACCCTCCAAGCCCCGTAGCCCATCGCTTGGTTCACCACGATCCCTTCCAGCAAATCGGATATCATCATCCCCACCTGGTAAGCGAATATCACCAGCAACAACCACGCCACCGGCGAGAAAAACAAAGACTGCAACTCCATCTTTGCTATTTTGAACACCATCTTCATAAACTCACGATTTTAATGTTTCTTACTCTTGGCGGACAACTCCGCGAACACGCTATCCATCGAGTTCTTCTCCGCCCGGATCTCAAGCAACTGCCAGTTACGCGACACGCTCGTCTCCACGATCTTCAGGATCGCCTCGCGAGAATCCGAGAAACTCACCCGGTAATTCATCCCACCCGTGTTCTCCGCATCAACCACGCCCGGAAGTACCTTCAACTCTTCCACTGACGGCATCGAAGCCAACGTCACGAAAATCGTGCTCGGGACAATATAATTGTCAAATTCCTCCACCGTACCCGAGAATACCACCTGCCCCTCCTCGATCATGCGGATGTAATCACACGTCGCCTGCACCTCCGACAGGATATGTGTCGAGAGAATCACCGTACGGTCTTCCCCGATCTCCTTGATCAAATGACGGATCTCGATGATCTGGTTCGGGTCCAAGCCATTCGTCGGCTCGTCCAAGACCACGAAAGCAGGGTTATGGATGATCGCCTGCGCAATCCCCACCCGCTGCTGGTAACCTCCCGACAGGTTGCGAATCAAACGCCGGCGGAAATGGCTTACCCCGCAACGTTCCATCACCTCCTTCACCGCACGCCCTACATCTCCCTCCGGGATACGGCGGATATTCGCCGTGAACGTCAAAAACTCCTCCACCGTCAAATCACCGTACAACGGCGGCTTTTGCGGCAAAAAACCGATATGACGCTTCGCTTCCACCGGATCGGCACGCATACTCACTCCCTTGATATAAACTTCTCCCTCCGTCTGTTTCAACACGCCGCACATGATATTCATCGTGGTCGACTTGCCCGCCCCGTTTGAACCCAATAAACCGTATATCCCATTCTCCGTGATCTCGAAATTTATATCCCGAATAGCCCATTGAACACTGTAACGATGTGACAAATGTTCCACTCTTACGATTGATTTTTCCATAAAGTATTGTTTTGAATAAATATTTATTACATTTTCTTTTCCACGTTTATAGAATACCCGAAAACAAAAATGGTACTATTCCCGCCCCCTAAAAAAACACCCGGCTATCCTTTCAGATAACCGGGTGTTTTTTATTTATCCCTCATCTTAATTTATTTCCAAAGCCTTCGCCAACTGATCGAGGCAAGAAGTCGTTTTCTTTTCATAGTTCCATTAAATTTTATCCTCGTTTCACAAGCGGCAACTCGAACACTGCCCCGTCATAACACAAATCGGTATTGGGAAAAATCTCACGGGCTTGTTCCAACAAAGGTGTCGGATCCGGGTATCGGGAGGAAAAATGTCCCAGCAGGAGGTGCTTTACCCCGGCAAGTACAGCCATTCGCGCCGCTTGTCCCGCGGTACTATGAAAAGTTTCTTTCGCGAGCTTCTCGAACTCGTTACCATATGTAGACTCATGATAAAGCAAATCCACACCCTCCACGTATTCGGCAAAAGACTCCCTGAAAAGCGTGTCCGTCATATAAGCATATGAACGAGGGGCAGCTGGAGCCGTGGTTAAGCGGCAATTTTCAATCACCTCCCCATCAGGAGTAATATAATCTTCTCCTTTTTTCAACCGATGCATAAAAGCCACGGGCACCCGAAAAGCATCCGTCATCTCCCGCTTGATATTTCTTTCCCGTTCTTTCTCGGCGAATAAAAATCCCGTCACGGGAGCCTCGTAACGATGTTTCAAAGGGAAAGCACGCACGGTCAAAGCATGATCTTCATAAATTAAAGCCGGTTCCCGTTCCAAGTGATGAAAAATCAAAGGATAATTCAAGCGGGTATTCATCACCTTTAACTGAAATTCGATAATCTCCTGCAAACGCTTGTCGGAATAAACGTGTAACTCGTTTTTCCGGTCTTGCATCGAGAAACTGGACAACAAACCGATCAGACCAAAAAAATGATCCCCGTGCAGGTGGGAAATAAAAATATGATTGATTTTATTATACGGCACCTTGAAACGCCGCAATTGCTGCTGGGAACCTTCCCCGCAGTCGATAAGAAAGTACCGCTCAAGTACATTAAGTACCTGAGCGGCAGCATTTCTTTGAAGAGTGGGCACGGCGGAACCGCACCCTAATATGGTTAGCTCAAACTTCACTAATTATTATTCTTTTTCTTTAGCTTCCATTTGGTCTTTCAAAGCAGCCAACTCGGTGATGTCACCCAGAGTAGTTTTCTCTAGTTTTTCTTTCACTTTCTTCACTGCTTTTTTAGTTGCGTTAGCCTCATCTTTCTTCTTCGCATTATCGGTAGCTTTTTGCTCGTCTTCGAAAATACGAGAGTGAGAAAGAATGATTCTCTTGGCTCCCTTGTTGAATTCGATCACCTTGAACGGTAATTTCTCGTCAACCTTAGCTTGTGAACCGTCTTCTTTTACCAAGTGGCGAGGAGTAGCAAATCCTTCTACACCGTAAGGCAATGCGATAACGGCACCCTTGTCGAAGATTTCGGTAATCGTACCTTCATGGATTGAATCAACCGTGAAAATCGTTTCGAATACATCCCAAGGATTCTCTTCCAATTGCTTGTGACCTAAACTCAATCTTCTGTTATCCTTGTCTATTTCAAGAACAACTACATCAATATCGGCACCGATTTGGGTAAATTCTGCCGGGTGTTTCACTTTCTTCGTCCAAGACAAGTCAGAGATGTGGATCAAACCGTCAACACCTTCCTCGATCTCTACGAATACTCCGAAGTTCGTGAAGTTACGCACGATAGCTTTATGTTTCGTGCCAACAGCGTATTTCTCCTCGATATTTTGCCACGGGTCGTTCTTCAATTGTTTGATACCCAAAGACATCTTTCTTTCGTCACGATCCAAGGTAAGTACAACAGCCTCAACCTCGTCACCCACCTTCATGAAGTCTTGAGCGGAACGCAAGTGTTGTGACCATGACATCTCTGAAACGTGAATCAATCCTTCTACGCCCGGAGCGATCTCAACGAAAGCACCGTAATCAGCCATAACAACCACTTTACCTTTCACGCGGTCACCCACTTTCAAGTCTGCGCTCAAAGCATCCCACGGGTGCGGAGTCAATTGTTTCAAACCAAGAGCGATACGTTTCTTCTCGTCATCGAAGTCAAGAATAACAACGTTCAACTTCTGGTCTAACTCTACAATCTCGTTCGGGTGATTTACGCGACCCCAAGAAAGGTCGGTAATATGGATCAATCCGTCTACGCCGCCCAAGTCGATGAACACTCCGTAAGAAGTGATATTCTTAACAGTACCTTCAAGTACCTGTCCTTTTTCAAGTTTGGAGATGATGTCTTTCTTCTGTTGTTCCAACTCAGCCTCGATAAGAGCCTTGTGAGATACAACAACGTTTTTGAACTCTTGGTTGATTTTAACCACCTTGAATTCCATCGTCTTCCCAACATAAATATCATAATCACGAATCGGCTTAACATCGATCTGAGAACCCGGCAAGAATGCTTCGATACCGAATACGTCAACGATCATACCGCCCTTCGTGCGACATTTAACAAATCCTTTGATAATCTCGTCGTTTTCCAACGCAGCATTAACACGATCCCAGCTACGCAAAGCTCTTGCTTTCTTGTGAGAAAGGGTCAACTGACCTTTTTTGTCTTCTTGAGTCTCAACGTAAACTTCTACTTTATCTCCCACTTTCAATTCCGGATCGTAACGGAATTCGTTCAATGAAATAATACCGTCTGACTTGTAACCGATGTTTACAACGACTTCTCTCTTGTTCATTGAGATAACAGTACCTTCAACAACTTCTTTCTCTACCACAGATGAAAGAGTTTCGGCATACCTGTTCACTAATTCTTCTTTTTCAGATGCGGGGATTACATCATCATTTGCATAGGCTTCCCAATCGAAATTGTCATCAGCCTCAGCGCTTGTGGTTGCTACCGGAGCAGCTTTCTTGGTTTCTTCTTGTGCAAGTTCCACTTGCATTTCTTTTTGTTCTTCTGTCATAATAATAAATGCTTATCCTCTAATAAATTAGACATTATATTTTTTAAATACGGGCGCAAAAATACAAATAAATATTAACTCGGCAAACAAAACGCATTGAAAAATAACACAATATCCCAATATCTGAATTTCCCAGCCATAAACCAAAAATACATCCCGCAACACCCCTTTGCCAACTAAATCATCTGAATACCCCGGTTTATTATCTGAATGTCCGGAAAAATTATCTGAATGAAACTTGTTCAATTAAAACAAATCACATACCTTTGAGTCGGACTGAACATTTTTGTTCACTCCATTGAACATTTTATACGAACAGATTGAACATTTGGAAAAATGGAATATAAAAGAGCACCATTCACGGAAATACTTCACCGTATTAATGAACCGCGCGGCAAAATGCAAGTTATCGTTGGTCCCCGTCAAGTTGGGAAATCCACGCTAATTGGTCAAATTCTAGAAGAATGTACCATCCCCTTTGACAGTTATTCAGCCGATGATGTCACCGGAGTATCCGCCGATTGGCTTGCCCAAGCGTGGGAATCACAAAGAATGAAAATGTTCGCACGGGGAGAATCGAAAAGGCTCATGGTCATAGACGAGATACAGAAAATCAAAAACTGGAGTGAAACCGTTAAAGCGGAATGGGATCGTGACACGAGGGAGAAACGGGAACTGGTTATCGTATTGCTTGGTTCCTCTAGAATGCTCATAGAAAAAGGGTTGACCGAATCTCTTGCCGGGAGATTCGAACTCATACGCCTTGCTCATTGGACCTATGCCGAAATGAAAGACTGTTTCGGTTGGTCATTACAACAATATGTCTATTTTGGTGGTTATCCCGGTGCCGCACAATTCATCAATAACGAAAACCGCTGGAGAAACTACGTGAAAAATTCTTTAATTGAACCTTCCATATCCAAAGACATTCTGATGGACACGAAAATCATGAAGCCACAACTTTTGCGGCAACTATTCGAACTGGGAAGTAGCTATAGTGGCGAACTTTTATCTTTGACTAAAATTGCGGCTCAATTACAGGATACCGGAAATGTCACCACCCTTGCGGGGTATCTTCATTTACTTGATGAATGTGGTCTTCTATGTGGTTTACAGAAATTCGCGGAGGACGATGCCAGAAAATATAATTCCGTTCCTAAATTTCAGGTACACAATAATGCACTCCGTAACGTCTATGTAGATGACGACTTTTCCGAAGTGATTGAAGATCCTAAATTATGGGGTAGATATATTGAATCTGCCATAGGCGCATACCTTGTCAGTCAAGCACAAATGAATGATTATAAAGTATATTATTGGAGAGATCATAAAGACGAAGTCGACTTTATCCTCGTCCGGCGAAAGAAAAAAATAGCCATAGAAGTTAAAAGCGGAAGAAGAACTACAAATCAAGGAATATCCGTCTTCACGAAAATGTATAAACCGTACAAAGCTTTAGTTATCGGTTCCGGAGGACTATCGTTTGAAGAATTTCTTTCCATGGATATTGACCTGCTTTTCAAATAAAGGCCACCTCACAAGAACGATTAATAATTAACTATTCCTCTTCCCTCGTTTTCAAATCCCAAATAACAAAGCACCCGAACACCTCTTCCCGGTAAGGCTTGCTGATAGGGATTATTTTTTCTCCGATGCAAATCGTCTTCCCGATGAAACCATCCACCGCCCGAAGNTTCACGATATAACTTCGATGAACCCGCCGGAACATACTTTTCGGTAAGCGAAGTTCCACCGTTAAAAGAGAATAGGGAATTGATATCCGGGGCTTATCCCGACGGTAAATATAACAATAACAACCCGATGCCTCCACGTACAACACTTCCGAGTAGAAACACCTCTCCATACGTTCTCCCTGGCGTACAAAAAAACAATCTCTCACGAGACGTTGCGATTGATCATTCAATTCTTTCATAACTTTCCAATTTTATATCTCGCGAAATGACCTTTTCGTGTACAAGAGAACAATATCCTCAAAAACAAAAAAGAGGTGTGTCGAAACACACCTCAATCGTGAATCATAACTTTACAAGTTTCTCTTGATTTGTTCAACGATATACCACACGTCCTCGTCCGTCACGCACGGACCACTGGGCAAACAAAGTCCCGTCTTGAACAACCCCTCGCTCACCCCGTTCACGAAACACGGGTTGTCCCGGTACACCGGTTGTAAATGCATTGGTTTCCACAACGGGCGACTCTCTACCCCCGCCCGGTCCAACGCCAACCGCGTCGCCTCCACGTTCCGGTTCGGCTCGTGAGCCGTGTGTAACCCCAAGGCCGCACGGGTCACTCCCGCCGCCCCGCCAACAGCACCTTGCACCGCTTCCTCGTAAGCGTGCTCCTCTCCCTTGACCCGTAAACCAGGATCCAGCGTCACCGTGCAAAGCCAAAAATTGCTGTCATAACGTGACGACGGGTTCTCGTGAAGCGTCACCCCATCCACCTCTTTCAGCAACTCCCGGTACAGCGCTTGAACGTGCTTGTGATGCGCCACGTGATCCTCCACCACCGTCATCTGACCCCGCCCAATACCGGCACAGATATTCGACATCCGGTAATTGTAACCGATCTTCTCGTGCTGGTAATAAGGGTAAGCCTCCCGTCCCTGCGTCGCGTAAAACATCACCTCCCGCTTCGCCCCCTCGTCCGGGCAAATCAACGCACCGCCGCCACTCGTCGTGATCATCTTGTTCCCGTTGAACGACAACACCCCGTAGCGACCGAACGTCCCCAACACCCGACCGTCATACCTCGAGCCGAACCCCTCCGCGGCATCCTCTATCACAGGGATCTCGTAACGGGCGGCAATCTCCAGGATTCGCTCGCAATCGTACGGCATCCCGTAAAGTGCCACCGGGATAATCGCCTTCGGCTTGCGCCCCGTCTTGGCTACCCGGTCCCGGATCGCCTCCTCCAGCAACCCCGGGTCCATGTTCCAGCTATCCGCCTCCGAGTCCACGAACACCGGCGTCGCCCCCAGGTAAGTCACCGGGTGAGCCGAAGCGCAAAACGTGAACGACTGCACGATCACCTCGTCACCCCTCCCCACACCACAAGCCAACAACGCCAAATGCACCGCCGCCGTACCCGCCGACAACGCCACGACCTCTTTATCCTCCCCGATAAACTGCTTGATATCCCCCTCGAAACCGTTCACGTTCGGTCCTAACGGTACCACCCAATTCGTGTCAAATGCCTCTTGTATAAATTTTTGTTCTTCACCTGACATGTGTGCCAAACAAAGATAAATCCGTTTTCTTTCCATCTCTATTCTGGTAATTCTAATAAGATACCTTAATCTATAAAAATTCCTCTTTAGCTTCAATTCGTACCATCAAAAGGATGTGTCGTGGCTTCTCCTTCGAAAGAAATATTCTCCCGTATAAATACCTTTTTTATTGTAACAAAAAATATTTTTAAATCAAGTATTAATGACAAGTGATCAACATACCATACATCTAATTCAAATTTTTTTGTCCATGAAATATTATTCCGACCATTAACTTGTGCCCAACCAGTTATTCCGGGACGCACTTCATGGCGACGATACTGTTCTAAAGAATATAAAGGTAAATATTTAGGTAACAATGGTCTAGGGCCAATCAAAGCCATATCTCCTTTCAAAACATTAAAAAGTTGTGGCAATTCATCTATTGAAAGGCTACGGAGAATCTTTCCCACACGTGTTATCCTTTGTATATCCGGAAGTAAATTACCATTATCATCTCTCTCATCGGTCATTGTTTTAAATTTAATACATTTATAAATCTTTGCATTCTTCCCAGGTCTATTTTGCGTAAAAAAGACTCCCGCTCCTTTGTTTACAAAATGCAAGACGACCATTATTATTAAAAAAAATGGAGACAATATCACTATAGCACAAAAAACCGAAATACAATCTATTACCCGTTTAAAAAAATTACGATACATACTTTAAATAATTCTCCCATTATTTACTTTTATCCCTGTGCGTATCACTTTAGCAGGATTACCTGCCACGATGCAATTGGCTGGAACATCTTTCGTTACAACACTACCCCCCTATAACACACTGATTACCAATACTTAAACCAGGCATTACAATCGCTCTTACACCAATCACACAATCATCCCCTATATACGTATTTGTTTTAATATTCCTGCAATGATCATGAGCAAGAATCATCGCTCCATTGAGAATCCATGTATTATTCCCAACATGAATGCCTTTAGGATTAACAGATTTATCTAAATGAGCTTTCCACGATATCCGACAATTCCTGCCTATGTTCATTCCATATCTTAAACGAAGATAATCAGGATAAATCGAAACAATCTTCGACCATAGCCTTTTACGCAATCCCATAATGTATTATTACAATATTACTCCATATTTGCCTAATATGTCCTTTCCCGCAAAATACGATACCAAGCCTATAATATCTTCCGTATCCAACATGATGTCAAATGTTTCTTCAATAGAAGTGATAAGACATAATTGTTTGATCGAATCCCATCCCTCAACAGAGGTATTATCAAACTTTTCATTCAATACATTTTCTTCTACCTGAAATGTATCACAAAAAATACGATTATATTTCTCCAAATTTGTCATAACCTAATAATTTTTTAAACAAGCCTTACCGGCTTCATTACGTTCTATTTTACTTGAATAAATTATTTCTATGTTTTTGTGAAAAAGATGAGTTTTCTCTACAACAAAATTTTTAATCGACTCGGATAACGAAAAATTAGTTATACAAATTTTCAATAATTCATCGGATCCGCTACACAAACAATCCGTATCAAAATTAGATTTCACCAAATATTCAATTTCATCCAGACCAATACGAAGTCCAAATATTTTTAGAAATCGCTTCATCCTTCCGATAACGTAATAAAATCCGTCAACATCCCGATGAACAATATCCCCGGTATACAAAACCCCTCTATTTTCATCGCCTTTCATTAAATCACCCGAATTCATTGCATACCCGAGAGTAACATTTTCGCCATAATAGATCATCTCTCCCTCTGCTTCTCCCTCGAAAGTCTTGTTTCCCTCTGAATCAATAATAGCCAATCGTCCATTGGGTTCCGCTTTTCCGATACTACCTATTTTATATTTAGCCATTTCCGGCTCTAAAAACGCCATCCTTGCGGTCCCCTCCGTTTGTCCGTAAGTCGCTATAAATTTTTTACCGTTTTTCTCCGCGTATTCCACGCATTCTCGAAATAAATCTTCTCTTAATTTTCCTCCACCTTGAGTGATTACTTTCAGAAAAGGAAGATCCATTCTAAAGAATCGCATTTTTCTTAACACCTCGTAACTATATGGAACTCCCGTAAAACTAGTTGCTTTCTCTTCTTTCAACATTGTCCAGAACTCTTTATCCAACAAAGATTTGTCACTAAAAAGAAGAGTCGCTCCAGAATATAAATGACTTGTAATGACAGATAATCCCATCGTGTAATGCATGGGAAGAGTAGCCATTGCCCGTTCTAGCGGGGTTATTTGGAACATTTGAGAAACATTCTCTGCATTTGCTTCAATATTTCTATAGCTATGCCGCACAAGTTTTGGACTACCTGTTGAACCGGATGTCGGTAACAACAACGCTAGATCGTCATGAAGAACTGGTGCTACTAAATCAGTTTTGACCAACGAATAATCTAAAAGTGAAAACACCTTTTTGTACCCATATTTATCCACCAACTCGGTCGGTATCCATAAATACTCCGGCTGGTATAGATCTCTTAAGTGCTCATATAAATCAACTTCCGTATTTACACTAAGAATCAGAGGTACAATTTTATTCGAAAGTGCAGCAACATATCCGACTAATGCTCCAAGAGAATTTCTCGACATGATAAATATTAGCGTCCTGTGAGGAAGAACTTTAAAAAATTCACCAGAGAGTACGACCAAATCCCCATACGTCAACTCTTCCCTTCCTCCGTCGATTGCTGCTGTTTTCTGTATTTCCTTTTTATCTAAATTCAAAAACATGCAAACCTACTCTTTAAATTGTTGCACACCCGTCGACACCCAATACCTGACCGGATATATAAGATGCTCTGTCTGATGCCAAAAAAGAGCAAGCATTAGCTATATCTTCCGGTGTCCCTAAACGACCTAATGCTATTTTCTCGATTCTACTATCAATTGTTTCTCCATGATCAGCATAAAGTTCATCGAATCTCTCGGTTTTCACTATCCCGGGTGCAACTGCATTCACTCGAATATGTAAAGGAGCTAATTCCTTGGCAGCCGATTTTGTCATTGAAATGATAGCTCCTTTAGTGGATGAATATGCCACTTGACCGGGACTTCCCACGATACCCGTAATGGAAGCAATATTCACAAAACAACCGCCGCCATTTCTTGACATCAATCGTGAAGCTATTTGAAGCATATCGATAACAGCAAAAACATTGACATTAAACATCCTTTCCAGTAATGATTTAGTCACCATCCCCAACTTTTGATTTGCGATAATAGCAGCATTATTAACAATACAATCTATCTTGCCTTCCGTTTTATATATATCCATAAGCCCTGCCTTGAGAGCCACACTATCTGTAACATCAAAACATAAAGGAACTACTTTCGTACGATAAAGTTGAGAACAGCTTTCTGCCCAGCTATCCATATCTTCGAGTTTAATGTCATTTATATAAACGATAGCCCCATCACGAGCGAACCTATCTGCAATAACCCGCCCGATACCTCTCCCTGCACCGGTAATAAGACATACTTTTTTTTCTAATAATCTATCCATATGCGTTCATTTTAACCTCCTGGCAGGATTGCCAAAGACAGACACACCGTTAGGTACATTATTGATAACAAAACTACACGCACCGACATGAGTGTTATCACCCACCGTTACATTATGATTTAAAACAGCTGAAGTATGAATCATATTTTCATTTCCTATTCTAATCCCTCCGACACACATTACCCGTGAATCAATACGATTCCAATCTCCTATGACAACATCATGACCAACAATGGTATATGATTGAATAAAATTGTAATTTCCTATTTCTGCGTTAGCTGCAATAGTCGTGAATGCTCCCACGATATTTCCTTTACCCATTTTGACACCCGTACCAATCCTCGCATCCTTATGTATCAAATTGATAAACTCTCCGCCTTTTTCGATTATTCTCATCATACAGTTTTTACGACCTAATCCACCAATGGAACAAATAAAAATATCTTCTTTTTCTACCGCATAATTGGAAATGGTAGATAATAACTCTGGGTATCCACTAAAATCCTTTAATGCATTTTGATCATCATCGATAAAACCTTTTATACAGAACTCTTTCCCGTATCCCAGACTTTCTCTAGCCATATCATTCATGACTCGTCCCATACCGCCAGCACCAATAATTATTAAATTCTTCATATTCACATCAAATTATTGACAATAATCTCATTATAATCAGAGTATATATCGTTATTATCTCTGCTCCCGTCATATTCCGTATTCATAAACAATTGAAAGTCATTCACGGAGTTTATAACAAAACCACCGTGTATATCATGATTTTCAACAACATGCAAACCATTAAAATTAAGCCGTCCCACTCTTTTGTGAAGACTCATTGCCTCGTATAATACTGTGGAATTTTCTCCTATAATCGTGTCATATAAAGCAAGTGTGAAAAAAGATTCCGTGGAATTATCCACGATTTCAATCCCTTTGTTATTGACCACTTTTAATAGATCCGATTCTGCTACTTTTTCTTGAGGATGACACCTAATATGAAAAACATAATCAGGAAAATATTCCGTTAATAAAATGATCGTATCAATAATTTTAGAACTCACGTGAGGATCTGAAACCACTAGTATTTTTTTTGAATCATGGAGTTTATCACTCTTTAAAGCTTCACTAATAACATAGTTCTTGTAAGGATAACCAACATTTATCACTCGCTCTAAGGGCATCCCGTATTGGGTACCAATATTATCTTTACCATGAACAAGAAAAAAGTTCGGATCTATTTCTGGTGAATATTGACCAGCATATAAAACAGTATCTCCAACAACAACTCCATGTTGTAACTCGTAAGTTACTATACCTCTCCTTGCACAATAAGCGATCACGCTTTTAAACGTAGATCTAGGGGCTAAAAAAACTCTCTTCGGGGAAATTACGGAAATGACCGGAGAAAACAAATGATACGAAACAATAAAGTTTGAAATTATCATTCCAAACATTTTTTTATAAGACTCATCCGATAAATGAAATTCTTCGTTTAATAATTCATATATTTTATTGATCTCTCTCTTGTATTTTATATAGACATACGGGTAAACAAAATATTTCAATAACATCGACAAAACATCAATCATGTCAAGATATACCACTTTATTTGCGTGCAATCTCGGCTTTTTGTGAATTCCATTTTGATGCCTTTCTAGTATGATATAACTTTCTTTTATTTTAGATTGTTCTACAAGAAAGTCTGAAAATCGTTCAAGATATTTACCATTAACATAAAAAAGCCGTGGATGTGGGAAAATTATATTATCAAATTTTTTCCTTTTTACCAGCAGAGAGAGTATCGAAACCAACGAAAACAAGACATTCAACAATTGATGTCCAATAGACACCCTACAAGGTATGGTTTTAAAACTAGTGTTTAAAAAACGATGTCTAAATTCTAACCTGATAATGCGCCATAAAGGAATACCGGAAAGAATAGTCAATCTTTCCAACTTGATAGCAAGTTCTTTTTCCCTTTTCAAATAAGAATCAAAATTCATTGTTTACAAAAATTTCCTATATCTGAAGATTCCTTTCTCGAAATTTTCAGAAAAAACACTGTCATAAGGAACAGCTCCCCGTGTACCTCCGATATTAATTATTGAATAATTATAATAAAACAACATAAGCACAGAAGTTACCAAGGCCATACTCTTTACTTTAAAGACATATTGAAAAGATATAAGTTGAAATAATAAAAAATATGCAGCAATCCTATCGACCAATAGATTACCGGTTGATAATGTGTACAGAATCGCCCCTAAAGTCAACATGGTTCTTAATATCTTTCTATCTTTAGGAATATTTAAAAGTTGGACAATCACAATAGCAACATTAAAGAATAGCAATAAGCTTCCAGAAACATTTTTACTTTGAACACTATGAGAACTACCAACGTACCCCTCGTATAATAGTCCACCAGCAGTATCAATAATTAACGAAGCCATTTTTTCTAAAATTCCCGCATAAGCTAAAGCAGTAAGTACAAGAATTACACACACAGTTACATATTTGCCAATGTCATATTTATTTACAAAATAGACAGGTATCAAAACAATTGCGGAAACATGGAACAAAAAAGCAAATAAGATACAAATAAGATATTTCCCCAACTTAGCGTTTTCAATATATTGGAACGAATACAAAAAAATCGACATAGCAACCGCTTGCCTTGTCCAGTCCCACATCTGAAATAGTATGCATGATGTAAAAAGAATAAATATGGCAGAAATAAAACAGTCATTATGTCTAACAACTTTATATATGAAATATACTTCTAAAATAGAATATATAAAGAAGATAACCGCACTTGGATGCTTCGACCAACTGAAAAGGAAACACAGAACCAATGACATCGGTTCTGTTATATTTTGTAATACAAGTTCCTTCAAGCCAAAACCGGCATGAAATAAATAAGCTATATTATCCCATTGTTGCGCTTGTATTTGATAATCATTGCCTATATCATATCGTAATCCGGATAATAAGGCTATAAATATAAAAGCCAATACTGGCTTTTTTGATTGTATACCAGTTTTATAGCAAACAAGCATACATACAAAGACAAAAACATTATATAAAAGCAATGTTGTTATGTACGACATTCCTTATAGTTATTTCGATAATTTAAGATAAGAACTAATCTCGTCCTGCCAAGATTCCGGATAAATTCCATCATACCCAGCGCCATCAAAAAATGTTAATTCTCCGATATATATATTATCATCAACATTAAATAAATCAATTCGGATATAATATTCAAACCTTTCAGCTATTTTTCGAACAATTGAATCCATTTCTTCAAAACAAACAGGTTTAAAAGTGTCTTTGTCTATGGTAACACACTCATCAATTTTATACTCTTTATCCAATGGTGTATAATCTTCCATTAAATACCTGAAACTTTTGTGCCCTTTATTAGCTTCACTATATTGTATTATTCTAACCTCTTTATTAAAACAATAATATTTGTATTCTATCAATAAATCGTTCTTATCTTTCAAATATTTTTCTGCAATAACCATAGGTTTAACATTTTTATATGGCCATTCTCTATTCGTCCAAAAAAAATTCAAACTCATCCTTTCTCGGTAAAAAGACCTCATTTTTTCCCAATCGAACTTTGATTTATCATTAACATACACCCATGAATTGTTATCGTGATTGCATTTTAAAACAAAAGGAGTATCTGGCAAATTCTCCGGTGTTAATTGTCTAAAATCATCTGAATGAAAATAAAGTGGAATTAAATATTTATCCGTCCCCAGAATCTCTTTCACAAATTCTCTTACCCGATACTTATCCACACATTGAGAATACCATTCCTTTCGATCATATAATTTAAGCCATTGCAATTTCTCTTGAAAAGAAATCGGATTTTCAAAATCCGGAGAATATCCTAAAGCAATTCTGAATTTTTTCCGAATGGCAATTTTATCAGGTACAAGATAAAATTTAAATGTTCTGTATACAGTAACCATAACCTTCCAAACAATAAATTGGAAGGTAGTTTTCTTTCTGTGTTTTTCGTATTTTTCTAAACTCATAACTCATTATTTGTTACTAGGTAGAACCATTGAATCTAACATATCGCAATACTCCTTTTCCATCCTTTCAAACGTAAATTCATTCTCGAAACGTACACGAGAACAATGTCCCATTTCACTCCAATTGTAGCGAAATATATTATTGAAAACTATTTTCAGTTCTTCTGTATCCGGATTTACAAGTATTCCGTTTGTTTTATCTACTAATTCCGGGATTCCCGATATTTTCGTTGAAATAACGGGTAACCCCGCTCTCATTGCTTCGATTATTGAAATCGGAAGTCCTTCGTTTTTACTCATTAAAATATAAATATTCGAGGCAGCTAAATATTTATATACCTGTTCATTGGGAACAAATCCCTCGAATGTAACATGATCTTGTAAACCATATTTATGAACAAGATTTTCTAATTCAATACGTTCTGCCCCCTCTCCCAAAAAAGAAACATGTATATCATGTAATAAATTTTCATCCAAACCACGTAACGCTTCTATTATAATACGATGCCCCTTCCTTTGATTAATTGTACCGGAACAACATAACCTGTATTTAAATTTAAACGTCTTTGACTTGATCTCATTTATTTCATTTTTCTGCGATAAAGTAAAATCATCTATACCATTGAGAATAACAGATGTTTTTTTTATATCCAAAAACGCAAAAGCCTTAAGAAAATTTATTTGTCCTATCTTAGCAATAAAAACCAAATGATCCGTATTTCTTGCCGTCCACGACAACTTTTCCATTTTTTTCTTCAAATACGAGGTCCCTTTAAACTTTGGATAATACTCTAATTGCATTCTAAAAGGAATACCATCTGTATGTTGAAACATAATCACTTTAGCTCGCTTATTCTTTGAATATTTCAAATATTGATAACATTCAACAGATGAATGGAAAACAATAAAATCAGGATCTCTATTCAATGAAAGATAATACTTCACTAATTTCTTTGTGTGAAGCTGCGATCTTAAATCGAATAAATAACTCAACACAAAACTATGCCTGGCATATAACCTCGTCTTAGATTTTATTTTCTTGATTATCCCCTTCTTGTGATGAGTAGTTCTCGCAACAGACACTCCACTCTCTACCTTGGAAAATATATCATGGGTAAATATCGTAAAATCATATCCTCTCCCCTCAAAATACTCTTTATCTTTAATAATTCTTTTTAAAGTACCCACGGGTCCTATGATCTGATTCAACGAACCAGGTCTTATCACATCAACTTTATACAACATTTTACTTCTCTTCTATATTCACAATTTTCTTAGCAACAAACAATCTATAAACCAATTCGCCCAGATAAGATAATACAGTTATTAATACAAATGAATGAATTGAATTCAAATATTCCCCTGCATACATTAACCCTAGTAATGAAAGATATACTATTGTGGTGACAATAATGCTATAGAATATATATTTATTATAGCCGAGGGCTATGATCAAATTTGAAGCTATATACCCGCTAACCCCCACGAAAATAGGTGATAACAAATACAACCTGATAGGTAAAAGATCAAGCTCTCGAGCAGTAAAAAATTCGACAAGGTAAGGTAAAAATATATTGACTATCAAAACGGATATTACGATACCACAAGCCACATACTTTACTATTTTTCTAAAAAATCTAATATTTCTTTCTTTTGCCATTTTGGGAAACAAAACAGTACCTACAATACTAAAAGGCTTTAAAATAATATTGGTAAACTTAGACCCCAAATCATATATAACAACATCCTTCATACCAATAAATGCACCTAATAAAAGATAATTGCATTTATCTTTTATTGTACAAATCACATCTGTAAAAAATATACTTGAAGCATCCTTTAGATAAAACTTCATATTTCCCCATGACGGAAGTATAAATTCAATTCCATCTTTATAAAAAATCACGTACAACGAAAGAATTCCACCAATAAAATATCCTATCGACATCAAAAGCGGGACATAAATATAGTCTGATAATGAACGAATAAACACGAAAGTCAATACAACAAAAATAGAACGAATCACGATATTCAAGATTGCGATATATTTCATTCTTTCCACCCCTTGAAAATAAAATTGCGGAAATAGCAATTCATTAAAAGTCAATCCAAAGGAAAAAATAAATAGTAAATAATGAGAACGATAAGAAGGAATTAAATATATAATCGTAGCATAAACAGTCAAAGCTAAAATCCAAAGAAGTAATCTAATGGATAAGATAGATGAAACTATTTCTGACAATTTGCTCTTATCATTACGATGTATTGAAACATGCTTTGCACTTACACTTTTAAAACCGAAATCAACAAGAATAGAACAATAACTTGCCACAATCTGTGCCGTGATAACCCACCCGTACAATTCCAACCCTAAAACTCTCGTCAAATAAGGATAAGTAATTAGAGGAGCAAGCATAACAAACACTTGTAGGATTGTTATATAAGTAAAATTCTGAAATATTACTGAATTATTCTTTAATGTCTTCTTTAGCACCGTAAAGTTCATAGATTTCAACTTGAAAAAACTAATCCAACAACTCCCAACTGAATCTTGTTCCTTTTCTTACGCTCTTATTTATTCGCTTTCCTAATACCTCTTTCAAGTATTTCGGATGCAGCCCAAACCCCGGTCTGACCGAACGAACATTCTTTTCCGTGATCACCTCCCCGGCTTTCATATCTTCCGCCACGTAAAGAGAACGACAAAACTCACGGCTAGCCTTCATCTTGTCCGTCAACTCGTAAGATACCTCCCCGATGGCACTTTCCACCACGCGCACATCCTTCACCAGTTGGGCAAACTCTCTCTCGTCCATTGAAAAAGAAGCATCAGGACCACCTATTTTTCTATCTATTATAAAATGCTTCTCTATCATCGTGGCTCCCATGGCTACTGCCGCGATAGAAGCCATGTTTCCCAATGTATGATCGGACAAACCTGACTTCACGTGAAAACGTTCTGACAAATCCTTGATCATGCACAAGTTCGCCTCCTCCACTGGGGCCGGGTAAGAGGACGTGCATTTCAACAAAGTGATATCATTATTCCCCGTACCACGACAAGTATCAACAGCTAATCGAATATCCTCCCCTGTGGCAATCCCGGTAGAAATAACTATCGGTTTCATCTTGCTGGCGGCATGTTCTATCAACGGGATATCAGTGATCTCGAAACTGGCAATCTTGTAAATCGGGTTGCCCAGCTCTTCCAAGAAATCCACCGCCGTCTTATCGAACGGCGAGGAAAAACACGTCAGCCCCTCCTCCCTCGCTACCCGGAACAACTCCTCGTGCCATTCCCAGGGTGTGTAAGCCTCCTTGTACAAGTCATACAAGTATTTTCCATCCCACAACGTCCCTTGCTTGATCTTGAAATCATCAGCCTGACAATCCAGCGTTATCGTGTCCGCCGTGTACGTTTGCAATTTAACGGCATCCGCTCCGGCTCTTTTGGCAGCCTTTATCGTGGCTATTGCCGTTTCCTTGCTCCCGTTATGATTCGCAGACAATTCCGCGACAATAAATACCTTATTCATAATACTCCCCTTGTTTTCGTCTTACATCTTCAATCTCGGGCTCGCTAAAATATTTCGGGTTAAAACATCCCACCAGCACACGGTCTTCATTACGCCCTTCTACCTGGTAAAAGCCTTTCAAGCGTCCTTCTATCAGCCATCCCGCTCGACAATAAGCTTTTATTGAAGCGACATTGGAAGCGTACATTCCACCGTACAATTTTCTTAAATCGTAAACAGAAAAAGCCAATTCAACTCCCAATCGAATCGCTTCCGGTGCCAGACCCTTTCCTAGAAAAGAGCGATCACCTATTAAAGTTGCCAGATCAGACGTTTTATGTATCTTGTTAATCGGTCCCAATTTCAAGGTCCCGATTAACAATTCCCGTTCAATGTCATAAATACCGTAAGTAAATGTATCACCATCCCTCTTCCCGCGCTCGATGGAAGCAACAAGGGTATCTTTAGTTATCACCCTCCGGGAATTCGTGTAATACTTCATCAACTCGCTATCCGAGAACCAAGCCATCACGGGATCTGTCAATTCTTCTATTTCTATCTCTTTTATATACAAACGTTCTCCTGCTATTCTTGTCATAGTTCTATCAGATATTTTTAAATAATTGAATGTAACGCTCCTTTATGCCATACATCAAGGATGTATCAAACATGGATATCAAATCAAATTTTTCCGGCATCGTCAAAGAAGGATCAAGCAAATTTCCCAACCCGTGCACGTGATGGTTATCATTCAAGTAACGGTAAAATCTTTCCTGGTTATCCACGTAATAGCCCGCAAAAATTTTACAGCCACGAGAGAGTGCTTCTATACAGATACCGCTACTGGGCAAGATCGCGTATTCACTACGTTGCATCAAAGCGGCCATCTCTATTGCCGGGAGATTCCTGTGAAGAATCACCTTATCATATCCCCGCGAGGGATCCCCATGTTGATAAGAATCACCCACCACCACGAACACCCGTTTCACCTCTTCCCTATCATGAATCAATCGTATGAATTTACTCGTCAAGTTATGAAAATCACTACCTCCAAAAGATATAAACCAATCTCCGTGCTCCTTGGGGCTCGTGCCTAAAGGTTGTAAAAACGGTTCTCGCAACAACGCCCATCGTAAACCCAGGCACAACCGGGTACTCGCTTCTACATCAAATAAAGAAACATCAGCCACGCCATGATTAATCACCACGTCAGCCACGTAGTGCTTGTCATGCATGTCGTCAACACACACGAGTTTGCAACCTCTCTCTTTGATTCGCCGCTGGTAAGCGGTTGTGAAAAAATAATTATCCAATACCACGATTTCATCTCCTCGCAACCGGGAAAGGAAATCATCGTGATGTGTATCTTCACGCAAACTAACACTCGGGCAAACTTTTCTCATCTCCTCAACTTGATAGGGTGTCGGGTGACAAGTGAAAAATGTACAACAAAAATCATCCTTCAGCATACCGGCAAGTGATAACATGCGGGTAAAATGACCGTAACCTATCGTATCACTCGCGTCTGCCCGAAAATAAATATTCCGCTTCATCTCGATTCCCGGAGCAATTCGTATTTCATCTCTGCCAACTTCCAGTCTGCAAGAGTATCCAAATCCTGAACCTCAAGTTCTGGTAGTACCAGACCAACCGTGTTTTTACCCCAAAAAGTTTTTTCTGCAATGAAAGATGTCGTTCTAGCTATATAAAATTGACCGGCATCATGATAAATCTTTTCCAAATCCTGCGAGCGAGAAGACGCGTATTCGGGATAAAGCATTCTAATTTTTCCATCCACGATATGAAGACCGCGTTGTACCGGGTAAGAATAAGCAACGCAAGTAAAAACAGAATCAATCCCGCCTGTCAATTTCAAGTAGGCTTCTGATAATCTAGCGGGAGTAACAAAGGGAGCTGTCGAGTAAACGCAACAAATCGTATCAAATACCCTCCCCCGTTTCTCGTACATATCCAAGACCTCGAGAATCACGTCTGCCGTACTCGCGTAATCATTTGCCGTTTCGGCATCACGCATGAACGGGACTTGAGCCCCATGTTCACGAGCGATCATCGCGATCTCCTCGTCATCTGTAGAAACCATTACCTCTTCAAAAAGACCGCTTCGCAAAGCCGCATCGATGGAATATGCAACGATCGGCTTACCCATAAAAGGCTTGATGTTCTTGCGGGGAATACGTTTACTCCCACCACGGGCGGGTATAACACACAAATTTTTCATTAGATTCATTTCACGAATTCTAAAACCTTTTCAATAACCCAATCCTGCTCCTCATCTGTAAGCGAGGGGAACATAGGAAGTGCCAAACACCTGGAGTAATAATCCTCTGCTACCGGCATATCACCCGACTTCCAGCCGAACTGCTTGTAGTAAGGCATCGTGTGAGCCGGAATATAAAGCACCTGGGAAAAAATCTTGTTCTCGCGCAAAAAATCATAAAGAGCCTTACGATTCTCGACCTGAATAATGTAGAGATGGAACGCGTGTGTGATATTCCCGGCACGAAATGGAACACGGATAGAAGTTCCGGCAAAAGCCGCGTCGTATTTCTTGGCTATCTCGTTTCGACGCTCGATACTCCAGTCCAATCTTTTCAACTGGCTAATGCCCAGCGCTGCCTGGAACTCCGTGATTCGATAGTTGTAGCCCAACTCCTGCATCTCGTAATACCAACCTCCGTGATTCTCGTGAAAAAGCGAGGCGTCTCTCGTGATTCCATGGGTACGGTAAAGGCAAACCTTATCGTGTAACTCCTTGTTGTTTGTAGTGATTGCACCGCCTTCACCCGTGGCGATATGTTTTACCGGGTGAAAAGAAAATACAGTAAGGTCCGCGTAACGACCATTACCAACCATATTCACCCTTCCCAGGCTGTCTGTCAACGCCCCCCCGGGTGCGTGACAAGCATCCTCGACAATCGCGAACCCGTACTCGTCCGCCAACGATCGCATGCGTTCAACGTCCACCGGGTAACCCGCGAAATCAACCGGGATCACGGCTTTATAAGTACCCCTAGGGGATGCCTTGAGAATTTCCTCCAGTTTATCCAAATCCATGAGGTACGTGTCCGGGTCTATGTCACAGAACACGATTTCCGCGCCACAATAGCGAAAACCGTTCGCGCTTGCCACAAACGTGATGGGCGTCGTGATCACTTTATCCCCCGGTTTAATTCCCAATGCCAGTGCGCAAAGGTGAAGAGCCGCCGTACCGTTACTGACCATACAAGCGTACTCGCTACCGCAATAGTTAGCGAAAGCGTTCTCGAACTCGGCTATTTTAGGTCCCTGCGTGAGATAATCCGATTTAAGCGTCTCAACAACCGCCTCGATATCCTCGTCGGTTATAAATTGACGACCGTATGATATAGGGTGATCTATCATCATTTCACTTGAAAATTAGGATCAACATACTTGATTATATTCTCGCGCATGGACTCGACCGTCTCCCACTCCGTGTTGATATCCGAGCTATAGTGAAAACCCTCCGGTACCAATGTCGCGTTATGATGTTTCATGTATTCCTCCCTGGTGTGATTGAAGCTTACTGATGGCATTATCACGTAATAACGACCGAGATCAATCGTATCAAGGGCGTCCGTCACGGTTATCATCTCCTCGTGGAGTTTCTCGCCCGGGCGAATTCCGACTTCCACCTGTGGAAGATTCGGGGCTATCGCGGTTGCCACGTCCTTTATATGATACGACGGGATCTTGGGTATGAAAATCTCTCCCCCGAGATGATGACCGAGGGCATACATAACCATAGCTACACCCGCCTCTAGAGAGATATTGAAACGAGTCATGCGCGTATCGGTAATAGGAAGTTCTGTCGCGCCATTATCCCTCTTGTTGATAAAGAACGGGATAACAGAACCACGGGAACCCATCACGTTACCGTAACGTACTACCGAGAAACGAATATCTTTTGAACCCTTGATATTATTCGCGGCGGTGAATAGTTTATCGGAAGTAAGTTTAGTCGCGCCATAAAGGTTTATCGGGGCACAAGCCTTGTCCGTGGAAAGTGCCACGACATCATTCACTCCCGTTGCCAAAGCCGCCTTGATAACGTTTTGGGCACCATGAACGTTAGTCTTGATACACTCCTCGGGATTATACTCCGCCGTATCCACTTGCTTGATTGCCGCGGCGTGAATAATCACGTTTACCCCCTCGCAAGCACGCGTCAGACGCTCCAGGTCACGCACGTCACCAATAAAAAAACGAAGTTGAGGGTATAATCTCTCCGGGTATTTTTGCTTCAACTCAAACTGTTTCAATTCATCACGGGAATAAATGATAATTTTCTTTACACCCGGATAATCCCTTAGAATTGTTTCTACAAATTTCTTGCCGAAGGAACCCGTTCCCCCGGTAATCAACACAGTCTTGTTATTAAGCATAACTTTTTAGAATTTATATTATTTTACTATTATCCATAAAACTCTTTATACCACTCGGCAAACTTTCTAAGCCCATCTCGAAGTGGCGTGTGAGGCTTAAAGCCAAAATTTCGTTCGAAAGCTGAAGTATCGGCAAAAGTTACCGGTACATCCCCCAATTGCATGGGAACAAGCTCCTTGTGGGATTCAAAATCATAATCTTTGGGAAGCACACCAGCTCTCACAAGCTCCTCTTGAAGAACCCGCACGAATTCAAGTAAATTTTCCGGGTGACTATTACCTATATTATACACGGCGTAAGGCGGAAGAGAAAGTCCATCCTCCCCGGTTTTAACCTCTGGTGCACAATGAAGAACTCGCTGAATCCCTTCTACAATATCATCCACGTAAGTGAAATCACGTTCACAATGACCGTAATTGAAAATTCGGATTTTCTCACCCTTGACAAGCTGATTCGTGAAATCGAAATAAGCCATATCAGGACGCCCCGCAGGACCATAAACCGTGAAAAATCTTAAACCCGTGGAAGGAATATTATAGAGTTGGCTATAAGCATGTGCCATTAACTCGTTACTCTTCTTCGTGGCTGCATAAAGAGACACGGGATTATCCACGTTATCATCAGTAGAATACGGTACTTTCCTGTTCGAACCGTACACACTGGAAGAAGACGCATACACGAGATGTTGAACTCCTTGCTTGCCTCCGTCATAACTGTGGCGACAAGCCTCTAAAATGTTATAAAAACCTATCATATTAGCTTCAATATAGGCATCTGGATTAGTGATACTATAACGCACACCCGCCTGCGCCGCCAGATTCACCACGACATCAAACTCATGCTCCGCAAATAATCTATCAATAAGGTTTTTATCCGCAATACTACCCCTTATAAAGATATATTTACTGCCGGGATACTCGGCTGCAAGTTTATTAAGCTTATCGAGTCTATACTTTTTAAGACTGACATCATAATAATCATTAACGCTATCAAGCCCCACAATATGAATGGGACCTTCAGTAACGAGCAATCGCTCAACAAGATTCGAGCCGATAAAACCGGCACTTCCGGTAACTAGTACATTCATATTTTTAATCTCTCCTGAAAATATCACGCGTGTACACTTTATCCCTCACATCGTCTAGGCAATGGTCATAGCGATTGGCGATAATAGCCTGGCTTATTTGCTTGAATTTTTCCAAATCATTTACCACCATGCTGCCGAAGAAACTGGTATTATCTTCAAGGGCCGGTTCATAGATAATAATTTGCGCACCCTTAGCCTTAACGCGTTTCATCACACCTTGAATCGAAGATTGACGAAAGTTGTCGGAGTTAGACTTCATTGTTAAACGATAAACTCCTACTACCAGCTGTTGTTCTTTCTCTACATCCCATTGGCTGGAAGCAGTGTAATACCCTGCCATTCTCAATACTTGGTCTGCAATGAAATCTTTCCGTGTTCGGTTACTCTCCACGATCGCACTCATCATGTCCTGCGGCACGTCAGCGTAGTTCGCCAGCAACTGTTTCGTGTCCTTCGGTAGGCAATACCCGCCGTAACCGAAACTCGGGTTGTTATAATGGTCACCGATCCGCGGGTCAAGGCATATGCCCTCGATGATCTGCTGCGTGTTCAATCCCTTCAACTCGGCGTAGGTGTCCAGCTCGTTGAAATAGCTTACCCGTAAAGCCAGGTAAGTGTTGGCGAACAACTTCACCGCCTCCGCCTCCGTGCTGCCCATGTAAAGCACCGGCACGTTCTGCTCGATGGCACCACCCTTGATCAACCCGGCAAACTGCCGTGCCTTCGCCTCCAGTTCCTTGTCCGACTGGTCGTAACCCACGATGATCCGCGACGGGTAAAGGTTGTCGTAAAGAGCCTTGCTTTCCCGCAGAAATTCCGGGGCGAAAATAATATTCCGAGTGTTGAATCTGTCCCGCACACTTCTCGTGTAGCCCACGGGTATCGTGCTCTTGATCACCATCACTGCACCCGGGTTCACTTGTAACACCTTCCCGATCACGTCTTCCACCGCCGACGTGTCAAAAAAGTTCTTCTGGCTATCATAATTGGTCGGCGCAGCAATCACCACGAAGTCGGCATCCCTATACCCCATCTCCCAATCCGTCGTGGCTCGAAGATTTAAGGGTTTAGTTGCCAGGTACTCCTCTATATAATCATCCTGAATGGGTGATTTCTTGTTATTCACCAGTTCAACACGCCCGGGAACAATGTCCACGGCTGTCACCTCGTTGTATTGTGCCAACAAAGTTGCGATACTCAAACCGACATAACCGGTTCCAGCAACTGATATTTTCACCATGTATTAATAATTATTACTTGTTTTAATCCCCTCCGCAAACTCCCGCTTCGCCAGAATATAAAAAACCTCCGATACCAAACCGAAATCCGCTTCCTGTCCCGTCTGCCGGAAACGCTCGATTCTCTTGTCCTCCTCCCGCTCCACGCTCACCCGCAAACGAGCCCGTTCCTCCTCCAGCCGTTTATAATCCTCACCGGGCAACATCATTGCTCCCACGGCGTCACCGTACAAGCAAATGGTATCCCACCACGATAACAACACGCCACGGTCTCCGCCACGAATATATCCCAACGCCTCCGTCACCAAACGCCCCGCAAGTTCTCCGCACTCCTCGTCTCCGGCAAAATAGTAACAGTTACACAACAAACGACAAATATTAGGCGTACGGCAAGGCAACGAGATCTTCCCGTTCCCACGTGACGACAGTATCCGGTACGCTGCATCCAAACCATTTCTCAAGTATCCCAAATCAGAGTACAACTGGTAGACATCCATCTTGTCCGCCGCGTAACCCGCCCGGGTATCCACTGGAATATCATCACCTTGTAACTGCCCGGGATACAAGTGAACGATCGATTTCGCCCGCTCGTGAATATCACCGGGACTACCAAAATCACGCTCCAGCCACGGGTACACCCGCACCATCGAGTACACCGTCAGGTAACCGTGCAGCAAACCCGACAAGCTCGCCGGGGAATACGACCGGGGATCAAGATTGTCCAGTTGCCTGTACAAATCGTGAAACAAACCTTTTTCCATCTGTAATTTTTGATTTACAACGTCAGATTTATGATTTTATAAATCTTAAATCTATCCATTCGCTACTCTATTTTTTCAAGGAATGAACCCGGGATGTAAGACGTCGCAATCGACGCCACCCCCTCCAGGCGGATCACCACCCGCTTATGACCTCGCAAACGAACCAACTCTCCTTCCAGCCCCACCAATGGTCCTTTAATCACCCTAACCCGGTCACCCCGCTTGAGGTCTTTATTCAATATCTCGATACCCTCGGGAGAGAAATCCAACAGGAACATGAAATCTTCCATCTGCTTGTCGGGAACGACCAGGGAACCACGTCCCTCGATATCTTTCAGGTAAACCATGTTCAGGGAATACTCGTTAAGCAAGGAGAAACTTGTCATCTTGTCCGTGCGGATAAAAATCATACCGTGAATCAAAGGGACACGAATAGTTTTTCGACCAAGAGAAGTATCCCGGACTTGCTCCTCCAGAGGAAGAAAATTCTCGATTCCCAACCCGTCCAGTTTCTTCTTGATCAATAATTCCTGATTTACCCGTGTGTAAGCGACATACCAATGTATTTTTTTATCCTCGATCATGTAAATTCTATTCTATCAGCCGATCGGATACGCTTCGCGCACTAACCCTATTACCGGTTCTGATTTATTGCCATGTGTTTCACGCACCTCACTTAAACAGCACTATGTATTATAGATGCACGAAATCTGTTGCGACAAACGATATTTTATATCAAAAAACCATCGTTTATTGAGGTGCAAATATACAGCATTTTTGTTTATCGCAAATATTTCGAATAATAATTTTTATTTCTCGCAACCAGATGTTTAGTTTTTTTGGCGATTACTCGCAAGAGTTCTTTTTTGCCGTGTCAATAAACGATCGTTTATTCACCCCCGGATCATCTCTCGAGTCAATTAATTGTCAAATAGATACAACACCCTACATCCCCCCCAAGTACTGCTTTGCTTTACCTTGCCCTACCACAAAAACCATACATGTACCCATCACAAACGAATCATGAACGCAAATCCACGTTTATGCTACGGCCATGATTCGGCCATGATTCGTTTTTATGGTAGCGAAAGGATAGACTTAGGATAGCGAAAAGATCACTCATCCAATAAATCCGGACGCAACCGCCTTGTACGTTCCAAAGCCTGTTGTTCCTGCCACTCGTCAATTAAAGCATGATTCCCCGACAGCAATACTTCCGGCACACGCCAACCGTTGAATTCTGCCGGACGGGTGTACACGGGCGGGGCAAGCAGGTTATCCTGAAACGAATCCGTCAGGGCGGAAGTCTCATCACCCATGGCTCCCGGCAATAAACGCACAACGGCATCCGTCATAATACAAGCGGGCAACTCCCCTCCCGTCAACACGTAATCGCCCACGGAAATCTCCCGGGTAATCAAATGCTCCCGGATCCGGTGGTCGATCCCTTTATAATGCCCGCAAAGGATCATGATATTTTCTTTCAAAGACAACTCGTTTGCCGTCTTTTGATTAAACGTCGGGGCGTCCGGCGCCGTGTAAATAATTTCATCGTAGTGCCGTTGGGAAGCCAACTCATTGATACAATCAAAAATCGGCTGTACAGCCATCACCAAACCGGCATCACCGCCGAAAGAATAATCGTCTACCTTCCGGTGCTTGTCCTTCGACCAATCCCGTATATTATGGATATGAATCTCCACGATACCCTTCTCCTTTGCTCTCTTGATAATCGAATGATTCAAAGGACTTTCCAGTAATTCCGGTACAACACTTAATATATCAATGCGCATAACAATTGAAAATTGAAAGTTGAAAGCGGCAAAGATATAACAATAAAAACAAAAAAGAACTACTATATTTGCCCATCGAATTTATTACATGGCAAAAAATTGATTATCTTTGTTATATAATAAAACACAAAAAATCATGGGAAGCGAAGGTTTACTGGAACGCTATATTAATCCCTACACAGACTTCGGTTTCAAGAAGTTATTCGGTACGGACATGAACAAGGATTTATTAATCAGCTTCTTGAATGCCTTGCTACACGGGGAACAATCGATAAAAGATATTACTTACCTGAACACAGAACACTTGGGTACGCAAGAGATTGACAGACGTGCAGTATTCGACGTATATTGCGAAAACGAGCAAGGAGAGAAATTCCTCGTGGAGATACAAAAAGGTGAGCAGCAATTTTTTAAAGATCGTAGTTTGTTTTATTCGACATTTCCCATTCGGGAACAAGCCGTGAAAGGGAAAAGTTGGGATTACGAACTAAAAGCTATTTACACGATCGGTATCCTTAATTTCACTTTTGACGACAAGGATAATTATTACCATCATGAAGTAAAATTACTAGATACTCGCACGAAAGAAGTTTTTTATGACAAACTAACGTTCATTTACCTCGAAATGCCCAAATTCAACAAGAGTGAATTGGAGTTGGAAACCATGTTCGATAAATGGATGTTTGTGCTACGGAATCTTTCAGGACTCATGGAACGCCCGGCTGCTCTACAGGAACGAGTTTTCGAACGCCTTTTCAAAGCCGCTGAAATTGCCGGATTCAGTAAACGGGAACTGTACGAATACGAGGATAGCCTAAAAGTCTTTCGGGATTGGTACAGCGTGGTTAAAACTGCTGAAAAGAAAGGGCATGTAAAAGGTTATGAAGAAGGAGAAAAGAAAGGCTTCAAAGAAGGAGAAAAGAAAAAGCAACAGGAAATAGCCCGAAATTTAAAAACGATGGGATTATCGCCAGATGCCATCATAAAAGCAACAGGTTTATCTTCCGGAGAAATTGAAGAAATATAAATGCCTATCAAGATAAATAAAATAAATCAGCCAACTAAATCAAAGAAATTAGTTGGCTGATTTAATCTAATGCAGAATCCTATTCACGGCTACATTTTTCAATTATTTCAAGTAATCCTCGAAATAATTCGTCACCTTCTGCATCAGATGGATTCGGTCACGTCCCATCACGTTGTGCTCCGCGCACGGGTAAGGGAAGTAATCCACTTGCACGTTATTCTTGATACATTCCCGGATAAAACTTAAACTCTGTTCCCATACCACTACCGGATCGACAGCTCCCTGGCAGATCAATAATTTACCTTTGAGGTCTTTAGCTTTAGCTATCAAACTGGTTTTAGCGTATCCTTCCGGATTCTCCTGCGGGGAATCCATATAACGCTCGCCATACATGACCTCGTACCATTTCCAGTCGATCACCGGTCCCCCGGCGACTCCCACTTTATAAATATCGGGATAGTTGGTAATCAACGAAATGGTCATGAAACCACCGTAACTCCAACCGTGAACACCGATACGGTCGGCATCCACCCACGGGAAGGATTTCAACCACTCGATACCTTTCACCTGGTCTTTCATTTCCACCTGTCCGCACTGGCGGTGAATCACTTCCTCGAAAGCCTTTCCGCGATTGGGAGTACCATGGTTATCAATGATAAACACCACGTAACCGTGTTGAGCCATGTACATTTCCCACATCCGGATATTGGCATTCCAGATGTTAGTTACCATTTGCGCATGAGGTCCCCCGTACACGTAATGAATTACCGGGTATTTCTTGTTCGGATCAAAATTCATCGGCTTTATCAAACGATAGTATAAATCACTACCATCATCCGCCTTTATGGAACCCAAAGTAACTTCACCATAATTGTAGTTTTTGTTCGGGTTTTCCACTTCCTGAATCCGACGAACCACTTTACCGTTATTGGTTGCCAAATCAACGTTACGCGGAACCTTTACACTACTGTAATTATCAATAAAATAACTGCAATCCCCACTCATGCTGATATTATGCCACCCTTCCTCGGGAGTCAAGCGAGCTTTCTTACCACTCTTCACGTCTACCCGGAAAAGCTGTTTTTCCACCGGAGATACTTCTGAAGAAAGATAGTACACGTATTTTCCGGCACAATCCATATCCACGTAAGCCACGTCCGCATCGACATCGGTCAAACGTTTAATCAACTTGCCGTTCACGTCGTACAGGTAAAGATTGAAATAACCGTCCCGGTTATTTGTCTCGTAAAGGAACTGCTTCGGGTTATTCTTCATGAATACCAACCCGTTTTGCGGCTCCACGTAAGTATTGGATTTTTCCTCGAACAATGTGGCGATTTGTTTCCCGGTAGAGGCATCGTACTTGTTCAAACGCATATGATCCTGTCCCCGGTTTAATACCTGAATGTACACGATATCGGATTCCGGCGCCCACGTGATCCCCGTGAGGTACTGTTCCCGACCGAAATCATTCACATCCAGAAAGACCGTACGACCGGAAGCAATGTCATAAACACCCATCGTTACCAGCTCGGATTTCATTCCAGCCATCGGGTACTTGATTTCTTTCAAACTCCCGGTACGGCTATTGATATCCAACAAAGGGAAATTCGTCACCTCGCTCTCGTCCTTACGATAGAAACCGAGTTTCTTACCGTCTGGCGACCAGAATATACCTCCCGAGATCCCGAACTCATTACGGCTAACAACCTGACCGTTCACGATATTTTTATCCTCGTCGGCAGTCACGGTATAGCTGTTCCCCCGTTCATCCAGGTAATACAAGTTATTATCCACCGTGTAGGCATACAAATTACCCGCCTTCGTGTAAGTTTGATTGGCAGCCCCCTTCGGGAAAGAAAAAGTATGCTTCAACTGCTTTTTCTCCACGTCAATATGATAGATATTTCCTTGACGGGCTATAACGATCGTGTTGCCGTCTAGCCAAGAAAAGTTAGGAAAACCTTTCAGGTCGGCATTCAAAATCTTGTTCAACTCTACAACTGTCAACAGAACAGTCTTTTCACCCTTATCGGCAGACTCTCCCATGAGCCCCTCCCGATCGAGATAAGTGTATTGATTCTTATCCCCTTGCCACTGGAAATATTTCGACCGGGGGTACAGGTGATACCCTACCACAGCCTCTTCCATGGTCAACACTTTCTCCTGTGCGTTCAAACCGAACATCATACTCAATCCGATTATCGTCAACAATTTTTTTTTCATTCCTTTCTTTTAGCTGTTATTTATACATTATTCTTCAATTGTAAATTCATCTCGATCCTCCAGAACAGGGAATTTATCGCGAAACTCTTCCAACGCCTCCAGGTCTATATCGGCTTGACGCACTTCATCGGCATAAGGTTCACACGCCGCCAGTATCTCCCCCCTGGGGGAGATCACCATGGAATCGCCCGAGTAACGCAACCCGATACCATCCTCGCCCACACAATTCACACCCACCACGTAACACTGGTTCTCGATAGCCCTCGCCTTTAGCAAAATCTGCCACGGTTCCCTCCGGGATTCCGGCCAATTGGCAACATAGACAGCCATATCATACTCGGAAGTATTACGGCTCCACACGGGAAAACGCAGGTCATAGCAAATAAAAGGAGCGATCTTCATTCCCTTGTATTCAAAAACCAACAACTCGTGTCCGGCGGTGAAATGCTCATCTTCCTTGCCCATCGTGAAACGGTGCCTTTTATCGTAATGCAACACACGCCCGTCCGGGAACGCCGCCAAAAGACGATTGAAATAATGCCCGTCTTCATAGCAAATGGTCGATCCCATGATTAAAGCATCCTTCTCATCCGCCCAATCCTGCATACATTGGTTCACGGCTTCATAAAAAGGCGCCACTTGCCCTTTACCCGCCATCGTGAAACCGGAAGCAAACATCTCGGGCAACACGATGATATCCGCCCCATTCACTTCACTCAAACGTTTGTTAAAAAACTTCAGGTTCAACGGAACATTTTCCCACTCCAAGCGTGCTTGTACGATTGCTACCTTCATAATCATTTTATTTTCTGATACAACAATATTCCCGTTCTATACCATTACTAATCACCCGCCGAGAAATTTTCCGGGTGACGAGGATGGGCATCCTTGTACGTTGACATGATGTACTTCAAGTCCGCATCCGGGTCACCCGTGGGAATAAAACGAGGTCCCCAGGTACAATATTTATCTTTATAATCTATTCTTCCCAAATAAACGGGCACTCCCGCCTCTTTAGCGATCACCAGAAATCCTTTTTTCCATTTCTTCCGCTTCTTGCGACTTCCCTCCGGGGTGATCGTCAAATACATCTCGTCCCTCTTTTTAAACTCTTCCGCCATACGCTCGACAAGATGGTTTTCCTTGTTTCCCCGGTCAACCGGGATCACGTGCATAGCCTTCAATATCAAACCGAGAGGAAAAAAGAAAAATTCTTTCTTCATTAATATATAAGTAGGGATGCCATAACTCATGAACGTGAGTTTTCCCCAGATAAAATCCATGATGGAGGTATGTGGCACGGATATGACCACCGCCTTCTTGTCCGTGGGTAAACTTCCCCTGAGCTTCCACCCGAAAATCTTTAATATCAGACGTGCGATATATTTCATAATCTTTCTCTTTTACAGAAAACCTGCCAAAGTTAGTACATTTCCCCCGAATATAAAATCATATCTCATTTATTCAACGATTTCTTTGCCGTTTCAAAAACAATTACTACTTTTGCCGAGCGAAAATTTAGCCTCAGGGGTACACCAAGCGGAGAAACACCCACCCCATGGTATTAACTTTAAAATGAATTAGAACAATGTACGCAATTGTAGAAATCGCAGGACAACAATTCAAGGTTGAAAAAGACCGTAAAGTCTATGTTCACAGACTGGCTGCAGAAGAAGGCGCTCAAGTAGAATTTGACAAAGTGCTTTTAGTGGACAATGAGGGAGAAATCAAAATCGGTACTCCAGTAGTAGAAGGAGCCAAAGTTACGGCAAAAGTATTATCTCACTTGAAAGCTGACAAAGTGATCATCTTCAAGAAAAAGAGAAGAAAAGGATACTGCAAAAAGAACGGTCATCGTCAATGTATGACTCAAATTCAGATCGAAACGATCAACGCTTAATTTATTTTGTAACTTCTAAAATTATAAGACGATATGGCACACAAGAAAGGAGTCGGTAGCTCTAAGAACGGTCGTGAATCAGAAAGCAAACGATTAGGAGTAAAAGTTTTTGGTGGACAATTCGTGCAAGCTGGTAGCATTATTGTTCGTCAAAGAGGAACTGTACACAACCCGGGATTAAACGTGGGATTAGGTAGAGATCATACCTTATTCGCTTTGATCGACGGAAAAGTTGTTTTCAAAAAGAAACAAGACAACAAATCGTACGTTTCTGTAGAAGCTATTGCTGAGTAAACAGAAATTATGAACATATTTAAACTCCTGTCCTTGGCAAAGTACAGGAGTTTTTTTTATTTTTACAGCCCGAAACAAGAGTACTCAAAAATAGATTCTTGCTTTCGTAAATGAAAATCTTAAATTTAAAATCTAAAATTAGTCGAGATGCTAAACCTTAAATTTATTCAGGAAAACAAAGAAACGGTAATCCGTAAATTAGCCGTGAAAAACTTTGATGCCAAAGAATTAGTTGAGAAAATCATCTCTCTTGACAACGAGAGAAAAAACCTTCAAAAAGAATCAGACGACAAACAAGCCGAAATGAACAGCATCTCGAAACAAATCGGCTCGTTGATGAAAGAAGGGAAAAAAGAAGAGGCAGAAGCCGCCCGTGCCAACACAACCCGTTTGAAAGAAGAAATTGCAGCCCTGACCGCCAAGCATAACGAAACCTTGAACGAGTTGAACACACTTATCGTGCGCCTGCCGAATTTACCCCACGACTCCGTGCCTCCCGGAAAAAGCGATGCAGACAACGTGATTGTCAAAGTTAGCGACAATATACCCGCCCACGAGGAAGGACAACTCCCCCACTGGGATCTGGCAAAAAAATACCAATTGATCGACTTCGAGGTTGGGGTTAAAATCACCGGAGCCGGTTTCCCCGTGTACAAGGGACTGGGAGCACGCCTGCAAAGAGCCTTGATTTATTTCTTCCTCGAAGAAAATATCAAAGCCGGATTCGAGGAAGTGCAACCGCCTCTCGTGGTGAACGAAGACTCCGGGTTCGGAACCGGACAATTACCCGACAAAGACGGGCAGATGTATTACGTGAACGAAGACAAACTTTACCTTATCCCCACGGCAGAAGTTCCGGTAACCAACCTGTACCGGGATGTGATTCTCGACGCAGACCAGTTGCCCGTGAAAAATACAGCCTATTCGGCTTGTTTCCGCCGGGAAGCAGGCTCATACGGCAAAGACGTGCGCGGCTTAAATCGCCTACACCAGTTCGACAAAGTAGAGATCGTGCAGATCACTCGCCCGGAAGTTTCCTACGAGGCTCTCGACGGTATGGTGAAACACGTGGAAGGATTGCTGCAAAAACTGGAATTACCTTATCGTATCGTTCGTTTGTGCGGTGGCGACCTGAGTTTCACTTCTGCCCTCACCTACGATTTTGAAGTATATTCCAAAGCACAGAATCGCTGGTTAGAAGTAAGCTCCGTCTCCAACTTCGAGGAATACCAGGCAAACCGCTTGAAACTGCGTTTCCGGGAAAAAGGTGAAAAGAAAACCATTATGGCTCATACCCTTAACGGCAGCGCACTTGCCTTGCCAAGAATCGTGGCTTCCTTGCTGGAAAACAATCAAACTCCTGAAGGAATCCGTGTACCCGACGTCCTACGAGGATTCATGGGAACGGATTACATCAAGTAAAAGATAAGAACTAAAAACTAAAAGATAAGAGATAAAAGGTCATTCCCGCTTAAAGAAACCTTTTTCAGGATAGGCACGTAAGATTCACTTTAAACTTTTATCTTTTAGTTTTTAACTTTTAACCCGACCTATGCGATTTATCTACAACACCACATTTCACGTCGAAGAAGAAATAGAGGGAGCATTCAGAAAAGCGATCCGTGAATTTTATATTCCTTACGTCAAAGCCAAAAGCGTATGCTGTGATGTCCTATTCACCAGGATACTAGTAAATGAAGAAGAAGGAAAATCCTTCTCGTTACAACTTGTTTTCTCTGTTGCTGATGATTACGCGGTCTTCATGGAATTGTACAAAGAAAAATTACTGGGAGTATTAACCGAAATGTTCGGTTCTAATTTACTTCATTTCAGTACAACTTTGGAAGAAGTATAAAATCCAAAGGATTTTGTGTACCTTTGTACATGAAATAAACGTGTACACCTTCGATCAATGGAAAAACTAATCATGGGGATTGACCCCGGAACGAACTTTATGGGATACGCTATTCTCCGTACTACCGGGAAGAATAGTAAACCGGAACTTGTCGTATCGGGAGTCGTGGACATGAAAAAACTCGATGACCCTTACCTAAAATTACAACGTGTATTCCAACGTACCCTGCAAGTCATCGACTCCTACCACCCCGACGAACTCGCTATCGAATCACAGTTTTACGGGAAGAATATTCAATCCATGCTCAAACTGGGACGGGCACAAGGCGTAGCCATTGCTGCCGCACTTCAACGCGATATCCCGATCTTCGAGTATGCCCCGAAAAAGATCAAAATGAGCATCACCGGAACAGGAGAGGCATCAAAAGAACAAATCGCCATTCTGCTAGGTAAATTTATGGTTATGCCCGACACGATTTCCACATTGGACGAAACAGACGCCATCGCCATTGCCTACTGCCATCACCTGCAAGGTTCACTCCCGACAACAGGCAGCTCCAAATGCAAAGGTTGGGGAGATTTCATCAAGCAAAATCCGGACAAGGTTTTGTAAAGCAATAAATTGCTTTACAAACACCCCATAACCTAAAACAAATAGGGTCATCGCTTTCGCCATGACCCTATTTTCAGTGCAAAGTCAAACAATTTTAATCAACAATATTCAAATAAATCGTTTCTTGTGCATAAGGATAAAACTCTTTATCTGTCCGAGCTTTTTCCTTCAATTGTGAGTCAAGCTGGATTGCTTTTTGCAAAGCCACAGCCATCGTCTGCGTATCTTTCAATCTAGCTGCAGCTATAGCCATCATGTAGTATTCGTATCCGGAAGTCAGATTCAAACTCTTCAGAGTAGACAAGGCTGCACGATTATCATTAGCCATCAACTGCGCGTAAGCCAAGTTAATATTCGGCATCTCTTTCAAGTAAGGAATAGCTTTGCTATACTCTTTCTGTTGCAATAACAGCATACCTAAATTATACTTAGCCTCTTTCTTAATGGACGCCTTCGTGTACATATTTTGAGCTTGTGCATTGTTGCCCTCGTTCTGGTAAACAATACCCAAGTTATTAAACACCTCCGGTTGATCTTTAATCACGGCAGCCGATTCCAATAACTTCTTCGCTTTCCGGTAATCCTTATTCTGGATAGCCGAGGCAGCCAAATCATTCAATAAATTTATATCGGTCTGTGCAGACAATACAGAAGTTTCCTGCAATTGAGGAACATAGTAAGCGGTTGCCTGATCCTCTACCTGCATCACAGCGGGTACCGTGTAGAATATAAAGAAATCAGCCCGGCGGAGAACAGGAAGAACAACATCTTTCAATTCCGGTACAGTCTTGATATAAGACTCGAGCACGGCTTCACGTTTTGCCAAATTCGAAGCAGCCTTCAAATCTTTCACGATCGCTGCTTTATTCTTTATGTTAGAATCATCCAACAACAGATACAAACCATCCCAATTCTCGTTTACCAGGTTAGACACGATAAACTTGGCATCTTTTGCCATCGGCGTATTTGCCAAACCAAGGTCTTTCTCGAAGAAAGTCTTTGCGGCCTTGAAACGGTTTGTTGTCAAATTCTTGTTCAATCTTTCCGGTCCTTCGGGGGAGCTGGAAACATACATAATCATGTTCGTGATCTTGGCATCCTTATTAGCCAACACTTCCTTCATCACCTTAGTCGCTTGGGACATCACGGTTGATTTCTTTTGAGCATCCGTGATCGCAGATTGTGCCAACGGGAACAAAACATACCCACTAACAACACCCACTCCGGTAGCGGGAACGTCTTTCACGAAAGTTTCCGTGAACAACGGGATAGCGTTAGGATTACTGGGTAAAGAATAAACGTAAGATTTCCATTCTTTCACACCATTCGTGTTCAAGATAGCAGGTGTAAAATCAACACTCTTATTACCCATGATCGCCTCGATATCAGCTATCAAGATCCCCTTTTGCATACCGTCACGGTACGGGAATGAAAGGTTATAAGTTGCCATCGTGTTACCCTTGTATTCTACCACCGGATAATCCGTGCCTCTCACCTTCTCTCCTTGGAAATAAAGCGGTTGCATAGCTTCTTCTCCTCCGGGATATTGCATCTTCGGAGTCACTTTCAAAATTAACTTCTTATAAAACTGCTTGGGAGCGAAAGCAACATTATAATTAAAATTCACCATTCCATCCACCGCCGTCAACTGCTGAGGTGAGACCTTCCCCACTACTGCCGTTTCGATGGCTTCTCTCTCCAACTTCTTCATGGTATTACATCCCACCATCAAGAAAGAAAGCATCAAAATAACTCCACTAGTCAATAAAGATAATTTTCTCATTGTTCTCTTTTTTTGGGTTCAACTTATTCCATTCATTAAAAATGTTCATATTTTTCAATTCATATCTTCTATAACGATTTTTATTGAATAAGGTTTTTTATCTTTGTCAAAACTTTTAGAGCAAAAGAGTTCAATTCACAATTATTATGGAAGAAACTGTTAAACCGATATATATAGAAGAACTTTTTAAGAGTAAAAATCCCAAGTTAGCCCGTTGGATTCCCAAATTCATTTATTCATTCTTAAAAAGATTGATTTGTCAAGACCAGATTAATGATTTCATCTCCAAATACGGCGACCGCAAAGGATTGGATTTCGCCGACGGAGTGATGGAATACCTTGATTTATCTTTCAAAATCGAGGGAGAAGAAAACCTCCCCGATCCCAACGGACGATACATATTCGCGGCAAATCACGCTTTGGGCGGACCGGACGGCATCATTCTGATTCACTACCTGGGAAGAAAATATAGTCCTTTAAAATTCCCGGTAAACGACTTGTTGATGAACCTGAAGAATTTGAACAATATTTTCTTGCCGGTCAACAAACACGGTGGATTAGCCAAGGAGGCCGCTGCCGATCTTGAAGCCGCCTTTGCTTCCGATGCACAGGTAATCACCTTTCCGGCAGGTATGGTCAGCCGGAAAACCAAAGGGGTCATCATCGATCCCGAGTGGCAAAAGAGTTTTATCGTGAAAGCCGTGAAATACCATCGTGACATTGTTCCGATACGGGTAAAAGGACAGAATTCCAAATTCTTCTATAACCTCGCTAATTTCAGAACAAAAATAGGATTGAAAGTAAACCTCGAAATGATGTGCCTTCCCAAAGAAACATTCAATAAAAAAGGCTCCACTTTCACGTTAAGTATCGGTAAACCTATTCCCTGGCAAACCTTCGACAAAAGTAAAACCCCCAAGGAATGGGCAGAACAAGTGAAGAAAATAGTTTACAGCTTATAGATTTAAATTGCGTATTGACAATCTAAAATTCAAAATCTAAAATTTATGCAGCCTGTCATCTATCCTTTGGATAAAGCAAAATTGTTAGCAGAGTTAACGGAAGAAAGATTTATCCGGAAAACGAATAAAGGTAACAACGAAATATACTCGTTCAACGCTTTCAATAGCCCCAACCTGATGAGAGAAGTCGGGCGACTACGCGAATTGACATTCAGGACGGCAGGAGGCGGTACGGGCAAAGAAGTTGACATCGACCCTTTCGACATCGATCAACAAGTGCCTTATCAACAATTGATCGTGTGGGATCCCAAAGAGCAAGAAATACTCGGCGGTTACCGTTACATCCTTTGTGACAACCTCTCCTTGAATGCAGAGGGAGAGCCCAACCTTGCCACCACGGAACTATTTCGATTCTCCGAGCAATTCAAGAAAGAATACTTGACCAAGATGATAGAACTCGGGCGTTCCTTCGTCCAACCCCTGTACCAGTCTACCAAGATGGGACGAAAATCCCTTTTTGCCCTGGATAACCTATGGGATGGATTAGGAGCCCTCACCGTGGAGAACCCCAAGATGGAGTACTTCTTCGGGAAAGTCACCATGTACACCAGCTTCAACATAGAAGCCCGTGACATGATACTTTTCTTCATGCGCAAATATTTCAAGGATAACGAACGATTGGTAGAACCCATCGTTCCCCTGGAAATACATATTGACGATCGAAAACTCGGTAGCATACTTTGCGGGAATAGCTACGAGGAGGATTATAAAATACTCTCCCGTTACGTGCGGGAACACGGGGAAAACATACCTCCCCTCGTGAACGCCTACATGAGTTTGTCCCCTTCCATGAAATCATTCGGAACCGCTATCAATCCGGGATTCGGTGGTGTGGAGGAAACGGCAATCTTGATCAAAATAGATGATGTTTATGAAACGAAAAAAGCACGCCATATTTCAACATACATTCCCCGTATATTACGCTTGAGGAAGTTCTGACCCCACGGTCACGAAGATCAGGCTAATCCCGATGATGATGTAAACCAGCGACTCGATGATATGCATAATCAACGAAAAATGACTATTTTGCATCAAACGGCGGGACAATCGTTCCGCCAACAAAGCTACTAGCGAGAAAATAACAATAGCCTGTGCCATAAAAAGTACACCTAATAACAGTAACTCTCCCGCAGGATTCTCCGTCGCCGGATTAACGAACCCGGGAAAGAACGCGATAAAAAACACGAGGACTTTCGGGTTCAATATATTCATCAGAATACCTTTGCGGTATAGCTTGTACTCCGCTCCCCCGGAAGCAGGTAATTCCAAGGAATTTTCGTTACGATGCATAAAGGATTTAACACCCAAATAAATCAGGTAAGCCGCTCCAAGATACTTCAACACGGAAAAAGCCACCGGGGACTTGTATAATATCAACGAAAGTCCCAAACTAACAGCCGCAGTGTGAGCAATCAATCCGGTACACAACCCGCAGGCAAAAATGATTCCCGCTTTTTTCCCCCGGATAATACTTTGTGTGATCACAAATAAAATATCAGGTCCCGGCATCAATGTCAACGCTATTGCCGCACCCAGAAATCCCCAAATATTCATATAAAGAATCTATAAAGTCCATAAGGTCTATAAAGTCCATAAAGTTACAAAGTGTCTGCATATAGACCTTATAGACCTTACGGACTTTATAGACTTTCGACTGTTAAAGCAGATTGCTCGCGACCTCTGCCAGGTAACTCCGTTCCCCTTTTTCCAAGTGCACGTGAGCAAACATTTCTTGTCCTTGCATCCGGTCGAACAAATGTGACAATCCATTGGACTGGCGATCCAAATAAGGAGAGTCGATCTGGTCAATATCTCCCGTGAACACCATTTTCACCCCTTCTCCGGCACGTGTAATAATTGTCTTTATTTCATGCGGTGTCAAGTTTTGAGCTTCGTCCACGATAAAAAACACGTTCGATAAACTCCGCCCGCGGATATAAGCCAGCGCGGAAATCACCAGACGCTCGTCTTTCAACATATCGTCGATCAAACGATTCTCCTGACTGTGCATCGTGTAACGGTGCTTGATCACCGCCAAATTATCAAACAACGGTTGCATATAAGGACTCACCTTCTCGTTCACGTCACCCGGCAAGTACCCTAAATCTTTGTTAGACAAAGCCACGATAGGACGAGCCAGATAAATCTGCTCGAACGCTTTATTTTGTTGCAACGCTGCTGCCAACGCCAGCAAAGTCTTTCCCGTTCCAGCCTTGCCACTCAATGCCACCAAAGATATATTCGGGTTCATCAACGCGTCCAACGCGAACGCTTGCTCCGAATTCTTCGGGTAAATACCGAAAGTATTCAATTTCTCCACTTTCCGCACCACCCTCCGGGTCGGATCATAACAAGCCAACACAGAATTACTGCCGTTCTTTAATATATAATAATTATTCCCTTTGATCTCTTCCTTCGGGAAGAACGTTTCCACCGGTACCCCGGCTTCCCCGCTCTCGTAAAGTTTAGCAATCAACTCCTGGGAAAAATCCTCCCTTGTAATCACGCACTTGTTCAACGACACCTCCAAATTCTTCACCTGATCCGTCTTGTAGTCCTCTGCCAGAATATCCAAAGACCTCGCTTTCATCCTCAAATTCATATCCTTTGACACTAAAACGACCTTTTCACCCTTTCTCTTCTCTGTAATAAACGCGGCAATAGCCAATATCCGGTGATCCGGAATATCTTCACTGAACGACTCGTTTATCTTCTCGTTAAACGGCACCCCCGTCTGGATAAAAAGATTGCCTTTTCCTTTGCCTAAAGAAGCTCCCTTCACAAAGAAATCTTCTCCCGAAATCTGATCCAACTCACGCACGAACTCCCGCGCGTGGTAATTGATCTGGTCATTTCCCCTTTTAAATTTATCCAACTCCTCGAGAACCGTTATCGGGATAACGATATCATTATCTTCAAAATTGTAAATTGATCTATAATCATGTAGGATAACATTCGTATCTAATACAAACGTCTTTTTGTTTTTACTTTTTGCCATAATTGTAGTATTTTCTAAACACTGACAAGTTAGTAAATTTATTAACAAAAAAAGCGGCTAAGCCGCTTTTTTTTAATGTATAAACCGGAACATCCTGTTCCATCGTATCTTACCCAAGAAAGATTTATCCTTATCCAAGGAAAGCCAGATAAAATAAGCCTTACCCACGATATGATCCTCGGGCACGAATCCCCAGTAACGGGAGTCTGCCGAATTATGACGGTTATCCCCCATCATCCAGTAATAATCCATCTTGAAGGTATATTTATCTGCCGGACTTCCATTAATATATATCACGGAATCCTTTACTTCCAGCTTATTTTCCTCGTAAGCCCCGATAATACGCTCGTATATTGGTAAATTTTCAATTGTCAGGTCTATGGTTTCCCCCTTCTTCGGGATAGGCAGCGGACCAAAATCATCCCTCGTCCACGGGTAATTCTCGCTATACGGGAAAATTTCACCACGCTCGACTTCACGGCTAACAGAAACCACATTAGGCATCGCTTTAATCTTTTCCAACATTCCTGTTGTCAAAGGTAATTTATAAGTGTTGGCATAATAACCGATATCATCCCGGGCGATCCCCATTTCCTCCAATTTTAATTGATTAAACGGAGAATTTACCGTAATGACATAATTTTGCTGCATGGTAGCGTAATTCTCTTCTCTTTCCCCATTCACGTACAACACAGCATCCTTCATTTCCAACACATCTCCCGGCATCCCAACGCATCTCTTGATATAGTTTTCACGCTTATCTACCGGACGGGCAATAATGTTATTCGTTGCCCACATTTCTTTACGGACAATAGGTAATGCAAATTCATAAGCAACGTCTATCCCCTTCTCCATTTTCGTATCATAAATTGCTTTTTGAGTCGCACCTCGCAATCGTGAATAATAATCCGGATTTTCATTCCCCACGATCACCGTGTCCCCTGCCGGGAAATTAAACACGACAATATCGTTTCGCTTTACTTTTCCCAAACCTCCGATACGCTTGTAAGGCCACTGGATGGCTTCGGAATACGCCTTCGTGGAGCTTGTAAAGGGCAAAGTATGATGAGTGAAAGGTACAGACAAAGGAGTATTCGGCAGTTTCGGACCGTAAGCCACCTTGCTCACGAACAAGTAATCCCCCACGAGCATGGTCTTCTCCATTGAAGAAGTAGGAATCGTGTACGCCTCGAAAAAGAACATCCTAATCAACGTGGCGGCAATAATCGCGAAAATCAAAGCATCGATCCACTCGACAACCTTCGTTTGTTTTTCCACGTTCTTTTTCTTCCAGAAAGCCCAGTGCACCTTCTTTGAAATATAAATATCGAACAAAACGGGTACACCGATCAATAACCACCAACTCTGTATCCACAACGTCCACAATAAATATATAAAAAGAACTATCCCGAACTTAAACCATTTATTTGTCAATACATTTCTCATATCTTCGTTCTTAATTCTAAACTTTTATCTTTTAGTTTTTAACTTTCAACTCTAAAAGGTCATCCATTCCATAAACCCCTTTTTTCCCTGCCACAAATTCAGCTGCCATCACGGCTCCCTGGGCGAATCCGTCACGGGAAAAAGCGGAGTGATGTATCTGAATCTCATCCACGTCCGATTTATACGTCACGGAATGAATACCGGGCACTTCGCCTTCACGCTTCGCCTTGATTGGCAACTCGCGATCTTTCACTTCCCCCTCGTCTAATTTCCAACAAGAATATTTCGGATGTTCATCCAAGATTCCCTCTGCCAACGTTATCGCGGTACCACTCGGGGCATCCAATTTATGCACGTGATGTGTTTCTTCCACGAACACCTTGTAATTACCAAAACCTGCCATGGTCTTTGCCAACCAACGGTTCAAATGAAAGAATATATTCACACCTATACTATAATTGGAGGCATAAAAGAACGCCCCCCCTGTCTGCTCGCACGACTCTGTCACTTCGCCCCATCTGCCCAACCACCCGGTCGTACCGGAAATCACGGGCACACCATTACGGAAACACCAGAAATAATTATCCACGGCAACCGCAGGAGTAGTGAACTCAATCGCCACGTCCGCCTGTTTCAATTGCTCGTCCGTACACGAGGCACGATTCGTCTCATCAACCACCAGCACGATCTCGTGCCCGCGTTCCCGAGCCACCCGCTCGATCGCTTTTCCCATTCTTCCGTAACCAAGTAATGCAATCTTCATTATCCAAATAAAAAATATACCACTAAGACACAAAGATAATATTTTAATTAAAAAAAAAGGCTACCCGAGGGCAGCCTTTTCCGATATTTTATAATTACTAAGCTAACTCTTTCACTTTCGCCACTACAGCTTTGAAAGCTTCCGGTTGATTCATAGCCAAATCAGCTAAAACTTTACGGTTCATGTTTACTTCTGCTTTATGAACCAAGTTCATAAATTTGGAGTAAGTCAAACCTTCCATTCTAACCGCGGCGTTAATTCTCTGAATCCACAACGCTCTAAATTCTGATTTTTTCTTCTTTCTGTCACGGTACGCGTATGTCAAACCTTTTTCATACGTGTTTTTGGCAACCGTCCAAACATTTTTTCTTGCACCAAAGTTACCTCTGGTCTGTTTTAAAACCTTTTTTCTACGTGCTCTCGAAGCAACGGCATTTTTAGCTCTTGGCATAATTTTTCTTTTTTTTGAATGTTAGCGTTCTTTTTCAGAAACTTGTAAGGCATAACATCCTGGTTAATAACTGTCTTTAATTACTTAGATACAAAGCATCTTTCTCACGGTAGCCACGTTCGCTGGATCAACGATAGCGCTATGAGTCAAATTTCTTTTTCTCTTCGTTGCTTTTTTCGTCAAAATATGACTTTTGAAAGCATGTTTTCTTTTAATCTTCCCGGTAGCGGTCAGAACGAATCTCTTCTTCGCGCTACTTACACTCTTCATCTTTGGCATTTGTTCTAAATTTAATTGTTATCAGAATATGTAATTATAAAAATCTATCCATAATCACCGAATCCTATCATTTTTTAGGAGAAATAATCACGATCATTTTCTTTCCTTCCAACATGGGAGCGGATTCCAATTTACCGTAATCTTCCAAAGCATCGACAAAGCGTTCCAATAGGTCTGCACCTTGATCCTTGAACAGGATTGAACGTCCCTTGAAGAACACGTAGGCTCTTACCTTCGCACCTTCTTTCAAGAATTCGATAGCGTGCTTCAACTTGAAATTGAAATCATGGTCATCGGTCTGGGGTCCGAAACGAATCTCCTTCACGACCACTTTTACACTTTTGGCTTTAATCTCTTTTTGCTTTTTCTTCAGCTGGTACAGGAATTTACTGTAATCAATAACCCTGCACACAGGTGGATCAGCATTGGGAGATATCTCCACCAGATCAACTCCGGCAGCCTCGGCTAAAGCCAAAGCTTCTTTTAAAGGATAAACCCCCGGTTCCACATTCTCTCCAACGACTCTCACAGAAGCGGCTCTTATCTGCTCATTAATTCTGTGCTGTGGCTTGTCACTTTGACCTCTGCCCCTAATTTCCATTGTCCTTGCTATAATTAATCCTCCTTTTATTATTTATTTTCATTATAGATAGCATTCAACTGTGCTTCTACCTCTTTGTTAATCATTTCTGCAAACTCTTCCATTGAAACAGATCCTTTGTCACCCTCTCCCTGACGGCGCACGGAAACCTTATTTTTGTTCATTTCCTGCTCCCCGACAATCAACATATAAGGTATCTTTTTCAACTCGTTATCACGTATCTTCCGACCTATCTTCTCGTTACGGTCATCTAAAACGGTGCGAATGTCGGAATTATTTAAGAAATTTACAACTTTTTGAGCATAATCGTTGTATTTTTCACTGATCGGCAACACTACAGCCTGATCCGGAGTCAACCACAAGGGGAATTTACCACCCGTGTGCTCGATCAAAACTGCCACGAAACGCTCCATACTTCCGAACGGCGCACGGTGTATCATCACCGGGCGATGTTTCTGGTTATCAGCCCCAGTGTATTCCAAATCGAAACGCTCCGGCAAGTTGTAATCCACTTGAATCGTTCCCAACTGCCACTTCCTACCGATAGCGTCTTTCACCATGAAATCCAATTTCGGACCATAGAACGCCGCCTCGCCCAACTCGACAGTGGTTGCCAAGCCTTTCTCGGCAGCAGCCTCGATAATAGCCGTTTCCGCCTTTTCCCAGTTCTCGTCCGAACCGATATATTTTTCCTTGTTATTCGGGTCTCTCAACGACACCTGTGCCGTGAAATTCTCGAAATCCAAAGCCTTGAATATCGTGAAAATAATATCGATTACTTTCTTGAACTCGTCCTTCAACTGGTCGGGCGTACAGAACAAGTGGGCGTCATCCTGCGTGAACCCGCGTACCCTTGTCAACCCGTGCAACTCCCCGCTCTGCTCGTAACGGTAGACCGTACCGAACTCGGCAAAACGCACCGGAAGATCCTTGTACGACCGCGGCTTGAACTTGTATATCTCGCAATGATGCGGGCAGTTCATCGGTTTCAGCATAAACTCCTCGCCCTCTTGCGGGGTCGTGATTACCTGAAAACTATCTTTCCCGTATTTCTGGAAGTGACCGGATGTCTTGTACAAATTCACGTTACCGATATGCGGGGTGATTACCTGCTCGTAACCGTATTTTTTCTGCACCTTTCTCAAGAAAGCCTCCAGACGGTCGCGCAACATGGCTCCTTTCGGCAACCACATCGGCAGTCCCGATCCCACGGCTTGCGAGAACATGAACAACTCCATCTCCTTGCCGATCTTACGATGGTCACGTTTCTTAGCCTCTTCCATCAGCACGATCCACTCGTCCAGCATTTTCTGTTTCGGGAAAGTGATACCGTAAATACGAGTCAACATCTTCCTGTGCTCGTCCCCTCTCCAGTACGCTCCCGCCACGGAAGTCAACTTGATCGCCTTGATATAAGACGTATCCGGCAAGTGAGGACCGCGGCACAAGTCCGTGAAATCACCCTGACGGTAATACGTGATCGTCCCGTCTTCCAAATCATTGATTAACTCTACTTTATATGTTTCGTCAAGCGATGAAAAATGATTCAACGCCTCTTGCTTGCTAACGTCTATCCTGCAATATTCCTCGTTTCTCCTTGCCAACTCCAACATTTTCTTCTCGATCTCCACCAAATCTTTCTCTTGGATGGCAACCCCTTCCCCGGGATCCACGTCATAGTAGAAACCATTCTCGATAGCGGGTCCGATACCGAACTTGATATTCGGGTAAAGAGCCTGCAAAGCTTCTGCCATAAGGTGTGCAGATGAGTGCCAGAAAGCATGGCGTCCCTCTTCATCGTCCCATGTATACAGCTTAATCTCGGAGTCTGTCGTTATCCCGCGTGTCAAGTCCCACGTGACACCATTTACGGATATTGACAATACTTCCTTAGCCAGCTTATGGCTAATCGACTTAGCTATGTCCATGCCGGTAACCCCGGACTCGAACTCTTTTACATTCCCATCGGGAAATTTAATCTTTACCATTCTGCTTTCTTTTAGTTTATTACTCTTTGTAATTTACAAGCTGCAAAGATACTAAAAAACATCGAAATAACAAAGAAAGAATCCAGCAGAATCAAGGCTAATTAAATGCAACAAACCCGATTCGTTCAAAAAAAGCGACCTTATTGGAAAACCAAATAAAAAAGTATACTTTTAACGGTCAATTTTTCAGTAAAGGACATCCCGTGTCCTATCGAGATTATACCCAAATCAGTTCTAAAAAAGATATTTCAACGAGATTTTATTGAAACTTTCTTGGCACCAACTCCCATTCAACTCCTATTCAACTCCCATTCAACCTCTATTATAATAGAAAAAGTATAGGCTTTTATTAGGATTTGAATAAAATTTGATATATGTATACACACAAGTATCTACCAGTAATATAGAAACCATATTACTGACTACGGTAGAAACACCCTAGGAGCAGTTACTGAACACGCCCTATAAAGTCATCTATTCTCTGGTAAAACAACAACTTACTTTTATTCCTGCCCGTGTAATTTATTGAACAGGATTGCCAGATTCGTGTAAATCGTACTATTTTGGACGGCAATATGCGAAGGAACTTTAATACGTGCAGGGGTAAAATTCCAAATGGCTTTGATGCCCCACGCTACCATTAAGTCAGCAATCGCTTGCGCACAATCCGCCGGAACGGTGATGATCCCGATTGCCACGTTGCATTCGGCTGGCATACCACGGAATTGGTCGATATGAAATATTTCCACGTCATTGATTTTCGTACCGATCTTTGATTTATCCACATCGAAAGCCTTTTGGATATTCAGCCCGAAATTTCTCAATCCTTTATCCTGCAACAAGGCACCTCCCAACGAGCCGGCACCCACGAGAAAAGCGTTATTCATTTTATTAAACCCGAGAAAATCATCCAGAATCTCCACAAAATTGTCCACCTCGTACCCCACCCGCGTCTTGCCGGATATGCCCGTATGTGATAAATCTTTCGTCACCTGCGTGGCGTCTATTTCCATGTATTCGGCTATTCTAGTCGATGACACGTACTTCTCCCCCTGCTTTTGCAAGGTCTTCACGAATGAAAGATATGCTGGCATTCGCCTTAAAACCGGAACCGGAACAACTTTACTATCATTAGCCATATAACGTCAATAATTTCCTTGCAAAATTACATTTTTTCATCGAAAACGATATAAATAATCTACATTATTTCTTTTCGCCTCTACCAGAGGGCAAAACTTCGTTCTTCCCGGACATCATTCTGCTCTCCCCGTTGAACGTTGCCCCCGCTTCGACGATCATCGTCACCGTGGTTATCGTTCCTTTCACTATCGAATTTTTTCTCAACACGACCGTTCCCGAAGACACGATTTCCCCTTCCACCGTCCCGTAAATGTCTATATTCGGGGAATTTACGCCCCCGGTCACCCGGGATGCCGTACCGAGTATCAAACGACCGCCGGTCTGTACCGTACCCACGAGCGTACCGTCAATCCGTATATCTTTCGTGGTTTGAACATCCCCTTCTACAATGACACTCTCGCTCAAAAGATTCAAAATTGTTTGTCCTTCTTGTCCCATAATATTTGTTTCAAATTTTAATAAATCTTACTCGTCCCAGACCTATCAACACGATTTTAGAGGTCTGAAAGTTAATGAAAATAGTTCAATATATTTCAATTTTCCCGATCGCACGAATCACGAGTCATGACGAGAGAATCTCGTATATTGGAACACACCTTCCCGAAACACACCTTCCAAAGGGAAACGACGCAAACCGTTATTTTCGGATACCCCTTTCCCATAAAAATATTTTCTTTCCTCGTTTAGAATTATTAACACGATATTATCTAATCACGCCAAGAACAACAAATTGCATCCAAGAGGATAGCTACATCATATTTTTACTACTTTTGCTCGCTCAATAACGAGAATTTGCTAAACACGAAGATATGAACTACAATGAAACTTTAGAATGGTTGTTCGCCCAACTTCCCATGTACCAGCGGGAAGGGAAAGCCGCGTACAAAGCCAACTTGGATAACACGCTGAAACTGGACGAACATTTCGGCGCACCACACCGTCAATTCAAAACAATACACGTGGGAGGAACTAACGGGAAAGGTTCCGTCTCGCATATGCTCGCTTCTGTCCTGCAAACGGCTGGATATAAAACCGGGTTGTACACCTCCCCTCACCTGAAAGATTTCCGCGAACGGATTAAAATTAACGGGGAAATGATCTCCGAACAGTACGTGATCGACTTCGTGGAACAGAATAAATCATTGTTCGCGGACATCAAGCCTTCATTCTTCGAGATGACGGTAGCCATGGCTTTCAAGTATTTCGCCGACCAACAAGTGGATATAGCCGTGATCGAGGTCGGGTTGGGCGGACGGCTCGATTCCACGAATATCATCACACCCCTGGCTTCCGTGGTCACGAATATCTCGTTTGACCACATGGCTCTCCTGGGTGACACGCTGGAAAAGATTGCCGGGGAGAAAGCGGGTATCATAAAACCGGATGTACCTGCCATTATCGGGACAAGGGACGCCGCAACAGATTTCGTTTTTACCCACAAAGCCCAGGAATGCGGAACCTCTATCGATTTCGCCTCGGACAACTGGAGTGAAGAACGCACCCCGGACAACACCTACAATTTAAAAAACAAGCAAGGAGTCAAGTTCAACGACCTGCACCCGGATTTGAAAGGTTTATACCAACGTAAAAATATTCCCACGGTGATCGAAACGATCCTGCACTTGCGGGAACAAGGAATAAAAATCACAGACCAAGCAGTACACGAGGGTATAGCAAACACGATTCGCTATACAGGCTTGCTCGGGCGCTGGCAAGAGCTATCCCGCACCCCTTACACGGTTTGCGACACGGGGCATAACATTGACGGGCTGACGGAAATCGTGGCTCAACTGAAGACGTGCAAATACGAGCGACTCCATTTCGTCATGGGTATGGTGAATGACAAAGACGTGGACAGCGTGCTGCATATTCTGCCGAAAGACGCAATTTATTATTTCTGCAAAGCATCTATCCCCAGGGCTATGGATGAACACATACTGGCAGAAAAGGCGGCAGACAATGACCTCCACGGCAAAACATACCCGACCGTAGCGAAAGCATACGCAGCTGCAAAAGAAGCGGCAAATCAGAATGATATGATCTATATCGGTGGCAGTACGTTCGTGGTGGCGGAAGTGGTATAAAGGCAATTAAAAAGGGCTTCCCGGTACCGGGAAGCCCTTTTTCTATCACGAAAAATCAAACTATAAACTATTTCTTTTTATCTGTTTTTTCCTCTTGCGCTTTAAAAACAGCTATCACGTTATTAGCATCTTTCAAAGTTAACTTGTCATTCTTGATCACAAAACTCTTTGAATCCTCCAACACCTTGAAAAAAGAGGTTTCGACATCCATATCGGGACAAGCCATTTTCGTTGCTCCCATCCCGCTAAAAGTTAATTCCGACTCGTTCCGCTCGTAGGTACCAAAAAAGCGATTGCATCCGGCTTTCCCGGATACCCTTTTTTCCTTGCCGTCAAACGTAAGGAAAACTTCACTCTCCGCTTCCTTGAACTTAATTTCTTTGCCGTTCAGGCTTTCCGCAATCCATTTCACGCCGGTCAAGGATACGCTCTCCTTGGCGGATTTACAGGATATTGCCAGAACTGTTATTAAACAACATACTATCATACCTTTCATAACTCGATCACTATTTTGAATATATAATCAATTAATCATTTTTCTCCCTATCCTAACAAATACTATGCCAAACAGGTATCCCCTTCTTGGGTATCCAGCGCTAAAAAAAGCATTCTATTGCAAGAATTAACTTTTGAATTACTGAATAAATTCAATAATTGATTATATATTTGCACGTATTTTTAAAACACCATATTTATGGGTGAAATAGAAATAATTATCTACATATCAAAAATATAATAAAACAATGTCCAAGGTGATAAAACTGAAAAAAGGCCTTGATATCAAGTTAAAAGGAGAAGCGGAAAACGTGGTGCGAAACGTGGAGAAATGTAATCTCTATGCATTAAAACCGACAGACTTCCGTCTACTTACCCCAAGACTTGCAGTAAAGGTAGGCGATCAAGTGAAAGCGGGCGATGTATTATTTATTAATAAATACAGACCCGAAGTGAAATTCACGGCACCTGTCAGCGGTACTATTGAAGCTGTAAACAGAGGTGAGAGAAGAAAATTACTGGAAGTTGTTATCAAAGCGGATGATCAAATCCAATACAAGGATTTCGGAAGCGCTGACGTGAACCAACTTTCAAGAAAAGAAATCATCGAGAAACTTCTCGACAGCGGTGTTTGGCCTATGATCAAGCAACGTCCGTACGACATCATCGCTAATCCGGAAGATATGCCGAAAGCGATATTCGTATCCGGATTTGATTCTGCACCCCTTGCCCCGGATTTTGATGTAACCCTGGCAGATGAGTTTTCCGCACTTCAAGCCGGAATCGATTGCTTAAAAAAATTGTGCGAGAAAAATGTCAACCTTAATTTAAGAGCTGGAACCCCTTCCACTTCTATCTTCACGAAACTGAAAAACGTGGAGATAAACTATTTCTCCGGACCACATCCGGCAGGGAATGCGGGTATCCAAATCCATCACTTGAACCCGATCAACAAAGGAGACATCGTGTGGGTGGTAAACGCCATGGATCTTGCTATTATCGGACGAATATTCACCAGCGGCAAGTTCGATGCCCGGAAAACAATCGCGGTTGCCGGTTCCGAGGTTGAGAAACCCGCTTATTTCAAGACCATCATGGGTGCCCAAATCGGATGCATCGTGAAAGGCAACTTGAAAAATCAAGTACACCAGCGTATCATATCCGGGAACGTGCTCACGGGATATAAAGTGAGCGAAGACAATTTCCTCGGGTATTACAACAATATGGTAACGGTCATTCCGGAAGGTGATAATTATGAATTTTTAGGTTGGGCAACGCCGGGCTTCAATAAATTCTCGATTTCAAAGACCTTCCCGTCATTCCTGTGCCCGAACAAGAAATACGCGCTGGACGCCAACTACCACGGGGAAGAAAGAGCCTTCGTGGTTACCGGACAATACGAGAAAGTGCTTCCCATGGATATTCTGCCCGTGTACTTGCTGAAAGCGGTATTGGCTGAAGACCTGGACAAAATGGAGCAGCTCGGAATGTACGAGATTGCACCGGAAGACATGGCTTTGTGTGAATTCGTTTGTACCTCCAAAACACCCGTGCAGGAGATAGTGGAACAAGGTATAGAGTTAATGATTAGAGAACTGAATTAAATCATAAATTATAAAGATGAATTTCTTACGCAAATATTTAGACAAACAGAAACCCAAATTTGAAAAGGGCGGCAAGCTACAAAAGCTTCACTCCGTTTTCACAGGTTTCGAGTCTTTCCTTTTCGTGCCCAATCGCACGACGAGTTCTGGGTGTAATATCAGAGATGCTATCGACCTGAAAAGAACCATGATTATCGTGGTGCTGGCATTAGTACCCGCCCTGTTGTTCGGTATCTTTAACGTGGGATTCCAGCATTTCAAAGCTATAGGAACATTAGCCGACACGGGCTACATCGAGATGTTCTTCTACGGGCTCTGGAGGGTGTTACCCATGATCGTCGTTTCCTACGTGGTAGGTCTGGCAATAGAGTTTGCCGCCGCCCAGATCAGGGGACACGAGATCAACGAGGGGTTCCTCGTATCGGGATTATTGATCCCGATGGTTATGCCGGTTAACGCACCCCTTTGGATGGTAGGAGTATCTACCGCCTTCGCCGTGATTATCGGTAAAGAAATCTTCGGGGGAACCGGTATGAATATTTGGAATCCGGCTTTATTAGCCCGTGCATTCTTTTTCTTCTCCTACCCTTCCATGATTTCGGGAGATAAGGTCTGGATTGCCGGAATGCCTGACGGATTCTCACAAGCAACCCCGCTGGCAGAAGCCTCACAAGGAATTCCTGCCACCTACGACATGGCTTCCATGTTCTGGGGATTGATACCGGGATCTATCGGAGAAACTTCAACATTCTGTATTTTACTGGGTGCCATTCTATTGATCGCGACCGGAATCGGTAGCTGGAAAATCATGCTTTCCACGTTCGTCGGCGGATACTGCATGGCTTTATTACTTGCCTACACGTTGCCAGAAACGAACCCCTACGCATCCATTACCCCGATCTCACATCTGATCATGGGAGGCTTTGCTTTCGGAGCCGTATTTATGGCAACTGACCCCGTAACCTCAGCCCAAACGGAAAGAGGAAAATGGATATACGGATTTATCCTGGGTGTTATGGCAATCCTGATTCGTACACTGAACCCCGGTTACCCGGAAGGTATGATGCTTGCTATTCTGTTGATGAATACCTTTGCCCCGCTTATCGACTGGTTCGTGGTTCAAGGAAATATCAAACGCAGACTTAAGAGAGCTAAACAATTTCAGATTTAAGATTTCATGATTTCAGATTACAAAACATTCATAAATCATAAATCGTAAATCACTAAATCTTTAAAGAGATGAACAAACAAGGAAATACATATACCTTTATTTATTCCATCGTTTTGGTTGTCGTGGTTGCGGCTCTGTTAGCCGTGGTATCTCTTTCACTGAAACCACTTCAAGATGAGAATATAGAGAACGAAAAAAGACAGAATATCCTGAGTTCCGTGAATATTAGTTCCACTCCCGAGACATCGGCTGAATTGTTCAAGAAAATTATCAAGAAACAATTCATCCTGAATTACAAAGGAGAAGCTATCGAAGGGGACGCTTTCAACGTGGATATTCCGACGGAAGGCAAGAAACTTCAGAAAGCTATCAAAAATAGTCCTGAACTTCAAAAAGCACTGAAAGACGGACGTATGATTTCAGAATCAATAAAAGACGCCAAAGCCCTCGCGGAGATCAAATTCCCCGTGTTCGTGGCTGACGTCGACGGAGCTGTCAAATACATTCTTCCCGTTTATGGGGTTGGACTTTGGGGACCGATTTGGGGATACCTTTCATTGAACGAGGACAAGAATACCGTTTACGGCGTGCTGTTCGACCACAAGGGAGAAACCCCCGGTTTGGGAGCTGAAATAACTACACCAAAATTCCAAAAACCGTTTAGCGGAAAAACAATCTTCGATAATTCCACCTTGAAATCAATTACCGTGAAAAAAGGCGGTAACGCGACAGGCGCTCATGAAGTGGATGCCATCTCAGGAGGAACGATCACGTCAAAAGGCGTAGAAACGATGATTGCTGATTATTTAAAATGTTACGAACAATTCTTAAAACAAATACAGTAATGAGCGATAAAGAAACATTATTTTCAGCAAAGAACCGGGGATTATTACTCGGTCCCTTGAGCAAAGACAACCCGGTTTTGGTACAGATATTGGGTATATGTTCTGCTCTTGCCGTAACAGCCAAATTAGAGCCTGCTATCGTGATGGCACTCTCGGTAACGGCAGTAACGGCATTCTCTAACGTGATTCTTTCGCTATTGAGAAATACAATCCCTACCCGGATCCGTATCATCGTGCAATTGGTAGTGGTTGCCGCACTGGTAATCATCGTAGACCAAGTACTGAAAGCGTACGCTTACGAAGTGAGCAAGCAGTTGTCCGTGTTTGTCGGATTGATTATCACGAACTGTATTATCATGGGACGTATCGAGGCTTTCGCCCTAGCCAACAAGCCGTGGCCTTCTTTACTCGACGGTATTGGCAACGGTCTGGGATACGGTCTGGTTCTCGTGATCGTGGCATTCTTCCGTGAATTACTAGGTTCCGGAACATTGTTCGGATTCAAGGTAATACCTCAAATATTCTATGATTGGGGATACCAGAACAACGGTTTGATGATCCTTCCCCCGATGGCTTTGATGCTGGTCGGATTGATTATCTGGGTTCACCGTGCAAAGAACAAAGATTTGATAGAACAGAAATAGTGAACTAAAAACTGAAATAAGGATATGGAAAATCTATTAAATATATTTGTCCGGTCTGTATTTATCGATAACATGATCTTCGCTTACTTCTTGGGTATGTGTTCATACCTCGCCGTATCGAAGACCGTGAAAACTTCATTCGGATTGGGTATAGCCGTTGTATTCGTGCTATTGATTACTGTCCCGGTAAACTATCTTTTGGATAATTTCGTGCTAAAAGCTGGAGCCTTAACCTGGTTGCTGGGCGAAAGCGCCGCGAACATCGACTTGAGCTTCTTGAGCTTTATCATGTTTATCGCAGTCATTGCCGCCATCGTGCAATTGGTTGAAATGGTGGTTGAGAAATTTGCCCCTGCACTCTATAACCAGTTAGGAATCTTCCTTCCGTTGATCGCCGTAAATTGTGCTATCATGGGAGCCTCTTTGTTCATGCAAGAAAGAGGATACGCTAACATTGGGGAAGCTACCGCTTTCGGTTTAGGTTCGGGTATCGGTTGGTTACTCGCTATCGTGGGTATCGCGGCTATACGTGAGAAACTGAAATATTCTAACATTCCCGCACCGCTTAGAGGTATCGGTATTACCTTTATCGTGACCGGATTGATGGCTATTTCATTCATGAGTTTCTTGGGTATCAACCTGTAAAAGAATTCAGTGATTTACGGATTGCCGATTCGGAGATTATAATCACAGAATCTAAAATCACGAAATCATGTAATCATTAAATCTAAAATTAAGATGATGTTATTATTAATAGATACAACAATTATCCTATCGGGAATTATCGTGTTTCTTCTTGTAACACTGGTTCTCGTGGGGATGCTCTTGTTCGCGAAAGCTAAACTGACCCCCAAAGGAGAGGTGAAGGTGAGCATCAACCAGGGCGAAAAAGAATTAGTAACCGAACCGGGAGCCTCGCTTCTTGCCACTCTCGGAAATAATAAAATATTCCTCCCCTCCGCTTGTGGAGGAAAAGGATCTTGCGGTATGTGCCGTTGCCAAGTTGAATCTGGGGCTGGGTCTATACTCCCCACGGAAACCGGGTTCTTCTCCTACAAACAACAACACGAGAACTGGCGCCTTGCTTGCCAGGTGAAGGTGAAGGAAAACATCGAGATGAAAGTACCGGAATCCGTTCTCGGTATCAAAAAATGGGAATGTGAAGTGGTTTCCAATAGAAACATTTCTACCTTCTTGAAAGAATTCGTGGTAAAATTGCCGGAAGGCGAAAACTTGAATTTCAAATCAGGTGGATATATCCAAATTGACGTACCTGCCCTTGACGTGGATTTCAAAGATATGGACATTGATGAAAAATACAGGGCTGACTGGGAACGCATGAAGATGTTCGATCTGAAAATGCATAACCCGGAACCTACTTATCGTGCTTACTCCATGGCTAACTCCCCCGCGGAAGGCAATATTATCATGCTGAACATTCGTATCGCAACTCCCCCATTCGATAAAGCAATCGGAGGATTTGCCAACGTGAACCCCGGTATCTGCTCTTCTTTTATCTTCTCGCGTAAGCCGGGAGATAAGGTAAACATTTCCGGTCCTTATGGAGAGTTTTTCCTGAGAGATACGAACAACGAGATGATGTTTATCGGTGGTGGTGCCGGTATGGCTCCGATGCGTTCACATATCTTCAATTTATTCCACACGATGCACACGGATCGGAAAGTAAGTTTCTGGTACGGAGCCCGTGCCCTGCAAGAAGCCCCTTACGTGGACGAATTTAACAAGATACAAGAAGAGAACCCCAACTTCCACTGGACGTTAGCTCTCGACAGACCCGATCCCGTTGCAGATGAAGCAGGAGTAGCTTATAAACCGGGATTTGTACACCAGGTAATCTTCGAAAATTACTTGAAGAACCATGAAAACCCCGAAGATATTGAATACTATCTTTGCGGTCCTCCAATGATGATCTCGGCTGTAACCAAAATGCTGTACGATTTGGGAGTACCCGATGAAAACGTAATGTACGATAACTTCGGAGGATAAGCAGAAGTTATCATCATATAAAAGAAAAACGGACTGAATCTTTATTTCAGTCCGTTTTTTTATCCACATCCTCTCCCAGTATTACTCGTGTCAAGTATTGCTCATGTATTAATCATGTATTGATTAACCAATAGATAGTCAATACATGATCAATAGTTAATCAATAGTTAACCGCCGTAAAACACGGATAACGACAAAAGAAAATGCTTGTCTTACCCGAATTCATAACAGATTTGAAACCAAAGCCATGTTATAATTTAATTTTTTTTTATAAGTTTGTTGTTCACGATGTACTCGCGTGCAACACTATAATAATCGGAATGATAGACGAAAATTTAATTTTATCGGGAATCAATGATAAAAAAGAAAAGGCTTGGGCGAACCTTTACGATTATTATTATGCCGCACTGTGCGTGTACGTGAATCGAATCCTGAAAGAATCGGATCATGCAGAAGACATCGTACAAGAAGTATTTATTGCCATTTGGAAGTCAACGAAAACATTTACTTCCATGCGGGAGTTGACGAATTATTTATACCGGGCTTGCTACAACAACACGCTGATTTTTGTCCGGAATAATAAAATTCACGATTCCATATTAAGTGCCCTTGGCGCAGAAAGCGAATCGATGGCGGACGATGTTTACGCCATAACGGTGCGGGAAGAAGTCATCCGGCAATTGTACGTCCATATCGAAGCATTGCCCCCGGAACAGAGAAAAGTGATTTTAATGAGTATCGAGGGATATTCATGGGAAGAGATTGCCGAAAAATTAAATATCAGCGTGAACACGGTAAAAACCCATAAAAGCCGGGGATTCAAAAATTTACGCTCCAAATTGCAAGACTCTATTTATTTATTTCTGATCTAATTGAAAAAAATCGGGCTTTCTTGTCATCTGAATCCGGGAGTTGTGTATAGTAATACAAAATCAAAACGATCAGACCGTCATGAAAGAGAATATTCACGAGGACGCTTCTATTATAAAAGACTCATTACTAAAAGACAATAGTGATGAGAGGCAGGAGTTGGAACAGTGGCTGGAAGAAAAACATCTCAAAGAGATTTACCGGGAATTGGAAAAACCCGCTTTTCTGAAAGAACAATTTGACAAATATTCGAACTATTCGGGCAAAAGAGGTTTCAAGCGATTTCAACGCAGTGTCGGGTGTCGGCGTCGGACGCTTGTATTCGCTCGCTGGATGGCAAGCACAGCAGCCGTGTTGATGATCGCATTAGGGATTATGATCGGGATAGAAAATACAAGGAAAAAAGAAGTTATTCCCCCGGTTGCCTCCCGGATTATCCCTGCCGGAATAAAAAAAGCAGAGCTAATACTAGCTAACGGACAAGTGATAGAGATTGACAAAGATACACTGGATATCCAAGAAAAGAATGGCGTGAACATCGCTTACCGGGAAGGCAGTCTTTCATACGAGCAAAAGGAACAAACGCAGGAATTGGTATATAATGAATTAAAAGTTCCCGTGGGCGGGGAATGTTTTATCACCTTAGCAGACGGAACCCGGGTGTGGCTGAATGCCGGGACAAAATTGCGGTACCCGATTGCTTTCGTGGGAGAACGACGAGAAGTATTCCTGGAAGGGGAAGCTTATTTCGAGGTGACAAAAGAGAATCGGACTTTTATAGTGAATACTTCTTTTGGAGATGTCTGCGTGTTAGGGACGGAATTTGGCGTGACCGCATATAGTTCCGACCCGGTATGCTACACAACTCTAGTACAAGGAAAAGTAAGTTTCACCACGGAAAAAAGTCACCCTATCGTGATCACTCCCGGGGAGCAAGTGACAACATCTAAATCGGGAATCGTGGAGAAACGCTCTGTCGATGTAGAAGAATACGTGGGATGGAAAGACGGTTTGTATGTTTTCAAGGAGAAAAGATTAGGAGAGATCATGAAAACATTGGAACGCTGGTACGGCATATCCGTGTTTTTCCGACAAGCCGCTTTGCAGGACATTCCTTTCACGGGAAACCTGAAGCGGTACGATAATATAAATGTCTTTTTGGATGCACTGACACGCACGGGCGATCTGGCGTATCAGATAAATGGAAATTGCGTGATACTATTCAAATAAAATGAGATGACGGGCAACAAGTTTCTCAGGTTCGTAGTCCGCCACCTCAAAATAACAATTAATTGACAAATCTATGAAAAAAAACGAAGATTGGTACATGAGGAACTTTTTTAAGAATAAAAAAAGGTTCTTTAAAGTGTTGACCTTATGCACTTTGGGGATGATATGTAGTCAAGTGGGACTTCGGGCTGAGGCGATCTCTGCCGTACCCGACACGATTTCCTTGGATTTGAAGGAAGTAAAGATGGAGAGATTCGTGGAGGTGATGAAACAGAAAACAGGTTTGAACTTCTTGTACAACGCGCTGCTGCTGAAAGACGCGAAACCGGTTTCCGTGGTTGCCCAAAGCGAACACTGGGAAAGCGTGTTGAAGCGGGTTCTGGAAAAGGAAGGGTTGACGTATGATTTTCAGGACGGAATCGTGGTGATCAAACGTTATGAAACCCCAAAGGAAAAGTCCAAGGTTTTCATGATTAAAGGAAAAGTGGTCGACGAGGAAAACGAACCGCTGCCGGGAGTGACGATCTTACTGAAAGGCACGACGATCGGCACGATCACAAACGGGGACGGCATATTCACCATGGAGTTGGTGACGGGAGTGGATACCTTGGAAGCCAGATTCATGGGTATGAAAACACAACACGTGCGACTGGAAAAGAATAAAACGGATTATCTTATCGTGATGGTAAATGACGTCACCGAGATGGATGAAGTCGTGGTGACGGGATACCAAGTACTGAAAAAAAGCAGCATGGTGGGTGCCACAAGCAACGTGAAGGCAAAAGATTTGATCCTTAACGGTTCACAATCATTGGAACAGGCATTACAGGGAAAACTGCCGGGCGTGATGGTCATGAATCAAAGCGGGCTGACGGGTACTCGCCAGAAAGTAAGGGTGCGGGGGACTTCCACCCTGATCGGGAACGCCGACCCGGTGTGGGTGGTGGACGGAATCATACAGGAAGACCCGCTGCCTTTCAACGCAACCGAGTTGACGAATATCGGCAATGAAGACATGATTAACGAATTCGTGGGAGGAGCCATCTCTTGGTTGAACCCGAATGACATTGATAATATCACGGTACTAAAAGATGCTTCCGCCACAGCTATCTATGGCGTGAAGGCGGCAAACGGGGTGATCGTTATCACGACGAAAAAAGGAGAACGGGGGCGTTTGGCAATCGGTTACTCGGGGAACTTCTCTACCGGATCAAAGATCACGTATGACAAGATGAACCTGATGAACTCGAAGCAGCGAGTGGATTTTTCCAGAGAGATATACGAGAACGGGGGGTTGTTCACCACGCAACAGGTGGGCTACTTGCATTGGGCTTTAAAATACAAATTGAGAGAAATTTCCCTGGAAGACTTTAGCCGGGAAGTAAAAAGATTGGAATCGATGAACACGGACTGGTTTGATATTCTGTTCTGCAACCCGTTCAGCCATAATCATAACGTCAGCCTCTCTGGGGGAAGCAACCGATCTACTTACCGGGCATCGTTCGGGTTCTCGGACGCCAACAACACGGCAAAAGGAAATAGCCAACGAAAATACAACGGCAGCCTGAGTATCTCGTCTTCATTCTGGGAGCGGGTGACTGCCAGTTTCTCGCTATCCGGTGCGTACATAAAAACGAAAGGCTTCCTCGGGACAGATCCTTACGCCTATGCCAGCAAGACAAGCCGGGCAATAGCCTGCTATGACGAGGAGGGAGAACTTTCTTTTTATCCTTTAAACACAGGAGGGTCAGAAGCGTTCAGGTACAATTATTTATTCGAGAAACAGCACAGCGGGAACGAGAACTCGACTTCCAGCCTGAACAGTTCTTTCAACCTGCGCCTCACGATCATGGAGGGATTGGTATTTTCCACTTTATTCGGTTTCAATTACACGTCCGTCCACGGGGAATCTTACTACTCGGAGCAAACCAATTATATCACAAACTTACGAAGATACGAGTACCACGCAATAGATCCCGTCACGGGAATCATGCGACAGGACGGCAGTCTGCCCCACGGGGGAATGTTGACCCAATCGGAGAACCGGAATATGAACTACACGTGGCGTAATTCACTGGAATACGTGCGGGTATTGGGAAAGCACGGGATCACGCTGATGATCGGTCAGGAATGCAGAAGTACCAAGATCGACGGAAGCACGCAAACACAATACGGCTACCTACCGGACTGGGGTAAAAGTTTCGCCGCAGTTCCCGCAACGGAGAATGACGAGGGGCAATACGCGAATCAATATGCGGTGACCTCCCCGAAGATCACGGATCAAACCTCTAACTTTCTGTCCTTCTATGCTACAGCAAGTTACATATACGACAACCGGTACGCTTTCAATGCCAGTATCCGTTCGGATGCTTCCAATCGATTCGGACAGGACAAACGTACCCGTTACCAACCCGTGTGGTCGGTCGGTTTGCGATGGAACATGAGCCGGGAGCATTGGCTGGACGGGCAAGACCTATTGAACGATGTCAGCCTCCAAGTTTCCTACGGGTACCAAGGGAATGCGGCAGAGAATGTGGGTCCGGATCTGATTACCACCATCCCGAGCAGCGGGGGTATCGACGAGAAAACCGGGAAATATGTACTGAACGTGAAGACACTACCCGCCCCGGGATTGACTTGGGAAAAGACAAAAACCGTGAACACGGGATTAGATTTCAGTATCTTGCACAACAAGATCAACCTGTCTTTCAATTACTATTACAAGCGTACCGTGGATATGATCGTTTACAAGAACGTCCCTTACGAGAACGGGGTAACTTCCATGGCAATCAACGGCGGTAACATGACCAACTCGGGTTGGGACATGGCAGTGTCCTTCGTTCCCGTACGCACGAAAGACTTCGTGTGGTCTGTAGGAGCCAATTTCTCCAAGAACTACAACAAGATCAAGAGCACGCTGGAAGACAAGGATGACTGGAAAACGGCGGTGAGCGGTTCCTTGAATAGAAAAGGGTATCCCGTTTCCGGTTTCTGGGTTTTCGGTTTCAACGGGTTGAACCCCGAGAACGGAGCCCCGGATATTGATTTGAGCGGTGTAGAAAATGAAGCGGCTATCCGGGATGTAACGCAATATATGCAATATGCCGGGAAACTGGAACCCGATTTTTCCACGGGTATCAACATGAATTTCCGCTATCGCAGCCTGACGTTGGGAACTTCCTTCTACCTGAGTCTTGGGGCAAAGAAATTGTTAGCACCCCTGTATGATGAAGAAAATTTCAATCTGGCAGTGAGCGAGTACAACAATCTATCGAAAGATATGGTGAAGCGTTGGAGGAAAAAAGGTGACGAGGCTACCACGAAGATTCCCTCTATCCCCGATATGTTCAAGAACGAGGGAATTAAACCCTTCGGCAATGACAGATATGATTACCAGCTTTACCCTTACGAGATGTACAACTATTCATCCGCACGGGTCGTGAACGCCTCTTACTTGCGTTGCAACAATATATCGCTGTCGTACAACGTACCGCAGAAATGGATCGAGCAATTCGCCCAGAGCGTGAGTTTCTCGTTCGTGGTAAGCAATCCTTTCCAAATCGTCAGCAAAGACTACAAGGGAGTGGATCCGGAAGTTGCCATGGGCAATCAACCGCTAAGCAAGACTTATACTTTTAGTTTGAACGTGAGTTTTTAACCGGAAATACAAGAGATTATGAAAATACAAGTTATAAGTTTATTGTTATTACTCCTGTGTAGTACAGGATGTAGTGATTTTCTGAAAGAAGCCAGCCAAGACGAGGTACGCCCTTCTACCGTGGACGAACTGGAATCTTTGCTACTGGGCGACGTGTACCCGAAATATCCGGAACAATACCTGTTCACGGATGTGCTGACGGATGACATCCAGTGTAACGGGGTGTCTGTCGTGTATGGTAGCCCCTCCACGTTTGCAGGAATCCTTGAAAAAGAACGGGAAATATTCTGCTGGTCATGGGTCCCCTTGATGATGACAAGTTTTAACCTGTGGGAAGATTATTACAAAAAGATCATGGGTTGCAACGTGGTCATGGATGAACTGTCTGAAGTTTCCGGTACACCGGAACGAAAAGCCTTCCTACGGGGACAGTGCCTCACCTTACGGTCTTTTTATTATCTTCTGCTGGTAAATTATTTCGGTTTGCCATACAATTACGGCGACCCGGAACAAAACCCGGGTGTACCCCTGAAACTGGATTCCGGCGTGCGTGACGAGTATTTCACCCGAGCCTCCGTGGCTGCCGTGTATAAGCAAATAGAGAAGGATTTGCTGGAAGCCAATCAGCTGTTGACAGAAAACACGCACACCGTGAGCGTGTACGAGATCTCTCTACCGGCTACAAAAGTCTTACTCTCTCGCGTGTACCTGTACATGGAGGAATGGGACAAATCAATCGAGTTCTCGAATCAATTGTTGCAGGCGAAACCTGCGTTGAGTGCCTATATCAATTTTACATCCCTTGGCGGAAAAAGTCAAGGAGCCATGTACTCCGGCGTGTGCGACCCGAAAGAGAGCAAAGAGATTATATGGCTATACCGCGGGGCGCCCAATCTGGGTAGCGTGAATGATTATAGCTTTTTACTTACCAAACCGCCATACGCAGTTTCGGATGACTTGATCAAGTCGTACGAGGACACGAATGACGCCAAAGACCTGCGCAAGAAGTCCTTCATCACGTTTAGCAACCTGTTCGGTACTTATTCCGGTCCTCTGATTATGAACCGGGCAAAAGACGAACATCAAATGGGATTGCGAACTGCCGAAGTTTACCTGAACCGGGCGGAAGCCTACATCCGGAAATTCGGGGAAACTCAGGACGACGAATCACGGGTAAAGGCTCTGGTAGACCTGAATACCCTACGGGAACATCGATACGACACCCGCCTGGCGGCATACGTACCCAAATCTTATACCGCGTTCGATGATCTGTTAAACTTCTGCAAGGAGGAACGTCGGCGGGAGCTGTGTTTCGAGGAGTATCATCGCTGGTTCGACCTAAGGCGTTACGGAATGCCCGGTCTGAAACACGAGTTTATCAGTTTCACGGGTATAAAGCAGGAGTTCGTACTACAACCGGAGTCACCTCGTTATGTCCTGCCTATTCCCCAATCGGCAAGGGATGCCAACCCCGCTTTAACTCAAAATCCGCAATAGCCGAGAATGTTGAACATTTTAAATTTAGATCGCATGAAGAAGATAAATATATTAATATACGCAATCCTAGGGATGTTTCTCGGGAGTGCCTGCAACGACGAGGATCGGTTAAGCCCCACGGAAGGGCTGGAAATGACCTATACCCTCCCCCAAGGGAATCATGATTACGATACCCGCATCGTGGACTGGAACAAACGGTGCGGTTTCTTTATCCTGTACGAGTTCGAACCGAAAGATATTTACTGGGGACAGACTAGCTGGCAAGAAGCCATCGAGAAGGACGGCGAGTGGTCGTGGGGCTTTATCAGCGAACCTGCCGACCAGGATTACGCCGGGAAACAGGTAGAATTCCTGGAAGACTATCTCTTCAAGTATTACCCGGATTCTACATTACAGCGTTTTATGCCACTAAAATTCTTGCTTTGTAGCAAATTACAATACTCCCAACCTCTGGCGAGTGTTCCCATTGTTGACATTCCTCTCTTTTCGAGCATCGATATGATTGCCATGAATTACGGGAACAAGGAAATCGACAACATGAACGAACACGCGGCTAGTTTATTGAAGGATACTTTAAACGTGGAACTGCTATGGCACGCTATGGACGTGGGGAAATTGCAAATAGACGAAGCCTTCACCCAATTGTCTGCATATGGTGACTATGTAAGTAATTCTACCATGTATTCCCTGGGATTCATTAACGGAAACGCACAAATTGCCACCCCAATTACCGACTTTAAATACTACATACAGGCGATTGTCACTACCCCTTTCGACGTGTTGAATACAGAAACGGGAGCAGGAGATTATACCTACCGGGGAATTCTGCATCCCTCCAAAGACGTAAACAACATGATTAACCGAAAATACAACTTGGTCATAGATTACTTCAAAACAATGTATAACGTCGATCTGCAAAAGATCGGGAATGCAGTGATGTGATTCGGGTATACATGATCTGAAAAACTAAAAACTCCCATGATATTCAAGCAATAAATATCATGGGAGTTTTATCAAAAATATAATCTTTACAATCAAGTATCAGCCGAATTAATTATTCATCTTACCGAGATTCACGCCATACAGGATAATGAACAACACGGCAAAAATACCGGATGCGATCATTGAAGCCATAACTACCACATTCCAACCGGAATACATGGGCAACACGAACAATTGAGCTATCTGAGCAACAGCATACAAGTAGAAACCTATTTTTTTCAATCTAAACATCAGGATTGCTCCACCCAAACTCATCAACGAGAACAAAGTCAAGAGTGAATAGATAGCAGTCCCATGTTTGATAGATGTCTGCAACACTTCGATGGAAGATCCTACAATAGAAGATAGCCACGATGGAGATCCTTCCGTAGCAGTCATCGTTGTTATCTGCTGGATCTGTGCCACTATAGCTTCTGGCGAGAACGCGATCAAACTAAATAAATTAGACACAGTTCCCCAACCACTACCAATAAACGTCAAAATGCAAAGTACTGTCAGAAATGTCGGTCTTACCGCTTTTTCTGTTTCAAAAGGATTTTCCATAGCAAGTCATTTTTTAATACAACAACAAACATAAATAAATATTTGAAAATTAAAAAGAGGGAGAACGAAAAAAAGTCGGGAAATACTTTGTTTAGACGGACGATTAGTATAATTTTGGGCAAGATTTTATAAACGTCTATATTATTAAAAACCTAAATAATGGAAAGAGATACTCAAATTTTCGACCTGATTGCTCAGGAAAGCCATCGCCAGAAAGAAGGACTGGAACTAATCGCTTCAGAAAACTTCGTGAGCGAACAAGTTATGCAAGCCATGGGTTCTTGCTTGACGAACAAATATGCTGAAGGATACCCCGGAGCACGTTATTATGGTGGTTGCCAAATCGTTGACCAAACGGAACAATTGGCTATAGACCGCGCTTGCAAATTATTCGGTGCCGAGTTCGCTAACGTGCAACCGCACTCAGGAGCACAAGCTAACGCGGCAGTGTTCTTCGCTTGCATGAAACCGGGCGACACTTTCTTGGGTCTTGACCTGGCTCATGGCGGACACCTTTCACACGGATCACCCGTTAACCTTTCAGGTATCAACTACCACCCGGTAGCCTATCACGTGAAAGAAGAAACCGGAATGGTGGATTACGACGAGATGGAAAAATTAGCCATCGAACACAAGCCAAAAATGATTGTATCCGGCGCTTCCGCTTATTCTCGTGACTGGGATTACAAACGTATGCGTGAGATCGCCGATAAAGTAGGCGCTTTATTAATGTGTGATATGTCACATCCTGCTGGATTAATCGCCAAAGGATTATTGAACAACCCGATGGATTACTGCCATATCGTGACTACCACCACTCACAAAACGCTTCGCGGACCTCGTGGAGGTATGATTCTTCTCCCGAAAGATTTCCCAAATCCTTGGGGATTGAAGACTCCAAAGGGAGAGATCAAGATGATGTCACAAGTCATCAACTTTGCCGTATTCCCGGGACAACAAGGCGGACCGCTTGAACACGTGATCGCCGCAAAAGCAGTTGCTTTCGGAGAAGCTTTATCCGACAGCTATACTGAATACGCAAAACAAATGCAAGCCAATGCTAAAGCTATGGCAAAAGCCTTCATGGATAAAGGCTATAAAGTTGTTTCCGGAGGAACGGACAACCACTCCATGTTGATTGACTTGAGAACCAAATTCCCGGAATTAACCGGTAAGAAAGCAGAAAATACTTTGGTATTAGCTGACATCACTATCAACAAAAACATGGTTCCGTTCGATACCCGTACCCCGTTCTCTACTTCCGGTTTACGCGTGGGAACTCCCGCAATCACGACACGTGGTTTGAAAGAGGAGCACATGGCTATTATCGTGGATATGATCGACAGAGTGTTGAGCAACATCGACGACACTGCCGTTATTACGCAAGTGAAGAAAGAAGTAAACGCAATGATGGGCGACAGACCTATGTTTGCTTGGTAATCATTCGTGAATACATAAAAACAAATCACGCAATTCTCACGAGTTGCGTGATTGTTTTTATTATAAATCGGACTTCGCTCCTATCTGTCCTTCCATCTTTTTCACGATACTTTCACAAATAGAAAGTCCCAAACCTGTTCATCATCCCTGACTTTTCGTGCGGTGGCGGTTACCACGTAATCAAAATCCGTAGACTCCTTGAGAATCTCCACCCAATTCCCGCAATCCTTCCAACAGCTCTTTATTTAAACTTTCCCTGTAATTGTAAGGAACTTTCGTGTCCAACTTTGTCACCAACCATTTGCCCTCACTAATTACTGATATTTCTCGCTAGAGAAACAGCATCCCCCAACCTCCATTCTCTTAACAAGAAATTTCCATTTCTATCATGTATCTCCATAATATATTCATTTTAATATTCTCTCACCTATGATCCGCACACAGGTCCCCCCAATTCCAACAGAAAAAATATTCCTAAAACGTTAAATATTCTCCCTCTTAAATAAAAACACAAACATTTAGGTAGTAAATATACCTATTTTCAGGCACACAAGCAGAAAAGGCTCGAAAAAGGTTGCATATCTAATATCAATTCATTAAATTTGAAACAAAACACTAAGTATGATAAAATTCGTATTACATAGCCTTTTGATCTTGGTGGTAACACAACTCACGAATGTTGCCATGGGACTGGTTATGACAGAATCTCAACGTAGTGCTATCGCTTGTCAAATCTTCGAAATACATGATTCCATTAAAAAGGCAGAAACCTTTGATCTTATGAATCCCAATGACACCCCGGTACTCCAAAACACGCTTCTCAGCATGAGAAAATCGGAATTACCATGTCGGGTACGAGTCATGCTGGACGGAATACCTTCAGACAAGCACGAAAGTCCAATTCTCAACCCGGAGACAGACCACACGGGAACACGTGACGTGTTCGTGTCGCAACCTAAGCGATACTTCCATGAACTCTGTCTTCTAATCATTTGAAGAATCCGCACATATTGGCACGTATCTTGTATCGTGAATACATAGGATACATTCCTAGTGTTCCCCAAATAATAAAACGGAGCAACGCCGCTAGCGTTATATATATACACACACAACACACATAAAAATGAAAACAACTCTATTTAGTCGGAAACGGGAAGAGAAAAATTACGAATTATTTTTCGAACCAGAAGAATTGCATCGGGTGCAATACTTGTTAGAAACCAAACAGTTCCTCAGTCTGTCTGAGTTACAGAAAAGCGAGAACGAAAACACGGGTATGAAATTGAAACTCTCACTAGCTGAACGCGGGAAATTAGCCACGGCTCAACTATTCGAGTATATAATGACAGCTTACGAGGCTGTATCGCCTATTATGATTTTCCGCAATAAAGAAGCGGTAGCTCTCTCGGGGGCAGTCACGCTGGAAGATTAGACATTCTTTAAGCAAAAACGGGTTCAAGAAATTGAGCCCGTTTTTATTTCATGGGAAATATTTCCACATGCATAAAAAGCGTTTACCACACTTTTCCTCACAATTGTTTGTTCATCTTGAAAAGGATTCCCTTTTTATTGAAATAAAATAATGTAGCCACCGCCATCACGAAAGAAATAAAATCCGCCATAGGCAAACTAGCCCATACCCCTGTGATTCCCCAGAAATGCGGTAAAATAATCAGAAACGGTATCAAGAAAATCAACTGACGCGACAACGACAGGAATATAGAAACTTTTGCTTTCCCGATAGACTGGAAGAAATTGGTTATAATAATCTGACAACCCACCAATGGAAATAACAAGCAAGTGATCCGTAATCCATACTTCGCAAGTTCCGTCAACTCGTGATTATCCGTGAACATCCCCACGATAAAGTTCGGAAATAACTGGCTCGTGATAAAACCGAAAGTCGTAATCGAGATCCCCGTGATCATGGCATAGCGCAACACACGCCGTACCCGGTCAAACAACAACGCCCCGTAATTATACCCTACCACCGGCTGCATTCCCTGCGTGAGCCCGATCTCGATCATAATAAACAACGTCAACACCCGGTTCACTATGCCGTAAGCCCCGATCGCCAAGTCCCCACCGTAACGCATGAAACTATTATTCAAGATAATCACCACCGTACTGGCACACAAGTTCATCAGGAAAGGCGACATCCCGATAGAAAGAATACTTTTGATAATCCGTCCTTTCAACCGGAATATACCCGCCTTGAAATGTACCGAACTATTCTTGTTCAGGAAATGTGCCAAAATCCATACCAGCCCGCTTGCTTGTGCTATCACAGTGGCAAATGCGGCACCCCGGATGCCCCACCCGAAATGGAAAATAAATATCGGCGCTAATATGATATTCACGAAAACCGTCAACAAGGACGACAACATGGCTTTCTTCGGGTATCCTGTCGCCCGCATCAGATTGTTCAGCCCGATGAACGTGAAAGCGATAGGATTTCCTAAAAGGATCACTTGCATGAAATCCCGGGCATAAGGCATTGTGACATCACTTGCCCCAAAGAACCGTAACGTGGGTTCCAAAAACAACGTGGCAATTCCCCCGAAACAAAATCCCAAGATCACGCATAACACGAAAACATTTCCCAGCACCGAAGAGGTCTTCTCCATATCCCTCTGCCCCATGTATATGGAACTAATCGTGGCTCCCCCGACCCCGATCAATGTACAAAAAGCAATAATTAGGTTCATCAACGGGAAGGTAATCGCCAAGCCCGAGATGGCAAGCGGTCCCACTCCATGACCGATAAAAATACTATCAATGATATTGTACAACGACGTGACTGTCATTCCAATAATGGCAGGTATCGAGTATTGAAGCAATAATTTCCCGACGGGTTTCGTTTCCAATAGCTGTGATGCATTCACAACAGACATAAAATGATCCTCCTTTCTTTAAGTATCACCGCCAGTCCGTATCCCCGACCTCCTTGGACTATCACGGCGAATACAAAGGTAACAAAAAAAGTCTATTCTAACTTAAACACTGCCGTCACATGTGGGTTCAATGTCAATCTTAGTTGTTCCAGCTCTCCCAAATTCCGGTGCGACCACACGTCCCGGACAAAAGCTTTCATCGGGAAACCCAGTAAATCGAAAGGAATCACGACTTCCTCCGGCTCCTCCCCCCGGTTCATCACGGCTAAAGCAATCCGTCCCCCGTCCAGCAATTTCATCCAAACCTCGCAATTCCCTTCCTTTCTCATCATTTTTCCTTGCAGACCCAGCGCATCCTGATTGATGGCAATAATTTCCGGGTTCGTCAATACCTTCAACACGGAATCCGGCATATTCCGCACGTCATTTCCGCACAACAAAGGGGAAGCCATCATACACCACATACTCATGTGCGTGCGGTACTCGTTCAAAGTACACCCGTACTTTATCCCTCCCGAATTAATATTCGAACTTTTCCCGAATAAGCCGACGACCAGCATATCCGGGTCATTCCATGCCCCGGGAAAAGCGTAATCGGCAAGTTGCCCGTTCACGTCAATAATATCCATAATACCCTTCAACCCCGTACCCGACTCTCTCAAATCCCACGCATCACGAATATCCTCCGTCGTGCGCCAGTAATGTCCCCCGACCTCTCTCGCCCACTCCCACGGTTTCCTGCGTCCCCACTCGCAAATACTGTATACAATCGAACGGTCGGTAATCCGCAAAGCCTCTCCCATTCTCCGGTAACGTGCGATCGCAGTATCTCTCGATGCCGGAGCCCCACAATAGTCATACTTCAACAAATCCACTCCCCACTCGGCAAAATCCCGGGCATCGATCTCCTCGAACCCGTAACTTCCGCATACTCCGGCGCAAGTGTACCGTGACGCATCCGAGTATATACCTAAACGAAATCCCCGGTCATGCAAATAATTAGCAACGTATTTAATCCCTCTCGGGAACTTAGTGGAATCAATCACGATATGCCCGTCCGCCCCTCTCTCTTTCAATTGCCACAGGTCATCGATATTAATATAATTATAACCCAAATCCCGCATCCCGTTCGCGATCATCGCTTCCGCCGTTTCGATAATCAAAGCCTCCGTCAAGTTCTCACCGAAAGTATTCCAACTGTTCCATCCCATCACCGGGGTCAACGCCAGTTCTTTGCCTACCTTTATTTTCAACTCGCTCACCCAGCTTCCCTGCTTATTCTCGGCTATGATCTTTATCTTGTACTCCCCGGCATCCTTCACGACTCCCCGTATGATTCCAGTTTTGGCATCCAAAGCCAACCCCTCCGGTAAGCCTTCCGCCACCCAAGTCATCGGACGTTCCCCCGAAGTCGGTATAGCAAAAATAAATTCTGTTCCCGGATAACTTCCCACCACGTAAGGCGGATTCACACGGGGTACCCCCTCAAATACTCCTTCAAACTTACCCTTCTTTCCGGTACAACCTAGCACGACAAATGCCAACACGAACCACAATACTTTTTTCATAGCCTATTATTTAACGATAATCGTACAAATATAACAAATCTCCCTTTGAGATCAATTATTCTTGTTTATTTCCAATTCCCGGTAAAACGCTTACTCTACCGAATCTTCCCGTTTTGCCGCCTCCCAACCTATCATCACAGCCTTGCGAATATCACCCCAGTGATAATGTCCCAACTCTCCCGTGGCACGAATCACCCGGTGACAGGGAATAAGGAACGCCACGGGATTTTCCCCCACGGCAGTCCCCACGGCACGGCAAGCTCCCGGGTTCTCTACCCTCGAGGCAATATCGCCATAGGTCACCAATCCACCCATCGGCACTTCCAGCAAAGCCTTCCACACCTTTAACTGAAAATCCGTTCCCTTCAGATGCAGCTTAATCCCGGACAGGTCATTCCAGTCCCGCGTGAAAATAGATAAAGCATTCTGTTGCATCTCGTCCGCAGTCTGCACGAATCTCGCGTTCGGGAATTTCTTCACCAAAGCCCCGAAAGACACCTCCCGATCTTCAACAAACACCATCCAGCAAATGCCCTTTCCGGTAGAAGCCACCAGAATTTCCCCGAACGGACTTCCCGCAAAACTGTAATTTATAGAAAGACTCTCACCCCCGTTCTTGTACTCACCGGGCGTCATCCCCTCGATATTAACGAACAAGTCGTGCAACCGCCCCGTCCCCGACAACCCGGTCATCTCCGCCACATGGAACAAAGAAGCGTGCGTTTCGTCCAGCACCCTCTTCGCATACTCGATACTGGTATATTGCAAAAACTTCTTCGGGCTCACCCCCGTCCATTCTGTGAACATACGCTGGAAATGCGCCGGGCTCAACGCCACCTCACTTGCCACCTCATCCAAATCGGGTTGCCGTTTGAAATTCGTCCTGATGTACTCGATTGCCCGTGCGATCCGGGCACTATCGAGAGTTTTTTGCCCGCTCAAAACAATGAATTTGACAAAGATTCCAGTTCAAGTAACAACCTTTTGGCAGGTAACCCGCCGCCATACCCTATCAATTTATGATCGCTGCCGATCACCCGGTGACAGGGAACAAATATCGAGATTGGGTTTGCCCCGTTGGCAGCCGCCACCGCCCGAATCGCCTTCGGATTCCCCAACCGCCGCGAGAGCCCCGCGTAAGACTCAGTTGCACCGTAAGGGATTCGCCTCAATTCCTCCCAAACCGTCTTCTGGAAATCTGTCCCCACGAAGAGCAGGGGCACGTCAAACTCCATCCGCCGGCGATCGAAATACTCGTCCAACTGGGCGACAGCATGCGCAATCACCTCCGATTCTCCCACTTCATAGCGGGCTTGCAACACCTTCTGTATCCGCTTGTCGATCGCCTTCCTCCGTTCCTCGATCTGCCAGTCACACAGACAAAGCCTGCCCTCGAACGAGCCGAGTAGAATTCCCCCACAAGGGGATGAATAACTTTGAATTTGAATTACTTTAGCTTTTCCCTCGCTTTCCATTGGACATTTTTTTAGGTTCATGATCTTTCATTTCTTCAATAGCCCCCACCCGTCACCGTCCGCGGGTAAAGGTTGACATTCATGCAAAGTAACCGATTCCCCAAGAACAAAACAACCCGAAAGATGCTATACTTACCACTCCCGCCATTCCACCGTCACGTCATCCTCCGTATTCAGCCCCGCGGCGTTCACGGCAGCAATAATATAAGCACAAATATCTTCCCGCTAATCATACATCGATGCCAACACCGATTCTCCCAAACCATTTTTTAAATCTTCCAGACTCATATCTTTCTTATTAAATTATTATCACCTACCGATTCCCTGTACACCACACAATCCGAGAAGCGGCTTCCCTCCGGCGCGTACAGCATGGTATACCCCTTCGCCTTCAGCCCTTCCAGGTAGTCCGCCAAATTCCAGTTCTTGAAAGTACACGTTTCCATATTGTCCGACCGCAAGGGATAATTATCCGCCATCGGGTTCGGGGAATGCAAGTACAACGCATCCGAACCGCTGTCAAACTCATGTATGATAGCGAATACCTGCAAAGCCCGTCCTACCTTCACCACCTCGTCCGCCAATCTCTCGTAATGCCGGAACATAGCATCCAGATGTGCCTTGCGCTCCTTCCAGTGCAAATCACCGTATCCCTCCCAGTCGAAATGAAGGTGCGCGTGATTAAACCAATCCTCCGCATCGTGGATAAACGTGAGCCAATTCTCGCCGGAAGCAAACTCATCAAGCGCCGCCAACTTCCTGTAATACTTCCTCAATCCCCTTCTTTTTTTCATACTATTTCTATTAATACATTTAACAAATATAGAAACAAAACCCATGCAAAGCAATCCCCTGATCCATTTTAGATTTACTGATTTTAATATAGTAAGATTAGTTCCTTTCTATCATTCCAAATTCTTTCCAGAATATTTTCCTACTTTTGCAACTATAAAATCGAAAAGCCATGAAAATACTAATCATTGAAGACGAAAAAGGACTACGAGAAGTGATGACCCAATCACTCGAGAAAGAGCGTTTTGTCGTGGAAACCGCCTCGGACTACCCAACGGCGATACAAAAAATCAATGATTACGACTACGACTGCGTCCTGCTTGACATCATGCTTCCCGGCGGCAACGGGCTTTCCATCCTCGAGGAACTGAAGAAACTACGCAAGCGGGAAAGCGTGATTATCGTTTCCGCCAAAGACTCCATCGAGGACAAGGTCACGGGGCTAGACCTCGGTGCCGACGACTATTTAGCAAAACCCTTTCACTTGGCAGAACTTCACGCCCGAGTAAAATCCGTCATCCGGCGCAAACAAAACGACGGAGACATCCGCATCGACATCGGCAACTTGACCGTCTATCCCGACAACCACACCGTTTTCATCGACAACAACGAACTGAAACTCAATCGTAAGGAATTCGACCTCCTGTACTATTTCGTCGCCAACCCCGACCGTTTGATAAACAAGACCACCCTCGCCGAATCCGTTTGGGGCGACAACATCGACCAAGCAGACAGTCTCGATTTTATCTACTCGCAAGTCAAAAACCTGCGCAAGAAAATGAAACAGGCAGGCGCCATCCCGGAAATCAAAGCAGTATACGGCTTCGGCTACAAACTCGTAACTATCCCGGAAGCATGAAACTCATCCACTACACCATAAGCAAACTCTCCGTCGTGCTCATCGCCATCCTCTCGGCGTGGGCTTGCCTTTTCTACTTCAACATACTCGACGAAATACTCGACGAAACCGACGACAGCCTCGAGAACTACAAGAACCTCATTATCCGCCAGGTACTCACGGACACATCCGCTATTGACCACCACAACGACCTGATGAGCCAGTACATGATAAAGGAAATATCGGAACGGGAAGCGATCCACTACCGGGAGCGTTATTTCGATTCCACTCGTTTCTACGAAACCGAACTGGAATTTGATCCCGTGCGGGTACTGAAAACCGCTTTCCGAGGACAAGACAAAAAATTCTACGAACTGACGGTCATGATCTCCACCCTCGAGCAGGACGACATGATCGAAGCCATCCTACAATGGATCATCATCCTCTACCTCACCCTGCTTGTCTGCATCCTCGTGGTGACGGAGATCGTCTTCCGCCGGAGCCTTGCGCCTTTTTACAAGCTGCTCAACTGGCTGAACACTTTCACCCTCGGTGAAAAGAATCCCCCGTTAGACAACCCTACCAAAATCAAGGAGTTCCGACGACTAAACGAAACGATTGCCCAAATGACCCGGCGAAGCGAAGAAATGTACTCCCAGCAAAAGCAATTCATCGAGAACGCCTCTCACGAACTACAAACCCCGCTGGCGATATGCCGCAACAAACTTGAACTCCTTGCCGAACGACCGGACTGCACCGGGGAACAATTGCAAGAGATCGCCGACATCCACCGCACCATGGGGCGCATCGTCAAGCTCAACAAATCTCTCCTGCTTCTCTCCCGTATCGAGAACGGGCAATTCCACGAAGTGAAAGAAGTCGAACTCAACCCGATCATCCGGGAACTCTTGGATGATTTCCGGGAAATATACGAGCACAAAGAACTTCAAATCCAGCTGGAAGAATCTGCGGCATGCAAAGTCCGTATGAACGAATCGCTAGCGAACACTCTCGTCACCAACCTGCTCAAAAATGCCATGGTACACACCCCGCCCGAGGGAGAAATAACCATCCGTGTACTCGCCAATGAAATCACCTTCACCAACTCCGGCGACGGCACCCCCTTGGACTCCACCCGCCTTTTCACCCGCTTCTATCAAGCCGACAACAAGAAACCCGACTCCACGGGTTTAGGTCTTGCCATCGTCCAAAGCATCGCCAATCTCTACGGCCTACGCATCACATACACACACGCTAACGGGAAACACAAGTTCAGCTTAAAAATCAATAAGTTATAATTTTAGATTTAACCCACTCCTTTCGAGAGGAGAAAAATCCAAAATTAATAATTTCTTTTTCCTTTTTCCCAAATCTTTCCAAAATTGCCCCTTTACTTTGTTCTCGGAAATTGAAATAAAGAGTGAACATTAAAAATAAAACGCTATGAAAACAAGAAATTTACTTTTAACCGCAATTTTAATATCAGGACTGGCTTTCACGAGCTGCAACGATGACGACGACGATTACACCCCGGACGGAAAGATTCAGGAAGCATTCATCACCAAGTACCCGAACGCCGAACGTGTGGAATGGGAAAAGAAGTATGACCATTACGTGGCGGACTTCTACCTCGACGGTATCGAGCGGGAAGCATGGATCAACGCCCAAGGCGAATGGGTGATGACCGAAAGCGACATCCGCTTCAACGATCTCCCGGCGGAAGTGCAAACCGCATTCGAAGCAAGCGAGTACAAGGCGTGGAAGATCGACGACGTGGATATGCTGGAACGAGTGGAAATGGAGCCCGTGTACGTGATCGAGGTAGAACAAGGCAAGCAGGAATTCGACTTGTACTACGCGGCGGACGGCACACTGGTCAAAGCCGTTGAAGACACAGACAACGATGACGAACACCGCCCGGCAAGCGTTCCCGAGGTATTGAAAACCATCATCGACACCCGTTATCCCGGCGCCGTGATCCTCGACATGGACATCGAGAAAGGCATCACCGAAATCGACATCCGCCACAACAACAAATCGAAAGAAGTACACTTCAACTCACAAAACGAGTGGTTGTACACCTCCTGGGATGTGAGAGAAGCGGAAGTTCCGGCAAACGTGATGAAAACGATAAAAGATAACTATGACAACAGCTACAAGATTGACGACATCGAGTACGAGGAAAGACCTAACGGCGACGTGTACGTCTTCGAGCTGGAAAAGAATGACAAGGATACTCTCGTGATCGTGGACACGGAAGGAAACATCGTGACACCCCCAACCGTATAACTCCGTGAAAAGCTATATTGTAAAACACATCAAACACTAAACTATGAAAACAACATTTATTACGGCAATAATCATTCTTAGCGCCACGTTCGCCTTCAGCAGCTGCAAAAGCGACGGTTACATCCCGGCGAAAAACATCGTGAACGCTTTTAATGCCAAGTACCCGAAAGCGAAACAAGTGGAATGGGAAGTGAAGAACACGTACCAAGTCGCCGAATTCCGCCTGGGATTCACGGAAGCCGAGGCATGGTTTGACAACAACGGCAACTGGATGATGACCGAGAGCGACGTGTCCTTCCGCTCACTCCCCGCCGTGATTCGCAACAGTTTCGAGACCGGGGAATACGCCAGATGGAAAGTGGAGGACATCGACAAGCTGGAAAGAGCCGGCATGGAAACCGTCTATATCATTGAAGTAGAACTCGGTGAACAGGAAGTAGACCTGCATTACCTGGAAAACGGGACCCTCGTGAAAACCGTGATGGACAAGGAAAACAGGGGCTATCTGCCAGAAACAATGCCCGAGAGCGCCCAACAATTCATCAAGCAAAAATACCCGCAAGCTAACGTCATTGAAATCGACCAGGAGAAAGGATTACTGAAAATTGAGATCATTGATGGTCGTATCAAAAAAGACGTGGTGTTCAACCACCAGAATGTGTGGGTAGTCACCACCTGGGAAGTACGCCAGAATGAAGTTCCCGCCAACGTGATGAACGTCCTAAAAACCTCGGCATACGCCAACTACCGTATCGACGATATCGATTACGAGGAAAGAGCCGACGGCACGAACGTCTACATTTTCGAGATGGAACAAGGCAACAAAGAAGTTTACATCACGATAAACGCCAACAACCTGGAAATCATATCCTCGGCTCCAAAAAACTAAACTCTAAACTAGAAGAGAGGTTGTGTCGTGCAAAACACTGACACAACCTTTTTTACATGTAATAGCCAAGACTTGTTCTGACAAGCTGTTTACTATCAGACAAAAAAAGTGTCAGATGTTTGTCGCAAAATTACGCCACTTTCCCCCGTTCGCCTCACCTTCTTCCCTACAAACTAAACGATTGTTATTCGATTGTTATTCGATTGATAAACGATATAAATCGTTTAAGAATTGTTTTATAACACAATATTTACTGTCTATATCGTTGGGAAACCCGCAGAAAGAACAGGGCAACAGACAAACAATCACAAAATAACCTGATCGAGTTGCAGACTTCCATCGTGGGCAATATGAATGCAAATTTTTATCGATTCACGTCCATAGCTTCTTTCCTCGTGCGCAAAATAAATCCCAGAAGCACTAACTTCCGGGATTTTCTATTCAGAATATCTGATTCTTTACAGATGCAATTTTACCTCTACCGGTTTCTCTTTCACTTTCACGTTCTCGCCTACCCACTTCCCGTTTTTATCGAAATAATACAGCGTGTACTCTTTGTTCTTCTCCACAACAAATTCCAACACGTCGTTCATATCCTGATGGGGTCCGGCGGTACGTCCGCCACCGATCTGGTCTTTCCCACAGAAAATATCCACGTTGGCAGCCACCCGATCATCAGACTTACGCATATTGCGTTTATTCTTATACATCGAAACTTTCATCTTCACATGGTTTCCACCTTCCAACTGTTCGTTATATACTTGCTTGTAAATATCCAGGTAACGTTGCGTCACGTTCAGAGCGGGCACGTACTTGATATTAAAGTCCCACACGAGCGGGAAACTTTCTCCTGTCGGTTTGAAGGAAGTAGCCCAAATAGCGTGCATACGGTCATTCGGGTCGGCTTTCCCAGCATCGGCAAGGAACCAAGAACGGTCTAACTCGTTAGGGTAGTACTCGGTGAAGTACCATTTTCCGTCCAACCATACCTCGCACCAGTTATGGTTTCCCCGGTTGTCGTGCCAGTTGGCTGTCCCGGCAATACGCGACGGGATACCGACAGCACGGAAGGCATCCGTCAGCAGGATGGACAAACCGCTGCAAGAAGCCATATGCTGGCGCATAGATTCGAAAGGACTCTGGTCGGGTTTCTCGCGTGCCGTATTGTAATCCACTTTCACCTCGTCACGGATATTCCGGTTCACGGCAGCAATGGCTTCTTCCAGTGTTTTGCAATTCTCCACGTAAGGAGCAAAACGCTTGTAAAAATCGGCACGCCAGTTCTCACGGGTTTCGTTCATGGACGCATAGGGCAACACGTCGTTCAAGAAAATAGAATCGGGCACGCTCTTCGCCCAGGCAAAGCGGTTACGAGCCTCGTAAGCTAACCGGACATTCGATAATAAATCGTCGCCTTTCATGGAAATCAGATCCCGCTCCGGCATATAAGCGATCAGAAACGCAACCCCCTCCTTCATCTCGGGAGCGGCATCCTTCAACGCCTTTTCCAACTCAGCCTGATTGGTACCAACTTTCAGTAAAGCGGTGTCCAGTAACACATGATATTTCTCCGGTACACCCGGATATTTCGCGCATGACACGCACACGCAACACAACAACAAGACAAATAGTTTTTTCATGAATTATAAGGATTTGTTACTAAAGTATTTCATAAATTGTGCACGTTCGTACAAGTCGGGATTCTCGATCGACGAGTAGGACAACATCCCCCGAAAATCTTCAATACGCTCAAAAGCCTTGTTCTCCATCCATGTTTTGATAAAACTATTCATTTCTTCAATCACCGGAATGCCTTTCTCGTAAAGCACAGAACACAATTGCACGGTGGTAGCCCCCGCCAACAACAACTTCACGACCGCCTCGCCACTATGCACACCGGTAGAAGCAGAAATCTCCAGTTTTTTGTCCTTGCCGGCAAGGATGCCCGTCCACCGTAACGTAGAGCGCAATTCCGAGGCTGTACTGAATACGGAGGCAGCCCCCATCGTCAAGGTGTTGATGTTGATGTCCGGCTCGTAAAAACGGTTGAATATCGTCGTGGCATTCGCCCCGTAAGCCTTCATCTTGTCCACGAATGCCGAAAGGTTCGTAAAATAGTGGCTGATCTTCACCGCCACGGGAATTTTCACCTGTTCCTTGATCGACTTCATGATCTCGAAATACACGTTTTCCACTTCCACACTCTCCGTGAACTCGTTCACGGGCAGAATGAAAACGTTCAGTTCCAAGGCATCCGCCCCGGCATCCTGCAATTGGCGGGCAAAGCTGATCCATTCGCCACCACTAAAGCAGTTTACGCTGGCAATGACAGGGATAGACAAACGGCTCTTGGCTTCGCGCACCAGCTCCACGTACTTCTGTATCGTGTTAGAACGGATATACGCCTTGATATAGTCCTCAGCCTCCGGGTAAGCATCGCTCATCCCGTACCCAGCATTAAACACACCGCTCGTTTCCTGATTGATTTGTTCCTCGAAAATAGATTTCAACACGACCGCTCCCACTCCCGCTTTCTCCATCTCTACCATCTTGTTTACCTCGGACGTCAATCCGCAACTAGCTGCGATGATCGGACTCCGTAACTCCAAGCCCATGTATTTTGTCTTCAATTCTGCCATAATAAATTAATTTATGATTTTAGGTTTTAGATTGCATAAATATTGTCTCGCCCCAAATATCGAGCTCCCCACCCTCACCATCGTGCTTCCTTCCTCCACGGCAATCCCGTAATCCCCGGACATACCCATTGACAATTCCTTGAACCCGGGCTTGTCAGCGAAATAGCGTTGTTTCAATTCCTCGAATATCTTGTGCAAATGCCGGAACTCTTCCCGCACCTGCGCCAGGTTATCCGTGTTCGTCGCCATTCCCATCACCCCCTCGATCCGCACGTTCTTCATGTTCGCGTAGCTCTCGCTTTCCAGTAATGCTGCCGCTTCCTCCATGTTCAGACCGAATTTCGTTTCCTCCTGTGCCACGTGGAATTGTAGCAGGCAAGGAATCACCCGGTCATGCTTCTTCGCTTCTTTATTTATCGTTTCCAGCAATTTCAAACTTTCCACACCGTGAATCATCGCCACAAATCCTGCCACGTACTTCACCTTGTTGGTTTGCAAATGCCCGATCAAGTGCCACTCTATATCTTTCGGGAGTACCTCGTACTTCTCCGCCATTTCCTGTGCCCGATTCTCCCCGAACACCCGTTGTCCAGCGTTATACGCCTCCTCGATCGCCTCTACCGGCTTCGTTTTCGATACAGCCACCAGCCTAACCCTTTCCGGCAAGCTATCGGCTATCCGTTTCAAATTTTCAGCTATACTACTCATCTCTTTTCAACGTTTATCAACGTCCGTGAAAACTATGGACACACAAATATAACGTAAAATCTATAATTTCTCCCCGATTTGTGTTAATTTTGAACCTTGAAAAGGAAAGATATGCACAGGTATTTTATAGAACTAGCTTACAACGGGAACGGATACAACGGTTGGCAAATCCAGCCCAATGCCCCTTCCGTACAGGAAGATATAAACAAAGCCTTGTCGCTGCTGCTGAAGCAAGACATCAACGTCACCGGTGCCGGACGTACCGACACGGGCGTGAATGCCTCCTTTTTCGTCGCCCACTTCGACAGCAACGCCCCCGTAACGGACACGCAAGCACTGACCGACAAGCTAAACCGCTTTCTCGGAAAACATATCTCCATAAAAGAGATCTATCCCGTTCTCCCGGAAGCGCACGCCCGGTTCTCGGCTCTCTCGCGTACCTACAAGTATTACATCAACAAGACCAAGAACCCATTCACCTACCCGTTCGCCTACACACCCCACCCGTTACCCGACATCCGACTAATGAACCGGGCATGCGAACTGCTGGGGCATTACGAGGACTTCACCAGCTTCTCGAAGTTGCACACGGACGTAAAGACCAATATCTGCCGGATCATGGAAGCCGGGTGGGAAGAAACCGACGAGCAACTCGTCTTCACGATCAAGGCTGACCGTTTCCTACGCAACATGGTGCGAGCTATCGTGGGAACTTTGCTCGACGTGGGGCAGAAACGAATCACGCTGGAAGAATTCCAACAGGTCATCGAAAGCAAAGACCGTTGTAAAGCGGGCACCTCCGTCCCCGGGAACGCACTGTTCCTCTGTGATATCAAGTACCCGCCATGTAAAATATAACTCAACACGAGATATCATGAAAACGAAAATATCTACACTATTCGCATTCGTATTGTGCATTTTCAGCCTCAACGCATCGGCAATCAAACTGTCGAAGGATGCCACCATCAGTATCCTCACGTGCGCACCGGGTAACGAACTTTACTCCCTCTTCGGGCACACGGGAATCCGCATCACCGACGAGGCGAACCGTCTGGATATCGTGTTCAATTACGGTACGTTCGATTTTGAAACCCAAGGTTTCTACTTCAAGTTCGCGCAAGGGCTACTCCCTTACCAGCTATCCTGCACGGACTTTGACTATTTCGTGAGATCTTACCACAGGGAAAAACGCAGTGTCTATTCACAAACCCTAAACCTTGATTCTATCCAGAAACAATACCTGATGGATTTACTGGTAGAGAACTACCAGCCTCAAAACCGTTCCTATCTCTATAATTTCCTGTATGACAATTGCTCTACCCGTGTAAGGGATATTATCGAGAAAAGCACGGATAACCATATCACGTGGACGGCTGAACCTTCCACCAAAAGTTTCTGGAACCTACTGGACGAATACCTGCGCCGTTCCCCGTGGACGCAATGGGGTATCCACACCATACTCGGCTCCCCGGCAACCTCGACCGCCACGACACGGGAACAGATGTTCCTGCCTGACTACCTCATGTACCGCCTGGATTCCGCCGCATATAACGGTAATCGGTTGGTCGAACCGATAGAGGTCATCTACCAAGCCCCGGAACAAGACTTAAGTACCCCGTGGTATCTCTCCCCGTTCTTCGTCTTTGCCGTTTGCACATTAGCATTTATCCTGCTCCTGCAAAAGTACAAGAGCAGACGATTGCTGAAAGCCGTCGCCATCCCGTTTTTCATTGCCACGGGTATCATCGGCTGCCTCATCGTCTTCCTCTGCTTCTTCACGAAACACCCCACGATGTTCCCCAACTTCAACGCCCTTTGGGCGAACCCTCTTAACCTTATTGCCGCCTTTTTCCTCGGCAAAAGGGAATTGCCGTGGATCATCAACAAATACATCTCCGTGTACCTCTATATCCTCATCATCGGCTTCCTGCTTTGGTTCCTATTCATTCCGGCAGTACCCTACGCCTCGATGGTCATTTTCGTGTGGATGATGTACCTGTGTATTCGCCTAAGGTAAAAACACAAATAATATTTTTTCCACTTTTTGTGCCCGACGCCTTGCAAGTTCAAATAAAACCTCTATATTTGCACTCGCAATTCAGCTATGGTGCCATAGCTCAGTTGGTAGAGCAAAGGACTGAAAATCCTTGTGTCCCCGGTTCGATTCCTGGTGGCACCACAGGAAATGAGAGAGTTACGAAAGTAACTCTCTTCGTTTTTACAAACAAGAACCGGCTTTTTTGACAAGATGTTTAAACCGAAAATTAAACCGACAGATTCCCGGCTATACACTATTTTATGCGTCAAAATCATCCCTATAAAAAGCATAATCGGGTTTTCTAAAACCAGTGTCTGGTTGCAAATTTGTTTCGAATTTCGCATATTAAAAAAAATTTATCTACAAAACATCGAAATTCGAACACATATTTATTCATATTTACTCTATTAGAAATACACCGAACTATAAATACTCCCCAAAGAGCACCAATACTTGTAGGACAAATTATATTTTTACATTATTAAAAATCAGGCTATAAAGTGATTTATTTGAGATGTAGAAACGCTTATTTGGGGAAATGATTAAATACATATATATTCTTTTCACTGGTATGTTATGCTTGCTTGTTTCTTGTATAGAGGAACGCTTGACGTCGGAAGAAACCGACGAGGAGGCGGCATATATACTTGTGCAGAGAGCTAACTCGTTAGGATCGACCGATCTGCTGGATAACGAGATCAAAACACTTAGAATATTTGCATTTCGCGCAAACGGGAAATGCGTGAGCAACGTATTATACAACGCAATGTTGAACGAAATCATAGAACATCCTATAAATGAAGGTATTTATGATTTCGTGTTCTTGGCTAACGAGCCGACATCGTTGAATATCCAAAACGTGCTGAACACCATAGGTCAATATTCAGACCTTGAAGGAGTCACGTATCCCGAGTCGGCTTTCCGTGCGGACACACCGATCCCCATGTTCCAAGAGATAAAGAATGTTGAAGTTCTTCCCGGCAAAGGGGGAGCAAAGGTAAACGGAGGATTGGTACAAAATCCACTTCGATTAAAACTCGACAGGCTCGCATCACGGGTGGATATCATGTTGGAAGCGGAGGAAGACTTGACGAATTACTTCACCGGAATTACTATCAGCAACGTTCCTGACGATATCAAATTAATGTCTGACGACAATGGGGCTTTCGGTAGAACTAAAACTCGTAAATATACTTTAGCAGATGATGCCGATCATTTTTCAAGTGCGACACCGAGTGTTGAACAACAGGCCCGGGGAATTGTATGGGTACGACATATCACCCGTTTTATTCTGCCTTTCAACAATTTCACGCCGGTAGACAATGTAGATAAAGCCTTTGACTTAACCGTGGATATGAAAGACCGGTATAGCCCTTCCTGCAAGTTGAAGATCGCAACAAACGGCGTAAATGGTGCGACAAAAGATAACTACACGTTACCTTTCAATTCTGCCCTTCTTCTAAAAGGGATCATCAAGATTCCCCTGGAACTTAATGTAACATTAACACCCTGGGGGGAAGAGGATCATAATTGGCAGATGGAAAATTACTACTTGAACGTTTCCGAGGTCAACGTAAGCATTACCGATTTCAATGGTGCGAGAATAACTTTTTCGTCCAATATGCCGAAGGTTCATGTTTTGCCGGACTTGTATGTAGGGGTGAGCGGCAATACCATCATGCTTACCGAAAAGGTATTCAATGACTTGGTATTCATGCCCGTGATGAACAATCCCTGGTTTGCACAATATGGTAATCCGGTGTACGACGGAAAATTCGTGAAATATGAAACCTCCCGCTTTAGCTATATATATGATACCGAATTAAAAACGGGATCGGGGTACATGGATATCCTGCTGGATGAATATAACGAAATACATAATAAAACATTCCGGATTATCTTGTCCGGTGAAGCTGATGAAGGAGGAAAATTACAGCGGGAAATTAAAGTGAATACCCGGCAGGAAGGGTATCGTTTTGATGGTATCCATTGGGCAGGGTATTACGTCGGAGCTTTTTTCAAGGATACAGAAAAAGGGGAACGTATTATCACGGGACAAAAACCGAGGGTTGAAAACACGACAGACCTTGGCGAGTGGCAGGTGTGGATAGAGCAAGGAGACGGAGATATTGTTTTGAGTACAACCCCCAGTTTCGATCCGTCCGTCGGAACAGATACGCCCGGTGATGCCGAGAATTATCCGGTTCGCCCTAACCAATTCAAACCACATGAAAACGGAAGTTACATCACGGGAAGAGGTCGGATTTATTTCCGGGTCGCATGGAAAAACGCTAATCCCAATCCCGTGGTTGACAACGGGCTAAGAAAGCCAAGATACGCGATACTGCATTTATCCCACAGGTGGGCTGCCTATTGGGAACCGACCACGCGTATTTATATACGACAGGGCGAAGCTGCCGATTATCTAATGACCAACGGGGATATTATTGCGCTTGGTCCCCTGGCGGGCAACACCCGGACGAAAGCGGGTAAAATATCTCCTTTCAATCTGACCGCTCCTGCCTACAAGAACAAGGGCGAGAATAATTATTATGACCTGGCACAGACAAAGAGTGCCGTATTCGTGGAATACCCGACCCAAGTCGGGGCATTCTTCCAGTGGACATCGACAGGGCACCCGCGCAGGGCATATCATCCCACTAAACCCGTTAACGGTTATTCTTCCACGGATGACTGGGATGACGCTATGGAGGCTCAACCGATATGGGACGATGGCACGGGAACCGGGTATATATGGAATCATAAGGCAATATCCGAAGTTTGTCCCCCGGGGTATCATCGCCCGAATGACGGGTACACGAATCAAATTTCATATAACGGACCTTACCCGAACTTCAAGCGTTTCTGGCCGACACCGGTAATAGAACGTACCGATCATTCCGGCACAGCCGCAAACGGCAGCAACGACCTGACATACACGGCGCAGATCTCGAATTCGGAATGGCGACAGTCGTTGGCACTCAATCCCGTCGCGGGGGAATTATTGTTCGGGTTCGAGGCAACGCTTGATATTCAATACGGAGAACGAGAAGGGTGGAAGATTTATCGTTACCCCACGTCGCCGGCATTTAACGAGGATGAATCACAGGAAAAAAATATAAAAGCCAAAGATGGCTTCTACGCGGACGGCTATTTCGATCGTCGCCCGATCAAGAAACAGCGGATCGCGGACGGCACCGATCGTTACGGGGTGAGTATCAATACGTCGCAGGTGGCTTACCGGGGGTGCATATTCTATAACCCAACGACAGGAGCCTCCGTGTTCTTTCCAGCAGGCGGGCGCAAGGAATCCGCTGGAGGAGGATTGATGTACGCGGGAGAAACTGGTTATTACTGGACTTCTTCAGCATCACCACTATTCCCGAATTCCTTCCGTAACGCATGGGCACAGGAAAGTCGCGGAAGTTTCGTGGGTAGCGTGTCCACTTCGGCTTCAACAGGTAATTTAATCCGTTGTTTTCGAGATAATTAAACATTGAAATGAGATACATAAAAAGACATATTACATATCTGTTTGCCTTACTGGCTTTGCTCTCGGCTTGTAGCGAGAAGGTAAATGAAACTACCTATACAGAGGATACGAAAGTACGGTTTGAACTTTTCACGAGAGCCGGGAGTTACGGGCTTCCTGTTTCTCGTGTCGGGGCGGACGAAGACGCCCTGGACAGACAACCCTGGGTACTCGTTTTCTCGGGAACGGGAGGAACGGCTAGTTTTGTCGAAGCAGTTCAAGCCGAAATTCTGAATAACAAGACCTATGTTTACCTGGATGTACAAACAAGTGCATGCCAGTTATTGATATTGGCAAATCCGCCGAGTCAGTTTTACGTGGGAGGCACCGGGTATTCCTATACTTCTGACAATTTCGCGAATACCTTGGGTAGTCGTAATCTGGATTACGCTTGCAAGAACTTACTCTCGGAACCCTTAACGAACCCGCAGTACACCGTACCGTATGTCGGACAGAAATTGCCGATGAGTGATCTGGTCAGTGTTTCCAAGATTGATGCCAGTATAACAATTCCACAGATAAACCTGAAACGCGTGGTCGGAAAAGTAATCGTGAAAAATACGGCTCCCGACTTTATACTGCAAGGAATTACAACGGTGACAAATATTCCCAAACAGGGACAATTTCATAACCTAACCGGAACGTTACTGATAAATAATTTAGTGGAGTACAGAGGCCATGCCTCGTATAGTACGGATATCGTGAACGCAGAAATCATCACAGCCACGGAGCAAAGTACGGAATCATCCCCGCTTTATCTTTACGAATCGAATACGCAAACGAATGATTCTTATCTAATCATCCGGGGTATTTACAAGGGAGCGAGTTATTTCTATAAAATGGCATTTATCAACAACAATCAAAACGTGTTGAATATATTGCGGAACACAGAATACGAGTTCACGATTACCTCCGTCGGGGGACAAGGTTTCACGTCGATAGAAGATGCAAAAGTATCGCTGGCATCCAATTCCAACTTGAAATTTACCACTTTGGTTCAAAATGATTCGGGTTACGAGATTATGAGCAATAATGATTACTATTTGGGGGTAACAAACTCTCATTTTGAACTATATACCACCGGGGGCACGGCAGATGAGTACACGGCATTTACTCTTATAACGGATTGCGGACGCACGTTCCCCGTGAGACGGACGATTACTTCACTGACAAGTGGTTTGGAAATCGTTTCCCCGGCGGACGGTAAGATTCCGGTTGGAACCACAACTCCTTATGATGTGAAAATAAAAGTAGCGGCGGGATTCACGACAGGGCAGATTGAAATATACCTTGGAAATCTGAGAAAGATTGTAACTGTTACCCGAAAAGACCGGGTTGCTTCCGGAACTGCAACGATCACCACGTTTATGGAGAACGGGTATTATATTTCCGCCCGCGTGGAGGATTATAGCAATCATACCTGGTTACAACTGGCTCCCGGAGATGGTATCGTTCGTAACGATCCGGATTACATATACGTGGACGACGGATTGATTACCTTGAAGATCGCAAGAGGTATAGGAGTCGTGAGGAACGGGACAGTATACGTTTCGGCAAGGGAAGGAACAGAAACAAAAAGGATAAAAGTTTATATCACCCAAGCCATAAGACAAGTATAGGGTCAGAATCCACGACATTCACAAACGGAACTAATTCCAAGGAAAAAGAATTGAATTCTAAACCTCAATCTTCTTGAACAGCGGGAAGTCACGTAGTAATCCCGGTGTAGTTTCGATGAAGATAGGGATCAAAGACGTTTCACCTTCGATTCAAAGACGTTTCAAAGACGCTCACGAAGGTCTTTGCACCGAAGTTGTTCCGAAGTTGTACCGAAATTAACTTGGATGATCAACGGCTATACCATGTATCATCACCCTAACCACCCCGGGTTCTCATTTAGATCAGGAAATCACTTGATTTCTATTGAAATATTTTCCCATCATTTTAATAATTCCACGTTTAAAGGTATATTCGCGGGAAACAGAACACAAGTGTCATGCAACAACCCGAACAATATTATTACGGCAAGCTGGAAGAAGTAACCGCACTGCTGAAGAATCACAAACAGAAACGCAATGCTATCACGCTAGTAAAAATACTTCTATTCCTCGCCGCCGCTTTCTTTATCTATCTATTTTCAACCACGGGTACAGTCGCTTACCTATGTGCTTTTTTCGCCGCCATTGCGATCTTTATCTCAATAAATATATTTGAAACAAAATTACTAAAGAAAATAACCTTTCTGAACGAATTGAAGAAGTGTTCGGAGGTGGAACTAGAATACTTGTCGGGAGAATTGCAACACCTTTTCCCGGGCAACGAGTATAAAGACCAAGCACATCCCTACGCCCATGACCTCGACCTATTCGGCGACAACTCGCTCTTTCAAGCAGTGAACCGGACCATCACCCCACACGGGAGGGAAAAAATACACCGTTGGTTGCTCCACCCGCTAAAGTCCGGTGAAGAAATCACCTCCCGCCAACAAGCCGTGACCGAACTAAGCAACTCCCCGGACTGGTGCCACGCGTTCCGAGCCACGGGGAACAGTCAAGCCGTGTCCAGTCTTGCCATGGAGCAAATCGAAATGTGGCAACGGGAGCAAGAATCATTGCCTCGCTGGATGACGCCTTTCCTTTATATCTTTCCGGTAATCACCATTTCCACGTGGTTATTGAATATTTTCTCCGTCATTCCCTCGAACATCCCGCTCACTCTCTCCTGTCTCTCGCTTCTGTTTTGCTACATTCCGGCAAAACGGACATTCCGGGCACATTTGCGATTAGACGAATTTACCCGTTCATTCAGTAACTTGCACGAGTTAATCCACCATTTCGCCTCATTCCCAAGCCAATCGGAGCAACTCCAAGCCATCCGGCAGCAATTATTCTCGTCCTCGTCAAACGCAGACACAGCCCTACGCTCCCTGCGCAAGATACAGGAAGGCTTTGACCAACGCACGAATGTACTGGTGGCAATACTGCTAAACGGGCTATTCCTGCGGGAGTTACACCTGCTGAAACGCCTCGTGGCATGGAAACAGGAATATGCCGAGGCTATCCCCGCGTGGGTAAATGCCACGGGAGAGCTCGACGCCCTCGTCAGCCTTGCCAACTACAAGTACAACCACCCCGATTTTGTCACGCCCAAGCTGAACACCGAAGTGATTCTGCAAGGCACCGGTATCGGGCATCCCCTACTCCCCGCCGACGGCTGCGTGACAAACGACTTTGGCATCGATCACCTTCACGAATTTTACATCATCACGGGAGCGAATATGGCGGGCAAGAGTACCTTCCTGCGTGCCGTCGGGGTAAACCTCGTTCTCGCCTGTTGCGGTGCAGTGGTGCGTGCCGCCACGTTCGAGTTCCAACCCATGGGCATATTCACGAGTATGCGGACGGTGGATAACCTCGCCAAGGGGACGTCCTATTTCCACGCCGAATTGCTCCGCCTGCAACAACTTGTCACGATGGCTGAAGGGGAAGAAAAGACATTTATCATCCTCGACGAGATATTGAAAGGAACAAACTCCCGCGACAAGCTCAACGGTTCCCGCCGCTTCCTTCAAAAATTGCTCACGCTTCCCATCGCCGGGCTCGTTGCCACCCATGACCTCGAACTCGGAGCCCTTGCCGACGTACAACCGGATCATTATTTTAACCGTTGTTTCGAGATCACCCACACGGACGACGACATCGTGTATGACTATAAACTTAAACCCGGCATCAGCCAAAACATGAATGCCTCGATACTACTGGAAAAAATGAAATTAGTTTAAGCGCAACAAACCTTTCAGGCTTTTTTTCCGTTTCATTCTTTAAACAAGGAAATGCCATGAAAGTACACACTCTATTATTAGTATCTATTATCTTCATCCTCTGCGGATGCAAAAATAACACGAAAACCAAAGAATCACGCCAACCCTCGACGTTCGCGGACACCGTGTTGAGTGCTATGCCTATCCCCACCTCCGACTATTACTTCGCGGGAGAATACGTGCTCGAGGGCAAAAAAGCCACACTAAAAGATTGTGCCACGGGCGAATCGCTCGTCATCGCCTTCGGGGAAACCTCCTACAAGGTAGAGAAAGAATACACGGCGTTACACTTGCCGGAGGGGACTCCCGTTTACGCCCGGTTCTACGGTTACCTCGTGCCCGGTGACGAGGCGGAACAAACCCCGTCGCCCAAGCTGGTAATCACCCGCATGGTCAGCCTCAACCCGGAAGCCACGTGTCTGCCCTCACGCCTGCTGACGGGAAGTTACTTCACTTACATACCCAATAATATCAAACCGTCCGAACGGTTCACGTTCACGCTTTACCCCGATTATACCTACAAGTTCAGTATTCTTGACATCGCAGCTAACACGTCGAGAGAAGCCAACGGGACTTGGTATCTGCTAAAAGAAGATTATATTCAATTCGCCAGCAACCCGCTCACGAATTTCCGCAGTGAAGTATTCGTCAATTACGACAAGATGGAATTGACGTTCAAAAACAGTAAACGAGTATATTACCAGGAAAATCCGGAATAAATGATCAATATCTCACGGCATCCGTCGGGAGCGACACGTTATCCTCTAGTCCGATCATCGCGTTGACCAAATACAACCGATCGTAGCGGGAAAGTTCTGTAACCGGAATAGAGCGCACCTGCACGTCCCCCTCGTCAATCAGGCGGCGGCGACAAGTTCCGTCAAGCAAGAAGGTGTCGGGCGTGTACAAACCCGTGGCATCTTCCAGCACGACATTCGAGAAGGAAGTATCGGTAATCATCCCCCGCCGCACGATAAGCACGTCGTCACATCCCTCCCGCAGCGCAAGCAAACGTTCGAGCCCAGAACGATCAGTGGATTTAAAAGCATAATCTATCCCCTCCCCCTCGACTAACCGCAGGGAAGCGATCTGTCGGAATACATACGGGGTGAAAGTCACTTCCCTCACCATCGTATCGTACACCACCCGGCATTTGACCAATCCTCGGAGTAACTCGTCCGGTATTGCCCACCCGGACAAATCCCAATCCAAAGAACAACCGAAAACGGCAAGCGCCGTTGCCCGTGCCCTCCGTTCGTGATAAGCCGGATGGCAAAACTGACCGTCATATACCTTGATTGTTTCTACAAAACGACGCTCCATTTTATCTCGTATTTCAATTCTAACATCCTGTAAACGGTAAATACACCTTTTTCAATACTTCCTCGTACTCTGCCCGGCAATCGCTATTAATCGTGATCCCCCCGCCACTACGAAAATAGAACTGACCGTCACGCCGTTCGACAAATCGGATCATCACTGCCGAATCGAATTTCTCGCCATCAAAATAACCGAATACCCCTGTGTAATAACCTCTCGTTTCCCCTTCCGCACGGGCTATAATATCCAGTGTAGAGGGTTTCGGCGCACCGGAAATAGAACCGGCAGGCAATAACTCGAAGACAATATCCCCCAACCGGGAAAAATAATCCCCCTTCAAGTCCCCCGCCACCTCGGAACTCACTTGCAACACCTCGCCATTGCTTGTATGCAAGCGATCGATATAACGGAAACGGGGAACCCGCACGTTCTCGGCTACCCGGTTCAAATCGTTCCGGATCAGATCGACTATCGTGTAATGCTCGGCACGTTCCTTGTAATCCTCCAAGATCACCCGTTCGGCATCCGGCACCCGGGCATCGATAGTGCCTTTCATCGGGTACGATGAAATCACCCCTTTGTCTATCCGCACGAATATCTCGGGAGAGAAACAGACAAATTTCCCCGGCAACAGTAAACGATAAAGCGAACGTGCCCGGTGGAATATCCCCTCCAGCGTCCAATCCGTTTCAAGGGCGGTAGCCACAGTCAGGTTTAGCAAGAACGAATCGCCCCTCATCAGTCCCCGCCTTACTGTATTGAATTTACCCTCATACTCTTTACCGGAAACGGGATGCGGTATAAACACCTTTCCTGCCGGAAAATCTATTCGGGGCGCATTCGTCACACCCCCTACCTCAAAAAGGACGTCCTGCTGTTGCAAAGGAGAAGGTATAAAAAAGCCCCCAGTCAACTCAAAATCCACTCCAAACAAGAAAGGTTCCCGTCGACCTCCCCATTGGTTCATTCGTTCTCTTACCTCGTTCGCCGTCATTCCTAATTTATGATTTATGATTTCTCCCCACTTGTCAACGCTTCTACGATCCCCTCTAACTCCTCCTTACACAGGAGGAGCCACTTTCAATTGTAAAAGAAGTGCTTAAGGCAACACTTTTTTTCTTCACCCTCGACATTGTAAAAACTCTCCAAGAAACGGTTAAAAGGTTGCCGTCCCTCTGCCGTGTAACGTATAGCCTCTTCCGTGATATCTTCAAAAGTAATAGTTACGTCCCGGCGAGGCACAAAAAAAATCAAATTCGCTAACACGTAAAAGATACCCTTCAGGTAAGTCCACAGGAAATCAGGTGATTTCCCCGTCTTCGCCCTAGACCACATACTACCCCACAAACCTTGAATCCGCACCCCCACGACACGTACCCCGTCCGGCAACTGGCGGCACACTTGCCAAGTACCCTGTTTATTGCCGACACGTTCGAGTCCCCCGTTAGTCAATTGTCCTGCCGGGTAAATCAACACATTCCTCCCCGACGCTAAGGCATCCACCACGACCTTACTCAATCCCGCGACAACTTCCACGCCCCGGCGGCTCTTTTCAAGATCAGGAACCCGCACGGCACCCATCAAATGGAGTATCTGTGCCACGATAGGAATCTTAAAATACCCTTCCGTCACCAGCGGGGATACATCCGTGTATCGCAACAATTGGGAACACACGATCTGCGGGTCTACCGAAGCCTGATGGTTCGGCAAAAACAGCGTAGTCCGCGGTTCTTTCAGCAATTCCTCGCCTTTCAGATGAACCCGATAACGAACACTCAACACTCCCCGGTAAAAAGCCGCTAATACTCTTTTATACCTTGCTACCATAGAAAAATCTTACTATCCTTAAATTGCGGAACCGCTCCCGCACCTCTGCCACCCGGGTAAACAGGATAGCAGTAATCGCGAACGTGAGCACCGCAAGAAATATAAATACAATTCTGGAATCAAAAAACATCCCGATCACCCCGAAACATCCCGAGGCAAAAAGCATAAACAGGAACGTGATCAAGTTCGAGTAAGCCAACATATCTCCCAACTCCCGTCCCTTCACGTTTGCTTGAATCCACGCATCCAACGGCACCTTGAACATACCACTGAAAAAGGCTGCAAGGAATACCAGTATGGCAAAGAATACCCCGCCGGCATCAAAAATAAAAATTGTCAAGAGCACCAATCCCGTGGTGATACCTCCACACGGCACCAACCCCAACTCCACGTCATGCCGGGACAACACTCCCGCAAGATAACAACCCGAACCGATGCCGATAGCCGCCAATGACATCACGATACCCGTTTCCGAATCGCTCATTCCCAAGTCGGAACGACAATACACGATAAGCACCATCTGTATCATGGCACCGATAAACCAAAACGTGGCAAGCCCCACCACGATAAGGTTCAGTCCCTTGAAAGCCTTCGCCCGCAGGAACATATCCTTCACGAACTTCACGGGATTCAAAGTTTCGTGACTCTCTTTCATCGGCTCGCTCTCGTTCGCCCGAATCGTCAGACTCGCCAGCCACCCGAAAAGGGCAACCCCGAAAAGAATCACGCACAGAACCGGAATATCCACGCTCTCCGACAAGAAAGCCGCCATCAAAGTACCCGTGAGGATACCCACGAAAGCAAACATTTCCATCGCTCCCGAACCGAAAGATATACCTTCCTCTCCCCCGATATCCCGTATCAAACCGTACTTGGAGGGCGAAAACAATGCGCTCTGCAATCCCATGAGCAGAATTGAGCCCAACACGAGCGACGTCGAATGAGTCAGGAAACCAGCCGCCGCCACGAGCATAATCAACATCTCGGCGAACTTCGCCCAGACCACGATCTTCCGCTTCGGGTAGACCTTCGCCAAACGCCCCGCCAACGGGGAAAATAACAAATAAGGAATCACCAATGCTGCCGATGCCAGCGTAACGACCATAGACTCATTCTCCTTGCCAACCCAAGCGATGCAAATAAAACACGCTAAGGTCTTCAGAAAATTATCATTCAATACTCCCAAATAGTTCGTGAAGAACAAGGAGAACCAATTTTTTCTTTTTACCATAATTACACAGTTACAAATGACAGCTTACAAGTTACAAACATGTGTACCCCCGGGAATTACGCACTTCTCCCGAAAAACTGTCCTGCCAAAGGTAGTTTATTTCACCCCGAATTCCTACTTTCGCACCCGGAAAGAGTTCATAAAGTTTATAAGATTATCCTAATGAAACGTATTTTAGTCATCGACAATCACGATTCGTTTGTCTACAATCTGGTTCAGATTCTGCGTGAAAACGAGCATTGTCAATTCGATATTGTTTATAATGACCGCATAGACTTTTCTGTTCTAGGACAATACGAAAAGTTGCTGCTCTCCCCCGGTCCGGGCATCCCGTCGGAAGCCGGCGCCCTGCTCGCCCTCATCGACCGATGCAAGACCACACACTCTATTCTCGGCGTATGCCTCGGGCATCAAGCAATAGCCGAATGTATCGGTGCACGCCTGCAACAATTGAACTACCCGAAACACGGGCACCCGAGCTCTCTAACGATTGTCGACCCCTCGGATATTCTCTATCAAGGTATTACCTCCCCCGTAAAGGTAGGACGTTACCACTCGTGGGTTATCGCCCCGCATACCTTACCTCCCTTCCTGAAAGTAAGCGCACTCGACGAAGACGGCAATATCATGTCCTTCTATCACGAAAGCCTCCCCCTCCACGGGGTACAATACCACCCCGAGTCGATCATCACGACTCATGGCAAGGAAATCATAAATAATTGGATTATTCAATAACTAAACTTCTTTGCAACAAACGAACAAAGGTTTCGAAGCAGACCGTCCCCGGTCAAAACCGAACCAGTATTCCTTCACGCCATCCGGTAGATAATACATCCGCATAATATCCGTGTACTCACCCGCCAACACGGTGATTCCCGTCGGAACGCCGTCGTTCCAGGGTTTCAGCCGCCGACTGGGTTCTTTGGCAAAAGGAATGCCCGCCACGATCCACGCCACGGAAATATCCGTCAGATATGCCGAATAGCGGCTCTCGCAAAACTCATATAGCAAAGTCCCCCGCTTTTCCAGACTCAGAGGCTGTTCCAACACCTCCAATTCCTCCAACCATGCCAAGAAATCCGGCAAGAAACGCTCGTCATGCACGATCAGACACCGCACGACTTGCTGCCATGCGCTGGCGTTATAAAAGCCGTCAATCAAGCGGGACAACAAGCGAGCCTGCCGCAAATCCTCCACACTCATCTCCCGGGTACACAATACCTCGTAAGGCACGTCCGGAGAATACACGATCCCCAACTGTCCTGCCCGTTCCCGCATCACCGTTCCGGGCAATAGTTTCAACAATTCCAACTGAATTTCCCCCGTGCCGAAAGAAGCCAGCACCCGCACATCGGCGATCATCTGCTCCAACGTGTAGAGGGGCAATCCCGCTATCAGATCAGCGTGCACGATCAAGTTCGGCAATCCCGCCAAATAACGCAATCCGTCCAATGCCGCCTGCAAGCTGCCTATCCGCCGACAAGCCTGTAACACATCCTCCCGCAAACTCTGAATCCCCGCTTCCAGATGCAACAATCCGGCAGGTAATTCCCGCAACAACGCTTTCACTTCCCCGGAAAGCAAAGCGGGGTGTATCTCCAAATGGAAACGCATATCATGAGCAAACTCCCGGAACAATTGCAGCAAACGGATAGCTCGCTCCGAACTCCCGTTAAAAGTACGGTCTAGCAAACGAATATCCCGAATACCATGTTCCCGAATCGTAATTAACCGTTCCCGAATCCGCTCCACGGAAAGTACCCGCACGGGTTTCTCCGCACCGCTCACGCAAAACGCACAAGTATTGAAACATCCTCGTGTGGTTTCCAACTGCACGAAAGGCTTCGACCAATCGAAAAAACAACTCGCTTCCGGTATCCGCAAACGGTCGAACTCCATAACCCTTGCCAGCCCCCCGTCATGATATTCCTCCCGTTCGTCCAACCAACAAAGCCCGGTGATAGAATGCCAAGCCTCCGGGCTATCATATACCCGCAACCACTCGTGAAAACCAATCTCCCCTTCTCCACGGAAAACGCAACTCACAAAACGATGGCGCCGCAAATACGCCTCATTATCGCCCAGCATTTCCGGTCCCCCGAATATAATCGTGCATTCCGGCAATAACGCTTTTACACGGGAAGTAATCTTCAACAACACCTCGTGAGTGAACAACCACGCCGTGGCAGCCAACACATCCGGCTTTCTCTCCACGATCTCCGCCACCACACTTCCCACGTTCGAATTAATCGTCACCGACACCTTTCCCCATGTTACACGCCCCTCATCTTCTTCCGCTTGGGCATGGATAGCCGGGAGAGCCAAAGAGGAATGAGCGTACGATGAATTCAAATCTAACCAGACTAATTGCATGACAATGAGTTCGTAAAGTTTATAAAATTTATAAGGTTTACTAAATTCTTTTCGAGTCGCAAGGTAATCAATATCTGTTCCAGATCAAAGAAATTGAAAATGGATTTCCTTAAAGAACTACCCCCTCTAACTCCCCCTGTGTAAGGGGGGAGCCGGAAGGGGTAGTTCGGGAATGAAAAGTTCATTTTCAATTCTCCATTTTCAATTCTTATTGGTGCAAGTGTACGTCCAGCTGCGGGAAAGGAATATTCAGCTTTTCCTCTGCGAAAGTCTTGTACACCTTCTCGTTCATGTCAAAATAAACACCCCAATAATCGGGAGCGTTCACCCAAGCACGAACTACGATATTGACGGAACTCTCACCCAAAGATGTCAAAGCAATAAAATAAGCCGGATCTTTCAGCACACGGGTTTCCGCATCCAGCAAACGGCTAAGCACCTCTTTTGCCTTCGTGTAATCATCCCCGTAAGCGATGCCGAATTCCCAATCCACCCGGCGGGTAGCTTCCTTGGAATAGTTCTTCATCAACCCCGTGGACAAACCTCCATTAGGGATGATAATCACCTTATTATCAGCCGTTGTAAGGATCGTATTGAATATCTGAATCTCTCTTACCGTACCGCTTTGTCCCTGCGCCTCAATAAAATCACCTACCCGGAAAGGCTTGAACAACAAAATCATCACTCCCCCGGCAAAATTCTGAAGCGTACCGCTCAATGCCATACCGACGGCAACACCGGCAGATGCAAAGAGAGCGATAAACGAACTGGTTTCAATCCCCAGTATCCCGATAATCACGATAATCAACAACAGGTTCAACGTGATGCTCACCAAACTCCTCACAAAAGTAGTCAAAGAAGCCTCGACCTCCCGTTTTATCAAAATCCGGTTCAACAACTTGTTCAAGCGTCGAACAATCCAACGTCCCACGATCAAAACAAGTAATGCAAACAAGATTTTAGAGCCGACGGCAATCCCCAAATCAACCATCTTGCTCAAAAATACGTCCATAGAAACATTGGACGGACTAGTAAATAATTCTTCCATACTCCTCTTTTTATATTTAGTTAATAATCAAGTCTTCATTCAACTTCGCATGACACATCTCCCACACATCCGGCAAGAACCGCTCGAATATACCCTGCAACTGCATCCGGTTCGCTACCAGAAACTCGATCGCCCTATCCGGCTCCACGCCCAAATGTTTATACTCCACCATAATTTCCAACGAACGCCGGATGCCCGACAATGAAGCATACTTCACCAAACGGTTCGTGAGAATAAAATGCCACAGGAACCCCTTAAAACGCTCCGGCAAATAACGGTAGTTTCTCACTAAAGCCACGTAGAATCCCAAGGTAAACCGCCATAAGGACTTTCCCGTGTAGCGCTTGAACCCCATCGCCAAAAAGTAGTCGAAGTAAATATCCGTCATCACTCCCGCATATCGCCCGAACTCCCCTCGCAACAACTCGATCGCCTCACGCACCAACGGATGGTGATCCGTGTAATCGTCGATCGCCCGGTGCAATAATATCCCTCTCCGGAAATCAATCGGATACTTCTCGTAGGCTCGCCCTTTCACTGCATCCCCCACGAAGTTTCCTATTTGTACCTTCCGGTTATCTCCTGAAAGAAATATATGTGCCAAATAATTCATCCGTGCAAAAATAAGAAAAACCTCAAACAAATTAATTATCTTTGCCAAATAAGCACATAAATCACATGAGAAACATACTATACTGGAGCATTCTTTTACTGGCATTGGTATTATCTTCTTGTAGTTCGACACAACGGCTTGCCGTCCAGAAAAGTAAAACCGAACAATTATCCCGCAAATTAGGCTTCACAGTGAACAAACGGGACAATCTCCCCTTATTCGAAGAAGTTAGCCTCTGGCTCGGGGCGCCCTATCGTTACGGGGGAACCAACCGCACGGGTGCCGACTGCTCGGGGTTCGTGGGTTCCGTGTACAAGAACGTGTATCACAAATCATTGCAACGGACAGTAGCGAACATATACAGTAAAGACTGCCAACGTATCGGGAAACGCCGGGTAAAATCCGGAGACCTCGTGTTTTTCAATTTCTCCAAGAAAAAAAGAAGAGGATTAACCCACGTGGGCATATTCCTCAAGAACGGGTACTTCGTCCATGCCAGCACATCCAAAGGCGTTATCGTCAGTCACTTGAGCGAGAACTACTACAAAAAAGGATGGAGAAAATCCGGAAGAGTGTGGTAATTCCCGTTTCATTCCCAACACCCGGTAAAGTCAATAAATTCAAAGATTGCACGTAATCGGTAAGCTCATCGTTAATTACCGTCCCTACCGACTGGTAAGGGTCAGATCAATACTTTTATTCCCTGCCGGAATAACTGTTTCCTTATCATCATCATCGCTACAACAGCTATACGCTATTCCCATGATGACGGTCAAAATCAAAATTGCAAATCGCTTCATGCCTTCATTCGTTAGTTTAGTTTTCTTTTATAGCGAATGAAGGCATCTAATTGTTTCACAATCTGTTTTACTTTTTACCTACCGGACCCGAACAAGGCACCTCGTGAGGATTCACGGGAGCACTCGCAGTGACCGTGGCATACGTCCGGTATCCCCCGTTCAGGTTCATCACTTCGTAACCGAGTTGCATCAATACCCGTGCAACAATGTATCCCCGCAAACCAATGGCGCAAAAGACCACGATAGTCTTATCCTTCGGTAGATTCTTGTATTCACCTCGGGAACCATCCAACGGAATATTCACCGCTCCCGGTATCGTTCCTTCTGCAAATTCTGCCGGCATCCGGACATCTACCAGCATGACTTTCCCGCTATCCATTGCCTGCAATTCCCGCCAGCCGATCATCTTCACCTTGCCGCTCAACATATTATCAGCCACGAAACCCGCCATATTCACCGGGTCTTTCGCCGAAGAATAAGGAGGCGCATATGCCTGTTCCAATTCCATCAAGTCATACACCGAACCACCTTCCCGGATCACCGCGGACATCATCTCCAAGCGTTTGTCCGCCCCATCCGAGGCTACCGCCTGCGCTCCCAGCAATTTTCCATCCCCCGGGGAAAAGTTGATCTTAATATCCATCATAATCGCTCCCGGATAATACCCCGCATGTGAAGCCCCATGAATAATGGCTTCCCGGTAAGGCATCCGCAATCGGTCGAGCATCTTCGCCGACAATCCCGCGGAGCCGACCGTCAAATCAAACACCTTGGCAATAGCCGTATTGATCGAACCTTTATATTTTCGTTGATTACCGTAAACGATATTATCGGCACATATCCGCCCCTGCTTATTAGCGGGACCAGCCAGAAATGCCAACGCCGGGCGACCGCTCACGGGATTCAGGAACTCGATAGCATCCCCCACAGCATATATATCCGCATCGGAAGTCTGCAAATACTCGTTCACCCGGATACCACCCGTTTCCCCGATCTCCAACCCTGCCGCTTTTGCCAAACGGGCATCCGGGCGCACACCGATAGAGAGCAACACCATATCTGTCTGCATCACCAACCCGCTTCGCAGTTCCACCTCGATACCGTCCTCCGTCTGCCGGAAAGCCGTCACCGCCTCCTGCAAATAAAGTCCCACGCCTTTCGCTCTCAGGTGTTGGTGTACCACTGCCGCAATCTCGAAATCCACGGGAGTCATCACTTGATCTGCCATCTCCACGATCGTAACCTCTATACCGTACTCGTACAAGTTTTCCGCCATCTCCAAACCGATAAACCCGGCTCCGACAATGACTGCCCGCTTCACGTCACGCTCGTCCACGTACCCTTTCACCCGGTCGGTATCGCTCACGTTGCGAAGCGTGAATATCCCTTCCGTATCAATCCCCGGCAAAGGCGGACGCACAGGTTCCGCTCCCGGCGACAGTACCAACTTATCGTACGTTTCTTCATAACGCTTCCCGGAACGCAAATCATGCACCCGAACCACTTTTCTTCTCGGTTCAATTCCCTCAACTTCCGAACATACCCGGGCTTCGATATTAAAACGAGCGGCAAAACTCTCCGGCGTCTGCACGAACAGCTTTTGTCGCTCGTAAATCACATCTCCAATATAGTAAGGTAATCCACAATTCGCATAAGAGATATACTCACCTCTCTCGAAAAGGATTATTTCAGCATTTTCATCCAGCCTACGCAAACGGGCTGCCGTAGAGGCTCCTCCCGCCACACCACCGACTATCACATATTTCATACACAACGATTTTAAATGTCAGACATACTGTTCTATAATCTGCTGCAACTGCGCCGCCTGCACCACCCCGCTATTATTCCACAACATCCGCCCCTCCTTAAACAACATCAGCGTCGGCACCGACTGAACCTGATACAAGTACACCGGCTGGCGATTAGCCGGGACATCCACGTCCACTTTCAGAATAATCACCTTATCTCCCAACCGTTTCTTTACCTCCTCGAGTATCAGGTGCATCATCTTGCAAGGTCCACACCAGGTAGCGAAAAAATCTACCAGCACCGGCTTGTTGCCATTAATCAATTCATTGAACTTGTCCATAGCTTTCATTATTTTCGTTAATTTATAACCGATATACGTCTACCGGTAAAGACAAGTTATTCCAATCGAGCCACTTTTATATCCTTCCGGTCGATATAATTCGGGTAGCGGAAAGCCGGCATCCCCAGAGCCATAATCGCATGGATATGCCCGTCGATACCGAAAGACTTCGCCAGTCCCCTTTTTTTATCCTGCTTGATAGCGGACATCACGAATCCCATGTACACTTGGCTCACCCCCAGGCTCTCCGCCACTAACGAGGCATTCTGGTAGGCAAGATTGCAATCCTCACACCCGAAACGGTTCGACTTCGGCGAGTGAATCAGCAACAATGCCGTGGCATGGCGCAATATCGGATCATTACCCGCTTGGTCTTCCCGAACCAACCGTTCAAAAACGGGTACGTACCTGTAAACCCCTTTCAGCAAAGGCTTCAATAAAGATTTTAACACCGGGTTCTTCAATTTCTTCAATACCCCGTTAAAGATCCCGAGCGTGTACTCGCTTACCTCCCTCACCCGCTTCGGGTCGGTTACCAGCGTGAACGCCACGCTCTGCGCATTCGTCGCCGTGGGAGCCCGATGCGCCGCCTCCACGATCATATCCAGCATCTCTGCCGGCACGGGAGTCTTCGTCATCGTCCGGTTTGACCGCCGTACCTTGCACAAAAGCATCATCTGCTCCGGCGTTGGCAACAGCGTGTAATCAATCGGGTGCACCTTCTCCGCCGGGAAATCACTATGCCTCACCGCTCCCGTCGGACAAGCCGCTGCGCAATGCCCGCACCCGATGCACATCTCCTCGTGCTCGATACCTACTACTTCCCCCACCTTCACCTGCGTAAAAATCGCCGCCGGGCAAACCTTCACGCATTTTCCACATTTTACGCAACTATTTTGATCTATACTTAACGTCATATAATTTACTTACCTATTAAAAAACTTTATCTTCATCCGGAACCGAACTATAAAAAAGTAACAAAAAACTCATAACCCATACTTCACCTCTTCATTCGGAAATTTAATACAATACAAACTTAAGAAAAAATCTCCAATTTTCGCCATTTACACGTCATAAAGAAGAAGAGGTCAGGTCTCACTTCCCCTTTTCGAGTACATCACCTGTACAACACCCGTCGTCACCGGTGTTGTACAGGTGCACGTCAAGTGTTTCCCGGGACGGGTTATACATGTTTACCTGTTATTTTTCAAAAACTTATATTTATACAAACCTTTCACCTTTCCTAAAAAACGAAAACGGGAGTAAACGTCTTCCCTGTAAGCGGGATTCACAAGGAAATCCTGCTTGCCATATAGATCGTGTTCCCGACCAGGCGATTCTCGAGCACAAGACCATCCGGTACGCATCATTGTACCAAACGAAAAATCGATCGTTACGGTAACGATCATTTACCACGACGACATTACCTGTCAGGAGGCTGTTTTCCATTTCTTTATCATTTTGTTTCTGTTCCATAATATTGTGATATTATGTCCCGAGAAACAGGCCTCCCAGCAGGAATCTTTAAATATTTCACGAAAAAACGGGAAACCTCTCTTGCACGCACTAAAAAGATTCCCCCCGGTGAAAATTAGGAATAAGTAATCTTTTATTCTTAAAACAATACCCTCAAATGTTTTTCTTACAAATAATTATTCAGACACGCGGACTATTTCACTATTACTGTAAAAATATCTTCAAAATCGACCTCATGACCGGGACCTCTGAAATTCAATGAAATTTTATAGCGTCCGATAGGAATATCGTGACGGCAAGGGACAGTAAACGTTCCATCGCTTCTCACTGTAATATATTCCAATAACTTATCCACGTTTCCCGTGTCCGTCGTTACCCTCGTAATGGTAACATATATCGGATTAGTCCCCTCCACTCCTTGAATCTGGGTACTCACCCAAGGGATATCATACCGGCCTCTATCCGTGTCAGGTCCCTTGCTCTCAATTTCTTCATAAATACCGGCACCGTGCAAAAATTCTACCCAAGATTCAATAGTAGGGTATCCATAATCTTTGAAATTTACCCAATCATTATAATAACGATCCCATTCAGGATTGGGAACCATCACGGAAGCCGTATCCAACTTGATTTTCACGACTAAACTATCTGGATCATACCCGGCATCACCCACGTAAAGAAATCCTTCCGGAATATCCTGACAAGCAAAAAACAAGCAAATACCCGCTAAACAAAGTAATATCTTTCTCATCTTCAATTCAGATTATTAATTTATGACTTTTACTCTAAAATATAATTGTAATTGAGCGCATGCACAACTCCATTCAATGGTTGAATATCCGCAGAAGAAATAGGAATACGATGATCTTCATCCAATGACCAAAAATTCAATGTCACGGGACCAGCATCCGGCACGCCCTGATACTCTGATCTCTCCCGGTAAAAGCGCACGACATTCCCATACAACATCGTCACGTCTGTTCCTCCATCTTGCTGCGAATCATTAATATAATAATCCATATTCCGAAAATTGACATCATCCTTCAGGATTTTTCCTTTAGCCACATGTTGCAACAAGATTCTACGACATTTATTCCGAGAAAGATCGCTCACGCTATCCACCTCATACTCGTACACCAAACGTTCAACAGACATACTGGGAATACCCAAAAAAGTAATCTCCGGTAATGTATCCACTTTCCCCTCGAACAAATCAGTCAAACCTGCATACTCGATCATCTTCACCGTGTATCCCCATAAATAATCGTCCTTCCGCAAATAATCCATAATCGAACAATCGTGATAAGGACTACAAATCCCAGTATCAATAATAGTTTGCTTCGTGCACCCCATAGAAGCAATCAATATGCTGAAAACAATAAAAAATCTTTTCATCTCACTTTGTATTAATTATTTATATTTTTGCCAATACGTATTTTGACGTAATTTCGGATTACGGCGGAAAGCCGTTTCATTGATCGCCCAAAACAATATGCCATCCACATAGTCTTGATCAGTGGCTTGACGGTAACCGGTTCCCAACATCGTTTTCACGTATTGATTACGAATGATATCGAAATAACGCGTTCCCTCGAATAACAATTCTTTTTCCCGTTCCTTAAAAATGGCCATACGCAAATCACCGTCATACTCGTCTGCATTATAGAGTTTCGCTTTTGCACGTAAACGAATTATATTCAAATCGGCTATAGCCAAATCGTTTTTCTGTAAATGAACACGACATTCCGCTCTCAACAAATAAATATCTGCCAAACGCCACCAGATCCGGTTCTGGTCGATATGGTCAAATCGCCCGACCTCGTCTCCAGATGTCTTTACTGCAACCTTCCGGTATTTGTAAGGATAAGCAAAACCTCCGGTCGCAGAATCCCCCCTCTGTTCCATCTCGTCGAATTTATAAAAATAAGCGTCACGTCTTAAATCTCCCTCCGGATACAATTTTCGAACTGTTTCATTATAAATTTGTATATACCTACTTTTAATATCGTCAAAAGTTGCCTCCGGCATCGGGTAAGCTTGAAGAGCTATGGCCCAAAAATCGTTGGTGGACGTAAAATTTCCCAGCTCATCCCAAAAATTAACGAACACGCTTTCATATATACTCTCCGCATCACCTCCAGCTAACACTTTCGTACACACATCTTCCGGAGTATTAGCCAATCGATAAATTCCACCAGGAACACCCGTTTCCGAACCAATGATCGCCGTACAAGCCTTTTCCGCCTCTTCCCACAATTTATTTTCGTCGTAATTCCGTTGAGAAGGTTGAGCGAAATATTTTCCACCAGCCTTCCATGCGCACAAATTAGCCAACACGGCATTTGCGGCTCCCTTACAAGGAGCAGATTTAAACCGGACTGCGTTCCCGTTGGAATCCAAGACCTTGTCGAAATCCGGCAATAACGCCACGGCTTTTCTTGCCAAATCTATAGCATGATCAGCTATTTCGGTCCAATAAGATTTCGCCCTAGTTTCCAAGGGAACATCTTCCTCCACCAACACGCAATCCCCCCACAAACGCACCAAATCCAAATAAGCCAAAGCCTTGTAGAAATAAGCCGATCCCTTGTAATAATCCTTTCTATGTTCCGGGATAGAGAGCCGATCAATAAAATGAAGCACGACATTAGCACTAGCGATCACCAAATAATAGGATTCCCATGATGACGTTGGCATTTCTGTAAATTCTATATTACGAGTACGATAATAAATCGTCGTATCACAAAACACACCTTTTATCCACGTGTAACAAATCGTTTGATTCGATAAATCTCCCCGCACCATAGACTGCGTCGAATTTAAAGCGCTCTCCACATCTAATTCTGTTTCCAATCCGTTTCGGAAAGTAATCGCATTCTCGGGAACCATATCCAATTCGTCCTCACAGGACAGAATGGTTATCACGCATAATATTATTAATCCGATTTTTCGTATCATACTACTTTAGAATTTAACCGTTAAACCTATTGTGAATTTTCTAGCCAAGGGATAATTCTTTCCCCCGTCCATTCCCGTTCTAATATCAATAGTTTCAGGATCCAATCCCGAATAATTAGTGAAGGTCAATAAATTTTCACCGCTAGCAAATACCCGGATTTGTTTTAAACCGACCTTAGAACTCCATGCCTTCGGCAGAGAGTAGCCGATGGTCATCGTTTTCAATTTCAACCAATTCACCTTTTCCACGTCTCTGTCTGTAATCCAACTATCTTCTCCCCCGTATTGATAATCAGGCTTATCTCCTGGTTGTGACCAGAAAGTAATCTTGTTTATATCTGCAAGGAATGGTCCCGGCGTATTGCCGATGCTATTCAACGTCATTTGGTTCACCGTGTAACGTCCGACTTGATAACTCATTGAAATATTGATATCCAAATTTTTCCAGGTAAATTCACTGACCAAACCACCACTGAAAAGCGGAAGAGGACTACCAATCTTGACCATATCTGCACTACTAATCATTCCGTCACCATTCACATCAATATATTTAAATTGTCCCGGTCTCAAATACGTACTTTTACTTCCCTCTATAGTCTGGTAACATTTATTGCCTAACGCATCCCAATAAAACGGAATATCATCTTGGTAATCGATAAAACCATCTGTTTTCATCACCGAAATCTCGTTCAAACTCCTACCAATCACCCCTCCGACCATATCCCTGCCATCTGAGGTTTTCTCCACGCGATTCCAATTTCTTGCCCCGTTCACGGATAATTTCCAATACAAATCTTGCTTACGAAAGATTTCATATTTTATCAACAACTCCAACCCCTCATTTGAAACTGCCGCACGATTCCTCCATTGCTGATAATAACCGGAAACTGTCCCCAAACCGGGTAAACTTACCCTTCCTAACAATTTATCCGTGTAGCGGTAATAATAATCCACCACGACCCCCAAACGGTAATTGAAAAAATCAAGATCCAAACCGAAATCGTACTGATCCGTTTCTTCCCATGATAAATCTTCATTCCATAAACCTTGATCATAATCCGGAGTTAAGGTGGAATTTCCTTCCGTCGGTTGCCCTACCTCCATTGTTCCTAAAGCTAAATAACAATTATCGAAATCCATACCGGAGCGCCCCCAACTAGCTCGAAATTTTCCGTATGAAAGCCATCCCAAGTTATCCTTCACGAAAGATTCTTCCGAGAATGCCCATCCCGCCGCAACAGAAGGGAATGTTCCCCACTTGTTATTCTTCCCGAAAGTAGAACTGCCATCCCGACGAAAACTGGCTGATAACAAATACTTTCTTTGATAATTATATTCCAAACGCGCAAAATAAGAGATTAATACCTTTTCCTGCATATCCGACTGGTAGTGCTTGAACGCTATATACTTCATATAATCTCCATATCCCTCCGTACCCAAAGCCGGGAGTGACGCTGGCGCATAATAAATTTTATCACTGGGTGAATTTTGCGCATATCCCATATTATAATCCGTTTGATCATACTGATACGAGAATCCCGCGACACAATTCACGTTATGATCTTCATTGAACGTCTGCTTGTAAGTTAACAAATTTTCATTCAACACCATTAAATTGATCCCTTGTTCCCCCGTGCTGTTTGAATAACCACTAGAATTCAAATACGAAGGGGTAAACGTGTTACGACGATTAATCGCATAATCGGCAGACAACGAAGTTGAAAAATTCAGTCCTTTCCAAATATCATAAGCCAAACGAAAATTGGAACGCAAACGTATGGAACGATTTTTCTCTTTTGTTCCTCTCAAATTTTTCAACACGTAATCCCAAACGGCAGAACCTTCCCCCGGATTCAAACTACTCAATTCATATGGATCACCGGGTACAGTTTCAATATCACCGGAACTATTTCCCCGCCGCCGATTGGCCAAAGAAGCGTTGAAACGCATATCTACCGACAATCTGCTAACGGGGCGAACGGTCATGGATGAATTCAAGTCGATTCGAGAATAACTCGTACCCCGCAAAATCCCCGTTTCATCGTAATATCCCAAACCGATACTATAATTCATTCGCTCCGACCCAGCATAAGTCTGGATATTAGCATTCGTAACCTTCCCGTGGTGATAATAAACGGGAAAGAAATTTGTAGCATTGTTGTAAAAAACATTTAAACTATCATGTAAAATACCACCACCGTTATTTTGATTATCAGGTCGCGGTATCCAGTAAGAATCCAAAGTACAGTTATAAATATGGTCCCACACCTCTTTATGTGATGTTGGGTAGCGGTAAGTTTTCGTTTCTTGGTCCAAGTATGCTTTCAAATTACGATATTTATAAGCATATAACCGATGTAAACGTTCTTCTCGTCCAATTGTTATCGTCGGCAACTCCGGCAAAATAGACCAAGATTGAGAGAAATTTGCAGAAAATGTGGCGTCTTGTCCCTTCTTTCCCTGCTTGGTTGTAACAATAATCACCCCGTTAGCAGCCCGAGAACCATAAATAGCCGCAGAAGAAGCATCTTTCAACACTTGCACCGACTCAATCATATCCGGATTTAAATCTGCCAACATATTCGTCCCGGTTACCGGAGATGTGAATGAATTCATCGGCACCCCATCCACTACCCATAACGGATTAGAAAAACGCCTATACAAATCTTGATCAAGCGAATTATATCCACGAATAACGATAGCCGTGCCTCCTCCCCCGGGAGAACCAGCCATATTTGTAATATCCATTCCGGCGACACGCCCCTGCAACAAATTAGCAATACTCGGGGAAGGGATCCCTTCCAACTCCTCGGCTTTCACAACCGAAATAGACCCCGTAGTCTCTCTTTTCGTCGTCTTTCCATAAGCTACCACAACGGTCTCGTCCAATGCCTGAACGTCTTCTTCCAAATAAACACGAAGCGTATCTTTAACCGTTATTTCACTAAACGCCACAATCTTTTTCTTGAAACCAACAAACGAAAATTCCAACGTTCCTTTTTGCAAGGGTAACTCGATAGTAAACCATCCTTTTTCATTCGTTGCCGTACCAACAGCCAATCCGACAACTTTCACGGTCACACCCGGCAACGGCAACTTTTGAGTATCATACACGTAACCTTTCAGCCGTACGGATTTCTTCTCCGGCTCTTGCTTTGTTGCCACCTTAATAATCACCAAGTTGTCGTCAAAAGAATACGCCAATCCCAAACGAGGCAACAAATCTTCAAGCACGGTCTTTAATTCTTGGTTTTCCACCCGCACACTCACGTCCCCCCGTTTCACGACATCCCGGTGATTATAGAGGAAACTATACCCCGTCTGCCGTTCCAACTCCTGAAAAACCTTCTCCAGTGGTACGTTTTTCAACTCCACCGAAACTTTCGATTGCTGCGCATGCACGGTCGCATGCACCTGCATCAAACTGCAAATCAGAAAAATAAACACAATTTTCATCTTCATCATCCATTTTCGGACAAAAATCCTTCCTCCAGATCTTGTCCGGTTCGATTTTTTTTTCATACCTTTATACTTTAGAATTTTACTTGGCATGTCGGTCAAAATTACCACACTCCGACCCACATGCTTAAACTAAAAGCTGTTCAATGTCCATGCGAACAGCTTTTTTATCTTACTTTAATAAAAACATTATTCCCTTTTATATCAAATGTCACATTTTCCGTTTGCTCGAATTTATCCAGCAACACACGAATATCCTCGTACCGTTTCACCTTTCCCGTGAACTCAACCTGTTTCGCACTCTCGTTCTGGTAGAACACGTTCACCTCGTACCATATCGAAAGTGTCGTCATGATTTCCTCCAGTGTCGTCTGCCGGAATTTGTAATACCCGTCTTTCCATGAAGTGTACTGTTCAGTGTCCACCATCCTCACGTCTGCCTCACGACTATTTTTGTCATACACGAACTGTTCTCCCGGCACGATCCGGAAACTCTTCCCAACACACGCCACCTCCACACTTCCCTCAACAAGAGTCATCGCCACCTTTCCCAATTTCTCGTAAGCATTCACGTTAAAAGAAGTTCCCAACACTTTCACATCCATCATACCCGTGCGTACCCAAAACTCCCGTTCGCTATCTTTTGCCACCTCGAACCACGCTTCCCCTTTCAGGAAGACCTCTCTCCTGCCTTCACCGAACGCCTCCGGGTAACGAATTTCGGAGCCGGAATTTAAAAACACTTTTGTCCCATCCGACAAAACAAGCTGATATTCCCCGTTCGCGGGAACTGTCAACGTGTTGTATATCATTTCTCCCGACGCCTCCTTGCTTTCGATTCCCGAGTACACCAGCGTATTCCGCTCATTCGTGATCCGCAATGCCGTGTCCGCCAGAATCAACTCACTCGTGTCCCGTTTCAACAGCACAACCTCTCCACCACCCAGCGTCAACACCACTTGCCCGCTTCCCGGTTCCACCCGTTCCCCGGTCACCCGCAATTTCCCCTCTTCCGGCTTCATCCATACCATTACTCCTACACCCAGCATCAACAACACCCCTGCCACGCTCGCTCCATATCTCCACCAACTCATCCGCCGCACTTTCTCCTTTTTCTTCAACTTTATCATCGTCTTCTGCATCTCTCCCTCCAACCTCTCGTAAGCCTTCTCACTATCCAACCCTCCCTTCAGCCTCACCAGCCTCACGACTTCGCCCAACTCTCCCGTCACCATCCTGTACATCTTCTCATTCTCACGACTCACTCCTCGCCACCTGTTCACACGCACACGCTCCTCCTCCGCCACCGGCTCTCCCACTAACTCTGCCGCTATAATTCTCAAAATTTCATCTTCCATAATCCTTGTTTTACCCTATAACACCGCCACCCCCCGAATCATGTGACAGGAATCTTCATTTTTTTGCAAAAAAAATTCACGACAACAATACCGTCATCGCGAATTCGTGCAAAACGCACTATAATTATTTCGATTTCAATCTTTTATATAAAAACAGCAATACCGTAAACATTTGCTTTTCCAGTTTCTCCCGTAAAAATTTCAAGGAACGAGTCAATTGGGTACGGACGGTATTGATACTGATTTGCAATTGATCGGCAACTTCCTGGTACTTTTTCCCCTCTGCACATATCATCATAAAAACACGGCGGCGTTCCGGGGGAAGCTCGTTTATCACGGAATAAAGGAGTTCAATCTCCTCCTGCTCATCTTCATACATTATCTCCGACACGGGCATTTCTGCCATAACTTCTCCATGGCGGGCTTCCCGACGTTTACTGTTCCGCAAATCGTTCAACGCAACATTCTTGACTAAACGAAACATGTACTTATCCAAACCATCGACAAGATTCTCGTAAAGAGTGTTTTCCCAAACATTCATGAAACAATTCTGCACGACATCCTCCGCCGCATCCACATCCTTAAGAATATTCGTGGCATACAAAACCAACACGTCATGATACTCCAAGAAAAAAATCTTAAACGCATTTTCTTCTCTGTTTTTCAACGCTGCTAATATTTCTTCCGCCCTTTTCATTCATGCCATGTTAATTCCACAAATTAAATAAATATATTACAATAACACATCATATTTAATTTACTTTTTCCCAATTGACAAGTCAAAAAGGCATTCCCCGTCTCAAAAAACTAGCATCTCGACTCCTCTTTCATCATGCTGTAATAGTAAAAATCGATCACTTTGCCGTTTTTAACAGCGGCTTTGTGCAAAACGGCTTCTAGTTGGTAGCCTGCTTTTTCCAGAACCCGCATAGAACCGGGGTTGTAGTCAAAGACGAGAGCGTACAGTTTCTGGTAACCGAATGTCTCGAAAGCGTATCGGGTAACGGCTGCCACTACCTTGTGCATGATACCCCGTCCCCAATAAGGCTCGCCCAGCCAATAACCGATCTCGGCGGTTACACGTTCAATATCGCCCTCGGAGCCGAACCCAATGCTTCCCACCGCTTTTCCGTCCACCTCTATGGCGAAACGTGTCGGCGGGGTTGGTAAGACGTGCACCATACTGATATAATCAAAAGCATCTTGTTTCGTGTACGGATGTGGAAAGTGATCCATCACGTTATTCCAGATCTTTTCGTTGTTGGCATTCTCGGCTAATGAATCACAATCCGAAAAACGCCATTCGCGCACCACGAACCCGTCCCCTTCAATCCTCACTCCACGCACTTTCTCCCGTAACATTAAGAACTCATTTCCCTGACTCTCCGATCGGGGTAAATCGCTTATACTTGTTTTCATAACTGTAAGATTCGCTCAGAATCTCTCCTTAATCATTGTTTGTTTTCGTGTATTAAAACTACACAAACATACATAGTTTAATGATATTGTGTACCGCAACACTAAAATAATTTTTTACACTAACAATCAATATATTAACCATTGAAAATACAAAAATTTCATCTCGATCACGGTACCAATATCATCAAAATATTCCCAACAAACTTTTCCTCCGGCTACCCGGAATCAAAAGAAGCGATGTACGATCTTAAGCGCCTTGGAGCGGGACATCTCACCCGGGCTTGTTCCGGGTACACCCTCAGGAATCGGTGTCTTGTGGCGCTCGAAATGTTTTATCCACAACGGACTGGTTTCCCCAGTCGTTTTATCCTTGAAAGACATCGGTGATTCCTTAAAGATCGGCTTCCCGTTCCGCCGGAGAAACGCCAGGTAAATAATCTCGCTACAATAATATTTATCGTTATCCGGCAAAAAAACATAATCATACGGCTTTCCCAAGAGGGACTTCATCGTGTCGATCGCCTGGGGTATCGACTTCCAAAAACGACGTTTCAACCTCCCGACCACCACCAACGGGTTGCCATCCACTTGCTTGGATTGCTTGAAATACTTCTCCAACGGAGTTTTGCACACCACCGGCATCGTTGCCTCCAGGACGAAGACCTCCCCATCCTCAACGACAACCACCCCCACGTGCGAGAAGTTCAGATCATCGAGGCTTGCCGTCACATTCTCGATAGCCTTTACGAACGAGGTTTGGGCTTTGTTGGTCTGGAAGAGGATATCCCCCGTCTTCAAGTCAAAAGGTTTCTGCGCGGAAAGGGTTACTGACAAAGCCAGTAACCACATGATCCATAATACTCTTTTCATCATCCTGTTCTATTTTCTATTCGGGAATATCAAAACAGCCAAGAAGCCGTAAATACCACACACGAGTACCACCGCCAGATCCAAGTAATTGAACACGTTCCAGAAACTCCGCCGGTAGTACAACTTAACCAGCAGGAGGCAGACGACCAAAGCGATATTCAGGTAAATGAACCGATGCACGTCGTAAGCCTCGACCTTCAACTCTTTCGGCGCACTACGGGTAAAGCGGGCTTTAAAGGGGAAAAGGTAATTCTCCCGCTGCCCTTCCTTGGAATTCTCGTACAGCGGGTACACCAGCGTCTCCGAAGCCAACAGGTTGTGTTCCTTGTCCATGACGTATATCTTCGCCCGGTCTATCCCGTACAATTGATACGTGTAGAAAAAGAGATCCTCGCTCATGGTGAGCAGACTGCCGTATTCCTTGTAATCGTATATCGGGAGCTGGAAGAAGCTATAATCCTTTATCCGCAGCAGGTAGATATTCAAATCCTGGTCGTACACGTACCCGTAGTTCATGGTGTCCACGAGACAGTTCATCCCGTCCACTTTCATGCCCGCAGGCAGGGGAATATTATGACATACCGGTTCCCCATCCACCATTTTCAAATGATAGAACTTGTCCTTGCTGTCTATCAGGAAATACCCGTCGTCCTTGGACTTCGAGGTAGAGGGCATCCCGTAAATATTCTTTACCGGGAAAAGCACCCCCTCCTTTGTCATGGCACTCGTGAAACGGTCGCTCTTTTCCCGGTTCACGCCTTTCACCCGATTGGTGGTTGTTTCGATAAACTCGATCCCGTTCTCCGTCAGCCGGAACATATCCCGCGGAAGTTCCATCTTCACGAGGTCGGTATGCGACTCGAACATCCACAACAACGTTTTCCTGCCGGGTCCCGTCCCGAGGAACAGGGGGAAACGTGCCGCCTCCTGTATCATTTGCAGGGTGACGTGCTGCCCCCGGAGCGTGTCGGGGAAACGGTTCTCGTACATCAACTGACGGCAATTCCGCATCGGGAAAATATCCATCAGCGCCTCGGCGCGGTACACGTTGCCTACCCGGTCGTACCCGACCTGAACCTGGCGCAGCTGCACCGTGTCGTACTCGTATTTCAGGGTCACGAAATCGTTTAGTATCTCGCTAAACACCAGTTGCTCACGCCTCTCCCGTTGTTCAAAAGTCTTCTTGTATATCTTCGGTAACTCAAGAGCCATGACCAACACGGCTAACATGACCAGAGCCAATCTTATAATCTTAGGTATCATACTCAATTCTCTCCTATTTTAAAACGGTTTGCAGTATAGATCATTCCAAGGCTCGCAATAACCAGAATCACAACCAGCAAGAGGTACAGATCAGACATATCGCCGCCCAACAAGAATATATCCAATAAATAATACACGACGATAGCATACAGGAAACGGAATTTCCAACCGGGTTCCATGGCGATCATCGCCACGAAAAAGTAAGTGGCAAAACCGCCCAGTATCCACGGTATAAAAGCCTTGATCGCCATCAAGTGCATCTCTCCCGGGAAGAAGTAAAGGTCGATCAGGAAGAAGACCACCATAAAAATGACCACCAGTCCGAGGATGACCAGAAAACCGTACAACACCATCGTGTAGAGCATCACGATCTCGTTCAGCGGCAAGTGAAGAGTCAACTTAATCCGTTTCTGCAACACCTCCGGCAAATACTGGGATACCCCGATCAACAAGGCAATGATAAACGGGATATTCTGGAATATACCGTAGTGCGGTCTGCCTCCCCGGGTAAACCATTCAAACACATATTGCGAACCGCCTTCCGCATTGATAATATTACTATTCAAACCGATGAAAGCATACAGGATTGTACCGATCCCCAACACAAGGGACGCCAGCACGAACCATTTCGTTTTCAACCATTCTTTATAAAAAAGATGTAATGTCATAATCTTAATATTTACCCGTTAAACCTATAAACGCGTCTTCCAGCGTCATCTTTACTTGTTTGAATTCGGAAAACGCGAGTCCTTTCGCCGCCAGTGTCGCCTGCACTTCCTCCGCCGAGGCGTAAGTATAAAGCTCGTAATGATTCTTTATCCGGTCAGCCTCCACGGTCAACGCCTCGTCCTTCAGGTTGATGTCATCCCGTTCGAGATCAAACGTGAACTGGTGGAACTTCTCCATGAACTCGGAAGCCGAACCCCGCAGCAACACCCGGTTGTAATCCATAATCAGCACATCATCTATCAGCCGTTCCATATCCTGAATGATATGGGAGGTCAGAAACACCGTCTTGTTCCCCGCCTTGGCATATTCCCGCATATGGTCGACGAACAGGCGGCGGTAACCGGGGTCTAGTCCCAAAGAAAAGTCATCGAGAATCAACAAATCGGGGTCTTGCGCCAAGATCAACCCCAACGCCACCTGCGCCCGCTGCCCGCACGACATACTCGACACTTTCTGCGAGGGCAATATCTTCATCCGGCTCATCAACTCGAAATATGCCTCCCGGTTCCAATTCTTATAGAAGCCCGAGTAAAACTTCTCGATCTGGTAGATATTCATAAACGAATACTGGATATGCCCCTCAATCAAATATCCCAACCGCCGTTTCGTGTCTGGGCTAAGATTTTGGGTAGACTCCCCGTAGATCAGGCATTCCCCCGAGCGAGGTTGCAGGAAACCGTTCAAGATATTAATCGTGGTTGTCTTCCCGCACCCATTCTTCCCCAGCAATCCCATGATATGACCTTTCTTAACGGAGAAATTCAGGTTCTCGTAGATCAACCGTTTCCCGTAATAGTGAGTCAGATTCTTACATTCTATTATATTTTCTTCCATGAGTTTTTGTTTTAATTATTTCCGAATCGGATAGATCAACACACTTACAAAGCCGAAAATCCCGAATGCAGCCACGAGCAGCACGTCGATCACGTTAAACACGTTCTTCACGTCCAGCCCCTTCCGGCGTTTCATCCACAGGAGCACGCCCGCCAACACGAGGTTCAGCCAGATAAACTTCACGAACGGCTGTCCCTCCGTGCTGATATAATAACCGTTCACGTAAGAGAAAGTGGTGGTCACGAACGGGAAAAGGAATCCTTCCGCCACCCCAGCTCCCGACTTCTCGTACACATCGGAATGAATGCCGTATTTATCCACCAGCTTGTAATCGCGATCGAAAATGTACAACTTCTCGAAACCGTCCTTTTGTATGGAAATCATGTGATAGAAAAGATTTCCCATCACGTCGAAAGTCTTGAACGAATCGTAGTCAAAAACATCCAAATCCAGTTTCAAGATACGCTCGTCGACCGTCAACACGTACACCCCATTGTTGTCGCCGAAAAGGTAAGCCACCACCTCCGGGTGATCCGGCTCACACTCTACCCGGCGCAATTTGATCCCGTCGGGCAAGTCGATCTTCCGGCACACCGGCTTGTATGCCCGGTATTTCACTTGGAACAATTGGTCTTTGCTGTCGATAAAGAACAACCCGTCGTCCCGGCTCCGTCCCGTGCTGGACTGCCCATACAACTTCTTCGCCGGAGGGCAATACCCCAACCCGCACAATTCCTTGTCAAACAGGGCACTCTTCTCCGTATCGACGCTATTCGTCTCGCAGTTGTAGAACTCAATCCCGTTCCGGTTCACCCGCATCATGTCATTCGTGTAGATGTACCCCACCCGGTCAGTTCCCCCGTGTACCAACGGAGTCATGGCATAATAGCGTCCCCGTTCCGTCAGGTTTACGATATGGCGGTAACTATTCGCAGCCACTAGCTGGGGCGTCACCGCCACCCCGTCTACCGTGTCGGGGAACTCTCCCCGCTTCATCAATTGCGCCATGCTGGAAAAAGGCACCATCCGCTCGTACTCCTGGCGGGTATATTCATTGCCCAACGTATCGAGCAACTTACCCTCTTTCAATCCCCAGATCACGAATTGCTTTGTCACCTCGCTATAGTTCAAGGTCACGTACTTCACGTTCCGTTTGAAAGAAGTCCTGTAAAAGTCTGGTATCACGATCGACCCGATATACACGGTCAACAATACCATTATAATTCGTACTACCTTTGCTGTCATAATTATCTCTCACCTTTAATAAACCGATATGATGTGTATAAAAGCGCCGTACAAGGCACAAACGCCATGATAGCCAATGCCGGAATGATATGGCGCGTATCCGCATGTTCCATTCCTATATAAAACTGCTTTACCAGAAAGAATGCCACGATACCGTACAGAAACTGGTAGAACAGGTTCGGTTCCATAGAGATCATTGCAATCATGAAATAAACGGCAACTCCACCCAGCAGCCAAGGCATGAGAGAAGTCAACACCGCCCAACTCTCCTCGAAGGGGAAATACAGGTTATTCAAATAAAAGAAAGTCCCGAACACCACCGCATAAGAAGCCAGCAGCATCAAAAAGCCGAAGCAAAGCATCATGTACAGCGTCACAGTGTTATGCATCGGCAAATGCAGGGTTAGCTTGATCCGCTTGTCAATCACTTCCGGCACGTACTGCGACAGCCCAACACACACGCCCATCAGCAACGGCACGTATTTAATCAGCGAATGATAATAATTCGCCTGGGGAATCCCATAGAACACGTTCATCAGGTAATTGAACGAACCCTTCATCCGCACGTTATTATCCACGTCCAGGAAGATATACGTGACAATCGCCAAACCAAGTAACACGACAAAAAACAAGAACCATCGTGTCTTCAACCATTCTTTGTAAAAAAGATGTAATATCATATTTCTAGTATTTTCCGGTTAAACCAATAAATGCGTCTTCCAACGTCATCTTCACGGGCGTAAAATTACGGTATGCCAACCCTTTAGCCTGCAACATAGCTTCCACTTCTTCCCTCGAAGCGTAGGTATAAATTTCATAGTGATTCTTAATACGATCAGCCTCCACAATCAACGCTTCCGTCTTGAAATCTAGATCATCCTTGTCCAGATCAAATGTGAATTGCTTGAATTTTTCCATAAACTCGGAAGCCGAACCCCGCAACAACACCCGATTGTAATCCATGATTAACACGTCGTCGATCAACCGTTCCATATCCTGAATAATATGCGAAGTCAGAAATACCGTCTTATTCCCCGCCTTGGCATACTCCCGCATATGGTCGACAAACAGGCGGCGATAACCGGGGTCTAGCCCCAACGAAAAGTCATCCAGAATCAACAGGTCGGGATCTTGCGCCAGGATCAACCCTAACGCTACCTGCGCCCGCTGCCCGCATGACATACTCGACACTTTCTGCGTCGGTAATATCTTCATCCGCTTCATCAACTCGAAGTAGGCTTCCCGGTTCCAGTTCTCGTAAAAGCCCGAGTAAAACTTCTCGATCTGGTATATATTCATAAACGAATACTGGATATGCCCCTCTATCAGATACCCCAACCGCCGTTTCGTATCCGGACTCAAATTCTGGGTACTCTCGCCATAGATCAGGCATTCCCCCGAACGAGGCTGCAAAAAGCCGTTTAAAATATTGATTGTAGTCGTCTTCCCACAACCGTTTTTTCCCAATAATCCCATTATATGTCCCTTCTTCACCGAGAAATTCAAATTCTCGTAGATCAGACGGGTACCATAGTAATGAGTCAGATTCTTACACTCGATTACATTCTCTTCCATACAACATTTTTATTAAATATACATTGATTACATACATACGTCAAGACAATTGAAAATGCAAAATTGAAAATGATTTGCAAAGTTTAGTGGCACTACCCCTTCGGGGGTAGTGCAATCACTAAATCGTCAATCACTAAATCACTGAATCGATAGATTTATTCTAATTACTAAAATACGGTATATACTTCAACACCTTACCGGGAACTGCGCCCACGCAGGAAGAATACTCCGTCACTTCCTCCGTCCGGATATTCACGATATACATGGAACCGGTCTTAGTACCTGCGTTGTAAGTAAATACAGCCGTGTACAACTCCTCATCGCCACTGATCAAAGAAGCCTTCGGCACGGGCACTACTGCCACGATGTCGTCCGCGAAACTCTTGACCACGGTCGGGGTTTCCATGCCCTCGTAGCTATACCGCCACAAATCTTTCCCTTTGGCGATGTAAGCATAGTTCCATCCCACCGGAACCACGGAAGTAAACCAGATGGCATCTTGCGTCATACCTCCCGCCCAAGCCGTCACGTCCTTCGCCGACCGGAACTCGATCACGTACGGGGTCGCCGTGTACTGTACATACGCGTAGGTGTACATCGTGTAGGTCATCCCTTTCCGCCCGACAACAAAGAAACGTAAGTTCTGCTCGGAAGCATTGATCGCCGTCGGTTCACGGAACAGCCCGACAATCTCGTCCACGTTCAGCGTCCCGCTGCCACCGTCCGTCACCGCTTGCCTCATGTACCCGCGGGACTCGCTGTAAGTATAGTAATACACGTCACCGTTCGTCATCCGTTGCAAAGTCACGTGAGCGTTACGCGTGTAAGGCTACGCCCCGATCACTTGCGCCACACCCGACTCGCTCCCCGTGGAATTGGGGTCGAGTAGCTGGTACGGGTAAGAACTCGTCATCGGCAACAGGAATAACTCGTTCCCGATCAAAATCTCCTGCATACTGTTATAATACCCGTGTTTCGCGTTAATAGCCGCAATCGGTACACTTGTAAAGGTTTGATCCTGAATCGTCCCCATGTAATTCCCAAAGGGGAATCCCCCGGTATTCGTTGTCTGGATCATCACCCCGTAATCTGGGGCTACATTCGTGTAGATCGACAACTGGCTCACATCCAGCGTGGCTCCCACGAATGGTCCTTGTATCGTCCGGGTGGGGTTGTAACGATTGTACATATCCGTCAATATCGTGGTGAAATTCTGTGGTTGAGCCGGGTTGGAACCTTGAATGGAACCCCATTCCAGCGTCCCGTCCGCCTTCTCATACACCATCACCCCGATCAACGGCATCGCCGTCGGCGTGATCTTCACCTTCACCATGTAATAGCCGTCATTGGAAGTGGCGTAACATTTCCAGTTCTCCCCGGTAACCTTGTTACCGATAGCCAACCAGAAATACGCCTCCCCGCTCAACAACTCGATATTCGTCGGGGTAATCGTCCATGCCAGATTCAGGGTAGAAGCGATCGTGTCGCCCCCCATCACCCAATGAAACTCAAAATCCTCCGGATTCACGCCCGTCTTGTATTCCACTGTCGGGTTGATACGCAGCACTTCGCCTTCCGAGAGCGTTACCCGCCCGTAGGAACTACCCGGAATCTCGATCCCCATGATGGAAACGAAATCCGTCCAATCCTTGTTATCGTAACTTCCCTTGTCCTCGTAACATCCCACGAACCCGACCACGGTAATCAGAAGTACACATATAAGTCTATTTATCTTTTTCATAGGTCGTTCCTTTTAAAATTCAACAACACCCTTAAACACAACCCGCTCACCACCATCGTACGTCGGGTTGGCTTCAAACCACTCGTAAGTCTTCTTCGCATAAGCGAATAGGACGGATTTGTTCGGAGCCACCCAATCGGCAGCCGGGATATTATTCAACTCGATAAACTTCTCCGCCTTGACAGCCGAATAAGTCCCGCCATAATTACCCAAACTGTTCTTGTTCCAGAACGTGGGTTGCGATGTCAATCCCGCACCGGAAATCCGCACGATCATGTATTGATAGAAATCGAGCCCTTTCTCGAAGTTCTCATTCGGCACCAATTCAATATACAGCCGCCCGTCTACCTTATCTTTCATCACTTCCTTAGCGTCAATCTTCAGTACAGCGGAATCGATGTATCGCCCCGCCCGGAACACCTGTTCCGTTTCCAGCGTGAAGTGAGTCCCTTCCGTCACCCCGAAAGACTCGTCCGCCACGATCCGCAACTCGTATTTCCGATCTGCCTCCGCAATCTTGCCCGACAAGCGAACCGGGATATACATCACGGCTTCCTCCACGCCGCTGTTGAACAGAGCGAGGAACTGCAAACTATCGTTCTTGTACTCGGAAAGGTATTTCGTCTTCGGGAAATTCAGGCTGGCAACCTCCCCGTCCACCAGCATAATCTCGTCTCGCTGGCAAGCACACAGAGCCCCGAAGCAAACAATCGTCCATATAAATCTCTTTATCCTATTCATTGTATTACGATTTATTTATTACCCAATCAATAAACACGTCCGCCGTCATATTCCGCAGACGGAATATCCGGAGTGTACTTCTCAACATCCATCGTGATTACACCCGAAGCCAAGTAACCTTTCTCAATCTCCGGTGCGTTCCGCCGCTTGTAGGCATAGAACACCTGTCCGTCGCCGATCATCTCCCGGCGGTACTCTTTCAGTATCTCGTCAAGGATCGCATCCTTATCCGTTCCCGTGAACACGCCGCCCAAACGGGAAGATTGCAACACGGTCAACAACCGGAGAGCCTCGCCCGTCGACACCGCATGAGCAGCCGCTTCGGAAGCAATCAGGTACATCTCGCCCAGCTTCAACATAGACACCACCGGGCGGGGATACAATGCGAGATCTTTTTCTAATGTGGCACGCCCGTATTTTGCCAGGTACATATTGGAACCCGAACCTTTCTTCCAAGCCAGCATCCGGATATCTCCCGTCGACGAATAAAATTTTGGATAACGAGTCGACTGCAACCGGAAACGCTCGAAATAAGAGAAACTCGTCCGGAAATAATAATCGATATAATCACCGATCTCGTCTACCTGTAACCCGAAGATATACTCCATCGGACAACTCCGGTTCACGTAGTCATTCTGCGAATCCTTTGTACTTAAGTCGTCCATCGTCAGGAAGCGCACGCCCATGTCGTCCGCCGCACCAATGACTTCCATTGCCGCATCATAAGCCTCTTGGTAATCTCCCCGCCACAAATACACCCTCGCCTGCAAAGCCCTCACGGCGTAGTAATTCATCTTCAACTTCCGGTCGCCACTCAGGTAAGTTGCCCGGTATGTCTTCCCGGAAGAAATCGGGTCGTTATCCTTCATCATCGTTTCCGCCCGTTTCAGGTCAACCAGAATACGGTTCAGTATCGTGTCCGAGCTGGCAGACGGGGTAAAATCCATCCCGTAAGCCTCCTTGTAAGGAATCCGCTTCTGTGTCTTCCCCTCCTCCGTTGCGTAAGGCGGTTGGAAAATACGCAACATATCGAAATGCAGGTACGCCCTCAAGGCAAGAGCCTCGCCAAGCAACACTTCTTTCGCACCCGGCTCGAACAGCCCCGCATCCTGCGTTTCCAGGTTCTCCAGCAACAGATTGTCATTGGCTATGGCATTGTACGCCGCCTTCCATATCGCCGTGATCGTGGTCTCAATATTCCCGAAGCGGGTCTGCAAAGGATAGTAATAAGTAGCGAACCCGTTAAAATCCCCTTGATCATAGTAAGGTTCGATCAGCGAAGCCTGCGCCATGCTTATCGTTTGCCCCATGATCTCCAACTGGCACACGGTCATCGAATTCCCGTAAGCGTTCTTGTCCGCCATCTTCAGGTACACCCCCGACAGGGCGGAGTAATAGCCATCCTCGTTGTCGAACACTTTCTCCGACGTGATCTGCGACTGCGGCAACACGTCCAGCCAATCCCCACAGGAATAGCACAACAAGTGGCTAACCAATACAAATACAACTATATATATCTTTTTCATAATCTTCACCTTTTAGAAGTTAGCTTGAATAGAAAGATAGAACGTACGGGCAAAAGGATAATTCAACCCTCTCTCCTGCTTAATCGTCGACACGTAGAACAGGTCGTTCGTTGACAAGCTGACTTTCAGCAACGACAACCCCAGAAAATCTATATCCCGGTCATTCAACGTGTAAGTCAGCCTCAAAGAAGTCATCGACAAGAAATTATCTTTCTGCACGAACCGGGAAGTCGGTTTCAACTGCGACAGATTACTGTACCCCTTGTAACGGGCTATATCTCCCGGTTGCGTCCAACGCCCTTTCAGTGCCCGGCGATCCATGTTCTTAGAGAAATCACCTCCCTCGATCTTCTCGTACAACGTCTTGTTGTACTTGTCCGCACCGAACGAGTACTGAAGATTCATCCCCAGGCTCCACCGTTTGTAATCCACATTCATCCCGAAGAATCCCTTCAAATCCGGTTCCGTGTTGCCCACCACCACTTGGTCTGCCGAATTCCAAACGAAAGTCCGTTCCCCGTCCACAGTCAGGAACACCTCTTGCCCCGTGCCCGGGTCAATCCCGGCAGAACGCACGGCATAAATAGAATTCAGCGACTTGCCTTCCTCGAACATGAATACCCGCTCCAACTTCGTCTTCCCGGTACCCGAAGTCTGGTTCTCCTTCACCGTTTCATTGTAATCCTTCAACGCATCGGAAATACTCAACAACTTATTCTTGTTGCGCGCCCCGTTCACGAACACGTTCAAGCGCCAGTCTTTCGTCCGCACGGGTGTCACGCTCAAAGCGAACTCCAATCCCTGGTTTCTCACCTTACCCATGTTGGCTTTATACGTCGTGAAACCCGTGGAAGGCAGGATAGCAATATCCGTCAAATTATTGTTCGTCGTGTTGGAATAGAAGTTAAAGTCAAAATTCATCAACCCTTTCAGCATACTGAACTCCAACCCGATATTCCGGTTTGTCGTTGTCTGCCACTTCAGTTTCCGATTGGCGATAGACATGATCTCCGCACCCATCACCCCGTCGTACATCTTCATGTAGTTATACAGCGTCATGATCTGACTCAACTGGAAGTTGGAATTACCTACCGTCCCGATGTTCGCCCGGATTGCCAGGTTCTCGAAAATCCCGTGCGACCGCATGAAACTCTCGTTATAGATATTCCATCTCACGCCCACCGACCAGAAAGGTGCCGAACGCTGCTTGCTGGCAAAGTTGGAAGAACCGTCCAGACGCCCCGTCACATCCACCAGATAGCGGTTGTCCCACGAGTAATTGAAATTACCGAACACACCCGCAGAACGCGTCAGGGAACGGTTGCCCGAAGGTCCCTTATAAGGGTCGAACTGGATGGCATATGACGGATACCCAAGCGCATCATCCAAGAATCCCACGGAAGTATAACCGTCACTGTCCGAATTGGTTTCTTTCAACTCGCCCCCGACAATCCCCTGCACCAGATGCCTTCCGAACGCTTTCGTGTAAGCCACCGTCAACAGACCGTAATAATCGAACTGCGAACTGTTATTCATGTTATAAGTCCCCCGCTTATAGATATTCTTCAAGGTATATCCTTCGCTGGTTGACTCCCCGTCGGTCACTGACGTGTAGTCGAAAAAGTCTGCCGACAGCGGCGAACGGTACACCTCGGACTTATCCTGCGTATTATTCACCGACAGCGAGCCCTTCACGCGCAATCCTTCCCACGCTTCCCAATTGAAACCCAAGTTGAACGTGAGATTCGTCGTTTCACCCTTACTGAAACTGCTCAAGTACTTCGCCTCGTAGATCGGGTTCAGCTGCTCAGAGAAAGTATTACCCGTGAAATCCGGTCGGGGAAACCCCTCGTAGATCGGGATATTGCTATAAGACAACGTCGGCAGGTACTTCCCGTTCTTGTCCTTCATCCGGTAGAAAGGCAACAGGTTGGCATACGTCGAGAAACTTCCGTAAGGCGAGTCCGTGTTATCCACCAGCGCGAATTGCAGATCACTCGTCACCTGCAAACGGGTGTCATTGTACAACAACTTCAACCCCGCCCCATAGCGGTTACGCTCGGAACCCTTCATCACGCCTTGGCTCGGTGCGGCGGTCAGGTTCACCTGGTAGCGGATATTGCGCCGTTCCTTCTCCCCGAAGCGGGTACCGCCTTCCAACATCACCGTGTGGGTATGTTGGATAGCTGTCTGCAATGGCTGTGATAGCCAGTAGGAATCCACCCCATTTGCCACCTCCTGTTTCAACAACATATACAGGTTCTGGCGTCCCGGGTTACCTCCCAGCAGATTCTCGTAAATATTGGTAGCAGTGTTGTCCCCCTTGTCGCCATTCGTGAACAATTTAGAGCGCTCGTAATATTCCAGCAACTCCGAGGCATCCATCAGGTTGTAGGAAGACAAATCCGGCACTTGGATACTCCCGTTGAACGAGTACGAGAAACGCAACTTGCCACCCTCGGGCACTTTTGTTTCGATCACAATCACCCCGTTCGCCGCCCGCGAGCCGTAGATAGAAGCAGCGGCAGCGTCTTTCAGGATCGTCACGGACTGAATCCGGTTCATGTCGAGGTCAAACACCTGTTGTACCGAAATCTGGAAACCGTCCATGATAAAAATAGGCAATGAAGTATAGGTCTGCAAATTCCCTTGTGAGATATCGGGCATACTGCTCTGTCCCCGGATCTCTATCTTGTCCGGCACCCGGTTCGGGTCGGAACCGAACAAACCTTCGTCGTCCACGATCGAGAACGAGGGATCGAACACCTTCAACGCATCGAACAGATTCGTCGGGTTCACGTTACGCAAATCCTCGCCTTTCACCTGAATAGCGGTTCCCGTGAAGCTATTCTTCGCCTTCGTCCCGTACCCGGTGACGATCACGTCCTCGATCTGCTCCACCTTGTATACCATCTTCACGTCGATCACCCGGCGGTCTTTGATCGCCACCGTCTGGGTTTCCATCCCGATAAACGAGAATACCAATTCCCCTTTCAACGACGGCACCCGTATGCGGTAACGTCCCTCCGCATCGGCAGAAGTCCCTTGCGTGGGTGTTTCCTTGTACACCACCGTCACTCCCGGCAAAATCTCCCCCTGCTGGTCGCACACCACCCCGGTCACCTCGAACAGTTCCACGGTCTTCACGCCCGGTTTCGCCGGGGCTTCCTTGGAAACCACGATCGTCTTGTCCACCGTCTTGTAGGTCAGGTTCAGCGGAGTCAGCAACACGCGCAACGCCGAATCCAACGGCACGTTCACCACCCGGATCGTCACCGGCTGGGTAGCGTTCACCAACTCGTTATTATAAAATATCTTGTATCCCGTCTGTTCCTGGATTGACTGGAACACGGTTTCCAATTTCACGTCCTTCACGTCCAGGCTCACCGTTTCCTTCTGCGCGTAAGCCCCCGTCACGAGGAAGCCTTGCAGCAACACAAACAGGAAGCTCTTCAAGAAGAAGTTCCGAACATTCATGCTGGAATTTCCGCCTTTGAATAGGTTATATAATTTCTCCTTCATAATTCTGTTCCTTTTATTAATTCCATATTCCGATTCAGTTCGTGGGAATAATCCATGTGTATTTATTCGTCATATCCACGCTTCCACCGGTATAAGACGGTATGGAAGAAAGATTCCATCTCTTATAAGCGTAAAACAATTGTCCCTCGCCCAAGAACTCACGCACATACTGGGTACAGATCTCCGCCCGGAACTCCTCCGCAGTCGACAGCTCCGTCAGCGTCGTCCGGGAAAAACGCTTGGTCACGAAAGTACTCAGGTAGCCATACGTCCCGGCTAAATCATTCTGTTCCAATGCCGCTTCCGCCGCAATCAGGTATATCTCGCCCAATTTCACCATTGCGATACGGGCGGGCGTTTCGGTATCTTTCACCAGGCTGGTGGCGGCGTACTTCGGCGACATCGACGTCAAATCCGTCGTGAGCCACTTGAACCGCAAGTCGTCCGCCGCACCCGCTTTCCACGAAACGGCATCCGCCACGCCGGACAACACGATGCCCCGGTCTACAAACAATTCATCGGAAAGCTCACTGAAATCCGTGTCCGCCGGAGCCAATCCCCACAAGTGTTCCGCTGAGAACCCCAGATCGGTTCCCGCCGTCGTGGCGAATGCGAAATACCCGTCGTCAATCACCGCATCGGCACAAGCCCGCGCATCCGTGTACCCGGCAGCAGTACCCAGCGACAAGGAAGCCCGAGCTTTTACCCCCAAAGCCGCATAATAATTCATCTTCCACACTCGGTCAGCCGAATTCGTCCCGAACAGCGCATCCGAGTTATAACTCACCCGTGTCGTGACCGGATCATACTTCTTCAACTCGCCGATCGCCCCCGTCAGTTCCAACACAATCTTCGTCACTAGCTCCCGGTTCGACAATAACACGGGTTCCGCCGTCGTACTTTCCATCCACACCACGCCCTTGAAATCGGCATTCGCAGTCACCTGCGGGTGGAAAAGCCGTACCAGCTCGTAATGCAACGTCGCCCGCAAAGCCTTCAACTCCGCCAGCATCATCTCCCGCGAACCCTCCACGAAAACCACGTCGGTCTTCTTTTGCAGCAACCGAGTCAAGTTATTGCACGAGTAAATGGCATGATACATCTTTTCCCACACGCTCTCCGCCATACCTTGCACAAGAGCAGACTGGTAATTGAAATCCGCAACCGGCTTCAACGCCTCGTCCGGCACGAACGTCTGTCCCATGAACTCCACGCCGCCCAACGTCAGGTTGCCGCCGTACAAATCCCTCCCCCGCAACTCCGTGTATATCCCGTTCATGGCGTTACGGAAAGCGGACTCGCTACTGAACAAAGCCTCTTCGTCGATATATTCCTCCTTCGGTGCAACATCGAACCAATCGCTGCAAGAGCTAAATAAAAGAAGCGCCAATGCTATTATATAGTATTTCTTCATAATCATTCTCGTTTAAAATGTGGCTTGAAGAGATAAAGTGAAACTACGGGCAAAAGGATAAATCAGCCCCCGCTCCATCTTCGCGGACGAAGAGTAGAACAAGTCATTGCAACTCAATGCCACCCGTAAACCCGTCATGTACATTTTCTCGGCTAAAGCCGCGTCAAAACGGTAGCCCACGTGCAGGGAAGAAAGCGACAGAATATTCCGCGTTTCCACGAAACGGGAGGTAGGCAACGTCAAACGGTTGTCGAACCCTTGCCACTTCGCGTCCTGTCCCGCCTTCCGCCACTTGTCCCGCATCTGCACGGGACCGTTCGCGTTCAGGTCTGCCATATCCGTGAACTCTGCCGCTTCCTGGTTGTACACCTTGCCCCCGAACGAATAGCGGAACATACAATTGAAATCCCAGTTCCCGTAAGTCCCGGTCAGCCCGAAACTCCCGGCTAACTTCGGTGTCGGGTCACCCTGATAAGTAATATCACCGGCACTCCACTCCCCGCGGTTCCCCGCGTAAATCTCTTTTCCGGTAGCGGGGTCGATCCCGGCGGACTTCACGGCATAGATAGCGTTCACCGCCTTGCCTTCCGTCAGCTGCCGTCCCGTTTCCGCGTACTCCGCATTGTATTTCAGACGGTAATAATCAGACACCTTCACCAGCTCGTTCTTGTTCGCGATGCCGTTCACCAGCAGGTTCAGCGAAAGCCCTTCCGCGTCCTTCCATATCCCGGCATTCAAGGAAAACTCCACCCCGGCATTCCGGATCTCCCCGTCGTTCACCCATTTCTCGGCAAACCCGGTCGCGATGTCGTTTCCCTTCAGCACCACGAGATCCCGGCTCAACGTGTTGTAATAACGAACCCGCGCTTCCAGCCTTTCCCACATCGACAACTCCGCGCCGACGTAGAAATTCCGGTCGCTTCTCCACTTCAGGCGGGGATTGTAATGATTGACCTGCGACAACGTCACCAAGCCCAGAGAATTATTCTTCGCCCCGTTCAAATACGGGTTGTCAATATCGTAAGCGTACACCGGGTTCACCTGGTTGTAGTCAAACTGGAAACCGGGAGTCACCCCGACTCCTGCCTGCAACACCAGACGGTCTACCCGCTTGCATCCCGACAACATCGCTTCCCGGTGAACATTCCAACGCCCGTTGATCCCCCACGACGTGGCTACCTGCTTCTTCGGTGCCAGCCGCGACGATTTCTCTACCCGCAACACGGCATCCGCCTCGTACCGCCCGTCGTAATCATAACTAGCGGCAGCGTAGCCCCCGAACAATCGGTCGCGGAACTCCCGCCCGCCCGGCTTCCGGTCGAAAGCGTACTTCTGGGCGAAAGAGATGTAATTCATGTGGTCGCTCGCCAGCCCCACCCCGGTATAATTATCGCTGTACACCTTGGACGCGTAGGAATGAATCCCCAGCAACGCGTTCAGGTGATGCCTGCCGAACTCGTTCCGGTAATTCAGCATCAGTTTCTCCTCGTACACCGTCGTGTTGTTCCGACGTATGCCGTACTCTCCCGCCAGCTCCGAATCCTCTATCGGCAAGCCCATGAACCGGTACGACTTCGGGGAAACAAACTGATCCTGCTTGTTAAAATCCTTCGTGAAAGCGAAATGCCCCGACAACGTCAGCTCCCCCGTGATCTCCCATGCCGCCTGCACGTTATTGATCACCCGGGTTGCCCGGTTCTTCGAGAAACTCGACAAGGTAGTTTCGTAGAACGGCGAAGGTTGGGGGTTAAAAGTCCCCTCGCCCAGCACGGATTCCGCCACGCCGTCCGCCGCGTACTTCCTGTAATACGGGTTAATTGCCATATAATTCATGAAAATACCGTAAGGCGAATCCTTGCTGTAAATCACGTCCACCCGCAACTCGTCCGAGATAGACAAACCTTTATGGGTATAGTTCAAACGGGTTCCCACGGCGTAATGATCCCGCTTCGATCCCTTCATGATCCCCTTGTTGCCGGGAGTAGCCAGCAGGTACACCCGGTAGAGCATCGTGCTGTCGCCCCCCTCTACCTCGATCTGGTGCTTGTGGCGGAACGGCTTCTGAAGCGGCACCTCCAGCCAGTTCGTGTTCCCGTTCTTCAGGCGGCTCTGGTACAACTCCTCGTTCCCCTCGTACAAGCCCATCTCCTTCTCCAGCGCCAGCTTCTGCCGGGCGTTCATCAGATCGTAGCTGCTCAGGTCAGCCATGTCCACCCCGCCGTCAAAGCGGTACGTCACCCGCAACGTGCCGGAATGAATGTCGTTCGTCGTCACCACGATCACCCCGTTGCCACCCCGAATACCGTAGATCGCCATCGCTGCGGCGTCTTTCAGCACGCTCACGCTCTTCACCCGGTGGATGTCGAAATCAGCCAGCCGGTCGATCGACACCTCGTAACCGTCCACCACGATCAGCGGCATTGCGCTCTCCTCCATATCCGTGCCGAGAATCGACTTTTTCCCTCGAATATCAATAGATTTGGGAACATAATTCAAATCCGAACCATATAATTCTGCATCCCCCGCCAGCCTCAGCGAAGGCTCCATCACCTGAAGCGCCTTCAACAGGTCTGTCGGGTGAAACCGCCTCAATTGCTCGCCGCTAAGACTCTCCCCCATGTTCCATACCTTCCCCTTCTCCTGCGAATCCCGGACATCCTGCCGTGAATCCGTTTGCGCCATAGTAACAGCGGTGCTTCCCAGAAGCAACATCCCGAGCAATAGGCTCTTCCTTTCCTTCACACGCAAAAGTTTAATCATAAGTTACTGTTTAAATGATTTAGATAATAATGTTTAGACATTATTCCTCCTGATGATAATCTTCCCGTCCCGGTAATCCAGCGCAAAAGGAATACCCGTGGAACGGATAATCTCCAACACGCTGTCCAGGTTGTCAAAACGCTTGAACTCACCAGAGAAATGGTAATGATCCAGAATCGAATCGTCTGCCTCGTAATCAAAGTCGTACCAGCGAGATAATTGATGTATCACTTCGCGCAAAGTGGAATAATTAAAGACAAAATACCCGTCCTTCCATGCCGTGTAGACACGGGGATCCACCCGACGTATCGAGATCCCTTTATTCGTCGGGTTGTAAGCACTCTGCCTACCTCGTTCCGATAAAACCTGATGACCACCGGGACTGTCCAACACCCCCACGTCTACACTTCCTTCCAATAAGGTCGTGTAGATCAACGATTCCCCGGCATAAGCATTTATATTAAACTCTGTTCCTAAAACCTTCACCACGTGATCTCCGGAAATCACTTTAAAAGGTTTCTTCTCATTCTTCGCAATTTTAAAATACGCCTCCCCCTGGAGGTACACCACCCGTTCGGCATCCGTATCATTCACGAAATACCGCAACGTAGACTCCGAATTCAACCAAATCTCGCTGCCGTCCGCCAGCACGAGGTGGTACTCCGCCCCTTTCGGCACGACCAGCCTGTTGTACACCCTCCCCACCTTCGCCCTCACGCTGGTGTAAGAGATGGTCTTTTTCCCGATCTCGATACCCTGCTTCCCCTCGATCATCTGCACTTCCGCACTCAACTCGATAGACGTGTTATCCTCGAGAAACAACACGGGTACTCCCCGTCCTGGCACGATCCGTGCGATCGTCTTATGCACGTCCACCCGCTCCACTGCCTGCTCCCCGCGCATCATCCAAAACATCGCCACGCTCACGAACAGAACAATCACCGCAGCAGCCCCCCACGCCATCCACCGCCGAACAGCCATGCGGCGTCCCCGTCCGGTATGCTCTCTCACCTTGGCTTCCCGCCACGCCTTCGCTATATCGAAATTCTTATAGTACAACGCCTTTTCCTGTATAAAACCAGTATCTGAAATCTTTTGGAACAACTCATCCTTTTTCCCTGCGGACGCCTCCCAAGCGGATACATTTCGTTCGTCTTCCTCTTCGGATCTCCCCAACACTTTCCGTCCCACGCTCTCGCCCGTTTTGATTGCTTCGATTATCTTTTTCATCTCTCTGATATTTATTTCTTCTTTTCGATACATACAACACCCGAGTCAGAAAGTAGGACGACACCCGTTGGAAAAATAATTGAAAATTGAGAATTGAGAATTGAAAATGAGAAGATTACCGAAGACGAAAAAGTATTCCAGCTCCTCCTCTGTTTATAGAGGGAGAGTCGGAATACTCTCCAGCTTCGGTAATCTTTTCAAGCTTAAATCAAGAAATCTAAAATCCTTAGAATCACTGAATCGTCAATCACTCAATCACCGAATCGATTGGATCTAAAATTAATAAGTTGAGAATAAAACCAACAGCAAGATTCTCAACTCGCCCAACCGCTCCCGAAGATACTGGTACGTCCGAGCTTTGTGAGTCCTCACCGTGTTGACGGAAATACCCAACTTCTCGGCAATCTCGTCATTCGAGCAGCCGTCCAGCGCCAGCAACATCACCTGGCGCCCCATGTTCGACAATTTCAAAATCTCTTCATAAATCATGCGGGAAGCCTCCTCCTGAATGATAGCGTCGATAAAATAAGATTTATCGGCAAGGTCATTCTTCTGCTCCTCGCTTGCGTGTCTTGATGTTATCTTCTGGTGGCGGATATAATTCAGACATTTATGGCGTATCGTCTTGTAAAAGAAAGCCTTCACGTAATAAATGTTCTTGAAGGAAGCCCGCTGCTCCCAAAAGGCTACAAACGTATCCTGCACGATGTCCTCGCACGTGTCGTCCTGTCCGAGATAATTGCGGGCAAACGCCACAAACAAAGCAAAGAAATCATTAAATAATTCCTTCAATTTCCCCTCGTCACCCTCCTGTAACTTCTGGAAAAAAGCCTCGTCTGTAAATTTACCTTCCATCCTCAAGACATTAATAATTTGTACACATCACCACGAACCATCGTGTAGAAAGACTCGTTCGGGGCAAATATATACAAAACAATTGAAAACTTACTAATTTTAAATTTTAGATTTTAAATTGAATGATTGAACTACCCCCTCGAACTCTCCCTTACACAGGGGAATTAGAGGGGGTAGCAATCTAAAATCTAAAATGAATAAGATTAGTCCAGCGCAATCGTTCCATCCGGGTAGATTTCCACGGAAATATTCATCGTGTGCGGTTTCGTGAGGACGAAGCGGTAAACGTTCTCGCCGGAAGCATACTGTATAAAGTGGATGCTGCCGATAGAGAAACTGTTGTACGCCTCGCCTTTCAGCACGTCCAACACGACTTGCGGCACGTTGGCTTCGAGGACAGACCAAGAGGTCTTCATCCAGTTGTTGTTCCGGTCGAACAACACTTCTTTTACCAGGTTCTCGTCGATAATATCCACTTCCAGGATGCCATCCTGCCAGCGTTCGTCGTTGACAACCACCGCCTTCGGGTAGTTTTGAGAGATAAACGAATTCACGGAGACGGGTAAAGTTTCAGCGTTCTCCTCCGACTGTTTTACCAGTTCGCCGTCCTCGTTAAAATAAATGTACATCTCGCTGTTCGCATTCTCGATCTCCAAACGATACAGGGGGGGAGTATTCATCCGGTCGATGTAATCCACGTCCTCGACTTTCCAAGAGCTGTATACACTTCCGGCAAACCCGTCCTTCACTTTCGCCGGGAGATTGGCATACGACACCATGTCTTTCTCCGTCATCACCCACTGCCCGTCCTTACTGAACCAAGCCTCACACTCCCAGCCCGATTCCCTGAACTCAGCTTTCTCGTATACCCCCTTCGTTTCCCAAGTCACCGCCGTGGCATTCGGGAACTTCGCCGTGAAAGCAGCCGTGACACTATCGTGCGGTTTGTAATCCTTATCGTTGTCGTCATCGTCGTGACAAGCGGCAAAAACAAATAACGAGGCAACCCACAAGGCTGCCATCAAAATCTTTCCTCTCATAATCTTTCCTATTTATCTGTTTAACATTTGGTTCCTAGTATTCCTTCTAACGAAAAACAACAAGAGAAAGTTTCCTCGGAAAAAAACAAATAAAGGGGGACAACGTGCCCGCGGATTGCTTACTTTTGCACCGGAATTAAGGACTTGAAATGAATAATTGTCAAGAAATAAGCTATTCAGCGAAAAGCTCGAAAGACAAAACGATCTCGATATGCGTCTTCTTGTCGGGATTTTCTTGCTTCGCACAATTGTATTATTTTCAACCGCTGCTCCCCGACCTTGCGACGCAATTCAACCTGTCTGCAAGTTACAGCAGTCTGGCAATCTCGTTCTCGACGCTAGGCATGGTGATCGGGTTGTTTACCGCCATGTTCGTGGCAGACAGCATACCGAGGAAGAAATTAATCAGCGCTGCGCTGCTGTCATCCTCCGTGGCATCGGTGATCTGCTCTTATTCCAATTCCTTTTTCCTGCTCGTGGCATTGAGTGCCCTGAAAGGATTCCTGCTGTCGGGGGCGACGTCCGTGTCGCTGGCATACATCTCGGAAGAAGTGTTGCCCAAGAACAAGGGTAAGATCACGGGATTATACATCGCCGGTAACGCCCTCGGGGGAATGGGCGGACGCGTGATATCCTCGTACCTCAGCTCCGAATTCTCGTGGCGGATAGCATCCGCCTCAATCGGGATATTGTGTGCAGTCTTCGCTATCCTATTCCTGATATTCAGCCCCCGTTCCATGAATTTCAAACCGAAGAAGGAGAATTTCAAATCGCTTATCATCTCGAACTTGCACCTGCTCACGTCCGCCAAGTTGCTCCCGTTTTACCTGATCGGGTCGCTTATGCTGGGGATATTCGTGAGCCTGTACAATTACCTCGGGTTCTACCTCGTGAAAGAACCGTTCAACTTCCCGGATTACCTGATTCATTACATCTACTTCATGTATATTTTCGGGGTATTCGGCTCGGTTGCCACGGCTAAACTGACTGCCCGCTTCAACCATTTCAAGATACAGAAAACCATCGTGCTATTATCCGTCGTGGCGTTGTTGCTACTATACGTGAATAATTTTTGGATTATCACCCTCGGCTTAGCTATTTTCACGTTCAATTTTTTCGTCGTGCACGTTATCTGCAACCGCATCGTGAGTGACTATAACCTGCAAAAACGCTCGGTCACCATATCCATATACCTTCTGTTCTATTACATGGGTTCCAGTGTGTGGGGTTCCGCCACGGGTGTTGTCCTCGACCATTTCGGCTGGCAATGGTTCATCGCCGCCCTGATCCTCCTCACCTTTATTCTGTATGCCATCGCATACAAGGGTGCAAGATTAATACAGGAAGACTAGAAGTTCAAAGCCTTCCTGACCAACCGCGGGCGGGCAAACGGCTTCTCTTCAACCGCACGGGCACGAAGGTATGCACGAACTTCCGGCTTATGCAATATATCGAACGCCACAAAGTCCTCGTAAGCAGGTGATACAACATTCTTACCCTTCTCCATTACCTTGTCGTATATCTCTTTGCGGCTCGGGGCATTGAACGCAGTCTTGTTACTATTCATCATACTTTCATAAGTCGGGCGGTAAATACCTGTTTTAAAGGTGTAAGCCCCCTCTATCACGTCTATCTCCTCAGACACATAACGGTTGTCTGACAAGAAAGCAGACCAAGGTACTTCTGTCCTATTATTCGTCAAACTAACATTTTGCACCCATCCATCACGTTGAAGACTTTGTACTTCTTTTATGACATCAGCTGTAATGACCGGGAATTCCAAATAAGAATACTCATCGCCCAGCTTGGCTAAGCCGTGTCCGACAGCCTCGTGCGTGAGCACTTGCCGGAAGTCTTCACTATCCATTCCCTTAATAATCGGACAATAAGCGATGGCAAAGTCTATGCCCTTGTTCGTTTGCGAATTCATATACCAATAAGTAGTTCCAGCATGAACCTGTGTGTTCAGTATTACGATAACTAACGCATCATCATAATTAATATTCTTTACACATTGCATATATGCCTGAACTATTTTGTCATCCCCTTCAATCGCGGTACTTTGCCCGCCTTCCAACTTGCAACGAAAAACGGTTTTATCACCACTCGTGAAATCTTTACTCTTTGAAACTGCAGTCACGGCATACACGTCGAAATAATCGCGAAGTGACTTTATCGGTTCCTCCGTGAATATATTCTCGCACGCTTTATTCATGGTTTTGGCATACCCCCCATCATCGATCTCTTGCTGTGTAAATCCATCCCCCATGATGATGATCGGGATGCCGTTCCCTTCGCTTGCTGTCTGCAAAACCCGGACACTCTGGTCCGACGTGTGATCGACAGGCGTCAATTTTCCCGCCTGGGTAAGTTTAACGGTTGCCATAACCTTAGCGTCGACCTTCCTAGTAAACATGAAATCGACGGACCTGGAGTCATCGCCCGGGTTAGCCAAAACATTCAGCCGTACCCCGTATTTGGCAACTGCCCGCCCACCTTCATTTTGGTTTAACCAATCCACGTTCGGGCTACTCTCAATCTGAAACTCATCATTTCCCATGTTCGTGGAGAACCCGATTTGTAGTACTCCTCCCTCGACAGGCATTCTATATTCCGTCAAATCCGGCTCGATAAAACCTATTTCACCTGCTTCCTGCATCAACGTGATTTCTTTCCGCACCGTGCCGGAGGACAATACAAGAGTAGCAGAACGATCGACAGTAGTCGAGTTTTCACTCTTGGTGGTAATCGTGAGCGTGGCTTTCCCACTCTCCCCCGAAAGAGGGGATACCGAAAGCCAATCGGCAGAACAGGAAGCCTTCCATTCACGTGCGCTGGTAAAGGAAAAGATCGTCGTTGAACCGACTTCCGGATTTATTACGACACCACTGCTATTCTCTATCGCAAAACTAGGCTCTATTTCTTTATCGGAACAAGCCGCCACGAGAAAAAAGCACAGTAAAAACAAGAAAAAGGATTTCATCTTCATGTCAGTAGTTATTGGTAATGTACAAATATATAAAATTTAAAAAGCTCCCGTCAAAATGACGAGAGCTTTTTGGCAAAATTTTTTCAATGGCTTACGTTGAAAAGAAAAATCATATTATTAACATTACAAAGATCTCGATTTTAGCCTTATCCCGCAATCCCTAATATTAGGGATATTTTGGATAAAAAGTCACTCCACCTCATTAATATCGATGAGATTGTTCAAAATAGCGTACACGGTGAGTCCCGATACCGACTTAATTCCGGTTTTACGGATGATGTTTTTGCGGTGGGTAATGACCGTGTGTACCGATATATGATGCTGGTCGGCGATCTCTTTATTGATCTTGCCTTTTGCCAGGGATACCAATATTTCCTTTTCCCGTTCGGAAAGTTCGTTTTTATCGGCACCGTCGGCGGGAGCGTTGAGGGCATCAATGGATTGCAACAATTTCTGCGCTATCTTGTCAGCATCATCCGAGATATCGATCACCGTGTGGTATTGTTTCAATGCTTCCGGTTCTATATACTGGTAGACCAAAGCTACCAAAGCCGCACTCTTCATCCCCTCGAATAATTCTTCCAGGTGTTGCCGCCTTTTCGGCTCCACGGTCGAGGGATTAATTATAATAATATCCGGGGCGAGATGATTAATCTTCTCCACGCAATGATAGCAATCGGCAAGCGAGGCAACGACCTCGAAATCATGCCTGCCCTCTATCAATTTCCGCAAACCGGTCGATATAATCATTGACGGCTCAATAATAACAATTCGGTACGATTTATTATTGCTTGCCATATTGTTGTTCTAATTTCTTGACTAACGGGATTAAAATCTTATCCTCTATCAAAGAATGTTTGCTTAAATCTTCTTCCAGCGAGAATATTCCGAACAGCACCCGGATTCGCATTTCAGACAACGCATCTCCTTGCAGGTACTTCATGATAATATTCTTCAGGTCGTTTAGTTTATCATCAATATTGCTGTGATTTTCCTTGAATTCCTCAATCTCATAGTTGCCAGAACGATCACCATGCATGATGCCGGAAATATACGGAAAAACAGTGTCTTCCTCGTAAGCAAAATGCTTGATAACCTCGTTCTTGTACTCGTTGAAGAAAAGGTGAAGGATTTTCTTGTGATGCTCCTCGCAATTCCCCGAAATCTCTTTCAGCTGCTCCTCGATCACGAACATACGGCTATTGAGGTAATAATCATGGGAATTCTTCAAGTAAGCGATCAACTGGTCGACATCCGTACCGATACGCTCGATTTCCTTGTCCATGGGTAAATACGCCTCATTGCTATACACGTTACAAATCATCAGGAACAAGGGACAGGACACATGATTCGCCTCACAAACCTCCCGCACGGTCTTATCCCCGAACCCCAGGTTCAACCCGAAACGGTGCAAAAGCAGCAAAAGGGAATAATCGGCATGAATAACATCTGCCAATTTCATATCGGCAGAGAATAGATGTGAATTCATAGTATTATTTTTACCACAAATATTGGAAATATTCAACTCACTACCAAGTTTATTCATTAGTTTATAGAATTATTTATGATATTTCACGACATCAAAAATAAGAAAATATTTAAAGACACAACATCCTCAAAATCGGGTAAAAGCAACGGGATGCACCCCTATAAATGGGGATTAATTCACGGGGAATCCAAATAATCCGTACACTTTTCCCTATCATATTAAACGAAATTTATTGTTCATTAAAGAAGAAATTATAATTTTGTCCGGTACATAATCACACGAAAACAAATGGAGAAGGAACAAATCATACTACTGGAAGAACTTTTCACCCGCTATTTCAGCCACTTGGTTCTCTATTCCGGTAAGCTAGTCGGCTCGCGGGAACCGGCAGAAGATATTGTTCAAGACGTGTTTTTGCACCTGTTCGAAACGAAACGTTTAAAATACGCCACTTCTTCCTTCTTGTTTACCTGCGTGAAAAATGCATCCTTGAATTATATCAATCTCTCGAAAAAGAGAACCATTCCCCTATCCTCCACCCAAGAGGCTATCCCAGAAAAAGATATCCAGGAGGAAATCGCCCATATGCAACAATTGGAACGGCTGGATGCCGCTATCGAGTCGTTACCTGCCAAATGCAAAGAGATTTTCAAGCAGGTATATTTGCAGGGGCAACGTTATGAAGATGTCGCCTCGCAATTTGGGATATCGTACCACACCGTGAAAGCGCATATGACAACCGCTTTCCAACATCTACGAAAACATCTTTTAGTACTACTTTTCCTTCTTCGAAATGTTAAATTCGCGAGAAAGTGAAAAATAGTTGTAAAAACGACTAGGTAGATTCTGCATTATTTTTGTTATTATATAAACGATATGACAAAACCATGCCAAATGAACCAAAAAATATAGACGAAAAGATCATCCGGGATTGGGTAGAGATGAAGAAATTACAGCACCCGAAATACTGGACGAAGATGAAGGACAAGCTTGAAATTGTCATTCGTCGGAAACGTAGAATCCAGAGGATAAGCTATGCCGCTATATTCATGTTGCCTATCGTGGCGGGCGGACTTTACCTGTTACTAGATACTTCTTCGCTTTCGCCAACGGAACAAACACTGGCAAAGGTATTACCGGGAGATAAAAAAGCGATTTTATACACTTCGGACGGCAGTTCGCTGGTACTTTCCGGGGATACGCTCTCGCTGACGGAAGTAAACGGAACCCGCATTTTATCGCAAAAGAACGAGGGGATCGTCTATACCCCGCGCTCGGCGGATGACAAGATCGAGATCTACAATACACTGGTGATCCCTCCAAAGGGAGAATACAACATCACGCTCTCCGACGGGACGCAGGTATGGTTAAACTCGTCGTCCTCGTTGAAATATCCCGTGTTCTTCTCGGATACCCTCCGGAAGGTACAACTAGAAGGTGAGGCATACTTTGTCGTAAGCGAGAATAAAGAGAAGCCGTTTATCGTCGAAACAAAAGACTACTCGATCAGAGTGTTGGGGACAGCCTTCAACGTGATGGACTACAACGATGACAATTATTCCCACACGACGTTGGCAAGGGGGAAGATCGAGATTCTGCACGAGAATACCCGCCGAATACTGAACCCGGGAGAACAAGCCCTCTTGAAAGACGGGAAGATGTTGATAAAAAAGGTAGACCCGCATTATTATACCACATGGATGAACGAACGTTTCTATTTCGACAGCGAAAGCCTGGAAAACATCATGAAAAAGTTGTCCAGATGGTATGACGTGCAAGTGACATTCAGGGACGAAGAGGCAAAACAATATCATTTCGAGGGTAGCGTTCCTAAATATAGCAGTATCAAAGAAATATGCAATATCATAGAATTAACAACACACGTGAGGTTTGAATTGGAAAAGAATAATATAATCGTAAAAATAAAGGAATAACGGATGTCATGTCATTTCTGTATCCTGATATCAATCTGGAATGGCACGATAGAAAAATGAACAGTCAAAATACTTAATATCGCATCGAATGGCTGCGATAAAGGGGAGAATTATACACTTAAGTCTAACCATCTAAAAAAGAAATTTTATGTCATTAATCCAACGTTTATTCCTTGTCTAAGCGCATCCTTTCAAAATGCCCTACAAACAACAAACGTATTTCTCATTTTCAAGTGATTAGCATTTTATTACAATACCAATAAAAGAGATTACTTCTTACCTTTTTTACGATTAATAAACGTTCGTTTATTGATCGTGACCTTTTATGGTAATTAACACTTGAAACAAGTAACATAAACCACAAACAAACTTATGAAACAAAATACGAATAATCTATTAAAAAGGTATCTGTTACTCACATTTACCCTATGCCTTACCTCCCTATCCTTCGCTGGGTACGGTCAAAAACAGGACAAAATAATCAGTGTCGATTTCAAAAATGAAACACTAGCAAATGTCCTCAAAGAACTCAAGACGAAATCGGGTTACGAGTTCCTATATAATTTGGAAATTGTTAATAAAGCCCCGCGTGTCACCGTGAAAGCCGAGAATAAACCTTTCACACAAGTTTTGGCACTCTGTCTGGAAAATACAGGCTTCACGTACCAGATTGTCGACGACACGGTAGTGATAAAATTGAAGGAGGAAAAAAACACGCCCCCGCAGAATAAGGAGATCAGTGGAGTAGTGCTTGACGAAAACAATGCCCCCCTCCCCGGAACGACAATCATGATAAAAGGGACACAAGTAGGAACCGCCACAGACAAAGACGGCAAGTTCAAACTAACCCTCCCGACCACCCAGGACATCACGCTCGTTATCAGCTTCCTTGGTTTTGAAACACGAGAAGTGGAAATCACCGGTCAGAAAGAAATCAAGGTGATTCTCCAGGAGAAAAAAGAAAGCCTGGAAGATGTTGTGGTGACCGGTTACGCGAACGTGAAGAAATCCAGTTTCACGGGAACGGCTATCCGGGTGGAGAAAAAAGATTTATTGAAAGTGGCTTCCCGGAATGTCATTTCGGCACTGCAAGTCTTCGACCCTTCCCTGCGTATCATGAAAAACAACGAGATGGGATCAGACCCGAACACGGTACCCGAGTTTTACATCCGCGGACGTTCCGGCATGGGAGTCATGGAACTGGATAAAAATTCAGTGTCCAAAACAGCGTTACAGAATAACCCGAACGCCCCGTTGTTTATCATGGACGGGTACGAGGTAAAAATAGATAAAGTGTATGACTTCGACCCGAACCGGATTGCGAACATCACGATTCTGAAAGACGCCGCCGCAACGGCATTGTACGGTTCACGTGCCGCCAACGGGGTGATCGTGATCGAAACCGTAGCCCCGCAACCCGGCAAACTCCGGGTATCCTACGATTTCATGGGCGAGTTGACCGTGCCGGATATTTCGGACTACAACCTGATGAATGCGAGTGAAAAGTTGGAAGCGGAACGGTTAGCCGGATTCTACGAATCCGATTCTCCCGTGGAATTCCAAAGCCTACAAAGGGAATATGTCGAGAAAATGAATAATATCATGGCAGGCGTGAACACCGACTGGATTTCCCTTCCCCTGAGAAACCCCTTTAATCACAAGCACAGCTTGTTTATTGAGGGAGGCGCCAATGACTTCCGTTTCGGGATCACGATGCGTTACGACGAGCAGAACGGGGTAATGAAAGAATCCGGAAGAACACGGGTCGGTTCTTCTTTCATGCTGGATTACCGGGTGAAGAACTTACAATTGCGCAACGAGGTAAGTTACGACGTCACCAAGGGAACAAATTCTCCTTACGGGGATTTCAGCGAATACACCCGCCGACTGCCTTACGTGTCTTACAAAGATATCGACGGGAATTACGTGAACGACTTAAAGTGGCACATCAATGAAACCCGATTGAATCCCTATTACGAGGCTAAACTGATGAAGAATTTCAGCAATAACAATTACAGCTCGTTGACAGATAACTTGGGTGTAAACTGGTATATACAAGACGGACTTCAAATGAAAGCCCAATTCTCAATCACAAAAACAAATGAATGGGCTTCCACGTTCGTGGATCCGGAATCCGCAACCTTTAAAAGGACAGACGAAGATCTAAGCGTACAAAGGGGGACGTTGGACAAGAGTAAATCCGAAACAATAAGCTGGAATTTCAAGGCATTCGCCAATTACGTGAAAACATTGGGAAACCACAACATCAACTTCTCCGCCGGTATCGAATTGAACGAGAACAAATATAGTTATGAAAGTACCACGTTCCGGGGATTCCCGTCCGGAGAATTGAGTTCGCCCATGTACGCCGAGAAATCGGATGCCCCCACCTTCTCGGATAACCATACCCGCCTGTCCAGCGTGTACGCAGCATTAAACTATTCATTCCAGGATATTTACCTGATGGATGCCTCCTTCCGTATGGACGGTTCTTCCGAATTCGGGACAGACAATAAAACGGCTTCATTCTACGCTGTCGGCGCAGGAATCAATTTTCACAAATACGGGTTCTTGCAGGGAGTAGAGAAAATCAGCCAATTGCGATTAACCAGTACTTACGGGCAAACGGGTAAAGTAAACTTCCCCGCCTATGCAGCCAAACACACGTACAAAATTTCCGACAAATATTACGGCACGGGAAACGGGCTGACCTTGTTCTACATGGGTAACGACAAATTGACCTGGGAGAAGACCAATGAATTGAACATCCGCTTCGTACTGGGATTATGCAATGATAATATCACGGTGGAAGCAGACTGGTACAACAAGCTGACCAAAGACTTAATCACGGACGTGACGATCCCGGTATCCACGGGTTTCGAGTCCTACAAGGATAACTTGGGAGAGGTACGGAACCGGGGGTATGAAATCATCGTGCGTGCCAACGTGTACAGGACGCAGAATTGGGATGTCATCCTGTACGGTAACTTGGCACACAACAAGAACCGGATCATGAAAATCTCCGAATCGTTGAAAGCCTACAACACCCGTGTCGACGAAGAATTCGGGAAGTTTGAAGATAACAAGAAAGACCTGACTTACGCCAAACCGCTCATGAAATACGAGGAAGGCGGTTCGCTCACCTCCATATGGGGTATGAAATCACTAGGTATTAACCCGAGTGACGGGCAAGAAATATACGTGAACCGGGACGGACGAATCTCGTATGATTGGGTTTCCTCTCAACAACAAATTCTCGGGGACACGGAACCGGACGCACAAGGCAGCTTTGGGGTGAACTTACGGTACAAAAATTTCTCGTTGTTCGCTTCTTTCATGTATGAATTTGGCGCACAGGCATATAACTCTACCCTCGTGGAAAAAGTGGAATGCGTGGATTTACGTTACCAGAATGCAGACAAACGCGTGCTGACCCAACGCTGGGAATCCGCCGGACAACGTACCCCGTTGAAAGACATCAAGGACAGAAGCGAAACGACCCGCCCGACATCCAGGTTTGTGCAAGACTATAATTCACTGGATTTCACATCCCTAAGTTTAAGCTACGACTTCGAGCGGGAATTAATCAAACGCATTGGTTTGAGTATGCTCCGCCTGCAACTGCAAATGGGCGACCTGACGCATATCTCGAACGTGAAACAAGAAAGAGGTCTATCCTACCCTTTCAGCCGCACATTTAATTTCTCTTTAAATGCAACTTTCTAAATCCATGATATTATGAATAAAATAAGATACCATATCATTTTAGCCATCCTGTCCTTGTTTACCTTGAGCGGTTGCGGTAACTGGTTAGACGTTTCCCCCGAAAACCAGGTAACGGACGAGAAGTTATTTGATGATTATTCCGGCTTCCGCAATGCCTTGAACGGAATATACCGGGAACTATCGGAACAGAAACTTTACGGGCGGGAACTCTCCTGGGGACTCGTGAGCGTACTGGCACAAGATTACGACGCGAGCAGACTGAACAAAGCCTATCCGGAAGTAGCCACGTACAACTACGACCTGGCGGACACCAAGAACATGATAGACCAAGTGTGGATTCAGATGTACAATGCCATAGCAAATTGTAACAAATTGATCGACGAAATACAGAAAAAGGATGGCTCATTCTTCCCGTTGGGCGAGATAGAAAAAGACCTGATCGAGGGGGAAGCCCATGCCTTACGGGCGTTTATTCATTTCGACTTGTTGCGCCTGTTCGCCCCATCCCCCAAGGTGAATGCCGACGGAACATATTTGCCCTATTTCACGAGTTACCCGTCAAAGTACGAACCCAAGCAGAAAACGTCTGATTTCCTGCAACTCGTGATAGACGACCTGTTAAAAGCAAAGAATATGGTTGCTCATTTTGATTCGACCTACGCGGCAGAAAACGGTCTGTATTCCACCACCTGGCGATATTCCCCGCAAAGTACAAAACTGGGACGATTCTTTAATTCCCGTGGAATCCGGTTGAATTATATGGCAATTCACGGGATGCTCGCCCGGGTATACATGTACGCCGGAGATGAAACCAATGCCGAGAGAGAAGCACGTTTCGTGTTGGAACATTTTGTGGCATCGGAGGGTGGCGAAGACGCCTTACGTTTTGCCACAGCAAGTGAACTGACATCCGGCAAGGGATTGAATACCAAGTATAAATCGGAAATCATGTTTGCCCTGTATGACGATAAATTACCGGATCTATACGAGGAATTCAAGACCGAGAATAATACACGTTTTGCCTTGAAAGCCTGGACGGACTTCTTCACCGAGGATGGGGACGATTTGAGAAAGAACCTGGGAGAGTATAATTACGAAACGGGACTATACAATCTTTTGAAATGGCAAGCTTTCACGACAGAAGTTCCCGATGTTACGCCAAACTTCAATTTGATACCGGTATTACGGTTATCCGAAATGTACTACATTATCAGCGAATGCCGTTACAACGCTACCGACATGACCAACGCCCAATCATACCTGCAAAAAGTACGGGATGCTTACCAGGCAGACAACCGGGTGGTCGACATGAATCGCTACCAAAGGGAATTGATTCTGGAAATGAAAAAAGAGTACTTGACGGAAGGACAACTATTCTTCCTCTACAAGCGATTGAACATAGCCATCGAGAATGGCGGGGAAACCGTAAACGTGGGAAACAAGTTTACACTTCCCATCCCGGAAAAAGAAGACGTATTCTAAAACACCAAGGAGGATAAATATGAAAAAGATATTATTATTCAGCTTATTAGTAGGATTAGGAAGTGCTTGCAGCAGAGAAAATATACCTTTGTATGACTCACCGTATCACGTGCAATTCGTGAACGAATACACGGACTCCACGGAGATTTCGTTCTTCTTTTACGGTTCGGCACAAGAAATAAAAATAGGATTACCCGTGAAACTCATCGGGATGCCTTTGACCGAGGCAAAAGAAGTTGCCTTAAAAGCAAACACACAATACACGACGGCAGCACCCTCTCAATTTGCCCTGCCGGAGAAAGCATTGTTTAAAGCCGGACAAACCCTGGACACGCTTTACATCACGCTAAAACGGGAAGGATTGAACGAAAAAGTACGGTTAGTTGTCGACATTGAGAACGGAACAGAGATACTTAGCGGACAGAGCATATATTCCCGGCAGATCATCTGGTTCAGCACGGAAATATCCCGTCCGGCATGGTGGGATAAGGACGTGGAAGATGTCTTCTTGGGAAGATATTCCATACCGAAATTTCAAAAATTAATCGATGTCACGGGAGTCGGCGATTGGGCTGGCAAAACATATGACGAACGCCGGGCTCTCGCGCTAAAGTTTAAACGGGAATTATTACGCCTGCGTTATGCCGGCACCCCTTACCCGGATGAAGAACTGGGGTTGGACGATATGTCTTTGGATGTTCCCGTGCTAGGTTATTAATTGTTGAATAAAAAGAAAAAATAGTATGAAAAAATTAATGATATTATTTATAGCCTGGTTCATTTGGGGATTAGGCGCGTGCGTGGACGATGACGGAAATTACAATTATTTGCCGCAAGATTTGGTCACAATAGAACTACCGAGTTCCTCAGGTTCGGGAGCCTCTTGTATCGAGGGAACAGAATTTGTCTTGGAACCGAAAATCACATGGCAAAACCCGGAAGACGAACCGTATTTCACCTACACGTGGGTCGTGGACAAAGACACCATCTCGCACGATAAAGTGTTGAAATACGTGTTCCCGGAAATCAAAGACTTCTACGTGACCCTGTACTTGACGGACGAAAGAACAAACATCTCCTACACGCATGCTCATTCATTTATCCTTCGCGTGGAAACCCGTTACAAAACCGGCTTCATGGTTCTTTACAAGGACGACAACACTTCCCGCCTTGGGTTCATAAAAGTACCCGGAAGCGGGGAAGAACCGGACGGATTTGAATACTGGAACGAGAAGGAATTATACAAACAATTCCACGAAGGAGAAGATATGGGGAGCGAACCCGTGAAATTAATACAACACTTTTCTTCCGGTTACACAGCCAACGACCAAGTTTTGGTTATCCAACGCGGCGGGCAAGGTCCGTTAGAACTGGACGGGGTAACACTAAAGAAAGTCATCCTGACAAGACATGAATTTGTAAACGAAGAAATCCCCGCGGTATTCGAGCCGATAGACGTGTGCTACAACGAGAGAATAAACCTGATATTAAATAGCGACGGTAACCTGTACAACCGGATGATTACAGTTTCAGATGCATTCCAATCCAACGCGTACAGTAACGTCCCCATGAGTATTGACGTGTCTAATGGCGTTAGCGGCGGAAAGATCACCTTGTTTGCTCAGCCGGCTGGTTCCGCAATGACAAACACGATATTGGCATATGACGCTACCCCGGAACACAAACGCTTTGTTTTGGTTTCCATGGCTGGAAGGAATCGGGCGGGAATGGCTATCGTATCTTCAAGCACGGGAGAATGGCCGGACAATTACGTGCCGTTAGACAACCTGGGAGAATATGATCTAGTATACGCCTGTCCCTACAAGGACGACCTGATGACAAGCTGGGGGGATGCCTACTTCTATTTCATTCTAAAGGATGCGAGCGGTAAACATTGGATACAATCATGCAATATGCCTCCCTCATCCATAGGAAAATTAGACATAAATCCCACGAGTGACATATTAAAAGAATTCCCTAAAGGGGACCAAATCACCGCTAAAACAAAATTCTTATGCCACCGTTCCGGCGACTACCTATTCTTCTCGGGTGGCGTGAATAACGATATCCTATATTGTTATCAAGTGAACACGAATAAGACAACTGTATTCTTTAATGCAGGAACCTCCATCACGGCATTGAGTTTCAATGAAGGCTACACGATGTTCGGTTATACTGGAATCGCTATCGGTACGGCAGGCGGCAAAGTCCATTTTGTTGATGCTTCCAGAAGTTCCATCATGACGGAAGGCAATCCAACCATCTACAAGGAATTTGAAGGATATGGCGAAGTCGTCGATATCATTTACAAACACACGTCAGCCATGATGCAATACAATTAATTCGCCTAAACATAAACATTGATGAAGGGGGTATCCGAAAAGTCGGATACCCCCTTCTTTATATTACATCTCCTGATTTCATTCTGCGCCCCCAAAAAACATTAGCCGACAGTCCAAATTTTTAGTACACTGAACATACAGAGAACCCACTGTAAACCCAAAGAAGATTCACCCAAATCATACCTATCCTCCGTTGTATCTCCGTTTATGCCGTAGACATTCTATAATCTTTTATATAGAAACATAGGAGCGCAAACGCCCCCGACACGACAGTGAAAGACGATTACCTCGATTCTTCCCCGGTTCCTCTCCGGTTCTTCAGTATAAACACTCTCCTTTCAAGACTGTTTCAGATCAAACCAAATATCGATTATCCGTTTCTCCCGCCTGCATCGGGAATATCAACACGAAGCCATTCACCAGAAAATACTTGTTCAGATAATTCGGGATGCGATTCATACTAGCGTGGTACGAGATCCGTTCTCTCCGGCTCATCACCACCCACAACATATCATCGTCCTTTATTTCCCGGAAGATAATCAGGAAATCGTCCCAATCCTCAAAGGTTGTGAACTCTGCTTCTATCGGACGCTTTTTATAAATATCCTTCAAGTATCCTAAAGTGGTTTCCGTCCCGTAGAACACGACCTTGCCGCCCGTGTTCTGAATAACATTCCAGATTTTATTCACCCACATGGAGAAACCGACTTCTTTCTCCGCTTGCTCGGGAACGACCACCAAATGACGCTTCACGGTAGCAATGGGTTGCATCGGGCGATACACCAACGTCGTCACGTTGCTCTGTCCCAGAATACCCTCGGTCATATTCCCCAGAAACGAAGAAGTAGCCCGCTTTCCCTGGTGCAATCCCAACACAAGATCCGTGATGTTTTGTTCCTTTATGACGCTGATGATCGCATTCACCACGTTCAGATCGTAACGCAACAAATCGTTCAGCTTGTTATCTGTCGCGGAAGCCGTCGTTACCGCCATATTCAGCACCTTCCTCGCCTGTTTGGAAGCCTTTTCGTCCGACACCTTATTGTCGATCACGTTCAAGGCAAACAGACCGTCTTTATTTCTCTTCGACTTGATCGCCGTACTCAGGTTCACCAGTTCCGTCACGTTCCTTTCATAAGACACGGGGATCAATATACGCTCCTTGTGCTCGTCGATATCTTCCTTATCGCCGGACGAGTCCGCCATGGCAATATTATGTGCCCCCTTTTGCGCGGAGAAAGAAGCCATCGTGCAAGTAACCAATATCATCAGTATGGTACCGTTCAACACGCTCTCGTTCAACAGGCGGATAGGCTCGCCATCGGGAGTTTCTCCCAAAATCACGTTGTATCCCACCATCACCGCCGCCAATGTCGCCGCTGCCTGGGCGTTACTCAACCCGAAAATGACTCGCCGCTGATCGATCGTCAGGCGAAAAGTTTTCTGCGTCAACCACGCCGCGGCATACTTCGCCGCGGTGGCAACCACGATCATCACCGCACCCACCTTGATCGTTTCTATATTCGTGAAGAAAGCCCGGTAGTCTATCAACATTCCTACCCCCAACAAGAAAAAGGGTATAAAAATAGCGTTCCCCACGAACTCCACCCGATTCATCAAGGGAGAGGTCGACGGAATCAAGCGATTGAGCGCCATCCCGGCAAGGAAAGCCCCGATGATAGATTCCAGCCCGGCTAACTCAGCCAAATATGCCCCCAGGAACACCATGACCAGCACAAAGATATATTGCGAGATATTGTCGTCACACCGCTTGAAAAACCAACGCCCAACCAAAGGAAACACGATCATCACGAAAGCAAAGAATATAACAACCGCTGCCGCCAAACGATACCAGAACCAATCGTCCATTTTCCCGACAGCCATCTCCACGATAACCGTCAATACCAACAGTGACAACGTATCCGTAATCATGGTTCCCCCTACGGTAATCCCGACAGATTTATCCTTCGTGATTCCCAGTTTGCTGATGATCGGGTAAGCGATCAGCGTGTGGGAAGCAAACATACTTGCCAATAAAACGGATGTCAACATGGAGAAATCCAACACGTATAGTCCGACAGCCGTTCCCAATGCCATGGGTATCAGAAACGTGTACATCCCGAAAGTTAGACTCTTCCATTTATTCTTTTTAAAATCCCCCAAATCAATTTCCAAACCCGCCAAGAACATGATATACAATAACCCGGCTGTCCCGGAAAGGATGATGCTACTATCCCGCAGCACCAAATTGAACCCGTTAGGACCGATCACCGCACCCGCGATAATCAATCCCAACAAATGGGGAATTCTCAACTTGTTCAGCAACAACGGGGCTGCCAGAATAATAACCAGTATCAACAGAAATTTCAATACCGGATCAGTCAATGGCAGTGTAATATTAGCAAGTATTATTGGCAACATAAATATCATTTTACAAGTACATCTCCCCGTATTTCAACATCTGCGCCAAGAAATCCGTCGGGTACTCGACCACCACATCCGCAATCTTCCCCTCTTTCTCGACCAATTTATATTCAGGATTCACGAATCCGGCATACGGGGCAACATTCAATTTACGGTAACGCTCCAAAACTTCCTCGTGCAAGACGGGATCGATCCGGACACCATAACCCTCAATCAAATCACGGGCACCCGCGAAATCCCCTTCCGACTTCACCCGCTGGATTTCAGCCAACAGTTTCCCGAACAGCTGCCGCAATGCCGCGTAATCCCGTATCGTGAAATAAGTCTTTCCCTCCCGCACTACACGCTCGATCACGTTCGCCGCCTTTCCCCGTTCGTACACCCAGGAGGCTATCAGTTGACGGTTGCGCATATGCGACTCTTCCAGATTACTCCCTAATTTCACCCGGGTAAGTTGCACCATCAACCCATTGCGTATATAATTGCAGTATTCACTTTTTGCCACCTCCAAAGAAGGAATAACACCCAGTTCCACGAGTTTCGGGTCCATGATATAATAAAGAGCGAACAAGTCTGCCCTTGTTTCTTCTATCGTGGAATAATAATTCTTCAGAGCCTCCTGTCCCACGCCGGGAAGCATCTTGCCGGAACCGTGACCGAGGCACTCGTGCAAATCCGTGTGTACATTGCCGCCCAGATAACCGTATTCCCGCACGAGTTCCTTCTCTTCTTCCGAGAACGCGAACTCGTCCAGCACGCCGGAAGTCAAAGAAGTTTGATTGTAGGCATACGTGATATTATCCAGCGTGACGGATTTACTCCCGTAACGTTCCCGTATCCACTCGGCATTCGGGAGATTGATACCAATAGGCGTAGCCGGATGACAATCCCCGCCCAACATTGCCGCCTGTACCACGCGGGCAGTGATCCCGACAACCTCTTTCTTTTTAAAGCGTTCGTCTATCGGGGCATTTTGCTCGAACCATAAGGCATTGTCCGCCAATTTGTGCGTGCGCTTGCAAGCCTCTTCATCCATGATCTGTACCACGGACTCCCAACTTGCCTTATACGCCAGCGGATCACCATACACTTCAATAAAACCGTTTATAAAATCAATCGGAGCGGCACTCTCCTTTACCCATTCTATCGAATAGCGATCGAAAAGAGAAAGGTCTCCCGTCCGATAATATTGGATCAACAAATCGATAATCGTTTTCTGATGCTCATTGCAAGCATATTCGCCTGCCTTCTCCAGATTCTTGACAATACGGGCAAGTTCCTCGCTATACTTTCCCCCGATATGCCATACATCCTCCCGCAAATTCCCCTGTTCGTCACGCACGAGCGTGGAATTCAGTCCCCACGAAATCAATTCATCCTGTTTCTTTTTCTCTCCGTAGAAAGCCTCGACTTCCTTTTGCGTCACTCCCTCGTAATAATTATTCGCAGAAACCTGCACGAGATCTTTCCCCTCGTCCAACACCACCCGCTTTGCCATATACTCCGGATCGAAAAGCACCCGTTCCAACTCCCCATAAGCCGTTTCTTCCCCGACAGCCCGGAGAAGCGATTTAAAATACTCGGGAGTAAAACCGGGAGTAAATTTCTCCATCGAATAATGATGATGTATCCCGTTCGCAAAAAATACCTTCTTGGCATAAACCAAAAAAGCCTCAAATTCTTCGGTTTCCCGGTCGCCTTTATAATCCCGCAAGATTTTCTCCATCACCTTCCGCAAACGCAGATTATATTTGTTATTTTGATCCCAAAGGATATCCCTACCAGCCAAAGCCGCCCGGCTCAAGTAATAAACAAACATTTTCTCCCGCAACGTCAGACCGTCAAACGCGGGAACATCATAACGCAATATCTTTATATCGTCGAATTGCTCCAAAAAATACACTTTCTCGTTCATCTCTATTCTGTTTTTAATTCTTCATGCCCGGCTACTTTAAACGAATCGTTTATCCGCCGGACAACACCCCGGGCAATATCGTCACCTTTCTTATTACTTGAAACGAGCTGATAAAGTTTCAAGCCGTCGACATACATCGTGATCCGAAACTCGTATTCCGTCCCCCCCTTCACGTATGTCCCCTGCATGACGATCCCTGTCATATCGCCCATCTGCACGTATGCCTTGTCATTTTTCAAATCGAATACACCCCGCTGCCCCTTCACGTTATTCAACACTCCTTCTGCAGCCCCGTCCAAGTCAGCCTGCCCCACCTCCGGGACGTACTCCGCAAACATCAACATGATCTCTGCCCCGTAACCGTTATAAGCAAAACCATCCATTTCCTTCATCAAAGCCTTCACCTCCTCCGGCAACCTGCCTCGTATCGCATTCCCAACAGATTTCATTGCCTTGGGGGTTGCCAAAGAAACACCACCGGCATACGTCCCCATGTACCATTGTTGTTCCAGCACCGGCATATCCGTGTCCCCCACCTGAGCCTTATACGCTTTCGAGAATTCACTGATCAGAAGGACAATAAACAAAACCATCAACAAAGCCCCGATGCCCGCGGCAATGACTCCTTTTTTATTTTTCTTCCCTTCCGGTTTCGACAGGTCACCTTTCTTCACCTGTTCCTCTGTCAAACATACCTCTTTCTGAAAATCCTCGAATGTTTTCTCCGGATGGCGTGTTTTCCAATCCTTAAAATTATCTTCCAGTTTCCGGTTACATAAACCGCAAACCATCATGTATTCCGATTTTACCTCGTTGAGATGATTACAATGCTTACATTTCAAATAATACATAACCTACTGATTCTGATTAAACCGTTCCAATATCTGTTTCGACGCCTTGATTGACTTCTTATACCACGCAAACAACACGTTGTCCCGTTCCTCCCGCGACAGATGCCAATCAATATCCGTCTGCCGCAATCTCTGCACGACACTATACATCAGCAAAGCCGCACACACGCTCACGTTGTAGCTTTCCGTGAACCCGTACATGGGTACTTTCACGAATTCATCCGCCCTCGCCAGCACCTCATCCGACAGCCCGGTCAATTCCGTCCCCATGAAGAAAGCCATTTTCCCCGCGTGAAGATCCAACCGGTCAATATAGGTATCCCGCTCGTGAGGGGTGGTTGCGATGATCCGATACCCTTGGGTTCGCAACGCTTCAATTGTTTCTATCGTGTTATTTTCCTTATGTTTGTGCCGATGTATCGTCAACCATTCGGATGCCCCCATGGAAATCTCCGAATTATCATGAAAATGATTCTCTCCTTCAATAATATGCACGTTCTGAATCCCGAAACAATCGCAAGAACGCAGTACTGCGCTACAATTGTGTTCTTGATACAAATCTTCCAACACCATGGTAACATAACTTGTCCGCTCGTTTACCAATCTCTCGAATAAATCGTTCTTGTAGTCCGTCACGAACTCGCTCAAATACTCGACTTGCTCTCTAATTGAATGCATATAAACAGCTTATAGAATTTCAAGATTCATAAATTTTATAAGGTAAAAATATGAAATTTAATGAACAATACGAACTTTATCCTCCTTATGAAGATCATAAATTTTACAAATAAAAAAAGGGTGTCGTAAAAAACACCCTCCTTTTATCTTCAAATGGTAATTATAGTTGGCCTTCCAATTCAGCACCAGCTCTAAATTTCACCACTTTCTTTGCCGCAATCTGGATTGTCTTTCCAGTTTGTGGATTTCTTCCGCTTCTAGCGCTTCTCTCAGATACAGAGAAAGAACCGAAACCTACTAACGCTACTTTGTCTCCACCCTTTAAAGATTCACCAACAGTAGCAACAAAAGCCTCTAGTGCCTTTTTAGAATCTGCTTTAGTCAAACCAGCCTTTTCAGCAATTGCATCAATTAATTGAGCCTTATTCATAATCGATAGTTTTAGGATTAGAACTAATAAAATTTTCTATATGTCGACAAATGTAGGTATTTTCTTGATTAAAGCAAATTTTTTACGAAAAAAACAAAGCAAATTTATCCGCCCCTAGCTACGAAGTCGCAACATAGTCCCTTTTCATTAACAAATCACCTCTGCACACCCTTCTCCGTCCATTGCGGCGGACACAATCCCCCCCGCGTACCCGGCTCCTTCGCCACACGGGTACAACCCAGCGACTTCCGGATGAACCATACTTTCCGCCTCCCGGGGAATCCTCAATGGTGAAGAAGTCCTGCTCTCCACACCTAGCAAAACCGCCTCTTCCGTGATGAAACCTCTCGCCTTCTTCCCGAATTGTTCCAATCCCGTGCAGAGGCGCCGAGACACCACTTCCGGTAACCATTCACCGAATAAAGTAGCCCGCGCTCCCGGTTTATAAGATGTCCGGGGCAAATTCTCGCTCAAATGCCCCCGTAAGAAATGAGTTAAACGCTGTGCCGGAGCATACAAATTCTTTCCTCCTTCTTCCCATGCCATGCGCTCCAAATCCTCTTGAAACTCCATTCCGGCAAATAAACCGTTATAATTCATCCTGACCAACTCCGCCTCACCGATGGAAGTAACCATAGCGGAATTAGCCCATGCCGTGTTCCGCCCCGAAGCCGACATCCCATTCACAACCTGTTGTTCCGGTCCCGTGCACGCCGGAACGACCACCCCTCCCGGACACATACAGAAAGAATACACCCCCCGACCGTCAATATTAGTCACGAAACTGTATTCTGCGGCAGGCAGGAAATCCCCCCTTCCTCGCGGGTTATGATACTGTATGCGGTCGATCAACTCCTGCGGATGTTCCAAACGCAACCCCACGGCAAACTCTTTCGGTTGCATCAACACGGAACGGGCGTGCAGCATACGGTACACATCACGGGCTGAATGTCCCGTGGCTAGAACCACGTTATTCGCCCGGATCTCTTGATCCCCGACAATCACCCCTCTCACCCTATTCTCCTCTATGATAATATCCGTTACCCGGCTGTTAAACCGGACTTCCCCGCCATACTGCTCTATGGTCTTACGAATATTTACAATCACCCGCGACAACTTGTCCGTACCGATGTGTGGATGCGCATCTATCAATATATTCTCCGAAGCCCCGTGATGTACCAAAATTTCCAAAATACGATTCACGTTACCCCGTTTCTTGGAACGCGTGAACAACTTCCCGTCCGAGAATGTACCGGCTCCCCCCTCACCAAAACCGTAATTGGAATCCGTATCGGCGATCCCGGTTTTGTACAAACGGTTTAGATCCAGCTTCCGATCCTCCACACGCTTTCCCCTCTCCAACACGACCGGTTTCTTTCCCCGTTCAATCAACCGCAATGCAGCGAACAACCCTGCCGGACCGGCTCCCACGATAACCACGGGTTCCGCTTGCGATACATCCTTATACTGTGGCACAAATTCCCTCTCCCTCTGTTCAACCCGGTCGGTGTAGACCCCCACCTTCAACTGAATCACCACCCTGCGCTGGCGGGCATCTATCGATTTACGCAAAATCTCCGTGTGCACAATGCGCTCTTTCTCCACGTGCAATCTCCTTGCCAACAAATCATTGACAATATCCTTATCATGTGCCTCCTCCGGCGTTATTCTCAATTCTATCTCTTGATACATAATTTCAAATGGCTTCGCCATGTTACAAGTTACAATGTTACACGTTACAAGTTCAAATTAGCAAGAAACAAACTTGCAACCTGTAACCTGCCAAACTATAACTTTTAAATTTCAACTTGAAATTAAAAAACTAAAACCCAAAAGTAAGAAAAATTCCAAGACCGGACTCATTTTTATATTTCCAAATTTTCAAATGATTCAATTAACCCCTACCTTCGCACAACAGATTTTTAAATAAATATACATATGAGCAAGATAGCATTAATCACAGGAGCTACTTCCGGTATCGGAAAAGCAACAGCCCACAAATTGGCTGAAATCGGATATGACATCATCATCACCGGACGCCGGGGTGACCGTTTAACGGCTTTTGAAAAAGAATTGAAAACAAAAGGCATAAATGTACTGGCTCTCCAATTCGATGTTCGTAACCAACAAGAAGTACACAACGCTATTTCCAACATTCCGGACGCATGGAAAAATATTGATGTTCTCGTGAATAATGCCGGTCTTGCCGTGGGAACCTCCCCGATACAGGATGGGGTACTGGATGATTGGGAACGCATGATCGATACAAACGTGAAAGGCTTACTTTACATCACGCACGAAGTAGCCCCCTTGATGATAAAGAACAACAGAGGACACATCGTGAACATCGCTTCCGTGGCAGGCAAGGAAGTCTATCCCGGCGGTAACGTGTACTGCGCCACCAAACACGCCGTTGATGCACTTTCCAAGGCAATGCGGATCGATATGTTGAAACATAACATCAAAGTAACCAACATTGCCCCCGGTATGGTAGAAACCGAATTCTCCGTGGTTCGTTATAAAGGTGACCAACAAGCCGCCGACAATGTTTACAAGGGCATTACCCCGCTTACCGGAGAAGACATCGCCGACACCATCGTCTTTGCCGTTACCCGCCCCGCTCACATCTGCTTGAACGACATCCAAATCATGCCGACAGCACAAGCGAGCTCCAGGGATGTAAACAGACAATAAAAGTTTCGTGATTTAATGCTTCGGGAAGCATTAAATCACGAAATCACCGAGTCATTCACTTTAAACTCTAAACTCCCTTCTGGAGAAGTTAGAGGGGGTGGATATAAATCTGCCTCCTAGATATTTTTTTACAATTATATCACCATGAAAAAATCGTTCTTACTAATTCCCATATTTTGTATTTCATCCTTCATTTGCTCGGCACAAATAATAAAGATCAAATTATCGGACGGAGATACACTAACCGGTAAACTATTCCTACCCACGCAGGATGAAATAAAAGAACTTATTATATTGATTCCCGGCACAGGTCCGAACACCTATATGAATCATAGGAAATTCGGGAACTATGATTTCAATTACGTGGACTTATTCGCAGAACAATTCAATAAAAGAGGTATTGCATTGTTTACCTATAACCGGAGAGGGGTCGATCTTGGAGAAGATGCTCCTTATTTCGATAAAATTGACAGGGAGAAATACAAAAAATACCTGCCCGTCACCGAGGCTATTGATATCGAAACCGTTATCAAGAAACTCAAGAAAAACAAACAATTAAAAAAAGCCCCCATCATCCTGTATGGAATCAGTGAAGGTACAATGATTGCCAGTATTGTTGCCGACCGTCAAAAAGTAAACATTAACGGATTATTCCTGCAAGGTTATGCGCATGATAATTTAAGCGATATTATAAAATGGCAATTTTCAGGAGCTAGTTCTATCGTAAATCTCAAAAGCTTCTTCGACAAGAATAACGATAATATTTTTACCCGGGAAGAATACACGGATACAAGTAAAATTGCGACATACGGGAGACAACAAATTTTACGGAACGCAAGATTCGATGATCTTGATCTCGATAAAGACGGAGTTATCTCACAGAAAGACTTTGGTTTATTGAACCATACAACTTATGAAAAACTCCTTAGCGCCATAACAAATAATGATGACGAATACATATGGAATAATTATTTCAGAGTAACCTCCGCTTGGCTGAAAGAACACTTTGCACTAGAAACCAATAAAACCAGATTACCGCGTCTAAACATCCCTATTTACATCTTTCACGGAGACTCGGATGCCAATACTCCTGTCGAAAAAGTATATGAAATCAAAAATGAATTTGAACGCCTTCATAAAGAAAATCTCCATGTATTCATATTTAAAGGACATAACCACGATCTAAATTATATGAATTACATTTATTACAAACAAATTCCTGAAGGACTACAAAAGATATTCGATACAGCAGAAACATTAAAGAAATAATCTATTTCCAATCCTCGCTTCCATCCACCACCACAAACCCCTGTCGCAGCGTATTTCCTTTGGCATCCACGAGGTGCAACACGTGTCGTCCCGGAGATACATTGACTTCCAGTTGATGGTGATAACGGGTCGTTCCCCAAAATTGATCGTCAATATGCCAGTACACCAGCGTCGAAGGCTCCCGATGAGCCATCTCGAAGACCACGCCCCTCACGACACCTCCCAAATCTTTGGGAATAAACACCCTTAGTCCCCGTTGCGGGTAGATCATCTCCATCACGTCATCCTGTCCCCGCTGGCAATCCGCACGATAGGGCGGCAATTTCTTGTAATCCGCGTGTGTACGGGCATAATACCACTCCTGCACGGGCGACAACACGAACCAAGGCTCTATTTTCATCCGGTTGACAGACTCGCATTCCGAATCGACACGGAACTTTCCCGCCAAATCCAGATTCACCAACCGATGATAAGGACAGACAGCCGTCTTCTCCCCGGCACGGGCAATCCACACGGTATCCCTCTCCGGGCATATATCGGAAGCCCGATAACCGCTCTTGCGGCATACCGCCGTTTCAACCAATTCCTCACGGGGCATAAAAAAATGTTCGTTCGTTCGCAATAAAGAAGCCACTTCAAACAAGATAGGAGCGGCAGCCCTCACCCCGATCAAACCGGGTCGTCCTTCACCGTCCGCATTGCCAACCCACACTCCTACCACATATTCTGGGTTCACCCCGACAGCCCAAGCATCCCGGAACCCGAAACTCGTTCCCGTCTTCCACGACAAATTCATGGATGATGCAAAATTCTTCCACCCGGACTCCAGATCCGGTCGTTCCACATCCCGCAAGGCTTTAAAAGTTAACCATACCGCCGAAGCTGTCACCACATTCTGTCGTATCTCCATACTATCCGCCCGCTCATCGCCCCACACTCGCAAACGCCGGAACTCATGGTCGAAACTAGCCCCGTCGCATTCCGAGTAATGCCTCAATATTGAAGCCATTCCCCCGTACATATTACACACGTCCCACAGCTTGCATTCCGCCCCTCCCAGGATAAGACTCAACCCGTAATTTTCCGCCCTCCGGTTCAGCGTGGTAATCCCCATCTTCTTCAAATCGTCGTAAAAATGCTCCACCCCGTATTCCCGCAGCAAACGAACAAACGGGATATTCAAAGACATGGACAGAGCTTTAGCGGCAGGCACCACTCCTTGAAACTCCTTGTTAAAATTAGAAGGCGTGTACCCGCCAAAACGAGAAGGCACATCCGACACGATACTCCCCGGCAAGATATACCCCGATTGCTGCATCAATGCGTACAAAGCCGGCTTCAAAATACTACCGGAACTACGGTTGGAAGTTATAATATCTACTTGATTTCCTCCATTCTCCCGTACTTTAGGGCTATTCCCCACGTAAGCCCTCACCTCCCCAGTCGGGATATGCGCCACCAGCACTGCGGCATTATAGATATGATTATGTTTCAGCACGTCGATATGCCTCGCCACAATCTCGTTCACCCTCTCTTGTAACCGGGCATCAATAAAGGTCGGATTAATTTGTCCCCTCCGCTGCTTGTAGGCTTTCGCCAATAGATGCGGTGCGATACATTCCGGGCTGTATATCCGTTCGGGCAATGGTTCTGCCGTGGCAACCGCCAGATCATCTTCTCCAAAATACCCTGTTTCACTAAGTTCCCGCAACAGCTTGTCCCTTTTCGCCTTCAATTCCGGCATATTCTTTCCCGGGTACATCAAAGCCGGAGCGTTCGGCAATACCGCAAGGAGAGCCGCTTCCGCCCAACTCAACTCGTCTGGCTGACGGTTAAAATACTTGAGTGCCGCCGCCTGTATACCCACGATATTTCCCCCGAAAGGAGCGTGATCCACGTACATATTCAGAATCTCCCACTTGTTGAAACTCTGTTCCAACCGCAACGCCAGGAACATTTCCAGTATTTTCTCCGGGATCGTCCGGGGCGGATTCTCCCGTGACAACCGCACCACCTGCATAGTCAGCGTGCTTCCCCCGCTTACCACCGAACCACTTCGCACGTTCAGAAACAAGGCTCTGGCTATAGCCCAAGGATCGACACCCTCGTGCGCCCAAAAGCGCTTATCCTCGAAACAAAGCAAAGCCGCCACGTACTTCGCTGACAAATGTCCCCGACCGGACACCCGAAACTGCCCGTCCTCGGCAACCGTCATTCCCATGATCTCATCATCCCGGTCAAGAATTACCGTGGAATAAGGTACACGAAACAAGGGGTCGGGTAAGAAAAACCACCAACCGACAAGCAAGGCAAGTAACATACTCCCCCCGATCCATCTTCTCAGCATCGGTTTTCGTATCTTATCTCGCCCGATATGCATATGCGAAATATTATAAGGAATATTCTTCGATATGGAATCCTCGCAGGAACTCTTCTACCCTCATCCGTTTCTTTCCGGACAATTGCAATTCTTTAATCCGGATCACACCGCCTTTCACGTGAACATCCAATACCTTCTTCCCGTCGGAAACCAGCCTCACCTTCCCGTCACTTTCTCCCGGCATTCGCTCGACAGCGAACAGCTTCATGGAAACACACTCTCCCGTTCCCTTATGTTTCAATTCCGTCCAAGCCGTCGGGAAAGGCGCCAAGCCCCGAATATGATTGTACACCGTATCCAAATCCCGGAGCCAGTCGACCTTCATGTCCTCCTTGAAAATCTTCGGGGCGTGCTTCGGTTCACGTCCTGCCAGCAAACCGACCTGCTCCTGCAAGGGATAATCCCCCGCTGCCATCGCCTCCACCGTCTTCACCAACAAATCAGCCCCGGCACACATCAATTGATCGTGCAACTCTCCGGCTGTCATCGTGTCGCTAATATCCACCCGTTGTTGGAATATCAGATTTCCCGTGTCTATCTCGTGTTTCAAAAGAAAAGTCGTCACCCCGCTGTATTGCTCCCCATTCATCACCGCCCAATTAATTGGCGCTGCACCCCGGTAATCGGGCAATAAAGAAGCGTGCAAATTGACCGTACCTAACGGTGGCATATTCCACACCACCTCCGGCAACATCTTGAACGCCACCACCAACTGCAAGTCCGCCTCCAACGCCTTCAACTCCGCCAGAAACTGTTCGTCACGAAAACGCTCCGGTTGCAACACTGGCAATCCCCGTTCCACGGCAAACTTCTTCACCGCCGATTCCTGCAACTTCTGTCCCCGTCCCGCGGGTTTATCCGGGTTCGTCACTACCGCCACGATATTTTGCCCGGCTTCCAATAACTTTTGCAAAGGATACACCGCAAAATCCGGCGTTCCCATATACACGATTCTCAACTTACGCATCCTTTTTTTTCTTTTTAAAGAACCCGATAATTTTCTTGATAAAATTCATGTAAGACTCGCTGCTCATCACGGCAGAATCCGTCATTGCCGTGTAAGTCAATATCGCCCCCAACGGCAAAAGCACCACAGATGAAATCCACATTCCCTGCCACGGCTCCAATGCTCCCTCGCGGGCAGCCCGTTCTCCCATCATCCATATAATGTAATACATGATAAACAAGAATATCGACACCACCACGGGTGCTCCCAATCCTCCTTTCCGGATAATCCCCCCAAGAGGCGCTCCGATAAAGAAAAAGATAAAACAAGCAAATGAAAGCGTGAACTTCCGGTGCCACTCTATATTATACCTGCGGATACCAGCTTCGTCCCGGTTATACACTTGCACGTTATACCGCAAATTCTCTTGTGCCCCTTTTGCCAGTTTCACGGCTTCATCCACGGCTTTTTTCTGTTCCTCTATATCAAAATGCTGGTACAAACTATCCAAATCCTTCACCTGTTCACCCGTTTCCTCCCGGAACACGCTATCCCTCTGTGGACTCCGATTCTTCTTCACCATATAATTATCATTCCGCATCCTGTCAAGAGTACCTTGTTTCTGAATATTCAATCGTTTCTGTAAAGAATCGACAGCCGTCTCCAACTGCACAATATTCAGCATCCCGTAACTATCCTTGAACAAATCATCATCGGAACGTTGCAGTTCGTTCCCCGCCAGCGGGATCACAAAGAACTGCTTATCAAACTTCACCCTCCGGAAAGGATACGTTTCCTTGTTTCCCGACTTTCCCCCCTCATCCGTGTAAGTATACCCGTTATACAACTGCACTTCCATAAAATTGCCGGATGCGTTGGCTTTCATGATGCCGGAATCCGCGATAGTCGTTTCAAAATTACCCCTACGCCCGTTTTTCGGATGGCTATATATCAACATATTATACATCATCCCATCCTTCTTGTCTATCTTGTCCACTTTGATACTATACCCCTCTATGTCATTAATAAACATCCCCTCTTTCAACGACAATTCCGGTTTTTGCTTTTTAATATCATAAAGTAAAGTACTCGCTTTCAAGTTCGCATAAGGAAGCACGTTATTAGAAAAGAAAAAAGCACCGATCGTGAACACGATAATTAAAACGATGAGCGGCTGCATAATACGGTAAAGGGAAATACCTGCCGCCTTCAACGCTGTCAACTCGTAATTTTCCCCCAAACTCCCGAAAGTCATGATTGAAGCCAAAAGCACCGCCAAAGGCAACCCCATCGGTACCAAAGTCAACGACACGTATGACAATAACTGAATAATCACGTCCGCATCCAATCCCTTTCCCACGAGATCATCTATATATCGCCACAGGAATTGCATAATCAGGACGAACATACTAATAAAAAACGTCGCCACGAAAGGACCGACAAAGCTTTTCAGCATGTACAGGTGTAGCTTCTTCATCTTTAGCACCTTATATTGGTTTTCTTATTTTTCTATCTAACTCTTCACGAATGAATTTACAAAGATAAAAAAATTCTACCGAAAATTGTCCATAAAGTCCGTAAAGTCTATAAAGTCTGTAAGGTCAATAGACCCTGCGGGCGCTTTGTCCACGGCAACAAAGTTGCCGACAAGTGTGTCCGAAAGACAATTGTGACTTTACGGACTTTACAGACCTTATGGACTTTACAGACTCAACGTGCTTCGCGCATCACCCTCCTACCGTCCGATGAAGCATCTCGATTTGTTTATTCCACAACTCGATCTCGTCACCCTCCTCGTCACTATCCACGAAGTCAGTGATAATTAAAGCCACTTCTTCCGTCAAAGGTTCCACGTGCAGAGAAAACTCTAAAAATTCATCTTCATCGTCCGCATCCAACCACTTAAAACGTACAAACGAATTTTTCTTCATAGCCACAAGCTCGGCTTGCTCATCAACACCATCCCACCCGAAGGTGAAAATATTCCCATCATGTTTCACATCATCGGAAAACCACTCCGCTAGACCCGGCGCGGTACTTAGACGAGAGAACAATATACTTACCGACGATGAGAAAATGTACTCTAAATCGATTCTTTTCCTCATACTGCATTCAATTTGTTCGACAATATATAAAAGTTTTACGGAATATGCAAAAAAATGCTACATTCCGCCCCGGCTTTTTAATCAAAAAAATCAATTATACCTACGGCTCTGTACGTTACAGACTCATATTTTTCGATTGCACACGTCCATCGTACACGAGCACACGTCCCAAACGAATCAAACCAAGGTATCCCCGGCAAAACCTTTTTGAATGGCTTCCGCGAATTGCTTTTTCCACATCTCGTTCCGGCTCTCGTGAACCCGTGAAAAACGTATAATAATATCCCCGACAGACATGGCGTGCAAATCAAAAGCCGGGTAATAAAAATAATCCTCATCTTCCTTTGCCTCCACCAAAAGATGCAAATCCACCAGCTCCTGAAGCACCAAACGAAGCTTCCCGGTGTTGATCTTCAATTCCTTGTTAATCATCCCGAGGCTGGGACCTCCCTCCCCGTTAATGTACACCCGTGCCACGTATTTCATAATCTTCAAGGCACATTCCAGCGTTTCCATCCATGCCTCGTCCCCCAGCAACTCATTCCTATACATGAAATGGCGGTTTCGAAATATATAGCACAACTCCGTCCCCCACAACACGACACTCCAACTCAACTGCAACCACACCAGCAACAAGGGCAACGCCGCCAAACTACCGTAAATCGTGTTGTAAGAACTTACCCCAATTTGGAAACGGATGTAAAACCATTGTATCACTTGATAAGCCGTGCCCGCGATCATCGCCGCCACGAAAGCGTGCTTGAACTTCACCGGGGTAGCCGGCATAAACATATACAGGAAAATAAACAGCATCCACACCAGCAAGTAAGGCAGCAACTTGATAAACATCGTCAAAAAAGAACTGATTAACGGGAAGTTCTCCTGCCAATAAGAGGAAGTCATGAAAACGTTCACGCTACTTATCAAGATCATCAAGATCGGGGCGATAAAAATAATCGAGAAATAATCCGTGAACATCCGCCTCAGGTTCCGTCCCTTGCGCACCCCCCAGATGCGGTTCATCGTCATTTCCGTGCTATTCAGCACCCGAATGACCGCCCAAAGCAAAATCACGATACCGACTCCCGTCACTACCCCGCCTTTAGCGTTCTTGATAGCCCCGTTCACATATCCCAGCAACTGATGGGCAAACTCTTGGTTGTCACCCAAACGCTGCAAAAACTCGTTTTCAAGAGATTTGTCCGCCCCAAATCCCGTGGCAATAGCGAATGCCAACGCCATCAAGGGAATAAACGCCAACACAGAATAAAACGTGAGGGCGGAAGCCGAGATCGTGCAGGCGTCTTTTATAAAACGATTGAACGAAACGACTAGAATAGACAGGGCTTTCTGCAAAAACTCCGTGATAATGAAACGATTCCCGTAATCCCGGCGCAACACCATGTAATGGTAATCCAAATCTAACAGACAATCTGCCCGGCGTACAATTTCCAGTCGATACCGCCGGAATAACTCTATACCCTTGTGTTCCTTGAATACATTCATAATTTCACGTTCAAACCTCAAAGATAAGAAAAAGGCTTGTTCAAGACAAGCCTTTTTAGTTTATAAAGTCCGTAAGGTTGTAAAGTCTATAAGGTCAATAAACCACTGCGGGGCACTTTGCTCCCGGCAGCTCTAGCTGCCGATAAAAAAATCCGAAAGACACCCATGATTTTATGGACTTTACAGACCTTTTTACCTTCCAATTAACTCCCGTACTTGCTTCTTCACCATCTCCGGGTCGGGATTCACGGGGAATACCAAATGAGGCTTCTGTTGCACGGGCTTAAACTCTTGTTTGTACCGCCCGATACCTCCGCCCGTGATGTTCAGCATAATCACGGCATCTTCCTCCACCCGTTGCTCCTTCACGGCTTGCATCAAAGTAGCGGTAGCCACGGCAGCAGCCGGTTCTATATCTATACCTTCGAGTTTCTCGAATAACTCTTTCGCTTTCATGGCTTCCTCGTTCGTAGCCAGCATCACGTCGCCACCCGTTGCCACCAATGCGTCATAAAGTCCGCCTTTCAACGAATAAGGAGGCTTCCGATTGGACAATACTTTGGCACACATCTCTTTCACTTGCTCGCGTGCCGTATTCTCATCCACATCAATCAAAGCCCGTGAATTAGCCTTCCATGAATCATAAATCAACGTGAAAGGAATATTCTGTGAAACCATCAATTTCATCAAGTTCTTCCCGTAACGCCCGTCTGCGATAAAACGCTTGTTTGCTTCCCAAGCAGCAATCGCTCCCGTTCCGCTCCCCACGGCTTGGAAATAATAATCCGGAATACGCCCGATCTCCTGCACGGCAGACAACACGGTCGTTCCCATCCCGTCACGGCGAGCCACATTCTTGGCTCCTCCCTCGGGATAGAAGTATTCCATCTCACAAATAATATTGGAAATATGTATTGCGTCAAAATAATCACCTCCCGATGCCGCACAAACCAACTTCACGCAATCATTCCACGGCTCGTCAGCCCAAATCGAATCCAGATTATCTTCCGGCACGCACAGCAATAATGGGATACCGTTCTCCGAGCACACCCTTCCGAAAGCCCTCGCCGTATTCCCAGCAGAGGCGACCACCATAATCTTATCACTGTTCCGGTTCGTGCGGGCACACACGGCGTATGCCTCACATTCCTTGAACGAGCCTGTTTTCATCAACGCACCCCGTTCCGGCCAGTAACCGTTGAACGTGATATATAGATTCGACAGCCCAAGGTATTCTGCCAACCCCTCGCTCCTAAAAGTCACGGGCGCCCCCGAACCCTCTAATATCCGGCAAATCGGCAACCAATTGGCATACTTGTATATACCAGGTAAATCATTTCTCACTTCAAATTGACGTTCCGCGTAATTCGCAAAAATCAAAGCCGCACCATCCTTGTTGGGACATTCCAATTCCCATTGCCCGTCCTCGAAAGATGTTCCACAGCACGCTGATTCTAAATGATAACGTGTCATATCTTCACTCCTTGAATTGTACATTTCTTCATATGTACAAAAGTAAAGTATTCCCAACACTCGTGATAGGGTATAAATACCACTTTTTATTTTAAATTTTAGATTCCAACCGCACTAGCCAATATTTTCCCATTTTAAAACTCTAAATTTTAAACTTTAAACTCTTCACGTACTCCGGCACCGTCAACCGGAATATATCCCGTTCCGTCACCCGGCTACCAAAAAAGTTCTTGTAACGTTCGGCTTCCGCTTCCACGCTAGCACTGTGGGGATAAAGCACCACTTGTATCTCCGCATCGGGGCGGATCATGCGTGCCAACAATTGCCGGATTTCAAAATCAGCTGCAGGCAGGGAGTAACCGATAAACACGATACGCTTCGCCTCCGACAACTCGATTGCGGCGTTCTGCCATACCAGCTTCATCTGTATATTGCTCAAGTTCTTCAAGTAAGTCGGCAACAACAAATTACTCTGTAACTTGATCGAACTAATATCCGGCATCCCGTAATTCTTGCGGCAATGACGGCAATATGCCGCTTTCATGATAGCGATCTCCTCGCCGAAACGCACGTACATACGCTGGCACAGGGGACATTGAAACCAGTTCATCGAACCGTGCAGCTTCAACAGCTTGATATTATACCCACCGTATCCCACAGCAAGCAATCCCGGCTTGATTGTATTGTCGTTTGCCTCCCACGAACTCACGTAACAGCAGTAATCCACCACGCTCAACTTCTCCGGGTGACCGCTCTCTATTGCCCGTTTCAAAGCATGATCGAACAACACATCCCAGTTCGTGGTAATCACCGACACCCGATCCTCCCCGTCCTCCATGCGCCGTCGGGCAATCCCGTTGATATATTCAGCGAACTCGTCAATATAATCGCCGCAAGCCTCGTTTTTCTTGAAACTGTAATTCACCGCCGCACCCATCAGCGCGTTAAACTCCTCCCGCAACTCCACCAGCGCCCGCGAACTGTAACGCCCGATAGAAAGCCCGTCCCAAATACAACGGTCAATAGGCGTGAACACGTCCTCCAACTGCACTTTGCAATAGTGATCCTCGTAAATATGCAATTCTTCTTTCAGGAAGCCGATAAAATTATCTCTTGCCCGGATCAACCGTTCGTCATCCCGCGTGAAATTCTCGTCCAGAATCATCTCGATGATCTCATTCTGAACCAAACCACCCGCCTCTTTTGAAAAACCCGAACCTAAAAAATAAACCGTCTTATTCATATGACCGTGTTCTAATTATGCCTACACAAAAATAACATTTATTCCGGGTATCTTGATTACATTCCGGTTAAATTCCACCTCATCCTTCATACCCGCCGAGAACCTCCCGTGTTCCCGCAGATATAATTCCGTATTTCTCACTCAATGTAGGGCGACCCACCAATTGTCCGAGAAATAAAGCCGACTCCTATCGGCTATATCTCGGCTTTAATGCTTGAAAAAAGAATTATTTCTTTGGGATTCGTGCGGGAACACACCGAATATTATTTTTTTTGTATATCATACCAATAACTCCTCCAACTGCTTACGGGGCGAATAAGGCATAGCGTCAGCATATCCCAACCTCAATATCAACGTCGGGTATTCCTTGTTTATCGGGAGCAAATCCTGCATTTCAACAGCCAAGGAGCGTACTTCACAAGGTTGGTTCAAAAATGCACAAGACACACCCTCCCCGGTCGCCATCAGCAAAAAACGTTGCAACGTCCGTCCCACCCCAATCCACACTCCCGGCGTATTATCTTGGGTTGTAAACAACACCAAATGAGAGGACGACCTTATTTTCTCCCGGTCTGACTTATTCTGTTTATCGGGCTTCAAAAAACAACGGACAATAGGTTTAGCAATCGCCGGGGGAAGCGGCGGATTACCGAATACCTTGTAACTCAACCCATCATTGGTCTTCTTTACTTGTCCCGCCGTGAAACGCATCCAAGAAAGCAACTCCGCCTTAAAAGCCTTGTCGTTCATTTGAACACGATTCCCTTTAACGATATATTCCGTCAACGTATCGGCTAAAGCGGAACCTACCGGGGTGAAATACATCTTGACACGGTCTTCCCGGCAAAGGGACTCAAATACCCCGAGCACCCTATCGGCAAGCTTGTCCCCGTTGTACATACCGCGATTCGTCTGCCTTCTTTCTATCAGCCCGAATAAAGGATCGTCACCCACGCTACCATCCTGCATCAAGCGGACGCCAATCCTTTCTGTTCCGTACCCCGTCACGTCAGCCGAGTAACCGAAATGGCGGGCAGAAATAACGAGATTCTCCAACGCGCACCCCAAACTAATAAACAACTCCCGATCGTCCCCGTCCACCACGGGCAAACGGACACTAAAGTCCGGCAAGATAACGATACCGTCGTCCGTGCTTCCAAACCTCCAAGGCTGCGTGTTATGCCCCGACGGAGCTTTGGAAGCATACCCCGCTATTTTCAGAAAATCAGTGTTCATTACCATTGGTTTTAAAAAACTTATCTATCAAAGCATCTATCCCGCGGCTTATCTGTTCCCAACCCGAATTCTGATTGATCGCTATTCCGTTATACACGGGACAATATTCTTCCAGCATCACCAGATACGTAATAGAAGCCGTCAGCATCGACGCCATCACCGCGATTTCCTCCCTCGGATAACCCGATAGCTCGCATACTCGCTCTATCCGGCTAACACCCATCGCCTCTCGTTGCACCCTCAAATTCACGATCATATCATTGTTGCAGGAAAGTTCCCAACGATACAGCCTTTTCAAAGTAGGATTAACCCGCAAATGCTCGATCTGTCCTCGAAACATCTTTTTCAGAAAATCGGGCAATTGCTCCCTAGAAGGTTCTTCAACGGGAAGATTTATCCAAAAATCATGCTGCCGAATGTAAGCAGCCATAAGCCCCTCCACTGAACCAAAATAACGGTATATCAATATTTTCGACACCCCGGATTGAGTCGCCACGGCATTGATTCCTATTTTCTCGAACCCGTTCTCGATAATCATGTTCTCGATCGTATCGAGTAACCGTTTCTCCGTTGCCTCCCGATCCCTCTCACCTATTTTCTCTTTCATATTTCCTTATGTTACTATTCGGAAACAAACATATGTTACCCATCGGAAACATACAAGCATATAGGCAAATAAATTTTTAGCAAGTAAAAAAGGAAGGAGATGCCAAAAGCCCATTTTTATCTTAAAACTCCTCCGTCATTTCGTACCACCTCCTCTATAAATAGAGGAAGAGCTGGTGACTCTTCCCGAAGATGGTGAGTAACTCAGCTCTCCACAAATATATTCACAATACTGTTTCATCAGTGACTTAAAACTTCACTTTCTGCACCAAACGATAAAATTCATCCCGATACCCGTGAGGATCAAAACTTTTCGCACTGCCCGCAAGGTCAAGAATCATAGATTTGGATGCCGTACCCCGGTACTCTGACTGTTTCATCATCAACCCGAAAGCGACCACTGCCGCAGCAAAACGAGTATTTTCCGTTGCTTGACTTACAGATACAGGCATACCGTCAATCTTATGCTGCAACAGGCGGCTTTGCTCGATAGGCGGTTGTTTGTAGCGGACATCCAACGCGGCGAAGTACCCATCACCACCATTCTTCAATTTTACCTCATAAAGTGCCGTCACGGTTTGGTCTACCCCGATTTCCCCGGCATCCTTCCGGTCGTCGTCAAAGTCCTCTTTATCCATCAACCGGTTCTCGTACCCTATCAGACGGTAACTCTCCACCCGGTTCGAGTTAAAAGTCAATTGCACCTTGCAATCCTTCACCACGGCATGGAATCTTGCTTTCTCGTGCACAAACACCTTTTCCAGCTGATCCGAGTTATCGATATACTCGTAATTTCCATTCCCCTTATCGGCGATTTGTTCCAGCATATGGTCGTTCAAGTTATCCGAACCCACGCCCAACACCGTGAGATACACTCCACTCTTGCGTTTTTCCTCGATCAACTCCACCAATTCCTCGTAAGAAGAAAGACCCACGTTGAAATCCCCGTCCGTACCGAGTATCACCCGGTTGTTCCCCTCCTGCACGAAATTCTCTTGCGCAATCTCGTATGCCGTCAATATCCCATCGGCACCAGCCGTGCTTCCCGAGGCTCTCAGCTTGTCGATTGTCCGCTTGATCTCGTCCCGACGGCTACAAGGTGTAGATTTCATTGCCACGCTAGACTTCCCGGCATAGGTCACGATCGCCACCCGGTCATCATCATTCAATTCGTCGACCATCATCTTGAACCCTTCCCGCAAAAGAGGCAGCTTGTCCCTCGCATCCATCGAGCCGGACACATCGATGAGTAACACGTAATTAGAAGCCGCCAACTCCGCCTCCGGCACGTGTTTTCCTTTCAAGCCAACCCGTATCAAGTGGTGTTCGCCATTCCACGGGCAGCCGGAAACTTCCGTGTTTATCGATACGCTCTCTCCCTCTGCGGGTTCGGGGTAATCATAAGTGAAGAAATTCACGTATTCCTCGATTCGCACCGACTCCTTCGGGGGCAATTGAGCCAAACTCAAGTACCTGCGGGCATTCGTGTAGGAAGCGGCATCGGCATCCACGGAGAACGTGGAAACTGGGTAATCCGCCACGGCAAGGAAAGGGTTCTCCCCGTAATCCTTGTACCGCTCGTCACCGTAATTCTCGACATGATCCCAACCGATCACGTCATCGTTATCTGCGCAACCAGCCCAGAAAAACAAAATCAATAACAGACTAAAACTCTTTTTCATAACATTATCAATTAGTGTATAAAACATTTCCTTTCTCCGGCATCACGAAATCCACGACCGCCTCGTTGGCATATCCAACGACTCCCACGCCGTTCTTCACGTTACCGTACACTTGTATCGGCTCCATGATTCCCTCGCCCCGGTCTGACATCTCCACCGATTTCAGGTATTGGTAAGTCGCCTTATCTATGTTGACAACCTTCACCCGACATCCCTTCACGTTATACTGCATCACCTGCTGTCCCTCTTTTTCTTCCTCGTACACGTAAGAATACATCCGCCGATTGCTTACCTTCATCACGTAAGACGTTCCCTCGAACACTTCATTCGTGAAAAGATGATACTTATTGCGTTCGTCCTCGTCAAACCACACGCTGGACGAACCTTCCAGCAGGGGATCTTTGTCCGTGAAAAAAGCGTAAGAAGTCGAAGGGTCGATTATTTCGTCCCCGATACGGGTGTACGAGTAACTTTCCACGATCAGACGATAGTAAAGCCGCCCTAGTCTCTCGTCTTTTATGGTAATCCGGTAATTCATCCGGTCATCTCTCCCGTCATTGCTAGAGAACGTATCGACCTCTATCACAAGGGCTTGTTCCGGCAATACGACTTCTCCCTCCACTTCCGGGAATCCTGCCGACCGGGCGACTATTCTCACATGATCTCCCCGCTTCGGATACACGACGGAGTATCCTTCCTCCCCATTCCACTTCAAATCACCCGCCAAGTCACCATTCACATATACCTCCCCCTCTACCTCCATCGGATTATTCACCACCGAATCACCAAAGAAAAACGTCCGGGTAACCTGCACCGAAATCACCGAATCCGGCTTCACGAAAGCGTACATCACCAACTTCGGGTCGGGATACTCCCCATCATAATCATACGTCTGCTCACAACCCACGAGCAAACAAATAAAAAATAGCCATAGGGTTTGCCTTCGGCAAGTTACAGGTTGCTGGTTACATTCGCCTTCGGCGAGTTGCAGGTTATTGCTAACAGTAGATATGTCCGTGTGTATGTTCATCTTTTAGTTTTTATCTTTAAACTCCCTCCCCCCCTTCGGGGTACTCCCTCTATAAACAGAGGGAGAGCTGAATTACCCACCGTCTTCGGTTAAGATCACCAGCTCCTCCTCTGTTTATAGAGGAGGTGGCGCAAAGCGCCGGAGGAGTTCATTTTTCATTTTTCATTTTCAATTCTCCATTTTCAATTGTTTTAAAACCTAAACGTGTACGAGAACGAAGGTATCACCGGGAATATCGAAGCCTGTCTTAGCACCGGTTTCCGGGCATTGCTCCCGGCAATCCTTTCCGTGTCGGAATACATGAAAAAGGGATTCAACCGGGAATAAGCGTTATACAACCCGATACTCCATGTCGAAACACCCCGTTTCCGGTAACGATGGAAATTAAAACCGAGATCCAAACGGTGGTACGCCTTCATTCTGAAATTATTCCTGTATTCCACGTGATCTACCGTCGGGGGTGTTTCCACCACACCCTCGACCGTCGCTCCCGCATACTTCTCCAATGCGATCGTGGCTCTAGCCCCGGAATGAAACACCCACGCCGCACTAATATCGAACCGCTTGTTGAAACGATGTACCAGGGCAATATTCACCCCGTGGCGGCTATCGTACTTCGCCGGGTACTTCCTCCCGTAATTGATTTCCCCGCCCGGGAATCGACGGTTCGCCCACGCCAGCGTGTAATTCACCCACCCCGTGGTCTTCCCCGCACTTTTCTGCACTTGCACCTCCAACCCGTATGCTTCGCCTTTCCCCACAGCCACGTGCTCTTTCCAATTCTTATACTCCGGCAATATCGATGCCCCGTCCAAGTAATCTATCTGATTCTTCATGGTCTTGTAATATCCTTCCAGCGATACGTCCCATCCCCGGTTGAACTGATAATAAATTCCTCCCGACACCTGCCTCGACAGCATGGGTTTAATCTCCTTGCTCACGGGCACCCACAAGTCGCTCGGCAAGCTAACGCCCCCGAAAGCCAATAAATGCACGTACTGGCTCATCTCGGCATACGATACGTTCATGGACAATCGTTTCGTCGTCTGGTATTGCAGGGAAAAACGAGGCTCCACCGAGAAATAATTCTTCCTCTCCACCCGGAACAGCGCAAGGCGTACACCCGGATGTACCCGCAATCGCTCCGTCAACCGGATCTCATCCTCCGCGTACAAGGCGATCTCGTTGCCGTACACCCAGCTTTCCGTGCGGGATTGCCAATTGCCGGGAATCCCCGCCCCGAAGTCATCCGAGGCGATCTTGAGACGGCTCATCTCGGGCACGAACGTGTGATACGCGTAACTTCCCCCGAAACGCCCCGTGTGCCGCTCGTTCAAGTTATACTCGAAATCACTTTTCACGATCCAATCGTATATTCCCGAGTTAAAATGACTATATGAATCATTCAGCACCTCCGGTTTCCAGCTACCGGAATCCTTATTCGTTTGCATCTTCTCGAACATCGAGATATTTATCCGGGAAAGATAGCGACTGTATGACACGGAAGTATTACTGTACAACCTTGAATTAAGCCGTGCCCCCCACTCCAAGGCAACAATAAAATTTCCCCAGCTCCAACTCCAATTGTCATCACTTACATAATCCCGGGGGTCTGTTCCCGAGAGGTTCTTATCCTTGTCGTACATCCCGTACCATGCTTTATCGTGTCCCCAATAGCAATTCAGAGCCAACTGGTTGCGTTCCGAGAATTTATGCGTCACCTTAGCGTTCACGTCCATGAAATAATATCCCCCTTTCTCGTAAGACAAGTTGTCCCGTGAAGAAGAACGTGTCAGTGACTTTATCAACGGGGAGGCGATCAGATCGAGATACGTCCGCCGAGCCGACACGTTAAAGGAAGTCTTGCCCTTTTTTATAGGTCCTTCCAGTTGCAGTTTCGACGCAATCAATCCCACCGATATACTCCCGTGATAAGCCTCCATATCCCCCTCCTTTATCCGCACGTCCACCACCGAGGAAAGCCGTCCCCCGTAACGGGCGGGAAAACTGCTCTTGTAAAAATCCACGTTCTTCACCGCATCGGAATTAAAGGTAGAAAAGAACCCCAGCAAATGGCTCGGGTTATAGAGAGGCACCCCGTCCATCAAGTACAGGTTCTCGTCCATGTTCCCGCCCCGCACGTACAGTCCTGCCAACCCCTCGCTTCCTGTCTTCACGCCGGGCATTAATTGCAACGTCTTCAGCAAGTCACTCTCGCTCAACAGGCTCGGCAACACGTTTACCATCTTCACCGGGAACCGCACTTGCCCCGGTTGTACCTTACGGATACCTCCCCGCGTGATGCCTCCCTCCACCAGCACCTCGTCCAAACGGTTGTCCTGCACCAAATCCACGGAGATCACTGTGTCCCGAGAGAGCGTGAATGCCGTTTGATACGATTTATACCCCACGAACGAAATCGTCAACTGCACTTTACCACCCGGCAACGCCAAACTGTAAAAACCGTGATTGTTCGTCATCGTCCCCATCCCTCGCTTGCCGTCATACACGGAAGCCTGTATCAAGGTTTCCAGCGAGGCGAAATCCCGCACCGTACCGCTAATCACGAAGAAGGGCTTCCGCTTTTTCAACACCACGTAATTCCTCACCACCTTGTAGTGTACCCCGTTCGCCGCGAACACCCGCTCCAACACGTTCACCAGCGAGAAACTCTTCATCCGCAACGTGATCGCCGGGAATCCCCGCAACAACGATGACTCGTAAGAAAACACGTGCCCGCTTTGCCGCTCGACCTCCGCGATAACTTCTTCAATAGGGGTCTGTGAAAAAGAAAAATCATACAATCTCTCTTTCTCTTGTGCCATTATCCTATCCCCGATAAACAGCACGCAAATCAAAATTAACACCTTTATCATCATCCCATAATTATTTGGTCTATCCCTAAGACCCTTTTTCACACAAAACCCCTATCGTGAATTACAATATTTTTTCAAATATAGGAAAAAGTCTATAAATTCAGTGATTAAGTAATACCATACCAAACGTACAAGCTTTTCACATTCAAATATAATGAAAAAGATGTGTATAAAGAGTAGGTAACCTGACAGTGAGAAATGAAACAGAAATAAGGGAGAGACCAGGCTGAAGAGAGGGAACAACTTCGAATCACTCCCGGTACAAAGTCAATACAATTTCGCTCACGAAGGTCTTTGCACCGAAGGTGAAACGACTTTGCACCGAAGGTGATCCCTATTCTCACCCTATTCTCTTCCCGTTCTCACCGGGATCTCCTCGTCTATTCGTCGGCAATTCATCCAGGTTCCCATACATCAGACAAGGTAGGTATTGCCGTATCTTGCCGGCAGACCAATCCCACCATACCAACGCTTGCAATCGCTCTATCACCTCCGCGCTGAACCGTTTACACATCTTTTTCATGCAAGAAAGCGGTCAAAAAAAGAATAAAATATAGCTGAAAGCGGTAGTTCGAAAATGAAAAGCCCATTTTCAATTTTGCATTTTCAATTTTCAATTAAAAAAGGGCTGCCCTTTCGGAACAGCCCCAACACATAACAATATTTTAAAACCTGTCAGGCTTTGAACATTTCATCGATATGCTTTGCCGCACGGCGACCGTCGCCCATGGCGAGAATCACGGTAGCACCGCCTCGCACGATGTCACCCCCGGCAAACAAGTCGGACAAATTAGACTGCATTGTTTCCTCGTTCACCACGATAGTACCCTTGCGGGATACTTCCAATCCGACAACCGAATTCGGGATAATCGGGTTAGGCGATACACCCACGGCAACCACTACCACGTCGGCATCGATCGTGTACTCGGAACCTTCCATTGGCACCGGGCTACGGCGTCCGCTGGCATCGGGCTCACCCAATTCCATTTTCTGCACCCGCACTTGTTTCACTCGTCCCCGTTCGTCAGCGATATACTCCACGGGATTCGTCAACGTGATAAACTCACATCCCTCTTCCTTGGCGTGTTTCACCTCTTCCAAACGGGCGGGCATCTCTTCCTCGCTACGGCGGTACACGATCATCGCACGCTCCGCACCCAAACGCTTTGCCGTACGCACGGAGTCCATCGCCGTGTTGCCACCACCCACGACAACCACGTTCTTCCCGTGATATATCGGGGTATCGGAATCCTCGCTGTCAGCACCCATCAGATTTACCCGCGTCAAATACTCGTTAGAAGAAAGGATTCCATTACAATTCTCGCCGGGAATATTCATGAAACGGGGAAGCCCCGCGCCGGAAGCCACGTAGAACGCCTTGAAGCCATCCGCTTTCAAGTCTGCCACGCTATCCGTCATTCCCACGATAAAATTCGTCACGAACTTCACGCCCATTTTCTTCAAGTTCTCGATCTCCACGTCCACCACGCTATTCGGCAGACGGAATTCCGGGATACCGTATTTCAACACGCCGCCGATCTCGTGCAACGCCTCAAACACAGTCACATCGTATCCCCGCTTTGCCAGATCGCCCGCGCAGGACAATCCCGAGGGACCGGAACCGATCACCGCTACTTTTATACCGTTAGCCGGGGCTACTTCGGGCACGGAGATATGTCCGGACACCCGCTCGTAATCGGAAGCGAAACGTTCCAGATAGCCAATAGCCACTGACGGCTTCTTGAGTTTCTGCAAATAAAAACACTTCGACTCACACTGCTTTTCCTGCGGGCATACCCGTCCGCAAACAGCCGGGAGAGCACTCGTACGTTTCAACACGGCTGCCGCCTGCAAAAATTCACCCCGTTCGATATTCTTGATAAAACCGGGAATATCGATACTCACGGGACAACCTTCCATACACGTCGGCGTCACGCAATCCATGCAACGTGTAGCTTCCCGCATAGCCATTTCGGCAGTCAACCCCAAGTTCACCTCGATACGCTGGCTTTTGACACGCTCCGCAGCAGGCGTTTCAGGCATAGATACCCTTTCGATAGCAGTACGTTCTTTTCCCGCCACCTTTTGGCGAAGTTCCTGGCGCCACGCCTCGTTACGGTCGCTCACGCCATTCTTCACCTCTATATTCTCGTGTTTTACTTCTGCTTCATGTTGTGCTTTAACAGTCTCGTCATCTTTGAAACCTCCCAAACGAGAAAGGATCTCATCAAAATCAATCTGGTGTGCATCAAATTCCGGTCCGTCCACGCAAGTAAAGCGGGTCTTTCCACCTACTGTCACGCGACACGCCCCACACATCCCGGTGCCATCCACCATGATTGCGTTCAAACTTGCCACCGTGGGAATATCGTGCTTCCGGGTCACTTTCTCGCAAAATTTCATCATGATAGCCGGACCGATCGTCACGGCGAAATCAACTTTCTCACGGGCGATCACCTCTTCCATACCCTCGGTAATCAAACCCTTCTTCCCGTAGCTGCCGTCATCCGTCATGACAATCACCTCGTCGGAAGAAGCCCGTATCTCGTCTTCCAGAATCACCAAATCCTTCGTACGTCCGGCAATCACCGAGATCACCCGGTTACCCGCTTCCTTGAATGCCTTCACGATCGGTAACAAGGGAGCAACCCCGACACCTCCGCCACAAGCCAACACCGTACCCACTTTTTCGATATGAGTCGGTTTGCCGAGAGGACCCACTAAATCCGTCACGTACTCCCCTACTTCCAGCGCACATAATTTCCGGGATGAAACACCCATCACCTGCACCACCAGCGTAATCGTCCCTTTCGCCACGTCCGCATCGGCTATCGTCAGCGGCATACGCTCGCCTTTCTCTCCGACACGCACGATCACGAAATTACCCGGCTTGCGGGATTTAGCGATCAAAGGAGCCTCTACCTCTAGTTTTACAACCTTCTCTGAAAAATAAGTTTTACTTACAATTTTGTTCATAATCAATCTGTTATTCCATTGAACTGATTTCTACCCCGCTATCATTTTCGACTTCAAGCCGCAAAGATAACGAACCCCTTTAAAAAAACAATGCCGGTAAGTTTATAATTTAGCGATTTGGCGACCGCCGAATTGTCGATTAAAGCATGACAATCTCTATTCTACTCCGTTTCGTGGAAATATCCAACTCTTTCAAAGCGCTATATACCCGGTTGACCTCCTCGTCCACCCGTTCCGTATCCACACCTTCCTCCCGGAGACGCCCCATGACTTCTGCCACGGCTCGGTCGTACTTCGCCTTGTAGCGGGCGTTCAGTTCCGTCCAGTTAATCCCTTTAAAATACCCCGCAATCTGTCTGTCCAGCGGCAAGCGTCCCTGCAACATCAACACGGCGATCATCGGATAACCCGCGTATCCCTGCCAATAGGAAGCGTTGTCGTTCGAGGTGTACTGGTCGCCCTCCCACGTCACGGTGTAACGTTTTTTCCGATCGGAAGAAACCACTTCAGCCCGCTCGCTGTCGAACTTCACCCGCCCGTCGGCAATAGCACTGTATGCCTCGTGAATTTTCTGTATTGGTGGTAATTTATTCATAAGCCATCCATCCGGTTAAAGGTTCTGATCCAAATACGACAGGATTACCCGAAAAGGAACATCCTTGAATATCACTTTTTTATTCTTGTCCAGCAGGTAGAACGTCGGGATAGCCCGCAAATCGTACAAGCGTTCTTTCCGAATAATCTCCCCGTCGTCGTACGCGTTTATCCACGACGAAGGCTGCTCTTTCAGCGATTTCCGCCACACGTCCAAGTCGGGGTCGGGATACACCGAAAGGAATACCAGCCGACGCTGTTTCTCTTTCTGTTCCTTCTCCAAAAAAGGATTCAGTCCCGTACCCGCTATTTCCGCCCGTATCGTCCGGCAGGCATCACAATCGGGATTATTAAAGAAAAGAATGATGTAATTAGAACGAATGTCCGACAACTTCCCTTTCTCTCCCGACGGCAAGGTGTAGACGAAATCGGCAGCCTTGCTTCCCGGTCGGTTTTTCAACGCCATCATAAGGCGGTATTCCGGTCGAACCTTATCGATTTCCCCGATCCGGGGCGAACACACAATATATTGTAGCACGGGAATATAATATTCCTCGCTCAACATGGGAGAATTAGGGTCATACAAGTAATTCTCGTACAACGAGGTAAAATGAGCGAACATCACCGAATCGGCAGCCAGCGCCTTATCAAGCATTCCGGCAATACCACTTTCCACATCCGCATAAGGCACAAGAGGAAACAATTGCAGGAATCCCCCGAATGCCTGTTCCGTGACCTCCGGCTGGCTTATCAGCGAGGTATCGGCAAAATTAAAATGATCCCAGTAATGAGCAACCAGAAACTTCGCCTGCTCCCTTTCCCCCGTGTAAATCACGGGCACTTCCGGCAACCGGAAAGCCTGCCCTTTCGCCTTTCCCTTCCCCTTGGGTGAGGAAGAACACGCTGCCAGCGCCATACACAATCCGATAATAATACCGAGTTTCTTACTTTTCATAGTCTGATCGATTAAATACTTCTACAAAGATAATATTAATTTTAGATTTTAGATTGAATGATTTCAACCACACAATCTTCCGCTTCTTTTTTCACCCTAAACTCCTTTGGGGGAGGAGGAGCTGGAATACTCTTTCGTCTTCGGTAATCTTTTCATTTTCAATTCTCAATTTTCAAGTGTTTACAACCTTATTTCAAAACAAACGTTTAAGTATAAAAAATGATATGATGAAAACAAAACACGTGCAACAGATATTACCCCCTCCCCCGTCCCACATGGTGGGTGACGGGTTTCGGGTTCACAACTTTTTCCCACACGGGTACGACATCCAGCCGCACCGGATGAGCCCGTTCTATTTACTGGACTATAACGCCAAAATAGACTTCTGCCCAAGGGAAACGCCAAGAGGCGTCGGGGTTCACCCGCACCGGGGATTTGAAACGGTAACCATTGTTTACAGCGGGAAAGTGGCACACCACGACAGCAGGGGCAACCGCGGCGTGGTAGGTCCCGGCGACATACAATGGATGACCGCAGGAGCGGGAGTCCTGCACAAGGAATACCACGAGGCGGAGTACAGCCGAAAAGGTGGTCCGTTCCACGTGGTGCAGTTATGGGTCAACCTGCCCGCCAGTTACAAGATGAGCGAGCCGGGCTACCAACCCATCACGAACGAGATGATCCCAAAATACATCCTCCCGGAAGAAGGCGGCACGGCAGACGTCATCGCCGGGACATTCAAGGGAGTACAGGGCATCGCCCGCACCTTCACGCCTATCGAGATGTATAATTTACGCCTGAAAGGGAAAACCGCCCTCGCGTTCACCCTGCCGCGGGACTACAACACGGGTATTCTCGTGGTTGAAGGCAACCTGCGGGTAAACGGCAACGAAATGGCACCCGCCGACAACTTCATCCTATTCCGCAACGACGGGGAAAAAATCACGCTGGAAACTGAGGAGTCCACCACAGCGCTCGTGCTGAGCGGGCAACCGATCAAGGAGCCCATCGTGGCATACGGTCCGTTCCTCATGAACACGAAAGAAGAAATAATGGACGCATTCCATGACTTGAATTCGGGTAAGTTCGGTAAGCTGGAAGACGAATAAAAAAAGAGGTTGTCCGACCTCCACCGGACAACCTCGACCTTTAAGAAATCACACGCGCACTTATAACGTATCCACAATTTTCTTTTGTTCGTTAAAGAAATTCATTCGCTGTATCTCACCACTTTGTGATATAAGGGTAGAATGTCTTTTCAACGAATGAATCCATTTTTTCTGGTAATTGCACACCTTGCCATCACGCGAATCCATCGAATTGATCGAATAGATACGTAAAAAGCATATCTGATATCCATTTTTCTCCACGTAACTGTAAGTTGCCTCAAAATCGACGTTAGAAAGATAAACTGACAACAGGTTCCCGTTATGGAAAGAACCTTTCTCCGACACCAATTCCAACTCGCGGAGAAGTTGATGCAACTCTTTTTTCATATTCGCGACATCGGTCGCGGTCACCAGACCTAATTCTGCAAAATATTTTATTTCTCTGACAAAGGAAGCGAACACCCCCTGATCCAAAATGAAACAGGTTTTGTGTACCAGCCGCAGGTCTTCCTGCAGCTCTTTCTGCACCTTCGCCAGTTTTTCCGGGATAACGATGTTAGCCAGCGAGGTTGGTGTTCTCAACTTCTCGTTCTGGTATAGCCACCTGCTAATCCGGAATTTAGATAAATTCTCGTAAGGGGCGTAAAATGTATAAGGAATGGTATTCGACGAGGTAATGACCTCCGTCGTTGGATCCGCCTTAACGTATCTGAATAGTTTATGGTAACGAACTAATATCTCGTAATAATTATCCATCGGCTCCAAAAAGTGCAACACGTTCAGGTCGAACATCGCCCCGCTGGACATACTGTTACCGACAATCTTGTCTAACGATATGCCCATCTGGCTGGCGATGATCGCTACTTCACTGAACGTAAAAGCAACCTCCCCCCTTAATCTCCGGTAAATCGCCTCCTTACTCATGCACAATACCTCCATGAGGATATTCGCGAGATTCCCCTCTTTGGGAGTAATCTCGCGCATCGTGCTGATTAGTTCATTTACCACGGCATTTTTCATCGGGGTACCGTTCCTTAATCAAAAAAGTATTTGCCGATAGAGAATTTCACAACCTTCTTCGCCGGAATGGTCATGTTTTGCTTGCTGTTCGGGTTGTAACCGTTGCGAGCTTTACGTTCTCTGATAGAGAAAGAACCCAATTCCAATAAAGAAATTTTCTCGCCTTCCTTCAATGTTTCAGCCATAGTTCCGATTACAGCGTTTACAGCCTTAGCAGCTTCTACTTTACTTGTTCCGTTTTTCTCTGCTACCTTTTCAATTAATTCTCGTTTGTTCATTGTCAATAGTTTTTAAATTTATAAATAGAATTTATTTGACTCGTATCACAAAACCGCATCCGATGTTCGAAACATCAAATGCGGTCTGGATACTATTTGTAATTTTGTTTCATCAATGCACACTGTTTTTAATAAATGCTACCGGGATGACGTTCTTCCCTCTCGGCAGTACAAAGATGAAAGATAATCTTCAATAATCAGTGCTCATTACAGTGTATCAACCAAATACGTTTTTTCTATTTTTGTAATATAAGTCAAAACAGATTTGATTTATGAAACATCTTTTCTATTTATTGTTAACTATTTCATTATTTGCAACAAACGTTGTTCGCATTTTTTGATTGCTGAATCTACCTACTCGCACAGCCCGTTGATGATTTCGCGCTGTTCGTTGAAGAATTTGATCCGTTGAATTTCTCCGCTTTGAGAGATCAATACGGAATATTTTCTCAACGAGTCCACCCACTCTTTCACGTTACGGAAAACATTCTCGTCATGCGACGTGATCGAGTTGATCGCAAACAGGCGAATCAAACTCAAACGATAGGCGGAAGTAGCGATATAACTATACGTAGCCTCGAAATTCACGTTCGCTATATATATGGATACCTCCTTCCCGGTCTTGAAAACACCTTGCACCGCTATTTCTTCCAGCTCATCCAACAACTGTATCAACTCTTTTTTCAATTTCTGAACATACTCTTGTGAAATTAAGTTCGTCCGGGCAAAATATTTAATATCATTTACCAAATAGACAAAGATCTTGCTATCCCATATATATACGGTACGGTTAAACTCCTGCGACTCCCTCACGAAATCCCGTTGCCGGTCGAGCAATTTATCCACCATCTGAAGTTCCTCGAAGTGATGCTCGATATCGATTTTCTCGAACTGGTACAACCATTTGAACATTCGGAACTTCGACAACAACTCGTATTTCAAGTAGAAAGTCTGCGGGATAATATTCGACGCCGTGCATAATACCGACGTCGGGTCGCCCTTTATCTCTTGAAAAATTTTCACGTAATTATCGACAATTGAATAATAAGTTTCCAGTGGTTCGCTATAATGAATGATATTCAAATCGAATATCGCGTTCATACCTTTATTAGAACCGACCAATTTGTCGAGCGACACCCCCATCTTTTGGGATATCGTGGCAGCCTCGGCGAGGGTAAAGGGAACTTCACCCCGCAATCTGCGGTAAACGGCTTCTTTACCGAGATATAACATATCTATTAATGTATTCGCCAGATTCACTCCCCCGGGAAGTTTACCTTTCATGGCTTTAATTAATTCTTCATTGTAATCGAAAGTTGTCATGATTTGAGTATTTAAATAATACAACTAAATTACTCGTTATACGAACCTACACGAAAAATAGTTGCGAAAAGTGAAATAATTCAATTCATCGTTTAATAAAAATATCGGAATACAAATCAAAAAAATACACGGAGTACTTCAATAGAAACGTTTCAAAGTGTAAATACACTCTAAAAGTCACCATTTCTTGCTTCCCTTCGAATACTTTTGTAATATCAAAAAACAAAGTGAAAGGGTTATGATGAGGAAATGGATATTCATGCTGGGAATGATTGTGCTTGTTTCGACAGGTAACGTCAGCGGACAGGAGAAGAAATTCTACGCCGCACCGGTTTTCAGCTTGAAGACCAACACCTTGTACTGGTTGACCACCACCCCCAATGCGGACGTGGAAGTCGCTTTAGGGAAAAAGATAACTTTCGACCTGTCCGGTACGTATAACGCATGGAGCTTTGGTGATAATAAAAAGATAAAACACTGGCTGGTTCAACCGGAATTCCGGTACTGGGGAAGTGAACGCTTCAACGGGCATTTCTTCGGGATACACGGACTCGGTGGCAAGTTCAACGCAGGGGGAATTAAAATGTTAGGGTTGGACAAATATCGCTACGAGGGTTCGTTTTACGGGGGCGGCATTTCATACGGTTATCAATGGATCATCGGGAAACGCCTCAACCTGGAAGCAACGATCGGCGTCGGGTACGTCCGGTTCGAGTACGACAAATATGAATACCAAGTGAAGGGAAAACATATAAAAGAAGGCACGAAAAACTATATCGGACCGACAAAGGTAGGGCTTAGTCTGGTGTACATTATAAAATAAGAGAGATGAAAAAGGCAATTATATGCAGTATAATTTTATTGACCGCAGGTCTGTTCGTGACGGAAGCGAAGGCGCAAACTACCGTTCATGCGGGTGAGATACGAATTACCCAAAACCGTTTTGAACAGCAGGGCGACAGTCTTTACATCGAGATGAACTTCGATCTGAACGGGTTGACAGTTGGCAGCAATCAGGCTTTCACGCTGACCCCGGTGATCGAGGCAGGAAAAGAAGTAAAAGAATTACCATCGGTAATCGTGAACGGCAAAAGACGGTCTAAGGCGTATCTACGGTCACTTTACTTCAACAACGGGGTAGATCCCTTCCCGGCTTACACGACCCTCGTGGTCAATAAGCGCACGCGGGAAAAAGTGAACTATAAAGTGGTCGTACCCTACGAGGCATGGATGCAGGACGCCGTGTTGAACCTTCGCGAAAGCTTCTACGACGGCATCGAGCAACGCTTGATCTCAGTAAATATGCTGGCAAAGAACCTCAAATGGGATGCCGCACAAAAAGGAAAGGTACAGATCGTTGCCCCGACACCCAAATTCACGCCCGTGCCGGTAGCAGAGGCTACCCCGGTCATCGTGAAGGAGAACACGGGAGCAAAAGTGAAAATCGTGGCGAACACGAGTAAAGCAGAAGAGCAACGCCCCGTCGTGCGGGAGAAGGTAAAAGAAACCTACGCCAAGGAAGGTTCCGCCTACTTGGATTACCCGCAGAACCGGACTCAGATCATACCGGACTACCGGGACAACCGCAAGGAACTTGCCAAGATCAGAGCCACGCTCGACGAGATAAGGAATAACCCCGCTTACGAGATAACGGGCATTTACCTCACCGGGTACGCTTCCCCCGAGGGAACGTACGAGCAGAACGAGAAGCTGTCACGCGGACGCACGCTGGAACTGCGCAACTACCTGCTCGACAGGTATCCTCTCCGGAAAGACCTCTACCACATGGATTGGGTAGCCGAGGACTGGACAGGCTTGAAGAAAATGATTACACAATTCGGGATGCCCGATAAAGATAGAGTTCTTTACATTATTAATACAGTCGGAATTTTCGAGGGAAGAGAGAAACAACTCATGGACTTGAACAACGGAACACCTTACAGGTACATGATGAAAGAATTTTTTCCGAAACTACGACGAGTTGATTACAAGATAACATATAAACTAATCAAATAAAAGAATAGATGAAGATATTCCTGAATGCCCCCCGGTATAACAAACGCCGATCCCCACATACACCTCTTACCGGGGGCATTCTTTAAAAACACTAACAATCTATCCTCGAATGCCCCCCGGTTGTAACAAACGCCGATCCTCACATACACCTTCTTGACCGGGGGCATTCTTTTCCAAGAGCCGATTTCTAATCGGCTCTTTTCTTTTTCCCAAAAAGCGGAATAACACACCCCTGCCAATTACAAAGATGACGGAAATTCTTGTAAAATAATGTTCTTTCTATGCTATCACCAGCACGTTAGGGCAATGGTCGGAGTGGCGAGCTTCCGGTTCGATATAGGCATCTTTTAAGCGGGGCTTGAGGCTTTCGCTTGCCATGCAGTAATCGATACGCCAGCCCTTATTGTTGGCACGGGCGTTGAAACGGTAACTCCACCACGTGTATTTCCCGGCTTCTTCCGGGTGGAAATAACGGAAAGTATCGATAAAGCCGGAATCAATGAAACCGCCTATCCATTCGCGTTCTTCCGGCAAGAAACCGCTGTTCGTGGCATTACGCACCGGGTCGTGAATATCTATCGGGCGGTGGCAGATATTATAATCCCCGCAAAGAATCAGGTTCGGGCGGGTTTTATGCAATTCTTTCACGTACTGTTGAAAATCTTCCAGCCATTTCATCTTGAATGCCTGACGCTCGTCCCCGGTCGTTCCCGAGGGATGGTACACACTGACAACAGACAGGTCGCCATAATCGGCACGAATGAAACGCCCCTCGTCGTCATAGAGCGGTATTCCCATGCCATACTCCACGTGGTCGGGTTCCACCTTCGTGAGGATTGCCACCCCGCTATACCCTTTCTTCTTGGCTGAAAAGAAATAAGAACGATATCCCAACGCCTCGAATTCAAGCGTCGGAATCTGATCGGGTTGCGCCTTCGTTTCCTGCAAACACACTACATCAGGCTGTTCCTCTTCCAACCATTTCGTGAACTCTTTCGATAGGGCTGCCCGTAAGCCGTTGACATTGTAAGTTATTATTTTCATGCAATTCAAAATTGAAGATTGAAAATACAAAATTAATAAAAATCACGGGACTTTATGAACCTTTGACTTATTTGGAAAGTTAATGCTAACTTTCCAAATAATACCGTCGTATCGGGCGCAACCGCTCGTCCAGCTCGTACACTTGCGGCACGCCCGTCGGAATTTCCAGACCAACGATATCCTCGTCGCTGATCCCGTCCAAGTACTTGATTAACGCCCGAAGGCTGTTGCCGTGCGCCACGACCAAAACGGTATTGCCAGCAATCAGGCACGGGGCGATATAATCCTGCCAAAACGGGATAACCCTCGTGATTGTCAACGCCAGCGACTCGCCCAGCGGGAGGACGGCAGGATCGATATTCTTGTACTTATCCTCGAAAACGGCACCCCGAGGATCGTCCGGCGCCAGCAAAGGAGGTGTGACATCAAAACTCCTTCGCCATATATGCACTTGCTCGTCCCCGTACTTCTTTGCCGTTTCCGCTTTGTTTAATCCCTGTAATGCCCCGTAATGCCGCTCGTTCAAACGCCAGTTATGAATCTCCGGGACCCACACCCGGTCGGCTGTCTCTTCCAGCAAATGCAGCGTGCGAATAGCACGTTTCAACACGGAAGAATAAGCCACGTCAAACAACAAGCCGTGCTTCCGGATTAACTCCCCAGCACGGCGTGCTTCCTGCTCCCCTTTCTCACTCAAGTCGACATCCATCCACCCGGTGAACCTGTTTTCCTTGTTCCAAACACTTTCCCCGTGCCGGACTAATATTAATTTATACATAATACATTGCTTTTAAATACAAGGTATTATACGGGAAAACAAGGCTTAAAGTTTAATAATAATTGCGTAAAACGGGCTTAATGCAAATCCCAAACCTCACCATCGACACGTAGCGGTTGTATTCCAACAAATTCTCGGCGTAACCGTTGTAGAACTGCACGAACAGGTATTCGTTGGCGTCACGGCTGGGTTTGAAGTTCACTTCCAAGGTGGTATTCATATTGATAAACTGCCGCCGGGGATTAATCACGGCGGAGCACCACCACCGCTCGTTGGCGCTTTGGTAATTGAAAGCGACGAACCCGTACCCCTTGTACTTCAACAGGTCGGGGTTGCCCTCCTTGTCCACCCAGCCTCCCCATACCTTCAACTGCACGGAAAAACGGTAGTCAATAAACCACGAACCGGACAAGGAGATATAATTCCAACTCCGGGAAGCCAGAGAATCCCGCCCGTTCGACTCGTGCTCGAACGAGAGAACCGCCATCCCCATCAAGTGGTTGCGGTATATCACAACCTTACTCAGGCTTACCCCGGGGTTGAAGTTATTATCCAAAAAGGGACTGGACTTCCCGTATATGTCCCAAAACGATTTCTGCGTGTAGGTCAAGTACAGGAAAGTCTTAAAAGGAAGAATACTTTTTGTCAGGCGCTGGCGTATGCTAATCTGAAACTTCGCATCCGCTGTGTTCTTGTCGATCTTGTGGTTCGTGGGAATCCCCGTGACAAAGTAATTATCCCGGAATATCCCGAAACTCGGGGTATTGTCGAACAATTCCAAAGCACTTTTCTCGTCGATAGCCACAGATCCCCCGTTCTTACTTTTACCGAGTTCCTCCCGTTCCCGAAGTATCTTTTTTTCCTCGTCCGTCTGCGCCCGCAAAAGCACCGGGCAAAACAAGCAGAACAGAAAGACCGGGATTACCACTTGCCACCTCGTTCCCATAACCTACGAGCTTCTTTTGCTAAGCAAAGACACGATGGCTAACAACACGATAGCTCCCACCGTCGCCGTGACTAGGCTCCCGATAATTCCCGTCGTCCAAATCCCCATCACCCCGAAAAGCCAGCCACCCAGCACTCCGCCGATAATACCCACTATCAAGTTCACCAACAAACCCATACCTCCCCCTCGTACAATCTTCCCGGCGAGCCATCCCGCCACGATACCGATTAAAATATACCAAATAAACATCATAACTTATAAGATTTAGATTCATTTGTATATTTAAACTTAATTCGACGGGGAAAGGTTTTAATTATCGACAGAATTAATTTTAGATTGTTACGCCGGCAAGGTCATGAACCAGCCCATGATCCAGTACACGAGCCCGGACATCAAGATTGTTGCGGGAATCGTCAGTACCCATGCCGCCACGATGTTCGTAGCCGTAGCCCAACGCACGAAAGCCACTCCCTTCGTGATGCCGACCCCGATAATAGAACCGGTGATCGTGTGCGTCGTACTCACGGGAATACCCAGCACAGCCGTTCCCATCAGCGTCAAGGCACCGGAAGTTTCGGCGCAGAACCCTTGAACGGGTTTCAAGCGAGCCAACCCGTCGCCCAATGTCTTGATAACCTTCTTGCCACCAACGATAGTACCCAAGGCAATCACCGAATAACAAGTCACGATCAACCAAACCGGCACGTGGAATTCACCCGTGTTCTCGTACAGGTACTCGCTGACGAAGGCATTGCTTCCCGCCACACTGTACAGCAATATGGCAATGATACCCATTGTTTTCTGAGCATCGTTGGCACCATGTCCCAAACTGAATATAGCGGAAGAAAAAAGCTGTAAACCCTTAAACAAGCCTTCCACCTTCATCGGATGTTTACGTTTGAATATCAACATCGTCAGGCACATCATGAAAAATCCCAGTATCATACCGATAAGCGGGGAAAGCACGATAAACACGGCGATCTTGATAATCCCGGAGGCAACCAAAGCGTCGCTCCCGAAAGTAAACCAAACCGGACCGATCAGCCCACCGATCAAAGCGTGTGACACGCTGATAGGCATCCCGAAATGGGTACACAACCATACCCAGATCACCGAACCAATCAAGGCGGCAAAGATCAAGTATTCGTTAATCCTGGCGGCATCCACAATCCCCTCGCCCATCGTGTGCGCCACGCTGACGCCGAAAATAAAGATAGCCGCAAAATTCCAGAAAGCAGCCCAAAGCACTGCCACGGTAGGAGAAAATACGCGGGTAGCCACGATTGTAGCGATCGAATTTGCCGCATCGTTCATTCCGTTCAAAAAGTCGAAAAGAAGAGCGATCAAAATGGTTAAAAGAACTATTGTCAACATATCGGTCAGGCGAATTTGATGATGATCCCCTTTAAGATGTCGCTTACATCTTTTGCCCGGTCGGTAGCATCCTCGAGTACCTGCCCGATGTTTTTCAATTTAACCAACTCTATCGCGTCTTTCTCGTTGGCAAACACGTCACTCATGAATTCCTCGTACAGGTCATCCACGTCATGCTCGATCTGCTTGATTCGAACACATTTCTCGTTTATCTCTTGAGGTCTTTTCTGTATCTGATCCAGAATATCCATAATCTGCCCCAGTATCTTGGCATCCTCAACAATACATTGTGCCATGGCAATCATAAGCTGGTTAACACTCTTCGGGCGATACATCAACATCCGTTTTGCCGCATCATGAATAAAATCCAACAAAGTATCCATGCTACTGCCCAAACGGTTGATATCTTCCCGGTCAAAAGGGGTTACAAACGTCTTGTTCAACTCCTCGTAAAGTTTCGCCGTGATCATGTCGCCACGGTGCTCGTACTCTTTGACATCCTTGTACAAAGCTTTCTGCCTGTCATGGCTCTGTTCCTGCAAAAGCTCTACCAAAAGTTTCGCCGCCATCTCGATATTAGCAGCTTGCTCGATATACAAAGGATAAAACTTCTTTTCCTTTACCACAAATAATTGAAGAAATCGGTCTATTTTCATTTCATTATTGATTAGTACGCAAATGTACAATCCTCCCGCATATTACTGTGTTAAATTTCCTGAAATATTTATCTTTTTCCGCAATCGTTTACACCCGGGCAATAGAAAGAAAACAAGTAAAAAGTACCAGCGTCGTCCCCAGCCACAAACGCTCTGCCGCGAGGGGCGAAAGCCTGCCGAAACGATACTCCAAAGCCCCGTGCCTACACGCTGCCAAGCAATCCCCGCACAGCGTGCAATTCACCGCCGGACGCCCTTTCAGAACACTCTCCTTCGGCAACGCATCATACCGACACACCCGCACGCATGCCATGCAACGCACGCAACGGTCGTTCATCCGAAAACGCCACGGGGACACGTATTTCAAGTAAGACACCAGCGTCCCCGCCGGGCAATACGACGAACAATGCACTGCGATATTCCGCCGATGGGATACAAACACGATGATTCCAACGCCCGCAATTCCCGCAAAAGCCGCTATCACCGTGGCATAGATTGCCGGAATATCAAACAGCCGCAATCCCGCAGCCACGAAAATAAACAACACGAGTACCGTCCAACGGATTCGGGCTCTCGCGGCAGGCTTGATTCCCTGCCGTTTACCGCTCTTCCCCGCCGCCAGATTGTCCCAAACTCCAAAATAACACAACTGGCTGCACCAGGCTCCCCCGGAAAGCAATATCGTAATCAAAAACAGAAAAGGCATAAAGGACATCCCGCCCCGGTAGAACACGCCCGCCGGGATCAAACCCGGTATCGGGAAGTGCAGCTTCCCGGACATCAGAAACACGCTATCCGCGTAAATACCCAATAACAATTGAAGGAAAAAGACCACGGAGAACAACAGCCATATCCGCCGCCGCCAAACGGCACGTCCGGCACGCTCGAACATCTGCGTGTAAAGCCAACCGCTAAACAAGGCAGCCAACACCACCTGTACCCAACCGCCGCCGGGCAACAACCTTTCCGCCAGCAACAGGGGCGGACCGACCATAACCTGCACGACCGAGAGCAATCCCCCGGTGAACAACATCGTCCACACTGCTCCCCGAATAGCTGCTTTTTCCAAATGACTATCTTTTTCCATAACACCGCAAAGATAATCAATAATCGATTAGCATACCCCGTGCTACCCAAAGATATACCCTGCCGACAAGGACAAAAATCTGCAATAAAGAATGCCGCACCCGATATATTCAATCCATAAAACCATTAACTTTGTCGTCGATAACAAGTAAACAGCTATATGTCGGACATTCCTGTTTTAATTTCGGATTTGGCGGTCATTCTTTTTTCCGCGGGACTAATAACCATTATCTTTAAATGGCTAAAGCAACCGGTTGTGCTGGGCTATATCATGGCAGGCATTATCGCAGGACCTTACACGTTCGGCGGTCCCATGGTCATGGATGCGGCAAATATTCAGATATGGGCTGACATCGGGGTTATTTTCCTGTTATTCGCCCTGGGGCTTGATTTCAGTTTCAAGAAATTAATGAACGTGGGCGGCACCGCCATGATTAGCGCCCTCACCATCGTGGGAGCCATGATGATGTTGGGTTACTCGGCAGGATTGTCGCTGGGCTGGGGACACATGAACAGCCTTTTCCTCGGGGGAATGCTTTCCATGTCCTCCACGACTATCATCTTCAAGGCTTTCGATGACATGGGATTGCGGGGACAACGTTTCGCGGGGGTCGTGTTCGGCATTCTCGTGGTCGAAGACCTCTTCGCCGTCGTACTGATGGTATTGTTGTCCACCCTCGCCGTGAGTAAGCATTTCGAGGGAATGGAAATGGCAAACAGCATCCTCAAACTTGTTGCCTTTCTCGTCTTCTGGTCAATCACCGGAATTTTCCTGATACCCACGTTCCTGAAGAAAGCGAAACAATGGCTGAATGCCGAAACCTTGCTTGTCGTGTCGCTGGGATTGTGCCTCGGCATGGTATTACTCGCCGTCAAAGCGGGATTCTCCGCGGCGTTGGGTGCTTTCGTCATGGGTTCTATTCTGGCGGAAACCGTCGAGGCGGAGAATATCGAACATCTCGTTAAGCCCGTGAAGGATCTCTTCGGGGCTATCTTTTTCGTTTCCGTCGGCATGATGATCGATCCCGCCATGCTGGTCGAGTACTGGTTCCCCATCCTGCTCATTACCCTCGTCGTTGTCGTGGGACAGGTGACATTCGCCGCCTTCGGGGTATTACTCTCCGGACAGAACTTGAAGATAGCCATCCAGTCCGGTTTCTCTCTCGCCCAAATCGGTGAATTTGCTTTCATCATCGCAGGATTGGGAATGTCGCTACACGTGACGGACAAATTTCTGTACCCGATCGTCGTTACCGTTTCGGTACTCACGACCTTCTTCACGCCCTACATGATCCGGCTATCCGAACCCGCCTACCAGTTCGTGGACAGACGTATGCCAAAATCATGGAAACGCTTCATAGACAGGTATAGCACGGGAACGAACACGATACACCACAAGGGAATGTGGTCACAGCTACTCAAAGCACTGTTCCGTATCGTACTCACGTATACGATACTCTCCATCTTCACCATCGCCCTGTTCCTGCAATACCTCACCCCGCTCATCCGGCGGGAATTGCCCGGCATACAAGGCGGGCTTGTCAGTGCCGTGGCGATATTGCTGCTGATTTCTCCCTTCCTGCGTGCAATAATGATGAAGAAGAATCACTCCGAAGAATTTCAATATCTCTGGAATGACAGTAAATACAACCGGGGACCACTAGTGTCACTTATCGTGCTGCGTATAGCCCTGTGTATCGGCATCGTGATGTTTGTCATTTCCAGCCTCGTGAACGTGGCTGCCGGGCTACTGCTGGTGATCGCGAGTGCCATTATTCTGTTTTTCATCTATTCCAAACGGCTGAAAAAATACTCGATACAACTAGAACGGCGTTTCTTGCGAAACTTCACGGCACGCCAACAAGAACAGGAACGCAAAGCCCCGATCAAACAACGTTTCGTGAAACATTTACTCGACCGGGATCTCCACTTGGCTGATTTCGAGGTATCGCAATCCTCTCCCAGCGTCGGGAAAACTCTGAAAGAATTGAACTTCCGTCAGACTTGCGGAGTAAGCGTCGTTACCATTACCCGCGGAGAGGAACGCATCAATATTCCCGGCGGAGAGGAACGTCTGTACCCGTTCGACCACATCATCGTGGCAGCAACGGACAACGAGATTGAAGTATTCCGTAAATTCGTGGAAGACCGGGTAGAAAAAAGGAAACAGGAACTAGAACGGCAACGTCCCCCCGAGGTCAGCCTCGAGCAATTCATCATCGAAGAAGGTACACCACTCGTGGGGCACACCATCCGGGAATCCGGCATACGTGACAAAGCTGCCTGCCTGGTTATCGGCATCGAACGTAACGGTACCTCCACCATGAACCCCACTCCGGACACCGTGTTCGAGGCTGGCGACGTCATTTGGATCGTTGGCGAGAAAGATAAATTACTCCATCTGGCAGCAGGAGAAACAATCTAGGATTTCAGCCACACAAGTAACATTTTATCAATCACGGAATCGACAACCGAATCATTCAATCTAAAATTTAAAATCTAAAATGAATAAGTTCCTCCCTTTAAACTCTATTCTATTTCCAACCCGAAAAGGGCTTTCAATTCACCCACGGCAGGATTGATCGACGCAAAATGCTCAAATTTATCTTTGGCGGTAAACAAACGCTTCTTCTCCTCCCCGTCGTTCTTATCCACGTAGATTTGCACGTTCAGTGTAATAAAACCATTATTCAATTTCTTCATCAGGAAAGAAAGCAAAACCGGGTGCAAATCCATCGTCCGGGTCAACAGAAAGTCATTGTCGACCTCAAGCGTAATAACAAACCCTTCGACTTTTGGGGCATGGGAAGAAAGGGCTATTTTAGTTGCCTTATCTTCATCGCCCAACGTGGTAATATATGATTCCAGCGCAGCTGTGACATCTGCGGCGGTAAATTCGCTTTGAGCTTTCACCCGGTTGTCTTCCGTTCTCAAACCTTGCCCGTCTTGCTGGTCGTTAGCCTTCTCCTTCGTTTCTTCCAACGCCTTTTTCAAATTGAAAGAATGAATATTCTCGGGCTTGTAGATTGGTTTCTTTGTCGTTTCGGCATGCGGCGCTTCCACGGGTGGTGCAGCAACCACACCCCCGTTCGCTTGTTGAAATTTGCCGTTGAATCCCTCAATCTTCAACAACCCGGCAAATTCTTCTATGCTAAGGCTTTTTTTTTTAATTCATTGATCTGACACAATTTAATCAGTGTAAGTTCCACGCACAAGCGCTTCTCCATACGGATTTTATATTGCATCTCGCACTGTTCTACGACTTTCAGCGCATCAAAAATGAAATCGGGAGTCACTGCCTGTGCTTGTTGCAAATAACGATCTTTAATAGAAGCACTCACTTCCAGCAATTGCACCGTGATCGGTTCCTTTGCCACCAGTAAATCCCTGAAATGCCGCCCGAGTCCCGATATAAGGTTACCGGCATCGAATCCCTTCTCCATGATCTCATTGAAAAGCAGAAATGTTTCCGCTACTTTCCCGGCATAAAACAGATCGGTCAACCGAAAATAGTAATCGTAATCCAACACGTTCAGGTTCTCGATCACCTTGTCATAAGTCAGATTTTTTCCGCAGAAACTCACTACTTGGTCAAAGATCGAAAGAGCGTCACGCATTGCCCCGTCAGCCTTTTGCGCAATCACGTTCAAGGCTTCTTCCTCTGCCAGTATTCCCTCTTTCGCTGCGATACGTTTCAAATGGTCTATCGTATCGGGGACTTTAATCCGGTTGAAATCGTATATCTGGCAACGCGACAATATCGTCGGCAGTATCTTGTGTTTCTCCGTCGTGGCGAGAATAAATATAGCGTGGGCGGGCGGTTCTTCCAAAGTCTTCAAAAAAGCGTTGAAAGCCGAAGCACTCAACATATGCACCTCGTCGATGATATAAACGCTGTACCGTCCTACCTGCGGCAAAATGCGCACTTGGTCTACCAATCCCCGGATGTCATCCACGCTATTGTTGGAAGCGGCATCCAATTCATGGATATTCAGCGAACGCCCGTCATTAAACGCCTTGCAAGATTCACACTCGTTACACGGCTCGGCATTCGGTTGCAAGTTCATGCAATTAATTGTCTTGGCAAAAATACGGGCACACGTCGTTTTCCCGACACCACGCGGTCCACAGAACAAATAGGCTTGCGCCAGTTGTTTATTGAGGATCGCATTTCTCAACGTGGATGTGATCGAGTGTTGCCCGATCACGGTATCGAAACTTGCAGGTCTGTATTTACGCGCCGAAACAATATAATTCTCCATGAATAATAACTTTCAATTTACTTTTGACTTTCTTTGAACATCGGTCTACAAAATTACAAAGTAAAATGAATTATCTCTCTACAAAATCAATTAATTTTTTTATCATATTTTCTCCAAATCGGTTTTAGCGATCCATCCTTCGTTTCCATCCGCCAAACGCACGTTATACCAATCACCCAAAGAGCCGATTACCTGCACTTTCAACCCCTCGTGTACCATGAAAAGTTCCGTACCGCTATTATCGGGCGCTCCGCGTACCACCACGCTCGGCGTCATGATAATGCCACTATCACGATTCGTCACGCGATGATATTGCTTCGTGGCAAAGAATATCGTCATAATCGACACGAGCAACAAGATAATACCCAAAGTAAACCAACTCTTCTTTAAAGAAATCGTGGTTGCATGGAAGAATAACGCCGCCATTACCAAAAAAGCTATAAAGAGAGCCACTGAAACATAAGCCCACTGGTCTGCCGTGAGAGCGGTGACAAACGCGTTATACCAACGCACGAGGAACAACTCCGGTAACACCTTGATATTATCCACTGTAGCCTGTTGTGCCAGTTTCAAGTTATATTTGGCATCCTTATCCCCGGGCTTGAGCAACAAAGCCCGCTCGTAATTCAATATGGAACGGGAAATCTCCCCGATCTTGTAATAACAATTGCCCAGATTATAATAGATAGAAGCCGATTCCATATCATCCGCCAGAATCTCGTTATATAAATCTATCGCTTTCTGGTAATTTCCTTCCTGATACATCTTTGTCGCCTCGTCTTCCAAAGCCTTGTCATCAGTGGCAAACGCGACAATTCCGGATAACAGCAAAACCAAAATTATATATACCTTCTTCATCATCTTCAATTTTCAATTGTACATTTTCAATTGCCTAAATCGCTTTATCCAACTTCGTGATAATAGATATACTATCCTTGTACACCTTATCCATCTCCTCACTCTGGTTCGCACCGGGAGCATAACGGGCATACTCACAATGGTCAAGCACATCTATAAAACCTTGTATTAAAGCTGCATCCGTACCCCGACGGGTTAAAATATCGCTGATATTATCCCGGTTCAATTCAGAAGCGGAAACATTCAATTTATAACTCACGTATCCCCACATGGCATTCAGTACCTCCTGGTAGAACAACTCGGAATTACTTGCCTTCATGGCTACCGCGGCAGCTTTCAAGCGTTTCTGTGCCATCTTATTTGCCGTTTTACTCTTCACGCGTACCAAGTCGGCATTCGCTTTTATCCGTCGGCGATTCAGAATCATCCCGATCACGAACAGCACGAAAGGAATAATGAAACTCAACCAATAAGACATCGTCGCGAAATATTGAATCCCCTTCGGGCTCAAATCACTCTTGCCGGATTTGATGAAACGAATATCCTGCCCTAACACACGCACATCCTCTTTCTTGAAGGATTGCAAGGCAGCCTCTCCCGCACTGGAACTGGCTTCATTCCCTTTCGCCACCCGAATCGTGTATTCATCCCCTTTCAACATCTTATAAGTATTGGATTTCGGGTCGAAATAGGAATATTGTATTGCCGGGATCTTGTATTCTCCCGCGTAACGGGGAATAACGATATATTCATACGTAACTGTCCCGGAAGTACCGTTTATATCTTTCGTAACCTTCGGGTCATACACGTCAAAGTCATGTGGGAAATTGATCTTTGGTGCGTTCAACAATTTCATATTCCCGTTACCCCGCAACACGACTTTATAAGTCAACGCATCATTCGCCCTCAACGTATCGGTAGACACGGAGGTCGCCATAGAAAGCGTTCCGACCATACCGCTAAAGCCTAACGGTTTTCCGGTTTCCGGCAAACTCTTCACGGTAATATTTACCGGATCACTCTCGCAAAGTACCCGAACATCTCGGTATTCCCCAAAGAAATCGTCGAATATACTACCTGCACGTCCTGTTGTACGCTGACGAACCAAACATACAATCTCATAGGGATCTATCTTCAATGTTCCGGCGTGCTGGGGGAATAAGATATTCTCCTGCAACACACCCACCTGGTCGTAGATTTTCCCGTTATATTCCTCCCGGTTCAACCGGATTTGCCCGATCTTCTTTTCTTCCGTCAAAAAGCCATCGAAAGCGGGTACCTTTTTCCATTGTATATCGGCAAGATTTACCCGGGAATACACTTTCAACGTGGCGACAAGACTTTCACCCACGTACAATGATTTCCGGCTTACTTCCAATTTCAAAAACAGATCATCTTTTTTTATCGAGGTACTACCGCGCGGCTCTTCCCGCTGCTGACTGTTATTCCGGTTACCGCTATTATTCCCCCGTGATTCACCCGAACCCTTAATCACCTTGATCTTGACTGCCTCGGACTTATACTCCTTTCCGTCAACCGTGACCGTCGCCGGTTCTATCGTGTACTCGCCTTCTTCCCTCGCTTCCAAAACATACGTGTAAGTAAACTGCGAACTTTGTTCCATCTTACCGTTTATATTGGAAAAACTCATTGAAGTGCTTAACGACGGTCCTGCCAATAAATCAAACCCCTTCAAGGTCGGCACCTGCAAATTCTCGCCTTGCTTGTTTAACGTGTAAGAAAGCCGGAATTGCTCCCCGACCTCCACCACGGAAGGAGCCGAAACATCAAACGTCGTCTTTTGGGCAAATACCTTTGTCCCCCCTATAACACATAACAATAATGCTATAATTAATGACCTCATCTGTTTTATTCTTTTGATTCTGTTATACCCTTTGACTCATTCTGCAAAATTACCAATTTTTCTCAATCTTCATCTTTTTCGCTTTCTGCGTCTGGGCTTTATCTTTTTGTACTTTTTCCTGTGTTTTTTGCTCATCAGCCTCTAAAGCTTCCAGCAAACGTTCGGCATCCTCTTTGGATATTTTAGGCTGCTGCTGTTGTTGCTGCTGGTCTTTCTTATCCTGTTGATCCTTGTTTTGCTGATCTTTATTTTGTTGATCCTTATTCTGGTCTTGCTGATCTTTATTCTGGTCTTTGTTTTGATCCTTATTCTGGTCTTTGTTCTGATCCTGATTTTGATCTTTATTCTGATCTTTATTCTCCTGATCCTGCTTCATCTTACGGGCAAATTCCAGATTATATTTCGTTTCCTGCGAATTGGGGCGATTCCTCAACGATTGTTTGTAAGCCTCAATACTCTCGTCCAATTTATTCATCGACAAAAGAGTATTCCCAATATTATGATACAACTCGCCCAATTTCTCCTTGTCCTTCTCGTTCTGAGCCAAAGATTGGAATTGTTGCAACGCCTCATCATACTTCTTTTGCTTGTACAAAGCATCCCCGAGATTGAAAGCTCCCTCGTAGGACTTCACTTCCGTGTCCAACGCCTTGCGGTATTCCACCTCGGCTTTCTCGAAGTCCTGCTTATTGAACAAGTCATTTCCACCCCGGATAAACTTCCGTTCCTGCTGCGCGAATAACGGGCTACTCACCATTACCGCTAGTATCATTGTCATTAAAACTTTCACCATATCACTCCATTTCAATGTTTATCGACTACCTTCAACACGCTTTTCTTCCGTACCGAAGATATTAATCTTCAAGAAATTCTTATTCTTACGTCCCAATATCATGAAATCCAATAGAATAAAAATCAATGCCATTATCAAGAAATACTGGTATTTATCCGCGTAATCCGCGAATACCCGTTCTTCCAGCAAGGTCTTATCCATCCGGTTGATTTCATCCAACAAGGTATTCAACCCCACGTTGGAATTACTTGCCCGAACAAAAATACCTTCACCCGCTTTAGCAATCTCCTTCAATGTCTGCTCGTCCAGTTTGGAAATAACGGGATTACCGCTTCCATCCCTCATATACTGACCGGGATTACCTTTCTCCGGGATAGGAGCTCCCTGTGCCAATCCCATTCCTATCGTGTGCACGTATATTCCTTTTTCTCGAGCAGCCTTTGCCGCGGCAATCGCGTCATCCTCATGATTCTCGCCATCCGTGATGACAATGATCGCTTTCGAGGCTTCCGTATTCGACGTAAAAGACTTGGCAGCCAAATCAATCGCCGTTCCGATCGCCGTTCCCTGAATCGGAACTATATCCGTGTTGATGCCCGACAAGAACAATTTAGCTGAAGAATAATCCGTCGTGATCGGTAACTGCACGTACGCATCCCCGGCAAACACGATCAACCCCACCTTGTCATCACTCAACTTTTCCACCATCCGGGAAATAGCTTGTTTCGCCGCATCCAACCGGCTTGGCTTGATATCCTGCGCCAGCATGGAATTAGACACATCCAACGCAATAATCAACTCCACGCCTTCCTTCTTCACCTGCTGTAACTTGGAACCGAACTGCGGTGCCGCCACCCCAAGAATGACAAAAAACAAAGCGATCAATACCATAACGAACTTCCACGTAGCCCGCTTCGGCGATTGCAATGGCATCAACGTTGCCAACAATTCCGGATTCCCGAATTCTGCTATTGCCTTCTTCTTGCGTATCCTAGCTACCACGTAAAATACGATTAGTAAAGGAATTACTATCAGCAAGTATAATAAATCAGGATGTGCAAACCTAAACATAACCTTATCAATTTTTAGATTTAATAATTTATAAAATCTCCCAATCGCTCAATCCTATGGAATTTTCCTCAATAACGTGTATCTGCCTAACGCTTCCAGAATCAACAACAAAGCTCCGATCAAAGCAAAATAGAAAAACTGCTCGTTCTTCCGGCTGAAATGTTTCACTTCCACCTTACTTTTCTCCAATTTATCAATCTCTTGATATATCTGTTCCAGCTTCTTGTTATCCGTGGCTCGGAAATATTTACCCCCGGTCATATCGGCGATTTGAGTCAGGACATCTTCATCTATCTCCACCGGCATCCGTTGCAATTGCACGCCGAAAGGTGTTTGCACGGGATAAGGAGCCTCCCCCAACGATCCCACGCCAATCGTGTACACCCGGATACCGAAAGTCTTCGCCAACTCCGCAGCCGTCATGGGAGCGATTGATCCCCGGTTATTGATACCGTCAGTCAACAAAATGACCACCTTCGACTTTGCCTTACTGTCTTTCAAACGGTTGACCGCGTTTGCCAACCCCAACCCGATAGCCGTACCATCCTCAATCATTCCGCTACGAATATCTTTCATCACGTTGATCAGCACCGCCTGATCCGTCGTCAAGGGACTCTGCGTGAAACTCTCCCCGCTGAATACGACCAACCCGATCCGGTCCTGCGGACGTTCCTGTATAAAATTCGTGGCTACTTCCTTGGCTGCTTCCAGTCGGTCGGGAGTAAAATCCCGCGCCAACATACTACCGGAAATATCCAAAGCCAACATAATATCTATACCTTCGCTATTATACGTTTGCCAACTCGAACTGGATTGCGGTCTAGCCAAAGCAAACACCAGAAACACGATGGCGATCACTCTTGCCGCGAACAACAAATGACGCAACCAGATCCGATTTCCCCGCTTCATCAGCTTAAACACCCGGATAGAAGAAAACTTCATATCGGCGTGCGATTGCTTCTCCTTGAAAATATACCAGACTATCATCGGTACCAGTACCAACAATAACCAAAAGTATTCGGGGTTTGCAAATTCATATCCAAACATATTCTCAATTTTAGATTTTAGATTTCATGATTTTTCTCCCCTTCTTGCTTTGTCGCCTCCGCGGCCTCTCGTTCCTGCTGTTCCCTCAACTCCTGCTCCAGACGCTCTTTCTCGTTCGCCTCCCGGATCGTGTCATTCGTCTCTTGCACGAAATCATAAGCGATATCCAAATTGCGCACATTCTCGTCCTGCAAAGGCTCAGCCTTAGCAAACTTCACGAAATCGGCAGTCTCGAACATATCCGCCAATTTATCCCGTTGCTTGGCATTCACCTGCTCGCATTTCTCCAACGCCTTCAACGTCTCGAAAGAAGTTTGTTCCATCGCCGAAATACCTAACTCCCCGTCCAAATAATTCCGGATTATATCGGTCAACTGCGTGTAATACTCTTTCGTCTTGCCGCTTTGCCACAATTTCTCTTTCTTAATTTCTTCCAAAGCCTTCATGGCAAGCACGTACGGAGGTATAGCCGGTTTCTCGTGACCGAACAAAGTCTTACGGGATTTTCTAAACTTGATAATCCAGATAACCAATAATATGACCACAACGACCAACAACGTCCATAACAAATAAGGCAATATCTCGGCAAACGTCCAAGGCGCAGCCAAAGGCATCACGATATCGAAATTCCCCTTTTGCGGATCGACCACGAAAGTATTCACGATCAACTCCAGCGGGTCTGTCCGCAGAGTATTGTTATAGCTTTCCTGCTGTATCTCGATCGGCATGGGAGGAATCATGAACACCCCAGAATCAAAAGAGGTAATCACGTAACTTTCCTGCACGAGCATCCGACCGTCACTCTCCTTGATCGAATCCCGGACAGGACCGGAAATAATCTCCACCCCCTTGGTCAACGTGTCTTTCAATTGAGGGAACACGATTTTCAATCCCGGTTCCGCCTTTACTTTCATTCTGAAATTGATCTGGTCACCAATCATGATATAATTGGTGTCGAGCTCTGCCGCGTATTCCCTGCTCTGCGCCTTCAATCCCCCGATACCGGACAATAGCAATATTACGAATAGAACAACTCTATTTTTCATTTTCAATTCTCCATTTTCAATTTTCAATTAATAGCCAGCCCCTCTTCTCTTGAACAACGCGATCAACGACCTCACGTAATCTTCATCGGCACTGATGGATGCCATATCCACCCCGGCATGCTTGAATATCCGATCCAATTCCTTGTCCCGTTCCAGGGCATACGCCTCGAACTGATCCCGAACCTTTTTGTCGGCTGTATCCACCCACACGCTTTCGCCCGTTTCCGCATCCGTCAAGTACATCAATCCCACGGGCGGCAACACCTTCTCCCGGCGGTCGTACAATTGCAAAGCCACCAAATCGTGCTTCTTGTTCGCGATCATCAAAGGATGCTCGAAATCATGTTCGTCCATAAAATCTGAAATCAGAAAACAAGTGCAACGCTTCTTGATGGCATTCGTCAAGTATTGCAAAGCCATCGCTATATTGGTCTGCTTACGTTCCGGGTAGAAATCTACCAATTCCCGAATTATATGCAGGATATGCGTACGTCCCTTCTTCGGCGGGATAAACTTCTCGATTTGATCCGAGAAGAAAATCACCCCGATCTTATCATTATTCTGGATCGCCGAGAAAGCCAGCACAGCCGCGATCTCCGTGATCTGGTTCTTTTTCAGCTTCGAGACAGTTCCGAAATTACGCGAGGCACTCACGTCGATCAGCAACATCACCGTCAGTTCGCGTTCCTCCTCGAATATCTTCACGTAGGGATGATTGTAACGGGCAGTCACGTTCCAGTCGATACTACGGATATCGTCCCCGTACTGGTACGCCCGCACCTCACTGAACGTCATTCCCCGACCCTTGAAAGCCGTGTGGTATTCCCCCGCGAAAATATTGCTCGACAATCCCCGCGTCTTTATCTCGATCTGCCTAACACGTTTTAATAAATCTGAAGTCTCCACCTTATTAATTTTAGATTTATCGATTTTAGATTTTAGATTCCAGCCGCACAAAGCCGCCACGTCCTTCGATCGAAAATCTCAAACTGAAAATCATTTCATTTTCAATTTTCAACTTTCAATTTTAAATTACTAAGGCACCTCTACCGTGTTCAAAATTTCGCTGATAATATCCTCACTCGTCAGGTTATTAGCTTCAGCCTCATAGCTCAAACCAATACGGTGGCGCAACACATCATGGCAAACGGCACGCACATCCTCCGGGATCACGTACCCGCGGCGTTTGATGAACGCGTAAGCCTGTGCCGCCTTCGCCAAACTGATACTAGCACGGGGTGAAGCACCGTAAGCGATCATGGAAACAAATTTTTCCAACCCGTGTTCCTGCGGGTAACGAGTCGCGAACACGATATCCACGATATATTTTTCAATTTTCTCGTCCAAATAAACTTCTTTCACCACTTCACGGGCACGCAAAATATCTTCCGGTTGAAGAATCGTATTGGACACCGGGAAAGTCTTTTCCAAATTCTGGCGAACAATCAATTTTTCCTCGTCTTTCTTCGGGTAATCGATCACCACCTTCAACATGAAACGGTCGACTTGCGCTTCCGGCAACGGGTAAGTACCTTCCTGCTCGATCGGGTTTTGCGTAGCCATTACCAGGAAAGGCTCGTCCAACTTGTAAGTCATATCCCCGATCGTCACCTGGCGTTCCTGCATAGCCTCAAGCAAAGCGGATTGCACCTTTGCCGGGGCACGGTTAATTTCATCCGCCAGGATAAAATTAGCGAAAATAGGACCTTTCTTTACCACAAACTCCTCTTTCTTCTGGGAGTAGATCATCGTACCCACAACGTCGGCGGGCAACAAGTCCGGGGTAAACTGGATTCGACTAAATTTAGCATTAATAATATGTGCCAAGGTATTGATCGCCAAAGTTTTTGCCAACCCGGGAACTCCCTCTAATAAAATATGCCCATTAGAAAGCATACCGATCATAAGTCCTTCCACCAGGTGCTTTTGTCCGACAATCACCTTGTTCATCTCCATGTTAATCATATCGACAAAAGAACTCTCTTGTTGTATGCGCTCGTTCAATGCTTTGATATCAACCGTATTCATATCATTGATTTTTATATTGATTTATAATACTATATTTAAACGTCAAAAATACCACATCGGTTTCAAACTTACGGGAAAGAGTTTTTCAAATCCCTATCTCCGTTTCCGTTTTTCCAAAAATAGAGATTATTCCGTCAAATGTTAAAACCAAAGCTACTAAATAATGTTAATGCAACCTTTAAGGTTTTCCCAAATAATTTTTAATCTCGTCTTAAATTACGGATTATTACCGAGATAAGACTACAATTTTAACATTTAACACTTTCCTGTCGCACATTTATTAACAATCAGCCTCTCGAAAACTGCTTATTTTCCCCCACTATCACTTAACAATAAGTAGAAATCTTGAAAATTTCATTCACAACGGGTCTATATCGAAATAAATTTTCAACCCTTTGCCCGTTTCTCCTTTTAACAATTCGTCGCATTTCTGCCGGAGAAAAGACTTCAGTTTCGACAAAGAGAGTCCTTGTTCTGCTTTGATTAACACCTGTACACGATACATCTTCCGAATCCTCCCCACTTCCGGTTCCGCCGGACCACACACCCGACGTTCCAACCGCTCCCGCAACTTTCTCGCCAACTCGTTGGCAGCGTTACGCAATGAATACTCGTCCGTGTGCCTCAACTCAATCTGGATCAATCGAGAAAAAGGAGGATAATTAAACATCTCCCGTTCGCGCGACAAGAACGTGTAGAACCCGTGAAAACTCCCTTTCCTCACCAATCGGTACACCCGGTTCTCCCGGTCGGCAACCTGGATAACCACTTTCCCCCGTTCGCCTTTCCGTCCGCTACGCCCGCTCACTTGCATCAGCATATCATAAGCCCTTTCTTCCGCCCGGAAATCAGGGAAACTAACCAGACTATCGGCATCCATCACCCCGACCAATTTCACCCGTTCGAAATCCAGCCCCTTGGACACCATTTGCGTGCCGATCAATATATCCAGATTCCCCGCCTCGAACTCGTCGATCAAAGCTCGGAATTTCACTTTATTACTCATCACTTCCAAATCCATGCGAGCCACCCGGGCATCCGGGAAATACTGCTTCACCTCTTCCTCTATCCGTTCCGTCCCCGGGGTACGATTCACGTAATGCCCCTGACCGCATTCCTCGCAAACCGCCGGCACAGACCGCAAACTGCCGCAATAATGGCAATTCAACGTGTTACGGAACCGATAATAAGTCATGCTCACGTCGCAATGCTTGCATTTCAAAACAGAACCACAACGGTCACATTGCAGATAAGTAGAATACCCCCGCCTGTTCTGGAACAGGATCACCTGCATTCCCTTCGCCAACACCTGTTTCATCTCCTCGTGCAACACGGGTGTAAAACTCCCTTTCATCATCTTTTTCCGGCGATACTCTTTCACGTCCACGAATATCAACTCCGGCATCATCACCTCACCGAACCGGGTAGCCAACTCCACGAAACCGTACTTGCCGCTCATGGCGTTCTGGTAACTCTCGAACGAGGGAGTGGCAGACCCCAACAAAATCTTCGCCCCGTTCATCTTGCCAAGCATAATGGCAGCATCCCTCCCGTGATAACGGGGCGCGGGCTCTTTCTGCTTGTAGGAAGCCTCGTGTTCCTCGTCTACAATAATCAACCCCAGCCGCCGGTAAGGCAAGAAAATAGAGGAACGCACACCGAGCACCACGGGATAAGGCTCCGTCCCGTTCTGTTTGCGCCACATCTCGGCACGGGCATTGTCCGTCATTCCCGAGTGATACACCCCCACCCGGTCGCCGAACACCCGCCTCAAACGCTTCACGATCTGCACCGTCAACGCGATCTCCGGCAACAGATACAACACCTGTTTCCCCTGCCGTATCGTTTCTTCTATCAAATGTATATATACCTCCGTTTTCCCGGAAGAAGTCACCCCCTGCAACAACACGCAATCCTTCTCCTTGAAATCCTCCCGAATCTTCACCAACGCCTGTTCCTGCGCCTCGGATAAAGCGTGCATGTCCCGCATTTCCTCCCCCGCGCTATCCAGACGGCTTACCTCAACCGCCGCGATCTCCAACACCCCCCGTTCACACAATCCCTTCAACGCTGAAGCGGAATTGCCGATCAACCGTGCAAACTCCGCCCTCGGTAACGAATCCGCGTGATTCTCGTCGCAATATATAATCCAGTCGCACAACATCTTCTGTTGCGCCTTCGCCCGCTTCAACTCATCCATGATCTCCCCCAACTCTTCGTTAGAAAACTCCCTCGCCCAACGAACCAACCGTTCCAACTTGGGCTTAAACAGATCATCCACGGACTCTTTCACGTGAATAACACCCCGTTCCAACAAAGAGCGCACCGCCACGTACACGTCTTTCTTCCGCAACAGCTTCTCCACCTCCGCCATGCAAATCTCCCCGTTTTGCCGGAACACCCCGAGGACCTCCCGTTCTGCCGGACTCCACTCTCCCGTCTCAAACCCTCCCTCTTTCCATTCTCCCGACAGGCAAAGGCTCGTGTAACTTTCCAGACGCATGGCGACAGGCAACGCCGCCCGGGTCACCTCTCCCGGGGGAGCCATATAGTACTCGCTCAACCACAGCAAAAACTTCAAATGAGATTCGGAAAGGGCAAACCCTTCCTCTATCACCCGTTCGATAGGTTTAGCCTCGAACCCCACGGGTGGATTAGAATGTAACGCGTAAATGACCCCCGTGTAGCGTTTGTTTCTCACGAACGAAACAACCACAAGTGCCCCCACCGTTACCGAACGTTCATATTCTTCCGGTACCGAATAAGTAAAAAAACTCTCCACACCCAGGGGGATGATGACGTCAGCGTACAACAAAACGAATTACAATTATTCAGTGATTTAGTGATTGCCGATTCAGTGATTAAAGAATCGCCTAATCACTCAATCGGCAATCACAGAATTATTAAATGGACAAAATTTCCGTCAACCCCAACAAATTATTGTTCAACGGTTTGGTATTCTTGATCGCTTTATTGAACGGAATATGCACGATATCCTTGTTCATGATACCCACCATAATACTGGTCTGGTCGTCCAGCAAAGCATCCACGGCTGCCACGCCCAGCGTACTTGCCGTCACGCGGTCGAATGCCGAAGGCGATCCGCCCCGTTGGATATGCCCCAACACGGTCACCCGCACGTCATACTCGGGATGCTTTTTAGCGATCTTATCCGCGATCGTGTAAGCCCCTCCCGACTTATCCCCTTCTGCCACGATCACGATACCGCTCGATTTATGGGGTTTATAATCATGTTCCAAGAACTTGTCCAGATCGTTCACGTCCGTTTCGATCTCCGGCACCAACACCGCTTCCGCACCCGTGGCAACCGCCGAACGCAAGGCAATAAAACCGGCATCACGTCCCATCACCTCGATAAAAAACAAACGGTTGTGAGCGCTCGCCGTGTCGCGTATCTTGTCGACAGCCTCCACCACGGTATTCACCGCCGTGTCGTACCCGATCGTGTAATCCGTACCGTACAAATCGTTATCTATCGTACCGGGAATCCCCACGACAGGCACGTTATGCTCTTGGCATAGCAAACGGGCTCCCGAGAAAGTTCCATCCCCGCCGATCACCACCAGCGCATCCAGCCCCAACTTCTGCATTTGCTCGTAAGCCTTCGTTCGCCCCTCCGGGGTACGGAATTCGGCACTCCGCGCCGTTTTCAGAATCGTCCCCCCCCGTTGGATGATATTACTCACGTCATGAGATTCTAATTTTCTCACATTTCCTTCGATCAACCCTTCATAGCCATCGTAAACCCCATACGCCTCGCAGCCGTTAAATATTGCCGCTCTCACCACCGCCCGAATCGCGGCATTCATTCCCGGTGCATCCCCTCCCGAGGTTAAAACACCTATTTTATTAATCTTTCCCATAACTCGTATTAATTGAAAATTGTATCTCTTCCATCACCCATCTCGGTGTAGAGGTCGCCCCGCTGATTCCGACGCTTTCCGCTCCCTCGAACATGTCAGCCCGCAAGTCGTCTACTCCCTGCACGAAATAGGTTCTCGGGTTCACTTCCCGGCACACGGCGAACAATTGTTTGCCGTTAGAACTTTTTTCCCCGCTCACGAACAATACCACGTCATGCTGCACGGCGAACTCCCTCAACTGTGGTATCCGGTTAGCCACCTTGCGGCAAATCGTGTCGTTCACCTCCACACTACCCCGGGCATTTTCCCGCACCAGCTCCACGATTCGCTTGAACCCATCGAGGCTCTTCGTCGTCTGCGAGAACAGGATCACCGGTTGCGAGAAATCAATTCCCCCCAAATCTTCCTCCCGCTCCACGACCAGCGCTTCCCCGTTCGTCTGTGCCACCAGCCCGTTCACCTCGGCATGCCCCCGCTTCCCGTAGATCACCACCTGCCCGCCATTCACTTTCACCCGTTCGTATGCCGCCCGAATCTTCTGCTGCAAATTTAATACCACGGGACACGAAGCGTCAATAACTTCGATACCGTTCTCCTTCGCCAACACGTAAGAACTCGGCGGTTCTCCATGCGCCCGGAACAACACCCGGCAATCTTTCAACCCGGCAAATGCCTCGTGGTCTATCGTCCGCAATCCCAACCCCTTCAAGCGGTCAACTTCACGGCTGTTATGCACGATGTCCCCGATGCAGTAAAGCTCTCCCCTTTGCAACTCTTCTTCCGCCTTGGCAATGGCGTTCACCACACCGAAACAGAAACCGGAATTTTCATCAATCTCTACTCTCATATCTTGAACGAATGATCTGTATCATCTTCTCCACTTCTTCCTCCACCGTCATATCGCTATTATCAATCAACACGGCATCCGGCACCCGCACCAGCGGGGCAGTTTCCCGGTGTTCGTCAATATAATCCCGCTTCCGCACGTTCGCCTCCACCTCCTCGTAAGTCACCCGCTCGCCCTTCTCCGTCAACTCTTTGTAACGCCGCTCGGCACGCACCTCGGGACTCGCCGTCATGAAAAACTTCACTTCAGCGTTCGGGAATACCACGCTGCCGATGTCCCGTCCGTCCATGATCACTCCCCCCTCGCGTGCCATCTCCCGCTGCTTCTCCACCAACAACTCCCGCACGTAAGGCAACGCGGCAACCACGCTCACGTTACCGGACACATCCATTCCCCGGATCGCCGCTTCCACGTACTCCCCATCCATGTACGACTCGTAACGCCGCTTCCCTTCATCATATTTAAAACCGAAAACGATCGTCGGGAGCACCCGTTTCAACCCCTCGTCGTCCACCTTGCCGTCACGGATTAACCCGTCCCGCATTGCCTTCAACGTCACGATCCGGTACATCGCCCCCGTATCAATATAAGTATATCCTAAACGTGCCGCCAAAATCTTGGACACCGTGCTCTTCCCTGTCGAAGAATGCCCGTCCACGGCAACTATCAAACCTTTCTTTTTCATCTTTATCAAATCTATTCGAATGGCGAAGATACAAAAAAAGGAGACACCATAGACCTCCACATGAAATAAAGAAGAAATCCTTATGTATTCCTACTAAAGAGAGAGAGAGCTAATAAATTTTATATATATCTTATTTGTAGAATAACGTTTTCATATCCTAATTATTTGCTATTAACTTCCTATTAAAATAGGAGTTGAATGGGAGATGATATAAATCAAATACCAGTCATGCATATGTTTTATTTACATTATTACACACTACACTCCTCGTGATTTTCCAACGCACTCCCCCCCCATTTCAAAGACGTGATAAAAGAATGGGAAACCAGGAAATAGCCAACACACCGGGTATTTCTGTCAATTCTGTCAAATCACTAAAAAAAGAGAGGTACGCCAAACTTCGTAATTACAAGGGAAGCACTCCTTATCTATACCGACATTCTTGTTCATCGATCCCGCGGGAAATATCATTTTCTCCGGACATGATAGCGATGAACTGGAATCAGAATTAGCGAAAACACACTAACTAACATCTCTATTTTTCTTTATTAGATTAATTGTAAACGAGGCTGTTTCGACTGCCTCGTTTTATTATTCTCCCCTCTTCGAACAATAAAATCCTACAATTTCATCCAGCATTATCAAAAATTAATAACTTTGTAGGATTCTTATGTGTTTACGTGTTTATGTATTTTTTTAATTAGTTGATGATGGAACAAAAGAAAAACTCTTACAGCATGGGGATTATCATTATCGGTATCCTCTTCTTTATTTTCGGGTTCGTCACGTGGTTGAACGCTACCCTAATCCCTTATCTTAAAATTGCTTGCGAGCTGCAACACGAGTGGCAAAGCTACCTCGTGACCTTCGCCTTTTACATTGCCTACTTTGTCATGGCTCTGCCCTCGTCATGGGTATTGCGCAAGACAGGCTACAAAAACGGAATGATGCTCGGGTTGCTCGTGATGGCAGTCGGGGCATTGTTGTTTATCCCCGCGGCTATGACCCGCACCTACGGTTTATTTCTGTTAGGTCTTTTTATCATGGGTACCGGGCTTTCCGTGCTGCAAACCGCATCCAACCCTTACGTGATTGAACTGGGAGCCCCGGAAAGTGCCGCCCAACGGGTGAGCATCATGGGTATTTGCAACAAGGTGGCTGGCGCCATCAGCCCGCTTATCCTCGGGTCAATCATGTTGAAAAACATCGATGCGCTGGAAGCAAGCCTAAAGACAATGGACCCTATCCAGAAAGCGGCAGAACTCGACCTCTTGGCATCGAAATCCATCGTGCCTTACGTCGTGATTATGGTATCGCTCGTCGTGCTGGCATTATTCGTGCGATTCTCACCGCTTCCCCAGATCGAAGATCCGGAAGAAGAAGAAGGCAGCATCCAACACGGGGGTAAATCAAGCATATTCAGTTTTCCGCACTTGTGGATCGGCATTGTCACCCTGTTCCTTTACGTGGGAGTCGAGGTGATCGCTATCGACACGGTCATCGGGTACGCCAAATCATTAGATATGAACATGGAAACCGCACGGGTATTCCCGACCTTCGGTATGATCGCCATGATCGTCGGTTACATTATCGGTATCATCGCCATCCCGAAATACATCACCCAAGAACGAGCTTTAGCTTACTGCGCCATCCTAGGCGTGATCCTCGGGATATGTACTGCCGTTCTTCCGGCTAACACATCCATCTGGTGTTTAACCTTGTTAAGCCTTGCCAACTCGCTGATGTGGCCTGCTATCTTCCCGCTTGCCATCTTCGGCTTGGGACGCCACACGAAAACCGGATCGGCACTGCTCATCATGGCTATCGCCGGGGGAGCCTTGCTTCCGATGTTATACGGTTCGCTTACCCCCTGCATGGGCTTCCAAGGCGCATACTGGATGGTAGTGCCATGCTACCTGTTTATCCTTTATTTCGCCGTGGCAGGTCACCGGGTGGGTATCAAACATTTATACAGTAAATAAATAGTTACAAGTTGCAGGTTACAAGTTTAAAATGAACTTGAAACTTGTAACCTGCAACTTGCCCAAAGTAAATAACAAATTTATGGAAAAGACAAAAGCGCTCAAGAACAGAAAACTATTCGGCATTGCCGCTATCCTATTGCTCTGCGTCGGCATCGTCCACGTGGGTTACCAAATCATACAAATTGCAGACCACCCGGAATGGGGAGCTCCATGGTATTTTGCCCTGTTCTCGCCCGGCATAGTTTATCTTTTCCCCTTGCTCGTGTCCTTCGCCGCCTATCGCTTCTTCTTGAAAGAGGCGGGGAAGAAGGAAGAAGAATAAATAATTATAAAGGAGGGTGCTGAAGAATCACCGTCACCCCTCTTGCCCCGTGAGCCCCGATGACTAGAGCCTGCTCGATATCGGCAGTCTTCGAGGGACCGGCGATAAAGCACCCGTAACCGTAATCATCAAAATCGGGGCGGGCATAAGCCTCATGCATATTATTCACCAACTCATTACGATCCAGCAAAACCACCAGCGCCTCGGCGATAAAAAACAACGCTTTATAACGGGTATGTTGATTAATCCACACCATCCCGTTTTCCAGCACCCCGAACTCTCCTCGAATCACCCCCACATCCGTGCCGTTCAACTCCCGGGGATCATCCAGTTTATCGGGATTCACCGTTGCACAAGTAACCTCCGGCAAATTGGAAGCGATCGTCTTCGCCTCCGGGTACGCCTTCCGGATAGCCTCGTTCACGTCCTGCCCCTTTTCCAGCAACACGTAATTCGCCCCCACCGCTTTCAGAATCTTCTCGAACTGCACCAGCGGTTCGGGAAAAGTCAACGGTGTAAACGTCATCTCCGGACGTTCCACCTGATCGACGCCATGCGCCTTTATCCTTGCAAATATTTCTTCTTTACTACCCATAACCTAATTTTAGATTTTAAATTTTAGATCTTAGATTAAAAAACTCTCGACAGACAATAACAAGAATACTCGTAAACTTCAATTATTCAATTTAAAATTTACAATTTAAAATCTAAAATCATTTCATTTTTCCTTTCTTCCACATTGCATTAAATGTTTCTTCGGCAAATTGTGGTAATTCCCGCCCGATACCCCACGCGTCGAGGCTGTTATATAGCACGAAGCGAGGCATTTTCTCCGCAATCCGTCCGGCTTTTATTGCCGGGTAGAACAGACCGGGATGCTCCATCACGAACTTCATGCCCTTTTCCATGAACTTCTTCGACGGGGCGGCAAGATGCAGCGGTGCCAGATTCTGCCGCCACTTGTAGATTTGCTCCGCCAAGTCGATCTTCACCGGGCACACGTTCGAGCAGGAATAACACAGCGAACAAGCCGACACGTTACCCGAGTATTTCTCCGGAGACTTCAGCATCCCCAGGTTTATCCCGACCGGTCCCGGGATAAAATAGGAGTAAGAATACCCGCCCGTACGGCGGTACACCGGGCACGTGTTGATACACGACCCGCAGCGGATGCACTTCAACATATTCACGTGTTCCGTGCAAGCCAGGATATCAGAACGCCCGTTATCCACGATCACCACGTGCATCTCCTGCCCCTCCACCGGTTTCTTGTAATGCGAGGTATAAGTCGTCGAGGGTTGCCCAGTCGCCGAACGAGCTAGTAAACGAATATACAACGACAACGCCCCGTAATCCGGGATCACTTTCTCCAATCCCATGATGGCGATATGCACCTTCGGGAAAGAAGTACCCATATCGGCATTCCCCTCGTTCGTGCAGACCACGAAAGCCCCCGACGAAGCCACGGCAAAATTGACCCCCGTCATGGCAATATCCGCATGCAGAAACTTTTCCCGCAAAGCAGCACGAGCGGCATGCGTCAGGTAAGTCGGGTCACTGTTCCCCGGCTCCGTGTGCAACTCCTTCTCGAACACCTTTCCCACCTCCTCCCGCCTCACATGAATAGCGGGAAGCACTATATGGCTGGGCGGCATCCCCATCAACTGCATGATCCGTTCCCCCAAATCCGACTCCACGGCATCCACTCCCCGAGCCTTCAGGTAGGGCGTCAATCCACATTCTTCCGATAACATTGACTTACTCTTCACCAAGTTTTTACCCCCGTGTTTCTGTATGATCTCGTACACGATACGGTTATGCTCCTCGGCATCCTTCGCCCAATGCACGTGTATCCCGTTCGCCGTGGCGTTCCGCTCGAACATATCGAGGTAATACGCCAGATTACTGATCGTGTGCCGCTTCATCCGGCTAGCCATCTCCCGCAATTCCTCCCACTCGGACACATCATGCGCCATCTTATCCCTTTTCTCCCGGACGAAATAGAGTGCCTGGTCATGCCACGCCGTCCTCTCCCTATCCGCGATAAACTTCTTGGCTGCTTTCGCGTGTGAACTCATAATATATAGATTTACATTATTTACAAACCATTACTTAATATCTCCGCCACGTGTATCGTCTTGATCGGCAACTTCTCCCGGCGAATGATACCTTCCATGTGCATCAGGCACGAACTGTCGGCTCCCGTGATGTATTCCGCCCCGGTAGACATATGGTCATGCACCTTGTCCTGCCCCATACACACGGATGTCGCCGCTTCCTCCACTGCAAACATTCCCCCGAAACCACAGCACTCGTCCACCCGTTTCGGCTCGAACACCTCCACGTCCTTCACCAGCGACAACAGATCCTTCAACTTCGAATAGCGAGGGATCACCAGCTCGCTCGGCGACGACAAGTGCAACAACCGCTCGCCGTGGCAACTGTTATGAATGCTCACCTTGTGCGGGAAACGGGCATTCAGCTTTTCGACCTTCACCACGTCGTGCAGGAACTCGCAAATCTCAAATATCCGGCTGCTGATACAAGCGTGTTCCTCCTTGTGCAGCAACGTCGGGTAATGCTCTTTCACGAAAACCACACAACTTGCCGAAGGCCCCACCACGTAATCATACTTCTCGAACAACCGCTCCATCCGTTCCGCCAACTTCGCGGAATCCTTCTGGAAACCTCCGTTCGCCATGGGTTGCCCGCAGCACGTCTGATCCAGCGGGTAATCGACATCCAATCCCAGCGACTTCAATAACTTGTACGACGCTACTCCCACGTTCGGGTAGATCGCATTAATATAACAGGGTATAAATAATCCTATCTTCATAATATAATAATTAGTTACAAGTTTCATTTTCCGGTTTTCCCATCACGCAAAAAAATACACCACCCCGGTAATCACCACGTAAACCAGCACGTAAGGGATAGCCGCCTTCAATGCTACCCTCCTGCCCTTGCTGGTCGCAAGCGGAAGTCGCAATGGCGATGCTCTGCGGCGATATGATCTTTCCACCCGTTGCAGCAGGCAATTCCCCGCAGCGATCGCTTTTCGCTAAACTTTCTCACGTTTAACACTAACGAAATTAAAGAAAAATATGTTACAATATTATCACGATTTATTCATTCAATATTAGAATCACAGAATCGGCAATCAATAAATCACAGAATTTATTAAATCTAAAATTAATTCGTACTTTTGCGGTATGATGAAAAGAGCGAATTTCAAGGGCATATACGCCAGAACACGGGAAATGCTGTTCCACCCGGACACTGAGTGGCAAGCCGTGAAACGGGAAGACATCGCAGGAGCCGAAGTCTTCCGGGGATACCTCGTACCCCTAACCCTAACCAGTTCCGCCTGTACCCTAGTTTTACAGCTATTGCACACGCCCCCCCTCTACGCCCTCTTGACAGCCGCCATCACCTTCGCTACCTCCGTTGGCGGGGCATACCTCACGTACCGCATCACCCGCGAATACCTCACCGACAAGATCGCCGAAGCCAACAACGTGGCACTCCGGCTGTCGGTCTACTGTTCGGCAATATTCATCGTGTTCCATTGCCTCTCGGAAGGAATGCCCGACGGCTTTTTCAGCCAGTTGCTGGGCTTGCTCAGCCTGCTTTGCCTCCGCACGCTCTACATCGGGATAAACCAAATGAGCCGTCTGAACGTACAACTCCGCAAGAGTACCCTTATCATAGCGGGGCTACTGCTCGTCGTATCGCCGATGATTATCCAGCGGTTGCTCATGCTCCTGTTCAGGGTACCTACCATCACGCTTAATATATAAAAGTATGCAAAACGACATCAACATAAAGAACAAAAGAGCCTCCTTCGACTACGAGTTTCTTGAGGAATACACCGCAGGCATCGTATTAACGGGGACGGAAATCAAATCCATCCGTGCCGGGAAAGCCAGCCTCGTCGACGCCTACTGCTATTTCCACAACGGGGAACTGTGGGTAAAAGGGATGTACGTTGCCGAGTACAAACTGGGCACCTACTACAACCATATTGAACGCCGCGACCGCAAGCTCTTGTTGCAACACAAAGAACTTGTCAAACTCGAACGCAAGACGAAGGAAAGCGGACTCACCATCGTGCCCGTCCGCCTCTTCCTCAACGAGAAAGGATTCGCCAAACTGCGCATAGCCCTTGCCCGAGGCAAAAAAGAGTACGACAAACGTGAAACCCTCAAGCAGAAAGATGCCAAACGAGAAATGGATCGCTACATGAAACGATAATACCTGCATCCCGAGAACGCTGTTCCGTCCGCCCGCCGCAAACACCACGTTTCGCCTCTCTTGTAAATAATCAAATTTCCCTTCTTGCCACGCAAGACGTCATTTATAAAATCTTCTATTCTCATAAAGTAAAAAATTAAAAAGAGAGGTGTGTTAAAACACACCTCTTAATTCCCGCTCTCGATATTCACGTGCAAAGTATCGGACGCCATCTTGCCGTCCGCCCTCACCGCAAAAGCGTACGCTTCAATACTCTCCGCCTTCCACGCCCCCGGGATCGTCACCGACGTGGAGCCACTCTCGCCACTCTCGCGAAGCGCAACCAAGCGACACAATTTCTGCTCCTTTTCAAGCAGGACACCATACACCCGATCATCCGGGTAACAATTCGAGTCCACTTCCATCCCCGTTTGCGAGAAAAAATACCTAATTCAGCAAACTTCATACGCTGTTCAACAGCCTCTCCCGATTTTGATTTTTTACCGGGAACACCTTTTTTACGGGCGATATTATCACCCTTCCAGAAATAATACGTGGTTCCACCAACAGCCCCCTTGTAACCTCCAGCGAGGTCAGGATAAATCTTTGCCATATTAAAATTATTTTGACAAAATTATTATTACCCCCCTCAATCCTTCAACCTCTTCTCGCATGTCGAGCCCCCGCACCATCTACAAATTTTATTCTATTTCCAAATTTAATAACAACCAAGCAAAAATTTAAAGGTGCCCTTCCCGTGCAAAACGCTTGTAAAAATTTTATCTAAAAAAAATTAATCTCCCGCACGAACCCATTCTCTCAACAGTAAAATCAATAACTCGTGATCACTATATCTTTAATTTTACACTGCAAATATACATCATTATTTTTAATATTCCAATAAATAATAATAAAAATTCAATAATTTTATCCATAATACTATTTTTTATCCTCGTGAACCATTATGAACTTGATCGATACATCACCTTTGTCATACATTCGCGTATTAATTCACAAATAAATACACATACAGTATAAAAAACTTGACTTTATTATTGATTGCTGGTCTCGCTCTTTTCATGAGCAGTTGTTCCACGCTTAGTAAAACAACCAACGTGGCGAAAAACACGAACACAGACGTTTTATCAACCCGATCGGTGCGTCTCTAGATTTGAACAACGTTCAAAAAATTTCAGGCGAAGCACAAGCCTGGTACTTCTTATCGTTTAGGGTATGGGGAGACAAAAAGTACACGGAAACATCACAAGAAGGTGCCGCTTCCGTGTTTAAAGGAAGGACCTTGAAAGTTCGTTCGGCAGCCTTATACAAGGCGCTGGAGGGAAAAGACTACTGATGTCGTGCTAAGCCCGCGCTACAATTCAAGAATGAAAAGCATCTTGTTCGGTCTAGTAAAACGTTACCAAGTAAAAGTGAATGCTTACGGCAGCAAGATCAACGAATTCAAACACCGCAACCCGGGAGAAGAAGACTTTGACATCATGTTCTACAACCGCAAACGATAAACCTTTTAAAACTTTTCTTTAATAACTTGAAGGAGAGGTGTGTTTCGGCACACCCTCCTTTTTCTACCGGACAGACATATAAGATTTCCAACACGTCAAATCTAATAAAAAACCGCCTCACCACCAACTCCCTCTATACCCACTTCACCAAGGCAAAGTCCTGCCTGTGTGGTAACAATATATTCTTCGGGAATATCCGTAAGCCTAGCATGAACTGCCCGGGATCATCCGGAGTTACCTCTATTGAGTAGAGCGCCTTGCCATTCTCGAAAGACACGGGAACGAACTCCTGCGTAAAGCAAACTTCAAGATTCTCGTCTTTCTTCATCATAGCAACCAACTCGATACCAACATCATCAATAGACAACTCGCCCAAATCGAGGGTGACTTTCGCCTGATAGGATTTACCGAGAGAAATGATCTGTTTAGATTTATCCGGCAATATCAAACCGTCCACTTGCACGGAGTCCCATTCACGGCTGACCTTCTTCTTCCACTCCGCGATTTGGTTCGCCACGGCATAGTTGTTCTCGCGCAAACGGTGATAGCGGCGGGACATGGGAAGGTAGAACTTCTCCTCGTAGTCCGTCAACATCCGGTTGGACGTGAAGTTAGCCGCCACCTTAGCGATTGTGTTCTTGATGTATCCCGACCACGAAGCGGAGATACCGTCGGCAGCCCGGTCATAGAAAGCAGGAGCGATCTCCGATTCAATGATATTGTATATCATCTCCGAATCCAGTTCATTTTGGAACTCTTGATTCTCGTAGGCTCTTTCCATCGGCAATGCCCAACCGGCATCCTTTTGGTAACCTTCTACCCACCAACCGTCGAGTACACTGAAATGCATTACCCCGTTCATAGCGGCTTTCTCGCCACTGGTACCGGAAGCCTCCTGCGGGCGGGTAGGCGTGTTCATCCACACATCCACCCCTTGCACCATCAAGCGTGCCAAATCCATATCGTAATTCGGCAGGAATAGTATCTTACCCAAGAACTGCGGATATTTCGATACTTCCACGATCCGTTTAATCAGATCCTGTCCCGCTTGGTCGGCAGGATGCGCTTTCCCAGCGAAGATAAACTGCACGGGACGATCCGGGTCATTCACTATCTCATTCAGACGATCGAGATTACGGAACAACAGGTGCGCCCGCTTGTATGTCGCAAAACGACGGGCAAAACCGATAGTCAGAATATCATCCCGCAGGGTGTCCTGTATATCAACAATCTGCTTCGGGGTAAAATATGCCGTGACTTGTTCGTCAGCCAAACGATGTTTGATATGACGAATCAATCGACGGCGCAACACGCTCCGCACCTCGCTAATCATCGAATCGGGCACTTGATAAATGCCCTCGAAGCAAGCCTTGTCGTAATGGTGAGTCTTAAACTTCTCACCGAACACGCTCATCTGTATCTTTTTCCACTCGGGAGCCGCCCAAGTCGGGTAATGCACCCCGTTTGTCACGTAACTGATGTGCAATTCCTCCGGCATATACCCGGGGTATAGCCCCTTGAATATATCCCGGCTTACCTTGCCGTGCAACCAGCTCACGCCATTCACTTCCTGCGACAGGTTTGCCGCAAGGAAACTCATGGAAAACTTCTCGTTCGGGTCGTTCGCATTCACCCGTCCCAATGCCAACAACTGCTCCCACGTGATCTTCAACCGATCGGGCACGAACCAAAAATAAGTCTTCAACATTCCTTCCGAGAATGAATCATGCCCGGCAGGCACCGGCGTATGGGTCGTGAACAACGAAGAAGCACGAACCACCTCCATCGCCTCCGCAAACGAAAGTTGCCCTTCAGAAACGTATTCCCGCAAACGCTCCAAACCGATAAACGCAGCGTGTCCCTCGTTGCAATGATAAACGTCCGCATCAATACCTAATCGGCGCAAAGCCCGGATACCACCGATACCCAATAATATCTCCTGTTTCAACCGATTTTCCCAGTCGCCCCCGTACAGGAAATGCGTGATACTGCGGTCAGCCTCCTGATTGTCCTCGTAATCGGTATCCAACAGGTAAAGCTCTACCCGTCCCACGTTCACCTTCCAGATTCGGGCATACACCTCCCGTCCCGGGAAAGTAAGACTGATCGTCAACCAATTGCCATTGGCATCGCGAGCCGGAGTAACCGGTATTTTCGTGAAATCCTGAGCCTCGTACTCCGCCTCCTGATTCCCGGCAGACGAAAACTTCTGCGTAAAGTAACCGTAACGATACAACAAACCGACACCCGTGATCTTCGTTTTCTTGTCACTTGCCTCTTTCAGGTAATCCCCGGCAAGAACTCCTAAACCACCGGAATATATCTTCAACGATGAATGTAACCCGTATTCCATGCTGAAATAAGCGATAGAAGGTTCACTCATCTGCTTCTTCTCCTCCATATACTCCGAGAACTTCGCATATACAGATGTCAGACGTGCCACGAATTCCTCATCATTCTCCAACTCTTTATAACGGTTCAAGGAAATCTTATCCAACAAGGCTATCGGGTTATGGCGGGTTAGCATCCACTGCAACGAATCGATGCTTTTGAACAACTCGACAGCTTCCTCGTTCCAGCACCACCAAAGATTGTTTGCCAGCTCTTCCAACGCCCTCAGACGTTCCGGGATGGAACGGTGAATAATCACCGATATCCAGTTCGGCGTGGTCGAGACTGTCTTCTTCTCGATAAACGACCATTGCTCCTCCTCCACGATCCGGAGTTCGGCAATACGCTCGTTCACCTTGTTTGTCGCCATACGGTAGGCATCCCTGTAATAAGAAACCAGATTCTCCCACAAGGCAATCTTGGAAACCTCCTTCGCATTCTTGCAGATCGCTTGAAAATCCCGTTTATTCATGGCAGCCACCTCTTTGATCTTGTCGGCAATCTTCTGCACCACCTCCTCGTTGTTCCGGTCGTCCCGATAGATAACCTCGATTCCCGGGTGCGCCTTCTTGTAATAGGATTCCACCCACAAGCCGAACCCCGCCAACGTGGTCGTAATGGTCGGCACCTTGAACGCCAGACTTTCCAACGGCGTGTAGCCCCACGGCTCATAATACGAGGGGAATACCGTCAAATCCATACCCACGAGCAGGTCGTAGTACGGCATATTGAATACCCCGTCGTTCCCGTTCAGGTAACTCGGGGAGAAAAATACCTTCACTTTGTCTTCCGTCCGGTTCAACAGCTGTTCCTCGCCCAGTTTCTGTAACACGGGATCATTCTGCGGGTCAGACAGCTCATGCGTCACGTATGGCAACACAGTTTCCACCGCTTGATAGGGACGTTCCAAATTGTTCACCAGTTCCCGGTTCACCCCCTTGTATCCCGCCGGTACCAGGATGAAAGCGAGCACATTCCGTTTGTTCTCCCCGTTCCGGTTCAAACGCCCGAGAGCCTCTATAAACACATCGATTCCCTTGTTTTTAAACTCGTATCGCCCACTGATACCCACGATCAAGGCATCTTCAGCCATCGCCTTGCCCAATTGTGCTTGGGCTACTTTCAACAACCGATCCCGTCCTTCTTGGCGTTTCTTCGGATAGTTTGCCTCATCCGGGACAAAACTATTCTCGAAGCCGTTCGGGGTAACTATATCCACTTTCTTTCCAAGGAAATGGTCGCACTCCAATGCTGTGATGTCGCTCACCGTCGTGAAGGCATCCGCCCATTGCGCCGACTTACTTTCCAGCGACTGTTTTGCTACCACTCCGAAACGGCGAGCCGTTTCCATCGGGTCGTACTCCTTCATCGGATCATACAGCGGCAATCCGTTGCCGGCGATACTACGCCCCAACACCGTGGCGTGCGTGGTAAACACGCAGCCGATCTGCGGCATCACGTCCCGCAAGTAGAGCAAACCGCTTCCGGTCATCCACTCGTGGAACTGGGCGATCACCTGCTGGCGAGCCGACACGTGATAACGCACGAAACTCTCGATCACCTTGCCTGCCGTGAAACCGAACAGCACGGGTTCTATGTAATCCCATTGACCCGTGATTGAATCTATCTGAAACTTCTCCCAAAAAGAAGTCAGTATCTGGTCTTTCTGTGGGATAAACGAGGTAAAATCCACGAGGATCACCACGGGATTGCCCGCTATATTCCAACGTCCCACTTTTATACGCAGTCCCTCCTGAGCAGCCTTCAACCTCCATGATTTAAACAGATGGGGGTCTTCCGTGAACTCGGGGTTCGGCACGTCATACCGCCACACGTCGGGTCCGATCAGTATATGGTTGTTCTTGAATTCCCCGGCCATACTCAACACCTTCGTTGAGATCACCGTGTGTATACCTCCAACCTTATTACACACTTCCCAGCTTACCTCGAACAAATAGGCGGGATTTTTCAATTCCAAATTGTTCATACTTTTTAATGTTTTGACTTAACTTTTTTCTCCTTAGCGTCCACCTTTTTTGATGTCTTCGCGGCACTTTCAGCACTTTTCACACGAGGAGCCCGAGTCGTTTTCTTAGGTTTCACGGGGTTTTCCTCGTTATCGGTGTCCTTTTCATCTACAAGTATACGCTTTTTTTCCATATCTTCCACCCGCAAGATAACATCACTTAACACATTCATGTAATTTATGAATGCCTCGTAAGGGGTTTCATAAGGAGAAATGTAACGATGGAAATCGTTGTCCGAGAACAATTTTGTCCTCATATAATAGAAATGGTCACTCGACTGCAACCGCGCGTAATCTTTATCCAAAACCGGATCATTCAAAGCCCTCACGCGGGACTGTATCTTGAACAACTCCTCGAAAGCCTCCGTCTGCAACTCGTTACCCATCCAGCTGGTAATATCTTTCTCCTCGTCCGACCACGAGATCGGATACGGCACGTGCAACGGCGCCACGGGCTGGTGTTTCTTCACCGCCTCGTTCGGGGTCAGGAATTCAAAATCCGTCATCGAGAATATATATTCGGGCAACGACCTCATGAATTCAAAGATACCCGTTTCCGCCGGTTGGTTTTCACCGAACGTCTCGTAGTTCATAAAGAGGTTCACGATCTCGCTGTCTTTTGCACTATCATTCAGCCAGCGGACATACTTATCCGCAGTAATCGGCCACTCGCCCCACTCCCGTTCGCCAAAACGCATCGAGAGGTCATCGCTCAACCGGGAATTCTTCAACAACAATTTCAGTTTCGGGTTCGCCGCATTCGTGTACAGGAAATTCGGACTCTTCCAACCTAACACGTGTTTCGCTCCATCCGTCAACATGGCTTCAAATCCCATTGCCGCCACCCGTTCCCCGATCTGGTCGGAATAAATCAACGACGAGTTGCGCAACGTCACCGGTTTCTGCCCGAATAATTCCTGCATTCTCTCTACGTGGCGTTTTACCTGCATTTCAAACTCGTTCGTCGACGAGAGGGATGCCAGCGAATGGGGATACGTTTCCGCCAAGAACTCCACGCACCCGGTTTTGGCAAGTTCCTGAAAACTCTCGATCACTTCCGGCGTATGCAGGGCAAACTGCTCCAATGCCGACCCGGAAATGGAAAAACTAACCTTGAAGTTCTCCCCGTAACGTTTTATCATATCCATTACCAGCCGGTTCATCGGCAAATAACATTTCTCCGCTACCCGCCGGATCGTTGAACGGTTCACGTACTCGTCAAAATAATCGTGGCGCTTGCCTATATCGAAGAAACGATACCTCCTCAGTCTCACCGGTTGATGTATCTGAAAATAGAAACACAATGTCTTTCTCATAACCATACATTTTTTAATTGAGAATTGAAAATTGAAAATTGAAAATGACTTTCCCTTTCTCCCTTTCCAATAATTTATTTATTTTTTATTGTCAACTATTATAAGCCTTGTCCGGAGGACACCCGTGACCTTATCATTTCTAACGCACTTTTGTAAACCTCCGCAACCTTTAAAGCGGCATTCTCCCACTTCAGTTGGTTGACTTCTTCCAGTCCCTGTTCACCTGCCATTTTACCCAATGCGGGGTAAGACAACAAGGCGTATATGGCATCCGCCAAAGCGTCTACATCCCAGTAGTCCACCTTGATAGAATGCTTCAAGACTTCTGCCACCCCGGATTGCTTGGAGATGATCGTGGGCACTCCCGCCCTCATCGCCTCCAACGGGGATATCCCGAACGGCTCGGAAACAGAAGGCATCACATACACGTCGCTGTACGAGAACATCTTCTGCACATCGTCACCACGCAAGAAACCGGTAAAATGAAACTTCGTCGCTATTTTCAACTGAGCCACCCGCCGGATCGACCGGTTGAACAAATCGCCGCTTCCCGCCATCACGAAGCGGACGTTAGGATAACGTTTCAAGACTTTATTCGCTGCCTCGATAAAATACTCGGGACCTTTCTGGAAAGTAATTCGCCCCAGAAAAGTAACTACTTTCTCCTTCACGCCCCGTTCTACTTCGACATCCTCACGTGTCTGAAAATCCACGGCATTGTGGACGGTCACCACCTTATCGGGATCAATACCGTAACGATTAATCACGATATTCCGTGTCAGATTACTCACGGTAATCACCCGATCGGCTGCTTCCATACCTCGCCGCTCTATATCATACACTTGCTGGTTCACGTGTTCCCCGCTCCGGTCGAACTCCGTGGCGTGTACATGGATCACCAACGGTTTGCCGGAAACTTTCTTCGCCACGATCCCGGCGGCATACGTCAGCCAGTCGTGGGCGTGTATAATATCAAAATCCTGTTGCGCCGCTATCGTCCCAGCCACCATGGCGTAGCGGGCTACCTCCTCCATCAGGTTCGCCCCGTATTTACCGGAGAATTGAAACTTGTTACGGAAAGCGATATGTTCCCCGTGCTCCCCGGTTTTCACCGCCTCCGTCACCGTCTTCTCGAAAGTCTCCGGGTCAAGATAGGGCACCAGATTGGAACCGATCTCCATAAAGTTCACGTTCTGCCAATACTCGTCCAACGTCGAGTACTCGCTCATCATTTCGACATCACTCGCATTAATGATCTTTGCAACACTCTGGTCTTCATCACCACCGGCTTTCGGCATGACGAACATGATCTTGACTCCATGTTTGGCAAGACCCTTCGTCAAACCGTAGCTAGCCGTTCCCAAGCCCCCTGCAATATGTGGTGGAAATTCCCACCCAAACATCAATACTTTCATATTATATAATTTATATGTGTGGCAATGTGTAAATTCAATTTTCACATTTTCTAATTAATTCCATACTTCTCAAAACTTCTCCCACACTCCATGCTTGCGATATACTTCCATTCGGGTTATGTGGCGGATCGCCGTCGTAAACCTCGGCAATCGAGCACACCCCGTAAAGCGTCATATCTTCCTCGTACCCGTCCAGCAACTCTTTCGCCTCGGGTAAAAACTGTTTCCCGTGCAACTTCAAGTTCGCCTCGATGTACGCCCCGATCAACCAAGGCCATACCGTTCCTTGATGATAAGCCTCGTCACGACGGTTCTGGTCGCCCTCGTAATGCCCGTGATAATTCGGGTTCTTGGGCGACAACGTACGAAGTCCTTTCGGAGTCAGCAACTCCCGGGTAATCACGTTCAACACGCTTTCCTTCATGTCATCGGTAATCGGGGAATAAGCCAACGAACAAGCGAAAACCTGATTCGGTCGCACCCACAGGTTCTGCCCTTCCAAATCCACGTAGTCTGCCAAATATCCCTTCTCCTCGTTCCAGAAGGTTTCCACGAACGACTTCCGGATTAACTCGGGCATCTCTTTCCATTCTTCCACAAATTTCTTGTCTTTTTCCTCTTCCGCCAGCTTCAGCGAGTAGCACACGGCATTATACCACAAGGCATTAATCTCCACGGCATATCCAGCCCTCGGCGTCACGGGGACTCCTCGAACCACGGCATCCATCCACGTCAGTGCCTTGCCGGGCTGTGCAGCCCATATCAATCCGTTCTTATCCATGTGCAAACCGGGATTGATCCCGTCCCGGAACGCCGCCAGAATAGCTTTCATCTTATTCCCGTAAGCCTTCCATATCGCTCCCGGCTCGTTCAAAGCCTCGTCATACTGTTGCACCGCCCAAAAATACCACATCGGGGCATCGATCGAGTTGTAAGCCGCCTTATCCCCCTTGCCGATATTCGGGAACAACCCGTTGTGCAACTGTCGGGACATCGTGTCAAGCACCTCCTTGCAGGTCTTTAGATCCGGGCAAGCCGCCAGCGTCAAACCGGGCAGGGCAATAAAAGTATCGCGCCCCCAACGACCGAACCACGGGTAGCCCGCCACGACCTCCGTGTCCTTGCCGTCATGCACGATAAACTGTGAAGCCGAATACGTCAGGCAATTCTCGCAATCATCGCGTTGTTTCCGTTTCGCTTCCAGTTGTTGGAACTTGCGTTTCAACCCGGAGGTCTTCGCCTCCTCTGTCGATGCCGAGAAAATAACACTTTCCCCCTTCTTGATCGGAACCTCGAAATAGCCCGGAACAAAAAGGTCTTCCTTGTAATCATACCCGCGGGCTTTCTCCTCCAGGTACTCTATATTATAATACCAGTCCGGCACCGCCACGAACTCGTTCGCCTTGCTCAACTGCATATTCAATGCAGGAAACCCGACGTACAGCTTGGAACGGATACCGTTCTCCACTACCTCGTACTTCGTGTTCGCCATCATATTCGCTTTGCACAGTGAATGTGCGTTACGGTAAGCCAAGAATGGTTTCAACCGCAAGTACGTCTCCGAATGGGCATCCTCCAGCGTGTAACGAACCATCAATTGTGCTTCATTGTGCACCATCAATATCTCTTTTTTCAAAACGACACCTCCCACCCGGTAGGTCAACGTGAACAACGGATCGTATTCCAAATCCACGATATATTTATGCCCCCGGGGCTCGTATATTCCCGGGTATTTGTGTATGCCCAAGTTGAACTCCTGCCCGTGTTGAATGATCGTTTCATCCAGCGAGGACAACAACACGTGGTTCTCCCCGTCGAACTCCTTGATCGGCAGGACTAATAACCCGTGATATTTCCTCGTGTTACAACAGACTATGGTTGTCGAAGAATATCCCCCCGCCCTATTGGTCGAAAGCACCTCTCTTTTCAAGGAATATTCCAAGTTAACCAATTCTTCTTTGTTGAAATTCAAGTAACTCATATCTTAATTTTAGATTTGATGATTTTAGATTTCCACGCTCGTGTCAACGCTTCTTTCCTCTCTAAATTCCTATTTTTTTTATCTTTTATCTCTAAAAACTCCCCCCTTAGGGGTATTGAGCCCGAGGCAGTCTCGAATCGGCTCTCGCTCGACAAACACGGAGCAAGCTCCTGTCTGTTCTTGCTTACTCGCCGATTTCCCTCTATAAACAGAGGAAGAGCTAAAATACTTACCGTCTTCGGCTTTGTCGACGGAAGAGTTCATTTTCAATTATTCAACTTCGACGTAAAACCAGCCCCGTCCGAGCGGGTATATATAAACTCAACTGTCCCCTTCCGGGCGACACGTAACAGGTGAAATGTTCCGTCTCGGGGTTTATCCGTCCCGCCCCGTCAAATGCCTTGTCATCCGTGTCCAGTATATAAGTAAATTTTCCGGAGGGTGCATCGAACTTGTAATCCGGGAAAGACTTTTCCGGGTTGAAGTTAAAAACGAACATCACGTCCCCGCGCATAAAAATCAATATCTGCCGTTCGTTATCCCGCACCAGCGGTTCCGGGCGCCACTCGAAGATATTGTTGTCCGTCACCGCCTGTAACATTGCCTTGTCAAAGACGTTCAAAAAGCGAAAGCGCAAACTCTCGTCGTCCACGAGGCTCCACAATCGACGAGCGTGCTCGTAACTCCAACCGTTCCCTTCCCGCGGGAAATCTATCCACTCCGGGTGTCCCCACTCATTGCCCATGAAGTTCAAGTACCCGTCCGCTGCCGTACCTATCGTCACGAGACGGATCATCTTGTGAAGCGCCATCCCCCGATCGGTAATCACGCTCGTATCAAACACGCTCATCGACGAGTATATCGCCTTGTCTACCAACCGGAAGAATATCGTTTTATCACCCACCAAAGCTTGATCGTGACTCTCGGCGTAACTAATCGTGTGTTCCTCCTCCCGCTTGTTCGTCAACTCGTAGAACAGGTCTCCCACGTGCCATTCTTCATCCCGCTTCTCCTTCAGCAACTTGATCCAGTAATCCGGCGTACCCATGTTCATCCGGTAATCGAACCCCATGCCCCCGTCTTCTACCGGGGAAGCCACGCCGGGCATACCGCTCATGTCCTCGGCTATGGAGATCGCTTCCGGTGCCACTTGATGGATCACCCGATTAGCCAGCGCCAGATAAGTGATTGCATTCTCGTCCTCGTTCCCGTCGTAATACATAGAGTATTCAGTGAAATTGCGTTCTATCCCATGATCCCAGTACAACATACTCGTGATGCCGTCGAAACGGAATCCATCGAACTGAAACTCTTCCAGCCAATATTTGCAATTCGACAGCAAGAAATTCAACACCTCGTGTTTCCCGTAATCGAAACAACGGGAATCCCATAACGGGTGGCGTCCCCGTGCACCGGGATAGAAATACTGGTCTGTCGTCCCGTCAAAACGACTCAACCCTTCCAGCTCGTTATTCACCGCATGGGAATGCACTATATCCATGATTACCCGCACGCCCAAGCCATGCGCCGCATCAATCAATGCCTTTAATTCTTCCGGCGTCCCGAAACGGGAACTCACCGCAAAAAAATTAGCCACTTGATAACCGAACGACCCGTAATACGGGTGCTCCTGTACCGCCATCAGCTGGATGGTATTGTATCCCAAATCCACGATCCGCGGTAGCACGAACAGGCGAAACTCCGTGAACGTCGACACCCTCCGGTGCTCCGTCGCCATTCCGACATGAGCCTCGTAAATCAAGGGATTCTCCGCCCGCGGCGGTCTGCCGTAACGCATCCGGTAAGGTTGCGCCGGTTCCCATACCTGTGCGCTGTACACCTTCGTGTACTCGTCCTGTACCACCCGCCTCACGTGCGACGGCAAGCGTTCGCCGCTTCCCCCGTCCCACTCTACCAGCAAACGGTACAGCATCTCGTGCGCCAACGCGTCCGCCGGCAGGCGAATTTCCCAGTTCCCGCTTCCAGCTCTTGTCAGCGCGTAGTCGGGATGCTTGCGCCAGTCATTGAATTCCCCCAAGAAATAAACCGCCGTGGCATTCGGCGCCCATTCCCGAAACACCCAACCGTCCGCCACGCGGTGCAACCCGTAATAGAGGTACGAGTTACACGCATCCGCCAGCCGCGTCGTCCGGTAAGTGAACTCCCGCTCCATATCCAACACTTGCTGGTGTCTTCTCTCGATCACACCCGCGTATGGTTGTAATAATTTATCTTGTTCCTCGAGTTTTAGCATCATATATCTTTTTTTATATTTTAATCTTTCAAATAAACCGTCTTTATGTTACAATCCGGTTAGGATATTGTTACCATTAATTTACGTGGAATCATGGCTTTTGTTCTATTCGCGGGGTAAAAATTATTCTCCTTTCTTGCCTATCCCGTGAAGTCCTTTACCGAACCCGGACATTTTGTTAATTGTTTTACAAGATACAACAATCGAACCAAAAACCATACTTTTTTGGTATAAATTCATTAAAGAAGAGAAAATAATACAGATTTCCGCCCAAGTGAAAAATATTAAGCTCTTTTGCAGTTTAACGCCGCCTTAACTCCACGTGAACAGTCACTCTTGGGCATTCACAACCCGAGGAAGCCTGTTTTGCACGCCCGCAACCACACCTTGCCCAGGTATTCCTCTTGCACGGAGTCAAAATAACGCGTAACTTGCGAACCCGTAATTTGTAATGAATAAATCATGAGCAACATTCTAGTCAACACGGCATATTTTCCCCCGGTACAGTACTTCTCGGAGATCAAAGGCTGTTCGGAAATACTCGTAGAACAGTATGAAAGTTATGGCAAACAAAGTTACCGCAACCGCTGCGACATCATGACCGCCAACGGCGTCATGACCCTCTCCGTCCCCGTCGTAAAAGGAGCCTCGCTGAAGATGTTGACAAAAGACGTACTCGTGGACTATTCCACCCCTTGGCAGAAACTCCATTTCAAAGGCATCGAATCCGCCTACAAGAACTCTCCCTACTACGATTATTACATGGATAATTTCATGCCCTTTTTCGAGCGGAAAGAGAAATATTTGCTCGACCTCAACACTAAGATTCTACGTGAACTCATGGAGAACATCGGTCTTCACCGTCCCCTGTCATTCACCGAAGATTACTACCCGACCCCCGAAAACCACGAAGACCTGCGCGATGTCATTCACCCCAAGCCCTCCCGCCGCCGTGCCGAACGCCCTTTCACCCCGAAGCCTTACCACCAAACCTTCGCCGAGCGTTTTCCCTTTGTCCCGAACCTCAGCATCATAGACCTACTCTTTAACATGGGACCGGAAACAGACGGGTATCTATAAAAGTTTAACAGCGCCTGGAGGCACTGTTAAAAAAGTCCAGTACACGATCCATTTCCGTGCAACCCTCGTTGCCCAAGATAGAATCGACCATCAAGGCACAATAGTACGCATCACGCCAATAGCGGCAGGCGTACACCCGCCCGCCACCGAGGCAGGCTTCCAACGCCTCCCGGTACGCCTCCACCGCCGTGGTTTCCCGCCCCAATTCCCGGGCAAAATCACCGAGGAACATCAGTTCCCGGATCACGACATACGCCCTCCCATCCGACAACATAGCCTTCCGATACGCCCAGATAGCCGCATCTACACCCTCAGCGCTCAGCCACAACTGACCTTTTCCCGCCGCCGCCACTCTCTGACTTTTTCTTTTGTTACTCATGTATCAAATAAATAAAGGTTTATAAATGAATAAACTCTTACGCCCCCCGCAAAAAAAACAGGAGACGTAAATCCACACCCCTCCTGGGTATATAGATTTACGTCTCCTGTATTTGAATACAAATGTATAAAAAAAGCACACGAAATAAAAAGCAAAAAAATACAAGAAGCTACCAACAATACAAGATACAAAGGCAGATTGACAGCAGTTCTTCCCCGGGCAAAAGCGTGTTTACCCTACCGGAAAAATACAGAGAATTTATTTATCTTTGCGCCACAAACAAGAAGCAGACCATGGCACGGGAACCATCTGACTACATACACGACCGAATAGAGGAAGGGGAACACCAGCAACAGGATTTCAAATTTGAAATATCCGATGCCCGAAAAATAGCCCGGTCACTCTCCGCCTTTGCCAACACCGACGGCGGCAGGCTGCTTGTCGGGGTTAAGGACAACGGCAAGATAGCCGGGGTTCGCTCGGAGGAAGAAATATACATGGTCGAAGCCGCCACCTCGCTCTACTGCAAACCACAGATAGAATGCGAGATGCACACCTACCGCATCGAGGGACGCACCGTGCTGGAAGTCATCATTCCGGAAGGAAAACAGAAACCGTATTACGCCAAAGACCACGACAACCACTGGTGGGCATACGTCCGCGTGAAGGATGAGAACATCCTCGCCACGCCTGTCCACCTCAAGGTATGGCAACAGTCAGGAACCCCGCTCGGTTCACTCGTGCGCTACACCGAAAGCGAACAAATACTGCTCGACCATCTCGCACACCACGACACCATCAGCCTCAACCAATACTGCCGCCTTGCACGGGTTTCCCGCCCGAAAGCGGAGACGATCCTCGCCAGATTCATTCGTTTCGACCTTATCGAGGCATTCTTCGACGGCAACAAGTTCCTGTTCAAGGAAAAGAAATAGACTTCACCCACAGCAACACGGTTTGGTACGCCCTGTCCTGTTCGCTCATCATCCCGCGGACTTTCAATTTTTCGTTCGTTTGCAGGTCGTGATACGGCACCAGATCGAAGAAATTAAGGTCAATATCTTCGCTCATTTTCTGAATCAACAAGGGAATAATCCGGTCGCCCATCTTCACGAGCTCCTTGTATTCCGGCACCTCTTTGGAAGACTCCGTCCGACTGCTAAGCCGTATTTCATGATTGTTCATGTAAGCATCCTTCCAAGCCTTGTAACGCTTGTCGAATGTCTTCCGGGTAGAATCCGGAATCTCGGAAACAACCTTCTCTATCACCTTTTTCTCCTTGGCAGTAAACCGCCATTTGTTCTCCCCCATGACGCATAGAGAAAGTAAAACCAGCATAGATATAACAACCGTTTTCATGGTCTTGATTATTTTGATTTATCCTTGTTTGAAGTGACATTCTCTTTCAATTGTCCGATCATCATCTCCGCGAACCGATCCGAGGCACCCGGTTCCCCGAGACGCTCGTTTACCTCCCGGTAACCGGCAAGCATCGCAGCACGGCTCTCCCCGTCGGGCAAGATGGCAGACAGTTCGTGCAGGATGTTCCGCTCATTCAACTTCTGCATCAGCAGCTCGGGAACGACCTCTCTCCCCGCGATCAAGTTAACCAGCGAAATGAATTTTACCTTCACGAAGGTCTTGAACAAGAAATAGCTGAAAGCTCCCCCCTCCCCGCTATAACAAACCACCTGCGGGGTTCCCAGTATGGCGGTTTCTAACGTCGCCGTCCCGGAGGTAACCAGTGCGGCACGGGCTTGTTTCACGAGGCGGTAGGTCTGCCCGTACACGATACGCACTCCCGTTCCCTGTATATAAGACGCATAGTCGGCATCCATCATCGAGGGAGCCCCGGCAATCACGAACTCGTGCCCCGGGAAGTGGGGTATCATCAACAACATCTTCGGCAACACGTGTTTCAACTCCTGTGCCCGGCTACCCGCCACGAGGGCGATGATTGGCTTTCCCGACAACCCGTTCCGCCGGGTAAATTCCTCGAACGTCTCGTCCTTGTGATCCCGGTCATGGATGGCATCCACCAGCGGGTTACCCGCGTAATAAACGGGATAATCATACCGGGCATAAAACCCGACCTCAAAGGGGAAGATAACGAACATCCGATCGACGAGGCGCTTGATCTTCTTCACCCGTCCCGTGTTCCACGCCCATATCTTAGGCGATATATAATAATAGACTGGGATACCCGCCTCCTTGATAAACTTCGCCACCCGGAGATTGAATCCCCCGTAATCGACGAGAATCACGACATCCGGGCGCCACGCCAAAATATCCCGGCGACACTCGTCTATATTCGCCTTGATCTTGTCGAGGTTCTTCAACACGGTAAGGAACCCCATGATGGCGGTATCCTTGTAATGGCGCACGATCTCGCAGCCAGCAGCACGCATCAGATCGCCCCCCCAGCCTCGCGCCAGCGCATCCGGGTCACGACGTTTCAGACCCTTGATTAAATTCGAGGCGTGCAGATCGCCCGATGCCTCTCCGGCAATAACGTAATACTTCATCTACTCCTAGTTTTATCGCCTTCGGCGAGTTGCAAGTTTTGAGGTTGCAAGTTACAAGTTTTTTACACGGTCACAAAATCAATTTTCAATTTTCAATTTTCAATTTTCAATTATTTACTACCTTTGTCCACTCAAGACATAAAACAATCACGCATGAATATAGCAGGGAAGAGTGTAGCGTACATCACGTTAGGATGCAAATTGAATTTCTCGGAGACCTCCACCATCAAACATAGCCTCGAACAAGCGGGTGCCGTGACTGTCGGGGAGAAGGATGGGGCGGATATTTTCGTTATCAACACGTGCAGCGTCACCGACATAGCGGAGAAAAAGGGACGGCAGATGATACGGAAAATCATCCACCGTAACCCCGGCGCTTATATTGTGGTTGTGGGATGTTACGCCCAGCTACGGGCACGGGAGATCATGGCTATCGAGGGAGTGAACCTCGTGCTCAGTGCCCGTGACAAATTCAACGTGGCTCACTACCTCACCCACCTCGAGGAACAGGAAAAACAGGAACCGCACTCGTGCGACATCTTCAAGGTAGCCGGTTTCGACCTTGCCTACTCGTACGGCGACCGCACCCGCAGTTTCCTCAAGATACAGGACGGATGCGACTATTTCTGCACGTATTGCACGATCCCTTACGCCCGCGGGCGCAGCCGCAGCGCCTCGATACAAGCCGTACTCGAAGCAGCACAGGATGCGGCGGCACGGGGTATTCGCGAGATCATCCTCACGGGTGTGAACACGGGCGATTTCGGGAGAGGCTCGGGAGAAACATTCATCCAGCTATTGCAGGCTCTCGACGAAGTGGAGGAAGTTGACCGCTTCCGCGTTTCGTCCATCGAACCAAACCTGCTGACCGACGAGATTATCCGTTTCGTGGCATCGTCCCGCCGTTTCATGCCACACTTCCACGTGCCACTGCAATCCGGCAACAACGAGGTTTTACGCCTCATGAAACGCCGCTACGAGCGGGAACTGTTTGCGATGAAAGTACAGGAGATCAAGACTCTCATGCCCGACGCATTCATCGGCGTGGACGTCATCGCCGGAATGCGCGGGGAAACCCCGGAGGCATTCGAGGACGCACGGGAATTTATCGAAGGACTCGACGTGTCGCAACTGCACGTGTTTCCCTACTCGGAACGCTCCGGAACAAAAGCACTCGAAATACCATACATCGTAACGCAAACAGAAAAACACAGGAGGGTAAACGTCCTGCTTGACGTGTCCGAACAGAAGCTGCACTCCTTCTACGCGGCTCACCATGACGAGGTGCGCCCCGTGCTGTTCGAGGATAGCGACACGAATGGGTCGATCTGCGGATTCACGGACAACTATATCCGGGTGGAACTTCCTTACGACCGGACGCTGGCGAACCGGATCGTGCCCGTCAGGCTGGGCACACTAAACGAGAATGATAACTTGAACGGAACGATAGAACAAACTCAAATAACGAAATAACATGAATATTCTAGTAACGGGAACGGCGGGCTTTATCGGGTTTTACCTCGTGCAGAAACTACTGGCTTCGGGGCACACCGTGTACGGTATCGACTCAATCAACCATTATTACGATGTTTCACTCAAACTCGACCGCCTGCACGAGTGCGGTATCGACTATCCGGAACCGAAAAAAGAAATCATGTCGGAAAAATACCCGGCATACACTTTTTGCCAGATAGACCTCTGTGATGCAGAAGCGGTGAATCGCCTGTTTGAGGCTCGCCACTTCGATTGCGTGGTGAACCTCGCTGCCCAAGCCGGGGTAAGATACAGCCTGAGCCATCCCGAGAGCTACGTGCAAAGCAACGTGGTGGGATTTCTCAACCTGCTGGAAGCAAGTAAAAAAACGAATTGCAAGAAATTCATATACGCCTCGTCGTCGTCCGTGTACGGGAACAATCCCTCCGTGCCCTTCAAGGAAACGGACAACGTGGATCACCCCATCAGCATCTACGCCGCCACCAAGAAAGGCAACGAACTCATGGCATACACTTACGCACACCTCTACAAGCTGCAAACCATCGGTCTGCGTTTCTTCACGGTGTACGGACCTTTTGGTCGCCCGGACATGGCTCCCATGCTTTTCGCCAGCGCCATACAAAACGACGAAACGATACGTATTTTCAACAACGGCAACCTATCGCGTGACTTCACGTATATCGATGATATCGTCACGGGCATCGAAAGGATCGTCACCACTCCCGGCATTCTTCGGGAAGACGTGCCCGGCACACCTGCCACCATATATAATATAGGACACGGGAATCCCATGCAACTCATGGACTTCGTGCGCCTGCTGGAAGAGAACATGGGGAAAGAGGCTCGCAAGGAATTCGTGGGGATGCAAGCCGGCGACGTTTACCAAACATGGGCGGATACCACCCGCTTGCAAGAAGATTACGGCTACACGCCTTACACTTCACTGGAAACGGGGATTGCCCGCTTCGCACGATGGTTCAAAGAATATTACAAAAAATGAGAACGATACAACGGGTACAGGCAATCTATTTCAGCCCGACAGGCACCACCCGACGGGTGGTCACAGCCGTGGCAAAAGGCATCGCAAAAGCACTGCACACCACTTGTGAGGAATATGACTTCACCCTTCCCCGGGCGAGAACCACTCCGCTGACCTTTGCCGACAACGAACTTGTCGTTTTCGGCACCCCGGTTTACGCCGGACGGGTGCCCAACGTGTTGCTCAAATACCTCGACACGATCACGGGCAACGGGGCGCTGGCAGTGCCGGTCACCGTGTTCGGCAACCGCAATTACGACGACGCCCTCGTGGAACTCCGGGATATTCTCTACCGGAGAGGTCTATACCCCATTGCTGCCGCCGCTTTCGTGGGTGAACATTCATTCTCCCGCATGCTAGCGAAAGACCGCCCCGACACGAAAGACATCGAAACAGCCACCGCCTTCGCCCTCGACATAGCCGCCAAATGCAGCACGCTCGACGCCAAGACTCCCCCACCCCTAGTGAAAGTGCCTGGCACTCCTTATCCTTACCGGGGATACTACACCCCACGGGATCGCCATGGCAACCCGGTAGACATCCGCAAGGTGAAACCCCTCACGAATGACCGCTGCAACGACTGCGGGCTATGCGTCAAAGTATGCCCCATGGGTTCCATCAACCCCGACAACGTGAAAGAAATCACGGGCATCTGCATCAAATGCGGAGCCTGCATCAAAAAATGCCCTCGAAACGCTAAATACTACGATGACCCCGGCTATCTCTACCACCAACACGAACTAGAAGAAATATACACGGAGAGAGCGGAAAATGAAACAATTGGAAATTGAAATAGTTTCCAGCTTCGGCAATCTTTGCATTTTCAATTTTCAATTATTTAATTTGTTTGCAATTTTATTAATTTCGCGACGAATTTAATTCCATAAACTACTTGTAAAATGGTCAAAGAAATATTCAAATTCTCCATCAGGAAATTGATACAAACCAAAGTAAACGGGGGTATCATTCTTCTATTCGTGGCAGTCGTAGCAATGCTCGTTGCGAACTCCCCCCTGCAAGAGCATTATACCGCCCTTCTCTCGAAGAACATCTCCCTCACCATCGGAAGTTTTAACCTCTTCGACCGCCATGACGGTAACCCGATGACACTACTGGACTTCATTAATGATGCCCTCATGGCAATCTTCTTTTTCTCCGTCGGGTTGGAAATCAAACGGGAACTACTCGTCGGGGAACTTTCCTCCCCACGTAAAGCCCTTCTCCCGGTCGTTGCCGCTTGCGGGGGAATGATACTCCCAGTTATTCTGTTCCGGCTGATCGGTCAACCCGGTCTCGCCATGCGGGGAGCCGCCATTCCAATGGCAACAGACATCGCCTTCTCGTTGGGAGTTCTCTCCTTGCTGGGGAAAAAAGTACCCCTTAGCCTGAAGATATTTCTTACCGCCTTCGCCGTAGTTGACGACATCGGGGGCATCATCGTCATCGCCCTCTTCTACAGTTCACACCTCGTGGTCAATTACCTCATTGCTGCCGCCATGATCGTCACCCTACTATACATCGGCGGACGACGAGGTATTCACAACAAATTATTCTTCATCTTCTTCGGGATCGCCGTGTGGAGCCTGTTCCTCAACGCAGGAATACACCCCACCATCGCCGGGGTCATCGTGGCATTCACCGTACCCGCCCGTCCAAAGTTGCACATATACAAATACGTCAACAACATCCGCGAAAGCCTCAAACACCTGCCGGAAAAATCAGACGATCCCATATTAAGTAATTCAGAACTATCCATACTGAAAAGCATAGAGTCAGCATCAGACAAGGTAGTCAGCCCCTTGCAAGCCATGGACGACGACCTGCGTTCCCTCGTGAATTACATCGTGATGCCGCTTTTCGCTTTCGCCAACGCCAGCATCTCGTTCGAAGGTTTCACGTTCGCCTCTCTACACGGAGTATCTGTCACCATCTTTATCTCGCTAGTATTCGGTAAACTCATCGGCATATTCTCCTTCACCTACCTTAGCATCAAGGCTGGCTGGCTCACGATGCCCGACAAGATGGATAACCACCTCCTTTTCGGGGTATCCCTGCTCGGGGGAATCGGTTTCACAGTATCCCTGTTCATCGCCAACCTCTCGTACTCGGGCATGGGAGAAGAAGGCGCCATGCTACTCAACCAAGCTAAGATCGGAATCATCGGGGGCTCGCTATTTGCGGGTGTATGCGGTTACTTATACTTAAAACACATGTTGAATAAAAAAACACAAAAATAATTTTGAAAGCCAGAGAAAGTCGTTATCTTTGCATCCGCATTTGGAGAGGTGGCAGAGTGGTCGATTGCGGCGGTCTTGAAAACCGTTGAACTGCGAGGTTCCGGGGGTTCGAATCCCTCCCTCTCCGCGAAATCGACCGAAAAAAGAGAGTTAGCCCACGAAGGCTAACTCTCTTTGTATATTTGTCCTTCCCTTCTTTCATCACAACACTCTATCTTTAGATATTCACACTCCACCACCAAGCGCTTGATATAGATTTACAACAGATTGCAATTCTTTCATTTGATTAGCTACTTGGTTTAATTCTGCATTATAAAGTGATTGTCGTGCAGTAAGAACTTCTAAATAAGTTGTATTCCCATAAGACATTAATAATTCCGTATTTCTTACAATAGCATTCAAAAACGCTATTTGCTGTTCATACAGTTTCGATTTTTCATGTGCCGTTTGATATTGACATAAAGCATCATTAACTTCCGTACCCGCATTCAGTAATGCTTGTTGAAAGTTTAAAGTCGCTCTTTCTTGTAAAGATTTAGCAACTTTTAACCGTGCGGTTAATCGCCCATTAGCAAACAAAGGTTGTACAAGAGAACCTATGGCTAATACCAAAAAACTCCCCGGATTAACAATCAATTCCCCTGCCGCATTTGTCCATCCGGCAGTTCCATTTAATGTAATATTTGGATAAAAGTCAGAACGGGCTTGATTGGTAGCATAGAAAGCATTTTCAAGCGAGCGTTCAGCCGCACGAACATCCGGACGGGTGATTAACAACTGCATTGGTATTCCTATCTTAACGGAAGTTGGCAGGTATTGGTTCTTGATACAATTTCTTTTTATAGAATGTGGTACTTCTGCCAACAACAAACAAAAGCTATTTTCTACTTGTTTGATTTGTTCCTGCAAATCTAAAATAGAAATAGCTATAAATTGACAAGCTGCTTCCGATTGGCTTACGGCGATTTCGGTTGCTCCTCCGATCGACTTCAATGTACGAGTGGATGCTAAATTTTCCAACCAGCTTCGTTTTGTGGATTTGGCAATATCAAGTTGCCGGTCAAGCATCATCAATGTATAATAGGTGTTAGCCACATTAGCCACTAATTGACTGCGTACAGCTTGTGCGTAATCCTGACTTTGAAGAAACAAGGCTTTTGCTTGTTTTTTAGCATTAGATAGCCTGCCAAAAATATCAATCTGCCAGTTAGCAGTTACGGGTAATTGATAGGCCTGTGTTGCCTTCTCTCCGTTTAGACTTCTGATATGACTTTGAGGGGTTAATGCGAATGAGGGCAAAAGCGTCAAACGAGCAGCAGAAAGTTGGGCTTTCGCTTCATCTATACGAAGTTGTGCTGATCGGACATCTACATTCTGTGACAAGGCTTTTTCTATATAATCCTGTAAAAGCGTATCCGTGAAAATCTCTTTCCATGACAAAGAAACCATAGACAGTGTGTCTTCGGGAAAGTATTCCATACCGTATAGATTTTCAGCCTGTATTTTAGGACGAGTGTATGGTTCATATACATTACAAGCTGTCAATGACAGTATTGTAACACTAATTGTTAATATCTTTTTCATCATTCTTTTATAAATTGTTTTCTTGCTTTTCTGCTATGGCTTTATTTGCGTATTCAAATTTGCCTGGACGGATAATTTCTTCTAACCGTTGGAAGAAGATAAATAATACTGGCACGATAAACAACAAGGCAAGTGTTCCTGTCAACATTCCACCCACCGTTCCTACTGCAAGCGAACGGCTCCCATTAGAACCGACACCTGATGAAAATATCATCGGAATTAGTCCAAACACCATTGTCAACGAAGTCATTAAAATTGGACGCAAGCGCATTTTAGCAGCCAACATGGCAGATTTTGTTATGCTCACCCCTTGCATTCTCCGTTGTGAAGCATATTCCGTTAGCAGAATAGCCGTTTTAGACAAAAGTCCAATCAACATAATCACACCTGTCTGCATATAAATATTGTTTTCCACCCCGAAGCATCTAGCAAACAGAAAACTACCTGCTAATCCAAATGGAACGGACAAAATCACAGCCATTGGAATAAATATGCTTTCATATAATGCACACAAAATAAGATAAATGAACACGATACAAATGCCAAAAATAAAAATGGAAGTATTTTCTGTAGTCGCTTCTTCTCTTGTCATTGCTCCAAATTCATAGCTATAACCACTGGGTAAAGTTTGTGCTGCTACTTCCTGGATAGCTTTGATAGCTTGACCAGAACTATACCCGGTAGCCGGAGTTCCATTGATAGCAATAGAAGAAAACAGATTGAATCGGGAAAGCATTTCAGCACCATACACTCTTGTTAAAGTCAGATATCCGCTTATCGGTGACATTTTTCCACCTGCTGTCCTCACAAATATGTTGTCTAAAGATTGCGTATTTAGACGATATTCGGGTGATGCCTGCACCATCACCCGGTAAAGTTTGGAGTATTTATTCATATTGGACGAATAAGTTCCACCGATATAACCGGATAAAGCGTTCAAAATCTCTGCCGGAGAAATTCCGTTACGTTTACATTTTGCAGCATCAACTTCCACGATATATTGCGGATATTTTGCATCAAAATTGGTTTGTACCCTTGCAATTTCGGGTCTTTCATTCAAAGCTGTTATAAACCGTTGTGTATGATTGAACAAATTTTCCACGTTACCCTCCATGCGGTCTTGTACATGTACTTCAAAGCCATTAGTAACTCCATAGCCCGATATAATCGGCTGAGCAAAAACCATAATCTTTGCTTCTGTTATATCTGCAAGTCGTTTATAAACTTGTGCAATTACTGATCTGTTATCATCAAACTTTCCCGTACGCAGGTCCCACGGTTTCAGACGTATAATAAATGTACCGTTAGATGCCCCTTGCCCTGCAATCATTCCCATTCCAATTGATTTGGAATAAATTTGGAATTGCGGAACATCTTTTATACGTTTCTCTATTTTATGCAATATTTTTTCTGTTTGGGCAAGACTGTTACCCGGTGCTGTTTGTACATCAACCACAATCGTTCCGGTATCTTCATCTGGTACTAATCCCGTTTTTGTTGTGTTCAATAGATAAAAGAATCCTAACAGAGCAATGCCAAGCGAAATACCGACGATCCATTTCCGTTTAAGAAAGAATAAAATAGCTCGTTTGTACTTTCCAACAATGCGATTAAAAGCGATGTCAAATGCAATATGGAAACGAGAGGAAAAGCTCATTTTTTTCTTTAATTCGTTTTCTTTATGCGGTGTCATTAGCAAAGCGCATAGTGCTGGACTTAATGTCAGGGCATTAAAGGTCGAAATACAGACAGCTACCGCCATAGTCATACCGAATTGTGTATAAAAAGTTCCCGTTGCTCCATTTATAAAGCAAACTGGAATGAATACCGCCATAAAAACCAAAGAGGTTGTCACCAACGCAGAGCTAATCCCTTTCATGGCATCGACCGTTGCCAAATAAGAGGATTCATACCCTTCGTCAAATTTCGCTTGTACTGCTTCAACCACAACTATTGCATCATCAACCACAGTACCGATAACCAGCACTAATGCAAATAAAGTAAGCATATTTAATGAAAAACCCACAATATACAAGAACGCAAATGTTCCGATTAAAGAAACTATGATAGCCATTGACGGGATGAATGTAGAACGAATATTTTGCAAAAAAACATAGACAACCAGGATTACCAACAAAATAGCCTCAAACAGAGTTCTTACCACATTTTTAATAGAAGCATCCAAAAAACTTTTTATACTCATTAAATCAACCAGCTTCATACCTTGTGGCAGATTTGATGATATTTCCCGAACTACTTTATCAATATCTTTTACAATTTCATTTGCATTAGAACCGGGTGTTTGGGCAATCATGCAATTCGTTCCGGGATATCCTATCAACTCATTTTTTACCATATAACTTAACGACCCTAATTCTACATCTGCAACATCCTTCAAGCGTAGAATCTCGCCATTTTCCTGCGACTTAATAATAAGATTTTCAAACTCTTCTTCTTGATCATATCGTCCCCTATATTTTAATACATACTGGAACGTGTTTTCTGCATCAGCCCCTAATGTACCAGTTGCAGCTTCTACATTCTGTTCTTGCAATACGGCAGTAATATCTGCCGGGACTAATTTATATTGAGCCATTTTATGTGGTTTCAACCAAATACGCAATGAATATTCCGAACCAAATACGGTAATATCTCCCACGCCTTTAATACGGGCGAGTTGCGGTTCTATATTTATCTTGAAATAATTGTATAAGAATTTTTGGTCATAGAAATTGTCGGGACTATACAAAGCTATGATTTTAGCAGTACTGTTTTGGCTTTTCCGGACAGTAATGCCAGTATTTATCACTTCTGCGGGTAATAATCCTTGTGCAGAAGCAATGCGGTTCTGTACGTTGACGGTTGCCATATCCGGATCTGTTCCTTGACGGAAATAGACGGTGATAGTGGCAGAACCGTTATTCGACGCCGAAGATGTCATGTAATTGATATTTTCCACTCCGTTTATTGCTTCTTCCAACGGAACGACAACCGCTTTTTGTACGGTCTCCGCATTGGCACCCGTGTAAGTAGCCGACACGCGTACAGTAGGTGGTGCTATCTCAGGAAATTGTTCCAATGGTAAACGGGATAATCCTATTAAACCGAAAATGACAATCAACACCGAAAGCACTCCTGAAAGTATAGGACGATTTATAAAAGTTTGTACACTCATATCTGTTTGATTTTATTTGTTTGCAACAACAATTCCCTCACGTACCAATCCGGCACCTTCGGATATAATCGTATCTTTCTCCTGCAAGCCGGAAGTAACAACATATTCTTTTCCGTCATTGATACTTTCTACCTCAATACTCGTTGATTTGGTCTTCCCGTTCACAATTTTATAGACAAACAAGCGGTTTTGGATTTCATAAGTAGCACTTTGTGGAATAACAATACAATTTTTCTTTTGTATTGCCAGAATAACCTGCCCAGTTCCACCATTGCGCAACATTTTGTTCGGATTTGGGAATGTAGCACGAATACTGATTGTTCCGACATTATAGTCAATCATCCCACTAATAGCATCAATCTTTCCTGCATGGTTATAAATGTTTCCGTTACTTAAACGAAATTTTATTTCTGTAACCTCATTCATGTTCAAATCTCCTTGCCTTTGAATGATATCCAACATTTGGTTTTCTGTCATAGAAAAATAGACATGTACCTCTTCATCATCAGATACGGTAATCAAGGGTTCCGTAATATTGTTATCTACCAAAGCACCAACCCTGTAGGGAATCATACTTGCAATGCCATTTACCGGACTTCTTATTTCTGTGTATGAAAGATCGGTTGCAGCATTGCTTTGCCGTGCTTTAGCTTCTTCCAGAAAGGCTTCTGCTTCCAATAAGGCGTTGTGTGCTGTTTGCAGGTCAAAGTCGGAAACGATATTTTCTTGACGTAAAATTCTTTTCCCCTCATAGGTAAGACGTGCATTTGCCAACTTTGCTTCTGCACTTTTCACATTGGCATTAGCTGTTTTTAAAGCAGCCACGTAAGGGGCTTGATCAATAATAAATAATATTTCTCCTTTTTTGACGAACGCCCCCTCTCTTGTGCAAATTTCCGTGATTGTACCATTTACCCGTGGGCGGATCTCCACATTCTGCCTCCCTCTGACAATAGCCGCATAATTGGTTTCCAATACTTTGTTTTCTCGGCTGACAACCATTATCTGATAGTTGCCCGTTTTTTCTTCTTGTGCTTTTTCACTACTGCATGATGCCATTATGGCAACAATCATAACTAAAAAAAACACTAAAAAAGTACGATGAGTGTTTGTCTTTTCCATAAATTTTTGAATTTTATTTGCTGTAAAAATAAAGAGAGACAATATTTTACAAAAGCATGTCGTTGTGAACGACACCAATGTCGTTGTAAACGGACTGTCAAGAACTTAATTATCACACAAAATCTATGTAACTTTGCAATGTATTCAATAGTTACCGTTATGACTGATAAAAAAGTACTGATTGCCATTGATATTGCCTGCTGTGTTATTCTTCTTCCGGCAATGATTATGTTTATGCCCGTAGAATATTGGTTTCCGGATAAGCCTTTATTTGTGGTACTGATTATAATATGGCTGTATGGAATTTATTTTATTAACCGAAGAATTTGCACGCCAATGTTGTTTCGAAAGAAACAAATTTTTCAAGCATTGTTATGGGTGTGTTTTACGATTATTGTCACATATTGCTTTATCCTTTACTCTCGTGACATTTCACCTTTGGAAGACCCTTTTGCCAACAAAGCAATAGGCCGGATACGCAGATTGAGCGTCTGGTTCATTTTTTTCATGATTACCTGTTTCAGCTTCATGATCGGTTTTTTAATAGAGCTGCACAAGCGTACCTTAGCCCACCAAGCTGTAGAACATGAAAAAAACAAAGCAGAACTAGCGTTGTACAAGGCACAAATCAATCCGCATTTTTTATTTAATACATTGAATACTATTTATGGTTTAATGATTTCGCAATCCGAGAAAGCAGAATCCGCTTTTTTAAAGTTTACCGAATTGTTGAGATATATCTATTCCAATAGTACACAAGATAAAACATCAATTGGAGAAGAAATCAACTACATATCAAAATATATTGATTTACAACTTCTTCGACTTAACGAGCACACTAAAGTATATTTTACACATAACGAAGATGATGCTTCAATCGAAATAGCACCTATGATATTAATAACATTTATAGAAAATGCATTCAAGTATGGTACATCCTCTTATTCAGATGGTGTTATATCAATAGATATACAGATGAAAAATGGCATTCTTTCACTAGCGACCTATAATCAAATACAGAAAAAACTATTGCCCCCGAAAGAGGGAATTGGAATTAGTAACTGTCGTAAGCGGTTAGATTTGCTCTATTCGGGTGCTTACACGTTGAATATTGTAAAAACAGAGAAGATTCATAAAGTGGCATTAACCATAAACTTGATATAATATGAGATGTATTGCTATTGATGACGAACCGGTTGCCCTTTCCATTATCAGCCAATATTGCAAACGTATAGGGAATATTGAATTGTCGGTATATAGCGACCCAATCTCAGGAATAAATAATGTCATCGAAACCAATCCTGATATTCTGTTTCTTGATATTGATATAAATGGAGTTTCAGGAATTGAACTTGCCAAATCCTTGCCCAAGGGAACTTATTTGATTTTTACAACAGCTTATGCCCAATTTGCATTGGACGGCTTTGAACTTAATGCGGTTGATTATTTGTATAAACCATTCTCTTTTTCTCGTTTTGAAAGAGCTGTTCAGAAAGTAAGAGACTTGCTTCAAATGCAGAAACTTGTACAAGAAAAACTTTCTGCAAGTAAGGAAATAACGATTAAAGTAGAATATCAGAATGTAAAAATCAGAATTGCGGATATACAATATATAGAAGCTATGGATAATTACATTAAAATACACACGATCGATTCTCGTCCTATTGTTTCACAAATGAATTTGAAAAAAATTAACCAAATGCTTCCTCGTAAAGAATTTATAAGGGTACACAAATCATATATTGTTTCGCTTCATAAAATAATCAGTTTCACAAAAAGAAATTTAATATTGAGTTGTCATTTTGCTGAAATTCCAATAGGACGGGCGTATGCCGATGATTTTATGAGAATAATGTTACAGAATAACATAGAAGAAAATCATTAGTGCAAGGTTCAACTCGATCCGAAAGCCTGTATTTTATTTCATATGCAAATTTTCGCAAGTCCAACACAAAAAAAGAAATCACAGGTTTATTTGCGCACTATCAAGCCTAGGTTTCTACCTAATACTCTTGGTGTACCTCTTGACAACAAGACAAAATTAATAATCACGTGGACTTACTACGGTCGCATTACCCCTGTGTGTTTCTGTCTTGCTCAAAGATGTTAATTGGTAAAGTATTTCTTTTATCTATTTTTTCATTTAACGAAACATGAATATTCATTCGCACTGAATAACAAAAAATCATCTCTCAAAAGCCAGTGATTTATCTATTTTCAAGAAATTATTTATCCCGGTTTTATTATTAGTCTCATCTCACCCGCTTGACTACTTCTATTAGAAACAATTATAATTTTTTGTTCACGCTAATTTAATGATATTTACCATCTGAAACACGACCTGCAAAAGAGAATGCAGGAAAAATGGATGGACGGGTCTTTTAGCATAGAACAGAGAGGGGGAATGCTATACCCGGGGAGGTAATATTGTAGGATGAAAAATTAGGAGTATATATGCTTATCAACGGATTGAAACACTATTCACGCTTGCCGTTTTTTGCCATCGTTTTGTTATTCATGTCTTGTATTGACGAAAAATTGCAAAATGACACACAGGAAGGATTTATAACATTTTCAGGTATCAACTCCCGTAGTTACGAGGGAAGCTTCCCGGGCGACGGAATAGACAGCAAAGTCGAAACACTTCGTATTATCGCGTTCAAAACGGACGGGACACTCGAGAGCAACGTCCTGTACTACGGTTCCGCGTTATCCGAGAACACGCTGCGCCACCCTATCGACCAAGGCGAGTATAACTTTATCTTTTTAGCCAATGAGCCCCCTAACACGGGCATCAAGGCGATTCTCGACAACATTGCCGATTACGACGGAATAAAATCCATCTCCTTCCCGGCGGAATATTTCAACTCGGACAAAATTATCCCGATGATCGCGGAAAATAACGCGGTAAAAATATTGACCGACGGGAAATTCGAGATCGGCGGCAACATAAATTCGGAACTAACGATAGGACTCCGGCGACTTGCCGCCCGTGTCGATGTCGTGCTTAAATCAAAGATTGACTGGGGTGTTGACAACAACAGTGAATTTGATGGTATCGCTTTCACGAACCTCCCGGACAGGGTGCCGCTCGTGCATGGCTTACCCAGTGACCATCCCGCAGGAACATGGGCATATGACGATCCTACCCAAACATACAACGGAACGGCTATAACCAGAAGCGTGGAACGCAAGTTCACGATGGCGGACAATGCCGACTATTTCGACGTAGACCCCACCCTTCTCTCGGCAGCCGACAAGGCAAATGGCTTCGTGTGGGCAGTGAAAGTAAAAAAAGTAATCATACCTTCCAGTTTCTTCACCACCAAATCGGCTGAAGGAAATGCGGTAGTTTTCACGGTGAATTTAATCAACAAATATAGCCCGTCGTGCAAATTAAAAATTCTGTCCGACCCGGATTACAGGCTGCCTGCCAACGCCCGGCTCGAATTGATCGGGAACATACAGGAACCGCTTGAAGTGAACATCAAGCCTGCGCCGTGGACCCGGATCGAGGAAGAATGGGAAATAGCGGGTATCCGCAAACTCAACGTGTCGCAAACCGACGTCAAGATGACCGACCAGAACGGGGTCAGAATCTCTTTCTGGTCGAATATGCCGGTAGTCAAAGTCCTTGCCACCGTGCAAAAAGAAGGAGAAGCAGCCGAACGTCCCACCAACGAGGTTTTCAACTGCCTGACCGTGGACGCCAATAACCCCAATCCTTACCGGTTTGAATTCGACCCGACCACGGGTAGCGGCTATATGGACTTGCTGATTGACGGCACCAACCGAATTTCGGGTACCCCGCACGACAGAACCGAGAACATGAGCGGCAAATACACGCTGATCCTGTCGGCTGAAGAGGCTAACGGCAAAAAACCGTTGCAAAGAACGATCACTGTCACGGTAACGCAGACCGGATTACGGTTCGTGCATAACCCCACGGCAAACCAGCACGGGTTATTTAACGCCGTATTCTTCAAGCACGACCAGAAAGGCGAACGCATCATCACCGGGCAACACGCCGTGGATCGTCCGTGGTCAGTAAAGATTCCCGATGCCTTTCAAGATTGGCTTGTAGTAAGTGCCACGCCTAGTTTCGACCCCGCGGTCGGCACCGAATACCCCGGAGATGCCGAACACTATCAAGTGATCCCTAATCAATACAGGGTAGAGAAAGATGGTAAAGAAATCAAGAATATCAACGGGCGCATCTATTTCCGCATCGGCGTCAAGGAGAGCGCCAATTACGTGCCCAGTGAAACTTCCACACCCAAGTTCGGGTATGTCGATCTGACATATTATCCCGGAGGCTGGCAAACCACCATGAGGATTTACGTCCGCCAAGGCGAAGCACCCGCGTACATATACACGTCCACCGATCCCATTCCGGATGTCGTGCACAACGGATGGAACGGCAACACGGATATTACGGCACAAGTCCGGTCGGATATGCGCCTTACCTCATCGAATACACGCCGAAAAGCGGCTAAGTTTGCGCCTTATAACCTAACCACGACCAAGTTATCCGGGTACACAGATCCGGATTACGAGAACGTGGGTATCAAGGGAGCTCGCTTTGTCGATTTCCCGTCGCAAGCAGGAGCACTTTTCCAATGGGCTGTCGATTTAAACGGCACGATAACCGGTATGACTAATTATTACCGGAGAGGCTTCAACCCGAGCCGCTCGTTTCTTGTAACAGGCTTCCCGTGGGATTACCCCGAGTTCCCCATCATGTGGGACGGGGCAACCGGAATAGCCGTATACAAAAATACATTCGAGATTTGCCCCACGGGCTACCGCCGTCCAACCGATGGATATACCAATCAAATATCTTACAACGGGTATTATGACTATTTGCCCGCCGCCAGTACTCCCGGTATAAATCATTTAACAGACGTGGAATATTCCGAGTTCAGGGTTTCTTTATTTAATGTACCCTTCGCGGGTAATGCCGCTTCAAGCGCGGATTATAAAACCGTGTACGACAACGTGGTGGGAACGAAAACCGGTCCGGGAACGTATCCCTACGGCACAAGTGGTATCGCCCGCAAGCAGTTGAGAAACACGACCTTTACTTTTTATTCGGACGGATTCTTCGACAGACGACCGATCAAAGAACCTTCAAGTGGCAATTACGGCGTATCGATAGACAACAGTCAGGTTGGCTACCAAGGGGTATTGTATTTCAATCCCACGACTTACGCTTCGATCTTCTTCCCCGCTACCGGGCGTCTAAATAACATTACCGGGAAGTTGGAAAGTCCGGGCAGTACCGGCTATTATTGGTCTGCCAGCGCTAGTCCGGCATACACGAGAAGTGAATTAACCGTAGCTCCGAATGACCGGAGAGTTCGTTACGGTGCTTGGTCATTCGAATCCGCGTACAATTCCATGAATTTCAGGGTTTCATACCAAGGTTTTGCACAAGCGGTACGTTGCGTGGCAGAAATCTCCAACTAAACTAAAAGTCTAAAATTTAAAGCGAATAAATTTAGTGATTGCCGATTCTATGATTAAGGAATCGGCAATCACTAAATCACATCATCGATCTACACTCCTGCAGTCAAAGATTTTATAAACAAGGTGATCCCGTCGAATATCATCTGCAACCCGATCGTGGCGACGATTAAGCCGATAATGCGAATCAGGGGATTCATGAAATTATACTTAATCAGAAAGTTTCCGATACGGCGAGCTTGCAGCATAAAGAAAAGATTCACGGCAAGCGCCAGCAATATGGATATGATGGTAATCTCCCTCCCGTACTGCACGGGGAAAGTAACGGCAGCCGTGATCGTGGCGGGTCCCGCTATCATGGGAATGGCAATAGGCACGGTGGTCAGGTCAGCCAACTTGATATGCTCGTCCACTTTCAAGAAGAATCCCTTCAACAGACCGGACAACCCGTTGTACATCAACACGGCACCGCAAGTAATCTGGAAAGAATACAGCTCAACATGGAAGACATAGTTAAACGTGATCTCCCCGAGGAAAAGGAAAAATATCAGGATCGCCGCAGCCGTGATGGTCGACTTTATAGAAATATAGCGCAATTCCTTCAACGAGAATCTCTCCTGCAAAGAGGTTACTATTAATACTTTCTGTACCGGGTTTACTAACGCCAAAAGAGCCACGATACATCCTAATATCATTTTTACTGTCATGACCTGTGTATTTTACTTATTCTATCGCAAAAGTACGCGATTAAAAGGACTTATCAATTAAATCTGCCAACAAGATTTCCGTACCCTTGAACGGGGAATAAACAATACTTTATCTATATTGTCGGGCGACTTTTAGGTGGCTTTTAGGCGGCTTTTAGGCGGCATTGCCCACTCATCGCCTACTGTTCACCCACTCTTCGCCCACGTTTTTACGAAAAATATACTTTTTTAACGTACACGAAAAACACGCCCCACGTATCATTTCCCTTATTTCATTATTTTTACACGACAAATAAAGATATACACAACCCCATGACTAAATCACTTCAAGACATGACTGACGAGGAACGCTGGGCGCTATTCCCGATCCTGTTGAGCGAACACCAAGACAAATGGCAAGAAGAGTACCGGAAAGAACAGAAACTCATCCGCGACACCATCGGGCAAGAAAACATTACTCGCGTCAACCACATCGGGAGTACTGCCGTGCCCGGTCTGATTGCCAAACCGACGATAGACATTTTACTGGAAATCCGTCCCGGCACGGACACCCAAAAACTTATCGCCACACTAGTCGCCACGGGGTATATTTGTGACAAACAGCCGTCAAAACCGGCTCCCCACCTCATGTTCATGAAAGGATACACGCCGCAAGGGTTCCGGGGACAAGTCATCCACCTGCACGTGCGCTACCCGGGCGACTGGGACGAACTCTATTTCAGGGATTACCTGCTAACCCACCCGGCGGCAACAAAAACCTACGGTGAATTGAAACAGCAACACGCCGTCAGGTACAAACACGACCGAGATGCCTACACGAATGCCAAGACGGACTTTATCCGCCGCACCACCTCTTTGGCTCGCGACGAAATGGGGGAAAAGTACGGGAACAGGCTTTAAACGTGAAAAGAAAGAAAAGCCTTTATAGTTTTAATAAATTATATTACTTTTGGGACTGAAAATTACATCGTAATGAAAAGGCTGTTTTTGCTATACATACCTATCTTTCTCTTTTCTTTATTCTTCATTGTCACCGGACTGCGAGAGGCAATGACCGAAGGAGAAACTACCATGTACAGCCCGAACGAACAACTTTCCATCCCGGAAAACCACGCGGACCTTCACTCCCATCCCGGATTTTTTCATCAATTGGGAGCAGACGAGGGGATCACTACAACCCACGGGCGGCGTTTCGGGTTGAACAAAACTACGAAAACGAACGTGTATTTCCGGAACCACGCCAGCGAATTGAAAAACAAACCGCCCAAGTTGGCATCCCTTGCAAACACAAAACATTTTATTCAATATTTAACCATTCGTCATAGCCAAGGTTTCTATATCTACTCGCTAAAGGAACTCTTGTTATGACGGGAATTATACTTGCTGCACGTATAATTAATTGAATATAAGATATTGTAAACTGAAATAATAATATGGTCGATTGGCTTCAATCCATTCTCGATTGGTATATGCATAACGTGAACTACTGGAGCGTTCTCGTCTGTATGACCATTGAGAGTTCCATCATCCCTTTTCCCGCAGAACTAATCGTGCCCCCGGCAGCCTGGAAAGCTGCAAACGGGGAGCTCAGTTTCATTCTGGTTGTTGTATTCAGCACCATCGGCTCGGTGCTCGGCGCACTAGCTAATTATGTGTTAGCCTGCACGCTCGGGCGGAAATTTATTTACACTCTGGCGGAATCACGCAGGGGGAAGATATGCGGGCTAAGCAAAGAAAAAATAGAGAAATCCGAACAATATTTCCTGAAATACGGCAAAAGTTCTACCTTCATCGGGCGATTGACTCCCGGGGTAAGGAGTTTTATCTCCCTCCCGGCAGGGATTGTAAAAATGCCGTTAAACAGTTTTATATTTTACACGGCAGCGGGAAGTGGCATATGGAACTTGGTTCTCGCTACTGCCGGCTATTTTTTATACACCCGAAAAGAGCTACTGGAAAGGTATTTCACGGAAATATCTGTCGCAATGTTAATCGTAGGTTTTTGCTTTTTCGGGTATCTTATTTTGAAGAATATTCGTAAAAAAAACAAATCAAACACAAAATCATAAAATGGAATCACGCAAACACTACACGGGACTCACCGATAAACAAGTACAGGAAAGTCGTGAAAAGCACGGGGCAAACGTACTGACTCCCCCGAAAAGGGACTCCTTGTGGCAGGTATTTATCGGGAATTTCGAAGACCCGGTTATTCGTATATTAATGGTAGCGGTATTTCTCTCCGGGGGAATTGCCGCGGCAATGTATTTCTCGGAAGGCATTGTCGAGATAGCCGAAACCATCGGTATCGCCATAGCCATCCTGCTGGCAACGGGCGTTGCCACGTGGTTCGTGTGGGACGCCAACAAGAAATTCGACGTGCTGAACCAAGTCAATGACGACACGCTGATAAAAGTCATCCGCAACAGCAACGTGCACGAGGTGCCCAAGAAGGACATTGTGGTCGACGACATCGTGATCCTCGAGCAAGGCGAAGAGATTCCCGCTGACGGGGTACTGCTGGAAGCGCTCTCGTTGCAGGTCAACGAATCGAGCCTCACGGGAGAACCGATCGCCAACAAGACCACGATCGAATCAGAATTCAGCATGGAAGCCACCTACCCCTCCAACCACGTGATGCGGGGTACCACCGTGGCTGACGGTCACGGGGTGATGCAAGTGCTCGCCGTCGGTGACGCTACCGAATTCGGGCGGGTGGCGGAGAAATCGTCCGAGAAGAGCGAGGAACCTACCCCGCTTGACACGCAACTCGAATCACTTGCCAAGTTTATCGGGATCATCGGCTTCTGCGGAGCCGCCTTGATGTTCACGATACTGTTTATAAAAGGATTGTTCTTCAACCCGGTTTACCCCACCCCCGGGTTGGGGCAACTAGGGTTGATCGGTGCCGTTATCATTGCAGCTGTCATCATGCTGACCAAAGTATGGATGCCCGTGGTATATGACGTTTACGCACTACAAGGGAAAGACAAACCTCTCCCCCGTGCTGTCGGGGAAGGAAACTGGGGACGCTGGATTCTCTACGGGTTGGTGGCGTTAGCCGTTATGCTCGCCATCGGTCTGGCATTCGGTGTAAAACCCTGGGACCCGCACGCGTGGATTCCCCTCGGGTTGGGGAAAAAGATACTTTCAGCCTTTATGGCTTCCGTCACACTGATCGTGGTGACCGTGCCGGAAGGTCTGCCCATGAGCGTTACCCTAAGCCTCGCGCTGAGTATGCGGAAGATGTTGAAATCGCACAACCTCGTGCGAAAAATGCACGCTTGCGAAACGATGGGCGCCACAACCGTGATCTGCACGGACAAAACAGGCACGCTGACTCAGAATCAAATGACCGTCTACCAGACCAATTTCTACGGGTTGCAGGACGGGCAATTATCCGATAATGAATATTCTAAGATTCTGGCGGAAGGTATCGCGATGAACACGACCGCCTTCTTGGACTTCAGTGACCCGGAAAGGGTGAAGACGCTCGGCAATCCTACCGAGGCGGCATTGTTACTGTGGCTGAACGACCAAGGGATCAGCTACGCGGAAGCGCGGGAAAGCGTCACGGTGGTAGAGCAACTGACCTTCTCCACCGAACGCAAATACATGGCGACCCTCGTGCAATCGCCCGCGCTGGGGAAAAAGGTACTATACGTCAAGGGTGCCTCTGAAATCCTGTTTGGTCACTGCAAGGATGTGATCGTGGACGGCACCCCCGTGCCCCTCGCCTCCCAGCAACCAACAATCGAAAAACAATTGCTGGAATACCAGAATCAAGCCATGCGTACCCTCGGGTTTGCTTACCAGATCATAGAGGACAACGAATCGCACTTCAAGGACGGGCAATTGTATAACACGGAATTGACCTTCCTCGGCATCGTTGCCATATCCGACCCCATCCGTCCGGACGTGCCGGACGCCGTGCACCGCTGTTTCGACGCAGGTATCCAAGTCAAGATGGTAACGGGCGACACGCCCGGAACGGCTAAAGAGATCGGGCGGCAAATCGGGCTGTGGACGGAAAAAGACACGGAACGCAATTTGATTACCGGGGTGGAATTTGCCGCTCTGACTGACGAGGAAGCCCTCGACAGGGTGCTCGACCTGAAAATCATGTCACGGGCTCGCCCGCTAGACAAACAACGGTTAGTACAACTATTACAACAGAAGAAACAAATCGTGGCAGTCACCGGCGACGGGACAAACGACGCCCCCGCCCTTAACCACGCCCACGTGGGATTGTCCATGGGTAGCGGTACATCGGTAGCCAAGGAGGCGAGTGACATTACCCTGCTCGACGATTCGTTCAGCAGCATCACCTCTGCCGTCATGTGGGGACGTTCCGTGTACCAGAACATACAACGGTTCGTGCTGTTCCAGCTGACCATCAACGTGGCAGCCCTAATCATCGTGCTGGTAGGTTCCCTGTTCGGCTCCGAATTGCCGATCACGGTGACGCAAATGTTGTGGGTCAACCTGATCATGGATACCTTTGCCGCCGGGGCTCTCGCTTCCCTTCCGCCCAGCCCGGACGTGATGAAACGGAAACCAAGAGATTCGAACGCATTTATCATCGTGCCCCAAATGAGGACGCTGATTCTCGCCACGGGTATCCTCTTCGTCGGCATCTTGCTGGGATTGCTCTACGTGCTTTCACACTACGCAGGAGGCATCGACGCTTCCACGCCGGAAGGGCTGGACAACCTGACGATATTCTTCACGGTGTTCGTGATGTTGCAGTTCTGGAATATGTTTAACGCTAAAACCTTCGGCACGAACGAATCTGCCTTCAAGAACCTCTTCAAGAGCGAAGGATTCCTCGCCGTCGGGCTTGCCATTGTCGTGGGACAAATCCTCGTGGTAAACTTCGGGGGCAGCGTGTTCCGGACAGTTCCCCTCTCGTGGACGGAATGGATATGGATCACGGCATCCACTTCACTCGTGCTCTGGGTAGGCGAAATATTCAGGGCAATAAAAAGGAGGAAAGATGGGAAATGAGGAAATATAAACTAATTAACCATGAAAAGAAACAGGACAAACTACTGGATATATCTCGGGATGATTACCGTGTTCGGGGTGTTGATCTACCTTGCCCTCTGTTCGGGCGAGCGGTTTGACCACCAGACAGGAAACGGCACGATGAACCCGAATATCGGGGCATTCGAGCTATTTGCCAACATCGTCGCCGACAACATGACAAATTCACTGACTATTTTGTTGTTACAAATTATCGTGATTTTGCTCACGGTCCGGTTATTTTCCTTTCTTTTCAAATACCTCGGGCAACCGGGCGTTATGGGTGAGATCGTGGCGGGTATCGTCCTCGGTCCTTCCCTGTTGGGATACTTCTTCCCGGAATTCTCGGCAAACCTGTTTCCCGCCGAGTCGTTGGACAACCTCAACCTGCTCAGCCAGATCGGGTTGATACTATTCATGTTCGTGATCGGTTTGGAACTGGACTTCAGTGTATTAAAGAACAAATTGAACGAAACGCTCGTCATCAGCCATGCCGGCATCGTCGTGCCCTTTTTCTTGGGTGTGGTGGCGGCTATCTGGGTATACGAGGATTACGCTTCCGGACAAACAGAATTCCTGCCCTTCGCCCTTTTCATCGGGATATGCATGAGTATCACTGCATTCCCCGTGCTGGCACGCATCGTGCAGGAACGCAACATGACGAAAACTTCCGTGGGGATGCTTTCCATCGCCTCGGCAGCCAACGACGACGTGACGGCATGGTGCCTGCTGGCTATTGTCATCGCCCTCGCCAAAGCCGGGTCTTTCATCAGCGCCCTCTACACCATCGGTTTAACGCTGGTCTATATCACCTTCATGTTCCTCGTGATGCGTCCTTTCCTGCGAAAGATCGGGGAAACCTACGCATATTCGGAAGTCATCAACAAAGCTTTCGTGGGGTTCATTTTCATCATCCTTGTTTTGTCGTCGGTAACGACAGAGATTATAGGCATTCACGCTCTTTTCGGTGCTTTTATCGCCGGGGTGGTGATGCCCACGAATATTGGGTTTCGCAAAGTGATGATGGAAAAAGTAGAAGACATCGCACTCGTGTTCTTCCTTCCGCTGTTCTTTGCCTTCTCGGGCTTGCACACGGAGATCGGTTTGATTAACACGCCCGAATTGTGGTACGTCTGCGGGCTGTTCATTGTAGTAGCCATAGCCGGGAAGTTCGGGGGATGTACACTTGCCGCCCGTGCCGTCGGTGAAAGTTGGAAAGACAGCCTTATCGTGGGAACGCTGATGAATACGCGGGGACTGATGCAACTCGTGGCACTCAACATCGGGTTCGAGATGGGTATCCTCACCTCGGAGATGTTTGTCGTGTTGCTGCTGATGTCGCTGCTAACCACGTTCATGGCAACCCCGATGCTATCGCTCGTCGAACGGGTATTCGCGAAAAAGAAGGAAAGCCGGGGACACCGGGAGAAAGTGTTGCTCTCTTTCGGTCGACCGGAAACGGGAAGAACCTTGTTGAATATAGCCGACTTGATGTTGGGACACCGCTTGCAATCCAGCGAGATCATCGGAAACCACTTCACGCTGGGCACAGACCTCAACCCGGCAAAAGCGGACGAGTACGAACAGGAGAGTTTCATTCCCTTGCGGGAAGAAGCGCAACAATTGCAACTACAAGTGCAGGAACGCTATCAGGTAACAGACCACCTTATCCCCGAAATGGTGAAAATAGCCCGGAAGGAAAATGTGGATTACCTTTTCCTGGGTGCCGGGCAACAATTTATGATGGGGAACGACGTTCCGGCGGGAACATTCGGGAAGAAGTTCACGACGGTTTCCCGCTGGCTGAAACAACTAAAAAACCACCCGCTGCATTTGCCGGGCACGCTGCTAAGACAGAAACTGGAATCTATAATGGAGCACGTGGATTGCTCCGTGGGTATCTTTGTCAACCGGGGATTCACGCATGCATCCTACATCCTGTTGCTGGTGGACAATGAAGCAGATCTTTTCCTCTTCACTTACGCACAAACCCGGCTAGGTGAAGAAAGTATGACTATCCGGATCTGCTTTATCAACGAGCACCCGAATGAATCCGTACTCACCCGGATTACAAAAGATTTTGTGCAACGGGATCCCGCTAAATTTATTCTGGACGAACCTTTGGCAACCAATCCCCTCGTCGGGGAAAAAGAAAGCCTGCTGGTTTTAAGCTACGCCACTTGCCAAAAATTATCGAAAGATCAGAACACGTTTGCCAAACTGCCTTCGCTTCTGATTATACGACCTCAAATTAATGTAGAAAACACAAACAATTAAATATGGAATTTTTCATTATCATAGGGCTTATCTTATTAAACGGAGTACTTGCCATGTCGGAAATCGCCATGGTATCGGCACGTAAATCCCGTCTGGAAACGGAAGCCAGAACGGGCAATAAATCCGCCCGGCGAGCATTGAAACTCGCCAATGAACCGGATCGTTTCTTGTCGACGATCCAGATCGGTATCACTCTGATCGGTATACTGACTGGTCTTTACTCGGGGCAGGCTCTCGCTGGCGACCTTGCCGTGTGGGTAGAAAAAATAGAGCCATTGCAACCCCACGCCCTGCTTATTTCCAAAACGATCATCGTGATCGTGGTGACTTATCTCACCCTTATTTTCGGGGAACTGGTGCCCAAGCACATCGGTATGGTGGCAGCCGAGCGCATGGCAAAGATCATCGCCGCCCCCATGGATATACTCTCCCGGATAGCTTCTCCCTTCGTGTGGTTGCTTTCAGCAAGTACCTCGCTCATGATGCGGATTTTGGGTTTAAATAAAATGAATGACAACAAGATCACCGAGGAAGAAATCAAGGCTATCATTCAGGAGAGTACCGCGGAAGGTGAGATTCAAGAAGTAGAACAGGATATCGTGGAACGCGTCTTCAACCTCGGTGACAGGGATATTGCTTCTATCATGACCCACCGCAGCGATCTCGTGTGGCTTGACATCACGGACTCCAATGATAAAATTCGTGAAACCGTTCACACGCACTTGCACACAATTTACCCCGTGTCGGACACCAAACTGGATAACATTGTCGGGGTTGTCTTTTTGAAAGACCTTTTCGGCAAGATCGACGCCCCGAACTTCAACCTGAAAGCACTTGTACGTCCCCCGCAATACTTCCCGCAGAACCAAAGCGTGTACAATGCCCTGGAACACTTGAAACAAGGACATCTCAAGTACGGGCTAGTGACGGATGAATTCGGGAGCATCGAGGGAATCGTCACGTTGAAAGACATCGTGAAAGCCTTGATTGGCGACGTACCCGAGATTGGCGAGGAGCCAGACATCATACGACGTGACAACGGCACTTATCTTGTTGACGGTCAATGCCCGTTCTACGATTTTCTTGCTTATTTCGACATGGAATTCCTCTACACGAACCATTATTACAACACGCTCAGCGGGTTGATCTTAAAAATTCTGGAACACATCCCTCGCACGGGAGAAAAACTGGTATGGTACAATTTTGAGCTGGAAATCGTCGATATGGACGGTGCCCGAATCGACAAGGTACTCGTTAAAATAAATAAAGAGTAAGGACTTGAATCAAGTTCCTTACTCTCACACCATCAACACCTTGCAACATTATTGGTCTTTATGGTATCTTTTGTATAAAAACGACTTGCTATTTAAAACTTTTCAAATATAGAATAATCTATAAATACTACAAAACGTTTTAACACTTAAATTTATTCCTTGTGCTCCCCGCACTCGTGATGGCAAGCAACCCCCGAATCGAGCAAGAATCCTTTGAGGTATCCTTCCGTGACTTTCCGCACGTCGCCTTTGCAGCCGCGAAGGACTTTTATGCCTTGCTCGCTCAATTTATTCAAAGCGCCGTCGCCCATGCTCCCGGCAAGCATAACGGAAACCCCTTTTTCACGCAACACGGCTGCAATATCCGATTTACAGCCACAACCTTGCGGGGATGGCAAAGTTTCTACCCCCGTGATGTTCTTCGCATCGTCGGTAGTAAATAAAGTATAATACTCGCAATGTCCGAAATGGTCGTCTACCATATTATCTCTCGTTGGTACAGCAATCTTCATGGTTTAATTCCTCTCTTTTTATAATTGTTCTACTGAAAAAAATCACCTTTTATCATATATGGAGCAAAGGTAGTGCTTTTTTATTTAAAACAAGGAAAAAGCATTTTCTTCCCTCCTAACCCGGAATTGTATCAATAATCGAAACTGTATATTTATTCTATTCGAATCAAGATACATTTTTTTATAAAAATAACACTGTATTCGCAACTATCTGATTACCAATTTTCTCATTCCATACAATGTATTGCGATATTCATTATTATTTATAACTTTGTATTGGGAAGATAATTACACCGCGTAAATGCTTTCAAAAAGGCAGCTTCACGGGATGAATTTAAAAGAGAAAGAAATTAAAAAACGTGATGTTTTTACTTCGGAAAGGAGGGACAAAATGGAAGTAAAATACACACCAAAACATTAAAATGCAGTAGAGGTAAATTAATATTCAAATATAGCAAATTCATTTGAGAATAATTTAGCGTACAGGATGGCTAAAAGACAAACAAGTAACAATTAACAGTTTTTGGAAATTACGCTTGTAGGATTTTAACAACAAATGTTCGTGAACAGGGATTGTTGTGCCAAAATTTTAAAGAAACAACAGATAATTATGACTGGTATGAACAAGGGAATAATAGAATATCCGAGTTGTCATACAATGAACAACTCGAATTCGCCACAGGTAGAGATGGTTCGTATTCCGAAAGGAGCGACAGGATGTCTTGAACTTCATCACAATGAAGTGGCATTCTTCATGGAAGGACGCCTGAAATTCATTTTTGGGGATTTCCACGAACACGAGAGCAAGAAAGGATACATCCTATTCCTGCCTGTCGGCGGACGTTACTTCTATCGGGCACCCGTGAATGCTATTGTTATGGTGTTCAGGTTACATGGTCCTTTGAAGTTATGTGACAATTATCCCGTGGAAAAACTATTTGATTTAAAAACTATCGCTTCAGGTAAAAATTGCAAATCCCGGATGAAGAAGCTAAATATGTTACAGATCAACTCGCACTTGTGGCATTTCCTGGATGGGATCAACAATTGCCTCAGGGACGGGATCGACGGTAATTACTATTTTGAGTTAAAGATCAAGGAATTCTTTTTACTCTTGCGTACCTACTACTCGAAAGAGGAAATTCACGATTTCTTTCAACAAATACTGACAAAAGACACGATATTCTCGGAATACGTGCGACTTAACAGTCAACGTTTCCGGACAGTAAAGGAAATAGCAGATGCCATGAACCTATCGACAAAACAATTTGCCAAAAAGTTCGTGGACATCTTCGGTGAAACGCCCTACCAGTGGATGAAAGCGGGAAGAGCCAAGATAATTCATGCCGAAATAACCTCTACTAGAAAGCCTTTCAAGCAGATCGCTTTCGAAAACGAGTTCAGCACCATTGCACAATTCACGAAATTTTGCAAAAAAGAATTAGGCAAAACCCCTAGTAACATTAGGGCTAGCATTATATAAATGGAGAAAATTGCAAACAAAAAGGGAAATATTGATAATCGTTAATTAATACTCATAGCGTATTTTTGACAAATTATTAAGGGTAAGGTTCCTTCCGGGAGTTTCCCGAAACCGGAAGCAAAAAGTCGAAGTACAACAAATAGCATGAAGCATTCGACAAAAAAGATCGGGAATTTGAAGTATTATGGAGGGACATTTTAGTAAAATGGGAAAGAATATATTAATAGGGATAACTGTATTCCTTGGAATCATTTGTTTTGCCTGTATCGACGAAACGGTAGCTCCCGAAAAAGAGCCCATCGTTGTCGATGATAAAGTGCAACTCGAATTGTTCACGAGGATCGACCCGTATAAGATTCCGGAGTCCCGCTCTTCTGCAAACGAAGACGGCGTGGATATGACCCCATGGGTGCTAGTGTTCAAGGGTAACGACATGAAATTCGTGGAAGCCGCTCAAGCGTTGACAATCAACAGTACCAACAAACGATATGTTATACTGACCAAACAGGCTGAAGCCTGCAAATTACTGATACTGGCTAATCCCCAGACAAGATTCTACATGAACGCAACACAGAACTACACGTTTTCGTCCGGTACATTCGCAACAGCATTGCAGAATATGTCCCTGGATGCCGCCTGCCAAGCGTTGTGTACCGAACCGCTGAGTAACCCGCAAACCTCAATCCCGTTTGCTAATTTACAATTACTACCGATGAGTCACGTGGTTGACCTTCCCGGTGGAATAAATAAAAACACCAAAATCGGAAGTGATGCCCAACAACTGGAAATGCTTCGGGTTGTGGCTCGGGTGGAAGTGATAGACCAGGAAACCGGCTTTGACTTTAAAGGAATAACGATGGTGGCAAATGCAGCCAAACAAGGTTTACTACACAAGCAAAACGGAAATGCGATTACCCCGGCTAGCAATCGGGTGGAATACAGGTACAATAACTCATATTCGGACGATATTGCAAAAGCTGTCGTGAACGGCACGGAACAAACCACAACGGAAAATCCCGTATACCTTTACGAGGCAAGTACAACATACGATATGTACATCATTATCCGCGGGATATATGATGGTAAAGAATATTTTTATAAACTGGCGTTTATCGGCGAGAACGAGAATCATTTGGACATCGAGAGAAACCACCGATACATATTCACGATCACGAAGGTCAAGGGTCCGGGGTATTCCACGGTAGGTGACGCGAAAGTATCTCTGCCGTCGAACACGCAAGTGGATTACACGATCACCGTGCGGGACGAAGCCTCCTATGAAATCATCTCCAACAACGATTATTATATGGGAGTCAGCAATTCACACTACATCGTGTACGCCGATGCAGGTACGACCAAAGAATTTCACGCGTTTACGTTAGCGACGGACTGCATACGCCCATTCCCGGATAAAAGAACCATCACGGCATCAACCGGGTTGCAAATCAGCAGTCCCGCGGCAGGCACCAGCGTGGCACTACCTATCGTGACGAACACCAGTCCGCTAAAGACAGAGGTCAAGATACAACTGGGAGCCGGGTTTTCCGCCGGTACCGTTCAACTGGAACTGGGTAACCTGGAAAAGACAGTGAGTGTCGAGCGACGGGATAGAATAAGCCGGTTAGAGAACACGCTCACCTTCCCGGAATTCTATTGCCTCTCCGCCTACGTGGAAGAAGATGATGCCAAAACTTGGTTGAAACTGATGTCTTCCTCGGGTATGCGGGATGTTACTGACGAAATTATCGTGGAAGACGGGGTTATAAACATACGCGTGGAAAGAAATGGCAGCGGACAAAGATACGGTACGGTTTACCTGACAACGATAAAAGACCCAGGATCGCCGACAAGCCAGATCATCCGGATCAAAATATATATAACGCAAAGAGAAGTAATCAACGTGTAAACAAGAATAAAGATGACGATATTAATGAAAAAGGTACTGATAGCAGCATTGTTCATAGTCGGGTGGATTCTACCCGAGGCAAACGCACAAAAAGTTGCCGTGAAAAGCAACCTGTTGTACGACGCCACGGCAACAATGAATTTGGGGGTGGAAATCGGTTTGGCACGCAAGTGGACGTTGGAAGTACCCTTCAATTACAACCCGTGGAAACCCGCTAACGGCAGGCGATTGGCACACTTCGGCGTTCAACCGGAAGTACGCTATTGGTTCTGCGAGCGCTTCACCCGCACGTTTATCGGGCTGCACGCGCATTACGCAGATTTCAACGTGGGCGGTTGGCCTAACTGGTCGTTCATCAGCAAGAATATGCAGAACAACCGCTACCAAGGCGAACTCTACGGGGCGGGATTCAGCTTCGGTCGGTCGTGGATTCTGAAGAAACGCTGGAGCATCGAAGCCGTCGTCGGGTTGGGATACGCGCATATAAAATATGACAAATACCCGTGCGCCGATTGTGGGCTTAAACTGAAAAAGGACAGCAAAAATTACTTTGGTCCCACGAAAGTAGGAATCACATTAGTGTATCTCATTAAATAATTAAGGAAGTGATGAACAGGATTATACTCTATATAGCAACGATACTGGTAATGTTCCAGTTGGACATAGCTCCCGCGGCAGCTCAAACCCGTTCCTACACGGGGACGGTCACCGTGAAAGCCCTGCGGATGGAACGAGAGGAGAACATACTCCACGTGGATTTGGATCTCATCTTCAACGAGATGAAAATCAAGTCGGCACATGGCATGGATATCATCCCGCAACTGGTAACCCCGGAACGGACGTACAACCTCCCGAAGGTGTCCTTCAAGGGACGGGACGAATACTTGTCCCACGAACGCAAACTAGCCCTGATCGGCTACAACCCGCAAGTGGACACGGACAAGGCTTACGTGGTGGAAAAAGTGACGAAAAAGAAAAACGGCGTGCTCAACTACCGTTACTCGCTTCCCTACGAGGCGTGGATGGCTGACGCAGCACTCGACGTGCAATACGATGAATGCGGTTGCGGCGACACGGAACTGATGAGAGTGGAACGCCTTCTGAATCCCATCCCGCCCGTGGAAGAATACATCGTGACCCCTTACCTGGTATATATCCAACCGCCAAAGGAGGAGATCAAACGCCGGGAGATCGTGGCAGAATGTTTCCTTGACTTCGTGGTCAATCAAACCGTGATCCGCCCGGACTACATGAACAACCCGAAAGAACTGGCGAAAATCCATGACATGATCGACGATTTGAAAAACGATGCCAGTGTCACGGTAAACCGTCTGGACATCACGGGATACGCTTCCCCGGAAGGTTCCTACGCAGGCAACCAGCGCCTGTCGGAAGGACGCTCCAGAGCACTGGCAAACTACCTTGCCTCGCAGTACGATTTCCCGCACAATATATACCATATATTCTTCGGGGGCGAGAACTGGGCAGGTCTGACGAAAGCCGTGCAAGCAGGTCACATGGAATACAAAAACGAGATTCTCGATATACTGGAATACACTTCTTCCTCGGAGGATAGGAAAGTCAAGCTGAAACAATTAGCCGGGGGTATCCCCTACCGCACTATGCTGCGGACGATCTACCCGAGTTTGCGTGTCGCCATCTGCAAGGTGGACTACAACGTGAAGAACTTCGACGTGGAAGAAGCGAAAGCGGTCATCGGGACCAGCCCGCAAAACCTGAGCTTAAACGAGATGTTCCACGTGGCTAACACCTACGAGTACGGTTCTCGGGAATTCGTCGACGTGTTCGAGACGGCAGTCCGTATCTTCCCGAAGGACGAGATCGCCAACCTGAACGCCGCCGTCGCTGCCATCGCACGCGAAGACTTGGCACAGGCTGAACATTACCTGAACAGAATAACCCCGGAAGGCTATCCGGCAGAATATAACAACGTGATGGGCGTACTCGCCCTGTTGCAAGGTAATTACGAGAAAGCGGAAACCTATCTGCAAACGGCAGCCGCCCGAGGGCTGGAAGTCGCCAAGCAGAACCTAGAAGAATTGGCAAAGAAAAAAGCCAATGCTATTGAAATTAAAAAAAGAATAGATAACAAAATCAATTATTAATCACATCTTAAACAATTTGTAAAATGAAAAGAATGAACAAATTTTTTACATTAGTATTTGCAGCGTTAGCATTCACTGCATTTACAGCATGTAACGATGACAAGACCGGAAAGGACGGCGACGAAATCGCACCCGCCGGCGAAGCCTGGACTACACTTAGAATAATCAACCCCAATACCAATTTGGGACGTGCATTGAACACCCCAGACCAGTATCCTTCTACTAGTCCCGAGGAAACAGAGATAAAAGAAGTCAGAGCTATTTTCTTTAACGGATATGATGCGACAAGCGTGGTAACCGACGTGAAGAAAATCACACTCAACGCTTCTAATATCAGCGATGCATTCCTTGTTGCGGATAACTCTAAATCTATATTGATTGTTATAAACCCGCCCAGCAATTTCCCGGATTTCACCAAAGGTCAACCCTTTGCCACGGTAAATGCTGCTATTAAGACAATTCCGGACATTTACACGGACAAACAATTCATGATGACCAACGCCAAAGGTGGTTTGGAACCTTCATTACCTGACGGTTCTCCCGCTGCCGGCTTGCCATTGTTCACGTCTAAAAACGATGCAGAGTTACCGGGTAATGCTTTAAAAATCAATGTAGACCGTGTTGTGGCAAAAGTACGTGTATTCGTAACCTACGCTTCTACCGAGGCTGCCGTGATAGAGAACGCAAGTTGGGTTGTAAACCTCACGAACAAATGGTACTATCCCGTGTCCGAGAGAACTCAAACTTTCTTGGGTACAGCGACCCCATTCGACGAATACGGATTAGGTTCATACCGTAAAGACCCGAACTTCGATCACACGAACATTCCTTACCCGTCAGCAGATTTTGACGAGCAATACAATTTCTACACGCAAGCAGACGTGGATAATAACAGCATTGTCTGGATTGCACCCTGCCACGCGACAGATCCTAATCAAGGTGGAAAACCCCAATACTGTGCGGAAAACACCCAGCGTAAGGAGGACAACACGTATGCTTACACGACCCAAGTATTGCTGAAAGCAACTTACTTGCCCAAGTACAAGAAGTTTGACGGCAGCATGACCGATGTACAAGAAGGTAACAAAGACTGGATGGACATCAATGGTGGTTTCTACACCTACGCCGTGATGATGGAATGGATTGAGGGAGAATTGACGAACAAATACATAGACCAAAACCCGGCAGGATACGTTACAAACGTGACGACCGCTTTCAACAGTTACCTGAAGTATCTCCAAGGCAAGGGAGCTGCCGTGCAGGAAGTAGTTATCCCGGATGTAGCCGGAGTTAGAACAGTTGCAGAAATTGTACAGGATTTTGAAAACCAAAAAGCAGGTGTTGTGGCTCACGGCGCGGACGTGAATAAGGACGTGAATGGTGACCCTATCGTGAAATACTACAAATCCGGTATCAGTTACTACGCGATCGCTATCAAACACGATAACGACACAGATAACTCTAACAATGAATTCGGAGAATTCGGTGTGGTTCGTAACTCCATGTACGACATCGCTGTAAAATCATTCAACAATCCGGGCTACCCGATCGTTATCGAGCCGGATCCGGACAAGAAAGATGAATTTGAAGCTTGGTTAGCTATCGAAATCGGTGTTAACCCGTGGACATGGTACGTTCAAGAAGAAAATCTATAAGCGTTCTACGCGTGATATTAAGTATGGGATTCGTCCCATACTTAATTTACCCAAACGTTTATTTCCTTTAATCATAATAGAAAGATAGAAAAATGAAACTTAGAAATCTAATCCGTCAAATAGCATTGGGTATTCTTGTACTAATCCCAGGAATATTTCATTCCTGCGACAGTATCCGGGAAGACCTCGACGAATGTCGCTTACTTGTTCGGTTCAAGTACGACTACAATATGCTCTCCACCGATGCGTTCCACACGCAAGTCGATAAAGTGGATCTATACGTGTTTGACGGAGAGGGCAAGTTTCTATTCATGAAATCCGAGGAAGGCACTCCACTGACAACCGGCGACTACCGCATGGAATTACTTCTCCCTATCGGGCAATACAAACTACTCGCGTGGGCGGGAGTACACGGATCATACGAGGTGACCGACCTCGAACCCGGCACGTCCACCTTCACCGAGCTGGAACTCAAGTTGAAACGCGAGTCATCGCTCGTCGTCGACAAACAAGTTGAACCCCTCTGGTACGGGGAACTGGCAGACGTGGACTTCACCGGAATAGAAAACACGACAACCACCATCAACCTGATCAAGAATACAAACACGATTCGTTTCGTGTTCGAGAACCAGGGCAGGAGCAATTTCGACGTGAACGACTACACCTACGAACTCACCGAATCGAACGGTTACATGGGGCACGACAACGCCTTGAAGCCCGACGACGTGCTGAGTTACCAACCTTACTACATGGCACAGTCCTCCGCCACCACGGGTGTTATCGAACTCAACACCATGCGGCTGATGACCGACCGTCTGAATCATTTCGCCGTGAAAGACAAAACTTCCGGCAATACCGTCTTCAAGGTAGACCTGACAGATTTCTTCCTTCTGCTCCGTCATGAAGAGCACAAAAACAAATGGGGAGACCAAGAGTATCTTGATCGTAAAGACTCTTACGACGTGGTATTCTACCTTTCCGGTTCCACCAATCCCTGGCTAAGCGTGAGCGTCATCCTCAACGGCTGGACGTGGTACTTACAGGAAGAAAATGATTAAATGATTAAGTGATTAAAAATCACCCAATCGTTAATCATTAAATCTAAAATTAATCGAATTTTTTCGTGTACCCGTGGCAATACGGCTGAGTCCCTTTTCGCTCGTAATAATTCTGGTGATAATCCTCGGCAACCCAAAAAGTAGACGCCGAGGCAAGCCTCGTAACCACTTTGTATCCCTTTTCTTTTAACTGCCGGATCAACTTCTCGGCAATAGCCTTTTGCTCCGGACTGTTATAGAATACCTCCGAACGATACTGCTCGCCGTAATCCGGTCCCTGCCGGTTCACCTGCGTCGGGTCGTGCAACTCGAAAAAGAGCTTTGCCAACGTTTCGTAATCCGTCTTCGACTTGTCGAACAACACCCGCACCGCTTCCACATGTCCCGTACCCCCCTCGCACACCTCCTCGTAGGAAGGGTCTTCCACCGTGCCGCCCGTGTAGCCGGACTCCACGGCAAGCACCCCGGGGGCTTTTTTCATGTAGTACTCCACACCCCAGAAGCATCCTCCCGCAAATATCGCCGTGTCCAGTTTCACATCTGCGGCGGGCACGAACTCCATCGAGATCGAATTTACGCAATGCCGGGTATTCTTCGCAGTGAAGCCCTCGCCCATGAACACGTGACCGAGGTGCGCCCCGCAACGAGCGCAAATGATCTCCGTACGCAACCCGTCGACATCTGGCACCCGCTTCACCGCCCCCTCGATCTCGTCGTCGAAACTCGGCCACCCGCAATGCGAATCAAATTTGTCCTCCGAGCGGTACAACGCCGCCCCGCATTGCTTGCAGACATACGTGCCTTTCGCCTTGAAATCATAATACTTACCCGTGAACGGGCGTTCTGTCCCTTTATGAAGTATCACCTGCTTCTCGTCTGCCGTCAATTCTTTCTTTTGTGCCATAATTGTGTAATTTACCAGAAACAACATCAATATCACCAATCCTCTTTTCATAACCTTGTTTTAAATCGTGAAACGTATCTCCTCCTGATAAAGTTATTCATTTTTCAAGACAATACAACAACTTTTCGAGGACAATTCACATATAAAGGATATAAACTAAACAAAAAATTAAGAGATATGACAACAAGAATTGCGACTACAACGGCTGGCCCCAGGGGTTTCAGATGGTTATACATCCTTCTGGCTATCGTACTATTCATTTTCGGTGTAGGCATCCTGCGCCACCCTGCCGCCTCCTACTTCGGGCTGGCACTATACTTTAGCATCGTTATCATCGTGATCGGTGTCTGCGAATTCATGAACGCTCTCGCAGGCGGAAGTTCCCGCCACTGGGGGTGGGGAGTCGTGGTCGGGATTATCGATTTCATCATCGGGTTCGTCCTGCTCATCCATCCCGCCATCGCCGAAGATATTCTTCCTTATATCGTCGGGTTCATCCTCATGTTCAAGAGCATCGATTTCATTTCCGAATCCCTCGAGATGTCCTCGCTACAGGTCAGAGGCTGGGGCTGGATACTCTTTGCAGGTATCGTCACCCTTGTCTTCTCCTTCATGATCGTGTTCTACCCCATATTTGGTATCTTGAACATCATCGTCTGGACAGGACTTAGCTTCATCTTCGCCGGAATATCCTCGTTCATCTACGCCTTCGTGAGATAGACAAGGATCAATTTTAGATTGCTGTCACCCTGAGCCTGCAAAAGATCTCCCGCCACAACACAAGATATTGGCGGGAGATTCTTCACTTCCGCCCAAAAGGACAGCGATTTAAAATTAGCAGGTCATAAAATCTAAAATTAGTAAGACCTTTCATCCCTTCCCTCCATCCAATTGATAAAGGCTGTGTTGACAACCTTGTTGCCCCCTGGAGTGGGATAATTGCCGGTAAAGTACCAGTCGCCGGTGTCGTTAGGACAAGCCCGGTGCAGGTTCTCGACAGTCTGGAAGACTACTTTTACCTCGGCACGCAGGCGTTCGTCACGCACCATCAGCGCCACCCGGTCGGAGATTTCCTCGTCAGTGAAGGGGGCGTATATACGTTTCACGTGGTTCACGATCCGCTCCTTAGGCAAACCCTGTTGCGCCTTGCAATCGCGGTACACCTCGTCAATCAGGCTTTCCATGCCTCGCTCGCGAAGCAACTCGATAGCGGCGTTGAAGGCTATAAACTCGTTCATGCGGGTCATGTCGATACCGTAGCAGTCGGGATAGCGAATTTGCGGGGCGGAAGAAACCACCACGATCCGCCGGGGTCCCAGCTGGTCGAGAATACGCAAAATACTCCGCCGAAGCGTGGTACCGCGCACGATAGAATCGTCGATCACCACGAGGTTGTCGTTTTCCCCGACTGCCCCGTAGGTAACATCATAGACGTGTCCCACTAACCCGTCACGTCCGGAATCAGAGGTGATGAAAGTGCGCAACTTGGCATCCTTAATCACGATCTTTTCTACACGAGGTTCCCGGCAAATAATAGCATCCAGTGTTTCCTCGCACCACGAAGCTTTGCCCTCGCGTATCAGCCGCTTCTTCTCTTCCACCATGTATTGCTGCACACCCGCCACCATGCCGTAGAAGGAGGTTTCGGCGGTATTGGGAATAAAAGAAAATACAGTGTTGTCAAGATCGTCGTCCACCGCCCGGATGATTTGCGGCGTGAGCAGTTCGCCTAGCTTTTTGCGTTCCCGGTAGATATTGCGGTCATTGCCGCGGGAGAAATAGATACGCTCGAAGGAACAACTGCTTCGTTTCAATGGGGGACGCACGAGTTCCTCTGTGACCGTGCCGTCTTTCTTGATAATCAAGGCGTAGCCCGGTTTGATCTCCTGAATATCCATGTTCATGCCTTGAAAAGCGGTCTGTATCACCGATCCCTCGGAAGCGACCACCACGACCTCGTCGTCCTTGTAATAATACGCCGGACGAATTCCCCACGGATCACGCACCACGAAAGCGTCGCCATGACCGAGCACGCCCGCCACGGCATAACCGCCGTCCCAGTCTGCACTACTCCGTGCCAACACCTTGGGGAGGTCGATCGCCTGCTCGATCAACGGGGTAATCTCCTGCTTGGAGAATCCCTTGTCCTTGAAGAAATGATAAAGGTCTTGTATCTCGTCGTCGAGGAAATAGCCTACCTTCTCGAGCAAAGTCACCGTGTCGGAATAATTCCGCGGGTGTTGCCCCGCCCGAATCAGGCTGTCGAATAACTCGTCGACGTTCGTCAGGTTGAAGTTCGCCGCAAGAGCCAGATTGTGGCTCCGCCAGTTGCTCGCCCGTTTCAGCGGATGAACGTAGTCTATATTGTTTTTGCCGAAGGTGGCGTAACGCAAGTGCCCGAGGTAAACTTCAGACACGAAAGGCAGGTTCTGCTTCGCCCAAGCGACATCCTTGCCCTGCACGAGGTCGGACTGAAAGTTCGCATGAATCCTATCGAACACTTCCTGAATGGGGTTGGCATCACACGACCGCATTCGATCCATGTACTTGTAGCCCGGCTCCATGTCGAGCTTCACTCCCACTACTCCCGCACCGTCTTGCCCACGGTTGCGTTGTTTTTCCATTAAAATATATAACCGATTTAAACCGTAAAGATATGAGCCGTATTTTTTCTGGTAATAATCCAACGGCTTCAACAAGCGAATCAGCGCAATGCCGCATTCATGATGGATGGTATCACTCATAAATATTGATTGTTAGTGGCTACAAAATTAATAAAAAACGACGGATATATCATATAGGGAAGCGTGAAAGTTTATGAAGATTTATTATCTTTACCGGAAAGGAAAAACGAATTTTAGATTGAACTCCCCCCGGCACTTCGTGCCACCTTCTCTATAAACAGAGGAGGAGCTGGAATACTAATCCGGCTTAGGGAGGCTTTTGATTTCAAATTATAAGATAGATCAAGATGAACAAGAAAATCGTTACTATTATAATCACAATAGGTATCCTGCTTGCCGGGGGAATTTATCTTTTTTGGGGGAAACGAGATATGTATAGCGAGGCGAACGCACCTCGCACGACGATAGAATTATCTACCGACAGCACGGACTTCGGCACGTTTCCTTACGCAGAACCGAAACACACAGTGTTTCGGTTCCGCAACACGGGCGAACAACCGCTGATTATCAAAAATGTGGTGTCGTCGTGCGGGTGCGCAGAAGTGACGTGGAACAAAAGACCGATTGCACCGGGTAAGACGGACTCGCTCGCAGTCGATTTCAAGGCGAACTCGCTGGGACAGTTCAATAAAACCGTGGAGATGATCTGCAACACGGAACCCGAACGCCACCTGTTGCACCTGAAAGGATTCGTCGAAGAATAAGTATAAGTGTATCCGCTTGCTTTAACATGAAAGATTAACATTCTTTATCACGGGATATTCAGGCATGATTTAAAATTAGCTTATATTTGCGTGCCTTAAGTTAAGATATAGTATGCAGAACGTGTTGAAGAGTAGTATATTAATCCTGTTTTTAGCCGTCGTAGGTCTGTCCGGCAAGCCAGTCCAGGGGCAAGAACTATCCTTTCAGGAAATACAGACGGGAGGTTCATGCAGGAACGAGGTACTCAGCACGTCGTCGCTGATTCCGTTTATCGTGTTCCTCACGGAGGAGTGCGAGATCATACTCGGAAGCACGCATTTCACTCCCGACACGAAGACTTACCTCGTGTTGTTCTTCATACAGAAATACAATAAAGACAAGATAACCGTTTCCGATCATTCCAAACGGAACTGGTATTTTCACCCTTTCTCGACCTTGGGCAAAACCAAATACTACGTCTTCGCCCTGAGGAAAATCATTGTTTAGCTGACGCAAAACAAGTTACAAGCCGGAGCCTCCGGCTCTGTAAGTTGCAAGTTACAAGTTTGCAACTTGCGGGATAGATAGTTTGTAACTTTTTAACTTGTAACTTTTTAACTTGTAACCTGTAACTTTTTAATATTATGAATCTTACATTATTTGTGGTCGTATTGATCACGGCTATCGTGCTAGTAGTCGCCGCCATGAGTATTGCCAGGCTTATTTCTCCCCGCTCCTACAACAAGCAAAAGGGAGAAGCCTACGAGTGTGGCGTGCCAACACGAGGAAAATCGTGGATGCAATTCAAGGCGGGGTATTACCTGTTCGCCATCTTGTTCCTGATGTTCGACGTGGAGACCGTGTTCCTCTACCCGTGGGCGGTCACCGTGCAGGACGCGGGGATTGACGGATTGCTGAATGTATTGTTTTTTATGCTGATTCTTATCCTGGGATTGGCTTACGCGTGGAAGAAAGGAGCTCTGGAATGGAAGTAAAAATCAAATCCATGAAATATGAGGAGTTCAACGATAATGAATATCTTGAACAATTGCGGGCATCCGGCACCAACGTGGTGGTGGGATGCCTCGACGAGGTTATCAACTGGGGACGCTCGAATTCCCTATGGCCGCTCACGTTCGCAACAAGCTGCTGCGGTATCGAATTTATGGCAGTGGGAGCGGCACGTTATGATTTTTCCCGATTCGGGTTCGAGGTAACACGAGCCAGCCCGCGGCAAGCCGATTTCATCATGGTTGCCGGGACGATCGTCCACAAGATGGCGCCCGTGCTAAAACGCCTCTACGACCAGATGGCAGAACCGAAATACGTGATTGCCGTGGGCGGTTGCGCCGTGTCGGGCGGTCCGTTCCGCAATTCCTACCACGTGGTGCAAGGCGTGGACACGATACTCCCGGTAGACGTTTACATCCCCGGATGCCCTCCCCGACCAGAAGCGTTAATGTACGGGATGATCCAGCTGCAACGGAAGGTGAAGGTAGAAAGGTTTTTGGGTGGTAAAAACAGGAAAGAAAAAAGAAGTAAAAACGAGAAGGGAGAAGAAGTATGATACTAGAGAATATTAAAAATAAATTCCCAGAGGCGTCGATCGAGGAAGGCGCACTCCTTACCATTACCGTGGAAACGGGGCGTTACAGGGAATTGGCTTTATACCTGAAGAACGACGGGGGGTTGGCTTTCGACTTCCTGATCTGCATGACGGGGATGGACTGGGGCGATTCACTGGGCGTAATCAGCCTACTGCAATCCACGAGGCATGAACACAAGTTGTTCCTGAAAACTTTCACGACCAACCGGGAGAATCCGGAATTACCCACGGTGTCGGACATCTGGGAAACGGCGAATCTAAACGAACGGGAAGTGTACGACTTCCTCGGCATACGGTTTATCAACCATCCCGATATGCGACGGTTATTCCTGCGCAACGACTGGGTGGGTTATCCCCTGCGCAAGGATTATGACGCAAACCCGGAGGTGAATCCGGTACGGTTGTACAGCGAGGAAACCTTCGACGTGACTCCCTCGTTCGAGGCGACGTCACACGGGGGCGAAGTGAGTGAAAAAGAAAACGTGCTTTTCGAGGAAGACGAGTACGTGGTAAATATAGGACCACAGCATCCCGCCACACACGGGGTTCTTCGTTTCCGCGTGTCGCTGGAAGGCGAGATCGTGAAGAAAGTGGACGTGAACTGCGGGTATATACACCGGGGTATCGAGAAGATGTGCGAGAGCCTGACTTACCCGCAAACACTAGCGCTGACCGACCGTCTGGATTACCTGGCGGCTCACCAGAACCGCCACGCGCTGTGTATGTGTATTGAGGAAGCCTTGGGGCTGGAAGTGCCCGAGCGGGTGAAGTATATCCGCACGATCATGGACGAGCTAAACCGCCTTTCATCCCACCTGTTGTTCTGGTCGACCCTCTGCATGGACATGGGGGCGCTGACAGCTTTCTTCTACGGTTTCCGCGACCGGGAAAAGGTGTTGGACATCATGGAAGAAACCACGGGCGGACGCCTGATACAGAACTACAACGTAATCGGCGGGGTGATGGCTGACATCCACCCGAACCTGATACACCGCGTAAAAGAGTTTCTCAAGTACCTGCCCCCGATGATTAAGGAATATCACGAGGTATTCACGGGTAACGTGATCGCACAACAACGCCTGAAAGGCGTGGGTATCCTTACTCGTGAAAACGCTATCGCTTACGGGGCTTCGGGACCGACGGGACGTGCCGCCGGATGGTCGTGCGACGTCCGCAAACACACGCCTTACGGGGTGTATGACAAGGTGGACTTCAAGGAGATCATCCATACCGAGGGTGACTCGTTTTCCCGTTACATCGTGCGCGTGGAGGAGATCATGGAATCCCTGCATATCCTGGAACAACTCGTGGATAACATTCCCGAGGGCGATTACGCCGTGAAGACGAAACCGCTAATCAAGCTGCCGGAAGGTCACTATTTCAAGAGTGTGGAAGCCAGCCGAGGCGAGTTCGGGGTGTACATTGAAAGCCGGGGCGACAAATTCCCCTACCGGGTGAAGTTCCGCTCCCCTTGCCTACCCCTCGTGTCTATCGTCGACCAGCTAGCAAGAGGCAACAAGATTGCCGACCTGATCGCCATCGGGGGAACGCTGGACTACGTGGTACCGGACTTGGACAGATAACAAACAATTGAGAATTGAAAATGTAAAAAGGTTTTAGGATTAGAAAGAACGTGGATTGTGCGGTGGGAATCTAAAATCTAAAATCACTAAATCATAAAACGGATAATGTTTGACTTTGCAACAATAACACATTGGGTTGATGAACTTCTGAGAAGTTTCCTTCCTCACGCCACAGCAACACTGGTGGAGTGTATACTCATCGGGTTGTGCCTGCTACTGGGATATGCCCTTATCGCACTGGTGCTGATTTACGCAGAGCGTAAAGTTTGTGCCTTTTTTCAATGCCGTATCGGACCGAACCGGGTGGGACCCTACGGGACAATACAGAGTGTAGCCGATATGATTAAGATGTTGACAAAGGAGTTGATCGATATTAACCATATCGACCGTTTCCTGTTCAACCTCGCTCCTTTCGTGGTAATCATCGCCTCGGTACTTGCCTTCGGGTGTATCCCGTTCGCGAAGGGACTGCACGTGATTGACTTCAACGTGGGAATCTTTTTCCTGATCGCCGTATCGTCCATCGGTATCGTGGGTATCCTCCTTGCCGGATGGGCTAGTAATAACAAATACTCGTTGATCGGTGCCATGCGAAGCGGGGCGCAGATGATCAGTTACGAGCTGTCGATCGGGTTGTCGATTCTTACCGTGGTTGTATTTACCGGAAGTATGCAGCTTTCGACCATCGTGGAAGGACAGGCTGACGGGTGGCTGCTTTTCAAGGGACATATCCCGGCGTGCATCGCCTTTATCGTTTACTTGATCGCCGGAACTGCCGAAACGAACCGGGGACCTTTCGACTTACCGGAAGCCGACTCGGAGCTGACAGCAGGATACCACACGGAATACTCAGGTATGCACTTCGGCTTCTTTTACCTTGCCGAGTACCTGAATATGTTCGTGGTAGCTTCCGTGGCAACCACGCTTTTCCTCGGCGGATGGATGCCGCTGCACGTTCCCGGCTGGGAGAGTTTCAACCAGATCATGGATTATATTCCTTCTATCTTCTGGTTCTTCGGTAAAACCGGAGTGGTGATATTCATTATCATGTGGTTTAAATGGACGTTCCCGCGGTTGCGTATCGACCAGTTGCTCCGATTGGAGTGGCGCTACCTGCTGCCGCTCAACTTGCTCAATCTTTTCCTCATGGTGATCGTAGTCGTGTTTAAACTACATTTTTAAAGACGGAAGAATATGAATAGTAGTATAGCAAGATATTTTACCTCGTTCTTCAAGGGACTTTTCTCGTTACTGACAGGAATGAAGGTGACTCTCCGGGAGTTCTTTACCAAGAAGACGACCGAACAGTACCCGGAGAACCGGGCAACGTTGAAGATGTTCGACCGTTTCCGGGGCGAACTCGTGATGCCACACGACGAACAAGGCAACCACAAGTGTATCGCTTGCGGGATATGCGAGATGAATTGCCCGAACGGTACGATCAAGATCACTTCCGAGTTCGTCACCGACGAAGCCGGGAAAAAGAAAAAGGTGCTGGTGAAGTACCGCTACGATTTAGGTAGTTGTATGTTCTGCCAACTCTGCGTGAAGATGTGCCCGCAAGACGCCATCCACTTCGTGCCAACATTCGAGCACGCCGTGTTCACGAGAGATAAGCTGGTGAAGATGCTCCACGATAATAAAAAATAAGCGATTAAGTGATTGCCGATTAAGTGATTAATCACAAAATCCGAAATCACAGAATCACATAATCATTAAATCTAAAATGAATATATGAGTACAGCAGAATTACAAGAAACGGTCTTTTGCATCCTAGCAGCGGCTATCGCTGTCTTCTCGATACTGACCGTGACGACAAACCGAATCTTGAGATCGGCGACCTACCTGCTTTTCGTGCTTTTTGCCACTGCCGGAATATATTTCCAGCTGGAATACTCCTTCCTCGGGGCTGTCCAACTGACGATCTATGCCGGGGGTATCATCATCTTGTACGTCTTCTCGATTTTGTTGACCACGGTCGACAAGACGAAAGTCTCGAAACTGAAAAACAGCAAGATGTTTGCCGGATTAATCACGGCGCTGGCAGGTGCGGCTATATGTGTTTACATCACGTTAACACACTCGTTCGGACCATCCCGCTTCGTGGGTGGGGAAATAAACATGAAAGTCATCGGAACTGCCCTCATGGGTACGGAGAAATATCAATACCTTCTCCCCTTCGAGGTAATTAGTGTCCTGTTGCTAACGTGTATTATCGGCGGAATTATGATAGCGAGAAAAAGATGAAACAATTCAGTGATTGCCCATTTATGATTAAGAGATTAATCACGAACCTAAAATCACTAAATCACAGAATCATTAAATCTAAAATCAGAATATGGAACTACACATGGAATATTACTTGGTGATTAGCACGATTATGCTTTTCGCAGGAATCTACGGTTTTATTACCCGGAGGAACCTGCTGGCTGTGCTGATTTCCATAGAGTTGATACTAAACTCGGTAGATATTAACTTCGCCGTGTTCAACCGCTATCTCTTTCCCGAACAGATGGAAGGCTTTTTCTTCACCCTGTTCGCTATCGGGGTTTCCGCTTGCGAAACGGCTGTTGCCATAGCCATCATTATCAACATATACCGGAACATCCGGAATATACAAGTGAAGAACTTGAGTGAGATGAAACACTAAATAATTGAAAATGCACTCCTCCGTCGGCACGCCAACACCTCCTCCATAAACAGAGGAGGAACTAGTGACTCGACCCGGAGTCGGTGAATAAAAATTAAGAATGTAGAATGAAAGAAGCGTTGGCAAGCGGGGAGAAATCTAAAATCTACAATCGTTAAATTTAAAATTAAAACATGGAATACACAACACTCATATTAATACTACCACTGCTAACGTTTCTGGTGTTAGGACTGCTGGGGACAAAACTGAAGCCCTTCACAGCCGGATGTATCGGGACGCTTTCGTTAGCCGTAGTGGTTCTGCTGGCTTACAGCACGGCATGGCAATATTTCTCGATACCACGGGTAGACGGGGTACACGCACCCGTTATTCCGCTGAACTTTGAATGGTTGCGTTTCACGCAATACCTGCATATCGACCTAGGTATCCTGCTCGACCCGATCTCGGTCATGATGCTCGTCGTCATTACTACCGTGTCGTTTATGGTACACGTTTACAGTCTGGGATATATGCACGGGGAAAGAGGTTTCCAACGTTATTACGCATTCCTCTCCCTGTTTACCTTCTCCATGCTGGGGTTGGTGGTTGCCACGAACATCTTCCAGATGTATATCTTCTGGGAACTCGTGGGAGTTTCTTCCTATCTGCTGATTGGTTTCTATTACACGAAACCCGAGGCAGTGGCGGCTTCCAAGAAAGCCTTTATCGTCACCCGGTTCGCAGACCTCGGTTTCCTGATCGGAATACTATTATTATCTTATTACACGAAGACGTTCTCGTTCGAGATATTGACCTCGGGCGATGCTTCCATCTTCACCGGAGCAGCAGGAACTACGTTCATGGGTTGCTCCGTGATAAGCTGGGCAATGGCGCTGATCTTCATGGGAGGTGCCGGAAAATCGGCGATGTTCCCCTTGCACATCTGGTTACCTGACGCCATGGAAGGTCCTACCCCCGTATCGGCATTGATTCATGCCGCCACAATGGTGGTTGCCGGGGTATTCCTCGTGGCTCGGTTGTTCCCCGTCTATTACTTGGAAGCTCCGGATGTGCTGGTACTTATAGCCGTCGTCGGGGCGGTCACCTCGCTCTACGCCGCCGTTGTAGCCTGTGTACAGACAGACATCAAGCGGGTGCTGGCGTTCTCCACGATCTCGCAAATCGGGTTCATGATGGTAGCTCTCGGGGTTTCCGGCATGGACGGACACGCCGGGCTGGGATACATGGCTTCTATGTTCCATCTGTTCACGCATGCCATGTTCAAAGCACTATTGTTCCTCGGGGCGGGAGCTATTATCCACGCCGTGCACAGTAACGAGATGAGCCACATGGGAGGTCTGCGCAAATACCTGCCCGTGACGCACATCACCTTCCTCGTGGCTTGCCTTGCCATCTCGGGTATTCCGCCATTCTCCGGATTCTTTAGTAAAGACGAGATACTTGCCGCCGCATTCATGTTCAGTCCGGTAATGGGAGTCGTGATGAGTTTCATCGCCGCTCTTACCGCATTCTATATGTTCCGGTTATACTATAATATATTTTGGGGAAAAGAGAGCGCACACGAGCATACCCCGCACGAGGCACCGAAGTTCATGACTCTGCCGCTCGTGTTCCTTGCCGTAGTGACCCTTTTCGCCGGTTTTATACCTTTTGGTAAGTTCGTTAGCAGCAACGGTCAGGAGTACATCATCCACCTCGATTGGTCGGTAGCTATCACCAGCGTGATCGTGGCTTGTATCTCCATTGCTCTGGCTACTTATTTTTACAGGAAGGCGAACCCGATACCCGATCGGCTGGCTACGACGTTCAGCGGATTGCACCGTGCGGCATACCGGCGGTTCTACATTGACGAGGTATATCTCTTTATCACGAAGCGGATTATCTTCAATTGTATTTCCCGTCCCATCGCTTGGTTCGACCGCCACGTGATCGACGCAAGCCTAAACGGACTTGCTTCCATGTCACAATGGGTGTCCTACAATATCCGGGGCTTGCAATCGGGTCAGGTGCAGCAATACGCTTACGTGATCCTGTTCGGAACGATATTGATTTTAATACTGGTATTGATTTAGTTGATAAATCTAAAATTAATAAATATGAACTTTTTATCCTTATTCGTTCTAATACCGATCCTCTCGATGTGCGGGCTGTTCTTCTCGAAGAACCTACAACAGATTCGTGTAGCGGTTGCCACGGGTGCTTCGCTGTTGCTGGTTCTCGCCGTGGGATTGGTGTTCGCCTATCTGGGGGAACGAGGTGCCGGTAACACTGCCGAGATGCTATTCACTGCCGACACAATGTGGTACGCACCTTTGAACATACACTACTCCGTCGGGGTAGACGGCATCTCGGTAGCCATGTTGCTACTCTCTGCCATCATCGTTTTCACCGGGACATTCGCCTCGTGGAAAATGGAGTTTCTGCAAAAAGAATACTTCCTTTGGTTCTATCTACTATCCATCGGGGTGTTCGGGTTCTTTATCTCGATAGACCTATTCACCATGTTTATGTTCTACGAGGTTGCGCTGATTCCCATGTACTTGCTGATCGGTGTCTGGGGCAGTGGCAAAAAGGAATACGCCGCCATGAAATTAACGCTGATGTTGATGGGTGGTTCTGCCTTCCTGCTCGTCGGGATACTCGGGATATACTTTAATTCCGCAGGTACCGGAATGCCGTCCATGAACTTGCTGGAAATAGCACACTCCCACGCCATGCCGTTAGCGTTGCAACGCTGGTTCTTCCCGTTGGTATTTATCGGTTTCGGGGTGCTGGGTGCCTTGTTCCCGTTTCACACGTGGTCGCCCGACGGTCATGCCTCCGCCCCTACCGCCGTTTCCATGCTCCACGCTGGGGTATTGATGAAATTGGGAGGATACGGGTGTTTCCGGGTAGCTATCTACCTCATGCCAGAAGCCGCAAAGGAGTTATCATGGATATTTATCATTCTTACGGGTATCAGTGTCGTTTACGGGGCTTATTCCGCCATCGTGCAGACAGACTTGAAATATATCAACGCTTATTCTTCCGTGAGCCACTGCGGGTTGGTGCTTTTCGCCATCCTTATGCTAAACCAGACCGCCATGACGGGTGCAGTGATGCAAATGCTCTCCCACGGGTTGATGACAGCGCTGTTCTTTGCGTTAATCGGCATGATCTACGGGCGTACCCACACGCGGGACATCCGGGAAATGGGCGGATTGATGCGTATCATGCCCTTCCTCGGTGTTTGTTACGTGATCGCCGGTCTGGCTTCCCTCGGGTTGCCGGGATTAAGCGGATTCGTGGCTGAAATGACCGTCTTCGTGGGGGCATTCCAAAACACGGACACATTCCACCGGGTATTTACTATCATTGCCTGCACCTCTATCGTCATCACGGCGGTATATATCCTGCGGGTAGTTGGCAAATTGCTTTACGGGAAAGTGGTTAACGATCACCACCTGGCTCTCACCGATGCCGTTTGGTACGAACGTTTTTCAACCATCGTGCTCATTCTCGCCATCACTGGCATAGGTCTAGCTCCCCTGTGGTTATCCGACATGATTAGCGGATCGTTGCAATCGCTCATCTCGATGTTACACTAAATCACAGAATCAATAAAATCGTTAAATCTAAAATAACAACATGGTTTACGCTAATTTCTTACTAATGAAAGAGGAAGTATCACTCGTTGCGGTGATTGTCATACTCCTTGTCTACGATATATTCGGTTCGCAGAAGAGCTTGAAGTATTTCCAGCCCATCGCCTGCGTGCTCGTGGGAATCCACACTTTGCTGAACCTCTCGCCCAACATCGAGATTACGGCATTCGGGGGGATGTACCACAACGTGCCCATGGGTAGCGTCATGAAGACCATTCTCAATATCGGGACGCTGCTCGTCTTCATGCAGGCGAACAACTGGCTTGCCAGTGAACGTACCATCATCCGCCGGGGCGAATTTTACATGATTACCCTTGCGACCTTGCTTGGTATGTATTTCATGATCTCTGCCGGAAACTTTCTGATGTTCTTTATCGGGTTGGAAACAGCCTCTATCCCAATGGCAACCCTTGCCGCATTCGACAAGTACAAGCAAAAATCAGCCGAAGCGGGAGCGAAATATATCCTTACAGCCGTTTTCGCATCCGGGTTATCGCTGTACGGTATATCCTTGATCTACGGCACCACGGGAACCCTTTATTTCGAGGATATTCCCGCCGGCATCACCGGTAGTCCCATACAACTGATGGCGTTCGTGTTCTTCTTCGTGGGACTAGGCTTCAAACTATCGCTTGTTCCCTTCCACCAGTGGACACCCGACGTTTACGAGGGAGCCCCGACAAGCGTAACGGCATACCTTTCCGTGATTTCCAAAGGTTCGGCAGCCTTCGTGCTTATGGCAATCCTTTACAAGGTATTTGCCCCGCTCGTGTACGAATGGCAAAGCATCCTCTATTGGGTAATCATTGCCACCATCACTTTGGCAAACCTTTTCGCACTACGCCAACAGAACTTGAAGCGGTTCTTCGCCTATTCCTCCATCTCGCAAGCCGGATACATCATGCTAGGTGTCATCAGCGGCACGGCGATGGGTATGACAGGACTGGTGTACTACGTGCTGGTGTATATGCTTTCCAACCTCGCAGCTTTCGGCGTGATCGCTATCGTGGAACACCGTTCCGGCAAGATCACGATCGACGACTATAACGGACTTTACTGTACCAATCCCCGCCTTAGCTTCGTGATGATGATTACCCTTTTCTCGTTGGCAGGTATCCCCCCGTTCGCCGGGTTCTTCAGCAAGTTCTTTATCTTCGCAGCTGCCGCCCAACAAGGATACTACGTGCTGGTATTCATCGCCCTGGTGAACACGATCGTTTCGCTATACTACTATCTCCGGGTAGTAAAAGCCATGTTTATCAACAAAAGCGAAATACCCATCGAATCCTTCCGTTCCGACGGCTACACCCGCATCAGCCTCTTGGCGTGCAGTGCCGGTATCCTCGGCGTGGGCGTTCTAAGCATCGTCTACGAGAGCATCGGGACGTTCAGCTTTGGGATGTAAGAATTAATACATTTGTTGATTGCCGATTTAGTGATTCATTCATGAGAATTACAAATCGGCAATTATTAAATCTGGAAAATACATCTAAAATATTAATACCTTTGCGACAAGGTTAATATGTGATGTTACAATGAATAAAATCAACACTTCTTTCCACACCCCGTGGCAATATTCCACGATTCCCCGATTTACGATTATAGAGAATTTTCAAGAAAAATGACAAAACATCTATTGGCTATCAAGCAAATAACCTATTTTTACATTTTCACGTACAATGTAGCATACAATTTTCAATAGAATACACAAAATGAAAAATACAAGAAACATGAAGATAAAACGTGCAACAATAGTTCTTGCGGTAATAGTAGTCATCGGGGCTTGTAAAGACAAACAGACTCCCGTGCGGCAAATCGTGACGGTAGAGAAAGCGGGAACGGACAATGTAGAGATTTATGGTGAATACGTGGGGCAGATCCGTGCCAAGAGTTCGGTAGAAATCCGGGCACGCGTGGAAGGATATCTCGAGGGGATGCTTTTCGAGGAAGGAAAACGCGTGAAGCGGGGACAGCCTCTTTTTAAAATAAACAGCGACTTGTATCGAGCACGGGTGGACAAGGCAAAGGCGCAGCTGGCGAAAGACCGGGCGCAAGCTGCTAAGTCGGCACGTGATGAGGAACGCTTGCGTCCGCTATACGAGCAGAAAGCCGCAAGCCAGCTTGACCTGGACAACGCCGTTGCCGCTCACGAGAGTGCCAAAGCAAACGTGGCGATGAGCGAAGCAGACTTGAAGCAGGCGGAAATGGAACTGGACTACACCACCGTGCGTTCCCCCATCGACGGGTATATCAGTGAACGGAACGCCGACATCGGTTCGCTCGTCGGTCCCGGCGGGAAATCACAATTGGCAACCGTCGTGGAGAGCGACGAAGTGCTGGTGGATTTCAGCCTCCCCGCACTCGACTACCTGAAAAGCCAAAAACGTAACGTGACGCTCGGCGAAAAAGACGCCAACCGTTCTTGGCAGCCCAACGTGACCATCACGCTTGCCGACAACTCGGTCTACCCGCTCACGGGTATCGTCGACTTTGCCGACCCGCAGGTAAACCCCAAGACGGGGACCTTCGGCGTGCGAGCCGAATTGCCGAATCCCGACCGGAAACTGCTTCCCGGTCAGTTCACGAAAGTGAAACTATTGCTTGACGTGCGGGAAAGTGCTATCGTCGTGCCTACGAAAGCGGTTATTATCGAGAAAGGCGGCGCATATATATATGTTGTGCGAAGAGATAGCACGGCGGAAAAACGCTTTATCGAGATCGGACCCGAGGTAAATAATACCACCGTCGTTGAACGAGGGCTGGGAGCGGACGAACTTGTCGTCGTGGAAGGATACCACAAGCTGACACCGGGTGCGCTGGTAGACCCGATCATGGTTACTATCAAGAAAGAAGAGGAGGTACAACCATGAAACCGGGCTTCTTTATAGACCGACCGATTTTCTCGGCGGTACTTTCCATACTGATTGTCATTGTCGGCGTAATCGGCTTGTTTCAGCTCCCCGTCGACCAATACCCGCAGATCACGCCTCCCGTGGTCAAGATCTCGGCATCATACCCCGGCGCAAGCGCCGTCACCGTGTCGCAAGCCGTGGCTACCCCCATCGAGCAGGAATTAAACGGTACGCCGGGTATGCTATACATGGAATCGAGCAGTTCCAACTCGGGAGGGCTATCCATCACAATCACTTTCGACATCTCCACCGACGCCGAACTGGCAGCAGTGGACGTGCAAAACCGGGTAAAACTAGCTGAATCGCGCCTGCCCGCCGAGGTTGTACAGAACGGTATCAAGGTGGAGAAACAATCCGCCAGCCAATTGATGACCCTTGCGCTAACCTCCGAAGACCCCCGTTTCGACGAGATATACCTCAGTAACTTCGCCACGATGAACGTGCTCGACGTGTTGAAACGTATCCCCGGCGTGGGACGGGTTTCCAACATCGGTAGCCGCTATTACGCCATGCAGATATGGATTCTTCCCGATCGTATGGCGAACTTCGGGTTAACCATCAAAGACCTGCAAAGCGTGCTCAAAGACCAAAACCGCGAGTCGGCAGCGGGTGTGCTGGGGCAACAACCCATGACCGGCGTCGACATCACCATTCCCATCACCGCACCGGGACGTTTGTCCTCGGTGGAAGAATTTGAAGATATTGTCGTGCGTGCCAACCCGGACGGCTCCATCATCCGCCTGCGGGACATCGCCCGGGTATCGCTTGAGGCGAGTTCCTACAACACGGAGAGCGGTTTGAACGGTGAGAATGCCGCCATCCTCGGTATTTTCATGCTACCCGGGGCAAACGCCATGGAAGTTGCCAACAACGTGAAAAAAGCGATGGAAGAGATCAGCCGCGACTTCCCCGAGGGCGTGGAATACAATATCCCGTTCGACATCACCACTTATATAGCCGAATCCATTCATGAGGTGTACAAAACTTTGTTCGAGGCATTGTTCCTCGTGATCCTCGTCGTGTTCCTCTCGTTGCAAAGCTGGCGGGCATCGTTGATCCCGCTCGTGGCAGTGCCCGTGTCGCTGGTCGGTACCTTCGGTTTTATGCTGGCGTTCGGATTCTCGATCAATATGCTCACCCTGCTCGGGTTGGTACTGGCTATCGGTATCGTCGTCGATGACGCAATTGTCGTCGTCGAGGGAGTGGAACGCATCATGGAAGAAGAAGGATTATCCCCCCGTGAAGCAACGGGTAAAGCTATGAAGGAATTGACGGGTGCGCTTGTCGCCACCTCGCTCGTGCTGGGTGCCGTGTTCGTGCCCGTGAGTTTCCTGCCCGGTATCACGGGAATGCTCTACCGCCAGTTCGCCATCACGATCGTCGTATCCGTGCTGATCTCGCTGGTCGTGGCACTAACCTTAAGCCCTGCCATGTGTGCCCTATTATTGCGCCCTTCGACAGGTAAAAAAGGCTACGTTTTCCGCAAGATCAACGAATGGCTGGCACTCGGGAATAACAAATACATACACCTTCTGCAAAGGGCACTCTCCCACCCCCGCCGCATCGTCGCCGGATTCGGGATAGCCATGGTGTTTATCTTCGTGCTCAACCGGGTGATCCCGAGCAGTTTCCTTCCCGAGGAAGATCAGGGATACTTTAAAGTAGAACTTGCTTTGCCGGAAGGAGCCACGCTCGAACGCACACGTAAGGTGACTGACCGAGCCATAGAATATATCAAACAACATCCCGCCGTCGCCCACGTGCAGAACGTGACGGGGAGCAGCCCCCGCGTGGGGACGGCACAATCGCGCGCCGAGCTGACCGTGATTCTCAAACCGTGGGAAGACCGGAAAAAAGGTGATATGTCTATCGAGGACGTGATGGACGACATCCGCGCCGAGTTCTTCAAGTACCCGGAAGCACAGGTCTTCCTCTCCACGCCGCCCATCATCCCTGGTCTGGGATCGTCCGGTGGTTTCGAGCTGCAAGTGGAAGCCCGTAACGGAGCCACCTTCGAGAACCTTGTTTCCGCCGTAGACACGCTGGTGAAATATGCAGCACAAGACAAGGCACTTGCCGGGGTATCCTCGTCGTTGCAGGCGGAAATCCCGCAACTTTACTTCGACGTCGACCGCGACAAGGCACAACTGCTTGGCATCCCGCTGGCGGATATTTTCTCGACAATGAAAGCATACACCGGTTCGGTATATGTCAATGACTTCAATATGTTCAACCGGGTATACAAAGTGTACCTGCAAGCGGAAGCACCCTACCGGATGCAGAAGGAAAACCTGAACATGTTTTTCGTCAAGACCTCGGCAGGCGACATGGTACCCCTCACTGCGCTCGGAGCCCCGCAATACACCACAGGTCCTGGCTCCATCCGCCGTTTCAATATGTTCTCGACCGCCGTCGTTAACGGTGAAGCCGCCCCCGGGTACAGTTCCGGCGATGCCATGCGGGCGATAGAAAAGATAGCCCGTCAACACCTGCCCGACAATATCGGACTTGAATGGAGCGGCTTGTCCTTCCAGGAGAAAAAAGCCGAGGGACAAACCGGAATGGTCATGGCACTTGTGTTTATATTCGTGTTCCTTTTCCTTGCCGCCCTCTATGAGAGTTGGCTGGTACCCGTTGCCGTGTTGCTCTCCCTGCCGATTGCCGCCTTAGGCGCATACCTCGGCGTGTGGGTGTTCGGGTTGGAGAACGACGTTTATTTTCAGATCGGGTTAGTTACCCTGATCGGTCTTGCGGCGAAGAATGCCATCTTGATTGTAGAATTCGCCAAAGTTGAGGTAGACAAAGGAATTGATGCAGTCACCGCCGCAATCACCGCCGCACGTGCCCGTTTCCGTCCTATTTTGATGACATCCCTCGCCTTCGTGCTGGGTATGCTTCCGATGGTACTTGCCAGCGGTACCGGTTCTGCCAGCCGCCATTCCATCGGTACCGGAATCTTCTTCGGTATGCTCGTCGCCATCACCGTGGGCATCGTCCTCGTACCCTTCTTCTTCGTGCAAATAGAGAAAGTAGTTCACAAAATGAAAAAGTCATGAAAAGATATACCACCATCATACTCTTATTCCTTGCCGGAGTCACCTTTTTTTCCTCCTGCAAGCTAGGCAAAGAGTACACCCGCCCGGAACTCGAATTGCCGGAGAAAATCTCCGACAAGCCTATCACCGACACGCTGACGGTCGCCGACATCCAATGGTCGGAAATCTACACAGACACCGTGCTACAAGGTTTGATTCGCACCACGCTCGCCTATAACAAAGATTTGCTGGCAGCAGCGGCACGGGTAAAAGAAAGCCAATTTGCCCACCGTGTGGAGAAGTCAAAATTGTTTCCCCAGTTGAGTGCCGACGCCTTGGGAGAGCGGGAATATGACCGTTCGCCGGGCAATACCTACAACGTGGAAGCCGTTCTCTCGTGGGAACTCGACCTCTGGGGGAAACTCCGCTGGGGTTCACAAGCCAGCCTTGCCGCCTATCTTCAGACTGTGGAAGGACAACGGGCAATGCGAATGACTCTCGTGGCACAAGTGGCACAAGCCTACTTCGAGTTGCAGGCTCTCGATATGGAACTCTCCATCGTGCGGCAAACTTATGACGCCCGAGCCGAGAGCGTACGCCTCGCCAAACTCCGTTTCGAGGGCGGGTTGACTTCCGAGACAGCATACCGCCAGGCAGAAGTGGAGCTTGCCAAGACCCGCACCCTCATCCCTGACCTCGAGCGAAAAATACGCCTTAAGGAAAACGATATATCCCTGCTCACGGGGCACTATCCCGGTAGCATTCCCCGCGGCAAGAACATCGACGAACAAACCCTGCCGACCGAACTACCCGTGGGACTGCCCTCGTCCCTGCTGGAACGCCGTCCCGACTTACGGCAAGCGGAATACAAACTAAAAGCCGCCAACGCCAAAGTGGGCGTTGCCTACACGAGTATGTTCCCACAACTGACACTCACCGCCCGCTACGGACGAGAGGATAGCCAACTGAGCGACTTTCTCTCCGCCCCTTACTTCTACGTCGGTGGCAAATTGCTCGCTCCCCTGCTGAATGCAGGCAACAACCGAGCAAAACTCCGGGCATCCCGTGCCGCCCTCGAAGCCGCCACCTACGACTATCAACAAACTGTCCTCACAGCATTCAAGGAAGTGGATAATGCCCTAACCACTTTCTACAAGATACGTGAAATCCGAGAATCGCGCTCACGACTGGAACAAGCCGCCCGCTCGTACATGGAACTTGCCAACCTGCAATACATCAACGGTGTTATCAGTTACCTCGATGTTCTCGACGCCCAACGTGGTTACTTCGACGCCCAAATCAGCCTTAACAATGCTGTCCGTGATGAACTGATTTCCGTTGTCAACCTGTACTCTACCCTTGGAGGGGGATGGAAATGAGTGAGATCTAAAATGAATCGGGGTTATAGCAGTCTTTGCCCGTTAATAATTAACTCGAAACGTATCTTCAGGTATTCGGCGGCTTTACGGCTCAATAGCATACGTCCCAAGAATATCTCGAAATAATCCATCACGGCAGAGATCGAGGTATCAATTTTCAAGTCCAGAATAATAGACGTGTTATCCTCGTTAAAGTAAATGCGGGATTCCTCCACGGCATAATTCACGCGGTCGTGAATGTCGAAACTGGCAAAATCCTGATTGCGCACCCGGGTACGGCGTACATCCGTCTTGTCTGCCAAGATCAGTGCCGCAGCGATCGGATTGACAGCGGCCGCTGTTCCCTCGTCGTGATTACCGATTGCACTAATGACCTGGGCGATCTCTGCCGGATCCATTCCCATGCGGTCAAGCAAACGAAATGCCATCACCGCTCCACTTTGGGCGTGGTCGATGCGGTTCACGATATTGCCAATGTCATGCATATACCCTGCGATCTTGGCTAACTCCGCCGTGCGCTGCGGGTAATTCAACGTCAACAGAATCATCTCCGCCATCTTCGCCGCTTTCACCACGTGTGAGAAAGAATGTTCCGTGTACCCCATGGCGAGCAACACCTTGTCCGCCTCATCTATATATGTTTTGATACTCTCGTCGTTCCGAATATCCTCGTATGTAACTAACATTTTTTCTTTATTTTAACCGTTCTATCCATTCCTCGGGCTTAAAACCGACGAGTACCACACCATCACCGATCACCAGAGGACGTTTTACCAGCTTCCCGTCGGAAGCTAACAAGCAGAGTTGCTCGTCTTCACTCATCCCGTCTAACTTGTCTTTCAGTTGCATGGACTTGTATAACAAACCGCTCGTGTTGAAAAACTTCTTCAATGGCATACCACTCCGCACCTGCCACTCTTTCAATTCTTCCACCGAGGGGCGTTGCTCCACGATGTGGCGATCCGTATACCCGATACCTTGTTCGTCCAACCATTTTTTAGCCTTGCGGCAAGTCCCACACGCCGGATACTCTATAAACAAATACGCTTTCATTTTTCCAATCTCAACATTTTCAAACATAAATCTATTTCATCCGGATCGCCCGTGTGTTTGCCTGCCACGTCCGACAATTTCACCGTGGGCAGGAACACGTCGCTTCCCTTCGGGCGGCACTCGAACAATTTAATCACGATGTTCAAGGGCGTCACGCCCACATCATTCGTGAGATACGTGCCTATACCGTACACGTCGTGCAGCCGCCCGGCGACATACTCCTTGATCTTCTTGACGCCTTCCAGGTCGAGGGCATCGCTGTACACGACGGTCTTGCTCGTCGGGTCGACCCGATGCCGGCAGTAATGACGCAACGCTTTCTCCGTGAACTCGAAAGGATCACCGCTATCCCACCGCAAACCGTCAAAGAGCTTGGCGTACTTCGTGTCAAAACTATTGAAGAAATTATCCGAGGTGTACGTGTCCGACAAGGCGATTCCGAGAGATCCGTCGTACACATCCACCCAGTTCGCCAGTGCCATAGCGTTCGCCGAACGATAACCGAAATGCGCCCCGTGATACATGAACCACTCGTGCGGGTGGGTTCCCATCGGGGTCAGGTTGTATTTCATGGCAAAGTAGACGTTACTCGTGCCGTTCAATAATTCTTTCATATTTTCCTTCAATATGCCAATCACCCGATCCTGCACCTCGAAAGAAAAGCGGCGACGGGTGCCGAACTCGGAAATCTCCGCGCGCAGTTCCGCGAAAGCCCGGGCTTTCATCGCAGCTCGTTCCTCCATGCCTCGCGCTTCCTGTCCCGTCAGCCGAAAATACAATTCCGAGATAATTGCCAGCAAAGGCACTTCCCATAATACCGTCCGGTACCATAATCCCCGGATTTCTACATCCAGGACACCTCCTTGCTGACTTACTTTCACCTCTTCCGGATTGAAACGGAAGCCCTTCAATAAATCGAAGAACACAGAATCAAAATAATAGCACTTCCCACGCAGGAAACGTTCGTTCTCACGGGATAATGCCAAATTCTCCATTGCGTCCACTTCCTTTTTCACCGCCTCAGCAAAACCGGGAGGAAATAGTGTGTTTCCCCTGTTCACGAACCGATAGACCACTTCCGCATCCGGGAATTTCTTCTGGATGGCGTTCATCGTCGTGAACTTGTACAAATCATTATCTAAAAAGTCATGTATTATCATCTTTCTATTTTATTCCAACAACAAGGCATCGGACTTCACGAAACGTGCCCCGAGGCGTGCTGCCGTCCCGTATATCGGAACAGCCAGTTCATCGCATCCCGGGATATTACTCATGCAATCCTCAAGGATGACCATCCGGCGGATGATTTCCGGGAAATCGAACAACTGTTTCAACGTGTTCGCCACGCAATGTGTCCGGGCTTCCCCTGCCAGCCAGATCGTGTCGTACTGCTCCATTTCCTCTTTCAACTTCATGTTAAACGTGGTTTCCGGTGCAGACGTTACAGGCACGTTTGCCCGGAATGCACCGAAGAACTCCGTGCCCGGGTGAAGCCCTTTTTCCACGGTCTCGTAATAACGTCCCCCGCAAGCCCAACGGACAACAGCCTCAAACAACTCCGGAATGATGGCTGCCCCCTCGCTTCCTTTCAGGCAATGTTCTGACCAGATCATGTGTTGATACTCCCCCGTCTCTTTCAGTTGCCGCAAATATTCCACGACATACGTTTTGTCACCAAAGGGTATCCATGCTCCGGACAACACGTCCCACCACGATATGGTCGTGAAAGGCGCGGGGTGTTCACCCTTGGCATTCTGCCAATACGCAGGATGGGCTATATCCATCACGTGATGCTGATCCAAAGTAAGAATAATCTTGTCGATTTCCTCTCCCTTCCGGTCGATCAACCTTCCCAACCGCTCTGCGTCCTTTTCCGCACCCGGCACATAAAGAGAACCGCCGGGCGAGCAAAAGTCGTTTTGCATATCCACGATAAACAACAGTGTTTTCATATCCCTACAACATTTCTAAATCATGAAACATCACGCGGTAATCCGCCGCTTTCTCCTCCAACGGTTTCGGGTAAGCCCGAGAGGACGAGGGCATCCGGTAAAGACGCATCGGGCGACCGTCATACATGAACTCGCTATACCCTCCCACCCGCGGTGAAACCGCCTCAATCTGCTCTAACAGAGTATCCGTGGCTTTCTGCCCGGTGGTCACGATGGCACAACACCCGGGAATCCGATCCAACACCCGTTTCAGATCGATCGGGGTCACTACTTCCAGAAACTGGTCGGAAGCATTCCCCTTGTGCCGGATGATCTCCATTGCCGTGTCGAACAAGGCGATACCTTTTTCACTCAGGAAAGCGATAAGCCGTTCCTTATCAAAAGACTTTTTCCCCTCTTTCAGAAAATAGTCCTTATCCCCGAAAAACAACAACCCGTAAAGCCTCCACATATCATTCTGCAAGTTCGGGTAGTAAAAATCCATTGACCAACGTGCCTGCGGCGGGGGAAAACTCCCAAGCATCAACAATCGGGCATTAGCAGGCAGGAAGGGTTCCAAAGGGTGTCTTTCTATTGTATCTATCATTCACTTCAAGTTATATCGTTCATCGTTTCTTTTTCTTCTCCACTGACCAACCAAATTTACCAATTTTCTTTCCCAATTCAAAATAACCGCCATGCAGATATACCAAGGGCTCCGCATCGGCGAGTTCGAATTTGCCGGTTTCCGGGTTCAGATAACGGTCGTCCGCCTGCACGTTGACGACGTCAGCAATGAACATATGGTGCGACCCCAGCGGTACAATCTCTTTCACGCGACACTCGATCGAAACGGGCGCTTCCTCGATGATGGGAGCCTTCACAACCTTTCCCGGCACGGGTGTCAACTTCATCTCCTCGAATTTGTTGTAATCCCTCCCGGAACGCACCCCGCACCAGTCCGTGGCATACGCCATATCCTTGGTCGTGAGATTAATCACAAATTCCATATCTTTCTGAATGATCGGGTAAGAATTCCGTTCTGGTCGCACGGAAATATAACACATCGGCGGATTGGTACATATCGTTCCCACCCACGCTACTGTCAATACGGCATATTCCCCCGGTTCGCTTCCGCAGCTTACCAACACTGCCGGCAAGGGATAGATCATGTTCCCCGGTTTCCAATTATGCTTCATATAAATTAATTTTCACCACAAATATACGAATTAATTACTTGACGACACATCCCTGTTTGGCATATTTTTTGCTTTCCCCTCCCCGTGAATAGAACAGCTATTTCCGAATAACCGATTTCTACTCATTTTAAATTTATAGTTTTAATTTTTAAATTATTAGGAGGATTTATTATGGGTGCTGCTGGTAACAAAAAACCGAAAAAAAGCAAAGACAAAAAACATGTACCATCTTACGTGGCAGAAGAAGCGACGCATGAAACACCGCTAAAAAACAAAAAAAGCAAATAGGCACATGAATTATAAAAAGGTCTGGAATTAATTTTCCTCTCCTTTTTATATCTGCACGATCACATTAAAATGTTGCGTTCAAACTAAACGTGTAAGAAGGACGCACCGGAACATTAATATTAGAAGACGTGCCGGTCTGTGTACCCGGATCTTGTCCTTTCAACGCCCGGTGACACCATGTCGCTAAATGAAGTGTCGTGAAGGAAAGTTGCAAGGAATCCATTTGCATTGCCTTGCACCAACGTTCCGGCAGGGCATAACGCAAACTCACTTGTTGCAATTTCAAATAATTCCCGCTAACAACCCGAATATCCGAGTCATTATACATCTGCCAAATATTCTCTGCAAACTTGAACAATTCGTTTCTCCACCATGGTGCATTCACCGTCTCGGAAAACTCGGCATTCGGCAAAATCCCGGGTATATTCGTGTACTTCTCGTCACCCGGTCGTTTCCAGCGATTCAACATTTCCCGTCTCAGGTTCTCTGCCGGTTGAGGTACAACACTTTTTATATTATTGTACAATTTCAGCAACCGAACTTTCGATCCCACGCTATACGTGAAATTACAACTTAATGCCAGATTCCGATAAGTAAACGTATTCCCGATACCCCCTTGAATATAAGGCATCCGGCAACCGGAAAAACTCATCACGGTTTGAAAAACATCTTCATGGGTCATTTCTGCATATTTCTCCCAATTCTCTTCCCCGATATTAGCAAATGTAGGTCTACCATCTTTAGAACTCAACCCGGTAAATTCATAAGAAAAGAACGAGTTCAACGGGCGTCCCACGATCTGAACATTCCCATCGATATAGTCTTGATAACCGTAACTGTTGTGCATCACTTGATCTCGCCCTTTATCCTCATTCACCAACCTATTCAACACTTTGCTCAACTGGGGATCCACCCGCCACGAGAAAGTTCCTTTTCCTTTCGAGGCAACCAAATAACAACTTAACCCGAGCTCTACCCCTTGATTCTCTATCGTTCCCTGGTTCACGACATATTCCCGAACTCCGTTGATAACAGATATTTTCTTTTTCAGGAAGGCATCCCGAGTCTTTTTATAGAAATAGGAAACCGTTCCCCGCAACCGCCCCTCGAAAAACGAAAAGTCTGTTCCCAAGTTTAAAGAAGAAGTTCTTTCCCAAGCCAAGTTAGGATTCGGGAACTTATAAATATAAGACTTATCCGATTCCATCCGATCATCCCACTCGCCTTTTTCAATGACCATCTCCGAAGTTTCCAACTCCAACATATTTCCCTGGTAACCGAAAGACAAGCGAAGCGAAAAATCATCTACCCATTTCAAGTTACGCAATACCCCGTCTTTCATATTCCAACGCCCGGATACAGACCAGATAGGCAAAAGCCTCTTGTTGGCATCCTTCCCGAATTTATTGGAAGCATCGATACGTGCATTCATATTAAATATATATATATTTCGTATCGAGTAGGTTAGCGAACCGTACAAAGAAGCCATATTCGTCACCTGATGTTTTGCTATTCCTTGTACTTCCGGGGTTTCCGACGACCATTTGCCAAATGCCGGATATTCCTCCACATCCACGGGTTCAATCAATTTCCCATCCCCGGACAGTCCTCCCCGATATATTTGTTTCCTTCCCGTGTATTTTGAGGAAACTACCTCTCCCCCGATAACAACCGAGAAAGAATGATTCCCGGCTTTATCCAAATAGGGACTATAATTCAATTGTCCCCGCAGGGTATAACTATAACTTTTCGTGTCATCCTTCCTTAACTCTCCCCCGAAAGGAAGTACACCCCGCACCTGTCCCCCGTCGTACAAATCCCCCCGCAAATCAGCCGCATAAGCCGTTTGCTCCCCGAAATAAATATCCTGATCCGTGTTATTCCAATGATAAGCCAACACGGTTTCCGCTTTCAATGTATTCGTTAACCGGTAATCCAGACTCATGTTCAACGATATTCCTTTCCCTTCCACAATCTGCCCGCTATGATCCCGTTCATTCAACACGTTATAATTCACCATATACGTTGTTCCCTGCCGGGGATAATACCACAGTGATCCGTTTTCATTGTAAACAGGGACGGCACGACTCGTGTTATAAGCATAATTCAGCAATCCCACCTCCAATGGCGTGTAATGCCTTTTCTGCACGTTACCGGTCATCCCGAACGAAAAACCGAAACGCTTATAACTTCCGGACAAACATACACTTGTCGTATAACGATCCCCATGCTCCTTTTTCAACACCCCATTCTCCCGGTTATACCCCAACGACACGTAGTACTTTATTAAAGACGTTCCACCCGACAAGGACAAATTATGATTATGCGAAAAAGCATCCCGACAAATCACGTCAAACCAATCCGTGTTATTTTTCTCGTAATATCCCACCTTCTCCTGAAACTCCGTAAAAGAAATCTCACCCCGGTAAAACTCCATCAATGCCCCTTCATACCCTACCCACGAACTGATATTCGAGAGTACAATCCCTTTTTCTATGATCTCCCGCGAATAATCAATACGCTCCAAGGCATCCATCACGTCAACAGAAGCATCCGTGTACCTGGAACGTGTAGTTAATGAGCCCGTGAAATTGTAATTTACTTTCAACGGACCTTCCTGCCCCTTTTTCGTCGTGATCACGATCACGCCGTTTGCTGCCCTCACCCCGTACAAAGCGGTTGCCGAAGCATCTTTCAACACGTCGATCCGTTCCACGTCGTTCGGGTTCAACCCGGAAATGGCATTCCCCAACAGATTCACGAAATCCAGATCATTAATCTGTCCGGCATCCACGTTTACCGGATCGTTTTGCACAATGCCGTCAATCACCCACAAAGGCTCCTGCGTTCCCAATATCGTGGAACTTCCCCGGATACGCAATCTCGGGGCAACTCCTATCTGCCCGGAATTCTGCATGAAAATCATTCCCGGCACCTGTCCTTCCAGCATCCGGTCTATCGTCGTCACTCCCGGCAACATGATCTCGCTCGCCTTCATCGAAGTCACGGCACTCGTCAGATGGCGTTTGGAAACATTCTGGAACCCCGTGATAACCACCTCCTCCACTTCCTGATTCTCATCCTCCATAACGATATTCAAATCTCCCTTGCCCAAATACATCACCTGTTTCATTCGCTTCCCGATAAAAGAAAAAAGCAATATTACACTTTTTACTTTCGGCAATAAAATCCGGTATTCGCCGTTAGCATCAGTAATCACACCCCGGCTCGAACCCTTGACCACGATACTTACTCCCGGCAACGGTTCGCCCCTTTCATCCGATACTTTTCCTTTTATTTCCAGCATTTTCCCGTCCTCATTCTTCCGGCGGACAGGACGGATGACCACGTAGTGATTCAATATTTCGAATTCCAGACCAGTGCCTTTCAACAAGTATTCATACAACTCTTTTAGCGTGTATTCCCGGGATTCCAGTTTCACCTCCCGGTGCATATCCAACTCGTTATTGCTGAACAGCGTGAGCATACCTGTCTGCTGCTCGACTTCGTCGAACACCATTCGTAAGGTCTGCACCGAATCTGTCATTTTTACCGTCTGCGCAGTTCCCTTTCCTAATACTCCAAAAACGAGCACGATGACCCACACCCATGTCCATCTCATAATACTCCCGCTTTATTGTAAAGTATTTTATTATTCACTCCTGCAAGCGAATATTTTGATTATAAATATAGCTATAAACAGGGACTATTCAAAATTTTTAATTTCCTCATTTTTCTTTTATAACAATATTATCCCCGTCAATCTCGAATTTCACATTCGTGGTTGTTTCCACCAATTGAATAAATTCGTTAAAATCAACGTCCTTTCGCACGGCACCCGAGAATCGATAGGCTTTACAAGCCTCATTTTCAAAGACAAAATTCACATCATACCACCGCTTCAATTTCACGGTCAATTCATCCAAAGGCATATCCAAGAAACGGAACATCCCGTCTTTCCAAGAAGTGTACAACCGGACATCAACTTTCCTGATCTCCGGTTCCCCGCCTTCTTCCCGAACTTCCAATTGCTCTCCCGGAGTCAACCGATACTGTTTTCCCCGGTAATCCACTTCTACCGAACCCGATACCAATGTGGTTTGCTGGTACCCGTCTTCGGCGTAACCGCATATATTGAATGATGTCCCTAACACACGTATCGCTGTTTCTCCAGTCTTCACGATAAACGGATGTCCGGCATCCTTAACCACATCAAAATAAGCCTCCCCCTTCAATTCCACGACACGATCTTTTCCTTCAAAAGCCGAAGGAAAGCTCAACTCGCTCTCCGAATTAATCCAAACCTTGGTTCCATCGGCTAACACCACTCCATACTCACCTCCTTGCGGAACCCGGATCACGCTTTGTTCCACCTCTCCTTTTCTACCTTTCCCGACAATTAATGTATTTGCAGAATCCCGCCCCAGTACACTCCCGTCTTCTCCCGTGAGCAAGCGAACCCCATCTTCTTCCAACTCGATCAGTTTTCCTCCCGGCAATTCCCACGTGGCTTTCTGTGACCCCGGTTTAAAACCCGCCGAGGAAGCTATCAACGTAGTACTCACGGGCTCTTTCGGACGATTCATAAAGAGAACTCCCACGATAACCAACACAACAACCGCCGCCGCACTCCACCAGTAAGGAGCCATACGCCTGCGCTTCCATCCCGGAGCCTTTTCTGTTTGCCAATCTATCCGCTTCCAGGCATCATCTATATTAATCTGCCTAAAAGTCCGGATATCACGCCCCGCTGCCGCATACCGCTTCAATTGTTGCATTTCCTCCACCCTTCCGGGGTTAGCCTGCAACCATTCGTCTATATGTTTCTGTTCGTCCTCCGTCAGGCACTCTTCTAAAGATTTCAAAACCAAACGGACTATATCTTCCGGCATCTCGCTCATAACAATATATTTCTTCTCACCCCTACGACAGGAAAAATCCTAAAATGGGTGACAACAAATATAGATATTTTTTTGGAAAAGCAACCAGGTAACCCGTGCAATTACCCATCTCCCCCCGCGAACCCAATGAAAAGCCAACTCGTAAAATTAAAAAAAAGATTGTTGGGATTCGATCGATAATTACACTTGTTACCCGGCGCTATGTCGTTTTTTCTTGAAATTACTGTTTGTATTTAGCTATCAAGTCATTCAAATTCTTTTTCAATCTCACATCCAATTCCGGTACCATTTTTTCTCCCGCGGCTACCAACTTTTGGGCTTGCTCCTGACTTTGGTCCGCCATATACTCCAACACTTTCATGACAACCCGTACATTATCCCCATTCATGCAAAACTTTTTATCTTTCAGTGCGGACATAACGCTTTCTACATTTTTATTTACATACCCGTTTACCAAAGCATAGTGGGATTTCGACAACTCCAGTTGATCCGCTTTGACAGATTTCATACTCTTACCGATTTCTTTAAGATCGCTTATTCCTTCCGGAGTCTTAAACTTTTCTGACGAGAAATAAGGTCTTATCGCCCCTTGGTAAACATAGAACAGCCAAGAATCAACTTCTTCCGGGTTTTCCATATTTTTCCGCAAGGTGGATATATTCTTTACCGCGAAATTGAACCTCTCCGTGCCGTACCCGTTTTCTTTCAACAAAAAGAAAAAGTCATTCTGCAACCACTCCTTGTCTGTCAGTTTTCCAGCCAATTCTTTTTTAATCTCCGCATCTTTTTCCTTAAATCCGCCATAGACCAACGCCACATGGTAATTTGCCATTTGCTTTTTCGTCATCTTCCCGGATGCATACACTTGGGACAAGGGATACAAGGCAGTTTCCTCGTTCAATCCCATCTCTACCCAGGCTATAAAATCCTCCGCTTTAGGCGTTCCCCCGTTAATCCGGTGCTGCACGGTTCCATCCGGTCGAATAATCAAAAAAGTAGGATACGATTTTATATTGAATTTCTTTGCCAATTCAATACCCTCTCCCGCTTCCATATCATATTTCACGCAAACAAACCGGGGATTAAAGAAATCACCCACTTTCTTCAACGGGAAAATCGCCCGAGCCATTCCCTTGCAAGGTCCGCACCATTGCGTGTAACCATCCAGGAATACCAACTTGTTCTCTTTTTTTGCCTTTTCCAAAGCCTCTTTATAGGTCAATTCCTCGAAAACGACCCCACCTTCCTGAGAAAATCCCACGAAAGTAAACAACGTGAAAATCAAACAACATACAATACTTCTCATACTCTTAAAATTTAATATTAAACTATTTTGCTTTTCGAAAATTCCAAATCGCCCATCCGTTAAACACAACTATAAACACGCACAACATTCCGATCTGAGGCAACACGTGACGCAATTCACTGCCATAGGCAAAAAAAAGTCGCATCATTTGGACATAATATCGCAATGGATTGATATCAGCAATCACCCGTGCCCATGCCGGCATACTGTCTATCGGCGTCCACATACCACATAATAAACAGATAATCAACAAGAAGAAAAAACAGAGCAACATCGCCTGTTGCTGATTCCGGCAAGCCGTGGAGATCAATATCCCGAATCCCACCATGGCAACCAGAAACAAGAAAGAAACAATGTATATACTCCCGTAACTCCCTCGCGGTACAATCCCGTACACCAGCCACACGATAATCAGGCCGATCGTCAAAATCACCATTCCGATCACCCAAAAAGGAATGATCTTGGAGAAGATAAAAGCGCTCCGCTTCACCGGGCTCACGTTCATCTGTTCTATCGTTCCGTTTTCTTTTTCCGTCACGATATTCAAGGCCGACAACACCGTCCCGATCAGACACACCAGTATCGCCAATATCGAGGGGATCTGGTACAGGCTCGACTCTCCGTCCGGGTTATACCGGTTGTTGACGATCATTCTTACCTGCTCGAAATTAGCTTCCGCGGGTTTCTCGATAAGCGGTATGTCGACATCCGGCACGTTCGTGTTCATCGCGAATCCCGGCACGGCAACCGCTTCCGCCCCCATCCCCTCGTTCACCTTCCTTGTCACCGCTGTTTCTATTGACTCCGGCATCTTTTGCTGGCTTGCCTCTGCCTCCATCTGTGCCTGTTCGGCTTCAGCCCGGGCTATCATCAAGGATTGCTCCCGGGCCATACGGGCCTGCGATTCTGCCTCCGCACGGGCCCGTTTCATCATCTCCGCCTGGGCTTCCGCCTCCACCCGTGCCAATATCTCTTCTTGCGACTCCAGCCGGAATCCCGGTTGGAATCCGAAACCATCGATATACTCCCAAATGTACCGTTCCATGATCTGAAGGAAATAAAATGACGAAAGTCCTGCCGTCACCCCGTTCACGGCATCAATCTCCAACAGGATCGGTGCCGCGGTCCGTTCCATGATATTTTTCTCGAACCCCTTCGGGATTTCCAGAATACCGGAAGTTTTGTTTTCTTCCATCACCGCCAATCCCTCGTCATAAGAATTCACGTAAGCCCCGATCACGAATTGGTTCGAGCTGGTCAGCTTGCGCAAGAAACTTGCCGATGTGGTGGAACGGTCATGATCCACCACGCTTAAAGCAATCTTCGATGTTTTCACTTTCGCCGCCGGGGGAAGGATAAACAACAGGATCACCGTGATCAGGAACAAAAGCAATAAAATCATTTTATCTCTCGATATCTGAATAAATTCCTTCTGCAACAAAAAGCCCAACATTCTCATGACAAACGATTTTTAAAACATTTGATACTAATAACAATCAAAACGACCGTTATCACTGCCATCCAGATCAATTCCCGGTAAACGGCAACCATCCCCAACCCCTTGATCATTATATTTCTTGCCGCCGAGATGAACAACGTCACCGGCATGCAATGCACGACAACACGCATCGCGGGCGACAGCACATCCAGCGGGAATATAAACCCGGACATCACGATTGCCGGGAGCATCAATCCCGCGATGGAAACGATAATGGCACTCCGTTGCGTTTTGGTCAACACCGAAACCATGATACCCAATGCCAAGGACGACAACGTGAATATCGTGCCGATAAAGAAAAGCAGGATAATATTCCCCGCGATCGGCACTTTCAATATGAATACCGATATCAACAGGATGATCACGATATTGAACATGCCCACGATCAGGTAAGGTACCAGTTTCGCCAGAATAATCACGGGCGGACGTATCGGCGACACGAGCAACACTTCCATCGTCCCCGACTCTTTCTCTTTCACGATGGCAAGGGAAGCCATCATCGAACACACCAGCATCAACACGATGCCGATCACTCCCGGCACGAAATGAAAGGCGCTGCTCAACTCCGGGTTATACCGCATCTTCACTTCCGGGATGATCTGTATCGGGATCTCCCGGTCGGCATTCATCCGCTGTTGGAACTTCAGTAGAATCACTAATATATGCGATTCCAAGGTTGAAGAATTGATCCCCAGGCTGGCATCCATGATCACCTGCATATTTCCCGTCCCGGTCTGCTTGATACTTTTCTCGAACCCCGGCATAAACACGAATGCCTGCGACAATTTGCCCGCCTTGAACAATTCGTCCACCTCTTCCATCGAATTCACCCGCCCGATCACGTGAAACGTGGTACTGGCATCCAGTTCCGCCACCACTTGCCGGCTCAACGGGTCATTCGACAAATCCAGTACAGCCGTGGGCATCTCCGTCAAATTGCTGTTCAGCGCGAACCCGAAGATCAACAACTGCGTGATGGGCAACACGATCAACACCAGCAACGTCTTCCGGTCGCGTAATATATGGAAAAACTCTTTCTGCGTGAAAGCAAAAAACTGATCTATAAATGTCTTTATCTTCATACTATCCGTCTTTTCTTTGTGCCTTCCGGGCTAACAGGTAAAACACCTCCTGCATGCCCGGAACCCCATATCGCTGTTTCAATGCAGACGGCGTGTCCAACGCCTCGATTCGCCCGTCTACCATGATCGACACCCGGTCGCAATACTCCGCCTCGTCCATGTAATGAGTCGTCACGAACACGGTGATCCCGTTCGCCGCCGCCTGGTAGATCAATTCCCAGAACATCCTCCGCACGGCAGGATCCACTCCGCCGGTCGGTTCATCCAGGAAAACAATCTGCGGCTCGTGAAAAGTCGCCACGGAAAACGCCAGACGCTGTTTCACCCCTTGCGGCAACAAACGCACCAGCGTATTCCGTTCTTCCGACAACCCGAGATCACTTAAAACCAAATCCATTTTCTTCCGGATATCCGCGCGGCTCATGCCGTAGATTCCCCCGTAAAGACGTATATTTTCCCTCACCGTCAGGGTCTCGTACAACGAGAATTTCTGGCTCATGTATCCGATCCGGCTCTTTATTTTTTCCGTTTCCCGGCTAATATCAAAACCCACGACGCGTCCCGTCCCGAAACTCGGTTTGCTCAACCCGCACAACATCCTCATCGCCGTCGTCTTCCCCGCCCCGTTTGCCCCGAGGAATCCGAAGATCTCCCCCCGGTACACCTCGAACGAGATGTGGTCAACAGCCGTAAAGCTTCCGAACTTTTTCGCCAGGCGTTCCACCTCAATCACCTTTTCCATCACACCTGTCATTAGTTAGTTTCATAAAATAATCCTCTATGCCCGCCTCTATCGGCCACCATTCCACGCCTTCATGCCCCCGCTCCTCCAAACGCCGGACCAACTCGTCGACAACATATTCCCGATCGTGAAATGTCACGTGCAACGCATCGCCAAACGTGAAACAGGAATACACCGCCGCCTCTTGCCGGATATCCTGCAACAACGTGTACATATTCCGTCCCCGGAAAGCCACCAGTTTCTGGTCATGCCTTTTCACCAGCTTGTCCGGTTCATCCACGGCAAGGATCTCCCCTTTGAATATCAACCCGATCCGGTCACACAAACGGGCTTCATCCATGTAAGGTGTCGACACGAACACCGAAATCCCGTCCCCGCTCAGGCGCTTCAGCACATCCCAAAACTCCTGCCTCGAAATCGGGTCGACCCCCGTGGTCGGTTCATCGAGGAACAACACCTCCGGCTTGTGGATCAACGCGCAACACAACCCCAGTTTCTGTTTCATCCCGCCCGACAAGGCGCCCGCCCGCCGGTTCTTGAAGGGGGCCAATTGCTCGTATATATCTTTAATCTGCCCGTAATTCGCCTGCACCGTGGTATCAAATACCCGGGCAAAAAAGCGCAGGTTCTCTTCCACCGACAAATCCTGGTACAGAGAAAACTTTCCCGGCATATACCCCACGATATTCCGCACTTCCCGGAATTGGTCCACCACGTCATGCCCCCCCACGAAAGCCCGACCCGCGGTGGGCAACAACAAGGTCGTCAATATCCGGAACAACGAACTTTTTCCCGCGCCGTCGGGACCGATCAGACCGAACACTTCCCCTTTTTTCACCTCCAGGGAAACATTTTTCAAGGCAACGACCTCTTTCAGCATCTGCCGGTAAACCATCCCGATATTCTCCGCTACAATCATACACCGTTTATAACGTATTAAACTTCACGTCAGCATACATGCCTATCCGAAGGAAACCGTCATTCTCCACGTGTACCCTCACGGCATACACCAGATTATCCCGGTCATCTTCCGTCTGTACGGTTTTCGGTACAAACTCCGCTTCCGAGGCGATCCAGGCGATCTTTCCCCGGTACTCCCGTTCCTGGCCGCCACCCAATTTGGCAAACACCCGTACCGGATCACCCACTCTCAAACCTACCATGCGTTTTCCTTCCAAATAAACCTGAAGGTGCATGTTCTTCAGATCCCCTATTTTATACAACGCCTTCACCGGGGCCACCAGTTCCTTCTCCTGCGAATATTTGGCAAGCACCGTGCCGTCTATCGGATTCACCACCAGGCAACGCCGGATCTGGTCATTCACCTGATCGATTTTCAAGGCGATCGCCTCACTTTCCGCTTGGGCTCCGGCGATCATGACTTCCGCCTGATGGGTCTGTCCCTTCAACATCGAACGTCCCTCATCCACCATCGCCTTCACGTCATCGTACTGTTTTTGCGTCGCCGCCTTTCCTTGCAGCAGACGCTCCACCCGCTTCAGCTCTCTCTCCCCTTTCGCCAACTTCAACCGGTACACTTCCAGCACTTTATTCAAATCCGGTATCCGCTCGTCCACGGCCTTCACCGCCTGTTGCGCCTGCACCTTCAACCAATGCAACTGCATCGTGTCAACCAGCCCGACCACCTTGCCCGCCTCGATGTAATCCCCCTCCATGACATCCAGCCGTTCAAGCCTTCCGCTAATCTCCGACGACACGATGATCTCCCTCGCCTCGAACATTCCCGAACCATCCCGTTCTTCCGCCTGATCCTTGCAACCAACTCCCAGAACAACCAAAACCACTATACTCAAAATCTTATTCTTCATCTCCCCAAATATTTAGCTCTAAATTCGTAAATCATCAATCATAAATCGTCAATCGTCAATCATAAATCGTCAATCGTCAATCATAAATCGTCAATCGTAAATCGTCAATCGTCAATCGTCAATCGTCAATCATAAATCATAAATCCCCCATCGTAACCCTCTTGGAATACACCATCATCTCCAGCTCCACTTCCCGCAGCACTTTCTCTTGTTGCGCGATCAATGCCTGATTCACATCCATGATTAATTCCGATATTGTGTACACCCCGTTCTCGTACTTCACCTCGGACGCTTTCCGGATATTTTCCCGCAAACGCACGGTTTCCTCGTCACTCTTCACCATCTCCTGCAACTTCCGGATCTCCGCGTCCTGCATCAACACCTCCATCCGCGTGTTAAACACGAAACTCTCCTTCATGATCTCCACGCTTTCCTGCTGCACTTTCACCAGCCTCCGGTCATTCCTCAACGTGTTCAACTTTCCGAAATTCCAACTCAGCAATACACCGCCGACAAAATAAGGTTTAAAATCACTGTCGAACGTGTTCAATCCCGATTTCCCGTATCCTCCCAGGGCGAACAGCCCCAGCTTCGGCATATTCTCGGCATTCACCATTTTCAGGTCGGCATCCAGGCGTTTGATCTTCCGGTCCATATACTCCAGTTCCGGACGCTTGATCTCCTCCTTTCTCAAAGAAGCCATTCCCCTAGGCATCTCCAGCAAGGTCTCTTTCGTCAGGGGGCGATGGATCAAACTCGACAACACACCCAGGCAAGCCTCTCGCTTGGCATTCAACTCCATCCGCAACTGCCTGTATTTAATGCGCTCCACGTCAATCACGTCCAAATCCGTTTCATAAATGATACCCTCTTTCAACGCGATCTCGGCACGCCTCCGCAAACTGTCCAGGATCTCGTCCGCCCGGTTCAATTGCTTTTCCCGCCCGTCTATCGTCAGCAACCCGAAATACAATTGTTTCACCTTATCTTTGATCTCGTACAATTGTGCGTCCAGCCCGGCATGCATCATCTCAATTTCCGCCGTTGCCATCTCTTTGCCGGCTTTCACTCTTCCTCCCGCCCATAACGCCTGCTTCAACGACAGCGACACGCTGTAACGGTCCTGGTCACTCACGGGAATCGTCATATTCGGGATCGACACCGGCACATTCACGGTCGGCAACGTCGTCACATTACCGGGCAACGTCGTATTATTATCAGAAGCCACTTGATTCAAATCCACCGCGATATTCACCTTCTCCGGCAATTTCAACTTCAGTTCCGTCTTCTCCGACTGCCACGATGCCACCCCCGTCAGGCTGAACTCCGGCATATACGCCCGCGAAATATTCGACAACGTGTATTCCCGCGCCCGCTCCAACAACCCGTGCTGCCGGATGGCAGGGTAATTCTCCAGGGCCCATTGCTGGCACTGTTCTATCGTGATCCGCTCCTGTGCGGCCACCCGTCCGGGCACGCCGCTGACCAAAATCCCGAAAAAAAGGCCAAGGGTTTTGCTAAGGCATCCCGCCAAAGGATGCCTTAACCGATTTATCCTCTTCATCATTTCTCCAATATACCCGCATTCACCATCATCTCCCGCATCACCTCATACTTCGCGATTACGGCAGGATACTTTTTGTACCTCTCCCGGATCTCCGCATCCGTGCAACTCAATATCAACCCGATATAACTTGCCCTCTCCTGTTGCTCCGAGGGGGCATATATCCGATTTACGGCCCGGTAAGAATAGAACAGGAATCCGAACAGCTCCGGCTCCGGCACTTTTTTGACCGTACTCGTCCCTTTGCTCAAGATACCCCTCAACCAATTAACCGGACTATAGTCATTCGACAATTGCACCCTATACCTGACCGAATCAAACTCGGCATACAACTTCTCATTCAATTCACACCCTTTCACGTCGTCCACGTATTCCAAACCGGCCAACTCCGCCATAAAACTCTTCTGTGCGCTATCGCTCATCTGCCGGGCTTCCTCGATTCTCCCGATACAAACCGTGGTCAGGAATTTCATATACCGTTCCGGGGGAGTTGTCGTGTTAAAAGAACTTTGCCACAGGGTATCCGCCAACAAATAGACCAGCGGACGTTTATCCTTGCGCAAATAATCAAACAAATACTTATCCATCATCTCTGCCATAGCCAGCACATCCGCCCGGTCGTCTGGCAAAACGTATTTCGGTTTGCTGTTACTGGATACGGCATATCCCGGCCGCCACACCTCATAATACATGTACAAATTTCCCTGCGAGTCATACCGTTCCTCGCTTCCCAAGGTGTCATTATACAAAATATTCACCCCCTGCTCCGTGTAAACCCGGTACCGCAAATGCGTCAACGGGTCATTCGGATCGTCTTCTACCGTCAACCAGTTCCGGTCCTTGTAAGAAGGCGCCAAAGCATCGTCCTCCTCGCATCCCGCTAACCCCAGCAGGCACAACAGGCTAATCACTAATATTCTTGTTTTCATAAGCGTTCGTTTTAGTAAAGGATACTTTTATTTCGTTCATTCTGTTCCAATCGGCCCTGATTCTCCTCGACATCAAAGGCAGGAATAGGCAACACCCAGTTTTTGGCAGGGTAAGCGTCCAGCAAATAATACCCCTCGTTCATTCCCGGTTGATATTTCGACCCGCTCGTGTGCACGTAGGATATATGGCGTATTTCCTTGCTCTCCGGGTAATTCGGGCAAACGGCATATCTTCTCAAATCGAACCAGCGGTGCCCCTCGAAGCAAAGTTCCCTCCTCCGCTCTTCCCGGATAAATTGGATCAATTGTTCCCCGCTCTCCGTCACGGTACCCACGTTTCCTGCCGCGATCCGTTTTTCTCTCAACTGTTGGATCAACGCCCGCGCTCCGGCTTCATCCCCCGTCATGGCAAGCGCCTCCGCCTGGTTCAGATACGCCTCCGAGATACGCAACGTGAACATATCCGACGCGTACGGGTCCATCCTCTTCGGGTAAATCCGGCCCGATTCCAGTTCCGTCGAGCAACGCACCATCAATCGAGCATCCCCGGTCTTGTACAATTGCTCCAGTTCGCTCGAAATGCCGAAAGCGGAAGTACCGGTCGAATTCGACGGACCTTTAAAAATAGCTTCCCGGCAATCCTGCCCCATGGTGAATATCAATTCCGGGCTCGTAACCGAAATATAAGGAGCTTTATTATCGGCAACAATGTCTGCCAATGCATATTTTCTAAACAACTTCTCGTACAATTCAGGCACCAGCTCCCACTTGCCCATGTAGCAGTACACCCGTCCCAGCAGCAAACGGGCGGCATCTTCATTCGCCCAAAAACGATTTTTCATCTCCATGCCCTCCAAACAAGCCACCGCTCCTTGCAAATCCCGCACGATCTGGTGATACACGCTGTCCACCGAAGCACGCCCCCAGTAACGGTCATCCACGTAAGCAAACGTCTTCAAGGGAACTCCCAAGTCCGTGTCCGCCGTGATGGCTGAATAAGGTTTCGCGTACAGATTCACCAGAAAATAGTAGTAATACGCCCGCAAAAAGAGGGCCTGACCTTTTACCCGGTTCCGGTCTGCCTCCGGCTCCTCCGTGAACTCATCCACCTTTGACAACACGGCATTCGTCACCCCGATATGCGTGTACAACCGGATCCAGTTCGGGTCGTCATACTCCGAACTGCCGTCGTGGTTCGTGTTCTCATCCCACCGGTAAAACGCCCCCAAAAGCGAATAGGGTTGGGTGGACACCTTCTGTTCCTGCCCGAACACGTTGGCAGTCACGTCATCGTCCATCACGTGAAGACCCGGGAAATAATATCCGCCGGTCTTCGGATCCGTACTCTTCAAGGCAGCAGACGTCAAAGTTTTCGACGCCGGCAAACCGTATGCGTAAGCGTTCCCGACCAACAACTCCTCCAAATCCGCGCAATTCACGGCATAAGTCAAATCTTGTGACTGCTCCTCCAAAAAATCCCCGCACCCGCTCAACAGGAACCAAAAACACCATATATAAATCGTATATCTTTTCATAATTCCCTATTTAAAATGATACATTCAGGTTTAACGTGTAACTCGGAAGCACCGGAACCGATATCGACGATGCGGATCCCGATTGGGAGGTCGGATCCTGTCCTTTCAACTTCTTGGAACTCCAGGTAAAAAGGTTGGAAGTCGAGAACGAAAGATACATGGCGCTCACCCGCATTCTCTTGCACAACTCCTCCGGAAGATTGTACCGAAAATTAAGACTCTGCAATTTCAAATAATTACCGCTCACGACCCGAATATCGGCATTATTATACATTTGCCAGATATTCTCCCCGAATTTATAAGAGTTTTCATTTTTCCACCAAGGCTTGTCCACGGTTTCCGCGTAATCCGCCGAGGACAAAATGCCCGGGATATTGGTCCTTTTCTCGTCTCCCGGCTTTTTCCAACGGTCCACTAACTCGCGGCGCAAGTTCTGCACCGGTTGCGGGGCGCTTACGTTGGAACTCGTGTTGTCATACAGCTTCATCAAACGTATCTTGGAACCGATGCTGTAAGCCAAACTGAAACTCAAGGTAAACTGACGGTAACCGAATGTGTTGGAAATACTACCTTGCAAATAAGGCACCCGGCACCCGGAATAATCCATCACCGTCAGGCACACTTCGTCATTCGTCATTTCGGCATATTGCTCCCAATTTTCCTCCCCGATCCGGGCAAAAGTAGGCGCCCCGTTCCGCGGGTCCAAGCCGGTAAATTCATACGAGAAGAACGAATTCAACGGTCTTCCCGACACCTGTGCGTTTCCGTTCAGGTAATCTTCATACGTGTAATCATCATGCAAAGTCCGATCCCCTTTCTTGTTCTCCGTCACCTTGTTGATCAACTTGTTCAACACCTGCCCCAACTGCGGGTCGATACGCCACGTAAAACCCCGTTTCCCGCCGCCGGCAGCTCCCAACCCCGGGGGAATCGGGTACACCTGGAAAGCAAATTCCACCCCGGTATTTTCCACCGTTCCCTGGTTCACCGTGTACTGGCGTACACCGTTGATCACGGATATCTTTTTCGAGAGGAAAGCATTTTGGGTCTTTTTATAGAAATAGGAGAAACTACCTTTCACCCGGTTTTTAAAGAAGGCAAAATCTACGGTCGTGTTTAAACTGGCTGTCTTTTCCCACGACAAATTCGGGTTGGGGAATTTATAAATCGTTGACCGGTAATTATCCATCTGAGTATGTAGATCGCCCTTCTTGATGATCAGTTCCGGGCTCTCCGAATCCAACATATTTCCCTGGTACCCGAACGAAGCCCGCCAGGAGAGATCATTCACCCATCCCCAGTTCGGCAACAGATCCTCCTTCATGTTCCAACGGGCGGAAACCGACCACACGGGCAACAATTTATCGTTCGCCCGGCTACCGAACTTATTGGAAGCATCGATACGCATATTGGCATTCAGGATATACTTGTTCTGGTAGGAATAAGACACCGTGGCATACCCCGACACCGAGTTCGTCAACTGGTCTTTCAGTATTCCGCGGGCATCCTGCGTGGAAACCAGCCATTTTTCAAAATCCGGATAACTACCGGAATCAAACGTGGAAATCAACAGGCCTCGCTCTTTCAAGTATCCCCGGTGCGTTTGCTTGATTCCCGTGTATTTCGTGGAGGAAAGCTCTCCTCCCACGGAAGCCGTGATCATATGATTTTGTGCTTCATCCAAGAATTTCGAGTAATTCAACTGTCCCCGCAACATATAGTTCGTGTTCTTCGTGTTCTCTTTCCGCAATTCGGCACCGAAAGGCATCAACACTTCCTTAAACTGGGTTCCGTTATATACCTTACCCGCCAAAGCAGCCGCGTATGCCGATTTCTCCCCGAAATAGGTTTCCTGGTCCGAATTGTTGATCGTGTACGAGAATGTGGCTTCAGCCTTCAGATTCGGGAAAATCTTATATCCTAACTGTGTCGTCAAAGACAATCCGCTGGAATTCATTTCCTGTGACGTATTGTCCCGTTCTTGCAAAATATTATAATTCACATCAAAATTTCTTCCCTCTAACCGTTTCGGATAATACCACATCGACCCGTCCTCGTTGTACGCAGGTACACCGCGACTGGTATTGTAAGCATAGCCCATCAACCCCACCTCGTTGGGGGTATAGTGCTTTTCCTGCACATTCCCGGACAAACCGAATGACATGGAAAATTTATCGTAATTCAAATTCAACCTCATCATCGCGGTATAACGGTCTCCTTGTTCCTTTTTCAATACCCCGTTCTCCCGGCTGTATCCCAAGGAGGCGTAATACTTCATATTGGCGGATCCTCCGGAAATCGACAAACTGTGATTGTGAGAGAACGCATCCCGGCAAATAATATCGAACCAATCCGTGTTATTACTCTCGTAAAAACTAACCTTCTCCACGAATTCATCGTGAGTAAGCTTACCACTATAATAATCCATCAAAGCTGCCTCGTACCCCACCCACGAACTGATGTTCGAATAACTCAATCCTTTTTCTATCGCCTCGCGGGAATAATCGATACGCTCCAAGGCATTCATCACGTTTACATTCCGGTCCGAATAACGGGAACGTCTCGTGTAAGTTCCCGTAAAACCGTAAGACACGGTCGGGGGACCGGGTTTTCCCTGTTTCGTGGTGATCACGATCACCCCGTTTGCCGCCCGCGTTCCGTACAATGCCGTGGCGGAAGCATCCTTCAACACGTCGATCTGCTCGATATCATTCGGGTTCAACCCGGCAATCGCGTTACCCAACAGATTCACGAAATCCAAGTCATTGATCTGTTCCGGACTCACGTTCACGGGATCGGTCAATGGAATACCGTCCAAAACCCACAACGGCTCCTGTGTCCCCAGTATCGTGGAAGTACCCCGGATTCTCAATCGCGGGGCGGCACCCACCTGCCCGGAATTCTGCATAAAGATCATGCCCGGCACATGCCCCTCCAGCATCTTGTCTACCGTAGTAATCCCCGGCATCATGATGTCGTCCATCTTCAATGAAGTCACGGAACTCGTCAAGTGCCGTTTCTCGATTTTCTGGTATCCGGTGATCACCACCTCTTCTATTTCCTGGGTTTCATCTTCCATGATTACTTGCAGATCGGTTTGCCCGGTAAATTTAATCTCTTTTGGCTTTTTTCCGATAAAAGAGAAACAAATAATTATTCCGTCCGTCTTCTCCGGCAACGGAAGTACAAATTTCCCATGGGCATCCGTGACCACGCCCCGCGTGCTCCCTTTGATAACCACATTCACCCCCGGCAAAGTATCCCGGTCTTGCCCGAGTACCACGCCCGTCAATACTTTCAATTTCGCTTGCGGCAATGCCTGCCCGTCAAATTTCAGGGCGGAATACCCCGCTCCGGTCGAACCGTGGGCCAGCGTCCCGACGGAAAGCATCACAAACGCCACGATCAGTTTCACCATCCCGCTCCATCGAGCAGATGCCGAACTTTTCCCGTGTAAAAAATAGGTACAATTTTCTCTCATAAGTATGTATCGGTTAAAATAAAACATTATACTTTTTTCCCTTTAAAAACGACTTTCGGTTCCGCCACCATCGGGACAACCACCAAAGTCAACAAAACCTCCATTTCCCGGTTTTGAATCTTTCCCTGGTGGGAATAATTCAAGGTTTGCGTGTTATAATTCACGCTCCCCTTCCCCTCCAAACGGTAAATCGATTCAGCCTGAGTCACCGTACAGACAGACGGTTCCAGAGTAATCCCCTCCACGGGCATCTTAAAATCCACCAGTTCCATGCACACCTCCTTTTTCCCGTTCAACTTCACTTCCACTTTACAAGGAATCGGTCCGTCCGGCAAAAGTTTCTGCCCGTTCGCCGTCATATTTGCCGCCATTTTCTTCAAATGATCGGGCAAAACGATCGTCGCTTCCCCCTCGTAAATACCCAGCAGAGGAGTAACATCCTCCACCACCGCCCCTTTCTCCCGGGTACAAATCCGGAACACGGCAACCGTGACAGCGGCAAGAACAACTATTCCGATAATTAATAATGTCCGCTTCATCTGCCGTCTATTTTGACTTTTTTACATGCATCTCTTCCGCGATCTTCACGGCTCCCAAGGCATTCAACACGCCCCCCGTGGCACACAACTCCCCGAAATCAACTTGCTCCAGCGTACCGCTCAATCCCGGCCGGGTCACCATCTCCCCTTTCCGGGAAGTCACTCCTTCCAGTATCGCCTGTTTCACTTCCCGGGCGCTCAATTCCGGAAAATAATTCCAAATCAGGGCTGCCACGCCCGTCACCACCGGAGCCGCCATGCTCGTTCCCCGTAAATTCTTGTATTTATTGCCCGGTACGGTGGAATAAACGCCATCCCCGGGAGCGAAAAGATCGACTTCCCGTTTCCCGTAATTGGACGATCTTGCCGGCTGTCCCGACATCCCGATAGAACCCACGGCAATCCAATGCTTCAAATCCTTTTTCCCGGTTGCGTGTTTCGACGGGTATAAATGATGTTTCTCGATCGACGCCCCGTCATTTCCTGCCGCGTGTACCAATAAAATGCCTTTCTTCTCGGCATAGCGCAACGCTTTCTCCACCATCTCCCGGCCGGGTGAAGTACGTTTCCCGAAACTCATGTTGATCACCCGGGCGCCGTTGTCCGCCGCGTAATAAATAGCCGCCGCCACATCCTTATCCCGCTCATCGCCATCTCCCTCGTGCAGGCGGATAAACATCAGCTCCACGTCGGCGACGCCGTCCATGCCGACACCGTTATTCCGGGCTGCCCCCACGATGCCTCCCACGTGCATCCCGTGCAACGAACTCTTTTTCCCGTCAAGACGGTTGTTCCCGTATTTCCGGTCGGCACCATCGTGAAGACGGTCACCCAAAGCCGCGCGCTCCTGCTCGGAAATCTTCGTCACTTCGATCCGTTTCCGGTACTCCTTTTCGGCTTCCTGCACGAAACCGCCCCGTTGGGCATACAATTTCGTCCAGGACATCAGCGGATTGCTTCGCAATTTCCGGAGAAAAAACTCGTAAGCCGCAACCCGGTCGGCATCCGGTTCATCTTCCTTCATGATCGAGGCTAAATCCTTACCGGAAAAGGCTTTCCGATCCGGGTCTGTCGCCCGCAATTCCTTTTCAAATTGCTCCGCGTACCGCTCGGCTGCCTTTGCCCCGACGATGTTTCGTTTTGCCTGACCGATAGATGCAATCGGTTCTACCTCCTCTTTGAAATAACGATATTCCCGACGCTCTTTCTTCGACAAACGGGCAATATCCTTTCCCTCGAATTTTTCTGACAGGACAAGGTATTCCCGGTCCGCCTCCAGACTTCCGGTTTCCAGCTGGGTGCCATCCTTCCGTCCCGCGAAATTCCACCCGTGCACGTCATCCACGTACCCGTTCCCGTCATCGTCAATCCCGTTTCCCGGAATTTCGTCCCGGTTCACCCACAGCACATCTTTCAAATCTTCATGGTCCAATTCCGCACCCCCGTCGATAATCGCGACGACCGTCTTTGCCTTCGGCTCGTATTTTTTCAAATAATCATACGCTTTCCAAATCTCCGCCCCGAATACCTTCTCGGTATCCATGGATCCCATCTGCCAGTATTGCGCCGGCAAGACTTTGGGCTTCTGCCCGCCTTTCGGCTGGGCAGAAGCGGCATAAGCCGCAAAAATGAAACTAACACACGATATAAATATTCTCGTATCCATACTATACTATATCTTACTTTCTTAAATAATCATCCAACTCGATAAACTCCTCGCACGAATAATCCCCTAACAGGTATTTGGCAAAATGGAACCACATCTTCCGCTCGAAGAAATCCAAATGGGTGCCATTGTAAGCATGTTCCTGCCCCGGCAAAATCACCAGATCGAAATTCTTTCCCGCCAACAACAAAGCATTCGCCAGGCGAAGCGTGTGTGCCGGGTGCACGTTCCGGTCTACATCGCCAGTCACCAGCATCAAATGCCCTTTCAGGTTCTTCGCCAACTCGATGGTCGTGGGCACCTTGAATTCAAACTTCATCTTCTCGGTCACCGTGCTCGAATCCTTACCGGTTTTCATATTCTTTTCCCGCTTGGTCTCTTTCGCGGCCACCTCCTTGATCCCGTGGAACGTCTCGCCCCACCATTTGTTGTAGATCGTGTTATCATGATTCCCGGAAGCCGACACCGCCACCTTATAGAAATCAGGGTAAGTCAAGATAGCCGCCGCCGACATGAATCCTCCCCCGGAATGCCCGAATATTCCCACCCGGTCACGGTCTATAAAGGAATACGTGTCTGCCAATTGCTCGATGCCGTATTTATCGTCTGCCAAAGCGTAATCCCGCAAATTGCCGTACCCGAACGTGTGATACCATCTTTCCCGGAAAGGCACTCCGCCCCGGTGGCCGAACGTTACCACCACGAATCCCACTTGAGCCAACGGCATATTGAAATACCCGGTAAGATTAAACCTCCTCGGCACAGCATCGGCCTGTGGACCGGGATACACGTACGAAATAATCGGGTAGCTCTTCGTCGAATCGAAATCCACCGGCTTCCACATGTAACCGTACAAATCGGTCACCCCGTCAGCGGCCTTCACCTTGATCGGTTCCGGCATCTTCCACCCCGTCGCGTACAAACGGGACAAATCGGGAGAAGCCAACTCGCATATCAATTTCCCGTTATTATCTCTCACCACGCTGCGCGGCTCCAAATCCGGACGGGAATAATTGTCCACCAAATAACGAAACGACTCCGAGAAATAGACCTCGTGCATACCCTCTTCCGGGGTCAACATCACCACTTTCTCCTTGTCGATCGAAGCCTTATTCACCCGGGCACAATAAGGATTGCCTCCTTCTACCTGCCCGTAAGCCTCGAAATAAACCTCCCGGCGCACCGTGTCGGTCTTCAACACCCGGCTCGTTGTCCAATTGCCCGCGGTGATCGCGTTCAACAAACGCCCGTCACTGTCATAGTGATACAGATGCCCGTAACCGGTACGGTCCGACCACCAGATAATATCATTCCCTTCACGCAAAAATGAAACATGGAAATAGTCATCACTCAAATAAGGCCGGCTCACCTCATGAATGAGCACCTTCACCTCGCCCGTCTCCGGATCGATTTTACAAAATTCCATCTCCTCGCAAGTGCGCTTTTTCCGGGTGAAGAACACGTGCTTCGTCACGGTCGCGTACTTGACCGGCAGATAAAGCTGGTATTTCTGGCTATTCCACTTCTCCGTGGCAACCTTCACCGGTTTCTTCTCGTCCACGCGGAAGAAAAACACCTCCGGCTGGCTCCCGAAATCATCCCCCGGAACGGCAAACTCGTATTCATTCAACGTGGGACGCTTCCCCAAACTGTTCACCACGGCGAACTTCTGCGGCTTGTAATTCCGGTAATCCGTGCGTTCCGCGATAAAACTTTTTCCTCCGGCAAACCAGGTGACATTCCCCTTGGCAGGATTTTTCCCCTTGTCATGCACCGCAAACGAACACTCCTTCGCCCCGTCCGTCGTCAAGCGGGTCTCCACCGAGTCCGCCACGGAAAGCAAATAAAGGTCATGTTCCTTCACGTACACCACGTACGTGCTGTCCGGGGAATACGTCCCCACGTACGTTTTTTTCTTCGGCATGGACGCTGATACCTTCCGTGGTTCCTTGGGCATCGAATCCAGGCAAACCACCTTCCGGCTCTTCAGATCATACTTAAAAGCCTTATTCCCCCACTCGATGAAACAAACATCGTCATTACCCTCGAAAAACTTAAAAAACAATTTCAAATCCTTCGGATTTAACACGTCCCCCGTTGCTTTACTAATCTCTCCCGCCATGTATTCCCGATCGAACATTTCCCGGTGCGACTTCTTGCGGGGATCGACAATATAATAACGGCATCCCTCCGTCGTCGTGTAACGATACCAGAACTTATCTCCATGATTGATGAAAGTAGGCGATACTTGCAATGTGCCGACCAGCGCTTTCAAACTCTGCTCCGTGAACCGTTCCGCCAACTTGTAGTTGACCTTCTGTCCCATTCCCGAAAGGGCGAACAGACAAGGGATTATCCATAATAAATATCTATTCATCACATACAAAATTTACAATCCGCGTTCCGGTGAACACTACTTTCTGCTTTTCTTCTTTTTATACTTCTTCAATATCTTGGTGATAATCTCATCCGTCAGATCATTGGGGCTCCCCTCCCAGCGGACGATACCGCTCGGATCGACCAACAACGCCCAGGGAACAAACTTCAATTGCAAAGCATTATACGTCGTCCCTTCCTTATCCACCCCTTTATAATAATCGGCATGCGGTTCCTGGGGCAAACGAGCGTTACTTCGATTCACCCCGATAATCACCATCCGGTCTTTATACTTCGCGTGAAACCCGTTCAGCCTCGGCACCGCTTTCCAACAAGGCGGACAATGTGTCCCAAACACCTCGAACAGGATAAACTTCCCCGTGGTATCCGGAACTTCCGTCGACCACTCCCGCACCACCAACGGCGGCGCCGGCTGATTCAAGTAAGACTTCACGTACTTGTACACTTGATCTTTATTATCCTTTTTCTTCTGCGCGGAAACAGACACACCCAGGATCAAGGCAAATAATAGCAAAACAATCCTTCTCATCACTTCTTGTATTTTTTAATAATTTCTTTCAATACCTCTTCCGTCAAATTAGCCGGACTTCCTTCCCAACGCACGATTCCTTTCGGGTCAATCACCAGCGTGTAAGGCACGAATTTCAACCCCAATGCCTGCATGGTCGTCTTTTTCGTGTCCACGGCATTGAAAAACTCGATCTTCACTCGATCCGTCGTCCTCACCTTCTCCGCGGGGTCGGACCCCAAAGCGATAAAAGCCACCTCCTGCTTGAATTTCTTGCTCAATTCATTCATATGAGGCATATTCTTCACACAGGGATTGCAATTGATCTTCCACAATTCCAACACGATAAACTTCCCTGCCGTATCCGCCTTGGCTGACACCCACTCCTCCACGACCAATTTAGGAGCCTTTTTCCCGAGAAACGACTTCACCATTCCCTTTTCAAAATACCACTCCAACTTCTCCTGTCCCTTCACCCCAGCGACCAACATCACCGCAAATACAAACAATACAAACTTTTTCATATCCTAAATCTTAAATTATAAATCTTAAATCATAAATCCTCCACCGCCTCCCGCAACACCTTCCGCAACGTCTCGCATCCCATGAATCCCAACGACTCGTACCGTACCTTCCCGTCTTTCCCCACCAAAATATAATAAGGATTTCCCTGAATATTAAATTGCTTCACCAATGCTCGATCCTGCTTTTTCGGCAACCGGTAATGATCGCCCCCGATATTGGGAATCATCTGTTGCCACAACTCCTCCGGCGAAGCCTCATTCGTCAAAAACACGAAAGCCACACGGTCCTTGAACTCCTCCTCCACGGGATGCATCATCTTCATGGCCTTGATACAAGGCACACAAGCCGTACCCCAGCAATCGATAAACACCACCCGCCCCCGGTAATTCTTCAAAATTTCCTCGAACACCCGCTCGCCCGGTATATCTTTGGGCAACGTGCATATCCGGTAACCCGGTTTGGAAATATGCTTCTTCCACAAGGCAGGCCCCTCCGCGTATGCCGTCTCAAATGCCTTCACCACATCCGGATTGGACATCGTACGCGCCACGGTCATCTCCTGTTCCCGCAACGGCAAACGGAGAGCGATACGGTTCTGGCACGCCAATGCCTTGTAAGCATCTAATATATACCCCGTTCCAAAAACATCTTTCACGTCCTCTTCCGACTTGAACAACCGGAAAAAATTGTCTTTTCCCGGCCAATCCGCCAACATCAAATCATAATTATTCAAATCAATCCCCCCTAACCGCTCGAAACACCCCGACGTGACCCGTGGCAAACGCTCATCACCCATTCCCCATCCATACACGTTCACCATGCACGCCCGAACACGTTGAATTCGATTCACGCAAGCCAATTGGAGCTCCAAGCCGGCATAATAGCGGTACTCCTCGCTCAAGGAACGATCACTCGCCAATGCCTCCTGAGCCTCCCGGTACGCCTTCAAACAAAGATCAATATACTTATCGAAATCCACCGTGACATCCTTATCCCAGGACAAATCACCGGTATCCGCCTTTAAATCCAGGCGAGCCAACAACCGTTGATTCAAATCCATCCGATTACCCCGGAAATACCCCGCGGCGCGACGCTTCCCGTCCCGGAAATAAGTGCTGTACCGCAAATTAGCTTCCCGCAAGTCGATATACAACTCGGCATTCTCCCCCGGATCCACCACCACGCCGATATTCCGGACACCGCAATGCACCTGGAACAAGGTGGTCATATACTGGTTCACCTCCAACACCACCGAACCGTCCTCGCCCACCAGTATCTCCTCCATGCCCGGCATCAACCCGTCCCACGAAATCTTCAACAACTCGCCCATCTCCGGCTTGTAACCCAGTAAATGCACTTCCAACCGGGTTCGCCCGGAGCGGTACACCGGCTTCTCCCACGAGCGGGTATGGTCAAATTTATACTTTTTCAAATCTGCAGGCACCCGTTTCAACACGTCGGCTCGCTTCTTTTCCAACTGGATATCCAGAATTTCATAAGATCCCCCTTTTAGATTCTTGTAAAAAATCAAATCCACCGACTTCACGGATTTCGGCAAAGCGGGAAATACCAGATCGAAACACGGGTGAGCCGCATCCATTTTCACCTCACTGATAATATTCGAGGGCAACGTTATTCCCCGGCACTCCCGCAACGCGTAATGCTGTCCGTCCGCTTGCAAGTAAAGCCCGCTATTCACCTTCGTCAACCGTCCCCCGCAAGCCGAGGCATCCAAGGTCACCACCGTCTCCTCGGGACCCAACACCACCTTCCGGACCTCCACGTTATCCAACGTCCGCCATGTGAACAACGGCTTCTCGATAACACGAGTCTGCCCCATGCCGCTGAAACAGGATAGTAACAGCAGCACAATAAAAATACTTTTATTCATCATGCTAATTCTTTAACTCTATCTTCCCCAGGACTCTACCTTTTCTGGAATGTCGTCTTCATCTTCACGCCATCTTTTGCCGTCGACAACACCAGATCCCAATCCCACTCGCCGGGAACAAACTTTACCGGGGGAAACACCAGCGTCACCACGTCATGCTTGGCATCCCATGTCAACGCCGTCTTCGTGTTCACGGGCAACTTCCCTTCCTGCACGGATTTAATCTTATACGTCCGTTCCGGGCTTCCCGTCCGCAAATAAGCCGTCGTGTCAATCCCCCTCAGCTTTCCCTTGCAACCGCTCACATCCAGGCATACCATGCAAATCGAATCGTTGATCACGTACTTCAACACCTTCACTTGCTTATTCGTGGAAGAGACGTTCACCGGGGTAATATTCTGTGTCAAACGGAACTTCGGCTTTTGCCCCGAAGCCGCCACCGCTTGGAACAACTTCTGGAAATCTACATTTCCCTTTTTGACCGTATCCGTTGCAACCGATTTACACTCTCTTTCTGACAAACTCTTTCCGCTGTTCGCGTACAAACTTCCTCCGATAAACGCGAACACTACTAAAAACAAAATTCTATTCATCCCTTTTTATATTAAATTATTCTGTATAACGTTCTACAATATCCGGCACATTTACATTTATCGTAATAATATTTGTACGGTAACGTCGAATTTGGAAATACCAGCGGAAATTAGAGTCCCAATCTCCTTTCAACGACACGCCCGGTTGCGGGTAAGCCATTCCGCCCTTCCCGATAAACCGGAAACGGATTTCGGCTTTACAAATTTGCCATGTTTCAATGTATGGAGTGGAAGGATCGTCTACATTTGACAAAGTCGGATCGGTCGTCCCGGGAACATAGTCTACATTCCTCGGATTCATCTCGCTCCACAACAACAAAAAGGAAACTTTATACGTATTCTCACCCACCTTTTCAAATTCACTGCTATTCTTCAAATAAGCCATGGCATCCTCATCCGTCCGTTGGTTCGGGTCTTTATGCGCGACATCAGTTAAGCCTCTCCACGGGTCAAGATACATCACCGCCCCGATCAAATCATCCGAACTGCGGAATGTACACTCCACCAGCAAGGAATCCCGCCCGAAAATACCTTCTTCGGCATCCAGCCACGAGAACTTCACGTCGTCAATCTCCACGTCTTCCACGGGTATATATTCGTGTTGGTCGCTTATTTTATTAAACACTTGTATCTCATTCAACCAAAAGGCGTCGATCGGCGTCAAGGTAATCTTGTCCGGAACGTCATAATATCTGGTATAATTAAGCATGTTACTAACCACGTCGCCCACTCTTCCCCCGAGAGAAAAACGGGAATCCGTCACCAGACCATTATTGCCGGCAATCAAGAAGGAATACAGCTGCTCGTACATCACTTGGCCTAAACTCCTCAGATAAGCCGCACGTCCCCGGGCAGACTTCAAAAACTTGGAATCGAATTTTTCGGCATCACACCCGGCAAAAGTAATCGCGTGATCCGTCACTCCCTTCCCGCTCGGATCCAAGTACACCGTGTTGATAAACGACCCGGTATAGGTGGGCATATACACCAAAAAATGATTGCTCCGCTTTTCCGAAGGATTCGCCGTGAAATATTCCATCACCTCATTCGCCATCTCCCGCGCATCGGCAAGTTTCATCATGGCAGATTCCCGCTTGCTCTTGATATACGACATCTGGATATAATTCTTGTTCGAGTCGTTCACGACCAACCCGAACGTCTTGTCATATTTATAACGCGCCATATTGTCCTTGAAAAAGGCTTGCGTGTTCAAGGTAAGTCCGGACAAGCGCTTGTGCCACAAACTCAACGTGTCCATATCCGCCGGCACGTAATACACCACATTCAGACAATAATGATCTTCCGGGCTCGCGCTCCAGGTTTCACTCAAAGGTTTGTTTTCCTCCGCTTCCGACTTCGAAGAGGATACATTGTAAGCATCTACGGTACAAGCCGCGGCTAACACGGAAAACACAAAAGATAAACACCATTTTCTATTTTTCCTCATAATCCTATTGGTTTTGGTTATCCTATAAATTTGCCCCTACGACAGGAAAAAGAAAAAAATGGGTGACAAAAATCAATAAAAAATTACGAAAAAAATCAATTACCTCCTAAAACCAACAATAAAACAACAAGATAAGCCCCCTCGCTTAAATTAGACCGTAATGTAGCCAAAGCCCGGGAAAGCGCCGTCTTCACCGTGTTAACGGAAACGCCCAATTCTTCCGCCACCTCTTTATAGCGCTTGTCATCCAGAACGATAGCAGTAAAAATCTCCCGTGTACGGTCGGGCAAGCGGTCAATTTCACGGTAGATCTCCTCGACCCGGTCATTCCATTCCGCATCGTCCGGGGTTTCCGTGTCGGAAAACTCTAGCAGCGACTCCACCGGCTTCATGGTTATTCCCGCCCGAGACTCCAAAATATTCAGGCAACGATTCCGCACAGCCTGGTACAAATAAGAGCGCAAATAATGATCGATCATATCGAAACGCTTCCGTTCCCAAAACTTGATAAACACTTCCTGTACCACGTCCTCCGCCTCCTCCTGCCGCGGCAAAAATTTCAAGGCATGCATCACCAAGGGACGATAAAAATGCCGGAAAAGTAATTCCAGCCCATGTTTATCCCCCTGCTTCAAAAGCACCAATATTTTATCCGCTTCTTCCATGCAGCCCATCGATTTACGACCCCAAATCATCACCCCCGAAACCTATCCCTCATCAAGAATACAAAAATAGACTTTTTTCCTCTCTTTCCAACTTTAGAAATTATTTTTCCGCTTTAAAACACAGAAACCATAAATTATTAAACTTTTTTTCAACGAGAAATTAAACCCTCTCGCTCTTATTGTCGTATATGCCATAGAACAAGCTAAACTAATTAATAAAAACAAAAAAGAGACGCTATGAAAAAAGTTATTTTTTTATTGGCAATGACTACATTCCTTTTCAGTGACTTTGCCATGCAGGCACAAACCAAAAAAGAAACAAGGGAAAAGAGAAAAGCACACAGGGCATGTATGCGTATGCACCGGAAAATGGTACGTGAACAACAAAATATGATCGCTTATCAGGATGCCGTAAAAGCCCTCAAAAGCAACAGTTGGGTATTACAAGCCAACACCCTGTTCAACAATTTCGGGGGAGCAATACCTGTTACCAACAACACGAACTTCGTGGCCATGGACAACAACCAAGTATCCGTGCAACTGGCATTCAACGGGTTTAACCCCGGACCAAACGGGCTAGGCGGAATCACGTTGACCGGCTGGCCTTCCAGCATCAACCAGAGAGTGGATAAAAACGGCAACATCACCTACACGTTCAACGTCATGGGAGCCGCCCTTTTTGCCCAAGTAACCGTGCGTATGAGTTACGGCAGTAACTACGCTACCGCCACCGTAAGTTCCAACACGAACGGACGGGAATTAACCTTCTCGGGCAATCTGGTTCCATATAGCCAGTCGAATATATTCCAGAGCGGATTTAGTTTCTAGACAACTATATAAATACTCTCGTTTAATATTCAATTACTCAATTTCACACGTGAAGAGGGCGTTTCCGAACGCCCTCTTTAGCTTATATCCGATAATAACCCATCTAAATCAAAAGGTCTCCTTATTGTCGTAAATCCTCCGTTGTAACATGAGAAGGCAGAAATTTAGTCGCATCGCCACCATTCATAAACACATCCCGGACAATCGTCGAACTGATAAAAGTATGCTCGGGCGAGGTCAGCAAGAACATAGTCTCCACATTGGAATCCATCGCCTTGTTAATCTGTCCCACTGCCCGCTCGTACTCGAAATCGGCAGCCGTACGCAATCCCCGGATAATAAAACCGGCATGCTGTTGCTCACAGAAATCCACAGTCAAACCGGAATAACTCATCACGCTTACCTTATCCTCACCCTTGAATACCTTTTCGATAATTGCGATACGGGTATCGACATCCAAGAACTCTCGCTTTACAGCGTTAATACCCACGGCAACAATGATTTTATCAAAGATTTTCAACCCTCTTCTCACGATTTCCTCGTGACCGATAGTAAACGGATCAAAAGATCCCGGGAACACAGCAATTCTTTCCATGACGCATTTTTTATAATTCACTTGATGCTTTAAAATAAAACATCCGATCTCAAGTTACAAATTAAAATCATCTTTGTCAATTATCCAAAAATTTGTTAGTTTTTCTTCGTTTTTTCGAGAATTTTATTAGGAAAACTCCTTTCTTTTCAATAGATTTGAAGCATTAAAAATAGAATAAACACATAACAATTAAATTCTTATAAAACATGACACGAAAATTACTCATCAGAGATTTGACATTAAGAGACGGTCAACAATCTTCATTCGCTACCAGAATGAATCAAAATCAAGTGGACCGCGTGTTACCTTTCTATAAAGACGCTAAATTCTACGCGATGGAAGTATGGGGCGGTGCTGTACCCGACTCCGTGATGCGTTATTTGAACGAGAACCCGTGGGACCGTCTGGAAAAAATCAAAGCTGTTGTCGGTGATGTTTCCAAATTGACAGCCCTATCCAGAGGTCGTAACCTGTTCGGTTACGCTCCTTATACCGACGAGATTATCGAAGGATTCTGCAAGAACGCCATCGAATCCGGTCTAGGTATCATGCGTATTTTCGATGCTTTGAACGACGTGAACAACGTGAAATCCACCATCAAATACGTGAAAAAATACGGTGGCATGGCGGATTGCGCCGTTTGCTACACGATCGACCCCAAATACCCGAAGCTTAGCCTAATGGACAAGCTGAAAGGCAAAAAGAACCCGGAACCCGTGTTCACGAATGAATATTTCCTGAATAAGGCAAAAGAAATGGAAGCCCTCGGCGCTGACATGATTACCATCAAAGACATGAGTGGATTGATCAACCCGAGCCGCATTGCCGAATTACTTCCGCTTTTCAAGAAAAACCTGAAAATCCCGGTAGATTTCCATACCCACTGTACCCCCGGTTACGGTCTGGGCGCCGTGCTCAGCGCTATCGTGAACGGCGTGGACATCGTGGATACCAATATCTGGAACTTCGCGGGTGGTCCCGCGGCCCCGGCTATCGAGTTGATTTACATCTTCTGCAAGAAATTAGGCATCGAGATGGACGTTAACATGGAAGCTGTTGCCAAAATCAATAAAGAGCTGTACAACATCCGGAAAGAATTGGAAGCGTTCGACGCTGTTAAACAATTCCCGAATCCGTTCAACCCGCTCACGGACACGTTGCCGGCTAACATCGACAAATTGTTCGACGATGCCATCGCCGCCGCCAAGAGCAACAACGAAGAAGCCTTGTTGCAAGCTTGCCACGCCATCGAGGCTTACTTCAACTTCCCGAAACCGAACGAACTCGTGAAAAAAGCCGAAGTTCCCGGGGGTATGTACACCAACATGGTTGCCCAATTGAAACAACTGAACTCCATGGACATTCTCGAGGACGCCATGAAATTGATCCCCACCGTTCGTTTGGCGGCAGGTCTTCCTCCACTGGTAACCCCGACCAGCCAGATCGTGGGCGCCCAAGCCGTGAACTGCGCTTTGGATATCAAAAACAAAAAACAAATGTACTCCAACACCTCCAACCAATTCGTTGCCCTGGTAAAAGGAGAATACGGTAAAACTCCCGTGCCGGTTGATCCGGAATTCCGTCTGAAAATTGCCGGTACCCGCGAGGAAACCCCGTATGACACTTCTAAATACAAAATGCAGGAAAATCCTGTATTGACCGAATTCGGTGGCGTGAAATTAGCCGAGAACGAAAAAGAAGTTCTTTTGCTGGAACTCTTCCCCGCTGTTGCCAAGACCTTCCTGACGAAACAAAAAGAAGCCCGTTACCTGGCCACACACAAGGAAGGACAAACTCAACAGAAAGAAGATATTCAAAAAGACGAACCCATCACGGGAAAGGTTATCGAGGCTCCCATGCCGGGAAACATCTTCAAGATCCTGGTGAAACCGGGCGACATGGTGACCAAAGGACAGAACGTGCTTGTACTCGAAGCCATGAAGATGGAAAACAACATCACATCCGACTACAACGGTAAAGTAAAACGTATTCTTACCCAAGAAGGCAAATCAGTCAGTGCCGGGGCTAAATTAATCGAAATCGAAAAACTATAACCTTAACTTCCAAAATAGAAATAGGGGTTGTGTCAAAACACAACCCCTTATTTCATGATACCAATAATTATCGTTATTTTTGCCTCCCGATCACACGTATTGATAAACAATTTAAAACGGAACATTCATGAGAAAACTATTGTACGCGTTATGCCTGCTCGCTTTCGCCGCATGCAACGACGACGATGACGAGAAAGTCATCACCGATTTTGACAAACCGTACGGCAACCACACCCCCGCCGAACTCATCGAGCTCATCAATGGAAACATCCACTCGTGCGAGGAGTTATACAAGGAAATAAACGAACACATGAGGGAAACCGACACCAAGTTGCAAGACGTCATCGACCATTACGGGCTGGAAATGCCTATATACTCCTTGGCACGCTCCGCCGCCCCGGAAACAAGCGCAACGACGGGCTTCACCGGCGTGCGGTTGACTTGGAACAGGCAGAAGCAGGACTTCGACACCACGATCGACGCCAACGGGTTCATGACCGCACTGCTCCCCTCGTCCGTCACCGACGACTCGAGGAATGACCTGGAATTCGTTTTTGCGGTCGACCACTCTTCCGGGCTGTACGTGTCACAAAAGACATTCAAGGACGGGCAACTCCTGTGCGCGCTCACGCGTCAAGAAACGAACTCGGGGAAAACAACCGGCATGACGGGAGAATATCCCCCTTATTACATGCACATCGAGCACACGATATCCTCTAGCGACATCGTTTCCAGGGCCCGATACACCATCAACGAGATAAACTACAGCAAAGAAGGGGGAAGCTCCTACTTGTTCCGGCTGGACTCCACGGAGAACGACGCCAACATCACGATGGAATACAACAACGTCCGCCTCCGCTCGAAGTTTCTCCAGTTCAATAACATCGTCTCGTTACTGAATAACGTGCTTGGCCAGGACGACGAGCGCACCCTAGACATGTGCGACGAGCTCTTCCAGGCAAACATGCGCCAAAACGTGGTCGTGTTCACCGACCGCGACGAGAAAATCGGCGAGTGGCGAATGATAATCCGGAGAAGCGGAGACAAATCCGATAACTGGATATGCACGTTCAAGGACGGCACGGAGCACAAGTTTCCCTTCCTCCTCCCAAACAGCAGGTTCGATTAACAAGTTCAACGAAATTTATAACGTAAATAGGGTGTGGTATCAAAAACACACCCTATTCACTTTTCAACAATTTACAAGCTTTATAACTCTAGCGCCACGCCAAGGTACTTCTGGCTGAACTTGCCGTAGAGTTCCACAATCTCCGGGTCACGTGACAAACCCGAGTTCAAGCCCGCCAGCGCGTAAAGGCGGGAATACTCCAGTATCTTAGCGGACATAGTTTCCGTCGCCGTACTCCCCAGGAATTTCTCCGCCGCCTTGTCGATCAGGTCGTAAGCCTCCGGCTGGCGCGCAATAGCCTCAAAACACTCGGAGAGGCATCGCCCGCGGGCGATCCCCCGCTCCTCCTCCGCCTTGTCGTCCAAGGGAAGAAGCGCCGTGATGTCATCGTATTGTGCCAGCTTGGCGGTAGCAATCATCAAACTCCCGGACATCTCCGGCTGGCGGCTCAAGGACTGGTACAGGGAACTCGTCGAGAGGATTTGTTCCGCCTTCCGGTCGGGTACCGGCACCTCGTCGTTGTCGTCGTCCGAGCAAGACACAAAAAACGCGAAAAAAGCAATGAATAAAATACTACAAATTCGTTTCATAATCACATAAATTTAAACTGACGCGAAGATAATTATTCCTGGTGAATAACAGCAACGTTGTCCAACCGTATCTCAAAATGCGTGCTCCGGGAAAAAGCCTTCCGGTCCGGGGCGGCAAAGAAGCAATAGACTTGCAGCGTCGCTATGCCTTTCTGGCGAGCTAAGTCGGCAAAATCCTCCGCCACGGTGAAGCCGCCGCATCCCCCGTCCCTCGTTCCCTCCACGTCAATCGCCCAATCTTGGTAAAAGCCGAAAAAATCTTCTCGCGGGTGATCCAACAGAAGGATTACCTGTAACTCGCTTGTCCCCGCTCTCGCCCCGGGACCGTCTTCCGCCACCCAGGTTACCTCGTACCGTAGTCCCTGCCCCGTGTAGTTTACCGCCATCCCCGCGGGATTGCATAACGTTCCTTCTGTCAGCACCAGCTGGGAATAGCTCCTGATTTGCCGCCGCTCGTCGAATATTCCCTTGTTTACCCGCGCGAAATAATTGTTCGCCATCTTCCCGTGCGGGGCTCCCGCTAATTTCCACACCTCCCACTTCATGATCCTTCGCACAGCCGAATACAACATATTCATGCACGTCACGGAACTCATGCATACCTCCTGCGCCTGGCTGCTTTTCTTTCGCGGTCCCGGTCCCCGCCGCAGGATGACTTGCCCCATACGGGTATACGCGAACAGGTTGCGTCCCACACGTCCCGACATTTCATTGAAAAGATCGCTTTTTATGATTGCCATCGTTTTATCGTTTAAAGGTTATTACTCATTCTTCCCGCTCACTTCCCTAATCCTTCCCCCACTCTTCCCTATCTCAAAAGTAGGAAAAATTCCATTATACAACAAGTATTAAACGCATTATTTCGTTTTTCAATCGAATAACAATCGAATAACAACCGTTCAAAAGATAGGTAAAAGTTGGAGAAGAGTAGGAGAAGACACGGGGAAACACACAGGATTCTAGCTAATACCTGGGAAAACCTATTTCCTCGCCGTCCTCGGCAATATACTCGTCCAATTCTTGGCAATCGGTGTCCTCGTCTTCTTCAAATTGCATGGAGAGATTGTTCACGCGCGCGAACTGGTGGCAACTTTTAAAATCGGCATAGCGTTCGTCGACCTCTTCCTGAAATAACTTCACCCGCTCTTCCGCGGACAAACTATCCAACTCGTCCTCCTGCTCTTGTAAAATATCCAGTATAAACTCAGCCGCCCAACTACCCAACTCCCGTTCCAGCGTCCAATCGGGCTCAATGCCATCCAAGATTTGGAAAATCTCGTGTAAATAGGGAGTATCCCCCCAATCCTCGTACAATTGAATCACGTCGCCGTCTTCCCCGTATTCTTCTTTTAGCCTTTCAAGCACCTCTACATTCATAGTTACATCTTTTTTCAGTTATTTCAAAGTGCTAAAATATGAAAATCGGTCGAAAATTCAAAAAGAACTTCCGACCGATTCGTTCGTAAAGTCAATACTGTCCGAAGGACACCCGGGACTTTACAAACCTTCGACCCAGCGGGCTAAGGCATTAGCCCGCATTACAACGGCCATCCCGGATTAGGTTCCACCAGCGGTTCAAGGCTCAGAACGGTGTTAGGAATAGGGAAATAGAGCAAATCCGGGTCATCGCGTCCCACGAGCGAGGGCACCAGCTCGAATGCTTTGTCGAAGCGCACCAGATCCCACCAACGCTTGCACTCGAACGCGAATTCCAGCAATCTTTCCTGCAATATGGCAACGTCGTTTTCCTCGGGGCTGCCGTTCACGAACTCGTGATTCCCGTAGTCTTCCCCGTAAGCACGTTCCCGTATCTCTTTCATTTCATCCGTCGGGTCTTGTTTCAACCCGTTTTTCGCTTCCGCCTTCATCAACAACACGTCGGCATAACGATAGAGAATAATGTCGTCCACGAAATAACGTACCCCCGAAACAACCGTACCTCGTCCCTTCATAGCCATCGTCCCGTAATACGTGCGTTGTCCTTCTATATTCTTGTATATTTCCAAGAAAGTAACATCTTTCCGGCTATCCCCCGGGGCGTATTGCTCCCGCAAGTGCTTGGATGGCGACTGTTCCATCAGCCCGCCCCCGGCACCGATTGTCGCCAGTATATCCGGTTCAATATCGGGAGAAACGGTAGCTGGCGAAATATGCATCATGTCGAAATAGTTATTATCCGCCTCGTTCAGCTTGTAACTCACGGCCATCAATATCTCGTCGTTCCCTTTGTTCTCGTAAGCGAACACGTCTTTAAACTCGGGCAACAGGCGAATCCCCGCGATCTTCTGCACTTCCTCGCAAGCCGCCAGAACCTCGCGGAAATCTGTATCACCCCCGTTTTTCCTGCGAGCCGTCCAAAGGTAAACATCCGCCTTCAAGGCGTAAGCCGATGCTTTCGACCAATGGTTTCTTCCCTTCTCGAAATCCGTGGAGGGGAATAACTTCAAGGCATCCTCGATATCGTCCTTGATAAACGTGAACAACTCTTCCTCGGTGGCTCTCGCTTTTTGCACTTTCGAGGCATCGTATCCCTCCATTGCCTCCGTCCGCAGGGGAACCCCGCCCCATATCTTCACCATCGTGAAATAAACGTACGCCCGCATGGCATGGGCTTGTGCCAGAATCAAGTTACGCTTGGACTCATCCGTGAAAGGAATTTCCGGCACCTTCGTCAAGATCAGGTTCGCGGCGTTCACCGTGGCATAGAATTTCTCCCACGTCGGACCGAAACTGGCACTCAAGTCGTTATCCCGGTATTTCTTGTAATTATCGCCCACGATAGCCTCCGATTCCAGCGTTTCGCTTCGCATCTCCCCCCAGATAAAAAGATTATCCGTGGTATTATCCCGCAGGTACACGTACATTCCTGCCAATCCGCCTTCCGCATCCGCCTCGGTCTTCCAGAAGGAATCCGCCGTGATAACGCTCGTGGGATCGACGTCCAGTATGTCGCAAGCCCCCATCGTGAGTCCCATACCCATTACCAGGGCTACCAAATAGTTATGTCTTTTCAATTTACACATGGCTCGATTCGTTTAAAATGTGATAGAGATTCCTGTAATGATATTTCTCGGGATAGGATAACGTCCTTTGTCCTCTCCGCCTTCTTCCGGGTTCAATCCGGAGTAATTCGTGAAATAGTGCAAGTTATTTCCCGTCACGTGCGCGCGCACCCCGGCAAGCCCCACTTTCCGCAACCACCGCCTGGGGAACTCGTAACTCAAGGAAACCTCCCGCAAGCAAAGGAAATCACCCTTTTCCACGTAAATATTCACTCTCTCCGGCAGACAGTACGAATTGTTCCAGATATAGCAAGGCATGGAAGCGTCGTCGCCCTGTTCTTTCCACGAATTCACCGCCATATTCTTCGTGAGGTTACCGTCACCCTGTAAGTTACTGTTCATGAAACGGGCGGCGTAATTGTATATCTTGTGCCCCAGCGTGTAATCGAAACGGAAAGAGAAAGTAAACCGGCGGAACGAGAGTTTGCTTGAAAAACCTCCCGTCCACTTGGGATAATAATTCCCGAGATACACTTTGTCTTTGGAATCGATCTGCCCGTCCCCGTCGACATCCCGCAATATGGAATAACCGCCGTACTTGGTCTTATCGTTACCCGGGATCAAGGTATTCACGGTCGGGTCGGCTTGTGCCTCCTCGTCGGTAGCGTAAATGCCGTCGATCACGTGACCGTATATATCCCCCACGCACCCGCCTTCCTGCGTGCCGCCCATCCAGGCGTATTCACCCCGGGAAGGCACCCACACGTATTCCCCACCGATGCGGTTATTCTCTACCCCGTTTTCCGGCAATTTCAATATCTTGTGCTTTGTCTTCGTCACCGTGGCAGCCATAGTCCATTGCACGGCACTCCACCCCGGGAGAATATTAGCGTTCACTTCCAACTCGAGCCCCTTATTCTCCAAACGTCCCAAATTGGTATAAATATTAGGGAATCCGGTGGAAGGAGGCAAAGAAAGTTGGGTAATCAGGTTATCCGTTACACGGCGGTAGTAATCGATCAGGATACCCACGCGTTGGTTGAACAAACCGATATCCGCACCAATATCCAATGTCTTGGATTGCTCCCATTTCAATTCCGAGTTCGGGATCACGGTGTTCTGTATTGCCGAGGTGCCGTCATAGATTTTACCCACGGCATAGGTGCCCCGGGCTTGAAAATCTTCCAACCCGCTGATATTTCCAGTCACCCCGTAGCTACCTCTCAATTTCAGCTGGAAAGCACTCAATGGCTCCCAGAACTTCTCGTTGTGCACGTTCCAACCCACAGATACCCCCGGGAAGAATCCCCATTTATGGTCTTCACCCAGGTTGGAAGCCCCGTCGAAACGGGCGCTCAGCGAGATTAAGTACCGATCTTTGTAATCGTAATTCACGCGACCGAAAAATCCGGCTATCACTTGCGTGCTTTCATCCCCTTTCACGCTTTTTGCCGAGGCGGAAGCGTTCAACGTGGGGATCAGGTCGGTTGCCGCACCCTGTCCCACGGCGTTCAGCGTCGACTTTTCCCTGCCAAAATAAGAGAACCCGGCTTTCACGTCCACGTTATGCGTTTCGGCAAACAGCTTGTTATACCCCAACACCAAATCCATCTGTCCCTGCAACGTCTTCGTGAAAAAACCTTTCGCCTCCCGCGTATCGTTGAAAGTCATCGAACCGTTCCAGTAGGAAGGGATGAAGGAATAACCGTCCGTCGTGTACTTGTACATAGATAATTGCGGGGTAAACCTGAATCCCGGCAGGAACTCCCAGTCGGCTGCAATCGAGAGAGCCAGGTTATCCTTGCTGTTCTTCGCTTTATCGTTATTCAGGTGGTAGACGGGATTACCGATACTTCGATTCTGCCCGGGCGCCAGCGTACCGTCCTCGTACGTGTATTTCGCCGTGGGAGGAAGGGATGCCGCCCGGTAGAAAATATCAGCCAGCGCGTACACCTCGTTGTTGCTCGACGTGGTGTACATCACCCGTCCCAACACGTTCAGGTTATCCCGCAATTTTAGACTACCGTTCAAACTGAACGTAAGACGGCGGTATTTTGTCGTGATTACCGTACCTTCGCTATCCATGTACCCGAGCCCGGCATAGAACGAGGCTTTATCGTTCCCTCCCGACACGGTCAGGTTATGGGAATAGGTGTAAGCCGTCCGGTAGATCAAATCCTGGTAATCCGTATCCTTGAAAATAATCGTCTTGGAAGGATCGATCGGGTCGGGCATACTCTCCCACCCCTCATTCAGCTTGTGCTTATTCGCGTCCGTCAGGTATTGCGTCGTGTAAGCCGTGTTGTTCGTCAGGTCGTTTCCCGTCCCGAAACCGAGAGCCGCCCCGAGCCGCCCCATCGCGCTGGCATTGTAGCGGGAAGCATACTGCATACTTTTCCGGTTCAACTCGATATACTCCCGCCCGGAAGCCAAATCGTACTTTTCCCCCGGCTCGGACACCGTCAGCCCGAACGAGTAATTCGCCTGTATCTTTCCCGGCTTCCCGCTTTTCGCGGTCACGATAACCACCCCGTTGGAAGCCCTTGCCCCGTAGATCGCCGTGGAAGCGGCATCCTTCAACACTTGAAGCGACTCAATGTCATTGCTGTTCAAGTCGGCAAGGTCGGTACGGATAATCCCGTCCACGATATAAATCGGCGTCGCGCCGTTCATGTTATTAATGGAAGTACCCCCGCGAACAATCACCCGCGGCGCCGCCCCCGGTTGCCCGGAAATACTCTGCACCTGCACCCCGGAAACATTTCCTTGCATGGCTGACGCGAGATTCGTGTAGGGCACGTTCTCCAATGCCGCCAGCGGCAACTTCGTGATGGCGGAAGTTACCTTCTCGCGTGCCTGCGTTCCGAAACCCACCACTACCACCTCGTCCATCCGGATGCGGACGGGGCGCAAGGTCACGTTCAACGTTTTCTGTGACTTCGACAACTTGAAGGTTCTGGATTCATATCCCAGGAAACTAAATTCAAGGATACTGTCTTGTGGCATTAAATTCAAGGTATAATTGCCATCCTCTCCGGTAGCACTTCCTCTTGTCGTTCCTTTTATCAAAATAAGAACTCCCGCCATAGGCTCCCTATTCTCATCGAGAACCCTGCCTTTTATGGAACGTCGCAATTCTTTCGCTTCACCCTCTTGCGCGGATAAAGTGAAAGGCAATGCCGATAAAAGAAAGATCCATAAAAACGAATTGGCTAATGTAGATTTCACTTTTTTCATACAATTTTTTATAATCTATTTTCTATAACCTTACTCGAGTATCGCTCAAAGATTGTACCGTGAATAACAGGAAGAATACAACGAACTTGACTTCAATAATATATAAAATAAAGAATCCGCGGGAAGATGTGGAATCTCCCCGCAACTTGTGGAAAAACACCTCTATTTCCCCACGTACCAAAAAATATGCCCGAAACCGTCTATAATCGTAAATCGTAAATCATAAATCTTAAATTACAAATTCTATTGGCTGAATACAAAATATTTCTTTAACTTTGAGTGCAGCTTCTATTGTTTCGCCCGGTCTGACGGGGCGGCAATAAAGTGGTGTAGGGCATTACCCGTACTGAAATATTTATTAAAACAGACATACTATGATGAAACGTCTTTTATTTATTCTCTGCCTCCTTCCGGCATTCGCGTTCGCGCAGGAAGAAACTGACATCAAATACATGGCAGGAGCCGTTCCGGTAGTGAATGGCAAAGTGTTGTTCAAAAAAGAAATCAAAGCCCCCAACCTATCCAAAGACCAAATCTTTGACGCCGTGCAAGCATGGGCGAACACTCGGTTCAAAACCGACAAGGGCAACTGGGGACAAGTAGCGTACTCGAACAAGGAAGAAGGGCAAATCGCCTGCTACGGCAGCGAACACATGGTATTCGCAGACAAGACCTTCTCCCTCGACCGGGCAAAAGTGAACTACCGGGTGAACTTCATCTGCACCCCCGGCAAATGTGACATGGAAATCACGAACATCCATTATATCTACCCGGAAGACAGCAAAGACCGCCTTCCCGCCGAAGATTGGATCACCGACGAGCAAGCCATGAACAAAGACCAGACGAAACTAATCAAGCGAATCGCCAAATTCCGCATCAAAACCGTGGATATGGTCGAGAACCTATTCGAAGGCGCGGAAAAGAGCCTCGGCGTACAACCCTCGGCAACCCAAGCGATAGCCGCAGCCCCGGTAGTGGCCCCTCCGGCACAAACCGTGGAAAACATTGCCGCCACGTCGGGCGACGCCCTGCAAGGATACAAACGGATAGCCCCGGACAAAATCCCCGGCAACATTATCAAAATGCTCTCCGAGGACTGGATGCTCATCACCGGAGGCAACGGCGAGAAATACAATCCCATGACAGCAAGCTGGGGCGGCTTGGGATACCTGTACAACAAACCCGTGGCTTTCTGTTTCATCTCCCCCGCCCGCTATACCTACGACCTCATGGATAACGGCGAAACCTACACGCTCACTTTCTACACGGAAACCTACCGGGAAGCGTTGAACTATTGCGGTCACAACTCCGGCAAAGACGCCGACAAAGTGAAAGGAGCCGGGTTGACCACCATCACCACCCCTTCCGGAAGCAAGGCGTTCTCAGAAGCATGGATGATTATCGAGTGTCGCAAAATGATCTCCCAAACCATCAACATCGACGGCATCTCCGACCCGCAACTCAAAAAACAATGGGCGGGCAAAGCCATGCACAAGATGTTCATCGGGGAAATCCTCAACGTGTGGGTCAAATAAACAATTGAAAATGAAAGGAGGTGTGTCAAGACACACCTCCTTTCATTTTATTCTTTTTCACTCCGGAATCTCTATTTTCTCACCTAAATGGCGGGGTTGTTTGCTGGTGAAGAAATCAACGTACACTTTTACCCGAGCCAACAATTCGCGTAGTTGGGTTTTAAAGCCTTGTTGAATATCGACGTCCTTGGCATTGTAGCCAATGGCATGAATCCCGTAATGCCGGGCGAGAAAGATGGCCCGCTCGTTATGGAATTGCTGGGAAATTACCGTCACGCTATCCTGCCCGAATATCTCCTTGGAACGCACCACGGAATCCAGCGTGCGCAACCCGGCGAAGTCGAGCACGAGTGCCTCTTTCGGCACGCCCCTTTTCAGCAAGGAATCTTTCATTGCCTGCGGCTCATTGTAATTATGGCGACGATTGTCACCGCTAATCAGGATATATTTCACTTTGCCCGCCTCGTACAGAGCTGCCGCAGCAGCAATACGGTTGTCAAAATAAGGATTGCTCCTCCCGCTTCTGACACGGGGCGAAGTACCGAACAACAATCCGACTTTGTTGTACGGGATTAGCGTCGTGTCACGGAAAATCCGACCTTTGGCATAACCGGTAATCCGGTAATTGCAAAAAAGAATCCCCAGGCAACAAAGCAAAAGAGGCAACACGAACGCGTACACGAAAATACGCTTCACAACCTTTAATCTTCTTGGTGAACGTGATTTCCGCCTCTCACTTCTATTCGAAACCGTTATGTCTTTTCTCCCCACGGCTTTATAATTTTAACTTTTTCTCCACAAAAGTACATTTTTTTGCCAACAATTTTACCCTTTACACGTAAATTTCATTACAAGGACCCCATATTCGTCCTTGTTTTAAAATATAATCGTAACACCATGGAAATCAACACTAGGAATAAACAATTAAAAGCTATTTTCTCTTATGAAAGGAAGATAGAAATAGAGGACAGACCTCTAGAAATCCGCCCGTATCACTTCACCCAGAACATCGGGGTAAAGGAGATCGAACAATACCAGCAATTAATCCCGACGAGCGAATTCTGTTCCGTCCCGGACAACAATATCCAAGAGAACAAAAGTTTTCCCTACACTATTTTTACCCCGAAAGGAGCCCGAAAGATGAATCAGGCGATCCTGCTCTTGCATGGGCTGAACGAGCGAAATTGGGATAAATACCTGACGTGGGCAGAATACCTGGCGCTTGCCACAGGCAAAGCTGTAATTCTATTCCCAATTGCATTCCACATGAATCGTACCCCGAGCAACTGGTACAACCCGCGGGCATTGATGCCCTGGGTGGCACGGCGGAAGCAAGAAGTGAAATACCTAGATAATTCCACCTTTGTCAATGTGGCATTAAGTTACCGACTTTCGGCTACACCCCTCCGCTTCTTTATTTCCGGCAAGGAATCCATGTTTAACCTGTGGCAACTACTCTCGGAGATTAAAACCGGGCAGCATCCCTTGTTCAAAAGGGATACCTCGGTAAACATCTTTGCTTACTCTATCGGGGCTTTTCTCGCACAAATACTGATGATAGCGAACCCCGACGGGCTACTGGACGCAAGCCGCCTGTTCCTGTTTTGCGGGGGCTCGATATTCAGCCAAATGGACGGCAGCGCACGGGACATCATGGATTACGAGGCATATCGACGGGTGAAAAACTATTTCATGAACGATTTCCTGAAGCAGGACGAAGAACATCGTATGCTTCCCGTCCTATACGAAGAAGACTTCATGGAAAAAGCCTTCAAAGCGATGATACGCCCTGAAATCATGCAAGATTACCGGGAAACCTTCTTTGAACGGGCACAAGACCGCCTGCGGATCATCAGCTTGAAAAAAGATTCGGTCATGCCAACCTGCGGCGTCGTGGAAGCCCTAGGCTCCCGCAGCGCCGGGAAGATTCTGGAAGAACTGGACTTCCCGTATGAATACTCGCACCAGAATCCGTTCCCGACGAACACGGGCGCAACCCCGGAATTGCTATATGCCGCCTTCGAGAGCATATTCAACCGGGGGGCGAATTTCCTGTAAGGATTTTTTCAGCCCCCTTTTTATAGAGAAAATGTCAGCTACGCTGACAGAGGAGTTCATTTTCAATTATTAAAACGGGAACAACAGCGGTAACACGAGTACCATCACCACGCCCATGATGACCTGCAAGGGCAGACCCACTTTCACGTAATCCATGAACGTGTATTTTCCAGCTGACATTACCAGTGCGTTAGGCGGCGTGGAGAAAGGCGAAGCGAAACACATACTCGCAGCAACCGTCACGGCAAACAGGAACGGGTAAGGGCTTACCCCCGTGCTTACCGCAGCTTGCAATGCGATCGGGGCTAAAAGTACCGCCGTCGCCGTGTTGCTGATAAACATGGTCATCAGCGACGTGGTAAAATAAATACCTGCTAACAGGACCACGGGACCGAAGCTCCCTAAATAACTTACCAGTCCGGAGGAAATCAGAGAAGAAGCTCCCGTCTTTTCCAGAGCCAACGACATCGGGAGCATGGCGGCAATCAACACGATACTCTCCCAGTTGATTGTCTTGTACGCATCCTCCACGTTCCGCAGGCACCCCGTCAGTACCATCAATAATGCCGCCACGATCACCGCTGCCACGGGAGGAATCGGGATAAAATCGAAAACCATCGCCACGATCATCAACAACATAATCACCGCCGCAACAGGAGCCTTGTGATCGAGGGTAACTTTAGCCGCTTCAGCCAACGGCTGACCGACCACAACCCACTCGGACTGCATCTCGTTCAGACGGGCAATATCCTGCCATGTGCCCTGTACCAGGATGGCATCCCCGGAATGCATCTTCTCGTCCTTCAGATCTTGTAATATGTACCTTCCGCCCCGTTGTATTCCCAGGACGTTGACACTATACTTCTCCCGGAAACCGGAATCCTTCACGGCACGGTTGATCAACTGCGAATTCGGCATCAATAACACCTCGGCAATCCCGATTTCCCCGAAGTTAACATCCCGTTTGGTGTGCTTATCAGAGATTTCGACGGTATGCGCATCCAGCAAATCCAACCCGTTCTCGCCCACCAACAATTCTACCCGCGCGAACTGTCCCAACACGTAAAGAACGTCACCTTCCTGCAATGCCGTATTCGGACCTGCCAATCGCTGGTCGATCGTCTTCATAAAAGGATTCTGGGTATTCGATTCCCGGCGGATTTCCAAGATTGTCAAGTTATACTTCCCCGTTATATTCAATTCCGACAGCGTCTTCCCGCAGAATGCCGAACTTTTCTTCACCCCCACCCGGAACAGGTTCTGTGCAATCTGATACTCGTAAGCCAAGTCCTTCACCGACTTGTTTTTTACTTTCTTCTCCACCTTTTTATTATCCTTCTTCACCAAAAAAATCCGGCTCAACGGGATCAACACCACGATACCCACGAGCACGCAAATAATACCCACGGGCGTGAACGAAAAGAACGACAACCCCTCGTATCCAGCTCCCACCAGAACATTCTGAATCACCAAGTTCGGCGGGGTACCGATCAGAGTTGCCATACCTCCCATGCTACTGGCAAAAGCCAAAGGCATCAGAAAACGGCTCGGGCTGACCTTCGCACTCACCGCCATACTCACCACGATGGGAAGCATCAACGCTACCGTCCCTGTATTGCTCACGAAAGCTCCGATAGCCGAGGTCACCAGCATAATCAGAATGAACAACTTCAACTCGCTCTCTCCCGCGAGTTTCAATATTTTGCTACTAATCATTTTAGCCAATCCCGTCTGAAATATCGCTCCCCCGACAACAAACAACCCGATCATCATAATCACGATCGAATTGGAAAAACCGGAAAGCGCTTCTTCCGGGGTCAACACGTTAAATAAAATCAAAAGGACTAAAGCACAAAGGGCGACGACATCAGACCGGATTTTACCATTCACAAAAAAGAAAGCCGATAAAGCTAAAATAATCAGGGTTACAGCCATATACTATTATATTTGCAGCATTATGTTTCTAAATCTCACCTTAAACCTCACAAAATTAAAATTTTAAACAATTGAAAACTTATCAATTGAAAATCTAAAATCAATAAATTTTTTATTCCAGCGCCCCCCCGGCGATGTCCATTAACTCGGCGGTGATATTCTGCTGCCGAAGTTTATTGTATTCCAGCTGAAGGCTCTTCAATAGCTTGATAGCATTGTCGTTTGCCATCTGCATGGAAAGGATACGGGATGCTTGCTCAGAGGTCTGATTCTCGAGCAGGTACCGGTACATGATGGAATGAATCACCAACGGGTAGACCGTTTCTAAAATCTCTTCGCACCCCGGCTCGTAGATATACACCTTATTCAGTTCGCTCCCGGAAAGGGTTTTCGTTTCTCGAGGAATCCACGGGAGTAATTGTACCCGGGTAATAATCTGCGTCCCCATACTCTTGTAATGGGAATAGATCACGTCCACCCGGTCGATTTCCTTGACTATAAAACGACGGATCAACTCGTCCGCCAACGCCGTACATCCCGCTGCATACTGTTTCGCATCGAAGAACTCGGGAATCTCCATCGTTTCCACTCCTGCAGTCCGTTTTACCTCGTTCACGATCTTTTTGCCTACCGGATAGACCTGTACCGGGGACTTTACTTGTGTGCTATACTCCTTCAACGTTTCCAACAACTTCTTGTACAGCGTCAAGTTGAAGGCACCACACAATCCCTCGTTGGCAGCAAAAATAACAACTGCCACCCGCTGAACCGTTCTTTCCTGACTCAACGGCGACTGATATTCACACGTCATTGTCGCGATGTGATCCAATATATTTTGTAATTGCTCCATATAAGGTCGAGCGTTGTTTAACGCATTCTCAGCCTTCCTTAACCTCGCCGACGAAATCATCTTCATCGCCCCGGTAATCTTTTGAGAAGAATGTACCGAACCTATCCTCCCTTTCAGTTCTCGTGTTGATGCCATATTTATAAGTTCATAAGGTTTATAAAGTTCGTAAAGCCTGTAAAGCCATTTTAAGCCTTACAAACTCGATGAACTTTATAAACTAATTAAACGTTTGTGCCACGTCGCCCGCCACTTCTTCCAGCAGCTTGGAAACGTTCTCGTCCAGAATACCTTTGCTCAGCGGGTCGAGAATTTCTTTCTGGTACCTGGAACGCAGGATTTCCAAAAACATCTTCTCGAATTCGGCGACGTGCTTTAACGACACGTTGCGCAACAATCCCTGTGTGCCGCAATAAATAACGGCAATTTCTTCCTCCACGGACATCGGGGCGTGCTGCGGCTGAATCAACAGCTGGGCGTTTTTCCGTCCCTTGTCGATCACCATTTCCGTCACGGCATCCATGTCGCCACCGAACTTGGAGAACGATTCCAATTCGCGGTATTGTGCCTGATCGATCTTCAGCGTCCCGGCAATCTTCTTCATAGCCTTTACCTGTGCATTACCACCGACACGGGACACGGAAATCCCCACGTTGATTGCCGGGCGTACTCCTTCGTTAAACAATCCCGATTCGAGGAAAATCTGCCCGTCCGTGATAGAAATCACGTTCGTGGGAATATATGCCGACACATCGCCCGCCTGCGTCTCGATAATCGGCAAAGCGGTCAGGGAACCTCCACCCTTCACCATCGGTTTCAGGTTTTCCGGCAGGTCATTCATTGCCTGTGCCATCTCATCGCTGGAAATAATACGTGCCGCTCTTTCCAGCAAGCGGGAGTGCAGGTAGAAAATATCACCCGGGTAAGCCTCACGACCGGACGGACGGCGCAGAATCAAGGAAATCTCCCGGTAAGCCACCGCCTGCTTTGAAAGGTCGTCATACACCACGAGCGCATTGCGCCCGCTATCCCGGAAATACTCGCCAATCGTGGCTCCGGCAAACGGGGCGTAATAACGCATGGCTGCCGAATCGGAAGCGTTGGCGGCTACCACCACGGTGTACTCCATGGCTCCCCACTCCTGCAAGGTATTCACGAGCATTGCCACCGAGGATGCTTTCTGCCCGATAGCCACGTAAATACAATAAACGGGGTCACCCTTATCGAAATTCCTTTTCTGGTTCAATATCGTGTCCACAGCAATAGAGGTCTTTCCCGTCTGGCGGTCACCGATAATCAACTCCCGCTGCCCCCGCCCGATAGGCACCATCGAGTCGATCGCCTTGATACCCGTCTGCAAAGGTTCTTTCACCGGCTGACGGTAGATCACCCCCGGAGCCTTACGTTCCAGCGGTAACTGCATCAACTCGCCCGGGATAGCCCCGGCACCGTCGATGGGGTCACCCAGCGTGTTGATTACACGCCCGAGCAGTCCTTCACCCACTTTAATGGAAGCGATGTTCCCGGTTCGTTTCACCGTGTAATTCTCCTTCACGCGGTCACCGGCATTCATCAGGATTACCCCCACGTTATCCTCTTCCAAGTTCATCGCGACACCCCGAACTCCATTCTCGAATTCGAGCAACTCGTTCGCCTGAACGTTATCCAACCCGAAGACATGAGCAACGCCGTCACCTACTTCCATCACGCGCCCCACTTCTTCAAAAGCCATTCGAGTATCCACCTCCTTGAGCTGCATCTCTAATATGTCCGATATTTCATTCGCTTTCAACATAAATTTTTACAATTGAAAATTAATAAACTTCTCCCAAGCCAAGCCCGTCACCTATCTCTTTGAGTTCCTTCATTAACGAGGCATCCAATTGCTTCGTACCTATCTGCAACACGAAACCGCCGATAATTGTCGAATCGATCTTGTAGGCAAATTCGATCTTCATGGAAGCGTAACGGTGCCTCACGAAGTCCTCTATCCGTTCCATCGTCCCTTTCGGCAACTCTGCCGCCGTGGTAATCTTTACCCGAATAATGCCGTAGACTTCCCGGTAAAGTTTCTGGAACATCAAACAAATCTGCCTCACGTACATCTCCCGGTGATTCCTTATCACTAAACGAATCCCTTTGATATAGGCTTCTCCCGGCTCGATACCGATAGCCGTGGAAAGAAGCATTTCCTTGTCCGCAGGTGATAATAACGGATTCAACAAAGCTTTTTGCAAGTCGGGATGCGCGATATAGTTTGCCTCGAATAATTTCATCTTCTCGTAAACCAAATCGGCAGCACCCAATTCCCGCGAGTATCGAAGCACAGCCTTCGCGTATCTACGAGCAATCAATCCTTCGTCCATATCTTCCTCCTTTACTCTTTATTTTCAAGCTCGTTCAACAATTTGCTGATCATCTCTTCCTGAGATTTATCCGAAGTCAAGTCTTTCCGCATCACCTTCTCCGCTATCTGCAAAGACAATGATGCCACTTGTACCCGCAATTGCCGTTCTGCTTCCCGTTTTGCTTGCTCTATCGATAAATTGGCAGCCACTCTCACCCGTTGCGCCTCGTTCTCCGCTGACTTGCGTGCATCCGCTATCATCTCCCGTTTCAGTCGTTCGGTCTGCTGCAACACGTCCAGCTGTTGCTCGTGGGCTTCCGCCAGCAACGCCTTGGCATCCATTTGCGCCTTTTCCCGGTCTTTCTTCGCTTCCTGGGCATAAACCACGCCTTTATCAATAAAGTCCGCCCTCTCGTCCAGCATACGGACGATGGCAGGCCAGGCGTATTTTGCCAGGATGCCGAAAAGAATCAAAAAGACGACCAGCATCCAAAACACTAATCCGAGTTCCGGTGTAAACAATGACATAGCTTCTTTTTATACAAACAATGCTAACAAACAAACGATTATCGCGAAAAGGGCAACACCCTCTATCAATGCGGCAATCACGATCATATTCGTTCTGATATTATTCGTTTCCTCCGGCTGACGGGCAATGGAATCCATGGCAGAGGAACCGATCTTACCGATACCGATACCAGCACCAATGGCTGCTAAACCTGCTCCGACACAAGCACCTATCTTTGCCAGACTCATCCCGGCTGCCGCAACTTCCAATAAAATTAAACTTTCCATAACCTTACTTATTTTAGATTTATTGATTTTATTAATTCTGTGATTGAGAATCACTCAATCGTTTCACTCTTGCCAACCCGATAAATATCGTGGAGAGCAACATAAACACGTATGCCTGAATAAAACCGATCAGCACGTGAATCAAGTTCATGAACACGGCGAACAGTATCGAAAATATCGTCGTCACTCCCACCACGACCTGTCCCATCGCACTAAACATGAAGATCAGCGAGATCAGTACCAGGACTATCAAGTGCCCTCCCAGCATATTCGCGAAAAGACGAACCATTAGGGCAACGGGTTTCGTGAACACCCCGAAGATCTCGATAATCGGCAACAGGGGCACAGGGCATTTCAACGCGATCGGTACATCCGGCCAGAATATCTCTTTCCAGTATTCCTTCGTCCCCGAGACATTGACCACAACAAAAGTACAAACTGCCAGCACAAGCGTGATAGACATATTTCCCATCACGTTCGCTCCTCCCGGGAAGAAAGCGACCAAGCCCATCAAGTTGGAAATGAAAATGAAGAAAAACAACGTCAGCAAGTAGGGTGCGTATTTCCTCGCTTCTTTTCCCAACACGCTCACGATGACTTCCTTGTACAACATTTCCACGACCATTTCCACGCTTCCGACGCCTTTTCTCGGGGCTTTATACTTGTTCTTCCGGTAAAAACGCACCAGAGAAAAAACGATCAACAACGTGATCAAGGCACTAATCATGATCGAGAACACGTTCTTCGTGATCGAGAAGTCATACGGGCGATACTCGTTCCCCGCGGCATCCGTGCCGACCACTTTCCCCTCGTGATTCCCGCCACGAGCAATATAGAACCCCTCGTAGACCTTCCCGTCCTTCAGGCGGCGGGAACTGAACACGTGCCAACTTCCGTCCTCTCCCCCCACGATCACGGGCAGTGGAAGGGTTACCCGTCCCACGATCTTCCAACCGTACTCGTCACCCAGATGCTCGAAAATGGTTTCTTTCGGGTTAAACGCCTGTGCCGATTCCTCCACCTCCTGTCCCAGCGAATCTACCCGCATAACAATATTATCCTGTGCCAAAAGCATCGATGCCCCTGCCAGCAGAAAGAATATCGTCAATATATGTCTTGCATAACTTTTCATTCGTGTATCAATTTATACATACCACCACGTTGTTGTCCCGAACCTCCACGACTCCCCCTTTTATATCGATGCTTTTCTCCCCGTTCGTTCCCCGGTAAATCAATTTCCCTACCGTCAACGTGGATACCAGCGGAGCATGATGATCCAGTATCGTGAACTGTCCCACCGTACCGGGCAATTTCACCATTTGCACCTCACCTTTATAAAGCACTTTTTCCGGAGATACTATTCTTAAAACCATCTTTACAATTTTAGATTTTAAATGATTCCAACCGCACTAGCCAACGCTTATTTTGTGATTCAATGATTTCCGATTCTGTGATTATAAATCACCTAATCCATTAATCGGCAATCACTAAATTGTTTTCGCTTTCTCCATCATCTCCTTGCCTTTCTTGATCACGTCGTCGATTGTTCCGGCGTTCATGAAGGCTTGCTCGGGATACTCGTCCATATCGCCATCCAGAATCATCTTGAAACCGCGTATTGTTTCTTCCAGCGGCACCATGACTCCCGGGATACCCGTGAACTGTTCCGCCACGTGGAAAGGTTGCGACAAGAAACGCTGTGCCCTTCTCGCACGAGCCACGACGATCTTATCCGAATCCGACAACTCGTCCACTCCCAAAATAGCGATAATATCCTGCAACTCGTTGTAATGTTGCAACAACTCGATCACCCGCTGTGCCGTCTGGTAATGTTCCTCGCCGACAATCGCCGGGTCGAGGATACGGGAACTCGATTCCAACGGGTCTACCGCCGGGTAAATACCCAATTCCGTGATCTTACGGCTCAACACTGTCGTGGCATCCAAGAAACTGAACGTCGTGGCTGGCGCCGGGTCGGTCAAGTCGTCCGCCGGCACGTATATTGCCTGAATAGACGTGATTGACCCGTTCTTGGTGGAGGTGATACGTTCCTGCAATTTACCCATCTCCGAGGCAAGCGTGGGCTGATACCCTACCGCCGAAGGCATACGTCCCAACAAAGCCGATACTTCCGAACCCGCTTGTGTGAAACGGAATATATTGTCAATAAAGAACAAAATCTCCTTTCCCCCCTCGTTGGAGTCGCGGAACATTTCCGCCACGGTCAATCCCGACAAGGCAACCCGCAGACGTGCACCGGGAGGTTCGTTCATCTGCCCGAACACGAGCGTAGCCTGCGATTGGCTAACTTTTTCCATGTCCACGCTTTCCAGATCCCATTCCCCATTCGCCATTTTCTCCCGGAATTTATCGCCGTAGTTGATTACCCCCGACTCAATCATCTCCCGCAAAAGGTCGTTTCCTTCACGGGTACGTTCACCGACTCCGGCAAAAACGGAATACCCGTTATGTCCCTTGGCGATATTATTAATCATCTCCATGATTAGCACGGTTTTACCTACTCCAGCACCACCGAACAAACCGATCTTTCCTCCTTTGGAATAAGGCTCCAACAGGTCGATCACCTTGATACCCGTGAGCAACAATTCCTCCTGAATAGACAAATCCTCGAACTTCGGGGCTTCCCGGTGAATGGAAAGCGTATCCTTGTATTCCAGCGGCGCCAGATAATCGATGGCACTACCCGTCACGTTCAACAGGCGTCCCTTGATCTGGTCGCCCGTCGGCATGGTTAACGTTCGTCCCAGGTCAATTACCTTCATCCCGCGGTACAACCCGTCGGTTGTATCCATTGCCACGCAGCGCACGGTGTCTTCCCCCACGTGCTGCTCCACCTCGACGATCAATTTCGTCCCGTTATCCCTCTCGATTTCCAAAGCCTCGTAAATTGGCGGCAAATCTCCCCCGTCATTTTCGAAGATTACGTCCACAACAGGACCAATCACTTGCGTCACGTACCCGACATTCTGTGTCATAATATAGATTTTAAAACGTTCTTTAAATGCTTGCTTTTAACTTTAACGTATCTTCACCGGGAATGGTTTTCCTTCCATCGAACTTTCTGCTCTTTTTTACACGTTTTTTTTATCACGTGCACGATAATTATATCCCGGCAATACTGTTAAATCACTAGACGATCAATCCAATGGATGTAAGAACCCTGGACGTGTTTCTTAAATAAATAGTCTCGGAATTTCTCCAACCGGATCACGTGGAGAGATTTCAATACCGAATCCTGATATGAGAATGACTTCAAGAAACCAACTTTTTTCTCCTTATCCGTACTCGTGTCACCCGACAGATCTATTTGACCGGGAAGGATGAACGAACTACCAATGAAATCGTAAGCCTTGGTCAGATCGCCGAGGGTAAATCTCCCGTTCAAACGGACAGGAACCGGACATTCCGCCGTGGCATCCACGTCCTGTGCCAACGTCACTTCTCCGGACATCACCCGACTCCCGAAGCAAAACGTTATAACAACAACCGACAATATTTTTAGCCACAACTTCATTTTCCGTTTCTCTTATTGTTTCGTGAGCAATAGTGCAATTTCCATACCAAAACATTTCATTTGAAGAACTATTTCTGAACAATTGAAAGTTGAAAATTGCTTAAAGTTTGATGCTTTCCAGCGCCTTCAAGGCAATCTCGTCTTTGGCGTCCAATGTTAACACTTTGGAGAAGAACTCCTTTGCTTCACCGTATTCAGCCTTTGCCGGATCCGGATTGCCGTTATTCTTCGTGGTGATGCCATCGGCAATGACGTAATGGTAGTAACCCAGGTATTTATAACTTTCTATCAATTCCCTTTTGTAACGTTCCGGGTTGTTCAAAGCGATCTCCACCACTTTCTCGTAATAAGGTTTCGCCAAACCCTCCACGGTTTCCGGGTCGAGCATTGAATTCACACGGGCACGCCATAAGTATCCCACGTAGCTGCCCGGTACTTTTTCGCTCAACGAGGCAAACAGGCTATCGGCTTTCACCAACTCCGCCTGTTGTTCGACGGCTACCGTGTCCCGGCAAGCCATGTTGTAATAACATCTCCCCAGTTTCAACAAATCCTCCGCCGAGGCTTCTTTCACGAAATCGATATACCGGTTGTAGTACACGACAGCCGAATCCAACTGGTTGGTCTTCACGAAAATATCAGCAATCTCCTTGTTTAACTCCTGATGTTTGTCATCAGCCAGTAAAGCCTTCGCGTAATACACTTGTGCATCTTCATAATTCTTGTTCGCAGCAAGTTGTTCGGCATAACATAAAAAATCCTGGTAAATCTGGTGATCTTCCGGAGTCGATTCGATAAAATGGCGGATAGCCTCCAAGCACTTCTCCCCGTCCTCCCGTTTTGCCAGACAATAAGCATACAGACGTTTGGCGACCAGATTGTCCGGTCGTTCTTTCAACACTTGCTCCAACACCGGCAGCATCTCCGAGTATTGTTTGTCAAAATACAGGATTCCGGCATACCGCAACAAATTCTCGGTATCGTAATAACCGGAACGAATAAACTTCGTGTAATTCTCTGCCGCGGCTTTACTATTTCCCGACATCTCGTGCAATTCCCCCAACGAACTGTAAACACCACAGAAATCAGGCGATATTTCGCACACCTTGTTCAACTTTTCGAGGGAAAGTGAACGATTGGTAGACATATAGAGCCGTGCCTGCTTCAAGTATGCGCCCAAACAATTCGGGGAAAAATAAACCGCCATCTCGTATTTGGCACAAGCATCACCCGTGCGCCCCTGCATTTCCAACACATCCCCCTCCACGAGATAAGGCAAACCGCTCTTGTCGTCCAATTCCTTCGCCCGGTTCAGATACTCCATCGTTTTCGCGACATCCCCCTCGTGCAGGTAAGCCCGGGCTATAGCGACTTGCAAAGTGGCATCTTTCTTGTATCCTTTCGTCCCGAGCGCCTCTTTAAACAAGGATTCCGCACCCGAGGGATCGTTTTTCAGTTTCAATCCCCCCTGCCCTATTCGGTTGTAAGGATAATCCGGTTGTACCGCCACGCCTTTGTCATAATAGAAACGGGCAGAATCTCTTTGTCCCAGTGTCAGGTAACATTCACCCAGGTAATAATACGCCTCCGCCCGTGCCGACGGGTCGGTCAGTGCCGGCAAATTATTCAGGAAAAATATCTTCGCAGAACCCATCATTCCCGACTCGTAGAAATCTATCCCGACCCGGTTGTCCGCCGCTTTTGCGCTCACGGAAAGGAGCGAGAAGAAGAATCCGTATAATATCCATTTCGTTTTCATCATTTTCAAGTTTTAAGTTAGATTTGGTCTCTCACGTTCACGATATTCACGGGCATCGTGGCGGGCAACAATCCCGCTTTCAAGATAATACGTTGTCCCCGCGAACCGGCAAAAAAGGACGTCAACCCCGAGGGCAACACGCTCCGGGGATCGTTCAAGAGAATATAAATATCCCGGCGCAAGGGATATTGTCCCGTGTAAAGGTAATACTGGTAAGGTTGGTAGCTGTTCCCGTAGGTCGGGCGGTCGGCACGGCTGACACGGGCTACCTGTACCTCCCGGAGAAAATCCCGGCAAAGCGAGTCCCTCTCGTCGCTGATCCAATTTACCCCGATTACCCCCAAGGCTCCCGGCGTGTGTGCCACGTAGTCGATCACCTTCCGGTTAGTCCCGGCGGCGTGGCAACGGTCAGACAAGTTCTCTTGCCCGCAGATCGAGTCGATCACGTAACGCACGGTACTCGAATTAGGATGGTCGAACACGACCTGTATCTCTCCCGCGCGGGAAGCCGGGGTAAGTTCATCCCAGCGGGTGATCTTCCCGGAAAACACTTTCCGCAAGGTACTCACGTTAAATATCGAATCGGCATTTTGCCTGTTGACAATCAAGGCAATCCCGTCCGTGGCTACTTTCACTGACTCCGGAAAAAACTTTCTACTATGGAATGACTCTAATTCGTTTTCCGTCAAAGGTCGTGTTGCCAACACCCACCGCACGCTGTCGCGCAACAATAGGTTAATCGCCTCCACCTCGCTCATGTAGAGCGGAATGACACCTGCCAGGTTGTATTGTGCCTCGAAAACGTTGATGCTTTCCTCCGCCAGCGGGGACAACGTTTCGTCGACAGCAACCCGGATAACCCCGCTAAACAGGGTATCCTGGACTCCCGATGTTTTCCCTTTACAAGCCACAAGGGACATCAGGCACAACAGCCAAAAACCGATTCGAATATTCATGATCGTTATTATTTAAGTTACCAGTCTTCAAATATGCCTTCGGCAGATGCCGATTCCGGATGATAACATCCCTTCACCTCACCCTGCCGAAGGCTCTCCCGACTGCAACATTCCTACTTTTGTAATTTAAAGGAAATAGGTAACGTGAACCGAACGGATACCGCCTCGCCCCGCTGTCTTCCGGGTATCCATTTCTTCATCGCTTTGACAACCCGGATCGCCTCCTTGTCTAAAGACGGGTCCACGGAACGAAGTACCAGCACGTCGCGTACCGCACCGTCACGCCCGATGACAAATTGCACGATGACCTTTCCCTCTACATTCATTTCCTGTGCGATAGACGGGTAGTGTATCTCTTTACCTATCCATTTCATCAGGGCTGCCATACCACCGGGATATTCCGGGGCTTGTTCCACGACCTGAAATACCTCGTCGTCGCTCGCCACGATCAACTTGTGATCTTCCAAGTCGGCAATGTCCTGCCCGTTATCCTCGTCGTTTCCTTTCACGTCAGCCACGGAAATAGCCGCTTTCGCTTGGTTCACTTCCTCCTGCGTCTTCATCTCGTCCGCCTCGTTCACCTCCTCGTCCTTTTTAATTACAGGGGCTGTAAATTTGATCGTCGTCTTCAAGGTAGGGGGAGGCGGCACGTTCACCGCCACGATCTTGTTCTCTTCCTTCACCTCCGGCAATTCCATTTTTATATTGGAAAGCTCGGTCACCGTTACCATTTTCTCCTGTGCCTTCACCGGGGTCAGGAATCGGATAAAGGCAGGAAGCACCATCGCCAGCACGATACAGCCTATAATCACGATATAGGCTACCAGGTGGCGCCGAGAGGACTGCTTACGGAGTTCGTAAGCGCCATAGTCCTTGTTCTTCCCGGCAAACACCAGTTCGCACCACTCCATCGAATTTATATGAATATCTTTTGCCATAACCTACTGTTTTAACTCCCGGTACTCGATGACTTCTTTCAGGTCGTCGGCGTACCCGGCGTGTGTTTTATCCTGTAACAGGCGCAAGTCGCCCGGCGTGATGTCCATGATGGCGTAACGTCCGATATTGCATATCTGCATCTCGTCGAGCACGTCTATCAGGTTCTTGTAATTAGAGAAATCCGTTGCCTTGATCAATACCACGGGCGAATCCTTGCCCTTCCGGACTTCCGCCGCCTCCGTCATGTACTCGTCGTTCGTGATCTCCAGGTTCGCTTTCTTCTGTTTCAGTTCCCGGATTTTCTGCATCACTATCTGGTTGCGTCCCAATAATATCGCACGCAGACCGTTCGGGGAAAAGTCCGTTTCCTGTATCATATCGGGGTTCTCGTAATCCGGCTCACCCATGTAGTAATACACTTTTCCCTCTTTTCCCAGCAAGATCGTCATCGCCTTGGAAGCCTTCACCTTGTTCTGCTCCTGCTCGTTCAGCAAATCCTTCCTCGGCATACTGATTTCCATCGTCTGGGGCTTGCTCATGGAAGTACAGAGCATGAAGAAAGTAATCAGCAACATATTCATATCCACCATCGGCGTGAAGTCCACCCGGATACTGAATTTTTTCTGCTTTCCTTTCTTGCGTTCCCCGCTTCCGTTTTGTTCTATCTCTGCCATAATATTCGTTTCAAGTTTTAACCTGTAACTTTCGTCACACTTGGGGCATATTGCGCAGGGAGGTAATCAGGTTGTACCTGTTCTCCCGTAAATCCTGCAATGTTGCCATGATATCTTTAATCAACGGGTAGGGCGTGTTCTGGTCTGCCTTGATCGCGATCACCAGCTCTTTGTTCACCTCGCGGGCAAACTGCATCCACGACCGGAACTGGTTGTTCGTGCTATCGCAAGGAATCCCGTAATTCATCACTACCTTGTCCTGATCTTCGGGGGACAACGCAAGGAATTGTTTCATCCCTTGAATCGGTACCCCGAAAGAATTGCACAGGCTGAACTTTTTCAACTCCTCGTTGGTAAATTCAATCTGGTAGTTCTCGCCCATCTTTTTCAATACTTCCATTCTGTCCTGCGGCTTATCCAAGCTCATAAACACTTTCCCGGACGGTTCGACCAATATCGACACGATATTGTTGTCGGGAATCTTGATATCCGAAACCGACTGCGGCGGGTTCACCTTCACCGGCTCCTTCTGGATAAACGTCGAGGTCAGCATGAAGAACGTCAACAACAGCACCGTCACGTCGCTCATGGCAGTCATGTCGATAAATGTCGATTTCTTCTTTATTTTCTGGCTCATGACTCGAGTATTTACGGTTTCAAGCTACTTTTTCACAGAGAATGTTTGCACGATGTAAGCACCGATTTCGTCGATACTGTGCGTGATGCCGTCAATCTTGCTCGTGAAGAAATTGTAAGCGATAACGGCACAGGCTCCGGTGGCGATACCGAACGCCGTGTTCACCAGCGCCTCCGAAATACCGGTAGACAAGGCGATAGAGTCCGTCCCCCCGGCGGAAGAAAGTGCCGCGAACGATTTGATCATACCGATCACCGTCCCGAGCAATCCCATCAACGTCCCGAGCGTGGTGATCGTCGCGATCACGCCTAGGTTCTGTTCCATAGTAGGCAATTCCAACATGGTCGCCTCCTCGAGGTCTTTCCGTACAGCCAGCTGCTTTTCTTCTTTTGTCAAGGTATCACAAGTATCTACCTGAGTATAAGTCGAGAGCGACGCCTTAATAACGTTTGCCACGGTTCCTTTCTGCTCGTCACATGATTGGCGGGCAGCCTCGATGTCCCCGTGCTCCAACTGATCTTTGACCGTGGTCACGAATTGTTGCAGGTTCTTCTTCCCCTTTGCCTTACGCAGGGCGATCAAACGTTCCACGCTCAGGGTCAACACGGTAAACAATAACGTTTGTATAATAGGTACGATCACACCACCTTTATATATCGTACCCAACAGGTTTCCCGGTAGCGGGTGATTGTTCGGATCATTATTAATGAAGTTAGCCGGGTTGCCGTACACGAAATGATAAATAATCATCGCCAGGATAAAACACAAGATGATGATCGGAAATGCAGAAATACCAAAATTTCTCTTTGTTCCTTTTGTAGATGTTGCAGTCTTTTTCATAACAAATTTATTTTGAATTTTTATAACGCAGAATATAAAGCCAAGAATACTAACCCGAAGACAACAAGCATGATAGCTATCGGGTATACTGTCTGAAACAATGCTGATTTTGTCACTTTACTCATTTTTGTATTTGTAGTTTCCATAGGTCTATTTCTTTTAAATTGTTGTATTAAAAATAAGGATGCAAAATACCTGTCCGTATCCCGACACGAATACCGATTTCATGATAAGCACCTGTAAAACAGAGTGTAGCATCCCCTTTATCATTTTATACAGGCATACGAAACACCTGTACCATAATGACATGGCACGGACAGACTAAACCTATGTATGGCTAAATGACTATTTTACACAAGTCGAACAAGTAGAACCCCTGGATATGACGAATACCCAATAACTCGGAAAAACTCTCGATGGAATGTTCTTCCCGAATACTGTACTCCGACTTGTGATTCGCGAGTTGCATTTTACGATAGAGAGAAAAAGTGATTTGTTGCTCCCGACTTTTCGCAGTGGAAATTTCTTGGCTGGAAAGAACCCGTGACCGTTCCACCGCCCAATGCTTATCGGTAGTAGAAGTTGCCACTTGGGAAGTGCCGGATTGTTCCGTGTTTTGAGCCGGGGATTCGGGTTTAGTTCCCTTGGAATCTGTGTCTCCAAAGGCGTTTACCCCGATTGTTAAAAGCAAGAGTAACAGTGAAAAATATCGAAATACTGTTCTTTTCATTTCTCTCTTTTAGTATCCCAAAGATAACTACTTATTTTATCTCTGCAAATTTTTTTAGCTTAATATTAAGGTTAAATTACTTAAAATTCAGCCTTTTGATTTCTTATACGAGAAAGCCTGTTATGTTTGTTTCACACTTTCCAACTTTTCATCTTACAAATTTTCCTTTCCGGTTTATGCCACACCATCTTACAATCTTCACGAACGACTCCGATTTATAAACTAAATTCATATCTTTGCACCCGTTTAAAAACAAAGGCATGAGAATAAGTTCATTGTATTATAGGGACAACGTCCGGATCGCTTTCCCGATTATGCTTTCGCTGGCGGGACAGGCGGTGGTGCAGATGGCAGACAACATCATGGTCGGGCAACTCGGGGCTCCCGAGCTGGCAGCGGTGTCGCTTGCCGGGGCGATCATCATGAACACGATGGTGGTCGGCATGGGAATTGCCACGGGACTGACTCCCCTCGTGGGACAAGCCCACGCGCAGGACGACCACGAGCGGGTGGCGGGATTTTTCCAGAACTCCCTCTTGCTGAACTACGCGGTTGCCCTCCTGCTCACGTCTTTTCTTTTTATACTCATGCCTTACCTGTCGATGATGGGACAACCCGAGGAAGTGGTGGCGTTAAGCAAGGGATACTACGTGCTGACCTCCCTCTCTCTTATCCCTTTTATTCTTTTCATGACTTTCAAGCAATACATGGAAGGCATCGGCAACACGAAAGCAGCCATGGTCATCACGATCTCGTGCAACGTCATGAATATTATCCTGAACTACATATTTATATACGGTAAATTCGGGGCTCCCGTCCTTGGCGTGGCTGGCGCGGGATTGGCAACCCTTATATCGAGGCTCATGATGCCCGTCGCGTTCTTTCTTTACATCCGCCGTTCTGGGGTGTACTCCACCGTGTTCCGGTTTTTCCGGCGGACGAACACCAGCGGTCGTAAGACCCGGCAACTCCTGCAAGTGGGTTATCCCATCGCCGGGCAAATGGTGGTCGAGTACCTTTCCCTCAGCCTCATCACCGTCATGATGGGTTGGTTGGGTACAGTGGCACTTGCCGCCAACCAGATCGTGCAATCCATGATCAGCCTCACGTTCATGATATCCAGCGGTATCGCCGGGGCTTCCACGATACTCGTCAGCCACGAGTACGGGCGTCATAACTTCGCCCGAATGCGTCGTTATGCCCATGCCGCCCTGCGTCTTGCCATGGTCTTCATGGCGGGAGCCGCCGCCGTCTACGCCCTTTTCGGCGCACAAATCGCTTCCATCTTCACGCCCGACCGGGAGGTGGTCGAGGTTGCCCGCCAACTGTTCTTCGTCGTTGCCGTGTTCGAAATATTCGATGGGCTACAAGTCACCGCCCTCGGCGCCTTGCGGGGAATCACCGACGTGAAGCGCCCGATGGTGTATGCCTTCATTTCTTACGTCTTTGTCGCCGTACCCCTCGGTTACGTCACCGGCATCCTGCTCGGCTTCGGGGCTTCCGGGTTACTTTCCGGATTCTGTGGCGGATTAATGTTCGCCGCCACGCTCTTTATCCGCCGCTTCAACAAGAGTTGCCGTCAAATGATGTCCCGTTAAGATTTTTTTATACTTTCAAGGCAACATTATTGTTTAAATGACGAATAAAATGTAACTTGCATCGTATAAATTACATAAATAATACTAAGACTTATATACTATACATCATGAAGATAGAGACTTATAAAACACCGGAAGAAGCGTTGCGCGCAACCAGCGAAGCACTCGCCTCGGTGATAAAAAAGAGCAAGTCGAAGCCGTTCCACTTGGCATTGTCCGGGGGAACAACCGCACAAGCGTTGTTCAAATTGTGGGCGGAAGAATACAAGGAACTTATCCCGTGGAACAATCTCCGATTCTACTGGGTTGACGAACGTTGCGTGTCACCGGATGACGACGAAAGTAATTACAAGCACGCCGACCTGTTGTTATTCACCCCGTTGGCAATCTCCTCCAACCATATCCACCGGATCTGGGGAGAACAGGAACCCAAAGTAGAGGCAGAACGCTATTCCGAGATGGTGAAATGGGAACTTCCCGGCTATTCCAGCACTCCCCGCTTCGATTGCGTTATCCTCGGCGTGGGAACAGACGGGCACGTGGCATCCATATTCCCCAATGACATAAACCTACTTACTGACCGTCGCATATATGCCGTGTCACAACATCCTATCACGGGACAACAACGCATCACCATGACGGGTCCCGTTATCCTGAAAAGTTCCGCTATCTTGATTCCCGTGATCGGTAAAGAAAAGCAAGAAATCATGGAGCAAATCGCCCACAAGGCAAAAGAATACCCCGCATCCTACATCCTCGCTCATTCGCCTGCAGCAATGGTATTCACGGACAGGGAAGTAAACTAAAAGTTAAAGTATTCAGCGATTGTCGATTAAATCTAAAATTTACAAGGATAAAAAATAAACGGTAGCTCAAAAGCTACCGTTTATTTTTTATCCTTGTAAAGACTTTCTTAAAATCTTCTTTCTCTGTCTCTATCAAAACTACGTCCGCCGCCGTTTCCGCTACGACGATCGCGTCCGCCGCCACCGCCACGATTTCCGGCAGGTCTATCGGTTCTCGGTTTAGCCACGTTCACGCTGATTACCTTGCCGTCATATTCAGCTTGGTTCAACTCGTCGATAGCTTTTTGTCCTTGTTCGTTTTCGGGCATTTCCACGAAACCAAAACCTCTTGAACGTCCGGTTTCTCTGTCCATGATAACTTTTGCTGAAGAAACTTCACCGTATTCTTCAAATAATTCTTTTAAGTCCGCGTCAGTCACGTCGTAACTTAGATTTGAAATGTAAATGTTCATTAATACAAACTTTAAAATAATTAATAACTGCTTTGAGGTTGAATATTGCCTAATGAAAGTCTGCTTAACGATACATTTAAAACACGATGAAAGGCAAACACTCTGTTATCAAATCAAAACTCAAATATCACTGCAAATTTATAACAATAATTCAAACAAACAAATACCGCAGAAAAAATTATTCCACAGTGATAAAACTTTCATTTTCGGCACTTTCTGTCCAAACCATCCCCCTTTTCATCCTCGAATTCGGTCTTGTCAAATTGTTGTTGCGGCATCTGATTTTCGCCTACCCAACTCTTGTCCTGTTTGGATGGAATATTCTTCTCCGCACGGCGATCTTTCTCTTCGTGTTCCTTTCTTTCTTCCTCTTTCTCTTTCATGATTTCTTCATTTTAATTAACAACACCGGTTACCCGAAAAGTAGCCAAGTTGTCATGTAAACGAGAAAAAGGAAAGACAAGTTTCATTTCACAGTGACATTAACACGAGCATTGCTGCCGTTAGCCGCCTGGTAATCGTCCCACCGAACTTTCTGCCGGGCGGTCAGTGTCAATTCCAGCGTCTGCTCCACCGCTTCATCCGAGAACTGGTTGCCGCAAAAAAGCCGGAATTCCTTCCCCAACACCATGCCGGTAGCATCCAGAGCGGCGACATGATTGCCATAACAATACAAAATCATTAACGAGACACACCCGGACAAGTCCATCCCAATGAGACGATCGTTATGGCAATACAATTCTTTTAACGCCGCACATCCTTTCACGTCCAACGACGCGAGAGAAGTATTATCATAACACCTCAGGCACTCTAACGCCCGACATCCCGTGACGTCAAGCTCGGAGAGTGAGGTATTATAGCAATACAATCTTTCCAAGGAAGTACACCCGCATACATCCAGCGAAACGAGTGAAGTATTATGATTGCAGTATAACTCTTTCAATGCCTTGCACCCCGAAACATCCAACGAAACGAGAGGGGTATAGTAACAAATCAATTTTTCCAACGATGTAAAATATTTAATACCTTCCAACGACTTGATATTCATCCTACCGACATTAAGCCACGTGACTTTTGCCACCTCTTTCGGGATAATGTACCCCTTCTCGTCAGCATACCCAAAGCTGATGCAATAACGCCGGAACACCGTGTCCGGGATCAGAAAACTCTCTTCTCCGGACATATGCTCCCCGGCACTCGGAAGTAAACCGTCTCTCTCTTTATCCGCCAATGGAACGACGACCCCAGCCGTACTTGTCTTCATACCCGCCAGCAACACCAAGATTCCTACCATTAACACACACTTCCTTATCATTAGTTCTTTCTTTGTTTTAATTCTTCAATTACTTCCACCACGTCCTCCGAACATAGGGAAAGAGATGTACCTCCCCAAACCGGACGTGAACGTATGAATAATCCATCGTTTATTTATACGCGAAAATATTAATAATTTCGATAAACGACAATAATAAATGTTTATTTTTTGTTCCTAGTAAATAATAAGTTGCGAAATTGTCTGTTTTGATATTCATTTTTTATTGACGATAGCAATAAACGATCGTTTATTTATACAAAAATTTCACCAGCATAAAAAAACACTATTTCATTAATCTTGAGCATATTATAGAAGGACGCCTCCTTCCCNACGAGAGCGGATTGACCTATGACAAGAACGGCAATATTTTGACCCTTACCCGGACTGGTTCAGTGTCCGCGACTCAAGTGTACGCTTACACGGGTAACCGTTTGACAAGTTTATCGAGGGGTAACGTGACAGGTTCATACCTGTATGATAAAAACGGGAATCTAGTAAATGACATCCGTAAAAATTTGAACTTGACGTATAATGTTTTAAATTTGTTGTCTGTGGTAAACAATTTTAATCACCCGTAAGTGTTAATGTTTTAATTAAGAGAAATATCATTGCATCACTTTGAAATAGATTATATGACATTAAAAGAATTATATATTAAGCTTAAGGTGTTGGATATACCAGAAGATAATTATTACTTGCATGGTATATATGGATCAGTAAATGATGATGATAAACTTGCTTTAATTGTGAAAAAAGAAAAGAATACAATGAGCTATGAGGTTTATTATAAAGAGAGAGGAGAAAAACATTCTATTAGAAAATTTGCAAATGAAGATCAGGCATGTCAGTATATGCTAAAGTGTCTAATAGGGAATAAAGAGATTGAAGATTGATATTTAAAAAGGTAATCGAACCTTGGGATTTTGAAAGTCAATATGGAGAAAATATTATTAGAGGTCATATAATCAGTATGAAAAGTGATCGTTGTATTTGTTTAAATGTGATCATTATTTGAAATTTGCGGCAATAGCTGGTTATATTTTAGTTTTGACTCCCAGGTATAAAGAAAATGATTTTTCTGAATTTATCAAATATGTGGGATGGTTTATCCCTTGAAATATTCCGATTTGTGATGTTGCGATAGTTGCCAAAAGTCTCTAGTGGCGGAAATTGATTAATATGTAAAATTTGCAAATTAAATCAATGATTGCTAGATGATTGATAAAATTTACTAGATGTAAATGTTAAAATCGAGAGCCTATTATAGGAAAATGGGTTAAAATTTTAAGAAAATATTAAGACAAATCGGTACAAATGTGATACAATTTGGAGAATAATTATTATATATATTTATCCACTGTCTTTATATCGAGAAAAAGATAAAGTGGTGGGTGTTTTATAAAGATCAGCCAAGAGTGTGGTATTTTTTGTGAATTGTATTTTTATTAAATATCTGATTGCAAATATGAGAACGATTCAAAAATTACTGGGACGAAAACGGCGTGATCTGGGAAACAAGTCTTTTGCGGCTTTTTCTTTGCCGGAATTATTGGTGGTACTGGTTATTATCGGTATCCTAGTGTTAATAGCGTTGCCTAACCTGATGCCTTTGATCTCGAAGGCAAAAAGTACGGAGGCACAGCAGCAGCTGGTGTTTCTACACACGTTGCAGAAAAGCAATTTTTACACGCATTCCCGTTATTCTACTTCGTTGGTGGAATTGGGCTTCGAGCAAGCCAAGTTGTCCACGGACGGGGGAAATGCCAATTACAAGATCGAGATTATTGAAGCGAACGAGAAGGGATTTCGGGCGAGAGCGACGGCTGTGGTCGATTTTGACGGTGACGGGGAGTATAACGTGTGGGAGATCAATCAAGACAAGGAGCTGAAAGAAGTAACCAAAGATTAGATTCCCCGATGGAGTTGTTGGCATTTATTCCGTTAGCCTGGATGATCCGTTCGGATTTCAGGGAACGGGTGATTCGCTTGTATCCTCTACTGTTTTTCGGGGTCTTGACCGTGGCAGGCAGTTGTTGGATGCACGGGGGAAAGGTATGTCTATCACGGGTGATGGGCGGCGTGGGTGTTCTGCTTTTCTTGATGTGCGGGGTGGGTTTGTATCTTGTCGTGAGGTATGGTAGGAAGGCTAATCTGTTCCGGGAGTATCTGGGGATGGGTGACGTGTTGTTTTTGCTTTGCCTGACGCCCTCTTTCGGGTGGAGGGAATACACGTTGTTTTTGGTAGCTGCTTTCACGTTGACGTTGCTGTGGTGGGCGATCCGTTCGTGTGGGAAAGAGGTTGTTCGGGGGATTCCTTTAGTGTCTACGGTAGGAGTGTGTTACGCGTGTTATGTGGTATATCGTTTAATTTATCGATTGATGGAGTTATGAAAGAAATTGTTGTTGCCACGGAGGCTTTGGAGGTGTTTACCTCCAGGGAGGCCCGGGAGTATCGCCTGATTCCTTTCGAGGTGAAGGGAGATGAACTCTATGTCTATGGGGAGAAGGAAGCGGATTACGAGCATACGATTACGGAGGTGGAAGTGTTGACGGGGAGGCGTTTGAAAGTCGTCCCTTTGCCCGGGGGGGAATTTGCCCGTTTGCTCGGGCGTTGTTACCGTCAGGGGCAACGTGGGGGCAAGGAAATGAATACGACATTTGCCGGGGGAAAAGGTTTTTTGCACGGGTTGATCGAGGAGGCACACCGGGAGCACGCGAGTGATATTCATTTGGAATCATACGAGGGAAGGTGCCGGGTGCGTTTTCGTATTGACGGGAAGTTGTTGGAGCGGCACGTGGTGGAGAAGGGAAATTATGCCGCACTGGTGAATCAGGTGAAGATTTTGGCGAATTTGGATATTTCGGAGAAGCGCTTACCTCAGGACGGGCGTATTTTGCATGATTCGGGAGGGGCTCGTTTTGACGTGCGGGTTTCTTCATTGCCGACGATACACGGGGAGAAGGTGGTGATGCGCCTGTTGACCCGGCAGGTGGAATTGCTTGAACTGGAAAATCTGGGGTTTAGCCGGGAACAGTTGGAGGCATACCTGGAGGCTATCCGCCACCCGCACGGGTTGGTGTTGATCAGTGGTCCCACGGGTTCGGGGAAAAGTACTACGTTGTATGCCACGCTTCGCCTGTTGAATAGTATCACGAGCAATATTCTCACGATAGAGGATCCCGTGGAGTATACTTTGGAGGGAATCAATCAGGTGCAACTGAAAGAGGAAATCGGGTTGACGTTCACGAGTGCCTTGCGTACGTTTTTACGGCAGGATCCGGACGTGATTATGCTGGGAGAGATTCGGGATGCGGATACGGCTCAGATGGCTATCCGCAGTTCGTTGACGGGACATCTGATTCTATCCACGATACACACGAATAGTGCCTGGGGAAGTGTTTCCCGGTTGATCGATATGGGGGTACATCCTTACTTGATCTCCGATACGTTGGTTTTGTGTATGGCGCAACGTCTGGTGCGTTTGCTTTGTCCCGAGTGTAAACAGAAGGTGGAGGCGGACGAGCGGACGAGGAGACAATTGGGAAAGAATTTCAAGGGTGCAAATTTACATAAAGCGGTAGGTTGCGAGAGTTGCTACTACACGGGGTATAGCGGGCGGAAGGCAATTTACGAGGTGATACCCGTGGATGAGGAGTTGGCGAAAGCTATTCGGGAAGCCCGGAGTGACGTGGGGCATTTGCTCGAGGAAAGGCATATCCGCACGTTGGGCGATTCGGCGATGGAGTTGTTGGAGGAGGGGAAAACGTCGTTGGAGGAGGTACTGCCGTTTATATAATTGAAAATGGAGAATTTATCACGAAATATGATGTCTATTATGAAATGGAATGTGATTTTGATGTTAGGACTGTTATTCTTGGGATGGGGAAACGTGCGGGGACAGACGGGTGTACCGGGAGTGAGTATGGATTCGATACGGAATAGGTTGGAACGGGCGGCGGCGTTGGACAGTGCTTATTTCACGGAGATCGATTTGTCGGTAGGACGCTTGTCGCTGGGGGAATTGCTGCGTAATATTGCCCGGGTACACGAGGTGAACCTGTGCGTGAAGGTGGACGAGGGACGTATGGTAACCTGTAATTTTAACCGTTCAAGGTTGGTCGATTTGTTGGAGTTTTTGTGTAAAGAGTATAATCTGGAATTGGACGTGGTGGGAAATATTGTCGTGTTGAGTGAACCGATCCCGGTTGTAGCGCCTCCCCGGGAGGTGCAAGTGGAAATAGACAGCACGGGAACGAAGTTGTGTTATGATTTGCTGGATGACGACTTGGTGAAGGTGGTGAAACGAATTACCGCATTGACAGGGATAAATGTAACCGTACCCCGTGCGTTGTACACGACTCGGCTTTCCGGGTTTGCAGCCGGATTGCCTGTTGACGAGGCGATACGCACTTTGGCATCGGTGAACGGGCTGGAAATCGAGCAAACGAAATCAGGAGGATGGGCATTGTTAGCTCCTCCACCACAGGCGGGGAATACCCCGGCGGCGTTTCCTTCTTACGCTCGGAGAAGGAGTTTTGCTCCCGACCAGATTCGGGTGGATAGCACGGGAAGGATTACCGTGGCGGTGAACAGCGGAAATATTCATGATATCGTGCTGGAGGTTTGTGAGCTTTTGAAAATGAGCCGATTGTTCCTGACGTCGCTCGATCAACAGACTTCCATATTCGTGAAAGATGTGGATGCACGTACGTTGCTGAACGTGTTGTTCGCGGGAACTCCGTTTACTTATCAGGTAGAAGGGGGAATATACGTGTTCGGTTCCACGGCGAAAGATAAATCGCTGCTTACAACACGGGTTATCCCGTTACGTTACCGTACGGTAGATAAGGTGGTCGATTTGATTCCCGCGGCATTGAAGACCGGGACACAAGTGCAGGTTTTCGCGGAACAGAACAGCATTATAGCGAGTGGAAGCAGTCGGCAGGTGGAACAGGTGGAATCCTTTTTGGAGTCGATAGACCAAAGTATTCCGCTCGTGACGATAGAAGTACTGATCGTGGATAGCAAAAAGAGCGTGTTGCACGAGGTCGGGATTGAAGCGGGAATCGGGAAGGATGGCCCGGCAAAGACCTCGGGAACGTTCAGCCCGGGGATGGAGATGTCTCTGTCTGCAACTTCGATTAATCGGTTGATTAATAGTTTCAACGGGTTCGGTTCGATCAACCTGGGGAAAGTAACGCCCAATTTCTATATGAATTTGCAAGCTTTGGAGGCTGCCGGGAATATAGAGTTGAGGTCTACCCCGAAGTTGTCCACCTTGAACGGTCACGAGGCAAAGTTGAAAAGCGGGGAGAAGAAATATTACAAGGAGGTGCAGACGAATTATTACGGTTCGCAGACACCCGTTCCCTCGGAGTCTTACACGTGGAAAGAGGTGGAGGCTAATTTGAGCCTGGAGATTGTTCCTTTCGTGAGCAAGGACGGGAAGATCACGTTGAACGTGAAGATCGAGCAGAGCCAGTTTACTGAACGGGAAGGGAAAGTGGATGAAGAGGCTCCTCCCGGATCGGTGACCCGTAGTTTCGAGTCGCAGATACAGGTGCGTGACGGGGAAATGGTGTTGCTCGGGGGAATTGATAATAACACGAGGGAGAAGTCTTCCAGTGGTTTGCCTTTTATAGCCCGGGTTCCCGTGTTGAAATGGTTGTTTGGGAAAACCAAAAATAACAAGGTAGACCAGAAGTTGAACGTGTTTATAAAACCGCAAGTCATTTATTGATTCTGTGATTAAAAAAGATTGTAATATGGGGTGGCTAGAGTTTGTTTTTAAGCGAGTTGTCGTGGTTCTTGCCCGGTTGCAGCAGGATGGGACGGCACGGGCTGATATCGTGCATATTGTCCGGGAGAAGGGTAAAATTCAAGTGGAACGAGTCGTGCCGGATGTGGAAATAGAGGAGTTGGGGAATATGAAACTGAAAGAGCCGACATTGTTGGAAATCTCGGGATACGGGGTGATCCGGAAAGTTTTTCTGGCGGATGATACGGAGGGAATGGAGCGGGTGACGGGAAACGGGGATTTGATACATTCGTCCTCGTCGGGTGAAGGGGGAGAAGTCGTGTTGAATTTTACCCGGTGGGATCGGATTGAGGCGTTGGAGGAAGTATTACGCCGTGACCGGGTGCCCGTGTTGGAAATGCAAGTGGAAAGCGAGAGTTCGGATAAACCGGAAGAAGTTGCCTTGTTTTTAGCGGAACGTTTCTACGGGACAAAAGCCGGTTGGCGGCATTTGCTACACGGGGGTACACGTGGGGACTTGTTGGCGGGATTGGTTGCCGGTAAGATAAAATTCGTGATGCTGTGTTGCTTGCTGGGGTTATTGTTGGTGAATTATTTGTGGAATTCTTCTGTTCGGGAGAGATATGCCGGCCAGCAGGCAGAGATGTTCGCTTTAGAACGGGATGTGTCGGATCGGGAGAAATTATCCCGTGAAATGGAGCGTGTGATTCGGGAATTCAAGGGTAACGGTACGGAACATTATTGTGCCGTACTCGATCGGATTGCCGCGGTTGTCCCCCCGAAAGTGAATTTGGAGACTTTGAACGTGAATCCTTTGTTGAAGACGATAGAGGAGGGAAAACCTCTCGTGTTGCGGGAGGGGTATATCGAGTTGTCGGGAGAGACTGCCGACTCCGGGGAGGTGACTGTATTCACGGGGGCTTTGGCAAAGTTGGACTTTGCCCGGGAGGTGAAGTTGCTTTCTTTGGATAAAGACCGGGAGACGGGATTGTTTCATTTTAAAATATTGATAGACCTATGAGAGCGTGGAATGAACATCGAGGTTTGTTAAAACTGGTCGGTATGATTGTAATGGTTCCCTTGGTAGCTTGGTTTTTCGGTTTCCGTCAAACCGTGGGGATTTGGCGGGAGTGTAGAGCTCGGCAAGCGACGATCGATCGTTTGTCTGCAAGTGAGTCCGGGAGTACGACCCGTTTGCCGGGAAACGAGGTGACTGGCAAACAGGTATTGAACAACGGGGTTATTTTGCAACGCATAGAGGAAAGCGTGGAGAATAACGGGGTAAAGATCGTGAAGTATACTCCTTACTTGACACGGGAAGAAGGGCGGTTGCGGGTGTACACGGGGGAACTTGTGTTGTCCGGTAGTTTTGTTTCTCTGCTTCAGGTGATGCATCACGTGGAATCGGCGGAGGGATTGGGACGAATCGTTTCTACCGGATTCCGGTTGTTTCGTGACCGGGCAAAGAAAGAACGGCAGTTACGGATGACGCTGGTAATACAACAACTGACAATTAAAAATTGAAAATGGAGAATTGAAAATGATAAAAAGTGGAGATATGAAACAGTTTTGGATTATATTATTTATTGTGTTTATCGTGTTGGGGTGCCGGGATGTGTTTGAGAAAGATATTTCGGAAAAGGAGGTAGGACTTCTGGCTCCGGCGGATAGCGTGGAGACGATACATCGGACGTTGACTTTCGTGTGGGAAGAACGGGATGGAGCCACGGGATACCGTTTGGTGATCGTGTCGCCTTCTTTCGAGCGCACGGAGTTGTACGTGTTGGATACTTTGGTAGCGGATTATCGTTACACGTGTACTTTGGAACCGGGAGAGTATGCCTGGGCTGTACGACCGGAGAATTCCGCTTACGAGGGAGAGTATTCCCGGCGGGTGTTTACCGTGCTGGATGACACGGAAGAAGAACCAACTGAAGAGCCATGAAAGCGTTGAAGGACAAGAGGATCGTCGTGATATTACTTGTTGCGGTGGTGGCCATATGGGGTATTATTATTTACCGGGTAGTGGCATTTAGCGGGGAGGGGGCGGTGCAAACTGCGGCTGTCGGTAAAAAGCGGGTGGTGGCAGATAAATTGCCGGACACGTTACGGTTGGATTACCGGGATCCTTTTTTGGGGACGGTGCGTCGTGTCCAGGAGAAAAAAGTTGTCGCGAAAAATAATCAGGCGGTCGTTGCGGAAGAACCGGAAAATCCTCCCGCTTTCCGGTTTGCCGGAAAGATACGGAAAAGAAAAAAGGATTATTGGTTGGTCGAATCGGGAGGGGAAACCCGTTTGATCGCGGCAAGTGTAAAGCATATTGACGATTATCGGGTGGAAAAGGTGTACGCGGATTCCGTCCGGTTGCGAAAAGGCAAGAGAATATACACGCTTAAGATAGGCTTATGAAAACCGGGAAGAGTGGTTTCGGCGCTTCGGTGTTAGCATCGGTTTTGGTGGTGAGTACCCTCATGTTGCTCGGCGTGTTGCTGGTGATCGAGTTGTGGAATTTCGACCTTGCCCGGTATTATCTTTATCACCGGGAGGAGCAGACCCTGGCGAACGTGGAGTCGGGATTCCTGCTTTACGCGGAGGACAGCACGCTGTATGCCCGCCGGGAGGAGGACGGTTCGGTGTTGCTGTTCGAGGGGGACGAGTGCTCGAGGGTGTATTACGAACGGGTGCGGTGGGGAATGTACGAGGTGGTAAGCGTGAAGAACAACAAGCGGAAATCTATTCGCTTGATGGGTAAAAGTATAGAAAGTGGTCGGGGGGCGACACTTTATATACCGGAGAATGGGCAGGCGTTTTCGTTAACGGGTAAAACATTTGCGGAGGGAGATGTTTATCTGCCTCGTAACGGGGTTTCCTACACGCAGGTAAGGTCGGAATTTTTTCAGGGTAAACCGTTGGAAAAAGAGCAAATCAAGGAGAGTGGTTCTGATTTCCCGACGTTGGATGCGGAGAGCCGGGAGGTCGTGGAGTCCTTGTTTGCCGGAACAGGGGAAAGGGAATGGCTGGACAATGGCGGCGTGTTGGAATGTGCTTTTGATGCTCCGGTTACACGGGCGGAGGTGGGAGAATATCTTTCCGGCGTGCGCGTGAAGGGGCATGTTGTGCTTTACGCTCCCGAGATGCTATTCGTGGAGCAGGATGCTCGTTTGGATGGCGTGATCCTCGTGGGGCAACGGGTGGAGTTCGCTGACGGTTTCTCGGGGTGTGTTCAAGTGTTTGCCCGGGATTCGATATTGCTGGGTGACGGGGTTTGCCTGAAGGCGGGGTCTGGATTGCACGTGTGGCGGGAAGGCGAAAAGGGAGGTTTTGTCCGCTTGGGGGAACATTGTGAGGTGAATGGTTATGTAATCGTGAAAGCCGATGCGGATGACGGGGAGCGGAAACGAGCGGTGTACGTGCAGCCGGAATCTTCACGGGTACGGGGATTGGTATTCGTGGGCGGTATTGCGGAAGTGCACGGGATGGTGACGGGGAGTTTATACGCCCGGGAATGTTATTATTTTGCCCCGGAGGGATATTATGCCGGGATATTGTATAATGCCGTTTTACCGGGGAATCCGGGGTTGGCTTATCCCTTGTTGATGGAGGGACCTTACGAAAGGAGGACGGTGAAATGGCTGGAATGAATAAAGCATTCAAGGCGTCTTCGTTGATCGAGTGTGTGGTGGCGTCTATCATTCTGTTGGTGAGTTTCGCGATTACCATGGAGATGCTGACCCGGGTAACGCTGAGAGAGAGCGATCCGTCGGAAAGCGTGGCTATGGAATTGGCATTGCGGCAGTGGCGCCGGGAATACGGGGACGGACGTCATCTACCGGGTAATTACTCCCGGGAACACGATTGGGGAACGGTGGAAATTACGATACAGGATTACGGAAAGGGAATACAGCATATAAGCATCAAGGCTTTACCTGCCCGCGGGATGAAAGCCATGAGGTATGATTATCTGGTAAAAGAAGAATTATGAAAACGAAAAAGATACATGAATTCCGGGCTTCCACGCTGGTCGAAATGCTGGTGGTGATTGTCGTGTCGGGGGTGTTGTTTCTCGTGTTGTTTGATGGGGTGGATCTGGTACGGCGATACACGAACCGCTTGAACCGGGGGCTATCGGCGGGAAATGTTTTGCTGGATAATTTTCAACAGATGGATCACTTGTTCCGGACGAGCGATAGCGTGTTGTCCGTGGAGGGCGCCTTTCATTTTTACCGGGACGGGGAAAGGTTTGCGCTTGGTACGGTGCAGGATTCATTGTGGCTTTGCAGCCGGGAGAACGGGCAGGATACTTTGTTCCGGGGTGTGGAGGAGTGCCGGGTGATTCCCTCGGCAGGCTATCTTGCCCGGGTGGATAGTCTGGGTATACGTTTTCGTTACCGGGGGAAGGAGTTGTATTTCTTGTTTGCCGGGGAGAACAAGGCGGAAGAGGATTGGGAAAGGCGGGCAACAGGTTTGGAAAATCAATTTAAAGAAGAATACGATGATGACATGGAATAATCATGTACAAGAGATCAAGGACGGGAAAAAGGAGATGCTTTTCTCGGAACTCCATTCGCTGCTCTCGTCGGGATTGGATTTCGGGCGTTCTTTCCGCTTGTTGATCGAGGGCGAGGGTGACAAACACTTGAAACGTTTGCTGGAATCTCTTTACGCCTCGGTGGTAAAGGGAAAAACACTTTGGGAGAGTTTTTCAGCCAGCAAACGTTTTTCGGCGTTGGATTGTGGTGTATTGCGAATCGGGGAGGAAACGGGACGTATCGATGAATCGTTGCACTTCCTGGCGGATTATTACCACAAGCGGATAGAACAACGGCGGATGGTGACAGGTGCGATCAGTTACCCGTTGATTATTCTCGTGACGGCAATGGTGGTACTCGTGTTTATGATCACGGTGATCGTTCCCATGTTCGAGCAGGTATATGCCCGTATGGGTGGAGAATTGCCAGGTATCACCCGCTGGATTATAGGAGTTTCGAAGAGTTTTCCAACCTATCTGCTTGCCTTGTTGGTTATCGTGGCGGTGATAGCCGTGTATTTTCTCCTGTACGGGAAGACGGAGGGAACCCGTGCGTTTATGGCAAAAGTCGTGTTGAAGATCCCGATCGCCGGTGAATTGATCCGGAAGAATTATCAGGCTCGTTTTTGTAAATTGCTTTATTTGCTTTGCAGTTCGGAGGTCCCTTTGTTGAGGGGCATCGGGATGTTGCGGGATATTATCACGTTCTACCCTTACCAGCGTTCATTCGACACGATTGGTGAAGGATTGAAGAAGGGCGAGTTCTTTGCCGACAAATTGGGCGAATTCCCGGAGATATACGATCGCAAATTGTACACGCTGGTACGGGTGGGAGAGGAAACGAACCGCCTGGAAGATATGCTGTTGAAACAAGGGGAGGATTTAACCCGGGAGTTGGAACACAAATTAAAACAATTGGGAAACTTGATGGAGCCTGTTCTCATATTGGGGGTGGGAGGGCTTGTCGCAATCGTGCTTATATCGATGTACTTGCCGATGTTTAGGCTTGGAGGGGTCATTGGGTGAGTTGAACAAGGTTGAATTTAAGATTAATGCCTATGGAGAATAATTAATATGTCGGACTGACCGTGGAAAAATGATGGTGAAATAAATGAAGTCTAATTACTAATGATGAATAATTATGAAAAATAAACTATTTCTATTGATAATATGTTATTTTACTCTTTCATCACCTGTATTGCTAAAGTCTCAGGAGATAAAACCAGAAGGTCAAGCAAAAGGGTATATTGAAATGAGTAATTCTTCCATTGATTATTGTACAGGAATATTTAACTATAAAATTCCTTTATTTGAAATAACTTCAGGAAGTTATAAACTTCCTGTACAGTTGCAGTATCGTGCTAATGGGATAAAATACCATTTGGATAAACCGGGTATATGCGGGTGGGGATGGGAAATAAATTGTGGAGGAATTGTAACACGGACATTGAGAGGAGGGATTCCTGATGAAGATATAAATATCGGATACGCCACTCATCCCATTGAAGAAATAGTAGACTCGATAAGGCTAGCAGTCGAACAACATAAACGGGATGGAGAGGTAGATATTTTTACCGCAATATTTAATAATAAAAGAGTGGACTTTTTTATTGAATTAACTCCCGATAAACAAGAATTGAGAGCCGTACCTTTGAATAAAACCAATATTCGGATAGAGAATGTGCCTATTGGTCATATTCCTTCATGGAAAATCACGGATGAAGATGGAATACAATACATTTTTGCCGAAAAAGAGATAATGATTGATATACGTATAGAAGAAGCTGTTTCAGATAATAGTATAAAAAGAGATACTTGCATTTCTTCTTGGCATTTGACAAAAATTATTATTCCAGATTCTCCGGATATAGTATTCAAGTATGATAGTTATGATCCAGGTTATGACAAACGTAAAGAATTGATAAGTCAATACGTTTATAAATCAACATTAATCTATCAGTACGGAGAGCCTATGCGTGAACGTACTTATGATTTATCCCCGTATGAAGACATTATTGATGGTGCAGTTCAGGATGCACAAATGCTAATAACAAAATTACGACTTGGGGAATCTTTTGATTTAGCTATGGCAAGTATAGAGGACTTCAGATCGACTAGTTTAGAAAGATTTCAAGAGCATTATGACATGATCCAATTTTACGATAATGTTTATGGACTTTTAACTGATGTAGGAAAAGTATCCTCTATTTCTCAAGAAGTTATAAACATGATGAATACGTGTATGCTGAGTATAGACCCTAGTATGGGAAGTGATTATTCAAGACTTTATCGAAATTTTCAAACGATTAAAAACTGTTTTATAGAAGCAATAGAAAATGTAGAAGATATTTATTTTCGGAAAGTTATTTCCGAAAAAAGTTTTCAAATATACAGCAAGAGGATAGCAGAAATTACGAATAGCAAAGAAAAGATTAAATTTTCTTACGAGGGATGGCGTCCGATAGAACTCTATGATATCACCCTGTATTCTTATTTACTTGATCCTATCACAAAAGTGAAATTGGAATATGGAAATCATTTATTGAAAAAGATTCATTTCCAAGGAAATAGGGGAGAATATACACTTGCACAACAATTCGATTACTATAAGGAAGGAGAAGCATTAGGAGATGTAAAAGATTGGTGGGGATTTCCAACTGGTCGTGTGTCGCAAATCGTTTTAGAGGGACCTATACGAGATATGTCATTGAGTACAATTTTAAGTAAAGAAGGCTCGCGGGAACCTAATCCGGAGTATGCCAAGGCTCTCTCCTTGAAAAAGATTAAATATTCAACAGGAGGGGAAATCGAGATTGATTATGAAGGGAATTCTTATTATCCGGTTCCTTTTGGAGGTATAAGAGCAAAACATATTATCGTTCGTGATGAAAACGGAAAGGAAGATACAACTCGTTACCATTACGAAAAAGAAGTAGGAAAGGATTCCGGTCATCCGTTGTCGAATGATTTAGAATCAAACTATACATGGTTAGAATACGAAGATTTTGAAGACATTATTTATCGAGATCAAAAGACTGATGATGGTATTGGTATAATTAATACGGGTAATAATGGTATCATGTATGAATACATTTTAGAGGAGCGGGTTGGGAAAGGCAGTACTGGGTATTATTTTTATATACCATATAGCAGACAAGAAGGAATAGTACTTGAACTTGGTTATTTATACTATCTCTGTGGATTACCTATAGGTAAGATCGAGTATAATGAACAAGGACAAATTATGCAAGTGCAGAAAAATAGATATTGTGCGGATATTTTTGCATATAATGTCAAATATGCAGATCATTTTATAGCCGCTCCCGATAACTTCGTTTATCACAACGGGAAATTGCAAATAAAATCTTCCGGTCTTTGGTTTGATCCGGATAAACAGCGAGAAAATTTTTCAAATAAAGAAGATATCCGTTTATTTAAAGATGGTTATCGTGATTATAAAATCAATCCTTATGAAGAATTTTATGAACCTAATTTAGAACCAAGGAGTGGTATTCAATTACCTGAAATATATTATGATTTACTCTATGGAGGAAATGTGTTATTACATAAACAAGAAAATTATACTATTGATGTCTCTACGCTATCAACAATTCCGAGATCCCCTCGATATGATGATTTTACCACTTTTAATCAAGGGAATCATTTTATATCAAGTACTGTTGAATATGAATATGGCAATGAACATGAACGTCCATTAAAAACATTTTATCAACGCAGTAATGGAGATATTATATATGAATACGAGTGGAGTGTAGCAGATATAGAGCCCAATAATAACTCGTCACTAATTTTTCAAGAGATGAAAGCGGGTAACTATTTGACCCCTATCGTAGCAAAACGTACTTATCTTTTGAAAAATGATATTTCATACTTGATAAAAGAAAATGTTAATGAATTTTCAAGTAGGAGTTTAGACAATAAGCCCGTGTATTTCATATCCTCATCTTATGAATTAAACAAATCTATACCAGAACAATGTGTACTTCCTGGTACGGGAAAACTTTCCAATATTTTTACGTCATTAAACACAGACTATAAAAAAATCGATATTGATTATAGTTTAATTGCTCATCATCACCAAATAATTCACATGGATGCTATTAATGAATCAACGACTTTCGTTTATGATCGGGGGAATGGTAATCGAATATTATCCACTAAAAATATTATCCCGGAAGAAGTGGATGCCGTAGATTATGTAAGAAATTTTGGATTGAAAGATTACGAAAAAGAAATACGATACAAATATATCAATACCTATGAAGGAGGAAATGAAGAAGAACACCAACAAAGGTATTCTATGAAAAAAGGTATTGCCGGAGAAACATTGTCTAATATTCTTTCTGTTACCCCTACTAATCAAAGTAAAAACTATACGATTACAATTGTGGCGATATGCCCCAAAAATTGTCAGATTAATTTGTATGGAGAAATAAAGTTGTTGAATGGACAAACAACAGACATTTCAATAAATATTGGTACAGGAAATGGGTATTGGCAAGTATTTACAGGAAATATAGATTTGAGTACAACTGTTGACAATCAAGTTGTCGAATCTCTGAAAATCTATATCCCAGAGGAAGTCTCTCTCTCTACGGCACTTGCAGTATTAATTCCTTCGGGTGCAGAATTTGAAGCCGTTTCAATAGATCGATTGGGTCGTACTTTTTGCAAGCTAAACCAACTCATGCAATTAGAGCGGTATAGCTATGATGAGAATGGTCAGGTAAGTGCGATATTTGACGGTAAAGGTAATATTATAAATTACTATCAACGAGATGAGAAAAAGAATAATATTCAATAAAGATTTGAACCATGAAGACTATTTATTATATATCACTATTTATACTCATTATTTCCAAAGGTGTATATGGGCAAACAAATATCCAAATCTTTAATGTTAGTGGGAAATCTGAGGTCTATGTTAACGAGATATCAACAATCACACTGAGCGGATCTGAGATCGGAGTTACATATGATTTAATAAATTCTTCCGGCTCAGTTCTTATGACATTGGAAGGAACCGGAAATCCTTTGAAGTTTACTGAAGTGTTGAAACCCAATTGTTTTCGGGTCAGAGGGTGTAAAGGAAATTCACGTGTAGAAATGAGTGGTAGCGTGACAATCTCGTATAAAGATCTTTTTTATAATGCAACTCGCTTTGTTCCTTCGGTATTAGAGTTTTCTCAGGATGGAGAAACTTTAGAAACAACTCTTGAACCTGAAACAGGTATAAATTATAATAATTTCGTTGAATTCTTTATATTATGTGATGAGGGTTTAATAAAAGGATGGGATGCTTCAGCATTCAGAGTAGAACCTATTGGTTTTACGTTACATATATCTACAGAAATAAATACTTCCGGCAGTGAAAAGAATTCAACAGTATATTTAGGAGATGCGAAATTAGTATTAAAACAAAAACCGGGAGTTGACAGTATTGCCAACGTTCATATTTACCCAGTAGAAAAGTTTCAAGAAGGTAGGAATTTTGAAATTGTTTTAGGAGCTACACAAGAGCCTGTAACCTATAAACTTTTAAATATTATGGGTTCAGGAATGGCTAAAAAGGGTACAGGTGAACGTCTTGTTTTTACAGTAAATCAGCCAGGTTGGTATTACATTTATGGGGAATATGATTTTTTATTTGCAGAATTAGGTGTTGTGAAGGTAATTCCCCAAATGGAGATATATACGCTTTCAGGAAGTGGAACCACTCAAGAAGGACAAAGCGTCACTCTAACACTCTCGGGATCACAAAGAAGTCTTGAATATGAACTTTTACGTTATGGCGAAACCTATCAGACTAAAACGGGTACGGGTAGTCCTTTATCATTTACCGTGGGAGATCCTGGTATTTATACTGTAAAAGCCTGTTTCATGGGTGAATACACTAAAATGAACGGAAGTGCATTAATAGACGTGATTGGGGGTGTAAATATAACAGAATCAGAAAATAATGAAGTTCGTTTCATATTTCAGACTCCTACAACTAAAGAAGATTCCGTTAAATATATGGCAGATATAAACTATTTAGATGGTTTCAAGCGTGTGAAACAGTCAATACAAACAAAAGTCGGAAATTCAAACTCAGACATCATAATTCCTTATGTCTATGGGCCGCAAGGTAGAATAGAAAAAGAGTATCTTCCTTATGCTAAAAGTAGAAATAATGGAGCTTACGATGCTAATTATATGAATACGGCAAACTGGAATATTTATGGTGAAACAGAGGCTGCTTGTGCCTTTAAAAAAATAGAATATGATAATAGTTCGCTTGACAGGATTATAAAACAGATTGGAAGTGGAAAGAATTGGCATAATTCCGGTAAAGGGATTTCTAAGATTTATGCTACAAATATAGCTAATGAGGTTCGTCTCTATCGTGTTTCTAGTACTAATAATTTAGAATTCAACAACGCATACTATGCTCCTGGTACACTGAGTAAAGAAATACTCTCTGATGAGAATGGTAATATCGTAGAAAAATTTACTACACTTGAAGGTAAAGTAATATTAGAAGTTAGAAAAGAAGGAAATACTCGTTTAGAAACTTATCAAGTATATGATGATTATGGACAGCTGCGTTACCTTTTGTCTCCTGAAACAACTTTTCGATTGGGATCGTCCACGAATGAAACAATATTAGAGCAATCTGCCTATTACTATGAGTATGACAAAGCAGGAAGATTAATTATAAAGCGTCTACCTGGATGTGCTCCTGTTTATATGGTTTATGATAGAAAAGATCGTCTCGTTCTAAGTCAAAACGGTAAACAACGGGATGAGAATCCTAATAAATGGAGCTATTCCGTTTATGACAGATTTAATCGGGTAATTGAAAATGGAGAAATTATCATATCTGGTTCTACTTCACATTCTACTTTACAAACAACAGTCTCTTCGAGTGATAATTATATTCCTTTGGGTAACCGTTTCCCTTTACAATACATTTTGTACGATTCCTACACAGCTACAGAAAATATTTCCATTTTACCATTTCAATCAACCGTGGGATATGACACAGGTTATCGATTGTACGTGGCAGGTCTGGTGACTAGTATCAAAAGTAAAGTGCTAGGAATGGGAACAGAGAAATGGCTAACCACGACAACCTATTATGACGATCGATGTCGAGTAATTCAACGCGTGAGTGATAATCTTCACGGACAAAAAAGTAGAGTGAATATGAAATATGACTTTACTGGAAATATCGTGCGGCAACGAGAAAGTCATGGAATAACGACTAATCAAACGGATGTTTTAGAAACTGAATACACTTATGATAATCGGGGGAAACTACTTACTACTGTTTCTCGTCTTAATAATGGTTCCCCTGCAATCGTTTCATATAACTATGATGGGTTAGGTCGGCTTATAACAAAAAAGTACGGGAATATTGTAGAAACAATGACATACAACATGAGAGGATGGCTTACAAGTAAAGAAAGTGTTCCATTCAAAATGAAATTGCGTTACGAGAATCCGGAAGGGGGGAGTGCCGTCTATTGGAATGGTAATATTAGTGAGTGGGAGTGGCAACAAGGAACAAGTACGGCTTTGATGTATGGTTTTACATATGATGGGGTAAATCGTTTAGCGGGTACCACCCAGAAGCAAAAAAACGGGGCAAATTGGATCACATTGCCAAATAATTACTTGGAAACGGGGCTAACTTATGACCGCAATGGAAATATCAAGACATTGCAACGTACTGCTGGTGGAACCACGGTAGACAATCTTACTTACACGTACACGGGGAATCAGTTGACGAGTTTAACCGAGAGCGTTCGAACCTCTTCGTCGAATGATATCTACCTACCGGGAAGTGTTGCTACAGGAGGGTATGCCTATGATTTGAACGGTAACATGATAAATGATAGTCGTCGGGCTTTGAATTTGTCTTACAATGTATTAAATTTGTTGAGTGAAGTCAAAACTGGAAGTACGACGAAGGCGAGATACAGTTATCTTGCTGACGGGGCTAAATTGCAAGTACGTGATGCGGATGGTAATGGTTTTGACTACCTGGGTTCTTTGACATATAGTAATAGTAGTGCGGAATTGCAGTTAGAATCAGCGAATTTCGGTGATGGTGTAATTCGAACGAATGTTTCCAATAGTGGCGAAACTGAAGTGAATTACTTCATGACAGATCACTTGGGGAGTGTGAGGGCAATTGTTGATAATAACGGGGTGGTTAAAGAACGGAATGATTATTATCCGTTTGGTGCTAAGCACATGAGGGGTGATTACCCGCAATTGTCGGCTAATCGTTACAAGTATAACGGGAAAGAGAATCAGGTAACAGGAGATTTAGATTATTTGGATTACGGGGCGAGGATGTATGATAGAGGATTGGGAAGGTGGTTCAATATTGATCCATGTGCGGAAGATTATACAAATATTGCACCTTATGTATTCGTTGCCAATAATTCTTTGAACTTATTAGATACAGATGGTCGAAAGATTATTTTCGTGAATGGTTTGTTAGCAGCCGGCTCTCCAGAAGGTGGGCAGGCATATTGGAATAGGAGTTTTGTAAGTGCGGCTCAAGATTACTTTAAAGATCGAACAATACCATATTTTACAAATATAGAACACGATATATATTCTTCTGCTATGGATAGACAAATTGCAGGTTACAAGTACGCAAAAGATAATTATGGGGAAATAACTTCTAATATGAAACCAGGAGAAGCTATTCGCCTCGTTTCTCATAGCATGGGAGGTGCTTTTGCTGCAGGGATAAGAGATTACTTTCTTGAACAAGGACATATAGTTGATTATGCTATTTTTATTAATACTTATCAAAGAGGAAGAATAAAAATGAAAGATTCTGATTTAACGACAAGTATTGATTTTTTAAACACGAATGATCCTGTTATAAAAACAACTGACCTATTATTTTATTCGACTAGAGAAATAATAGAACATGCAATAACAATTAGAGTAAAATCTGATAAGGATTTTAAATATGTTCATAAAGGTCCTATAAGTTCTGGAAAGGAGTTTTGGAATTTAATGTTGTTGATACTTGGAAATTTATGAAAGCAATCAAAATATTAATGAAAGTGGTTTTAATAATTGTGTTTATGTATGTGATTTCTGCACAAATAAACATGATTTGTATCCATTGTCAAAAGTTTGGCTGGGGAAGTAATGTGGCATTCTATACTCATTTGTTTGTCGTGATAATTTGTATATTAATGGGTGTTTATATTTGGACGAGAAGACATGTTTTTATATGGCAATTTATGAAGTTACTTTGTTATGTGTGCATTTTTATTTCTTTACGTATGCAATTTATTCTTGCAATTTGGACTTGGTTCAATAAAAGTGAAGATAATCATGTGTCTTCTATATTTTGGGTTTATGATTTGCCATTGTTATTATCATTATTCATATTAATTTTTGCTGGTTATTTTGTTTATAGATTGCCTGTCAAAAAAAAGGATACGTGATATTATGGGGAAGATGTTGATTTATACCTCAAAAAATCAGCGAAAAGGACATTCAATTATGGACTTTTGGGAACAAGTAATGAATTTGCCTGTGGGAGAATATAATATAATGAATGGCGTGGTAAAATCAAAATAGAATAATTATAGAGAAAAACACGAGAAAAGAAATTATAAGACTTATATTGATGAATTTAATTAGTGGATGTTTTGCGGTTTTGTTTTTTTCTTTTTGAGGGAAGTGCATATTTTGAATATGATACTATATGTAGTTATTCAAATGCTTGGTCTCAAATCTTTAGACGAAACATTAATAATCACTATGTTTGATATTTTAATATCAGTCGGTTGTGCAAATGTTTTGTTCCGTTCTTTGAAAAAAGGTATCAGGATAGTAAGTCTTGTTAAGAAAATATGGAATTATGTCATTATTGGGGCATGATTTCTATTTCTTGAACACAATTGATGTTTCAAGATTTTTTTTAACGTTCTTAACTGTAATAGGAATTAAAACCTTGCAAGGTGTCCAGTGGTGTATTCGAGGATAATCTCTCTTCTACTTAGAGGAGAGTACGATGAAGGTTTTGTATGGAATACTATCACAATACATCTAAAGATAAAAAGTAGGGACATCTTTTATTTGACCTTTGGGATCAAATAATGAATTTGCCAACTGGAGCATATAAGATTGAACATGGGAATATTGTACCAAATGATAAATATAAAGCATATGAACGAAGATAAAATTAGAGAAGAGAAGATCATTAAAATTAATGCTATATCTGGAGTGTTTACAATAATATTTTTTATTATTATTGTACGATTAGGTGTGATAAATATATTCCCTTATCTTATTTACAGGGAGTTAGAATTATGGAATATAATTAATGAGGCATATTTTATTATTTTTTTTGATATATATTTCTCCATATTTTGTGGAATGCTTTTATTTAGAATTTTGAAAAATAAATATGTCTATGATTTATATCCCAAACGGCACTCTTTTTATTTCAGGTTGAAAAGAGCGGTATTTTTCCTTCTTGCTTCAATAATAACAGTGTTGTTATATTTTCTTTTAAGTAATGAGAATTGGGGAATATGTGTGATTAATAGACTATATTTTCATAGTATGTTTTCTAATATTCTTTTTTGTCTCGTAAATGCTGCTATTTCTGCTTATGTAGGATATTATATCTTTTGGATAATGAAGAAGAAATTTTTACATGAGTCGTAGTATATTGAAGCTTAAAGAGAGTTTGACTTTTGTTAAAATTCTGTTATTTGGATGATTGAGGTTGCCTCGTACATACGAGGCAGCTTTTGGTAAAATGAAGAATACTGTCTTATCGTGGAAAAAAATTATAGAATAGAGTATTTCAAAATTATTGAAGGGAACTTTTATCATTTTTCTCAATACTGTGTATCTAGATTTTATTATAACTTTGAAAAGTTCTTTGACATATATCGCAAGGCTAGAATTAGAAATGATTAATTTTATCCGACTAGAGAAATAATAGAACGTGTAATAGCAATTAGAGTTAAATCTGATAAGGAATTTGAATATGTCCATAAAGGTCCTATAAGTTCTGAAAAGGAGTTTTGGAATTTAATATTGTTGATACTTGAAAAGTTATGAAAGCGATTAAAATATTAATGAAAGTGGTTTTAACAATTGTGTTTATGTATGTGATTTCAGCGCAAATCAATATGATTTATGAACACTTGCATATAGATATTGTTACATATACCCAAGTAATTATTGTGATTACTTGTATTTTAATGTTCATTGCAACATGGTGGAAATTCCGTATTTACATGGGGCAAATAATGAAATATATTTGTTATTTACTTATTTCTATAGCTCTGTTTTTGCAGTATTTTATTACAGGTTGGACTTGCCTAACTAGAGATGAGAATGATGATACAGTTTTTTTATTTTGGGTCTATGATTTGCCCTTATTATTGTCGCTATTCGTATTAATTTTTAGCTATTATTTTATCTACAAGTTACCTGTCAAAAAAAGAGATGAATGAATATTGTGGATAGATATTGGTTTTAAATTATATTTTTGATAGGAGTATGTAAGATTTCCTTTGGAGTATAATAACTATTTAAAGAAAACAAGCAGAGAATAGGCTGTGAATAGGTAGAGAACGGGAAACAACACCAGTATAACAATTACATGACACCGGAGTAACACCCGTGGGGTGCATTCTTGTTTGATTGTCGATGAAATGTTGAGGCATTTTTGGGGCTTTATCTCTTTTTGTTTTTTGCTTGTTCTATGCGAGATTTTGATGAAGGCGGTTTGCTCCGGAAAGTAGATTTTTTTTCTTAACTTTGGAGAATCAATTAAAAACTACAAGAATTATGAAGAAGTCATTTTTATTTTTAGCTGATGGGTTTGAGGAAGTTGAAGCATTGGGAACGGTAGATGTTTTGCGTCGGGGGACGGTAGAAGTAAAGACAGTTTCGATTTCCGGGAAGAGAGAGGTAACGGGAGCGCATGGAGTGCCTGTAGTTGCGGATCTTTTGATTGATGAGGTGAAGGAGGAAGAGGTTGAATTTTTGATTTGTCCGGGAGGGATGCCGGGGGCAAAGAACTTGGGTGATTGTCCGGCTTTGGTGCGATTGATACAGAAGCATTTTGATAAAGGGGGATACGTGGCTGCTATCTGTGCCGCTCCGGCTTTAGTGTTGAGTAAGATCAAGATGGATCGGAAACGTCAGATGACTTGCTACCCGGGATTTGAGGAATATTTGCCGGAGGCAGATATGCAACCTCATGGCGTGGTTGTGGACGGTAACCTGATCACGGGTAGAGGTCCCGCGTATGCCTTTAAATTCGGTTTGGCAATCCTCGAACAGTTGACTTCCAAGAAAGTTGCCGAGGATGTGTCTGCCGGGATGTTACTCGACTAGATGAAGCGTTTTATCCTTTTCGGGATATGCTGTTTATTTACCCTTCAGGGAGTGGGACAGGGAACTACGGTTCAGACCCGGATTGCCCTACCTGCCGGGTTCTCGAGAATAAACGTGAAGGAAGGTTCTTTTGAGGAATACTTGAGGAACCTGCCTTTGCGACCTCGTGGTTCCAAGGTACATTATTACGATGGGCGGGAAAAACGGGACACGAGGGTATATTGTGCCGTGGTCGATATGGAGATTGGCAAACGGGATTTGCAACAATGCGCGGATGCCGTGATCCGTCTGCGGGCGGAGTATTTATACAAGCAAAAAGCGTACAATAAGATTCATTTTAATTTCACGAACGGTTTCCGTGCGGACTATACCAAGTGGGCGGAAGGCTACCGGATAAGTGTGAAGGGGAATCAAGTTTCGTGGTACAAGGCAAAGGAGAAAGATTACTCTTACAAAACTTTCCGAGCATACTTGGATATCGTGTTCGCTTACGCCGGGACATTATCGCTTTCCAAAGAATTGAAATCCATACCAATGGCTTCCATGCGGATCGGGGATGTTTTTATTCAGGGGGGATCACCCGGTCATGCCGTGATCGTGGTGGATATGGCGGAGAATCCCGCTACCGGGCAAAAATTATATTTGCTGGCACAAAGCTATATGCCGGCTCAGGATATTCAGATATTGAAAAATCCGGGGGATTCTAGCTTATCTCCCTGGTATCTGTTGAAATCCGAAGGGAATGTCATCACCCCGGAATGGGGATTTACTTCTTTCGATTTGAAAAGGTTTAAAGAATAGTACGATTCTGTTTTTCAAAAGCCCCCAACCCGAACAAGGAAAAGTCATACCGGATCGGGTCTACCGGGTCAAATTCCCGGAGGCGGGCGGTGAGTTCTTCCACAGCTTTGCGGTCATTCTGGTTGCGGGTGAGTAGACCGAGTTGGCGGCTGACATTACCGGTATGCAAGTCCAACGGAATAAGGAGGGCAGAGGTGGGGATTCCTTTCCAGAGTCCGAAATCAACTTCCCCGTCGTGGCGAACCATCCAGCGCAGAAACATATTCACCCTTTTACAGGCGGAACCTTTTTCCACGTTGGCAATGTGGCGGAGCACACGGGGTTCGGCGGGCAAGGAGGTGAAAACCAAATACCATTCCCGCAGGGCTTTAAACATATCCCCGTGTTTCCGGTAGGCTTCCGTGAAGACGTTTTCCAGTCCCCCGTGGTGACGGTAGATATTGGCGAGGGATTTTAGAAAATAGACACAATCGTAACTGTTGAACGTGCGGTGTTTGAAATTGCAGAATCGGTCATAATCGGCTTCCTCCGCGTGCATCACGAAATCATACGGGGCGTAATCCATCAGTTGCATGAGTTCCTTGCATTTCTTGATGATCGTGGGGCGTTGTCCCCAGGCGAGAGAGGCAGCAAGAAAGCCCGAGATTTCAATGTCTTCTTTCTCTTCAAAGCATTTGGGAATCTGTATCGGGTCGGTTTCTATAAAAAATTCCGACTTGCAGTATTCCAGGTATTTCTCGTCAAGTAATTGTTTCAGTTCTTTCGAGGACATAATAATTGAAATCATTTCGTGGCTCTCAACATTTCTCTCTTTCCGGGAGGACCGGGAAGACGTTTCAGGCTGAATCCAACTTCCCGGAGAGCCTGTTTCACGATGCCTTTCACGCAGTATGTTACGAGAATTCCGCCGGGTTTCAGGGCGTTGTAAAATCCGGACAGAATATCCGCACCCCATAACCGGGGTTGAACATCCGGGGCGAAAGCGTCGAAAAACACGATGTCAAATTGTTCCGTGAAGTTGACTTCCGAGAAATCCGCTTCATGCTTGTGAATTGTGAAATAAGGGGTTACCGGCACGTTTTCTTCCCAGGGGGCGGAGTGGAGTTGTTGGAAAAGGTCGGCCTCTTCCGGCGTGAAGAGGGTCGTGTAATTCAGTCCCGTCACCTCTTCCGCTGTCAGCGGGTATTTCTCGAAACTATGGAATGCGATCTCCCGTTCATTTTCCCGTGCATCCAGTAAGGTTAAAAACGCGTTCAACCCCGTGCCGAATCCGGCTTCAAGGATATGAATATGTTTTTGCCCGTAATATTGAATGCCCGCTTGGATAAAGATGTGTCGGGATTCTTGTATCGCACCGTGGACTGAATGGTAATGTTCATTCAGTCCCGGTACGTATAGAGTACTGCTTCCGTCTTCCGTTGTGATGATCTTCCGTTGCATACTCAGCACAACTCCTGACGGAGTAGATTGATAAACTCGGTCACGTCATTCTCCGTCGTGTCGAACGAGCAAACCCATCTCACTTCGGCGGCATCTTCATCCCACACGTAGAAAAAGCACTCTTCCTGCAGTTTTTGAATTTTGTCCCTGGGGATAATGGCGAAAACTTCGTTTGCTTCCACCTTTTGGGTGATCGTGACGGATGGTATTTGTTCTGCGGCATGAGCCAGGTTCTTTGCCATTGTGTTGGCATGAGCGGCGGCTTTCAGCCAGAGATCGTTTTTTAACACGGTGGAAAACTGTGCGGCGATAAACCTCGTTTTGGAATGCAATTGCATCAACTGCTTGCGGATAAACTTCACTTCCTTCGACATCCGGGTATTGAAAAAAATGACCGCTTCTCCGAACATCATGCCGTTTTTCGTTCCCCCAAAACTCATGACATCAATGCCGACGTCCCTCGTGATGCTTGCCGGGGTACATCCCAAGTATGCCACGGCATTTGCTATGCGTGCCCCGTCCATGTGGACGTACATATCGTGGGCATGGGCAAAGTCGCATATTTCTTTCAATTCTTCGTGCGTGTAAACCGTCCCGAGTTCAGTGCATTGCGTGAGCGAAATCACTTTGGGTTGCACGTGGTGTTGGTCGCCGAAATCATGCATGTGGTTTTGAATTAACCCGACATTCAGTTTCCCGTCGAACGTGGGGACGGTCAGCAATTTACTTCCCGTCTGTTTCTCGATAGCCCCGCATTCGTCCACGTTGATATGTGCCGTTTCGGCACATATGATAGCATTGTATGAATGCGTGAACGCGGATAGGCTTAAAATATTAGCACCCGTGCCATTGTACACGAAGTACACGTCAATATCTTTCCCGAATATCTGTTTGAAATCTTCGATAGCTCTCTTTGTGTAAGCATCTTCTCCATAGGAATGCGCGTGCCCGTAGGCTGACTCTTCCAATGCTTTGAAAACCTCCGGTAGCACGCCGGAAAAATTGTCGCTGCCGAAACCTCTTATACCCATAATTGATTTGGTTTATTTATAATATGTTTGTACAAAAATAGTGATTATTTATATTACCAGGAAATAAAATGAGGCTATCTCGTTTTTATTTGAGATAGCCTCGTGTTATTTTGGGATGTTGATTGCCTTATCCTAAAAATGATAACAGAATTCCGGCTGCCACTGCAGAACCGATAACTCCCGCCACGTTCGGCCCCATGGCGTGCATCAACAGAAAGTTACCCGGATTAGCTTCTTGTCCCACGTTTTGCGATACGCGGGCTGCCATTGGAACGGCTGAAACTCCAGCTGAACCGATCAACGGGTTAATCTTGTTTTTGGTAAACAAGTTCATGAATTTTGCCAGTAATATACCACCGGCACTACCCATGCTGAATGCCAGAATACCGATCACCAAGATTGCCAACGTCTGGAGATTCAGGAATGCAGCCGCAGTAGTGGTGGCTCCCACGGAAATACCGAGGAAAATGGTAGTAATATTCATTAACTCGTTTTGAACGGTTTTGCTCAAACGATCCACGACACCACTCTCGCGCATCAAGTTCCCCAACATCAAACAACCGATCAAAGGGGCTGCCGATGGTAATAACAAAGACACGAAAACTGTCACCACGATAGGGAATACGATTTTCTCTTTTTTGGAAACTTTACGCAATTGTTGCATCACGATTTCCCGTTCCTTTTGGGTGGTCAACACTTTCATGATGGGAGGTTGTATCACGGGTACTAGAGCCATATACGAGTAGGCGGCAACCGCGATAGGACCGAGCAAGCCCGGTGCCAGTTTCGAGGTCAGGTAAATTGCTGTCGGTCCGTCAGCACCACCGATGATACCGATGGAACCTGCTTCCGCGTAAGTAAATCCTAACGCCAGAGCGCCGAGGAAAGTCGCGAAGATACCGATCTGGGCGGCAGCCCCAAGCAGAAAACTTTTCGGGTTGGCCAACAGCGGACCGAAATCAGTCATGGCACCTACGCCGATAAATATGATACAAGGATATATACCCAATTTGACACCTAGATAGATGTAGTCCAATAACCCGACGTTGTTAGCATTCACGAAATTGGCCCAATGTACGTGTCCGCCCTCGAAGAGTTCCGGGTGATACAATCCGGCTCCGGGTAGGTTGGTCAACAACATACCAAAGGCTATAGGCAACAACAACAGGGGTTCGAATTTCTTCACGATTGCCAGGTAAAATAGTAGACATGACACCAGTATCATAATGATGCAAAGCCAATTACCATTTGACAACTGAGCGAATCCCGTGTCATTTATAAACTTCATTACTTTCGATCCCATGTCCACTTCTTCCGCACTCGCGTTAAATGGAAGTATGAATAACCCAAGTAATGCCGTTATGCTTAAAAGATATTTCTTTAATTGTTTCATTGTTAACAAGTTTACGATGAATTAAGCTATATCAACAAGCGCTTCTTCTTGGGAAACAGATTGTCCAACAGTCACGTGGATGGCCTTTACTTGTCCATCGCTGTTAGCCATGATGTTGTTTTCCATCTTCATCGCTTCCATCACGAGTAAAGTATCACCGCGTTTCACGCGATCACCCACTTTCACGTTAATGGCAGATATTGTACCGGGAAGCGGGGCTTTGATAGAATTCTTGTTGGATGCGCCAGTAGAAGCGGGAGCGTGATGCAAGGTTGCGGCGGGAATTGCAGCAGCTTTACGAACAACGGGTGTTACCGGTGCGTTTTTGCTCTCGTAAACGACATCGTATGAAATTCCGTTCACCTCAACAGTAGCCTTGTTGTGATCCGTTACGTTCACGGTGACATCGAAATTGTTCTCGTCTATGGTGATTTTAAATTTGTTCATAATCTTTAATTGTTACTTGGTAAGATTTCTCATGCTATAAATTTTTGAACTCCACGGGGAGTAGCGTCTCTCTACTTCTTGTATCGTAATAACATGGGGTTCTTCATCATGCGAGTCAAAGTACAAGTGCATTGCCATGGCAATGGCTGCTTGTTCATGTGGCGTCGGATGAGTATCGGTTGTTACCGCGGGTGCTACAACACTAGGTTCGGTTTTCACTTGGTCTTCCAAGCGCTCCGTGATTTTTGTCTGTAGATTAATGATCCATATCAAAATAACCAACAGCAAAAATACGGTACCCATCCCTATCCCGGTAACGAGGAGCGCGTAGCCCCAATTGATAGCTAACATGGTCATATCTTAAATTATAAAGGTATATTAGAATGTTTCTTCATCGGGTTGGTAACACGTTTGGTCTGCAATGACTGGAAGGCTCTAATCACGCGGAAGCGCGTGTTACGCGGTTCGATAACATCATCAATATACCCGTAAGAAGCAGCCTTGTACGGGTTGGCAAACGCCGTGTTGTACTCTTCTTCTTTTGTAGCGATGAATTTAGCTTTTTCTTCGGCATCCGTGATTGCGGCCAACTCCTTGCCGTACAACACCTCGATAGCACCTTTAGCACCCATAACGGCGATTTGTGCCGTGGGCCAAGCGTAATTGAAATCACCTCGCAATTGCTTGCATGACATCACGTCGTGAGCGCCACCGTAAGATTTACGTAATGTTACGGTTACTTTAGGTACGGTAGCTTCCCCGTAAGCGAACATCAATTTTGCCCCGTGAGTGATAATACCGCCATATTCTTGAACGCGACCCGGTAAGAATCCCGGCACGTCAACCAGTGTTAATACAGGAATGTTGAAACAATCGCAGAAACGCACGAAACGTGCGGCCTTGCGTGATGCCTCGATATCCAAGATACCGGCAATGTAACCCGGTTGGTTGGCGATAACCCCGATGGAACGTCCTCCCATGCGACAGAACCCGACAATGATATTGCGTGCATAGCGTTTGTGAACTTCAAGGAATTTACCATTGTCCACGATGGCCTCGATAACTTCCATCATGTTGTACGGGTGATTCGGGTTGTCCGGAATCAAGCTGTTTAACTTGTCTTCCAAACGGTCGATAGGATCATTGCACATCACCATGGGTGCCTCTTCCAAGTTGTTGGAAGGCAAATAAGATAGTAAATCGCGAATAGTAGCGATTCCTTCTTCTTCATTTTCTGCCAAGAAGTGAGAAACACCCGACTTGGTGGAGTGAACTTCAGCACCCCCGAGTTCTTCTGTACTGATGTCTTCTCCTGTTACGGTTTTTACCACTTTAGGTCCGGTTACGAACATGTAAGATGACTGGTCGGTCATCAGGATGAAGTCCGTCAATGCAGGTGAGTATACGGCGCCTCCGGCACATGGTCCGAAGATTGCGGATATCTGTGGAATTACTCCTGATGCTAAAATATTACGTTCAAAAATTTCAGCGTATCCAGCCAAAGAATTAACACCTTCTTGAATACGGGCGCCACCTGAATCGTTCAAACCGATAATAGGAGCGCCGACGGTCATGGCTTTGTCCATGACCTTGCAAATTTTTTGTGCTAACATTTCGGAAAGGGCACCACCGAAAACCGTGAAATCTTGGGCAAAGACGAACACGAGGCGTCCGTCGATAGTACCTTGTCCCGTTACGACTCCGTCACCTAGGAATTTGGTTTTTTCCATGCCGAAATTGTAACAACGGTGTGTTACGAACATGTCAAATTCCTCGAAGCTATCTTCATCCAGCAACATGGCGATTCTTTCCCGTGCGGTATATTTCCCTTTTTTGTGTTGGGATTCAATACGCTTTTCACCCCCTCCAAGTTTTGCCTGAACTCGTAAGTCGATTAATTCTTTGACTTTATCTTGATTTGTCATATTGTCATGATTTATGTGAGGCTGTTCATTAAAATTATTTCGTTCCACAAAGTTCAGTCAATACTCTGAACGTTGATTTCGGGTGAAGGAATCCGATCCTCAATCCTTCAGCACCACCACGAGGGGCTTTGTCGATTAATTGACAGCCTGCAGCCTGTGCGTCATTTAATGCGGCTTGAACATCTTCCACGGCAAATGCAATATGATGCATGCCACCGCCGTTTTTTTCCACGAATTTTCCAATAGGTCCTTCCGGGTCTGTGGATTCAAGTAATTCGATTTTGGTTTGCCCTACTTTGAAGAAAGCGGTTTTTACTTTTTGATCTTTCACTTCTTCAATAGCGTAACATTTCAATCCTAAAACGTTTTCATAGTACGGGATTGCTTCATCCAAACTGGCAACTGCGATGCCGATGTGTTCAATATGTGTCGGTTTCATAACAAAAAAACATTAAAGTTAGATATTATATTTTAATCATTTAGCATATAATTGACGCAACTTTCACGAGGATTATCCTCGCTAAATATTTGAAACGCGAAACTACTCATTGTTCTTGCGATTTTCAAGTAAAAGCGGTAAATATTTTCAAAAAAAAGGAGTTTATATTTGTTTTAAATAAAGAGGGGATAACCTCATGTGGCAGAATTACGTAAACCTTGGTGTTTTTGGGTGAATATAAAGGATAAATCTAAAATATTAAAGTTATGAGTAAGCAGAAATTAGTTATTTTCATCATCGCGATTATCGGCATGGTCGCTACTTTTTTACCTTGGTATGAAATGGGAAATTTGGGTATGGTTATGGGCTACCGGACATCCGGTTGGTTTACGTTTATTATGTTCGCTTTGACGTTCTTGTTTGGGCTGCGTGGAAAACAGAAAAACGATATGACCGGGGGCTTGCTTTATCTCGCTTCTATATTTTCTTTGCTTGCCGCTTTCGCGGTGATGTGGCAATTAATCGCTATCGGTTTGAACAAGGAAGGAGCGCAGATGACGGTTGTTGGAAATATGATGGCACAACAAACCCGTGTGCTTTACGGGGCGTATCAGGTGCTTATCGCCGGGATTTGTTTGCCGTTCGGGGCATTCTTGTTCCGGAATAGAAAAGTGTCTCGTTAGATGTTATTTTCAACACGTGTTGCTGAAAATCCGGTGACATGTGTTGAAAATCGGCGCGAGCGTTTGAAAGTAGCCCCCCGTGGAGAGGATTGAACATGGTCTGTTTTTGTCGAGATAATAGTGTAATAATGTATTAAATAGTTATTTTTAACCTATATGATTGGTATTTTATTGCTATCATCTCCCATTCATCTCCTATTCATTTCCTATTCATCTCCTATTTTTATAGATTTAGAATAGTATTATTTTAGTATTTGAATATAATTTGTTACATTTGAAATTACTATTATATTCCTGTATAATAACAATATTATATAGGAGTACTTATTGTCCACCCCGAGAATACGAGAGGTTTATTCGTGATAAAACGAGATGAGGGGAAGTGTGAGAATTGGAAATTGATAAATATTAAATACCTGTGTCGTTGGAAACTGAAATTTTAAATTTGAAAATCTAAAATTAGTAAGTTGTGACATTGAAAAAAAATTTCTACCTTGTCAACTCATTTTGCACGATAAAATTAATCATTAAATAATATATAATATGTTTGATAAGAACGTGTATATCAATAGAAGAAAGAGGCTTGTCGAGAAGATGGGCGGTGGTCTAGTGTTAATCCTTGGCAACGGGGAAGCTCCGGCAAACTACACGGACAACACGTATAAATTCCGTCAGGATAGTTCCTTCCTGTATTTCTTCGGGCTGAATCACCCGGGATTTGCCGGATTGATGGATGTTGATTCCGGGGAAACCTGCCTGTTCGGGAATGACGTGGACATGGACGACATCATTTGGATGGGACCGCAGCCGAGCGTGAAGGATATGGCTGCCGGGGTAGGAGTTACCCAATCGGCTCCTTTTGCCAAGTTGGCGGACGTTTTGAAGGAGGCGATCAGCCGGGGACGCAAGATTCATTTCTTGCCGCCTTATCGTTTCCGCAATATGTTATTGCTCGAAGATTTGCTTGGCATTCATCATTCTCTGTTGAAAAGTTACGCGTCGTTGGAATTAATCAAGGCGGTAGTGGCTTTGCGTTCCGTGAAGGAGGATTGCGAGATCGAGCAGATCAACCTTGCTTGTAACATCGGTTACGAGATGCACGTGGCTGCCATGAAACACGCTTTACCGGGACAGAAAGAACAATATATCGCCGGGTTGATCGAGGGAATTGCCGCTTCTTACGGGAGCATGGTTTCTTTCCCTGTGATCCTTTCCCAGAATGGCGAAACGTTGCACAATCACGACCACAGCAAGACACTGACCGTGGGACGCATGATGTTGACGGACGCCGGGGCGGAGAACACGATGAATTATTGTTCCGATTTCACGCGTACGGTTCCCGTGGGCGGAAGATTCGACCAACGGCAGAAAGACGTGTATAATATAGTATTGGCTTGTAATAATAAAGCAATGGAAATCGCCCGTCCGGGAGTGACCTACCAGTACGTGCATCTTGAAGTTTGCAAGGTGTTGGCACAGGGATTGAAGGATTTAGGCTTAATGAAGGGTGACGTGAATGCGGCTGTCGCCGCGGGGGCTCACGCTTTGTTTATGCCTCACGGTTTGGGACATATGATGGGATTGGACGTGCACGATATGGAGGATTTGGGACAAATTTACGTCGGGTATGACGACGTGACCCGCCCGATCAACCAGTTCGGTACTTCTTCTTTGCGCATGGGACGGGAGTTGCAGCCGGGATTCGTGGTAACGGACGAGCCGGGTTGTTATTTTATCCCCGCTTTGATCGACCAATGGAAGGAACAGGGTTTGCACACGGAATTTCTCGTGTATGACAAGATCGAGACATACAAGGATTTTGGCGGCATTCGCTTGGAAGATGATATATTGATCACGAAAGACGGGTGCAAGTGCATGGGCGACCGTCGTGCCCCGATCACGGTAGAAGAAGTGGAAAACACGATAAATGGGTAAATGATAAATAAAAGGAAGATATGAGATTTGTTGTATCAAGTAGTAGTTTTTTAATGCGGTTGCAGGCCGTGAGCAAGGTGATTAGCGGGAAGCCGGCACAACCGATTCTGGATAATATTTTATTGGTTGCCAAGGATGATATGTTGTACGCAACAGCTTCCGACAAGGAAACCACGATGGAGGCAAAGGTGGAGTTGGAGAACCTGGAAACCCCCGGGAGCATCACGATTCCCGCCAAGTTGTTGTTGGATATATTGAAGGAGTTCCCGGAGCAACCTCTGACGTTCGATATTAATACCGGAACGAACGAGGTGAAGATCATCTCGGACAAGGGAGAGTTTTCCGTTCCGGGCGAGAGTGCCGAGGATTACCCGGTGCAATCGGCTATGGGCGAGAGTGTGACCACGATCAACACGAACTGCGGTATGTTGCTGGAAGGGATTACCCGTACGGTTTTCGCCACGGCAAACGATGATCTGCGCCCGGTGATGAATTGTATTCTGATCGAGATGAACGGGGAAAACTTTACCTTCGTGGCATCGGATGCTCATAAATTAGTGCGTTACAAACGTTTCGACGCCAAGACTGACGGCGATCAGTTCTCTTTGATTTTACCGAAAAAACCGTCTTTGTTGTTGAAGAATATTCTGCCGAAGGACGAGAGCGAGTTGCAATTGCAGTTCAACGAGAAAATGGCTTGCTTCACGTTCGGGAATTACAAGATGGTGTGCACGCTGGTAGAGGGACGTTTCCCGAACTACAATTCCGTGATCCCGCAGAGTAACCCGAAGAAGGTGATTATCGAGAAAAAGGAACTGTATAATTCATTAAGACGGGTGTCCGTGATGGCGAATCAAGCGAGCAATCTCGTGAAATTTGATTTGAGCAGCGGTACGATCGTGATTTCTGCGCAAGACGTGGATTACGCCATGTCCGGACACGAGACGATCACTTGCCAGTACGAGGGCGACGAGATGGCTATCGGCTTCAAATCTCCTTTCGTGCAGGAAATTCTGTCGAATATGAACACGGAGTCCTTGGTATTAGAGTTGTCAGACCCGAGTCGTCCCGGTTTGTTCTTGCCTTACGAGAGCGACAACGAGAACGAGGATCTGTTGATGTTGTTGATGCCAATGATGGTTTGATAATTCTGTGATTGCCGATTGAGCGATTCTGTGATTACCCGTGCGCGAGTATGGAAATCATTTGTAATCTTTGAATCGGCAATCTTAGAATCACCGGATAAATTAGATATAAAATTAATTAGTTTGGAATTAAAGTTAAGTAACCCGATTGTATTCTTTGATTTGGAAACGACGGGTATTAATATCGCGAAGGATAAGATCGTGGAAATCTCTGTTCTGAAAGTGATGCCGAACGGGAAAGAGGAACAGAAGACGATCCGTGTGAACCCGGGGATGCATATTCCCGAGCAGTCGTCGGCTATTCACGGAATATATGACGAGGACGTGAAGGATTGCCCGACGTTCAAGGAGATAGCCAAAGATCTGGCTCGCTATATCGAAGGATGCGATCTGGGCGGATATAACTCGAATCGTTTCGATATCCCTTTGTTGGCGGAGGAGTTCCTGCGTGCGGAGGTGGATTTCGATATGCGGAAACGGAAGTTCGTGGACGTGCAGACGATTTTCCACAAGATGGAACAACGCACGTTGAGTGCCGCGTACCGTTTCTATTGCAACAAGAATTTGGAAGACGCCCATACTGCCGCTGCCGACACGACGGCTACCTATGAGGTGCTGAAAGCCCAATTGGATCGTTATAGCGATACGCTGGAGAACAATATCGCTTTCTTGAGTAAGTTTTCGACACAGAATAACACGGCGGATTTTGCCGGGTTTATCGTGTATAACGAGGACGGGGTAGAAGTCTTTAATTTCGGGAAGAACAAGGGCGTGCCCGTGGTACAAGTATTAAAAGAGCAACCCGGTTATTTTGCCTGGATGCTCAATGGGGAATTCCCGCTGTACACGAAAAAGATATTGACGGAGATTCGTTTGCGGACGGCGGGGTTGGTGAAGTAAGTGATTTTGTAACATTATAGAGAAGAGGGGCTATTCATTTAGTCCCTCTTCTTGAAAATAGTAAAATCATAAGATATATTGTTTTAAAGTAATACTTGATAGACTGAAAATTAATAATTTACACTGCTTAGTTCTCGTTTATGGAAGAGAATAAAAATAACAATAAGCGTAAGTTTATACGAAACAGTACGGCTGAATTTCTAATATTTCAGTTAGATAATAAGGAACAAGGAATTGAAGTTTACTATAAAGATGAAACTTTATGGATGACTCAAAAGGCTATGGGAGTGCTCTTTGATTGCAGCACGGATAATGTAGGATTGCACTTAAAGAATATATATGCTAATGGAGAATTATCTAAAGAGGCAACTACCGAGGAATTCTCGGTAGTTCAAAAAGATAGTTCTACTCGTGCAACACAATTTCGCCAATGGGCAACAAGTGTTGTATTACGTCAGTTTGCAATTAGAGGATATATTGTTGATAAGAAACGTATGGAGAACGGTACGTTCCTGAACGAGGATTACTTTGAGCATTTTTATTTCTTGAAGGGTCTTAGATGGTAGAAAATTGGTCATAAGACCAGAAAACTTTTGTAGGATATATTATACCCAGTCTGATATAATTGCAGTGGTGAAATAATAAATTATACCCCTTATGGTATAATATCAAATATTTGTGTTAGCTTTGTACCCGAAAAGGTATAAAGTATGATGATATGAATAATCTTTCTACTACGGTCAAAATGTTGCGAAAGCAATATAATCTGACGCAAGAAGAACTATCGTTGAAGTCGGGAGTAGGATTGCGTTTTGTGCGAGACCTTGAACAAGGAAAGGAAACGCTACGCCTCGATAAAGTGAATCAGCTCCTTGACTTTTTCAATTATGAAATGGTTGCCACTCAAAAAAAGAATAATCAATGAGACAAGCCCATATATTTTACAAAGACCAATTAGCTGGTATTCTGACAGAAAACGATGCAGGGTATGAGTTCTGCTATTTACCGGAATATCTCTCTCTTGAAAAGGCGAAGGCAGTTAGCATGACATTGCCTTTACAAGACGAAGCATATACAAGTCCTGTGCTGTTTCCATTTTTCGACGGTTTGATTCCAGAAGGATGGCTGTTGGATGTTGCATTGCGGAATACAGATATCAGTATTCTTGACCGGATGTCGTTGTTGCTGACATGCTGCAAGGATTGTATCGGAGCGGTAAGCGTCATTCCTTTGGAAGAAAAGGAGGGAAAACATGTGTAATTGCTTATACTGTTATCGTCCGCTTTTAAAGGGGGAAAAGGATATGCACACGGCTTGCATAAAGAAGTTCTTCGGAACAGCAACATTGCCCGTTCTTGATTATACGATAGAACAACTTGACCAGCTTGCTCTGCAAATCATTCGAGACCAAACCTCTTTGACCGGTGTTCAGCCGAAATTATCCTTGCATTTGAATGAGCATGAGGGCAGCAAACGATTGACTATTGTCGGGCTATGGGGCGGTTATATTTGTAAACCACAGACCTCGCAATATGAAATGATGCCAGAGGTCGAGGATTTAACCATGCACCTTGCAGAGGTGGCACGTATTGAGGTAGTTCCTCATACGCTGATGCGGATGGCAGATGATACGCTATGCTATCTTACCCGCCGGATTGACAGGACTCCAGCCGGAGAGAAGATCGCGATGGAAGATATGTGCCAATTGACAGAAAGGCAAACAGAGCATAAATACAAAAGTAGTTATGAACGTATCGGCAAGGCTATTTTGAAATACTCGTCTTTACCTAAAATGGATGTTACCAACTTCTTCGAGCTGGTACTTTTCTCTTGGTTGACAGGTAATAACGATATGCACTTGAAAAACTTCTCTTTGTATGAGGTGGAGGATATGATACGTTTGACCCCTGCTTACGATTTGCTAAATGCGGCTATCATCAATCCCAAGGATAATGAAGAGTTGGCGTTAACTTTGAATGGTCGGAAGAAAAAGTTTCAAAGAGAAGATTTTATTAGGTCAGCAGCTACTCTGGGTATAGAGAATGTGATTGTAGAACGACTGATAAATAAGTATATCAAACTATTGCCCAAGTTTGAGACTGTCATTCAAAACTCTTTCCTAAGTGCAAAATTAAAGGAAAAGTATGGCGAATTGTTGAAGGAACAGCTTGCGAGGCTTGCACAAGGGCTATAAAATAGATTTATGAGATTTACATGGATGGTTTGCATGATACATTATTTTGAAGTTGTGATGGTGGATACATGTCACCAGAATTGGATTTCGTCATTTTCATTAATTGTGAATATGCGTTCTTCCATGCCGGAGGTCCAATTATGCAACCAATAAAGGGCTCCCTAATCCATCGCTGACGTCTTTGTAAAATGATTTTTGAAAAAATTCAGGGATGTATTCTCCTTTAAGAGGAATTATCTCATTTTGAAGAGAATATGTTTTTCGGTATATTTTTGCGGCTTTACGTTCGAGAGTTCCCCGCATGGATATCTTTTTTATTTCGGGTGAGATGATTCGATTCCAATAATGGAAACCGTTTCGGTTGGCAAAGTTGGGAATAAAGTCTATGGTTGCGGGCAGGGCGGAAGCTCTGCTTTTGAATAAATCCTTGAGAGCAGAATGTTGGCACATATCGTAAATATCTTGTTGTAACCACTGGATGATTTGGTCTTTGTGGAAAAGGGGTTCTGATCGGGTCAAATCCAGTTTTTCAATATTATTCCATGCGGCGTATTTTGCTATTCCGGATGCATTTATCTCTTTCCATGCATCCGGGGTAATGCGTAGAGAATCAATCCAAAGTTCGGGTTGTTCGTGCTCAAAGCGATACGGAAGGACATATTCCATGAATATATCAATAGGAATATCACGTAGCCAAGGGCAAGTGATGAAACGCTCGATGGAACGATCTATATGGCGAATAAGAAATTCAGATTTAATGTTTTCTACATCTTCAGTTTTTTGTGCGTTTTTTTGAATTGATTCTATATTGCTTATTGATATTTCAAGAAGTTTTTTAGCAAAATAGGAGACGGAAGTATCGGCGTGTATTTTTTCTTTAAATTGTTCAATTTCTTTTCCCGCCAGAGTGTAGTGTCCGGGCATGTTTTCAATAATGAATCGTGCGGCATGGAGTTGAAGGGAATCTGCCGGTTTTTGGGAATAGTGATGAAGGACTTTTTCTAATTCGTGACGATTGTTCCCAGCTAGACGCAATGCTTTTTCTAATTTTGTTTCATCTGTTGAACAAGAAGAGATTAGCGTAAAAATGATATAAATGAAAGTGGTTCTCATGTTTGTATATTGATTATGACTGTGCTTTAATATATTCCTTTGCTTCATGGCGGGCTCTTAATACGATATTATTTATCTTACGGACAGGCATGTGGAGGATTTTTTTAGCTAAACGAAGCCCGTGGAGAGTATCGTTTGTTTGCTTGGTAACAAGAAAACGGTTGTACACGGGAGTGATGTGATTGGGTGTCATTTGATGAGCCTTGGAGAAGAGGCTGTCGGCTACATGGATTTCCCCGTTTTCTAGATGTAATATGCCGATATCGCATAGTAGGGAAGAGGTCGGTGCTAAACGAGCCAAATGCCGTTTTACCGTGAGGGCATGTTCCGGTTGGTTACTCCTAATTAATTGTTCACTAAGACGGTACAAGTATGTTTTGTTATGTAACATATATGTGTATCGTGTGTTATCTTCGGGTGAAAAAGGTGTTCGGAAGCACTCTTTTTTGTCCAGGAATCGGAATGTATAGTTATACATGATGTGAGTTTTAAGGTTAAAATATAATCCTGCGAGTAGAATTGTCGTTACCGGTATAAAGAGTTTTGCGTTCGGTGTTAACTCGAATACTGTTTGTTTTGGGCTAATATTCCAAGAAAGAGGGGTATAAATATTTTTATCGGGAGATAGGCAGAGTTCCATCCGTGCGTTTTTTTTCTTATTTATTTTATGTGGCAAACCTTACTTGTATTTTCCCGTATACGTGTAAAAAAATAGATTTATGAGATTTACATGGATGGTTTGCATGATACCTGCTTTTTTATGGGTGGGTTGTAAAGGAAAAAAGGAAACGTACCAGGATGTCGTGCGTCCCGTGAGAGTGGTTAACGTGGAGGCGTTGGGGGCGATCAATAAGGTGTACACGGGGATAGTGGAGGCAGAGGAATATAGTAATCTTGCCTTTAAGTTGTCGGGACCGCTCGTGGCGATGAACGTGGACGAGGGACAGAAGGTGAAGAAGGGACAGGTGATTGCGGCGGTAGACCCGTTGGATTACAAGTTGCAGTACGAGGCGAATAAGGCGGCTTATCTGACGGCTAAATCCCAGTTGGAGAGGAATAAAAGATTGTTGTCGATGCAGGCTATTTCTAAGCAGGAGTACGAGATTGCGGAGGCAAATTATATAAAAGGTAAATCGGCTTACGAGACTTCTGCCAACACGTTGGAGGATACGAAACTGAGAGCGCCTTTCGACGGGTTCGTGGAGAAGAAGTTCGTGGAGAATTACCAGAAGGTGATGCCGGGAGAGTCTATCATCAAGTTGGTGAATCCCGATAAACTGGCGGTAGGTTTTACTCTGCCGGAAACGAGTGTCGATCTGACTCGCACGCCGATGACGGTGACCGTGGAGTTTGATACGTACAAGGGCATCTGGTTTAAGGCGAGAGTGAAGGAATTTATCGATGCTTCGCCCGACGGGACGGGAATACCCGTGAAACTGGTTATTGACGATAGCCGTTTCTCCCGTGATGTCCATAATATTTATCCCGGTTTTTCTTGTAAGGTGAATTTGAAAATAGAGACAACGGAGGAGAATAGTTATATCGTGCCGATGAGTGCTTTGTTCAAGAATCCGACGACGAACGAAACTTCGGTGTGGGTGTATAACCCGAAGACCGAAACGGTGCACGGTAAAGCCGTGGAGATCGGGCAATTGTTCGGGAGCGATAAGATTATGGTGCAGAAGGGACTCACGAATGATGATATTATTGTTGTTGCCGGGGTGAATTATATCACGGAAGGACAGAAAGTGAAGTTGTTAAAATAAGGAGAGGTTATGAATATAGCAAGATATTCGCTGGATAACACGAAAGTGATTTATTTCTTTTTGGCTATTTTGTTGGTCGGGGGTGTGCTTTCCTTTGACTTGTTGGGTAAAAAGGAAGATTCGCCTTTCGTGATTAAAACGGCAGTTCTTATCACGAAGTACCCGGGGGCGACGCCTGCCGAGGTGGAACAGTTAATCACGGAGCCGATAGAGCGGGAAATACAGTCTATGCGGCGGGTACAGAAGATCAAGTCGGACTCTTATTACGGGATGTCCAAGATCCAAATCGAGTTGAGCCCGGCAACCCCACCGGAAGAGATGCCGCAGATGTGGGACGAGTTGCGCCGGAAGGTACTGAATATTCAACCTGCCTTGCCGCAAGGGGCTTCGACGATCAGCGTGTCGGACGACTTCGGTGACGTGTTCGGTATTTATTACGGTTTGACTGCCGCGGAGGGGTTCTCGTATCACGATTTGAGGGAATGGGGACAGAAGTTGAAAACTCAATTGGTGTCGGTCGACGGGGTTCAGAAAGTCGCTTTGTACGGGGAGCAGACGGAGGTGGTGAATGTGTTTATCACGATGTCGAAGTTGGCGAATTCCGGGGTTGACTTGAATTCTTTGATACAGACGATAAAATCCCAGAATTCTTTGATTAATACCGGGGAGAAGCGCGCGGGGAATCTGGAATTGAAGATATTGGCGGACGGGACTTACAAGACGCTGGATGATATACGCAACCAGTTGATTGTTACGCAAGCGGGACAGCAGGTGCGTTTGGGAGATATTACCACGATAGAGAAAGGATACCTCGATCCACCCGGCAATTTGATGCGGGTAAATGGTAAACGTGCGATCGGGATCGGCGTTTCGACAGACCCGGAACGTGACGTGGTGAAAACGGGTGATCTGGTGAAGGAACGGTTGAGCCAGTTGGAGAAGTTGATGCCGGTGGGAATTGAACTGGTGACGCTTTACCCGGAGAACGAGATCGCGCGGGAGGCGAATAACGGGTTCTTGTTGAACTTGGTGGAGTCGGTGCTGATCGTGATTTTTATTATCCTGCTGGTGATGGGTGCCCGTGCGGGGTTGTTGATCGGCTCTTCGTTGATTTTCTCTATCGGGGGGACCATGCTGATCATGCAGTTTATGGGAGTCGGGTTGAACCGTACTTCGTTGGCGGCATTTATTATCGCGATGGGTATGTTGGTGGATAACGCTATCGTGGTGACGGATAATGCCCAGATATTGATCAAGAAAGGAATGCGGCGGCGGGATGCCTTGATAAAGGGGGCGACCGTACCGCAATGGGGATTGCTGGGAGCCACGTTGATTGCCATATTTTCTTTCTTGCCTTTGTATTTGGCTCCTTCTTCCGTGGCGGAGATGGTGAAGCCTTTGTTTATCGTGTTGGCGGTGTCGCTGGCGTTGAGTTGGATTCTGGCATTGACGCAGACCACCGTGTTCGGTAATTTTATATTGAAGGAGAGTTCCGGTGACGCGACAAAAGATCCTTACGATACGAAGTTCTATAATAAATTTGTCGGTATGTTGCGGGGATTGATTCGCTACAAGGTGGTGACTATCGTGTCGGTCGTGTGTCTGTTCCTGGCTTCCATGTATATCATGGGGGTGATGCCGCAGAATTTTTTCCCAAGTATGGATAAACCTTATTTCCGGGCGGATTGTTTTCTGCCGGAAGGTTTCAGTATACGGGAGTCCGAGAAGATGATGGCGGATATCGAGTCCTATTTGATGAAGCAGGAGGAGGTGACGAACGTGTCCGTGACGATTGGCGGTTCGCCGTTACGGTATTATCTGGCAAGTACTTCTTTCGGTCCGAAAGCGAATTTCGGGAATTTGTTGATCGAGGTGCAGAAGAAAGAGCAATCGCCGGTTGTTGAAGACCGTCTGAATACTTACGTGCGGGAGAATTACCCGGATATGTTGATCCGGTCTTCTTTGTTTAAAATGTCGCCGGCAGTGGAGGCGGCTATCGAGATCGGGTTTATCGGTGAAGAGATAGATACGTTGTCGGCACTGACGGAGCGGGCGATGGGGTTGATGCGGGAGTGTGATATGGTGACCGACGTGCGGGGAAGTTGGGGAAATAAGGTGCCCGTGTGGGAACCCGCTTATTCGCAGGAGAGGGGACAACGTTTGGGAATTACCCGGCAGTCTGTGGCTTATGCTTTGAAGATTGCCACGAACGGGTTGGCAATCGGGGATTTCCGGGAGAAGGATTTGTTTATGCCTATGCTGCTGAAAGAGGACGGGTTCGATGCCAAGAATCTGGATAATATGAAGACTTTGCCCGTGTTCGCTACACGGGGATTCACGGTGCCGCTGGCACAAGTGGTGGATAGTTTTGCCTACAATTACAATTATAACGTGATTAAACGCTATAACCGTGACCGGGTGATGATGGCGCAATGTGACCCCAAACGGGGAGCTAACACGAAAGCGGCATTCTCGCAAGTGTGGAGTAAGGTGAAACAGATGGATTTGCCGGAGGGGTACACGATGAAGATTTTCGGGGAGGACGAGAGCCAGGCGGAGTCCAACGAGGCTTTGGCTGCCAATATGCCGTTGACGTTTATCCTGATGTTTATCGTGTTGCTGTTGCTTTTCAGGACTTACCGGAAGCCGACGATTATTTTGCTGATGGTGCCTTTGATTTTTATCGGTGTCGTGTTCGGGCTTTTGGTGATGGGTAAGATGTTCGACTTTTTCGCTTTGTTGGGAGTGTTGGGACTGGTCGGGATGAATATCAAGAACGCGATTGTGCTGGTCGATCAGATCGGTATAGAACAGGAAAACGGATTGGCTCCGCTGGATGCCGTGCTGCAAGCCACGAAGTCGAGAATTGTTCCGGTGGCGATGGCTTCGGGCACGACGATTCTGGGTATGTTGCCTTTGTTGTTTGATGCGATGTTCGGGGGGATGGCGGCTTGTATCATGGGCGGCTTGCTTGTGGCGAGTTTGTTGACGATTGTCGTTCTTCCGGTGACGTATTGTTTGATATTTAGGATAAAAGCTAGTTAAGTTATGAAGAGAGTTTTTGTTACGATAGGGGTTTTGTTGGTATTGGCGGGTGCGGTGACGGGACAGACGTTGACCGTGGAGCAGTACCGGGCGAAGGTGTTGGAGTATAACCAGGATATAAAGCAGGCAAAGGAGGCGGTGAATGCTGCCATGTATGCTTTGAAGGGAATTAAGACGGGTTTCTTTCCGAAGTTGCAGGTCGGGGGAAATTATTCTTACCAGATCGAGGACGTGGAGTTTATGCAGGGAGTGGATATGAAGCACGATAATTACGCGGCGGAGGTGACGTTGTCACAGAATGTTTATGCCGGAAGTGTCGTGCGGAAGCAAAAGGATGCAGCCGTGTTGCAGGAGGCAATAGCCCGTTTGGGTGAAGAATTGACGACGGATAATATTGTTTACGCTGCCGACGTGAATTATTGGACGGTGGCGGCGAACGAGAGCCAGTTTTTTATTGCCCGGGAGTTCGTGATGATTGTGAACGAGTTGGGCAGTATTGTGCAGAAGCGTTTTGATGAAGGGGCGATTAGTAAGACCGATTTGTTGATGGTGCAAACCCGGTTGAAGGAAGCGGAATTGCAATTGTCCACGGCAACAATGAATTACCGGATGGCTATGCAGTCGCTGAAGATTATGATGGGGGCACCGTTGGATGAAAACGTGGTACTCGTGGATTCTATCCAGCAACCCGTGGTGGTGCCTGCTTTGCAACCTTTGGAGGTAGCCTTGCAACGTAGGGCGGATTACCAGATTGCGGCGCAAAATCTCAATCTGGCAAAGCAACAGACGAAGATTATCCGTTCTAAATATTTGCCGCAATTCGCTGTCGGAATGAAGGAATCGTGGGGAACTCCATTGATTAACGTGGATGGGAAAGAGAAATTTGCCACGACGGCTTTTGCCAAGTTCAGCATGCCTGTTTTCAATTGGGGCGAGAAACGCCAGTATGTCCGCCAGAATAAGGCAATGGAGATGAGCAGGGAGTTGGAGATGAGTAAAATGAAAGATCAGGTGAAGCAGGAATTGGCTAACGCGTGGGTGAAACTTAACGAGACGTGGAAAAGAGTGGAGATTGCCAATTCCACGTTGGATATAGCCAAGGAAAATTTGAAGTTGAACACGTTCAGTTATAATGAAGGGAAATTGCCTATTCTGGATGTGCTTTCATCGCAAGCCACGTGGTTGCAGGCATACACGAGCGTGGTGTCTGCTAATTACCAGTATAAGGTGGCTTACGCGGAGTACGTGAAGATATTGGGAGGAAGGTAGGGATTTTAGATTATAATCAGGTAAATTTTTAGTGTTTTACGGGTATTTCTTCTAATAAATTGTATTTTTGCAGACTAATGGATATTAGTATTTAAAAAGATTAGAGGATATGACGATAGAGAAAATGCTGACCCAGCAAGTGCTGGAAGCCGTGAAGGCTTGTTATGGAGTGGAATTGACCGAGAAAGATGTGCAATTGCAGGAAACCCGCAAAGAGTTTGCCGGGGATTTGACCGTTGTTGTTTTTCCGTTTACCCGATATTCCAGAAAGTCACCGGAAGAAACGGCAAAGGAGTTGGGTGAGTATTTGAAGCAAAATATTGAGGAAGTGGAGACTTACAACGTGATCAAGGGATTCTTGAACGTGGTGATTTCTGCCGCTTACTGGATTGAGGTGTTGAACGAGGTGGCGCGGGAAGAGAAGTACGGGTACGCGAAGGAACCGAGCGGGAAGACGTACATGATCGAGTATTCGTCCCCGAACACGAATAAGCCGTTGCATCTCGGGCATATCCGTAATAATTTCTTGGGATGGTCTGTGTCTGAAATACAGAAGGCGAATGGTCATCAGGTGATTATGGCAAACCTGGTGAATGACCGGGGAATCCATATTTGCAAGAGTATGATCGCCTGGGAGAAGTTTGCTAATGGTGCCACTCCGGAGAGTACGGGGACAAAGGGAGACCATTTCGTGGGAGATTATTACGTGCGTTTTGATAAAGAGTATAAAGCCCAGATCAAGGAATTGATGGATAAGGGTGTAGCCGAGGAGGAAGCCAAGAAGCAAGCCCCGATATTGCTGGAGGCACAGGAGATGTTGCGCCAATGGGAAGCCGGGGACGAGAAGACGGTTGCCTTGTGGCGGAAGATGAATGATTGGGTGTTGAAGGGGTTCGATGAAACTTATAAGATGATGGGTATCGCGTTCGACAAGGTATATTTCGAGTCGGAAACTTACAAGAAAGGGCGCGATATTGTGTTGAAAGGACTTGCCGACGGTGTGCTTTACCGGAAAGACACGGGTAGCGTGTGGGCGGATTTGACAGGTGACGGTTTGGATCATAAGTTGTTGTTGCGGGATGACGGGACTTCCGTGTACATGACCCAGGATATCGGTACGGCGTACGATCGTTTCAATGAATTTAATATGGATCAGGAGATTTACGTGGTGGGGAACGAGCAGAACTATCACTTCCAGGTATTATCGCTGGTTTGCAAAAAATTGGGATTCGATTGGGCGGATAAAATAAAGCATTTGTCTTACGGGATGGTGGAGTTGCCGGAAGGTAAGATGAAGTCCCGCGAGGGAACGGTGGTGGACGCCGACGATTTGATCGAGGAGATGATCCACACGGCACGGACGACTTCCGAGGAGTTGGGAAAACTGGACGGTTATTCTGTCGAGGAAGCGGAAGACGTGTACCGCAAGGTGGCTCTCGGGGCATTGAAGTATTTTATCTTGAAGGTAGACCCGAAAAAGACCATGATGTTTAACCCGAAGGAATCGATTGATTTTAATGGAAACACGGGTCCTTTTATCCAATATACTTACACGCGTATCCGGTCGGTATTGCGTAAGGCGGAAGAAGCCGGAATACAGATCGTGTTGGGTGATATACATACCGGATTGACGGAGAAGGAACAGAACTTGATTAAGTTGATCGCCAAGTTGCCTGCCGTGGTGAAAGAGGCAGGGGATAATTATAGTCCGGCATTGATCGGGAATTACGCTTACGATCTGGCGAAGGAATTCAACCAGTTCTACCATGATTATTCGATCTTGAAAGAGGAGAACGCACAGGTTCGGAATTTGCGTTTGTTGTTGGCTCAACAATGTAGCGTGGCTATCCGTAACGCGATGGGAATGTTGGGGATTGAGATGCCGGAGAGAATGTAGACCGATTAAGTGATTGGGTGATTTGCGATTAAGTTATTTATGATTAAGTGATTTATGGATATGAGGAAGATTAATCCGAGAGAGATAGACGAGAACGTGATCCGGTTGATCGGTGACGAGTGGATGTTGGTGGCGGCGGGTGACTGGGAGAAGTTCAATATGATGACGGCAAGTTGGGGAAGTATGGGCTTTCTTTGGAACAAGCCGGTGGTGATGGTGTTTGTACGTCCGCAACGGTACACGTTCGAGTTCACGGAGAAAGGGGATTCATTCACGTTATCGTTCTTTGGCGAGTCCTATCGCAAGGCATTGAGCGTGTGTGGTTCTGTTTCCGGAAGGGATACGGATAAGGTGAAAGAGAGCGGGTTGACGCCTTATTTCACGGAGGCGGGGAATCCCGCGTTCGAGGAGGCTTCTCTCGTGCTGGAATGCCGGAAGTTGTATGCCGATTTCTTGAAGGAAGAGGCTTTCGCGGATACGAAGATTGTGGATGCCCAATACGGGCAGAAAGATTTCCACAAGATGTACGTGGCTGAAATTGTTAATGCTTGGGTGAAGAAGTAACGGATGGATTTGTGTACGTATCATAGTCATTGCACTTTTTGTGACGGTAAAGCTCCGGCGGAGGAATTCGTGAAGGCGGCTATCAGTGCCGGTTTCCATAGTTATGGAATATCTTCGCATTCGCCGCTTCCGTTTGAAACTCGCTGGTCGTTGAGCAAGGCGAATCTGGAGGCATATTTGCAGGAGATCGAACGGTTGAAAAAGTTGTATGCCGGGCAAATCGAGTTGTACGTGGGGTTGGAGATCGATTATCTGAATGATGATTGGGGACCGTCTAGTGATTATTTCCAGCAAATGCCGTTGGATTACCGTATCGGTTCCGTGCATCTGGTGACGAACGGGGAGACGGGTGAGATGATGGATATGGATGGTAATTTTGATGATTTCCGGGAGAACTTCCGAAAGGTGTACCGGGATGATCTGAAACATCTGGTGCGGGATTATTTTCGTTCTTCCGCCCGGATGGTGGAGTTGGGCGGTTTTGATTTCGTGGCTCACCCGGACAAGATTTCGATGAATGGTTCGTTGGTGGATTCCTCTCTTATCGAGCAGGAGTGGTATAACGGATTGTTGCGGGAGTACTTCCAACTGATTGCCGAGAAAGGCATGATGATGGAAGTGAACACGAAAGCATACACGAAGAAAGGATTGATGTTTCCGAACGTGAAGTATTTTAAATGGTTGAAAGAATTGAATATTCCCGTGATGGTAAATTCGGATGCTCATTTACCCCAGTTGGTGAACGATAACCGGGATTTGGCATTCCGTTGGTTGCGGGAAGCCGGAATAAAGAGTACCATGCGTCTGCATCGCGGTGTGTGGGAAGAAGTACCCCTGTCGGGGAAATAGAAACTAAAGTTAGAAACTGAAAGATGAATAAATATCTGGTCATTTTAGGTTGTTTTTTAGCCTTTGCGTTGAGTAGTTGTTCCGGGGAAAAGGAGGATGATTTAATTGACGTGCTCGCGTACGAGAAACAGGCGATACATGATTACCTGAATCAATATGCGACGGGGGAGGTTGTCGCTATCCCCTATTACAGCCGTAAAGGATTGTTGATAGATTCCATTTTTATTTTCAATCACAATACTAACGGAGAGGTGGCTAAAGATTCCGGATGGGTGATGATGGATTATGATATGTCCGATTTGAGTGGTAAGATATTGGATTCTTCTGATCTGGGGAAATGGGATTCAACGTATATGCCGGGATATGCTTATGGCGGACCTGTCTTGTTTCGGGTGGATACGGCGAGGTATAATTTTCTGGCGGAAGCATTCCGGCATATCGGAGTTGGAGAAAGTGGCGGTGAAGTGATTATTCCATCGGTTTTGGGTGCTGTGGATGGAAAACCATTGCATTACAAGTTGGTTTCCCGCACGATATTTGAAGATGTGGCGGAGCACGAGAAAGAGATGATTCAAGGTTATTTGAATACGTTCCCCGCGGCAGAAACTTTTAAAGATTATCCCGGTGAGGCAGAGTCTGATACCATTACGTATACGCTTCTGATGACGAAAGGTGAAGGAACGCGGAAATTGCAGGTGGGAGATTCTGTGCTTATGAGTAAGCATTTGATGATATTGGATGATATGGGGGGAGGAATACGATTGAAGTTTATGAATGCCCTTGATACAACCAAGATACTGTTTAACGAGCGGTGGCAACGGGACTTTCCTGCCGGATTTGTTAAGGGGTTGCAACAATTGCAGGAAGGTGATTCCGCCCATATTGTTATTCCTTACGGAATGGGATATGGGGCAAAGGGTAATGTGCAGAGTATAAAAGGAGGAGGCACGTATTATAATGAACCTCCTTATTGTACGTTTGGGTATTGGGTGAAAATAATGAAGATTGTGGCTCCAAATAATGAAGAAGAGTAATTTTTATAACAGCTAAATAAAACGGAAAATGAAAAAGAATTATTTATTAATGTGTCTTTGCCTGTTAGCAGGCAGTTTTGCAGGATGCTCGGACGATGATAACGGTCCGACTTGGAAGGAGCTTTACGATAAAGAGCAAGCGGCTATAAAGGATTTTATGAAGGATAAAAGTCCAAAAGATTCTATTATTCTTGGCACATCAATTAATGGAGTTAAGATTAATCCTGTAGCTTATGTATTTAATTACAGTGAGGATGCTAATAAGAAAAAACCGAAAGACGGGCAATTTATATTGGTGAATTACACGGATAGGAATTTAGGTGGAAGTATTTTAGATGATACAAGATCGTCGGTTATTGGAGGAGAAAAAATAGAATTACCTAAATACCCTATGGGAGGTCCCGTTTATGAGGAAATTATAGATGACAAGGATATATTCTCTATTTTTTTTAAATATTTTTCAGAAGGAACCTCTGGATCAATTATTTTGCCAAGTGTACTTAATTTCAGTACTACTTATTTGTATCGAGAATATAAGGTGGAGAAGGTTATTGAAGGGAGTTTGTTAGATTATGAATATGAATTGATTGACAAATACTTGGAGAAAAAAGGTTTTGATAAGAAGAAGTTAATTCAAATTCCCGCGATAGAGGAGAATGATACTATTACTCAAATTGTAAAATTAATAGAGAAGCCGAGTGGTGATGAAATTTTAGTTTCGGATAGTGTTACAGTGTATGGTAGTGGTTATATTCTGGATGAAATAATGGATAAAGAAAATCTTACCAATCGTAAACTTTTTGAAGATGAAGAGGCTACTTGGAAAGTGTCTGGTTTGATACAAGGGATGAAAGATGCTTTGCTTAAAATGAAAGTGGGGGAGAAGGCTTGTATTCTTATTCCTTCCGGGCGAGGATATGGGAAAGGAATTTTGAACTATTATTATCAATATGTTTTTCCTCCTTATGCCACACTTGCATATGAAATAGAAATTAAGTCCAAAAAAGCAAATGACAAATAGTAAGTAATCTATGAATATTTGTCTAGAAAGCACCTTGGAATTAGCCATTGTTTGGGCGAAAGAAGTGGGAGAGGTACAACGATCTTATTTCAGAGGCGGGCATTTGGATATTGAAACCAAATCGACCGTGCACGACGTGGTGACAAAGGTGGATAAATTAAGTGAATCCATGTTGCTTGAGCGTATCGGGAAACATTTTCCCGATCATAGCGTGTTAGGAGAGGAGAGTGGAGAGCATGATTTGCATAGTGATTACCTTTGGGTGATCGATCCTTTGGATGGGACGAATAATTATAGCCAAGGATTACCCGTGTACACGGTTTCTATCGGTTTGCAATACCGGGGCGAAACGGTGTTGGGTGTCGTGTACGCTCCCTATATGGACGAGTTGTACACGGCTATTCGCGGGAAAGGTGCTTTCCTGAATGGTAAGCCGATTCGTGTAGCGGCTAAGACAGATTTGGATCAAAGCGTGTTAGCAACCGGATTTCCATACGATAAAGGGATAAATCCTATTAATAATATAGATAATCTGAGTCGCATATTGTCGCATTTGCGGGGTATACGACGTATGGGGTCTGCGGCTTATGACCTTTGTTGTGTGGCTGCCGGATTCCTGGATGGTTATTGGGAATTAGGGTTAAAACTTTGGGATGTATGTGCGGGAGTTTTGATTGTACAGGAAGCCGGAGGAACGATAGAGCATTTCCGGTATGACCGGGGGATAGCGATCATGACGGCAAATCCGCAGTTATTACAAAGAATCAAAGAGTATATCAGATAAAGGGGCGAAAGCCCCTTTTATTGTTTTATAGGGGGACGATGTTATGGATTATTAATTTTCTCTCGGGGAGATAAAAATATTCTTTTTATTATATACCTTTGTAACAATGGAGTATTCTTTGTTATGGGTATAGATGTGACACAAATTTTACGTGGGGTAAATGATAAGGACGAGAAAGCATGGAAAAGTGTTTTCACGTATTATTATGCCGCATTGTGTTCCTATGCGGATCGGATTATTCAGAATACGGTTGTGGCGGAAGATTTGGTGCAGGAGGTGTTGATGAATATTTGGAAGAGTGATCGGAAATTTCCTACAATTGATGATCTGACCTATTATTTATATCGGTCGACTTATAATCAAGCCATGATGCATTTGCGCCGGGAGAAGTTTCAGGAACGTTACGTGCAGCAGGTGTTACGAGAGGAAAATGAATATTCGGATGAAGAGTTTGCCGATACGGTGAGGGAGGAATTGGTGCGTCAATTGTATTTTCTGATAGATGATCTTCCAGAAGAAAGGCGTAAAATTCTGTTATTGAGAATGAAAGGATGTTCGGATAACAAGATTGCCGAGGAATTGGGTATTTCCATTAATACGGTAAAAACACAAAAGAGTAGAGGCTTCAAGTACTTGCGGGAAAAAATGAAGGATTCTGCTTATTTATTCTGGTTTGCCGTGTTTTTCCATTAAGGAAAAGTTTTTTTGAAAAATAATTTCTTTTTCTGTCACCCTAAATGAAATGTCGTGCATTTTAGAGATGTAATGAACATGGATATGAAGAGAGATTTAGGTAAAATAGTAGCATTAATGCGTAAAGCGTATTCTGAAGTGTTGCAAGGCGAGGAACAGAAGAAGTTCGAGCAATTGCTGAAGGATAAGCATTTACGGGATGTCTATTCGGAAGTCGGGGATGATGCTTATCTGGAAAAGCATTTTGCCCGGTACGAGAAGTATTCTCCCGAGAAAGCGTACGAGATTTTCGAGAGAAATCGGCGGAGAGATAAGAAACGGTTTGTTCTACGGCGAGTGGCTGTTGCGGCTTGTTTCATTTTGCCATTATTGGGACTTGGCGTGTGGATGATGATGCAAGAAGAGAAACAGGAGAGTCCGGTAGTATTGGCAAAGAAAGAAAGCGTACAGTTGAAATTGTCGGACGGACGGGTAGTAGATATTCTCCAAGGAAATGAAATTAAAGAACAGGGAGGTTCAACTATTCGAATGGAGAATGGGCAACTCTTGTATAAACAAGATTCTGTCCGGGAATCCGAACTCGTGTACAATGAGTTGATCGTGCCTCTTGGTGGTGAGTGTTACGTGGTCTTGGACGATGGTACTCGGGTGTGGGTAAATGCCGGGAGTAGAATAAAATATCCGGTACGTTTCTCGAAGAAAGAACGGGTAGTTGCGGTGAAAGGAGAAGTTTATTTTGACGTAACGAAAGACGGTCGTCCTTTTGTTGTCGAAACGGATTTGGGAAAGGTAAACGTGTTGGGGACTTCGTTTGGCGTGAGAGCTTACGAGAGGGAATCTGTGTTGACCACGTTGGTTTCCGGAAAAGTGATGTTCACGGGTAAGAAGGGTGAGAGAGTCACTTTATCACCGGGTGAGCAGGCTGTGGCATCATTGACGGGTGAATTGACGATGCGGGAGGTGAGAGTGGAAGAGTATGTCGGATGGAAAGACGGTTGGTATATATTTAAAGAAAAGCGTCTTGAAGAAGTGATGCATACTTTGGCAAGATGGTATGATGTGTCCGTTTTCTACCAGAATCCGAAAGTAAAAGAAATACAGTTTACGGGTTATTTGAAACGGTATGATTCTATCCGAACTTTCTTGGAAGTTCTTGCCGCTTCGGAAGAGGTAAAATATAAAATAGATGGGAATGTGGTGATCTTATATCAATAAAAAGAAACACGGACAACAAATTTCCTAGGTCTGGAGTCCGTGCTTCATGTATTATCATTTAAATACTTTACAAAGTTATGGAAAAAAGTGAACTATTAAAGTTCTGGGACTTTATTATGTGTAAAAAAAAGACATGGTTGATTATGAAATTGACTTGTATTTTAATTGTGGTATTTAATCTGAGTGTTTCTGCTCTGGTTTTTTCACAGAGTAAAGTATCTGTGGATTTGAAGAATGCGACGTTAGAAGAGTTTATCGCCGCGATGAAAGAGCAGACGGAGAACCAGTTCTTGGTTAATTCTTCTTTGCTACAAATGAAAGAATTGATCACGGTGAATGTGACGAATGAAGACCTGAAGGTCGTACTGGATAAGGTGTTGACACCTTTGAAGTTGACACACGAGTATGTAAATGACGTTGTGGTGATCAAGCGTTTGCCTTACACGGCACCGGCGCCCGATAATAAATGGGTGGTCATCGGTAAGGTGATTGATTCGCAAAAAGAACCTCTTCCGGGAGTCACCATCCGCATTAAGGGTACAACTGTCGGTACGGTCTCGAATGGCAATGGAGCTTTCTCTTTGAATGTGCCTCATGCCACCGATACGTTGGTGCTCTCTTTTATCGGTATGAAAACCAAGGAAGTTGTCGTGAAAAAATCCGATAATAAAGAATATGAAATCGTCCTTGAGGACGAAGTGGAAACGCTTAACGAGGTGACTGTGATTTCAACCGGTTACCAGGACATCGACCGTCGTCGGAATACTTCGGCAATCACATCACTGAAAATGGAAGACGTAAACGTGGCAGGTCTTTCCTCCGTGGACAAGATGTTGGAAGGACATATTCCGGGCATGATTTTCATGCAAAACTCAGGTCAGGCGGGAGCGGCACCCAAGATTCGTATCCGCGGTACTTCCACCGTGTTGGGTAACCAGGAGCCCTTGTGGGTGGTAGACGGTATCGTGCAGACGGACCCCGTGAATGTTGACCCATCCGAGTTGAACAGCTTGGACTTCGTGAACCTGTTAGGTAACGCCATTTCCGGTTTGAACCCCGACGACATCGAGCAGATCGATGTGTTGAAAGATGCTGCCGCCACGGCAATCTACGGTACCCGTGCTGCCAACGGTGTCATTGTGATCACCACGAAAAAAGGAAAGACCGGGAAGCCGCACGTGACTTATTCGTTGTCCGGAACCGTCAATCGTCGTCCGTATTATAGCGACCGTGAAATCTATTTAATGAATTCCAAGGAACGCGTGGACGTATCCCGCGAGTTGTTTGCCCGCGGAATGGAATTCAAGGAGTCCAGCAACTGGCTTGGTTACGAGGCTGCCTACGTGGACTACAAGAACGGCCGTATCAGTTTTGACGAGTTTAACCGGTTGACCAATCGTTACGAGACGATCAACACGGACTGGTTCGACATCATTTGCCAAAACTCCCTCTCCAACAAGCACAGTTTGAGTATTTCCGGGGGATCCGAAACCATTAAGTATTACGCTTCCATCGGTTATGCCGACGAGAAAGGGGTGATCAAGAAAGAGTACAACCGCAACTATACCGCCAACTTGAAGTTGAACGGGAATTTCTCGAAAGTGGATTTCCAATTCGGAATCCAATTGAATAACAACAAACGTCGGTACACGCCCAACATCAAATTCGAGAACGGGGGAACCATGGGATTGACGGATTACGCTTACAAGATGAGCCGTGCCATTCCCGCCTATAACGAGGACGGCAGCCGTTATTTCTACCAGCAAGGGACTATAAAAGCATATTCCTATCCTTTTAACGTGGAAAACGAGATGGACAAGACCTACCATAAAATCAACACCTATTCCGCCACGTTGACGGGAACCTTGAAGTACCGGATTTTGCCCGTGTTGAACGTGGAGGGTACCGCTTCCTACACGATCGGTTCCACGAATGATGAAACCGTGTTTGAAGAGGGTTCCTATTATATCCATGCGTTACGCCAGAATGACCTTTATGTTCTCGGTGAGGGAGATGATGTGAAGCACTCGGGGAACAAATGCCCGCAGGGAGGGGAGTTGACGTTGAATGACACGCGTCGGAACAATTACGTGTTGCGTTTGCAATTGAATTACAATCAGATGTTCAATGACTTGCATTTGGTGAACGTTGCCTTGGGAGGTGAGGTTTCCTCTTCCGAATATCACTCCTATCGGAACATCACCCGCGGTTATTATCCCAATCGAGGGAAATCTTTCGGAACGATTGCCTACAAGGACTTATTAAACAAGTACACCGGTTATGCAACATGGCTTGCCTTGAATAAACCGGTTATCGGCGATACCAAGACCAATTTGGCATCCGCTTATTTTGCCGTGACTTACACCTATAACGACCGCTATACCTTGAACTTCAACACCCGTATGGATGCCAGCAACCAATTCGGCAGTCGTTCCAACGAGAAGTTGTTGCCCATCTGGTCGGTTTCCGGTCGTTGGGACGTGAAGAAAGACCTGTTTGCGAACACTGCCTTCGTGAATGACTTGGCGTTGAAATTGTCCTACGGTATCCAGGGAAACATGTTGGACAACCAGACTTCTAAAATGATCATTAATCAAGGCGGGTTGGATAGCTGGTACAATGAATTTTCTTCTTCAATAGCCTATTATCCCAATCCCAACTTGAAATGGGAAACGACCCATTCCTACAACGCGGAAATCAACTTCATGTTGTGGAAAAACAAACTCGGCGGTTCGGTGTCCTACTATTACAAACGCACGAAAGACGCCTTCCTGACCAAATCGATCTCCGACATCAACGGTCGTACATCCTATACCGTGAACCAGGGAGAGTTGACCAACCAAGGAGTAGAGGTGACCTTGAATATCGTGCCGATTAACCAGAAGGTGGATGCCAGCGGCAGGCGCGGTTTCGTGTGGAGAATCGACCCGCAGATCGGGCAGGTGGTGAACAACCTGATTTCAAAAGCCATTGACAACCGCAACAATGTTTTGCGCGACGAGATTAAATATACCGATTACTTGAACGGTACGGCGCAATTGCTTGACAGACCGTTGAATACCTTTTTCTCTTACCGCTTCAAGGGGTTAAGTTCCAAGGACGGAAGTCCCATTTATGGCAACTTGGAGGAGGAACTCGCGGATGAATTATACGCTAAATACTCTCAAATGGAGGATGAGGATGTTTTTGAAATCGTCATGGAAGAGTCCGGTACCCGCGTGCCGACGTTGCAGGGTGGTATCTCCAGTTATTTGGGCTATCGCCAGTTCGGTCTTTCTTTCAACTTCACGTATAGTTTCGGGAACAAGATCCGTTTGTTGAAGTTGTTCGGGAACACGAGTGATTTCCCGCCGTACGGGGAAAAGAACATGCGTCGCGAATTTGTTCGTCGCTGGAGAACTCCCGGGGATGAAACGAAAACCAATATTCCTGCCCTGAGGACCAAGACCGTTACCCCGTGGTGGGCATCGCACGAGTATACATCCAGCGGCTTGATGCCGACTTTTGCCCCGTCTGATGTCTACCAGATGTATGACAATTCCAGTTTGCGGGTGGTAAAAGGCGATTATTTGAAATTGCAATCCCTTTCTTTCCGTTACAACGTGCATGACAAATTCTGCAAGCAGATCGGCATCCAAGCGGCTTACTTGAGCATCACGGGAACCAATCTCTTTACCATTGCCAGCAAAAAGTTGAAAGGACAGGACGTTACCCAGTCCGGTATCACCCCCACGGTGAATATGTCCGTGCGTCCCAATTATTCTTTTACTGTAAACGTGACATTCTAAAAAATAATCTATGAAACTGAAGCATATATATCAAATAGCTCTACTTTGCGGGTTGCTGTTTACCTCGGCAGCTTGCGGGGATTTTTTGAAGGAATACTCCCAAAACCAGGCTTACGTGGAGAATGTGACCAACTTGGATGAATTGTTGATTGGAGAGGGATATTTTAGAGGAGGTCTTACAAGTTCGTATTTTAAAGATGACCAGTCAAGTGGTTTTTGGACGAATCTAAGCAATACCGATCCCTGGTACTTCCCTTACATTCACCTGATGGACGATGACGTGGAGGAATTCGTGAATGGGATTCCCGCAGAAACTTCCAATTATATTCGCTTGAATGCTTATAATATTTACCGTTGGCAACCGGATCCTTTCCGCAATGTAGAAAACAACGAGTTTGTGGATAAAAACTGGACTAAAATGTGGTCGCGTATAGCTGCGATGAACTCCATCATCTACCAGTTGACCCAAATCGACATTGACAAGGACGAGGAGGCAACTGCCTTGCGGGTGGAAGGAGAAGCCCGCTTCTTGCGTGCTCAGTTCTATTTCTGGATGGCAAACATTTACGGGCAACCCTATTGCAAAGCAACTGCCGCCACGGATCCTTGTATTCCTTTGAAAACTTCGGAAGATATAGAGGATATCTATTTCTCCCGGGCGACTGCAGAGAAAGTGTACGGGCAAATGGTGGAGGATCTGACCCGTGCCGCCGAGTGCCTGCGGGGTGTCAGCCAAGTCACGAAATACCGCACGAACCAAGCGGCTGCCTTTACCCTGTTGAGTCGGATACATTTATATATGGAAAATTACGAGGCTGCCGTTGCGGCTGCCGATAGTGTTTTGGCACTCGGTTATGAATTGGAAGATATGCGAGGTCTTCAAGAGGGGGATAAAGTGGTAGAATTGAAATCGACGGAAACCCTCTTCACGCATGGTCTTTATCTGATGCACTTCTTGCATACTGATGCTCTTAAGGGAAGTGTATCGGGAATGGGGTATGGGGTATATTGTTCCGGGTATACCAGTTCGGTGGATTTACTTGATTCATACGATGAACACGACATCCGTTTGAAAACCTTTTTTACTGAGCGAACACAGGCAAAAGGTACTTACCGCTGCGTGAAATCAGCGGACTGGGCAAACGAAGTATCGGACAAATTTGCCATCCGTTTGCCGGAAGTGTACCTGAACAAGGCGGAGGCTTTGGCTTGCCTGCACCGAGACGAGGAAGCGCGCACGACGATTGACGAGTTACGAGCTTTCCGTTTTGAAGCCGCCGACTTTAAACCCATGGATAAGAGCGGTAACGAATTGATTGACGCTATCCGGGATGAACGTCGGTTGGAATTGTGTTTCGAGGGGCATCGCTGGTTTGACCTCCGCCGTTATGCCGTGAACGGGGTTCGTCCTTTCGAGAAAGAAATTTATCACAAGAGTGTTCTCTACTCGAATAAAACCATTACCACGGAAGGGGAGTACGTGTTGAAGCCTTATTCTCAAGACAAGGCTGCTTACGTGTTGCCGATTCCGGATGATGCCATCGATTTTAACAAGGGTAACTTAAGCAATGAAGTACGCCCGGAAAGAACATTACAACCATTAAATAACTAAGGTACAATGAAATACAGTTTTCTTTTATGCCTGTTGGCTTTGCTTTTATGGAATTGTGGGGATGACGAAGGAAATTTATCTCCTTCCGGATTGGAAAAAAATTGGTTCGTTTTGGAAGATTCCGAAGATCCCATTGATAATTTACGTTACAAAATATACAAGGATACGGGATTCCCGATTTATTACAACGACACGATAGGTTCGGAAACGCGTTATTCCCCAGGAATCGGGGAGTACACCTACCACGAAGTGTTGCAGGTGTTCTATTCCCCGGGTAGCCAAACCCCGGCTCGGAATACCGCATGCTATTCTTTGGTTTCCTCGGAAAGAAAGAACGTGAGAGAAGTTTTGGAATTCGTGCGCGATGAGATCATTCCGGAAATTCCGGAGGGCACTTATTTGCCCAGTATCTTACTGGTGGATTCATTGATTACTCCATCCGGAGATACTACCGTTTACAAAGGATTGAACACAACGGTGTTGGCACAAGTACATCATTTCCATGAAATGGATGATGCTGCCAAAAGTCTGATGAAAGGGGCATTTTTATCTTCTGCCATTACTAGCAAGTTGGCATTGGATGAGGCGGAATGGTTGGATGAGAATTTTTACGCTCTGTCATACGCTGTGAATCCGTCTAGTGAGAGAATCTATTCGCAAGATAGTAGATACAAATATATGGTTTCTCAAGCTTGCGGATCAAATGTAGAAGTTCGGCATTTGGGATCTTTGGGCATGATCGGTCCCTTTAGTCCGGCTTCTAAGGTTAGCAGTTCACAACTCTCACTACCACACGATCCTTATCACCCGGAAATGTGGTATGTGCCTACCAAAGAGCAGGATTTGCAGTTATATTGTCAAGCGGTTTTGGCCTTTACCGAAGAGGAGTTTATGGAGCGTTATGCAACGAATATAAAAATTTGGGGATATGACGAGAGAGGTGGTATGTGGCCGAATTATACTCCTGAAGAAGTAAATCCAAGTAAAGACCGTTACGTGGATTTCCCCGTGGTCATCGCAAAATATAAAGCCATAAAGGCAAAATTGCAAGAATACGGTTTTATCTTCAAGTAATCAGTAAATTATAGTGAAGCAGGCGATGCCTGTGGGTAGCGGATACCCACTGGGCATTCCCTCTTCACGCCAAGATATTACAGATGTTTATTATAAATCAGTGTATGAAAAGAGTTAATTTTAGCATGAAATTTTTAACATTATTGCTTTGTTTCCTTGTGGTGGGACAGTATGCAGAAGCTGCCGACCGGAAGAAAAAGAATGACAAGAAGAAAGGCCAACAACCTGCTGTTGTCGTTGATAGTTCGAAGATAGCTCCCAAAGGGATTCCCGCGGTGGAGAGCTTTATCAAGCCTTCTGCCGTGAAGCACATGGGGATGTTTAATATTTACGAGCAAGATGACCGTTATTTCATGGAGGTGCCGGATGAACTGCTGGGAAGAGATATATTGGTGTTCGTTTCTTTGGTGAAAGGTTCCGCCCAAGTGGCAAGAGGAAGCAACGATATGTTCGGATTCGGGGGGGATGCCCTATTTAATAAGGTTATTCGTTTCGACAAGGGGCCGAAAAATAAATTATTCTTGGAAGAGCCGATTTTCACGACAGGCATGCCGGACGAAAAGTCGGATATGCGGGGAGCCGTGGAGGCGTCCAGCATGATGCCGCTGGTGGCGGGTTTCGACGTGAAGGCAAAGACGGATCACTCCGTGCTGGTGGACATCACGGATATGTATAAATCGGATCACGCCTATTTCTCGTTGAAAGGGGTGACTGAGATGTTGAATTTAGGAGCTTACCAGGCTGATAAGTCTTATCCCACGACCATCAGTTCATTCAAGAACAACGTGATCTTCCGTTCCGTGCGGAGTTACGCGCAAGGGAAAGCACCCAAGAACAATCCCAAGGCCAAATTGAATCCCACGACTTGGGAGGTTGCCGCTTCCTGGTACTTGTTGCCGGAAAAACCGATGCGTCCCCGTTATTATGATGACCGGGTGGGATACTTCGCGTATGGCAGAACCGAGTACAAGGATAATTCCACGCAACCGGAGAAAGTGAATGTCGTGAGCCGTTGGCGCTTGGAGCCGAAACCGGAAGATATGGAAAAATTCAAGAGAGGCGAGTTGGTGGAACCGGCGAAACCGATCGTGTTCTACGTGGACCGGAATACCCCGGAATACTTGCAACCTTACGTGATAGCCGCTGTCGAGAGTTGGCAACCCTCTTTCGAGCAGGTGGGATTCAAGCATGCCATTCAGGCCAAATTGGTGCCTACCCCAGAAGAAGACCCGGAATTCTCGATCGAGGATGCCCGTTATTCCGTGATTTCCTATAAGGCTTCGCCGATGCCGAATGCTTACGGGCCTCACGTGGCAGACCCCCGTTCCGGCGAGATCATTTGTTCACACGTGGGATTGTTCCACAACGTGTTGAGTCTGGTGCAATCCTGGTATTTCGCCCAGACAGCCGTGATTAACCCGATTGCCCGTAAATTCCCGTATGACCAGAAATTGACCGGGGAGTTGATTAAATACATCGTAGCCCACGAGGTGGGACACACCTTGGGATTGCGCCACAACTTTGCCAGTAGCTGGACATGCTCGTTGTCTGAAATCCGCGACCGCGAGTTCGTGAAGAAACACGGACATTGCCCGTCCATCATGGATTACGCTCGTTTCAATTATGCCGCCCAACCGGAAGATAACCTGGATTTGGATTACATGATCCCGCGTATCGGGGAGTACGACAACTTCGCTATCGACTGGGGGTACCGTTACTTCGGTGATACGAAAAGCATCGAGGAAGAGACGAAATATTTGAGAGAGTGGGTGACCGCGCAACGGAAAGCCAACCCGAGAGTGTTCTTCGGTACGGAAACCGACAAATGGGATCCGCGTTTCCAATCGGAGGATTTGAGTGCTGATGCGCTTGCTGCCAACGAGTTGGGAATGAAAAACCTGAAGGTGATCATGGAGAACCTGGAGGCCTGGACTGCCGGCGTGGACGACGAGAACTACACGTTGATGAAGAGTTTGTACAATGCCGTGTTGAGCCAGTATATGCGTTACGTGATGCACGCGATGAAATACGTGGGGGGACGCTACACGAACGCGGCATTGCGTTCGGAGGGGATGCCCAAGTTTGTTCCCGTGGAGAAGGAGAAACAGCATCAGGCGATGATGTTCCTGAAGAAGTATTTCTTCCAGGAGTTGCCTTGGTTGTACAACTGTCGTACTTCCCAACTTGTAAGCAGCAATATGGATGCCTATATCGGACGGGTGACCAGCAAGTTGATGCCGAAGGTGATGACCGAGATGACAAATATGCTGAAAGACGAGGAGTATAACGGCAAGAAAGCTTACACGATCCAGAATTTCATGGATGATTTGTACGACGGGGTTTGGAGTTGCATGGACAACAAGACGAAATTGTCGGCTCACGAGCGGATGGTGCAAAACGCGTATTTATTCGTGGCTTCGGTGATCGTGGAGGACGGCCCGATGGACGTGGTGCCGGAAATGGGAGTGATGTATGCTTCTCAGTTGGAGAAAATTGCCGCTCGTGCCAAGAGAAAGGCAGCTGCTGTGACCGACCCGTTGACCAAAACTCACTTGTTGGGTGTGGCCCGTAAAATCGAAGAGGTTTTAAGTGGTGAGAATTACGCTAAAGTGAGTAAGTAATATCGTGAAAGTTAAGAAATGAAAATCATGAAGAGATGTAGTTATATAATCGTACTTCTGGCGGTTTGCATGCCGTTTTTCTCTGTGGCACAAGAGAAAAAGCCGGGAGCGATGAAAAAGGCCCCGAAGAGCTACGAGGCGTTTTTCAAGAAAGATATAAAGAAGCTGGAGGGAACTTTTCCCGTGTACCGGGATGCCCAAAAATGTTACGTGGAAATACCGGCGGCTTCTATCGGTAAAGATTTGTTGGTGAGTGGTGCCTTGACGAAAGGGCAGAACGCGGGCGTGGTTTCTTCCATCACCAGCGTGCTGGTGTTCAACGTGGGTCCGAAAGGGGACCAGCTGGAAGTGAAACAGCAGATTTGTTCCGACCGTGCCAGCGGGGACATGGCGGGAGCCGTGGCTGCCGCTTCGTTGAAGCCGGTGTTGTTCTCTTACCCTATCGTTGCTTACGGGAAAGACAAACAAGGATATATCATCGACATCACGTCGGACGTGAACGCTTCCGGGAAATTGTTTTCATTCCCGAACCAGTCGGTCATAAATACACCTGCCGCGGACCGTTCTTTCCTGGATACGGTGTTGGTGATCAATGACGGGGTGAAGTTTATGTCATTGCGTGCCCAGTCTACCTTTACGCCCGGGATATTCGGGATGCCCGGAAGGGATACGCATAATGCGGCATGGGTGGAATGGAGCTTGCAGCAGTTGCCGGACCGCACGATTGCCGAGCGTCATGCGGATCCCCGGATCGGGTATGACGTGATCTCTTATAATGATTACGACAAAAATCCGAATGGCGTGAAGAAAGAAACGATCGTGAAACGTTGGAATTTGCAAGTGACCCCCGAGGATATGGAGAAATACAAACGGGGAGAGCTGGTGGAACCGGTGCTTCCGATTCGGGTCTATTTCGACAAGACGTTCAGTCCGGCTTTGCGTAGCCAAGTGCTCCGGGGAGTCGAGGAGTGGAATCGTTGCTTTGAGGCAGCCGGATTCAAGAACGTGTTGCAGGTACAGGACGGGGAGCCGGAGGTGAGAATCGCTTACCACCAGATTGTTTACTCGTATGTATTGGGTGCCCCGCAACAGACGATCGTCAGCGACGCGAGAACCGGAGAGATCTTGAGTGCGTGTGTCGGTTTATCTTGCCAGAATTGGAATGACAATATGGATAACTACACCATGCAATTGGGCGGATACGAACCGAAAGTATTTACCGATTCGTTGCCCGTGGTGTTTACCGAATATTTCCGTTATCGCACGTCCAACACGCTGGGACAGGTATTGGGATTGCTTCCCAATTTTGCCGGAAGCATGGCTTACACGACACAACAGTTGCGGGATGCTGCCTGGGTGCGCGAGCATGGGATTTCAGCATCCGTGACGGATGGATGTATTTTCAATTTCGCCGCGCAACCCGGTGACGGGATGACCTTGCGGGAACTCTTCTCCAAGGCTTCGGATTACGACCGTTGGGCTATCGAGTGGGGATACCGCCAGTTTCCCGGGATGGACGCTACCGCCGAGCACTCGGCTTTGAAGGCTATCGCGGCAAAGGCAAAGAATAATCCGGCATTGTATTACGCTCCGGCAAAGAGTTTCGGTTATCGGGTGAACCCGAACGACTTGGGACAAAATAAATTGCAGACGGCCCTGTTAGGGCTTGAAAACTTGAAACGCCTTTCTTCCCGTATTGAAGAGATTGCCGATCAATTGGACAAGAAAGATGATTGGATGCGTTACACGGAATTGGTCGGTGTATTTAGAGCGTGCTACGGGGAATACGTGAAAGTGGCGTTGGATTATCTTGAAAACAGTTGGTACGAACCGGTGCTTGCCGGGTTTAACGACGAGCGTGTGCACTATCTGCCCAAGAGCCAAAAGAAAGAGATGGAGCAGTTTGTGAACAAGTATATTTTCTCGGGCATGCCGGCTTGGTTGGATACGCCGGACGTGGAGAGCGTGCATGGGGCGAATGTTGCCATGGGGATGAACCTGTTGATCATGCCTGTAGCCAAGAATATGTTGGAATACACCCGTCTGATGCGTCTGATGGAGGCTCAGGAAAAAGCGGGCGATCGGGCGTACACGCTGGATGACTTGTTCGCGTTGATTGATAACGGGGTATTCTTGAATTACAGCGCGTCAAAACCTGTAGACTTGTATCGTGCCCGTTTGCAACACAATTTCGTGAAAGAGTTCTTGACGGCCTGTTTGAAATTGAACGTGACCGGAAGGGTGGACCAGCTTTGCTTCTATTTGCAGGACCGTGCGGCGTTCATGACCAAAAAGTTCGAGGAGTTGGGACGCACGCACTCGGATTTGAGAAGCCGTCAATACTACAAAGAGATGGGCGTGATCATGAAAGTGAAATGGAATACGGTTGAAAATGCTGCTAAAAACGCGGTAAAGAAATAGGATAATGAAAATGAAACCATTGAAATACATATTATGGATTTTTTGCTTCTCTCTTGCACTCTACGGGTGCAAGGGAAAGCAAACTGCCACGTTGTCTTTTGACATTCGGGATTATAACGGTACGGCGCCTCGCGTGAAAATCGGTGTGGCGGATCGGCCGGTGGCGATAGATTCCGTGACCGGTCAGGGAAGTATCGAGTTGGATATCCAATCTCCGGTTTACGCTACCGTGAATGCGCGGAAATTTGAGTCGAAATTGGTTTATTTGGAACCCGGCAAGGATTTGAAACTCTCTTATAGCATGAAACCGGGGGAGAAGGAAATCAGGTATAGCGGGTCGTTAGCGAAAGAAACGGAGTTCTTGAACCAGATAAATTTTTACAGTCGGGGAGGGGTTCAGGTCGCTACTGGAGGAATACAGGCATACGTCAATACATCCGATTCTATTTTGATGGTTAATCGGCAAAAATTGGAGGGAACCTCCTTTTCAAAGGATTTCAAGCAATTGGAGCACAAACGTTTGCAGACAAATTCATTATTGCAATTGTTGCGCGTGTTCACGAGGGATACGGCACTGTATTTGCAAACGGTGCGTGAACGGGTGATTGATGATTCCACGTTTATGGTGATTCCTGCCTATCGCGAATTTTTGGACCAGTATATCCGGTTGTTGGTGCGGATGAAAAATGATACGAAGCGGTTGTTGGAGGGAACGGAACTGGCAGACCGGAGATTGGAATCTATTTTTGAAAACATGAAAGATCCCGCCGTGTTGTCCTATCTGGTGGATATCACTCTTTTCCATTTCGGGGCGGACGGTATCGAAAGATATAATAACTTGTATCGCCAGTACGTGCAAGATCCCGAAAGGTTGGCTTTGTTTGCCAAGGCTTGCAAGCAAGCGGAGAAGATCGCCCCGGGACAGCCCTGTCCGGATTTCAGTTTCCAGGACAACAAAGGGGAAACGGTGACCTTGGCGGACTTGAAAGGCAAGTTCGTGTATATAGACATGTGGGCGACCTGGTGCGGTCCTTGCAAGGGAGAAATGCCCAGCCTGTTGGATCTGGAAAAGCGTTTCGAGGGAAAGGATATTTTGTTCGTGAGCCTTTCCGTGGATAAGAATAAAGATATCGAGTTGTGGAAGCAGACGATCGAGAAGATGGGCTTGGGCGGCATCCAGTTGCACTTGGGCGAGAATTGGGCGTGGTTGAAGAATTTTATGCCTGCCTCGATGTCCGTACCCCGTTTTGTATTGTTGGATCGGGAAGGGAAGATTATAGATGCCAATATGTCCCGTCCGTCAGACAAAGCCACGGCTGAGAAATTTCACGAGTTATTAAACGCTAAAAATTAAACGTCATGTACAAATTATTCCTTCACTTCATCTTGTTTTTCAGCCTGTCGCTTCCCGCAGTGGCTCAAGAAAACGAGGGTATCCAATTCTTCCACGGGACATGGGAAGAGGGGGTGCAAAAAGCCAGGCAGGAGAATAAACTGGTTTTCGTGGACGGCTACACGGTTTGGTGCGGTCCTTGCGCCTACATGATGAAAAACGTGTTCCCGCTAAAAGAGGTAGGTGATTTCTATAATAAGAACTTCATCTGCATGAAAATAGACATGGAAAAAGAGGGAAAAGAATTGGCAAAACGCTATAACGTGGTTGCCTATCCCACTTTCCTTTTTGTCACACCGGAAGGCTACGTCGCCCATCGCAGTATGGGGGGGATGCAGGCGGATGCTTTCATCGCCTTGGGAAAAGAAGCCTTGAAAATAGGACATAACGGGCACGAGGAACGTTTTGCCAAAGGCGAGAGAAACGAGGCTTTCTTGAAAGAGTACTTCGAGGAGATGCTTACCCTTCATCTGGCGGATCAGGCGGAAGCCACGTTAGGACAACTGTACAAGGAGCTGGGACACAAAATCCTGCGCGATAAGGATTACTGGACGGCTTTCGACTGTTGCGCGGAAAATATCGACTCCCCGCTTTCCTTGGTTTTCCTGAAAGATTACAAGAAATTGTGCAAGATACACGGGGCATTTGCCGTGGATCAAAAAGTACGCAACCTGTACGCGAGCATTTCCAAAGTCATCGATTTGTACGACCGGAAAGGCCGCAAGGAGGTGTTCAGCGAGGAGAAAAAGCAGGCGTATTTCCAGGTGATGGAAGAACGGAAAGTGCCGAATCGCGAGGCGCTGCAACAGGAGATTGAGTTCATCTACCTGCTCCGGAGCGGTAAGTACGAGGCGGCATACGCCTTGGGAGAGAAGTTCTTGGCAAACGCCGATGCCCGCGTGTTAGGTAACTGGGCAACTTTGGGTGAGCGCATGGTGCGCCAGAATCAAGTCGTGCGGACCCAAATGGCGGAATGGATGAAACGTGCCATCGCGGCCGGCGTGGACGCGAGCCTGCAAGAAGAGGCCCAAAGCGTGCTGAAGGATTTGACGACTTCTGCAACTCCCGCGTACCAGAAAGGCGGTTCTCGCGTCACGATCCCTATCAGAGGGTATTTGAAATAGAAATTACAAGCTCGATATAAATCGAAGGAATATGTATAAGATCATCTATATATTGTTATTATTTACCTATTGCACGTGCGGTGCGTATGCTCAGGAAAATGAAGGTATTCGTTTTTTTGAAGGTACTTGGGAAGAGGCTTTGCAACAGGCAAAGAAAGAGGGAAAAATGATCTTCGTGGATTGTTATTCGGATTGGTGTGGACCATGTGCTGCTATGGTAAAAAAGATATTCCCGTTGAAAGAGGTAGGAGATTTTTTCAATCGCCATTTCATTAATTTGAAATGTAATACAAGAAAAGGTGAGGAGGGGAAAGCTTTCAAAGAAAAGTTTAAGGTAGTTGCTTTGCCTACTTATTTGTTTATTTCAAATGATGGTTTCGTTGCTTTAAGAGGGTCTGGTTATAAGGAAACTAAGCCTTTCATTGCTTTGGCGGAAAAAGCAGTTGCCATCGGAAATAATGGTAAAGAGGCTCGTTTTGTGAAAGGGGAACGGGATGAAACTTTCGTGAAGGAGTATGTAAAGGAATTACTTTCGTGTTATCAAGCTGATGCTGTAGAAAGCGTGTTGAATCAACTTTACGAGGAGCAAGGAACAGGTATATTGAATGATAAATATTTGTGGGCGGCATTTGATGGTTGCGCGCAGGATATTAATACACCTTTGGTTATTGCTGTCGGGAAAGAGTATAAAAAGTTATGCAAGATTCACGGGGAATATGTAGTGAACCAGACGATGCGTAATTTGTATGCCAGTATAAGTAAAACATTGGCGTTATACGATACCGATGGGAAAAAGGAAGTTATCAATGAAGAGAAAAAACAAACGTATTTTGATTTGTTGAAAGATCGTAAATTGCCGAATTATAAGAAAATGCAGCAAGAGATCGAATTTATAACTTTACTTCGGGCTCGCAAATATGAAGAAGCGTATGCTTGGGGAGAACAATGTTTGAAAAAAGCGGATGCCCGGGAATTAAGTAATTGGGCAGCTCTGGGAGAACGTATGGTACGTGGGAATAAAGAGGTTCGTTTAAAAATGACAGAATGGATAAAAAGAGCATTGGAATTGCCTCATAATGATAAAATTAAAGAGGAATGTGAGAATGTGTTGCATGACTTGGAAACAGCCGAAGGACCGGTAGTTTCTAAAAAAGCAAGGCAAAGTATTCCTGGACGTGGATTCTTAAGGTTTAATATTAAATAACAAAGATATGTTGAGATGGTATAGTATATGGATGAGTTTGTTCTTTTTATTGCCTGTTGCGGTTGACGGGCAACAAAAAGCCAACTATAAATTGGCGGATAAATATTCCGTGGCGAACGCGGGGAGTCTGCTTTACTCCCGGGCGGTAAAAGCCAACTATATACCCGATAGCGACTGTTTTTGGTTTTCCTACAAAACCAGCCGGGGGGGGAAATTTTACCACGTGGATCCGCGGAAGGGAAAACCCGTGCACTTGTTCGACCGCGAGAAGATGGCGGCACAGATCAGCGAGTTGACCCACAAGCCGTGCAACGCCCGGGACTTGAGTATCACCCCGTCTTTTGGTAAAGACAAAAACGTATTTACCTTTTGGGCGAATCAGGTGCAATTGAGTTATGACATGAAGACCGGCAAATGCACGGAGGTGCCCCGCCAAAAGCCGGGAACCCAACAGCAGAAACCGCATAATCCGCTTTCCATTCTCTACTCCTATTCTTCAGACAGGGCGTATGTCGCTTACGCCAAAGAGCATAACCTCTGGCTGCGCGAGGAGAGCGCACCTGATTCTCTCGCCCGCCAAATCACCACGGACGGGGTGCAAGAGTTCTCGTACTCGGATGACGCCTCGGGGGATGGGAAAAGGATATTCACCACCCGAGCCAGATGGATAAAAGGCACTCACCGGATGTTTGTCATCCGGGAAGACATCCGCGGACTTGAAACATTACTATTGGTAAGTGCCTCTGCCGCGGGGCGTCCCCGCATGGTCACGTTCATGACCGGGAACCAAAAATACACCATGCCGGGTGACAAAAAAGTGCCCCACTATGAACTCTCTTTAATTGATGCGGAATCCGGGAAAATCACGAAGGTTGCCATCGAGAAGTGGCAAGACCAGTACCTCAATTTCCTGTACGCCACCAAAGACGGCGCCTACCTCTACGTGCAACGCATGAGACGCACGCGGGATGAATTGGATATTTGTCGGGTAGACACGAAAACGGGCGAAGTGACTGTCGTGTTGAATGAGGTATGCAAACCGAATTTCAATGACCGAAACCTATCCATTTCCTTTATCAATGATGACAACGAATTTATCTGGTGGTCGGAACGCAGCGGATGGGGACATTATTATCTTTACTCCGCTGACGGGAAATTGAAAAGAGCCCTCACGGCGGGAGATTGGATGGCGGAAAAAATTGTACGCATCGACACGAACCGGCGGGAAGCGTACGTCATCGGTCACGGGCGGGAAAAAGAGATGCATCCCTATTACGCCTGCCTGTATAAAGTGCACCTCGACGGGAAGAACGATATAAAACTGCTCACGCCCGAGGATGCCAATCACGACGTGACGTTCAGCCCTTCCGGGAATTACTTCACGGACAACTTCTCCCGGGTGGATTTGGCTCCTCGTTCCGTGCTGCGTGATAAAAACGGGAAATTAATCTGCCAGTTGGCAGAAGCAGACTTGTCCGCTCTGTTTGCGTCGGGTTGGAAAATGCCCGAACGTTTCACGGTAAAAGCCGCCGACGGGGTAACCGACTTGTACGGCGTGATGTGGAAACCGTTCGATTTCGATTCCACCAGACAATACCCCATCATTTCTTACGTCTACCCCGGTCCCCAGATGGATGCGCTGGACTTGAACTTCACCGCTACCGGCAATCATAACGCTGCCTTGGCACAAGTCGGTTTTATCGTTGTGAACTTCGGACACCGGGGGGGAACCCCCTTGCGTAGCAAGGCTTACCGCACGTACGGGTACGGCAATCTCAGGGATTACCCGTTAGCCGACGACAAGAGCGGTATCGAACAATTGGCCGACCGATATCCGTTTATCGATATCAATCGTGTAGGCATATTCGGTCACTCGGGAGGCGGATTCATGTCGGCAGCAGCCATTTGCACGTATCCTGATTTTTACAAAGCAGCTGTGGCTTCCTCGGGAAACCATGATAACAACATCTACAACCAGGCATGGGGAGAAACGCATCACGGGGTGACCCAAACGGTCAAAGGTAAAGACACGATCTTCTCGTGTAAAATACCCACCACCGGGGAATTGGCACCGCGACTCAAGGGGCATCTTTTAGTCATCACCGGGGACGAGGACAATAACGTGCACCCGGGACAATCCCTTCGTCTTGTCAGTGCGCTCATCGATGCCGGCAAGAACTTCGAGATGTATGTGTTACCCGGTCAGGCACACTTGTACAAGGGGAAGAAAGATCTTTTCTGGCGATACAAAATCTGGTACTATTTTGCCAAATATCTTCTAAACGATAACCGTGCAGATTATTACACGGACATAGACGATTACAAAAATGAATAAGTCATGAGAAATTTAACGATACGAATTATTTTTTTTGTAGTGATGACGGGAATCCTGTCGGGGTGTCAACCCCGACAGACCGTCTTGACCTTCAAGAGTTATGTTAATAACTCCCAAGAGGCTCAATTGGAAATAGACGGACATACCTTGACCGTTCCCTACGATAGCGTGCGAGGTGCCGTGTTTACCATCAAAGAGTTGACGCCCGGCTATGCGTTTTTCCGCATGGGAAGCGTGAATAAGATGGTCTTTCTGCAACCGGGAAATGACCTGACTATCCAATACCAACGCCCCGGGGGAAGTTCCCGTTACAAATTCACGGGTAAAGGAGCCGAAGAAAATAATTTCCTCGATGCACACCAGCGTTCTAACATTCCTTTCTCGCAAGGCATGGGAGAAAAAGAGGTGTTGCAAACCATACAAGACAGCATTGCCCGTACTTGTGATATACTGGAAGCAACCACCCTCTCGCCCGAGTTTAAAACCATCGAACGGGAACGGTTGCAATACCAAGGACTTTGCCGTATCTTTGCTTACCGCCAATGGAGTAAGGAACTGGTGCCCTTCTTGAAAGAGAAGATGCTGGAACAAACAGCCCTCCTGCCCACTGAGGATTACCGGAATTTCATGACCAACGCCCTTTATTTCGTGGCATGGCACGAAGCCGGGAAAGATGACCTGTTCCATGTTGCCCAAAGCCAGATGAACTACATTGACAAGCATTTCCAAAACCCACGAATCACGGATTTATTGATGGAATCCGTTTTGACCAATTATATGCAATGGCGGGGTGCGGAACAGATCGACCCGTTAATGGATATTTTTAACCGTCGCGTATCCTCCACGGAACTTCAGGATAAAATCAAGAAAGACTACGAGGAGTGGAGCCGGGTACTGAAAGGTAAAGCCATACCCGAATTTACCTTCTTGGATATCGACAGCAAAGAAATTGCCCTCTCCTCTTTCAAAGGGAAATACGTGTATATCGATTGCTGGGCAACGTGGTGCGGTCCCTGTCGTGCCCAAATCCCGTACTTGAAAGAACTGGAAAAAAAATACGCCGGCAAGGGAATCGAGTTCGTGAGCATTTCAAGCGACAACGATCAAAAGAAATGGGCTAAAACCGTAAAAGAAGAACAGTTGAAAGGCGTGCAACTCATCGAGAAATGCCCGACCGGTTCCGAGATTTCGGAATATTTCATCATCAAAGGTATTCCTCGTTTCATCCTTTTAGACAAAGAAGGCCGAGTGTACGATGCCAACGCCCCTCGCCCTTCCGATCCGGCTATTCAGGCTATTTTTGAACAGATACTTCAAAAATAAAACGAGTTTCCCGGTTATAACTATAAAACGAACAAAGCCATATCGCGATTCGGCACAAGAATCGGATATGGCTTTGTCCGTTACATGAAGTCAACGGGGCATTTTTATCGCGCTATATCAATTTTAGCCCGCGTATTTTTGATCTTCTCCCCGTTAATACGGGAGAGTAACTGACGGATGTTTCCTCGTCGGACAGCAACAAAAGCATGGTAATCTTTAACTTCGATTTTACCGATGTCGTCTTTCTTGAGTTGCCCTTTTTGGCAGAGGAAACCCACGATGTCCATTTTATTCACTTTGTCCTTTTTGCCTTTCCCGATATACAAGGTTGTCCAGCGGGGAACGGCGGGAGAGGTTCTTTTGCCTGTCAGCGTGAAAGTTTCCGGGGCTTCTGTCAGGTATTCCGGCAGGTTTTCTTCGTCGTCAAACAAAAGGAATGCGGTGCCGGAAGCGTTCATCCGGGCGGTTCTCCCGTTGCGATGGATAAAGGCATCTTCTTTTGGCGGCAGATGGTAGTGGATGATATATTTTATTTCCGGGATGTCCAGTCCACGGGAAGCCAAGTCGGTGGATATAAAAATATTGGTACTTCCGTTGCGGAATTTGCATAGAGCCCGTTCCCGTTCGTCCTGTTCCATGCCGCCGTGAAAGAACTCGTTGTCGACACCCCGATCCCAAAGATAATTGCTGACTTCTTCGGCTCGTTCCCGGAAGTTACAAAATATGAGCACGGGAGCTTCGTCCAGTTCACAAAGTAATTTATACAGAGTTTCGAGTTTGTTTTCGCCTCCCGTGTAGACCGATTTTATTGCGATATCAGGAGATTTTGTATGTTGAAAATCCAGAATACAAGGAGAGTTGACCCCTGTAAAAGCGGGTATTTCAACCACATTCGTGGCAGAGGTCAGAACCCGCTTGTGTAAATTCGGGAGGTAGGAAAATATGCGTTCCATCTCGCCTAGAAAACCGAATTCCAACGATTTATCGAATTCATCCAAGATAACTGTAGCCGTAGTGCTAATATCTACTGTTTCATGTTCGATATGATCGAGTATGCGTCCCGGTGTCCCGATAAGTAGTGCCGGAGCGTGCGCAAGGCTTCTGGTTTCCACGTTGATGTCGTGTCCCCCGTAACAACAGACTACTCGTAAACCGCTTCTTAATGAACGAAAGACGTTTTCAATCTGCATAGCCAATTCTCGTGCCGGGGTAAGGATTAACGCCTGTATGCCGGGATTCTCCGCGTCCAGTGTTTCCAGCAAGGGCAGGAGAAAGGCTAACGTTTTGCCCGATCCCGTCGGCGAGAGAAGCACGATATGATCCGTTTTCCGATGAGCCTCGAGAGAAGCTTCCTGCATCTCGTTCAGTGAGGTGATACCAATATTTTTTAAGGAGTCCCGAATATCCATTTTCAACTTTTAATTTTCCATTTTCAATTTCTTGATGATTCTCGGGCGGGAGAATACTATCTTGGCTTGGTTGTAGCCCTCTTCCATGATCTTTTCGACATTGTTGAGGTCGAACATACTGTAACGGCTAATGTGTTTCGGTACGATGACGACATCACAAAGCCGGGTGTCTATGCTCATGTTGGAAAGAATGCCCATGTGGAAAGAGCGTTCGGCTAGATGAACGATGCTCTTGATATGATTGCTGGGTTCCAGCGGGTCGATATGCACCCCGATAACCACGTCGCAAAGGTCACGTATCGGGCGCACGGGAAAGTTCATGAACACGCCCCCGTCGGAATACTGGTGATTGTCAATGACCACGGGTGTAAATACAATGGGAATGGCACAAGATGCCAACACGCGGGGAATGACTTCACCGCTATTGAAGTGCGTGGGTATTCCCAAGTTCATGTTAGTGGCTGTGACAACCAGCGGGATTTGCAGTTCTTCAAATGTTTTAACCCCGATAAATTCGGATAATCGTTTTCCCATTCCGCTCATGTGCATGATTCCGGTTGTAGAAACGAGGGGACGGGCAAAGTCAAGAAGTTTTCTTCCTTTAAAAAAAGTCACGCTCTCTTCTGCAGTGCGCCCTGCTGCAAACATAACCCCGGCTATCGCTCCCGCGCTGGTTCCTGATATGATGTCCGGTTTGATTCCTAACTCCTGCATAGCCTTGTATACTCCCAAATGAGCGAATCCTCTGGCTCCCCCTCCACTTAATGCCAAACCTAGTCGGTATGGTCGTTTTTGCTGATTATCTGTCATATAATTTATGAAGTTTATAAAGTCTGTGAAGTTTATAACGTTCATAAAGTAGCAAGGTTTGAAACTTTATAAACCTTATGAACTTTATAGACTTTATGAACTAAAAAAGGGGCGATTGCCCCTTTTTTTATTTTACAGTAGCCATGTGAGCGATTAACTCGAGAACTTTGTTCGAGTATCCCCACTCGTTGTCATACCAGGATACGAGTTTCACGAAATTAGAGTTCAAAGCGATACCTGCTTTCGCGTCGAAAATAGAAGTACGTGCATCTCCCAAGAAATCTGATGATACAACTTCTTCTTCGGTGTAACCCAAAATCCCCTTCAATTCATTTTCTGAAGCTTCTTTCATAGCTGCCTTGATTTCATCGTAAGTAGCAGCTTTTTCCAGACGGCAGGTCAAATCAACCACGGATACGTCCAACGTCGGAACGCGGAAAGACATACCGGTTAATTTACCGTTTAATTCCGGGATAACTTTACCAACAGCCTTGGCTGCTCCGGTAGAAGACGGGATGATGTTTCCTGCTGCTGCACGTCCGCCTCTCCAGTCTTTCATGGAAGGACCGTCAACCGTTTTTTGAGTAGCGGTTGTAGCGTGAACGGTAGTCATCAAACCTTCAACGATACCGAATTTGTCATGCATTACTTTAGCTAACGGAGCCAAGCAGTTCGTGGTACAAGAAGCGTTAGACACGATAGCTTGTCCGGCATAAGTTTTATGGTTTACACCCATCACGAACATGGGGGTGTCGTCTTTTGACGGTGCAGACATAACCACACGTTTAGCGCCGGCTTTCAAGTGTGCTTCTGCTTTTTCTTTTGTCAAGAAAAGTCCGGTAGACTCAACCACGTATTCAGCGCCTACTTCATTCCATTTCAAATCTTCCGGGTTTCTTTCTGCCGTAACACGAATAGCGTGTCCGTTCACAACGAGTTTGCCATCTTTAGCTTCAACAGTTCCGTTGAAACGACCGTGCATGGTGTCATATTTCAACATATAAACCATGTAATCGACGTCGATCAGGTCGTTAATTCCCACGATCTCGATATCGTTTCTCGTCATTGCAGCGCGGAAAACCAGACGACCGATACGTCCGAATCCGTTGATACCCACTTTAATCTTTGCCATTTTTTCTTTTATTATTTGGTTAATAAAGGTGTTAACTCTCTCGTTTAATGTCGTAAACTCACACAAAAGTATGGATAAAAAAATGAAAAACAAAGAACTTTTAGATTAGTTATACGCGAACGTTTTTTTTGTGAAAAAAGTTTGCGCAAACGTTTTAAATAATTATCTTTGTCCCCGTAATGAAAGGAAATGTTTTTTGCTTTTATAAGTGTAGTAAATTTATTGTTAGTGTGTTAAAAAGAGGCTTATGCCTCTTTTTTATTTTGTTTTCCTTTTCACTGTTAATATCCTTTTCGTCGTGGGAGAAACCTTATAGCGGTCGTCGATGCGATGTCCCACGACCCAGATAATGTCTTTGCCCGATTGAAGAATGAGGCACTCTTTCTTTTGTTTGGCACTGAATTTCAAGTCGGTGAAAAAGTCACTCAGTTTCTTTTTACTCCGTTTCATGCCGAGAGGACAGAACCAGTCCCCCGTAGACCAGTGGCGCAGGACGAGAGGATAGGTGATTTTATCCAGATCGAAGCACCCGAGTTCCGCGTCCTGCGGAACCGTGAACGAGTCGTCTATCTCTTGTTCATCGAGGGTGAACGTGAAATCGTCCAAGTGATATTCCCCGCTGTCGGCTAGAAGTTGGCGTTCTTCTTCCTTCTCGAGAATATTGAAAAGTCGCCAGTACACCCGACCTTTCGTGAGCAGGTATTCTCCCGCTTCGAATTGTTTGCCGGGTATGGCTTCGTTACTGTTCAGAATGTCTTCAATCTGCGTGGAGTTGAACCCGTAAGGTTTTAAAAATTCAAACAGGAAGGTATAAGGTGCGGGGGATGCTATCGTTTTTTTGATGTCAATGAGTATCTCGCCGTTTTCCTCGCTGACGATGTCTGCTTTCAAGCAGGAGATGCCGTACTGGTAGATTTGTTCCACTTCCTTCATCGTGTCGCAGTTTTCCCGCGTGGTGTGGAGGAAAGAGGGATTAATCTCTTTACAAACGGGTATGATGAGATGGCGGATCTTATTCCGCACGTAATCGAGTGAATTGTTGGTCGAATCGGTACGGTAACCGAGTTGGTTTTGCTCGATATACGCGATGATTTCATCCCGTGAACGGGACAGAAGCGGGCGCAATATTTTATCTTTGACCGGGCGGATTCCCGTTAGTCCTCTTATTCCGGTTCCGCGGCATATATTAATAAAGAGTGTTTCCGCTAGGTCGTCGGCATGGTGTCCCACGACAATATAGTCCATTTTTTTCTTTTGGCGCATTTCCTCGAACCACGCATAGCGTAATTCTCGTGCCGCCATTTCGATACTGATGCCGTTTTTCTTGGCATACTCCTGCGTGTCGAAACGTTTCACGCTCATGGGGATGCCGTAAGTTTCGCAGAAACGTTTCACGAATTGTTCATCCATGTTGGATTCTTTGCCCCGGAGATTGAAATTGCAATGCAAGGCAAAGATGTTTAAATTCAAATACTTGAACGCGTGAAGCAGGGTGATGGAGTCTGCTCCGCCACTAACGGCGATGATAAATCCCGCCTTTTGATCAATATTATGTTCCTTCAGGAACTTTTTTATCGTGTCCAACATAACCTTTCAATTTAATGACTAGCCTAAAATTAGCCATTTTTCCCGATATTCAAAGGAGAAATGGTTATAAAATTTACGGGGGAATCGTTCTTTTGTTCGATAGATTCTGAAAGAGAAGGAATTAATGGATTCCTTGTTTCTTCCGTGAATTTGCGCTTACCATGGACTTGACTAGGGAATATGCCGGGGATGACCTTAATCGCCGAATAAATCTTGTCGAGGATCGGTCGTCCCGTTCTCTCGTGGGATTTATTTTCCGTGTACATTAAAAAAGCATATTTTCCGTTAAAACGTGGGCTAAGTGTGGGCTAAGAGTAGGTGAGTAGTAGGCTAAGACGCCTAATAGTCGCCCAATAGTCAGCCAATAGCCCGACAAAAGTGTTAGTCAACCCGGTCAAGAGGCTAAATCTTGGATTTCTCCCGGGGGGATTCCGGATTGTTAGGGGCTGTTACCAGAATCGTTGTTTGCCGTCCTGTATAGTAAATATTCTTTCTTCTTTTCCGGTGGTGTGGTTTTGAAGCCAATAGACGGCATGGGCGGGAACGGAGTCAAATTGGATCTCGTATCCCGTGGCAATTTTGCAACCGAGCGATTGCCAGCCGTCACGATCGAAATAGAAGAGTTCGTATTCGTTGCCTGGGTAGATGCCGTTGGCATCGTTGCGGGGCAGGTAATGCATTTCCGAGATGCTGGCGGGGTGCCCGAAATCAACGATGAATTGTCGGGAGAGTCGCCCGTAGCTGAGGGCGTTCCCGTCAAAGATATTCTCGGTACGTGCGCTTTCGCCGATGGGATCGATGCCTTTTCCCCGGATGATGTTTCCCCGGTTGTCTTTAAATACCCATTCAGAGAGTTCTGCCATTTTCGTGTGGTCGAATAGCCAGTAGCGGCATTCAAATGTCGTGTCGACGGGAACGATTACCGGGTACATATTGGGATTCTTGTCTACGTGGTGCACGAGTCGGGAAGTCTTGAACGTGGGATCGTTGGTACATCTGAAATTTGCCCCGACAAGCGCGTTCCCGTGATATACTTTATTACTATGTAACGGGTATTTTCGGGTAAGTTTCACGGTTTGCAGGTGTGTTTTATCCGGTCTCAGGGACGTGGTCGTTCCATTGGCATGGAGGATAAAGGGATAAGAGAAGTTTTTTTGATTGTCCTCTTCGAAATAAACGGGGAAATAGATAATACCCCGCCCGAGATCGCGAAACGTGGCTTCCCCGTGTCGTATTTCGCTCCAATCCACGATGCGTAGCCGGCTGTCATTGAAAATGGCGAGGTACGCGTGATAGACCGGGAAACTGCCGCGGGGAATGTCTGTTTTCACGGTGATGTTCGACGTCGCTTGGTATTTGCTCGTTACATCCCGGTTAAAAGGATCCCGGAAGAAAGGCGGGACGTATTCGTTGTCCCGGGGAATGGGGATTTTGTTCACGGCATAAGTACGGCGGAATACTTTCGGGGCGTTTTTGGCTTCCAGTTGCCCGTGGAGGATGTCTTGTTTCTTGGGGTCGATGACGACCGTCCACTCGTGGAATCCATTCATGTCCGCCCAGCAAGGGACGTGGTCAGTTGCGGCGGGAATTCCTGCCATGCGGTATACCAGTAATTGCAAGCGACTGATAAATACGCATTCGGATGTGTTGAACGGGATGTCGACCACGAAACTCACGTTTGTTTGATAAGCTTGGGCATGGTCGCTGATTTGCTGGCTGATGTTATAAACGGAGTATTTTCGGTCGTCGAAATACTGTATCGCTTCTTGGATACGTTTTTCCTGTTCCGGGGCGAGTGAATCCCGCCAATAGTCCAGCGTTTCGTTGCCGATGCGATAAGGCAGGAGGTATTCCAGGAAATCGTTGAAGGATAATCCTTCCAACCACGGACGGGTAGTCCATTGTTGAAACGCCTTTTCGATGTTATGAATGAGATAATCGGCTTTCACGTGTTTGATGTCCGCTTCGATTTGTAATTGTTGCCGGGAACGGGTGTAACGCGCGGGTTGCATGAGGATTACTTTTTTCAACAAGTAGTCTTGTACGCTCGTGTCCACGGCTTGCTTAAAGTTTTGAAGGTATTGCCCGTTGTAAGAGAAGTGTTCTGGCATATTTTTTATCAGGAATAGGGCTGCCTGCCGTTTCAAACTGTCTTTCGGGTCACGGGAATAATGTGTCAGTACTTTTTCGAGTTCATCTCGGTTGTTTTCACTGGCTTGCAGGGCGTATTCCAATCTCGAATCATGATTCCGGCAGGAACAGAACATGATACAGGAAAGGATGATCGTTAGAGTCGGGTGAAGGAATTGCTTGGCAATTTTCATTTTAAATGTAATTACTTCGTTGAAAAACAAAAGTAGGTATAATTTGAAAAATATCATTAATGGTTCGTTTAATAATAGTGGATTAAAGAAAATAAATCACGAGTGGATATTGATCTCACATTCTCGTATGTGCATGATACTAAGCGTGGAATAAAAAAAACACTAATTTTGGTATTTGTGTGGTATTATTGTTATTTTTGAAATCACGAAACGAAGGTTTATTTCTATCCTGGCGTTGGAGGGGAGAAGTCTTGTGTTTCACGGGGGATCGGTAGAATATGATAGAGGATAAAGAGAAAATAATAGCGCATTTGTATTGCAAGTTGAAACACGAGTTACGTGTTTATGCGGCACGATTCTGTCCCGAGGAGGCGGAGGATATCGTTCATCAGGCTTTCGTGAACGGTTACGAGCGTATTTTGGCTGAACGGAACGAATCGGAACAACGCTCTTATCTTTATTCCACGGTGAAAAACCTATGTCTTAATTTCCTTCGCAACGCTCGTCCAGTGTACACGGAAACTCCGCCGGAGTTGATGACAGAGTTCGTTGTTGTCGATACGCACGATTATATGCACGAGCTGATAGACCGTTTGCCTCGGCGGGAACGAGTGATTCTTGAACTTGCCTTGCAAGGGTATTCCACGAAGGAAATAGCCGAGCAAATTGAAATGGAATACAACACGGTACGGCATTACAAGAAAGAAGCCTACACGAAGATTCGGCAAGCGTTGAAAAATGAAATTTAATATTATTTTTGTCTCCAAAGGTGCAACTACTTGATATTTTTCTATTTCTGTGACGTTAGGTGTTTGTTTTTAGAAATTAAAAAAAAATATAAAGTGGATAGCAAGGATCGGTTAAGTGATGCCCGTCTTCCGGAGAATATTACGTGTGTTCCGAATTTATTCGTGATTTACTTGATCTGGGAGAGGATGGTATTGTCAGTTTCAAGGATTTTCATTCCTTCATCCGGAAGGATTATCGCCTGCGCACGGTGAATGAATTTGTTTTCGGGAAGACGCAGAACGTTTACGATCAGGTGTATCCGGTAGAGGTTCATGGCGAGATTATCTGGATACGCGTGAAATTGTGTTCGAAGGAAGTGGACGAGGAAGGATTTTTGAGAACGTGCGGTTTCATGGAGTGCCTGGATATTCCGGAGAGTATGGATACCAGTACCTCCGCTATACAAAGGGTAAATAATTTATTCGTTCAACAAAATAGCATATCCCGTTCTTTATTGTCTTTATTGCGTTCGGACGACATGAGTGGTGTCGTGAATAAGATACTGGGGGATATTATGCAATATTACCCGGAAGGGTGCACCTATATTATAGAGTATGACTGGGAGAAAGGAACTCAAACTTGTTGCTACGAGGCGGGGAGTTATAAATCTTTCAAGAAAAAGGATTACATGGAGAATTTCCCGATGAAGGAGATTCCCTGGTGGACGGAACAGTTGGCAACGAAGGCTTCTCCCATTATTTTGGCAAGTTTGGACGAATTGCCGGCGGAGGCTTTCGTCGAGAGGGCACGCCTTACCGCCCAAGGTGTTCAGTCTTTGATGGTGGTTCCGATGATCTCCCGGGACGGGGTATACGGGTATGCCGGCATCGATATTCTGGATAAGCCTCACACGTGGTGAAATAAGTTTTTACTAGAGGTATTTGGTGATTTTGTTAATTAATATTAAAAGTGATATTTCTTTTCATACATTTTTCTTTCTGGCGTGTATCATGGTTAGAAAGACGAAATAGATGATGAAAGAACTGAGGAAATTAATAACAAAAGATATTTTCGATTGCTTGTCGGAGGAGGATGCCCGGCAGTTGGAAGAGATACGGGCAAGATTGAATATCAGCGACGAGGATTACCGGGAGATGAAGGCAAGGGTGACAAGCCGTGAATTGCACGAGCAGATTGTGAACACACGCAAGCATCCCCGTCGTGTGATGATCGTGGCTCGTTATGCAGCCATCTTGGCATTGCCGTTAGCTGTAGCCGTTTATTTTTGGTTGAATCAAGAATCCCAACCAAAGACAATAGTTACTGCACAGGTCCAGCAAGAAAGTATTTTGTCTGCCCCGGTACGGAAGCAACCTCGCCTGATCTTGGATGACGGAAAAGTGGTGAATCTGGGACGAGAGGTTAAGGACGAACAGATCACGCTTCACGCCGTGAACCGGGGAAATGAATTGGAGTACGAGAAAAATAAAATTGCTGATACCGTGAAAGTCATCAAGTACAATACGGTAGAAGTTCCCAAGGGTGGCGAGTATCATGTTTCTCTTGCCGACGGGACAAAGGTGTGGTTTAACGAGGAAACCCGGTTAAGATTTCCGGTAGCTTTTGCCGGGACGACTAGGGATATTTATCTTGAAAGCGGGGAAATTTACCTGGACGTGGAGCGGGATGAGGAGCATCCGTTTATCGTGCACACGGTGAATGGGGATGTGCATGTGTTGGGGACGGAGTTTAACGTGAAATCGAATCCGGATCATTCCGTCATCACTACTTTGGTCGAGGGTAAAGTGCGTGTGAGCCGGGACAAGGCAGAAGCAATACTTCTTCCGAATCAACAGGCTTTCGTGGCTAAAACTACGGCTCCGATATGCGTGGAAAACGTGGATGTCGAGGAGTTCGTGAGTTGGAAAGATAATATCTTCTTTTTCAAAGACGAAGCGTTGGAAACCATACTTGATAAATTGGCAGACTGGTACGGTTTCTCCGTGTTCTACGAGAACCCGGAAGCCAAGGCGGAGAAGTATTTCGTGCGAATTGATAAATATGCCGAGGTAAATAAAATTTTGGAAGTTATTTCGGATGTTAGTAATGTCAAATTTAAAATTAACGGAAAAACGGTAAGTGTATATAAATAGGAAAAGCGAGTGCTACCAACACTCGCTCGGTACTAATGCCTAGGTAGGCATTAATGTTAAATTCTAATTTGCAAATGTATGAAAAAAATGATTGATTCCTGGGGAAGTTATGGCAAAAAAATTCCCCTCCAAGGATTGTTATGCCTTTTGATCTTGTGTTTTAGCTTTTCCGGTTACGCACAACAAGCGGGCAAGGCTATCGATATTAACGTGAAGGATGCAACCATGAAGGAGGTCTTGGAGATTATCAAGAAGCATGATTATCGCTTGGTGTACTCCACGGCGGTGATCGACGCCTGTAAGAAAAAAGTCACGATGAACTTGAAAAAAGCCACGGTTGCGCAAGTGCTTGATGAGGCTTTCAAGGAAACCGATTTGGTATATAAAGTGGACAACAATTTGATCACGATCAAGGTGGTGCAGAAAGATAAATCTATCGTGGCAAAGGGTGTGGTGAAGGATGAAAAAGGGGAACCCGTGCCGGGTGTTTCCGTGATTATCAAGGGGACTACAACAGGTACCGCTACTGATGCAAATGGTAATTTCCAAATTAAAGTTCCTGAGAATAGCGTGTTGCTTTTCTCGTTTGTCGGGATGGAGACGAAATCGGTGCTGGTGGATTCGGACAAGCCGGTGACGGTGGTGATGAAAGAGGTGGTGAACGAGATGGACGAGGTGTTGATCACCGGTTACCAAGTGATCAACAAGCGGGAGTTGACATCTTCCATTTCGACGTTGAAGGCAGAGGATATTATCGAGCCGGTGGGTAGTTCTTTGGACCAGATGTTGCAAGGGAAGGTGCCGGGGATGTCCGTGATGCAGATGACCTCGACGGTGGGTGCTGCCCCTAAAATTCGTATTCGGGGTTCTTCGACGGTAATCGGCAACCGGGAACCGGTGTGGGTGTTGGATGGTGTGGTTTTGACCGATCCGGTGAAATTGGACGCGACGGAGTTGAATAGTATGGACCGGGTGAACTTGATCGGTAACGCTATTTCCGGTTTGAACCCGGAAGATATCGACCGTATTGATGTTTTGAAAGATGCTTCCGCTACTGCCCTTTACGGTTCTAAAGCGGCAAACGGGGTGATCGTGATCACCACCAAGCGGGGAAGGGTGGGAACACCGTCCGTGCGTTACAGCACGTCGATGAGTTTTATGGAGCGCCCGAGCTACAAGGGGTTGGATCGAATGAATTCAAAGGAGCGTATTGAAGTGTCGGAGGAGATTCATGCGAGAGGGTTGGAATTTTCAGGTTTTGCCCCGGATGATGTGGGATACGAGGGTGCTTTGCGTCGTTTGTGGAGTGGCAATATTAGTATGGATCAATTTTATTCAGAGGTGAAAAAAATGAAAGAGATGAATACGGACTGGTATGATTTGTTGTTCCGTAATTCTTTTAGCCATTCTCATTCTTTATCGGTTTCCGGAGGAACGGAAAGGGCAACGTATTATTTCTCTGCCGGTTATTCCAATCAACAGGGCTCCCCGTTGCAGGAGCAAGGAGAGCGTTTTAGTTTCATGTCGAATCTTGATTTAAAATTGTCCGAGAAGTTGGATATCGGTATTAATTTGAGTTCCAGCGTGTACTCGACGGATCGCCCGACAGTGGATTTGTATGATTACGCTTATAATACTTCACGTGCGATTCCCGCTTATAATGAAGATGGTTCATATCATTTTTACAGTGTTAGTGATGTATTAGTACTGATGAATGATAATGTGAATTTGAATTACAATGTTTTTAACGAGTTGGATAACTCGGGAGTTTCCCAAACAATGCGAAGCATAAATTCTCGTTTGGATTTGAATTATAAGATTACTCCTTGGTTACGTGCCAGTGCGCTTTTGTCTTATAACACGAGTGCTTATCGTTCGGAAACTTATTATGACGAGCGTACTCATTACGTGTCACAATATCGTTTGTTACCTTACGGGTATGACAGGAATCATTGGGATAGTGAATTGAATGCGAATTATCACAAGTATTCGAAATTGCCCTATGGTGGGATTTTGAAGTCGGGCGAGAGTTCCAATGATTCTTATTCCCTGCGATTTTCGTTTAATGCGAATAAATTGTTTAGAGAGGTGCATAGCGTATCTTTTTCCGCAGGGTTGGAAATGTCAAGTTCCAAATATAAGGGGTATGATAAAGAAGAGTGGGGGTATTTACCGGAACGAGGCAAGAATTTTGTAGCCTTGGAGAATTTGACCGATTGGCCAGCAGCATCTTTGGCGATGCAAACGATGAAACCTGTTATTTCTGACAATACATCGAATACAATATCTTATTACGGGTTGGTTTCTTATAGTTTTAGAGCTAAATATGTGATTTCGGCTAATCTTAGAGGGGATGGTTCCAATAAATTGGGCGAGAGTGCCCGTTTCTTGCCGATATGGTCATTCTCGGGACGTTGGAATTTGACGGAAGAGCCTTGGATGGACGCTGCGCTTAACGTGTTGTCGAACATGGATATTCGGGCTTCTTACGGGATTCAAGCTAACGTGACGGATGCGCATAATCCCAATATGATTATTTCTTTAGGGAAGTTGTATAGTAATTCGGAAGAGTATTCTGCCTCGTTGTTGCAGTTACCGAATCCGGATTTGGAATGGGAGAAGACGAATAGTTTTAATCTTGGTGTTGATTTTGATTTTTTCAAGGGTAAGCTTTCCGGAAGTTTTGATTTTTATTACAAGAAGAGTAAAGATCAATTGATGAGTGTAGAGGTGGAATCAACGAATGGAGGGAAGATTGTGACGATAAATGGTGGTGATTTAACGAATAAGGGATGGGATCTTTCTTTGGTAACAACTCCTATTAAGACAAAAAATTTTGAATGGCGTTTGACGTTTAACACTTCGAAAGTGTATAATGAAGTGTCTAATGCGGCAGATCGTACTGTAACTTATTCGGATTATTTGAATGGAACGGTGGTCAAGAATGGTTATGCGTTGAATTCTTTTTATTCTTATCAGTTTGATGGTTTGGATGAAAACGGTTTCCCGAGGTTTAAAGGTTTGAGCGATTATGATGAGGATGGGAATGTGATCACGACTCGCGAACAAGCGTTGAGATCCGTGTTAAAGTATAGTGGCAAGCGTGAGCCAGATCTTTCTGGAGGTTTGTCTATGTCGTTTAGTTACAAGAATTTGTCGTTGAATACGAGGTTTGCCTTGTCTTTCGGAAACAAGATTCGTTTGAATGATTTGTACGATTCGGATTTTTTCAGGTTACCTTATCCCGCTCAAAACATGTCTTCCGAGTTTGTGGGACGTTGGCAGGCACCCGGGGACAATACGAATATTCCCGTGTTGTCGGATCAGTCGGTTACTATAGCCAGTATGAATCCGGAGCTTGCTAGTATAATAAGAAATAATAATGAGGTTGCCGCTAATTATTGGCAAATGTATAATGATAGTGATTTGCGGGTGGTTTCCGGGAATTTCGTGCGGTGTACGAATATCTCTTTGAATTATTCTTTATCAAGAGAGATTGCTAAAAAATTGCATATCGCAGGAGCTTCTTTTAGCCTTGGAGTAACGAATCCTTTTGTGATTAAATCAAAAGCCTTGAAAGGACGAGATCCTGAGCAGGTGACTTTAGGTTCCGGTGCGTTGCCTCCGCAACAGAATTATTCTTTGATGTTAAATGTAACTTTTTAAACGGGTAGAGTATGAAAATGAATAAGTATATATTGCCCTTGTTGACAACGTTGTTGGTCGCTTGTGATGATTTTTTGGATTACAAGGACAAAGATAAGGTGATACCGTCTAAATTAGATGAGTATAGCGAATTGATATATGGCGAGTTGATACATGCTTCCGCAGGATCGTCTTGTTATAATATTTTGTGGATGAGTGATGATATCGGTAGTTTGGTCGAGGGAGAGAAAGGGGATTACAGGTGGGAGTATTCGAATTGGTTCACTTGGGCGAAAGAACCGCAGTATACCCCGGATGGGGCGGAAAAAATAGACCCTGCTTGGGAATTTCTGTACCATAAAATATTGATGTGTAATGTTATCGAACATGACGTTATGGCTTTTGAAGATGATCGAGAAGGGGTGAAATATCGTATTCTTGGAGAAGTGCAGGCAATACGGGCGATGTCATATTGGTATCTGGTGAACATGTACGGGGAGCCTTGGAGAAGCGAGGAACAAGCCGCAACAGCCATGGGTGTGCCGGTAAATATGGAAACCGGTATTAAAGATAAGACTTATGCCCGGGAAACATTGGCACGGAATTACGAGTTAATGGAAATTGATTTGAAGAGTGCGTTGGAGAATTTGGGAAAAGGAGAGAGGAAAAACACGGCATTCCGTCCTAATTTAGATGTTGTGCGTTTGTTTTTATCGAGAATTTATTTGGAACAAAGACGTTATAACGATGTGATCACGGTTTGCGGCGATCTTTTGCGGGAAACCCAAAGTATAGTGGTACCTCTGACGTGGATGTCTATGAATCAAGATAGTTGGACGGGAGAACACCCGATGGTGGCACGGGATGCCGGAAGTTTGTTGTTTACTTGGTGGAATCGCGATGTTTTACCGACATTCAGCGTGGATTGGGGGTATGGCAGATATACTGTTTCCCAGGAGTTGATGGCATTAGTCAAAGAGAATTCGAATGACGTTAGGGGAAAATCTTATACTTGTTGGAATTACGATGGAAAGAAAATATATAAGTATGATTTCGAAGGGTTCGGTTATTCAAAATGTTATGGGATGAATTATCGTTTGGAAGAAGTTTATTTTAACCGTGCAGAGGCTTACTTGAGCACAGGAAAACGGGATTTGGCAATGGCAGATTTGAGCAAGGTCTACCGGGAGCGGATTATGTATGAGGAAGATCCGAAGTTGACGGCAAATAATGATGATGAGGCATGGGAAATTTTTAGAAATGAAAAACGTAAGGAGTTCTGTTTCGAGGATATACGTTGGTTTGATATCCGGCGTTGGGGATTATCTATCGAACATGTTTATCAAGATTATAATGATAGGAATAGTTCTGTTACTTATGTTTTGGAAGCAGAGAGCCCCAATTATGTTTTACCTCTTCCGTTGGATGTTGTGCGTCAAAACGCAACGATAGAACGGAATGAGCGAGTGGAATCTATTGTAAAATGATTAACGTGGAATTTGTTATGAGAAGAAAATATGCTTTATTGTTTGTAGCGTTTTGGGGCGTATTGTTGACCGGTTGTTTTAAAGAGGATGATATTAATGTTGGAGATCAACATTATAAACGCGTCTATGATACAACCTCGAGCGATCCCGTGTGGAAATATGTTTCACGGTATTATTTCGATTGCGGAAAGTTGTTGATCACGGATCCGGATAGTTCGGATTACTTGTATAATTTTGACATAAAATACGCTTTGAGGATTACGAAACCAGTTCAAACTCAAGAGGGGTTGTTAAGGAGAATTCAATTTTTTGAAGAGATGTTTTTGAATGGTTACACGGATGAATTCCGTAAGAAATATTTCCCTCTTGAAATATTATTGGCTGATTCAATCGTGTACACTGGTTCTCTGGATGCCTCGAAACCGGAAGGAGAGCCAAGGGATATATATATATCGGATTATTATGTGGCTTTTTCCGTGAGCGAGAATAAAATGAGTTTGTCCGAAGAGAAAAAGGTGGAATTGTCAACAATTTGGAATGCTAATTTTTTAAGCGAGTATTTGACGAAGAAGTCGGGTTGGGTAGTGCTTGAAGAGTTTTATCTTTATTCGACGGATGACGAATTTCGTGCAAATTTCAGTTATCGTACCAATGAAGAGTGGAGTGAGGATAATTTTTGGGAATTAGGTTACCCGAGGGGTAGTATTTATGAATTGTATACTCAAGTAGATGGCAAATGGGGAATGCATAAAGTTGGTTACCAGTTTGCTTCATCTAAAGAATCATATTTGTCGCAGTTTATAAATTTTTTGTTTTCTACGGATGCAGAAACCGTGGCGAGGGCAGTTCAGCATGAGAAATTTAAAAAAGCTCATGATGTGTTGGATCAGTCATTGAAGGAGTATTTGGGAATAGATTATCGTAATATTGGGTATAAGTAAATATAAGATAGGTATTTATGAAAGGATTAGGTATTGTATTGTTATTATGTACTGGCGTGTTGTGCACGGATGTTTCTGCCACGGAGTTGTTCGGGAAGAGAAAGAAAAAGAAGCAGCAGGCGGTGGAGGCGTCGGACACGACGAGGGTGAAGGCGGAGAGTGCTTACGAGAAGTTTGTCAAGGATGCGGAGGTGAAGCGGGGGATGTTTAACGTGATCAAGAAGAAGGACAAGGTTTACCTGGAGATCCCGAAGGCGTTGATGAGCCGGGAGTTTTTGATCAGTTCGAGAGTGTCCTCCACGAGCCGGACGTGGCAGATAGACCCAGGGACGATAAATCGGGACCCGGTGTTGATTACGTTTTCGTGTGACGAGAATAAGGTGTACATGCATTTTCCGCATCTGGATTACGAGTGCAAGGAGGGGTCGGAGATGTACGAGGCGTACAAGCGGCATAGTAACCCGCCGATCTGGAAGGCGTTCAAGATAGAGGTGCAGCCGGAGGATTCCACGAGTTGCGTGATTGATGCTACGCCGTTGTTCTTGTCGTCGATAGCGGAGTTTTCGCCATTTCCGAATTTGCCTGCCGAGGCACGGATGATCGTCCCGTTCGGTGGAAATTTCCAGAGTGACCGTTCGAGAATCGAGGAGTGCAAGGCTTTCGAGGATAATGTTATCGTGAAGAGCATGATGACTTACACGACGGATGCCGAGGGACCGTTGACGACGATAGAGGCGCGGAATATCATTATTTTGCCCGAGAAGCCGATGATGCCCCGTTATGCTGACGAGCGGGTGGGGTATTTCTGGGAAATGCGAAAGGTGTTTGACGAGCGTTACGACCAGTTGCAGTATTATAGTATTATTCATCGCTGGAATTTGCAACCGAAGGATATGCAGAGGTATTTGGCGGGAGAATTGGTGGAGCCGGTGAAGCCGATCGTGTGGTACGTGGATCCGGCAATCCCGGAGAAGTGGAGGAAGTACGTGAAGCTGGGGATTGCCGACTGGAATATCGCTTTCGAGGCGATCGGGTTCAAGAATGCGATTGTCGTGAAGGATTACCCGACGGATGACCCGAATTTCGACCCGGATGATATTCATTACAATTGTTACCGTTTCGTGACTTCGGCCAAGGAGAATTCGATGGGACCGTCGTGGATAGACCCGCGGTCGGGGGAGATCTTGTGTGCGGATGTGATTTCGTGGTCGGGGGTGACCAGCCTGTTGAACAAGTGGATGTTGATTCAGACAGGGGCGGTGGACGCCGAGGTGCGCCGCCCGGTGATGACGGAGGAGAAGATGGGTGAGGCGATGCGTTACGTGGCGGCTCACGAGATCGGGCACACGCTGGGGTTGATGCATAATTTCGGGGCGTCTGCCGCTTATCCCGTGGAGAAATTGCGGGATCCGGAGTTTACGCGGGTGTACGGGACTACGCCGTCGATCATGGATTACGCCCGGTTTAATTACGTGGCGCAACCGGGCGACGTGGAAAAGGGGGTGAAATTGACGCCGCCGCTGGTGGGGGTGTATGATATGTTTGCCATCAAGTACGGGTACCAGGTGTTGCCGGACGTGAAGAGCCCGGATGACGAGAAGGAAACTTTGCGGGGATGGGTGAGAGAGAAGGTCGGGGATAAGATGTGTTTTTACGGGAAACAGGTGTTCCGTTTCCGTTTTGACCCGCGTTCGCAGGCGGAGGATCTGGGAGATGACGTGGTGAAGGCGAACACGTACGGGATGGAGAATCTGAAGTACGTGATGGCGAATTTCACGGATTGGCTGGCGGTGGACGACGAGGGGTACGCGGCGGTGGAGTCGATGTACAAGGAGATCGTGGAGCAGTTCATGCGGTTCATGAGTCACGCGATGGTGAGCGTGGGGGGGATGTATCTGAACCCGAAATACCTGGGCGATCCGGTGAAGTTGTACGAGTTCGTGCCGCGGGAGAAGCAGAAAGCCGCGCTGAAGTTCGTGTTGAGCAATTTGAATGGCGTGGAGGATTGGCTGGTGAACGAGAAGGTGACTGCGATAGTCGGTCCCACGGCATTGCATTACCGTGCCGCGACACAGATGTTCGCCAGTTTGCTGGAGCGGGAAACCGTGGGACGCTTGCTGATCAGCGAGGTGGAAGGGAAGAACGTGTTCACGCTGGACGAGTATATGGCGATGATTTTTGACGAGATGTTCGTGAAGAAGACGGGTAACTTGAAAATGATGGATATGGCTTACCAGAATTCTTTCGTGGAGGGATTGGCAAATTTCGTGGAGAAAGGGGAGTTCGCCAGCGGGAAAGGGAATATGTTGCAAGCGTTGTCGCGTGAGTCTACTTGCAGTTGCCATAAGCATGGATGCGAACGAAGTCTTGATTACGAGGGAGAGCAGATTTTGGCGGAGATCGTGATGTCGCCTAGAATAGATAAAACGGCAAAGCGTCCGGTGGTGATGAAGTATTTGCGCAAGGTGTACCAAATGGCCAAAGCAAGGTCGAATGCCGGGAACGATAAGATTCGTGAACATTATCGTTTATTGGTGTTGAAATTGAATTATCTGTTTGATTAATCTGTGTGAATAAGTGTGATAGGGAGGTGTGTTCTGACACACCTCCTTTTTTGTTGGCCGCAATATGGCTGTGTAGCCTATTTTTTGAATGTCGTGTTGATTTTATCTAAATTATTGTTAATTATATGTATTATAAATTGTGATGCGGAATGTTTTTGAATTCGGGAAGTTGATTTGGATTTTTTTTTTTTTTTATGTTTTTAATAGACAGTTGTTTGAGCTTCGAGCTGTTACTGTTTTGCAAGAAAATAAAAAAATCGGGGTGATATTGTAACGATTTTTATTTTGGTTTCGTATAACAATTCAAGCGTATTTTTAAATTTGAAGATATGATGTATCTTTGTATCCATTTTAAGAATAATTAGTTGTGTGATAGATGTGAAACATAATATAGCGTAAATTATTGGTATGGCAGACGAGAAAAAAATTATTTTTTCCATGATGGGCGTGAGTAAGACGATACCGCCACAAAGAAAGATTATTAAGGATATTTATTTGTCCTTTTTTTACGGGGCGAAGATTGGGGTAATCGGTTTGAACGGTTCGGGTAAGTCCACCTTGTTGAAGATTATCGCTGGGTTGGACCCGAATTACGAGGGTAAAGTGATTTGGTCGAAGGAGCATTCCATCGGTTATTTGCCTCAGGAACCCCAGCTTGATGACACGAAGACCGTCAAGGAAGTCGTGCAAGAGGGTGTTCAACAAGTGATGGATTTGTTGAAGGAATACGAGGAGGTGAACATGAAATTTGCCGAGCCGATGAGTGACGACGAGATGGACAAGTTGATGACCCGGCAGGGAGAGTTGACCGAGTTGATTGAGCATTATGGAGGTTGGGAGATTGACCAGAAGTTGGAACGGGCGATGGATGCCTTGCGTTGTCCGGAGCCAGATGCCCCGGTGAAAAACTTGTCGGGAGGTGAACGGCGGCGGGTGGCTTTGTGCCGTTTGTTGTTGCAGGAACCGGATATCCTGTTGCTCGACGAGCCGACGAACCACTTGGATGCGGAGTCGGTGGAGTGGTTGGAACAGCATTTGCACCAGTACGAGGGTACGGTGATCTGTGTCACGCACGACCGTTATTTCCTTGATAACGTGGCAGGATGGATTTTGGAACTCGATCGGGGAGAGGGTATTCCATGGGAAGGCAACTATTCGTCCTGGTTGGAGCAGAAAGCCAATCGTCTGGAACAGGAGGAGAAGCAGGCGAGCAAGCGAAGAAAGACGTTGGAGCGGGAGCTGGAATGGGTGCGGATGGCGCCGAAAGCCCGTCAGGCTAAGAGTAAAGCCCGTTTGAAGGCGTACGATAGGATGATGGACGAGGATGTGAAGGAGAAAGAGGAAAAACTTGAAATATATATACCGAATGGTCCGCGCTTGGGTAACAAGGTGATCGAGGCGGGGCACGTGGCGAAGGCTTACGGCGACAAGGTGTTGTTTGATGACTTGGAATTCCAGTTGCCACCGGCGGGTATTGTCGGGGTGATCGGATCGAACGGGGCGGGGAAGACTACTTTGTTCCGTTTGATTATGGGTTCCGAAACTCCGGATAAGGGTACTTTCGAGGTCGGTCCCACGGTGAAAATTGCTTACGTGGATCAACAGCATAAGGCTATCGATCCGGAAAAGACGGTTTATCAGGTGATATCCGGGGGAAGCGATATGATTAATCTTGGCGGACGGGAGGTGAATGCCCGTGCTTACGTTTCCAAGTTTAATTTTTCCGGAACCGACCAGGAGAAGAAGTGCGGGATATTGTCCGGCGGGGAGAGGAATCGCTTGCATCTTGCCATGGCTTTGAAGGAGGATGCCAATGTGTTGCTGCTCGACGAGCCGACGAATGATATTGACGTGAACACATTGCGGGCTCTGGAAGAAGGTTTGGAGAACTTTGCTGGGTGTGCCGTGGTCGTATCGCATGATCGTTGGTTCCTGGATCGTATCGCCACGCATATTCTAGCATTCGAGGGTGATTCCAAGGTGGTTTATTTCGAGGGAAGTTACTCCGAGTACGAGGAAAACAAACGGAAGCGGTTGGGGAACGTGACCCCGAAGCGTATACGGTATAAAAAATTAATCGGATAAGAGAAAAGAACGTGTCTAAGAAGAAAGAAAAGAAAATTGTAGATAACGGCTTTGTGCCGGGTATCTACAATTATTGCGACAGATGGTGTGAACGGTGTAAACTCCAGATTCGCTGTATGAGTTACATGATGGGGAAGAAATTGAAGGAAAGAACGAGGGTGAATCTGGGGGAGGATATGCCTGACGATGACGAGTCGGCGTTAGCCCGTCTGAAGAATATATTTGACTCGACTTTTGATGTGTTGCGCGAATTGGCAGACGAGCGGGGAATGGGGATCGAGGAGATTTATTCGGCGGAAAAAGTGGACAAGGGCTTCTGGGGAGAAGACTACGAGGATTTGGAGGATCAGGACGAGGAAGTGGCAAGACAAGTCGAGAGCGAGGATATGATGAAATGTGAACGTATTTATCACGCACTGGCGGACAAATGCCAGGAAGATATTTACCAGTGGTTCGATTCTGTTGAAATACCACAGGGGAAGTCGCCCCGGACACGGGAGGTGGAGGATGCCTTGTTGGAAGTGAACTGGTACATGGATTTGATTCGCTCCAAGATGAAGCGTGCCCTTTGCGGGTACTTTCTTTATGCGGACAAGTTGAATGCCACGCAGGAGGAGGAGGATTACAACGGGTCGGCAAAGGTGATGTTGCTTGCTGTTGAGATTTCTCGTGTGGCATGGGCAGTGATACGAGATCATGTACCCGGCTTCGGGCTAGAGGCATCCCGAGCAATCGTGGTGTTGGAACAATTGGAAGAAGATATTGACGCTTTCTTCCCGAATGCCCGTTCTTTCAAAAGACCGGGATTTGATGCCTGAAAAGTCGTTGCGGGGGAAAAGTATTACAAGAGCCGTTTTCATTCGGGGTGAAGTTGATAGCCGGGTGAAAGCGGTTATTTTTATGCCTTCTGTTCGGGAAACGGGTATACTGTCGTAAATATTGTTAAAGAAATACATTCGATTTTTTAGAAACAAAAACCTGTTTTGTTGTTTTGTCTTTTCGTGCAAAGGCTTTCATGGCTTTTCTGTATCGTATTTCCTTCTCTTGGATGTAAAATGTGTATATATAAAATATGGAATATAATTCAAACTGTATTGAAAAATATATATATTTGTAGCTCAATAAATGAACAATTATAAATATCGTAAAATCGACCACAACAAGCTATTCCTGGTAAGTGGTTAATTCTATAATAATCATTTAATTATAAATAATATTCCGATCTTTTCTTGCCGTGTAAATCCTCATTTATTTAACAATCAAAAAACGTTGGTTTAATGATAGCGTAATGTTACATAAAAGAAGGAGTTATATGTCTGTAAACAAGTGGATTGTGTCGATAGCGTGTGGGATCGTTTTTTTCTCGTGTGCTTCTAGTAAAGATATTGTTTACTTGCAGGACGTGAAGGAGAATGGACGGCTAGAATCGGAGTTCGAGTATAAAACGGTTATCCATATTGATGACTTACTATCTATCGTGGTTTCATGTGACGACCCGGAGGCGGCTTTGCCTTTCAATACTCCGATGATTGGTTTGGGAAGAGAGGTTGCCTCGACGGGACAGCAATCCCCTCCGGGCTATCTCGTGGATAAAGAAGGGTACATCGATTTCCCCGTGTTGGGAAAGTTGCGTGTGGACGGGATCTCTCGAGTTGAGTTGTCGGAAATGCTAAAGGAGAAACTTGCGGTGTACTTGAAAAATCCAATCGTGACGATACAATTTCAGAATTTCAAGGTGACTGTCTTGGGAGAAGTCCGGAATCCGGGCAGTTACAAGGTGACCAGTGAGCGAGTGTCCATATTCGATGCGCTGGGCATGGCGGGGGATTTACAGATTAATGCCAAAAGGCGGAACGTGCTGGTCATGCGCGAGAACGGGAAAGAGAAGACTTTTGCCCGTTTGGATTTAACCTCCGGCAATCTGGTTTATTCCCCGTTTTTTTACCTTCAGCAGAATGACGTGGTGTACGTGGAGCCCAGCAGGGGACGCATTGTGGGAGGGAATGCGGGAACTTTTTTGCCTTACGTGCTATCCAGCGTGTCGACATTCGTGGCGGTGTTAGCTCTGATTCTGAGGTAGGTTGCGGCGGTTCTCCGGGTTGGTTGCATTTTTTAATTTTAATGAAACAAGCGTGTATGAACGTGAATGGTAATGAGATTCCTGTGTCCGAGCAGGAAGAAACGATTGATTTGAGGGTGTTGTTTTACAAGATTATGGCACGATGGAGGTGGTTTCTCGTGTCCATTCCCTTGTGCGTGGGTGCGATGTTGTTTTATTGTGTAACACGGGAGCCTATTTACAATGTCTCGAGCAAGGTCATGATTAGTGATTCGAAGAAAGGGGAATTAGGTACAAGCGTGATGATGAAAGAGATGGGGTTCTTTCAGGGGGACAAGTACGTGGAAAACGAACTGGTTGAGTTGCAATCCAAAAACCTGATGCGGGAAACCGTGAGTGATCTGGAATTGAACGTCCGCTATTTCGAGGAGGGGATGTTGAGGTTTACGGAATTGTACAAGGACTCTCCTATTAAGGTGCTTGTAGACAACCCCGGGGCAATAAGGGATACTTGCTTCACGGTGGCGTTCTCGGGCGATACGGCGGTCGTGACAGCCCCGTCCGGGGAGATCATTCACGCGGGGTGCTTTTCGGAACGAATCCCGGTGGATGGGTATGCGATTTCGGTGGAGAGGAACGGGGAGTGTCCGTCAGGCGTGGTTCGTGTGTATTTATATTCTTACGCCTCGGCAACGAAGGATTTTTACAAGAAACTGGAAGTGGCTCCTCTCGATAAAAACACGAATGCGCTTCGCTTGGCGGTAAAGGATGCCGTGCCGAGGCGGGGAAACGACTTGATTCGTGCGTTGGTTGATCGTTATAACGAGAATGGGGTGGCAGACAAGCAGGTGGTTTCCGCCAAGACCGTGGAGTTTATCAATGCCCGCCTGGAAGTGATTAACCGGGAGTTGGGTACGATAGAGGATGATGCCGAGCGTTTCAAGCGGACGAACAAGTTGACGAACATCGTTGCCGATGCCGAGTTCGTGATGGAACGTAAGAAATTGGCGGGTACGGAATTATTGAAATTGCAGACCGAATTTGACGTGGTACGTAGTATCCGGGTGTTATTGGAAAAGTGGGAGGATGCGAGTTTCGGCTTGCTGCCGGAGAATTTGGGTATTTCTGACGAGGGAGTGAACGGCGGTATATCCCGCTATAACGAGATGGTGTTGCGGAGAAATAAACTTTTGCTGAGTGCCCGGGAGGACAATCCTATCGTGACGGGCTTGGATGCGCAGTTGCGGGAGATGAGAATGAGTATCCGCGAGGCTGTTGCCAACGTGGAAAAAAGGTTGGAGATCAAAATAAATACGATGGAACTGGAGAATATTTCCGTGGATAAACGTTTGACGTCCGTGCCCGCCCAGGAAAAGCAATACCGTGCTATCGCCCGCCAACAAGAATTGAAGGAGAACCTTTTTCTTTTCCTGATGCAGAAGCGGGAGGAAGCGGAGATTGCGAAGCTGGTGTACGTGCCGACAGCGAAAATCATCGAGGATCCGGATACCGGGGATGCTCCCGTGTCGCCTCGTAAAGCCATGCTGTTGCTAGTAGGGATGGTGTTGGGTATCATGTTACCGGTCGGGGGCGTGTTGGCTAGAGATATGCTGGATAATAAAGTGAGGAATGTTGAGGATATCGAGAGGGGAATTGGGGTTCCCCAGCTCGGGACGTTCCCCGAAGTGGTTGGAGAGAAGTTGATTACACGGGAAGATTTCGTGCAGTCGGAATCCATGCACCTGATACGTGAAAAGTTGAATTATATGTTGAAGCAACAAGCTTGTCCCGTGATTATGGTTACGTCGACTATTCCTGGCGAGGGGAAATCATTAATCGCCACGCATTTGGCGAATGCGTACGCTAAGACAGGGAAGAAGGTTTTGTTGATTGGTTGCGATCTGCGGAATCCTAGCCTGCATAATTTCGTCGGGCAGAATCGCGATAAAGGTTTGTCCGCTTACCTGGCAGGGCTTGTGGACGATGTGGCGGGGTTGATTTGTCCGGTGGATGACCATTTGGACGTCCTGTTCGGTGGTGTGGTGCCACCCAATCCGGTGCAATTGCTCGCTGATTCCTGCGTGAGCGAGTTGCTGGAAGCGATGAAGCAACGTTATTCGTGTATCATCTTGGACACGCCCCCGGTAGGGATTCTTGCCGAGGGATTCGCCTTGGGCAAGTTGTCGGATGCTTGCGTGTATGTGGTACGGGCGAACGTGTTGAGGAAGGATGCGTTGAGGATTGTTGCGGCGATAAACGGGGAAGGACGTTTGCCCGTGATGGGAATATTGCTGAACGGCGTGCGTGCCGAATGCGGTGGAGGCTATGGTTATTACAGTTATGGATACGGTTACGGGTATTACCGGGAACATGATAATAAATAAGGTATGTTATTTTTTAAGCGCCACGAGAAATTTATATTCGATTACCGGCGGGATATTCATTCCCACCTTTTGCCCAGGCTGGACGACGGGGTGCGGTCGATGGACGAATCCGTGCAGGTCATCCGGCGGCTGGTGGCGTTGGGATTGCAGCATCTGACCTGCACGCCCCACGTGGCTTATCCGGCGTTGATGAACGGGCGTCGGGATATAGAGAGTATGCTGATGTTGCTGAAGGCACGATTGGCGCAAGAGGGGATAAGCCTCGCCGTGGATGCGGGGGCAGAGTACCGCATGGGCGAGTTCATGTTGGGATTGTTGTTGCAGGACGAGATTATCGCTTCTCCCGGGCGGGAAGTACTTGTCGAGCATAGTTTCGTGGCTCCCTCGATCCACGCGGATGAGATCATCTTCGGGTTGCTTGGTCGAGGATACGTGCCCGTGATGGCTCACCCGGAACGCTACGCTTTTTATGCAGCCGACCTGGTGAAGCATTGCGAACGCCTGAAGGTGTTGGGATGCCGCATTCAAGTCAACCTGCTCTCGTTTGCGGGGTATTACGGGAAAGAAGCGCTCGCCGGTGCCCGAAAATTGTACTGTACGGGTCTGGTGGATTATTACGCGGGCGATATTCATAACTTGCGACAGGAGATGATTCTGGAAAAATTGGTAGGAGGAGCCCTTTTTTAATTACTTTTTTAGGATATTACTTTTTTGAATGTTTTCGGCTCCTCCTATTCTTACCCGTTTTTCACGTTTATCAAGTCCAAATCTGTTCGTATCATAGAATGCTCTTTTATTGTATAATAGATTTTTTTGTGAAAAATTCCCCTCTTGGCAGGGTAAAAAAACAAAAAGACAAGTAATTCTGTCGTTTATGCCCCCGTTTTTCACGGTTTTGACGGCGATAGTCCGGGGGGAGGTGAAAGCGTTGCGGTTATTGTCAAAAAGGCGTCAGGTATCGTTGTCGTGTCGTTAAACAGCCCTGCCGGGTTAAGACCAATTCACGGGCAATTCAAGAGCAGGTTAACGCAAAGCGTAGTAGTGCTGTATCCCGCGTGTGGCAAGGGGAAAGCCGATATCTGAAAAAAATCGATTAAAATTCAAAAAAACGGTCAATTGTAAATGAAGTATAAAACGGGAACGATTTTGTGGGGTTGAGGGGGGAATTTTTGCTTTTTTTATATAATAAAGGGGCCGTCATTCGCAATGTTCCTATGGAAGCCTTTTTTGATTGTTTGCATCCGAAGCTAACACGGAGGAATAGAATTATTATTAACTAAAAAATGAGTTATGGCAGAAGTTAAGTCAGATTTCCTGTTCGAGATACGTAGGAGTATCGGGGACAAAAAGTATCACATGAGTCTTTCCGGAAAAATTATCAGTTCCAAGAAGGGGGGGCGAAACCCACGTTCAGGAATGACGAGGATCGGGAGGCATGCGATGTGCGTATTAAAGGTTTCGGGGGATGCGGGCATATGGCGCCGGTCGTGCTCGACGCCATTCTTGTCGGGTTAGTAGAGCGTGCCCGCGGGAAATTCGCCGGGAACCGGTTTGTGCAGCTCAACGCACGCACCCTGTGCAAGGCTGTTGCCGGGGAGGACGGCAAGTCGGTTCGGGAATACGATTTCAAGGCGATGGTTATCGCTAATATTTACATTTATATTTTTGCGGTGTTTCACGACAATAGGCGTGCTTCCAATTCAAAGTGTATCTATCCGGTAAGTGATTGATACAGGCGCCTCCTTCCCATCCGGGAAGGAGGCGTCCTTCTATAATATGCTCAAGATTAATGAAATAGTGTTTTTTTATGCTGGTGAAATTTTTGTATAAATAAACGATCGTTTATT